>CAWAHU010000001.1:0-2095283 GCA_963781955.1 uncultured Acidimicrobiaceae bacterium
CTCTCCCCGCAGGAGATCCGGGCGCGCTGGAGGACAACGTGACGTCGATCGTGCAGACGGCCGCCGACTGCCTCTCCGAGGCCCCGCCGGAGCTGGCCCAGGACATCATGTTCGAGGGGGTCCATCTGACCGGCGGCGGCGCACTGCTGCGCGGCATGACCCAGAGGCTGGCGGATGCCACCGCGGTCCCGGTGCACCTGGTCGACACGCCGCTCGAGTGTGTGGTCCAGGGCGCAGGCGTCTGCCTGGAGTCCTTCGACCGGCTGAAGCGGCTCTTCAGCGAGGACGACTAGCCATTAGGAGCCGGGCGAGCCGTCTGCCTCCAGAGGGGTCGCAGCGACGTCGAGCAGCTCCCCCGCGGCCTGGCGCACCTGCCAGTCCCGGTCCTCGGCCGCAGCCCGCAGTGCCGGCTCGACCCGCGGGTCGTCGAAGCCTGCCAGGGCCACCGCGGCCCGCCGCCGCACCGTCGGCTTGTCACCGAGCGCGCCGAGCACGGCGGGCAGCCCTGCCGGGTCCCCGATGGCGCCGAGCGCGGCCACGGCGGCCTCGCGG
Organism: uncultured Acidimicrobiaceae bacterium; assembly: GCA_963781955.1. GTDB lineage: Bacteria > Actinomycetota > Acidimicrobiia > Acidimicrobiales > RAAP-2 > Bog-473. The sequence goes on from CAWAHU010000001.1 coordinate 553, forward strand.
CAGCGGGTGTCCTCGTGCCCGGTCGCGACGGCGACCAGAGGCGCCAGCGCCGGCCGGTGGCGACGCTCGCCCAGGAACCAGGCCGCGCCGACCACGACCAGAGGGTCGGCATCGCCGAGCGCGCCGGTGACCGCCGTCGGCAGCACCGAGCGCGAGCCCCGACCGCGCACCCCCGGTGCGGCGTCGACGGCGCGCCGGCGCAACGCCACGGGACCGTTCTGCAGCGCCCGGGCCACGTCGTCCGCCGTGAGTTCGCCGAGCCGGGCCAAGGCGCCCAGGGCTGCTGCCCGCGCCCTGGGGTCGGGATCGCCGAGACCTCGCCGCGCGGTGGCGGGGTCCCCCCGATGGCCCGCCACGATGAGCCGGCGCCTCCGGGCCTCGGCGCGGCGGTCGCGGGCGCGCATCCGTGGCAACATCGTCGCTCACCCTCTCGAGTATGTCCCACCCTGACGCGACCGCCGACGGGGGAGCCGCGGCGACCCCCTTCTCCGACGCCGGCCCCGCCGCGGCGGCCGGCTGGTCGCTTCCCGCTCCCCCAGCCGGGCCGACGCACAAGCGCCGAAAATGGCCCGTGATCCTCGTAGTGGTGGTGGTCATCCTCCTGGCCGGGAGCTGGATCGCCTCCCGCGTGTCGGTCAACTACTACGTGCTGACACCGGGGGACGCCACGCCGGTCTCGCAGTACATCGAGGTGCCGCCGGCGGACAACCATCCGCTCACCGGCAAGATCCTGCTGACCGACGTCTTCCTGACCCAGCTGAACGCACTCAACTACTTGAAGTACAAGTACCTCGACTCCAACAGCGAGGTGGTCTCGGGGCCCGACCTGTTCGGCCCGACGCCCGACGAGAGCCAGTTCCTCGCCCAGGGCTACCTCCAGATGGCGCAGGCGCAGTCCTACGCCACTGCCTCGGCACTGACCCGCCTCGGCTACACGGTCCACTCCACGAACGCAGGCGCTCTGGTCTACGGGATCCAGCCCGGTTCCCCGGCCGCCAAGAGCCTGAAGGTGGCCCAGGTGATCACGGCGGTCAACGGCACCCGCACGCCGACCGACTGCGCACTGATCGACTCCCTGCACGGACTGCAGCCCAAGACGAGCGTCTCGCTCAGCGTCGAGCAGTCCTCCATCAACGACGTCGGGACCTTCGTGGCGGGACCGATCGTGCACAAGTCGGTCACGCTGGGAACGCCTCCCAAGGGTTTGGTCGAGACCGGGTGCGGGGCGCCCTCCAAGCCGACTGCCTTCCTGGGTATCGATCCCCAGACGCAGCAGAACTGGCAGTTCCCGGTCAAGGTGACCGTCCACACGCAGAACATCGGTGGCCCCTCGGCCGGCCTGGCCATGACGCTCGGCATCATCGACAGGCTGAGCAGCGGGCGCCTGACGGGCGACCGGATCGTGGCCGCCACGGGCACGATCGACCAACACGGCAACGTCGGTGACGTGGGGGGCGTGGCCGAGAAGACGATCGCTGTCGAGGGGGCGGGGGCGACGGTCTTCTTCGTCCCCTCCGTCGAACTCAAGACCGCCGAGTCCAAGGCGTCCCCGCAGCTCCACGTCTACGCGGTGAGCAGCCTGGACCAGGTGCTCCGGATCCTCAAACGCCTGGGAGGAAACGTGCCGACCAAGCCTGTGCCGGTCCAGGCGGCGCCGTAGGCTCTGGCCATGCCTGAAGGCCTCGCCCCCATCTCGTCCTCCCGCATCGCGACCGGGGACATCGCCCGGCACTCCTTTGCAGTCGTCCGGCGTGGCTTCGACACCGACGAGGTACGGGCCTACCTCCAGTCGGTGGGGCGGAGCATCGAGGCGCTCGAGGAGCGCGAGCAGGAGCTCCGGGACGCACTGACCGAGGCCGAGGAGCGGGCCGCCCACCCCGTGGTCGACGAGGCCACCCTGACCGCGTCGCTCGGTCAGCACAGTGCGCAGATCCTGCGCCATGCGCACGAGGAGGCAGCTCGCATCGTGGCGCAAGCCCAGGAGCGCGCCTCCACCCTGCTGCGCGAGACGCAGAGCCAGGTCGACGAGTTGCAGGCGCGCACCGAGGCCTCCTCCGCCGAACGCGTCGTCGAGGTCGAGCTGCTGGTGGCGAACGCCACGCAGGAGGCTCGCGTCGAGAGCGAGCGGCTCCTCGCCGAAGCGGTGGCGGACGGCGAGGCGATCATCGCCCGCGCGAAGGACGAGGGGCGGGCGCTCCTCGAACAGGTCCAAGAGGCTAGGCGCCGGGTGCTGGCCGATCTGGCCTCACGACGGGCGCGGGCTCGGGATACAGATTGAGCAGCTCCGCGCCGCCCGCGACGAGATGGCCGCCTCCGTGCACGGCGTGCGTGACAGGGTGGACGGGATCCTGGCCCACCTGGATCGCACCGACGAGGAGGCACGCGCCGCGGCGCAGGCCGTCGGCGACCAGTTCCGTCTGCACGGCGCGGGCGAGGCACCTCACGACCAGGATGCGGGAGACGACGTGCCGGGAGAGCAGCCGCTGGGGGCTGGATCGGAGCCGACCGAAGGCGGGGACGAGGCCGGCGACGGCGACGACGACCACACCGGCGCCCCTGCGGTGGCGCCCTCGGTCGACGAGCTCTTCGCGCGCATCCGGGCCGGGTCCGAGAGCGGTGCGGCCGCGCCCGAGGCCAATGCGGACGACACGGTCGCCGTGACCGCGGTCGAGACCCCGGCCCCGGCGGGAGACGATCGCGGCGCAGCGGAGGCGGGCGGCGACGTCGAGGCCGAGCCGACCGAGGCCGAGCAGACCGAGGCCGAGCAGACCGAGGCCGAAGCCGCGCCCGGTCCCGATGACGCGCTCATCGCCCGGCGGGACGAACTGCTCGGGCCCGTCCTGGCGCGGCTGAGCCGCACGGTCAAGCGCGCCCTGGGCAACGATCAGAACCGGTTGCTCGACCAGTTACGCAGTGCACCTTCGCAGAGCGTCGACGAGCTCCTCGGCTCCGAGGAGGAGCACCTCGCCGTGTTCGCCACTGCTGCGCGCGGCCATCTGGGGGAGGCCTTCACCGCCGGAGTGTCGTTCGCCGGGCGCGGCGCAGCGGCCGCGACCGAGGCTGACGCCGTCGAGCAGTCGGTGGCGGGCCTCGCGCACGTGATCGTGACGATGCTGCGACGCCAGATGGAGGACGGGGGTGGCGAGCTCGCCGACCGCGTGGGCGCGGCCTTCCGCGAATGGCGTGGCGAACGGGTCGAGCGGTTGGCCGGCGACTACGCGACGCAAGCCTTCTCGGCCGGCGTGACCGAGTCCGTGGCGGACGGAAAGGTGCGCTGGGTGGTCACGTCCGCCGACGGGTGCTCGGACTGCGAGGACAACGCCCTGGCCGGCGCGGTCAGCGCGGCCGAGACCTTCCCGACGGGTCACGCGCACCCGCCCGCGCACTCGGGCTGCCGGTGCCTCGTGGCGCCGGCGGACGACTGAAGAGAAGTTCTCCCTGCTGAGAGGCTCGAGGCCTGGCCGTTGGGGCCGGGGTGACGGACATTAGGCTCCCCACGTGCGCATCCCCAGCGATCTGACCACTGATCCCTCGCCGCGCCGACGTCACCGCGCCCGTTGGTGGCTCATCGGCTTCGTCGTGGTCCTGGTCATCTTGTTGGTGTCGCTGCGCTCCCTCGCCGGGCTCTACACCGACAGCCTGTGGTTCTCCTCGGTCGGCTACCACAACGTCTTCTCGACGCTGCTCGTGATCAAGCTCGGCCTCTTCGGCGTGTTCGGCGCCATCTTCTTCGCCATCCTCTGGGTCAACCTCGTCGTGTGCGACCGCATCGCGGGCCACGACATCGTGCTCGCCCAGGAGGACGAGCTGGTACGCCGCTACCAGCAGTACGTGCGGCCGTACGCGGGGCGGATCTACGTCGCCCTGGCGTTCGTCCTGGCCCTGATCGGCGCGTCCGGGACGATCGGCCAGTGGAACAACTGGATCCTCTTCCGCCACGGCGGCAACTTCGGGGTCACGGACCCCCAGTTCCACAAGGACATCGGGTTCTACGTCTTCGACCTCCCGTTCCTGACCTTCGTCGTCGACTGGACGCTCGCCATCCTCATCGTGACGCTGGCCGTCTCGTTGGTGTTCCACTACTTCAACGGGGGGATCCAGCCCCAGCGCGGCCTGCCGCGGGTGCGGCCTCCCGTCAAGGCGCACATCTCGGTGCTGCTGGCCCTGATCGCACTGGACAAGGCGGCCGGCTACGTCCTGCAGCGCTGGTCGCTCGTCAACGCGCAGGACGGCTACGTCAACGGCGCCGGCTACACCGACGTGCACGCCCGTCTGCCGGCCGAGACGCTGCTCGTCTACGTGTCGATCTTCGCTGCGGCGATCCTGCTGTTCAACATCCGCCGCCAGGGTTGGACGCTCCCGGTGCTCGCCGTCGGGATCTGGGCCTTCGTGGCGCTCGTCGTCGGCATCATCTACCCGGCCCTGCTGCAGGCGCTCAAGGTGACGCCGGCGCAGAGCTCGCTCGAGGCGCCGTACATCCAACGCAACATCACGGCCACCCGGGACGCGTACAACTTGAACCACGTGGCGGTGCACAGCTTCCCGGCCACCACGACGATCTCCGCCAGCCAGGCGGTGCTCGCCACGCCGACCATCGCCAACATCCGGCAGTGGGACCCCGACCCGAGCATCTCGCTGCAGACCTTCCTGCGCCTGCAGTCCATCCGCTCCTACTACACGTTCCCCTCGCTCGGCGTGGACCGCTACACGGCCAGCGGAGCGCTCACGCCGGTGCTGGTCGGTGTGCGGCAGATCTCGTCGGGCAACGTGCCGTCCCCGTCCTGGGTGAACATCCACCTCCAGTACACCCACGGCAACGGTGCCGCGGTGGCGCTGGCCAACCAGACCAACTCGGCCAACCCCGTCTTCGCCGTGCAGGGCGTCCCGCCCCAGTCCTCGAACGGGCTGCCCGCCATCACGCAGCCCTCGGTCTACTTCGGGCTGGGCGAGTCGGGTTACGTCGTGGCGAACTCAAAGCAGACCGAGGTGGATTACGAGAAGAACGGCACCAGCGTCCAGAGCCACTACAAGGGCGGCGGCGGCGTCCAGCTCTCCTCCATCTTCACCCGGGCGGCCTTCGCGCTGCGGCTGGGCGACTTCAACCTGCTGATCTCGAGCCAGATCACGAACAAGTCGCGGATCATGTTCGTGCGCGACCCGGTGGCCATGGCGCAGAAGGCGGCGCCGTTCCTCACCTTCGACCACGACCCCTACGCCGTGATCAACAACGGGCACATCGACTGGGTGGTCGACGGGTACACGACGACGGCCAACTACGCCTACTCGCAGAACGCGGGCACCCAGCAGGTGGCCATCGGGAGCAACCTGCCGCCCAGCTACAACTACGTACGCAACTCGGTCAAGGTCATCGTCGACGCCTACTCGGGGAAGATGACCTTCTACGACGCCGACCCGAAGGACCCGATCCTGCAGGCGTACTCGGCCGCGTTCCCCAACATGTTCGTCCCCCTGTCGAAGCTGAGCCCGCAGCTGCAGGCCCACCTGCGCTACCCCCCGGACATCTTCTCCATCCAATCCGCCATCTACGGCCGCTACCACCTGACCAACGCCCAGGCCTTCTACGCCGCCAACAACGCGTGGCAGCTCTCGCCCACCGCCGGCGCCGGCCCGCAGTCCCAGGCCCTCCTGGCCGAGAACACGTACAACAACCAGGGCCAGCTGGTGTCGACCACGCCGGCCCGCATGGCGCCCCAGTACCAGGTGTACGCGCTCCCGGACACGAATCCCAGCCAGCAGGTCTTCACCGTCTCGGACGGGTTCGTCCCGGCGTCGCAGTCGACGGTCTCCGGGTCCAACCAGAACTTCAACCTGACGGCGTGGATGGTGGGGTTGTCGGACCCCGGGCACTACGGCCAGCTCGACCTGTACCAGACACCCCAGGGGGCGACCGGACCGGCCAACGCGGACGCCGAGATCTCGGCCGACCCCACGGTGTCGAAGGACATCTCGCTGCTCGACCAGCGCGGCTCGCAGGTCCTGCTGGGGGAGACCCTGATGGTCCCCATCGCGAACTCCATGGTGTACCTGCGCCCGCTCTACGTGGCGGCCACGACGAACCCGCAGCCACAGCTGGCCTACGTCGTGGCCGTGCTCGGCAAGAACGTGAAGATCGACGTGTCGTTGCAGGCGGTCCTGGGCGATCTGCTCCAGACCACGGTGACGCTGCCGACCGGGTCGGGCGGTGTCCCCTCGAGCGGCACCGTGCCGGCGGCGGTGGCGGGGTACCTGCAGCAGGCGCAGGCCGACTACACCAACGCGCTGGCGGCGTTGAAGGCCGGCAACCTGGCGGCCTTCCAGTCCGACATCCAGGCCATGGCCCAGCAGATCACGCAGGCCCAGCAGGTGCTCTCCCCGGGCACGACGTCGACGACGACCACCACCACGACGACGGTGCCGAGGATCAAGCCGGGCAAGACGTCCACGAAGACGAGCTCGACGACCTCCACGACGTCGTCGAAGTCGAGCACCACGACGGTGCCGACGAGCACGGGTCCCGGCGGGGGATCCACCACGACGTCGTCGACGGTGGCCTCGGCCGCAGCCCGGGGCTGAGGCCGACGGGTCGGCCGGCCCTATCGCCGGAGCGCGGATCCCCTGGCGCGGCCGGCCCGAAGAGGAGAGGGCGGTTGCAGGCGGGGCCGAGGGGTCCCATGATGTCGGGAGCGGCGCGAGGACGCGAGGAAAGGAAGGCTCCCATGGGACTGCTGGACAAGGTCAAGGCGCAGGCGACGGCCGCCACGGAGATGGCCAAGGACGCCGCCGCCAAGGGCCAGGCGAAGATGAACGATGCGCAGGCCAAGAAGGCGGCCGACGGCATGCTGCGGGATCTCGGCGCCGCCTTCTACGCGACGAAGACAGGGCGGGCCACGCCCGCCACCGAGGCCGACGTCGAGCGCCTGGTGACGGCGCTCCAGGCGCACGAGTCCGAGCACGGCCCGATCACACTGGCGCCCGAGTCCGCCGCGGCCGCCCCGACGGCGGCTCCGGCCGGCGACCCTGGGGCCCCGCCACCTCCGCCGCCCCCGCAAGCAGCGGACCCGGCCTCACCCCCGCCCCCGCCCCCGACGGCGCAGACGCTCTAGGGCCGCACCGGGACAGGCGGTTCACCGAGGCGGCGCAGCCTCGGTCCGCGGTGCCATGGTCGACACGGGGGAGAGGGGTGTACACTGCCTTCCTTCGCCGCGGGGTGGAGCAGTCTGGTAGCTCGTCGGGCTCATAACCCGAAGGTCGGAGGTTCAAATCCTCCCCCCGCCACCAAAGTCAGCAGCTGAGAGCCGGTCCGATGGGCCGGCTCTTCTGCTGCTCTGCGAGAATTCCCACGACAGTTCCCACGAGCGGGCGGGAGTTCAGGTGACCACGACCCCCATAGCGGACTATGCGCTCCTGTCGGACAGACATAGCGCCGCGTTGGTCAGCCGGGATGGATCGATCGACTGGCTCTGCTTCCCACGGTTCGACAGCCCCTCAACCTTCGGTCGGCTCCTCGGCGAGAACGCCGGGCACTGGTCTTTCGGGGCCGCCAATTCGACGGAAGTGACCAGGCGCTACCTGGACCGCACCATGGTGTTGGAGACCACGCTCCGCACGCCGATGGGTGCGGTCACGATCACCGACGCACTTGCCATGGGATTTGGCAACCGAGGTCACGAACTCGGCAAAGCAGCGCCTCACTTGCTGCTGCGGCGCGCCACGTGCACGGAGGGACAGGTTGACTTGTCCTTGGAGTTCGTCCGCGCCCCGATTACGGGTTGGATCATCCCTCGCTCGACGCGGTCGACGGTGGAGTGGCGATGTCGGGGAGTGGTGACGCGCTGGTGCTGTCAACATCCGTGGCCCTGACGCTCGACCAGGATCGCACCGCGGCTTCTGGCCGGTTCCAGCTCTCCGCAAGGCGAAAGCATGGGCTTCGCCCTGCATCACGGGAACCAGGCCGAGGGCGATTCAGCCCGGGTGTGGAGCCCGTCGGAGATACGCGCCGGCTCGAAGACACGGTGGCGGGATGGGAGTCGTGGTCGGAGCTCCACCAGGCCTACGTGGGTCCGTGGCGAGACCTGGTGCACCACAGCGGGCGGGTGCTCCAGTCACTCTCCTTCGCGCCCACAGGAGCCATCTGCGCCGCGGCGACCACGTCGTTGCCCGAGACGGTGGGTGGCACCCGGAACTGGGACTACCGCTATGCCTGGGTCCGGGACGCTTCCTTCACGATCCAGGCCCTTTGGGTGGCGGCATGTCCCGACGAAGCCAACGAGTTCTTCGACTATGTCTCATCGTCCGCGGCCGGCTCGCTCGAGCAGGGCGGCGACTTGCAGATCATGTTCGGCATCGGTGGTGAGCGGGACCTCAGCGAGCGGGAGTTGCCGCACCTGGAGGGCTGGCGGCACTCGGCGCCGGTTCGGATCGGCAACGCGGCCTGGAAACAGCGCCAGCTCGACGTCTACGGCGAATTGCTCAACGCGGTGTACCGCATGTCTGACCACCTGTTCGACAACACCCACCGGGTTGGGCCACTGTCCGACTCGGGCAAGTGGGATACGCCCACGGACCTGGCACCAGCCACGCGAGAGTTCCTCGTGCAGCTGGCCGACACCGCCGCCCGCCGGTGGCAGGAGAAGGACCAAGGAATCTGGGAGATCCGGGGGGAGCCGCGTGATTTCTTGTACTCGAAGCTGATGTGCTGGGTGGCCCTCGATCGAGCGGTGGTCCTCGCCGACCGTCTCAACGCCTCCTCTCGAATTGAGTCATGGACGCAGACGCGCGACCAGATCCGTGAGGCGATCGTGACCAAGGGCTGGAGTGACCGGGCCAAGGCCTTCACGCAGTCGTTCGGCTCGGACGAGCTTGACGCCTCCAACCTCATGGTGCCTCTGGTGGGATTTCTGCCGGCCGACGATCCCAGGGTGCTGGCCACGATCGACGCGACAGAGGACCGGCTCACCGACGAGCGGGGATTGGTCTATCGCTATCGGTCCCACGACGGCCTCGAGGGTGAGGAAGGCACCTTCCTCTTGTGCACCTTCTGGCTGGCCCAGGCCCTGGCCCTGGCAGGCCAGTCCCTTCGGGCCCGGGCCGTGTTCGAGCGGGCGGCCGCGTTCGTCAATGACATCGGCCTGCTGGCCGAGGAGGTCGATCCAGTCAGCGGCGAGCTCCTCGGCAACTTCCCGCAGGCGTTCAGCCACATCGGGCTCGTCAACGCGGCCTGGGCAATTTCCGAGAGCGAACGACGGACGCAACCGACTTGAACATCTGCTGGACTTCCGTGGGATCTTTGGAGCAGACCCGATCAAGTTCGGAGGCCATATGCGCAGCGACATCCGTGAAGGCGAGACGTTTCCCGACTACGAGCTCGCCGATCAATCCGGCCGGCGGCGGTCCCTCCGGATGGGATCTTTGGACCAGACCCTTTCGAGTTTGGAGGCCACATGCGCAGCGACATCCGTGAAGGCGAGACGTTTCCCGACTACGAGCTCGCCGATCAATCCGGCCGCCGGCAGTCCCTGTCGGAGCTCCAGGGGGGCAACCCGATGGTGCTCCATCTGTCCCGTGGCGGCTTCGATCCCAAAGAGCATCAGTTCGTAGGGCGATTGGTCGACGTATATCCCGAGTTCAGGAATGCGTACACGAGGTTGGCCCTCATCTCGACCGACAGTCAGCTGAACATCAATGAGTTCCGGGACGCGCTGGGCGCCACGTGGCCGTTCCTGTCGGACCCGGATCGGGTCGTCCAGACGGATCTGGACATCAAAGAGTTCACGGATGAACCGCACGATCCGATGATCCCCCACACGTTCGTCCTCGAGCCCGGACTCAAGATCTTCAAGATCTACAACGGATACTGGTACTGGGGCCGGCCCACGATGGCAGAGCTCCACGTAGATCTGAGGGAGGTGTTCAAGAAGATTCGGCCCGACTTCGACTTAGCGACTCCGGGGTTGAGGGAGGCGTGGGACCGAGGAGACCGGGATCAATTCCTCGTCGACACATTGGAGGAGCCGATCCGGTACACCGAAGGCAAGAGCATCGGTATCAAACGCTGACCCTGGGGGGTCGGGGCGCTTGTCCTCCGCTCGGGCCCACCATGGGAACTCGAACTGATCGCGTGCCGGCGGAAAGGTTGACACGCGCACCCGTGCATCGCCATTCGACCCCCGTACGCTGGAACAACGTCGAACCCCGAGCGCGAAGGATGTTTCAGATGCAAGGCATTCGCCCGGGTGCGACAATCCGTTCGGGACCAGGCAGAGGAGAGGCGGATGAGCACCGTCGACGGACAGAGCGCACCCGGCGGATCGCCGAGCAGCGAACCGGCCGATCTCAAGCTGGAGGCGGTCGTCATCCCCGTGGCCGACGCCGATCGCTCCAAGGCGTTCTACGCCGGCCTCGGCTGGAGGCTCGACGCCGACTTCTCCTTCGACAACGGCTTCCGTGTCGTGCAATTCACGCCACCGGGATCGCAGTGTTCTTTGCAGTTCGGCACCCACATCACGGGGGCGCCACCCGGATCTGCCCATGGCCTGTACCTGATCGTGTCTGACATCGAGGCCGGGCGCGACGAACTTGTCAGCCGGGGAGCCACGGTCAGCGAGGTGTTCCATTCCGGAGCGCCCGGAGCGCAACTCGACCCTGAGGGGACGGGTGATCGGGTCAACGGGCCGGATCCGGATCACAAGAGCTACAACTCCTTTGCCACGTTCGAAGACCCCGACGGCAACAGCTGGCTGCTCCAAGAGGTGACCGATCGCCTCCCGGGCCGCCTCGATCCGACCACCACCTCGTTCAACTCCGCCGGTGACCTGGCCGAGGCATTGCGCCGCGCCGAGTCGGCCCACGCTGAGCACGAGAAGCGCATCGGCCGGGCCGACTCGGACTGGCCCGACTGGTACGCCGAGTACATGGCGCGCGAACAGAGCGGCCAGGAGGTTCCCCTATGAGCGATTTCGACGTGATCGTGCTGGGCGGCGGTGCGCCCGGCGAGCATTGCGCCGGGGCCATCGCGGCGCGTGGGCTTCGGGTCGCCGTCGTCGAGCGGGAGCTGGTTGGCGGCGAGTGCTCCTACTGGGCGTGCATTCCGTCCAAGTCCCTCTTGCGTCCGGGGGAGGCGGTCCAGGGCGCCCACGACGTCGGCGCCAGTGCCGAGGTGAACGTGCAGGCGGCGCTGAACTGGCGGGACTACATGGTGTCCGGCTATTCGGATATGGGGCAGGAGAAATGGCTGGCGGATCGGGGCATCGCGCTGGTCCGGGGCGTGGGCCGGCTCGCCGGGCCCGGCGTGGTCGACGTGGACGGCACTCGCCACACCGCGGAGCATGTCGTCGTAGCGACGGGCGCGGATCCCTTCGTGCCACCCATTCCGGGGCTCAACGGCCTGGTCGGCGTGTGGGGCACGCGCGAAGCGACGGCGATGAAGACGGTTCCCAGCCGCCTCATCGTGCTCGGCGGTGGCTCGGCCGGTGTCGAGATCGCACAGGTGGTACGGCGGCTCGGTGGTCAGGCCGTGCTCGTCGAGGGCGCGGATCGGCTGATCCCGCGAGAGCCGGCCCCCCTCGGCATGGCTCTGGCCGAGGCACTGCGGCGGGACGGGATCGAGTTGCACCTCGGAGTCCAGGCCGCAGAGGCCTCGCGCGACGGCGGCGACTACGTCTTGAGGCTCTCTGACGGGACCTCGATACAAGGAGAGCGACTGCTCGTGGCGACCGGCCGCCGTCCCCGTGTCGAAGGGATCGGACTCGAGACGGTCGGAATCGAGGCAAACCCACACGGCATCGTGGTGGATGAGTATCTGCGCGCCGGCGACAACATTTGGGCCATTGGGGACGTCAACGGCATCTGGCCCCTGACACACGTCGGTGAGTACGAGGGAGACGTTGTAGCGGCGAACATCGCCGGAGAGAGCCACCCGACGAACTACGAAGCCGTGCCGCGCGTCACGTATACCGATCCGCAGGCGGCCGCCGTCGGTGCTGCGGAGGCACCCTACAGCAGCACAACGCTCCTGACCGATGTGTCCAAGACCGCGACGTACAGCCACCAGTACGCCCAGTCGAACGGATTCTTGACCCTGCTCAGCGACGGCACCCGGTTGACCGGCGCTTACGCCCTCGGAGCCGAGGCCGGCGAGTGGCTCCAGCAGGCGACGCTCGCCATACGAGCCCGTGTTCCATTGGAGGTGTTGAGCGACGTCATCCAGCCGTTCCCGAGTTTCTCGACCATCTTCGATTCGGCTTTCAAAACCCTTCGAATGGAGATCGCCAAGATGCCCCCGCCTTTGCAGCCCCTGCAGGCACAGATGGCACGGCTATGACCGTGGAAGATCATCGGAGGTAGCAATGGCCGAGGTCCCACCTCCCCAAGAGGAAATCCTGCTCACACACTTCATCGTGTCGGACGACGTCGAGCGTTCACGGCGCTTCTACACCGAAGTCCTTGGGGGTCGGGTCGCCTTCTCCAGCCCCGGAGGGCCGACCAACGTCGCACTGTCCAATAGCTGGATCGTCATTAATGCCGGCGGAGGCCCGACCGACGACAAGCCGGAGGTCACCCTGGAGACGCCCGGCGACCCAAATCGGGTGAGCAGCTTCGTCAACATCCGGGTCAAGGACATGGAGACGGTGTACTCCGAATGGAGCGCGCGGGGTGCTCACTTCCTGACGCCCCCGAAGCAGCACCAGTACGAGATCCGTTGCTACATCCGTGATCCCGATGATCATCTGATCGAAGTGGGGCAGACCACCGACCCGCAGGGGGACTGGGTGCCCGATCACTGGCCATCGAATACGCCCGCCGACGAGTTCCCAACGCCCCCAGAGGGAATCGTGCTGGCCCACTTCATCGTGTCGGACGATGTCGAGCGCTCTCGCCGCTTCTACACCGATGTGCTCGGGGGTAGGGATGCGTTCTCCGGACCCGGAGGGCTCACGTATGTCCAACTGTCGAACAGTTGGATCATCATCAACGTCGGCGGAGGGCCGACCGACGACAAGCCGGAGGTCACGCTGGAGACGCCCGGTGATCTCAACCGCGTCAGCAGTTTCCTAAATATCCGAGTAACGGACATGCATGCCGTATACCCCGAATGGAGCGCGCGTGGTGCGCAATTCCTGACACCACCGAAGCAGCACCAGTACGAGATCCGTTGTTACATCCGCGATCCCGATGGTCACCTCATCGAGGTGGGACAAACGACGGATCCGGAAGGAGATTGGTCCCCCGACCACTGGCCATCAAGCAAATCCGAATGAGATTCCTGACGCCGAGAAGGTCTCGATCATGACCACGGCAATCATCGGTACCGGAGGCATCGGATCGGCCATCGCCCGCCAGGTATTCGTGGCGGTGGCCCCGGCCTCGTCCAGGTGGTCGTAGAACGCAAGGGACGTACGCCGTTGACGCATGTCCTTCACCCGATGTTGACTCGTGGACCGGCAGATGCGGGCAACTCTGGATAGAAGGTGCAGCTTGGGTGTACGGGGGCTTCGTACGGTGCCTCCGCTCTACTGAAGATTTGGAGCAGAGGATGAATTTTCAGGGTGTCATGATGAACGTGGCTGACCTCAACCGATCGATTGACTTCTATCGAGAGGTGCTCGATTTCACGCTGCTGTCCCAAAAAGAGCAACTGGCGGCAGTCAGCGCTCCAGGGAGCGACAGAACTCAAGTCATCGTGTTGCGAGAGCTTGGGAGCGGTCCCGTCGGAGGGGCAGGCCATATCGGTCTGCAAGCCTTCGTGTTGGAGGTCGAGTCAGACGATCAACTGGAGACGATTGCAAGCGAGTTGGACTCTCGGAGAGCCCTCGTCAGCCGGCGTGCTCACAGCGAGTGGACTGCTGTGGTAGGCCGCGACCCGGACGGGGTGGCTGTCGTCGTCGCCTGGCACCCCGGCGGAGGGCGGATTACTGAGGACAGCTGGAGAACACTGGACGATTTTCTCTACGGAATCGGCGAATAGGCGAACACTGAGGCCTTTGATGAGCGAGCAAAGGCTGAGCCACGCACCACTGGGCGGTGTCGTTTACAACGTCCAGCGCTCGTTACTCATGAACCAGGAGAGACGACCGGCGGGCTTCGAGCTGATCCAACAACCGTTCCATGGCTGCAGTCGCCTCTGCCTGAGCCGTGTCGAAGCCGGCGGCTTGGTCGTATGCCATTGCAAATGCGAGGCCCTGAACGGCGGGCGCAAAGAGAGACGGGGGGTAGGTGTCTCGATCTATTCCGTACTCATCGAGTAGCCGATCAAGTGCTTCGAGTTGTAACCGACGGCTCTCACGGGCGTAAGCGGCCACCTCCACTTGGAGTGCGGGCCGATGGTTTGCTGCCGCTGTGATCTCAACAAGAAGCCGGCTGCCGCGACGATCTGAGGCAATCCTCCACCACGCCCGTAATGGCTCTGGCGACGAGAGTGCGTCGGCCATGAGCGTCAAGTTCGCCTCACCTCGCCTCCGAACTACGGCGATGAACAGGTCGTCGATACTTCCGAAGTGGTAGTGGACCTTGAGGCCAGTCTCGCCCTCAACGCGCCTCGAGGTCACTGCCGCGTACCCGTCGCGCAACATGATGTGCTCTGCACTATTAAGCAGCTTTCGTCGCTTTTCGGGGGTCGCGGCTCTGGGGCGCCGCGTCGTGCGAGCGGGCGAGGCGGAAGCGGAACGTGGAACCATTCAGTGAGAGCATATGTTCGGTCAACAAGTGCTCCGAGCATCTAGAGGTCGAGTCTGGACGCTCCTCAACCGGGGTCTCGCTTGACAGACGTCGCAGACCTGAGTTAGAACGACTGCTCTAACTTTAGATTTGGGGGCAGCTTGAAGGTCGTTAGCGAAACCAGCGTCTACTTCGACCCCTATGACGTCGATATCAACGCTGATCCCTATCCGACCTATGAACGCCTCCGCGAAGAGACGCCCCTGTACTACAACGAGCGGTACGACTTCTGGGCACTCGCCCGTCACGAGGACGTCCAGAAGGCACTGGTCAACTGGCAAGTGTTCTCCAGCAGTCGGGGCGACTTGCTTGACGTTTTGAGAGCGGGCATCGAGATACCGACCGGCGTCGTCATGTGGGAAGACCCGCCCGTTCACACGACTCACCGGGGCCTCTTGTCACGCGTCTTCACCCCGAAACGGATGGCGCTTCTCGAAGACCAGGTCCGCGCCTACTGCGTTCGCTGCCTCGATCCGCTGCTTGGTTACGACGGGTTCGACGTCATCACCGAACTTGCCTCGATGTTGCCGATGCGTGTCATCGGAATGCTGCTGGGCATTCCCGAAGAAGACCAAGTTGCCGTTCGCAACAAGACCGATCGCGACTTGCGCACGAGACCCGGCCAGCCGATGCGAATCGAGCAGTCCGAAGTGGTCACTGGAGAGATGTTCGCCGACTACGTCGAATGGCGCTCCCACCACCCCTCCGACGATCTCATGACGATGCTGCTCAACGCAGAATTCGAGGACGAGTCGGGCGCCACGCGGACCCTGACTCGCCAGGAGGTGTTGACCTATACATCAGTACTGGCTGGCGCAGGTAACGAGACTACCGGACGCTTAATCGGCTGGCTGGTCAAGGTGCTGGCAGAGCACCCCGATCAGCGTCGTCTGGTCGTCGCTGATCGATCGCTCATTCCGAATGCGATCGACGAGACGCTTCGCTTCGAACCCACAGGCCACGCTTCGGCCCGCTATGTCACCGAAGATGTCGAGTACTACGGCACGACGTTACCGGCGGGGAGCGCAGTCCTCTTACTTATGGCATCGGCCAATCGCGATCCCCGTCGATTCGAGAACCCAGCAACCTACGACATCAAGCGGAGTGATTTGCAGCACCTCACCTTTGGCTATGGCCTGCACTTTTGCCTCGGCTCGCACCTGGCCCGACTCGAAGGTCGAGTGGCACTGGACGAATTGCTCAACCGTTGGCCCGAATGGGATGTCGATTACAGCGGTATCAAGCTGGCATCCACATCGACAGTCCGCGGGTGGGAAGAGATGCCCATCATCGTCCGATGAGCGCATCAGAGCCGGTCATCATCGTCTCGAACGACACGCAGATCGGCCCACGGCTGGTCGAGGACCTTCTCGGCTGTCACTGCAATGCTCGAAGGCAGCGGATACTTGTACTGTCCGAACTTCCAGACCCTAGGTCACTACGAGTCAGAGGCGCTTCTCATTTTGTTTCCCAAACAACTGGGCCGCCCGGACGAGTAAGCAGCCGCGTCGAGGCGATCGTCCGAAATCGATATCTGAACGGAAGGTGATTCGACTTGACGGCGGCGAACGACTGAGCTTTGCGATGGGTTCACGATCTTCATGAGAACAACCGCCAAGTACTTGAACTGAGTCGAAAGGAGAAACAGTGGGAAAGCTCGATGGCAAGGTGGCGTTCATCACCGGCGCCGCTCGTGGACAGGGGCGGAGTCACGCCGTACGTCTCGCTGAGGAAGGTGCCGACGTCATCGCGGTCGACATCTGCGCGCAGTTGCAGTCCGTGGGCTATGAGATGTCGACGCCCGCCGATCTCGAGCGAACGGTCAAGGAAGTGGAAGCTCTCGGTCGACAAATCGTCGCCAGAGAGGCCGACGTCCGTGACTACGGGTCTCTCAAGGCTGCACTCAAGGAGGGAATCGAGGAACTCGGGCCGGTGCAGATCGTCGTTGCGAATGCCGGGATCGGACCCGGTGGGATGGCTTCTTCCGAGCAGCAGTGGGCCGAGGTCATCGGCGTGAACCTAACCGGTGTGTGGAATACCGGCCGGGCCGCCATCCCTTCCATGGTCAAGGCTGGAAATGGAGGCGCCATCGTCTTGACGAGCTCCACTGGTGGGCTCACTGGAGCACCGATCGACGCGGCGGGCATGTTGGCCTACACGGCTGCGAAGCACGGCGTAATTGGCCTGACTCGGTCATGGGCCAACTCGTTGGCACCCCACTTCATTCGGGTCAACAGTGTCGCACCAACGACCGTCCGCACCCCGATGGCGGGCGGAGGCAACGTCGCCGAGATCATCGAAAACGTCCCACAGCTCGCCGGATCGCTACTCAACGCCCTTCCAGTCGAAGCGGTCGACCCGATCGATGTGTCAAATGCAATTGCCTGGCTCGTCTCAGATGAGGCCCGTTATGTGACGGGCTCGGTAATCCCAGTCGACGCAGGCAACATCAACCGACGATAGAACGCTGAAGGGATGCATGATGACGGTAGATACAACGATCGAAAAGCTTCGTGTGCGCCCCGGCGGGGGCCAGACCATCCCGATCATCGACCCGGTAACTGAACAGCCCATCGCCGAGTTCGCTGATGGCGGCGCCGCAGCCATTGACGAAGCTGTCGCTCGAGCTCGCGAGACCTTCGACTCCGGGGTGTGGCACCAGAAGCCGCAAAGCGAACAGGCCCAGGTTTTGTGGCGGATCGCGGAACTGCTCGAGCTGCGCGTCGACGACCTGGCTCAGCTCGACTCCCTGAACACGGGCATGCCGCTGCCACAGGCCCGGCGCAACATCGCTGCGGCGGTCGAGTTCTTCCGCTACTTCTCCGGCTGGTGCACGAAGATCAACGGGATCGCCCACGACGTGCGGATGTCGGGGGGACTGTCAGGCATCGATGCGTCGGTGCACGCGTACACGATCAAAGAACCTGTCGGTGTCGTCGGGCTGATCATCCCGTGGAACGGCCCAGCATTCAACGCCGCCGCCAAGCTTGCGCCATCGCTGGCTGCCGGCTGCAGCAGCGTGCTCAAGCCGGCGGAGGAGACGCCGCTGTCAGCACTGGTCTTTGAGGAGATCCTGGCCGAAGCCGGCGTACCCGACGGTGTCGTCAATCTGGTGAACGGCTATGGCCATACCACCGGCCAAGCACTCATCGAACACCCCGACGTCGACAAGATTGCCTTCACGGGATCCACGGAGGTCGGCAAGCTCATCGTCCAGGCTGCGGCTGGCAATCTCAAGCGGGTGATGCTGGAACTGGGTGGCAAGTCACCGGTCCTTATCTACGACGATGCCGACCTCGACAAGGCCGTCCCCGCCGCAGCGATGGGTATCTTCATCCACTCCGGACAGGCCTGTGTCGCCGGCTCCCGCGTCTTTGTGCAGCGCGGCGTCTATGACCAGGTGGTCGGAGGTATTGCAACGCTCGCCGGCAAGATCCGACTGGGCGGTCCGAACGAAGGAAAGGTCCACAGCGGACCCATCATCAGTGAGCGCCAACTGCATCGGGTCATGGGCTATATCGACGAGGGCAAGCGCGACGGAGCTGAGGTCGTCATCGGTGGTCACCGCCTCGACCGAACCGGCTACTTCGTGCAGCCGACAGTTTTGGCCCAGGTCAGGCAGGATATGCGACTCTGTCAGGAAGAGATCTTCGGGCCCGTGGTGGCGGTGACGCCGTTCGACGATGACGACGAAGTCGTGGCCATGGCCAACGACACCACCTACGGTCTCGCTGCCTCAGCCTGGACGAGAGACATTTCCCATGCACACCGACTCGCCAAGCGGCTCGATGCGGGTACCGTCTCGATCAACTGCCAGATGATGTGGGACCCCGCGATGCCCTTCGGCGGCTTCAAGCAGTCCGGTTGGGGCTACGAGAACGGTCAGGACGGTCTCGAGGGGTACCTCAAGAACAAGACCGTGTGGGCCCAGCTCTGATCGGGGAAGCGATTGTTCAGGAGGTTCCTGGTCCACCTATGCGGAGGTGCTCGGGGTCGGACCACACGCGAAACGTGCAGTCGTCCGAGGGCATGAATCGGCCGGTGTAACCGGGCTCTTCTTGGAAAGGAGCGGCTTGGAGCTTGAATCCGCCCGTACCGACGTGGATCACCGATGAAGCCAGGGCACGGTCAGCCAGGCCGGGGAGTAACTCGACGCTGAAAAGCTCTATCTCTGTGCGATATCGTGCAACAGCGAGGAGGGAGGATGTGTTGCGGTGCCGCTGCAGACGGCCGGTGGCCAGGGGACCTGTCTGGCGTTAGGCCACGCACTGGGCACACGGTTCACCTGGTCGCCTTTGCCCATGGGGGAGATGACGGTCGGACGCCTGTGGCGTCCGACCGAGGATTCGCTGGCCGCCTGAACCACACCGAGCAACCCCCGCCCTCTCGCTGTCGGCGCTGCCGCGGGAGGACGGGGCGGCTTGCTCCTCACCCCCCAACGAACCATGAGCAGGCTCGCTGGCTCGCGAATGACAGCGCGATGACAGCGAAAGTTCGACCAGCGGGTCGGAGGTTCAAATCCTCCCCCCGCCCCTGCGCAGCATGCAGGTCCGGGCCGGTGCGAGGGCCCGGCCTTTCTGCTACGCCGAGCACGCACCATGCTTGCTCGGGTCTGACGGTGGCCTGGCTGGGGGGAGCCTGGGCTCAGCGCCCGATAAGGGCGCCTCGGCCACTGCTTTCGAACTCCGCCACCATCCGCTCCTTGTCGACCGTCTCCAGGGGCACGTAGGTGTCGCTCCGGCCGATCCGGTGCCAGATCGGGTCGTCGGTGTCCCACCGCTCAGCTCGTAGGGGCTTCTTGTCGGTCTTGTCGGTGGCAGTCACCGGGAGGGCGGGGACCACGCGGACGAAGCGCGGTGCCCACTTGGTCCCCAGGTCCTCTTGGGTGGCGAGGAACTCCGAGAACGCGTCGGGATCGAAGGTCACGCCCGGCGCGAGCTCGAGCGCCGCCATCACCTGGTCGCCGGTGCGGCTGTCTGGCACGGGGTAGACAGCCGCACCGGTCACGCCTTCGAAACGAGCCAGGATCCGCTCCACGGGGGCGGCTGCGAAGTTCTCGCTGTCCACCCGTAGCCAGTCACCCGTGCGCCCGGCGAAGTAGAAGACGCCCTCTTCGTCGCGATACGCGAGGTCGCCGGACCAGTACCAGCCGTTGCGCGTCCGCTCGGCTTCAGCTTCTGGATTGTTGTAGTAGCCCTCGAAGTTGCCGGTTGCATGCCGCCCAACGAGCTCACCGATGCACTCGTTCGGGTTGGTCAGTTTGCCACGGTGGTCGAAAGCCGCCCGGGGCAGCTCGTCCCCTGTGTCCGGATTGATCACCACAACGTCGTCGCGCTCGCTCGCCCGGCCCAGGGATCCCGGCCGGGCCCCGGGCACGGGCTTGAGAATGATGGCGTTCTCGCTCGAGCCGTATCCCTCAATGAGGGGCACGCCGAACCGCTGAGTGAAGACCTCCTTGTCCTGTGGGGACGTCTCGGGTCCCAGAACGAACCGAAGACTGTGGTCTCGGTCGTGTTCGGTCGGGGGCGTCGCCACGATGTGGGCGATCGCCCTCCCCACGGAGTTGAAGAATGTCGCCCCGGTCTCGCGGATGTCGAGCAGGAAGTGTGACGCTGAGAACTTGCGACGCAGTGCCAGAGTGGCACCGCTGGCGAAGGCCGGGAACACGGCCGCCGACAGCGCGTTGCCATGGAACAAGGGCATCGCACAGTAGAGGACGTCTTCGCCGGTGAAGCCGACACGGGCAGCGGACCGAGCAGCGCGACCTTGGGTCATTCGCACCGCGTTTGGCCCACCGGTCGAACCCGAGGTGAAGATCAAGAGGAAGAGGTCGTCTGGGGCCGGTTCGGGCAGCTCGAGGATCGCATCAGCGTGGCGCAGGTCCTCCAGCCGCCGGCGGTACGCCTCGTCGTCCGCAATCAGAATGCTGCGTGGCGCGAGGCCCAGCTCGAGCCGCTCGATGAGGCCAACCTGGGTGGAGTCGGTGATCAGGAGCTGGCAGTCCGTCCGGCGCACGTCGGTGGCCAATTCAGCCCCGCGGCGAGTGGGGTTCACCCCGACGATGACCGCCCCGGCCAGAGCCGCACCGGCCATGAGAAACAAGTACTCAGGTGTGTTCTCCATGAGCACGCCCACGTGGAACGGGCCGTCGTGACGTAGCGCGCTGAGCAGTTCGGCCCGGCGCTCGGCCTCCACGCCGACCTGGCGCCACGTCCATCGCTGGTCTTCGAAGAGCAGGCCGGTGTCGTCGTCTTCGGCCCGGAGGCGGACCAGCTGGGCGGCAGTGGCGACGCTCAGCTCGGTCATGCCAGCCGGTGGGCCAAGAGGTCGAGGACGGGGTTCTGCTCAACGGGCAACAGCACGCGTTCCGCCGCTCCCCGGCGCAGCACGTTGATGCGGCGGCTCAGCCTGCAGCCATGACCTTCTCCGATGACGAAGAGGTCTTCCAATTCGGGCTCGAGCTGCTGGTCAATGAAGTGCGTCCATGGACGGCGTCCGTGGAGGACCGTCCCGTCGCTCCCATCGAATGATGAGGCTCCGGCGTCGGAGGGGTCAAGTGAAGACACTCGGATCGAGGTCAACTTCGTGGCCAGCCGACGTGGACGATGAGTTGCGCGATGAGGCGGCTCAAGCCGATCACGTCGTGCTTGCGCTGTACATATCGAGGAATTCGCTCATACCGGGCGGATTGACGTTCATCGCGTGGTCGACGACCACCTGCACGACGGCGGGCCGGCCCGAGGTGCTTGCTCGTCGGAGGGCGGGCACGATCCCCTCGGGCGAGTCCACAAGTTCGCCATGGCATCCGAGGGCCTCGGCGACGAGGTCGTAGCGCACGACCGACGTGCCGATGCCGATCGTGCGTCCTACCTCGTCGAGCATGCCCTGTTCCTCCATCGCCCAGGCATAGTCGCAGTTCACGACCGCGACGATTGCCGCCCCGACCCGGGCGGCTGTCTCGAGCTCCTGGAGGTTGAACCCGAAGGCCCCGTCCCCGCTGAACAGGTACACGGGACGGTCGGGGCATGCCAGCTTCGCACCGATCGCGTAGGGGATTCCGGTGCCGAGGTGACCGAAGTGCCCGGTCCACAACAGTGACCGGGGCCGGGTGACCCTGAGGGCCATGTGTGCCCACAGGCTGGAGTTCCCGCCGTCCAGGCAGACGATTGCCTGCTCGGGCAAGAACCGAACGAACTCCGCTGCGAGGCGTGCCGGGTGGACGGGTGATCTACGGTGTTCGAGGCCGGTCTCGACCATCATCGTCATTACCTGTTGGGCTCCTACGGCCCGTTCGCGAGCCCAATCACCCTCATTGCGGGCCGCCGACGCGGCGAGTGCCGTCGTGAGGGACCTCAGGCCCTGACGGACATCACCGACAAGGGCGACGTCGACGGGCCGGTTCACTCCGATGACCAAGGGGTCGCGGTCGAGGTGGATGAGGCGTTGGACGGCAGACCCGGCCCAGGCGGGGGTCTGGCCGTAGCCGACGACCTCACCGATACCTGTGCCGACGGCCACCACCACGTCGGCTTCCTGCATGACCGGTGACAGCAGTGCGTTGGCCATCCCCACCGTGTGAGGGTGGCGTTCGGAGATTGCTCCCCGTGCACCCGGTGTCGTACACACCGCCGCTCCGGCGATCTCGGCGAAGCGGGCCAGTTCCTCGGATGCCTCGGCACTGTGGACGCCGTTGCCCGCCAGCACCAGCGGTCGCACCGCTCGGCCGAGCAGCGCGGCGGCTCGCTCGATCGCCGCGGGGTCCGGTGATCCCGGACCGGCGCGGTAGGCGGCCGGGGGCAACACAGGGTTTTCGTCCTCGTCGACCTCCTCACGGAGGACTTCGGGGGCGAACTCGAGGTAGACGGGCCCTGGCCGGCCCCCGAGGGCGTTGCGGAACGCCTCTCGCAGGTACTCGGGTACTCGCCTGGCCTCGGGAACGGCAGCGGCGAACTTGGTGACCGGCCCGAAGAGGTCCAGTTGCGCCACGTATTGAAAGCGGTTGCGGCGGACGGCTTGGTGCGCCCGGGCGGTTCGCTGGGTGCCGATCACCACCACGGGCACTCCCTCGGTCCAGGCGTTGACGACGCCCGGAAGCATGTTGGCGACTCCCGGACCCATGCCGCCCACGACGACCGCCGGGATCCCCGTGGCCCGCGCCCAGGCGTCGGCCATGTGGACCTCGGCACTTTCGTGTCGGCCCGCCACGACGAGCATCCCCGCCTCCTCGGCCTTGACCGACAACGGAGTGAACGAGATGTCGGTGATGGCGAAAAGGGCGCGAACGCCC
The DNA here is from genome assembly GCA_963781955.1 of uncultured Acidimicrobiaceae bacterium. GTDB lineage: Bacteria > Actinomycetota > Acidimicrobiia > Acidimicrobiales > RAAP-2 > Bog-473. The sequence continues at coordinate 23,552 of CAWAHU010000001.1, forward strand.
TCGACGCGGAGCGAACGGACGAGCAACTCGGCTCCGCTGATCGTCCCCATGGCCACTCCTCCTCCCGACCCGGCTTGTTCGGAGGTCCTCCGGCCAGGTCCGATTGGCGCCTCCGGCCAGCTTCACGGCAGCCCGGCCTCCCGAACAGGGTCCAATGCCCCAGACCCCGAGGCGACGTGAAGGCCGCCTGACAGCGCGATGACGGCGAACGCGCGCAAGCGGATCGGCCGACGGGCCGGGACCGGGCTCTCGAAGGAAATCCCCCACAACCCAGCGGGGCCCAATCAATGAACTACGCATCCTCAATTTGCAATTGACTACGGATGATCAACTACTCGTTTGTGGTCGGCCGCGGACGTATCAAGTGGTGGCTGAACTGCACCTTCTCGTTGTCATGTGCAGTCCCAATCCGTCGCTGCACCTGGGATGTGACCACCTGTCACCTTTCAAAGGACTCGCGGGCATTAGCACCTTTAGGACAAGAAGCGGACAATAGGGAAATGGGGAGTTGGAGCACGCGTAGGACGAGGGCCCTGATTCACGCTGCGTCAACGACGGTCAGAGCGTTCAGCGCCACCTTGCTCGCCGTGGCCACGCTGAGTGGGCTCGGCGTGCTGGCGAGCGCGGTGGCTGGCGCGGCGGCGGGTGCCGCGACGGTCAGTGCCCCCACGCCGCCCCTGGCGGCCAGTGCCACCGCCGGGAGCGGATCGGCCGGCGTCTCCTGGTCCCCGCCCAGCTCAACGGGCGGGAGCCCGATCACGGGCTTCACCGTCACCTCTCAGCCCGGCGGTCTGACCACCTCGGTGGGCGGCACGACCACATGGGCGAATGTCCCTGGCCTGACGAACGGCGTGACGTACACCTTCACCGTCAGCGCCACGAACGCCGTCGGTACCAGTGCTGCCTCGAGCGCCACGAACAGCATCACGCCCGGCTCCGGCACGAGCGGCCGGACCCCGTCGCTCGCCGGCGCCGGGGACATCTCCTGCCTGGCGTCGAATCCCCTCTACAATGGGTCGAACGCGAACGCCTGCCAGATGAACGCGACAGCGAGCCTCGTCCGTGCCATGAGCCCCGCCCCGACCGTCGTGCTCCCGCTGGGTGATGCCCAGGCATTTCCCTCCGGCGGCCAGGCGAGCGTCTCCGACTGGACCCAGGCCTGGGGACAGTCGGGCAACTGGGGAGGGCTGACCACCTCAGGCGACGCGCTCCGCCCCGTGACGGGTAACGACGACTACAGCGAGGATACGAACAACGGAGGAGCTCCGGGGGAAACGGCGCCGGGGTACTTCGGTTTCTTCAACGGCAACAGTGGAGAGCCAAACGCCAACCCCACTGGGGCCACGGTCAACGGCCAGCCGGCCGGTTGGTACAGCTACAACATCGGCTCCTGGCACGTCATCGCCCTGAACACTGACTGCAACGCCATCGGGGGGTGCGCGGTGGGCAATCCCCAAGAGCAGTGGCTCGCGAGCGATCTCGCCGCCGACCAAAGCGCGTGCACCCTCGCCTACTGGGAGGAGCCGTTCTACTCCTCCAATGGTCGTGAATCGCAGTATCAAGCGATCTGGAACGACTTGAGCGCGCACCACGCCGACGTGGTGCTCAACGCCCATCAGCACATCTACGAGCGCTTCCTTCCCCAGAACGCCAGCGGTGTCCAAAGCTCCACGGGCATCACCGAGATCGACGACGGCGTCGGTGGGCAGTCCACCCAGGGTGGAACGCTCGCTCCCGCTCCCAACAGCGCGGTGATCGACACCAGCGACTTCGGTGTCATCGAGATGTCGCTCTACGAGTCCAACTACAGCTGGCAGTTCGTCACCGTCAATCACGGAGTGGTTGACTCCGGATCCCGCAGCTGCAACAGCACTCCCGCGTCGCCGACCGCCCCGACGGTCAGCGCGTTGAGCCCGGTGTCCGGGCCCTCGACGGGCGGAACCTCGGTCACCATCACCGGGACCAACTTCACCGGGGCCACGGCGGTGCGCTTCGGCTCCACCGCCGCCACGAGCTTCACGGTCAACTCCGCCACCTCGATCACCGCCGTCTCGCCGGCGGGCAAGAGCAGCGTCGACGTCACCGTGACCAACCCGTCGGGGACGAGCGCGCTGAGCGCGGCCGACGAGTTCACCGACACCTTCGCCCTCAGCGGCTACTCGGTGTCCTTGACGGCCTCGACCACCTCGCCTGCGGTCGGCGGCACCGTCACCCTGACCGCCACCGCCAACCAGGACGTCGGACCCACTCCTTACGGCCTCTACATCTACGACGTGACCACCGGCTCGGTCGTCGGACACGTGACTTCGGGGACGACCACCTCGACGACGGTGACGCAGTCCGCGGCGACCACCCAGCGCTACGTGGCTTACATCGCGAACCTCGGGCCGACCAACGCACAGGCAGGCTCTGCACCCGCGGTGGTGGTCTGGGGCGGCTCGGGCCCGCCTCCGCCGCCTCCGCCACCTCCGCCGACCGCCCCGACGGTCAGCGCGTTGAGCCCGGTGTCCGGGCCCTCGACGGGCGGAACCTCGGTCACCATCACCGGGACCAACTTCACCGGGGCCACGGCGGTGCGCTTCGGCTCCACCGCCGCCACGAGCTTCACGGTCAACTCCGCCACCTCGATCACCGCCGTCTCGCCGGCGGGCAAGAGCAGCGTCGACGTCACCGTGACCAACCCGTCGGGGACGAGCGCGCTGAGCGCGGCCGACGAGTTCACCGACACCTTCGCCCTCAGCGGCTACTCGGTGTCCTTGACGGCCTCGACCACCTCGCCTGCGGTCGGCGGCACCGTCACCCTGACCGCCACCGCCAACCAGGACGTCGGACCCACTCCTTACGGCCTCTACATCTACGACGTGACCACCGGCTCGGTCGTCGGACACGTGACTTCGGGGACGACCACCTCGACGACGGTGACGCAGTCCGCGGCGACCACCCAGCGCTACGTGGCTTACATCGCGAACCTCGGGCCGACCAACGCACAGGCAGGCTCTGCACCCGCGGTGGTGGTCTGGGGCGGCTCGGGCCCGCCTCCGCCGCCTCCGCCACCTCCGCCGACCGCCCCGACGGTCAGCGCGTTGAGCCCGGTGTCCGGGCCCTCGACGGGCGGAACCTCGGTCACCATCACCGGGACCAACTTCACCGGGGCCACGGCGGTGCGCTTCGGCTCCACCGCCGCCACGAGCTTCACGGTCAACTCCGCCACCTCGATCACCGCCGTCTCGCCGGCGGGCAAGAGCAGCGTCGACGTCACCGTGACCAACCCGTCGGGGACGAGCGCGCTCGAGCGCGGCCGACGAGTTCACCGACACCTTCGCCCTCAGCGGCTACTCGGTGTCCTTGACGGCCTCGACCACCTCGCCTGCGGTCGGCGGCACCGTCACCCTGACCGCCACCGCCAACCAGGACGTCGGACCCACTCCTTACGGCCTCTACATCTACGACGTGACCACCGGCTCGGTCGTCGGACACGTGACTTCGGGGACGACCACCTCGACGACGGTGACGCAGTCCGCGGCGACCACCCAGCGCTACGTGGCTTACATCGCGAACCTCGGGCCGACCAACGCACAGGCAGGCTCTGCACCCGCGGTGGTGGTCTGGAGTTAGTCCGTCTGGACCGGCCCGGGGAGGGCCACCAGCCCGTCGGGGGAGCCCCTTGCGCCTCAGCGAGACGAGCGAGTCAGATGATTCCGGATGGATCGCCTCCATGTCTGGTTCCAAGAGGACTGTGTTGCCGTCCGCTTGGCCATGGTGGCGAGGTACAAGAGGGAGGAGGAGGCAGCCTCGATCCTCACTGTGTCGTAGCTGCCTGTGCTCCACTCTCTCTTGTAGCGGGTGTCGCCCAACAGCAAGTCCACTTCTGCCACGCCGATCCGGTGGGCATGCTCGATCAATGCGGCGAGGACGAGGTGCCCCGGAGAGAGCTGGCTGAACGCCGGATCGAATCGCGGACCGCTGTAGCACAGCGCATCTCCGCTGCGGAACCCGAATGCGGTGGCCACGGGCTGCTCGTCGACATAAAGAACGACGAGCGCGAGGCGCTTCGCTCTCGCCGCTTCCTGGAGGATCTCAATGGTGAAGGCGCGGAGCTCCCCGGCGAGGAAGTGCAGTCGAGGCTGCGCCCTCTCCGCGATCTCATAGATGTGGTCCAGATCCGGGAGCAGGCGATCGACGTCCTCGGGCCTCTCTCCGATCTCCACGCGCAGCGGCAACCCCTCGCGCTCGGCGGCCTGATTGGCCCTTCTGAGCTTGCGCCGCAGGTTCCCGTCGCGGCCCTTCAGAAACTCGTCCCACGAGCTGCTGGTCTGCACCGTCGGGCAAGTGGCCTCGAGCGTCACGGCGCAGTTCGAGCCCTCCATCCGGCGCAGCACTTTCACGGCACTGCCGCCAAGGCGGTGATTCGGAAGATCGAGCACCCAGCGACCGTGACCCTGGAGATTCATCCAGAGCTCCTCCGCTGCTTGTTCCTCGCCGGGAGCGACCACGATCTCCATCACGGGACCGAGATCGCGGCCGGGAAACGTCAAGACGTCGATGCCGAAGCGGTGGCTGCGACGTAACGGGGCGAGCGCAAGGAGACGTCCCTCGGACTCCACGGTGACGACGTGGAGGTCACCGTGGCCGAAGTGTCGCCACCACGCCAGGCACCAGAACGGTTGTGCGTAGTGTCTCGCCCCGGCCGCATCGGACAAGGCCGCCCAGGACTCCGACAGCGCTTCGAGCTCTGACAGGGCCTCGACCCGGCGGACGATCACGCGACGGGGGCCAGATCGGCGGTGGGGCACGCCGGCGTCACCTTGGCAGTATGCCACCCGGGAGGTATCACGCCACAAGACCGTTGGCACCGACGTGTCGTCTTCGATCCGGTACGGGCAACCGGCCACGGCGGTGGCATCCTAAGGGGGTGGGCGGCGAGCACGACGATGACGACGAGGACGTGCCCGACCCGCCGCCCTCGGCCTCAGAGGAGCGTGAGCGGCTCGCGGACGAGATCGAAGCACGCGAGGGCGCAGAGGGCGCCTCACTCGGCGCCGGGGAAGCCAGCCTCCGGACTTCCGCCGTCCAGGGCGGTGCTTACCTCGCCCTCCGAGAAGTAGTCGGGATCGTCGTTCGCTCCCTCGGGATCGTCGTGGTCACGCGGCTGATTGGCCCGAGCTCGTACGGGATCTACGCCGCCGCCGCCGCCTTCGCCCTGGTCATCGCCACCGTGGCCCAGATGGGCCTCGAGGTCTATTTGATCCGGCAAGCCGATGAGCCGAGCGACACGCTCTACCACCAAGTCTTCAGCTTCCTCCTGGTGGTCTCGGTCGCCGTAGCTGCCCTGGCGATCGGGCTCTCGCTGGCGCTCAGTCACCTCATCGGGGGCATCGCGCCCAGCCAGCGGATCTTCATGCTCCTGATGTTGAGCGTGCCGCTCAACGTCCTGTGGGCTCCCGCCCAGGCAAAGATCGAGCGCGCCTTCGGTTACAAGCGCATGGCCTGGCTCGAGCTGGGCGGTGACACCGTCTACTACGCCGTCGCCGTGGCACTCGCGATCGCCGGCGCAGGCGGCTGGTCGTTGGCGATCGGTTTCGTGGTCTGGCAGGGTTGGCTGCTCGTGGGCAGCTACTGGCTCGCCAGCCTCCGCCCCCGCTGGTCGTGGTCTCGAGACACCGTCCGTGACCTCTTCCGCCACGGCGCGCCCTATGCCGGCTCGGGTGTCACGAACACCGCGAAGGGCCTCATCAACCCCATCGTCGTTGGCCGGTTCTATGGCTCGACCGGCGTCGGTTACGTGGCGCTCGCCCTGCGCTTGATCGACACGCTGAGCTTCGCTCAGCGCGCCACATGGCGGCTCGGTCTGGTCGCGCTCAGCAAGGTGCGCGCGCAGACCGACCGGCTCGTCCGGGGGATCGAGCAGGGCATGGTCCTCCAGCTGCTCGCAACCTCGGTGCCAGTTCTGGGTGCATGTGTGTTGGCCAACTGGCTCATCCCGTTCGCCTTCGGACAACAGTGGGCGCCGATGATCCCGGTCTTCGCCTGGTTGGCCGTGAGCAAGATCACGACTGCCCCCATGACCGTGCAGTTCGCCGTGTTGTACTCCGCCTCACGCAACGCGGTTGTCGCGCTGGGCACGCTGATCAACCTGATAGCGAATTTCGTTCTCGCGCTGCTGCTGGTCCCCGCCCTCGGGATCGTCGGGTTGGGCGTGGCGTTCGCAGTCGGGGGTTTGAGTTGGTTCCCTGTCCACCGGAGCGCCCGGAAGATCGCACCGTTCAGCCTGTGGAGCTCGTTCCGGCTCATGGTGGGTCTGGTCCCGCTGGCCTTCTTCCCACTCGTGGCCTGGCCGCTCAGCCTGCTGCTCTTTGCCCCCCTGGCGGCCGTCAGCGCGCTGCGCCAGGTCCGCCTCGAGCTACTCGGGTATCTCCGCCTGGTCTGGGGCGGCCTGCGACGCCCCGGCCAGGTGAGCCGCTGAGGTTCATGGAAGCCAGAACACGTCGAAAGAGCGCCGAGCGTGCCGTCGAGCACGTCCCACGTGAACGGTCATTGCAACGAGCACGAAGACAGGGCTAATTTGTGCAAAACGTGATCAAAGCGCGGCCAAAGCATGGCTGGTGCGTGATCAAAGCGTGAGCAACGCGTGATTAAATGAATCATGTCGGCAAGGGGGAGGGAAGGCGGCATGCCCAGGAACCCCGAGCTTCCGAGTGTTTCGGTGCTGATCCCGACCTACAACTACTCAGCCAAGCTCGAGGACACCGTCAGAGCGTTGCTGGTCGATCCGGCGGCCACGGAGATCATCGTTGTCGTCGATGGCTGCCGCGACGGTTCGTTGGAGGTGCTTGAGGCAATTCGCGACGAGGACGCGCGGGTCGTTCCCATGTTCGTCGAGCACGTCGGGAAGTCCGGTGCACTGAGCGCCGCGCTCGAGCGAGCGGTGGGCGAAGTCGTACTCCTTCTCGACCAGGACGTCGTTGCCCAGCCAGGCCTTGCGTCGGGTCACGCGGCCCACCACCGCGACGCCGAGCACCTCGTGGTCCTCGGCTACATGCCGACGCTGACGAACGAGTGCAATGGTCGTACCGCCATGTTGACGAAGTGCTATGCGGACGAGTACGAGGCCCACGTCAGGTTCCTCGAAGACCATCCGGAGAATGTGCTCCTCCAGCTTTGGGGGGGCAATGTTTCGCTCCGTCGAGATGACTGCATGCGGGTTGGGCTCGACTTTCGCTATTTCGGCCACGAGGACCAGGACTTTGGCATTCGTTGCCTGAAGGCCGGCCTGACTGGCCGGTTCGACCGAAAGCTGCTTGCAGAGCACCACCATGCTCGTACCGCGACGCAATTCCTCTGGTACTCGAAGATGCAGGGGGCAAGCAGTTGGCTGATCCATCAGGATCATCCCGACGTCGTCGGGCCGTACGACCCGAATTCAACGCTCGAAGGACTGCCGACCGCGATCCGTGGGCTGGCCGCGCTCGTGGCCACGCCACGTCTCGGCGACCGGTCGGCCGGATACCTCGCTGCCCTGGGTGATCTCTTTGCCCGTTTCGGTTGGACTCGTGGAGAATCGAGCGCGTACCGACTTGCTCGCAGGGTGGAGTTCCGCACGGGTGCCGCCCTCGCCAGAGCCGGCCGTGATGGCGAATTGCAGGGCTCCAGCATCCCTGTCTTGTCAGGGGATCGCTCCAGGTCCACCGACAATCGATAGGCGGCGAACGAGTAACCGGTGACTGGGTCGGAGATGACTGCGGGTCCCGTGAGTGCCACCGCGCACGTCGTTGGTGCCGGTGTGAGGCATTCGTGCGGCGACACATGAGTCGGGCCAGTACGGAGAAGACGCCAATACGCGTCGTCTTGTACACGGATTCACCAGTTATCGGGGGCGGTGAGAACTTCGCACGAGATCTCCTCGCCTCGCTTCATCGGCGATACGAGGTTGTGGTCGTCGGCAACCGCGAGGATATCGTCACCCATATAGCGAGTCGCCGACCCGGTACAGACACTCGGGTACTCGCTCGTGTCCGCGGACGAAGCGACCTGGCGACCTTGCGCGAGCACGCGAGGGTGCTCCGGCAGCTCGATCCGGACGTCGTCCACGTGAACCAGCACCTGTGGTCCGGGCAGTACGGCGTGATCGCCAGCGCGCTCGCCGGCGTACCACCGGTGTGCGTGGTGCACGGAGCGATGCCGCCGGCGAGCTCGAGCCAGCGCCACCTGACGACGGCGACAGCCCGTCTTGTGAGGCATTTCGTGGGCGTGTCGCATTTCGTGGCTGAGCAGATCCGCACCGAACTGCACCTTGACGGTCGTCGGGTGAGCACGATCTACAACGGGGTGCCCTGCGAAGAACCCGAGTCGACCGGCCACCCTGAGACCTCGCCGGGCACGATCCTCGGTGTGGGTCGATTCGCCCACGAGAAGGGCTTCGACCTGCTCGTCGAGGCGATGGCTCATCTCCCGCTTCGTCGCCTCGTCCTCATCGGCGACGGTCCGGAACGCTCGTCGCTCGAGGCCCTCGCCGCCAGCCTGGGGATCGAGGACCGGATCAGGTTCGCGGGATGGATGTCTGAACCATGGGGGACTCGGATTCGTCCGGATCTGGTGGTTGTTCCCTCACGATTCGACGCGATGCCACTGGTCGTGCTCGAGGCGATGCGTGCAGGGGTGCCGGTGGTGGCGGCTCGCGTGGGTGGAATGCCCGAGTTGGTGGTCGACGGGGTGACGGGGCTGTTGGCGCAACCGGAGAGTCCCGTGAGCCTGGCCGGGGCCATTGAGAGCCTTCTGTCCGACCCGCCGCGTCGTGAGGAGATGGCGCGTGCGGCAAAGGTGCGGCTCGCTCGCCGATTCAGCGATTCGACGATGGTCACCTCCTACGAGTCTCTCTATGACGCAGTCAGCGGACAGCCGACGCGGCAGTCGGAGGCCAGTGTCCGGACACAGTTCGGTCCGGCGCAGGCGCATCGGAACCAACGACTTCTCGGACTCGTGCAACTGTTGCCGCCCGAGACGCGCGGGCGCATCAAGGAGATGGCGCAGTCTGGCAACCGGATCCTCAGGACCTGGTCACTCACGACCAGCTCGTCACGCCGGTCCCTGGCGGCCGCGACCTTGGCCCGGTTCGTTCTCGGGCACTTCGGCTTGGTTCGTGGAGCCGTGCTCGTCCTCGGCGAACCGGTGGTTGGTGATCTCGTCCGAGCGTCGAATGACACGCAGTCGTGCGACGTTTGGGATCCCAACCCACGGAACCTCGAGGCCTCCCTCCTGGTCGATCCCCTCGAAGGAGGATCGCTCGGTGTGGGGAAATACGATTGCGAGATCGTCGTGGGCATCGGGTGGCAAGGTCGAGAGAGACAGCTTCTGGTCGCGAACCTGTGGCAAGCACTTCGACCCGGCGGGAGCCTGCTGCTCGCCGTGGAAGCCGCACCCCAGGGTCGAGGCGGGTTCACCGAGGCAGAGCTACGTGCGCTCGTCACAACCTGCTCTCCGGCTCTGCGGGTTGAGGTCACCCCGGTGAACGGCAACTTGGCGGGGGATGGCGAAGCTGGAACACCCGACGAAATCGGGGAATGGCTCGTTGCGGTTGTCGAGCGGGCGAGCGAGGCGATCGCGTGACCCGCCGGACGATCCTGATGTACCACCGGATCGCAGAGGATCCGGAGGATCCCTACTCACTCTGCGTGTCGCCGGATCACTTCGAGGATCAGCTGCGAACCATCAGCGAGACAGCTGAGATCGTGGAGCTCGATTCCCTCATGTCGGGCCTCGACGGTCCCAGGTGGGGCTTCGGGCGATCACGTCATTCTGGCCGGACTCGCGCTCAGGTGGCCGTGACGTTCGACGACGGATACGCCGACAACCTGCTGGCCGCCCTCCCCGTGGTCGAGGCCCTCGGCATGCCGATGACTGTCTATGTGGCGACAGGCCGCCTCGACTCGACAACCGGCTACTGGTGGGATCGCTTGGCTCTGCTGCTGCATGGGCGAGTTGAGCTCGAGCTCGCGGTCGAACTGGCCGGCCGGGGGCTGCGCATCTCACTCCACGGTGAGGAGGCCGCCGCGACGGCCCTCGCTGCACTCCACGCCCGCCTTCGGCCGCTCGGCCTGGGCGAAATCGAGGCGGCGCTCGCCGTCATTGCAGACCAGCTGTCGACACCGATGCCCGAACCGAAGGGAGCGAGGGTGTTGACCCGAGACGAACTCCGGACTCTGGCGGCAAGTCCCGTCGTGACCATAGGGGCCCACACGGTGGACCACGTGCTCCTCGCCGGGCAACCATACGCCGACCAGGTGGAGACAATGGCGAATTCCAAGACCGAGCTGGAGTCTCTGCTCGACCGACCCGTTCGTCACTTCGCCTATCCCTACGGCGATGCCGAATCGTTCAACTCGGCGTCGGTCGAGGCAGCCAGATCCTGCGGCTTCGAGACCGCCACCACGACGCTCTCTGGGCGGGTGACAAGACTCAACGACCGCTGGCGGCTCCCGAGGCGGATGGTCCACGATTGGGATGCAGATGAGATGGCGCGCCACCTCTGGGCGTGGCGAGCAGGCTGAGCCGGACGCCCTTCTTGCCGCTAGCGTTGCGGGCATGGCGACGTACAGCGCGCTCGTCGTGCCGGTTCTCGAGGCTGAGGAGGCAGTTCGTCGCTATCGCCGACGTCTTGACCCCACCGCCCGGCGCGGCATGCCCGCACACATCACCGTTGTTGCACCGTTCGCGCCTCCATCCGAGATCGACGGGGCGGCTCTCGCTCTTCTGACGTCGGTTCTCGGGGAGTTCTCGGCCTTCAATTTTGCGCTTCGCGAAGTCGGCTGGTTCGGACGCAACGTGACGTATCTCGCGCCCGAGCCCGCTGTGCCGTTCGTAGACATGACGACGCGTGTGGCCTCCGCTTTCCCCTCGTACTTACCCTACGGGGGGGAGTTCGCCGAGGTCGTGCCGCACCTCACGGTCGGCGAGGCCGCGCATCCGATCCGCCTGCGCCGCGCTGCCCGGCGGGTGCAAGAGAAGCTGCCCGTTCCGGCGCGCGCGAAAGAGGTGTGGTTGATGACACTCGACGGCGAGCGGGCGCATTGGAAGCGACGGCACAGCTTCAACCTGGCCGACGCAACCGACGCAACCGACGCAACTGACGCCCCCGGTCGGGCTGTCGAGGCAGCTCATGACGGGCTTCCCGCGACCAAAGATCCTGAATGAGTAGCTAGACGCCGTCCTCGAGGGTCTTGAGGTCGTGACCATCCACACGACGCGGGGCAAATCCAGAGTGCAGCACGCGCTCGAGCTGACGACGAGAGGCAGGGAACCTGGTGCCCGTCGATGTGCCCGACCGAAAGGGCAGACTCGAGAACACCTTCCGGCGCGCCATCGCGAACAGCAAGCGCAGCGCGGAGCTTGGACCAGTCGAGGCTCAGGAGGTCGAGCCCATGCCGTGCATCGTCTCGGAGCTCCCAACGATCAGGCATCCAGACCGGTTCCCTCTGGGTCGACACGACGCGAAAGCCGAGCGGCTCGAGCGCTGCGTAGGCGCGACCCACCTGGCGATCGAAGTCGTCGATCACGAGATCGACATCGTCATGGCGACGGGTCTGATGGCCGAGCAGCGCGTCGACGCCCCAACCACCGGCCAGCCAACATCGGACGCCGGCTTCCTCGACCGTCCGTACGACGCGCACCACGTCGTCCTTCGTCATCTCTCCGAGCACGAACGAGCGGAGTGGCGCGAGCAGGCGAAGCGGGGAGTGCCTCGGCGCGCCGGCCACGGCCCGGCTCAGGCGTCCCAGCCAGCGAGAAGCCTCAGGGTCGTGTGCTTCGTCGTCCCCGTCACGCGTCGGCGTCAATGCCGGTCATCCTCTTTGGTCTGCATTGACATATCGGCGCAACCCAGTGTCGGAACTCGCTCGACGAATCCCCCCAGAACATGACTTCTCAGGCCATGCGGGTCGATGAGGACACCCTCCCGCTGCGAGGCATGTCGGACTCGCGGAGCGAAGCCGCGACATGCCAGCCCCGCCTGAGGGGAAGCCATCATGCTGCACTATAGGAGAGGCGGTGGCTCACGACGAGGTTCGGAGGTCGCGACCCACCCGGCCACGACGACCGGCCCGGCCGGTACCCATCGCAGCCCAGGCCGTCGCATACGCGGGGTCACCATCGCGACCATCTCGTCACGCGGCGAGATGGCTTGCTAAGTTTCTCGTAACACTCGCTGCGTCCCTGGTCGGGAGGGGCGGCTGAACAAGGGGGGCACTCGTGCCTGAAGGTGTTTACGAGGAGGGGGGACATCTCGTCCCGGAAGGACATCCTGTCTCGACTCTGACTCCGGACGAGCAGCACCTGGCCCAGATGGGCTACAAGCAGGAGCTCAACCGCTCCTGGTCCGGCTTCTCCAACTTCGCCATCAGCTTCTCGATCATCTCGATCCTGGCCGGGTGTTTCACAACGTTCTACGCCGGCTGGAACGGTGGCGGTCCGGCGGCCATCGCCTGGGGATGGCCGGTGCTGGCCGCCCTCGTCCTGTGCATCGGCCTCTGCCTGTCTGAGCTGGTCTCCGCGTTCCCGACCTCGGGCGGCATCTACTGGTGGGCCTCCAAGCTCGGCGGTGTGAAGGCGGGCTACTACACCGGGTGGCTCAATCTCATCGGCCTCCTCGCCATTGTGGCCTCGGTCGGCTACGGCTGCGCCACCTTCTTCGACCTCACGCTCGGCTTCCTATTCCCGGGCAGTTACACCTCGGGCAACCTAGACACCATCTTCCTCTACTTCCTCGGCATCCTCGTGCTGGCTGCCTTGGCCAACATCTTCTCGAGTCACCTCCTCGGGATCTTCAACAACGTCTCGGTGTATTGGCATGTGCTCGGTGCGGCGGCCATCGTGCTCATCCTGATCTTCTTGCCCCATCACCATGCCAGCGCCTCGATGGTCTTCACCTCGACCGTCAACAACACCGGCTTCGTCAGTGGGAAGACGCACGGGTGGGGTTTCATCTTCATCGTGTTGCCCATCGGCGCCCTGCTCACCCAGTACACGATCACCGGGTACGACGCCTCGGCCCACCTCTCGGAGGAGACCCACTCGGCGGCCGACTCGGCCGCCAAGGGGATCTGGCGGTCGATCTTCTACTCGGCCATCGGCGGCTGGCTCCTCCTCCTGTCGTTCCTCTTCGCCGTCCAGAACGAGGCAGCCGTCTCGAAGGGCGGCGGCGGCGTGGCGGTGATCTTCGCCCAGGCCCTCACCTCCAGGTGGGGCGGGACGGTGCTCCTCATCGCGACCGTCGGCCAGTTCTTCTGCACCATGGCCTGCATGACGAGCTGCACCCGGATGCTCTTCGCCTTCAGCCGGGACGGGGCGGTGCCCGGCAACAAACTTTGGTCCAAGTTGAACTCCCGCCGCGTGCCCGTCGCCGGGGTGATCCTCGTTTCCGTGGTCGCGCTGATCATCACGTCGCCGGCCCTGATCAAGGTCGACGTCGGCGGGGTGGCCGTACCGGTCGCCTTCAACGCCGTCGTCTCACTCGGTGTGATCGGCCTCTACTGGTGCTTCGCCGTGCCGATCTGGCACCGGTGGCGGAAGGGCGACAGCTTCGAGACCGGCCACTGGAACCTCGGCGCGAAGTACAAGTGGATCGCTGTTGTCGCCATGCTCGACATTGTCCTGGTGTCGTTCATGGCCTTCATGCCGAACATCAACCTCGGCGTGCCCTGGAACCCCGACTTCTCCTGGAAGTACGTGAACTACACCATCCTCGTGTTCCCTGCGGCGTTGATCGCACTGTGGATCTATTGGCATGTGTCGGTCAAGAACTGGTTCACCGGTCCGAAGCAGACCATCGAGCAGGAGACCGTCGAGATGCTCGGGGGCGTCGACTACCCCTCCGCGTCGTTGCCCTGACCGGCCCGGGCGCCGGCTCGCAGTGAGCGCCGGTGCCGGCGAGGGCGCCGGCCTTGACCCGGCCCTCCTCGAGCGGATCGGCGCCCTCCGGGGCCGGCCACGCACGGTCGAGCCCCTGCCTGGCGGCCTGACCAACCGGAATTACAAGGTGACGACGCCCGAGGGCGCCTACGTGCTGCGGCATTCGACGCCGTCGTCCGCCGACGAGCTGGCCGTCGACCGCCGGGCCGAGTACGAGAACAGCGTCCGGGCGGCCGCCGCCGGGGTGGGCGCACCGGTCGTCGACTTCCTCCCCGAAGACGGCGTCCTCGTGGTCGGCTTCCTCGAGGGCGAGTCCCTGACCGACGAGCACCTCCAGCGACCCGGGGTCCTGCCCCGGGTGGCAATGGCCTGCCACCGCCTGCATGCCGCCGAGCCGTTCGTCAACCGCTTCGACATGTTCGACCTCCAGGCCGACTACCTCGAGCGCGTCCGGCGTCGCGGCTTTCGCCTCCCGCCGGGCTACCTGGACCACGCCGAGGCGGTCGGGCGGATCCAAGCCGCCCTCGCCGTCCGGCCGGTCGCTTCGGTGCCGTGCAACAACGACCTGCTGGCCGCCAACTTCATCGACGACGGCCGGACCGTTTCCATCATCGACTACGAGTACTCGGGCAACAACGACCCCTACTTCGAGCTCGGCAACATCTGGAGCGAGTGCCACCTCAGCCTCGACCACCTCGCGGAGCTGGTCGGCGCCTACGACGGCGCCCCGTCCCGCAGCCACCTGGCCCGGGCCCGCCTGTGGGGCCTCATGTCGCAGTACGGCTGGACGCTGTGGGCCTCCATCCAGGACGCCACCAGCTCCATCGAGTTCGACTTCTGGGGCTGGGGGATGGAGAAGTACGAGCGGGCCGAGGCGACCTTCGGCGGTCCCGACCTCGAGCGTCTCCTGGCCGACGTGGTGCGGGCAGACTGAGCCCCGGTACCGACGAGGGGAGGACGACCGTGGAGCACGCAGCGACCGGGGGCGACCTGCCCGATCGGGCCCGTGTCGTGGTCATCGGCGGGGGCGTGATCGGAACCTCCACCGCCTACCACCTGGCCCGGCTCGGGTGGACCGAGGTCCTCCTGCTCGAGCAGGGCCAACTCTCGTGCGGCACGACGTGGCACGCGGCCGGCCTGCTGGGCCAGCTCCGAGCGACGGAGTCCGGCACCCGCCTAGTGCAGTACTCCGCGCGCCTCTACGGCGAGCTCGAGGCGGAGACCGGCCTCGCCACCGGCCTCAAGAGGTGCGGTGGCGTGACCGTGGCGCGCACGCCAGAGCGGATGGTCCAGCTCCGCCGGACGGCGGCCACGGCCGAGGCCTACGAGTTGGAGTGCGAGCTGCTCCACCCGGACCAGGCCCTCGAGCGTTACCCCATCCTCGAGACAGGCGACCTGCTCGGCGCCCTCTGGCTGCCCGGTGACGCCACCGTCAACCCAGTCGACGTGACGGCCTCCCTCGCTCGTGGGGCGCGTCTGCGGGGCGTCCGCATCCACGAGCGCACCCGGGTGACTGATGTCACCACGAAGGACGGCCGGGTGACCGGCGTCGTGACCGATCGGGGTGCCGTCGAAGCCGAGGTGGTCGTGAACTGCGCCGGCCAGTGGGCGAAGGCCGTCGGCCTCCTGTGCGGCGTCGATGTCCCCCTTCACTCGGCCGAGCACTTCTACGTGGTGACCGAGGCCGTCGAGGGTGTCCACCCGAACCTGCCCATCCTGCGCGACCCCGACGGGTATACGTACGTGAAGGAAGAGGTGGGCGGCCTCGTGGTCGGCGGGTTCGAGCCGACAGCGAAGCCCTGGGTCGCCCCGGACGCTCTGCCGTACCGGTTCGAGTTCCAGCTCCTCGAGGAGGACTGGGACCACTTCAGCATCCTCATGGAATCAGCGGTCCACCGGATCCCCGCCCTCCAGCACACCGGGCTGAAGAAGTTGTACAACGGCCCGGAGAGCTTCACGCCCGACAACCAGTTCGTGCTCGGGGAGGCACCGGGGCTCCGGGGCTTCTTCGTCGGGGCCGGGTTCAACTCGGTCGGGATCGCGTCGGGTGGGGGCGCCGGTCGGGCCCTGGCCGAGTGGATCGTCGAGGGTGAGCCGACGGGCGACCTCGTCGCCGTCGACATCCGCCGTTTCGCTCCGTTCAACGCCAACAACCGGTGGCTCCGGGACCGGGTGGGGGAGGTGCTCGGCCTCCACTACGCCGTGCCGTGGCCCAACCGTGAGCTGGCCACGGCCCGCCCGTTCCGGCGGTCACCTCTTCACCACCTCCTCGGGGGCAAGGGCGCGGTCTTCGGGTCGAAGATGGGATGGGAACGGCCGAACGTCTTCGCCCCGCTGGGAGTGGCGCCGGTGCTCGGCTACACCTGGGAACGGCCCGAGTGGCTCGCCTGGTCGGCCGCCGAGCAGACGGCCACCCGGGAGCGTGTGGCCGTGTTCGACGAGACGTCCTTCGGCAAGCTGCTCGTGGTGGGCCGTGACGCCGAGACGGTGCTCCAGCGACTCTGCACGGCCGACGTCGCCGTCGAGCCGGGCCGGGCGGTCTACACGGGGATGCTCAACGAGCGCGCCGGGTACGAGGCCGACGTGACCGTGACGCGCCTCGCGGCAGACCGGTACCTCCTGGTGACCAGCGCGGCGTCGCCGGTGCGCGACACGGCATGGATCGAGCGGCACCTCCGCGCCGGTGAGGACGCCAGCGTGGTCGACGTCTCCTCGGCGTACGCCGTGCTCGGCGTGATGGGGCCCGCGTCGCGCCGGCTGCTCGGCCGGCTCGGCTCGTCTGATCTCTCCGACGTGGCCTTCCCGTTCTCGACCAGCCGGGAGATCGCCCTCGGCTACGCCACCGTGCGGGCCACGCGCATCACCTACGTGGGCGAACTCGGCTGGGAGCTCTACGTCCCGACCGAGTTCGCCGTGGGTGTCTACGAGGACCTCCTGGCGGCCGGCACCGACCTCGGCCTGGCCAACGCCGGGTACTACGCCATCAACAGTCTCCGCCTCGACAAGGGGTACCGGGCCTTCGGCACCGACCTGACCCCGGACCACACCCCGCTCGAGGCCGGCCTCCGCTTCACCTGCAAGCTCACGACGCCGATCGACTTCGTAGGCCGGTCCGCGCTCGAGTCGGCTATCGAAGCCGGGCCTCGCCGGCGACTCGTGTCCTTCCGGGTCGGTGACCCCGATGCCATGCTGTGGGGCGGCGAGCTCGTCCTCCACGACGGCGAGCCGGCCGGCCAGGTGACCTCGGCGGCGTGGTCGGCCACGTGTGGGGCGGCCGTCGGACTCGCCTACGTCTGGCGACCGGACCGAGGTCCCGTCGCCGGCGGCGACCTGGGCCAGGGCGCCTGGGAGGTGACGGTGGGCGACGCCGTCGCACCAGTCGAGATCCGGACGGGGGCGTTCTACGACCCGAAGTCGGCCCGGGTCCGGGGCTGAGAGATGTTCGAGCTGACCGGGAAGGTCGCTCTGGTGACCGGGGCGGGGCAGAACATCGGACGAGGCATCGCCCGCCGGCTCGCCTCGCAGGGCGCGGCCGTCGCGGTGAACGACCTCGTTGCCGAGCGCGCCGGGGCGGTGGCCGCGGAGGTGGCCGAGGCCGGCGGGCGCTCCATGGCGGTGCCGTTCGATGTCGGCGACTGCGAGGCGTGCACGGCCGGCGTGGCGGCCGTCGCCGGGGAGTTGGGCGGGGTGGACATCCTGGTCAACAACGCGGGGATCCCCGAGGGGGTCATGGGGCTCACGAAGTTCCGCGACGAGGACCCGGCGCACTTTGACGCCTACTTCCGCGTGAACGCCTACGGGCCCCTCAACCTGGCCCACGCCGTCCTCCCGCACATGCGCACCCGGGGGTGGGGGCGCATCATCACGATCTCGAGCGGGGCGTACATGGGCGTCGACATCGGGACCTCGATCTACGGGGCGAGCAAGGGAGCCGGCACCTCGTTCGCCCGGAGCCTGGCGCTCGAGGAGGCTCCGAGCGGCATCACGGTCAACTCGGTTGCGTTGGGCCTGATCGAGCGGGACCAGGGCTTCGGGGAGCTGACCGAGCGGATGACCCGCGCCATCCCCGTCAAGCGGATCGGCACGCCGGCGGACGTCGGGGCCGTCGTCGTCTACCTGTCCTCGGAGGAGTCCGGCTTCATGACGGGCCAGACCCTCCAGCTCGACGGCGGTGCCCGCACAAGCTGAGCGGCGGGCTGGCACGCACCGGTGCCGATGCGACAGCGTGGAGCAGGTCCGCCGCGTCCCCGTGGCGGACACCGATGGAGTGATGGGAGGACGGGCATGGAGAAGTTGGCCATCGACCTGGTGTCGCCGGGTCTCTACGCGGGCGACCCGTACCCGACGTACGCCTGGATGCGCGCCAACGAGCCGGTGTACTGGGACGAAGTCAACGAGCTGTGGGGCATCGCCCGCTACGACGACGTTGTCCGGATTGAGAAGGACAAGGAGACCTTCATCTCCTCGGACACGGAGAAGGGTGGGTACCGGCCGAACATCCCGGCCGACCCGGCCATCATCGGCCTGGATGACCCGGTCCACTCCAAGCGCCGCCAGCTGGTGGCACGCCGGTTCACCCCGCGGGCCGCCTCGGCGTGGGAGGACGACATCCGGGCCAAGGTGACCCGCATCCTCGACGGCGCCCGGGACGCACAGGCCTCCAACGGGACGGTCGAGATCGTGAACCAGATGGCGGCTCCGCTGCCCGCCATGATGATCGGCCGGCTGCTGGGATTCGACGAGGAGGAGTGGCCCGACCTCAAACGCTGGTCCGAGATGACGATCGCCATGGGTGGCGGCCCGCAGTACATGAACGACGATGGGATGGCCGCCGCCATGGAGTTCGCCGGGGCGTGCCTCGAGACCTACCACGCCAAGCGGGCCGAGCCGGGCGACGACATCCTGAGCCACTACACCACGGCGGAGATCGACGGCTGCCCCATGGGTGATGGCGCGGTCATCGCCGACTCGTTGCTCCTGCTCGACGGTGGTGCTGAGACCACGCGCACCGTGATCGCCCACACGATCCTCAACCTGTTCGACCACCCGGGCGAGTTCGAGAAGCTCCGCAACGGTGCCGACCTCGTCCTGGCCGTCGAGGAGTGCATCCGCTACGTCACGCCCGTGCACAACATGTGCCGGGTCGCCCGGACCGACGCCGAGGTGGGCGGGGTCACCATCCCGGCCGGCAACCAGGTCGTGCTCATGTACTGCTCGGCCAACCGCGACGAGGCCCACTTCGAGGACCCCGAGCGCTTCGACGTCACGCGCGACCCGAACAACCACATCGCCTTCGGGTTCGGGACCCACTTCTGCCTCGGGGCGTCGCTGGCCCGGTTGGAGATCAAGGTGTTCTTCGAGGAGTTGCTGCGCCGCACGTCGGGGTGGCGCATCGCCGGGGGTTCCGAGCCGGTCTGGGTGGCGAATGCCTTCGTGCGCGGCGTCGACTCGGCGCACGTCGTCTTCGACTGGGTCGCCTGAGGGCTGGCGCCGGGCCGTGCTCACGACGGCCGGGGCAGCTCAGCAGCCGGCGGCCACCTGTGCAGCCGCGCGGCGGCCCGCTGTGCCGTGGGGCCCGGACCACAGGGTGTCGAGCAGCCCCACGTCGCGCCGGAGCACCGCGACCGACTGTTGGCCCTCGCCGCCGTACTCGTATCCCTGGGTGTAGGCCTGGCCGCTCGGGCTGTCGTCCCGGCGCGTGGGGACCCCGGCGATGGGCTTGACGGCGGTGTCCTCGTTCCACTCGTCCCAGGACGTGACCATCACCATCGGGAGCCCCGGATCGACCTCGGGGACGGCGACGCAGCGGAAGAAGTGGTCGAGGGTGGACGCCGGTCCCGCTCGGGGCGTCCACTGCCGGGGTTGGGCCGGGTGGTTCGTGGCGAGCCGGAACCCGCGGTCGTTGAAGCCGGGCGACACGTCGGGGACGACGGGCACCCGGTCGCCGGTGGCATTCCGGTACTCGGCCAGTAGGAGCTTCTGGTCGCCGGCGATCTTGGTCGTCCCGGGGTACCCGACCGAGTCCGCGGTCGGCCCGAGTGCGGGATGGACCGGGTCGCTGTAGTAGAGGGAGTAGGAGGTGATGGCGTCGAACTGCTCGATGCGCTGCACCTGGGGCGTGGTGGTGAGGAGCGGCCCGCCGGACACGGACTCCTCCGGCGTCACCCGCCAGTACGCCTCGTCGGCGATGAAGTACGGGTGGACGCCCCGGGCCGCCAGGACCTCGCGGGCGCCCCGGATCATGCCCGCCACGTCCCCGGTGAGCGTGCGGGTCAGGTAGAGGAAGACGACGGGTCGGCCGTCCACGCGCAGGTAGGAGGGGTTGCCGAAGTAGTCACGGGCGAACGTGATCATGTCGGCGTCGAAGTGCAGCTCCATCTGGAAGTCCACAGGAGTCGACTCGGTGGCGCCGTCGTAGCCGAGGTTCCAGGTCTCGTAGAACATGGCGAACTTCATGGACCGCAGGTCGGGTGCCGCGAGGAAGCTCTGCATGTTGGCATCCGCGCCGCGGTAGTCCATGGGCGAGGAGCCGGGGTCGTAGGGCCACCAGTCCATGGCGAAGAAGTCGATCCCGGCCCGGTGTGCCTCGGCGATGTCCCGTGCGGCGGTGCGCGGCTTGCTGGAGTCGACCGTCGGGGCGGCGGGCTGTTGCGGTGGGTCGAGATGGGCGCGCAGCGTGCCGCTGGCCAGGTTCTCCGGGTTCCACAAGAAGTAGTAGGCGCCGACGAGCGGCTTGGTCGGTGCCGGGCCTGCTGCGGCCGCAGCCCCCGGCGCCCCGGGGACCAGGACCGTCGCCGACAGCACGACCACGACGGCGACCGACACCGACGCCGCCAGCCGCGCTGCTGTGGCCGACGGCACCGAGACCTTCCTGACAATGGCCGCAGCGGGGTTCACGGTCAGGTTCAGAGGCCGTAGACGCGGGCCGCCGTCCCCGCGAACAACGCCTCACGCGAGGCGCCGTCGAGTCCGGCGGTGACGGCGTCGAAGACGCCGTAGAGGTCGTCGAAGCTGCCGTGCACGGCGTCGACGGGGAAGTTGCTGGCGAACATGCAGCGATCCGCACCGAACGTCTCGATGGCGTGCTCCAGCCAGGGAGCGAAGGCGTCGGTGCTCATGGAGCCGAGGGGCATGGCCAGGCCTGACAGCTTGCACACGATGTTGTCGCCGAGCCCGGCCAACACGTCGATCCCGCGACGCCAGAGGGACCGCTCGTCGTCGGAGCCTGAGCGGGGCCACCCGGTGTGCTCCACCACGACGATCAGGTCGCCGAAGCCCTCGAGGTGCGCTGCGGCCTCGGTGAGCCGGGGGGCATGGGCCATCAGCTCGAACACCAGGTTCCGCTCCTCGAGTGCCCGCAGCACCACGGCTCCGGGGAGGGGCAGGTCGAGGCCGCCCATCTGGCGCACCCCGCGGAAGCGGGGCGCGGCCATCTGACGGTCCAGGAGCTCGGTCGCCTCGGCATCCGTGTCCGTCGGCGGCAAGCCGCCCACGATGGCGTCGGGGCCGCCGTGCGCGGCCGCCGTGCGGTCGAGCTCGATGGTCTCCTCGACCGAGTGCCGGCCAGTGGCCGCGGCCACGTTGACGAACCTCTCCACGTTCCAGCCGGCCGACTCGGCCCGGTAAGTACCGACGTCGAATCGGCGGTACATCCGGGACGTGTCACCGGCGCCCTGCCGTGGCGGGTGCGCCAGGTATGGATACCAGTCGGTGCGCGCCGGGTCCCAGATGTGCACGTGCGCATCGATCACACGGGCGGGGCGAGCGGTCATCGGGCCTCCCGGTGTGGTGCGGCGCCGTAGGCGCCCGCGATCTCCCCCAGCGCGCCGTCGATCCATGCCGGCACGTCCGGGCCGCCGTAGGTGAGCGTGCCGACAGGTCGCGGGTGACTTCGCAGGCCGATCCAGCCCCCGCCCACGACCAGCTCGGCCCCGGCGAGGGCCGCCGCTTCCGGATGTGAGAGGAGGTGGGCGACGAGCTCGCCTGCGGGTCGGGCCGCGCCCTCCTCGGGTGCCTCGATCCCGGCGGCGAAGGCCGTGACACGACCGGCGGTGGCGCTCGCCGCTGCTCGCGCCAGCTGCGCCGCGCCCTGGGCCCGGCTGCGGCCGGCGGGCGTGACGGCGTCGGTGAGGGTGACCAGGCGCACGGGCCGGTCGGCCGTCGCGGCGTAGACACCGGTGGCCCGGGCCCACCCGGCGTCGGTGTGCAGGTGGTCGGTGATCCCCCGGTGGTCGGCCAGCACCTGCTCCCACGCCGCCGCCCCAGAGGCCGGGGATCGGTCACCCGAGGGCGCCACGACCACGGCGTCGAGCGGTCCGGCGTCCTCGACGAGCGCGCGCAGCACTGCCGCGGCCGCGTCGAACCCGCGCACCGGCTCGACCGGGTGGCAGGTGATCGCACGCGCCCCGAGCGATGCGTTGAGTGACGCCACCAGCCCAGGCCGGTCGGTGACGACCGCACATGACCGCACTTGTGCCGGCGTGAGGTCCGCCGGCGTCGGATCGCGGAAGATCGGGCCGAACCGGGGATTGGCCCCGCCGTTGGTTGCTTGCGCGGACTCTGCCAAGGCGAAGGCGCGGGGGACCACGGCCTCGAGCACGCCGGCGAGGGAGTCGACCTCGTCGGTGCGGACCACCTCGAGGAGGCGTGGCTGATCCACGACCGCCACCTCGGAGCCGGCGGCGAAGAGCACCTGGCCGTTGCACCACCCGGCGCCGTCGCCGACGAGGTGCGCGCCCAGGGGTCCGAGGTCCTCGGGCCCCGGCATGGTCGAGCTGAGCGAGAGCCCGCCGCCACCGCCGGGCTTGCCCGCAGCGCGGGCGCGCTCGAGAGCGGCGACCACCATGCGGGTGTAGGCGATGGGCGAGATCGCGTTGATCGTGACGCCGGGAGGCATCAGCCGGCCGAGCTGCCAGGTCAGTGCAGCCACCACGCGCTTGGCGTGGCTGTACCCACCTGCGTCGGCGGCCCTCCAGCCCGATCCTGAGGTGACGCCCAGGATGCGGCCGTACCGGGCCGCCGCCATCAGTGGCAGGGCGGCGTCGAGCACGTTCAGGTAGCCCCCGAGGTGCACCGCGAGAAGGGCCAACCAGTCCTCTTCGCTGCCCGAGGCGAAGTAGGACTGGCGGGTGATGCCGGCGACGTTGACCACGGCGTCGACTCCGCCGTGCTCGTCTGCCAGCTCCCCGAACAGCCGGCGGAGTGCGGCGCCGTCGGTGACCGAGGCCGCCGAGGCGCGGGCGGAGCCGCCGGCTGCCACGATACGACCTGCCGTCGTCTCCTCGGAAGCCGGGACCCGCTCGGTGCCGTCGACGCTCACGAGGGGGTCGACGGTCACCACGAACCAGCCGCCCCGGCCGAGCTCCTCGGCGATGGCCCGGCCGATTCCGCCCCCGCCGCCGGTCACGACGGCCACCCGTTGCCGTGTGCTCACGGCGTGGGGGAGCGGACCTCGAGCTCCAAACCTTCGCAGCCTCCGTCCGCGATCCAGCCCTCGAGCAGGTCGCGGTAGGCGAAGAAGTCGCCCTGTCCGCCGCCGTAGTTCCCGTCGCGGGGGTTCATCAATTCGGGGTGGCCCTCATTGTTCACACGCGACGGCGTGCAGCCGGCCATCAGGGCGCTGGCATCCCGGAAGGCGTCGACGATCTGCTTGGTCCACCTTGCTTCGGCCTCTTCGCTCACTTCGAACACGGCCTCCTGGGCGTCGATCAGGCGCACCGCCCCGCCCACGAGCGCGGCGCCGGCCTCGGCCAGCTGCGTGTAGTTGACCGTCACCACCGCCTGGGGGGTGGGTGCGGGCATGATGAACATGTTGGGGAAGCCCCGAGTCATCATCCCGAAGAGGGTCTGTGCCCCGTCGGCCCACTTCTTGGCCAGGCTGATGCCGTTGCGGCCCACGACGTCGTGACCGACGCGGCGGAAGACGGGCGTTCGCTCGGGCTCGAAGCCCGTGCCGAAGACGATGAGCTCGACGTCGTACTGCTCCCCATCGACGACGAGGCCCTTCTCGTTGATGCGCTCGACCCCGGCCGGGCAGTCCACCAGGGTCACATTGGGGTGATTGAAGGCCTGCAAGTACTCGTCGTGGAAGCAGGGCCGCTTACATAGGTAGCGGTAGTAGGGCTTGAGCTTCTCGGCGGTGTCGGGGTCCTTCACCAGCTCGGTTACCCGGTTGCGGTGCCACTCCATGATCGAGTAGTCGAGCTCCTCGGCGCCGCGGATGAAGTCCTCACGCGTCATGCCCTCGCGTCGCGGCGGGTGCTGCACGACGGCGTAGTGGTGCGTCCAACCGTCGTCGACCAGGTCGACGTCGACGCGGCGGCCCAACATGATGGCCTGGAAGTTGTCCATACGGGCCCGCTGCCAGCCAGGCTCGAGGCCCTCGGCGAAACCGGGGTCGGTGGGCCGGTTGCCCCGCTCGCCGATGGCCGACGGCGTGCGCTGGAAGACGTAGACGTGCTCGGCCGTCTGCGCCAGCGGTTGGAGGACCTGGATGCCGGTCGCCCCGGTGCCCAGCAGGGCGACCCGCTTGCCGCCGAGCTCGTCCAGCGGCTCGTGGGCCGCGCCGCCGGTGACCGAGTAGTCCCAACGCGCTGTGTGGAAGGAGGGGCCGGCGAACTCCTCGATGCCCGGGATGGCGGGGATCCGCAGGAGGTTGAGGATCCCGGCGGCGAGCACGTAGTAGCGGGCGGAGAGCTCGTCGCCCCGGTCGGTGGTGACCCGCCAGCGGGCCGCGTCAGCGTCCCACTCGGCGTGGGTGACGTCGGTGTGGAAGAGCGCGTCGCCCACAAGGTCGTAGCGGTCGCCGATCCGCTCGAGGTACTCGCGAATCTCCTCGCCGTAGGCGTACTTCCGGGACGGGATGTACTCGAGCTCCTCGAGCATCGGGAGGTAGATGTACGACTCGATGTCGCACATCACGCCCGGGTACTGGTTCCAGTACCAGGTGCCGCCGATGCCGCCGGCCTGGTCGACGATCCGGATCCTCTCGACGCCCGCCTTTCGGAGCTGCACGGCGGCCAGGATCCCGGCGATGCCCCCGCCGAGGATCACGGCGTCGACGTCTTCGACGACCGGGTCGCGCTCTGTGTAGGGCGTGAAGGGGTCGTCGCGGTAGCGCGCAAGGTGCGCATCGGCTCGGAGGTCGTAGACGTCGGTGCGTCCGGGGACCAGGCGCCGGTCGCGCTCGGCCAGGTACTTGGCGTGAACGGATTCCGGGTCGAACCCGGCGCCGCCCGAAGCGGTCGGTGACATGCCCGCAGAGTACCCCGTTTCACCAATTCCTGACGTGGGCGTCATAGAGTTGGCGAACCAACGCTTCGGGTTCATGGGGTAGGTGTCGCGCATGGGTTCGTTTCTCTATCGGCTCGGCGGGTGGTGTTTCCGCCGCCGGTGGTGGGTGATCTCGATGTGGGTCGTGGCCATCGCCGGGACGGCCGTGCTGGCGGTGGCGGTGAAGCAGCCCACGACGAACGCCATCAGCATCCCGGGGACCCAGGCCCAGCAGGCATTGGACCTGTTGAACAAGGAGTTCCCCGGGGCGGGGGGCGCCCAGGCGCAGGTCGTCTTCTCCGTGCCCGCGCCGCGAACCCTCACCACACCGGGGGCCCACCAGGGCGTCGAGGAGACCCTGGCGGGCATCGGCAAGGATCCGCAGGTCTTTGCGGTGACCGATCCGTACCAGACCGGCATGGTGTCGCGCGACGGCCGCATCGCGCTCTCGACAGTCGCCTATCCGGTCCCCGTGTCCGACATCACCGCCGAAGCGCGGAACGCGTTGCTGGATTCGGGCGGGCCCGCCGAGGCCGCGGGCATCAGCGTGAACTACGGCGGGCAGGTGGTCCAGGCTTCGACTGTGAGCGACACCGAGGTCATCGGCATCCTCATCGCGTTCCTGGTCCTGTTGATCGGCTTCGGCTCGTTCCTGGCCGCCCTGCTCCCGCTGATCACGGCGCTGGCCGGTGTCGCGCTGACCGACCTTGCCATTCTCGCGTCGACCGCGGTGATCAGCGAGACGAACACGACGTCGATCCTGGCCGTCATGATCGGGCTCGCCGTCGGGATCGACTACTCGCTGTTCGTCATGAACCGGTACCGCCAGCAGCTCATCGAAGGCTTGGATCCTCATGACGCCGCGGCGCTGGCCACCGCGACGTCGGGGACGGCGGTGTGCTTCGCCGGCGCGACCGTGCTCATCGCGCTGGCTGCTCTCGCCGTCGTCCAGATCCCGTTCCTGACCGTGATGGGCCTGGCTGCCGCCGGAGCCGTGGTCGTCGCGGTGGCTGCCGCTGTCACTTTGGTTCCGGCACTGCTGTCCCTGTCCGGTACCCGCATGATCGCCAGTCCGTTCGTCCGCCGGCGCATCGCCGCTGCGAGCAGCCCCGGACACCGATCGGCATCCCGCCGCTACGTGTCAGGTCTCATCCGCTACCCGGTGGTGGTGGTGGTGGGCGGTGTGGCGCTGCTGCTGCTGGTCGCTTCCCCGGCGCTGCACCTCCGACTCGGGCTCCCCGACGCCGGCTCGCAACCGAGGAGCGAGACCACGCGGCGCGCCTACGACCTGATCTCGGAGGGTTTCGGCCCCGGGGCGAACGGGCCGCTGCTGGTCGTCGTGTACGCGCCGGGCGGGCCGACGAAGGAGCAGGTGCGAGCCTTCACCGCCTACTACGAGCAGGTGTCGGCCCACCATCCTCCCGGGGTGGCCTCGATCGGCTCGCCAATCTTGAACCCCTCGCACGACCTGGCCATCGTCCCGGTCGTCCCGACCACCGGACCGAACGACCCGAGGACGGCGGAGCTCATCGCCCACATCCGCCAGATCGCCATCGAAGGGGAGACTCGCTACGGGCTGGAGACCTACGTCACCGGTCAGACCGCTCTCAACATTGACGTGTCGAACAAGCTCTCGGCCGCCCTCCCTGTGTATCTGGCCGTCATCGTCGCGCTGTGCGTCTTCTTGCTGCTGATCGTGTTCCGGTCCCTCCTGGTGCCGATCAAGGCGGTGCTGGGTTACGTGCTGAGCGTGCTGGCGGCACTCGGCGCAGTGACCTACGTGTTCGAGCAGGGGCACTTCATCGGGGTGTTCGCGGTGGCACGCGCCGGACCGATCCTGAGCTTCCTCCCCATCCTCCTCATCGGCATCCTCTTCGGCTTGGCCATGGACTACGAGGTGTTCTTGGTGTCACGCATGCGCGAGGAATTCGGGCACGGCACCGGCGCCCGGGACGCCGTCGTCAACGGGTACAGCGGCAGCGCCAAGGTGGTGGCCTCGGCCGCCGTCATCATGATCTCGGTGTTCGCCAGCTTCATCTTCACGTCCGACCCAATCACCAAGTCTCTCGGCTTCTGCCTGGCCGTCGGGGTCCTCATCGACGCATTCGTGGTGCGGATGACGATCGTCCCGGCGGCGATGGCCCTCTTCGGTCGTCGAGCCTGGTGGTTGCCGCGCTGGCTGGCACCGGTCGTCCCGGATCTCGACATCGAGGGCAGCCGGCTCGGTCAGCCCGACGCGCCGGCGGGTGAGGTGCCCGATGAGGCGGCCGTCGTCGTTCCGTAGGTCACGCCGAGATCACGCCGAGGTCACGCCGGCCGGGTCCGGCTCGGAGCCCCCACCTCATCACCGACCGGGTGTCCGGTCGCAGTGGTGGGAAGGGTGGCCGGAGCGTGGGTGTGACGCCCGATGCGGGCACTGTTCCACACGACGAATGCGGAGGACATGGCCATGGCCGCGCCCGAGACCAGCGGATTGAGGAACCCGAGCGCCGCCAATGGGATTGCGGCCACGTTGTAGGCGAAGGCCCACACGAGGTTGCCACGAATGGTCCGCAGGGTCCGCCGAGCCAGGTCCACGGCGACCGGGAGCAGGCGAAGGTCGTCGCGCACGATGATCAGGTCGGCGGCGTTCCGGGCGACGTAGGTGCCCGACCCGACTGCCAGTCCCAGGTCGGCGGACGCGATGGCGGGAGCGTCGTTGATGCCGTCACCGACCATGGCGACCGCGTGGCCGTCCGCCTGCAGGCGCCGGATGAGGTCCACCTTGTCGGAGGGAAGCGCCTCCGAGACGACGTCCTCCACGCCGATGGCGGCGGCGACCGACTCTGCGACCACCCGGTTGTCCCCGGTGAGCAACACGCAGTCCAGCCCGAGGTCCTTGAGACCGGACACGGCGTCGCGGGCAGTGGGCCGGATCACGTCGGAGACCGCGATCGCACCCACGATGTGCCGATCACGCTCGACGAGGACCACGGTGCGACCGTCCGCTTCCCACACGGACCCTGCGTGGGCGAGGTTCGGGTCGAGGCTCGATGCTGGCCACAGGCTCGGCCGCCCGACCACGACGTCGTGTCCCCCCACGCGACCTCGAGCGCCGAGTCCCGGTAGAGCGGAGAAGTCCTCGCAGTGTTCGAGGACGGTGACTTCGTGGAGCGCCGCAGCAGCGACGGCGCGCGCCACGAGGTGCTCCGATGCATGTTCGACTGCTCCGGCCCAACTGAGCAGCTCGTGGCGTGTCACTCCTGGTGCGGTGGCGATCCCCGCCACATGCATGGTTCCGGCGGTCACGGTCCCGGTCTTGTCGAGGATCACGGTGTCCACCTGACGCGATGCCTCGATCCCCTGGTACCCCTTGAAGAAGATGCCGAGCTGCGCCCCTCGCCCCGAGGCCACGAGCAGGGCCATGGGTGTGGCCAACCCGAGAGCACACGGGCAGGCGATGATGAGGACCGAGAGCGCGGCGTTGCCTGCGAAGCTCGCCGGTGCGCCACTCAGGAGCCAGCCACAGAACGTCCCGAGCGATATCAAGAGCACGGCCGGCACGAAGACAGAAGCGATCCGGTCGGCCAGGCGCTGGACGGCGGCCTTCTCGCTCTGTGCTCTCTCCACCAACAGCACCATCTGCGAGAGCTGCGTGTCCTTTCCGACCTTCTCCGCTCGTACGACCAGCCTTCCGTCCACCGACAGCGTTCCGCCGAGCACGCGGTCCCCTTGACCGACCTCGACCGGCAGGGACTCGCCCGTCATCGCGCTCCGATCCAGCGACGCGGCCCCGCTCACGACCGCGCCGTCCGTCGCCACCGTGTCGCCGGGGCGCACGACGAACTCCTGGCCGACGGCCAGGGTGTCGGCCGGGACGCGGTGCTCCGTTCCCTCCTGGTCGAGGACCGCCGCCCACGCAGCACCGACCCCCGCGAGCGACGTGAGCCAGGTCCGGGTCCGGCGCTTGGTCCACGCTTCGAAGAAGCGGCCCGCGAGAAGGAAGGTCGTCACTCCAGCGGCGACATCGATGTAGATCGCACCGCCGACGTGGTGCGTCAGCGAGTACACGAGCGTGTGGCGCTCGACGGCCGTGCGCGCCCAGAACATCGAGTGCAGCGACCATCCCGTCGACACAACGATCCCGATGGACACCAGGGTGTCCATGGAGAACGTGCCGTGCCGGAGGTGCCGCACCGCTCCCCGGTAGAAGGGCCAGGCACACCAGGTCACGACCGGGGCCGCCACCAAGGTGAGCAGCCACTGCCAGCCGGGGAATCGGGCGACGGGGAGGAGCCAGAACAGCAGGGACATGTCGCACAGCGGCATGAGCAGGAGACCGGCGACGACCAGGCGCCTCCCCAGGCTTCGGACCGCGGCATCGGCGGCACCGCCGGCGTCTTCGACGGCTGATCCAGGGGACGGTGCGATGGCAGCCCGGTACCCGAGGGATTCGATCTCGGAGATCACCTCGGCAACCTGCTCGTGGGACTCGAGACCCACGAAGGCTGACTCGGTCGCGTAGCTTACCGACGCGTTCACCCGGTCCATTTGGTTGAGGCGTCGTTCGATGCGTGCAGCGCACGCACCACAGGTCATGCCGTCGACGAGCAAGGTCATCTCCACGGGTGATGCCGGTGCGACGGTCGCGCCGCCGGTGGTGATCACAACCGGCGACCCTCCCATCTGCCTCCCGTCAAGCCCATCGTCATTCCCGTCCTCAACCCGCGTCGAGTGCCGGTCCCATGGATCAGGACTGCGACTCGCCGCGTGGTGCCTCGACGAGCGGCGCACCACACGCGCACAGGTACGTGGAGTCCTTGGTCACTCCCTCGCAGTGGCACTCGTCGACGATCACGACCCGACAGTTGCAGTGTTCATGGGTGCACGTGAGCACGGTTCCAGCGGTGTACTCGGTCATCTTCTGCTCTCCTCTCGCGCGAGTCCTTGCTTCAGGCGAACGGACGACGCAAACGGCGACCGGGTTCGGTGCCGCGCGGCGCCCGCCGAGAGTTGCGTCTCGCTACTACTTAGTGTAGTACTGAATCCGATCGCGATCTCGGGCGAGACCACCCGACCGAGGTGCCAGCACCGAGGGGGTGGCTACAGTCCGGTTCGTCCAGAAGAGAGGTGGGGATATGGCGATCACTGAGGAGGTGGATGCCCAGGTCGACGTGGAGCGGTCCCCGGCGACGACTGTTCGTCGAGGGGACCGGGACCTCCAGCAGACCTTCCGGTTGCTCCTCGCCACGGTGTGGCTCATGGACGCGGCGCTCCAACTCCAACCGTTCTTCTTCACGGCCGGCAAGAGCGGGTTCAGTGGAATGCTCAACGGCTTGGCGTCGGGCAACCCCACGTGGATCGCCCACACCATCACCTGGAACGCCTCGGTGGTCGACCACCAGGCCGTCTTCACCAACACCCTGTTCGCCGGCATCCAGTTCCTCATCGCCTTCGGCATCGCCTGGCGGCGAACCGTGAAGCCCGCGCTCGTACTGTCCATCGCGTGGGCGCTGGGCGTGTGGTGGTTCGGGGAGTCCCTCGGCGGCCTGTTAAACGGCGCCGCCACGCCGTTCGGTGGCGGGCCGGGTGCCGTGCTGTTCTACGCGCTACTCGCCGTGCTGCTGTGGCCCTCTGAAGGTCCCAACACGCCGTTTGTGGCGGCGCGGACCATCGGAGCGGGCGCGGCCAAAGTCGTATGGCTGGTGGTGTGGCTCCTGCTCGGCCTGCTCACCGTGGTGGGCAATGGCCGTTCACCACAGTTCCTGCACGATTTCGTGGCCAACCTGAACAACGGCGGAGAGCCCGGCTGGCTCGCCAAGCTCGACAAGTGGACCGCGAACGTACTGTTGCACAACGGGACGAAGGTGGCGGTGCTCTTCGCCGTGTTCTGCGTCGTGGTTGCAGCCAGCGTCTATCTACACCCCAAGGTGACGCAGGTGATCCTGGCCATTGCGCTCGTGACGTTCGCCTTCGTCTGGGTGGGAATCGAGAACGTGGGCGGCATCCTGGCCGGGGGGGCGACCGACCCCAACTCGGGACCGGTGGTCATGCTCTTGATCCTCACATACTGGCCACTGTCGACCGCAGTGACGGTTGTGGGCCACCGGGCTGCCGTGGCCGTCGACGACAACGAACCGAAGGAGGTCTGAGACGATGGTTGGAGTGCCTTCCTGGCTGTACTACCTCTTCGGCGTTCTCATGTTCGCGGTGGCCGCGTACTGCTTCGTTCTCCTGATCACCTCGACCACCGCCCGTCGCTCGGCTGGTCGGGACGTGGAGATCTCGCACGTGGCCATGGGTCTGGCCATGGCCGGCATGTTCGTGCCCGCCTGGGCCTTTGGGCCCAGCTGGCTGTGGGAGCTCATCTTCATCGCCCTGTTGGTGTGGTTCGTGGTCGAGGCGGTGCAGTCGATCCAGCACTTCGGCCTCCACATACCCCACACCGCCATTCACGCCGTGATGAGCTTCGCCATGCTCCTCATGTACTGGTTCCCGATGGGTTCCTCGGTAGGGGCGATGTCCATGTCGATGTCGGCCGGCGGACATCGGATGGACCCGGCACTGGCCTTCGTCGTGGCCTTCGTCCTCTTTGGCTCTGCCATCTTCACGATCGCCTCACCCAACAAGGGCGCGACCCACTTCGGGACCCACAGCCCGGCGAGGGTCCCCGTCCCCGTCCCCGTTGACGATGGCCGGCCGGGCGAGCACGGTCCCGTGTCCGGTGGCGCCGACGCGGCCGTCGCAGCCCCCGCTCTCGTCGACGCGTCCCATGTGGTGATGTGCGTCGCCATGGGGCTCATGCTCCTCCTCATGATCTGATCCCGACTGGACGTGATCTAGTGTCCACCACGAGGTGACCGAACGATGAATCGGCTGGGCGAGTTGGAGCGGAAGGTCATGGACATCCTGTGGGACTCCATGGAAACTCCGCTGACCGGGAGGCAGGTGGCGGACCAATTCCCGGACCGTGCCTACACCACGGTGCTGACCATCCTCGAACGCCTGCGCCGGAAGAAGCTCGTGACACGTCGTTCAGAAGGCAAGGTCCACGTCTTCTCGGCGGCCGGAAGCCGAGAGTCGTACATGGCCGCACTGATGCTCGACTCGCTCGGTGAGGCCAGCGACCGTGATGCCGTGCTCGTGCGGTTCGCGGAGACGGTGGCGCCCGAGGAGGCACAGATCCTGCGCAAGGCGCTCGACGAGGTTGCCCGGCCCCCGAGGGGATCCCGGTGAACCTGTACGCCTGGGCGGGCGCACTGGCGCTGTGGTGCGTCCTTCTGGTGTGGCCGGTCAGCACCAGGCTCGCCCGGGCCCGCTGGGTCTCACGCGCCCCGTGCGGCGGTGGCCCTCTGGCAGGCGGTCGGGGTCAGTGCCCTCGTGTGCGGCATGGGCGCGGGGCTCGCGGTGGCCGCCGAGCGGTACCACAGGGGGTTCAAGGGCGGTCTGGCGCAGCTGTGGCAGAGCTTGGTGAGCGGCCACCCCCTCGTCGGACTCGGCATCTGGGACGCGCTCGGGCTCACGCTGGCGGCCGACCTCGGCATCGTGCTCACCTTCGTGCTGGCTTTCGTGACCGTGCGGGGAGCCCGCGTCCGCGCCCGGCACCGACGTCTGCTCGACCTGCTCGCGAACCACCACCATGCGGCTGCGGGCACTCGGGTGCTCGAGCACCCTCGGGCCGTCGCCTACTGCATACCCGGACTCCGTCCGCGCATCGTGATCAGCGACGGGACGATCGCGATGCTCAGCGATTCCGAGCTGGCTGCGGTCGTGGCGCACGAACGTGGGCACGCCGTGGAGCGGCACGGCCTCGTGATGGTGCCCATGGTCGGACTCCGCAAGGTCTTCCATTGGGTCCCCTACGCCGTCTTGGCACCCACCTCCGTGGCCGGCCTGCTCGAGATGGCGGCAGACGAGTACGCCCTACGCCGGCACGATCCCGGTTCGTTGCTTTCTGCGCTCGTCTCGATGGCCACGGCCGGCATCGTCTCGCCGGCCTGCGCGTTCGACATGGCATCCCACGACGTTGCACGCCGGGTCGAGAGGCTCCTGGCCTGCCGGCGCACGTCCAAGCGCGTCGCCGTTGCCGCGTTGACCACGAGCGCCGCACTCTTCGTGGCGCCGGTCACGCTGCTCGCTCTCCTATAGCCATCGATCGCCCGGATTCTCCGGGGCCGTACCGGCCCGGGCCGGTACGGCCTCACGGGCGGTGACCCTGTTCGATCCAACTGAGCGGTACGACAGGCACCGTGATCACGAGGACCCCCGCGTGGAGGAAGCGGAGGGTCACGGGCACGCGCCGACCCCGGCTCATCGTCGTTGTCGGCACTTCGAGCATCAGATGGTTGTGCCCTGGGACGAGCGACGCCTGTCCGTGCGCGGGGATGATCAGATATCGGAGCATGCTCATCGACCCGTCAGAGTGATCCGTCATGAGCATCGAAGCCAACGCCTCGGGCGTGGTGGCAGCGACGAGCACATCCGGTCGAGAGCCCGAATTCTTGATCGTCAGGTAGATGGAGGCCACGTTGGGGCTGGGTGGGAGGGGCAGGAAGGCGCGTACGACCGTCAGCGTGCCGATTCGGTTGTGCGGCGCCGGCGTGGCCGCCGCGGTATCCGGTTGGCGGGGCCACACCGGAACCGGCACCGCGGAGGCGAGGAGCGCAGCCACCATGAATGCGAGGGCGGGGATCGTCGCCTGCCCAATGGTGCGGTTCCGCCGCGACCGACTCCTTTGCATCGTCCTCACGGCTCCCTTGCGCCACCGCGCGTCACTGGCCCGCCGACGCAGTCGCTACGACACAACGTAGTATAGCGGTCTCGACGGAGCCTTCCCAGGTCGGGACGACGCTCCCGGGCCAAGGAGGATTGGTGCGACTCGCGGTCGGGATGGCCGTGCTGGCGGTGGGAATGTCCACGGCGACGTGGGGGACGGCCGAGGCTGCACGCACCTCTGATCGAGTCGACCGGGTCGTGATCGACCACACGAGGGACGGAGCCGTCGTCGCCGACGGGCGAGGCATGACCCTCTACGTGTTCGTGGACGACCTCCTGACCCGCCAGGACGCCTGCACCGGCGACTGTCACCATGACTGGGTGCCCGCGGTCGCGACGGGCCGTGTGTCGATCGCCCAGGGCATCACCGGGTACGTCGGGTCGATCGGGCGCAGCGGCATCGGCCGACAGCTGACCATGGACAACCGTCCGTTGTACACCTTCGCCGGCGACACGCCCGGTGCCCTGAGGGGGAACGGGGTCGGGAACCTGTGGTGGGCGATGACGCCGACCGGGTTGACCGCCACCGCATTCCCCGCCGTCACCTCCTGGTACGGACCGCCGGCTCCCACCACCCTGACGGTGGTCTCCACGAGGCTGGGACCGGCGGTGGCGAACGACCGGGGTCAGGTGCTCTACGCGTACACGAAGGACGCGGCGAGCTCGAGTGCCTGCCAGGCCGGCTGGTGCCTGGTCGACTGGCCGCCGTTGCAGGCCTTCGGTGTCCCGACGGCACCGTCGGGCGTCACCGCCCCGGTGTCGGTGATCCCCAGTGCGGGCGGGACGAGTCAGGTGGTCCTCGGTGGCCACCCCCTCTCCACGTTCGCCGGGGACCGCCGTCCGGGCGACATTCGGGGACAGGGCATCGGGAAGGACTGGTATCTCGTGTCGCCGTCGGGCGGGCTGGTCACCGGATCGGGGCGGGGGAAGTCGTGAGGGCGGCCCGCCGCGTGTTCGGGCGCCCGGTGGTCGTGGCGGCATTGGTGTGCGCCGTCTTCAGCTCGGTGGTGCTGACGTCGTGCTCGGACCCGGGCGGCCCCAGCGCGACTGTCCGGCAGGTGGGGGGGCCGTCCGAGACCAGTTCCGCGTACCCTGGTGCGTTCGTGTTCCCGCACGGGTACGCCAAACCCGATGTGATGCTGACCGACACCTCGGGGAGCCCCTTCGACATCGCCACCGACACGGCAGGCCAGGTGACCCTGGTGTACTTCGGGTACACGCACTGTCCCGATCTGTGCCCGCTCAACATGTACACCACGGCGACGGCAATCCAGGGTCTGCCCCGTGGCGAGCGTGGCCGGGTGCACGTCGTCTTCGTCACCACGGACCCCCTCCGCGACACGCCGAGCGTGATCCGGACATGGCTCGACCACTTCGACCCGAGCTTCATCGGGCTCACCGGGCCGGCCGGGCAGATTGCCCGGGCCGAGCTGGCGACCGGCATCCCGCTCTCGTCCGCCGAGCACGTGCGCGCGCCGGGGGCCAACTACCAGGTGAATCATGCCGGTTATGTCCTCGCGTACACGCCGGACGGCAGGGCCCACCTGGAATTCCCAGCGGAGATCCTTCCGGGCCAGGAAGCCCGCGACCTCTCGGCCCTGCTGGCACGCGGGTGGCAGCGTTGACGGTGCCGGGACGCGACGGCGCAGGTCAGGCCCCGGACGGCTGCTGGTACCGTGGCGGGGCCAGGGCCGGTAAGCCGATGTGGGAAGACGTTGAATGGAAGACGTTGAACGGAGGCAGAGTGCGACGACGGTGGGTGCCTCTTGCGCTCGTGGCCGTGGCTGCCGCACCGCTTGCCGCGTGCAGCTCGTCGGGCGGTGGGAGCCCGGCGGCGACGACCTCCACCTCGGCGCACTCCACCTCGCCGCAGGCGACCACCGGCTCGACCGCCGCCACGTCATCGACCTCGGGCGCGATCCCCGTGTACCAGGTGAACACTGGCACCGTCCCGGGCCTCGGGTCGGTGCTGGTCGACGGCAGGGGTTTCACGCTCTACGTGTTCGCCCCGGACAAGCAGTCGGGGACGTCGACGTGCTACGGCCAGTGCGCCCAGGCCTGGCCGCCGCTCCTCCTCCCTGCAGGGGTCAGCCAGGCCCCGGCGGGACCCGGCGTCAAGCCGTCGCTGCTGGGGACCACGAAGCGCACGGACGGGACCGTCCAGGTCACCTACGACAAGTGGCCGCTGTACCTGTGGGTCATCGACTCCGCACCGGGTCAGGCGACCGGTCAGGACATCAACAACCTGGGGGGTAGGTGGTACGTGATCACCCCCGGGGGGAAGGTCATCACCTCGAAGCCATGACGACCGTCGAATTGCACGTGACCGGGATGCACTGCGCCTCGTGCGCCGCACTCATCGAGGAGGTGCTCGCAGAGCAGCCCGGTCTCGTGTCGGCCCGAGTGGACCTCGGTGCCGAGCGGGCCGAAGTGACCTTCGACGACGCGGTGACCGATCTCGACTCGTTGCAGTCGGCCATCGCCGAGCTCGGGTACGGAACGTCCCCACTCGGGGACGGCGCCTCCCCGCCGGCGCCGTGACCACCGCCCTCCCGTCAGCCGATCACCGCGCTGGTGACGCCAACGGGGACGGATTGGTGACGACCGAGTTGTTCATCGGCGGCATGCACTGCGCCTCGTGCGCCACGCGGGTGCAGCGGTCGTTGCGCGCCGTGCCGGCGGTGGCGAGTGCGGCGGTGAACCTCGGGACCGAGCGCGCCTACATCACCTTCGATCCGGCTGCCACGTCGGCCGGCGAGCTGTGCGAGGTGGTGGCGGCAGGCGGGTACTCGGCCGAGCCGGTGCCCGAGCGCGCGGTGGCCGCCCAGGAGCCGATCGACCGCGACGGCTGGCAGTGGCGGGCCATCGCGTCGTGGCCGCTGGCTCTGGCCGCGTTGGGGGTGGCGCTCGTTGCGCCCGAGGACGCGACGGCCGGTTGGGTCGTCCTGCTCCTGGCGGTAGTCGTCGAGATCGTCGGTGGCTGGCCGTTCCTCCGCTCGAGTGCCCGGCTGCTGCGCCACGGGGCGACAAGCATGGATACGCTGATCTCCCTAGGCACGCTGGCCGCGCTCGGCGTGAGTGCAGTGGAGGCGATCGCGCTCGGGGGTCGGCACGTCCACCTCGGTGGGAACGGGGCGTTCGCCGCCCGGCTCCATGGCGCCATGGCGCCCCTCATCATCGCTGTACTGGCCACCGGCCGCGCCATCGAGATGCGCGCACGCGCCCGGGCGGCCGGCGCGCTGCACTCGCTCCTGGCGCTGCGCCCCCCCACGGCGCGGCTCATCCTCTCCGGGGACGCGGCCGAGGTGCCCGACCGGATCGTGGCGCCCGAGGCCGTCCCGGTCGGGGCACGTATCCGGGTCCTGGCCGGAGAGACGATCCCACTCGACGGAGAGGTGGTCTCGGGCTGGTCGGCGGTGGACGAGTCGATGCTGTCCGGGGAGCCTCTGCCGGTCGAGCACGGTCCAGGGAGTCAGGTGACCGGGGGCACGCGCAACGGTGGCGGAGTCCTCGTGGTGGAGGTGCGCGCGGTGGCCGCCGAGTCGGTGCTGGCCCGGCTGCAGCGCGTCGTGGACGACGCACTGAGCCACAAAGCACCGATCGAACGGCTGGCCGACCGGGTGAGCGCCGTGTTCGTGCCGGCCGTACTCGCGATCGCCGCCGCCACGTTCCTGGGCTGGTGGATCATCGGCTCGGACCTCGGCACCGCCGTGTTGAGCGCGATCGCCGTCCTGCTGGTGGCGTGTCCGTGCGCCATGGGTCTGGCCGCTCCGGTGGCGATGATGGTCGGCTGCGGCCGGGCGTCGGCCCTCGGCATCCTCATCCGCGACGCCGATGCCCTCGAGCGGATGGCCCGGGTGGACACGGTGGCTTTCGACAAGACGGGCACGCTCACCATGGGCATCGCCACCGTGGTCGCAGTAGCACCCGCCAGCGGGCTGTCCACCGACGAGGTTCTCGACCTCGCGGCCGCGGTCGAGGCCGACGTCGAGCACCCCATTGCGTCCGCCATCCGCGCCGCCCACCCGCCCCGGCGCCGGGCGACCGGGGTGACGATCATCCCCGGGGTGGGCGTGGCGGGCCGAGTGGGGGACCGGGTGGTGCGCGTGGAACGCGCAGAGGTCGGGCCGCTGCCCGCCGCGTTGGTGGAGGCGGTCGCCACATACCGGAGCCGGGGCGAGACGGCGGTCGTCGTGACGGCGGGCGAGGAGGCCGTCGGCGTCCTGGCCGTCTCCACGCCGCTGCGCCCCGAGGCGGCCGCCGCCGTCGAGCGACTGCGCGAGATCGGGATGCGGACCGCCATCCTGAGCGGGGACAGCGAGGAGGCGGTGGCCGCCGTGGCCGAGACCCTGGCCGTCGACACCGCGCGTGGCGGACTGGACCCCGAGCAGAAGCTCGCTGCCCTGCGAGAGTTGCGCCGCGGCGCGACGGGCGTGGTCATGGTGGGCGACGGGGTCAACGATGCGCCGGCGTTGGCCGCCGCCGATGTGGGCTGTGCCATCGGCAGCGGCTCGGAGATCGCGCTGACCACCAGTGACGTGGCGCTGGTGGGCAACGACCTGCACGGTGTCCCCGCCGCCATCGGCGTGGCGGCCGCCACCTACACCGTCATCCTCGAGAACTTCGGCTGGGCCATGGGGTACAACCTGTCCGCATTGCCGCTGGCCGCGGCTGGTCTCCTCGACCCGCTGGTGGCGGCGATCGCCATGGGCCTCTCCAGCCTGTTGGTCGTGGCCAACAGCCTGCGCCTCACCCGCGTCGGGCGGGGCGGCCCGGCATCGGTGCATCCGCCCCGGCTCACCCGTGGCCGGCGCGGTCTGGCTCTCGCCGTCGCCCTGCCCGTCGTGCTGTTCGCCGCCGCCATCGTCGGGGTGCAGCAGGTCTCGCCGGCCAAGGGGCAGAGCCTGCTACCGACGCTGCCCGACGTCACGTCGGTCGTCCTGCCGACGGGGGGCCAGGCGCAGGTCTACCTGTCACCCGCGTCCTCGGGTCCGAACCAATTCCACCTCATCCTGCCGGTCGTGCCGACCGCCCCACCAGTCGTGACCGCATCGAACAACGGTGGGACCGCCGAACGCCTACGGCAGTTCACGGTGAGCCCGGCCCACTATCTCGACATCGCCATCCTCACGCCTGGGACCTGGCGTTTCTCGGTTTCGACTGTGATCGACCACCGGCCGGTCCGGTTCGACGTCACCCGCTCGGTGTCCTCGTAGTCGCCGACCCTGGCCCCGATCGCTCCCGGCGGGGATCGCCAGCTACAGTCCTGGGCGTGAGGGGTGGGCTGCTGCTTCGGCTGACCGCGTTCGTGGTCCTCGCCGGCTCGGTGTTCCTGGGCGGCGCGCCCGCGGGCGCCCAGAGCTCGCCGCCGGTGACGACTCTCACCCTCCAGTCGCAGTCGTCGTACACGCCGCATCCGCCCAACGGGGGCACCGACGACTACCACTGCACGCTGCTCGACCCGCACGTCACCAAGAACTCCTTCATCACCTCGAGCCAATTCTTCCCGAACAGCATCGAAGTCCACCACGCGATCCTCTTCCTCGTGCCTCCGGCGTTGGCCGCGGCGGCCAAGGCGGACAACCCCGGCGGGAAGGGTTGGACGTGCTTCGGTGAGACGGCGCTGCCCGGCGCCGACCTGGCTCACCTCGGCGAGACCCCGTGGCTGTCGGCCTGGGCACCGGGGCACGGCCTCGACGTCCTCCCCGTCGGCGTCGGCCAGCCGCTGCCGGCGGGCAGCCTCGTCGTCATGCAGATCCACTACAACCTGCTGCTCGGGGACAAGCCGGTTCGCTCCAAGCTCGTGCTGCACACCGTCCCCGCCTCGACGCCGCTGCGGCCGCTGAGCCTGGCCCTCGAGGTGGCGCCGCCGGACATCCCGTGCCCCGCGGGCGTCACCGGACCGCTGTGCAACCGGGAGGCGTCACTGGCCGACCTCGGCCAACGCTTCGGGCAGGGTGCCGTTGGCTTTGTGAACACGATCGAGAGCGTCTGCGGGCGCAACGCGGCCGACCCGCCGGGCGGCAGCACCACGTCGTGCAATTGGCCGGTCAACCAGGCTGGGACCATCGTGCGGGTGGGGGCGCACATGCACCTGCTCGGACAGGGCATGACGATCACGCTGAATCCAGGCACGCCCGACCAGAAGACGATCCTGAACGTCCCGAACTACAACTTCCACTACCAGAAGGCCTACGATCTGGCGAAGCCGATTTCGGTGGTGCCCGGC
This sequence comes from uncultured Acidimicrobiaceae bacterium, assembly GCA_963781955.1. Classification (GTDB taxonomy): domain Bacteria; phylum Actinomycetota; class Acidimicrobiia; order Acidimicrobiales; family RAAP-2; genus Bog-473. The sequence goes on from CAWAHU010000001.1 coordinate 63,705, forward strand.
GACAAGATCCAGGTTTCGTGCACCTATGACCCGACGTTGCGTCAAGAGCTGCCGACGCTCCGCAACCTTCCACCGCGCTACGTCACGTGGGGTGACGGCTCCTCCGACGAGATGTGCCTCGGGATCGTGATGACCGTCCCGCCGGGTGGCTCCCCCGGTGCAGTCGGCTGGCCGAAGTCCGTCGGCTCGGGCGCCGTCACCTTCTGAGCGTCGTCACCTCCTGAGCTGCTCCCGCTGACCCGGCTCCGACGATCCGGTGGCTGATCAGTCTCCGGCCCAGCAGGCCAGGATCAGATCGGCCACGGTCACCGCCACGTCGCCCCGGCTCGTCGGGGGGTTGCCGAACTCGGGGGGTAGGTCCGCGATGTCGACGGTCAGGACCTTCCAGTCCTTGCGCACCACTACCGACCCGTTCGAGGTCTGGAACGCCCCCTGGCCGAGGTTCCGGATCTCCGTGACCCGGCCTTGCCGGCGACCGATGGCGTCGAAGTAGGCCAGGGTCTGAGGCCAGCTCGAGAGCTCGTGGACCGAGAGGGCGAACGAGCCGTCGGGGTACTGGTAGCGGCAGGAGTACGTGTGGTCTACCCAGGTCGGGTTCGAGACCGTCGCCTTGACCCCGAGGGTCTGCTGGATCTCCTTCTGCGCCTGTGGTGTGCAGACCATCTTGGAGATTTCGGACGGCGTCGTCCCGGCCGGCAGCGGCCTGGTGGAGCCCGACTTCGTGGAGGCCGAAGGGGACGATCCCGACGAGCAGCCGGTGAGCACGAGGCTGAGCCCGGCGACGAGCAGCCCCGCCGCCCCGAGCCGTCGGCGCGCCAATCCTCGTTCGGCTCTGGTGCGGGTGTTCATCGGCGAGCGAAAAGTAGCAGCTGCGTGCCCGATCGCCCGATCGCCCAGTGGTCAGCGTGCTGCCCGACGCCACCGGCAACGGCTGCTGGGTGGTGGCGGCCAACGGCGTGGGGTACGCCTACGCAGCGCGCAGTACGAGGGCGGCATGAACGGCCAGCCGCTCAACGGCTCCATCGTGGCCGGGGCGGGGTGGTAGCTCGCCCCGGCTCTTCGCTCAGCCGCCTCAGGCCGGCGGCACCCGGAGCACCCGGAAGTCGACCATGCGGCGGAGCTCGAACCCGAGGGATTCGTAGAGCCGGATGGCGTCGTGGTTCGTCGCGGCCGCGTGCAGGATGGGGATCTCGCCACGCGCACGTACCACGGCGCCCACGGCGCCCACGAGGCGCGAGGCGAGCCCGCGTCCTCGGTGGGCATCGTCGGTGCAGACCGCGCTGATCTCGGTGAAGCCGGCGGGGCGGATGCGCTGGCCGGCCATCGCCACCAGGATTCCCCGATGGCGGATCCCGAGGTAGCCTCCGAGCTCGACGGTGCGCCGCAGGAAGGGTCCGGGTTGGGTCCGGCCGACCAGGGCCAGCATCTCGTCGACGTCGGACGGCCCGAGCGGCACCGCGTCGGGGTCTGGTGCGACCGCCAGGTGCGTGCCGAGCATCTGCACGCCGGAGCGGTCGAGCTCCACCGTCCACCACGGCGGCGGGTCGGCCCCGAGGAATGGGACAACGGCTAGTGCGCCGGGTTCCGCGAGCGCCGCCAAGTCGGTCAGTCCGTCCGCGCCCGACCCCGGTGCTATCGCGGCGAACGGGGAGATCTCCGGGTCGTAGCGCGCCGCGGCGCCGTTGATCTGGGCGAAGCGGGCGTGCGCGCCGGTCAGCGCACTCCACACCGGGGCGTCCAGGACGGACGCGTCGTGGACGCCCTCCGTCGGTGTGTTCACGTCGGTGTGTTCACGTCGGTGTGCTCACGTGAAGGTGTTCACGTCTAGGTGGTCTTCGCCTGCCAGGGTCCGAGGTCGAGCGCGGGGTAGCGCAGCGCAGTCTCGCGCAGCAGGCGGTCTTCCCAGACCGGGTGACCCGGGAGAGGGAATCCGAAGAGGGCGAGCTCGCGCGGTGTCGACCCCTCGACGAAGGCCGTCCACTCCGGGTTCGTCGACCGGGACTGCTGCGTGTCGTAGCCGATCCAGTCCTGGCCGGCGTGCTTGAACGCCAAGGCGAGGAGGAACCGGGCTCGCCCGGGTGACGCGAAGTCCACGCCCCGGTGCCAGACGCCGGAGCGGTAGGCGAGATACGAGCCCCGCACCCCCGGCACCGGTCGCTCGTGCGCGTAGAGGCCGTCGCCCTCCATGCCCGGGAGGACCACGCCGTAGGGTGATTCGAAGCCGGCGCTCTCGCCCACCGGGACCATGTGCGTCGGGTTGTCGGACGCGGTGACGTCGGAGAGGTAGAGGAACCCCTGCAGGTTCCACCACGGCGACGCCGTGCCAGCCGGCAGCCAGGAGTGGTTGCGGTCCGTGTGCATCGGTTGCTCGTAGTTCGTGAGGCCCGAGTACTTGGCGCTCGCCTGTGCCTGGTAGAGGCGGATGTCGGCGCTCCCGAGCGCGCGCTCGGCGAAGTCGACGAGCGACGGGTGCACGCAGAGGCGGCTGAGGAGGCCGTCGCCCGGGAACGGGAAGGTGGCACCCCAGCGCTGCTGGTCCGGTCGGAACCCAGGCCCGTGGTCGGGCCAGACGAAGAGCTCCTTCTCCTCGGCGGGGTGGCCCTTCCAGCGCGCGGTGACGGCCTCGGGGTCCCGGTGGTAGTCCTCCTCGGTGGGGAACACCAGGGCGAGGTCACCGAGGGCGGCGTCGATCTCGACGGTGCCGACGATTCCTTCGAGCAGGACCCACCCCTCGTCCCGCCACGTCCTGATCTCGTCGTCTGTGGCCACCCGCGACACGGCCACCTCCTCCCACGTGCGGCGCTGCTCTGCTCCCCGCAGCGTACGGCTCGGGTCGTCGGTGCCGCGGGGCCGCGCCGGCGGCCGGGATCGCCCCCAACCTCGCCGGACGGCCCAGCTAAGGTGAATCGACTGTGGCCAGGGCGATCATCCTCTCCGTCGACGACGACCCGGCTGTGTCGGCATCGATCTCACGGGACCTGCGCGAGCGCTACGCCTCGCGGTACCAAGTGGTGCGGGCCGGCTCGGGGGCCGAGGCGCTCGACGTGCTCGAGGAACTGGCCAAGCGAGACCAGCCCGTCGCGCTGATCGTCTCCGACTACCGGATGCCCGAGATGACCGGGATCGAGCTGCTGCGCCGGGCCCGGGTGCCGGCCCCCGACGCCAAGCTCGTCCTCCTCACGGCCTACGCGGACACTGACGCCGCTATCACGGCCATCAATGAGATCGGCCTCGACCACTACCTGATGAAGCCGTGGTCCCCGCCGGAGGAGCGGCTGTACCCGGTGCTCGACGACCTACTGGCGGCCTGGGAGGCCACCAACGCCTCGCGCTTCGCCGGCGTCCGGGTCGTCGGTCACCGATGGTCGGAACGGAGCCACGACGCCCGCATCTTCCTCGCCCGCAACCACGTCCCCTACCAGTGGCTCGAGCTCGAGCGGGATCCCGAGGCAGAACGGCTGGTCACCCGCGTCGGCGCGGCCGACGGTCCGTGGCCGTTGGTGCTCCTCAACGACGGCAAGGTGCTGCACGGCCCGACCAACCTCGAGATCGCCGATGCCCTGGGGCTCAAGACGCGCCCCGAGTCCACGCTCTACGACCTGGTGATCCTCGGTGCCGGCCCGGCCGGCCTGGCCGCCGCCGTCTACGGCGCCTCCGAGGGGTTGCACACCGCCGTGGTCGAGCGCTCCGCGCCAGGGGGGCAGGCGGGGCAGAGCTCACGGATCGAGAACTACCTGGGTTTCCCCAACGGCCTGAGCGGCGAGGATCTGTCGCACCGCGCCGTCACCCAGGCGCGCCGCCTGGGTGCCGAGATGGTCCTGGCGCGCGACGTCGTCTCGCTCGAGACGCGAGGCACCATCCACGCCGTGGTCCTCGAGGACGGCACGGAGGTCGAGAGCCGCGCCGTCATCGTGTCGACGGGGGTGTCGTACCGGCTGCTCGAGGCGCCCGGCCTGGCCAAGCTGACCGGGCGCGGCGTGTTCTACGGCGCCTCGTCCAGCGAGGCTCGGGCCACCGAGGGCGACGACGTCTACGTGGTGGGGGCGGCGAACTCGGCCGGGCAGGCCACCCTGCACCTGGCCCGCTACGCCAAGCGCGTCGTCGTACTGGTGCGCGGGACGTCGCTCGAGGCATCGATGTCGCAGTACCTCGTGGACCGCATCACCGCCGCCGAGAACATCGAGGTCCGCTTCGAGACCGAGGTGGCCGCCGGGGCCGGCACCGACCACCTCGAGGAGCTCACGTTGCGGCACCGTGCCACCGGCGTAGAAGAGAAGGTCGGCGCCAGCTGGCTGTACGTCTTCATCGGAGCCAAGCCGCACACCGACTGGCTGCCTGCGTCGATCAGCCGCGACGCGAACGGCTTCCTCCTGACCGGTCCCGAGATCACCTCGTTCGCGTCCGACGCGTGGACGCTGCGGCGACCGCCCGGTCTGCTCGAGACGAGTCTCCCTGGGGTGTTCGCCGCCGGCGACGTGCGGCTCGGCTCCATGAAGCGCGTCGCCAGCGCTGTCGGGGAGGGCTCCAGCGCGGTGAACCAGGTGCACCGCTACCTGGAGACGGTGTGACCAGCGCCGAGGAACTCGCCGGCGTCTACCTCACGGCGTCGCTCACCGACGTCCAGCGCGAGGAGCTCGTGGCGGTCTCGGAGGAGGTCGCGTTCCACGACGGCGACCAGCTGTTCACCGAGGGCATGCCCGCCGACTACCTCTGGATCCTCCTCGAGGGCCAGATTCAGCTCTCGCGCCAGAGTGGTGGCCAGACGGTGACGCTGACCACGATGTCGACCCCCGGCCAGTGGGCCGGTGGCCTGCGGGCCTGGGACACCGGCAGCGGCAGCGCCGGCTATCGGGCCACCGGCCGGGCCGTCAGCGCCGGCCGCACGTTGCGCGTGCCCTCTGTCGAGTTGCGCGGACTGGTGGAGCGCTGGTTCCCCTTCGGCATGCACATGATCCAGGGCATCTACCAGACCATCGGTGGTATCGAGGCCATGGTGCGCCAGCGCGAGTCGCTCGTCGCGCTCGGCACGCTGGCTGCGGGGTTGGCACACGAGATCAATAACCCCGCCGCGGCGGCCCAGCGCGCCACCGGGGCGCTGTGGGAGTCGGCCGAGGTCATGCTGAGCTCGTTGACCGACCTGGCTCGCAAGCACATCGGGGCCGAGCAGTTCGTCGCGCTGGACACGTTGCGGCGCGAGGTCACCGAGGCCGAGCCGCCGAGCGCGGGCGCGCTCGAGCTGGCCGACCGGGAGGACTCGGTCGGCCAGTGGCTCTCCGATCGGGGCGTGGACGACGCCTGGACACTCGCCTCCGTGCTGGCCTCGGCCGGTGCCGATGCGCCCTGGTGCGCGCAGGTCGAGGAGGCGGTGGGCCGGGACGCGCTCGGCCCCGCCATGCAGTGGGCGGGGAGCATCTTCGCGGCCAGCGCTCTCCTCTCCGAGTTGACGGACTCCACGAGCCGGGTGTCCGAGCTGGTGGCGTCGGTGAAGAGCTACTCGCAGATGGACCGGGTGGCGTTCCGGCGCGCCGACGTGAACGAGGGGATCGAGAGCACGCTGGTGATGTTGGGCCACAAGTTGCGCGACGTCGAGGTGGAGCGGGCGCTGGCGTCCGACCTGCCTGAGATTGAGGCGAACGTGAGCGAGCTCAATCAGGTCTGGACCAACCTGATCGACAACGCGGTCGACGCCATGGACGGCCGGGGCCGCCTGCGCGTCGTCTCGCGGGTGGACGGCGACCACATTGCCGTCGAGATCGCCGACACCGGCACCGGAATGGACGCGCCGACCCTGGCCCGGGCCTTTGAGCCGTTCTTCACGACGAAGGACGTCGGCAAGGGCACAGGGCTCGGCCTCGACATCTCCCGCCGGATCGTGGTCGACCGCCACGCCGGTGAGATCGACTTCGAGAGCTCGCCGAACGGGACGACGGCGCGCGTGCGCATCCCGGTCGACCGGCACACCCCCTGACGGAGCGCCGGCCTGGCGTCGGCACAGGCCACCGGCGTCAACTTCTTGTGGCGAGGGCCTGCCCCTACGACATCAGCCTCTTGACCCCGGGAGGGACCGCTCGTTGGCGGCCATCTCGAGCACGAGGGCCGGCCAGGTGAAGCCGCCCCGCTCCCCGGCGCCGCCGGGTTCACCCGTCCAGGCGTCGTAGAACTCGCGAAAGCCGTGCGAGCTGATCAGCGCCTCGAGCTCGGTGCGCAGTCGCCACGCCACGTCGGCCCGCCCGGTCCGCACGGCTAGGAGATGGGCCCAGTATGCGGTCGCTCCCCACACGGCGTTGCCGTCCCACTGCACGAACGAGCGCACTCCCGCACCCGGCCGCACCGTGCCCGCGGCGAAGCCCCTCGGGCCCCACATCGGGGCGCCCTCCCCCAGGTGGTGCGAAGCCACCGACTCGGCGATCCCGCGCTCGGCGAAGCAGCGGGAGGCGGCGGGGAGCAGGCCCATGGCGCCGATGCCGCCCAGGCGGCGAGGCCCGGCCAGGTCGTAGGCGGCGAAGAGGTGGTCCTGCTCGGACCACAGCAGGGACTCCATGGCGTCGGCCGCCGCCACCGCGCTCGACTCGGCCCAGGCCCGGTCCGCCGCCCGGTTCGGGGCGTCACAGGCCCTCGCCACCTCTTCGAGGGCCAGCAGATACCAGCCGCACACCGTGGGATCGTGCACCACGAAGGGATGGCCGGCCGTCAGTGCCCGGCGAGGCGACATGCCGGCGGCCCGGGCCGAGACAGTCAGGTCCTTGAGGCGGGCCAGGGACGACCCCGGCGAATCGCCGACGAGCGCGAGCATGAACACGTTGCCCTCCGTACCGGTCTCGAACGGGTGGAGGGCGACGGGTAGGGCACCACCCTCGAGGCACCGGAGGGCCTGCACCGCACGCAGATGTCCGAGGGCGGCATCGAGCAGGTGGCGGGCCTCGGGCCCACCGGCCCGGGCCAGGCGCGCCGCGGCATAGGCCGCTGTCGGGGGGTCGACGAGCGGTGTGCGGTCCCCGTCGAACATCGGGCCGAAGAGCTCCTCGATCATGCGCTGCGCCCCCTCGGCCCCCGGGACGAAGCGCTGGTGCGAGAGCAACCCGTCGGGCAGGGTGTTGGACCGGTACAGCGTCGTCAGCTCGCCTGCGGCCAAGTCGGGGTCGAGGTGGCGCGTGCTGAGAGCGTGGTAGCCGCTGTCCCAGGCGAACAATGCCGGGTAGGTGTCGACGTCGGGAACATGGAAGACGCCGTCGAACGCCGCCACCCGGTGCCGCCCGAACATGGCGGCGCATACGTCGGCGAAATCAGCCACCCGCCCATTCTGCCGCGGCGCTTGTAACAACGTTATCTTCCTGTTAGCGTGACGACGTCCACCGACCGCGAAAGGGGGAACACCTTGTCCGTCATCGACATCGACGCCCACTTCGAGCCCACCGACGACTGGCTCGACGAGTTCCCGAAGCTCAAGCAGCGGTTGCCCGACCTCTACCCGACGGACGACCCGCGCTTCACCATGCGGTCGCCCGAGATGTTCGCCTGGTTCGTCACCGACGACCTGCTCCGCGGTGTGCCGCGCGAGAAGCGGATGCCGATGGAGCGCCTCGTCACCTCCGGCATGCGGGTGCTCTACGACCCCGACCGCGGCCCGGAGACCGGGTACCCGGGATCGGACCAGCACATGCCCTTGCGGGAGACCAAGGTTCGCCTGGCCTGGATGCGCGAACAGGGGATCGACATCCAGAACGTCATCAGCGGCACCGCATACACCCTGGCGCGCGCCATCAAGGAGCCCGACCTGGGGATGGACGCGCTCGAGGCCGTCAACACGTGGATGGCCGACCACCTGGCCGATTCCGACGGCCGGCTGCTCCCGGCGGTGACTCTCCGCTTCGAGGACCTGAACTGGGCCATCGGGGAGTTGACCCGGATGCGTCGAGCGCGGCGCCCGCACATTCTTGATGCCGTCGGAGCCGACGGGCGACGTCCCGCCGAACCACCCCGACTACGACCGCTTCTGGTCGGCAGTCACCGACCTGGGCATGGTGCCGATCGTGCACGTCGGCCTGAGCCCGGCCATCTTCCACCCGGCGTGGGCCAACACCGACGACCCGGCCGTCATCCGTGTGATCTCGGTCCTCGAGCCCTGCCAGCAGGCGTTGGTGTTCCTGAACGCGATGGTCCTCGGCGGTGTCTTCGAGCGCCACGCCGACCTGACGGTGGTCTTCGCCGAGCACGGCATCGACTGGATCACCCCGGCCACCTTCCGGCTGGACGCGCTGGCCCAGCCTGGCCTGAGCCCGCTGCTGCTCGGCGAGTACCGCCTGCCCCTGTCGCCGGCCGAGTACGTCCGGCGCAACATCCGGGTGACCCCGCTCCCGGTCGCGCATGAGCTCCCCAACACCACCTTGGAGTTCTTCCCGGAGATCCCCGTGTTCTCGACGGACTACCCGCACTTCGAGGGCAGCGGCGACCCGATGGGGCACTATGAGAAGGAGCTGGCCACCGTCCCGTCGCCCGCCAAGGAGTCCTTCTTCGGCGGCAACATCGCCGAGTGCTTCGCCCGCATGGGCGATCCGATCGGCGTCGGAAGGGCAGTGAGGAGGACGTGATCGCGATCGGTGACCTCCAGAGCCTGATCGCGGGCTGGTGGTTCGACTACGACCAGGGCAACTTCGACGCATGGCCGGCGTACTTCACGGCGGACACCCGCTTCTCGTGCCGCAGCGACTCGCGAGCCACGGCGTTCGAGGAATTCGTGACAGCCCACGTGCAGGGACGCGACGAGGTGGTGGAATGGAACGTCGAGCACCGCAAGGACAGCCCGTACCCGCTCCGCCACAACGGGACCAATGTGCACATCGTCTCCGGCAGCGATGACGAGTGCACGTTTCGCTCGTACATCTTCGTCACCCATATCGTCGGCATGGCCGTGTCGCCACTGGCGAGCGGGATCGCCCAGGGTTCGGCGCGCCTGGAGGACGGCCGTCTCCGATTCTCGGAGCTGCAGGTGATCCTCGACTTCACCGACTCCCGGGTCTTCAGCACGGCGACGCGCCTCGAGCTCGACTGACCGCCGTCACGGGCCCCGGAGGGTGCTGTTGCGCTTTGTATAATCACGATGTTATAAAACCGCGGACCCGAAGCGGTATGGGTGATCGGGCGATATGGGGAGGGAACCGACGATGGTGAGACACCGTGGGCCACGCGCCCGCCACGTGGCCCGGATCACGGCCGTACTGTGGGGCGGCCTCGGCCTGGCCGTCGGGGTGGCGACGGTTCCATCGGGATCGGGAGTCGCCGACGCCGCGTCAACGTCCACGACGTCCACTTCCGGGCAGCCGTGCGCCACGCCCGCACCCGTCACGACCTCGTCGGCCAACTCCACCACCGGCGTCACGTCGAAGACGGTCACGGTGGGCAACGTGTCGATCCTCACCGGTCCGGTGCCCGGCCTGTTCGAAGGTGCGCCCACGGGCGTGAAGGCCTACTTCGCCTACGTCAATTCCCAAGGTGGCATCAACGGGCGGAAGCTTCAGCTCGACGGCTATGACGACACGTTCAGCGGCCTGCAGAACCAGCAGGACACCAGCTCGGCGGTGAGCAAGGACTTCGCGCTCGTGGGGAGCTTCTCGACCTTCGACGGCTACGGGTGCAAGGTGCTGGCGGCGAACTCCGCCGTGCCGGACGTGTCAGTCACGCTCGACCCCGGGACGAACGCGCTGCCCAACGACTTCAGCGCCCAACCGTTGGCCCAAGGGGCGGCAACCGGGCCGTTCAACTATGTCCGCAAGACCTATCCCAAGGCGACCAAGGTGGGTGCGCTCGTCGGTGACGTCGACTCGACCAAGCAGGCCTGGGACGGGCAGCAGGCGGCGCTCAAGCACGCTGGCTTCACCATCACCTACGTGAACTACTTCAGCCCGCTCGCCACCGACTTCACCACGCAGGTGATCGCCATGCGCAACGCCGGCGTGAACGTGCTCTACCTGACCGACCTGGACTGGCAGTGGGGCGCCGACATCATGTTGGACGCCGCCCAACAGAACTGGCGCCCCACGGTGGTGTTCTCGGCCGGTCCCCTCTACGCCGACCAGTTCATCTCGCACGCCGGCGGTGCGGCCAACACCAACGGGATCCTGCTCGGCCAGGCACAGGCGCTCTACCTCGGCCAGGACGCCAAGTCGATCCCGGCGGTGGGTCAGTTCCTGAAGTGGGTCAAGGCGGTGAGCCCTGCCTGGACGCCAGACCTCTACACGCTCTACGGATGGGCCTCGGCCCAGCTTTTCGCCCAGGCCCTCAAGTCGGTCGGCCCCAAGCCGACCCGGGGCGCGGTGCTCAAGGCGCTGCAGGGGACGAACAGCTTCACCGCCTCGGGCCTGCTGGCTACGGCGAACCCGGCCAAGAAGCTCCCGCCCACCTGCTACCTCATGGCCCAGATCAAGAACGGGAAGTACGTGCGCATCCCCCCGACCACGAGTGGGTTCGCCTGCAAGGGGTCGGTGTACTGGACGGTCAACGACACGGCGCTGCCGGCGCCCTGAGTCGCCCTGCGGAACTATTTGACAGACTCATACAAATAATGTCTATGCTGAGGTCGTGGTGAAGCCGGTCGCGGTCCATCGGGACGAGATTGAGCTAGGGACCATCGAGCGGGCCCTGGAGCAGCTCTTCCGGCTCAACGCCAGCCGCAAGGTGCACAGCCGGCGCGCCGCAGCGGCCGGCGTGGCGATCTCCCAGCCGGGCTTCCAGCTCCTGCGGCGGATCCAAGAGGAGGAGCAGGGGCTCCAGATCGGCGAGCTGGCCAGGATGACCGAGATGGACCCGGCGGCCACTGGGCGCCAGATCGCGTTGTTGGAGGAAGACGGGCTGGTGACGAGGGAGCGCGACTCCGGCGACGGGCGTGCCGTCATCGTCCGCGTGACGCCGAAGGGTGCCGAGGTCCGTCAGCGCCTCGCTGCGGTCATGGGCCGGCACATGACCGACGTCCTGTCCGGATGGTCGGAGACCGACCGTGGACGGCTGGCCGCGCTGCTGCCCAGGCTCGTCGACGGGATGCGAGCAGTGGCCTACCGGGGCGACGCGGCAGACGTACCAGTCGCGGCGCGGAGCGACGAGGAGAACGGAGAGCAGGTGCGCACAGCATGATGCCGACAGACATCGGGGTCGTGGACCTCATGATCGGCTTCCCGAGCCAGGACCCGCGACGTCACTACGAGCACCTGCGGGCGATGGCCAAGGACGCCGAGAGCCAGGAGATGGAGTTCCCGGCCCAGTACATGTTCAAGGATGTGCCCAACCGGCTCGACGACGAGGTGGATCCGGTCGAGGTCACCCTTGCCGCCATGGACCGCTACGGGATCGCCGTGGGCATGGTCGGTCTCGGCAACGAGGCCACGCTCGAGGCGCTGACGCGGTATCCGGACCGCTTCGTTGCCAGCTTGGAGGTCGACCCGAACGAGATCGGCCGCACGGTCCGCCGCATACGCTCCGCGCACGGCGAGCACGGGATCGTGGCCGTGACCACCTTCCCGGCCGGGTGTTCGCCCCAGGTGCCGGTCAGCGACCGCCGCTACTACCCGATCTACCAGACGTGTGTCGATCTCGACATCCCGATCGTGGTGAACGCCGGCATCGCCGGCCCACGCGTGCCGTCGGAGTGCCAGAACGTCATGCACTTCGACCAGGTCTGCTTCGACTTCCCCGAGCTGCGCATCGTCATGCGTCACGGAGCCGAGCCCTGGGAGGAGCTCGCCGTCAAGCTCATGCTCAAGTGGCCCGGGCTCCACTACATGACCTCCGCCTTCGCCCCGAAGTACTACCCGAAGGCCGTCGTCGACTACGCCAACACCAGGGGAGCCGACAAAGTGATGTACGCGGGGTACTACCCGATGGGCCTCGGGCTCGACCGCATCTTCACCGAGTTACCCGGTGTGCCGTTCCGTGACCACGTGTGGCCGAAGTTCCTGCGGGACAACGCCGTGCGTGTGTTCAAGTTGGGTGACCGGTCGTGAGCGGGCCCCGGCACATCCCCTACGCCGGGAGCGTGCACGACCAGCGCGAGATCGACGCGGTCACCGAGGTGCTGCGCGGCGGCCCGCAGGCGCTGCGCATCGGCAGACACGTCAGGGAGTTCGAACGGCAGGTCGCCGAGTTGTTGGGCAAGCGACGGGGCATCATGTGCAACTCGGGATCCTCGGCTCTCTACCTGGCGGTCGAGCTGCTCGGTCTCGCTCCGGGCGACGAGGTGATCACCTCGGCCGTGACCTTCTCGACGGATGTGGCTCCACTGGTGCGCGCCGGCGTCGTCCCGGCGTTCGTCGACGTGGAGCCGGACACCTTCAACATCGACGTGGCGCGCATCGCGGAGATGGTGGGGCCCCGCACCCGGGCCGTCCTGGCTCCGAACCTCATCGGCAACGCGCCGGACTGGGACGGCATCCGCTCGGTCGCGGACGAGCACGGTCTCGCCGTGGTCGAGGACTCCTGCGACGCCCTGGGGTCGACGCTGCGGGGCAGCCCGACCGGGACGCGGTCGGACATCTCGGTGACCTCGTTCGCCCTCAGCCACATCATCACGGCCGCCGGCACGGGGGGCATGGTCTGCGTCGACGACGAGGACCTGGCCGATCGCTGCCTGCTCCTGCGCCGGTGGGGCCGCCGGTCCGAAGTCCAGCTCTTCGGTTCGATGAAGGGGACCGGGAGCCGGTTCTTCTCGTCCATCGACGGCGGTCTCGAGTACGACAACCTCTTCATCTTCGACGAGGTGGGGTGGAACTTCGAACCCTCGGAGCTCTCCGCTGCCTTCGGTCTGGTGCAGCTCGACAAGCTGGGGTCCAACCTGGCGGCGCGGAAGCGGAACTTCGAACGCCTGCACGGGTACTTCTCGCAGCGTCCCGATGTCTTCCGGGTGCCCCGCACCACACCGGGTCTCGACACGGCGTGGCACATGTTCCCGGTCATGATCCGCCCCGAGTCGGGTGTGCGGCGCTCGGAGTTCCAGCAACACATGGAGAAGAACGGGGTCGACACCCGCATGGTGTGGACGGGGAACGCCACCCGCCAACCGGCCTTCCGAGACAGGGAGTTCCGCCTGCCGGTCGACGGGCTTCCCCACGCGGACGACGTGATGGAACAGGGCCTCGTGCTCCCGTCGAACCACGGCCTGAGCGACGAAGACGTCGACTACATCTGGGCAACTGCCGACGAGTTCTTGTCATGAGCGAGATCGACGGCGCAGAGCACCTGATCCTGATCTCGGCCGACGGGCATGCCGGGGGGAACCACGAGCAGTACCGGGAGTACCTCGAGGCCAAGTACCTCGATGATTTCGACGCATGGCGAGCGGCCTACTCGAACCCGTTCAAGGACCTCACGGGCGGGACGCGAAACCGGAACTGGGACGACGAACGACGCATCACCGAACTCGAGGACGACGGCGTGGTGGCCGAGGTGATCTTCCCCAACACCATCCCACCCTTCTTCCCGACGGGGATCGTCGTGGCCCGTCCGCCGTCGCCCGACGACTACGAGTACCGCCTGGCCGGGATCCGGGCCCACAACCGGTGGCTGGCGGACTGGTGTGCCGGCCAGCCCGACCGTCGGGCCGGCATCGGTCAGATCTTCCTCAACGACCTCGACGACACTATCGCCGACGTCCGCTGGTGCCACGACCACGGCCTGCGCGGCGGGGTGCTCGTCGGGCCTGTCCCCGACGACATGAAGCACATCAAGCCCCTCTACGCCCCCGACTACGACCCGCTGTGGGCCGTGTGCGAGGAGCTGGGTGTGGTGGTCAACACCCACTCGGGCGGGGGTGGCATGCCCGACTACGGCCCGTACGACGCCGCCGGCGTGTTGTGGATCGCCGAGACGACCTTCTTCTCGCGCCGGCCGTTGACCCAGATGATCGTGGGTGGCGCCTTCGAGCGCTTCCCTGGACTCCGCTTCGTTCTCACCGAGCAAGGGGCCTCGTGGATCACGCCGCAGCTGGCCTTGCTCGACGCCTACCACGCCCAGATGAAGCACGGCCGGATCGGTGAGCTCAGGTACGACCCCGACCGGGTCCTCCCCCTCAAGCCGAGCGAGTACTTCGCCCGCAACTGCTGGGTCGGGGTCAGCTTCCCGTCCCCGGGCGAAGCGGCGGCCCGTCGCGACATCGGAGTGGACCGCTTCATGTGGGGGAGCGACTATCCCCATGACGAGTCGACCTACCCCGACAGCCGCGAGGGGCTGCGCCGGGCGTTCGCCGGCACCGGCAAAGCCGAGCTCGCGCAGCTCCTCGCGGGCACCGCGGCCCAGGTGTACGGCTTCGACCTCGAGCGGTTGCGCCCGATCGCCGATCGCGTCGGCCCGACATACGAGGAGCTGTCGGTGCCCTACGAGGGCATCCCAGCCGGCAACCGATCCCCGGCCTTCACGCGGGCATGACGGCGCAACCAATGAAGCGGTTCGCCGGCCGCAGGGCGCTGGTGACCGGAGCCAGCCGGGGGATTGGCGCCGCCGTGGCGCAGCGGTTGGCAGCAGAGGGAGCTGACGTCGCGATCACGGCGCGGACCGCCGAGCAGCACGCCACCTTGGCCGGGTCCCTGCGCGAGACGGCGATGCGGCTGGCCGCCTCGGGCGGGCGCGTGCTGGCGATCACCGCCGACCTGAGCGACGCCGAGGACCGGGCGCGGATCGTGCCCGAAGCCCGCGCGGGGCTCGGTGGATCCGTCGACATCCTGGTGAACAACGCGGCTGCCGCCATCTACCAGCCGATGCTGGACTTCCTGCTCAAGCGGCGGCGCCTGACCTTCGAGGTCAACGTCCACGCGCCGATGGATCTGGCCCAGGCGGCGCTGCCCGCCATGATCGAGCTGGGGGAGGGCTGGATCGTGAACGTGTCGAGCGCTACCGCACGCCCCTGGGAGCCGCCGTTCGCGCTGAGGCGCGCTCGGGGCGACGACCGGGGTCTACGGGGCCTCCAAGGCCGCCCTCAACCGCATGTCGAACGCGCTGGCCGCTGAGTTGGGCGGGACCGGGGTGCGCATCAACACGATCGAGCCGCGCGCCGCGGTCATGAGCGAAGGTGCCGAGGTGCTGACGCGGGCCACGTTGAACGCGGACCAGATCGAGTCGATGGAGGAGATGGCCGAGGCGGTCGTCGCGCTCTGTGAGTGCCCGGCCGAACGTACTGGGATGTCCCTGGTCAGCCTCGACCTCATCGCCGAGCTCGGACTCTCCGTACGCGGGCTCGACGGCGCGCCGCTACCCGCGTGACCAACCAGGTCGCGACCGAGTCCGCTCCGGCGTCAGGGGATCAAGAGCGAGCCACCTTGCGCCGGCGGGCCGCACGCGCGCCCGGGCGCGTCGCCGAACCCGGCCACGCGGAACATGGCGGCGAAGGTGGTGGCCTGGGCGTCCGCCGGGGGCACGGTCAGGCCGAGCGCCTCCATGAGTCCGAGGCCGAGCTCCGCGCACCAAGCAACGGTCACCGCTGTGGTCGTGTCGACGTACGGTGTGCCCGGAGAGCCGGGAGCGCGGGTGCCCCATCCATCGAGTCCTTCAGCCCACGCATGGAGGTGTCGCTCCTGGAGTTCGCCGAGGCGCGCCCGCACTTCGGGGTCCGACCGGGCCGCAGCTGCCCCCTCCACGAGTAGGGCGCGCAGCTCTCGCCGGCGGGTGGAGGCCAAGAAGTTGAACTCCACCAGATCGGCCGGCGCACTCAATGCCAGCAGGTCGGGCGGGAGCTGCTCGAGGTCCTCGGTGATGCGCGCCTCGATCACCTCGACGAGCAGGTTCGCCTTATTGGCGAAGTTGCCGTAGATCGACCCGGTGGTCATGGAGGCGGCGTAGGCGATGTCACGCACGGACACTGCGACGTAGCCCTTCTCGGCGAAGAGGTCGATCGCCGCTTCGACGAGCCGGGACTGCGTCGCCATGGCCTTGGGCGAGTCGCGGCGCCCCGAGACCGGGGTCAACGGTGCGGGCCGGTTCCTCAGGCCGGCGCCAGGTGCCGGACTCCGGTCCCCGGTCCGGCGAGACGGCCGGGCGCCGTCGCGAGGGCGGTCCGACTGCTCCAGCGAGTCCAGGTAGGCGCCGACGAAATCGGCCAGCTGACCCGGCTCGATCCCGACCACGCCCTGCGCGTCGAGCACCCCGAGCCCGAGCTCGATCGCCCACAGCGAGCGCACCAGGGCGTCCATGTCCAGGTCCCGATCGACGTGCCGGATCTCCTGCCAGTCCCGGTAGTCGGCGATCCACCGGTCCAGCAGGGCGCTGAGGTCCGGCCGGACCCGGGCTTGCAGGGTGGCGTCGGTCCGCGCCGCCGCCGCGGCCTCCAGGAGGAGGGCCCGCATGGTGGCGCGCTCATCCAGGCGCAGGAAGCTCTGGCGCACGAATGCCGGCAGGGTGATGTCGGGGTCACCGGGACCGGTGTCGGGCCGGTCGCGCTCCATGTCCTCCCGGACGCGGAGATCGAGGACCTCTGCCAGGAGATCCCCTTTGCTGCGGAAGTTGGAGTAGATGGCGCCGGTGGTGAGATCGAGGCGACTGGCCAGGTCGCGCACCGACACCCGGGCATAGCCCTGCTGTGCGAACAGCTCGGCGCTGAGCTGGAGCAACCGGGTCCGGTTGTCTCCCGTCGCCGTCACGGAGCGTTTCGACCTGGGCATCGTCGGCTCCATCGTATGCAGCGTCGTGTCACCGTAAGGCTGTCCGTCCGTCTCCGTCGTCTGCTACTTCTGCATGCCGCCGCTGACGGAGATCTCGTCACCGGTCACGAACGACGAGGCATCGCTGGCCAGGTAGACGACGGGTCCGACAATCTCAGCCGGCTGGGCCACTCGCTTCTGGAGTGTCCCCGACGCCACCATGTCGATGAAGCCGGGAGACCGCTTCTCGGCACCCTCCATCATCTCGCTGGTGAACGGGCCTGGAGCGAGCACGTTCACCCGCACCTTCCAGGCCGCCCACCCCTGAGCCTGGCTCTTGGTGAGGTTGATGAGAGCCGCCTTGGAGGAGGCGTAGGCGCAGATGCTCGCACCGCCCGAGTACCCGGCCATCGACGCGATGTTCACGATGCTGCCACCACCCTGTTCCCGCATGATCGGGGCGGCGAGTTGGCTGGCGCGGAGGGGGCCCTCGACGTTCACCGCGAAGACCTTGCGCCAGAACTCGAGGGTCATGTCGGCCGGACCGATCCTTGCTGGGTTGATCCCAGCGTTGTTCACCAGCACGTCGATCCGCCCCAGCCGCTCGTGGACGCCCCTCACGAAGGTGCCGACGCCATCCCAGTCTCCGACATGGCACGCCATGCCGACCGCCCGGGCACCCGTGTCCCGCTCGATCTCGGCCGCGACCTGGTCACAGGCGTCTTGCTTGCGGCTGCTCACCACGACCGTGGCCCCGGCGGTGGCCAGTCCCTGGGCCATGGCGCGCCCGATCCCTTTGGTCGAGCCGGTCACGATGGCCACGCGCCCGCTCAGGTCGAACAGTTCCCCGACGCCATGGCTCATCGCACCGATCCCTGTGCTCGCACCGGCCGTTCAGTGGCAGGTGCCCTCCGGAAGAAGTATAACAACGTCATTCAAATCCTTCACCGCGGCGCGTTCCGTGCCACCATGGCATCTCCGCCGAGACCAGATGGGGGCCATCGCATGAAGAGCAAGGCAGCGATCCTGTGGGAGACCCACACGAAGTGGAGCGTCGAGGAGATCGAGCTCGACCCGCCCAAGTCCGGTGAGGTGCTGGTCAAGCTGGCCGCATCGGGTCTCTGTCACTCCGACGAGCATCTGGTGACCGGTGACATGGTGCTCGACCCCGCGCTGGCGGAGGCCTTCGGCTTGAAGCAGCTCCCGGTCATCGGGGGCCACGAGGGCGCCGGCGAGGTGGTCGAGGTCGGGGCCAACGTGCAGAACCTCGCGCCGGGCGACCACGTCGTGCTCAGCTTCATCCCCTCGTGTGGGCGTTGCCCGTCGTGCGCCATCGGCCAGCAGCATCTGTGTGACCTCGGTGCCTTCCTCCTGGCCGGCAAGCAGGTGACCGACTTCACGTCGCGGCACCACGCCGCCGACGGCAGCGACCTCGGGATCATGTGCTGCACCGGGACCTTCGAGCCCTTCACGGTGGTGAGCGAGGCCAGCTGCGTGAAGATCGAGCCCCACATCCCTCTCGACAAGGCGGCCCTGGTCGGCTGCGGTGTCACCACCGGGTGGGGTTCGGCGGTGAACGCGGCCGACGTCCGCTCAGGCGAGACCGTCGTGGTGATCGGCTTGGGCGGCATCGGCATGAACGCCGTGCAGGGAGCCCGCCTGGCCGGGGCCGACAAGATCGTCGGTATCGACCCCCTGGAGAACAAGCGCGAGTCCGCTGGGCGCTTCGGGGCCACACACACTGCCGCCTCGATCGAAGAGGCCCAAGCCCTAGTGGGCGAGCTGACCCGGGGCGCCATGGCCGACAAGGCCATCCTGACCGCCGGCGTGGCCTACGGCGACCTGATCCAGCCGATGATGGACCTGGTGAAGAAGGCTGGTCGGGGTGTCGTCACGGCGGTGGCACCGATGGCGCAGACCGACGTGAAGCTCGACCTCTTCATGTTGGCCATGGCCCGCAAGGAGCTGGTCGGCTGCATCTTCGGGAACGCCAACCCGCGGCGTGACATCCCCCGGATCCTCGACTTCTACATGAACGGCAACCTGCAGCTCGACGAGTTGGTCACCAACACCTACAGCCTCGAGGACGTCAACCAGGGCTATGAGGACATGCGAAACGGCACCAACATCCGTGGGCTGATCGTCTACTAGGCGGGCAGGCGGGCAGGCGGGCAGGCGGGCGGACCGGCGGAGACGGAGGGACGCCATGGCGACGTTGGAGATCGAGCGTCCCGACCCGGGCATCGTCCGGATCGTGCTCGACCGCCCGGACCGCCTGAACGCACTCAACTTCGACCTCGTCGGCGATCTCCACGATGCTCTCGACCTGGTGTCGCGCGACGACGCCTGCAAGGTGGTCGTGCTCACTGGTCGTGGCCGTGCCTTCTGCAGCGGGCTCGACCTCAAGGACTGGGGCACCCTCCCGCCGGTCGGCGCCCATCCACACCGGACGGCCGGCTCGACCGGCCAGTCCTTCATGTCGTCGCTCGCGTCGCACGTGCGGGCCACGCCGCAGATCATCATCGCGGCCGTCAACGGACCGGCCTTCGGCGGCGGGTTCGCCCTCAGCCTGGCCTGTGACCTGCGCGTGGCCGGGCGGTCAGCGTCGTTCTGCTCGGCTTTCATCCGCACCGGCCTGACCGGGACGGACATCGGGATCAGCTACTTCCTGCCGCGCCTCGTGGGGGCTGCGCACGCTTTCGACTTGATGGTGACGGGACGGACCGTCGGGGCCGACGAAGCCCGGGCGATGGGGATCGTGTCGCAGGTCTTCGAGGACGAGCGGCTCGACGCCGAGAGCCTCGGGATCGCCCGGACCGTGGCCGGCTACACGTCGGCGGGACTCCGCATGACCAAGGAGGTCATGTGGGCCAACCTCGACGCCCCGAACCTCGAGGCGTGCCTGGCCGTCGAGAACCGGAACCAGGACCTGGCCGGGAGGACCGACGAAGTCCGCGAGTACATGCGCCGCTACCGGGGAACGCTCGGGTCTGGCCAGGCACCGGCGCAAGGCGCGGCACGATGAAGGGGTGGCTCGGTGGTGAGTGACCGCATGGTCCGTTGGAGCGACCGGCACGACGTCCGGACGGCCCGACGCATCAACTCCGTGGAGCGCGCGCAACAGCTCGCTCACCGGCGGGTCATCGTGCCGGTCGAGAACTACATCGAGGGTGCCGCCGGCCACGAGACGACCTTGCGCTCGAACATGGCCGCCGTCCGGTCGGTGCAGTTCGTCCAGCGCATCGGGGTCACCAGCGGGATGGCGCCCGATCTGCGCACGACCGTGCTGGGGACCGAGGTGTCGATGCCGGTGCTGCTCAGCCCGGTCGGCTTCACCCGCATGATGCACACGTCGGGGGACGTGGCCGGTGCCGCTGCCGCCGGATCGGCGGGGACCGTGTTCACGCTCAGCTCCATGTCGGGGCACTCCATGGAGGAGGTCGTCGGGGCGTCCGCAGGCCCGCTGTGGTTCCAGCTCTACTTCCTCGGCGGCCGGGAAGGCGCGCGCCATCTGGTGGCCGACGCACGCCGGCTCGGGTTCTCCGCCGTCGTCGTGACGATGGACACGCAGATCCCTGGGGACCGCCGCCGCGAGAGCCTCTACGGGCTGTCGCCGCCCCTGAAGCTCGACCCGAGCACGGTGACCAGGATGATCCCCTTCGTCCTCCGCCGGCCGCGGTGGCTGCTCGACCAGGTCGTGGGGGGGCTCCAGCTCGAACTGGTCAACGCGGTGCGCCCCCGGCCCGACGGGTCCACCCCGACGGCCTCCGAGGCGCTCTTGCAGTGGATCCTCGAGCCGCCGACCTGGGACGACCTGTCGTGGATCAAGGAGGAGTTCGGGGGCCACGTCGTCGTCAAGGGAGTACTCGACGCGGACGACGCCCGGCGCGCCGTGGACCACGGGGCGTCCGCCGTCATCGTGTCGAACCACGGTGGCCGCCAGCTCGACGGCGTGCCGGCCACCTTCGCCGCGCTGCCCGAGATCGTCCACGCCGTCGGCGAACGGGCTGAGGTCCTGGTCGACGGTGGCGTCCGCAGCGGGGCCGACGTCGTGCGCGCCGTCGGCCTCGGAGCGCGGGCGGCGATGATCGGGCGTGCCTGGGCCTACGGGCTGTGCGCGGCCGGCCGGCCGGGCGTCGACCAGATCCTGTCCCTCTTCCGCCAGGACATGGACCGGACGTTGCGCCTGCTCGGCGCGGACTCGCTGTCGGACGTCGGCGACTCGCTCGTGCGACCACCCCGCGGATGGCCCGCGTGACGCCGCGGGCCGCGGCTTGGAGCGCCGTTCGGTGCAGGCGGTAGCGTCGCCCCGTCGGATGACGAGATGGAGGCGGAGTCGGCATGAGCGAGCAGCGGGTTGCGGTCGTCACCGGCGGCGCATCGGGGATCGGACTGGCCATCAGCCGCCGGTTGGGCGCCGACGGGCACGCGGTCGGTGTCCTCGACCTCGACCGTGCGGCCGCCACCACGGCGGCTGAGGCTGTCGGGGCCACCGGCGGCACGGCCGTCGGCCTGGCGGTGGACGTGGGCGAACGCGCCCAGGTGTTCGCGGCCGTCGACGAGGTCCGGCGGCGGTTGGGCCGCCCGACCATCCTGGTCAACAACGCCGGCATGGGTGCGGTCTTCAACCGGTTCCTCAAGATCACCCCGGACACCTGGGAGCGCGTGCTGGCGGTGAACCTCACCGGAGCGTTCCACTGCTGCCAGGCCGTGTTGCCCGACATGGTCGAGGCCGGGTGGGGCCGGATCGTCAACATCTCCTCGTCGAGCACGCACAGCGGGCAGGCGTTCCTCAGTTCCTACGTGTCGTCCAAGTCGGGGCTCAACGGGCTCACCAAGTCGCTCGCGCTCGAGTTCGGCCCCAAGGGGATCACAGTCAACGCCATCCCGCCGGGCTTCATCGACACCCCGATGCTGCGGGCCTCCGAGGAGCGTGGTGAGTTCGGGCCCGGCGGTGTGGCCGACGCCGTCGCCCGGACGCCCGTGGGGCGGGCCGGCCTGCCCGAAGACGTCGCCGCGACGTGCTCATTCCTGTGCCGTGACGAGGCGGGTTACATCACCGGCCAGATCATCGGGGTGAACGGCGGCCGCAACACCTGACCGGCAGGTGCGGCATCGAGGACCCGCATACCGGCGGCCACCGGACGCGATCTCAGGCGTAGGGGCGTAGGTCGTCATCGAGCTGGACGTCGAAGCTCCGCAAGGCCATGGCGAACACCTCGTAGGTCCCGACCGTGAAGACGACGTCCATCAGCTGTTGGGTGTCGAGCTCGGCCGACAGCGCGGCCCATGTGTCGTCGGCCACCTTGGCATCGCCCAGCAGTTCGTCGGTGGCAGCCAGCAGCGCGCGATCGAGCGGCGACCACCCGTCCGCGTCGGGCCCGACCGCGACCCGTGCCACCTCGTCCGGCGTCATCCCCGCCACGCCGGCCTGGTAGACGTGCTGGGCCCACTCGTACTTCGAGCCCCGTCCTTGGGCCACGCGCAGGATCAGGAGTTCGCGCTGGCGTGCGGTCAGGGTCGTGAAGTAGAGCGCGTGCCTGATCAACTGGTTGAAGGCCGCGGTGAGGTCAGGGTGGTGCGCGAGCACGCCCATCGCGTTGAGCCCGCTGGGACTGGCCGGGTCACGGGGCGGGACGGGCAGGCGGGAGTTCTCGGGCCGGTACGCCGCCGCCAGGGCCTCGCTGAAGTCCCGCGGCCAGGCGCGTGGCGAGAGGGGCTCGACGCGTCCGCTCACGACATGAACTCGGGGAGGACGTCGCGGACGAACGCCTCGACCTGCGACTCGCCGGCGCCCGGCCAGCCGCAGACCAGGTACCCGTAGCCGGCATCGCGCCATTTGGCGGCGTGGCGCCGGGCGGTCTCGAGGTCGTCGAGGGAGAGCGAGCCGGCTCGCATGATGGAGGACGGGTCGCGGCCCACCTCCGTGGCCAGCTGGTCCACCCGGGCGCCGGCCTCGCGCAGAGAGCTCGGCGAGCCCCAGGCGTGCCATACGTCCGCGTACCGGGCCACCAGCGGCAGCGTGCGCCGAGGGCCCGTGCCACCGATCCAGATGGGCGGGTGCGGGCGCTGGACGGGTTGCGGTCCCAGCCGGGCCTCGTGGAGCGAGACCTGCTTTCCCTCGTAGGAGACGACGTCACCGCTGAACAGGCGCGTCACGATCTCGAGGGTGTCCTCGAGCAGGTCGAAACGCTCAGAGGTGGGCGGGAAGGGGATGCCGAGCTCCCGGTGTTCCTTGTCGAACCAGGCGGCTCCGAGTGCGAGCTCGAGGCGCCCGTGCGACGCGTGGTCGACGGTGAGGGCCTGGGCGGCCAGCACCGAGGGATGCCGGTACGTCACCCCGGTGACCAAGAGGCCGAGCCGGATGTCCGAGGTCACCCCGGCCAGCGCGGCCAAGGTGGTCATCCCCTCGAAGGTCTCACCCGGCCCGTCGCCGTACATGGGTTGGAAGTGGTCGAAGCCCCAGACCCCGTCGAACCCGAGATCCTTCGGCCAGGCGCACCCGGCGCACCAGTTCGTCCCAGGACATCCGCTGTTGCGCGACGTCGAGCCCGAATCTCATGGCATGACCCCTCTCTGCTCTCCGCCGAGGTTAGAAGATGAACTCGGCGACGCGGCTGTGGAAGCGCCAGTCGGTGCCGTCGCGGTGGAGCACGTCGTCGTAGCGCCCGACCACCTGTACGGCCCACCCGGTGTCGCCCTTGAGGAGCAGGACCACGTCACTGGTCGCGTGCGCCTCGTCGGCCGACCACTCCGTCACGAGGGTGTTGAGAACGAGGTGCCGCTGGGGCTGCCGCGGACTGATCCGGTCGTAGGCCTGCCGAAGGGCCTCGTGTCCGCTGTGCCGGCCGAGGCCGGGCATGTCACAGGTCCCGTCCGGGCAGAAGGTGGCCACCAGGTCCTCGGTGCGCCCGTCGTCGAGGGCTTGGGTGTAGGCGGCGATGGCAGCGCCCACCCCCGCGGTGACCTCGGCGAAGCTCGTCGGCTCGGTTCCCATGCCCGGTGCCCCTCAGAACCCGATCTCGACCACGGGCATCTCGAGCGGGTTCACGTTGATCTTCGCCAGGGCCCCGGCGAGCTTCTCGTGCGGCAGCCCGGCGAGGTAGCCGTCGATGACCCGTTGGTAGTTCGAGATGTGCCCCTCGTTGCTTCTCCGAGAGCCGCATGTACTCGAAGCTCCGCGCGTGCAGCCCCTTCTGCTGGCGGGGCAGGTTGGAGAAGTCCTGGGCCGGGATGGGCGGCCACCGCGGGTCGTCGTGCTCCCAGATCTCGGGGACGGGCGGGGTCTCGGGCTCGGCGCCCTCGGGGTAGCGGGTGAGCGACCAGATCTCCATGAGGGTCTCTTCGGGACCGAGCGGGCGGAACCGGTACGAGGAGGCGCTGCAGTACATCGGCAGCACGAAGTAGTGGGGGAAGCAGTACCCCATCGGCTCGTTGAGGCCCTGGTCCTCGAGCTCGTTGAGGTCCGGGATGTCACAGCCGCGCCGGCGGTGGGCGTCGGTCACGGCCTCGTTGAGGCGGCGCTGCCAGGTCGAGCGGGCCAGCCCGTAGTCGGCCGGGAGCTCGAGGCCTGCGCCACGCCCTCGGCGATCTGCACGTCGCGGGCGTGCACCATGCCGGCCATGCCCTCGCTCATCACCCGCAGGTAGTGCAGCTCGGCGTCGACGAAGGCGCGGGGGTCGAAGGCGGCGGGGTCGCGGGTCGCGCAGCCGGCCCGGGATGCGCAGCTGGGGGTGCGCTTGGAGGACGTGGTACTGCTCGACGAAGGCCTCCTCGGCCAGCTTCCAGTTGACCGGCAGCCGGCAGGCGTACCACCACTCGGCGCGCAGCGACTCGAGCTTCCAGGCGTCGCCCACCGTGGCGAAGGGCTCGATGCACTCGCGCAGCGGCGGCGCGCCGTCGTCGAGGTTGATCCAGGCGCACCCACCCCACAGCTCGCAGCGCACCGGTGTGAGGTCGATGTCGCCCGGCTCGAGGTTGTGCTCGGAGAACGCTCCGGCCTGGGTCACCCGGGTGTTCTTGCCGTCGGTGCCGTAGCACCAGCCGTGGAACGGGCAGACGAACCCGCCGGGCCGCGATCCCCGACCGTGGGCCACCCGAACGCCGCGGTGCCGGCAGGCGTTGTGGAAGGCCCGCACCCCCTCGCTCGGTCGCGCACCACGATCACCGACTGGTCGAGGATCTCGTACTCGGCGAAGTCACCGGGCTCGGGGATCTCCTCCAGCCGGCACGCCATCTGCCACACCCGGGGCCAGAGCAGCTCGGCCTCCATGGCGAAGAACTCGGGGTCGTAGTAGCGCTCCTTGCGCACCCGGTCGGGCACCTCGATGGCGTACGGCACCGGGAGGGCCGACCACTTGTGCTCCATGACCGTCATCCTGCCGTCTGTCCCTCCTGGCGCGCGCCGATACGGGTTAGACTAACCGGTCGGTACAACTTTTCGAAGGGGACCGCCCGGGGCCGTCGTCCCGGCCCGGGTCGCCCTCCTGGCCGCCCGGCGACGACAGGGCCCGCACCCCAATGAACACCTCCCCCGAACCGGCCGCCGACACCCGCTCCGACGCTGGCCCGCCCGACGCAAGTCGACGTGCTCGTGGTCGGTGCCGGCATCACCGGGATCTACCAGCTGTACCGGGCCATCGAGGAAGGGTTCTCCGCCCTGCTCCTCGAGGCGGGCGACGGGGTCGGGGGTACCTGGTACTGGAACCGCTATCCCGGGTTGCCGCTTCGACTCGGAGAGCTACACCTA
This sequence comes from uncultured Acidimicrobiaceae bacterium, assembly GCA_963781955.1. GTDB lineage: Bacteria > Actinomycetota > Acidimicrobiia > Acidimicrobiales > RAAP-2 > Bog-473. Next base: position 89,064 of record CAWAHU010000001.1, read on the forward strand.
CGGCTACATCTTCTCCAAGGAGCTCTTCGAGGAGTGGGAGTGGCAGGAGCAGTTCGCGTCGCAACCCGAGATCGAGCGCTATCTCAACCACGTCGTCGACCGGTTCGACCTGCGCCGGCACATGCGCTTCGGCGCGCGGGTGACTTCGGCCGAGTTCGACGAACGATCGGGCATCTGGCGGGTCGTAGCGATGGACGCGAGCGCGACGGGACCAGCGCGGACGGGACCACCACCCACTCCTCCACCACCCACGCGACCGAGGTGCAGGCCCGCTTCCTGGTCGCCGCCACCGGGGTGCTCTCGGTGCCCTACACGCCCGACATCCCCGGCCGCGAGGACTTCCGGGGCGAGCAGCACCACACCGGTCTGTGGCCGGATCGTCCGGTCGACTTCGACGGGAAGCGGGTCGCGGTCATCGGCACCTCCTCGAGCGGCGTGCAGGTCGTCTCCGCCGTGGTCGACCAGGTGGCGTCGCTCACCGTGTACCAGCGCACGGCGAACTGGTGCACTCCCCTGAACAACGCGCCGATCACCGCCGAGGAGCAGGCCCGGCTGCGCGCCGGCTTCGAGGAGCTGCGCGAGACCCTCAACACCTCGGTCCACGGGTTCCACCACCCACCTTGCGACCGGTCCGCCTTCGACGACAGCGAGGACGAGCGCCAGCAGTTCTACGAGACGATGTGGAACAGCCCGGGCTTCGAGAAGCTGACCAGCAATTACCTCGACCTCCTCTCCAACCCCGAGGCGAACGCCGAATGGTGCGAGTTCATCGCCGCCAAGGTCCGCGGCATCGTGAAGGACCCGCAGACGGCGGAGCGTCTCATCCCGAAGGACCACCGGTTCGGCGAGAAGCGTCCCCCGTTCGTCGTCGGGTACTACGAGGCGTTCAACCGCCCGAACGTCTCCCTGGTCGACCTCACCGAGACGCCGATCGTGCGGATCAGGCCGGAGGGCATCGAGACCACGGACGGAGAGCGTGCGTTCGACATCATCGTGTGGGCGACGGGGTTCGACTTCGGGACGGGCGCGCTGGCTCGGATGGGCATCCGGGGGCGCGACGGCTTGGCGTTGGCGGACCACTGGGCCGACGGTCCCTGCACCTTTCTGGGCGTGCAGACCCACGGCTTCCCCAACCTGTTCTTCCCGGGCGGTCCCCACGCGGCGGCCGGGAACAACCCGCGCTACAACGGCGACCAGGTCGACTTCGTCACCGACCTCCTCTGTCACGCGCGGGACCACGGCGTTCGGCGTGATCGAGGTCACCGAGCGGTCCGAGGAGCGCTGGACCGCCATGATCGACCGCGGCGCGGCCTCTCCGTTGTCCTTCGGCGAGAAGAGCTACTTCTTCGGCACGAACATCCCGGGCAAGCCCGTCCGGTACCTGCTCAACTCCGCCGGCCGGCCGAAGATGTTCTCGGTCATCGCAGAGACGGTGGCCAACGACTACGACGCCTTCGCGTTCACGCGCCCGGCCGAGCCGGCAGGGCGTCAGCGGCTGAACGGGGATCGGCCTCTCACACGGTGGCGACGGGTGTCACGGGCGACCCCACGATCCCGGGCATCCGCAGCGGCGGCGCGGTGAGGAGGAAACGGCTGCGGCCGTGCTCGCGCAGCCAGCCCGCCAGCTCGTGGAGGTACCACATCTCCCCGAGCGGGACCCCGAGCTTGAACAGGCACAGGTGGTGGATCGGGAGGAAGGAGTGCCGGCTCGGGTCGCGGTCCTTGCCGAGGAGCCCCTCGACGGCGTAGTTGTCGGCCACCAGCGCCGAGATCTGCGACTCGGCGATCCACTCGAGCAGCGACGGGTCCCGCGCATCGAGGTAGGTGCACATCGTGTGGATCTTCACCGGGTCGGGCTCGCGCTCCCACTCCAGCACCTTGGTGGCGAAGCCGGTGTGCAGGAGCAGGACGTCGCCCGGCTCGACCACCACGTCGTCGGCCGCCATGATCTCCTCGAGCGTCCGGCGGTCCACCCCCTTCCAGTCGTGACCCAGGTGATGCGCCAGGTCGACCAGGACCCCGCGTCCCTGCACGCCGTGGAAGGCCATGTGCTCGAGGCCGAGGTGGTGGGCGAAGGCCCGGTGGGGCCCACCGTCGCCGCGGGCGTCGGCCTGCGGGCCGACCAGGTCGGTGCCGGCGCGGTACCCGTTGTAGTAGACGGCCTCCTCCACGCCGTCCCCGTCGGCGTCGAACTCGGCGCCGACGTGGGCCAGGGAGTCCCACTGCGTCGAGTACTGCAGCGAGAGGGTCACCACGTCGTCGGCCCACACGTCGACGTACTTGGGGTCGCCCGAAGTCCTCCATCTCGCTCATGTGGACGTTGTAGAAGGTGGCCGGCTACGCCCTTCATGTCCTCGGTGGGGGCGACCACGGGCGGGTGGCGGCGCTGGTTGAGGGCGGTGCCTCCGGGGTAGTCGAGCGGGCAGGCTGAGGCAGAAGGTGACGCCGGCCTGCACCTCGCGGACGCCCTGGAGCACCTTGTCGGCCGTCATGAGGTTGATGCGGCCCAGCTCGTCGTCGTCGCCCCAGTCGCCCCAGGTCGATCCGGGCGGGCGCTGCTTCCACCGCTTGGTCACCGTTCACCCTCCTCTGCAGGCCGGCATCCGTTGCCATGTACCGACCGGTTGGTCTAGTCTCGAAGAGGAGCTTCGCGCACGCCGCGGCCCTTTGCCGCGCCAGCGTGGAGAGTCTCAGCTCGAAAGGGACAACACATGCCGGACAAGCCCTTTGTCGTCTCCGCGGACGGGCACATCCTCGAGCCCACTGACCTCTTCGTCACTCGACTGCCCAAGCATCTCCGGGACCGGGCAGTGTGGGAGGAGGACTTCGAGATCGAGCCGCTCGTCGAGGGCGGCGCCCGCATCTTCCGGCGACTGCACACTCCGGGGTTCGACGGGTGGACGATCTCCCGGTACCGCCAGACCGGTGGACGGATGCCCGAGGGCGACCCCGAGATGATCCTCGAGGACCTGGACCTCGACGGCGTCGACGTCGCGGTCATGCACCCGAACCTGTCGCTCTTCGGGCTCTACTCCGACGACCACGAGCTGTCCATGGCGCACGCCCGCGTGTACAACGACTACATCATGGAGCGCTTCACGCCGTACTTCTCGCGGCTCGCACCCACGGCCCCCGTACCCCTCACCGACGTCGACGAGGCGGTGGCGGAGATCGAGCGGGTCGCCGCCGGCGGCTTCCGGGGCATCCTGCTGCCGGCGGTGCCGCCGAAGCACTACTACTCCCGCGACTTCGACCCGGTGTGGGCGGCGGCGCAGGCCAACGGTCTGCAGATCTTCATCCACACGCAGACCGGCGGTGTGAAGGTCAACGACCCGGCGTCCACCACGCTGAAGGTGGTGATGGAGAACGCCGCGCAGGTCAACCAGCCGATGACCGAGAAGGCGGCCTCGAAGCGCATGGTCACGCAGGCGATCTACAGCACCATCGTCCCGCAGCAGGTCATCTGCGAGCTCATCGGCGGCGGCGTCGCCGAGCGCTATCCCGACCTCCATTTCTCGCTGATCGAGTTCAACGCGCACTGGCTCTCGTCGCTGGTCGGCAGCATGGACAAGTGCTGGATCACCGGGATCGGTCAGGACGCCGACTGGTGGCTGGGCGTCTGGGACGACACCCGCCCGGCGAACGAGCAGGCTGGCATTGCGCAGCTGTTCCGCCTGAACGAGAAGTGGCCGTACCCGCTGAAGCCCAGCGAGTACGTCCGGCGCCAGTTTCACGTGTCGTTCCAGGACGACCCGGTGGCGGTCGCCTGCCGGCACATCACCGGCCTGTCGACGATCATCTGGGGCAACGACTACCCGCACGCTGAAGGCACGTTCCGGGGCAGTCGGCAACTGCTGGCCGAGCAGTTCGCCGATGTCCCGACGGACGAGCGCGATGCCATCGTGGGCGGCACCCTCGGCGGGCTGCTCGGGTTCAGGGCTCCGGTGGCCGCCTGAGCGTCGAACAGCCGGTCGAGCACCGTTTCGACGGGCGGGTCGCCGTCGTCACGGGTGCCGGCCGCGGCATCGGTCGGGCCTACGCACTGCTCCTGGCCGGCCGTGGTGCCAGCGTCGTCGTCAACGACCTCGGCGGCTCCATGGAGGGGGTGGGCGCCGACGCCGCCCCGGCATCCGACGTCGCGGCGGAGATCACGGCCGCCGGGGGGTCCGCGCTGGCCGACACCAGCGACGTCTCCACTGCCGCCGGGCGCGCGTGCGGTGGTGGACGCGGCGGTCGGGCGGTTCGGTCGCATCGACGTCCTGATCAACAACGCCGGCATCATCCGCTGGGCCGGCCTCCCCGCGGTCGACGAGGACAACCTCACCCGCCACCTCGCCGTGCACACCGTCGGCTCGTTCAACACGGCGTTGGCGGCTTGGCCGCACATGACCGCGCAGGGCTACGGCCGCATCGTGATGACCACGTCGAGCGGTGTCTTCGGCCTGCCGAACAACACGTCGTACGCCACGGCCAAGGCAGCCGTCATCGGGCTCACCCGCAGCCTGGCCGTGGCGGGCGCCAAGCACGGGATCCTGGTCAACCTCATCGCCCCCGCCGCCATGACCCGGATGGCCGGCGGCGCGGGCGGTGCACCCGCCATGGACGCGGAGTCGGTCGCCCCCATGGCCGCCTATCTCGCGCACGAGGACTGCCCGGTGACGGGCGAGATCTACGCCGCCGGCGCCGGTCGCTTCGCCCGCATCTTCGTGGCGACCACCCCCGGCTACGTCCACCCAGGTGCGGATGCGACCGTCGAGGACGTGGCAGCCAACTGGGCGACCATCAACGACGAGGCCGGCTACTTGGTCCCGGCGGACCTCATGAGCTGGTCGACCACCTTCCTCGCCCATCTGCTTCCCGACGGCGCCTGAACCGACCTGCGTCACGACGGCGACACCTGCACCCACCGTCGACTGAGACCACCCGCCCCGAGGGCGACTGAGACCACCCGCACCCGAGGGCGACTGAGCGCCGGAGGCCTACTCGTCGAGCAGGTCCGGCTCCTCGGCGACGACGTGGTCGTAGAGGGGCTGGAACTGCACCCAGCCCACGCGGTGGGAGCCGGTCTGCTCGGCGGTCTTCGCAGCCACGTCCTCCCTGATGGGCACCGGCGTGCCGGCAGCTTCGGCCAGCAACTGGGTCTGGCAGGTTCGCTCCATCGTGATGAACCACCACGCCGCCTCGTCCACGCTGCGCCCGACGGTCAGCAGTCCGTGGTTGGCCAGGATCGCCGCCTTGGCGTTACCGAGCGCGTGCGCGATGCGCTTCCCCTCCTCGAGGTCGAAGACGGCGCCGGTGTAGTCGTCGAAGACCGCGTGGTCCCCGTAAAAAGCGCACGCGTCCTGCGTCAGTGGGTCGAGAGGGCGGTGCAGCGACGACCAGGCTTTGCCGTGCACCGAGTGCGCGTGGGCGGCCGACACCACGTCGGGCCGGGCGGCGTGGATCTGCGAGTGGATGACGAAGGCGGCGAGGTTGAGGGGCCAGCTCCCGTCGACCACCTCACCCTGGTGGTTCACCAACATGAGGTCTTTGACGCGGATCTGGCGGAAGCTCATGCCGAGCGGGTTGACCCAGAAGTGGTCGGGGAGCTCCGGATCACGGGCCGTGATGTGCCCCGCCGTGCCCTCGCCGAAGCCGAGCCGCCCGAACAGGCGGAAGGCAGCGGCCAGCCGTTGTTTGCGGTGCCGGCGCTCCTCTTCCACGCTCTCGAACCGGGGGAAGGCGTGCGGCACGCGGTCGGAGGGCACCACCTCAGTGTACGAGCGTTGTACCGGTCAGTCCATAGGATGAGGGCGTGGACTTCTCCTTGAGTGAGGCCGAGCGCGACCTGGTGACGCTCTGCCGGGACTTCGCACAGAACGAGATCGCCCGGCGCGCGCCCGCTGCCTGGGACGATGCTCGCTGCCCGACCGACCTCCTCCGCGAGATGGGCGCCATCGGCCTCCTCGGGATGCTCATCCCCGAGGAGTGGGGCGGCATCGGCATGTCGACGGTGGGCTTCGTCGCGGCCATGGAGCAGATCGGCCTGGCCGACCAGTCGGTGGCCGCGGCCTGGCAGGCGCACGTCACCATCGGTTCGCTGCCGCTTTACCTGTTCGGTGACGACGCCCAGCGCGAGCGGTGGTTGCGGCCTCTCGCCGAGGGCAAGGCCCTCGGCGCCTTCGGCCTGACCGAGCCCGACGCCGGCTCCGACGCCCGCGGCATCCGCACGCGGGCCGAGCCTCGTGACGGCGGTTGGGTGATCAACGGGCGCAAGACCTTCATCTCCAATGCCGGCACCGACATGTCCTTCGGCGTGACCCTGCTCGCCCGCACCGGGGGCGGCGACGGGCAGCCTCGCTACGCCAGTTTCGTGGTCGAGAAGGGCACGCAGGGCTTCACCATGGGTCCGAAGATGCGGGGTATCGGCTGGCGCGGGCTCGACACGCGCGAGCTCTACTTCGACGACGTCTGGATCCCCGGCGAGCACCTGGTGGGCGACCCGGACATGGGGCTCAGCCAGTTCCTGCGCACGCTCGAGGTCGGACGCATCTCGATCGCCGCCTTGTCGCTCAGCCTGACGCAGGCCGTGCTCGACCTGGCCACCGGCTACGCCTCCGAGCGGGTTCAGTTCGGCCAGCCCATCGCCAAGTTCCAGGCCGTGCAGTTCAAGCTGGCGGACATCGCGACGGAGCTCGAGGCGGCGCGCTGGCTCACCTACCGGGCGGCCTCGCTGCGCGACAGCGGCCAGCCGTTCTTCAAGGAGGCGGCCATGGCGAAGCTCAAGGCCAGCCGGGTCGCGGTGTGGGCGGCGTCCGAGGCGGTCCAGATCCACGGCGGCCTCGGGTACATGCTCGACACCCCGGTCGCCCGCTTCTACTGCGACGCCAAGGTGCTCGAGATCGGCGAGGGGACCAACGAGATCCAGCACATGGTCATCGCCCGCGCCCTCGGCTGCTGAGCGCGACCGCCCGTGTGCCGGGTCAGACGCCGGCGAGGCGGCGGACCGCGCCGGCGATCTCGTGGCGCCCCGGGAGCCAGGCCCGCTCGAGCTCGGGGGCATACGGCGGCGGCGTGGCGGCGGCGCCCACCCGTTCGATCGGCGCGTCGAGGTCCCAGAACGCCTCGCCGGGCGACAGTGGCTGCGATCTCGGCCCCGATACCGAAAGGGACGACCGCCTCGTGTGCGATGAGGAGCCGGCTGGTCTTGGCCACCGAGGCCAGAACCGGCTCCATGTCGAGCGGCGCCACCGTCCGCAGGTCGATCACCTCCACCGAGATGCCTTCCCCGGCCAGCTCCTCGGCGGCCGCGATCGCCTCGTGGACCATGCGTGAGACCGACACCACGGTGACGTCCGACCCCGGCCGGACGACGGCGGACCGGCCGATGGGTACGAGGTGGTCGGCCGGGGGCTGGGGGCCCTTCATGCCGTAGAGCAGCCTGTTCTCTATGAACACGACCGGGTTGGGGTCCTCGATGGCGGCGCGCAGCAGGCCGTAGGTGTCAGCGGGTGTCGACGGCATGACGACAGTGAGCCCCGGGATGTGGGCGAGCAGCGCCTCGAGGCTCTGGGAGTGCTGGCTCCCCGACGAGCGCCCCGCACCGAACTGCGTCCGGACGGTAAGGGCCATCTCGGCCGCCCCGCCGGTCATGAAGGGGAGCTTGGCGGCCTGATTGAGGAGCTGGTCGAGGCAGACGCCGAGGAAGTCCAGGTACATCACCTCCACCACGGGCCGCATGCCGGCCATGGCGGCACCCACGCCGAGCCCCACGATCGCCGTCTCGGAGATCGGCGTGTCCCGCACACGCTCGCCGAAGCGCTCGCGCAGGCCGCGGGTGAGGCCGAACACGTTGCCCCCCTCGCCGACGTCGATCCCGGCCACGAACACACGCTCGTCGGCCGCCAGCTCCGACTCGAGCGCGCTGCGCACGGCGTCCATGGTGCGGAACTCGGGCGCGCCGTCGAGCGGGGCATGCGGTTCGGGCACCACCGGGCGCTCGCGCACCACGAAGTCGAACAGGGTGCTCGCCGCCGGCGCCGGGAGTGAACGCGCTCGCTCGACGTCCGCGTCGAGCTGTTCGGACACGGACGACTCGAGCGCGGCGATCGTCGCATCGTCGACGCCGGCCGCCACCAGCCGGCGTCGGTGGAGCACCAAGGGGTCCCGCTCCTGCCACGCCCGCAACTCCTCGGGCGAGCGGTAGCGCTGCGGGTCACCCTCGTAGTGGCCGTGCCAGCGGTAGGTGACCGCCTCGACGACGGCGCCGCCCCCACCGATTCTCGCCGCGTCGACGACCTCGCGCATGGCAGCTGCCGTGGCCACCACGTCGTTCCCGTCGACGGCCACGAACGGCAGGCCGGAGCCCTTGGCCCGGCGTTGCAACGAGGCTGCATGTTGGGACGAGGCGGGGGAGAACTCGGAGTATCCGTTGTTCTCGCAGAAGAAGATGACGGGCAGGTGCCACACCGCGGCGAGGTTGAGAGCCTCGTGGAACGCGCCCTGCGCCGCGGCACCGTCTCCGAAGAACGCCACGGCGACGCCGTCCCGGCCGCGCAGCTGAGCCGCCGTCGCGGCCCCGACCGCGATCGGCAGGCCCGCCGCGACGATCCCGTTGGCGCCGAAGATCCCGAGCTTCGGGTCGGCGATGTGCATCGACCCGCCGCGCCCCCGATTGGTGCCCTGGTCGCGACCCATGAGCTCGGCGAACATGCCGAGTGGCTCGAGGCCCTTGGCCAGGCAGTGGCCGTGCCCGCGGTGGGTAGACGTGATCACGTCGTCGGGTCGCAGCGGCCAGCACGCTCCGACGGCCGCCGCCTCCTGCCCGATCGACAGATGGACGAATCCGGGAACGAGGCTGTCGCGGTAGAGGTCTGCCACCCGCGCCTCGAACCCGCGTATGAGCAGCATCCGGCGGTACATCTCCATGAGCGTGTCGGGGGACAAGGCCCCCGACGCATCGTCGGCGTCGACCACGATCATGTACTGTACTGATCGGTACAACCGGGAGGACGATGGGCGAGCAGATGGAGATCCCCGCAGCGTTCCCCGCCCCCGGGGCGGTGGCCGGGAAGCGGGTCGTCATCACCGGCGCCGGCCGGGGGCTCGGGACGCTGCTCGCTCACGCGTTCTCGGGGTCGGGCGCGTCGGTGGCGCTCGTGGCACGCACCGAGCGGGACCTCAAGGCGGTGGCCGAGGCGTTGCCCGGGCCGTCGCTCGTCCTCAGCGGCGACGTCACCGACGAGGACTTCAACGAGGCGGTGGCGGACGCCACCGTGGCCGAGTGGGGCGGCCTCGACGTGTGGATCTGCAACGCCGGGATCTCGCCGGTGGTGGCGGGCCCGCTCGGGACCGACGCCAGGGTGTGGCGCAGCGTGCTCGAGGTCAACCTGACCGGGGCCTTCCTCGGCGCACGCGCCGCGGCGCGGGTGATGGGCGAGGGAGGGCGCCTGATCTTCACCGGTTCGGTGCTCGGGGAACGACCACGCAAGGGTCTCTCCGCCTACAGCGCCTCCAAGGCGGGGCTGGTCGGGCTGGCGAAGAGCCTGGCCCTCGATCTGGCCCCTGATGGGATCACGGTCAACGTGGTGGCTCCCGGGTGGTTCGACTCCCCGTTGGCCGAGGGGTGGAAGCGCAGTCCCCGGCTGGCCGAGGCCATTACCGGCCATACGGCGCTGCGTCGGTGGGGCGCACCCACGGACCTGGCCGGCGCCTACCAGTTCCTCTCCTCGGACGCTGCCGCGTTCGTCACCGGGTCGGTCATCACTGTGGACGGTGGGTACCTCCTCGTATGACGACCCGGGTCGTCGCCATCACCGGAGCCGGGGGAGCGCTCGGTGCGTCGGTGTCGCGCCGGCTGGCCGGCGAGCCGGACACCGCGCTCGTGCTGAGCGACGTGTCCGAGCACTCGCTGGCGGAGACCCTGGACGGGATCGGTGCCTCCGGTGCCCCGACGGCGAGCGTCCTGGCCGACGTCAGCGACTTCGCGCAGGTCGCCGCGGTGGTCGACCTGGCCGTCGAGCGGTTCGGTCGGCTCGACGTGCTCATCTCCAACGCTGGCGTCCTCGCACCCAACGGTCGCATCCACAACCTGGCCACCGAGGACTGGGAGCGGTCCTTCCGCGTCAACGTGCTCGGCGCGGTCAACGGGATCCGGGCCGCGGTGGCCGTCATGCGGCCACAGCGCGGCGGGTCGATCATCCTCACCGCGTCCGTCGCCGGCTTCACGGCCTGGTCCCACTCGGCTCCCTATTGCGCCACCAAGGCGGCGGTGATCGAGCTGGCCAAGGTGGCGGCAGTCGAGTACGCGCGCGACGCCATCCGGGTGAACTGCGTCTGCCCGGGCACCTTCCGCTCCGCCATTCACGACGGGCTGCCCGACGAGGCGCTCGATGCCATCGCCGCCCGCCACCCGCTGGGCCTGGGGTCGGCGGACGACGTGGCGGGGGCGTACTCGTACCTGGCGAGCGACGACTCCAGGTGGACGACCGGGGCGGCGCTCGTCGTCGACGGCGGTTACTCGGCGCCGTGACCCGGTGACGGCCAGCCCGCAGCGGTGTCGGGGCTGGCGATGCCGCGCATGAAGATCTCGGCGAAGGGCTTGGCCACCGAGCGCGCCGTGAGGCGCCCGCCCGGCTTGAGCCACAAGTAGGTGTAGTTGTGCATGCCGAGCCAGGCGCGGGCGGTCAGCCACGGGTCGATGTCGCGGAACTCGCCCGACTCCACGCCGGCACGCAGCACCGCCTCCACCCTGTTCTCGTAGTCGCGGCGCCGGTCGCGGAACCGTGCCGCCCGCGGCCCGGTCAGGGCTGGGAACTCGTGGAGGAAGACCCAGACGTGGTCGGGGTAGCGGTGGATGACGTCGAGGAGCTCGTCCCCGAGCATGGCGAGCTGCGCGGAGGGCGGCCCTCCGGCGTGTGCCACGCGGTCGGCGCCGAGCATGACCTCGTCCATGACGCGGTCGTGGATGGCGGCCAGCAACTCCTCCTTGGAGCCGATGTAGTGGTAGAGGGCGCCCTTGCCGAGGTCGTTGGCGGCACACAGCTCCATGATCCCGGTGGCGTGGTAGCCCTGGCGTGCGAAGACCTGGGCCGAGGAGTCGATGATCGCCTGGCGCCGGAGCTCCCACTTGGGGCTGCGGCGCGTCTCTCCGTGCACTTCCGCGCTCACGGAGGGGACGCTAGTGGGAAAGGACCAAGGGCATGAGAGCCGACGTCAACTGGTTCGGCGTGCTGGACCATCACGCATCGCGCACTCCGGATCGGGCGATGACGGTGTTCGAGGGCCAGGTGACGACCTACGGGGAGATGGCTGCCCGGGCCGCCGCCCTGGCCGGCGGGCTGCACGCACGGGGTGTGGGTCGGGGCGACGTCGTCGGCCTGCTCTCCTACAACTGCCCCCAGTTCCTCCAGACAGTCTTCGCCGCCAACTACGTCGGGGCCGTCGCCATGCCCATCAACTGGAGGCTGGCGGCGCCAGAGGTCCGCTACATCCTCGAGCACTCAGGTGCCCGGGTGCTGGTGTGCGACGAGGCCCTCCTCGAGCTGGCAGGCCAGGCCACCGCCGGCCTGGAGGACGCTCTGGTGCGGACCTGCATCGCACCCGTGCACCGCGACGGATGGAGCACGTTGGCCGACCTCGAGACGACCGGGATGGCTCCGCCGCGGGCCGAGACCGAATCCGAGGACGTCCACCGGCTCATGTACACCTCAGGCACCACCGGACGGCCCAAGGGCGTGATGATCACCCACGCCAACCTGGCCTGGAAGAACCTGGCCCACATCATTGAGTTCGGGTTCACGGGCTCCGACCTCGGGTTGGCCTGCGGGCCGCTCTACCACGTCGGCGCGCTCGACCTGACCACGACGTCGCTCATTGCCGCGGGTGCCACCACCATCGTCCACCGCGCGTTCGACGCCGCCGCCGTGGTGGACGAGCTCGAGCGGTCACGTGTGACCACGATCTGGCTGGCGCCGGCCATGGTCAACGCCATCATGGCCTTGCCCGGCGTCGAGCAGCGTGACCTGTCATCGGTCCGCGTGATCATCAACGGTGGGGAGAAGATGCCGATCCCCCTCATCGAGCGGATCCAGCGGACGTTCCCCTCGGCCTGGTTCGCCGACGCCTACGGCTTGACCGAGACGGTGTCGGGGGACACCTTCCTCGACCGGGGCAGCATCGTGTCGAAGTTGGGCAGTGTTGGCCGGCCCTGCCTGCATCTCGAGCTCGAGGTGTGGGATGAGCGGGGCCGGCCGGTGCCCGCCGGCGAGCGGGGCGAGATCGTCATGCGCGGGCCCAAAGTGTTCAAGGGGTACTGGCGCGATCCCGAGGCGACGGCCAAGGCGTTCGAAGGTGGCTGGTTCCACACCGGTGACATCGGGGTCCGTGACGAGGACGGTTACCTCTTCATCGTGGACCGACTGAAGGACATGATCGTGTCGGGTGGCGAGAACATCGCGGGTTCGGAGGTGGAGCGTGTGCTCTATGAGCACGCCGACGTGGTCGAGGCGGCGGTGGTGGGCCGTCCGGACGAGCGATGGGGCGAGGTGCCGGTGGCCTTCGTCGTCCTGCGCCCAGGGTCGCATGCGACGGAGGACGCGCTGATCGAGCACTGCCGGAACCAGCTGGCCAAGTTCAAGGTCCCGAAGGAGGTCGCCTTCCTCGACGCCCTGCCCCGCAACCCGTCGGGCAAGGTGCTCAAGCGCGACCTGCGGGCGTCCATCCCCGGCCGATGAGCGAGGTGACGGCGGGCGGGCGGTCTGCGCTCAGCCCATCGGGCCCAGTGCCTGGGACAGGTGCTGGGCCGCGAGTCGCTCACCCGTCATGGCTGCCGTCAGCCCCTCCGCCCGTCCCGCCCGGAGGAGCTGCTTGGCAATGGCCACCGCCTCGGGAGGTTCGGCGGCAATCGCCGTCGCCAGGTCGAGGGCTTCTGCGGCCAGCCGGCCCGGCGGGCAGTGCCGCAGGGCGAGGCCCATCGTCACCGCTTCTGTGGCTTCGATCCATCGCGAGGTGAAGAGCAGCTCGGCCGCCCGCTGAGGGCCGACCAGTGACGGCAGCAGCACGCTGCTGCCGGCCTCAGGTGCGGTGCGCAGCGACGTGAACGGGAAACGCACTCGCGCGTCGTCGGCCATGAGGACGAGATCGCAGTGCAGCAAAATGGTGGCGCCGAAGCCCACCGCGGGCCCGTGGACGGCGGCGAGCAGCGGCGTGCGCAAGGACACCAGCGTGGCGAGGAGCTCGTCGAACGCTTCGCCGAGCTCCGCTCCCGTGTCCGGATGGTCGCGCAGCTCGACGAGGTCGACGCCGCTGCAGAACCCGCGCCCGGCTCCGCGCAGCAGCACGGCGTGCACGCGGCCGTCCTTGTCCGCCTCGTTCAACAGTGCGGCGAGCAACCGGTAGGAACGCGTCGTGAAGGCGTTCAGGCGTTCGGGGCGGTTGAGAGTCAGTTCCCGCACCGCGCCCGTGTCGTCGACCAGTACGGGCTCGTCCTCCCGGGGCATGGCGGCAGCCTACGGCGGGACTCGGTCCCCCGGGGAGCAGTCGTGCATTGCGTCAACGCCGAGGAGCGCGCCGCCACCGCGGTCCGGCCGGGCGGGTGACACGGATCCGCCGGTGCCGCGCCATGGCGCGCAACACGACGAGGTGCACGGGCCACAGGAGGCGCCAGTAGGCCAGACCGACCACCCCCTTGGGGCGGAAGGCAGCTACCTGTACCACCACAGTGCCCCGGTCCTCCGGGGCCTCGACCCGGTACCCGAGCCACGCGTCCCCGAAGCGCCACGCCCGACTGGCGAACACCACCGCGTCATGGTCGAGGGAGGCGACGCGCCACCAGTCCACGTCGCTCCCCAAGGTCATCGTCCCGGGGCGTTCCAAGGTGAGGTCCTCGTGCAACATGCGCCCGAGCAGCACCCGGAGCCGCCAGGCCCACCGCACGCCGTACCAGTCGAGATCGGCGCCAGCCCTCGGCAGGTCCTCACGGACCGCGTCCCCCTCCTCGGGGGAGACCGAGGTACGAGCGCGCATGGTGTACACGCCCTCGGAGAGGCCGACCGGTCGCTCGAAGAGCCCCGCGGGTACGGCTCGCGCCTGTTCGTCGATCGCTCTGGCTATGGCGTCGGACACCGTCAGTGGCTCGATCCCCAGGGCACGGGCGGATGCCTCGGTCCGGTGGACGACCACGTCGTGGCGGAGGCTCTCCACCAGAGCGTGGCTCACCGCGCGGTCGACCGGCGTCACCAGGTCCACCCAGTGCGCAGAGAGTGCCGGCGTGAGCAGTGGGATGGTGACGATCCGCCGCCGGGGTAAGCCGCGGGCGCGGGCGTAGGCACGCATCATCTCGAGGTAGGTGGTGACGTCGGGCGTCCCGAGCTCGTAGATCCCGGGCTCGGCCTCTTGTGCCCGCAGCAGGCCTTCCACGAGGTCGCTCTCGGCGACGGGCTGGAGGTGCGTCCTGACCCACCGGGGGCACACCATCACCGGGAGCCTCTCGGTCAGGTAGCGGAGCATCTCGTAGGAGATGCTCCCTGATCCGATCACGACGGCAGCGCGCAACTCGACGACCGGAACCCCCGAGCCACGCAGGATCTCCCCGACCTCGTGGCGGCTGGCCAGGTGGTCGGACTCCGCACCGTCGTGGCCGAGCGCGCCGACGTAGATGATCCGCCTGACGCCGGACCGGGCCGCCGCCCCGGCGAAGGCACGGGCAGTGGCCCGGTCCCGTTCGGCGAATTGCGCACCGTCGGCCATTGCGTGGACGAGGTAGTAGGCGGTGTCGACTCCGGCCAGGGCCCTGGCGGCGGCCTCGGTGTCACCGACGTCGACGGGGAGTGGCTCGACCAGCGGATCGCTCGGCAGCCCCCCGGGCCTCCGGGCCAGGGCACGGACTCGGTGGCCGTCGCCGGCCAGGCGCTCGACCAGCCGCCTACCGACGAATCCCGAGGCCCCGGCGACGGCGCACAATGCCTGGTCCAACGTCGGTGCCACCGCTGCTTCGGATCGCGTGCTCGTGACGGAACCTTCCTCCTCATGGTCGGCCGTGGCTTCTTCCCGCAGCGGCGGTGACCGGATCAGGGCTATATTAGTGATAAATAAGGCCACCCACAACGGGCCGGACCGGAGGAGGACGCATGCCGCACATCGTGAAGACCGTGAACACCGGCTGGACCACGGGGGATGCCTTCGCCTACATGGCCGATTTCAGCCATACCGCCGAGTGGGACCCCGGCGTCGTGGATGCGAACCGGGTCGACGTGGGCGCGTTGGGTCACGGCAGCGCCTTCGACGTCACCGTGCGCGTGGGTGGCCGACGTATGCCGATGCGGTACGAAATCACCGCTTTCGCGCCAGACCGGGTCACGTTCACGTCGCGGACGTCGATGCTGGAGTCGGTTGACACGGTGACGGTGGCCCGACGGGGTGAGACCACCGAGGTCACCTACGACGCCCGGATCAACTTCCGCGGCATCCTCCGACTGGCGGATCCGCTGCTGGCCCTCGGGTTTCGAGGTGTGGCCGACCGCGCCGTCGGTGGACTCGAGCGGCGGCTGTCCGAAGCTGCATGAGGGTCGCGGCGTCGGCAGTTGCCCTACGAGACGGCGGGCGTCCGGCCGGGCCGCCTAGTGGACCGGCACCCCATCGGTCCGAGCGCTGAGCACGACACCGCGCCGGCGCTCCATCAGCACGGACGCGAGCAGTGAGTCGAGATTGGCAGCCCGGCCGATGTGGAACCCCTGGGCACAGCCGACGCCGAGGTGCGACAAGGTGAGCAATTCGTCCTCCGTCTCGACCCCTTCGGCGATGATCTCGGCCCCCGTGCCAGCGGCGAAGTCGACCAGGGACGCCACCAGGACCCGGCGGACCGGATCGAAGTCGATGCCGGCGATGAGCTCCCGATCGAGCTTGATGAAGTCCGGAGCGAGCTTGACGATGTGCGACAAGCTCGAGAACCCTGCGCCGGTGTCGTCGATGGCCAGTCGCACTCCGGTCTCCCGCAGGGTGTGCAATGTGCGCATCAGCGCCGGGTAGTCCACGACCCGGCGGTGCTCGGTCAGCTCTGTGACGACCCGGCGGGCGTCCACCTCGGCCAGACGCGACGCGAAGCGGGGCGACACGATCGTCTCGGGCCCTGCGTTGAGCGTCAGGTACCAGTCGTCGGGGAGCGAGGGCAGCAGGTCGAGCGCCTTCGTGATGGCCAGCATCTCGAGGTCCACACCGAGACCCGCCCGGCGTGCTTCGGCAAACCATCGGTCGGGTGGACGGATGGGATGGGCCCGGAAACGCGAGAGCGCCTCCACGCCGACCACGGTCCTGGTTGCCACCTCCACGATCGGCTGGAGGACGACGATCAGCCGGTCCGGATGATCCAGCACGTCCTTCGACTGGCGCAAGGCCTCCAGCCGTGAGAGCGCGTCGGGGCGGAGCACGCTGACGACGAACCGGCCCATCGGGTCGTCGTCGTGCTCCTCGACCGCATCGGGGTACGGGAGGTCCGGCGCATCGGCCCCACCGGGCCGGAGCAGATCGTGCCCGACGCGGGCCAGGTCGTCGGCCATGCCGACGGCGATGCTCATGAATTCGGCCAGGCGCGACAACGAGCGCGACGTCGTCGTCGCTGAAGGCGTTGACGCCGCTCGAGCTCACCGCCATGACCCCGAGCGTCTCGTCGCCCCGGCAGAGCGGTACACAGACCGAGGACCCGACGTGCAGCCGCCGGCACGCTTCGATGTCGACGCGGGGATCATGCGAGGTGTCGTCGGAGCGCAGGATCTGCCGGGTGCGCAGGCACAGCCCCGAAAGGCTCGCATCCATGTCGACGGTGGTGCCGATATGCGGCGCCAGGAACCCCGTGCCGACGACGTAGGTGACGTCGTGAGCATCGCTGAACCCGATCAGCACGCCCTCGGCTCCGGGGATGACCTCCATGGCCTGGTCCGCGACCCGCTGCACCAGCCGCGCCGGACCGAGCAGCTCCGCAATGTGGGCACTCTCGTTCATCGCGCACCAGACCCCGTGCTCCCGGCCGCGGAAGCCTGGTGCGGGCCCGCCGTCCGAGACAATGACTCACTTCCGATATCGGTGTTCTCGGGATATTGCTTGAGCGTGGCCCGTCCGGCGCCTGTCCCCGTTGTGCCCCGGCGCCCTGTCCTCGTTGTGCCCCGGCGCCTGTCCTCGGTGTGCGTGGCCAGCGTGCTCGTCGCCGTGGACGGCCGGCCAACCCCGGACGTGACCGTGCAGCAGGTCTCGGCCTGCGGGTCCGGCGAACCCGCGGCCTCCCTCAGAGGGCGGCCGGGCAGGCGTTGACCTTGATCTCGTAGACGAGGGAGGCGGACGGCGGTGGGTACCGGGTGGCGGCGACACCGAAGGTCAGTGCACCGGCACGGTAGAAGTCCGTGCCCGACGCGCTCAGCTTCGGGTAGGCGCGCCGCACCTGGCCGAGGGTGCTGCCCAGGGTGATGCCCGCGGCGGTGGACAACGCCGGGGTGCCGACCTGGCGTGGCACGGACCCGTTCGTCGCCGCGTGGTTCAACTCGGTGAACCAGTAGCGGTACCCGGCGAAGCGTCCGCGCTTGAACTGCACGATCAGGTCGTGCCATTCGACGTTGCGGTACCCCCCGGCGCAATCCGCCGGCGGGAACGCAGTGGGGCGGCCGAGCAACCTGGTCAGCCGGGCGGTCGCGGCGCTCTCGCGGGCCCCGAGCTTCACGGGACCGAGTCCCGTGGACGCGAGGGCGACCCGCCCCTGGCGGGCCGGCGAGGCGCCTGCGTGCACGGGGGCAGATGCCGCGGCAAGGACGCCGAGCGATCCGGCCAGGAGCAGTGCCACGCTGCGAGCAGCCGCCCGCGCCCAACAACCCGGCCCGCATCGCGGTCCCGATGACGGTCGTGGCGCCATGGTGCAGACGCTAGGGCGGCTGTTCCGCCTGGCGAGAGCGCGCGGAGGCGAGGGCCACGACCGAGGACGCGCCCCGAATCTTCTCGTGCGACGAGCTCGAGGCGTTGAGCTTCGAGTCCCTCGACCTGTCGGGGGGCCGGCGGGCCGTTGCAACGGCCCGCGGCGGATGCTAAGCAGTCGCTCAGCATCCGCCGCGCCAGGGAGGGCATTGTGCCGTGACCGACTTCGACTCGGTTGACTTCTTCTCCGACCAGTCGCTGGTCGAGGACCCGTACCCGTATTTCGACCACTTGCGGTCGCAGTGCCCGGTGCTGCCGACGGGCTCCCACGGGGTGGTGGCCGTCTCGGGCTACGAGGCGGCGACGGAGGTGTACCTCGACAACGAGACCTTCTCCTCGTGCAACTCCGTGGTCGGGCCGTTCGCGCTGTTCCCCGTCCCCCTCGAGGGCGACGACGTGAGCGAGCTCGTCGAGCGCTACCGGGACCATCTGCCCATGCACGAGCACATGGTCACCATGGACCCGCCGATGCACACACGCGAGCGAGCGCTCATCATGCGCCTCCTGACGCCGAAGCGGCTGAAGGAGAACGAGGACTTCATGCGGGGCCTGGCCGACCGGCAGATCGACGAGTTCATCGCGGACGGCCACTGTGAGTTCATCAAGGCCTACACGCAGCCCTTCGCCATGCTCGTCGTGGCCGACGTGCTCGGGGTGCCCGAGGCGGACCACCAACGTTTTCGGGAGGGGTTCGGGTTGAGCCAGGGCCCGGGCCGGGTCGGCGACGAGGAGAATCAGGTCGGTCAGGGCGAGGAGGGCATGAACGCGCTGTCGTGGCTCGACGAGGAGTTCGCTGCCTACATTGAGGATCGCCGGCGCGAGCCACGTGACGACGTGCTCACGAGCCTGGCGCTCGGCACGTACCCCGACGGGTCCACGCCAGAGGTCAGCTCGGTCGTGCGCACCGCCACGTTCCTCTTCGCCGCCGGTCAGGAGACCACGGCGCGCCTGCTCGCCGTCGGCTTGAAGTACCTGGCCGAGTACCCCGAACTCCAGGACGAGCTGCGGGCCCACCCTGAGCGCATCCCGGACTTCATCGAGGAGGCGCTCCGGATCGAGAGCCCGGTGAAAGCGGACTTCCGCCTGGCCCGGCGCGCCACGGCGGTCGGGGGGGTCGACATCGCGGCGGGGACGCCGGTGATGCTCCTCAACGGCGCGGCCAACCGTGACCCCGCGTTGTTCGAGTGCCCGGCCGAGTTCCGCCTCGACCGCCCCAACGGCAAGGCGCACATCGCCTTTGGACGCGGTGTGCATTCCTGTCCCGGCGGGCCGCTGGCCCGCGTCGAGGGCCGGGTGAGCATCGAGCGCATCCTCGACCGCATGCGTGACATCCGCCTCTCCGAGGAGCACCACGGGCCGCTGCAGTCCCGTCACTTCGAGTACGAGCCCACCTGGGTGTTGCGCGGCCTGCACGCGCTGCACATCGAGTTCACGCCCGCAGAGGAGGCCCCATGAGCGCGACGGGTGACCCAGCGAGCGGCCGCGTGGCCCTGGTGACCGGAGCCGGTTCGGGCATCGGCCTGGGCGTCGCCCGCCACCTGGCTGCCGACGGCCATGCCGTGGCCCTGCTCGACCTCGACGGGGCGTCCGTCCGGACTGCCGCGGGGGAGCTGGCGGCGCAGGGCTTCCGGGTCGCCGCCCACGAGGCGGACGTGGCCGACCGCGCCGCGTTGGAGCAGGTCTTCTCCTCAGTCCGCCAGGAGCTCGGTCCGGTCACCATCGTGGTCACCAGCGCCGGGATCGAGGCGTTCGACCCCATCGTCGAGATCACCCCCGAGAAGTGGGAGCGTGTCCTCGGCGTCAACCTGACGGGCACCTTCACGTGCCTGCAGTTGGCGGTGCCCGACATGGTGGAGGCCGGGTGGGGCCGCATCGTCACCATCTCGTCGTCGAGCGCCCAGTCGGGAGCCCCCAACATGGCGCACTACGTGGCGTCCAAGGGCGGTGTCATCGGGCTCACCAAGGCCTTCGCCCGCGAGCTGGCCGGCCACGGGATCACGGTCAACACCATCCCGCCGACGATCGTCGACACGCCCATGGCCCAGAAGGGAGTGGAGTCCGGGAGCGTCCCGAGCGTCGAAGTGATGGCCCGGATGGTCCCGCTGGGCCGGGCGGGCACGCCCGACGACATCGCGTCCGCCTGCTCGTTCCTCTGCTCCGAAGGGGCTGGATACATCACCGGCCAGGTGATCGGCGTCAACGGGGGCATGTACATCTGAGCCGGCCCACGACCGCGACCGAGCGCGTGACGTCGCCCCGCCGGATCGGAGCCGAGGGCTCGCAGACGCGGGCGGCGTTGCTCGACGCCGCCGAGCGCCTCATGCTCGACGAGGGGTACGCGGCGGTCACGTCCCGGCGAGTGGCGGCGGAGGCCGGGCTCAAGCCCCAGTTGGTCCACTACTACTTCCGCACCATGGACGACCTGTTCCTCGCCCTCTTCCGGCGCCGGTCAGAGCTCGGTCTGGCGGTTCAGGCCGAGGCACTGGCGTCAGAGCAGCCGCTGTGGGCCCTGTGGGACCTCAGCCGGGACCCGCGCGGCACGGCGCTGACGATGGAGTTCGTGGCCCTGGCCAACCACCGCAAGGCCATCCGGGCGGAGATCGCCGCCTCCGCCGAACGGTTCCGCGCCGGACAGTTGGCCGGCCTGACACCCGTGCTCGAGCGCTACGGCGTGGGCCCAGACCGATGCCCACCCCTCGTCTTCACCGTCCTGCTGTCGAGCATCTCGCGGTTCTTGGTCCTCGAGGACGAGGCGCTCGGCATGACGACGGGGCACGCCGACACGGTGGCCTTCGTCGAGGACATCCTGCGCCTCTTGGAGGGGGAGCGCGGGGCCCCGCCGCGCCGAGGCCGACCGGCACGGCGGGGTGCGGCATAGATTTTGACGTCAGAGTCGAAATGGCTATCCTGGGTACCGGACTAGGGGATCCCGAGACGCGGAGGAGAATCTGCCATGCCCAAGACTGTCGTCGACTTCCCGGTGTTCGACGCCGACAACCACATGTACGAGACGACGGACGCCTTCACGAAGTTCCTGCCCAAGGAGTACGAGGGCTACATCAAGTTCGTGCAGGTCAACGGTCGGGACAAGATCGCCATCCGCAACGTGATCTCCGAGTACATCCCCAACCCGACCTTCTCGGTGGTCGGCGCGCCAGGGGCGCAGGCGGAGTACTTCAAGCACGGCAACCCGGAGGGGAAGTCGCGACGTGAGCTCATGGGCGATCCCATCCGCTCACCGGAGTCCTTCTTCTCCCCCGAGCCCCGGCTCAAGCTCATGGACGAGCTCGGGCTCGACCGCGCCCTCATGTGGCCGACGCTGGCCAGCGTGCTCGAGGAGCGGATGCCCGACGACCCCAGGGCCACCCACGCCGTCATCCACGCGCTGAATCAGTGGATGTACGAGCACTGGACCTTCAACTACGAGGGCCGCATCTTCCCGACACCCGTCATCACGCTGCCCATCGTGGCCGAGGCCATCAAGGAGCTCGAGTG
Source organism: uncultured Acidimicrobiaceae bacterium (assembly GCA_963781955.1). Taxonomy (GTDB): domain Bacteria; phylum Actinomycetota; class Acidimicrobiia; order Acidimicrobiales; family RAAP-2; genus Bog-473. The sequence goes on from CAWAHU010000001.1 coordinate 110,490, forward strand.
GGTGGTCGAGCGCGGTGCGAAGATCATCCTGATCCGGCCCGCACCCGTCCCCGGCTACGAGGGGTATCGCTCGTTCGCCCTGCCCGAGTTCGACCCCTTCTGGCAGAAGGTCGTCGAGGCCGACGTCACGGTCGGCCTGCACGCCTCGGACGACGGGCTGACCCGGTACTACAACCAGTGGGAGGGCACGCAGCGCGAGCATCTGCCGTTCGCCGGCCCTTCTGCGTTCACCGACATCGCGCACACGCAGAGCCGGGGCATCTTCGACACGGTGGCGTCGCTCATCGGGCACGGACTGCTCTCGCGGTTCCCGACGCTGCGCGTCCTACCGGTGGAGAACGGCTCGGCGTGGGTCCGTCCGATGCTCAACGCGCTGGAGATCTCGTACGGCCACAACCCCAAGCTCTACGCCGAGGACCCGATCATGGTGCTCAAGCGGAACATCTGGATCCACCCGTTCCACGAGGACGACCCGCGTGGTCTCATCGAGCTGGTCGGCATCGACCGCGTGGTCTTCGGGTCGGACTACCCGCACATCGAGGGCATGGCCGAGCCGCTGACTTACGTCGACGAGCTCCAGGGACTCTCCCACGACGACATCGCCAAGGTGATGGGCGGCAACCTGGCCGAGGCGCTGAAGGTCCCCTTCGCCGCCTGAGCCGCCTGAGCCGCCTGAGCCCCTGCGGGGCGCCGGCGCGACGTTCGGCCGCGTGGCCAAGGGGCCCGATGACGACCGTATGCCCGATGGCGACCGCAGGCCCGGAGCCGGGGTTCAGCCGGTGAAGGAGCGGCTGGTCGCCATCACGCACAGCCGGCCCTCGTTCCCGGCGTCGCGCACCTCGACGCGGCCGAGGCCGTCGCGCACCTGTGCCCGGGCCGTCACGGGGCCGACCCGGGCCGGCTGCAGGTAGCGCAGGCCGAGCGAGGCCAGAGACGTACCCGGGGTGAGCGAGAGCGCCGCCTCCTCGGCGGCGAGGGCGATGAGGCCGCCGTTGATGGTGTTCGACGCGTTGCGCACACCCTCGGTTCGCGACAGCACGGCGACGCCCGGCGCCGTGCGCTCGCAGCCCGCGTGCTCGGCGAAGGGCACGCGCAGCCGCACGCCACCCGCCCTGACCCGATCGGCGCTGGTCTCGAAGTCGATGCGCATGCTGGCATCGGGCGCGGCCATGAAGGACGCAGCAGCGAACGCCAGAGGACGGCCGGCGTCGTCGGTGAAGTCGACCTGCGCCACCGAGACCGAACGGCCGGACTTCACGAGGGTCGCGTAGCCGAGGACGCGGCCCGAGCCGGGCCACGGCGCGTAGAGATGGACGTCGAGCTCGAGGGTGACCGGCACCCGTGGCCTGATGGCGTCGATCACCAGCAGGCCCGAGACGGTGTCGGCCCAGGTGGCGAGGATCGACGTCCGCAGGTGCGCGGTCCCCGGGACGCACATCTCGGCGACGACGGCCGCCGAGCCCAGCATCCCGCCTTCGGTGCGTCGCACCTCCCAGCCCAAGTCGTTGAGCACGTGCTCCCGGGCGTGCGCCGGGGCCCCGTCGTCCACGGACACCGTCATCGCTCCTTCCGTCCGGCGCCTCCTGCGTCGGGTGCGGGGCGACCGTGGAGCAATCTATGCGCCGCCGGCGCCGACGTCGTAATCCGGACGACGGCACTTGAAGGGCTGAGTTGATCACGTGGGAGCTGGGGCGGTCATCGGGCCGAGCGCCATCCAGCGCCGCCGGTGGATGGCGCTCGGGGGGCACGTCGTCGACGATAATCAGCGTCGTGCACACCTCCGACCTGGTGGTGAGGCTGGGCCCAGGGCGCGTCGTGGGCTACCGGGAGGCAGGCGACCTGCAGGGCCGCCCGTTGGTGTGGTGCCACGGCGGGCTGAGCTCGAGTGCCGAGGTGGTCTTCCTCGATGCGGCCGCCCGGGCCAACGCGGTGCGGGTCATCGCCTTCGACCGGCCGGGCATCGGCGACTCCTCGATGTTCGAGTTGGGACCCGTCAGCCGGTGGGCGGACGTGGTGGCCGCCTGCGCCGACGAGCTCGGGCTGGAGCGCTTCGCCGTGGCCGGCTGGTCGGCCGGCGGCCCGTTCGCGCTGGCCTGCGCCCGTTACCTGGCCGACCGGTTGGACTCGGTGACCCTGGTGGCCACCATGTCGCCGGTGACCGACCCGGCCCGCCGCAAAGAGCTGGGCCTGCGTACCGACCGCGTCCTCCTCCCGCTCTCCATCGGGCATCCCGAGCTGGCGCGCCTGGTGCTCGAGCCCTACCGGGTGATCCCTGAACCCCTCCTGTGGCGGGCGACCGTCGCCACGGCGGGGGAGGCCGAGCGACGTGCCCTGACACCGGCCGTACGCCCCGCCTTCACCGCCATGCTGCGCCGGGCGGTGGCGCACGGGACGCGGGGTGTGGTGGCCGACTACGCACGCGTCGGATCAGACTGGGGCTTCTCGCTCCACGAGATCGACGCGGCGGTCCGCATGCTGCAGGGATCGGCGGACGCCATGGTGCCCCCGAGCCACGCCGAGCTCGTGCGCGCGTCGCTGCCGAGCGCCTCACTGCGCACGCTGGCGGGCGCCGGTCACTTCCTCCCCATCACCCATGCCGAGGAGATCGTCCGAACCGTGGGGGGTGCCGCGCCCGGGTGAGCCGACGGGGCGGGGCGGGCCGCATTCAGGCGTAGCGCCGGGCCACCACCTCGGCCTGGGCGCGGTAGCCGCCGCCGAACAGAACCGTGTGCACGAGCAGCGGGCAGAGCTGGAACAGCGCGACTCGATCTTCCCAACCCGACTCGAGCGGGCGGACCTCCTCGTAGGCGCGGCGAAGGCGGTCGGGCACCTGGCCGAAGAGGGCCAGCATGGCCAGGTCCTCCTCGGGATGCCCACCGTGGACGGACGGGTCGACGAGCCAGGTCCGCCCGTCGGATCCGAACAGCACGTTGCCCCACCACAGGTCGCCGTGCACCAGGGCGGGGAGGGCAGCCGGGATGAGCTCCTCCAATCGCGCGGCTACCCGGGCCACGGGCGCTTCGAGGCCACAGCGGCCGGCCAGCTCGCGCAGCCTGGCTCCGTAGAAGCCGGCGGCGTCGGCTCCGGGCGCCGGGTCGACCCGGCACGAGCCGATCCACGACGAGCCACCGCCCCACTCGGCGCACGGCGCAGCGTGCAGCCGGGCCAGTGCCCGCCCGAGGTCCTCCTCGTGACCTGCGGACCGGGGCGCCTGCGCCACGGCGGTGGTCACCAGCAGGTCCTCTTCGGCCAAGACGATCTCGGGCACGGGCGGCGCGCCGGCGACCCCGGCAAGGCAGCGCAGGCCGGCCGCCTCGTCGCGACCGCCGCCGCCGACCTTGACCACCAGCGCACGGCCAGTGACCTCGACCAGGTACACGTCGTTCCCGATGGCGAGCGGCGGGCCCAGGGCACCGAGTGCCTCCTCCACGCGTGTTCGCCAGGGCCGCGGCAACGGCGTCGCCGCGTGGTTTGGTGGGGGAGGCGTCGCCGAGGTCATGGGAGCATGATGGCCCGGTGCCACGAGCGAGGAAGACCATGCCCGCCGGGCTCGTGCTCACGCCTGGGGCCAGCGCGGGCCGGGACCAGTCGGGCCTCGTGGCCATCGATGCCGCCGTCACGGCACGCGGGATCGCCGCCGAGCGGGTCGAGTTCCCCGGCCAGGCCGCCGGCAGGCGCCGCCCCGACCCGCCGGCGGTGTGCACGGCCACCGTGCGTGAGGCCGCCGGGGCGCTGGCTACGAGGCTCTCGGTCCCCGTCGGCCGGATCGCGGCGGGCGGCCGCTCGTTCGGCGGCCGCATGTGCTCCATGGCCGTCGCCGAGGGTCTGCCCACGGCCGCCCTGGTCCTGGTCAGCTACCCCCTGCATCCGCCCGGTAAGCCCGACCGCCTGCGGACCGGGCACTTCGGCGGCCTCACGGTGCCGTGCCTGTTCGTCTCGGGCCGCCGGGACGCCTTCGCCGCCCCCGCGGAGTTGGAGGCCGAGACGAAGGCCATCCCCGGCCCCGTCACCCTCGAGTTCGTCGAGGGCGACCACTCCTTGCGCAAGGCGGAGGAGGAGGTGGCCGAGATCGTGGCAGCGTGGTTAGCCGGATTGTGAGCAACGCTCGCTCAACCCCACGCGTCCGCGGCGTTCGGGATGCAACGTTCCTGCACCAGGCGCACCGCGACCCTCGTGACTCTTGGTGACCAGGCTCTTCTGTGGGCCTCGGAGGTCCTCGACGGGCCGACCCCTGCGCAGTTGACAGACGTCGGGCCGGAGCGTGCTTGCCCCCCGGGGGTGCCGTCGCCAAAGATCGGACCATGCCGGCAACCTGTGGTCCGGTCCCGTCGTCGCCCCGAGCGGCCACGTCAACGCATCGAGAGAAGGGACGAGCGTGATGCATGTGCTCCTGGGTGACCTCACCACATCCTCCGTGAACTGGGCGTTGTTGATCGCCCGCCTGGTGCTGGCCGTCGTGTTCTTCGCCCACGGCTACAACCACATCTACGGCGGGGGGAAGATCGAGGGCACGGCGCGCTGGTTCGAGTCCCTGGGCATGAGGCCGGGCATTCTCCACGCCTGGATGGCAAGCCTGACCGAGATCGGCGCCGCCGTGCTCTTGGCCCTCGGGCTGCTGACGCCCCTCGGGGGCGCTGGCGTCGTGGGCGTGATGTTGGTGGCGTGGATCACCAACCACAGGAAGAACGGGTTCTTCATCTTCCGGCCCGGCGAGGGATGGGAGTACGTCATGGTGCTCACGTTCCTCGGGGTCGTCGTGGGCACGCTCGGCCCCGGGCAGTGGAGCGTTGACGGGCACGTCTCGGCGCTGCAGAACCTGTGGGGCTGGCCTGGCTTCTGGATCTCGGCAGGCCTCGGCGGCCTCGGGGCGGCGGCCCTGCTCGCGGCGTACTGGCGCCCGCCCCAGAAGTCCGTCGAGAGCTGACGGCGGGCAAAGGACGTGCACGGGTCTCGGTCCAAGTCAACGGTGTCCCGAGTCCGGGGACACCGTGGTGGCCACATCGCCGCGGTGGCCTGCCTCCTCCTGCTCATCGGCACCGTCGTCGGGGACGTCGGCGCAGGCGTCGGGACGTCCACCCCGGTGGGGGCAGCAGTGCGGCAGTCGTCGGTGCCGACGCCCACGGTCCAGGGCCCGATCGAGCCGAGCAGCGGCATCTCCTACCTCGGATCGACGACGTTCGACCCGTCGGCGGTCGGCTACGAGCAGTCCGAATTCCTCCTCTCAGGGACGGCGACCGCGTACAAGAGCTCCACGCCGCTCACGAAGGACGGCACGTGGCACGTGACCCCGCAGACGACAGCGCCCTACACGACCCGGGTCGTGGTCTACCGCCCGATCGACCCGAGCAAGTTCGACGGGACCGTCGTGGTGGAGTGGTTGAACGTGACCGGGGGCATCGACGCGCCGGCGGCGTGGCTCAACGCCCACGCACAGATGATCCGCCAGGGCATGGCCTTCGTCGGGGTCGACGCCCAGGCCGGCGGCATCTACGGCCAGGCCGGCTCCATCGCCAGCAAGGACGGCTTCGGGGGCCTCAAGTCGCAGGCACGCTACGCGCCGCTGAACCACCCGGGCGACAGCTTCTCGTACAGCATCTACGAGCAGGCCGGCCAGGCGCTGCACGCTGACGGGACCCAACTCCTGGGCGGGCTGGCACCCCAGCACGTGATCGCCCTCGGGGAGTCGCAGTCCGCCTTCCGCCTCGTCACGTACGTCAACGCCGTCGAACCGCTCTCGCCGGGCGTCTACGACGCCTACTTCGTCTACAGCCGGGGCGGCACCGCCGCCCCCCTCTCGCAGTCTCCCCAGATGTCCATCCCCACCCCGACGCCCACATTGATCCGCACCGACCTCCACGTGCCGATCTTCTTGTTCGAGACCGAGTCGGACCTGCTCGGCCTCGGCTACCTGGCCGCCCGACAGCCGGCCACCGCGCACATCCGCGAATGGGAGACTGCGGGTACGGCCCACGACGACACCTACGGCCTGCTCTACAGCCGATCCGACACCGGGAACGGTGTGGCCGACACATCGGCGTTCAACTCCCTGTTCGACCCGCCGAAGGACCCCATCCCGGGCATCGTCGACTGCGCGGCACCCATCAACGCCGGCTCGCACACCTACGAGCTACGCGCCGCGGTGCAGGCGGTCAACACCTGGGTCACCACCGGGAAAGCCCCGCCGCAGTCGCCGCGCCTCGAGGTGGACCCGGCGGATCCGCAGGCCTTCCTCCACGATGCCAACGGCAATGCCCTCGGTGGGATCCGGTCGCCGCAGGTCACCGCGCCCGTCGCCAAGCTCTCGGGTGTGGGCCAGCCCGGGGCGACGCCGGTGCACTCCCGTGCGGGAGCCCGCACGAAGCCCGTCTCGGGCCAGACCCTGTGCGGCATCTTCGGCACCACGGTGCCGTTCAGCGCGGGCAAGCTGGCATCGCTCTATCCCACCCATGCCGCGTTCGTGAAGAGGTGGGACGCGGCGACCGCAGCCGAGGTGAAGCGGGGATATCTCTTGCCGGCCGACGCCGCCACGCTCGACCGAGTGGCGGCGCAGTCGAGCGTCGGTGACCCCGCGGGCACCACCACGACGTCGGGGTCGACGTCGAGCCCGGGCGGCTAGTCCCAGCTACGGGCGAGCAGGAAGCCGGCGGCCGGCGTCGCAGCCGGGAACGAGCCGGTGATGCCCGAGCTCACGTAGCCCACGTCGCTGATCAAGGTGATGCCCGAGATGGCGGCCGCGGCGTCGCTGCAGAGGAACACGAGCGGGTATGCCTGCTCGAGGGGCGTGGAAGCCTCGATTCCGGTCTCCTCGCGGTAGTCGGCGCCGAACCCGAGCCACATCTCGGCGTTCGCCTGGGCCAGCGGGGTGTCCGTCGGCCCCGGGCAGATGGCATTGATCCGGATGCCCTTCTTGAGCAGCGGGAAGGCCTCCCGGGCCACGTAGGCACACACGGCCTGCTTGGAGTGGAAGTAGTCGGCGTAGCCGTGCTCGACGGCCCAGGCCGAGCCCGAGTCGAAGTCGGGCGTGTCGAGGTACTCCTTGATCTCGCCCAAGCTGGCCTCCCAGCCCAGCCCGGCGGCCGAGGAGATGAACCCGATGGCCGAGCCCTTCGGGAGCATGTCGCCCGCCAGCATGCGGTCGATCAGGTGCCGGTGCCCCACGAAGTTGATCTTCTCGATCCCCGGTGTGCCGTCGGCCACGCCGGCGGCGGCGAAGAGCGCGTGCACCGGCCCGCCGCACTCGTCGACGGCGGCGTCGATCGAATCCTTGTCGGCCAGGTTGAGGTGGATGGCCGTGACGCCGGGCAGTGTCACCTCGGCGAAGTCCATGACCACGACTTCGGCGCCGGCATCCTTGACCAACTCGGCCGTGGCGGCCCCCATGCCGGTGGCGCCTCCGACCACGAGGACGCGCTTGCCGTCGTAGCGGAATGCGTCGAACAGTGCCATGTGTGTTCCCTCCTGAGGTACTTCCTGTGACGGTTCTTGACGTTGCTGTGTGCGTGAAGCGCTGCTGTGGGGCGCGGTGGTCGACGTCCCCTAGCCGATGACGGAACGGACCTTGAGGTCGACGATGGTATCCCAGTCGATCCCGAGCTCCTCGAGGATGGCGTCACCGTGCTCGTTGAACTCGGGTGACCGATGCGCCGCGGCGGGCACTCCGCCGTACTGCACCGGCGCGGCCACGAGCTTGAACGGCGTGCCGCCTGCGGTCGCGCAGTCCTGGATGTACCCGTTGGCGACGCTCTGGGGATCGACCGCCGCTTCGAGCGTGTTCTGGACCACGGTCCACTGTCCGGGGAACTCCGCCAGCTTCTCGCGCCACTCGGCCAAGGTGTGCGCAGCGAAGGCGGCGGTGAGGATCTCCTTGGCGCCGCCGCTGTTGGCCAGGATGGACGCGTGGTCGGCGAACCGGGGGTCGTCGACCAGTTCGGGCCGGCCCAGGACCTCGCACATGGGCGCCCAGTAGCGCCCCGCTTGCAGGCAGCACAGCGAGACCTGCCGCTCGTCCTTCGTCGTGTACATGTCGACCAGGGGGTTGGAACCGGGCCGGCCCTTGGTGCCGCCCTTGGGCGGCCCCTGCCACGGAACGCCGGCGACCAGCGAGAGCGCGAAGGCCTGGCCCATGGCCCACATGCCCGTGCCCAGCAGCGAGACGTCGACGGTGGTGGCCTCGCCGGTGCGCTCGCGGTGGTAGAGCGCACCCATGATCCCCCCGGCGATGGTCATGGCGCCGATGGAGTCGCCGAACCCGGGCGCCGGGGGCGGGGGCGTGAAGTCGGCGTCAGCCGGCTTGTTGCCGATGGCCACGCCGGCCCGGGCCCAGAAGGCCAGCGAGTCGTATGACCCCCTGTCGGCGTCGGGCCCGCGCTCGCCGTAGCCGGTCCCGGCGACGTAGATGATCTTCGGGTTGGCGGCGAGGATGTCCTCGACTTCGATCTTGAGCTTCTGACGCGTGTGGGGCAGCTTGTTGGTGAGGAACACGTCGGCCGTGGCCGCCAGCTTGTAGAGGATGTCGAGGCCCTCGGGCGTGGTCAGGTCCAGCGCCAGGCTCCGCTTGCCGCGGTTGGAATGCTCGAGCAGCGCATGCACGTCGCCGGTGATCGCCACCACGCCGGTGGAGGCCAGACCCCGCATGGCGTCGCCGCGCTCGACCGGTTCGATCTTGATGACCTCGGCCCCCCAGTCGGCCAGCAGCGCCGAGGCCGCCGGCACGAACGTGTGCTCCGCCACCTCAAGGACGCGCACGCCCTCCATCACTGCAGTCACTGGGCTCCTCCCCGTCTCGTCCGTGCCGCCGGCGCCGGCGGTGCCGCCCGCGCCGGCGCTGTTTCCGACATCGACGTCGACATTAGCCGCCTCCTTCGCCACCGGCCGAGGCCGCCTCGGTGATGCGCACGACCACCTTGCCGACTGCCTTGCCCTCCGCCACGTGACGCAGGGCCTCCGCCACGTCGGCCAGGTCGAAGGAGGCGCCGACGAACGGGACGGCGCGCCCGGCCACGAGCAGGTCCAGCAGCTCGCGGTCGTTGCGGGCCATCTCGTCGGGGAGGTGGGTGGCGAAATCCAGGAACTGGAAGCCGAGGATGTGCACGCCTTTGAGCAGCACCAGGTTGAGCGGGATGCGCGGGATGGTGCCCGACGCGAACCCCACGGTGACGAAGCGACCACCCCAGTGCAAGGACCGCAGCGCCGGCTCGGCCAGGTCACCGCCGACCGGGTCCACGACGACGTCCGCCCCGCCGGGCAAGGCCTCGCGCAGGGCTTGGCGCAGGTCGCCCCCGCGGTGGTCGATCAGCCGCTCGGCCCCGCAGGCACGGGCCGCCTCGAGCTTCTCGGGCGTCGATGCCACCGCGGTCACCGTGGCGCCGAGCAGCGCCCCCAGCTGCACGGCGGCCGAGCCGACGCCGCCGCCGGCGCCCAGGACGACCAGCTCCTCGCCCGGAGCGAGGGTCGCCGTCGATCGCAGGACGTGGTAGGCGGTGCGGTAGGCCACCCCGAACGACGCGGCCACGACGTCGTCGACGCCGTCGGGGATCGAGGTGAGCGAGGTGGCCGGCGCGACGAACTCCTCGGCGAAGGCGCCCACCATGGTCGACCCGAAGACACGGTCACCGACCTCGAAGCCCGAAACGTCGTCGGCGACCTCGGCCACCACGCCGGCGTACTCGCTGCCCACGACGAACGGGGTCGGCGCCGACACCTGGTAGGTGTTGGCTACGACGAGGACGTCGGGGAAGTTGACGGCGCCGACGTGTACACGCACGCGGACCTGTCCGGGGCCCAGCGGGGGAGCGGGGATCTCGGCCACCTCGACCACCTCGGGGCCGCCGTAGCTGCGGCACAGGGCGGCACGCACGGTCAGTCAGCCAACACGGCGTAGTCGGTCGACGCGGCCAGGTCGGCGGCGCTCTGCATGAGGTCGAGCACCACAGGGCCGAAGGCCTGGAGCTTGATGTCGTCGCCGGCCCGCTGGTAGCCCTGCTCGAGCACCACGGCGAGCTTCCACTTGGCCAGGACGCAGTAGTAGTCGATGTCGTCCACCTGACGGCCCGACACGGCCGAGTAGTGGGCCAGGATGTCAGCCCGCGACGGCATGCCGGTCATGTCGACGTAGCCGCCGACCCGGTCCTCGTCGCCCGTGGTGTCGTCGGGCCAGGAGTGCACCACCCAGCCCAGATCGAGCTTGGGGTCGCCGACGGTGCCCATCTCCCAGTCCACGATGGCGGCGAGACGCGCCGGCGCACCGTGCTTGAACATGACGTTGGCGAACTGGTAGTCGCCGTGCATCAGGCCCGGTTCGTAGTCGATGGGACGGTGCGCCCGCAGCCATGCGGACGCCTCGTCGAAGCCGGGTAGCTCCCTGCCCTTGATGCGCTCGAGGAAGGCGGTCCAGCGGTCGACCTGGCGCTCGTGGAACCCCTCGGGCCGGCCGAGGTCGCTCAGGCCCTTGGCCTGCCAGTCCACCTTGGACAACAACGCGATGCCCTCGACCAATTGGAAGGCCAGGCCGCGCCGCTCTTCGAGGTCCGCGTCGAAGGGCGGCGGCCACTGGCGCCGCGTCGACATTGGGGACCAGCCGTCGACGAAGCCCATGAGGTAGAAGGTGCGGCCGAGGACCGACTGGTCGGTGCACACCGCGATGGCCTCCGTGTGCGGGACGTCGGTCCCGTTGAGGGCCTCGATGATGCGCCACTCCCGCACGATGCCGTCGTCACGCGACGCCGGTGCCGCGGGCGGTGGTATGCGCATGGCGCAGTGGAGGTCGCCCCGCCGCAGCTCGTAGATCTCGTTCTGGCTGCCCCCCGAGATGTAGCGGTGCTCGAGCGGGGCTCCCACCCCCAGACCCTGGGCGTCGAGCCAGGTGCACAGTGTGTCGACATCGGCGATGCTCGGCTCGTGGCCGACCGGCCATGCGCTCTCCGCGTTCTCGTGGGCGCTCACAGGTTCCCCACCTCGAGCTCGAGGTACTGCGCGTACTTGGCCCGGGCAGCCTCCTGCCGCTTGGGCAGCCATTGCGTCGGCCACATGTCGTCGGTCGCCTGATGTTCGCGCAGTACCTGACGGGCCACCGTCACCTTGTGCACCTCGGTCGGGCCGTCGGCCAGGCCCATGACGCCCGCGCCGTGGATCATGCCGAAGAACGGCATCTCGTTGGTGGTGCCCAGTGCCCCGTGGACCTGCATGGCCCGCCAGGCGATGTCGTGCAGGACGGTCGGCATGACGACCTTCGCCGTGGCGATGTCCTTGCGCACCCGCTTGTAGTCGTTGTACTTGTCGATCTCCCACGCCGTGTAGAGGACGAACAGGCGGAACTGCACCAGTTGCGCGTAGGAGTCGGCGATGTAGCCCTGCACGAACTGCTTGTCGGCCAGGAGGCTGCCCGAGACCTCACGGCTGAGCGCTCGCTCGCACATCATGTCCAGCGCCTTCTGCGCCATGCCGATGGTGCGCATGGCGTGGTGGATCCGGCCCCCGCCGAGACGCGTCTGCGCGATCACGAAAGCCTGGCCCTCGCCGCCGAGGAGAGCGTCGTCGGGGACCCGCACGTCCTCGTAGTGGATGAGCGCATGGGACCCCTCGTTGAGCGCCTCGCCGTACAGGCCGACGTTGCGCACGATGTTCACGCCGGGAGTGTCGGTCGGCACCAAGAACATCGACATCCCCTTGTACGGGCTCACGTCGGGGTTGGTGACCGCCATCACGATGAGGAACTGAGCCGTCCGGGCGTTGGACGAGAAGTACTTCCAGCCGTTGATGACCCATTCGTCGCCGTCCTTGACCGCCTGGGTCTTGAACAGCGTCGGGTCGGCGCCCGCGTGGGGCTCGGTCATGGAGTAGCTCGAGAAGCACTCGCCGGTGAGCAGCGGCTGGAGGTACCGCTCCTTCTGCTCGGGAGTGCCGTAGTGGGCGATGATCTCGGCGTTGCCCGTGTCGGGCGCCTGGCACCCGAAGACGATGGGCGCCCACTGCGAGCGTCCCAGGATCTCGTTGAGCAGGGCCAGCTTCAGCTGGCCGTACCCCTGCCCACCGAGCTCGGGCCCGAGATGGGTGGCCCAGAGGCCCTGGCGTCGCACCTCTTCTTTGAGCGGGTCGATCGCCTCGCGGCGCTTCCCTTCCAGGGGGGTGAACTGCAGGTGGGGGAAGACGAGGTCGAGCGGCTCGACCTCGTCTCGCACGAACTGGTCCACCCAGTCCAGCTTCTCCTGGTACTCGGGTTCGGTCTCGAAGTCCCACGCCATGCGCGTCCTCCCCTCGGTCTGCGCCTCGGTCTGCGCCTCGGCCTGCCGTGCAAGAATATGATTCTGGCTATCAAGAACGCAATGTCTGAACCGGCGGGGGGCGAGATCCCGGAGTCCGGACCACGACCGGGGTCCGCAGTGGCGGACCGCATCGTCCGCCGCACGCTGTCCAAGCGCGAGACCGAGTACGCCAGCGAAGTGCGGCGCCTGCTCGATGCCGCGCTCGAGCTCATGCGGCGCTGCGGCACCGCGTCGCGCCCGAGGGTGGCCGACATCGTGGCGGCGGCGGGGCTCTCCAACGACGCCTTCTACCGTCACTTCTCGTCCAAGGACGCTCTGGTGGCGGCCATCCTCGAGGACGGTGGGGAGCGCCTGCGCAGTTACCTGGCCCACCAGATGGCGAAGGAGCCCACGCCGGAGCGCCAGGTCCGGCGTTGGGTCGACGGCGTCCTGGCCCAGGCCGACGCGGACATCGCGGCGACCACCCTGGCCGTGTTGTGGAACGGGAGCAGCGTGGGTGACGCCGCCGGGCGCCACTTCGCCAGTGCCCCTGTCGCCTCCCTCCTCCACGAGCCGTTCGCCGCGCTGAGGAGTACGACCCCCGAGCTCGACGCCGCGCTGGTCGCGCACGCCACGTTCGGCGTGCTGACCGACTGCTTGTGGCGCCGGGCCCAACCGACGGTCGACGAGGTCGACCACGTTGCCGGCTTCTGCCTCCGTGCCCTGACCCTCTGAGCGACCTCGCACCGCCGCCGGGGCCCGTCGCGCTCAGCCGCGCGGCTCGTCCCAGAACTCCTCGGGGAGCCAGCTCGGTGGCCGCTTTTCCATGAACGCCTGCATGCCCTCGCGCGGCTCGGGCGACTCGTCGAGAGCCCAGAACATCGTCTGGTAGTCGACCAGGCCGTAGCGCTCGTTCAGCATCCGCTTCACCGCCATGCGCGCCATGGGCGGCGTGCGGAGGATCTCCCCGACGGCGGCCAGCGCGGCCTCGCGGAGCTGTTCGTGGGGAACGACCCGTGCGACGAGGCCGATGCGCTGCGCCTCGGCGGCGTCGAAGCGGCGGGCCGAGAGCAGCAGGTCACGCGCTACGGCCACGCCGACGTGTGCCGGGAGCGCGGCGGCGTAGGTGGCGTCGGGGATACCCCGCAGCAGCTCGGGGACCCGGAAGGTCGCACGGTCGCTGACCACTGCGATGTCGGACATCATGGCGACCAGCAGACCTCCGGCCTGGCAGATCCCGTTGACGGCGGCGACCACCGGGGCCCGACTGTCTCGGATGGTGAGGAACGGCAGGGTGTCGGCACCGATCGACGGCGTCGGCTCGTCCCCAGGGTCGCTGCGCCCGCCGAGGTCGCCGCCGGGCGCGAAGACATCACCGGTACCGGTGATGACCAGCGCCGCCAGGTCGGGGTCCTGGTTGACCAGGTGCACGGCCTTCTTGATGCCGAAGTACATGGCCGGCGTGAACGCGTTGCGCGCCTGGGGGCGGTCGATCACGCACCACGCCACGGCTCCCTCCCGTTCGAAGCGCAGCCCGTCGGCACCCAGTTCCTCTGACACGGTCACCTCCAGACCAGAACTCCGGCTTCGCCACCGGCGTGCATCCGATCGGCGTCGGGCCCCGAAGTCGAACGCCGGGCGATCACCGATACCATCGGGCCCGCAGCTTGGCATAAGGGAGCCACATGCGGCCCGGCGGCCCGCCGCGAGCGACATGGGGGATGGGGAATCGTGTGGACCAAGGTGACCGTGGCGCGCACACCGGTACACCGGACGACCGAGTCCTTCCGTCCCTGATGGTGCTGCAGACCGAGAGGGTCTCGCCGTCGCCGCAGGGGCATGTCGACACCACCACCCCGGACGTCGCCGGGCCCCGTGGCGATCCACTCAGCCGCTGGGCCCTGGCCGCGCTGGGCGGGTTCTTCCTCCTGGCGACACTGATCCAGTCCCCGGGGCTGATCGAGGACGACACGAAGCTCCCGGTGCTGATGGACCCCTGGGCCTGGATCCGGTCGGGACTCCACTTGTGGGGTCCGTCGATGGCCTCGGGCTCGGTCCAGGACGAGACATTCGGGTACTTCTTCCCCATGGCCCCCTTCTTCGGGCTGGCCCGTGTCGTGCACCTGCCCGTCTGGGTGGCCGAGAGGGTCTGGCTCGCCCTGCTGCTCACCGTCGGAGCCTGGGGCCTCATCCGGCTGGCCGAGGCGCTGGGCATCGGCACCCGGTGGGCACGGCTGCTGGGCGGTCTTACCTACTGCGTCGCCCCCATCGTCGTCACCTGGGCATCGGTCACCGACTCGCTCCTGGCCGTCGTGCTCTTGCCCTGGTTGATCAAGCCCCTGGTGGTCGGCGCCCGCCAGGGGTCGACCCGACGGGCTGCCGCCAAGTCCGGGTTGGCACTGGCGCTGATGGGCGGGGTGAACGCAACGGTCATCGTGGCCGGCCTCCCACTCTGTGTGATCTGGCTGCTCACCCGCTCGGCCGGGGCCCGCCGTCGCTCCCTCGCCCTCTGGTGGGTGGCCTGCGTGGTGCTGGCCACCTTCTGGTGGGCGTCGGCCACCGTCCTCCAGGGGAAGTACGGGTACAACTACCTGCCCTACACCGAGGCGGCGACCACGACCACCTCGAGCACCTCTCTCTTCGAGGCCCTCCGGGGCGGGTCCTACTGGCTGAACTACTTCGACCTCGGGATGCCCCTCCTGCGCGGCGCCTGGACGTTGGTGACGGTGGCGCCGGCCATCGTGGCCACGGCCATGGTCGTGGGGCTCGGGCTGGCCGGCCTGGTCCGCCGGATTCCCGAACGGTTGTTCCTCGTGTCGTCGCTGTGCTTCGGGGTGGTGATGATCGGGATCGGGTACAGCGGCTCACTGGGCGGGCCGTTCTCGGGTCTCGCGGTACGCCTGTTGTCGGGCCCTCTCAGCCCGTTGCGCAACGTCTCCAAGTTCTCGGGGGACGTGGCCTTGCCGTTGGCGTTGGGCCTCACGTGGCTGGTGTCCACCATCCCGGCACGGAACCTCGCTTCGAGCGGGTCCCGACGAGCCGCCATCGGGTGGCGCCCGATGGTCGGCGCCGTGGCCGTCGTGGTGGTGGTGATGGCGGCGATGCCGTTCTGGCAGCGGCAGCTCTATCCGGCCGGCGGGTTCGCATCGATCCCGCGGTACTGGACCGAGACCGCCGCCTGGCTCGAGGCCCATCAGGGTGATCAGACCAGCCTGCTCGTTCCGGGCGCGAAGTCGGCCCAGTACACCTGGGGCCGACCCCTCGACGAGCCGCTCCACGTCCTCACGGCTGCTTCGGTCACCAGCCGGTCGATCATCCCGTTGGGCTCCAACGGCAACACCGTGATGCTCAGCACGGTCGAGAACGTCCTGGCCAACGGCGTCCCGGCTCCCGGGTTGGCCGAGTACCTGGCCCGGTCCGGAATCAACTACGTGGTGGAGCGCAACGACCTCGACCGGACGCTGACCCACCCCGTGCCACCGGCCCAGGTCCACCAGGTCCTGAGCGAGACGCCGGGCCTCACCGAGGTGGCGTCGTTCGGCAGGTACCTGCCGGCCGGCCAGGTGGCGAACGGCGTCCTTCCGGTCTACGACTCGACGTCGTCACTGCACCTGCGGGCGGTCGAGATCTACCGCGTCGACCCGGCCCGGTCCGCAGTCGAGACGTTCCCCGCCGCCGATCCTCTGGTGATCAGCGGATCGAGTGGATCGCTGCTCCCGCTGGCCGACGCCGGCGCGCTGGCCGGCCGCGCCGCCACCCTGGCCGGGGACCCCCTGGCCGCTGGCGCGTCGTCGCACCCGGCGGCGACCTGGGTGACAACCGACGGCAACCAGCGCCGGGCCACGTCCTTCGGCGAGATCGACAACACCGTGTCGTACCTGCTCGGGCGGGACCAGGTGCCGGCGGGCAACGCTCCCGGGGTGCCCCTGACCTACGACGTCGGCGCCGGGGCCAGCGCCCAGACCGTGGCCTCGCCGATCGGTGCCGCGTCCATGTCGGCCAGCTCCTCCGGCTCGACCTCGCTCTACGACGAACCGGACGAGGGTCCGGCGGCGGCCTTCGACGGTGTCCCACGCACCTCGTGGGTGGCCACAGCCTCGGGGGACTCCCTGGGTCAGTGGGTGTCGATCACCCTCCGTCGGCCCGTGTCGATCTCGTCCATCGACATCGCCCCCCTCGACGACCGCCCGGAACGCCCGACCATCAGCAGGGTCACCATCGCCACCGACCGGGGATCGGTGCAGCGATCGCTCCCGGCCCGGAGCGCCCCGGCACGGGTGGCCGTGGCTCCGGGCCCGACCCGTCACCTCACCATCACCATCGACGCCGTGCGACGCCCCCAGCGCGCCTCCTTCCTCGGACCACTCGGTGCCGGGATCACCGACGTGACCATCCCGGGGGCTCCGGTGCATCCGGCCATGCAGCTCTCGGCCGAAGAGGCGACGGCCTTCCGGGGCACGTCGCAGCGAGCGACGCTGGTCAACCTCGACCAACCCTTGGAGAATCCCAACTTGGACCTGGGGGACCCGTCCAGGCTCGAAGGTCCCATCCCCCGGAAGGTGATGCTGCCCCATGCCATGGAGGCCACCGTGCAGGGCACGGCCATGCCGGTCCCCGGCGCCGCCCTCGACCGGGCACTCGCGTTCGCCGACCCCATGCCGAGCCAGGACGTCGCGGTCACGGCCAGCTCGACGTTGGGGGACCTCCCCCGGTTCCGACCCCAGAACCTGGTCGAGCGCTCCGCGTCGCCATGGATCGCCGGTGCCGGCGACGCCCATCCGTCGTTGACCCTGCGGTGGGACCGGTCCCGCCCGGTCGGCTCGATCACCCTCGGGTTCTCGCGCCACGCCACCCGGCCCACATCCCTTGTGATCTCCGACGGGACCGAGAGCAACTCGGTGCAAGTTCCTCCGGTGGGATCGACCGTGACCTTGTATTTCGGCCCCGTGACGACGGACACGCTGACCGTCGCGTTCACGGCCGGCGCGCGCCGCGTGGCCGCCGTGCCGTCGAGCGGTGTGCTCATCGCGGTTCCCGTCGGCCTCTCGTCGATCGCGCTCCCCGGCGTGACCTCGGCGCCCCGGGCCGGTCCGGCCGCCGCGACGCCCGTCGATCTCCCGTGTGGCACGGGCCCGGTGGTCTCGGTCGACGGCTCCCCGATGACCACGTCCATCACCGGCACGCTCGGCGACCTGCTCGATCTGAGGCCCGTGCACTTCGCTGTCTGCTCGGCCCCGTCACTGCACCTCTCCGCCGGGCACCACCTCATCGCGTTCCCGTCGGAACCCTCGTCGAGCGCCTACGTGGTGACCGCACTCACGGCCGAGCCGGCCCAGGGTGCGCCCGCCGCGGGGGGAGGACAACCAGCGACGGGCGCCGGACCCCGCCCGGCCCGGATCGTGGCCTGGGGCCCGTCCGTGCGCAGGGTGGCGGTCGGCGCCGGGGCCGCCTCGTACCTGCAGGTGGCCCAGAACTACAGCGGCGGATGGGTGGCCGCGCTCCACGGCCGCACGCTCCAGCCGGTCCGCCTCGACGGGTGGGAGCAGGGCTGGATCCTGCCCGGGGGCGCGGCGGGGACGGTGACGATGACCTTCACGCCCGACGCCACCTATCGGGCCGGCCTGGCCCTGGGCGCGCTGTTCTTGGTGGTGCTGGCCCTGCTGGCCCTGATCGGAGACCGCCGACCGGGACTCGAACCGGTGGGACCCCGGAGGCGGCTCCCGACGTGGGCCCTGACTGCCGGCGCACTCGTCGTGGCGGTGGCGGTGGCCGGCTGGCTGGCCGTGGCGCTCGTCGTGTTGGTGGTGGCGGCCCGCCGGTGGGGGACCGACGTCATGGCCGTGGTGGCCGGCGTCGGAGCCACTGTGGCCGGTGTCGTGGTGGCCGTCGATCCCAACACCAATTCGGCCCTCCACTCGGGTGCCTTCGGCGCACCGGCGCAGATCGCCTCGCTGGTGGCCCTGGGCGCGGTGCTGGCCACGGCCGTGGTCGAGGAGGGCCGCGCCCGCCCCCGACGTCCAGTCGATAGGGAGCCCGGGCCCGTACCATCGGAATGATCGCCCTACGATGAGCAACCGCTGACTTCGCCGGCCGGGACCCCGGTCGCGCCGGCGACCGGCAGCGGTACGAGCGAGCACCACCGAGGAGGAGCGCACCATGCCCGAAGCAGTCATCGTCTCCACGGCCCGCACGGCCGTCGGCACGGCCTTCAGGGGGTCCCTGGTCGATGTGGACGCCCTTGAGCTCGCGACCCGCACGGTGGGCGAAGCAGTGCGCCGGTCGGGGATCGACCCGGAGGCGATCGACGACGTGATCCTCGGCGAGTCGCTCTATGGGGGCGGTGACATCGCGCGGTACGCCGCCATCGAGGCAGGGCTGATCGGCGCGCCGGGGGTGGCACACAACCGGCACTGCGCGTCCGGGCTCGCTGCCGTGCAGAGCGCGGCAGCCTCCATCCGCGCCGGCATGGACAACGTCGTCGTCGCCGGTGGCGTCCAGTCGTCCTCGACCTCGCCGCGCGCGAAGCGCCGGATTCCGGGCACCGACGAGTGGGAGGACTGGATGTCCCCGAGCCACCGCGACTCGCCCGAGGCACCAAACGTCGACATGTCCATCTGCGTCGGCTGGAACGCGGCGGTCAGGGCGGGCCTCAGCCGGGAGGAGCTGGATGCCTGGGCGCTGCGTTCGCACCAGCGCGCCGTGGCCGCCATCGACGCCGGCAACTTCGAAGCGGAGATCTTCCCCCTCGAGGTGACCCGCCGGGACGGCACCACGTTCACCTTCGCCGTGGACGAGCACCCGCGCCGGGACACGAGCCTCGAGAAGCTGGCCTCGCTCAAGCCGATACACCCGGAGATCGACGGGTTCAGCATCACGCCCGGGAACGCCTCGGGCGTCAACGACGCCGCGGCGGCCATGGTCGTCGCCGACGACGTGACGGCCGGTCGGGTGGGACTCGAGCCGCTGGCAGTCGTGCGGGCATGGGCCTCGGTCGGGGTTCCGCCGGTGGACACCGGGATCGCGCCCACCGTGGCCATCCCCAAGGCGCTCCGGCGTGCCGGCCTCTCGCTCGACGACATCGACCTGTGGGAGGTCAACGAGGCCTTCGCCTCGGTGAGCGTGGCCACGGCGAAGATGCTCGGGATCGACGACGCGCTGGTCAACGTCCTCGGGAGTGGTTGCAGCATCGGCCACCCCGTGGCCATGACGGGTGCGCGCATGGTGATCTCGCTCGTCCACGAGCTGCGCCGCCGCGGGGGTGGGCTCGGGGTGGCCTCCATGTGCGCGGGCGGCGGCATGTCGACCGCGCTCGTTCTCGAGGTGCCCGCTCCGGCCTAGCCTGTGCCCGCCTCCGGCCCGGTCCGGCGGTGGAAGGGGAGCATGCCATGGGAGGCAGTGCCCGAGCACGGGGCAGCGAGCGCGAAGCGAGTGCAACGGATGGGCCGGCCGCGCCCGTCGACGTGGCGCAACTCTTGGACCCCGAGTTGCGCCCCGCCTTCGACGGCTTCGTGATGCCCCCGCTCGACACCCACGCCCTGACGGCCCTGCGGGGCACGTCCTTCCCGGCGGCTGAGCCCTCTGAGGCGGTGGTGCGCACGGAGCACGTCGCGGCGGGCGACCCGACGGTTCCGGTGCGGGTGCACCGCCCGAGGGACGCGGACGAGCCGCTGCCGGCGGTCGTCACCATCCACGGCGGGGGTTACGTCATCGGCTCCTACGACATGGACTCTGCGCTGCTGGACCGCTGGTGCCCGGGCCTCGGGGTGGTCGGGGTGTCGGTCGAGTACCGCCTGGCGCCCGAGACGCCGTACCCCGGTCCGCTCGAGGACTGCTATGCCGCACTCCGCTGGACCTACGACCATGCGGCGGAGCTGGGCATCGACTCGACGCGCCTCGGGATCTACGGGCTCAGCGCCGGGGGTGGCCTGGCGGCCGGCCTCGCCCTGCTGGCCCGGGACCGGGGCGAGGTGCCGCTCACCTTCTGCCTCCTCGACTGCCCGATGCTCGACGACCGCAGCCTCACGCCTTCCATCGGTGCGGACGGGCTCTACGTGTGGAGCGCCGAGTCGAACGAGTTCGGCTGGCGGTCCTACCTCGGCCCCCTGCACGGGTCGGACGACGTCCCGCCCTACGCCGCCGCGGCACGGGCGTCGGACCTGGCCGGCCTGCCACCGACCTGCGTCGTCGTCGGCTCCATCGACGGCTTCCGCGACGAGGACGTCTCCTACGCCCAGCGCCTCAACCAGGCCGGCGTGCCCTGCGAGCTCCACGTGATCGCCGGGATGCCGCACGCCTACCAGCTGGCGCCCTCGTCGGCCGCCGTCCAGCTGGCCAACCGGTGCCTGGACGACTGGCTGGCGCGTCGCCTGGCGCAGCTCGCCGGGTCCTGAGCGCGCCGGCGCCGCTTGGTGTCAGAGCGCGCCGGAGCCGCTCGGTGTCTCAGCGCGCCGGCGCCGCTCGGTGTCAGAGCGCGCCGGCGCTCCCAGACCGCGTGCGGATCATGGCGTCCTGGACGAAGGAGGCGGCGAGCTGGCCGTCCTCGCGGAAGATGTCGCCGCGGCCGTAGCTACGCCCGTGCCCGGCGTACGAGCTCCACTGCTGCAAGAGGTGCCACTCCGCAGCCGGGCAGCGCTCGTGGAACGTCAGGGTGTGGCTGAGCACGCCCGTGGAGAGGGTCACGTGCGCCTGGGCCTGCCCCACGCCGGCGTGGGGGCGCATGGCGGTGGCGATCAGGAACCCGTCCGTCGAATAGGCCACGAGCGCCTGGTCGATGCGCGGGTCGTCGGGCGCGCCGGCGAAGCGAATCCACACGTCGAGCTCGGGCGGGCCCACCAGTTCGGGGTCGTGGATGTCGACGTTGCCGACGACGCCGATCTGCCAGGCTCCCTCGCTCCGCATGACCCCGGCCACGTCCTCGGGGCGCGAGCTGGAACGCGGCGCGTCCGCGTGGCGGATCACATCGGGCTCGTCCGCGCTCAGCAGGACCAGCGAGCGCGTGCAGAGGCGGTCCCCCTGGCTGATGGTCACCGTGCTGCTGGCCACCGAGCGGCCACGGTGCATCCGGTCGACCGTGATGTCGAGACCCTCGTCGGGCGACGCGCCCCGGGCGAAGACGGTGTGGATGGTCTTGACCGTCTTGCCCTCCTGATCGGCCAGCCCGGCGATCACCGATTGGGCCAGGAGCTGACCGCCGAACACCACATGGTGGTCGGACTCGAGGTTGGTGGCGCGGTAGCGGTCGGATCCGACCGGCTCGAGCGTCAGCGCGTCGAGGAAGGCTTCGATGGTGAACAACGGGTCTCCTTCTCCTGGGCCTCGGTGTCGGCCTCCGTGTCCCGCGAAAGGCGGGGACGCCGGATCATACCGTTCGCGGGTGGGGATTTTTGACGACGACGTCAAAGTCAGATAGCCTCCCACGCCGGCGTTCCGGGCCGGCACGTGAGCCGCGCCCGTGGGCGTCGCACGCACGCGAGGACCCCGTGTGAGCTGGGGGGATCCGCGTCGCGGCGGAGCCACGACGAGGAAAGGGGAACCGTGTCCGAGGCACACAAGGTCAATCCAGAGCACAGAATGCTGATCGACGGCAAGCTCGTCGAGGCCGACTCCGGGAAGACCTTTGTCAACGTCAACCCTGCCACCGAGGAAGCGTTGGGCGAGCTGGCCGATGCCTCGACGGTCGAGATGCAGCGGGCCATCGACGCGGCCCGGCGGGCCTTCGACGCGACCAGCTGGTCGACCGACCTGGCGTTCCGCAAGCACTGCCTCGAGCAGCTGCACGAGGCAGTGCAGGCCGAGCTGGAGGAGCTGCGCGAGGAACTCATCTTGGAGGTGGGCTGCCCGAGGCTGTCGACCGCC
Source organism: uncultured Acidimicrobiaceae bacterium (assembly GCA_963781955.1). Lineage (GTDB taxonomy): Bacteria > Actinomycetota > Acidimicrobiia > Acidimicrobiales > RAAP-2 > Bog-473. The sequence goes on from CAWAHU010000001.1 coordinate 132,584, forward strand.
GGACCGCAGCTCGACGTGCCCGCATCCGAGGCCTTCGCCTACCCGGCCAAGCTGATCGACGAGTTCCCCTGGGAGACGGTCCTGCCCGACGCGGTGAGCTTGCAGGGCACTCTGGACTGCCGGCGCATCTGGCGCGAGCCGGTCGGCGTGGTGGGCGCCATCGTGCCGTGGAACTTCCCGTTCGAGGTGACGTCGCACAAGCTGGGGCAGGCCCTCGCCACGGGCAACACCGTGGTGGTCAAGCCGGCGCCGGACACCCCGTGGAACGCCACGCTCCTGGGACGCCTGATCGCCGAGCGCACTGATATCCCCGCCGGCGTGGTCAACGTGGTCACCTCGTCTGACCACTTGGTGGGCGAGGAGCTCACACTCTCGCCCAAGGTCGACATGATCTCGTTCACCGGTTCGACCGCGGTGGGGCAGCGCATCATGGAGAAGGGCGCCGCCACCATGAAGCGCGTCTTCCTCGAGCTCGGTGGCAAGTCGGCCACCATCGTCCTGGAGGACGCGGACCTCGGGACGGCGACCATGATGGGCATGGGGGCCTGCTTCCACGCCGGCCAGGGCTGCGCCATCCAGACCCGGATGCTGCTGCCACGCTCGCGCTACGACGAGGGCGTCGAGATGCTCAGGGGGCTCTTCGCCGCCGTGCCCTATGGCGACCCGCAGCGCGCCGATGTGATCATGGGGCCTCTGGTCTCGGCCAAGCAGCGCGACCGCGTGCTCGGGTACATCGAGAAGGGGAAGGCCGAGGGAGCCACGCTCGCGATCGGAGGCGGGCGGCCGACGGGCGACGAGTTCGCCAAGGGGTACTGGGTCGAGCCGACGCTCTTCGTCGACGTGGACAACGCCATGACCATCGCCCAGGAGGAGATCTTCGGGCCGGTGCTCGTGGTCATCCCCTACGAGGACGAGGACGACGCGGTGCGCATCGCCAACGACTCCAAGTACGGGCTGTCGGGCGGCGTGTTCTCCGGCTCGGTCGAGCGTTCCCTGGCGGTGGCCAAGCGCATCCGCACGGGCGGCCTGAGTATCAACGGAGGCGCCCCGTACGGCGCGGATCTTCCCTTCGGCGGTTTCAAGCACAGTGGCATCGGGCGCCAGAACGGCGTGGCCGGCTTCGAGCAGTACCTCGAGATCAAGTCACTGGCCTGGCCGGCCGCGTAGCGGCGCCCCGGGACAACAGGAGCGCACCGTGACGATCGCCACCGGACCCAACGTCTACTACGACCCCTACGACTTCGAGATCGACGCCGACCCCTACCCGGCGTGGAAGCAGATGCGCGACGAAGCGCCCGTCTACTACAACGAGAAGTACGACTTCTATGCGCTCAGCCGCTGGGAGGACGTGGACCCGTGCCTGCTCGACTGGCGGACCTACATCTCGGGCCGCGGGTCGATCCTCGAGCTGATCCGGGCGAACGTCGAGATGCCTCCCGGGATGATCCTCATGGAGGACCCGCCGGAGCACGACGCGCACCGGTCGTTGCTCTCCCGCGTGTTCACGCCGAGGAAGATGAACGCGCTCGAGCCGGAGGTGCGCGCCTTCTGTGCAGCGGCACTCGACCCCCTGGTCGGATCGGGAGGATTCGACTTCATCGCTGACCTCGGTGCCTTCATGCCGATGCGGGTCATCGGCATGCTGCTCGGGATCCCCGAGCAGGACCAGGTGGCGATCCGCGAGCGGATCGACGAGGGCCTCCGGCTCGAGGAGGGCCACGAGTCCAAGCTGGTCGACGACGGCTTCGGCGGGCAGGCGGACATGTTCGCCGAGTACATCGACTGGCGGGCTGCCCATCCGTCCGACGACCTCATGACCGAGCTCATGACCGCGGAGTTCGAGGACGAGACGGGCACCGTGCGGACACTGACCCGTGACGAGCTCCTCACCTACGTGAACCTGCTCGCGGCCGCCGGGAACGAGACCACGGCACGGCTCATCGGGTTCACCGGACAGCTCCTCGGCGACCACCCGGATCAGCGCCGGGAGTTGGTGCGGGACCCCTCGCTCATTCCCAACGCCATCGAAGAGGCATTGCGCTTCGAGTCCCCGTCACCGGTCCAGGCCCGGTACGTGACCCGTGACGTGGAGCACCACGGTCACCAGATCCCCGAAGGGAGCGTCATGTTGCTGCTGAACGGTTCGGGGAACCGCGACGAGCGGCACTTCCCCGACGGGGAGAGCTTCAACGTCCGTCGCGACATCGGCCGCCACCTGGCCTTCGGCTACGGCATTCATCTCTGCCTGGGTGCCGCGCTGGCCCGCCTCGAGGGTCGGGTCGCCCTCGACGAGGTGCTCAAGCGCTTCCCGGACTGGGAGGTCGACTACGGCCGGGCGCAGCGAGCCCGGACCTCGACGGTTCGGGGCTGGGAGACCCTCCCGGTGCGCACTGCGTGACCGGGTCCCGAAGCCCCGACGGGCGTCGTCGGCGGCCCGAATTGCGCCGGGCCGCGACGAATGGATTGCATGAGTGGGACGAGCGCGGGAGGAGCACGCTATGAACCTCGAGGACATGATCCTGGTCAGCATCGACGACCACTACATCGAGCCACCGAACATGTTCGAGAACCACGTGCCCAAGAAGTGGGCCGGTGACGCACCCAGGGTGGTCCACGAGGACGGCATCGACCGTTGGGAGTTCCAGGGCGAGAAGACGAGCACGTCGTTCGGCATGGCGGCCACGGTGGGTTGGCCGTCCGAGGAGTGGGGCTTCAACCCGGGCACCTACACCGAGCTGCGGCCCGGGTGCTTCGACGTCCACGAGCGCGTGCGCGACATGAACGCCAACGGCATGCTCGGGTCCATGTGCTTCCCCACCATGGCGGGGTGGAACGCCCGGACCTTCGCCGAGTCGCGCGACAAGGAGGTCGCGCTGGTGATGCTGCAGGCCTACAACGACTGGGCGATCGACGAATGGTGCGCGGCCTACCCAGGCCGGTTCATCCCGCTCGGCATCGTCCCGATGTGGGACGTGGAGGAGGCGGCCAAGGAGGTCCGCCGGATCGCCAAGAAGGGTTGCCGCTCCATCAGCTTCCTCGAGACCCCGCACGTCCAGGGGTTCCCGAGCTTCCTCTCCGGCTACTGGGACCCGATGCTGGCCGCGCTGAGCGAGGAGAACATGGTGCTCTCGCTGCACATCGGGGCGGGATTCGACGTGATCAAGCGGGCGCCGGAGTCACCGGTCGACCACCTGATGGTGCTGGCCTGCCAGATCAGCGCCATCACCGCGCAGGACCTCCTGTTCGGGCCGACGCTGCGGCGCTTCCCCGACCTCAAGGTCGCGCTGTCCGAGGGCGGAATCGGCTGGATCCCCTTCTACCTGGACCGGATCGACCGGCATTTCTCCAACCAGGAGTGGTTGCACAGCGACTTCGGGGGGAAGATGCCCTCTGAGGTGTTCCGCGAGCACATCCTCGCCTGTTACATCACGGACCCCTCCGGTCTGGAGCTGCGCGACCGCGTCGGCATCGACAACATCGCCTGGGAGTGCGACTACCCGCACACCGACACGACCTGGCCGGAGTCGCCCGAGTTCGCCTGGAGGGAGTTCCAGGAGGCCGGCTGCCGCGACAAGGAGATCCACAAGATCACCTGGGAGAACGCGTGCCGGTTCTACAGCTGGGACCCGTTCGTCCACACACCCAAGGAGCAGACGACGGTGGGGGCGTTGCGCGCGCAGGCGCGCGACGTCGACGTCACCCGGATGTCGCGCGGCGAGTGGCGCTCGAGGAACGAGGCTGCCGGGATCGGCGTGGTCGCCGCAGCGGGAGCACCGCGCTGATGCTGCTGGGGTTGAGCGACGACCAAGAGTTCTTCCGGCAGACGACGGGGCGCTTCCTCACCGAGCAGGTGCCGCCGGATGCGGTGCGTGCCATGCGGGGCGACCCGACCGGGTTCACCCCATCGTACTGGCGGCAGGGCGCCGAGCTGGGCTGGACCTCACTGCTGGTCGACGAGGAGCACGGGGGCGGGACCATCAGCGGCGCGGGGTTGGTGGACCTGAGCCTCGTGGCCTACGAGTTCGGTCTGCACGCTTCCCCCGGTCCCCTGGTGCCGACCAACGTGGTGGCGGCCGCGCTGAGCCGTGCCGGAGCCGCCCGCGACGTCCTCGCCGGCCTGCTCTCCGGCGAGGAGGTCGCCACGTGGTGCGCGCCGACCACCGGCCCCGGGGGCTGGGAGCCCGCGGTGGAGGCCGTCGGCGATGGTGCGGATCTCGTCCTGCGCGGCAGGGTGAGGCCGGTCGAGTCGGCCGGGCAGGCCGGTCACCTGTTGGTGACCTGTCGCCACGGGGAGGGAGTGACCCAGGTGCTGGTCCCGGCGTCCGCGGCCGGCGTCACCGTGACCCCGCTGCAGACGGTGGACCTGTCCCGCCGCTTCAGCACCGTCGTGTTCGAGGGGGTGCGCGTCCCCCCGACGCCGTGGTGGGCACGGCCCGAGGCGCGGCCTCAGAGGTCGACCGGCAGCTGCAGCTGGCCGTGGTCCTGTTGACCGCCGAATCGGTCGGCACCATGCAGGCCGGCTTCGACATGACGCTCGAGTGGGTGTTCGACCGCTACTCGTTCGGCCGGCCGCTGGCCTCGTACCAGGCGCTCAAGCACCGGTTCGCCGACATGCTCACCTGGCTCGAGGCGAGCCATGCCATCAGCGATGCCGCCATCATCGCCACCCGGGAGGGCCGGGTGGACGCGGTGGAACTGGCCAGCGCGGCCAAGGCCTACATCGGGCAGTACGGCACCGAGCTGTTGCAGGACTGCGTGCAGATGCACGGTGGCATCGGCGTCACCTTCGAGCACGACCTTCACCTCTACCTGCGCCGTTTCACTGTGGACTGCGCGCTGGCCGGGACCCCGGCCGACCACCGGCAGCGGATCGCGGTGCTGCTCGCATCCAAGGAAGGTGAGGCTGCGTGAGCGCGTTGGCGGCTGAACGGGAAGGACGTGGACACGGCGCAGTGACGGAGGTCGAGGACCTCGAGAGTTTCCGGCAGCGTGCCCGCTCTTTCATCCGCGGCAACTTGCGTGTGCTCACGCCCGAGGAGCTGGCCCGGAACCGCTACAGCGTCCTCAGCGAGGAGGACGAGCTGGCCGGCATCGCCCGGGAGCGCGAGATCCAGCGCATGCTCTTCGACGCCGGGCTGGCCGGCATCTGCTGGCCCCGCGCCTACGGCGGCCAGGAGCTGACCCCGGCCCACCAGGCGGCTTTCAACGAGGAGATCTCGGGCTACGAGTACCCGCGTCTCCTCCAGGTGCCGACGCTCTCGCCGTGCGCCATGGTCATCTTGGAGTTCGGCACCGAAGAGCAGAAGCTGCGCCACATCCCGGCGATCCTGCGTGGCGAGGAGCTGTGGATGCAGTTCCTCTCCGAGCCCAGCGGGGGCTCGGACGTCGCGGGTGCGCTCACCACGGCGGTCCGCGACGGCGATCAGTGGATGCTCAACGGCTCCAAGGTGTGGACGACCGGCGCCTGGTGGTCCGACTGGGGACTCTGCCTGGCCCGCACCAACTGGGACGTGCCCAAGCACCGCGGGCTCACGGTGTTCATGCTCCCGATCCACCAGGACGGTGTCGAGGTGCACCGGATCGAGATGCTGAACGGTTCGCGCGAGTTCTGTCAGGAGTTCATCACCGACGTCGTCATTCCCGACGAGGACCGCATCGGCGACGTTGACGACGGGTGGACGGTGGGTACCCGGTGGATGTTCCACGAGCGCATGCTCTACAACTCGCCCTACGTCACCTGGCCGGTCGGTCTGGCGCATAGCACCAGTGACGCATCGTCGGTGCTGGCCATCGCCCGCGAGCGAGGACGGCTGGAGGATGCCGCGGTGCGCGAGCTGGTGGGCGAGGCACGCATGCTCGAGCTCGTCGGCGAAGAATTGTCGAAGCGCGTCGGCGACACCATCCGCTCCGGGCGCATGTCGGACCAGGTCGCGGCGCTCGGACGGCTCTACAAGGGCACCATGCAGGCGCGCCTGGCCACGCTGACCTACGAGGTGGCCGGCCCCGACGGCGCGGCGTGGTCCGACGACGACGCGACATCCCTGAGCGCGATCACGTTCATCATGCGCCAGGCGGGCAGCATCGGGGGCGGCACCACCGAGATGGCACGGAACGTGATCGCCGAGCGCGTGCTGTCCATGCCGCGCGAGCGCACGCTGGACAAGGACGTGCCCTTCCGCGACGTGCCGCGCAGCCGGCCGGCCAACTAGGGCGCGCGGGCACCGGACGACGGGGAGGACGCGATCGTGGCGATGACGGAGGTGGAGGTGCCGGGGGCCGGCACGCTCTCGTTGGCGTACGAGCTCATCGGCGACGCCGGACCGGCCTGGACCATCACCCCGGGTGGGCGGTTCACCAAGGAGTCCCCGGGGGTGCGCGAGCTGGCCGAGGATCTGGCCGCGGCCGGGAACCGGGTCGTGATCTGGGACCGCCCCAACTGCGGCGCGTCGGACGTGTGCTTCGAGGGCAGCTCGGAGTCGGCCGTGCAGGCCGACGCCCTCGCCGCGCTGGTGCGCCATCTCGAGGTCGGGCCCGCGGTCATCACCGGCGGGTCCGGAGGGGCACGGGTGTCGCTCCTGACCGCCTCACGGCACCGCGACGTGGCCGCCGGCCTCGCCATCTGGTGGATCAGCGGCGGGGTCTTCGGCCTTCTGTCACTGGCCACCCACTACTGCGGTGGTTCGCTCCGGGAGGCCTGGACCGGCGGCATGGAGGCCGTGGCGGCGCTGCCCGAGTGGGACGAGGTCCTCGAGCGCAACCCGTCGAACCGCCAACGCATCTTGGATCAGGACCGGAGTCGCTTCATCGCCACCATGGAGCGGTGGATGCTGGCGTACTGCCCGCGCGACGACGAGCACGTGCCGGGCCTCCCCGACGTGGACGCGCGGGCGCTCGACATCCCGGCGCTCGTGTTCCGGAGCGGCGAGAGCGACGCCTACCACACGCGCGCCACCTCCGAGGCGCTGGCCGGGCTCCTGCCACAGGCCCGCCTGGTCGAGCCTCCGTGGGGCGACCGGGAGTGGATCGAGCGCCAGGAGGCCCGGGACGAGGGGCTCTTCGCCCACTGGCCGCGGCTGGGGCCGCAGCTGTTGGCCTGGCACGCCGACGCCCTCGGCTGAGGACCGCGTCCCGCCGAGCGCGTCCCCCGGCCGCCTAGCTGACGACCGTTTCGCTCCCGAGCGCCGCCGTGCCCCGGGGCGCGTCGCGGTCCACGCCGTCGGTTCCGTCCTCCTCGAGCCCGAGGGCCCGTACGAAGAGCAGGGTCAGCTGCTCGACCCCCTCGTCGAAGTCGCAGTCGAGCAACCCCTGGACGAACCACATCTCGGGGAACCGGTAGGTCATGGACCCGAGCGCGGCGGCCGCGATCGTCGGGTCCAGCCGGGCGTCGGCCAAACCGTGCTCCTGGAGGTTCCGGATGGAGGCCGCCACCTCCTTGCGATTCTTGACATGGCCTTCGAACCGCATCGCCGTCACCTGCGGGTCGAACCGCGACACCTGCTCGATCACGCCCATGATGCGCGCCTCGTCCCGGTACGCCTCGAGGTGGGCACGGAGCGCCTGTCCGATGCGCTGGGCCGGGCTCGCCTTGGACGAGGTGGACAAGATGATGCTGTCCATGGGGGCGCTCAGGCGTTGCTCCACCTCCGCCGCGACCTCCCGGAACACCTCCTCCTTCGATTCGAAGTAGTGGTAGAAGGAGCCGTGCGAGAGCCCGGCGCGCTCCGCGATGTCCGAGATCCGAGCGTCGAGGAAGCCGTCCTCTTCGAAGACAGCTTTGGCCGCGCTCGACGAGCCGCGCCCGCGTCTCGACCCCTTTGCGCGACCGCGGCCCGCTGGGCTTCTCGCCGTTGGGCGGGGTGGCCGTCACCGGCGCCTCCTTCCGTGCCGAGCTGCTGGGCGGTGGGTCAATGTACCGTCACGCGTCCTTCCCTTGGAGGAGGAGCACCCCCGACGGCGTGCCGCCACCGGACGTGACGACCGCGGTCTTCGCGTCCGCCACCTGGCGCTCCCCGGCGTCGCCGCGCAGCTGCAGCACGGCCTCGTGGAGGAACCCGAACCCGTGCGTCCGGCCCTCTGACAGCTGCCCGCCGTGTGTGTTCACCGGGAGGTCGCCGTCGAGTGCGATGCGCCGCCCTCCGTCCAGCCAGTCATGGGCCTCACCGAACCCGCAGAACCCGAGGCCCTCGAGCCACGAGATGGCGTTGAACGTGAAACCGTCGTAGACGAGGGCCAGATCGACGTCGTCAGGACCGAGATCGGTGCGGGTCCAGAGGTGTGCGGCCTGGCCGATCACCTGTGGTTCGTGGGTAAGCGTGCCTTGGTCCCACGAGACCCGCTCGAGGATCTGCGTGCCCACCGCCTCGATCCGCACCGCCGGGCGGGGGAGGTCACCCGCCACAGACGCGTCTGAGACGATCACGGCGATGGACGCATCGCACGGCACGTCGCAGTCGTAGAGGCCGAAGGGCGAGGTGATGGGCCGGGCCGAGAGGTAGTCGTCCATCGTCATGGGCTCGCGGTAGATGGCGGCGGGGTTGAGGCCGGCGTTGCGGCGCGCGTTGAGCGCGATGTAGCCGAGCGTCTCGCGCGGGACCTTGTAGCGGTGCAGGTACTGGTTGGCGTTCATGCCGATCCAGTTGGCCGCGGACATGGCGCCGAACGGGGCCCGCCACTCCTGCATGGGACCGGACACCCGGCGGCCCGGGGAATCCCCTCCTCCCGGTTGTCCCGCTGCGCTCAGCACCATGTGGGTCGACGCCCACACCGTACGGAAGCAGAGCACGTGGCGGCACAGGCCCGCGGCCACGGCCATGGCGGCGGCGATGACCGACCCTCCGGGGCCGGGCAGGTCGAGGCCCCCGTTGTGCCAGGTCGGACGGATGCGCAGCGCCTCCTCGACCGATGTGATGCCGCCTTCGCCCATCCCGCCGGCGGCGGTCCCGCCCGGGTACGTGGAGAGGCCGTCGATGTCGTCGACCGTGAGTCCCGCGTCGGCGATCGCCTCGAGGCAGGCGTCGACGGCGAGGGAGACGGGATCGATCATGAGCCGTCGCCCGATCTGCGAGCGCCCGATGCCGCTCAGCACGGCGCGGTGCTCGAATCGGTCCGCGCCCAAGGGCTGGCGCGGGAGCGGCCGTACCGGCTCGGGGACCCGCTCGACCAGGTCGATGGCGCCGGTGGGCTCGAACAGGGGCAGCCACACGTCCTCGCAGTGGTCGAAGCGGACGGCGACTTCTTGCCCGATGGCGACCTCGGACGGGTCACAGCCGACGACGTTGGTGGTGAGGTGCACGGCCGGGTCCTCGGCCAGTGCCACGTTGGCGATGACGTAGGGCGGTTCGAAGGCGGGATGCCACGGCTGGCTGTTGACGGTGAAGCCGACCACCGTGCCGCGGCCGCAGACCTCGACGGGCGCCCAGGACCGGCTCCGGCACGAAGGGCAGATCGGCACAGGCGGGTGGACGAGCCGGCCGCAGTCCGTGCACCCCTGGATGCGCAGGCGCCCGTCGGCGCCCGAGGTCCAGAACCACTCGTTGGCCAGGGTCAGCTCGGGGAGGGGACGCATCAGCGGACCCGTGGCGCGTGAGCGCGGCCGGTATTGACGTCGACGTCGTAATCGAACACTGGCGGCCATGTTAGGCCGCGGCGTCCGCCCAGCCCGGGAGAGGCACACCTGTGGGCCCACCTGTTCGGGCGTGCTGCGGGCGCACCCTCGTGGTCGCCGGCCCGAAGCGCTGGGCCGGTGAGCCACGGCGCGGTAGCGCAGGGTGAGCAATCACTCTAATATCGACGTCAATGTTGAAGGACATGCTCATCGTCGACGCCGACTCGCACTGGGCCGAGCCGGCCGACCTCTTCACCAGCCGCGCCCCGGCGGCCTTCAAGGACCGGGTCCCCCGGGTGGAGGACGTCGACGGGGAGCAGATGTGGGTCTTCGACGGCCACCCGGTCGGCCGCTACAGCGCGGCCGGGGTCATCGGCCGCGACGGCCACAAGGAGGAGGCCGACCGCGCCCTCAACGAGTGGGGGCACGACGATGGTCCACCTCGGCGCCTGGGATCCCGAGGTGCGCCTCGAGCGTGCTCGACGAGTGCGGCATCGACGCCCAGATCATCTTCCCGAGCACCATCGGGCTGGGCGGGCAGGACCTGGGCCTGGTGGACGACCCGGCGCTGCGCCGCCTGGCCATCGAGATCTACAACGACGGCATGGCCGAGATCCAGGCCGACTCGGGCAACCGGCTGCTGCCGTTGCCGCTGATGCCGGCCTGGAACGTGGACGACTGCGTGCGGGAGGCCACGCGGGTGGCCGGCCTCGGGGCGCGGGGCGTGAACATGACGTCGGACCCCCAGGACCTCGGCGCACCCGACCTGGCCAACCGGGCCTGGGACCCGTTCTGGGAGGTGTGCACCGAGCTGCGAGCTCCCGGTGCACTTCCACATCGGGGCCAGCGTGACGGCGATGACGTTCTACGGGAAGTACCCCTGGGACTCGCACCCGATGAACACCAAGCTGGCCATCGGCGGCACGCTCCTGTTCATCGGCAACGCGCGGGTGGTGACCAACGTGATCCTCTCGGGGATCTTCGACCGGTACCCCGAGCTGAAGATGGTCTCGGTCGAGAGCGGGGTGGGCTGGATCCCGTTCATCCTCGAGACGCTCGACTACGAGATGGCGGAGAACGCGCCCGACGAGCTGGCCGCGCATGTCGAAGCTGCCCTCGGAGTACTTCCGGAGCAACCTCTACGCCACGTTCTGGTTCGAGAACAACCGCAACAAGCTGCCGGACCTGATCGAGGCGGTCGGCGAGGACAACATCTTGTTCGAGACCGACTTCCCGCACCCGACCTGCCTCTACCCCGATCCCCTCGCAGACGGTGGAGGCCAAGATGGCAGACGCTGTCGCCCGAGGCCCGCCGAAGATCTTCGGCGAGAATGCCCGCGCCCTGTACCGACTCTGAGCGTGTCTGACGCCCTAGCCCGCATCGGGCACTTCGTGGGCGGACGCGCCCTTCCCGGGGCGTCCGGGCGCACTGCCCCCGTCTACGACCCGGCCGCCGGCGCGCCGCGCGCCGAGGTGGCACTGGCCTCGGCGAGCGAGGTCGACGCCGCCGTGCAGGCCGCCGTCTCGGCGTTCGAGGAGTGGGGTGCCTCCTCGCTCACGAAGCGGGCCACGTTGCTGTTCAAGCTGCGCGAGATCCTCGACTCGAATCGCGACGACCTGGCCGCCGCCGTGACCCGCGAGCACGGCAAGGTCCTCGACGACGCCCGGGGTGAGGTGGCCCGGGGCATCGAGAACGTCGAGTTCGCCTGTGGCGTGCCGAACCTGCTGAAGGGATGGTCCAATTCGGAGGTCTCCTCGGGCGTCGACATCCGCACCGTGCTCGAGCCACTCGGCGTGGTGGCCGGCATCACCCCGTTCAACTTCCCGGCCATGGTGCCACTCTGGATGATGGCCAACGCCGTCGCCTGCGGGAATTGCTTCGTGCTCAAGCCGTCGGAGAAGGATCCCTCGGTGTCGCTCTTGCTGGCCGAGATGGCGCAACAGGCCGGCTTCCCCGACGGCGTGCTCAACGTGGTGCAGGGGGACCGCGAGGCGGTCGAGGCGCTGTTGGCGCACCCCGATGTGGCCGCGGTGTCGTTCGTGGGCAGCACGCCGGTGGCCAAGCACATCTACGAGACGGGCACCCGGAACGGCAAGCGCGTGCAGGCGCTGGGCGGTGCCAAGAACCACATGGTCGTGCTCCCCGATGCCGACCTCGACGCGGCGGCCGACGCCGCGGTCTCGGCCGCCTACGGCTCGGCGGGGGAGCGGTGCATGGCCATCTCGGTCGTCGTCGCCGTGGGAGCGGTGGCCGACCCGCTGGTCGAGGCCATCGCGGCCAGGATCCCCGGGATCGTCGTCGGGCGCCGGCGACGACCCGGCGTCGCAGATGGGTCCTCTCATCACCGGCGAGCACCGCGATCGTGTGCGGTCCTACGTCGAGGGCGCCGGCGACGAGGGGGCCACGGTGGTCGTCGACGGCTCGGTGCCCGGCGCGGCACCCGCCGACGGCTTCTTCCTCGGCTGCTCCCTGCTCGACGACGTCAAGCCGGGCATGCGCGCCTACGAGGACGAGATCTTCGGGCCCGTGCTCAGCGTCGTGCGGGTGCCGACGTTCGACGAGGCCCTGGCGCTGGTCAACGCCAACCCCTACGGCAACGGGACCGCGGTGTTCACCCGTGACGGCGGCACCGCCCGGCGGTTCGAGCGCCGGGTCACGGTCGGGATGGTCGGGGTGAACGTGCCCGTGCCGGTTCCCGTGGCCTCGCACTCCTTCGGCGGTTGGAAGGCCTCGATCTTCGGGGACTCCTCCATCTACGGTCCTGACGGGGTGCGGTTCTACACACGGCCCAAGGTCGTGACCTCGCGCTGGCCCGACCCGGGCCCCGGCGCGCTCGACCTGCACTTCCCGACCAATCGTTGACCGCGGGGCCCGTCGGTCCTGCCCCCGTCTTCGGTCCCGGCACCCTGCACCCCTGGCTCGGCGGCGGGCACCCTCGTGCCTTCGGCCCCGGCGGGAGGGCGCCGCCCGCCCGGTACCGGGCGGGCGGGGGATCGGCGGGGTGCCCCCGGAGAATCCCCTGGTCAGAGGTACCCCGACGCGTCCGGCCCCTCAAGGCCATGACGTCGCAGCCGGACCCGCGATTCTCTGATATTGACGTCGCAGTCAAAAATCTACTAGGGTGCTGCCATGGCCAGAACCTGCGACTTCCCCGTGTTCGATTCGGACAACCACCTCTACGAGACGCGTGACGCGTTCACCAGGCACCTGCCCGACCGCTACAAGAGCGCCATCGACTACGTCGAGCTGCACGGCCGCATCAAGATCATGGTGCGCGGGACGGTGAGCGACTACATCCCGAACCCCACCTTCGACGTGGTGGCCCGCCCCGGTGCCCAGGAGGACTACTTCCGCCATGGCAACCCGGAGGGCAAGTCGTACCGCGAGATCGTGGGCGAACCCATGAAGGCCATCCCGGCCTTCCGCCGGCCCGAACCGCGGATCGAGGTCATGGACGAACTGGGCGTCGACCAGGCGCTCATGTTCCCGACACTGGCCAGCCTGCTCGAGGAGCGCATGCGCGACGACCCCGAGCTGATCCACGCCGCCGTCCACTCGCTCAACGAGTGGATGCACGAGGAGTGGACCTTCAACTACGAGAACCGCATCTTCACGGTGCCCGTGATCACGCTGCCCATCGTGGACAAGGCGCTCGAGGAGCTCGAGTGGGTGCTGGCGCGCGGCGCCAAGACGATCTTGGTCCGGCCGGCCCCGGTGCCCGGCTTCGGTGGGTCGCGCTCGTTCGGCTTCCCCGAGTTCGACCCGTTCTGGCAGGCCGTGGTCGACGCCGACATCCCCGTGATGATGCACACGTCGGACAGCGGCTACGCCCGCTACCAGTCGGACTGGACCGGACCCCTGGAGTTCCTGCCCTTCCGCCTCGACCCGTTCCGCTACATGACCCAGGGCATGCGGCCGATGGAGGACTCCATGTCGGCCCTCGTCTGCCACGGCGTGCTGGCCCGCTTCCCCGACCTGCGGGTGGCCACCATCGAGGCCGGTGCCAAGTGGGTGCCCGGCTTCCTCGACCACCTCGCCGACGTCTACAAGAAGGTGCCACAGGCCTTCGACGGCGACCCGATCGAGCAGTTCAAGCGCAACGTCTACGTGAACCCGTTCCACGAGGACGACATCGCCGGGCTGATCGAGATCATGGGGGCCGACCACCTCCTCTTCGGATCCGACTGGCCGCACCCCGAGGGGCTGGCCGAACCGTGCACCTACGTCGACCACCTGCCGGCCGGGCTGTCCGACGAGGACGTGAAGGGGATCATGGGCGCCAACCTGGGTCGCATCATGAAGGTCGACGCCCCGGTGGGGGCCGCCGCCTAGCACCCGGGACCGGCCCCGACACCGGGCGGCCCGCCGGGGGGCCGCGCTGCGGCCGGCCCGCCAGCCGTCGGCAGGCGGACGCGGGAATCTAACGGTAGTGTCACCGCCGCACGACGCCGCGCGCACCGGTGCGCGCCTGCACAGGGGAGCCCGAGATGTCCGACTACAAGTACGTCCTCTACGAGACGCTCGATTCGGGGAGGGTGGCGCGGATCATGTTGAACCGCCCCGAGTCGCGCAATGCCCAGAACCGAGGGCTGCTGGTGGAGCTCGACGACGCATTCATGCGGGCCGAAGCGGACGACCAGGTGCGCGTCGTGATCCTGGGCGGCATGGGCCCCATGTTCTCCTCCGGGCACGACCTCGGCTCCAAGGAGTCGCGTGAGGAGATGATGCCGGGGCCCAACCAGCACCCGTCCCGGACCACCAACGGTGGCACCCGCCAGGGTGCCGAGCAGCTGATGCTCCAGGAGTGGCACTACTACTTCCAGAACACGCTGCGCTGGCGCAACCTGCGCAAGATCACCATCGGGCAGGCTCACGGCGACGTCTATGCGGCCGGCCTCATGCTGCTGTGGGCGTGCGACTTGATCGTGGCGGCCGAGGGAACCACGTTCGCCGACGTCGTGGGCGCGCGGCTCGGCATGTGCGGGCTCGAGTACTTCGCCCACCCGTGGGAGTTCGGGCCGCGCAAGACCAAGGAGCTGCTGCTGACCGGGGACTCCATCGACGCCGACGAGGCGCACAAGCTCGGCATGGTCTCCAAGGTGTTCCCCGCCGAGCAGCTCACGGAGCGCACCTTCGAGTTCGCCCAGCGCATCGCCCAGCTGCCCACGGTGACGTCGCTCCTCATCAAGGAGGCCGTGAACCAGACGGTCGACAACATGGGCTTCCACAATTCCTCAACGCGTGCTTCACCATCCACGAGCTGAACCACGCGCACTGGGCCTGGGTCAACGAGAGCCGCTACCCGGTCGCGCTCGAGGATTCGGGCATCCCCAACTGGAAGGAAGCCCCGCCCATCGTGCCGGCCGTCAAGGACAAGGTCCGCGCCGACTCCTGACCGCCCGGTCGACCGACCACCGACCCGTCGCCGACGTGCCGAGCGAGCTCACCGTTGCCGCGCCCCGTCGCGCCGCGCCCGAACGGGGCGCCGAGTCCGAGCGCGGAGCCGAGTCCGAGCGCGGAGCCGAGTCCGAGCGCGGCGCCGAGTCCGACCCGGTGGTGCGCCGGGCGCCGTTCTCGGACAACCCGCGCGTCGGCGTCCGCGGGCAGCGCACGAGGCAGCGCATCGTCGACGCCTCGTTGCAGGTCTTCGGGGAATCAGGCTTCCACCGGTGCAGCGTGGCGCGGATCACCGAGGTTGCTGGCTGCTCGCGCGTGTCCTTCTACCAGTACTTCTCGGACAAGGAGGACCTGTTCCGTCACCTGGCCGGCCAGGTGGGCCGCCAGATCAGCGCGGCGACCGAGGCCATGGAGCCGCTGACCCCCGATCGTGACGGCTGGGAGGGGTTGCGGGCCTGGGTGAGCCGCTTCGCCGAGATCCATCAGCGCTACCGCGCCGTCTTCCAGGCGCTGCCCGTCGCACCCGCGGTCGCTCCCGGCCTGGTCGCCGGCTCGGCCCACGTCACTCGCCAGAGCGTGATGCGCATCCGCTCCAAGCTGCCCACCACCGCGCTGCCGCCGCGTCACCTCGATCCCCTTCTCGCCCTGCTGCTGGCGTGCGTGGCCCGATGCCTGGACGACGCGGCGATCCTCGGTGCAGCCGCCGCACAACGGATCAGCACGGAGCGCGTGGAGGTGGCGCTGACCGACGTCATGCACCGTGCTCTCTTCGGCCGCAGCCCGGTCAACGCGCGGCGTGCACCGCGGACACGACCTCGGGCCGTCCCCGACCCCGGGTTGCTCCAGATGCTCGACCGGGACGACGCCCCCGGGGACGGACCCGCCGACGACACGGAGAGGCAGGTGGCCCGGCGGGCCCTGGTCGAGACGGGCCGGGACGTCTTCGTCCGACGGGGGTACCACGCCACCCGTGTCGACGACCTGGTGGCGGCGGCCGGGGTGTCGCACGGCGCCTTCTACCGCTACTTCGACAACAAGGAGCACCTGGCCACCGTCCTCACCGTCCGTGCCATGCGCACGGTGGCGGCCGCGCTGGTCGAGATCCCCGATCCGGCCACCGCCGACGGTCCGACGGTGCGCCGCTGGCTGCGCCGTTACAACGACGCTCAGGCCCGCGAGGCAGCCATGATCCGCGTGTGGCTCGACGCGGCCCGCGAGGACCCCCGGCTCGTGGCCGTCTCGGCCTCGGCCCTCGACTGGGGGCGGCGACGCATGGTGCCGTTCCTGGCCGCGAGGGGCTTCGGCGACGTGGAGACCGAGGCCGTCGTCATGGTGGCGCTGCTCGGCGCCTTCGGCGCGGAGCGGCGCGGCGCGCCCACGGTGGAGGCCGCGGCGCGAGTGCTCGAACGCGGCCTCCTGGGGCGGGTCACGGCCTCGTGAGCTCGTCGTGCCGGGCCCAGTCGCAGGTCGGTCCCCGAAGGACCGTGATCGCAGTTCAGGCGCATGATCCGCGACTGTGCACCACCGGGCGGCCGTCGTTAGTATCTGAATCGACGTCGACGTCAGAATCGTCCGGGCACCGGTAGCCGGCCAGAAGGGGTGGGAACCGCTCGATGCTGCAATTCGTGATCGCCGGACTGGTGTTGGGCGGGATCTACGCCATCGCCTCGGCCGGGTTGGTCATCACGTACACGTCGTCGGGGATCTTGAACTTCGCGTTCGGCGCCATGGCGTTCTTCATCGCGCGCCTCTACTACTTCTTGCACACGCAGCATGGGTGGGGCATCGCACCCGCCGCGCTGGTCTCCGTCGTCGTCGCGGCGCCGGCCCTCGGCATCGTCCTCTACGCCGTCCTGTTCCGGTTCCTGCGCCTGTCCTCGCCCCTGATCAAGGTGGTGGCGACGATCGGCCTCCTCGTGGCGCTGCCCGCGCTCGCCACGTGGCTGTTCGGGAACGAGGCCATCCAGCAGGCCCCGGGGCTGGCGCCCGAGCCGGTCGCCGTCTACCAGTTCCTCGGCGTGCCCGTGACGATGGACCAGATCATCGTGTACGTCTGCGTGGTGGCGACGGTCGTGGTCGGCGCGCTGGTGCTCCGCTACACCGAGGTCGGCCTCAAGGTGCGGGCCATGGTCGACTCGCCCGCCATGACCGACCTCTCGGGCACCAACCCGACCGCCATCTCGGTCGGCGTGTGGGGCGTGAGCACGTTCTTCGCCGGCCTGTGCGGCGTGCTGGCCGCACCGATCATCGGGCTCGACTCGGGCAACTTCACGCTTCTCATCGCGGCGTCGTTCGCAGCCGTGGTGGCGGCCAGGCTGCGCAGCCTGCCGGTGGCCGTGCTGGTCGGGCTCCTCATGGGCGTGGCCACCTCGCTCTTCCAGCGGTACCTCCCGCCGGCCAGCCAGTGGACGACCGAGATCATCGATGCCGTGCCCTTCATCGTGATCGCGCTGTTCTTGATCTACAGCCTGTTCCGTGGCGGCCGGGTGGGCGAGGACGACGGGTGGGGCGGCGCCCTCGACCGGGCCATCACCCCGCAGGGCGAGAGCCGGCTGGCCGGCTCCACCAGCCACGTGGTGGAGGAGGCGTCGCTCGGCTTCGTGGGGAAGTACGCCGGCCCGCTGCTGTTGATCGCGGGAGTTGCCGTGGTGCCCCTGATCGTGAGCGGGTACTGGGTCGGGCTCTTCCCGCAGGCCTTCGCCCTGGGCGTGATCTGCCTGTCGTGGACGATCGTCACGGGCGAGGGCGGCATGCTGTGGCTCTGCCAGATCACCTTCGCCGGCGTGGGGGCGCTCACCACGGCGCAACTCGCCAACCACTACGGGTGGCCGGTGCTGGCGGCCGCACTGGTCGGCGGGCTCCTCGCGGCCGCCATGGGCGCCGTCGTCGGCTTCCTCAGCATCCGGCTGGGCGACCTCTACGTGGCGTTGGTGACGCTCACCTTCGGCCTCCTGATGGAGAACCTGGTGTTCACCCTGCCCACCTTCGTCAACCAGGGCCTCGGCGTCACGCTCAACCGGCCCGGGTTCGCGTCCTCGGACCTCTCCTACGCCTACCTGTGCCTGGCTGTGTTCGTGGTGATCTCGCTGTTCATCGTGAACATGCGCCGCTCGACGACCGGGCTCGCGCTCAACGCGGCGCGTTGGAGCGAGAAGGGGGCCAAGACGTCGGGCATCAGCGTGGTGCAGATGAAGGTGATCGCCGGGTCGCTGGCCGCGCTGGTCGCCGGCATCGGTGGCGCGCTCTTCGCCATGGCCCAGACCACCTTCCAGCCCAACGAGTTCGCCACGTTCCTCGGGGTGGTCTGGCTGGCCGTGCTCGTCACCATGGGTGTGCGCTCGACCGCGGCCGCCCTCATCGCTGGAATCATGCTGGTGTTCCCGAACGCCCTCTTCCAGTACTTCCTCCCGTCGGTGACATGGCTCACCTACGCGCTGTCGATCGGCTTCGGCCTCGGCGCCATCTCGGCCGCCAAGTACCCCGACGGCATCCTGGCCGAGAACAGCCGGCGCCTGCGCCGGCTCCTGCTGCGACCCTCGGCCCCGCCACCAGTCGATCCGGGGCAGCTGGCCGCGCCCAGGATCGCGGAGGGCGTGTCGTGACGACGTTGCCGCTCGGGACCGAACCGGGCGCCGGCCTGGCCGCCCCGGAGGGGGCGGCGTTGGCCGCCACCGGCGTGACGGTGCGCTTCGGCGGGCTCACCGCGCTCAACGACGTGTCCATCGCCGTGGAGCCCGGCCGCATCGCCGGCCTCGTCGGCCCGAACGGCGCCGGCAAGTCGACGCTGCTCGGCGTGCTGTCGGGGCTGCAGCGCCCCAACGGGGGCCAGGTCTGGCTCGGGGGAGAGAACGTGACCAACGCATCGGCCAGGGCCCGGGCCGGCCGCGGGCTGGCCCGCACCTTCCAGCAGCCCGAGTTGTTCATGGGCCTGACGGTCCGCGAACACCTGGTCCTGGCCTACCGGGCGCGCATGTCGCGGGCGCGCCTGTGGCGCGACATGTTCGACCTGCGTTCGTGGATGGCGCCGCCGAAGGAGGAGAGCGACCGCGTCGACGGGCTGCTCGAGCTGCTGCGGCTGACCCGGGTGGCCAAGGCGCCCGTCGCCGCGTTGCCGCTCGGCGTGTTGCGGCTCGTCGAGGCCGGGCGCGCCCTGGCCAGCGACCCCCGTGTGCTGCTCCTCGACGAGCCACTCTCGGGTTTGGACGTGAGGGCCTCGGAGAACCTGCTCGGCGTCTTCAGCCAGATCGTCGAGCAGGCGGACCATCCGCTCTCGATCATCATCGTGGAGCACGACGTCGCCGCCGTCCTCGCGCTGTCCCACACGGTCTTCGTGCTCGACTTCGGCGAGCGCATCGCCGCGGGCACCCCCGAGGAGATCCGCAACGACCCGGCCGTGCGCTCGGCCTACCTCGGTGACAGCGAGTTGCCGACGACGCCGGCGGGGTCGGGCACGCCGGCCGACCCTCCTGCGGGATCCGAGGACCCATGAGCGACACCGGGACCGGCCCGATCCTCGAGGTGTGCGACCTCGACGTCCGCTACGGGACGTCGCAGGCGCTCTTCGGCGTCTCGCTCTCGGTGGCCCCCGGGACGGTGGTGGCGGTGCTCGGCGCCAACGGCGCGGGGAAGAGCACTCTGGCCCGCGCCGTGTCCGGACTGGTGTCGCCCGCGGCAGGGCACGTGCGGTTCTTGGGCGAGGACGTGACCGGCCTGCCCGCGCACAAGATCCGCACACGTGGCCTGACCTATATCCCTGAAGGGCGCGGCATCTTCCCCGGCCTGTCGGTGACCGACAACCTGCGCATGGCGGTGGCGCAAGAGCCGCGCCGGGAGCGCTCCGACGCCATCGCGCGCGCAATCGAGAGGTTCCCGGTGCTCGGGAGGCGATCGGCCCAGCGCGCCGGCAGCCTGTCGGGTGGCGAGCAGCAGATGTTGGCCCTGGCCCGCGCGCTGGCCGTGTCGCCCACGCTGATCATCGCCGACGAGATGTCCCTGGGGCTGGCCCCGCTGGTGACCGAGTCGGTCTTCGAGGGCCTCGAAGAGGCGCGGCGCTCGGGCATCACGATCGTGCTCAGCGAGCAATTCGTGCACCGGGCCCTGGCCATGGCGGACACCTGCGTGATCCTGTCCCGGGGCCAGGTGGGCTGGTCGGGCCCGGCGTCGGACGCCGGTCAGGAGGTCATCGACCGGTACCTCGGGGAGGCGGAGGGGGCGACGCCCGCCGGCATTGCGAACGGGTTACAATAACGGTCCTTCTCAGACCTGAGAACGTCGTTTACAATCCATCGCCGGGCGGTTGTACCGACCGCTCGGCACAATGCCACGCAGAGGGGCCGCCGAGGTCCCGGGGGAGGAACCACGACGTGCGACCGAAGTCCCGAACCATGCGCCTGCACCACCGGGCCGGCGCTGTCCTGGCGGCCGCCGCGGCCGGCCTGCCCATCGCCATGCTGGCGACCACGCCGGCGCCAGCGTCTGCCTCGCCGGCACCGATCACCATCGCCTACATCAGCTCGCTGACCGGGCCCGGAGGTTCCCAGGACGGCGACTCGCCGGCCGGCTTCCAGGCGCGGATCGCCCTGCAGAACGCGCAGGGCGGCGTGCACGGGCACAAGCTGGTGCCGCTCGTCATCGACGACCAGACGAGCCCCTCGCAGATCGCCAGCGCGGTGCAGGAGGCCGATTCGAAGGCCTTCGGCATCGTCTCGCAGAGCCCGCTGTTCTTCCTCGCCGCCAAGTACCCCAACCAGGCGGGGGTCCCGGTGACGGGCTCCTACGACGACGGCCCCGAGTGGGGCACCAAGCCCTACGACACGAACATGTTCGCCTCGGACGTGGGGAGCGTTGACCCCAAGTACCCGGTGAACACCCAGATCGGGAACTTCCTCAAGGCGCACGGCGCCAGCGTGCTCGGCTCGTACGGCTACGGGATCTCGCCGTCCTCGTCCCGAGCCGCCATCGCCAACGCAGACTCGTTCAAGCACGCCGGGGGCAAGGTCGGCGTGCTTGACACCTCGATCCCCTTCGGGAGCGTGGCCTTCACCAGCGCCGCCCTGACGGCCAAGCAGAACCACGTGAACGCCATCGTGCCCAGCCTCGACGGGAACTCCAACTACGCCCTGGCCACGGCCCTCAAGCAGGCGGGCGTGAAGTTCAAGGCGCTCTACGCCACGGGGTACCAGCCGAGCGTGATCACCTCGCCCGCCTGGAGCTCGTTGCAGGGCTCCTACTTCCTCTCCGTCTTCCGCCCGTGGTCGCTGCCCAACGCCGGCACCAAGCAGATGCAGGCGGCCATGCAGAAGTACGCCCACTTCACCAAGAGCCAGTTCCCGAGCTTCGGCCAGTACGAGTCCTGGGCGGGAGCCGATCTGATGATCAAGGGTCTCGAGATGTCCGGGAGCAACCCGACGCAGGCGGCGGTGAACAAGAACCTGCGCACCATCAAGTCCTACGACGCCAACGGGCTCCTGCCCCAGCCGATCAACTACACGACCATCTTCGGGCACGACCTGCCGAAGCAGTGCACCTGGATCATGCAGGCCAGCGGGTCGGGCTTTACCCCCGTGTCGTCCCAGCCCTTCTGCGGGACCGACCTCGCCGGGACCGCGACGGCGAGCGCCTCGTCCTCCTAGGGCGCGCCCGCTCGGCCGAGCCTGACGGTCTGAACGATGCCGGCGCCGGCAGGCGCCGGCATCGTCGCGCCCGGAGGCGCCTGACGGACGAGAGGGATGGGCGGCGGAGTGTCAGCCGGTCGGCGGCAGGTCGCAGGTGACCGACACGCGGGCGGCGTCGAAGCTCAGGTGGTGCTGCAAGGGCACGGACTCGGGGACCGCATCCTCGTAGCTCCACGCCACGTCCTCGAGCACGAGGTCGCCGACGTGGGCGCTCCAATAGGTCGCTGTGCCCTTGTAGGGGCAGTAGGTCTGCGTGTCGCTCCGCACCAGGAGGTCGGTGCGCACGTGCTGTGGCTCCACGTAGAGCCGTGGCTCGAGCGCGGTCTCGCATACGACCAGGGTGTCGGTGGTGTCGACGAGCACCTCACCGGCTGCCTCGACCCGGAGCCGTCGGGCCGAACGAAGGCAGTCCACCCGGTGGTACGGGTTGCGCGGATGTCCGAGCACCTGCTCGTCCTCCTCGTACCACGCGTCGACGCCGTCCCAGTCGACGCGCACGTAGCCGTCGGCGTCCGGGTCAGGCTGTGCGGGGACCCCGGTCACGTCGGATGCCGGGATGGCGTAGGTGGGCGGGGACCCCGGACGGTGCACGAGCAGCACCCGCTCGCTGTCGATGACGGTGCGACCACCCTTGACCGCGCGGACGCGGCGACGGTGCGGTTCGATGTACGCGACGCGCTCGGGCATGGGCGCGGTGAAGCGCCCAGCCGGGCGGGAGCTGAGCGGGCCACGGCCGGTGGAGAGGCTCACAGCACCGTGCGCTCGTCGACGGGCCCGGTACCGGCGGGGAAGGGGCGCACCATGGCCTCCACCGTGAAGGAGGCGAGCAGTCCACCGCCCTCGTCGTGCACGCGGCACTCCGAGTGAGTCATGCCGTCACCGGCGAACGTCGAGAGATGGCGGTAGAGCATCCAGCGGTCGGCGCGCACATCCTGGTGGAACGACACGGAGATGGCGTTGATTCCCGTCGACAGCGTCCGGTGCGCCTGGTCCTGGCCGACGCCGGCGTGCGGGCGCAACGCGGCCGCAATCGACATGTGACCGGTGAACTGGGCCAGGAGCGCGGCGTGGAGGGCGGGGTCGCCGGGCACGTCCCGGAAGCGGACCCACGCGTCGATCACCGGGGGCCCGACGGGGGCGGCCGAGTCGTTCGAGTAGGCGCCGTCGACCACCCGGATGTCTCGGCCCGTCACGGCCATGTCGTACGGTTCGCAGTCGTAGGGCCCGGCCACGTCGGGTGCCTCGGCCTGGTGGCGGACCACGTCGGGTGCGGGAGTGCCGAGCAACAGGGTCCCGGTGGCGACGCAACGACCGTCCAGGAGCGCCTCGACGCACAGCGACGTGAACGAACGCCCGCTGCTGCGCTCCTCGAGCTCGAAGTCCAGGGGCCGGCGAGCGTCGGCGCCCCGCAGGAAGAGCATGTGCGCGGACACCACGCGCCGTCCGGGCGCCAGCCGGCAACCGGCCACGATGGCCTGCCCCAGCATCTGGCTGCCCTCGACGACGGGGCGGCGGCCGTCACTACGCGTGACGCTGACGAAGGAGCGGTCGCCGACCTGCCGCACGTCGAGCATGTCGATCAGGTGCGCGGCGTCGCCCCAGGTCGGGAAACGTTTCACCGTGAGGTCCCGGGGCTCGTCCCCCGGGCCCGCGTCGATCAGCTCCACTCGCACGCGTTCCTGGTCAAAGGCGCGGTGGCCGCGCAGGCGGTCGAACGTCGCGAAGTCCTCGACCGGGAGCACCACCAGGTCCCCGTCGGCACCGAGGTCGGCCGTGTCCACGTCGGACTCCGGGAAGAAGAGCAGGGCGGGCTCTCCCTCGGCCTCGAGGGAGAGGCAGTCAGCGGACTCGGCCACCAGGACCTCGCCGCGCCAGGCACGCGCCTGGTAGGGGCACTCCTCGATGCGGGCGCCCGGACTCTGCGCGAGGGTCACCGCGGCCGCCGGGTCCACGGCGTGCCGCGTCGGCTCACGAAGGGATGGTGCCGGCGCGGGCGGCCACGGTCACGGAGTGCATGGAGACCGATCCGCCATGGTGGAGCAGGGAGTGGACCACACCGACGAGGGAGTCGACGTCGACGAAGGAGCCACTGATCAGGTTGCCCTCCACCCACTGCGTCCCCAGCGTGGCGGCAAGATCGGGGTCCCAGGTGGTGGCGAACCCGGACATGGAGTCCCCCTCGCCGCCCATGCACTCTCCGACCACCAGGCGGGTGAAGCCGATCGTGGGATGTTCGACCCGGAACGCCTCGACGAGCTTGTCCAGCGCCGCCTTGCTGACCGCGTACGCGCCCAGCCCGGGCCATGGTGCGGTGACCGATGCGCTGACCGACGAGAGGTAGACGGCCGTCCCCGAGGACGCCGTCAGGTGGGGAAGGGCGGCCGCGGTGGTCATCGCCGCGCCGATGACGTTGGTGGCGAAGACGCTCCGCCACGCTCCGGCGTCCATGTCGGCCAGACGGGTCAGAGGCCCGATGGCGGGCGCGTAGACCAGGGCATCGATACCGCCGAGGGCCTCGGCCGCCTCGGCCACCGCCGACCGGCAGGACTCGTCGTCCGTGACGTCGCACTTGACGGCGAGAGCCCCGTTGCCGGCTTCGGTGACGGCGGACGCCAGCCGATCCTCCCGCCGTGCGAGAAGCGCGGTCCGGGCGCCGCGCTGAGCCAGCCCGACTCCGATGCAGCGCCCCAACCCGCTCGACGCGCCCACGACCACAGCCCGCAACTTGGATCCTCCCCTTCGGCTTTCGCCTGTCATGTTAGACAACCCGCGGGTGGCCCGACGACGGCCGGCGGCGCCCTCTGGGCGTCCGATCAGGGACCTTCCACCCTCCTGCCGTTCCTCAGGAACCACCCAATTCCAGGTCGACCACGGGCATCTCGAGGGGGTTCACGTTGATCTTCGCCAGGGCCCCGGCGAGCTTCTCGTGCGGCAGCCCGGCGAGGTAGCCGTCGATGACCCGTTGGTAGTTCGAGATGTGCCCCTCGTTCTTCTCCGAGAGCCGCATGTACTCGAAGCTCCGCGGCGTGCAGCCCCTTCTGCTGGCGGGGCAGGTTGGAGAAGTCCTGGGCCGGGATGGGCGGCCACCGCGGGTCGTCGTGCTCCCAGATCTCTGGAACGGGCGGGGTCTCGGGCGCGGCGCCCTCGGGGTAGCGGGTGAGCGACCAGATCTCCATGAGGGTCTCTTCGGGACCGAGGGGGCGGAACCGGTACGAGGAGGCGCTCGAGTACATCGGCAGCACGAAGTAGTGGGGGAAGCAGTACCCCATCGGCTCGTTGAGGCCCCGGTCCTCGAGCTCGTTGAGGTTCGGGATGTCACAACCGCGCCGGCGGTGGGCGTCGGTCACGGCCTCGTTGAGGCGGCGCTGCCAGGCCGAGCGGGCCAGGCCGTAGTCGGCCGGGAGCTCGACCTGCGCCACGCCCTCGGCGATCTGGACGTCGCGGGCGTGCACCATGCCGGCCATGCCGTCGCTCATCACCCGCAGGTAGTGCAGCTCGGCGTCGACGAAGGCGCGGGGGTCGAAGGCGGCGGGGTCGCGGGTCGCCAGCCGGCCCGGGATGCGCAGCTGGGGGTGTGCTTGGAGGACGTGGTACTGCTCGACGAAGGCCTCTTCGGCCAGCTTCCAGTTGACCGGCAGCCGGCAGGCGTACCACCACTCGGCGCGCAGGGACTCGAGCTTCCAGGCGTCACCCACCGTGGCGAAGGGCTCGATGGACTCGCGCAGCGGCGGCGCCCCGTCGTCGAGGTTGATCCAGGCGCACCCACCCCACAGCTCGCAGCGCACCGGTGTGAGGTCGATGTCCCCCGGCTCGAGGTTGTGCTCGGAGAACGCTCCGGCCTGGGTCACCCGGGTGTTCTTGCCGTCGGTGCCGTAGCACCAGCCGTGGAAGGAGCAGACGAACCCTCCGGGCCGCGATCCCCGACCGTGGGCCACCCGAACGCCGCGGTGGCGGCAGGCGTTGTGGAAGGCCCGCACCCCCTGCTCGGTCCGCACCACGATCACCGACTGGTCGAGGATCTCGTACTCGGCGAAGTCACCGGGCTCGGGGATCTCCTCCAGCCGGCAGGCCATCTGCCACACCCGGGGCCACAGCAGCTCGGCTTCCATGGCGAAGAACTCGGGGTCGTAGTAGCGCTCCTTGCGCACCCGGTCGGGCACCTCGATGGCGTACGGCACCGGCAGGGCCGACCATGTGTGCTCTGTCACCGTCACCTTGTTGTCCTTTCCAACGCGGTTGTCGTTTCCAACGCGCCTGCGAGCGGATCACCCCGACACCCGACGACGCCGCTCGGACCCTGCACGCGGTTCTCTCGGGTCCTGCTCCCGATGCAGTCATGACGGCGAGACCGTAAGGTCGCGGCATGAAACCACAAGAGCTTGCCGGGAAGGTGGCGATCGTCACGGGTGGTGCGGGGGGGATCGGCCGAGCGACCGCCGAGCTGCTCGTCGCCGAAGGGGCGAGAGTCGTGGTCGCTGATCTCGACGTCGAACGCGGGGAGGAGGTCGTCGGGGGGATCGGCGAGGATGCCGCCTTCAAGCAGACCGACGTGAGCGACGTCGAACAGGTGCAGGCGGTGGTCGATTTCGCGGTCGACCACTTCGGGGGTCTGGACATCATGTTCAACAATGCGGGGATCGGCAGCCCGCTCAAGCGGTTCCTGCACGATGACCTCGAGGACTTCTCCCGCATCATGAGCGTGAATCTCTTCGGGGTGATTGCCGGAAGCCAGCGCGCGGCGCGGTACATGAAGGACCAGGGAGGAGGCTGCATCATCAACAACGCCTCGATCGCCGCCGTGAACGCCGGCGCGGGCATGATCTCCTACCGGGCCTCGAAGGCGGCGGTCGCCCACGCGACGAAGTGCATGGCCATCGATCTGGCGCCGTACGGGATCCGGGTCAACTGCCTGACCCCGGCCCACATCCGCACTGCCATCACGACCTACGAGATGGGCCCGGTGCTGCGCTACATGCAGCCCCTCGAAAGGGAGGCTCAGCCCGAGGACGTCGCCAACGCCGTCGTGTTCCTCGCCAGCGAACGCGCCGCCCAGGTGACGGGGATCGTCCTTCCCATCGACGGAGGTACCACGGCCGGTCCGCCCTATGCCCAGACGAAGCTGATCATGTCCACGGCGAAGCCACCCGAAGGGGGAGCCTCCGCGACTTCTTGAGGTGTGAGAATCGGCCTCGGCCTCCGCCACGGCTCAGCTCACCGGTGCGAACTCGAGGTACAGCCGCTCAAGCCCCCTGAGGAAGAACGTCGGAAGGTAGTCGTAGCGGCGTCCGTCGGCCGGACCATGGTGGCTCTCGGAGATCGTGATGTGCGCCGTGCGGTCGAGGAACCGGTTGACCGTCACCCGACCCTCGGCGCGGGCGAGAGGTGCCCCCGCACAGGTGTGGATGCCGTGGCCGAACGCGATGTGCTGCCGGGCGTTCTGGCGCTCGATGTCGAACTCGTACGGGTTCTCGAACATCCGAGGGTCCCGGTTGCAGGCTCCGGGTACGAGCATGACCGTCCCGCCCGCGGGGATGTCCACACCACCGAGTGAGGTCCTGACGCGTGCCATCCGAAACTGGGTCCGGAGCGGGCTCTCGAGTCGCAGTGTCTCCTCGATGAAGTTGGGGATCAACTCTCGCCGCGCGCGAACCAGGTCTTGCAGGTCCGGCCGCTCGCCGAGCATCCGGAGGGCGAAGGACAGCAGCCGCACCGTCGTTTCTTGACCGCCGACGAACAGGTTCGCCGCGATGAGGGCGGCATCCTTCACCTCGGGAGTAGATCCGTCCGGGAACGTGGCCGTGGCGAGGCCAGTGAGGACGTCGTTCTGAGGCTCCCGGCGGCGGTCCTCGATGTAGCCGCTGAACTGCTCGTAGAGGAACTCCAGTGGTTTGTGGGTGATCTCCTGGTGTGCCGTCGCCAAGTGCTCCCGGAAGAGGGAGTGATCCGAC
The DNA here is from genome assembly GCA_963781955.1 of uncultured Acidimicrobiaceae bacterium. GTDB lineage: Bacteria > Actinomycetota > Acidimicrobiia > Acidimicrobiales > RAAP-2 > Bog-473. Next base: position 160,208 of record CAWAHU010000001.1, read on the forward strand.
TGAGGCACTCCCTCCAGGTCGGCGATCACGGTGAGCGTGAAGGGCTCCGCGTAGGCGCCGACCATCTCGCAGGCTCCTTGGTCGAGGAACCCGTCGATGAGCCCGTCGGCGAACTGCCACATGAACTCCTCGTTCTCCTTGAGCCGTTTGGGTGTGATGAGGCGCATCAGCAGGTGCCGATGCGCCGTGTGGGTCGGCGGGTCGAATGCCGGGAGCTGGTCGCTGAACGGCAGCTCGTTCCGGCAGTTCGCGATGACGTTGCTGACGTCGTCACCCTCGAACGGCTGGGAGAACCGGACGAAGGTCCCACTCACGACGTTGCACGACGAGTAGGTACCCGCGGGCGGATCGTCGGGCGGGAAGGAGGCCGGGTCGCTGTAGACCGCCATCGCCTCCTGGTGACCCGTGATGATGAACAGGCCGTAGTGAGGCTCCCGCCACACCGGGCTCTGGCCCCGCACCCAGTCGAAGTAGTCGTAGGGATCGTCCTGAATCGACCGGTCGGTGAAGAAGTTGGCGTTCTCGAATTCACTCATGGGCAACCTCGATCAGATGGGCCCGGACGCGTACACTCGCCGCATGGGTCTCGAAGTGGAGATCGACCGCGACGTCTGCATGGGCTCGGGGAACTGCACGTACGAAGCTCCTGGCGTGTTCGCCCTGGACGGGGACGGTGTCGCCACCGTCCTTGACCCGGCCGGATCGCCTGAGGACCATGTCATCGCCGCGGCGCGCCAGTGCCCGACCCAGGCCATCATGGTCCGACGAGACGGCATGCCGCTGACCTGATCTCATGACCCGGAGCGATGCTCACGTGTCGCATGACGCACCGCGAGATACCCGAACACCATGGTGTTGGCGATGCTCGCACCGGGTCCGAGGTAGTGGCGACCCATGACCGTCGCGGTGCCGTTGCCGGTCGCGTAGAGGCCCTCGATCGGCTTCTCGTCCTGATCGAGCACCCGGGCGTGCTCGTCGGTCACCAGGCCTCCGCAGGTGCCGATGTCCCCCGGAACGACCTGGACGGCGTAGTAGGGCGGTTCGTCGATCGGGCCGAGGCAGGGATGCACCCTGGGGTTCGGGTCGCCCAACGCCCGGTTGTACGCGGACTCGCCTCTTCCGTAGTCGGGGTCGATGCCCAGCACGGCGTTCTCGTTGAAGCGTTCGACCGTGGCGGACAGGCCGTCGGGATCGATGCCACACATGCGGGCGAGATCCTTGAGCGTCCAGGCCTGCTTGAGCATTCCGCTCTCGAGCAGCTTCCGGGGGAACCGACCCGGGTGTGAGCGTTGGTGCGCGTAGCGCTTGCGGTAGCGATCGTCGAAGATGAGCCAACACGGCACCGCCCGGCTCGTCTTGTCGCGGGCGTACATCTCCTTCCCCACTTCCATGTACGAGTTCGACTCGTTCACGAACCGTCGCCCTGATGCATCGACGTAGATCGTGCGGGGGCGCTGGCGTGCCTGGTCGAGGGTCGATTGCCCGAACCGCCCGGTGCGGGGCGAGGGCAGCCACCATGCTTCGTCCATCAAGTCCGTTTTGGCGCCGAGCCCCATCGCGAGCCGGAGCGCTTCGCCGGTGTCGCCGGGGTTCGCGATGGACCACCTCGCCCGGTTCGGCTGGTCGCCTCCGTACTGTTCCCGCATCTCGGGGTTGTGCGCGAACCCTCCGGAGGCCAGGAGGACCCCGAGGCGAGCCCTGATCAACACCGGGGTGCCCTCCCGCACGGTACGAACTCCGACCACGCGTCCGCCCTCGACGATCAGGTCGTCGAGGGGTGCTTCCGTCCACATGGGGACGTGGCGACCGATCGCATCGTGCACCATCTGTGCGATCAGCGAGGCGCCGTTGGTGAGCAGCGCCTGACGCCTGATGCGGGCCGCAGAGGTCCGGAGCACGACCCGCGCCGAGACGGCGAATGCTCCGAGACTGCGGTTGTAGTGGGAGAGCGAACGGGCTTCGTTGGTCATCACCGCCAGGCCGAGGCTCTGGGCCAGTCCCGGCTGGAGCTTCGCGAGCCACCCGCCGAGCACCCGGCCGTCGAATGGGACCGGCTCGATCCCCCGCCCGACGTCGTGGCCACCCTCGGCGCTCGAGTAGTAGTCGCTGTAGCCCCGGCAGTAGACGAAGCGAACGCCACGTCCCTGCAGGAAGGTGACCATTTCCGGTCCCCCGGTGAGGAATGCGCGTCGACGTTCGGTCGAGGAAGCCGGCCCGACGTCGCCGACGACGGCCTCGAAGTGGGCCATGGCTTCCTCGTAGGAGTCGGGCTCCCCTGCGGCCAGCATCACGGGGTTGTTCGGGACCCAGACGACGCCGCCCGACATGGCAGTCGAGCCGCCGATCAGGCTCTGCTTCTCGAGCACCAGTGCGCTGACGCCGGCGTCAGCTGCGGTCAGCGCCGCGACCATGCCACCACCGCCGGACCCCACGATCACGTAGTCCACGGTGGAGTCCCACGCGGTCATCTCACGACCTCTCAGCCCTCCCCACGACACGGCATCTGCTCGTCGGCAAGCTAGCAGGGTCCGTTGACGATTGCTACGGAGCCGAAGTAATCTCCGATTGTCCGACTGCGATTGGAGTGGGGGAGATGGTCGTTACCTCGAGGAGGCTGAACTACCCGCCCGAAGGGCTTGGCGCCCCGAAGGATCGTCGACCGGACCCACCGCTCGACGACCTCGGCCTCCCACCGGGGACCGAGGTGTTCTCAGCCGACGACCACATCTCGTTGGCCACCGACATCTTCTACGAGAAGTTCCCGGCGAGCATGAAGGAACGTGCTCCCCGCGTCATGAACGTCGACGGTGGATGGGTGATCGGAATGAACGGGAAGTCCATCCTGGTGCCCGAGTTCATTGAGGTGCTCACGCAGTACGACCCGGTCCCCGGGTCGCACACGGGGGACGTCGGCGCGCGCCTCGCCGCCCTCGACTCGGAGGGTATCTCGAGGGAGCTCGCCTTCCCCAACTCGGTTCTCGCGATGTTCGGATGGCCGGACAGGGAAGTCCGTGAGCTCTGCTTCCGGATCTACAACGAGCACATGGCGGAGATCCAGGAGCGGTCGAACGACCGCATCGTCGGTGTCGGCCTGATCAACTGGTGGGACGCCGATGGAGCCCGCCGGACAGTCAACGAGCTGAAGGCGCTCGGTTTGAGGACGTTCCTCATGCCCCTGTCGCCGGGTAAGGACCTGGAAAAGCGCCTGATCGACTATGCGAGTGGTGCGATGGACCCCGTCTGGGATGTGATCGAGGAGGCGCAGCTTCCCATCTCCCATCACATCGGCGAGAGTCCTCCCTCGACGCCGAACGAATTCAACGCGCTGAGCGTCGGGATGCTCCAGTCCGTCGCGCCGTTCCGAGACGCCTTCGGGAAGTACATCTTCGGGGGGATCCTGGATCGCCATCCTGGCCTGCGTATCGGATGGTTCGAAGGCGGCATCAACTGGGTGCCATCGGCAATCCAGGACGCGGAGCACATCGCGGCATCGTTCCACCACCTGTCCAACCTCGAGATCCAACACGACCCGGGCTACTACTGGGAGAACCACATGAGTGCGTCATTCATGGTGGATCCCTTGGGACTCGACCTCGTGGACCGTATCGGCGTCGATCGAGTGATGTGGTCCACCGACTTCCCGCACAACGAGAGCACCTACGGCTACAGCCGCCAGTCGCTCGGCGCCGTCATCGACGCCGTCGGCCCCGAATCGGCGGCGGCCATCGTCGGTGGCAACATAAGGCGGTATCTCGGAATGGGTGACTGATGTCAGCCGGCCTCATGACGACCGCGGCCCCGGCGGTGATCCCACGGGAGGCCGATGTGGGCCGCATGCAGCGTCAGCGGGTCGAACGCATCCGGGCCGAGATGCGGGAGCGCGGAATCGACGCCCTGATACTGCTGGGCAACACGAACGTCGTCTATGCCACCGGCGTCATCTGGCCCCTGGCTGACTCAGGCCGGGCGAACTTCGAGCAGCCTGTCGCCGTCGTGCTCGTGGACGACGAGTGGCCGCATCTCTTTGCCCGAATGGGCGCAGCTCATCAGCTCCACATGGATCTGCCGTCCGATCACGTCCACCCTCCCGTCTTCCTCGATTTCGATGAAGGAGTGGCCCGGTTCGCCTCACAGCTCGCCGGTCTGGTGCCGGCCAAGTCCGTGTTCGCACTGGATGAATGGACCAATGCCCTGCGTCGCGAGCACTCCATCCTCTTCTCGCCGGACAGCCCGGTCGATGGTGGACGAGTGCTCAGCAGCGCCAAGCTGACCAAGACACCCGATGAACTGTCGTGCATGCGGGAGGGTCTCCGCATCACCGAGCGCGCCATCGCCGAAGTGCAGGCGAGGTTGGCACCCGGCGTCCGCCAGACCGATCTGACGGCGGTCTTCCTGCGAACGATCTTCGACGCCGGTGCAGATGCCAATGTCCTGGATTCGATCTGGCAAGTGATGCCCTCGCGCATCGCTGACGGTCCCTGGACGACGACAGGCGATCTGGCTTGCCCGCTCTCCTCGACCGAGCGGGTGCTCAATGAGGGTGATGTCCTGTGGGTGGACACCGGCATCAGCTACGCGGGGTTCCACACGGACTTCGGTCGGACTTGGATCGTCGGACGCGAGCCGGACGCCCGTCAGCGCGCACAGTTCGAGCGTTGGCGGGCGATCATGGATGCCGTCCTCGACGTGACTCAGGCCGGGGCGACCGCCGCGGACCTGACGGGTGCTGCCGTCAGAGCGGCGGGAGGAGTGAAGCCCTGGATGCCCCACTTCTATCTCGGGCACGGCCTGGGCATCGACAGTGCCGAGATGCCGTATGTCGGGAGCGACATCGGAGAAGCATTCGACGCGACGCTGGTCCTCGAGGAGGGGATGGTCCTGGTGCTCGAGCCGATTGTCTGGGACGACGGTGCCGCAGGCTACCGCTCCGAGGAAGTGTTGCTCATCACGAAGGATGGGTGGGAGCCAATGACCGACTATCCCTACGACCCCTTCTGAGCGGCGAGTGACGGTCACCGAAGTTCGTCCCGATGATGAAGCCCTTCGAGTCGAGCGCCGAGCGCGCGTGCTTGCCGAGATGGAGGCCGAAGGGATCGATGTGCTCGTCGTCGGGCGGGAGGGAAATGCTCGGTACGTTTCGGGAGCACCGCGGCTCTGGACTGCGGGCTCTCGCGCGTTCGGCCCCGGGTGTGTCCTCGTACGCTCGACTGGGTTGGTCCATCTCCTGAGCACCTGGGACGAAGGAGTCCCCGACGAGATCCCTCATGAGAACCTGTACGGGATCTCGTTCAACGCCATGAACTTCTTGTCGGCGCTCCAGAGGGTCGATGGCGCCGCGGATGCTCGAAGAGTGGCCACGGACGGTCTCACGCCGTCTTCCGCCCGGCTCCTGCCGAAGGCGTTCCCGTCGGCCGAGCTGGTTGACGGTGAGCCGCTGCTAGCGCCGAGTCCGACGCATCAAGTTGCCCGGAGAGGTCGACGCGATCCGTGCCTCGGTCCGCATCGCGGAGAGTTCGCTGGGCAAGGCACAGGCGGCGCTCGCTCCGCGCGATCACCGAGCGGCAGCTCACCGGGGTGTTCATGGAGGCCATGGCGTCGGCGGGGGTCACGACCCCGGCCGTGCAGGATGTTGCCTGGATCACGTCGCGACAGCACCCGTGGCGCAGAGTGGGGCGTGACGCGCCGGCCGAGCGAGGCGACCTCGTGGCCTTCGACGCCGCGGTGCTCCGTGGCGGATACGTCGGAGAGCTGGGGCGGACGTTCGCTGTGGGATGCGACATCGACCGTGAGCTGTCCCGGCTCCAGCATGAACTGTGGGACCGGCTCCTCGCTGCATGCCGAGCCGGGCGGGCCATGAGCGAGCTCCTGGAGGCCTACGACGCGGCCGGCCTCTCGCCGCCTCCGATGCCGGTGGCGCAAGGGTTGGGTCTCGGCTTCGACCTGCCCCTGGTGACGCACGACTTGCCCCTCTCCGCAGCGGAGGAGCACTTCGAGGTGGGCATGGTGTTCACGCTGACGGCCTTCGTTTGGAAAGAGGGCGTGGGCGCGCTGTACGGCCAGGAACCGGTGCACCTCAGCGCAACCGGACCCGAGTTGCTGTCGGCGATACCGTTCGCGACGTAAACGACGTAAGGAGCTCCTGACGTGACTACTGCCGACATCCCGCCACCGGAGGACATCATCCTCTACGAGAAGGACCCGAGCACCCGGATCGCCACGATCACCCTGAACCGCCCCGACCAACTCAACAGCCCGACGATCGGCGCACGCAAGCGCTACGCCGACCTCATCTTCAAGGCGAGCATCGACGACGACGTCAAGGTTCTCGTCGTGCGGGGCATCGGCGATCACCTGGGTTCGGGCGCCGACCTCGACGAGCTGATGGCGAAGCAGGCCGCCGGCGTCTCACTTGAGGAGGAGTTCGGACTTGATGAGGATGACGACGTCGTCATGCCGAGTGCACGCTCATACCGCGCCGGGGCGTCACTCCTGCACTGGTACGGCAACACGAGGTCGGGCTGTCGTAGCCTCCAGGACTTCAAGAAGATCAGCATCCTCGAGGTCAAGGGATACTGCTACGGCTGGCACTTCTACCAGGCAGCCGATGCGGATCTGGTGATCTCGTCCGACGACGCTCTGTTCGGGCATCCGGCGTTCCGTTACGTCGGCTACGCCCCCAGGATGTGGCAGTGGGCCATGATGATGGGCTTGCGGAAGTTCCAAGAGATGGTCTTCACCGGCCGGCCTTTTACGGCGCAGGACATGTACGACTGCAACTTCGTGAACAGCGTCGTGCCCCGCGCCGAACTCGAGGCAGAGGTGGAGAAGTACGCCCTGGCGTGTGCGCGTACGAGGCCGACCGACACCGTGTTCGTGCAGAAGGTCTTCTTCGAGATCATGAAGCAGCATCAAGGGGAGTACATGGGCAGCCTGCTCAGTGCATGGCTCGAGTCGATGGGCGGGGTCCTTCGCAACGATGACGACGGCAGGCGGGCGACGCTCAGCAATGAGACGATGGACGCCGGCTTGAACCGTGCGGTCAAGGACAACGACAGCGCGTTCCCTCCCGAATGGCGGTTGAGCCGGTCGGGCCGTCGACGCACCGACGCCGGCTGACCGTGGCTCTGCTCGACCCCGGCCCGTCGGGGGGCCTGGCCGCCGTGCCGCCGCTGGACGGGGTTCGCGTGATCGATCTCTCGACTGGGATCGGAGGGGCCTATTGCACGAAGCTGCTCTCCGACGGCGGCGCCGAGGTGATCAAGGTGGAGCCGCGCCAGGGCGACCCCTTGCGGCGCTGGTCGGCTTCGGGGGCCGAGGTCCCATCCGGGACCGACGGCGCGCTCTTCAATTTCCTCAGTACCTCGAAGCAGAGCGTGGTCGTGGATCCAAGGAAGGCGGACGAGGCGGCCTCCCTGCAAGGCCTCTTGGCGTCGGCGGAGGCCGTCGTCTGGTCCCGTGGCTCGGCAGTGGCAGAACACGAGACTCTCCATCCGCGTGCGATCCGGCGGGCACATCCGCACCTCGTCGTGACCTCGATCTCGCACTTCGGGCTCGAAGGCCCGTGGCACGACAAGGCGGCCACCGAATTCACCCTGCAGGCGTGGTCGGGCGGGATCATCGGGCTGGCACGGGGACGGCCCGACCGTGCACCCGTGCACGTGGCGGGTCAGATCGGGGAGTGGCTGTCGGGGCTGTTCGCGGCGATCGGGACCCTGGCGTCCGTCCGGCGCGACGGGCCGGACGGCGAGCTCGTCGACGTGTCGATGCTCGAAGCGTTGGCCGTCTGCCTCACCTACTATCCCGTGACCTTCAACGACCAACTCGGACGACCTATGCGACGCCGCCGGTACGTCCCGACACCGGGCGTCGGTGCCGCCCTCGACGGCCTGGTCGGGCTCGGGTGCGGGACGGGCCAACAATGGCTCGACTTCTGTGCCATGGTCGAGCACCCGGAGTGGACGAAGGATCCGAGGTTGTTCCTCGACCGGACAGCTCTGGCCCCGACGATCGACGCATGGATCTCGGAGCGCACGGTCGCGGAGGTGCTCGACCTGGCCTCTGCCTTCCGGATCCCCAACGCTCCAATCGCGAACGGCTCGAACGTGACGAATCTGGAGCACTTCCGCTCCCGTGCGACGTTCGTCGCCAACCCGCGAGACGGCGCCGCGAACCCGGGTCCGCCGTTCCGGCTGGGTGCGGGGCGCCTGCGGCCGCCCGAACCCGCCCCTCGACTCGGCGCGCACTCGGTCGACGCGCTCGTGCCGCGCCAGGAGGCCCGTCGCCCCCGCTCACCTGGCGGGTCCTCCGGGCTGCCGTTCGAGGGCCTGCGCGTCCTGGACATGACCGCCTATTGGGCCGGGCCGTTCGCGAGCCACGTGCTCGCGCTCCTCGGAGCGGAGGTGATCCACCTCGAGTCATCGGCGCGACCCGACGGAGTCCGTCTCGTCGGCGGCGTGCCGCAGACGGAAGATCGGTTCTGGGAGCGAGGCCCGATCTTCGCCGCGCTCAACACCAACAAGAAGAGCGTGACGATCGATGTCCGTCAACCACGCGGTGCCGACCTCGTGCGCCGGGTCGCGGCCACCTGCGACGTGGTGATCGAGAACTACACGCCTCGCGTCCTTGACCAGCTGGGTCTGGACTACGAGTCGCTCCGGGCTGATCGGCCGGATCTGATCATGCTCCGGATGCCCGGATTCGGCCTTGACGGCCCATGGCGTGACCTCGCAGCGTTCGCGTTCGTCATCGAGGACGCGTCGGGGCTCACGTGGCTCACGGGCCACCCGGATCTCCTGCCGATCGAGCCCTACTGCGTCGGGGATCCGAACGCCGGGATGCACGCCCTGTTCGGCCTGATGCTCGCGTTGCAACACCGGGAGCGGACGGGCGAGGGAGGACTTGTCGAGGCTGCCATGGTGGACGCCGCGCTGAACGTCTCTGCGGAACAGGCGATCGAGTTCTCGGCCTACGGAGGCCTCCTGTCCCGCAACGGGAACCGCGGGCCCTGCGCAGCGCCGCAGAACCTCTACCAGGTCAAGGGCCCCGACGAGTACGGCCGTGAGGACTGCTGGGTCGCCATCGCCGTCGCCACCGACGAGCAGTGGATGTTGCTGCGCCACGCGTTGGGTGATCCGGAGTGGGCCGCCGATCCCGCACTGGCGTCCGTTGCGGGGCGCGTGGAGGCGCAAGACCGTATCGACACCCACCTGCAGGCGTGGTGCCAGGCACGGTCGGCGGACGAGGTCGTCGACGTCCTCTGGGGGGCCGGGGTGCCGGTGGCCAAGGTCATGCAGCCTCACCGCCAGCCCGAGCTCGCACAGCTCGAGTTCCGGAACTTCTTCGAGGAGGTGTCCCACCCAGTGATCGGGCCTTCTCGCTACAGCACGCTTCCAATGCGGTTCTCGGGCGGCCCGGGAAGGCTTCACGAGCGGCCGGCTCCTCTCTTGGGCGAGCACACGGAGGAGATCCTGAGCGAGCTTGGCCTGACCCGGCCGGAGATGGACGAATTGGAAGCCGACGGGATCATCGGCGGCGCGCCCGTTGGTGCGACCTGAGTCCCGGCGACGAGCCGTATTCTTCCACCATGGGTTTCCAGGTAGCTCCGTTCGACGTCGTCGAGGCCTCCCGTCGCGTGTGGGTGGAGCGATGGGATCCGGAGGCCGCCTCGGGGATGGCCGTGTACGCCGCGATCCTTCGCTCCTATCAGTTGCTCAACGACCAGGTGAACGACGTCATGAGACGCCACGGCCTGACCTTCGCGCGCTACGAGGTGCTGACGTGGCTGGCCACGGACCCGGAATCCGCCCTGACGCTCAGCTGGATCAGCAAGAGCCTGCGCATCCCCCCGGCGACGGTCACGAACATCATCGACCGTCTCGAGAGCGAGAACCTCGTTCGTCGAGCACCCCATCCATCGGACGCCCGCACCACGCTGGCCGTGATCACCTCACGAGGGCGCAAAGTCGCCACCGAGGCAACCCTGGACCTCAACGCGAGCGTCTACGAGCGCGTCGGGCTCACCGTGCCGCAACGTGACCAGCTGGTCGATCTCCTGGCTGCGCTGCGCGCCGCCGGCAACGAATTCGATGTCGAGCGGTCGAGCGAGATCCTCGAAGGGGTCGGGTCTCCCCCCCAGCCGGCACGGGTCGGCGGACTCGTCGCAAGAACGCATCCGAAGTGGCGTAGTGCCGCACGTCACATTGAGCGGACTTTGTGCCCACCCCCCGTCCCACGCTGGCCGATGTTTCGGTGTCGAACTAATGTGGCGCCGTGGCTGACCGGGCTGCATGGCAGGAGGCCTTCGATCGTTCGCCCCGCCGCGGTGCGCGCTTCGAGACCATGTCGGGCGTCCCGCTCCAGCCGGTCTACGGGCCCGAGGGCGCCGAGCTGCCCGGCCAGTACCCCTACAGCCGGGGCCCCTACGCCTCGATGTACCGGTCGCGCCTGTGGACCATGCGCCAGTTCGCCGGGTTCGGCACGGCGGCCGACACCAACGGCCGGTTCAAGGAGCTGCTGCGCGCCGGTGGCGACGGGCTGTCCACCGCGTTCGACATGCCCACCCTGCTCGGCTGTGACTCGGACGACCCGCTCGCCCGTGGCGAGGTCGGGCGGGCCGGCGTGGCCGTGGACACGCTGGTCGACATGGAGACACTCTTCGACGGGATCGATCTGGGCGCCGTGTCGACCTCCATGACGATCAACTCGGCGGCGGCGCCGGTGCTCGCCATGTACGTCGGCGTGGCCGACCGGACCGGGGTGGAGCGTGCCGCGCTCTCGGGCACGCTCCAGAACGACATCCTCAAGGAGTACCAGGCCCAGAAGGAGTACGTCTTCCCGCCCCGCCCCTCGGTGCGCCTGGTGACCGACACCATGCGCTTCTGTGCGTCCGAGCTCCCGCGCTGGCACCCCGTCTCGGTGTCGGGCTACCACATCCGCGAGGCGGGGTCGACGGCGGCCCAGGAGCTGGCCTTCACGCTGGCCAACGGCTTCGCGTACGTCGAGGCCGCGCTGGCCGCCGGCCTGGCCGTGGACGACTTCGCGCCACGGCTCAGCTTCTTCTTCAATGCGCACATCGACTTCTTCGAGGAGGTCGCCAAGTACCGAGCGGCGCGGCGGATCTGGGCCCGCTGGATGCACGAGCGCTACGGCGCCACCGACGGGCGCTCGACCCAGCTGCGTTTCCACACCCAGACGGCCGGCGTCTCGCTCACCGCGCAGCAGCCAGAGGTGAACTTGGTGCGGGTGGCGATCGAGGCGCTGGCCGGTGTCCTCGGCGGGACCCAGAGCCTGCACACCGACGCCTTCGACGAGGCACTGGCCCTACCCACCGAGCACGCGGCACGCCTGGCGCTACGCACTCAGCAGGTCATCGCCGAGGAGTCGGGAGTGGTGCACGTGGCGGACCCGCTCGGTGGCTCGTGGTTCGTCGAGGAGCTGACCGACGAACTCGAGCGGCAGGCCGAGGACGTGTTCGCCCACCTCCTCGACGCGGGGTCGGGCTCCGTGCTCGAGGGCGTGTACGCCTGTATCGATGACGGCTGGTTCGTCGGCGAGATCGCAGACGCCGCCTACGCCTTCCAGACCAAGCTGGCCCGGGGCGAGTGGACCCAGGTCGGGGTGAACGGCTACGTGGAGGACGACGGCGTGACCCCGTCGACGCTCCGCATCGACCCGGCCGTCGAGACGGCGCAGCTGGCGTCACTGGCCGCGATCAAGCAGGCACGCGACGACGAGGCCGTCCGGCGCAGCCTGACCCGCATCGCCGCCGACGCGGCCGACCCCGCCGTGAACCTCATGCCCGCCCTGATCGAGGCCGCCCACGCCCACGTGACCGTCGGTGAGAGCATGCGGGCGATGGAGTCGGTCTTCGGCACCTACACCGAGCGCCACGTCGCCTGAGCGATGAGGGCTGCGAGCTCGGTGTGCCGCCCATGACCGGTCCCGGTGCCGAGCACCCCCTCCGGGTGCTCATGGCCAAGGTCGGCCTCGACGGGCACGACCGCGGCCTGCGGGTGGTGGCCCGCATCCTGCGCGACGCCGGGTGTGAGGTGGTCTACGCCGGCCTGCGCCAGACCCCCGAGTCCATCGCGGCGACGAGCGCCGAAGAGGACGTCGACGTGGTCGGCGTGTCCATGCACAACGGCGCCCACCTCACCCTGGCCCCGCTCGTCGTGGCGGCGTTGCGCGGCGCCGGGCTCGACATCCCGGTGGTCATCGGCGGCATCGTGCCGCCCGAGGACGTCCCCGTCCTGCGGGCCGAGGGCGTGGCGGCCGTGCTCGGGCCGGGGGCCTCCAGCGAGGAGGTGGTGGCGTTGGTCCGGGCGGCGGCGGCCGGGACGGTGCCGGGCTGAGGCAGTCGGCCTGGCCTGGGTCCTGCCCGCAGAGGGACGCCGCGGCTCAGGAGCTCTCAGCCGTGCCGGGCCGGCCCCTCGAACGAGGTGACGACGCCTTCGCCGAACGCCTGGAGCGTCTCTGTGGCGCCGAAGTCGGCGAACCACGCGTAGACCCGCTCCACACCGCGCCCGGCCAGGGTCGCGAAGTACTCGGCCAGCTCCGGGGCGGTCCCGACGACGACCTGGCGGCCCATGCGGCGCTGCGCCGTGGCGGTGATCACCTCACGCTGCGCCGGGTCGGTGACCAGCGCGCACTGGACCTGCACCGAGCAGCGGGCGTCACCGGCGCGCGGGCGCATCTCGTCGAGCTTGTCCATGATCCCGATGTGGACGTTCCACCAGGTGGCATGGGCGGCCACCAGCTCCATGGTCTTGCGCCCGGCGCCCCCGATCGTGATCGGGATCCGCCCCAGCGGCACGGGGTGCTGGCGGGCCCCGTGCAGGGTGAAGAACTCGCCCTGGTAGTCCACCGTGTCGCCCGTCCACAGCGCCGCGATGATCTCGAGCGTCTCCTTGAAGCGCGCCACCCGCTGCCTCGGGTCGGTGGTGCCGATGCCGAAGGTGGCGAACTCGGTCGGCACCGAGCCCCAGCCGATGCCGAGCTCGTAGCGGCCGCCCGACGCGTGGTCGAGGGACACCGACTCCCGCGCCAGCACCGCCGGGTGTCGGAAGGCGTCGCAGAGCACCAGCGCGCCCACCCCCAGCCGCTCGGTGTGGGCGGCCAGCCACGCATTGGTGACCGTGGCCTCGAACATGGGGGAGGTCTCGGCGAGCGGTGGGACCAGGTGGTCCATGCCGGCGATCCCGGCGAATCCCACCGCCTCGGCGACTCGGGCGCGGGCGACCATGTCCTCCATGGTCATCCGCATCTGCGGGAGGTAGAGCCAGAACTCGAGCGCGGGTGCCATGGCGCCGGGGACTCTACCCGGCAGCGTTGCGTCGGGCCCAGGTACGCGAGACTGTCGCCGTCGCCTCCGCCGGCAAGTCCTGGCCCGGAGGCGTCGTGGTGCGCAGGCCGTGGCGCGCCGGGGGAGGGCGATCACATGAAGTTCGGGGTCTTCTACGAGCATCAGCTCCCGCGTCCGTGGGACGAGGGCAGCGAGCACCAGCTGCTGCAGGACGCGCTCGAGCAGGTGGAGCTGGCCGACCGCCTCGGTTTCGACGTCGTGTGGGAGGTCGAGCACCACTTCCTCGAGGAGTACAGCCACTCGTCGGCGCCCGAGGTCTTCCTGGGAGCCTGCAGCCAGCGCACCAGGAACATCCGCTTGGGCCACGGGATCATCCAGACGGCCCCGGGCTACAACCACCCGGCGCGCACGGCCGAGCGCGTGGCCACCTTGGACCTGATCTCGGGCGGGCGGGTCGAGTTCGGCTCGGGGGAGTCGGGGTCCGAGGCGGAGCTCGGCGGCTTCCTGGTCGATCCCGCCACCAAGCGCGAGGCCTGGCTCGAGGGGCTCGAGGTGGCGCTGCGGTGCATGACCGAGACCCCCTTCACCGGCGTCGACGGACGCTACGTGCAGATGCCGCCGCGCAACGTCGTCCCCAAGCCCATGCAGAAGCCCCACCCGCCGCTGTGGGTGGCCTGCTCGCGGCGCGACACCATCCTGCTGGCGGCCGAGAAGGGGATCGGCGCCCTCACCTTCGCCTTCATCGACCCCGAAGAGGCGCGCAAGTGGGTCGGCGACTACGAGCAGGCACTGGCCGAGCGCTGCGTCCCGGTCGGCTTGGCGGTGAACCCCGCCATCGCCTGCGTGACCCAGATGATGTGCCACCCCGACGAGCAGGTGGCGCTCGACCGCGGGCTCGAAGGGGGGAACTTCTTCGGGTACTCGTTGGGCCACTACTACATCTTCGGGGAGCACCAACCCGGTGCGACCGACGTCTGGGCCGAATATCTCGAGCGCCGGGGCGAGCAGGGCTACTCGCCCGAGATCGAGACGGCGCTGCGCCAGGAGCGCCTGGGCGCCAGGCTCGCCGCCGGCGACCGCACCGGCCTGCGCGGGGCGACGGGCACGCCCGGGCAGGTGCGTGCCTACCTGGAGCGCTTCGAGCAGGCCGGCGTCGACCAGGTCATCTTCGTGCTGCAGGCCGGCCGGAACCGGCACGAGCACATCTGCGAGTCCCTCGAGTTGTTCGGGCACGAGGTGCTGCCCGCATTCAAGGAGCGTGACGAGGCCCAGGTACGGGCCAAGGAGGCCCGGGTCGCCCCGGCCGTGGAGGCGGCGCTGGCGCGCCGCGCCGCCTTGCCGCCGCCGCCAGCGCTCCCGGCGGACTACTCCTTCCCCGCCATCCCCCGCCGCTGGGCCGACGAGACCGGGAGCACCGAGTTGCGCGAGTGGCTCGAGCACTTCGCCGACGTGCAGGCCCGGGGCATGCGGGACGAGGATCTCGGGATCCTCGGCAGCTGAGCACGGCGCCCTACCCCGGGACCTCGCGTACCTGCGCTGCCGTCCGTCTCTCTTGATACCCTCTAGGGGTATGGGGTACTGGGCGGCAGCCCGGGCCGGAAAGGGGAAGGACGGCGTGCGTCCCGGCTACATCGACGACAAGGAAGCCCTCCAGAAGCGCTTGCGCAGGGTGGAAGGCCAGGTGAGGGGCCTGCAGCGCATGATCGAGGAGGACCGGTACTGCATCGAGATACTCGAGCAGGTCTCCGCGGTCACCAGAGCGCTCCAGGCGGTCGCCCTCGAATTGCTCGACGACCACCTGGCCCACTGCGTGTCCGACGCCGTGCGGGCCGGCGGGCCCGACGCCGACGAGAAGCTGCGCGAGGCCTCGTCCGCCATCGGCCGCCTCGTGCGCTCCTGAGCCCGTGATCGGCACCGCCGGCATCGTGGTGGACATCGGGCGCTCGCTGCGCGAGGCCTTCTTCATGTTCTGGGTGACCCTCTGGCCGCTCGTCCTGGGGTTCGGCCTGGCCGGTGCGGTGCAGGCCTTTGTCAGCCGCGGGTCGATGCAGCGGCGCCTCGGTGACCACCGTGCCGCCTCGGTGGCACGTGCCTCGGGGTACGGGATGGTGTCGTCGTCGTGCTCCTACGCCGCCTCGGCCATGGCGAAGTCACTCGTGGCCAAGGGCGCCGACTACGTCGCCGCCATGGTGTTCATGTTCGCGTCGACCAACCTGGTCATCGAGCTGGGCATCGTGCTCGTGGTGCTGATGGGGTGGCAGTTCGCCGTGAGCGAGTTCGTGGGCGGGTTCATCATGATCGTCTTGTTGGCCACGCTCGGCGCCCTGTGGTTCCGCGGCCGCGTCGTCACCGAGGCCACGGCGCGACTGCGCGGGGAGGAGGTGACCGGCCACGGCGTGGCCTACGAGCACGACCACGACCACGAGCACGAGCACGAGCACGACCACGGCACGCCGGGCGACGACGACCGCGCCGGCCGGCCCTGGTCCCAACGGTTGTGCTCGCCGGCGGCCTGGGCCGACAGTGCCACCTACACCATGTCCGACCTCACCATGCTGCGGCGAGAGCTGGTGATCGGGTACACCGTCGCTGGTTTCCTGGCCGTGCTGGTGCCGACCTCGGTGTGGCAGGCGATGTTCGTCAGCGGGCACGGCGTCTGGACCAGCATCGAGAACGCGCTCGTGGGCCCGCTCATCGCGATCATCAGCTTCGTGTGCTCCATCGGCAACGTGCCCCTGGCCGCCGCCCTGTGGCAAGGCGGCATCTCGTTCGGTGGCGTGATCGCGTTCATCTTTGCCGATTTGATCGCCTTCCCCTTGCTGATGATCTACCGCCGCTACTACGGCACGAGGCTCATGCTCCGCATGCTGCTGGTGTTCTGGGCGCTCATGTCGACGGCCGGACTCGCCACCGGTGCGCTCTTCGGCGCGGCCGGGCTCGTCCCCACCGTGCGGCCGACCACCATCGCACCGGCGCACTTCTCGTGGGACTACACGACGTACCTCAACGTCTTCTTCCTCGCCCTCTTCGGCGTCCTGTACTGGCTGTACCGCAACCGCGAGCGGCTGGGGGGTGGGGAGCGTTACGCCCGTGACCCGGTGTGCGGCATGCAGGTGGAGCGGGCGCACGCGCCCGCCTCGGTCGTGCACGAGGGGGAGCGGCTCTACTTCTGCTCTGACCACTGCGCCGAGCGCTTCGCCGGCCGCGTCGGCAGCGGCCTGCCGGAGGGCTGAGGGTCAGTCGGTGTCGTCCGGCGCCGGCGCCGGTGCCTGGCCCGGCAACTGGCCCGGCAACTGGCCCGGGGCGGCGCCCGCGCCGGGCCCGAGCGCGGTCACGTGCTGACTCAGTGCGGCGACCTGCTCGCGCAAGGCCGCCACCTCGGCCACCAGCGCGCCCAGGGCGGCCGGTGCCGCCCCGGTGTCCTCCGCCCCGGGGGCGGTGGACACTGTCGTCCCCGGGGCGCCGCCGGGCCGGCCCCCCTCGTCGGCCGGGGCCGGCTTGGGTTCCAGACGCAGGAAGCTGGCCAGGGACCCGGCGAGCAGGCCGAGCACGGTGACGCCGGTGATCATGATCACGACGGCGGCCCAGCGACCCGTGGGTGTCTTGGGGACGATGTCGCCGTAGCCCACGGTGGTCAGCGTGACGATCCCCCACCAGAGCGCGTCGCCCACCGTCGCGAACTCGGGGTTCGTCGGGTGCTCGGCGTAGTACGCCACGAGCGAGGCCGTGATCAGCACGCCGACGGCGACCGCGGCCACCCGGCCCAGTCGCTCGAAGAGCTGGCGGGAGTTCCGGCTCACCATGAGGATCCGGGCCACCCGGGCCAGCCGGAGGAGCACGACGAAGCCTCCACCCTGCGCCCCGGGGAGCAGGAACCACGGAGCCGTGGCGATGACCACGAAGAGGTCGAAGTGGCCGAACCCGGTCCGGGTGTAGTTCTCCAGGTGCCGGGCGTGGACGATGTAGTCGACCAGGAAGACGAGCCAGGTGACGATCCCGATGACCACCGACACCGGGTCGCCTTGCTGGGGCGCGACGATGAGCGGCAACAGCGCCGACACGATGATCGGAAGCCGCATGGTCGAGTCGTAGCGAGCCAGGAACGCTGCGTCCGCGTCCGTCCGGGGCCGAGACTGCAGCCGAGGCATGGGGACATCTTGCCCGGGGGCCGCCAGCGGGCGGTGGACGATGCCCGGTGGCGGCCCCCGGCCTCGGCCCCGTGCGCGGGGCAGCCCGCATCGCTACAGTCCGGACCCGATGCCGGACTACGACGCCATCGTGATCGGCGCAGGGCACAACGGGCTCACCGCGGCCACCGTCATGGCCCGCGGCGGCCTGCGGGTGCTCTGCCTGGAGAAGAACCACTTCATCGGGGGCATGGCCTCGTCGACGGAGCTCATCCGGGGATACCGGTTCGAGCTGGCCGGCTCCATCCAGTTCCCGGTTCCCAACGAGGTCTTCGAGGACCTCGAGCTCGGGTCGTGCCCCATCTACGAGCCCGAGGTCCAGTCGACGAGCGTGGGCGACGGGACGGGGCCGCCCATCCTGCTGTACTCCGACCCCGAGCGGCTGCTCGAGCACCTGGGCGAGACGATCGGGATCGAGGCGGTCCTGGGCATGGCCGAGATCGCCGCCTGGGCCGAGGCTCCCGCTCGTGCCATCGGGCGCTTCGACGTGCGCCGCCCGCCGCGCTCTCTCGACGAGATGTGGGAGAGCGCGACGAACGAGGCCGAGCGCGAGGCGATCCGCACGGCGCTGTTCGGCAGTGTGATGGACGTGGTCGACCGACACCTGCCGGACCGCACGAAGCACGCTCCGGTGCGCAGCATGCTGGCGTTCCTCGCCGTCAACTCGACCTTCCGCGGTCCGTGGTCGCCGGGCAGCGCGCTGTGCCTGGCGTTCGCGCTGGCGTCGCCGGGGACCGCCACCATGTCGAAGGTGCGTGGCGGGATCGGCACGATCTCCGAGCACCTCCTGGGCCTCTTCGCGCGGGCTGGTGGTGAGCTGCGGCGCCACGCCAAGGTCTCCCGCATCGTGGTCGACGGCGGAGCCGTCGTCGGAGTGGAGCTGGGCGACGGCACGGTGGCCACCGCTCCCGTCGTGGTCTCCAATCTCGATCCGACGGCGACCTTCTCGCAGCTGATGGAAGCCGACGACCTTCCCGAGGCGTTCGCCCAGCGGGTGGCTGCCATCGACCACCGGGCGCTCTACTTCCAGGCCCACTTCGCGCTCGATGGCCTCCCCGAGTACCGGGCCCCTTACGAAGAGCTGAACGGCACCTTGCTCGGGCGCAACGTGACGTTCTTCGGCACGGCCGAGCAGATGCAGCGCGACTTCGAGGGATGTGTGCGAGGCGAGGTGCCGCCATCGCCCAGCTTCAACCTGCAGATCCCGTCGCTCGAGGACCCCAGCCTGGCTCCGGAGGGCAAGCACGCCGCGAGCAGCTTCGCCTTCTACCTGCCCATCGGGGACCGCGAGTCGCAGGGCGCGCTCCGCGACGAGATGGCGGACCGGATCGTGGCCAAGATCGCCGCGGTGGCCCCGAATTTCCCGGAGCTGATCGAGCGGAAGCTCAACTACCCCGCCTACACGTACGAGCTGATGTTCGGCTGCACCGGCGGGGACTTCACCCACGGGCTGCTCCAGCCGGAGTTCATGGGCCCGTTCCGGCCCGGTCCACGAGGCTGGCCCGACGTCCCGGTGCCCGTGGAGGGCCTCTACCTGTGCGGCGCCGGCTGCCACGGCGGCCCCGGCGTGACGTTCATCCCCGGTTACAACTGCGGCTACGCCGTCCTGGAGGGTGCCGGCACGGGTGCCTGAGGCCGCGATCGGTTGTAGCGCCGCTGCCGCTCCATGAAGGCCAGGAAGAAGGCCATGGCGAAGGCCAGGCTGGTGAACAGGCTCATGACGAAGAAGATCCAGGGGTGGCGCAGCCCGCGCCGCCTCCCGTCGATGATGGTCCACAGGGGCAGCAGCACGACGTTGACGATGATGTAGTCCTGTGCCGCCGAGTCGGCGGCCCAGTTCGTGAACAGCTCCTTCGTGTAGTCGACGTACGTCGCCCGGTTCCCGTAGAGGTGGACGTAGCGCACGTTGAAGTACCAGCCGAGCAGCAGCGAGCACGCGCCGACGACGTAGTAGACGGCCTCGAGCGGCGTGGTCCTCCCTGCCCCCTCGGTGCCGAAGAGACGCCGGTTCACCGCGAAGGCGAAGACCGTGCTCACGATGCCCAGGGCCCCGTAGAAGGCCAGCGATGTCGTCATCTGCCCCCCGTTCCGGCGGTTCCGGTTCCGTCCCCGCCACACGTGGGCCACACCATACGGCGCGGCGTGGCGGCGGGGCGGGTCCCGGATCAGCCGGGGCGGGGCCTCAGAGGAGGTCGAGCAGCAGCTCGGGCGGACGGGCGACTACGGCCCGGTCGCCGACCACGAAGATGGGCCGCTCGAGGAGGATCGGGTTCCTCGTGATGGCGTCGAGCAGCGTCGCCCGCGGCGCGCCGTCGAGTCCGAGCTCGCCATAGGCGGGCTCGCCCGTCCGCATCATCAGCCGCGGGTCGTCGATCCCGAGCTTCGCCATCAGCCCCTCGAGGTCGCGGACGGTCGGCGGGTGGTCCAAGTAGCGGACCTCCTCGGCCGGGACGCCCCGCTCCTCCAACAGCCCGACGGCGGCGCGGCACTTCGAGCAGGCCGGGTTCACGTAGAGCCGGGGCGTGGGCACGCCGCGACCCTAGGGGATGGCACCGGGCGGCACGGCGGCCAGAGCCTGCGCCCAGCCGTAGGCGTAGGTGTCGGGCCCGGCCGGCGCGTCCGCCACGGCGAGGGTGACTGCCATGGAGGTCCCCCCCTTGTCGCCCCGGTTGGTGTCGCCGCGGGGGTCGAGCGCCGCGCCCATGACCAGGTTCGGTCCCGAGCCGAAGTCGTCCAGGATCCCCTTGCGGTGCCCCCAGCACCCGGGCGAGGTGCGGTGGGGACAGTCGAGGTTGCCGCTATTGTACCCGTCGTCGTACATCCAGCCGTACACGGCGTCGAGGCCGTTGGCGGACCCACCCGCCCACTCGCTGTCGTCGAGGAGGTAGCGGCCGCCGGCGGCGGGCGGGTCGTTGGCGGTGTCCGCGCCTCGCTGCGCGTTCGCGTCCAGGGCCGCGGTGAGCCCGCCGAAGGGGGCCAGCCCGCGGTCGACGCGCTCGAGGTTGACCGCGACGAAGAGCTGCTCGGGGACGCTCAGCTGGGAGAAACCCCGCGGCAGCACCATGGGCGGGACGCCCTCGAGCGCGTGGGCGTGGTTGATGGCGGACAGCGCTGCGGCCACACAGGCCGGCGAGTCGTCGATCCGGCCTCCCGTGCACACCGTCGTGAAGTCGGGCTGCGGGCCGATGTTGCGGTGGGGGTCGGGGATCCCGGTGAGCGACTCGCCCGCCGGGACGGCCCGCAGCGGGCGCAGGGTGCCGACGGCCGTGTCCGCCATGGCCTGTTCCCATGTGTAGGCGTAGGCGTCCCCGGAGAGCTGTGGCCCGACCGCCAGCACCGCCGCCAGCGACGAGCCACCTCGGTCACCGGGCGAGGTGTCTGCGGACGGGTCGAACGCGGCGCCCATGACGAGGCGCCTGGACCCCAGTGGGCCGAGCACGATGTCACGGTCGGCCCAGCAGCCCAACCTCTGGGCGCCGCTGCACCCCGGGACGCCCGACTTCGGCCCGTCTTGGTACATCCACTGGTAGTCCGCGCCGAGGCCGTTGCCGACCGCACCGATCCACTCCGTGGCCACTGACGTGTAGGAGCGGCCCGGTTCCGGGGGGAGCTGCCCGACCGAGGCCCCTTGCTCGGCCAACTGGTCGAGCGACGTCGTGAGCCCGGCGAACGGCGCCAGGCCCCGGTCCACGCGCTCGCGGTTCAGCGCCACGAAGAGCTGCTGGGCCACCGTGAGCCGCGCGAAGTCGGAGGGCAGCACCATCGGGGGAATCCCCTCGGCGGCCCGCGCCGTGTCGATCGCCTGCAGGGTGACCCGCAGGCAGGTGGCCGAGACATCGGCGCCCACAGGCGCGCACACCGCGGCGTAGTCCGGGGTCGGCGGCACCGAGCGGCTCGGGGGTGCAGGAGCGGAGGTCGTCCCCGTGCCCAACGTGCAACCGGCCACGATGAGTGCCAAGAGGGCGGCCACCGCTCCGGGCAGGCCGCGTGGCCCCCGTCCGGTCGTCTCACCGGGGCGGTCGTGGGGGTGCCGCATCAGGTCGACCAACGTACTCAGGGCCGGGGCGCGACCGGTCGCGTCCCGGGGCCCCTCCCTACGCGGGGTCCGGCCCGCTGTCGCGCCCCCACTGCGGCGCCCTCTTCTCCAAGAAGGCCGCCACCGCCTCGCGCATGTCGCCGGTCATGGAGGACAGCACCTGCGTGCGGTTCTCGAGGTCGATGCCGGCCTGCAGAGACCCCACCTCGAGTTGTGACCACATCACTTCCTTGGTCATCCGCACACCCCAGGGCGAATTGGCCGCGATCAGCCGGGCCGTCTCCAGCGCGGCGGCGAGCAGCTCGTCGTCGGGGACGACTTCGAGGACGAGCCCGATGCGGTCGGCCTCCTCGGCGCCGATCACCCGGCCCGTCAACATGAGCTCCCATGCCTTGGAGGCGCCGACGAGTCGTGGGAGCAGCCAGCTCACGCCGATGTCGCAGCCGGAGAGGCCGAGGCGGACGAAGGCGACGTTGAAGCGGGCGGACGCCGCGGCGATGCGGATGTCGCTGGCCAAGGCGAGCGCCAGCCCACCGCCGGAGGCGGCACCGTTGACCGCGGCGATGACCGGCTGGGGGAGGCCGCGCAGCCGTGGCACCAGCGCCGCTATGTGCGTCTGGATGGCGAAGGTGTCCTCGACCCGCCCCACGCCGGTGGCATCTGGGGGAGTGCCGTACCCGTGCAGGTCGATGCCGGCGCAGAACCCGCGCCCGGCTCCGGTGAGGATCACGACGCGGCACGACCGGTCGCCCGCCACGGCGTCGAGCGTGTCGTGCAGTTCAGAGACGAGCTCGGTGGTCAGCGCGTTGAGCCGGTCGGGCCGGTCCAGCGTGATCCGCGTGACCCCTTCGTCGGGCTGGTCGACCTGCACGGTGTGCATGTGGGCGCTCCTCCGCTCCGCCCGCCGGCCCAGAGGCACCGCCGGGTCTGTCTCGGGGCTCATGGTGCATCACGGCGAGCCCTCGTGCCTGGGTGCCCGGGCGCTCCGGCCCCAGATCATGGTGGGATAGGACGCCGGCCGCCGGGCAGCATTTAACACTAAAGTAGGGGCGATGCCTGAGTCTGTTCGCTGCGGGACGGTGGTCGTGCTCTTCACCTGCGACCTCCGGGTGCACGACCACCCGGCGCTCTGGCACGCCGCCACCTCGGCGCGCACCGTGGTGCCGCTCTTCGTCGTCGACCCCGCCTTCTCGACCGACGCCCCGGCGTCGGGAAACCGGCCGGCCTTCCTGGCCGAGTGCCTGGCCGACCTGCGGGGCTCGCTGCAGGCACTCGGGGCCGACCTGTTCGTGCGGACGGGGGACACGGTGCGTGCGACGATGGAAGTCGTGGAACGGACCGGCGCCGAGGCGGTCTTCCTCACCGAGGACGTGAGCGCCCTGGCCCAAGCCCGCCAGAAGCGGCTCGGACATGCCTGTGACACCCGGGGCCGGCGGCTCGAGGTGCACCCCGGATCGACGGTGGTCCCGCCCGGTGCCCTGGTCCCCGCCGGCAAGGACCACTACGCCGTGTTCACGCCTTTCTGGCGCCGCTGGTCCGGCGCGCCGTGGCGCGCCGTGCTGCCGGCTCCCCGGCGGGTGCCCGGGCCCGCCCGCTTGCGCGCCGGCCGCCTGCCGCGTCTGGCCGACCCGGGTCGTCCCGTCTCTCCGCGCCGCCTGCCCGGGGGTGAGACCAGCGGCCGTGCCCGCTGGGCCCGTTGGGCCAGGCACCACCTGCCGCACTACGGCGAGGGGCACGACGACCTGGCGGGCGACCGCACGTCACGGCTGAGCGCCTACATCCACTTCGGCTGCCTCTCCCCACTGGAGATGGCCCGGCGTGCCGGGGACCACGAGCCGTTCGTGCGGCAGCTCTGCTGGCGCGACTTCCACCACCAGGTAGCGTGCGCCTTCCCCGAGCTGCCGCGCCGCGACTACCGCGACCGGGGCCGCCGGTGGCGCGACGACCCCGATGCCGCCGCGGCATGGCGCGAGGGTAAGACCGGCGTGCCCGTGGTCGACGCCGCGATGCGACAGCTGCGGGCCGAGGGCTTCGTGCACAACCGGGCGCGCATGCTGGCCGCCTCGTACCTGGTCAAGGACCTCGGGATCGATTGGAGGGTCGGTGCGGCCCACTTCGACGACTGGCTCGTCGACGCCGACGTGGCGAACAACGCGGGGAACTGGCAGTGGACGGCCGGGACGGGGAACGACACCCGGCCCAACCGGCGGTTCAATCTTCTGCGCCAGGCGCGGCGTTACGACCCCCAAGGCGATTACGTCCGCCGCTACGTGGAGGAGCTCGCCGGTGTGCCCGGCGGGGCGGTCCACGAGCCCTTGCGCTGGCCTGTCGACCGGCGCCGGGCGCTCGGTTACCCGGCGCCGGTCGGTCGCGGCCCCCGATGGGGGATGTGACCATGGGATTGCGTTACACCTGCGTCGTCCACGCTCCGCTCCGCCAGGTCGTCGCCTGGCACGAGCGGCCGGGCGCGATCCGGCGGCTCATGCCGCCGTGGCAGCCCCTGGGCGTGGCGGAGGAGGCGGACGCGCTCGAGAGCGGGCGGGCCGTGCTCCGCTTGCCCGGCGGCTTGCGCTGGGTGGCCCAGCACCGGGCCCTCGGTCCCCGAGAGGGCGGGACGGGGGCCGGCTTCGTGGACGAGCTCACCTCCTTGCCGCTGCGCTGGCGCCACACGCACCGCTTCGAGCCGGCAGGTGACGACGCCACCCGGGTGACCGACCTCGTCGAGACCCCGGTGCCCGGTTCCTTCCTCGTGCAGACCTTCCGCTACCGCCAGCACCAGCTGGACGGTGACCTGGTCGCGCACCGCCGGACGGTCGCCCACGGCGGTGGCCCGCTGACGGTGGCGGTGACCGGTTCCTCGGGCCTCATCGGTACGGCGTTGTGTGCCTACCTCTCCACCGGCGGTCACCGGGTCGTCCGTCTGGTCCGGCGGCAGCCCCGGGGTGAGGGCGAGCGGCTGTGGGCCCCGGACCGGCCCGACCCTGAGGCGCTGGCAGGCGTCGACGCCGTGGTGCACCTCGCCGGTGCGTCGATCGCCGGCCGCTTCACCGCGGCCCACAAGCGGGCCGTCCGCGACAGCCGCGTCGGTCCCACCGACGCGCTGGCCCGGGCCATGGCGGGCATGAACGACGGTCCCCGGGTACTGGTGTGCGCCTCGGCCATCGGGTTCTACGGGACCGATCGCGGGCGCGAGGAGCTGACCGAGGACAGCGCATCGGGCGCAGGCTTCCTGGCCGGGCTGGTCGGGGACTGGGAGGCGGCGGCCGAGCCGGCGCGCGGTGCGGGCCTGCGCGTGGTGCACGTGCGGACGGGCATCGTGCAGTCCGCCCGGGGCGGCAGCCTGCGCCTCTTGCGGCCACTCTTCTCAGTCGCCCTGGGCGGGCCGCTCGCACCCGGCTCGCAGTGGGTCTCGTGGATCGGACTGGACGACCTGCTCGACGTGTTCGGCCGTGCGCTCGCCGACGGCGCGGTCGACGGGGCCGGTCAACGCCGTGGCGCCGGTGCCGGTGACGAACGAGCAGTACGCCCGCACCCTGGCCCGGGTGCTGCGGCGGCCATCGCTGATCCCGGTGCCCGAGTTCCTTCCGCGCCTGCTCCTCGGGGCCGAAGGGGCACGCGAGATGGTCCAGGCCAGCCAGCGTGTGCTCCCGGCCCGCCTCGACGCTGCTGGCCATGCCTTCCGCTACCCGACGCTTGAGGAGTGCCTCCGCCACGAGCTGGGCCACGACGTCCGCCCGGCACCCGGTGAGGTGGTGGGCGCCCCGTAGGACTCGCTGGTGCTGCGACGGCCTCAGCCGTCGCTGTCGGGTGCCCGCGCCGCCGTGGACTGGGCTTGCGTGGGCCTCCCGGTCAGCGTGGTCTTCGGGTGCACCTTCAAGATGACCGAAGGGCGCGGACTCTGGGTGAAGTCGAAGTCGTTCGCGAGGTTCCCCAGGATCTTCTCGTTCTCCCGTACGTCGGGCCGCGGGTCGGGTCGGCCGTCGGTGGCGGGGTCGATGCGTTGGCCGCCGAGGAAGTCGTCCTCGATGAACTTGTCGTAGGCGTCGAAGCTCAGCGTCTGGTGGTCGATGTACCCCTTCTTGGCGTACGGGCTGATCACGATGCCCGGGACGCGCAGGCCGTAGCCGTTCTCGTCCACCGCCGGCGGCGCGACGTGGTCGTAGAAGCCGCCCCAATCGTCCCAGGTGAGGAAGATCGCGGTCGAGTCCCAGTCGGGGCTGTGCATGATCGCGTTCACGAGGCTGGTGACGTAGCTCTGGCCGGCGCTCACGGTTGCCGGGGGGTGCTCGCTCACTGCGCCCGACGGGGTTACCCACGAGACCGCCGGTAGCGTCCCCTTCTTCGCCGCCGCGTAGAACGTGTCGACGTCCTTGGATGTTCCCGAGCTGGCCGTCGGCCTGCACCGTGTCGAACCAGGGAAGGGGGTTCCAGATGCCGGGCGTGTTGGCGTTCTGGTTGACGGGGGCGCAGCTCTCGGCCGCCGGGTTCTCGCAGTCGGGCTCGGTGCCGCTCACGACGTAGTACCCCCAGCTGACGCGGTGCTTGTGGAGCAGGTAGGTGAGGTCCGTCCAGGCGTAGATCGGCTGGCCCGTGGCCCCGCCGCGCTTGCCGCCGGTCTTCGGCCCGGGCTCGCCGCCGTAGACCGCCGGCGCGTTCTGCGGCCGCTCTGCGGGTTTCGTCTGCAGTGCGTTGACGCAGCTCGACGGGTTGTCGACCTCCGTGCAGTAGGCCGACCACTCCGACACCACGAACAGGTGGGCGGGGAGGCTCCACGACGCGTTCGGCTCGAACATGTGGTCTTGTAGGACGAAGTCCTTGGCGTAGGACCAGTAGTTCGGGATGTCACTCTCCGTGTGGTACCCCATCACGTCGGGATGCGCGGAGTTGGAGCAGGCCGGATTGGTCGGATCGAGGCAGCCCTTGCGCCCCAGTTGGGCCTGCGCGACGAAGCCGTTCATCTGCCCGCCGTCGACGTCGGCCGTCGCGTTGGGTGCGGAGTGCGGACCGCCGCCGTTGACGTCGGCGTGGTCCTGGTAGGGCTTCACGCACTGGCCGGTCTGCGGGTTGTCCACGCACACGGTCGGTGTGCCGTGCGTCATCGGGATCCCGTCGGCACCAAGGAACGTGCCGAAGTAGGAGTCGAACGAGCGGTTCTCCTGCATGATCACGACGATGTGCTCGATCTTGTGGATGCCGGAGCTCACCAGGTAGTGCCCCTTGGCCCCACCGGGCACCCGCTCGACCGCTGGCGTCGTCGTCGTGGCGCTGCTGCAGGCCGCTGCCACCACAGCCAGCGCCCCGAGCGCGAGCAGGGCGGCCCAGTGACTCCTTCGCCCGTTGCGCCTGGCGTGCTGCACGGAGCGAAGTCTGCCCCGTCGATGTGGGCGAAGTGTGAGGTGGCCGCCGGCCGGCGACGGCGTCAGGAGGCCGGTTTCTCCGCCACGCCCAGCGTCATGTACGACCAGGGCTTGGGGCCCGGCGCGTAGTCCTTCTCGGAGCGGCGGATGACGAACCCGGCCTCCTCCACCAGCGTTCCGGCGTCGCGGGTCAGGTGGCAGCCGTCCGCCAGCCGCCGCTGGAGTGGTTCGAGGCGACGCTGCCAGACGGCGACCCCGGGGTCCGGCGCCAGCCCGTGCTCCAGGAAGTGGACCGTGCCGCCGGGGCGGAGCACCCGCCGCACCTCGGCCAGGGCCCGTGCGGGGTCGGGGACGGTGCACAGGGTGAAGGTGAAGAGCGCGGCGTCGCACGAGGCGTCGTCGAGGGGGATCTGCTGCCCGTCCAAGCCGACGTGCGCCACGGGCACGGCGCTGGCGCGGACGCGCTTCTCGGCCAGGCGGCGGGCCACCGAGGCCGGCTCCACCGCCAGCACCTGCCGGACCTCGGGCGGGTAGTGGGGGACGTTGTGCCCCGAGCCGAAGCCGATCTCGACCACGCGTCCCGACAGCCCGGCCGCCGCCCGGGCCCGGTAGCGCTCGAGGCCCGATGCCCCGCACGTGAGGTCCACCAGCCTCGGGAGCACATGGTCCCGGTACACGCCCACGCCGGGGCAGGCTAGTCCCGGGCCGCGGCGGCTGCCCTGGAGGTGGGCAAGAATCTGACCATGGACATCCATGGGAGCGCATTGGTGACCGGCGCCAGTCGGGGGATCGGGCGTGCCATCGCCCTCGAGCTGGCCGACCGGGGGTTCGACACGGTCGCCACCATGCGGGACCCCGACGCCGGAGCCGGCATGGCGGAGGCGACCGAGGGGCGGCTGCGTGTGCAGGCGCTCGATGTCACCGATCCGTCGACCTACGCGCTCCCCGACGACCTGTGCGTACTGGTGAACAACGCCGGCATCGACACCGAGTACCTGCCGGTCGAGTTCGCCCGCGTCGAGGACTGGCGCCGGATGTTCGAGACCAACGTGTTCGGGGTGGTGGCGCTCACCTCCGCCGCCATCCCGATCCTGCGCGACAACCGGCCCGCGGTCGTGTGCAACGTCACGTCGTCGTCGATCTTCGGGTCAATGCCCTTCTTCTCCGCCTACCGGGCCTCGAAGGCGGCGGTCTCGGCGTTCGGTGACAGCCTGCGCACCGAGGTCGAGCCGTTCGGGATCCGGGTCGTCGAGATCCTGCCGGGCCCGGTGGACACCGACATGTTCCGACTCAGCACGGGGGACATGGACGCCGTCCGGTTCGACGACTACCGGGAGTTGGCGATCACTGCGACGACGCTGCGCCGGGAGCACGCCGACCCGCAGGTGGTCGAGCCGGACGAGGCCGCGGCCGCGATCGTGGACGCAGTCCTCGACCCGTCCGGCCCCATGCGCCACGGATGCGACCCGATCTCGCGCGAGCTGCTCGACCTGTGGCGTCAGTGCGACGACGAGACCGTGTACGTCATGACGGGGCGGTCGATGCTCGACGCGACCGCTGCTGGGCGGTCGATGCTCGACGCGACCGCTGCTGGGCGGTCGATGCTCGACGCGAGCGCTGCGGGCGACCGTCCGGCGCGGCGCGCCTAGCGAGGCTGTCGCTACTCGCCGCGGGGCGGGTTGTCGAGCAGGTAGAGGACGGACTCGAGCACGCTCCGCCGGTGACGCAACCCCTCTCGGTACTCGGGGTTGTCGGTGCCGGCGATCTCGCTGCTCATGTCGCCGAGCGAGCTCTCGAGCAACTGCTGGAGCTCTGCGCACTGCTCTTCGTTCAGCTCGATCAGCATGGTTCCTCCTCCTCCAGCGGCGTCCACTGCAGCCGCGGCTCCCTACGGGTGCCCGGTGCACAACCTATGCGCGCGACCAGGTGGGGCGCCTGCACGCTACGTTGGCCCCTGACCGAAAGGACCACGTGCAGCTGGGCGTCGTCGTCGCAGTCTTCCCGATCATCTTCCTGGGGGAACTCCCCGACAAGACCATGTTCGCGTCGCTCGTGATGTCGACGAGGGGGCGCCCGCTCGTCGTCTGGGTGGGTTGTGCCGCCGCCTTCGCCGTGCACGTGGTGATCGCCGTCACCGTGGGGGTGGCGTTGTTCCACGTCCTGCCGAAGCGAGCGCTCGACGCCTTCATTGCCCTGATGTTCGTGCTCGGGGCAGTGCTGGCGCTGCGCGAGGCCGTCAAGGAGCGCCGGAACGAGGAGATCGTCGAACGCGAGGTGGCGTCCCATCACCGCATCGCCGTCACGGCGTTCCTCGTGATCTTCCTGGCCGAGTGGGGCGACCTGACCCAGATCCTCACGGCCAACCTGGCGGCGCACTACCACAGTGCGCTCTCGGTCGCCGTCGGCGCCGTGCTCGCGCTGTGGGCCGTGGCGGGCCTGGCCGTGGTCAGCGGTCAGAGCCTTCTGCGCGTGGTGAACGTGGCCACCGTGCGCATTGTCACGGCCGCCGTGCTCTTCGCGCTGGCCGGCTGGGCGGTGTGGGAGGCGGTGCGCTGACGCCGGCGCAACACCGGGCCCCGCTGGGCTCCCGGTGTTGCTACAAAGGGGGGCGTGAAGGCGACCGGGTGAGGCGATTGCCGGCGAGCGGCCCCCTCGTCTTCGCCCCCCTGCTCGCCGCCCTCCTGGCGGTCGCCGTCCTGCCCGGCCCCCGTGCCGGGGCTCAGACCCCCAGCGCGGCGTTCACCACCTCCGAGGCGCCGGGCGGTGGTGGAACGGCGGGGCAACGGGTGGTGGCCCTCACGTTCGACGACGGGCCGGGCCCCTACACGCCGGCCGTTCTGTCGGTGCTCGAGCAGTACCGTGTCCCGGCGACATTCTTCGAGATCGGGAGGGAGGTCGCCGCATCACCGCAGACCACGCGCCTGGTGGCCCAGGCCGGCTACCCGGTGGAGAACCACACCTGGAGCCACCCGGACCTGACCAAGCTCCCCCCGGCCGGTGTCGCCTCGCAGGTCGACACCGCCGAGGCCGAGATCCAGTCCGTGACGGGAGTGGCGCCCCGCTGCATGCGCCCCCCGGACGACACCTTCGACGCGACCGTGCTCGGGCTGGTGGCGGCCCGCGGCATGACGACGATGAGCTACTCGGTCGACCCGAAGGACTGGACGATGCCAGGGGTGCAGTCCATCGTGAACGCCGTGGTCGGCTCGGTCTTCCCCGGGGCCGTGGTCGACCTGCACGACGGCGGCGGCGACCGCAGCCAGACCGTGACCGCGCTGCCCGAGATCATCACCCAACTCCGGTCGATGGGGTACGGCTTTGTGTCCATCTGCGGAGGCTCCGTCTCGAGACCGCAGGTCACGGCCACCTACGCCTTCGGCGACGCGCCCGCCCCCGGGCCTCCGGTGACGTCGAACCTGCCGCTGGTCGGAGCGGCTCCGAGCGGGGCGGGGGGGTATTGGGAAGTGGCCTCCGACGGCGGCCTCTTCTCCTTCGGCGGCGCCGTGTTCTTCGGCTCCATGGGCGGCCGGCATCTCAACGCTCCCGTGGTCGCGATGGCGGCCAACCCCGACGGGGGCGGGTATTGGGAGGTGGCCTCCGACGGCGGCATCTTCTCGTTCGGCGACGCCGCGTTCTTCGGCTCCATGGGCGGCACGCCGCTGAACCGGCCCGTGGTGGGCATGGCGCCCACGCCCAGCGGCCACGGCTACTGGCTCGTCGCCTCCGACGGCGGCATCTTCTCGTTCGGCGACGCCGCGTTCTTCGGCTCCATGGGCGGCACGCCGCTGAACCGGCCCGTGGTGGGCATGGCGCCCACGCCCAGCGGCCACGGCTACTGGCTCGTCGCCTCCGACGGCGGCATCTTCTCGTTCGGCGACGCCACGTTCTTCGGCTCCATGGGCGGCACGCCGCTGAACCGGCCTGTGGTGGCCATGGCGCCCACGCCCAGCGGCCACGGCTACTGGGAGGTGGCCTCCGACGGGGGGGTGTTCACCTTCGGGGACGCCGGCTTCTTCGGGTCGCGGGGCGGCCAGGACTCGAACGACCGATTCTTCGCCATCGTGCCGACGCCCGACGGTGGGGGGTACCTCCTGGCCGCACAGCACCCGGCGACCTGAGCGCCGTGGCCCCTCTGCCCGCCGGGTCGCCGGCCCGGTCCGGACGGGACCCTAGGCCGACGGTGCGCTGAAGCGGTACCCGATGCCCCGGATGGTCGTGATCCAGTGGGGGCTCTCCGGGTCGGTCTCGATCTTCAGGCGGACCCGCCGTACGTGCTCGGTCACGGTCGAGCGGCCCTGCCAACGGCCGTTGGAGCCCCACACCTGCTCGAGCAGGTCCTCGCGTGAGAAGACCCGTCCCGGTGAGGCGGCGAGGAAGGCCAGCAGGTCGAACTCCTTGCGGGTCATCGGCACCTCGGTCCCGCCGAGGGTGACCCGGCGCGTCCCCTGGTCGATGACCAGCTCGCCGTGGTCCAGGGTCGTGGTCGGCGCCCCGCTGCCGCGGCGCAGCACGGCCCGCACGCGGGCCTCGAGTTCGGCGAAGGAGTAGGGCTTGGCCAAGAAGTCGTCGGCACCGAAGTTGAAGAAGCTGACCCGGTCGCGCTCGCTGGCGCGGCCCGAGCACACGATGACGGGGACGGTGCTGCGGCGACGAATCATGTGCAGTGCGTCGGCGGTGGTGCCGGCCTGGTCGAAGTCCAAGATGACGAGGTCGGCCGGGTGTTGCGCCGCCACCTCGAGTGACGTGGGGGCCGTCTCCGCCTCGGCCACCTGATAGCCCGAGCGCAGCAGGTAGTGCCGCAGGGCACGACGGCAGTTCACGTCGTCCTCGGCCACGAGAATGGTCCTCGCGGGGGCGGCGGTCGCTGCGGCCCCGCCCGTTGCCGCCACGGCGGCCAGCGGCGGGTCGCTCTCGCCGTATGCGGGGTCATGGGAGGGAGCGAGCTGCTCAACGTCCACGAATACCGTCATGCGACACCTCGCATCATGTGAGCATCCCCCTCGTGCACGCCGCGTCCGTGTGGCGCGGACCCTCGTGACCGCCGTACGGGGGACCCTGTCGCCTGCCCCTGCCGGCGGGACCCGTCAGCGTGGTCATGCTGTGTATCGGCACATTCCGCCACGGACTGGATAGGCCTTTTTGACCAGTGGTCAGCCACGGGGCGGCGGCGCCCCTGGAGGGCAGCGGGACGTGCCGACGGGCTCCCGGCACGGAGCCTCACGTCTCGGGCTGGCTGAAGCGGTAACCCACGCCGCGGACGGTGGTGATCCAGCGGGGCGAGTCAGGGTCCGGCTCGATCTTGAGCCTGACCCGGCGCACGTGCTCCGTCACGGTGGAGCGGCCCTGCCACTCCTCGGTCGAGCCCCACACCCGCTCGAGCAGGTCCTCGCGGGAGAACACCTGACCCGGCGACGACGCCAGGAAGGCGAGCAAGTCGAATTCCTTGCGCGTCATGGGCACGACCTTCTCCCGCACCGTCACGGTGCGAGTGTCCCGGTCGATCACGAGGTCGCCGTAGACAAGTGATTTCGCCACCGGCTCCGTGTTCCCGCGGCGCAGGACGGCCCGTACACGGGCCTCGAGCTCGGCGAACGAGAACGGTTTGGCCACGAAGTCGTCGGCCCCGAGGTTCAACGTCTTGATGCGGTCCTCCTCGGAGTCCCGACCCGAGCACACGATGATGGGGACCCCGCTGTGACGGCGGATCTTCGCCAGGACGTCCATGCCGTCGAAGCCGGGCAGCCCGAGGTCCAAGATGACCAGGCTGGCCGAGTGCTGGAACACGGAGCGGAGCGTCGAGGGGCCGTCGGTCGCCTCGGTGACGCGGTAGCCGGCCCGCTCGAAGTACTGGTGGAGCGCGCTGCGGCAGCTGTGGTCGTCCTCGGCCACAAGGATCGTCTTGCCACGGACGACGTCGGACCCAGCGAGGAAGCCGCTTGCGCCCTCGGTGTCGCCGGTGTGCCGGCGCTCGCCGTGGTCGTGCGCCGAAGCGGGCGTCGCCGTGTCAACGGGCGGGTTCATGCGACCCATGCCTCCCTCGGAGCGCAACGCCCCGCCTGCTGATCGGGTGTGAGACCCATGTTCCGAGTGTCGGACGGGGATCGGGCCACCTTGAGGGGGAATTGAGAATCGCCACTCGGCGCGATCGTGCCGTAATGGGATCCGTGTCTTGCCCTCTCCCGCGCCGTCCTCGGGCGCGTCGTACCGTGCGTCCATTTGAGAAAATGAGCCCAGGTGGTTTTGGCTATTCCGGCGAAGCTATCGGACAATTTCCCACGGTCTCCGCGGCGGACCCCTGCCTCGGGGGGACAAGACAGCGGGACGGCACTCAAGGCGATGTGCGTGGTCATTGCGGGCACCATCGGCGTGTTGAGGGCAAGAACAGCAGGTCAAACGGCACAACACTGGGTCAATTCAGCGCGGAAACCCAAAGTTGCTCGCAGGTTGCTTTTCCTCTGCAACCAAGCGACAACGATGGGGCAACTGGTCCGCAATCGCTTCATCAATAGAGTTGTTTTTGTCCCGATACGCGGAGAATCCGCATGGTCACCGCGTTGACCAAGGGGGAAATGGCACATGTCGGATGGTGCCGAAACAAGGAGGGGGACACTCGTGGGAACGACGACTCGCCGGCTCACCACAACGGAAGAAACGACGACCGAGGGTGGCATCGACGCCCTGTGGTCGGAGTTCAAGCAGACGGGAGCGCAGCCGCTGCGCAACCAGCTGATCGTCTACTACTCGCCTTTCGTCAAGTACGTCGCCAGCCGGGTGCTGGCCGGCCTGCCGCGGCACTTCGACGGGGAGGACCTCGTCAGCTACGGCATCATCGGGCTCATCGACGCCATCGAGCGCTTCGAGCCCGACCGGAACCTGCGCTTCGAGACCTACGCCATCCCGCGCATCAAGGGGGCGATCATCGACGAGCTGCGTTCCATCGACTGGGTCCCGCGTTCGGTGCGCACCAAGGCCCGCGCGGTCGAGCAGGCCTTCACGCACCTCGAGGCGACGTTGCGGCGCACGCCGAACGACACGGAGGTGGCGGCCGAGCTCGAAATGTCCGTCGGCGACTTCCACAAGGCGTTGCGGAAGATCTCCACTGTGGGCATGGTGGCCCTCGACGAGGTCCTGCGTGGCGGGGAGCGTTCCGAGCGGTCGACCCTGGGCGAGACCCTGCCGGACAGCTCGTCGGGTCCGGTCGACACCTTCGAGGCCAAGGAGTCGAAGGAGGCGCTGATCTCCGCCGTCGCCGCCATGCCCGAGCGTGAGCGGACCGTCCTGATGATGTACTACTACGACGGTCTCACACTGACCGAGATCGGGCAGGTCCTCGGGGTCACCGAGAGCAGGGTCTGCCAGATCCACACCAAGGCGCTGCGCCAGCTGCGCTCGAAGCTGGCCGACAGGCCCGAGCCGGCGTCGCCGCCGGCCGCCGCATCCACCCGAGCGCGCCAGGCCGACGCCGGCCCGGCCGAGCCCGGGCGCGGCGCAGGCCGCGGGCGCCTGCAGCTGCTCGCCAGCTGAGCCGGCGCCGTCGCGGGCCGGACATCGGACGGTCACCCTCTGGTCCCGCCGGAGGGCTTGCCGGCCCCGCGCGGCCCCGCGCGGCCCCGGCGGTCGCCCCTGCTGAGCGCGCCCGGTACGGTACCGACGTACCTATCGGCAACGACATGACGGGGAGAGCCTGATGCCACTGCACCGGAGGGAGTCTGTCCGGGAAGAGATGCTCGACTCGGTCTTCGCCGACATAGGCCTGCGCAAGACGATGCCGTCGAGGGACTTCCCCACGGCGATGGTGGCACCGGCCGACGCCTTCCAGGCCATCGCCGACGAGCTCCTGCTCGACGGCAACGCCCGCCAGAACCTGGCCACCTTCTGCCAGACGTGGGAGGAGCCCGAGGTCCACAAGTTGATGGACATCGCCATCGACAAGAACCTGATCGACAAGGACGAGTACCCGCAGACGGCCGAGCTCGAGCGCCGCTGCGTGCACATGCTGGCCGACCTGTGGAACGCCCCCGAGACCGGGGAGGCCGTCGGGTGCTCGGCCATCGGGTCCTCGGAGGCCTGCATGCTCGGCGGCATGGCGGCCAAGTGGCGGTGGCGCGCCAAGCGGCAGGCCGCCGGGAAGCCGGCGGACAAGCCGAACATGGTCTGCGGCCCCGTCCAGGTGGTCTGGCACAAGTTCGCTCGCTACTGGGACGTCGAGATGCGCGAGGTCCCCATGGCCCCCGGCCGCTACTGCATGGATGTCGAGCAGATGCTCGAGCGGGTGGACGAGAACACGATCATGGTGGTGCCGACCTTCGGAGTGACCTACACCGGCTCCTACGAGCCTGTGCTCGAGCTGTCGAACGCACTCGACGAGCTCCAGGAGAGGACCGGTCTCGACGTCGACATCCACGTGGACGGCGCCAGCGGCGCATTCTTGGCCCCCTTCTGTGCCCCCGACGTCCTCTGGGACTTCCGGGTGTCCCGGGTCAAGTCCATCAGCACGTCGGGGCACAAGTTCGGCCTGGCGCCGCTCGGTGTGGGCTGGGTCCTGTGGCGCGACGCGTCCGAGCTCCCCGACGACCTCATCTTCCACGTGACCTACCTCGGCGGCGACATGCCCGTCTTCCAGATCAACTTCTCCCGGCCCGCCGGCCAGGTGGTGGCGCAGTACTACAACTTCGTGCGCCTGGGTCGCGACGGTTATCGCCATGTGCACGACGCCTGCTACGACACGGGCGAGTTCCTGGCCCAGGAGATCGTGAAGCTCGGCCCCTTCGAGCTCCTCTGCGACTCGGACCCGGAGAAGGGGATCCCCTCGGTGGCCTGGCGCATCAAGGAGGGCGAGGACCCCGGCTACACCCTCTACGACCTGGCCGACCGTTTGCGGGCCAAGGGTTGGCAGGTGCCGGCCTACCCGCTGACCGGATCGGTCTCGGACATCTCGGTCCAGCGCATCCTCGTCCGTCAGGGCGTCAGCCGAGACCTGGCCTCGCTCCTCCTCGACGACCTGCGCGAGTCCATCGCGCACTTCGACCGCCACCCCGTCTCGGTCCCCATGACCAAGGAGGAGTCAGGCGGCTTCAGCCACCTCTAGGCGACGCCGGCCGGTGGCACCACCGCCACGGACGAGCCGGGGTCCCAGTCCACCGGGAGCGTCCGGCGTCGCAAGTAGCGCGGGCGGCCGACCCGGGCGGGGCGGTCCGTGGTCCACGGCGCCGGCTTGGCATGGGTGAGGCCGGCCAGCGCGCGCAGCGGCCGGTCATAGGACCAGCGCACCCAGGCAAAGCGGTGCCATCCCTCCTCGGGGTCGAACCCTTCGGGGAGGTCGAGCAAGGTGCTGACGGCGGCCATCACGTCGAGGTACTCCTGGCGGGTGATGCTGACGTCGGGCGTCGGGTCGCTGGCGATGTGCGTCGAGAGCTCGATCAGAGTCGGTGCCGGCGCGACGGGGACGCTGGCAGCACGGGCGATCCGGTCGACGGTGGGTATGCCGTAGACCAGCGCCATCAGCGGGCCCTTCTCGGCGTCCTCGAGGACCTGCGTGCCGGTGGTCTCCGTCGCGGACACCATGACGGCCGCGGCATCGAGCAAGGTTCCGAGCGTGGCCACCCACGAGAGGTTGGCGTGGGCCTCGGGGAAGTAGGTCAGGATCGGGAAGGCGGTGTGCGTCTGCTCGGCGTCGATGATCCAGTCCGTCTGCGTTCGCCAGAACTCCGGGGTCTCGAGGGCTCCGGTGCGGTGGAGCGTCTGGAGGAGCCCGGGGACCGTCGGCGGTGTCCCCGCCATCGGGCTCAGCATGAAGATCCCCTTCTCCCGGCTGTTGTAGGCCGAGTAGATGGTGGGCAGGTAGCTGATGAGCAGCGCGACGAGGCCGAGGCCGATCGTCGCCTCAATGAAGGCGATGAAGATGCGCAGCGTGCCCGAGGGCTCGGAGAACCCGAGTGTGGTGAGCGACGAGACGCTGACCTCGAAGGCCTTCTGCCACGTGACGGACCCGGTGCTCCAGAAGATGAAGATGAAGCCGCAGGAGACGACGATCATCCAAATGAGCGGGAGGCTCACCAGCGCCACCGGCGCGTAGAGGCTGCGCATCGCCGAGCCCCGCCGTTCCTCCTGCTTCTGGTGGACCATCAGCCGGTGTACCAGCGCGAACACGGCCTGCGAGAGCCGGGGGAAGCCCTCTTGGGGCAGGACGACGGTCTTGAGCGCCGACCCCAGCAGCGCGGCCGCGATGGCGAGGCCGACGAGCAACGAGAGGATGTGCAAGAGGATCATGGTCGTGAGCGGTGCCGCCCGATCCTAGGACGCCGCCCCGGCGGGCACGGTTCCGACGGGGTCTGGCATGATCCACGGCGGTGCCACTCCCTCCCGCCATAGAGATCGCGCGCCGCGCCTCGCTGCTGCCGGTGGCCGAGATTGGTGCGCAGATGGGCATCGCGCCGGAGCTGCTCGAGCCGTATGGCGCGTACGTGGCCAAGGTGAGCCTCGACGCGGTCGAGGCCTTGGCCGACCGGCCGCGGGCCCGCTACGTCGTGGTGACGGCGGTCACACCGACGCCCCTCGGCGAGGGGAAGACCACCACGACGGTCGGGCTGGGTCAGGCGCTCTGCCGCATCGGGCGGCAGGCCACCGTGGCCATCCGGCAGGCCTCCATGGGTCCGACCTTCGGCATCAAGGGGGGCGCCGCCGGCGGCGGCTACAGCCAGGTGGTTCCCTTCGAGAACCTCAACCTGCACCTGACGGGCGACCTGCACGCCGTGACGGCTGCCAACAACTTGCTGGCCGCCATGCTGGACAACCACCTCTACAACGGCAACGCGCTGGGCATCGACCCGTACGGCATCACTTGGAAGCGCGTCCTCGACGTCAACGATCGGTCGCTGCGCAGCATCGTGTCGGGACTCGGGAGCAAGCAGGACGGGATGCCGCGCCAGACCGGGTTCGACATCACTGCGGCGTCGGAGGTCATGGCGGTGCTCGCGTTGGCCCGATCGCTGCGCGACCTGCGTGAGCGCATGGGCCGGATCGTGGTGGGCTACACGGGCACCGGCGAACCCGTGACGGCCGAAGACCTCAAGGCGTCCGGAGCCATGACGGTGGTGATGCGCGACGCCATCAAGCCCAACCTGCTCCAGACGCTTGAGAACACGCCGGTGCTCGTCCACGCCGGGCCGTTCGGCAACATCGCCCACGGAAACTCGTCGGTGGTGGCGGACCTCATCGGGATCCACGCCGGTGAGTTCTTGGTGACCGAGGCCGGCTTCGGCGCCGACATGGGCGCGGAGCGGTTCTTCAACATCAAGTGCCGGACCTCGGGTCTGGTCCCCGACGCCGCGGTGGTGGTGACCACCGTCCGCGCCATGAAGCTGCACTCGGGCCGCCACCGGGTGGTGGCCGGCCGCCCGCTCCCAGCGGCCATGCTCGAGGAGAACCCCGAAGAGGTCCACCAGGGTGCGGCCAACCTGCTGGCGCACCTCGCCATCGTGCGCCGTCAT
Organism: uncultured Acidimicrobiaceae bacterium; assembly: GCA_963781955.1. GTDB lineage: Bacteria > Actinomycetota > Acidimicrobiia > Acidimicrobiales > RAAP-2 > Bog-473. The sequence continues at coordinate 198,577 of CAWAHU010000001.1, forward strand.
GGCGTCACGCCGGTCGTGGCCATCAACGCCATGGAGACCGACTTCCCCTCCGAGCAGGCCGCCATCGAGGAGATCGCTGCGTCCACCGGCGCCCGGGCCGCCGTCTGCACCCACTTCACCGACGGGGGCAAGGGTGCGGTGGCGCTCGCCGAGGCGGTGGCCGCGGCCGCCGACGAGCCGAGCGAGTTCGCCATGCTCTACCCCGACGGCGCCACGCTGCGCCAGAAAGTCGAGACGATCGCCACCGAGGTCTACGGAGCCGAGGGCGTCGACTACCAGCCGGCGGCGGCGCGCCAGCTCGACCTCTACGAGCAGGCGGGGTTCGGCGGCCTCCCGGTCTGCATCGCCAAGACCCACCTCTCGATCTCCTCGGACCCCGCGCTGCTGGGCGCCCCGCGCGCCTGGCGGCTCCCCGTCCGCGAGGCCCGGGCCAGCGTGGGGGCCGGGTTCGTCTACTTGGTGTCCGGCGACATGCGGACCATGCCCGGGCTGTCGCACAGCCCGGCCGCCGAGGCGATCGACATCGACGACGAGGGCAACGTGGTCGGGCTCTACTGAGCCGCCGGTCCTAGGCCGACGCGGAGAAGCGCACGCGCAGATCCGGCTCGGGCCCGAACCCCGGCAGGGCCGGGCCCTCGGCCGACAGCGCGTGCCAGCCCGCCACCCCGATCATGGCGGCGTTGTCCGTGGCCAGGGCCGGCGGCGGGATGAGCAGGCGCGCGCCGAATTCGTCGGCCAGCGCCTGGGCCCGGGCGCGTAGCACCGGGCTGGCCGCCACGCCCCCCACGATGGCCACGGCGCGGTCGCCGAACTCTTCGAGGGCCCGCGCCAACTTGGCGCACAGCACGTCCATGCAGGCGGCGACGAACGACGCGACCACGTCGACCTCGGAGAAGTCCGGGTGTGCGCGCACGTGGTTGACGACCGCCGTCTTGAGCCCGGAGAACGAGAAGGCGTACCCCTCGCTGAGCATCGGCCGGGGGAACCCGAGCACGTCCTCGCCCGAGGCCGCCATGCGGTCGAGGACGGGGCCGCCCGGGTAGCCCAGTCCGAGGAAGCGGGCGATCTTGTCGTAGGCCTCGCCGATGGAGTCGTCGACCGTCTCGCCGAGGAGCTCGTAGCGGCCCGGTGCCGTCGCCCGGGTCAGCATGCAGTGGCCCCCAGAGACGAGCAGCGCGACCTGGGGGAACGGCACTTCGACGTCGGTCAGGTAGACGCTGGCCAGATGCCCCTCGAGGTGGTTGACGCCGACCAGCGGCAGGCCCCAGCCGAGGGAGAGCGCCTTGGCCGTGGCGATGCCCACCAGAAGGGCACCGACCAGCCCCGGGCCGCGGGTCACCGCGAGCGCGGTCAGCTCCTCACCCGACACACCGGCCTCGTGCAGAGCACGGCGGACCACGGGGGTGATGACCTCGACGTGGGCCCGGCTGGCCAGCTCGGGCACGACGCCGCCGAACTCCGCGTGCAGGTCGACCTGGCTGGCCACCACCGACGAGCGCACGGTCAGCGAGTCGTCGACGACGGCGGCTGCCGTCTCGTCGCACGACGTCTCGATCGCCAGCAGCGTGCGCGTCACCGCACCCCCGCCACTGTGTCCATCACGGCCGGCGTCGAGATGGCACCCTCACGCTCGACGACGGGCTCGGCACCGCGCACGTTGACCAAGGTGGAGGGCACGTCCTCGAGCGTCCCGCCGTCGACCACCAAGCCGACGGGTTCCGCCAGGCCCGACGACGCCGCGGCGGCCGTGCGCGGGGTGGGCGCACCGTGGGAGTTGGCGCTCGTGACGGCCAGGACGCCGGTGCGCTCGAGGAGCGACCGCAGGAAGTCGTGGTCGGGGACGCGCACGGCCACCTCGTCCCTCCGCTCGAGCCAGCCCGGCCGCGCCACGGTGTCGTCGAAGCCGAAGGCCAGGGTCAGAGGTCCGGGCCACCAGCGGCGGGCCAGCGCGGCGGCTGTGGGCGTGAAGGCCACGCCGAGGGCGCGCACCTGCTCCTCGTTGGCCGCCAGAACGGGGAGCGGCCTTGCTTCGGGCCGCCCCTTGGCGCGGTAGACGGCCTGGACGGCGCCGGCGTCCTCGGGCCGGGCGGCCAGTCCGTAGACCGTGTCGGTCGGCACCACCACCACGCCGCCAGCCGCCAGGACCTCGGCGGCGGCCCGGGCTCCGGCCGCATCGGCGCGCACCGTCCTCACCGCTCCGAACCGCGCCCGGGAGTGATCGGGGGCGCTCAGAGCGCCAGCGGCCGGATGGGCGCAGCCACCAGGGCCGGGTCCGACCGCCAGTCCACCCCGGGTACGTCGATGTACAGCTCGAGCTCGTTGCCGTCGGGGTCGAGGATGTAGAGGCTGTGGGTCACGGTGTGGTCGGACGCTCCCACGACGGTGGCTCCTGCGGCCTGCACCCGGGCCAACGCCTCGCGCAGCTCGTCGTCGCTGTCGCCCACCTTCAGTCCGAAGTGGTACAGCCCGACCCGACGGCCCGGCGGGATCGGCGTGGCGTCCGCGCCGACTTCGATCAACAAGAGCTCGTGGTGCGTGCGGCCCGACGAGAACGCGGCCACCATCGTCGGTTCCTCGCCCGGTTCGGGCAGGATCTGCTGCCAGCCCAGCACGTCGCGGTAGAAGGCGGCCGAGCGCCGCACGTCGCGCACATAGAGGACGAGGTGGCCGAGCTCGAGGACGGTCATGTGGTCACGCTACCGGTCGCCTGCGTCGGTCCCGGCAGCGGCGTTGCGACCTCGTCGGGTCCGCGCGCCGCTTGCCCTGCAGCTCCGCCGTCCGCCGCGTGCTTCCAGCGTGCCGTCGGCGGCATGCCCGGGCCCAGGTGGATCGGGACGTCGAAGGGCTCGGGCTCGAGCCCGGCCGCCATGAGCATCTCGGCCAGCGCGTCGGGCACCGCCGCGGCGATGTCCCACAGCCGGGGTACCGCGCGGGCGTCCGAGGCCAGGCCCCAATAGAGGACGCCCAGGTAGCTCATGATCGTGATGTTGAGACCCATGCCGTCCATGACCGGGCCGAAGGGGAACATCCCGAGCAGCTTGCTCCCACCGAGGTACAGGGGGAAGTCGGGGCCGGGCACGTTGGACACGACGAGGTTGGCCACCGGGCGATGGCGGTCGGCCAGCTTCATGCCGGTGTAGAAGCGCGCCGCGGAAGCGAACACATGGGGCGAGGCATGCTCGACCCAGTTCTGCAGCGTGGAGGCGCCGAGCGCCTGGTGCTCCTCCTTCGCCCCCTTGGTGCACTCGGCGATGAGTTGGAGCCGCTCGAGCGGGTCGCCGACGTGGCACGGGAGCGGCACGAACATGGCAGACACCTTGTTCGAACCCCTGAGCTCGGTCATGTCGGGCGCCACCGACACCGGCACCACCGACACCAGAGGGATCTCGGGCAGCTCGTCGCCCGCCAGGAGGTACGTCCGCAGCGCTCCGGTGCACACGGCGAGCACCACGTCGTTGACCGTGGTGCCCATGGCGTCCTTCAGCCGCTTGGCGTCGGTCAGGCTGGCCGCGGCGAAGGCGGTCCGGCGCCGGGCATGGATCGCGGCGTTGATGGAGGTACGGGGTGCGGTCAGCGGCAGGGCCGCCTTGGCGGTGCGGCTCTGGCGGATGCGCCGGATGTCGAGGAGGCTGCGCGTGGTCCGTACCGCCGCCTGCGCGATGTCGAAGGGCGCAGCCAGGCCGGCCACCATGGCCTGGAGCACCAGCTCGAGGCCCGACGGGACGCGCGTGTCGAGCTGGCGCGGAGCCAGAGGGCGCGTCTCGGCCGGCTCGGGCTCGAAGTCGAAGAGCACACCGAGGAGCTCGGCACCCGAGACGCCGTCGATGGTGCTGTGGTGCATCTTGGCGACGAGCGCGATCTTGCCGTCCTCGAGCCCCTCGACGATCCACATCTCCCACAGCGGTCGGTCGCGGTGGAGCTGGCGGCTCATCACGTCCGCCGAGAAGTCGGCGAGCTCGCGCATCCCACCGGGTGTGGGGAGCGCGGCGCGCCGGAGATGGTTGTCGATGTCGAACTCGGGGTCGTCGATCCACACGGGGTGACCCAGGCGCAGCGGGACCTCGACCAGGCGACGCTGGAAGACCGGGGCGAGCGGGATCCGGTCCCTGATCAGCTGGCGCACGCGGCGGAAGGAGTAGCCGCCCGGCACCGTGGCGGGGTCGAACACGGCGGCGATGGCCACGTGCATGTGGTGCGTCGGCGTCTCGGCGTAGAGGAAGGCGGCGTCGAGACCGGTCAGCCGTTCGGGGGACATCGCCCCATAACCTCGCGCCAAGTCCGGCGCGGGGCAACACACCGTGGCCACGGACGCCCTCGCTACCAGGGCCGACCTGCCCTGGTAGGCCGTGGAGCAGGCGACACCCCGGTTCGCGAGAAGATGGTGGGATCGTGCCTGTTGCCTTCCTCTGCGTGACGCTGATCGGGGCCCTGGCGGTCCTGCTGGCCTACCGGCCCATCCGCCGTGAGCCCTTCACCGTCGTGAGCTTCACCATGGCCTGGATCGCCGGCGAGCTGGCCTTCCAGAACATCCTCTGGCAGATGGTGGCCACGGCGCTGTTCATCTGGGCCGGGGCGCTGACGTCCTGGGTGGGCTGGGTCGGGTTGGTGGTGGCGGTCCTCGACTGGATTGGGCTGATCGGCCTGGGGGTGGTGGGGCAGCGGACGGGCCTCGTGACCGCCGCGGCGCTCGACGAGGTGCGCACCCCCGCGTTCCCGGTGCCCGACATGCCCACCGCCGCGACCTGGGGCAAGTGGTGGCGGGTGAGCCGCGGCATCCCCCTGCGGTCGCGGACCGTCGAGCCGGTGCGCGACGTGGCGTACTGCGACAACCACCAGGCCCGCCACCGCCTCGACATCTACCGGCCGCGGCTCCCGGCCCCCCACGGGGCCCCGGTGATGGTGTATGTCCACGGCGGCGCCTGGGTGATCGGCGACAAGCGCGAGCAGGGGAAGCCCATGATGTTCGAGCTGGTCGCCCGGGGCTGGGTCTGCGTGGCGGTGAACTACAGGCTGAGCCCCCGGGCCACCTGGCCCGACCACCTCGTGGACGTCAAGCGTGCCCTCGTGTGGGTCAAGGAGCACATCGCCGAGTACGGCGGCGACCCTTCCTTCGTGGCGCTGAGCGGCGGGTCGGCGGGCGGCCACCTCTGCGCCCTCATGGCCCTCACCGCGGGGGACCCAGCCTTCCAACCCGGATTCGAGGGCGCCGACACCTCCGTCGACGCCTGCATCCCCTTCTACGGAGTCATGGACCTGACCGGCTCGCCCGATGGCTCGGCCATCTTCGGACGCGGCCTGCTGCGGCTGCTGGAGCGCTCGGTCATGAAGACGAAGGAGTCCGCGCATCCGGAGGTGTTCCGGGACGCCTCGCCCACCTACCGCGTCAACGTCGGTGCACCCCCGTTCTTCGTGCTCCAGGGGGCCAACGACACATTGGTCCCGGTCGAGACGGCCCGGCGCTTCGTCGAGCGGCTGCGCTCGGTCTCCCGCCAACCGGTGGCCTACGCCGAGCTACCCCTGGCGCAACACGCGTTCGACGTGCTCGCTTCCCTGCGTTGCCAGGCCACCACCTCGGCCGTGGCGGACTTCCTCGAGGGTGCGCGGGCCGCCGCCGTCCTGCCGGGTGACCGGATGCGGTCCTCGGCGCGTCCATTGTCCGACGTGCAATCAGCTGTTTCTGACGTAGAGTCAGCCCCCGAATTCTGACCTCGCGTGTCCGCCGGGCCTGTGCCCGGAGGAGGGACCGGGAGGTCGGAGAACCGAGACCGAGGAGCAGGGGGTGGCAGTGGGGAACACCGAGACGTTGGACTCGACCGGGCGCGGCGGGCGGAAGCTCGCCGACCGGGCACTCCGCGGGGTCCTGGGCGGCTCCCTGCTGGTGGGGACGCTGGTCGCCGGGGGCGGAGCGCTCGTGAGCGGGGCACCGGCCGGCGCCGCCGTGGCCAAGGCGAGCACCTGCGTGCCGGCCATCACCCCGACGGCGGCGCAGAACGCCTCGACCACCGGGCTGACCTCCAAGTCGGTCACAGTGGGCAACGTCTCCATCATCACCGGCCCGGTGCCGGGACTGTTCGCCGGCGCGCCCATCGGGGTGAAGGCCTACTTCAACATGATCAACGCGCAGGGCGGGGTGAACGGGCGCAAGCTCTACGTCGACTCCAAGGACGACGCCTTCAGCGGGTCGCAGAACGCAACGGAGACCCAGCAGGCCATCGCCAGCGACTTCGCGCTGGTCGGGAGCTTCTCCCTCTTCGACGGGTACGGCTGCGCCGCGCTGGCGCAGAACACCGCAGTCCCCGACGCGTCGGTCACCCTCGATTCGGGTACCAACGCGCTGCCCAACGACTTCAGTGCGCAGCCGCTGGCGCTCGGGATGAGCAACGGCCCGATCGCCTATTACAAGAAGCACTACCCCAAGGCCAAGACCCTCGGCGCCATCGTGTCCGACGTGGCGTCGGCCCGGGCGCAGTGGCAGGGGCAGCTCGCCGCCTTCGAGGCTCAGGGTTACAAGCTCGGCTACGTCGACTACGTGAACCCGTTGCAGAGCGACTTCACCACCGACGTCATCAACATGAAGAACCACGGCGTGACCGCGGTCAACCTGACGAACATCGACTGGCAGGTCGGTGCGCTCTTCGCCCAGGACATGGCCACCCAGAACTGGCATCCGCCGCTCGTCTACTCGGGCGGCCCGCTCTACGCCGCGCAGTTCGTCTCGCACGCCGGCGGCCCGGCCAACACGAACGGGATCCAGATCGGCCAGACCCAGGCCCTGTACCTCGGCGAGGACGCCAAGAACGTGCCGGCCGTCAAGCAGTTCAACACGTACGTCAAGAAGGCGAACGCGAACTGGACGCCCGACCTCTACACCCTGTTCGGTTGGGCGTCGGCCCAGCTGTTCGTCCAGGCCCTCAAGGCGGCCGGGCCCAACCCGACCCGGGGCGCGGTGATCGCGCAGCTCAAGAAGATCACGTCGTTCGGCGCCAGCGGCCTGCTCGGCACGTCCAACCCGGCGGCCAAGAAGCCGATCGCCTGCTACCTGATGGCCGTGGTCAAGAACGGCAAGTACGTCCGGGAGCTGCCGGCCAAGAGCGGCTTCGACTGCAACACGACCTACTACCAGCCGCCCGGTAGCTGACCATCCCGGCGGGGAGAGCACATTGACGTGACTAGGGACGAGATACGCGCGTGAGCGTCTTCCTCTCCTTCACCGTCCTCGGGATCGTCACGGGTGCCGTGTACGGAATCTTGGCCACCGGGCTGGTGGTGACCTACAACACCACCGGCGTCTTCAACTTCGCCCAGGGTGCGGTCGGGATGGTCGCCGCCTTCTCCTACTGGCAGCTGTGGCAGGACTGGCACTGGCCCTTCCTGCTCGCCATCGTGGTGATCGTCTTCGTCGAGGCGCCGCTGCTGGCCATCGTCGTGGAGTACGTCCTCTTCCGGCGCATCCACGGCGCCTCGGTCGAGCGGTCGCTGATGGTGTCGCTGGGCCTGCTGGTGATCCTGCTCGGCCTGGCCACGGTCTTCTGGGGCAGCCCCCAGGTCATCCGGTCGGTACCGGCCTACTTCACCTCGGGCGACGGTTCGGTGGCGTCGGTGCGCCTCTTCGGCTCCAACGGCGTCACGCTGCAGATGCAGCAGGTCATGATCGTCGGGGTGGCCGCGGTCGTCGCCGTCGGCCTCGGGATCTTCCTCCGACGGTTCCGCTTGGGCGTCGCGCTCCGGGCGGTGGTCGACGACCCCGAACTCGTGGCCATGTCGGGGGCCAAGCCCTACCGCATGTCGCAGATGGGCTGGGCCCTCGGATTCATGCTGGCCGCACTGGCCGGCGTCCTCATCGCCCCGCTCGTCGGCCAGACCGGCCTGACGTCGACGCAGCTCACGCTGCTGGCTCTGAACGGCTTCGCCGCCGCCGTGGTCGGGCGCCTGCGCAACCTGCCCATGACCTTCGTCGGCGCCCTGATGCTGGGCCTCGTCACCCAGTACTGCGTGGGCTACCTCCCGGGGCACATCAACCCCGGGCTGGCCTCGGTTCTCACCGAGGTGGTCCCGGTGGCCTTCCTCTTCGTGGCCCTGTTGGTGATCCCCGCGGCGCGCCTCGCCCCGGCCGGCCGGTTGGCCACCCGGCCCGTGCCCAGGGTGGTGACGGCCCGCCAGTCGGTGGCGGGCGCCCTCCTCCTGGTGGCCGGCGTGGCCGTCCTCGCCGTCATGGCGGGCCAGACGGCGGTCGCCACCCTCTCGCAGGGGATGGCGTTCGGCATCGTCGGCCTGTCCCTGGTGCTGCTGGTCGGCTACGCCGGGCAGGTCTCGCTGTGCCAACTCACGTTCATGGGCATCGGCGCCTTCACGATGGGCAAGGCGTTCGGCGGGGACTCGTGGTGGGGTCTCCTCCTCGCCGTGGTGGTCTCGGCCGCCGTGGGCGCGCTGGTGGCGCTGCCCGCCCTTCGCCTGCGCGGCCTCTACCTGGCTTTGGCCACCTTCGCCTTCGGCGAGGTCATGTACTCGGCCTTCTTCAACAACTCGACTGTGATCTCCGACGGCACGTCGATCCCGGTGGGCCGGCTCGCGCTACCGGGTATGCACGCGGTGGGCAACACGGCGCAACTCGTCGAGGTAGCGGTCGCCGCCGCCCTCTGCGCGCTGCTCGTCGGGCTGCTTCGCCGGCGGGCCTTCGGCCGCCGGCTGGTGGCCATGAGCGACTCGCCGGCCGCCTTCGCCACCGTGGGGTTGAACCCTCTGCGCACCAAGGTGGTCGTGTTCAGCGTGTCGGCCGGCATGGCCGGTCTCGGTGGCGTCTTCTACGCCGGGCAACAGGGTGGCATCGGCGCCAACGACGTGCAGTTCATCACCAGCCTCACCTTGCTGCTGTTCGTGTGCATCTGGGGCATCCGCACGATCTCGGGGGCGCTCCTGGGCGGCCTCACCCAGGCGTCGTTGCCGGTGCTGCAGACGCATCTGCCGGCCTCGCTGGCCGACATCACCGGCCTGGCCGCCGGCATCGGCATCGTCCTGCTCGCCCGGCACCCCGAGGGGATCCTGGGCATGGAGTGGCTGACCCGCCGGATCCACCTGCCCTTCGGGGACGCCCCGGCCCCCGCCGGCGAGATCCTGCTCGAGCAAGGGGTCGCCCGTGCCGCTTGAGGCCGAAGGTCCACCCACCGTCGGGCGTGACGTGGTGCCGGCCCTCGAGGTGTCCGGCGTCAGCGTGAACTTCGGCGGCGTGGCCGCGCTGGCCGACGTGTCCCTCCGTGTGGAGGCCGGGGTGGTCACCGGCCTCATCGGCCCCAACGGCGCCGGCAAGACGACGCTGTTCAACGTCATCACCGGCCTGCAGCGGCCTGACCGGGGCGTGGTGCGCCTGGGCGGGGTCGACGTGACCCGCAAGCGGACCCACGCGCGGGCACGGCTCGGCCTGTCGCGCACCTTCCAGCGCCTCGAGCTGTTCTCGACGCTGAACGCGGCCGACAACGTGCGCGTCGGGCTGGAGGCCTCCGGGCACGGCGAACCCGCCGCCGCGGTGGCGCTGCTCGAGCGCGTCGGGGTGGGGGAGGAGGCGACCGCCGCGGTCTCGTCGCTGCCGACCGGGTCGGCCCGGCTTGTCGAGCTGGCCCGGGCCCTCTCGACCGATCCCAAGGTGCTGTTGCTCGACGAGCCCTGCTCGGGCCTCGACGATCATGAGACCGAGTCGCTCAGCCGCCTCCTCGCGTCCCTGGCCGGTGAGGGGAGGGCCGTCGTACTGGTCGAGCACGACACCGACCTGGTCATGCGGGTGTGCGAGACGGTGCACGTGCTCGATTTCGGCCAGGTGATCGCCTCGGGCCCGCCCGAGGAGATCCGGCGCAACCCCGTCGTCCAGGAGGCCTACCTCGGCCGTGCCCCGGAGGCTGGCCGCCCGGTGGTGGACCGATGAGCACGGGCGGCGCTGCCACGGGAGCGGGCGTGCCGACGGCCGAGGGTGTGGCGACGGCCGAGGGTGTGGCGACGGCCGAGGGTGCCGGCGTGCGGGTCATGGGCGTGCGCGCTTCCTACGGGCGGATCGAGGTACTCCACGGCGTGGATCTCGACGTGCCCGGCGGGAGCGTGTTCGCCCTGCTCGGCCCGAACGGGGCCGGGAAGAGCACCTTGCTCAAGGTGCTGAACGGCCGCATGCGGCCCACGGCGGGCGCGGTCGAGGTCGAGGGGGTCTCCCTCTCGCACTGGACACCGGAGAACCTGGCCCGGTCCGGTGTCATCGCCATCCCCGAGGGCCGCGGCGTGTTCCCCAACCTGACCGTGCGTGACAACCTGCGCATGTGGACCTATCGCGGCGGGATCACCACGGCGGAGGTGGAGGCACGCGCCTACGAGCAGTTCCCGCGCCTGAAGGACCGCCGCAAGCAGCTGGCCGGCACGCTGTCCGGCGGCGAGCAACAGATGTTGGCGATCTCGCGTGCGTTGGCGGGCGACACCAAAGTGCTGCTGCTCGACGAAATCTCGATGGGGTTGGCCCCGATCGTGGTCGGGCACCTCTACGAGCTGGTGGCTGCGATCGCGGCACGCGGCGTCACCGTCGTCCTCGTCGAGCAGTTCGCCGAGACGGCGCTCGGGGTGGCCGACCGGGCCGGCATCATGGTCCACGGTCGGGTCCCGCACGTCGGCACGCCCCAGGAGATGGTTGCGGCCGCCGAGTCGGCCTACCTCTGAACGGCGGGGTCAGGCCTCGTCGGCCAGCGCGACCTCGACGCTGAGGGTCCCGCCCTCGGCCAGCACCAGCTCGTCCACACCGCCGGCGTCGACGAGGTCGCCGCGGGTCGCCTCGACGGCATCGCGCACCTCGGGCGGGCCGGTGACCACCAAGCGGGCCACGCGCGCCCGCATGGACCGCTTGTTGGCCGTCTTCTCCCGGCGCACGGCGCCGAGCACCTCAGCCGCCACGTCGAGGACCCCGGCATCGGCGCCGGCGCCGGCGCGTGGCCCCACCTCGGCGGGATCGGGCCAGCGCGCGACATGCACCGAGCCCGCCTGCCACCAGCTCCAGACCTCCTCGGTCACGAAGGGGAGGAACGGCGCGAACAGGCGGTGCAGCACCGAGAGCGCCACCGCCAGCGTGGCCCGGGCCGAGGCCGCGCCGGCCGGGTCCCCCTCCCCGTAGGCGCGCGCTTTGACCAGTTCGACGTAGTCGTCGCAGAAGGACCAGAAGAACGACTCGGTCAGCTCGAGTGCCCGCGCGTAGTCGAACGCTTCGTGTGCCGCCGTGGCGCTCTCGACCAACGCGGCCAGCCGTGACAGCAGCGCCACGTCGAGCGGGTCGCGCACTGCCTCGATCCCCGGTGCCGGGCCGTTGCCCAACCGTCCCAGGGCGAACTTCGACACGTTGAGGATCTTGATGGCCAGGCGCCGCCCGATCTTCATGACCCCGGTGTCGAGTGCGGTGTCGGTGCCGGGCCGCCCGTTGCAGGCCCAGTAGCGGACCGCGTCGGAGCCGAACTCCTCGAGCATCGCCACGGGCGTGACCACGTTGCCCTTCGACTTGGACATCTTCTTGCGGTCCGGGTCGAGGATCCAGCCGTTGATGGTGGTGTGGCGCCAGGGCAAGGTGTTGTGCTCGAGGTGGGAGCGCAACAGTGTGGAGAACAACCATGTCCGGATGATCTCTGGACCCTGCGGGCGCAGGTCCATGGGGAAGGTGGCGGCGAAGCGGCCCGGCTCGTCCTCCCACCCGCAGGAGATCTGCGGCGTGAGCGACGACGTGGCCCACGTGTCCATGACGTCGGGGTCTCCGGTGAACCCGCCCGGCACTCCTCGTTGTTCGGTGCTGTAGCCGGGGGGCAGGTCGGTTGTCGGGTCGATGGGCAGGCTGGCCTCGTCGGGCACCATGGGCGAGGCGTAGTCGGGCTCGCCGTCGGCGTCGAGCGGGTACCACACCGGGATGGGCACGCCGAAGAATCGCTGGCGGCTGATCAGCCAGTCGCCGTTGAGACCGTTGACCCAGTCGTCGTAGCGGACCTTCATGTAGGGCGGGTGCCAGTCGAGCTGCGTGGCGAGTGCGAGCTGCTCGTGCCGCAATCGCTCGTCATGGCCACCGTTGCGGATGAACCACTGCCGGCTGGTCACGATCTCGAGCGGGCGGTCGCCCTTCTCGTAGAACTTGACGGGATGCGTGATGGGACGCGGCTCGCCGATCATCTCGCCCGATGCCGCCAACATCTCCACCACGGCCCGCTGGGCCTGCTTGACCGTCCGCCCGGCGATGGACTGCCAGGCCTCGCCGTCGGGCACGCCCTCGGGCGGCACCTCCATGATCCGCCCCGACCGCGTCAAGATGTTCCGCGTCGAGAGGTTGAGCTCGCGCCACCACACGACGTCGGTCACGTCGCCGAAGGTGCAGATCATGGCAATGCCCGAGCCCTTCTCGGGGTCGGCCAGGTGGTGAGCCAGGACTGGTACCTCGACGCCGAACAGGGGCGTGCGCACCGTGGTGCCGAAGCGGTCCTTGTAGCGGTCGTCGTCGGGATGGGCCACGAGCGCGACGCACGCGGCCAGGAGCTCCGGTCTGGTGGTCTCGATCTCGAGGTCGCTGAAGCGCAGCCGGTGGTAGGCGCCGGACAGTTCGCGATCCTCCATCTCGGCCTGGGCCACCGCCGTCTGGTAGTCGACGTCCCACATGGTCGGCGCCTCGGCCGAGTAGGCCTCGCCGCGAGCGAGGTTGCGCAGGAACATGCGCTGGCTGGCCCGCCTGCTCCGGTCGTCGATCGTGGCGTAGCTGAGCGACCAGTCCACCGAGAGACCGACCCGGCGCCAGAGGTCCTCGAAGGCCTGCTCGTCTTCGGCGGTCAGCTCGTGGCACAGCGCGATGAAGTTGGGCCGGCTCACCGGGACGTCGTCCTTGCCCGGCTCGGCGGGCAGCGTGAAGTCGGGGTCGTAGGGGAGCGAGGGGTCGCAGCGCACCCCGAAGTAGGTCTGCACCCGGCGCTCGGTCGGCAGCCCGTTGTCGTCCCAGCCCATGGGGTAGAAGAGTTTCCAGCCCCGCATGCGTCGGTAGCGGGCGATGGCGTCGGTCTGCACGTAGCCGAAGACCGATCCCATGTGGAGCGAGCCCGATACGGTCGGCGGCGGCGTGTCGATGGAGAAGACTTCGCCCCGGGTGGCTGCGGGGTCGAAGTGGTAGGTGCCGGCCTCGTCCCAGGACGCGGACCAGCGCTCCTCGAGGCCGTCCAGGCTCGGCTTGTCGGGGACGCGTGGCGAGCCGGTCACAGGGATCGACATGATCGGGTTACCGTACCCGGGTGCTGCACCTCCACGACACCGCCAGCGGGACCGTCCGTCCGCTCGAGCTCCGCACCGAGGGCCAGGTGTCCATGTACGTGTGTGGGCCCACGGTGTACGACCTGCCCCACATCGGGCACGGCCGTTACAGCCTGGTCTTCGACGTGCTGCGGCGTTACCTGCTCTTCTGCGGCCTCGACGTCCGGTACGTGTCGAACGTCACCGACGTCGACGACAAGATCATCGAACGGGCGGCCGTGCAGGGCCGGACCGAGCCCGAGGTGGCGGCCGAGTTCGAAGGCCGCTGGTGGGAAGCGATGGACCAGCTCGGCCTGCTCCGCCCGGATGACACTCCTCACGCCACCGCCTACATCGCCCGCATGGTGGATCTGGTGGGGGACCTGATGGCCCGCGGCGTGGCCTACGAGACCTCCGACGGCGTCTACCTCGAGGTCGAGAAGGTGCCCGGCTACGGCCTGCTGGCGCGCCAGAGCCTCGACTCGCTGCGGGCCGGCGCCCGGGTCGAGGCGAGCGAGGAGAAGCGCTCGCCTCTCGACTTCGCGCTATGGAAGAAGGCCAAGGAGGGCGAGCCCGCGTGGGACGCCCCCTGGGGTGCCGGGCGCCCGGGCTGGCACACCGAGTGCGTGGTCATGTCGCTCGACCTGCTCGGCGACGGCTTCGACCTCCACGGGGGCGGCCAGGACCTGGCCTTTCCGCACCACGAGAACGAGCGGGCGCAGGCCGTGGCCGAGGGACGGGCGTTCGCCCGCCACTGGGTCCACAACGGGTGGGTCGAGGTCGAGGGCGAGAAGATGTCGAAGTCCTTGGGCAACTTCACCTCGCTCACCGACCTGCTGTCGAGATGCGACGGTCGGGCCTACCGCTTGCTCGTGCTGCGGGCCCACTACCGCTCGCCGATCGAGGTGACCGGGCCGACGCTGGCCGACGCCCAGAAGGGCCTGGAGCGGCTCGACGCGTTGGCCCGCCGGTTCGGCCTGCCCGACCTGCTCTCGCAAAGCCCCGGGTACGTGCTCGAGGGGCGTGACACCGCCGACGCCGACGTTGAGGGCGTCACCGCCTTCCGCCGGCACATGGACGATGACCTCGACACGCCGGGCGCGCTGGCGGGCATCTTCGAGCTGGTGAGCGCCGCCCACAGCGCGGCCGACGATGGGGACGAGACCGAGGGCCGGCGCCTGGCTGCGACGGCAGCGGTGCTGGCGGCGGCGCTCGGCCTGCCCGTCTATGCCGGCAAGGCGGAGGTCGACGAGGAAACGGCACGACTGGTGACCGAGCGAGACGAGGCCCGTCGGGCCAAGGACTTCGCCCGGGCCGATGCGCTGCGCGACGAGCTGGTCGCCCGGGGCTGGACGGTGGAGGACACGCCCTCGGGCACCGCGGTCCATCGCTGAGCCAGCCCCGCTATACCGCCGGGCTCCTCGCCGGGGACCGGCCCCCCGCCGGATGGGAGCAGGCCCTCCGCCGGATGGGAGCAGGCCCCCTGCCGGATGGGAGCAGACGCTCGGTCGGGGAGGGAGACCGTGGGCATTGTGTGTCGCCGGGTATAAACAGATCCGTTTATATCTGCGGGCATCTATGTCCGAGTGCCGGTCCGAGGGACTGGATCATACGAACTTCCTGGTCAGTACCCATGAAGGCCATTGCTGGACGGGTCAGCGAGCCCTAGGTTACTCTGGAGTAACAAGGAGGCGGCCCGGCGGAGGCGTTCTGCCGTGATCCACCGGGACGCCCTGGAACCTGCCGTGGGCCCCAGCTGGGGACCACCAAGGAGGGATCGTCATGTCCGATTACTCGCTCGAGTTGAACGAGGACCAGCTCCAGATCGTCAAATGGGTCCACGAGTTCGCGGAGAACGTCGTGCGTCCCGCCGGCCCCGAGTGGGACGAACGTGAGGAGACCCCGTGGCCCATCATCGAGGAGGCAGCCGGGATCGGGTTGTACTCCTTCGACTTCGTGGCCCAGTGCTTCTCGGACCCGACGGGCCTCCTCATGTGCCTGGTGAACGAGGAGATGAGCTGGGGAGATGCCGGCATCGCACTTGCCATCTTCGGCTCGACACTGGCCGTGGCGGGGATCTTCGCCAACGGCACGCCCGAGCAGATCGGTGAATGGATCCCGCAGTGCTTCGGGACGGCCGACGACGTGAAACTGGCCGCCTTCGGCGTGTCGGAGCCTGACGCCGGCTCCGACGTGTCGTCGCTGAAGTCCCGCGCCGTGTACGACGAGGCCAAGGACGAGTGGGTGCTCAACGGCACCAAGACCTGGATCACCAACGGCGGCATCGCCAACACCCACGTGCTCGTGCTCTCGGTCGACCCCGAGCTCGGCAGCCGGGGCCAGGCGAGCTTCGTCGTGCCCGAGGGTACGCCCGGGATCTCCCAGGGCCAGAAGTTCAAGAAGATGGGCATCCGGGCGTCCCATACCGCCGAGGTCGTCCTGAACGACTGCCGTGTCCCTGGCCGGTGCCTGCTCGGCGGCAAGGAGAAGCTCGACGAGCGCCTGGCCCGCGCCCGCGAGGGAAAGAAGACCTCCACCCAGGCCGCCATGGCCACCTTCGAGGCCTCGCGCCCAATCGTGGGTGCGCAGGCGGTCGGCATCGCCCGTGCCGCCTACGAGTACTCGCTGGCGTACGCCAAGGATCGCAAGCAGTTTGGCCGGGCCATCATCGAGAACCAGGCCATCGCCTTCAAGCTGGCCGACATGAAGATGCACACCGATGCGGCGCGGCTGCTCGTGCACCGTGCCGCCAACATGGCTGCCACCGGCAAGAAGTTCGAGAACGGCGAGGGCTCGATGTCGAAGCTGTACGCAGGCGAGAACGCGGTCTGGGTGACCGAGCAGGCCATCCAGATTCTCGGCGGCTACGGCTACGTGCGGGAGAACCCGGTCGAGCAATGGCACCGGGACTCGAAGATCTACACCATCTTCGAGGGGACCTCCGAGGTCCAGCGGCTGGTCATCAGCCGGGCCATCAGCGGCATCCACATCAAGTAGGCCCCGCCACGCCGGGCCCCGCCGGCTACGACCCCCCGTCCCATTCGAGGGCCGTGGTCGTGGCAGGACCGGGAGCAATGTGACCGCAGGGAGCGACAGGGCCTCAGGCGCTGGCGGAGATCCCGGCGTGATCGCTGCGCGCTCGCTTGGTCCTGCGCGCACCGTCGTGGCGGTGGGAGGGCGTCGGCCACGCCGACGGTGCCGATGCTCGGCCTCCCCGGGCCCGGTGCGGCCAGGATCACCGTGCCATCTCGCACGGGCTGGCGAGGCAATAGTCTCGGCTTCCCATGGTCCCGTCCAGCCTCCTCCACACGGCAGACGACGTCACGCCGGAGTGGCTCACCTCGGCGCTGCGCGGCGCGGGCGCGCTGGCCGACGGTGCGCAGGTTGTCTCGTTCGAGAGCGAGCCCGTCGGCACGGGGCAGATGGCGGACACCGTGCGGTTCCGCCTCACCCTCGACGACCCCGGCGCCGGTCCGGCGAGCGTGGTGGGCAAGTTCGCCTCGGCCGACGAGCAGAGCCGGGCCACCGGACTCGCGCTGCGCGCCTACGAGATCGAGGTCCGCTTCTACCGCGAGGTCGCCGCGCGCGTGGCCGCGCGCGTGCCGAGCGCATACGTGACCGAGGTGGAACCCGAGACGGGCTGGTTCACGCTGCTCCTCGAGGACGTCGTGGGCGCGTCCCAGGGCGACCAGATTGCCGCGTGCGACTCCGACACCGCGGCCGCGGTGCTCGAGGAGATGGCCGGGCTGCACGCGCCCTGTTGGGACGCGCCGGACCTGGCGGCCCTCGAGTGGCTCGACCGAGAGACCCCCGAATCCGATCAGTTGCTCGCCATGCTCATGACGTCGCTCGCGCCCGGGTTCCTCGAGCGCTACGCCGACACCATGGCACCGGAGCACCAGGAGGTGTGCCGGCTCTTCGCCGAGCGGGTCCCGGTGTGGGGTGAGCTCCGCCGCCACGGGCCGCGCACGGCCAGCCACGGGGACTTCAGGCTCGACAACCTTCTCTTCCAGCCGGGCAACTCCCGACCGGTGGTGGTCGATTGGCAGACCGTGGCGTGGTCGAAGGGGTCGGGCGACGTGGCCTACTTCGTCGGTGGCTGCCTGAGCGTGGAGGACCGGCGCGCCCACGAGCAGGAGCTCCTGGCCCATTACCACGATGCACTGTGCCGGCACGGCGTGCACGGCTACACCCTGGAGCAGTTGCAGGCGGACGTGCGGCGCGACACGTACTTCGGCATCCGCATCGGCATGGTGGCGGCCATGTTGGTGCAGCGGACCGAGCGCGGTGACCTCATGTTCCTGACCAGCGTGTCGCGTCACGCCCAGCACGTACTCGACTCCGACGCCGTGGCGCTGCTCGAGGCCCGGTGACGGACCTCTTGGTGCTCTGCACCGGCAACGCAGCCCGTTCCGTCATGGCCGGCTACATGCTGGAGTGCCTGAACGACCAACGCCCGGGACCGCCGCTGCGAATCGTGACGGCCGGAACGCACACAGTGGACGGGCAACCCATGAGCCTTCGCACTCGCACGGCCCTGTCACGGCTGCCCGAGCTGGCCGAGACGGACTTCAGGCGACACCGCAGCAAGCAGGTGTACGGGGTCGACCTGGTCCACGCCGACTTGGTCGTGACGATGGAGGCAGACCATGTCCGATTCGTGCGGCGCCGGTTCCCCGATGCCGCCGCCAAGACGGCGACCATCCGGCATCTCTGCCAGGCGTTGACCCCGCCACCGCCGGAACTGCCCGCCCGCGTGAAGGAGCTCGAATTGGCCGACGTCGAGGTCGCGGACGCCGACGACGTCATGGACCCGGCGGGTCAGGAGGCCGACGTCTACGCCGCGTGCGTCGACGAGCTCTGGGCGCTCTGCCGGCAGCTGGTCGCGCTGGTCTGAGGGCTGACCGTCAGTCGGCGTGCACCGACCGCAGGCCGGCCCACGCCAGGTCGGCCATGCGCCGCGCCAGCTTCTGCGCCTCCTCCTCGACCGACTCCGAGTCCGGCCGCTGCTCAATGAAGCGGCGGCTCGCGCCCTCCGCCATCCCCACGATGCCGTAGGCGAGCAGGCGTCGGTGGTCGTCGTCGAGCCCGGCGTCGATGAGCGGGTCGATGGCCTCCGCGATGGCGTCCTCCACCGTGCGCAGGGCCCGCCCCAGCTCCTCGTCGTCGGCGTGGTCGCGCCCGTAGAGCAGCCGGAACTCCGCCTCGTGGCTCACGACCAGGCGGAAGTAGGCGGCGAAGCCGAACTCGACCTGCTGGCGCGGGCCATCCGCTTTGAGCACGGCGTGGCCGATGGCCGTGAGGAGGTCGCGCGCGATGGAGTCCACCAACTCGAGGTACAGCGCGCGCTTGGAGGAGACGTGTTGGTACAGCAGGGGCTTGGTCACGCCGGCGGCCTCGGCGATGTCGTCCATGGTGGTGGCTCGATAGCCCCGGTACGCAAACAGCTCGAGCGCCACCGCGAAGAGCTGGCGCCGCCGCTGCTCCGCTGTCAGCCGCCCCGATGCCGCGTGGATCGCGCTCGTCACCGCCTCAGGTTACCGAAGGGTCACAGCGGGGTGGCCAAGCCGGGGATCCCGGCCAGCACCCGCGCCAGGCGCCCGGGCAGGTCGGCCAGGTTGAAGTGTGTTGCCGCCACCCGGTGGTTGTGCTCGAGCAGCTCCTCGTCGGGCCGGCGCAGCCAGGCTCCGAGGGCATCCGGGTCGGATGCGTCGAACCACCTGAAGCCGAAGGCCGCCAGCTCCTTCGCCACGGGGTAGGGGCCGATCGCGAGGGGGCGCCGGTGGGTGGCCGACTCGACCGAGGGGTTCCCGAACCCTTCCCAGAAGGACGGCAGCAGCACGGCGTCACAGGCGCTGTAGGCGTCGCCCACGCTGCAGCCGCCGGGGGGAGCCCCGTGCACGACCGGGCAGCGTGCGGCGGCCAGCAGCCTGGCCAGCTCGGGCCCGTAGCCGTCCTCCGCCGGGCCGAGAAGCCAGTAGGTGCCGCCGACTTCCTCGCACAGGGCGATGGCACCGGGCACGTTCTTGCGCGCGAGTGCCCGTGTCGGCTGCAGCAGCAGGCTGGTGCGGTCGTCGACGCCGAGGGCGGCGCGGGTGGCGGCGCGCGCGCCGGGCACGGGCTCCGGGTCGAACGCGTTGTAGACGGTCGTGGCCGCGATTCCCCGGGCCGCGAGCTCGGCGCGACTCAGCTCGTTGATGGCGACGTGGGCCCAAGCCGGGTCGTCGGGTGGGCGCGGGAGGTGGACCAGATGTGGCCGTTGCCAGGGGAGGTCGTGGTGGTGCAGGAGCGCGGGTCGTCCGGCGCACACCCTGGCCACCACCGCTGACGCCTCCGGGTTGAGCGGAAGGGAGCACAGGTTCTCGACGACCACGAGGTCGGCCGGCGCAAGGGCGTCTTCGACGTCGTCGCGGGAGGGCGGCTCCGACGAGCTCATGGACAGGCCGGGGATGAGGGTGTCGACGGGCCCGCTGCCCGCGACGGTGCACACCTCCCAGCCGAGGAAGCCCAGCGCAGCGGCCCATTTGGCCGCCTCGATCGACACTCCGTCGGCGCCGCCGAGACGGAAGGAGACGATGCAGGCCGTCGGCACGACGGCACTGTAGGCGCGCCCCTGGGCCATCACGCCGGTCGGCTAGCGTTTCCCTAATGGCAAAGCGCGCACTCATCACCGGCGTGACGGGCCAGGACGGCTCCTATCTGGCCGAATTCCTGCTGTCGAAGGGCTACACGGTCATCGGCATGGTCCGACGCTCGAGCACCTTGAACTTCGAGCGGATCGCGCACATCCAGGACCAGATCGAGCTCGTCCCTGGTGACCTGCTGGACGAGGTGTCCCTGATCAACATCCTGCGCGACCACAGGCCCGAAGAGGTCTACAACCTCGCGGCGCAGTCGTTCGTGCAGACGAGCTTCAGCCAGCCCGTGCTGACCGGCGAGACGACCGCCATGGGCGTCACCCGGGTGCTCGATGCCATCCGGTTCGTCGACCCCGAGATCCGCTTCTACCAGGCCAGCTCCTCGGAGATGTTCGGCAAGGTCCAAGAAGTGCCCCAACAGGAGACGACGCCCTTCTACCCCCGAAGTCCCTACGGCGTGGCCAAGGTGTACGGCCACTGGATCACGGTGAACTACCGGGAGAGCTACAACCTGCATGCCTCGTCGGGCATCCTTTTCAATCACGAGTCGCCACGGCGCGGCCTGGAGTTCGTGACCCGCAAGGTGACGCACGGGGTGGCCCGCATCGCGCACAAGCTCGACGACAAGCTGGCGCTCGGCAATCTCGACGCGCAGCGCGACTGGGGCTTCGCTGGCGACTACGTGCGGGCCATGTGGCTGATGCTCCAACAGGACGGCCCCGACGACTTTGTCGTGTCGACCGGAGAGACCCACGAGGTGCGCGAGCTGTGCCGCCTCGCCTTCGAGGCCGCGGGACTGGACTGGGAGCAGCACGTGGTGATCGACGAACGCTTCCTGCGCCCCGCCGAGGTCGACCTGCTCGTGGGCGATCCCACCAAGGCGCACACCGTGCTCGGTTGGCAGCCCGAGGTCGACTTCCCCGCTTTGGTCTCCATGATGGTGGAGGCCGACATGGACTTGGTCGCCAAGAGCCTCAAGTAGCCGGGGGCGGCGACGCTCCTCCTGCCCGCCACGATCTCGGCCAACCCGGCCGGCGTTCTCGTTGCCTTCGGCGCCGGGATCCTGTCCTTCGTCTCGCCGTGCGTGCTGCCCCTCGTCCCGGGGTACATCTCGATGGTCTCGGGCCTCTCGGCCGCCGAGCTCGAAGCCGGCGACGACGGCACCACCCCGTCGGCGGCGTTGCGCCCGGTGCTCCGGGGCATCGGGCTGTTCGTGGCCGGCTTCACGTTCGTCTTCGTCGCCCTGGGTGCAGCGGCATCGAGCATCGGTCGCGTCCTCGACGCCCACCAGGTGTTCCTGGCCCACCTGAGCGGCGTCGTCATCATTCTCCTCGGCGCGGTGATGCTCCTCGGTGCCCTCCCGGGGCGGGTGTGGGCACACGCCGGCAGCGGGACCCTCGGCGTCGTATCGCGGCTGACCGGCGAGCACCGCTTCGACGTGCGCCCGTCCAAGCTCGGCGCCTGGGCGGCGCCCCTGATGGGCATGGCCTTCGCCTTCGCCTGGACGCCGTGCATCGGGCCCGTGCTCGGGGCGGTGCTCGGCCTGGCCGCCCGGAACGGGACGCTCACCGGCGGTGTGCTCCTCTTGTTCGCCTACTCGCTCGGCCTGGCGGTGCCCTTCGTGCTCGTCGGGCTGGCGTTCGGACGTCTCACCGCCGCGCTGTCCAGGACCCGCCGCTGGTTGTGGGCGGTCGAGCTGGTCGCCGGGCTCGTCCTCGTCGTCTTCGGGGTGCTGCTGCTGACCGACAACGTGACCTGGGTCTCCACCCAGCTCTCCAACTTCCTCCACGACATCGGCCTCGGGAGGCTCTCGAGCAGCTGAGTCGGCTTCACGGCACCGGCGGCCACACGGCCTTGGCGCCCACGGCGGCCTCACGGCCTTGGCGCCCACGGCGGCCTCACGGTCTTGGCGCCCACGGCGGCCACACGGCCTCGAACCCGGCGTCAGCCCCGTTCGGCCAACAGGTCGGCGAACGTGCGGGCGAACGTGTGCGCATCGCCCGGCCAGCGGGCCGAGACGTACGAGCCGTCACGGACGACGAAGGCGGACCGGTCGTCGGTCATGGTGTCGCGGGCGCGCCCGCTGGTCTTGCGCCGACGGTCCGGGGTGTCGCGCTCGACATCCTTGAAGTCCGACGGGTCGGCCAGCGCCCGGGTCACCTCCTGCTGGACGGACATGTAGCCGAAGTGCTGGCCGGGCTCCTCGACGTAGGTGCGGTAGTAGTTCGAGTCCCAAAAGCGCGAGTAGCGGGCGACGTCCCAGGCCCGGCGCTCCAGGCTCCAGGTGAGCGCGGTGGTCTGCCGGCCGTGGAGCGCCGAATGGCCGGTGGCCGGGTCGACTGCCCGGGCCGCCACCAGCACCCCGTGGCAGATGGCGCCCACGGGTTTGCCCGCGCGGAAGGAATCGATCGCCATCTGCTGCACCTCGGGGCTCTCGAGGTAGGCGCGCATGCCCCGGGCCCGGTGCCCGCCGGGCAGCACCGAGCGCGTCATAGTCGCTGCGCCGGGCCTGCCCCCAGTGCGCGGGCGAGCCGAAGGCCTCGTCGTCGAGCAGAGAGGTGTAGGCCCGCCGGGCATCACGGTTGGCACGCAGGACGCGGCCGACCACGGTCAGCTTGCGCAGCCCGGGGATCGCACCCCAGGGGTCCAGCCCCTCGCCGGTCACCATCAGGTCGTCCGCCCGGCTCGGCTGGCCCGAGGGGGTGGCGAAGCGGACCTCGTGACCGGTGGCGGTGAGGATCTGCCAGCTGACCGCCACCTCAGTCGGATCGAAGTCGCATGCCGGCAGCGGCATGAGGACGGTCGCCATCGGTGCGGCCGACACTACCCACGCGGGCGGGCGGTGCACCGCGAGCGCGCGAGCGGTAGCTTGCGTGCGATGGCCGTTGCCGAAGAACGCACCGATCCCGCCCCGGAGCGGATCTTCGCCGATTCCGACGACGTGGCCACCCTCTGGGCCCACGCCTACCAGGGGGAGGTCTTCGGAGAGGCCCTCTTCGAACGGATTGCTGCGCTGGTCGACGACGCCGACCGGGCGCGCAAGATGCGGGTGCTGGCCGCTCTCGAGCGGCGGACCAAGGAGGAGGTGGCGCCCGCCGTCGCCCGAGCCGGGGTCTCCACCGACCCCGACCCCGAGATGCTCGCCGGCGCCGAGTCGCTGGCGCCGAGCCTCGCTGGCAGCTGGGAGCAGCTCATGGAAGCCACCGTGCCCGTGACCGCCCAATTCATCCCCCTCTACGTCCGCCTCGCCGAGCTGGACCCGTCCGAGCGGACCGCCGCCGATCTCCTGGTGGCCCACGAGGAGGCGCTCGCCGCCTTTGCCCGAGCGGAGCTGGCCGGTGACGCCGCCCACTCCCTCGAACGGGTCGAGTCGCTGCCCCACATGGTCTGAACCAGGCTCGTCGCCGC
The DNA here is from genome assembly GCA_963781955.1 of uncultured Acidimicrobiaceae bacterium. Taxonomy (GTDB): domain Bacteria; phylum Actinomycetota; class Acidimicrobiia; order Acidimicrobiales; family RAAP-2; genus Bog-473. The sequence goes on from CAWAHU010000001.1 coordinate 221,889, forward strand.
CGAAGCCCAGCTGAGAGGCGCCGGAGACCGCCCGGAGAGCGGGGCCCGCTTGGAACACCGGGGACCTGCCCCCGTAGCATGGTGAGCAAGGCCATGGCCCCTGTCCTCTCCCTCCGCGCCACGGTCGCGCTCGCCGGCCGCTTCCCCGCCCTCGCCGGCGTCGACCTCTCCCTCGACCAGGGAGAGGTTGTCGTCGTGGTGGGGGCCAACGGCGCCGGCAAGACCAGCCTCCTCCGGGCCTGCGCCGGCCTGCTCCCGGTGACCTCGGGCGAGGCCACCGTGCTCGGCGTCGACCTGACCCAGGACCACACCACGGTGCGCCGCTACGTGGGTCTCCTCGGGCACGCCGCACCGGTCTACGACGAGCTGAGCGCCGCCGAGAACACACGCTTCGCCGTGCGCGCTCTCGGGCTCCCCGCGGCCCGGGCCGACGAGGCCCTCGAGCGGGTCGGGCTCACCGGGCGGTTGCGCAGCACACCCGTCGGTCGGCTCTCGGCCGGGCAGCGCCGCCGCGTGGCCCTGGCCGCGCTGGTGGCGCGCCGCCCCGCGCTGTGGTTGCTCGACGAGCCGCACGCCGCGCTCGACGCTGGTTCGCGCGACCTCCTCGGCCGGCTGATCGCCGACGCGGTGGCCGACGGCGCGACGGTCCTGCTCTCGTCGCACGAGCCCCAGCTGTCGGTGCCCCTGGCCGACCGCGTGGTGACCATGGCCGGCGGCAGGGTGACCGCTGAGCAGCGCGGCGGTCGCCGCCGCCCCTCCTTGGCTGCGGTGCCGGCATCGGGCGCATCGGGCGCTGCGGTGCCGGCATCGGGCGCATTGGGCGCATCGGGCGCATCGAGTGCGCCGGGTGCGCCGGGCGCAGGCCCGATGGGCACGGCGGGGGGCAGCCATGTGGCATGACGCCGTCCTCGTGGCCGGCAAGGACCTGCGCATCGAGGCTCGCTCACGGGTGGCGCTCTGGCAGGTGGTGCCCTTCGCCCTCCTCGTCCTCATCCTGCTCGCCTTCGCCATCGGCCCCGATCAGGCCGCTCTGCGCCACGCCGCCCCCGGGATCTTCTGGGTGGCGCTGCTCTTCTCCACCGTGCTGGCGATCCAACGGAGCGTGGCCGTCGAGTCGGGCGAGGGAACTCGCGACGGGCTGCGGCTCTCGGGCATCGACCCGGCCGGCATCTTCTTGGGCAAGGCGGCGGCCGTCGGGCTGCAGCTGCTCGCCCTCGAGGTCGTCCTCTGGGCGGGGGTCACGTTCCTCTTCGACGTGCGCGTGCACGTGATCTGGCTGGCGGTGGTCGCCTGCCTGCTGGCCACGGTGGGCCTGGCCGCTGCCGGGGTCCTCTACGGCGCGCTCTCCGCCGGGCTGCGCGTGCGCGACACGCTGCTCCCGCTCCTGGTGCTCCCGGTGCTCGCACCCGTCCTGCTGGCCGGCTCGAAGGTCTGGCAGGCTGCCCTCGACGGCAGCGTGTCCGCGGGGACGCAGTGGCTCAAGATCCTCGTGCCCTTCGCGGCGGTGTACGCCGTGGCGGGCATCTTGCTCTACGGGCCCCTGCAGGAGTCGGCGTGAGCGCGGCCGTCCACCCGGTCCAGTCGGTCCGATCGGTCCGATCGGTCCCCGCTGCGTCCCGCCCGCGCTGGCTGCGCGCCGTCGGCGCGCTCGGGGTCGTCGCGCTCGGCTTCACCGTGTGGCTCGGGCTGTGGATCACGCCCCCCGACGCGGTGCAGGGGGACCTGGCGCGGCTGCTCTACGTCCACCCGCCCCTGGCGACGGTGGCCCTCTACTGGGTGGGGATCGTGGCCGCCGGGGGCAGCCTGCTCTACCTGTGGCCGCGGACGCGCTCGTTCTTCTGGGACCGCGTGGCCGCGTCCTCGGTCGAGGTCGGAGCCGTCTTCTCCGCGCTCACGCTGGTGACCGGCTCGCTGTGGGGCAAGCCCGCCTGGGGCACCTGGTGGACGTGGGACGCCCGACTGACGTCGACGGCGCTGCTCCTCATCCTCGAGATCGGCTATCTCGCCCTGCGCCGGGTGCCGGCCGACCACGCCGTGAGGGCGCGCCGCTGCGCCGTGGCCGCGCTGCTCATCGCCGTCGACATCCCACTGGTGCACTTCTCCGTGGACTGGTGGAACACGCTGCACCAGGGGGGCACGTTCATCGACCCCGGCTTCAAGATCCACGCGTCCGCCTCAATGTCGTGGACGTTCCTCCTGGGCTTCATCGCGTTCTCCTTGATCTTCGTGTGGATGCTGGGGGTGCGCTACCGGATCGAGGTGCTGCAGGACGCGGTGGGCGACGAGGAGCTCGAGGTGTCACTGGCCGAGCGGTGGAACGAGGACTCCGAACTGGCCACGGTGGCGTCCGCCGTGCCTGGCCCCGACGGCGAGGCCTCGCCATGAGGTACGTGGACGCCGGGTACGCCATCGCGCTCGGCGCGTTGGTGCTCTACGCAACGAGCCTCGTGCTGCGGCGGCGCCGCCTGGAGCGGGTGTTGACGGTGTCGGAGCAGCCCGCGTCCGGCCCCGAAGGCGCTTCGGCGGGTCACGAGCGGTCGTGAGCACGACCACCGACCCGAGCCCGCCCCCCAGTCCGCCCACTCCCGAGGCACACCAGGGGCCGGCCGTCCCGCCGCCGACGCGCCGCCGGCGCATGAGCTGGCGGGTCGTCACCGTGTTCGCGGTGCTGGCCGTGGCGCTGGGCTTCCTCCTCGCCGAAGGCCTGGGCAGCTCGCTCGACTACTTCGACACCATCGGTCAGGCGTACGCGCACCGGGCCTCCCTCGGCACCTCCACCTTCCGCCTCGAGGGCACCGTGATGCCGGGGACCATCGAGGCCACGACCACCGGTTCGAACTTCGACATCTGCCAGGGCCCCCACGTCGTGCACGTCTCGAACGCCGGGAGCCCGCCGCAGCTCTTCCAGGCCCGCATCCCGGTGGTGGTCGTGGGCCACTTCACGACTGACCGGTCGAACGACTTCGTGTCCAATTCCATCTTGGTGAAGCACTCCGCCACCTATACCGCGGCGCATCCTGACCGCCTCAAGGCGGCGACGGGACCGGTCTGCCGATGATCGACGCGCACCTCGGGACGATCGGCGTCTGGCTCGCCTTCGTGGCCAGCATCGCGGGCATCGTCGTACTGGCCGTGGGCCTGGCCCGACGGCGCGACGTGATCGCCGCGGGCGACGGCAGGCTGCTGGCGCCGGTGATGCTGGTGGGCGGACTGCTCGCCGGCGGAGCCATGGAGCACGCGCTGGTCACCCACGACTTCACGCTGGTGTTCGTGGCCGAGAACAACAGCACGGTCACACCGCTGCTGTACTCGATCACCGGGATGTGGTCAGCCCTGGCCGGGTCCATCCTGCTCTGGGGGTTGGTGCTCTCAATCGTGTCGACGACCTTCGTCTGGCGCTACCGGCGGCAGGGAGCCGACCCGGTCATCCGCTGGGCCCTCCTCGTCCTCTACGCCGTGTCCGCGTTCTTCTTCGGCCTGATGCTGGGGCCGGCCAACCCCTTCCACACGGCGTCGGGCGTGACCCAGGGGCTCGGTCCCAACTCGCTCTTGCAGGACAACCCGCTCGTGGCCATCCACCCCCCGCTGCTCTACGCGGGGATGGTGCTCTTCACGGTGCCCTTCGCATTCGCCATCGGCATGCTGGTGACGGGGCGGGTGGGGGAGCGTTGGCAGATCGAGTGCCGACGCTGGACGCTTCTCGCCTTCACCTTCTTGTCGGTCGGCATCGTGCTCGGAGCGTGGTGGTCCTACCAGGTGCTCGGGTGGGGCGGGTTCTGGGGTTGGGATCCGGTGGAGAACGCCGCGTTGCTGCCCTGGCTGTGCGGGACGGCCTACCTGCACTCGGTGCTGGTCCAGGAGCGCCGCGGCCTCATGCGGGTGTGGAACCTGTCGCTGGCCATCGCCACCTTCGCGTTGACCATCCTGGGTACGTTCCTCACCCGCTCGGGCGTCATCACGTCGGTCCACGCCTTCTCGCAGTCGTCGCTCGGGCCGCTGCTCATCGGGTTCTTCTTCGTGGTGGTGATCGTCGGGTTCGGGCTGATCGCCTGGCGGGGTGACCGGCTGCGCTCACCGGGCGGGATCGACGCGCCGCTGGGCCGGGAGGGCGCCTTCCTGCTGAACAACGTGCTGTTCGTCGGCTTCGCCTTCGTCGTGTTGCTCGGGACCGTCTACCCGCTCCTCTACGAGGCCCTGCGCCAGCAGCAGGTGACCGTGGGCGCGCCGTTCTTCAACACCGTGGCCGTCCCCGCAGGCCTGCTCCTGCTCTTCTTGATGGCGGTCGCCCCCGTGCTCAGCTGGCGCAAGATGAGCGGCGCCGTGCTCTGGCAGCGCCTCGCCGTCCCCGTGTGGGTCGGCGTCGGGACGGTGGTGGTGTGCGTGGCAGCCGGCCTGCGGGGTTCCGCCACGTTGATCGGCTTCGGCCTGGGAGCCATGGCCGCGGCCACGGCGGCCCGGTCCCTGATCCTCTCGGTGCGCGCCGGCGCGTACCCGCCACGTCGGCTGGTGGCGGGGACTGGTCGGCCGTGCCAACGGTGGCATGGTGGTGCACCTCGGCGTCGTGCTCCTCGCCGTGGGCATCATCGCCGCCACGTCGTACCGCCACCAGGCAGAGCTCGCGCTGCATCGCGGCCAGGCCGTCACCTACGACGGCCACCGGTTCGTCTACGAGGGCCTGCGGACGGTCAGCTCGCCCTCGAGGACGGCCCAGCAGGCGCTGGTCAAGGTGGACGGTGCCACCTTCGCCCCTGCCACCACCAGCTTCGGCAGCGCGCTGTCCGTGGTCGGAACCCCGGCCATCGACTCGGGCCTCTTCGGCGACATCTACCTGACGTTCGACGCCGTGGGCGGCCTGGGCGCCACCTCGGGCAACCAGGCCATCAACGACCTCCCCGCAGGCTCCGTGGCCGTCGGCGTGGTCATCGAGCCGTTGGTGGCGTGGCTGTGGGCCGGCGGCCTGCTGGTCGGCCTGGGCGGCGTCCTGGCCCTCGTCCCGGGCTCCCGCCGGCGCGCCACCGACCCCGCCTCCGCACCGTCGGGGCTGGTCACGGGCGCGCCAATACGGGACGTGCCGCCCACGCCGGCCGGGGTGGGCCCGGTGACCGGCGGGAACGACGGGACATCTGGTGGGCACCGAGACGAGCAGCGCGAGGTACCCGAGCCGGTCGGGGTGCTCGCCTCGGGACCGGACCCCTCGTGAGCGGGCGCCGCCTCCGCCATCCTGTGCGCTGGGTGGCGGGCGCCATCCTCGTGGTGCTCGTCGCCTTCGGCGTCGTGCTGGCCACGCGCACCCCCCAGGAGGCCACCGCGGTGTCGAGCCCGCTCCTCGGGCACCAGGCGCCCCCCATCACGGGCACGGACCTCGGCACCGGCCAGCGGGTCTCGCTCGCGGCGCTCCGTGGCCACTACGTCGTCGTCAACTTCTTTGCCAGCTGGTGCGTGCCATGCCAGCAGGAGGCCCCCGACCTCGCCCGCTTCCACTACGCCCAGACCCATCGGGCCGACGGGGCGGGCATGGTCAGCGTGGTGTTCCACGACACCACCGGCACCGCACACGCCTTTCTGCAGCAGAACGGCGATCTGTGGCCGGCGGTGGCCGACCCCGGCGGCACCATCGCCGAGCAGTACGGGGTCACGGCGCCACCCACCACGTTCGTGATCGACCCGTCGGGCCGGGTGGCCGCGGTCCTCGAGGGTCCGGCCACGGAGAAGAACCTGGACTCGTACCTGCGGGCGGCGCAGGCGGCGCGCGCGGCCGGGTCGTCTGGGCCTACGGGATCATCGGGATCGGCGACGACCGATGGCTGAGCACTCCGCCCGCATGCCGCTGTGGGCGCGCGTGGCGCTCCCGTTGCTCGTCCTGGCGGTGGCGCTCGTCCTGGGCAGCGGGGCCCTCGACTCGGCGCCGCCATCAGCGTCCGAGCGGGCGGTCGCCATCGAGTCGGTCGTGCGCTGCCCCTCGTGCACCGATCTCTCGGTGGCGCAGTCCAACGCCACCACGGCCATCGCCGTGCGCCACCAGATCGAGCACATGGTGGCCGCCGGTAGCTCGGCCGCGGACATCGAGCAGACCCTGGTCTCCGAGTACGGGCAGAGCATCCTGCTCGTCCCGCCCGACACCGGCGGCATCCCGCTGATCTGGGTCCTGCCACTCGTGCTCGGGGTGGGTGCACTGGCCGGGGTGGGCGTCGTCTTCTGGCGCCGCAGCCGCGCCTTCGACGCGCTCAAGGCGCCGGCCGGGGCGGCAGGCGCAGCCCCCGAGCGCCCGCCGGGACCCGCGCACGGGAATGAGGAGCACGCGGCAGGGGGAGCCGGTGCGGTGACGGTCGAGGGGACGACGGAGCGGCGCGGGCTGGCGCGGGAGGCCGACACCGAGGACGAGCGGTGGCACCTGAGCGACGAGCGCGACTTCCTGCAGCGCTCGATCGAGGACGCCGACCGGGAGCATGCGGCCGGTGACCTTTCCGACGAGGACCACGCGCTGTTAGTGGCGCGGGACTCGGTCCGCCTGACCGAGGTGGTCGCAGAGCTGGCTGCGCTCGGGCCGGCTCCGAGTTCGGCTGCGGCTCCGACCCAGGGAGACCGGGGCCCGTCGGGGTCCGAGGGCGGTGCCGACGGTGCGGACGTGGCGCAGCCCCCTCGGCCGTCGATGCCCCTGTGGCGCAAGGCGGGCATCGCAGCCGCCTGCCTGCTCATCGCCCTCGGGATCGGCATCCTCGTGGCACAGTTCGTCCAGTCCCGCGCACCGGGCCAGGCCTCGTCGGGCAGTGTCACCCTGTCGCAGGCGCAGAGCATCGAGGAGCAGCTGCAGCAGGCGCTCGCGCTGAACAACGAGGGCGACACCAAGGGAGCGCTCGAGCTCTACGACAAGGTGCTGTCCGAGGACCCCTCCAACCCGGCCGCGCTGTCCTACGCCGGATATCTCCAGTGGAACGTCGGTTCGAGTGCACACGTACCGTCGCTGGTTCGGGTCGGCCGCTCCATGATCGAGACGGCAGTCAGGAACTCGCCGAGCTACTACGAGGCCCACCTGTTCTACGGGCTCGTGCTCGAGAACCAGGACCACGACCACCGTGCGGCCGTGGCGCAGTTCGAGCAGTTCCTGGCGGACGGCCCGCCGGCGGGCGAGCCGGCGCAGGTGGCCTCGCTGGTGGCCGGCGCCTACCGGGCGGCCGGCGCGCCGCTACCGGCCGCCTTCTCGGGCACGAGTACCTCCACGACGACGCCGGGCTCGGGCGTCGCGGGCGGTCCTGGGTCCTCAGCCCCGTAGGGAACGCAACTCCCCGACCACCCGGGGGAAGGCGGCGGCGAAGGCCGCGCAGTCCGCGTCGAGGGTCGACCAGCCGACGCTGACCCGCAGCGAGTGGCTCGGGTCCACGCCCATGGCCTCGAGCACCGGTGACGGCTCAATGCTCTCCGACGAGCACGCCGAGCCCGAGTGGACGGCGACGCCGGCGCGGTCCAGGCCGGTGAGGACGGGCTCGGCCTCGACCCCGTGCACCCCCAGGCACACCAGGTGCGGGACCCTGGCGGCCGGCGATGCCGGGCCGACGACCTCGACCCCGGGCACCGCCATGGCGGCCGCGACCACCGAAGCGATGTGGTCCCTGGCCGCGGCCGCCTCGTGGGTCAACGTGCGGCCGCCCTCGGCGGCCAGGACGGCGGCGGCGGCGCCGAACGCGACGAGGGCAGGGACGGGCTCGAGGCCGGCGCGCCGGCCCCGTTCCTGCTCCCCTCCGACGAGCAGCGGTTCAAAGCGGCTTCCGCGCCGGACAACCAGGGCGCCGGCGCCGGGGACGCCCCCGAGCTTGTGCGCGCTGACGCTGACGAGGTCGGCGTCGAGCGCGCCCAGGTCGGTCGGGACGTGGCCGCACGCGGTCGCCGCGTCCACGTGCACGACGACGCCGGCCTCCCGGCACAGGGCCACGACCTCGGTGACCGGCTGGAGGGTGCCCACCTCGTGGTTCGCCCACTGGCAGTGGACGAGGGCTGGGCGCCGGTGGCCCGGCGCGCCGAGGCGGGCGGCCAGCGCGCCGACGACGATGCGACCAGCGCCATCGACGGCGAGCGCCTCGACGGGGGCGGCGCGCGCCGACGCGTCCCGCACGGCGGAGTGCTCGACGGCCGCACACAGGACCGGCCCGCCCGGATCGGCACGCGTGGCGCCCCAGACGGCGGCGTTGACCGCCTCGGTGGCGCCCGAGGTGAACACGACCTGGCGCCCGGTCACTGCGAGCAGGCCGGCGACCTGTTCGCGGGCGTCCTCGACGACGGCGCGTACGGTCCGCCCCTCCTCGTGCACCCGGCCCGGGTCCCCGGGAACGATGGACGTCCACTGCACCAGGGCGTCGACGGCCTCGGGTCGGGGCGGCGTGGTGCTGGCATGGTCGAGATACGAGCGAGCCACGAGGGCTCAGGCTGATGCGGCGCAGGTGTCGTCGCCCCGCGCTCGCGAGGACAGGTTCACCGGGAGGGCCTGGTGCGACGCCGTCCCGCACAGCCCAGCGAGGAGCCCGTTGACCATGCCGCGGTCGACGGCGCACAGGACGGGGTTCGTCGTGCTGGCGTCCCCGAAGGGACATTGCTCCGCGACGACGGCGGTGGTCTCGCCCCGGTCCTCGGCGTGGGCGGCGAATCCGTGCGCGGTCAGGGTCTCGGCCACGACGTGCATGGCGGCGCGCACGGTTCGCTGCCCCTCGCCCGGCGTCATGCGCGACGCCAGGGAGCGGCCGTACTCCTCGCCCACCCGGGCCGCCATCTCCTCGGCCTCCGCCGGACCGAGGCGGCGCACCGCCTCGCCGAGCAACCGCATCAGCAGGTCGTCACGCCGCTGGAGGAGGCCGAGCGACAGGTCGTCCTCCACGCCGTAGTAGCGCTTCGAGGGTCGCCCGGCACCGGTGGGGTTGCGGCCGGTCTCGACCGCCAGGTAGCCACCGTCGACCAGGCGCTTGAGGTGGTGGCGGGCCACGTTGGGGTGGAGCGAGAACGCCTCGGCCACCTCGCTCGCGGTGGCACCGGGCACCGCACGCACGTGCAGGAAGATGTCGCGGCGGGTCGGATCACCGAACGCGGCCGACACGGCGGCGACGGTGGCGCTGAACCGGCTGTCGTCGGGACCGGCGGCCGCGGCCGCCGGTCCGGTCGCCTCCGGAGCGGGCGTCGCGGTGATCGGAGCGGTGGTCACGCTGGCTAGTCTACCGAGGGATCAGCCACTCCAGCTGGGGTGACGCAGGGCCCAACCCCCGCCGTGCCGGGACGGGGACCCGCTCGGGACCCGCCCGAGTCGAACCCGAGGACAACCCGAGACGAGGGAGACATGGCAGCAGACCAGTCACAGCTCGAGTCCGCCCTCCGGGGCGTCGAGGACCCCGAGACCGCCTTGACCGTGGGCGACCTCGGACTGCTGCGCGCCGCACGCGCCCGCCGCCGCCGGGCCCATCTGGAGGTGGCGCTGCCGGTGGCAGCCTGGCCGGGCATCGAGGAGCTGGCGGTCCGGATCCACGGGGCAGCGCTGGGCGTACCGGGGATCGAGGAGGTCGATCTCGAGTTCGTGGTGATGAACGAGGAGGAGCGCGCCACGCTGCGCCGGCGCCTCCGGGCCGACATGGAGGGCGGACAAGCTACGGGACCGGACGACGGCCACGGCCACGACCATGGCCATGGCCACGGGCAGGCGGCGCCGTTGCCGGGGTTCCTGGCGCCTGAGGCCAAGACGCGCGTCATCGGGGTCTCGTCGGGTAAGGGCGGGGTTGGCAAGTCCACGGTGACGGTGAACCTCGCGGTCGCGCTGGCGCAGGCCGGCCACCGGGTCGGGCTGCTCGATGCCGACGTCTACGGGTTCTCGGTGCCGAAGATGCTCGGCGCCGACCACGACCCGGTCATCATCGGAGACATCGTGATCCCCACGTCGGCGTACGGCGTGCGGTGCCTGTCGATGGGGTACTTCGTGCCCGACGACCAGCCGGTGATCTGGCGCGGGCCCATGCTGCACAAGGCGATCCAGCAGTTCCTCACCGACGCCTACTGGGGCGAGCCCGACTTCGTGCTCGTCGACATGCCGCCGGGCACCGGCGACGTGGCATTGACACTGGCCGAGGTGATGTCGAAGGCCGAGATCGTGGTCGTGACCACGCCTCAGCCCGCGGCGCAGCGCGTGGCGCAGCGCTCCGCCTTCGCTGCCCGGCGCCTGAAGCTCTCTGTCCGCGGCGTCATCGAGAACATGAGCTGGTTCACGGGCGACGACGGCACCCGCTACGAGCTTTTCGGCGCCGGCGGGGGCTCCACTTTGGCGCACGACCTCGGCGTCCCACTCCTGGGCCAGGTCCCGCTCGTGAACGCGGTCCGCCTCGGCGGCGACGACGGCCGCCCGGTCACGGCCGTGGACCCCGACGGAGAGACCTCGCAGGCTTTCCGGGCCATCGCGGACAAGCTGGCCGCACTCGGCCCGGCCCGGGTCTACCGGCGGGAGCTCACCCTGCGCTGAGGCGCGAAGTGGGCACGCCGGTGAGGCCCCACCGGCGGTTGGCCGCGTCGCGCGCGCTGCGCGTGAAGAGCACGACCTGGTCGCGTCCGCCGCGCTTGGCCTCGTACATGGCGTTGTCCGCGTCGCGCAGGAGCGCGGCCGACGTCGTTGCGCCGTCGGTGGTCACCACCACCCCGATGCTGGCGGTGACCACCATGCGGACCTCGCCGATCGTCACCGGCGCGCCCAGGCCCTTGCGGATGCGCTCTGCCATGTCGCGTGCGTCCGCCTCGTGTTCCACCTCGGCGAAGGCGACGAACTCGTCGCCCCCCAGGCGGGCCACCACGTCGGTGCCGCGGGTCATGGCCATCAGGCGGCTGGCCACCTCGTTGAGCAGCTGGTCGCCCGCCGTGTGGTCCACCCGGTCGTTGACCAGCTTGAAGCGGTCGAGGTCGATGAACAGCACGGCCAGCGAGGACCGGCGGCGCCCGACATGGGTCAGCGCCTCCTCGAGGCGGTCGAGGAACAGCGTGCGGTTGGCCAGGCCGGTCAGCCCGTCGTGGGAGGCCTGGAAGGCCAGCTGCTCGGCCATGTCGCACCGCTCGATGGCGAGCCCCACCATGTCCGCCAGCTGATCGAGCTGACGCAGCTCGTCGCGGCCGAAGAACGACATGAACGGGCTGATCTCGACGGCCAGCACGTGCGAGGCGCCGCTGGGGGCGCGCACGGCGAGGCAGCGGCCACGGGTCCGCCGCCCGCCGTCACCCGCCCACACGTCGGGGTGCTCACTGTCCGTCCACAGCGGTTCGCGCGCCACGACGGTCCCGTCGGCGGCCAGGAGCGCCGCTTCGGACGCGCCGACCATGGCGCACACGCGCGGGAGGAGGCGGTCGCACACCTCCTTGGAGCTCCCGGCCGCGACCAGTTGCCCCATGGCCTGCCGGAAGTCCACATCCTCGCGGCGGCCCGAGAAGACCCGTACGAAGGCCGGGACCACCAGCGCCACCAGCAGCAGCACCCCTGCGGCGACTGCCACCGCCCTGAGAGCCAGGTCGACCGCCGCACCGTGGCCGCGCAGGGCGGCGACGGCCACGGGCACCTCCAGGCCGACGAGGCCCACGGCGAGCAGCCGCATCCGCCAGGCGGCGACGGCGGGCTGGCCGCGTGAGCCCACGAGCAGGCGGACCGCCACGTAGCCGAACAAGAGGACGGACACCACCACGAAACTGATCCGGTAGGCGGTGAAGGAGGCCGGTCCCGCCGCGCCGTGCTCAGGGATCTCCGGCAGGGCGAAGGTGAAGGCGATCATGCCGGCGGTGAGCAGGAAGGCGACGACACGCACGCCCGGAGTCGGCGTGCGGAACGTCGCGGCGAACCGGAACATGCAATAGGGCGCGAGGAGGAGCGAGGCCAGGAGCAGCTTGGACGCGTCCTGTTCGGAGGCCAGCCCGGGGTTGATCCTGAGCGCGAGCGACAGCCCGCCCAGGACGATGAAGGCGAGGGCCACCCATCCGGCGCCGCGGATCCGGTGGCGCGCCCACTGGGTCACGGTGAGGACAGCCAGGAGGACGAGCTCGGCCACGGCCACGTTCGTCAGGACCTCGGTCCAGCGGCTCACTCGCATCCCTCCTCGGCCGCGCACCGTCGTGGTGCAGTGCAACCGTCCCCTCGCCGGACCCGCCACGTCCGGGCACCGCTCACGACTCTATCGCCGAGGCGCGGAATTCGTCGGTGACGCCACCCGGGTCGGCGGGCCGGCGCGGCGGTACTGTGGACGGTCGCAGAGGGAGGTGGCGCCGTGCAGGACTGGGCTCGGCCGGTGGTGCACTGGGAGATCGAGGCAGCGGACCCCGAGCGGCAGCGGGCTTTCTACGCCGGCCTCTTCAATTGGAAGATCGGGAACGGCCCGATCATGGAGATCCCGGCCGGGATCGGGGGTCCCGAGCCCGGGCCGGGCGGCCACATCCGCGCCGGCGGGCAACCTCGGGTCACGCTCTACGTCCAGGTGGCCGACCTCGGCGCGTCGCTCCGTCGCTCGGTCGACCTCGGAGCCACGGTGGTGGCCGAGCCCTTCGACGTCCCCGGAGGACCCACCCTGGCGGCAATCACCGACCCCGAGGGCAATCCGGTGATGCTTGTGCAGGCCTGATCCGTGTCGATCGTCGAGATCACGACCTTCCGGCTGGCCGAGGGGGTCGGCGACGACGCCTTCCTCGCGCTCGACCGCCGGATTCAGACCGAGATGGTGCCGAACCGGCCTGGCTTCCTTCGGCGGACGACGGCGCGGCACGGTGGCGAGTGGCTGGTGGTGACGCTGTGGGCCACCGAGGAGGCCGCGGCCGCCTCCCAGCGGGCCCTCGACGGGCACCCGCTGCAGGTCGAGCTCGAGCAGGCGGCGGAAGCGGGGACCTGGCACCAGGCCCGCTACGTCACGTTGGACTGAGGGCGGGCGTCGATGGAGCAAGCGGACCTGAAGGTCACCCGTTACGAGGTGCGCGACCGGGTGGCCACGGTGACGCTGCACCGGCCCGAACGGTTGAATGCCTGGACCGGCCGCATGCACGCCGAGTACCGCTGGTGTTTGCAGCGTGCGGCCGACGACCCGGCCGTCCGGGTCATCGTCGTCACCGGGGCTGGGCGGGGCTTCTGCGCCGGTGCCGACTCGCAGGCGCTCGAGGGCCACGTCGCACGCGGGCAGTACGACCCTGGGCTGGGCGACGAGGTGGCCATGCCCGGGTACGGCGTGCGGCCCGAGTTCGACGCCGACTTCGCGTGCCAGTTCGGCATCCCCAAGCCCATCATCGCGGCCGTCAACGGCCCGGCCGCCGGGGTGGGCCTGGTGCTGGCCTGCTACTGCGACCTGCGCTTCGCGGCCCACGGGGCCAAGTTCACCACCTCGCACGGGCGCCTGGGACTGCCGGCGGAGTACGGGCTGTCGTGGCTGATGCCGCGCCTGGTCGGGGTGACCCGCGCCGCCGACCTCCTCCTCTCGAGTCGGGTGGTGCTGGCCGAGGAGGCCGAGCAGCTCGGGCTGGTCAACCGTGTCCTGCCGCCCGGCGAACTGCTGCCCTTCACCTACGCCTACGCCGCCACCCTGGCCGGCGAGATCGCCCCGTCCTCCCTGGCCGCCACGAAGCTGCAGATCTACCGGGACCTCCACGGCGACGCGGCCTCGTCGGTGCGCGACGCCGGCGCACTGATGGCCGAGATGATGCGGGGTCCGGACTTCGCCGAAGGGGTGGCGGCGCTGACCGGGAAGCGACCACCCTCCTTCGGGGACCCGCCGGGCTGAGCGGGGCCCGGCTCAGCCGTCGACGCCGACGGGCAGCTTGGCCGGGTCCCACCCGAGGGCGGCCACGGCGGACCGGAAGGCATAGCGGTCGGTCATGCCGGCCACGTAGGTGACGGCCGCCCGCACGGCCTCGGAGCTGCCTGCCACCACGTCGGCCTCGCCGGGGCCGTCCTGCTCCGCGATGAGGTGGGGCCGGTCCGCGAAGTGCTCCACCAGGGCGCGCAGCACGCCCACCACGGCCTCGCCCTGCCGCAGGGAGGCCTCTCGCAGGTAGATGCGTTGGTAGTTGCAGGATCGGAAGGCGGCCAGCGCTTCGGCGCACTCCTCCTCCATGCCGACCTGGCCGGTCCGCATCGTGGCCGAGACGACGCCGGTGATGAAGGCGCCGAGCTGCTGGCTGCGCCGCTCACCGCAGCGCTCACGCACCGCACCAGGCAGCTGGTGGGGGGCGACGACGCCCGACCAGACGGCGTCCTCCCAGTCGTGACAGACGTAGGCGATGCGGTCGGCCCAGCTCACCACCTCTCCCTCCGCAGTGGCGGGGGCGGGCCGCGACCAGCTGTGGTTGGCCACGCCGTCGAGCGTCTCGGCGCACAGGTTGAGGTGGGCCAGGGAGACCAGGGCGCCCCACGGCGCGTGGTCGAAGCCTTCAGGGAGGTAGGGGTCGAGGGCGTCCTCACTGGCGTGCCCGCCCGGCCCGTGCCCGCAGTCGTGCCCCAGTGCGATGGCCTCGGTGAGGGCGACGTTGAGGCGACAGGCGCGCGCGATGGCCGTGGCCACCTGCGCCACCTCGAGGGCGTGCGTGAGCCGGGTCCGCATGTGATCTTCGGGGAACACGAAGACCTGGGTCTTGCCGGCCAGCCGGCGGAAGGAGGTGGCGTGCAGGATCCGGTCGCGGTCGCGCTCGAAGCAGGTCCGCCAGGGGTCCGGATCCTCGGGGCGGGTCCGGACCCCGGCCCCCGACGCCCGGGTGGCGCCCGGGGCCAGGAGCGAGTCCTCGAGCTCCTCACGCTCCTCCCGGTCGCAGGGCATGGTCAGGCGGTCGGGCACCCCCGTACCGGGCCGGGCACCGGGACGACCGGCGGTGCCGATGCGGGCGTGCGAATCGGCGTGGGCCAGGCGGACCGGGCCTGAGTACCCGGCCATCGTCGCCGCCCAGCGCAGGTTGCGCTCGGTCGGTCCCTGCGTCCCACCCGGTGTCATCGTCCTGCAGTCTGCCGCGTCCCTGTAACGTCCAGGTGGCCCAGGGGACGAGCCGCCCGGCCCGGACCCGGCGGCCGTGAGAGGAGCGAGACCAGGTGGACGTGCGCATCGGCATCACCCACACCCCCAAGGAGCTCGAGGTGGAGATGCCCGACGACGCCGACCGCGACACTGTCGTGGCGGACATCGAGAAGCTTCTCAAGACCGGCGACGGGGTCCTCTGGCTCACCGACCGCAAGGGCCGGCGGGTGGGCATCCCCGTCGTGAAGATCGCCTACGTCGAGGTCGGCGCACCGGCGGGGGAGCGCCGCGTCGGGTTCGGCGCCCCCTGAGGACGCCCGTGACGGGGTGGGCGCGCCGGCCATGAGCGTGGCGGGGGCCCCGCCGCTGCTCGACCTGCGCCTGGTGTTCGTCACCGGCAAGGGGGGCGTGGGCAAGACCACGGTCGCCGCCGGCCTGGCTCAGCTGGCCGCGGAGCACGGCAAGCGGGTCCTGGTGTGCGAGGTCGACGCCAAGGGCGACGTCACGTCGCTCTTCGAGGCCCCACCGACGGACTTCACCCCGCGCGAGATCGCGCCAGGGATCTGGTCCATGTCGATGGACACCGAGGCGTCGCTGCGCGAGTACCTCAAATTGCACCTGCGAATCCCGGTGATAGGGCGCATCGGTCCGCTGGCCAAGGCGTTCGACTTCGTCGCCACCGCCGCGCCGGGCGTGCGCGAGATCCTCACCGTAGGCAAGTTCTGCTACGAGGTGCGCGAGCGCCACTACGACCTGGTCGTGGTGGACGCGCCGGCCAGCGGCCATATCGTGGGCCAGCTCGCCGCGCCGCAGGCGATCAACGACCTGGTCAAGGTCGGCCTGATCCGCGGCCAGACCGACTGGATGCTCGACATCCTGTCCGACCCGAGCCAGACGGGGTTGGTGGCGGTGTGCACGCCCGAGGAGATGCCCGTCAGCGAGACCCTCGAGCTCGAGCAGCGGGTGCGCGAGGAGACGACGGTGCGCATGTCCGCCGTGGTGGTCAACCGCGTCCTGCCCGAGCTCTTCGGTCAGCGCGAGGAGGAGATCTTCGAGCTGCTGCGCCAACCCGAGACCGAGCGCGCGCTCTCCGCTCGCGCCGGCGGCGACGTGACCCCGGTGCTCGAGGCGGCCCGCCTCGCCGTGACCCTGCGGCGCACCCGCTCGACCCACCTGCAGCGCCTGCAGGCCGGGCTGGCCGAGGACCTTCCGGTGCTGCTCCTCCCATACCTGTTCGCCCGCAGCTTCGGGGCCCGCACGACGCGCCAGGTGGCGCATGCGCTCGGCGAGGAGCTCGGCCTGTGACTCCCGTCCCCGCCCCGGTTCCCAAGACGGTGGCCCAACTGCTGGCGGCCAAGGACATCGTGATCGCGTGCGGCCCGGGCGGGGTGGGCAAGACGACGACGGCCGCCGCGCTGGCCGCCACCGCTGTGGTCGAGCAGGGCGGCCGGGTCCTCGTGCTCACGGTGGATCCAGCGCGCCGGCTGGCCGACGCGCTCGGGCTCAAGGGCATCGGGAACGAGGAGGTGCGGATCCCCGACGAGGTGTTCACCGCCGTGGGCGCCCACCCGAGGGGCGAGCTGTGGGCGGCCATGCTCGACACCAAGCAGAGTTGGGACGACCTCATCAGGACGCACGCCCCCGACGCGGAGACGCGTGCGCAGATCCTGGCCAACCCGCTGTACCAGAACATCTCGGGCCGCTTCGTGCAGTCCCACGACTACATCGCCATGGAGCGGCTCTACGAGATCCATTCGGCTGGCGCCTATGACCTGATCGTCGTGGATACGCCGCCGACCCGAAACGCCCTCGACTTCCTCGATGCGCCGCAGCGCATGGCCGAATTCTTCTCGTCGCGGCTGCTGCGGTGGCTGATCGTGCCCTACCGCTCTCGGCTGGTGAACGTGGCGTCGCGGCCCTTCTACCAGGTGGCGGACCGCATCCTCGGCACGCAGTTCCTGGCCGACATCTCGGAGTTCTTCATCCTCTTCCAGTCCATGTACACCGGCTTCGTCGAGCGCGCCGAGGCCGTGACCCGCCTGCTCTCGGACCGCCGCACCACGTTCATGGTCGTCTCGACCCTCGAGGCCACCCCGGTGCGCGAAGCGGAGTTCTTCTCCGCCGAGCTGACGGCGCGCTCGCTGCACCTGGGGGCGGTCGTGCTGAACAAGGTGCTGCCCGAGTACCTGCGCGACCCGGTGGCCGACAAGTTGGCCCAGTCCATGGAGAGCCGGGCAGCCGACCTGGCCGAGGGCCTCACCGACGACCCCGTGGTGGCGGCGCGGGTCGTGCGCGAGGTGGCCGAGAGCTTCCTCAACTTCGGCGTGGTGGCCCGCCGCGAGGCCGAGCAGCAGGCCGAGCTGCGGGGGGCGCCCGACGTGCTGGTGACGGTTCCCTTCTATGACGCGGACATCTACGACATGAGCGGGCTCCTCCGCCTGGGCGCGCAGGTCTGGGCCTAGCTCCGCGGGGCGTACCATCGGTGCCATGGCCCACTTGGTCGACCCCGAGGTGCTCGAGTACGCGGACGCCCACACGACACCGCCGCCCGGCCACCTCGAGTCGGTGGATGCCTCCACCAAGGAGGACTTCACCGCCTGGGGGATGATGGTGGGGCGCCAAGAGGGTCGGTTCCTCGAGATCCTGGTGTTCGCCACCCAGGCCACCCGGGTCCTCGAGATCGGTACCTTCACCGGCTACTCGGCCATCGCCATGGCGGCCGGGCTGCCAAAGGGAGGCTCGATCGTCTCGCTCGAGGTCGACCCGCACCACGCCACGGTGGCGCGAGGCAACATCGCCGCGGCCGGGCTCGAGAGCTGCATCAGCGTGATCGAGGGCCCGGCGCTGCGCTCCCTCGAGGAGCTGCAGGGCCCCTTTGACCTCGTGTTCATCGACGCCGACAAGGTCTCTTACGACGCCTACTACGAGGCGGTGTTGCCGAAGCTGGCCGACCACGGCGTGATCGTGGTGGACAACACGCTCCAGGGCGGGGGCGTCCTGCCCTCCCATGCTGACCCGCACGAAGGGGCACTGGCGTTGCGCGCCTTCAACGACAAGGTGGTGGGCGACCCGCGCTCGGTGTGCGTCCTCACCACCATCCGCGATGGCGTGACGCTGATCCGCCGGGCCACCTAGGGAAGGCCGCCGGGTGCTCGACTACCACCTCCACCTGTGGCCCCACCACGAACACGACACGCCGCTGCGCGTGGAGCAGCTGGCCGAGTACTGCGAGCGGGCGCAGGCAGCCGGGGTCACCGAGCTGGCACTGACCGAACACCTCTTCCGCTTCCGCCAGGCCGACGCCCTCCTGAGCGGCTTCTGGGACGACGAGCGGATCCCGCCGGTGCTGGCCGAGTCCATGGCGGAGTACTGGAAGTACCACGCCACCGTCGATCTCGACGCCTACGTGGCCTGCGCGCAAGAGGCCCGCGACGCCGGCCTCCCCGTGGTCATCGGCCTCGAGGTCGACTTCTACGAGGGTCGTATGGACACCGTGGCCGGCCTGCTGGCCGAGTATCCCTTCGACGTCCTGCTGGGCGCAGTGCACTGGGTCGGTGGGTGGCGCTTCGACGACCTCGACGACCCGGTCTCGATGGCCGAGTGGTCGGCCCATGAGGTCGACGATTGTTGGGACGCGTACACCCTGGCCATGGAGGAGCTCGCGGCCTCGGGTGCGTGCGACGTTCTCGCCCACCCAGACCTGATCAAAGTGGCGGGCCACGTGCCCGATGCGCCGACCGAATGGTGGGACCGGATCGCCGAGGCGGCGGAGACGTCGGGCATGGCGGCCGAGGTGTCGTCGTCGGGCTGGCGCAAGCCGGTCGGGGAGCAGTATCCGTCGGCCGGGTTGCTCGAGCGCCTGGTGGCCCGTGGCGTTCCCCTCACGACGGCGTCGGACGCCCACCACCTCGACCACGTGGCGTTCCGGGCCGACGACCTGCGCGCCGTCCTCGGGTCGGTGGGGGTGGGGACCCTGCAGGGTTACCGGGAGCGCCGGCCCCGTGCCATCGCCGTGTCGAGGAGCCCGGCCGGGGTGGCAGACGAGCGGGGGGCCGGCTGATGCCGACGCCCGCCGAGCTCGCCGAGAGCCACACCGGGCTCAAGCCCGAGGAGCTCGAGCACCTCCAGCGCCTCCTGGGCAGCTGGAGCGTCCTGGCCGACCTCTCCTTCTCCGACCTTCTGCTGCTGGTCCCCGTGGTCCCGGGGCCCGGCGACGAGGCCCCACCCGACACGGCATCGGCGCGCCGGGCCGAGGAGGATCCCGAGCTGGTGGTGCTCGGGCAGATGCGCCCGACCAACCGGCCCACCCTGGTCGACCAGGACCTGGTCGGTCAGACGGTCAACGAGTCCCAGTGGAGCCTGGCCGCGCGCTGCCTGCATTCGGGCGAGATAGTGCGGGGCAGCATCCACCACCCGGTGCTCGGCGAGCAGGTTCCCGTCGAGAACATCCCCGTGCGCTTCGGGGGACGCATCATCGCCGTGCTCCTCCGTGTGTCGCTCGCGCCGCTCAAGGGCCCGACCTCCATGTACGAACGGACCTACCTCGACGTGTTCGAGCGCCTGGCCGACATGGTGGCCCAGTCGGCCTTCCCGTTCCCCGACGAGGACGTGGGTACCGAGGAGGCACCGCGCGTCGGCGACGGCGTGGTGGTGGTCGATTCCGACGGCCGGGTCGAGTTCGCATCTCCCAACGCGCTCAACGCCTTCCACCGCATGGGCATCTACACGCAGCCCGAGGGTCGGCGCTTCGGGGACCTCGACATCGAGGAGTCCGCCGTGGAGTGGGCACTGGCCACCGGGCGGCCCGTCGTCGAGGAGGTCGAGCGCCGGCCCGACGTCATGGTGCTCGTCCATTGCATCCCGCTGCTGTCACACGGCGTGGTCACCGGTGCGATGATCCTCCTGCGCGACGTCACCGACGTACGCCGCCTCGACCGGTTGCTTCTCTCGAAGGACGCCGCCATCCGTGAGGTGCACCACCGGGTCAAGAACAACCTCCAGACGATCTCGTCGCTGCTGCGCCTCCAAGCCCGCCGGGTGGGCGACCGCTCCGCACGCGTGGCACTGCACGAGGCGGAACGCCGGGTCCGCTCCATCGCCCTGGTCCACGAGATCCTCTCGCGTGATCCGAGCGACCAGGTTCCCTTCGCCGAGATCGTCAGCTCGCTGGTGCAAATGGCCGAGGACTCAGTGGTGTCGTCCCAGCCCATTGAGATCACCGTCCACGGGGACCTCGGCGAGGTGTCGGCCGAAGTGGCCACGCCGTTGGCCGTGACGGTGGCCGAGCTGCTCCAGAACGCGGTCGAGCACGCGTTCGACCCCGAGAACTTGATGGGGCCCGAGCGGGGTGCGAGCGGAGCGGATGGAGGGGCGAGCCCCCGACGTGTGCCACCGCCACTGGGTCACGTCGACCTACGCCTGTCGCACCACGACGCCGCGTTGGACGTCGAGGTGTGCGACGACGGTCTGGGTCTGCCCGAGGAGTTCGAAATCGAGCGGACGACGAGCCTCGGGCTCTCGATCGTGCGCGACCTCGTCGTCAGTCAGCTCGAGGGGACCATCTCGATGCACCGACGGCCGGCATCGGAGGGAGGCGGCACACGCGTGGCGATCTCGGTGCCCGTGCGGGCTCCCCGTTGAGCCTCGTCGGTCAGGCGGCCCTGTCGGTCAGAACGCGGCGCGCTGCGAGCGGCGCGCCGCCAGCCACGCCTTGCGCAGCTTCCGGCGCTCTTCTTCGGACGTGCCGCCCCAGACGCCGGACTCCTGGTTGGTGGCCAGCGCGAAGTCGAGGCACGGCTCGACGGCGTCACAGGACCGGCAGACGCGCTTGGCCGCGTCGATCTGGTCGACCGCAGGACCGGTCGTCCCGACCGGGAAGAAGAGGTCGGGTTCCGTGTTGCGGCATGCCGCCGCGCGCCGCCAGTCGTCCGTGTCCCAGTCGACAGTCCGGTTCCACATGAGAGCCATCGGGATGAGCCTCCACCAGCATTGTGATCTTTTTCACATGATCGGATCCGAAAGGTGTCCGTCAGTGAAGAGCGGGTTAACGCAGAGAGGGTAACGGTCATTCTTGGGACCGGCAAGGAGTTTTTCGTGAATAATTCGGGCCTGAAATGGCAGGAAACGTGAGAATTGTGAGCGTGGTGCCCGGTGCCGGGCGGTGACGTGTGACTGCCGTCTTTGCCCATAGGGGTTGCACCGAGGGGTTCCTCGAGAACACGCTCGACGCCTTCGCCGAGGCCCGTCGCCTGGGGGCCGACGGGGTCGAGCTCGACGTCCGCCTGACCGCCGACGGCGCGCTCGTGGTGCACCACGACGCCGAGCTGCCCGGCGTGGGGGCGATCGCCCAAGCAGGTGTCAACGACCTGCCGGCGCACGTGCCCCTCCTGGCCGAGGCCCTGGCGGTGTGCGAGGGCATGGTCGTCAACGTCGAGATCAAGAACGACCCGGGCGAACCGGGCTGGGACGCCGGGGAGGCCGTGGCGGCGCTCACCGCGGCGGCGATCGAGGACGCCGGCTGGACGCGGCAGGTCATCGTGTCGTCCTTCCAGGTCAGCACCCTCCTGGCGGTGCAGGCGGCCGACAGCCGGCTGCCGCTCGGGGCGCTGTGGTTCCTGGTCGACGACCCCGAGCAGTCCCTGGCCGACGCCGCGGCGTCAGGGTTTGGGGCCGTGCATCCCTTCGTGACGATGGTGGACGAGCGGCTGGTGCGGTGGGCGCACCGAGCGCGCCATGCTGGTCAATGCGTGGACGGTGAACGCCGCGGCCGACCTGGCGCACATGGTCGAGGTGGGGGTGGACGCCGTGATCACCGACCGCCTGCACGATGCGCTGGCGGTCGCACGCCGGGGGAGGGCCTGACGCCCTGCGCACCCGCCCGGCCGCACATGGGCGCCTCGCTGACCGGGCCGAATGGCGGCGCACCGCCCGGGTCCACAAAGATGGACGGCCATGAACGTCGTCGTGTGCGTCAAGCAGATCCCCGACCCGGCCGCACCCGGGTCGCTCAACCCGGGCACCAACACCTTGGACCGGTCAGGCAAGCTCATCATGGACGACTCCGACAACTACGGGGTCGAAATGGCCCTCCAGCTCGCGTCGGGCGAGGGCGACGAGGTCACGCTGGTCTCGATGGCGCCGGGAGGCGAGACCTCCGGGCTGCGCACCGGCCTGGCCATGGGCGCGGCCAAGGCCATCTTGGTCAGTGACGACGCGCTCGCCGGGAGCGACGCGCTCGGGACGGCCAAGGTGCTCGCCGCTGCCATCGCCCGGGCCAACCCGGACCTGGTCGTGATGGCGACCGAGTCGACCGACGGGTACACGGGCACCCTCCCGGTGCAGGTGGCCGAGCTCATGGGTTTGCCGTCGGTGACCTTCGCCAAGGCCATCACCGTCGACGGCACGTCGGTGAAGGTCGAGCGCCAGACCGAGGCGGGCTACGACGAGGTCGTGTGCCCGCTGCCGGCTGTGGTGACCGTCACCGCGGGCGTGGTCGAGCCGCGCTATCCCTCCTTCAAGGGGATCATGGCGGCGAAGTCGAAGCCAGTCGACAACCTGACGGTGGCCGACCTGGGCATCGACCCGTCGCAGGTCGGCGTGGCCGGCGGGCGCCAGGAGATCACCGACGTCTCCGAGGCGGAGGCCCGTGGAGCGGGCGAGATCGTGGTGGACGAAGGCGACGGCGCGCAGCGGATCGTCGCCTTCCTCGAGCAGCTGAAGGTGGTCTGAGATGGCGATCGACAAGATCTGGGTGCTGGCCGAGGTGGCCGACGGCGGCGGGCCCACCCCCGTCACGCTCGAGCTGTTGACCGAGGCGCGCTCGGTCAGCTCGACCGTCGAGGCCGTGGCCTGGGGCCCCGACGTGGCCTCGCTGGCCGGTCCCCTCGGCGAGCACGGCGCCACGACGGTCTACGACGTCGGCGACCTGGGCGGCGCGCTGCCCGGCGTGCCCGTGGCGGCCGCGCTGGCTGCACTGATCGAGGGCGGCAACGCGCCCGGCGTGATCCTGTTCCCGGCCACCTACGAGGGCCGCGACATCGCGGGGCGGCTCTCGGCCAAGCTCGACCGCCCGGTCCTGACGAACGTGACCGGCCTCGTCGAGTCCGGCGACGGGTTGGCCAGCCAGCACCCCGTGTTCGGCGGGAGCCACATCGTCACGGCACGCTTCACCGGTGAGGGCCCCGGCCTCTTCGTGATCCGGGCCAAGTCGTTCGCCGCCGAGCCCTCGGGTGGCGCCGCGGCAGCGGTCACCGCCATCCCGGTCCCCGACGTGGCGGCCACCAACACCGCCAAGGTCGTCGAGCGCCACCTGGAGGAGCGCAGTGGGCCCAAGCTCGACGAGGCCCCCGTGGTCGTCTCGGGCGGCCGCGGCCTGGGCGAGGCGGGCAACTACGCGCTCATCGAGGAGCTGGCCAAGTTGCTGCACGGTGCCGCCGGCGCCAGCCGGGCCATCGTCGACGCCGGCTGGGTGCCCTACTCGCACCAGGTTGGCCAGACCGGCAAGACGGTGAAGCCGACTGTCTACCTGGCCTGTGGGATCTCCGGAGCCACCCAGCACCTCGTGGGGATGAAGGGCTCGAAGAACATCGTCGCCGTCAACAAGGACTCCGAGGCGCCGATCTTCTCGGTGGCCGACCTCGGCATCGTCGGCGACGTCCACAAGGTGCTGCCGGCGCTCATCGAGGCGCTCAAGGCCAAGGGCTGAGCCCGTCCGCCCGGCGCGCGTTCGGTGCGCCCGGCGGACTCACGTCTCACCAGCGGAGGAGCGGGGCCAGGCGGGTTCGTGAGCACCCGTCCCGCGCCATGGCCGGCCGTCGCATCCGCGCCATGTCGGGCGTGCGCGTCCGCGCCATACCGCCGGCAGTACATTCGGGGGAAGCCTCCTCCGCTGCCGATGCTCTTCCCCACGATCGACTTCGCCATCTTCTTCGCCGTGGCCTTCACGGTGAATTGGCTGCTCAACCCCCATGCGGGCTGGTGGAAGCTCGCCATGCTCGTCCTCAGCTACGTGTTCTACGGCTGGGTGGGCTGGAGCTACTGCCTGCTTCTGTTGGCGACCACCGCGGTGGCGTACGCCGGCGGCCTCTGGGTGGCCACCACGCGTGACGATCCCGCCCGCCGCGTCGCCATGGGCGTCACCGTGGCCGTGCTGCTCGGGATCCTGGGCTGGTTCAAGTACTACGGGTTCGTCTCGGTCAACCTGGACAACGTCTCGCACGTCTTGGGCCTGGGGCGGGCCGTCCCCCTCTTGGAGGTGGGACTGCCCATCGCGATCTCGTTCTTCACCTTCATGGCGATCAGCTACGTCGTCGACGTCTACCGCCGGGAGCTCGAGCCGGCGAAGCCGCTGGACTTCGCCGTGTACATCTCCTTCTTCCCCCACCTGCTGGCCGGCCCCATCGTGCGCGGCGGGGAGCTCCTCCCTCAGATCCGCCGCCGCCGGGACCCCGAGGCCATCGACTACTCCCGGGCGTTCTGGCTGATCCTGGCCGGACTCTTCAAGAAGGTCGTCATCTCCTCCTACGTCTCGAGCGCGATCGTGCAGCCGGTCTTCACGTCGCCCAGCCAGCACTCGGCGCCGGAGGCGATCTTCGCCGCCTGGGGGTACGCGGTCCAGATCTACTGCGACTTCAGCGGCTACACGGACATCGCCATCGGGCTGGCGCTCCTGTTGGGCTTCCGCTTCCCGCAGAACTTCGACGCGCCCTACACCGCGCGCAACCTCCAGGACTTCTGGCGCCGCTGGCACATGACGTTGTCGCGCTGGCTGCGCGACTACCTCTACATCCCGCTCGGGGGGAGCTCCGGCGGTCAGGGGCAGACCGTGCGCAACATCATGATGACCATGGTGCTGGGGGGGCTCTGGCACGGTGCGGCCTGGACCTTCGTGGCCTGGGGCGTCCTCCAGGGGGTCGGGCAGAGTGTCGGCCACCTGCGGCGGGCCAGCCGGGTCCGCAGGGGACTCCCCGCGGTCGCCGAGGGACCGGTGCGCGACTGGGTACAGCGCTTCGTCACCTTCCAGTTCGTGTGCCTCGGGTGGGTGTTCTTCAACGCCGCCGGGCTGTCGCAGGCCTTCGGCGTGCTCGGGCGCGTGCTCACCGGCTGGGGTTCTCCGTCCCCGCTGGTGACGCCGTTGCTGATCGTCGTCGTGCTCGGCACCATCGCCCTCCAGTACGTGCCGAGCGACGCGGTCTCCCGCCTGCAGGCCGCCTTCTCCCGGCAGCGGGCGATGGTGCAGGTGGGGATCCTCGGCGTCGCGCTGCTCGGAGTCACCACGTTCGGTCCGGTGGGCGTCGCGCCCTTCATCTACTACCGCTTCTGATGGCCGGGCTCCGCATGACGGGCGGTCGTTCGGCGAGCAGCCGTACCCCGCCGCACCCGGTTGACTGGGAGACCTACGACGAATGGCAGTCGCACGCGCATGCTGAGCTGCCCGCCCCACCCGATGGCCGTCAGAGGGCCCGCTGGACGCGCGTCCTCGGGCTGGGAGCCGCAGCGGTCGCGCTGTGGTTCGTGCTTTTCGCCCCGACGCTGCAGCACGACGCCCAGGTCTCGCCGGTCGGCGTTCGCCGCACGGTGAGCATGGACATCACCGGACCGGTGGCATTCCTCAGCCGCGGGTTGCAGCTGTCGCGGATCGTTTCGGCCACTGGCAGGACCGACCGGCTGCCCGGGGGGACGGTCGGCCTGACCTCCTCGGGGTCCACGGGCGAGGCGGCGAAGGTCGGCGGCGGTCCCGGCGGTGCGACGCAGTCGGGTGGGGTCACGTCGACCACGCCGACCACGGCCCCAGGGAACCCCAAGAGGCCGACGGCGGCCCAGCCCCTGCGCGTCCTGATCGTCGGCGACTCCATCGGTCTCGACCTGGGAGGCCCGTTGCAGTCCGATCTGGCCGGGACGGGCGTCGTCAACGCGGCACTCGACGCGCGCGAGAGCACGGGTCTCACGCGGCCCGACTATTTCGACTGGCCGGCCGAACTGGAGTCGGACATCAAGAAGGTGAACCCCCAGGTCGTTGTGATGATGATCGGCGGCAACGACGCCCAGGACTTCGTCGGCCCGCCCGACGTGCCGTACGGCTCACCCCAGTGGAACACGCTCTACGCGCAGCGGGTGGCGCGGTTCATGCGCGTTGCCAACGGCAGCGGGTCCACCGTGATCTGGGTGGGGATGCCGCCGATGCAGAACCCGACCCTCAACGCACAGATGCAGGACGTCAA
Organism: uncultured Acidimicrobiaceae bacterium; assembly: GCA_963781955.1. Taxonomy (GTDB): domain Bacteria; phylum Actinomycetota; class Acidimicrobiia; order Acidimicrobiales; family RAAP-2; genus Bog-473. The sequence continues at coordinate 248,086 of CAWAHU010000001.1, forward strand.
CACTGTGGTCCAGCAGCAGGCGGCGTCGGCCAAGCCGCCGGTGGTGTTCCTCAGCACCGACAAGACGCTGGGCACGCCCCAAGGCGGCTACACCGCCTTCGTCACCAACGCGGCCGGGCAGGTCGTCAACGTGCGCCCCCCCGACGGGACCCACCTCACCACGGGCGGGGGGTCCGTCGTGGCTGACCAGGTGATCAATCAGTTGCGGGCGATGGGTTACCGCATTCCGTGATGGTCACGGGGTTCCCGGACGGGGCCCGAACAGTCAGGGGGACGAGCCTGCCTCGCTGAGCTGCACGTCGCCTATCACCTCGAGGTCGCGATCACGGTCCGCATCCGGGTGCTGCCAGGGCAGGGTTCGCACGCCGTCTTGCCACGGCCGGACGTAGGCGAGCCAGAACACTGCGGCTGCCAGGAGTACGAATCCGAGCGTCCAGCCGAGAGCCGTCGTGCTCAGGCCGACGTACTTGAGGCCCGAGGCGAAGATCACGAACGTGATGACAGGGCGGATGTACCTGTCAGGCGCCCGCGAGGAGATGAGCGATCCGACCAACACGGCGGGCACGCTGCCCACGATGATCGAAGCGGTGACGCCGAACGAGACGTGGCCGAAAGCCGAGCGCGCCGAGGGCCGCGGCGATCGTGAGGGGGACCGCTTGCGTCAGGTCGGTGCCGACGAGCTGGTTCGCTCCGATCACCGGGTAGAGGAACAGCAGCAGCACGATCATCAACGAGCCCGATCCCACCGAGGTCATCCCCACCACGAAGCCTCCGATCACCCCGATGGCGACGGTCGGGAGTGGCCGGACGGCGACGTCGCCGATGACCCCCTGACGGCGGTGGCCCGAACGCCGGTCCAGGAGGACGCGCACGACCATGGCGGCCGCCCCGATGAGGAGGGCTGCGCCGAGCACGACCTGCACATCCTTCTCCGCACCCTTCGAATTGCCGAGCAGGTGCAGTGCGTAGGAGCCGAAGAGGGCCGCCGGGACCGAGCCGAGCACCATCCATCCGACCAACGAGTAATTGACGGTCCGCTTCGTCATGTGCACCACGGCGCCCACGGGGCGCATCAGCACCGCGGCGACCAGGTCGCTCGAGATCGCCGTCGTCGGCTTCACGCCGAAGAGGAGGATCAGCATCGGGGTCATCAACGCGCCGCCCCCGGCCCCCGTCATGCCCACGAGGAACCCGACGAAGGCGCTTCCGATGACGATGTAGGGGTCGAGCGACATGAGGCGGGGTCTCCGATCCGCGGGTAATGGCCTACCGGACAAGAGCGGGTAATGGCCTACCTGACAAGAGATAGTGAAGCTATAATTACACTGAATCCGCGTGTATTTCTAGTGGAGGCCAGTCACAAGGTCCTGAGCAGGATGTTCGGGCCTCTGGACCAGCCCCTTCCTCAGACCAATGGCCAGGGGTAGGGCGGCCACTCCCCGTCGTCGACCAGCTCGGGCAGCGCCCGCTCCGCCAACAGAGCCAACGTCCGCTCGAGGGTGGCCGTTGCCTCGTCGGGCGCGAGCAGGTCGCACAAGGACGGTGGCAGGCCCGCCCGCTCGATCCGTCCCAGGTCCTCGAGGACGTCGGGCGCGAGCGGCACGCCGCCGAAGTCCCAGATGACCGTGCGCAGCTTGTCGTGGCGGTTGAAGCACAGCCCGTTGTCGATGGCCCACAGCCGGTCCTCGGCCAGCAGCACGTGGCCGCTCTTGCGGTCGGCGTTGTTGGCCACAACGTCGAACGCGCAGAGCTTCATCAACAGCGGGTGCCACCGCGGCTCGTCGCGCAGCGTGAAGTAATGCGACGTCCCGTCCTCTTCTACGTAGCGCTGCACCGATCCGGGCCCGAAGGGCCCCTCCTCGCGGATCACGGTCTCGGGGACGAGGCTCCATCCGAGGAACTCGGACAGCACGTAGGCCCCGACCTCGCGCCGGAACAGGCCGCCGGGGAAGTCCCACAGCGGCCGCTCACCCCGGGCCGGCTTGTACACGGCGAGCAGCTCGTGACCCTCGAGCCGGCACGTGACGAGCAAGGTGGCGTTCGAGCTGCCGGCGATGCGCCCGTGCACCTCCATGTCACCCTCAATGAGGATGCGCTCGGCCGAGACGTCCGCCACTGCAGTCAGGTCGCCGGCGGACGGTGCCCGTTGGTGCGGGGGCAGTCGTGCCCGGCCGGGTCCAACGGGAGCGAGCACAGCGGGCACGGCGGGCGGCCGGCCTCGACCAAGCGGGTGGCATGGATGGCGAAGGCGGCCGCCTGCTCGCGCGTCAGCGCGACCCGCAGCACGTTCCCGCGCTCCAGGTCCTCCAGGTCCTCCAGGTCCTCCAGGTCCTCGCCGCCGGCCTCCTCGAGCACGATGATGACCCGGTCGATCTCTTCGTCGTAGGAGACGCCGATGGTCCCGACCACCCACTCGAACTCCTCGGTCCCGTAGAAGGCCAGGTCCTCGGGGAGGTGCCCGGGGCGGCCCAGCTCCTTGACGATGCGACCCAGGTAGCTGGCCAGGACGGAGACCTGCTGCTTCTCGACCTTGACCGTGGTCTCAGCCAGGCCTTGGCGGCAGTAGAAGAGGAAGAGGCGGTTCCCCACCTCGCCGATGACCCCGACCGTGCAGTGGTCCGGCGCGTCGAAGTCGTGCTGGTCACTCACCGCCCGCCCCTGTTCACGAGACGGCCAGCTCGTCGAGGGAACCGATCGAATTCACGCACAGCACCACGGGCCCGCCCGCCGTGAACAGGAGAGCGGAGACCGAGCACGGCGAGATCACGAGGCGCTGCATCAGATCGAGGGGCACGCCGGCCGCGGCCGCCACGATGGCCTTGATCGGGTCGGCGTGAGAGACGGCGACGATGGTCTGGCCCGGGTGGTCGGCCACCAGGCCGAGCACGGCGTCCATGGCTCGGACGGACATCTCGGCGAAGGACTCGCCGCCGGGGAAGCGGAACCCCGTTGGCCAGCGCTGCACCGTCGGCCACTGCGGTGCGCGGTTGAGGCGGGCCAAGGGCTTCTCGGTCCAGTCGCCCACGTCGACCTCGACCAGACCGGGGGCCGAGCGCACGCGCAGGCCGAGCGACCGGGCAATGGGCGCCGCCGTCTCCCGCGTCCGCTCGAGCGGTGACGCGTACACGGCGGTCGGCGCCTTGGTCAGCGACGCGATCTGCCGGGCGGCGCCCTCCGCCTGGGCCCGTCCCTTGTCCGAGAGATGGAGGCCGGCGGCCTGGCCGGGCAACAGCTTGCCCGTGGTCGGCGTAGTGCCGTGGCGCACCAGCAGCACCACGGTGGCCGGTGGCGCCTTGCCGTCCCGCCGGGACGGCTGGCGTGCGGGGGCGGAGCGGGCGGTCGAGGGCACGGGAGCCCATCGTAGGCTCTGCGCCGTGCCGTCCGACCGTGGCCGCCGGGACTCGCTGGCCGCCGTCCAGCGCGACGTGTCTCGCTGCCGGCGGTGCCCGCGCCTGGTCACCTGGCGCGAGGAGGTTGCGCGGACGGGCCGGGCCGCGTACACCGGCCAGGTCTACTGGGGCCGCGGCGTGCCGGGCTTCGGTGACCCCGGTGCCGCACTGGTGATCGTCGGCCTGGCCCCCGCCGCCCACGGGGCCAACCGCACCGGGCGCATGTTCACCGGGGACAGCTCGGGCGACTGGCTCTTCGCCGCCTTGCACCGGTCCGGCTTCGCCTCCCAGGCCACCAGCACGGCCCGCGACGACGGGCTGAAGTTGCACGGGGCCTACATCACCGCCGCCGTTCATTGCGCCCCACCGGGCAACAAGCCGGATCCCTCCGAGCGCGACGCCTGCGCGCCCTACATGGCCCGGGAGCTCTCGCTGCTGGCCGAGGTCGCCGTCGTGCTGGCGCTCGGGCAGTTCGCCTGGCAAGCGGTGACCAAGCACTACGGGTTGCGCCCGCGCCCGGTCTTCGGGCACCTGGCCGAGGCCCCGTTGGGCGATGGTGTCACGCTGCTCGGGTCGTACCACCCGAGCCAGCAGAACACCTTCACCGGGAAGCTGACGGTGCCCATGTTCGACTCCGTGTTCGAGCGGGCCAACGCCCTGATCCACGCGGTCGCTCAGGAGACGAGGTCGTAGAGCAGGCGATAGAACGTGATCCGCACGGGGTCTGGCGCGATCCCGTACCCCTCGTAGAACATCGGCTCGAGGTCCGGGCCGAAGTTCCATCCCGCGCTCCACGCCCCCACGGTCACGTCCCACCAGCGGTCGGCCACACCCAGCTCGCCCAGGTCCACGTAGCCGGTAACCGTCCCACGCTCGAGGAGAACGTTCGGCGGGCAGTAATCACCGTGGCAGACCACCAGGTCCTCGCCTCCCGGTGCCGTCCGCTCGAGCCGGGCCAGCGCGGCGGCCGGGGTGAGGTGGGCATGCTCGGCGTGGAAGCCGGCCGGATCGATGGCATCCGTACCCACCCGACGCCGGACGTGGTTGAGCGCCCGTTCGAGGTCGAAGCGGAACGGGCAGCGCGCCTCGTCCACCGCACCGTGGAAGGCGCGCAGCCCGCTCCCGAGGGCGAGCACGAGCGTGGCCGGATCGCTGCGCCAGGCGCGGTCGGTGGCGTCGCGCCCGGGCAGCCCCTCGGTCAGCAGGATGGTCGTGCTCCCCATCTCCTCGAGTGCCACCACGACGGGGACGGACAGGTGTGGTGCCGCCCAGGTCATCCGCTCGGCCTCTTCGCGCAAGGTGGGGAAGCGCGTACCACCCGTGTGGACCTTCGCATAGCGGACGCGACCAGTGGGTCCGGTGAGGCGCCACGTTGTGAGCCACGGCACGAGGCGGTAGGCCAGGACGGCGCTCCAGCCCGGCGCCAAGAGCTCGAGCTCGGGCGGTGGCACCTCAGACGCCGGCTCCTTCGGCACGCTCGCAGGGTAGGCCCGGTAACGGGCTACCGTCTCGGCGGCGCCGGGGGCGCCACGGGTCCATGAGAGCCGCCGGCGCCGGGGGAGGATGCAGTGCGCGAGCCAGACGATGTGACGCCGTGCGACGTGGCGGAAGTCACCGAGTGGGACCAGACCGCCGACGTCGTCGTGGTCGGCTTCGGCGCGGCCGGCTCCTCGGCGGCGTTCACCGCTGGGCGCGCCGGCGCCGAGGTGCTCGTGGTGGAGCGGGCCGGGGGCGCGGGAGGAGCGGCCGCGCTGGCCGAAGGGATCGTGTACCTCGGGGGCGGCACGGTGATTCAGACGGCGTGCGGGTTCGAGGACAGTCTCGACGACATGTACCGCTACATGATGGCGGCCTGCGGTCCGGATCCAGACGAGGCGAAGATCTCGCGGTACGTCGAGGAGAGCCTGGGGCATTTCGACTGGCTGGTCGAGCGCGGCGTGCCCTTCGACCCGACGTTCTGCGCCGACACGCAGATGGCGCCGACGGGCACGGAGGGGCTTGTGTACTCGGGCGGAGAGGACGCGTACCCGTTCAACGAGATCGCTCGTCCAGCGCCCCGTGGGCACCTGGCCAAGACCAAGCGGTCGACCGGCTGGTTGCTCATGCAGCACCTGGCGAACGCCGCCACCGAGGCCGGTGCCTCGGTCTCAGCGGATACCCGCGTCGACCGTCTGGTGGTCGACGACGGCCACGTCGTCGGCGTGCAGGGCCAGCGCTTCGGTGACACGGTTTCGTTCCGTGCCCGTCGCGGTGTGGTACTCACAGCCGGTGGCTTCGTGTTCAACGACGACATGCTGCGTAAGCACTGCCCGCCGCTCGTGCGCGGCACGTTCAAGGTTGGTACCGAGGGGGACGACGGGCGCGGCATCCGCATGGCGCAGGCCATCGGGGCGGCGGTGCGCAACATGTACGCCGGTGAGGTCTCGCTGCCCATCATCCCGCCGCGAAAGCTCGTCCACGGAATCCTCGTCAATCGCCGTGGGCAACGCTTCATCAACGAGGACACCTACATGGGCCGCGTCGGGCAGTCCGCCCTCTACGAGCAGGACGGTGAGGTCTACCTGGTCGTCGACGAGGCCTGCTATGAGCCCAACTGGATGGGCCTGGCCGCCTCGTGGGTGTGCGAGACGCCCGCCGAGCTCGAGGCCGAGATGGGCCTGCCGCCCGGCTCGCTCCAGTCCACACTCGAGCTCTACAACCGCCACGCGGCCGCCGGCGAGGACCCGCTCTTCCACAAGGGGCGTCACTGGGTGCGGCCGCTGGTACCTCCGATCGGTGCCATCGACCTGCGCGTCGGGCCGGCTCCCTACGCGCCGTTCACCCTTGGCGGGTTGGAGACCTCGGTCGAGGGGTCGGTTCTCTATCTGGGCGGCGATCCCATCGGCGGGCTCTTCGCCGCCGGCCGAACCACCGCTGGGGTGTGCTCGTTCGGCTACGCCAGCGGGCTGTCCATCGGCGACAGCACCCTCTTCGGCCGCCTGGCGGGTGCCAACGCCGCCGGCGCACCGGCCACAGCCTGAGCCGACCCTCCGACTCTCCGACGCTCCCGGAGCGGGTCCTAGCGGCGCTGCGCGGCGTACTCGATGACCCGGGCCAGGACGACGTCGTCCGCCTTGTCCACCGACCCGCAGTCGAAGGGGGGTTGCGGGTCGTATTCGATCATCAGTTGCGCGGCCCGGGCCGCGGTGCTGTCGGCCAGCAGCTCCGTCAGCCGCAGGGCCATGTCGATGCCACTCGAAACGCCGGCGGCGGTGATGATGCGCCGGTCCAGGTGCTCGACGACCCGCGCCGATGCGGGCTCGGCGCCGTGCGCCGCCAGCTCGGCCTCGCACGACCAGTGTGTGGTAGCCGTGAGGCCCGAGAGCAGCCCGGCCGCCCCGAGGACCAGGGACCCGGTGCAGACCGACGTGGTGAAGCGGGTGGCGACATGCGCGGCGCGCACCCATTCGAGCACGTCCTCGTCGTGCTCCAGGGCGCGCGTCCCGACGCCGCCGGGGAACACGATGACGTTCGGCCGCGACACCTCAGCGAAAGTGGCGTCCACGGTCAGGCCGAGCATGCCGTTCTCACTGCGGACCTCGCCGGGCCGCGAGCCGACGAAGACGATGTCGAAGGTGGGGATGCGTTGGAGCACCTCGTAGGGTCCCACCGCATCGAGCACGGTGACCCCGTCGAAGAGCGGGATGGCGATCTGCAGGCGGTCGGTCATGCGGGTGCCCTCCTGAAGCGTCGGCGGTAGGCGTCTGGTGACACGCTGAGATGCCGCTGGAACACGCGCCGCAGTGTCTCTGCGCTCCCGAGGCCGCAGCGGGCCGCGACGACGTCGAGCGTGTCGGATGTCGTCTCGAGCTCGTGGCGGGCCGCTTCGAGGCGGGTCCGCTCCACGAAGCGGCTCGGAGGCTCGCCCACCTCCGCCGTGAAGACCCGCGTGAAGTGGCGCACACTCATGTTGGCTGCCGAGGCCAACGACCCCACGCGGTGGTCGCCGCCGGGAGCGGCCTCGACGAGGTTCTGCACGGCCCGGACGGTCGAGCGCTCGGCACGGGGAACCCAGACCGGCGAGGCGAATTGCGTCTGGCCTCCCGGTCGGTGCAGGAACATGACGAGCCAACGCGCCACCGTCTGTGCCACGTCGGCGCCCAGGTCCTCTTGCACGAGGGCCAGCGTCAGGTCGATGCCCGCAGTGACGCCCGCGCTGGACCAGTACTTCCCGTCGCGGAGATAGATCGGGTCGGGGTCGACCGTTAGCCCCGGATGGGCTTGGCGGAGCTGCTCGGCGCGAGCCCAGTGCGTCGTGACGCGCCGACCCTCGAGCAACCCGGCGGCCGCAGCCAAGAACGTGCCCGAGCACACGGTCGCCACGCGCCGGCAGCCGGGTGCTGTGGCGCTGACCCACGACACCAGCGGGCGGTGCGCCGCCGCGGCATCGACGCCCGAGCCGCCCGCAAGCACCATGGTGTCGATGCCGTCGGCGCAGTGGCCGGTCCGGGCGCCCGCGGCCGGCCGGTCGGCCGGAGAGGGCAGCGGCACGGTGGCGATCTCCAACCCGCTCTCTGCCCGCACGTTGCCGCCGCGGGCCGACGCCACCACGACCCGGTATCCACCCGCTCGCCCCAGGGCACCGGCCGCTCTCGACGCGCCCGAGAGGACCTCGTGGGGGCCGACTACGTCGAGCGGCTGGACACCGTCGAAGGCCACGATCACGACGAGGCGCTCCCTCATTCGGCCACTCTGAGGGAGCAGCGGGATGGCGTCAATGACATCATTCCCACAGATTCGGCCATCTTCGGAATCTCGTGAGTCGCAAGTGCGCTCCATGAGGGGACTCCAAGGAGTTTGGGATCGTGGCGTATACGCCGCCTCGGGGGAGTTGGTTCGGGCTGTATACGCGCCGGACAGATCGCCGTATACAGCCTGTGAGGAATGCCCACGGAGAGGAATGCCCACGGAGAGGAATGCCCACGGAGAGGAATGCCCACGGAGAGGAATGCCCACGGACCAGCCCCGCCGCGCCCGAAGGGGCAGGGCAGCGCCCCCGAGAACCGATGCTCGTCCGGGAGGCCGGCGCCTCAGGCGGAGCGGGAGCGCCGGGTGCCGCGGGCGCGGACCCAGGCCAGCAGGTCCCCGGCCTCGCCGCGGCGGACCGTCCCGGTGAAGATGTCCTCGCGCTCGGTGGACACCTCCCGCTGCACCTCGGCGTGGAGCTCATCGCCGGGCGCGGCCGGCTGGAGGTACTCGACGAGGACCGAGGTGATGATCCCCGATCGCTCCTCGTCGTTGGCCGCCGCGGCGACGGCGGCCCCGGCGACGGCGTAGAAGACGGCACCGTGGACCGTCCCGTGCGGATTCGCGTGGTCGGCACCGGTCGTCAGCCGGGCCACGGTGTGCCCGTCACCCCGCCGTTGCACCTCGATCCCGAGGAGTGCCGCGAACGCGTCGTCACGGAGGCCGGACACGGGCCCGGTCAGGGCGCCTTGGTCGACGCCGGCAGCCGTCCAGGCATCGGCACGGCCGTCACCGGCCAGCGCTTGCGGCTGACACGGCTCAGTTTGTGCAACAGGGCGACCGCCCCCGGGTCGTCCTCGATGGGGCGGGTCTCGATCACGCCCGCCGTCTCCATTTCGTTGAACAGCGACTCGCCCTTCTCGGTGCGGATGATGGTGAGCGTCCAGTCCCCGAACGCTCCGATGCCCCCGGTCGAGATGTCGGCGTGCTCTGCCGAGAAGTCGGGGCAGCTGGTGCAGCCCTCACGGGTCCAGGCGTGGGCTTCCTTGAGCGGGACTTCGTGGTAGGTGCCGTCCTTCATCCAGACCTGGAAGACGCCCTTGATGTTCATCTTGGCGATGTTCTCGCGTGCCAGGCCGTACCGGGCCTCGAAGAGCTCACTGAAGATGGCGTCGTCGAAGGTCTTCGAGCACAGGAGCCCGATGGAGAGGGCAAGTCGGCGGGCGATCTTGCCGGCCTTGCGGGCCTGCATCACCGGCGGGGCGCTGGCCTGGCAGCCCATCCCGACCAGGGCGATGCGCTCGGCGCCGCTCTCGATGGCCTCGGGGTAGGCGAGGGGGTTGGCCGAGTAGGTGTAGCGGGACCCCGCGGTGGCGAGCACGTCCTCCTTGGTGCGGGCCACCGTGGGTACCGCCTTCCACGTCGAGCCGTCCCCCTCGAGACCCGAGACGAGGGCGGCATCGATGAGGTCGTGCTCGAGAGCCCAGATCAGCAGAGCGGACACCAGGCCGCCGTCCTGGCCCGCCGCGGCGGTCTCGGGGGTGGCCGCCCGGGCCAGCACCGTGCGCCGGGAGATGCCCGACACTTCGTCCTCGGTGCGCGGCCGGCCGAACAGATGGGTCTCGATGTCGGGCTCCCAGGTGCGGAAGCGTGGGCAGGCACGGGTGCACAGCGTGCAGCCCTTCTCCCCGTGCGTGCAGTTGTCGGGCCCGCCGTCGCTGTCCACATGGAAGGGCCTGTAGACACCGTCGGCATCGTCGTAGCCGAGCACGTCGTAGGGGCACGCGACCACGCAGGCGGAGCAGCCGGTGCACAGGCCCGAGGTGACGACCTCTTTGAACAACTCGGCCCACTGTGGCTTCTCGGGAGGCATTGGCCCACCATATTCGGCCTCAGGGGTCGGGTCGGATACCGTGCGGCCGTGCCCGAGATCCTCGAAGTGGAGCACTACCGGGCGTTCGCCGAGCAGGCGCTGGACCGTCCCGTCAGCCGGGTGTGGATGGTGGACGGCCGCTACGGCCGGGGCGGCACGACGCCCCCGCGGCTCCGCACCGCCCTCGCCGGTCGTTCGTTCACCGCGGCCCGTCGGCGCGGCAAGCTGATGCTGCTGGACACGAGCGGGGGGCCCACGCTGGGACTCCGCTTCGGGATGACTGGCGGGCTCGTGGTCGACGGGCACCAGGCGCTCGACCGCCTGCGTTACGGGCCGGGGGTCTTCGACGAGAAGTGGGTGCGCGCCCGTATCTCGTTCGCCGACGGCGGTGCGCTGCTCCTGCACGACCCCCGGCGCTTCGGGTCGCTCGAGCTGGCCCCCGACGAAGGCCGGCTCGGCCCCGACGCTCTCGGCGTGAGCCGGAAGGAATTGGGTGCCGCCCTGTCGGTGCGGCCGGGCCGCTCAGCGGCGGCGGCACCCCTCAAGGCGCGCCTGATGGACCAGGAGCGCCTGGCTGGGGTCGGCAACCTGCTGGCCGACGAGATCCTCTGGCGAGCCGGTCTCGACCCTCAGCGCCGGCACGCGCTCACCGACGTAGAACTCCGCCGGCTGCACGCGACCATGCGGGCGACGCTGCGCCAGCTCGGGCGCCGAGGCGGCTCACACACCGGGGACCTCATGGAGGAGCGGCACCCCGACGGTCGCTGCCCGCTCGACGGTGCCGCCCTGGCACACGCCGCGGTGGGCGGGCGCAGCACCTACTGGTGCCCGGTGCACCAACGCTGACCGCCGCACCAACGCTGACCGCCGCACAGCCGGCCCCTTCGTCAGCTCGTGAGGGGTGGCAGCCCCTTGGCGATGAGGTCGACGCCGAAGACGAGGAAGATCACCGCCGTCACCGCCGCGTTGTGCTCGGTCAGCCACGCCTTGGACGAGTCCAACGCGTGACGTGCCCGCTCGCCACCCAGCAGCGCGTAGAGCACGGGGCCGAGGATGGTCAGGCTCGCGATGAGCACGAACACCGCGATGGCGACCACGGCATCGGTGGTGGAGAGGCCGAGCTGCGCCACCCCGGCGGCGGCGCCGGCCGTGAGGATGAGGTTCTTGGGGTTGACGCCCGCCAGCAGGACCCCGAGGCCGAAGGCCTTGGCGGGGGAGATCGAATCCACCGTGGCGAGCCACGTGGGCATCTCGGCCCGTTCCCCGGGTGCCGGCCGCTTGCGCCAGTTGCGGCGGGCCAGGAGGAGTAGGAGGACGCCGAGGGCGATCTTGCCCCACGACACCGAGTCCGCCGCCGTGCTGCTGGTGGCCACGTCGCCGTCGTGCGCAAGTACGTAGACGACGGTGCTGACCACAGTCAGCGCGGCGACCCATCCGACCAGGAAGGCGGGACCGTTGACCTTCGCATGCCGCGAGAAGAGCATCAGGATCACGGCGATGATCGGCAGCGGACTGATGGCCACCCCGACGGCGAACGTGAGGACCTCACTGATTCCGTCGCCCATCAGGGCCCCTTCCTGCTTGCAGGTCCCGGTCGTGACCGTCGGGCCCTGGGGTGGTCGGGTCGCGGCCACTCGTTCGAGGTCTTCACGCCCAAGTTGCAGCCTCGCTGCGCGGCTTGGGCCACGAACCGACCGGCGCATCGAGGACCCTCCTTGACTCAACCCTGGCCGATCTCCTCGAGGACCTTGGCCGCGTGACCGTCCGCCCGCACGTTGTACCAGGCGCGCTGCACCTTGCCGTTGGGGCCCACGAGGAAGGTCGAGCGGATGGTGCCGACCGTCTTCTTGCCGTACATCGTCTTCTCCCCCCATGCGCCGTACTTCTCCATGACCTTCTTGGAGGCGTCGGTCAGGAGCGGGAACTTGAGCTTGAACTTGGTGCGGAACTTGACGTGCTTCTCCGCGCTGTCGGGGGAGATCCCGAGGACGGCGACACCCGCCTTGTCGAAGGCACGGAGGTTGTCGTTGAACTGGCACGCCTCCTTGGTGCAGCCGGGTGTGTCGTCGGCCGGGTAGAAGTACACGATCACGCGCTGGCCCTTGAAATCGGACAGCTTCACCTGCTTGCCGTCCTGGTCGGGCAGCGTGAACGCGGGGGCGGTGGCACCCGCCTCGAGTCTCGCCATCGTCCGTTCTCCTTGGGTCGGGGGACTGGGAATGATCATTGTCCTACAGCCGCTCCGCGGGGGAGTGCTGCTCACCTGGTACAATAGGTGCGCGACCGCCGGCAGGGTGCCGGTGAGTCGGGGCCGACCTTGACTCCTCTTTGCGGGCGCACGGCCCCGCCGACCGACAGAGAGAGCAGGTCCATGATTGTCGATGCCCCCGCCGGTGCACATGCCGGCTCGGCCGCCAACGGAGACGGTGACGTCGCCGGTGACGATACCTATGAGACCACACGGACCTTCGAGTCCCTCGGTGTCTCGATCGAACTGACCAAAGCGCTGGCGGATGAAGGCATCGTCAGCGCTTTTCCAATTCAGGCCCTGACCGTCGCCGATGCCCTCGCCGGGCGGGACGTGTGTGGCAAGGCGAAGACCGGCTCGGGCAAGACCCTGGCCTTCGGCGTGCCGATGCTCCAGCGGGTGAAGGCCTCACGCGGGGTGCAGGCATCGGGTGAGGCCGCCGCGACCGGTCGTCCGGCCCGCCCGCTCGGCCTCGTCCTGCTCCCCACCCGGGAACTGGCCGTGCAGGTCTACGACGTGCTGGCGCCTCTGGCCAAGAAGATCGGACTGCGGGCCGTCGCCGTGTACGGCGGCGCGGACATCGACCGCCAGGTGTCGAAGCTGCGCAAGGGCTCCGACATCGTGATCGCCACTCCCGGTCGCCTCATCGACCTGGGAGACCGGGGCGAGGTGAACGTCGAGGGCCTCGAGACCCTCGTGCTCGACGAGGCGGACCGCATGGCCGACATGGGCTTCATGCCCCAGGTCGAGTGGGTGCTGCGGCGACTCACTCAGCCCCACCAGACGCTGCTCTTCTCCGCCACCCTCGACGGTGCGGTCGACCGTCTGGTCAAGCGCTACCTGACGGACCCTGTCTTCCACGAGGTGGCCTCGGCCACCCAGACGGTGTCCCTCATGGAGCACCGGTTCCTCCAGGTGCACCAGATGGACAAGGTGAAGGTGGCCGGCGCCATCTGCCGCAATCAGGAGAAGTCGCTGCTCTTCGTGCGCACGAAGCGGGGCGCCGACCGGCTGGTCGAGCACCTGGGCAAGGAGGGCGTGCACGCGGCCGCCATCCACGGCGACCTCCGCCAGACCAACCGCGAACGCGCACTGGCTGACTTCTCTAACGGGAAGCTCCCGGTCCTGGTGGCGACGGACGTGGCGGCCCGCGGCCTGCACATCGAAGGCGTGGACGCCGTGGTGCACTACGACCCGCCCGAGGACCACAAGGCGTACCTGCACCGCTCCGGGCGCACGGCACGCGCCGGCAAGGCGGGCGTGGTGGTGAGCCTGGCGTTGTGGAACCAGCTGGTGGAGATGGAGGTGATCCAGCGCCGGCTCGGCCTGCGCATCCCCATCGTCGAGATGTTCTCGAACGACACCCGGCTGGCGGACCTGGCGGCGTGGACACCCACCGCAGAGGAGAGCGTCCTCTGACTCAGGTCCCGTCGGCGAGCCGGGGCCCAGTGTCCGTGCCGATGCCGGTCTGGTCGCCCGACGACGGGGTCCGACGTGTCCTCGTGGTCACCGCACACCCCGACGACGTCGACTTCGGCTCGGCGGGCACCGTGGCCGCCTTCACGTCGGCCGGGGTCGAGGTCACCTACTGCATCGTCACCAACGGCGACGCCGGCGGCGACGACCGAGCCATGACGCGGGCGGAGATGGCCGCACTGCGGCAGGACGAGCAGCGGGCGGCGGCGGCCACGGTTGGCGTCGACGACGTCCGCTTCCTCGGGTACCCCGACGGCCAGGTGCAGCCCACCATCGAGCTGCGTCGCGACATCAGCCGGGTGATCCGCCAGGTCCACCCAGAGCGGGTGGTCACCCAGTCGCCGGAGCGCAACTGGGACTTCATCTTCGCCTCCCACCCTGACCACATGGCGGCGGGTGAGGCAGCGATCTGCGCTGTGTACCCCGACGCCCGCAACCCCTTCGCCCACGCCGAGCTCCTCGAGGTCGAGGGCCTCGAGCCCTGGAGCGTGCCTGAGCTGTGGGTCATGGGCCCCGGGGGGGCGAGTGCAGGGATGGCGGTGGACACGAGCGGCACGGTGGAGCGCAAGGTGGCGGCACTCATGTGCCACAAGAGCCAGATCGGCGATCCCGAGGGCATCACCCGTCGGGTCTTGACACAGGCGAGGTCGCAGGGGGAGCTGGCCGGACTGCCCGCGGGCTCCGCGGCCGAGCTGTTCCGGGTGACCCGGATCCCCTGACCTGATGGCGGGCGGCGCCCCCTGGGTGGTGATCCAGCACGTGGCGCACGAGGGCCCCGGTGCGATCGCGCTCGCCGTGGCTGACGCCGGCGCACCGCTGCGCGTCGTGCGTGTCGACGAGGGGGAAGCAGTCCCCCCGCCGCCCTCGGTGGCCGACATGACCGGTCTGGTCGTGATGGGTGGGCCCATGGGTGTCCATGACGAGCCGGCATGGCTGGGCGAGGAGCGGGCGTTGCTGCGCCACGCCGTCGAGTCGGGACGGCCCGTCCTCGGCGTCTGCCTGGGCGCGCAGCAGCTGGCCGCGGCCCTGGGGGCCGAGGTGTGGACGGGTCCTGCGCCCGAGTGCGGCGTCGGCGAGGTGCACCTGACGGCGGCGGCGGTCCACGACCCGGTGTTCGGGGACGCGCCGACGCCCCTCCCGTGTGTCCACTGGCACGCCGACACGTTCGCCCTTCCCGAGGGTGCGGTGCGCCTGGCCGGGAACGAGCACTACGAGAACCAGGCCTTCCGCGTCGGCGAGCGGGCCTACGGGCTGCAGTTCCACGTGGAGGTGACCGCCGGCCTCGTGGCTCACTGGGGACCCCACCTCCCGCCGGGGGTCTTCGTGCGGGCTCCCGACGTGGCCCACGTCAGCCGGGCCGGCCTCGGCCTGCTCCGGCGACTCGTGGCGCTGGCCGCGGCAGACTGAGGGTGTGAAGGCGGCGACGGCGCGGCGACTGGCCCTGGCCCTCCCCGAGGCCCAAGAGGCGCCCCATCACCACATGACCTCCTTCCGCGTGGGCAAGAAGATCTTCGCCACCATGCCGCCCGAAGGAGACCGGCTCCACGTCTTCGTCGAACCTGACGAGGTGGCGGCCTACTGTGCCGAGTTCCCCGGCACGGTCGAGGAGCTCCGATGGGGGGACAAGCTCAGCGGTTGCCGGGTGAACCTGCGCCAGGCCACGACGCCCCTGGTGCGTGAGTTGCTCACCGAGGCGTGGCGCCGGCGGGCGCCGACGAAGGTACGGGCCGCCTTCGACCGCGTCGGGCCCGGCGGTGGGCCGCTCATCGACTGAGGCGGCCGGCACCGTGTGGCGGGGACGGCTCCGGCCGGGCGTCCTCAGCCCGCCATCTGGCGCAGCACGTAGCGCAGGATCCCGCCGTGGCGGTAGTACTCACCCTCCATGGGGGTGTCAAGGCGCACGACCACCCGGAACTCGGTCAGCGAGTCGTCGTCGCCCGCGGCTGTGACCGTCAGCTCCTTGGGCAGCGCGCCGGTGTTCAGCGCTTCGAGGCCGGCGATCGAGAAGCGCTCGTGACCGCTCAGCCCCAGGCTCTCGACCGAGTCGCCCTTGTAGAACTGCAGCGGCGCCACGCCCATCCCGATCAGGTTGGAACGGTGGATCCGCTCGAAGCTCTGCGCGATCACCGCGCGCACACCGAGCAGCGCCGTGCCCTTGGCCGCCCAGTCCCGACTGCTTCCCGTGCCGTACTCGCGCCCGGCCAGCACGACGAGGGGCACGCCTTCGTCTGCGTACTGCATGGCCGCCTCGTAGATCGAGGTCTCGGTACCCTCGGGCAGGTGCAGCGTCACCCCGCCCTCCGTGCCCGGCGCCAGGCGGTTGCGCAGGCGCACGTTGGCGAACGTGCCGCGCATCATGACCTCGTGGTTGCCGCGCCGGGCCCCGTAGGAGTTGAAGTCCTGCCGGGGCACGCCGTGCTCGGTGAGGTGGCGACCAGCCGGCGTGGTCGGCCCGATGGAGCCGGCGGGGGAGATGTGGTCGGTCGTGACGCTGTCGCCGAGCACCGCGAGCACCCGGGCTCCGACGACGTCGGTCACCGGCGCCGGTCTCACGTCCATCGACTCGAAGAAGGGCGGGTTCTGCACGTAGGTGGAGTCGGACTGCCAGGCGTAGGTCACGCCTCCGGCCACGGGGACCTGCTGCCAGTACTCGTCGCCGTCGAAGACGGATGAGTAACGGGTACGGAACATCTCGGACGTCAGCGAGGCGCGGATGGTCTCACTGACGTCCTCCATCGAGGGCCAGATGTCCCATAGCAGCACCGGGTTGCCCTCCGGATCGTCGCCGATCGGCTCGCTCGTCAGGTCCGCGTCCATGGTGCCGGCCAGCGCGTACGCCACCACCAGCGGTGGTGACGCCAGGTAGTTCAGCCGGACGTCGGGATGGATCCGACCCTCGAAGTTGCGGTTCCCCGAGAGCACTGCCGCCACCGAGAGGTCGCCTTCGCGCACGGCGTCGGACACGCCGTCGAGCAACGGGCCCGAGTTGCCGATGCACGTCGTGCAGCCGTAGCCGACGAGGTAGAAGCCAAGCTGCTCGAGCGGCTCGACCAGGCCGGCGCGCTCGAGATAGTCCATGACCACGCGCGAGCCGGGAGCAAGCGACGTCTTGACCCAGGGCTTGGCCCGCAGCCCGCGCGCCACCGCGTGTCTGGCCAGGAGGCCTGCCGCGACGAGGACCTGGGGGTTCGAGGTGTTGGTGCAGCTCGTGATGGCGGCGATGACCACGTCGCCGTCCGTCATCTGGTGGTGCGGCGCCGAGGCCGGCTCGGTGGGAGCGGCGCGCGGCGCGCGGTCGATGGCGACGCGGAACGAGTCGCGAGCGGCCGTGAGGGCCACCCGGTCTTGGGGCCGCGACGGGCCGGCCAACGAAGGCTCGACGTCACTGAGGTCGAGCGAGAGGGTCTCTGAGTACACGGGCTCGGGGCTGCCGGGGTCGTGCCAGAGCCCCTGCGCCTTGGCGTAGGCCTCGACGAGAGCGAGGTGCTCCTCGTCGCGGCCGGTGAAGCGCAGGTAGTCGAGGGTCACCTGGTCGATCGGGAACATGGTGCAGGTCGCGCCGTACTCGGGGCTCATGTTGCCGATGGTGGCCCGGGTCTCGAGCGGGAGGGCCGCCACGCCCGCGCCGTAGCACTCGACGAAGGCGCCGACCACGCCATGGTCGCGCAGGAGCTCGGTGACGGTGAGGACCACGTCGGTGGCGGTGATCCCCGGCTTGGTCTCACCGGAGAGGCGCAGGCCGACCACGGGCGGGAGCAGCATTGACAGGGGCTGCCCCAGCATGGCCGCCTCTGCCTCGATCCCGCCGACGCCCCAGCCGAGCACGCCGAGGCCGTTCACCATGACCGTGTGCGAGTCGGTGCCCACCAAGGTGTCGCAGAAGGCTCGGCCGTCCTCGGTGGCGAACACCAGCCGCGACAGGTACTCCAGGTTGACCTGGTGGCAGATCCCGGTGCCCGGCGGCACCACCCGGAAGCCCTCGAAGGCCCCCTGGGCCCACCGCAGCACCTGGTAACGCTCGAGGTTGCGCTCGTACTCGATCGACACGTTGGCGTCGTAGGCGGAGGCCGAGCCCGACTGCTCAATGATGACCGAGTGGTCGATGACCAGCTCGACCGGTACGAGCGGGTTCACCTGAGACGCCTGGCCGCCGAGGCGCGCCAGCGCGTCGCGCATGGCGGCCAGGTCGACGACCGCGGGCACGCCGGTGAAGTCCTGCATGAGCACCCGTTCGGGTGTGAAAGCGATCTCGTGGGCGGACGAGCCGGCACCCTGGCCGTGGCCCTCCGGGTTGGCGCCCCACGAGGCCACGGCGACGATGTCGTCGGCCGAGACGTGTGGGCCGTCCTCGTGGCGCAACAGGTTCTCGAGCAGCACCTTGACCGAGTAGGGCAGCCGGTCGACGTCGTGGTGCCCGGTCAGGCCGGGGGCCTTGATGTGGAAGATCTCGTAGGTGCGGTCGCCCACCGCCAGATCTGTCCTGGCGCCGAACGTGTCCGGGTGCGCGGCGGTCGAGGAGTCGGTGGTCATGATCCCATTCTGTCCCGGGTGCGGGGGGGCGACCAATGGCGGGCCCCCGCGGTCCCCGGCGGGGTGCTGCGACGTCACACCGGCGTTGACCCGCGCCTTCGTAACGACTTCGTAACCGCAGGGGGTGTTTCACCCTCGGCGGAAGCGGGCACAATCGACGGCGTGCGCGAGACTGGTGGCCTGAGCGAGACGTACCGACGCGCCCCCCGGCGCACGGCGGGGCAAGCCGTCGGGCGCACCAGGCGCCGGGCGTGCCTGGCGTCCGTGGTGCCCGCGCTGGTGACCCTGGCCGCCGTGACCGTCCTGGCGCCCGTGCCGGCCGGCGCGGCGGAACAGCCGCGGATCTCGGCCGCCACCAGCACGGTGAACGGCACCGCGGAGCAGCCGCACGTCTACGCAGACGCCGGCATGATCGGGTTCGGCAGCGTCACCACGACAGCGCCGTCCATGCCACAGCCGCTCAACTCGCCCGTGTTCTCCGGCGTCGCCACACCCGACGGCAACGGCTACCTGCTCGCCAGCGCGGACGGCGGTGTGTTCGCCTTCGGGGACGCCGCGTTCGAGGGGTCGGCCGGTGCGCTGCCCCTCCAGGGGCCCATCGTCGCCATGGCCACCACCCCCGACGCCAAGGGGTACTGGCTCGGCGCTCTCGACGGCGGCATCTTCGCCTACGGCGACGCCCGCTTCTACGGCTCCATGGGAGGGAGCCGGCTCAACCAGCCCATCGTCGGCATGGCGTCGACGCCCGACGGCAAGGGTTACTGGCTGGTGGCGGCCGACGGCGGCATCTTCGCCTACGGCGACGCCCACTTCTACGGCAGCACCGGCGGCCTCGCGCTTGCCGCGCCCGTGGTGAGCATGGCGTCGACGCCCGATGGCAAGGGTTACTGGCTGGTGGCGGCCGACGGCGGCATCTTCACCTTCGGCGACGCCGCCTTCTACGGATCGGCCGGCGGGGCGAACCTGCCCGACCCGGTGGTGGGCATGGTGCTCTCGCCCGACGCCCACGGCTATCTCCTGGCAACAGCCAACGGCGTGGTGCTCAACTACGGCGACGCCCAGTCATACGGTGGGCTGAGCCTGGACCCGACCGCGACCCAGATCTCGGCCATCATCGGCAACAACCACGGGACCGGGTACTGGCTGCTCGACCCGCAGGCGTGGGCGTACAGCTTCACCACCACCACGCCCGAGCGGGAATTCGCGATGTCGACGAGCATCGCAGCGGCCGCGGCTTCGCAGATCCGCCCAGACCCCAACGTCCAGGGGCCCTATTGCAACCCCTACGGCCCCTGCGAGCAGTGGTGCGCCCTGTTCGCCACCTGGGCCTGGGAGTCGGCCGGCGTCCCGATCCCGCGCTACGCGTTCACCGGCGACATCTACACCTGGGCCGCTGCCCACACGGGGGTGCTGCCGCCGACGGCCACGCCGGCCGTGGGCGACGCCGTGCTCTACGGCACCGGCCCGCGGAGCACGTCGACCTCCGTGCACGTGGCCCTGGTGACCGAGGTCTGGCCGGACGGCGCCATCTTGACCATCGGCGGTGACTCGGGTCCCGGCACCGACGGATACCTGTCCGTCGCGCTCGACGGCCCGTTCCTCCCGGTCGACTCGGCCTCCTACAACGGCACACCGATCTACGCCTACGCCGAGCCGTAGACCGGCGCACCGCCCATGCCGGGTGTCCGGTGGATCGCGTAGGCTGCGGGCGGAGGTCCACATCGTGCCCGTCTACGAATTCCGCTGCTCGACCTGTCACTCCGTCTTCGACGAGCGACGCCCCATGGCCGACGCCGACACCCCGGCCACGTGCCCCGACGGGCACATGGGCGCCACGCGGCTGTTCCCTGTCTTCGCCACGACGGGACGGGCGGCCGAGCCGGCCGGCACGGGCATGTGCGGCGCGCCGGTGGCCGGCGGTTGCGGCGCCGGGTGCGCCTGCTGCTGAGCGACCGTCCGACGTGAGCCTCTCCTCCTGGGACGACTACCCCGTCCACCAAGCCGCCGAGTTCGTCGCCCACCCGGCCACCAGCGACCGGAACTTCTACGACCGGTACTACTTCAACATGCACCCGTGCTCGGGTGACTGGTTCGCCATCTTCGGCTACGGCCAGTACCCGAACCTCGGGGTCGTCGACGCTTTCATCGACGTCCGGCGAGGCGGCTCGCAGCACGTCGTGCGTGCGTCGGCGCCGCTGGTCGACCGGGGCGACCTGTCGGTGGGGCCCTTCCGGATCGAGGTGCTCGAGCCCCTGCGCCGCCTGCGCTTCGTGGTCGAGCCGACCGAGCACAGCGTCGCCATGGACGTGACGTGGGAGGGCCACATCCCCGCCGTCGAGGAGCCGCGCCAGTACGTGCGCTCGAAGGGGAAGGTCGTCTTCGACACGCAGCGACTGGCGCAGACCGGGTTGTGGTCCGGCACGCTGCGGGTGGGCGACGACGTGCTGCCGGTCACGTCCGACCACTGCTGGGGGACCCGCGACCGCTCCTGGGGCGTCCGCCCGGTGGGGGAGCCCGAGCCCGATGGGATCCGCCAAGGCGAGCTCGTGCTCGGTGGCATGTGGAGCTACTTCCCCATGCAGTTCGCGGACCACGCCATCCTCTACATCTGCCACGAGCGGGACGACGGCGAGCGGCCCCTCGTGCAGGCCGAGCGGGTCTGGGTCGACCCCGACCGGCCGGTCGACGAGCTGGGCCGGTCCGAGCACGAGCACCACCTGATCCCAGGCACCCGTGTGGTCGACCGCTCGGTCGTGCGGTTCCCCGAAGCCAGCATCGAGGTCACCTGCACGCCGCTCCTGCCCAACTTCGTCTCCATCGGCACCGGCTACGGCATCGACGCCGACTGGCGCCACGGCATGTACCACGGGCCCGATCCGGTGACCCAGGGACTCGTCCTGTCTGTCGAAGAGGTCAAGGGACTGGCGCAGTACGGGATCGTCGACCAGGTGGCCGAGTTCTCCTATGACGGGTACATCGGCTACGGCCTCCTCGAGACCGGCTTCTTCGGCCCCTACCGCCGTTACGGGCTGCTCGACGGTGCCATGGGGGCGCCGGCCGACTGATGCTGGACTGATGCTGGACTGATGCTCGACGCCTCCCGCGTCCTCCTCGAACGCCTGCAGCCCGCCTTCGACGCCGTCCGTCCGGGAGCCGACCCCGTCCTGCGGGTCTCGGACCGGGCCGACTACCAGGCCAACGGCGCCATGGCCCTGGGCAAGCAGGTGGGGCGCCCGCCACACCAGGTGGCCGAGGAGGTGGTGGCCGCCGCCTCCCTCGACGACGTCTGCTCAGAGGTGGAGGTCAGCGGCCCCGGCTTCATCAACCTGACGCTGTCCGACGCCTTCATCGCGGAGCACGTGGGCGCACTGTCGGTCGACCCCCGCCTCGGCGTGGAGACGACGGCCCGCCCGGAGAGGGTCGTGATCGACTACTCGGCGCCCAACGTGGCCAAGGAGATGCACGTCGGCCACCTGCGCAGCACCCTGATCGGTGACGCCCTGGCCCGGGTGCTCGGGTTCCTCGGCCACGACGTGGTGCGCGAGAACCACATCGGTGACTGGGGGACCCCCTTCGGGATGCTGATCGAGCACCTGCTCGACGTCGGCGGTGCCGAGCGCGCCGACTCGTTCAGCGTCCGGGACCTCAACGAGTTCTACGCCGCGGCACGCCGGCAATTCGACGACGACCCCGACTTCGCCGAGCGCAGCCGGCGTCGCGTCGTCCTGCTCCAGGGCGGCGATCCCGAGACCCTCCGGCTGTGGCGCATCTTCGTGGCAGAGTCCATGCGGCACGCCCGCGAGGTCTACGACCTGCTCGGTGTCCTCCTGACCGACGACGACATCGTCGGGGAGAGCTTCTACAACCCCCTCCTGCCGGTCGTGGTCGACGAGCTCGACGCCATGGGGCTGTTGGTCGAGGACGATGGCGCCCTGTGTGTGTTCCCCGAGGGCTTCGAGAACCGCAACGGCGACCCCCTGCCACTCATCGTGCGCAAGTCGGACGGGGGCTACGGGTACCCGGCCACCGACCTAGCCTGTGTGCGCGACCGCACCGGCCGGCTCGGTGCCACCCGGCTGGTGTACGTCGTGGGCGCCGAACAGTCCCTGCACCTGCGGCTCGTCTTCGCCGTCGGGGCGTTGGCCGGCTACCTGCCCGCGGCCGACGACGCGGTGCACGTTTCGTTCGGCCTGGTGCTCGGGACCGACGGGAAGAAGTTGGCCAGCCGCTCGGGCGGGTCGGAGAGGCTCATCGACCTCCTGTCCGAGGGGGTCGTGCGCGCCGCGGCGGCACTCGAGGAGCGGTCGAGCGACCTGCCGCCGGACCGCCAGGCGGCCATCGCTCACGCGCTCGGCGTCGGCGCGGTCAAGTACGCCGATCTGTCCACCGAGCGCGTGCGTGACTACGTCTTCGACTGGGACCGCATGCTCGCCTTCGAGGGCGACACCGGCCCCTACCTCCAGTACGCCCACGCCCGCGTGCGCTCCATCTTCCGCCGTGCCGCCGTCGCACCGCCGCCAGCGGGCGGGCCGCCGCGGCTCGACGAGCCGGCCGAACGGGCCCTGGCCCTCCAGCTGGTTCGCTTTCCGGCCGCGGTCGAGGCCGTGGCGGAGTCGTACAGCCCCTCGAAGCTCTGCACCTACCTCTTCGACCTGGCCACCGACTTCACGACCTTCTACGAGGCCTGTCGGGTCCTGGTCGACGACGAGACCGTGCGCACATCGCGGCTGGGGCTGTGCGACGTGACGGCGCGGGTGCTCGAGCTGGGGCTCTCGCTGCTCGGGATCGAGGCACCCGAGCAGATGTGACCGGGCCCCCGGCGGCCCCTATCCTCTGCTCGGCGCGCCTCTGCCGGGGACTGCGGTGCGGGACGCCGGCAGCTGCCGCACGGAACTGCACCCGAGACCGCACAAGGAGTCACAGACCATGGAGCTGAACGGCACGTCGGCCATCGTCACCGGAGGGGCGTCGGGCCTGGGCGAGGCGACGTCTCGCCTGCTGTCCGAGCGCGGCGTCCACGTCGTCGTGGCCGACCTCCAGGAGGACAAGGGCACCGCGTTGGCCTCGGAGATCGGCGGCCTCTTCGTCCAGACCGACGTCACGGACACCGAGCAGATCATCAGCGCCGTTGACGCCGCCCTCGACATGGGGCCTCTCAAGTCCCTCGTCAACTGCGCGGGCATCGGGTGGGCCGGGCGGACGATCGGCAAGGACGGCGAGTACGGCTCGGCGCACGACCTCGACCTCTACCGGCGGGTGATCGAGATCAACCTGATCGGCACGTTCAATTGCATCCGGTTGGCCGCCACCAAGATGAGTCTCAACGAGCCCGACGCCGACGGCGCCCGCGGGGCGATCGTCAACACGGCGTCGCTGGCGGCTGAGGACGGTCAGATCGGGCAGGCCGCGTACTCGTCCTCGAAAGGCGGGGTCGTCGGCATGACGCTGCCCGTCGCCCGGGACCTCGCCGTGGTGGGCATCCGGCTCAACACCATCCTGCCCGGCCTGATCGACACCCCGATCTACGGGACCGGTGAGGGCTCGGACGCCTTCAAGAGCAAGCTGTCCCAGGACGTCCTGTTCCCTCACCGGCTCGGACACGCGTCGGAATTCGCGTCGCTCGCCCTCGAGCTGCTCACCAACAGCTACATGAACGCCGAGTCGATCCGCATCGACGCCGGCGCCCGCCTGCAGCCGAAGTAGCGTCCTGAGCGCGAGCGCACGCCCAGGAGGCAGCCCATGATCGACCCCGAGCTGGCCGCCGTCATCGACCTGGTACCCCAGATCGACCTCTCCGACCCGGTGGCCGCCCGACGGGCCTTCGAGGAGCTCTTGGTCACCATCCGCTTGGACATCCCGGGGATCGAGACACTGGCCATCGAGGACCGGCGGGTACCGGGACAGAGCGGCGCGCCCGACGTACCGGTGCGGGTGTACCGACCGACCGAGGTGCCGGCGGGCCGGCGGACGCCCGGGATCGTGATGATCCACGGCGGCGGCTTCGTCATCGGCAGCGTGGAGGCCGAGCACGCCGGCGCCGCGCTGATGGCCATGGGCGCCGGTGCCGTCCTGGTGTCGGTCGACTACCGGCTCGCTCCCGAGCACCCCTACCCGGCGGCGCTCAACGACTGCTACGCCGCTCTGTGCTGGCTGCACGCCGAGGCCGACCTCCTCGGTGTCGACACCTCACGGATCGCGCTCGCCGGTGCCAGCGCCGGCGGGGGTCTCGCCGCGGCCACCGCGCTCTTCGCCCGCGACCAGGGCGGCCCGCCGGTCTGCTTCCAGATGTTGCAGATCCCCGAGCTCGACGACCGGCTCGAGACGCCCTCCATGCAAGCTTTCGTCGACACCCCGATGTGGAACAGCCCGCTGGCGGCGCAGAGCTGGCGGGCGTACCTGGGCGAGCTGTCGGGTTCACCGGACGTCCCCTCCTACGCCGCGCCGGCCCGGGCGACCGACCTGTCCGGCCTGCCGCCGGCATACATCTCCACGGCAGAGCACGATCCCTTGCGCGACGAAGGGATCACCTACGCCCTCCGGCTCCTCCAGTCGGGCGTGTCCGTGGAGCTGCACCAGTTCCCCGGTACGTTCCACGGCTCGGCGCTGGTGACCACGGCCTCGGTGTCGAAGCGGGCCCAGGTCGAGACGGCGCTGGTATTGCGGCGCGCGCTCGGCGCCGAAGAGGGCTGAGCGCCGAGGGGGACGGCAGCTGCGGTCCGCCGCATCGGCCGACCCTCAGCCGGCCCCCTCGAGCACGAGCACGGCCACGGCCGCGGCCACCGCGAGCGGCACGCTGGCCAGCCCGAGCAGGCTCGCCCGCACCACGTCGGGCCGGCCCCCGGCGGCCCGGGCCGCCCGCAGCCACAGGACCCAGGCCAGCGAGCCGGTAACGAGCAGGTTGGGCCCGACGTTGAGGCCGACCAGGAGCGGGAAGGGGTGGGGCGGCGTGCGGGCGGCGAGCAGCGACGCCGCCGGCAGGTTGTTCACCAGCACGCTGGCCAATGCGGCCACCGCGGCCGTGGCCCAGGCATCGAGGTGCGAGAGCATCGTGGCCGGCGCGGACCACGAACGGCCGAGCGTTCCGAGCGCCACGGCGACGCCGAAGAGCCCGACCAGCACCGGGAGGCCGAGGATGCGCAACGCGTCGCGTACCGACGGCGCGCCCGCGCCAGGGTGGGCGGCACGGAGGAGGAGCGCGGCGAGGCCGACGCCGAGAACCGGGACGGCCGGCTGGTGCAGGGCCAGCACCAGGACGGTCACAGTCGCGACGGCCACCAGGCCGACGCCGAGCACCGGCCGCGCCGGCTCACCGGTGGGGTCCGCGCGGGAGCGCAGGGCTCGGTGGTGGGCGGCGCCGACCACGACCATCGTGACCGTGGCAGCGGCCAGCGCCGGCAGCGCCATGTGCACGAAGAATGCCCCACCGGACAGGTGCAGGTGGCCGAGCACGATGAGGTTGGTGAGGTTCGACCCGGGCAGCATCAGCGACCCCGCGTTGGAAAGGAGCAGGCACGCGTAGAGCAGCGGCGCCTCCCCCTCGCCGCGGCTCCTGGCGGCGTAGACCAGCACCGGGGTCAGGAAGGTGACCGCGGTGTCGAGGTTGAGGAGGGTGGTCACCGACACCACGAGGACCGCGGTCCCCACGTAGAGCGCGGCGCCGTTCGGCGCGAGGCGCGCCAACGCATGGCCACCGGCGGCGAAGAGCCCGTCCTCGTCGGCCACCAGGCCGACGAGGAGCAATCCGGCCACCAGCACGAACGGGGGCCAGTCCTGGCCGGCCGCCGCCCGTGCATGAGCCGGCGCGCACGCGACGGCCACGGCGAACGCAGCCACGCCGGCCGCGCCGCCGGCTCCGGTCAGGGCCCAACTTGTCCACCGTGTGGCGCGGGGGGCCCCGGCACGTTCCAGCAACATCCCGTGGACCTTGTCCGTCGCCGCCCCCCGGGCGCAAACGGCGTGGCGCTCGGGCATGATGGGGGGGTGGCGACCACGTTCCGCGGCTGGTCCGAGCGCGCCATCGCCTTCTACGAGGGCTTGGAGGCCGACAACTCCAAGGCCTACTGGCAGGCGCACAAGGATGTCTACGAGCGGGACGTCAAGGGGCCCATGGAGGCGTTGGTGGCCGAGCTCGTACCGGACTTCGGCGACCCGCACCTCTTTCGCCCCTATCGGGACACGCGCTTCAGCCGGGACAAGTCGCCGTACAAGACGGCGATCGCCGCCACCGTCGGTGACTGCTACGTGCAGCTGGCGGCCAGCGGGCTCATGGCAGGAGCCGGCCGCTACCACCTGGACCCCCAGGAACTCGAGCGCTACCGGGCGGCGGTGGCGGACGACCGCACGGGCCGCACGTTGCAGAAGGCCGTCGACGCCGCCCAGGCGGCGGGACTCGAGCGGGGCGCCATGGAGACCCTGAAGTCCGCGCCGCGCGGCTACCCCAAGGACCACGAGCGGATCGACCTGCTCCGCCTGAAGGGCCTGGTGGTCATGCGGTCGTGGACGCCGGCGGCGTGGCTGGGCACCGCGCGCGCCAAGCAGCGCGTGGTCGAGGTCTTCAGTGCCGCGGCGCCCGTCTTGCAGTGGCTCGACGCGAACGTGGGCCCGGGCCGCACTGCAGACCGTCCCTAGACGCCTGGGGCTACAGCTAGGCCCGGTAGCAGGTCATCGACAACGAGCCGTAGGCGTAGCCGCCGATCAGCACGTCGGGGCGCACCCCACCGTCTGTGGCGGCCGCGACGCCGGCGAAGTAGACGAGCGGGATGAAGTGGTCGGGCGTGGGCACCGACGATGCGTAGTCGGGGTGCTCCACCAGACGCAGCACGTCCTCGGGTGAGTCACGCAGAAGGTCACGGGCGGCCTCGTCGAAGCGGTGCGCCCAGTCGAACCCGGAGTCGGGGTGCCCCCAGTCGATGAGACGCAGGTTGTGCACGACATTGCCGCTGCCCATGATCAGGACGCCGCGGTCACGCAGCGGGGCGAGCCGGGTGGCCAGCTCGAAGTGCGACTCCAACGACTCCGAGGCGTTGATGGCGAGCTGAACCACGGGGAGGTCGGCCTCGGGGTACACGTGTGTGAGAAGGGACCAGGTTCCGTGGTCGACACCCCAGCTGTCGTGGTCCAGCCCGACCCAACGAGGCTGGGCGACTTCGGTCACCTCGGCCGCCACCTCGGGCGATCCCGGACAGGGGTAGTCGACGGCGAAGAGCTCGTCGGGGAAGCCGAAGAAGTCGTGGATCGTCCGCGGCTTCGGCATGGCGGTGACCATGGTGGCGTTGGTGTACCAGTGGGCGGAGATGCACAGCACGGCGCGCGGTCGGGCCGTCGTGGCTCCCAGGGTGGACCATGCCTCGGTGTAGCGGTTGTGCTCGAGCGCGTTCATGGGGCTGCCATGGCCGAGGAACACTGCGGGGAGTCGTTCCGTGCTCATGGCGGCCACCGTAGTCACGGCGTGCTCACGACGGAGGATCGGGCGTACGCCTGGGCCTGGGACCCGGCGATGCGCACCAGGTTGCCCAGGGCGAGGTTCACGTCGTAGGGGTGGAGCCCGTAGGTCGGGCCGTAGGGCTGCTGGACGACGGGGCGATGATCGCCCGGACCGCGGCTGGCGTCGACCTGGAGCCACGTGGCGCCCTGTGCACTCATGCACTGGGCGGTGTAGAGGCCGGGGTAGGAGACCCAGGCCGTGGGGGCGCGGGTCCTCGGGGGCGTGGCGCTGGTCGACGCGTTGGTCTGGGTGGCGAAGTAAGCGCTGAGCGAGCCCGACCCCCCGGTCAGGGACGCCGGGTTGGTGCACAGGACCCGCAGGGTGGCGGCGGCAGCACCGGTCTGCGCGCCGAACCCGGTGTCCACGCGGCCGAACGCGCTGTTGAAGGGCGGTTGTTGGTCGAAGCTCGAGTAGGCGATGACGCACCCCGTCTGCGAGGCGGAGGTGCAGGCGGGAATGTGCGTGAAGTCCCCGCCGACCTCGCTGCCGGTGGGCACTTTGACGTTGGCGCCGAGCAGGATGGCCGAGACCAGTCGTCGTTGCAGCGGCCGGCCGTCGACCTGGTGCTGCAGGAGGCTCACCAGCAAGGACGCCCCCTGGGAGTGGCCGATGAGCACGACGCCGCGGCCGTGGTTGTACCGGCGCAGGTAGTCGTTCCAGGCCGCCAACAGGCTCTGGTAGGCGATCACGCTGGCGCGCGCCGGGACGTTCCCCTTGGCGAGGGCGGTGGAGGTCACCTGCCGGTAGATCGGCGCGTAGACCCGGCACACCTGTGAGAAGCGGGACGCCTGGGCTTCGGCCTCCGCCACCTCCTCAGAATCGACCGTCAGCGTGGCGTTGGTGCGCGGCTGGTAGCTCACCGTCGGGTAGGCGTAGAAGCAGTCGACGGTGGGGCGGGCCGCGGCGGATGCGTGTACCACCGTACGCTGCCCGTTGGCCGCGACGACCGTGGTCGTGAGGGCGTAGGCGCAAGGGTTCTGGGCCAGCCCGGGTCGGCACAGCCAGACGGTGTGGCCCGATGCGGCGCCGAGGTGGTCGAGACTGGCGCTCGACGCCGGCCTTGTTGCAGCAAGAGACACGACGGCCACCACCGTGGCGATCAGGACGGCCACGGCCACCAGGAGGATGGTTATCGTCTGCCGGCGCGCCGGGAGCGTCAACGTGAACCGCCGCGAGTCAGACGGCGACGGTCTTGACTTCTGTCGCCTCGTCCGCGCCCGCGAGCGCTTTCCAGAGTTGCCAGTAGCTCGTGTAGGTGATGGCGTCGGTCACGTAACCGGCCCGCTCCAGTTCCGCGTGGTACTCGGGCAGGTTGCGCCACGGCACGCCCATGTCGACGTGATGGGCGAGGTGCCACCCGGCGTGGAAGGGCACCACCCAGAAGCGCGCCAGCAGCGACTGGCGCACGTTGTGGGTCGTGGCCCGCCGGTCGTCGTTGCGTTCCAGGCCACCGTGCTCGGCGATGGAGCGCAGGCGGTTGATGACGCGCCATTCGGTCATCCAGGGCAGGAACCACAGCAGAGGGTAGACCCACCAACGCCCGGTGGTGAGCCACATCGCAGCCCACAGCACGACCTGGACACCGAGGATGGAGAGGCCAATCCGGCGGAACGCCGATTTGGAGCACGTGCTCTTCACCAGCGGCACCAGGTTCTTCCATCCGCTGATGCCGACGGCATCGCGCACCAGGCGGCGGGCCAGCGACCGGCGCGTGCACGGGTAGGGCGCGTAGTAGGCGATGTCGGGCTCGTCGGGCCCGAACTCGTCCTTGTGGTGGGCGAAGTGGGAACGGCGGTAGAGCTGGATCGGCGTGAACACCGGGTAGGCGATCAGCCAGGTGCCGACCCAGTCGTTCCAGCGCTTGTTGGTGAACAGGAGCTTGTGTGCTGCCTCGTGCATCAAGATGGCGAAGCGGGCGTACATCGGCCCGATCAGCAGGAAACCGATCAGGTAGCCCCACCACTGGTCGATCCAGACGGCCCCGCCGACGATGACCGCCACCCACACCCACACCATGACGACGGTCAGGGTGTTGCGCCGGTTGTCGATGCGTCGCAGCCGGGCCCGGATCTCGGGGACGCCCATGCCGTTGCCCTGCAGCCGTTCGGTCGGGAAGACGTCGGGCCGGTCGGCGACATCGGGCACCATGGTGCTGGCCACACCTGCATATTACGATTTACTGTCAGATGATGCAAACTCGTAATGCACAGGAGCCCGTGGCCGCCCGCCCGCTCACGGCGCGCTCGGTGCTGGCCAGCGCGCTCCTCGGCATGGACCCGCCCGAGCTCCCGGTGGCCCAGCTGGTGCGCCTCACCGGTCTCTTCGGGATCAGCGAGAACCGGGCCCGGGTGGCCCTCAGCCGCATGGTGGCGGCGGGGGAGGCCACTTCGGACGGCACGGGCCGCTATCGGCTCGCCGGGCCCCTCGTGGCGCGCCAGTCACGCCAGTCGGCCAGCCGCTCCGGTGAGACCTCGCCCTTCGGCGGGCGGTGGTGGCTGGCCGTCGTGACCACGGCGGGGAGTGCCGCCGAGGTCCGCCACGCCCGCCGGGCGGCCCTGGCCTACGCCCGCCTCGGTGAGCTGCGAGAAGGCGTGTGGATGCGCCCGACCAACGTCCCGGTCAATCTGCCGGCCACCCTGGACGCGGACGTCGAGCTCATGAGGGCTGCCCCCGCGGAACCGCAGCGGCTGGCGGCACGACTGTGGGACCTCCCGGCCTGGTCCGCCCGTGCCGGAAGTCTCTTGGAGGGGTTGCGCTCCTTGGCGCCCGACGATCCCGAGGCGCTGGCTCCCGGGTTCGAGCTGTCGGCCGCGGTGCTGCGCCACCTCCAGGCCGACCCGCTGCTCCCCGACGAGCTGCTGCCCGACGACTGGCCGGGGAAGCCGCTCCGCACCGTTTACGACGAATGGGACGCCCGCTACCGTGGCACGCTGCGGTCCTGGAGTCGCGAGGTGGCCTGACCGTCCCCGGCACCGACTCCCGCCGGGGCTCTCAAGCGGCCTGCCCGACGAAACGGGTGGCCACGACCCGGGGGGACGACCGGACCGAGGGGGGTGCCCGGCCCGGCCGCCCCGCGGCTCAGTGGAACAGGTCCAACGAGTTGGCCGCCCCGTTGTCGTCGACGAAGAGCAGCCCGTTTCCGCCGGGCGCCACGGTGAGGCCGAAGAGGTCGCCCCCGCTGTCGAAGGGGTCGATCGTCGGCGAGTCGACCTGGGTCCCCCACGGAGTGAGCTCGACGGCCTTGCCATCGTTGGCGTTCACCGCGACGAGGTCGCCGTTGGGCACGCGGGTCAGGCCAAGAGGCCCGTTGAGGGCGCCGCCCTGACTCAGGGTGAGGCCGCCCCCCGAAGCCGGGATGAGCCGGCTCGTGGCGAAGGGCACGGCGGCGATCCGGTTGTGCACCGTGTCAGCGACGGCCAGGGTGCCGTCGGGCTCGAGCGCCACCCCGGTCGGCCCGAGGACGAGCGCAGTCGAGTTGAGCTGCTCGGCGAAGCCCGTGGCCACCGTCGACGAGGCGAACAGGATCGGGGCGCGTCCCGGCGGGTCGAACACGCCGAGGCGGAGCACCGTCCCCTGGTTGACGACGTTGCCCGCGGCGGCGACGGTCCCGTTGAGCACGTTGCTCACGAACAGCTCGGCGAAGGGCCCGAACAGCTGGACCGACGTCATGTCCCAGGGCCCGTTGATCCCGTGGCCGGCCCACGTCTCGACCGGTGCTCCGTGGCTGTCGAGGACGATCAGGCACCCCGCCATGGGGGTGCCGCTGCCGTCGTCGCTGACGGGCAGGCTGCCCACGACGACGTAGCCGTCACGCAACACGACGAGCGCCGTAGTGAGCCCGACACCTCCGGGGCATCCGGGCAGGTTCGGGTCGAGCTGGGCGAACACCGTCACGCCCCCCGTCGGCGCCACCTGGACGATCGTGGTGCCCGTGCCCTGGAGGTTGTTGCTGGCGTTGAAGTTGCTCACCAGTGTGTCGCCCGCCACGAGGGCCCCCGTGCTGAACGGGACGTTCGCCACGCCGTACGGGTTCTGGTCGCCGTTCGCGGGCACCGTCGAGGCGACCTGGGTCGCCGTCGTGAAGTGCGACAAGAACGGCACCGGAGCGGCGCCGGCGGGCGTACCGGTGCCGACGCCGGCAACGAACGACCCCGTGCCCAATGCGCATACCGTCGAGACCACAAGGGTCCGCGCTCCTCGAGTGAGACGTCCGGCCATGAGCAGATACCTCCTTGTGCTCCCGTACCCGTTGGAGGTCAACGGACCGCCCCCCTCGCCCCCTCCCTACGGGCACGGCCGCCTCTCGGATCACCCGGATCGGACGCGGTCTGGCCGTGCGGAGCAGGACGACGGACCTTGGGTCTCCGCACGAGGTCATGTGGCGCCTGACCGACACGGCGTGGCTCTATGTCGTGGTCGACGCGCGACGTGCCACGTGCCGGGAGGGGGATCTTCGCGCTGCGCGTAGCGGACCTGGGGTCCGTCCTAGATGCAGTCACGCGGCGTGCCGAGCCGGCCGCCTTGACGCTAGGTGGCGTGGGACTGGGACATCCAGGTCCGGTACATCTCGGCGTAGTGGCCGCCGAGCGTGACGAGCTCGTGGTGCGAGCCCACCTCGAGTAGCCGCCCGTCCCCGACCACGACGATGCGGTCGGCCCTCATTGCCGTCGAGAGGCGGTGAGCGATGAGGACGGCCGTGCGTCCCTGGAGGAGGACGTCGAGCGCCGCCTCGACCATGGTCTCGGACTTGAGGTCGAGGTTGGACGTGGCCTCGTCGAGCACCAGCACCCTGGGCTCAGCCATGAAGGCGCGCCCGAGCGCGATGAGCTGGCGCTCGCCCGAGGAGAGCGACTGGCCGCGCTCGTGGACCGGGGTGTCGAGGCCGTAGGGGAGGCGGTGCACCAGCTCGCCGAGACCGACCTGGTGCACGGCGTCCCACACCTCGTCGTCGGGTGCACGCGGCCGGGCGAATGCGATGTTGTCCCGGATGGTCCCAGCGAAGAGGAATGGCTCCTGGGGCACCACGCCGAGCTGGGAGCGCAGCGACTCGAGGGTGACGTCCTTGAGGTCGAACCCGTCGATGAGGACACGGCCCGCCGTGGGGTCGTAGAAGCGTGTGACGAGCTTGGCCATGGTGGACTTGCCGGCACCGGTGGCGCCGACGAATGCGACCGTCTCTCCGGGCTCGATCGTGAGGTCGACGTCGTGGAGCACCGGTACCGCCGGGTCGTAGCCGAACGACACGTGGTCGAAGTGGATCTCGCCCCGCATCGACGGGAGCACGACGGCGGAGGGAGACTCCTTCACGGAAGGCTCCGTCTCGAGCAGGTCGCGCAACTTGAAGATGGACGCGCGTCCCTGCTGGAAGGTGTTGTACTGCTGCACCAGCAGTTGAATCGGCGAGAAGAACCGGTTCACGTACAAGAAGAAGGCGGTCAGCTGGCCGAGGTTGATCTCCTGGGGGTGGTGCAGGTACATGGCACCGCCGATGCCCAGGATCAGCACCTGGCCCAAGACGCTGATGACCTGAGACCCCGGTCCGTAGATCCCGTTGATCCGCCCCGTGTAGTTGTTGGCGTCGCGGTATTCGCCGACGATGTCGCGGTGGGTCTCGACGTTGTAGCGCTGCCGGTTGTGGGCGGTGACGATGCGTACGCCCTGCAGGCTCTCGGAGAGGTCGGCCAACACGAGTGCGATGCCGTCGCGCACCTTGTCGTAGCCGCGCTCGGACGCCCGTTTGAACCAGATCGACATCACGACGAGCGGCGGCAGCACCACGAAGACCGTGATGGCGGCCAAGGTCGCATTGGTGGCGAAGAGGAAGACCGTGATCACCACCATGGTCAGCCCCTGAATCGCGAACTGGGCCAGCCCGTCCTGGAGCAGCTGCTGCAGGTTCTCGATGTCGCTGGTCATCCGGCTCATCACGACTCCCGCCTTCTCCTCGGTGAAGAAGTCGAGCGAGAGCCGCTGCAGGTGGCGGAACACGGTGATGCGCAGGTCGTTCATCACCCACGACGCCAGGCGCCCGGTGACCCGGGCCTGACCCCATTGCGCGCTCGCCGACACGGCGATGGAGACCAGGTACAGCAGCGCCATGGCGACGACGACGGCGTAGTCGTAGTGGGGCGGTGTGAGACCGTGGTTGATGGCGTAGGAGACCAGGCTCGGGCCGAGCTGAGTGAACAGCGCGATCAGTCCGACGAGCACCGCCGCCAGCGCGCACATGAGTGGGTACTCCGTCAGCAGGCTGGTCAACGAGAGCTTCTTCGTCTCGCGTTCTGTCGGTCGCTGGGTGAAGACCGCATCGGACTCGCCGCGCTCGGGCTCCTCCGTCAGCAGGAGGTCCACCCCGGCTTGGAGCTCGTAGGGGATACCACCGAAGGGGAGACCTGCCTGCGGTGAGCCCGGGGCCCCGCCGCCACCCATGGGCGGCCCGCCCGCCCCGCCCCACATCAGATCGCACCCCCCTCGGGCTCGAGGACCTGCTCCTCCAGGCCGAGGTCCTCGGCACCGGCCGCGGCGCTCTCGGCGGCGGACTCCTCGCTCGCTGCCTGCGCCAGCACCTCGGCGTAGAGCGGCGCCGAGGCCAACAGCTCGGCATGGGTCCCCTCGGCCACGATGCGCCCCTGGTCGAGCAGCACGACGCGGTCGGCCAGGCTGATGGTCGACAGGCGGTGGGCGATGATGAGCGTGGTTCGCCCTTCCATGAGGACGCGCAACGAGGAATGGATGCGCTGCTCCACCTTGACGTCGATGGCGCTGGTGGCGTCGTCGAGGATCAAGATGGGCGGGTTCACGAGCAGGGCCCTGGCGATGGCGATGCGTTGGCGCTGCCCGCCCGAGAGGGTGTAGCCGCGTTCGCCGACCACGGTGTCGTAACCGTCCGACAGCCGAGCGATGAAGCCGGCGGCGCCGGCCGCCTCGGCCGCGGCCTTGACCTCCTCGAGCGGGGCATCCGGCCGTCCGTAGGCGATGTTGTCCCGGATCGACACCGAGAACAGGAACGGCTCGTCGAGCACGACGCCGATGTTGGCCCGCAGGCTGGTCAACGTCAGGTCGCGCACGTCGTGGCCGTCGACCCGCACCGTGCCGTCGGTGGCGTCGTAGAAGCGGGCCAGCACGCGGGCGACGCTCGACTTTCCACTGCCAGTGCGCCCGACCAGCGCCACCGTCTCACCCGGGTGCAGGTGGAGGTCCAGGTGGCGCAGGATGTCACGGCGCTCGTCACTCTCCTTCGAGAGCAAGCTGTCCGCCGCGTAGGCGAAGGACACGTCCTCGAACCGGACGTCACCCTCGCAGTCCACGAGGTCGACGGCATCGGGACGGTCGACGATCGTCGGCTGCTCGTCGAGGATCTCGTAGATCCGATCGGCCGACGCCGACGCCCTCTGGCCCATCATGATGAGCATGCCCAGCATCATGAACGGGGCCTGCATCATCACCAGGTACAGGTTGAACGACACGATCGACGCAACCGGCAGGTTCTCGTGGATGACCATCCAGCCGCCGACGAGAAGGACGAGGACCAGGCCGACCTGGGAGAGGTTCTGCACCAGTGGCGCGTAGCGGGCTCGCAGGTCGGCGTCCTTGATGTAGGCCCACTGCACCCGGTCCGCTGCCGTGGCGAGGTGGCGCAACTGTTGCTGCTCGGCCGCGAAGCTTCGTACGACCCGCACGCCGTTCACGTTCTCGTCCACCACCGTGGCCACCTCGGCCAGGCGGGCCTGGATGATCCAGGACACGGGGAAGAGGGACTTCCGCATCTTGACCCCGACGACGTAGATGAACGGCATGGCCGCCATGGCGACGAAGGCCAGCGGCACGCTGATGGAGAGCATGAAGCAGAACGCGACGATGGCGATGGAGCACTGCACCAGGATCATGGGGGCGAAGGTGAGGTACATCTGCACCGAGCGGATGTCCGAGTTGGCGCGCGAGATCAACTGCCCCGACTGCACGCGGTCATAGAACGGGAAGGACATCCGCGTGAAGTGCTCATAGAGGATGTTGCGCAGGTCGAACTCGATCGTGTACGCGACTTTGAAGAGGTTCGTACGTGAGATGTAGCCGAAGAGCCCGGTGAACAGCCCCAGCACGGCGATCAGCTCCACGTAGGTGTGCAGTGGGTGCGTCTTGAGGATCAGAGCGTTGGTGATGCCGTTCTGGAGGATCAGCGGGATCCAGACCTGGATGATGAGTCCGAGGAAGGAGAAGATCAGCGCGGAGAAGAACTGGACCTTGTGCGCCATCAAGATGGGCAGCGCACGCTTGATCCACTTCTTGGACCGGTCGGGGTCGACCGTCGCCTTGGGCGCGGCGTAACGACTGGTCACCCCCATGGGCATGTAGGCGGCGATCGGGAGGCCCGCCTCGCCCGCCACCCCCGGAGCAGGCGCGTCCGGGGCGGTCCCCGTGCCGGCGTCGTCGAGGCGGTCCTCGGTCTTGCTCATCGGGGCGGCCCTTCGGGGGGTCCGGTGTCGGACTGCCGCCGGTGCACCGCTGACGCCGCCAGCGCGCGGCCCCAGAGCTGGAGCGAGCGGAGGGCGGCGGCTTCCTCCCGGGCGGGGAGACTGCCGGCAATCGCCTCGAGGTGCGCGTCCACCGTCCGGTCGGCCTCGGCGAGGACGCGGGCACCCTCCTCGGTCAGGCGCAACGACACCCGCCGGCGGTCGGCGTCCTCCTGGCGGCGGTCCACCAGCCCGCGCCCGACGAGCCCGTCGACGATCGCCGTGATGGAGGGGCGCGCCACCGCCAGGCGGTCGGCCAGGCCCGAGGCGGCCGAGGAACCCTCGGCCAGGAGCCCCATCACGCGGTATTGGGGCGGTGAGAGGTCGACGCCGGCCAGTGCCAGCTCTATGCGCTTGGCCAGCCAGGCCACCACCCGGCCGTACGAGCCGTCGGCGGGGTGGCCGGAGTGGTCCTGATCGTCGGCCGGCGCGGGGGGTGAGGTCACGGACATTTCGACGATCATACTGTTAGAGACTCTAACTACGTGCAGGGCCCGACCGGTCCAGCGGCCGGGCCAGGCGGGATCAATGTTCTGACATGCTCCATTCGGGGTCGAGTTGGCGCAGGAAGAGCGCGCAGCGCTGCTCCTCGTCGACCTCGCCGATGGCCGCCGCGGCGAGCTCGAGGGCGTGGAGGGAGCGCAGGAAGCCTCGGTTGGGCTCGTGCCGCCAGCGCACGTAGCCCGAGCCGCGCCAGCCGGCGGCCCGCAGGGTGTCGAGCCCGCGGTGGTAACCGACCCGGGCGAACGCGTAGCGATCGATCGGGTCGTCGGCCAGCTCGGCCAGGTCAGCCCAGGCCTGGAGGCAGCGTGGGTCCCGGGCGGCCACGGCGGACACCGCAGCGCGGCGCTCCGGGGGATCCAGTGCGGTGGCAGCGTCGAGCGCGGCGGCGAGGTCGGGCGGGATCGCGTCGAGGACCGTCTCGGGGCTGCCCGAAGTGAATTGGACAGAGTGCTCGGGGGTCACCCGCCCATGTTAGGAGTGGCTCCGTTCCTGTCGTCCGGGCGGTCCACGCGGAGGGGCGCAGCGGGCGCGGAATGTCGGAGCCTCGGACGGCACGGGTACTCTCGGCGCCGTGCTCAGCCCCGACGCTCGTCAGACGAGCTTCGAGCACCACCCCGGGCTGCGCGGCCGGCAGGCCGAGGCGCGGGCCATGGCCGACGTGCTGCGCCGGCTCATAAGACTGTCGGTCAGCACGGCGCCGCCGGCCGGCGTGACGGCGGATCTGACGGCGCAACTGTCCGCCGTGGCGGACCAGCTCGAGGCACACAAACCCGAGAAGCCGTTGCCGCGCTTCATCCATCCCGATGAGGTAGCGCCGCTCCCGGAGGTACCCCTGGGCAGCTCGATGCCCTACGACGTGGTCGTAGGCCCGTTCAACCCGGTAGCGCTACCGGTGGTGCTGGACTTCGAGCCGCCCAAGGCCCTGGGGAGGGCCACCTTCGACGTCACCTACGAAGGGGCGCCCGGGTGCGTGCACGGGGCGATCCTGGCGGCGACGTTCGACATCGTCCTCACCGCCGCTAACTCCATCGCCGAGGCGACCGGGCCCACGGTGCGCCTGGCGCTGCGGTACAAGCGGCCCACGCTCATCGACACCGAGGCGGTGTTCGAGGGCTGGGTCACCGAGGTGACCGACCGCCGCGTGTTCTCCAAGGGGCGCATCGTGCAGGACGGCATCGAGACGGTCGAGGCAGAAGGGGAATTCGCCATCTTCAACCGCGACAGTGTGAACCGCATGGCGGCCAGCCGGCGGCGCGGACGGGGCGGTAAGAAGGCGCCGGGGTAGGAGGAGAGCGTTGGCCCGCCTGTCGCTCCAGACCTCACGGGATCCGGCCGACTACGCGTTCACGCACCGGCTGCGCACGCGCTTCGCCGAGACGGATGCCATGGGCATCGTGCACCATGCGGCGTACCTCCCCTACCTGGAGGAGGCCCGGGTCGAGTACCTCCGCGCCATCGGCCACCCGTACCACTCCTTGCGTGGTGGCAGTGGTGGCAGTGGTGGCAGTGGTGGCAGCGACGAAGGTGGAGTGGACCGCATCGACTTCGCCGTGCTCGAGGTGTCCGTGCACTACCGCAAGGCTCTGCGCTTCGACGACCAGGTCGATGTCCACCTGGTCGTCGGTGCCGTGACGCGCACGACGTTCCAGGTGGCGTACCTCCTCACCGTCGGCGGCGAGATCCGGGCGACCGTGGTCACGGTCCACGGCAGCGTCGACGGGCGCGGCCGGCCGGCCAGGCTGCCTGTCTGGGTGCGCGACGTGCATGCCGAGAGAGTCACCGAGGAGCCCGCCGGCACCTAGGCGGGATGGCCGGGCTCGAAGGCCGGGGCGTTGCGGTAGGTGAGGAGGCTCCGACGCGCGCCGGCGACCGCACACAGGGCGCGGAGCACGAAAGCCTCGTGGTCGCCGACGGGCATGTGCCCGAGGATCAGGCCCTCGACCGCAACCGCGGCGCTCGCGAGCAAGGGCGCCCCGGCGGGGCCGAGGCGCCAGTCGACGGAGGCGAACTTGTCCACGCGGTCCCCGGTTTCCCCGGCGAACAAGCGGGCCAGGGCCACCTGGTCGCGGCCGAGGAGGTGGAGACCCATGTGCGACGCACGCTCGGCGACGGCCAGCGTGTGATTCTCCGCGGAGATGCAGGCGAGAAAGTTGGGCGGGTCGATGCTGCACTGAGTGACGAACCCGGCCAGGCACCCGCTGAGCTCGGCGTCCGGTGCGCGCACCGTGACGATGTGGAGCGGGTAGTCGATCAGGTCGAGGTACGCCCCGAGTTCCTCGGCACCAACCCTGTCGTCGGTGTCGTCCCCGGCGCTTGTCCCGTTCCCGTCGAAGCGTGAGTCGTCGTGGACCAAAGGGTCACCTCCACTGATGCGGTATCCCGCCGCGGTGGCTGTACCCGGCGCGTTCCTGGGCAAAACTCGTGACGATGGCAACCACCGCTCGGTCATGGCGGCGGGGGCGTGCCCGGTGGGCGAGCAAAACCGGACTTATTTCCCAGAGACACGGGGTGGGCTCCCGCTCATACTGGGCCCACGACGTCTGGGGTCGTGGGCCGCACCGGGCCACGGGGAGGAGCGCCATGTCGCAGGACGAGCAACGCCGCGGGTCCGGCCGGCGCCGCCGGCTCCGTACGAGGGTGGCGGCCGTCGTGGCCCCGATCTGCGTGGTCCTCGGCGCGTTGCCGGCTCTCGGCGGGTTGAGCGGGCCTACGCCGGCGGGCGCCACGACGGCAGGGGCGCCGCTGCAGGTGACCATCGGCACCCACCCTGGCGACACCGCCACCACGGAGGCCGCCCACTCGGTCCTCGCCGGAGGCGACGTCACCTACGAGGTCACGGTCACCGACACGGGGACCGGCCCGCAGAGCAACGTCTCAGTACCGGTCACACTCGCACCGAACTTCGCGCTCCACGCACCGAGCATCAACGCGTCCAACGGATCGACCTCCGTTGCCGGCGGGGTCCTGACGTGGAGCGTGCCCACGTTGGCGCCCGGCGCAACCGAGACGTTGACGTACACCGAGACCGTGGACACCCCGTCGTCGATCGAGTCGGACACGACCACCGCGTCGGTGACGAGCGACCAGAGCACGTCGCCGGTGTCCGCTTCTGCCGGCGTCGGCGTGGTGCCGGAGTCCGTCGTGCACGTCGCCGTCGGCGACGGGGTCGCGGCCGTCGCTCCCGGTGATCCGGTCGTCGACACCATCACGGTGACGAACGCCGGGCCGTCCGCGCTGTCGAACGCCACGGTGACCAACGCCTTCACGCCCGACGTCGGTGCACTGGGCGGCGGCAGTTCTCTCGCCGACGCCACCTTCAGTGACCTCGGGGGAGGTCAGGGCGAATGGACCGGGGTGAACCTGGCGAGCGGAGCCAGCGCCACCTTCGAGGTCGGCGCCACCCTGCCGACCTCCCTCACCGCCGGGAGCGCTCTGCTCGACCTGGCCACGGTGCTCCTGCCTCCCGATGAGGCCGGCGCCGGTCCGGCCCCGCATGCCACCGATGCCGACGTGGTGTCCGGCGGGGCCGCGACGGGCGGTCTGAAGCTCGGGATCACGTCGTTCGGCGGGGACGGGGTGACGCCACCGGCCGTCGAGTCGGCGCTCGCCGGCACGGACGTCACGTACCAGGTCAGCGTCACCAACGACACGGCCGCGGCACAGACGGGCGTGGCCGTGCCCGTGGACCTGCCGCCGGCATTCGCCCTCTCCTCGGCGTTGACAACGTCGGCCGGCTCGGCACACGCGTCGGGTGACGTCGTCGACTGGACGATCCCCACGGTGGCGGCCGGAGCCACCGAGACCCTGTCCTACACGGAGACCACCGACGCGCCGGCATCGACCGAGGCCGCCACCACGACGGCGTCGGCCACCAGCGACCAGAGCGTGGCGGCCGCCGTCGTGTCGGCGACGGTGGACGTCGTGCCCTCGGCCGCCCTCTCCGTCTCGGTGAGTGACGGGGTGGACACCGTCAATCCGGGCTCGCCGGTGAGCTATGTGGTGACGCTGACCAACGGCGGCCCGTCGCCGGCCACGGGCGCCTCGGTGACCGAGGCGCTGAGCGGCGGGTTCACCGCGAGCACCGCGGTGAGCTCGGTGAGCGGGACCAGCTTTGCCGACCTGGGCGGGAGCGGGTTCGCGTGGAGCGGGGTGGACCTCCCGAGCGGGACGAGCGCCACGTTCAGCCTCGTGGGCTCGGTGGGAACGAACGTCCCGGCGGGCGGAGCCCTTGTGGACGTGGCCTCGGCGGACACGTCGCCGGCCCAGGTCGGCTCGGGCCCGTCACCCGTGGCGGTCGACGCCGACCAGGTGGTGGCGGCGCCCCAGGCGATCAGCTTCGCGCCCCCGGCGACCGGCATGGTCGGCACGTCGGCCACCTTGTCGGCCACGGGCGGAGGCTCGGGCAACCCAGTCGTCTTCTCTATCGACCCCTCCAGCGGGGCCGGGGTGTGCTCGGTGAGCGGGACCAACGGCACGACAGTGAGCTTCGTCGCCGCCGGCACGTGCGTGGTCGACGCCGATCAGGGCGGGAATGCCGGCTTCGCGGGCGCACCGACGGTCACCGGCACGATTGCGGTCGAGCAGGCGCCGGCCTTCACTGCCGACACCCCGCCGACCAACGGCACGGAAGGCCAGCCCTACGCGTACCTCTTCGCGGCGAGCGGCGCGCCCACGCCGACGTTCGCCCTGGCCGCCGCCGCGCCGGCCTGGCTGGCACTGGACCCGGCGTCGGGCGCCCTCTCGGGTACACCGCCGGCAGGGACAACGTCCTTCTCCTACTCCGTCGTGGCCACGAATGCCGTGGGCGGCGTCACGGCCGGGCCCTTCGACGTGGCGGTGGCGCCGGCGACTGACCCCGGGGAGGCAGACGTCTCGCTGACGCTGTCGTGCCCGGCTACCGTGGCCCAGCACGACGTGGGCACGTGCTCCGTCTCGGTGCGCAACGCCGGACCGGCCACCGCCCCGTCGGTGACGGCGGACGTCGTGCTCCCGTTCCTCCTCGAACTCGAGTCGGTCCCTGCCGGATCCACCTGGTCGGGCAACGCCGGCACCTGGTCGCTGGGCGACCTCGGCCCGGGTGCGTCGGCCGGCTTCTCACTGCGCTTCCGCGCCGAGACGCCGGGTAGCGCCACCGTCGTCTCGGCCGTGTCGTCCGGCGAACCGGATCCGACCGTGGCCAACAACGCCGCGACGGCGTCGGTGGCCGTCACCGGCGACCCGACCGGCTGGCACCGGGGCCACGGGTGGCACGGGTGGCACGGGTGGGCGGCTACCTGGACGCCGGCCGGCGTTTGGTGCCACCACGGCGAGTCCTTCGCCTAGAGCCGGGACCCTCCGTCGCGCTGACCCTTCCTCTCCGTTCAGGCCTCGCACTGGGTTCCATTTGGTGGGGGCACGTTGGGGAGCCAGGTGTGCCCCGTAGCAGGTGATGGCCCGCAGGGGGCCGCCGCCCGTGAAGACGATGACTTCCTTGCTGTCCGGGACCGGGTGCTCGCTCGACCGCGCGGCGCCGCAAACCTCGGGCCGGATGTGGATGGTCGAACGGAACCCGGAGCGTTCCACCGGTAACCGCAAACCTCCGGTCACGGTGCCTGCGCCAGGCAGGCCGTGACCGCAGTCTGAGCACGTCGACGCGCGCCCAGCCGATGCATGCGAGATCGGTCCCGCTCGGAGCCGAGCACCGAAGCTAGCTTGGCGACCCTGGAAGGGACCGGGAACACCGAACGCCCGGGCGCCCTGCCGCTGTCCTCCCCGTGCCCCGAGTCGATTGGCGATTCGGGATGCCAATGGCCGGACACGGGCGGTCGGTGGTTCACGAATTGTGGCTCTATTGCTGGTATCGTCCCCCGCATCCTGCTATAGGCGCCGGTTCTCTCGGAGGTCCTCAGTTGGCAAGAACGGAAGGAATGCGCGGTATGCGACCGGCTCTGACGAATTGGATCTCTGCACGTCGTGGCACTGGCCGCGGGAACGGTCACGTGCGCCGTGTCATCGGGGGAGGACTGGCGTCGGTCCTCGCCGTCGTGGGACTGGTCGCGTTCGCCGCGCCCGCGTTCGCCCACAACGACATCATCTCAGCGTCGGCGTCCTGCAGCAGCCCGCTCGGCACCGGGTACACGATCGCCTGGACCATCGAGAACGACTACAAGACAGCCGAGACGGGTTCGGTGACCTCCATCACCGGCGGCCTGTCCACCCTGCACGGCACCACGTACAGCATCGCCGCCTCCCCTGGCCAGCCCTACTCGTCGACGACGTTGACCCAGACGCTGCCCGCCACAGCTTCAGGCACCATCACCATTGACATCTCGAGCAAATGGTCCGACGGGTTCACGAGGACCGACACCGGCAGCTACAACCTCTCCCAGCTCAACTGCGCCGCTCCCAAGCAGACGATCGCGGGCCACATCTACCTGTGCAACGGCAGCAACCCGACCACCACCGAGGAGACCGGTGGGACCCTGGCGGCGAGCGGGCCGGCGACGGTGCCCGCCACGGCCAACCCGCTGGCCCCGACGGGCGTCAGCGCCGGCGGCTA
Source organism: uncultured Acidimicrobiaceae bacterium (assembly GCA_963781955.1). Taxonomy (GTDB): domain Bacteria; phylum Actinomycetota; class Acidimicrobiia; order Acidimicrobiales; family RAAP-2; genus Bog-473. The sequence continues at coordinate 291,363 of CAWAHU010000001.1, forward strand.
CACCATGACGGCGACCGCCCCACCGGGCTTCCAGCTCGTGACCTGTGGCGGCTCGTCGACCCCCAACGGGTCGGGCAGCTCGGCCACCGAGCCGGTCACCGTGCCCAGTGGCGGCGCCGGTGTAGGCATCTTCTACGTGGCGCCGATCACCCAGACGATCGCGGGCCACATCTACCTCTGCAACGGCAGCAACCCGACCACCACCGAGGAGACCGGTGGGACCCTGGCGGCGAGCGGGCCGGCGACGGTGCCCGCCACGGCCAACCCGCTGGCCCCGACGGGCGTCAGCGCCGGCGGCTACACCATGACGGCGACCGCCCCACCGGGCTTCCAGCTCGTGACCTGTGGCGGCTCGTCGACCCCCAACGGGTCGGGCAGCTCGGCCACCGAGCCGGTCACCGTGCCCAGCGGCGGCGCCGGTGTAGGCATCTTCTACGTGGCGCCGATCACCCAGACGATCGCGGGCCACATCTACCTCTGCAACGGCAGCAACCCGACCACCACCGAGGAGACCGGTGGGACCCTGGCGGCGAGCGGGCCGGCGACGGTGCCCGCCACGGCCAACCCGCTGGCCCCGACGGGCGTCAGCGCCGGCGGCTACACCATGACGGCGACCGCCCCACCGGGCTTCCAGCTCGTGACCTGTGGCGGCTCGTCGACCCCCAACGGGTCGGGCAGCTCGGCCACCGAGCCGGTCACCGTGCCGCCCGACGGCGCCGGTGTGGGCATCTTCTACGTGGTCCGTGTGGTCGCGGTGATCACCAGTCCTGCCGCGACGTCGCCGACTGCCTCGGCGGCCGGGGCCGGGGCCACCACGTCGTCGCCCGCGACCTCGCCGACGACGTCGCACGTGACGACTTCGCCGTTCGCGTTCACCGGTGCGTTCCTTTCTTGGGAATGGCTGATCGGGGCGGTGGCACTGCTGCTGGGAACAACGATGGTGGTCGTGGCCCGCAGACGCCGGAGCCCCAAGGACGTAGCCAACTAGCGCAGGCTCGGGACAAGGGCTTGGCGGGAGGCAGTGGCCGCCTTCTGGGCGGGTGCGAGGGATCCTGACTCTCAGAGGCCGGTGGGATACGTCTCGGGAGGCTCCCCCTCGTCCCAGAGTGAGGTGCGCTCAAGCGGTACCAGCGCCCGGGTGTGATCCAGGTGGATCACTGCGTCGAACTGGTCGGCGAGACGGGCATGGAAGTAGTGACTTCCCCGTTCCGTTTGCGGTCGGTAGATGACACCGATCGCACGTTCGAGGCGTGGCTCGACCATCGCATCGTGCACGATCGGGTCTGCCAGGTCCAACCAGAAGCGACCGTGACCGGAGTCGTGGAGAAATGACTCGTGGCTGCCGGGGAGTGCAGGCCGAACCCGCTTGCGTTCGGCCGGACCGCCCCATTCCGAAGAAGCCGTCACCGTCCCTCCATACGTGGTGAAGCCGATCAGCGCACAGTCATCTCCGTATCTCTGCCGGGACAATTGGCCGACGTTGAACTCACCGCGACTGCTCATCTCGGTGGCGCGCGCGTCGCCGAGATGCGAATTGTGTTCCCAGACGACGACCTTGGCACGGCCGATTTGATGGTCGAGGTGCTGAGCCAGCGAATCGAGCGTTCCGGCCATGTGGCGGTCTCGAAGGTTCCACGACGACACGTCGGCGCGATACATCTGTTGGTAGTACTCCTCGGCGTCACGCACGAGGCGTGCATTCTCTTCTGCGAAGAAGTACTCATCCTCGGCCACCCAGCCGTCGCGGCGTAGGTATCCTTCCGCCCTCCGCCGCAGCTCGAGCAACTGCGCGACCACCTCGTTCTCGCAGGGAAGGGCCCCGAGGTGCGCCAAGGCATACCCGTAGGACTGTCCCTCTGCCCCGACGTGATCGAAGCAGGAATAGCGCTCGCGGGCTCGCTTGGCCTCGGCCGGGTCCACTCGGTCGAGGTACCTCACGACGGCCAGCATCGATGCCTGCAAACTGTAGAGATCCAAGCCATAGAAGCGCGCCTTGCGGGCCGGATTGGCGCACGCGTCGTTTCGGGCCCTCAGCCATTCCACGAAGGTCAGGACATCGTGGTTTCGCCACATCCAGGCCGGGAAGCGCCGGAAGTCCGAGAGCGCCGTATCGGCGTCTGGGTCCTTCGAGCGCCCCATGACATATCGGTTCACCCGGTAGGCGTCGGGCCAGTCAGCCTCGACTGCGACCGCGTTGAACCCGCATTCCTCAATGAGATGACGGGTGATACGGGCGCGCTCCGCGTAGAAGTCGTGCGTGCCGTGGGAGGCCTCTCCGATGAGCACGAAGCGTCGCTCCCCGACGAGCTCGAACAGCGCGTCGTAGTCCTGCTCGGCGCCCGTGACCACGCGGGCGGCGAACCCCCTACGAGCGACGTGCCGTGTGCCGTCCATCTACTCAGCGTCGACTGCACCATCTCGCAGGGACAGGGACTAAGGTCACATGTGGCGGAGGCGTGTGCCCGCTGCTGTGTGCCGCGGTGGCTCAGCTGTCGTACAGGGGGATCGCAGGGTCCAGTTGGTCAATCGCCCCCCTCAAGGCGGTGCCCAACGTCGCCGATCTGGAGCGGTTGTAGACCGGCCCAGTGCCGTCGCAGAGGAGCCGGCTCGCCGTCGCAACACCGCGGGCCGAGATTGGGCGGGGATTCAGGAGGACATCGACCATCTCTTGGATCTCGGATTCGCACGTCGTGATGGATTCGCAGTTGAGCGTCACTCGTAGATTGCGCATGGCAGGTGGCCGACGAGCTTGCACCAAGAGGTTCTGCCAGTTCTGGACCAATGCGCGCCGTGTGGCCGGTGCGACCAGCACATGAGAGCGAGTCGCCAAGAGGAGATTCGACTCGGGCGATCGACCCTCCGCGAGCTGGCGATCCAAGGAGGAGGCCAACAATCGACACACGAGGCGGACCCAGCCTCGATTGCTCCGAGCGCCCAGCTGCGGGGGGTCGTCGAAATCGATGAGAAGCAGCGTCACCTGACCGCCACGTGGTGGTGGTGACTGCGCCCGCATCGGTCGCGGCGCGTGTGGTCGCCGGACGCCCCGTCGCCTGTCGCCCCTGTGGTCGTGGCCAATCACTCGAAAGAACCCGGTCGTCGTCACCTCGCCATGGTGGGCCCTGACATCCCCTGGTGAAAGTGGCATGATTGACACCGTGCGCGACAAACCTGCCAAAGCCACGAAGCTCCGGGGCACGAGCCGTGCGACAGAGCGCCACGGCACGCCGACGAAGGGTGCCTCCCATGATGTTGCGGTCGTCGTGTACGACGGCTTCACCCCCTTCGAGCTCGGTGTGGCCTGTGAAGTCTTCGGCGACGACCGGTGGGTGACTCCGGGCGACCCTTGGTACCGCCTGTTCATTTGCGGGGACACCTCGGCGCCGGTGACCGCGGACGGAGGCTTCCAGATCCTCGTACCGCACGGACTCGAGACTCTCTCGAGGGTGGACACGGTGATCGTGTCCCCGACGTACCGACCCGAGGAGATCTCAGATGCTGTGTTCGACGGATTGCGGCAAGCGCACGCGCGAGGGTGCCGCATACTGTCGTTGTGCGGGGGGGCGTTTGTCCTGGCCGAGGCAGGGTTGCTCGACGGCCGGCGTGCGGCCACCCACTGGGCGGAATGCGACGACCTGGCCCGCCGTTATCCCCTCTTGTCGGTCGACCCGGGGGTGCTCTTCGTCGACGAGGGGGACATCCTCACATCGGCGGGCAGCGCCGCGAGCATCGATCTCTGCCTGCACGTTGTCCGCCAGGATTTCGGGAGCGAGGTCGCCACTCGCCTCGCTCGTCAACTGGTCGTGCCGCCGCAGCGCGACGGCGGCCAGGCCCAGTACATCGAGAAGCCGTTGCCGGTCCTCGACAGCTCCGATCTGTTCGCGGACACGGTTGCATGGCTGCAGGCACATCTCGACGAACAGGTGACAGTCGAGGATCTGGCCGGCCGGGCGGCCATGAGCCCCCGTACGTTTGCACGTCGGTTCCTCGTCGCCATGGGAACGACCCCTTACCAGTGGCTGCTCCGCCAGCGCGTCCAGCTCGCGCAACGCCTCCTCGAGGTCAGTGACCTATCAATCGAGGCAGTGGCAGAGAAGAGTGGCTTCTGTACGGCAGGGAACCTGCGTAAGCACTTCGGCCGGATCGTCCACACGAGTCCCCAGGCGTATCGCCGCGCCTTTCAGGATCGGCGCACCGCGTGACGCACGCCGACACCGAGCGGTTCCGGTCGGGTGCCGCTCATGTGCGGGTCCGCCGGGCCCCGCCCTCGGTTCGTGGGCCGTTGCACGCCGGGTAACCGCTGGTCCCCCGGGGCCCCGCTCGGCCCGAACCTGCCGACAGGGGAGTAGTGGGCGGCCGTCTGACCAGACCAGGACCGGTGGTGCAGGTACGAAGTCAAAGCACGTGGCAGCTTCCTTGGCCCTGTTCGAATTCGGGGGCACACTGAAGCCGAGATGTGGGACGGGTTGGTCTTCGGCAGAGGCTGCTGACGTGAAGCAGGAGAGCCGAGCGGTGTCAGCACCGTGAACGAACGAACGTTGTTGCGGTTCGCCGGGTACCGATTCCGGACCACCTTTTGGGGACGCCGGGGTGGCTACCTCGCTCTGCTCCTCCTTGTGGGCCTCGTCGGGGGCGTGGCGATGGGCTCCATCGCTGCGGCCCGCAGGACGCAGTCTTCCTTCCCCACCTTTCTTGCCAGTACCAATCCGTCGGACATGAGTCTGGGGACCGCGCTGTACAACCCTTCCCTCGGATACGACACCGGATACAACGCCAGGCTCGTCCACACCATCTCCCAACTCCCGCACGTGAAGCGGGCGAACAGCTTTGCCGGTCTCAATGCATATCAATTGCAGTCCGATGGATCGCCCAATACTGTGATCAATGACAACGTCGTCGGCAGTGTCGATGGGGAGTACTTCACCCAGGATCGGGTGAAGGTCGTCCGTGGCCGAATGGCCAATCCCAATCGGGCCGACGAGATGGTCATGTCGGCGGGCGCAGCCCGCCTCTTCGGGCTGAGGGTCGGACAAGCCGCCCCCTGGGCCATCTACCCGAGTTCGGCATCAAATGCACCGTCGGGACCAGCCCGGCGCCTCAAGCTCAGGTTGGTCGGGATCGTGGTATTCAACGACGCAATCGTTCAGGACCAGGTCGACAGGACCTCCGCGCCCCACTCAGTCGTGTTGACGCCGACACTCACCAGAGCGGTGGTGGACTGTTGTTCGAACTACGCGTTCACCTACCTCCAGCTCGACCACGGCAGCGATTCGGTGCCTGCCGTCGAATCCGAGATCCAGCGGGTTCTGCCGCCGGGCATCCCCTTTGATGCCCATGCAACGTCAGTTACCCTCGCCAAAGCCCAGCGCGCCATCAAGCCTGAGGCCATTGCCCTCGCTGTCTTCGGTGGCATCGCAGCCCTGGCAGCGCTGTTGATCGCTGCGCAGGTGATCGCTCGTCAGGTGCGCCTCGTCGCTCCGGAGGGCGACACGCTTCGGGCACTCGGAGCGGCCCCCGCCATGACGATGTGCGACGACCTCATTGGGGTTCTCATGGCGGTGGTGGTGGGGTCGCTGCTTGCTGCTGCGGTAGCCGTGGCCCTCTCACCACTTGCTCCTATCGGGCCGGCGCGCCCGGTCGATCCGACCAGCGGGATCTCCTTCGACTGGACTGTGCTCGGCCTCGGCGTTCTCGTCTTGGTCATCAGCCTTGGAGCGGTGGCCGTGGCCCTCTCGTATCGGGCAGCTCCCCACCGAGTCACCCACCCCGCAAGCAGAGGCAAGCACGAGTCACACCTGGCCGATGCCCTGGCCGGGGCGGGCGTGCCAGCGCCGGCAGTGACGGGCATTCGCTTCGCTCTTCAACCAGGTTCTGGCCGCGATCCGGTACCCGTGCGTTCGGCCATCCTGGGGGCCGTGCTGGCGATGATCGTCGTGATCGCCACGGTCGTCTTCGGTGCGAGTCTCAATAACCTGGTCTCGCACCCCGAACTGTACGGATGGAACTGGACCTACGAGCTGAGTGGAGGGGGAGGTGTCGGGGACATTCCTCAGCAACAGTCCGCACGCCTGCTCAATCACGATCCCCACGTGGCCGGATGGGCTGGCTACTACTTCGGGACGCTTCAAGTGGACGGGCGAAGTGTGCCCGTGCTTGGTGGCACGCCCAACTCGCGCGTGGGACCTCCGGTGCTATCCGGACATGGCTTGGCCGCAGCCGACGAAGTCGTGCTCGGGGACTCAACCTTGGCGGAGTTGCACAAGCACGTTGGCGACACTGTTGCGGTCGCATTCGGGGATCAGCGCCCCATACGCCTGCGGATCGTCGGTACGGCGACCATGCCCACCGTCGGAATCAGCGGCGTGGACACGAACCACCTGTCGATGGGCACAGGCGCGCTGCTCAGCTACCGACTCATACCCGAGTCCGTCTGGAACAGCTTCGGCAATGTCCCGCCAGGTCCAAACGTCATCTTCGTCCGCGCCCAAAACGGGATTGCGCCTTCGGCCTTGAAGCATACGCTCGTCCAAACCGCCAATACCTTGACGCTTCCGACCAATTACGGCGTTTCTGTGGTGCCGGTGCAACTTCCGGCAGAAATCATCAACTATCGCTCCATGGCGTCGACTCCCGTGTATCTCGGCATCGCCCTCGCTGCCGGAACGGTGGTCGCCCTCGGGTTGACGCTTGTCGCTTCCGTCAGACGCCGTCGGCGAGACTTGGCCCTGCTCAAGACCCTCGGATTCACCGAAGGCCAATTAGCTGCCAGCGTGGCCTGGCAGGCGAGCGTTGCCGTCGCCATTGGTGTTGTCGTTGGCGTGCCACTCGGCATCGCCCTCGGGCGTATTCTGTGGTTCCTCTTCGCTCGCCAGGTCGACGCTGTCCCAGCAACCAGTGTTCCTTTCCTGCCTCTCGTGCTGATAGCGGTTGGTGCCATCCTGCTCGCCAACCTTGTCGCGGCTATCCCTGGGCGCATAGCGGCCCGGACGCCGACGGCACTTCTGTTGCGGGCCGAGTGACGAGGTCACGCCGAATCGATGTAGTCGGCATGCCTTGAAGCAGCACGGCTTGTCGGCATGCCGACGGCGTGGAGTTGAGAGCATTCATTTCAGGTCCGGCTTCCGCCCACTCGAGGAGGTTCCCGATCCGTAGGGTCCCGACAACCCGGCCCTACGGATGATCAAGCTCGTTCGAACATCGGGGGTTCCGTAGCGACTCAAGTCCGGCATTCGGGGACAGCCCCGCTCGATGTACGAGACTCAGCCCGGTCGTTGCACGACGCAGAACTCATTTCCATCGGGATCGGCCATCACCAACCACCGATGGTCATGCTCCGTGATCGCGCCTTCGCTGATCCTCGTTGCCCCAAGAGCTTCTAGTCGCGACGCCTCTGAGGACAGATCGGGCACATGGAGATCGAGATGCATCCGGTTCTTGCCTAGCTTCGATTCGGTCACGCGTTGGATGACCAACGGAGGCTCGTACTCATCGTTGGGAGCCAGCGGCCAAAACACGCCGAACTCGCCGATGTTCATATAGCCCAGCGCCGACGCCCAAAAGATCGCGAGCCGCTCGGGATCGGTGCTGTCCAGGGTGAAGGTGAAGCGCATGTCCCCAGTCTTGCCGGCGACCCCTCTCCACCACAAACAGCGATTGCTCGACCGGTGTTCCAACTGCTCGTGTGCATTCGTGCAACAGCCGCGCGCTGTCCCTGCAGCGTCGTACGGGGCACCCGTTCGGGTCTGCCGGTCTTCGAGGCTTTCGCCCCGCTACCGTTCGCTGACGAGCTCGATGTTGTTGCCGTCGGGGTCGAACAGATCGACCGAGTGGCCGGCGATGTTCGGCTTGATGCCCTCGTGCGGGATGCCGATGGCGGTTAGGTGCTCGCACCACGCGGTGAGCGTTCCGACATTGGACACGGCGAAGGCGATGTGGTCGAGCGCACCAGGCGCGCTTGCGCGATCTCCCGTGGACAACACCACCGCGAACCGTCCAGTGGTGGACTTGAGGGCGACGTAACGCCCGGGGTCGCTGCGCAGCTTGGTCAGGCCGAGTGCACGCTCGTACCAGGCCACACTGGCGTCGAGATCGGAGACGTGCAGCTGGAAGTGGGACAGGCCTTGGATGGGCGGAGCGTCCATCGCCTGCACCGTAGGCCCGGGCGAAGCTGCGGGCAACCCTCTACGAGCTACCTCTGCAGGTGGACTCGTAGGTGCCGAACCAACTGCCCGACCGTCCCGGCCTACGGGTCCACTTCTCCTTGCACATGTCGATGGCGCAGCCAGGCTGCACCGAGCGAACTTCCCGAGCTGGCGGCGAGCTACGTCGGGTCATTCGGCCCTACCCCAAGTACCAACCGGTAGGCACTCTGAGGGAATGAAGGGATCCACCCAGGCGGCCCTGCGCAGGCTGACGCAGGCGACACGGCCGCTGGCCATGCGATCCGCCGGGACGGAAAAGTCCGGCACCTCGATCGTCCGTCATGTCGGACGCTGTTCGGGTCGCACCTACGAAACCCCGGTCGTCGCGGTCGAGCACGACGAGAGCTTCCTGATCGCCCTTCCCTATGGCGAACGTACCGATTGGATGAAGAACGTTCTCGCCAGCGGGAAGGCGACTGTCGTGACCCATGGACGAACGTACGGAGTCGATCAGCCGCAGGTCGTCTCGATGGCCGAGGCGACGAGGTACTTCGGTCCGAAGGAGCAGAAACAGCACCGCCGCTTCGGCGTCGACACCTGCCTCCAGGTCCATCGCGTGGCCGCCTAGAGCCAACGGCGACGGGCGGCACTGACCGCCTCGAAATACCAGTCCCCGAGTGACCGTCCATCCAGCGATCCTCAAGTGGGCGAGGACGGTCACTGGGACAGGTCGATCTATGAATCAGTCGATGCCCGCCACCGATGGCACGAGGTGGGCGCACGCTCATCTGGTCACAGATCCGGCGTACCGGGGGCGGTTCGTTGTCGGTCCGACTCGGGCACGATCTCAGGCCTCCCAGAGCCCAAGAGGAGCGCCCAAGGGTCGGATCCCCTCTTTGCTTGCTCGCTGTCCAACATCCACAGCGCATCGGATTCCAGTATCACTCGGCACAGGTCCAACGGTGGATCGAGGTTCCTGCCAAGTCCCCTCACAACGTCATGGGTATGAAGGACCAGCTCATATGCGGCCCGAGCGCACCAATCAGAAAGGCTCAACTCGAGCACGCCGTCTGAGGCTGTCACCGTCCCAGGCGAATCCCGCACGACAGCGACGAGCAGCGCAGTCACCGACCGTAGACCGGCGACAAGATCGGGTGGCAACGCTTCCGGCTTTGCGTGCAGTTCCTCAAACGGAAGGTATCCGGACTGCGCTCGGGCACCTATCTGCATGGCGTACGAAAAGAGGCAGTCGACCATATGTTCGACCGTCCGCCAACAGCTCCACTCCAGTGCCTCGGCTCTGGTTGTCCAGTCGGCGTCCACGACCTCAGTCAGGGCGTCTAGTGCGAAGTCTGCCAGAGCGGCAAACTCATCACTGGTCATTGAACCGGTCTTTGGTGGACGGGCCGAATCCCGTGGAGGTCCAACGTCTTACTCCGCACCCACTGAATCCGGGTCTAAGTCGAGAAGGTTCCCGTTGAACGCCACTTCCCGCCGGTCGAAGTCGATGTGCAAGTCGCCGTCGTCGAAGGTGTGCATCGCGGGGGACCCGCGCTGTTTGAATCGTCTCCATGACTCTCTATGCGTTGGGCGAAGAACGGCCGCGAATTCACCCTGAGGCCTACATCCACCCCCAGGCGGTTCTGATTGGCGAAGTGCGGATCGGACCGAACTCAAGTGTCTGGCCTGGGGTGATCATCCGCGCTGACAATGGTCCGATCTTCATTGGCGCTCGGACATCCATACAGGACGGCGCCGTCATCCACACCCAATCCACGAACCAGACTTGGATCGGGGCCGATTGTGTGATTGGCCACCTGGCGCACCTCGAAGGGTGCGTTCTCGAGGACCTGGTGCTCGTCGGTTCGGGCGCGGTCGTCCTCGAAGCGGTCACCTGCCGCTCTGGTTCACTTGTCGGGGCCGGCGCCGTTGTCTCGCCGGGGACAGAAGTCCCAGCCGGCGCGATGGCGCTCGGAGTTCCAGCCAGAATCCGACCGGGGGCCGTCAGTCGGGATTCGGTGAAGGCAAACGCGGAGGCGTACTCCTCAAGGCATCTGGCCCAGCATCGCGACGGTAGTCATGAGGTGTCCCTGGCGCAGTGCCTCGAGCCTTGAGGCGATACCCCTACCCGGCGACGCTCCCATCCGCTGTCAAGCTCCTCTTGTGCGAACAGCGGACAGAACAGTGACGAGTCACGCGGGCGAGGAGATGCTCTTATCAGGCCACGCGTTCCGCATCGTCCCTTGTATTGATACTTGATCGAGTTGGGCGTCAAAGCACCATGGCTGCGTAGCCGTTCATCGCTCCGTTGCCGGCGCCGATCCACAGAAAGGCGAGAAGATCACCCTCATGCACGCGTCCAGCTCGAAGGTCCTCGTCGAGGAGGATGAGCGTGCTGGCCGCCGAGGTGTTGCCGTAATGGTCGACCCCGATGGGGACCCGTTCGAGCGGCAGGCCTAGCATCTTGGCTGCCTCACGCACGACGACGCCATTGGCCTGGTGCAAGTACCAGCGCGCCACCGCCTCGATGGCGAAGTCAGCACCCGTGGCCGGCTTGATTGTGGTTGGCCAATCCTCCTGGAGCATCTCAAAGTTGCGGATCATCAGGGGCGCGAAGACTTCGGCCACCTTGACGCCGTCCATTAAGAAGACATTGTCAGCGAGGTTGGCTGCCGTGGTGTGATGCAGACAACCGCCGGCCGGATAGGTCACTAGTTCGATTTCGGGGTTGGTCTCATAGCGAACCGACAGCAAGCCTCTTGGGCAGGCGCCTGGGTCCTCGTGGCTCGAACGCAGGACCAACGCTCCGGCGCCGTCGGCAAACATGAGCGGGGCTAGCCAGCCCATGCCGCTCGGGTGGTTGTAGTAGTAGTCGTGCACCTCGGGTCCGAAGTACCCAGAGGGGCAGTTGCTGGCCACCACCAGGGCGGTGGCCGGAGCGCTGGCGACGAGTGTGGTGGCCGCCGTGCGAAAAGCCGGTGCCAGCCCGGCACAACCCAGGTTGTGGTGGACGAGCTCGGTGTCACGGCGAAGCCCGAGTTCGCTCATCAGGAAGCGGAAGTGCTCTTGGCAGGTGAGCAGATCTGGCGTCGACGTGACGTGCACGAGTAGATCGACCTCTTGGGCGTCCATGTCGGCGTTGTCCAGGGCGGCACCGGCCGCGCGGAGGGCCAGGTCGCCGTCATAGAGCCCACCCTCGGCCCGAGACCGCTTGCGCCGGCCCCCGAACTCGTAGTCGAGCCGCCGTTCGTGGATGGCCAGATGGCGCAAGACCCACTCGGGTTCGAGCAGCCTCCCGTCAGGCCGGGCCGGGTGCAAGTAGCGGAGGATCTCCTCGTTGGAAACCCGGTGCTCGGGCAGAAACGACCCCGAGCCGAGCACCAAGACGGTCACCTCTGAAGCCAAGGAGGGAACCAAAGCGTCCATGGCCACCCCTTCCTGCCTGGGGCCAGGGTCCTGAACCCAACACCCTCGGCCCGCCGTACTCACTTCTATGAAGGACTGATCGCCCCGCAGCGTGAAGAGGCGAAGGTCCCGGAGATGTAGGTCACTCCTCGCTGCCGGAGCGGGGCAACGGCAACGGGACCAGTCGCCGCCCGCCTGGGTCCCCCGGGTTTCCCGGGTGGCGCCGGCCGCCCGTGCCCGTTGGGCCCTCCCGCCTGGGTCCCTCGTCCCGCCCGCGGCGTTTCCGTTCCGGCTCGGGCTCTGGGCCTCGTCTCGCCCACTTGACGCGAGTGGGCGTGTGGACCCCAATATCTCCTGTACCCCAGCCGAGACTCAGGGAATAGGTGATGGGGCCGCCCGAAACGTCCCTCCTGCCACGGTTCGCGCCTTGAGTCCCCATACCCACGCTCCACTCACCGGGAACCGGTGGGAAGGCCTAGGCGTTGGGCGGACTCCCAAGAGGGCACGGGTGGGCCACGGTATGGACGCCGGTCGGCGGGTGGTGCCACCGCTGCGAGTCGTTTGAATAGGGCTCAGGACCTCGGCTCAAGCCAAGGATCAGCTCGAGCCGAGGAAAGGCACGTCGAAGGCAAACACGCCCCCGTCCGCCGCCACCATCCAGTAGCCGGAGCGGTCGCCGGTCGCCGCCATGCCGACGACCGGCGCGTTGAGCTGCACGGCCCCCAAGGAGCCGTGGAAGGCGGCGTCGCCGTAGGAGAAGACCCCGCCGTCCGCGGCCACCAGCCAGTACCCGCCACCGGCCGTGGCTGCCATGCCGACGACCGGCGCGTTGAGGCGGAGTCCCCCCATGGAGCCGTCGAAGCGAGCGTCGCCGTAGGAGAAGACCCCGCCGTCGGCGGCCACCAGCCAGTAGCCCCTGCCGTCAGGGTCCGGCGCCATCCCCACCATCGGCTGGTTGAGGCGGACTGAACCGGCAGAGCCGGAAAACCCGGCGTCGCCGAATGAGAAGACCCCGCCGTCGGCCGCCACCAGCCAGTACCCGCCGCCATCGGGTGTGGCCGCCATGCCGACGACCGGCGCGTTGAGGCGGAGTCCCCCCACGGAGCCGTGGAAGGCGGCGTCGCCGAAGGAGAAGACCCCGCCGTCGGCCGCCACCAGCCAGTACCCCTTCCCATCGGCAGTGGAGGCCATACCGACCACGGGGGCGGCCAGCGGGTAGCCGGACAACGCTCCGAAGAGCCGGGCGGTGCCGTGTGCCGTCACGTCCCCGCCCAGGTCGGTCAGCCAGTTGCCGTCCCCGCCCGCCGAGGTGGCGGCCATGCCTACGACGAAAGTCGCCAGGGTGTCCATGTTGGGACTCGGAACCATGGTCCAGACCGATCCGTTCCACGTTTCGATCAGTGTCTGTGTGACCGGCTCCGAGATCCGGTGGAAGGAACCCACGGCCGTGCACGAGGTCGGCGCGGTGCACGACACGCTCGACAACCCCGCGCCGAGGCTCGGTGGCGTGTAGCTCGGCGACGACGTCCAGGTGGCCCCGTCCCAGGAGGCGGCGAGTGCGTAGGAGAGGCTCGACCACGTAGCTGCACCGCTGCCGACGGCCATGCAGTTCGACCCGCCGCCACAGGACACGCCGGACAGGCTGTCGACCGCCCCGGAGCTGGGGCTGGGCACCGCCGACCAGGTCGCGCCGTTCCACGTCGCGGCCGACGTGCTGTTGTTCGTGCTCCCGTTCCCCTGCGTGCTGCCCACGGCGACACAGTCGTTCGCCGCGGGGCAGGACACGGAGTCGAACGACTCGGAGGCAGCGCCGCCGGTCGCGCCCGGCGTCTGGGTCAGCGTCCAAGTCGATCCGTTCCACGTCTCGGCCAGCGTGCCCACCCCGGCGCGGCCGACAGCGAGGCAGTTGGCCGCGCCCGAGCACGAGACGGCAAAGAGTGCGTTCGCCGAGATATCGGGGCTCACGGCGGGGAGCAGCGACCAGCTCGACCCGTCCCACCATTCCGCAAGTGCCTGGCTCGGTTGACCGTCCGACGAGGAACCCACCGCCATGCACGCGTCAGGGCCCGCGGACGACACGCCGTACAAGAACGTGTAGGCACCGGGCCCGTCGACGATGGGGGCGATCGACCAGCTGCTCCCGTTCCAGGTCTCCTCCACGGCGTTGGACCGCCCCTTGGTGTAGTCGTAGCCGACGGCGACGCAGGAGTCCGCACTGGTGCAGGACACGCCCTGCAGGGATCCGACCGTGGGGGTTGGTGCGACGGACCAGTTCGACCCGTCCCAGGACTCCACGAGAGGTGCCTCGATCGAACCGAACGCGACGCTCCCGACGGCGACGCACCAATCGGACCCGGTGCAGCTGACCCCGCTCAACTGGTTCGAGAGGCTGCCGCTGCCGGTCGTCGCGCGAGGCACCTCGTGAGCCGACGGTACGGAGGGCACCAGCGGGAGGGTTGTGTCGCCGGCCGCCGCGGCGATCGCCACCGTTGACAGCATGAAGACCACGGCCGTGCCGATGGCGATCAGCACCTCGGACCAGATCGTTCCGTTCCGGTACGCCCGGACCATTCCCGCACTGTCCGCCCGCCGGTCCGCCGCTCCTAGGGCCGAAAGCCCCAGATCGGTCCCGTTCACTCCTTTTGACCCTGTCGGTGATGAACGTCTCGATCAGCGGCGACACAACGAACAGTGCGGGCCAACGCCCACGAGGAGGACTCATTGAGACCTGACGATGAGGACCCAGTCGGTACCACGTCGAAGGCCGGCATCCCGACCACCAGGCACGGCTCGGGCGAGCTGGAGAAGCAACTCCACAGTCCCGAGCGTGTCACGATGCTCAGCGACGGGGTGCGCCTGGCCCGCTCCGTCGTCTTCGACGAGCCCACCGAGGAGTTCCGGCACGTGCCCGTCCGCTTCGTTCGTCACCGTCGGTGATCGCCGGCTCCGCTTCGACCGGGTGGACAAGTCTGGCAGGGTCACCTTGCGCCGCCGCGGGCGTCTGCACCACATCGGTGTGGGCAATGCCTATGCCCTGGCGGGTCGCCTTGCTCATCGACGACCTCGACATCGTGATCGTCGCCCTCGACGGCTCGCCCCTGCGCCGCCTGGTCTTGGACCCGACCCGCGACTACCAGCGAATTCCCTGATGACATCGGTCTACGATGTCTTGCGACATCACAGGGGATAAGGGCTATGGCCGCGGAAGTGCCGCACCTACCCTCTCGGCCGCCGCCACCCGGATCCGGGGAGCGGTAGCAGCCAGGACCAGAAGTGGCGGGGTCCCTCGGGCCCCCCTTCGACGTAGTCGAGCTGACCGTTGGGGGGCGCCCCGTACGAATCCTCTTTGAATCAAGACCCCGATTTGGAGGCCTTCAAGGCGCGATGAATGGAGCCGTCGCCGGAAGGCACGACTGCGTAGGCTCTTGATGGGTCCGGGAGTGACTTCGCCGAAGAGCCGGCCACGCAGGGTGCAGAGCCGGCCACGCAGGCTATGAGTCGTTCCCTGGTGTCCTCCCGGACCTCCTAGCCGGCGTCGAGAACCAGCTGGCGGTAGACGGCGTTGGAGACCTGACGCTTGAGCGCACGCAGTGCCTCTTTCTTGGTCTTGCCTTCGGAGACCTTGCGCTCGAAGTAGATGCGACCCTCGGTCCCGGGATTACGGATCTGGGTGACGGCGATCATGTGGAGCGCGTGGTTGACCTTGCGATCGCCCCGCTGCGAAAGCCGGTGCACGATCCGCCCACCAGAGGATCGCTCGACCGGAGCCGTGCCGTTGTATGAGGCGTAGGCGTCTCGGTTGGCGAAGCGCCGGACGTCACCGGAGTACCCGATCACCTCGGCGGCGTGGATCGGACCGACGCCATAGACCTCGGTGAGCGAGGTTCCCGAGGCCCTCACGGCCAGTCGGATGCGCCGATGCGAGGCCTTGATCTGGTCGTCGAGGCGGCACACGTCGTCGATGAGCTCGAACACCAGGTCGAAGCGCATCTGCTGGGCCGGCGAATCGGGATGCACCTTGGCGAGGAGCGCTTCGGCGTCAGAAACGTACATTTCCTTGGCTATTCCGCCCGGAGAGAGCTCGGCGAAGAGCGAGTGCAGACGGCAGATCACCCGGGCCCGTTGTCGCCCGAGGTCACTGTTGCGCTTGGAGAGCAGCCGCAGGACCTCGCCGTGATCAGCCGGCTCAACCGAGCGCAGCGCCGGGGCCCGCAGAGCGGCAATGGCGATCGAGTGGGCATCGTTGGGGTCGTTCTTCTTGGAGCGCCCCGTGGCCAACACCCGGATCCTCGACGCCAAGGTGGCCGGGACGTCGAGCACCTCTTCGCCTTGGGCGACGAGCTGTTGGGCCAATAGGTAGCCCATCCCACCCACCGACTCGATGGCCCACGTTCGCTTCTCGAAGGGCTCGGCCCAGGCCAAGAGCTGTTCGACCTGACGGCTCGTCGCCCGCACCTTGACCGCTGCGATCTGGTCCTCGTCCCGGCCAATCGCCACCGTTGTGTGCGACGCCTTGTGAGGGTCGATCCCGATCATCACCTTCATCTCTGCCTCCTTGGTCGTGGGAAACCACGGGGGCACTCCTGCTTTGCGGACTGTCGGTGCTCGATCCTCTTTTGAGCCACTCCGTGGCGAAGTCCGAGCGGGAGGCTCTTCGTACGTAAGCCAGTCGGCTGACGCCGGCGGCAGGCACTTTTGAGCCAGCCCGCAGGGACCTCTAAATGCTACGAATCAGCCGCAGCACCTTCCACCAGTCTCAAGCAGGCACTTCTGGGCTAGTCCCAGACCGCTTAGATTCGTACGGGTGAGCGATGGTTCACAGACGGCGCAGGATGCAAGATCGATCTCAAATGCTGATGTCGATCCCTATTTGGGAGAGGGTTGACCCCCGGAAGGTCCTCTGACTAGGAGTTCGAGTGAGTCAGCTGCTGCTGGTGCGCCACCTGCGTTGCGGAAGGCAGCGGCAATCCGTTCGGCACCAGCTCGAAGCCCGAGAGCCTCTTCGATCGCCGTGCGCAGTCGTGCAGTCGTGAGCTTGCGAGCTGGAAGACGGACTCCCGCCCCAGAGACCTCGACTCGCCGCGCCACCTCGGGTTGATCGCGTCCGAATGGAACGGCCACTACGGGAACACCGTGCGCTAGGGACTTTTGGGTTATGCCCATGCCGGCATGGCACACGGTGCATACAGCTCGCTCCAGCACTGCAGTGTGGGGAACGAAGGGCTCGACGTGAATGTTCGATGGAACCGTAGCAGTGGAGAGCTTGACGTCCCCAGTGGTGAGGACGACGTCAAACCGCTGGTCGGCGAGGGCCTCACATGCGACTTCGGCGAGCCTCACGTCGTTCTGGAAGGCGGTGGAGCAGGTCACGAGCACCACAGGACGGTGCAGGTTCCCGAGCCATGGCGGTGACTCCACTGTCGGCTCCCAGAACCCCGGTCCGACGAGGCTGACCTTTTGTGGCCAGTCTCGCCGGGGATACTCAAACGGTTCTGAGGTGAAGGCGAGTATGAGCGACGCCGCGAGGTAGAAGTCTTCGACCGTGTGGAGTGGCGGTAGATGCAGATCAGCACGCACCGGGTTGACGTGATGGGCTATGACTCGACCGAGAGTGCCGAGGGTGAGCGGCGCGGCCAATCGGTCCCGGAGTTGTCCTATGGCATCGTGACGTGGAGTAAGACCGAGACCGAACGGGGGCGCGTCGGCAGAAGGAATGGGCACCGGTGATGGGACCGAGAACGCCCAGGGAAGTCCCGAGGCTTCAGCGGCAGCAGCTGCCCCCCAGGATGTCTCATCGAGGATGACAACGTCAGGGTGGTGCGTGCTAATCGCGTCATCTAGGTCGATTCGCTGTGGCTGTGCTCTACGTCCGAACTGGTTCAAGGCGGCGATGAGCGCGCCGAAGCGGGTTCGGGCTTGCCAGTCTTTTGGCTCAAAGCCGGCCAGTTCTGGGGATAGGACATCTGACTCAATGTCGATCGACTTGAGAAGCTGCGATTGAATGACCCCTGTTCGCACGGTGACGTGATGGCCGCGGCGAGCGAGCTCCTGCAGCGTCGGTATGAGCGGGTACAGGCGGCCGGCTACGGGCTCGATGTATGCGAGGAACCTGGCCATGGTCAGCTCAAACCACTTCTCTCAGCAGGGCGATTACGCGGCAGGTGGCGTCGCCGCAGGTGGTGTGGACTCCGCCGTACGGTCCGCTGCCGGGAGCGCAAACTCCCGTCCCAGTTCGTAGGCCTGCTGGAAATAGCGCTGCACCAGCTCGGGTGTCGCCGAGGTGGCCGCATAGAAGTAGACGTGCTCGACATCCTCGATGCCGGGGTAGCGAAAGCCCCACTCGTCCATGACCTTGCCGATCGCGTCCCGGATGCCGTCGTCGTACGCGGCCTTGTTGAAGATGGTGGAGGTCATGATCAGCGCCCGCTTGTGGTGAAGGAGCGGGATGCGACCGTTGACGTCGCCGTGCCAGCCCGCCGAGGTGAGGCCGAAGGCGAAGTCGTAGCACCAAACTCTGTCGATCCATCCCTTGAGCATGGCGGGGAAGCTGCAGAAGTGGATGGGTGCGATGAAGGCCAGGCCATCGGCCCACTTGATCTTCTCATGCATGGCGAGCACGTCCTTGGGCATCCGGGTCCGCAACATGCCGCAGATCTCCGCCTGCGACTTCCCTCGTATCGCCCGGTTGACCAGCCAACGCTGGAGCGGGTTCCGGCAGGTGCGCAGCACCTGCCCGCGCACATCGTGAAGATCCGCGATGTCCTCCGGCATGTTGCCGTTGGTCCAGCTGGGTGTATCCCGGTCACGCAGCACCGGATCGAAATTCATGGCGTATAGGTCGAGGACCTGGCTCTCGTGCCCGGCATCCGCAAGGCCAGCCGTGAATCGGTCCAATACGCCGTGACAGAACGAACGTGGGTTGTTGTGTGCGTACACGGTGAGCACCCTCATCTCCACTCCCTTCCGCTGTAACCAGTCCGGAGATCCGAACGCTTTGACCCCAACTGACCCGGGTTCAAGTGCTGGCAGAAGGTGGGCTCTTCGAGCGGGAACGGTCGGGATCGAGAAGTTCGAGGATCCGGTCAGTGTTCTCACGGATGGTGGTGATGTTGCGGAACATCCACTTCGGCGGAGCATTGTCCGGCATCCGATCGAACCGCTCCTCCCAGTCGATGGTCGACATCTTCTGGGCGAGGCGTTGGGCAAGGACACCCAGCCCGACGAGAAGTGCCACGGCCACCAGCACTTTCTTCATGAGCCGATCGTGACCTACCTGGGTGGCCGCGAACAGGGTCCAATGTCACGGATCAGCGTTCCCGATCACCCCAGCTTCCGATCCATGCCCTGAGGCCGCCATCCTGGGCGCCCAGGACACCTATCCCCCCATCCAGCTCAGGTTCGGGGGCGGTCGAGATCAGGCCGCGCATCTGGTTGAGCGCTTGGGTCCTGCCCTTGCGAGCCGAGGCCGAGCAACGCGCAGAACCCGCATGGATTCGACGTTTCCATTCCTCGTCTTGGCCTCCCCGGCGGCATCACCAGACAGGGCGGCGCGAGCGGCGGTGATGGCGTCTTGGGGATCGGACTTTCCCTTGCGCCGGCGGCGCTGTCGATTGGGCCGGTCAACCTCGACGACGCGCACCCGCTCGGCCTGGAGGTGCCGGGTGAGCCTGGCCCCATAGGACCCAGTCCCTTCGACGCCGACCAGCTCGACCGGGCCGAAGTCGCTCAGCCACCCCAGCAGCTTCTTGTAGCCGTCCGTCGTCGTGGCGAAACTCTCGACGCCGAGCAGGGCCCCTCGGTCGTCCAAAGCTGCGGCTACATGCACGTCGAGGTGCGTATCGACGCCGCCGGTGATGCCCCGTGGCAAAGTGGTCACTGTCATCCCTTCGTTGGTTTGGGTTGGGGTGACACCGCACCGAGCGGGACGACGGACAGGACAGCGAGGGGCCTGTAGAGGCAGGCTCCTATTAGGTCACTCCGTCCGACCGGCAGGTGTCGAGTGGGTGACCGGGCCAGGCCGACGGATCGTACGAAGGACAGTCCGAAAGGACGTCAGCCGGATAGTTGGAGTCAGACCTGGCCTGGGCACCCACCCACACGCTGACCAATCCGTCCACCGAAGTGGTGGATCATTCAGCGGCCAACTCAATCCTCGCTGCCGGGACGGGGTGCAGCTACCTGCGTGCTCTGACTTCGATCCATCCATCGTCGTCCACGGCAGATTCGACCGACATTCCGGCGTCCTCGACCGCTCCGGTGAAATCGCTCGGGTTCCAGATCGAGAACCAGCGTCTTCCTCTGGGCATGTCATCGGCCCATCCTGTGACCCCGGCGGTCTTGACTGACATGCTGACGGGAGCACCCGCTCTCGCAACCCTTGCAAGTTCCCGTAGAGCCACTGCGGCGTCTTCGTAAGGGAGGTGGATCAACGAGGCGCACGCCCAGACGGCGTCGAAGGAAGCGGCACGTAACGGCAACGCTCGAAGATCGCCCTGGATGACCCGCCCATGGGCGCGAGCCCGATCGACGAATTCTCGATTCAGGTCAACTCCGATCCCCGTGTGGCCCTGAGCGGCGAAGCGAGCCAGGTCTCGTCCCGGGCCACAACCTGCGTCGAGCACCCTCGAGGAGGGCTCAAGGAGTGTTGCGAAGGCGGTGAACCGACCGGCGACCGCAGACGCACTGAAGGCGGCAAAGGCATCTGGGTCCTCGGAGTACGTGGCGACGCTGTCAGCAACCACATCACCGGAAATCCTGCCCGCAATCCCACTTGGGTCCACTTACCGAAAATCTAGGAGACGCACCTCCTCCTGGGGGTGCCGCCGAACGCCGAGGTGGTGCGCCACTTTGGCACGCCGCACGCACTCAGTCACCCGAGGACAAACCCCGCGCTCAGGCCACCAGCCCTAGGCTCAGCTCATGGCACAGGGCGATCTACCTACGCCAAGGGGCCGCTCCCTCCAGCGCCGTAGAGAGAAACGTCAGCTCGAACTGTTGGCTCAGGCATCCGAACGGGACGAAGCAGCACCAAAAACGGCCACGGCTCACGTCAGAGTCATCGAAGATCAGGTTGACGCCGCGATCGGGGATCAGGCTGACGTCGCTGAACTGGATTGTGAGAGTCAAGAACCGGGCTCACCGATTGACGGTTTTCTACAAAGTCGTACCGGCGGTTTTCGTGTGCGAGCCGTGCCCATTGACCAGCCGGTCGGCGAATAAGCAAATGTCACTTGGCCCGGTGCTCCGGTACCAGTCACGCTGAATCGGTGCCCCAGTGCGCCGGGTAGGTGACTCGTTCGACCCAAGGAGTGCCGGAGGCGGGAGCCGTTTGAGGCGTCTGGAGCCACCATGGCGCGGGAATCCCGTTCTCAGGCAGAACCGGCTTCCGAGCCAACCGTGATCCTCGGAGTACCAGCCAGCGTCTGCAGCACGACGCAGTAGCGCTCGGTCGTGGAAACCAAGTCGGCGACTTCCTCGGGACTGGCCGAGGTCGTGAGGTCGAAATGCAGGCGAATGGCCGTGAAGCCGACCGGGGTGTCCCGTTCGATTCCAAGGGTTCCCCGGAAGTCAAGGTCGCCCTCCGCCCGGACGCTCCCGTCGACGATGAGTCCCCGGTTGATCGCGACAGAACGCAGCGTCACTCCGGCACAGGCCACCAGCGCTTGGAGGAGCATGTCGCCGGAACAGGCGAGACTACCGTCGCCGCCGGTCGCAGGATGCAGTCCTGCCTCCACCATCGCCCGACCGGTTGCTACGGAACATGAGACCTCCTCATCTCCGAGTCTTCCGTCAGCGTGAAGTGTGATAAACGCTCGCGCTGGGTCTTCCCGGTACTGAGCTTTCAGAGGTGCCTGAGTCGCCCTGAGTTGCTCGCGGTCCACTTGGTTTCCTCCTGATCGATCAGATAGCGGACCCTAGATCGACGGCAGCCGGGGCACTGTGAACACTCGGGGCGATGCTGCAGCCTGAACCGTTGGGTGCCCCAGCCGCCGGGAAGGTGGGACACCCTCCGGCGGCGAACGGAATCTGACATTCTGTGGCCATGCCAGCTGAGGTGCTGTTCTCTGGAGTTCCCACGGCCAGTCTTGGACTGGCCCAGCCTTACTATGAGGCCCTTTTCGGGCGACCGGCTGATGTCCTGGTCAACGACGACGAAGTCATGTGGCGGGTTTGTGATGGCGGCTGGTTGTACGTCGTCCACAACGAGACGCACGCGGGCCATGCTCTCGTTGCTGTGGCCGTCTCCGACCTCGACCAAGTCGTTGATGAGATGACAAAGAGAGGGATCGCTCGGCCTGCGGTTGAGACTATTCCTGGCGTCGGGCGGAAGGCGCCGATCATCGATCCGGAGGGAAACACGGTGACGTTCATTCAAGTAAATGAGACCGACACCTGAACAAGGAGCCCTGCCCCCGAACACCGGGACGGTG
This sequence comes from uncultured Acidimicrobiaceae bacterium, assembly GCA_963781955.1. GTDB lineage: Bacteria > Actinomycetota > Acidimicrobiia > Acidimicrobiales > RAAP-2 > Bog-473. The sequence continues at coordinate 313,336 of CAWAHU010000001.1, forward strand.
GGGCAGTTCGGCACGATGGGGATAGCCTCGGAAAGAGCCCGTGTAGCGTGTTGGTCGGATTCTCCTGGGATGAGGGATCTTGGTGGGACAGATTCGGGTGCACGAGTTCATCACCCTTGACGGTGTCATCGACACCCCATCGTGGACGATGGGCTTCGGCTTCGATCTCAAGATGGGCGAGGCCATCGGCGGGGCCATGGATGGGTGCAGCGGCATTCTCCTCGGTCGCAACACCTACGAGATGTTCGCTCCTGTGTGGTCAGAGAGAACGGCGAAGGAGGACCCAGGCGCGCCGTTCATGAATGAGACGACCAAGTACGTCGTTTCATCGACGCTAGAAGAGGCAACCTGGGCGAACTCGAAGCTCATCGGTGGCTATGACTCGACGGTCATCCAGCGAATCAAGGACGACAACGAGGGGGGCCTCTATGTGAGCGGCAGTGGCACCTTGGTGCGGCAGCTCCTCGCCGACGGGCTGGTGGACGAGCTCCACCTCTGCGTGTATCCGGTGACTCGGGGCCCGGGTCCCCGCCTCTTCGTCAAGGAAGCAATGCTCGCCAACTGGTCACTCGTGAACCGCCAGGGCTACGAGAATGGGGTCCTGTACTTGAACTACCGCTCGTAGCTCGATCAAGAGGCCCAAAGGTACCCCCTACCAGTGGGGACGGTGGAACGGTTCGGGGGCCGTGCCAGAGGGTAGGCGAGGCGCGATCGACGGCGCTGTCCGAACCAGAGCCCAACAGTGCCCGCCGACGTCAGGTACCCGAAACTGCGTGGAACGCGACGGCGGCCGCCGTGGCCACGTTAAGTGAGTCGACCCCCTCGGTCATCGGGATCGACACCACGACATCGGAGGCTGCAATGGCTTCTCGTGTCAGGCCTGGACCTTCGGCGCCGAGTAGCAGGGCGAGGCCCTGGTGTGGACTTGGACCAGACATCCGAACCCTGAGCGCAGCGAGCTGGACGCCGGGCACGTCCGCGGCCGTCATGGGACGGGGTGTCATGGCAGCGACGAGGAATCCAGCGTCCCGTGCCCGTTGCAGGCCAGCAGGCCAAGGGGTTAGCCGTGCGAATGGCATGTGCAGGACGTACCCAACAGATACACGGATCGATCGTCGGTAGAGCGGGTCGGCACAGGTCGGATCGAGCAGTACGCCCATCACGCCAAAGGCGGCCGCATTGCGGAACAGCGCGCCGATGTTCTCGTGGTCGTTGAGGCTCTCGAGGATCGCCACCACGGGGAAGAAGCCCGCTGCCCGGGGCATCTGGACGGCATCAGAAAGCAAGCGCGCCGCTCTTCGCGGTGGCGGACGTTCAGCAACGGCGACCACACCTCGGTGGAGATCGAAGCCGACCGTCTCCGCCACCGCGGCTTTGGACCCCACATAGACCGGGACACCTCGTGCCCGGGTTGCTGTGACCAGGTCACCCGAGGCGGTGACTTGATGGTCGTCGACCAGGAGCGAACGGATGCGGTAGGAGGACGTCAGCAGCCGCTCAACCGCGAGCTTCCCCTCGACAACAAAGACCGAATGCTCAGCCTCCAGGCCTGGCCGCCCGGCCGGGTCGTTGAGATCGCGGTAGAGGTCAAGTCGAGGGTCTGCAGGATCGTCCACACCGATGAGCGGACCTTGGAAGGTGCCGCGCTCGTTGCTCGACATCCCGGAGCCCACTTCGGACGGCGGCCTCACGAGTACCGCAAGGTGTTCAACGAACTGAGCCAACACGGAGAGCCGCCGCCACGATGACCCCACTGGGCCAAGATGGCCAACCGCAACCATGTAAGCCAGGGCCGCATTCGACCCATGGTGCCACGGGCTACTGCCCCCGAACGCCACACCGGGACCGGGGCATATTTCGCGCGCCAAGCCAACGAGGGCGGTCAGGGCCGCCCCCGGCGTCCCGTGCCCCCCTTGCTACTTTGACGGATGCTGCAATGCCGCATTCGCCATCGGTTAGGAGGAGGGCGTCAATGAGTGAGCACCCAAACGCCGCGCTCGTCCGATCAGGTTATGAAGCGATGGAACGAGGGGACGTCGCCGGGATGGTCGAACTTCTCGACGACGACATCATCTGGCACGAGTCGACGCCTGGGATTGAGGGCGAGTACCACGGACGCGACGACGTGTTGGCCTTTCTCGGGAGGGTCTTCCAGGAGCTTGGCGTGCAGACGAACAGCATTTCCATCCACGACATCCTGGCCAATGATGATCACGCCGTGATTCTCCATACGACCACTGCTACCCGAAAGGGCCGCACCATCACTGCCCAGTACGCCGACATCTATCACGTCCGGAACGGGAAGGCTACTGAGCATTGGCATCTTGCCGTCGACCCGAAGGCTGAGGAAGAGTTCTGGAAGGATTGACATCCAGCGGGTGATCTGTCCGGAGAACAGGGGTGACACCTACCGCCGGGTCGTGGGTGCAGTTTGCGGCGGAGAGGCCCGCGTGGACGGGGCCCTGGCGCCAGCCCACCGTGACAGGCGTGGGCTCAGCCCCCTGGGTGGTAGTCCCCGAGGAGGGTGGTCCAGGTGACCTTCGCCGTGGCAGTTACCCCGCCCTGGGCCTGCGCCGCCGCAAGGCGGTTCTGCATGAACTCTGCATGGGCCTCACGCGATGTCCAACTTTCGACTATGAAGGCGTGCCCGGCCTCTCCCATCCCGGCGATGTGTGTGATCAGTCCAACGGGCCAGTCTCCCTTGCTCGTGTCCGGGTCGATCCCCAGTCCGGCCGTCACTGTGCGGTAGTCGGATTCAGTGACCCCGTCAAACTCCAGAATCAACATCTCAGCCATCGCGTCTTCCCTCCTCGAATCGGTTCTTGACCGCTCAACTTGATAGCAGGCGAGCAGCGTTTCTGCTCGTAGGTGGCGTGTGCATACGTGGAACACCCGGACGGGCTGCTGGGTACTGCGAGAGTGTGGAGGGCGCCGACACCTGAGCGCCAAGGTTGTCCCAGAACGATGCTCCTATGGATTGTCAAGAGCAAATGCTGACCTCGGTAGCTGTGCGAACACCTCCCGTGCGACGTAGCGCTTGAGGCAGCGCATCGCCTCCTTCTTGGTCCGTCCCTCCTTCATCCGGCGCTCGATGTAGTACTTGGTCCTCGGGTCGTTGACCATCCGGGTGAACACGATGTGCCAGAGGGCGGAGTTGGCCTGGCGATCTCCGCCGCGGTTGAGTCGATGGCGGTGCTGCTTGCCGCTCGAGGCATCGAGGGGTGACACCCCGCAGAGCTTGGCGAATGTGGCCTCGTTCTTCAGGCGCTCTGGGTTGTCACCGGCGGCCACCAGGAGGGCCGAGGCGACATCGGTGCCCACCCCGTCGATGGCGTTGAGTTCTGGTGCGGTCTGCGCGACAAGGGTCTTGAGCAACCGGTCGATCTCCTTGACCTCCTCCTCGAGGGCGAGGGCCCGGCGGGCCAACGTCCGCAAGGTCAGCTTGGTGACCGTCGTCACGTCGGTCTTGGCGGTGTGGCGATAGGCACTGGCGAGGGTGAGGACCTTGTAGATGGACAGGTCACGCAGCTCGGCCCGGAGCTCCTCTGGGGCGGTCGAGACCAGGCTGCGCATCTGGTTGATGGCCTGGGTCCGGCTGCTGCGGGCCGAGCTGCGAGCGACGCGTAGGACCCGCATGGCCTCGACGTTTCCGTCTCTGGTCTTGGCGAATCCGGTGGCATCGCCCCCTTGGGCGGCCCGGGCGGCGGCCACGGCGTCTTCGGGGTCGGACTTCCCCTTGCGCCGGCGGCGCTGACGATTGGGCCGGTCCACCTCGACGACGGCGATGCCCGCTCGGTGCAGGTGCCGGGTGAGCCCCGCCCCGTAGCTGCCGGTCCCTTCGACACCCACGAGCTCGAGCGACCCGAAGGACTCGAGCCAGCCAAGCAAGGCCCGATAGCCCCTGGGCGTGGTCGAGAAGCTCTCGATGCCAAGGAGGGCTCCCCGTTCGTCGAGGGCAGCCGCCACATGGACGTCGAGGTGCGTGTCGACCCCTCCGGTGACGCTGCGCGCGATAGTGGTCATCGTCATCTGTTCCTTTCGCTTGGGGTGGGTGACACCGCACCGCCGGGACGATGGACAGGACAGCGATGGGCCTGTGCGGCAGGCTCCTATGAGGTCACTCCGTCCGACCGGTTGGTGTCGGGTGAATGTCCGAGCCAGGCCGACGAATCGACTTCAGGACAGTCCGAAAGGACGTCAGCCGGGATTGATGGAGTCAGACCTGGCTCGGGCACGCACCCACACGCTGACCAGTTCTGCCTCTGCAGTGGTGGACCGTCAGCGGGCTACGTCAATCCTCGCTGCCGGGTAGGTGTGACAGCCGAGGAACAGATTCAGCCTTGCGCTGGATCGCGGGTCAGACTGCATGTCTCATGAGCCGTCCGGACACCAAGTACGTCGCCGTCGGGGACGCTGACGTTGCCTACCAGGTCCTCGGAGAAGGACCCTCCGACCTTCTCTTCTTCAACGGGCTTGGCAGCCACGTCGAGATGGCGTGGGAGAACTCCGACATTGCGGACTTCCTCAAACAGCTGGCGTCGCTGCGCCGCTTGATATCTTTCTCGATCGACGAGGCACAGGGGCATCTGACGGTGGATCGCCATGATCAAATCGTCCGCGAACAATTGCGGATCTTCCGAGGTAGGGAGGTCAACACGACTGGAGACGGCTTCGTCGCTTCATTCGACGGTCCGGCTCGAGCCATCCGTTGCGGCCAAGCGATCATTGATGCCACCCGAGCTCACGGTATCGAGCTACGCGTGGGTCTCCACACCGGTGAGTGCGAGGTGAGAGGCAACGATCTCGGCGGCCTCGCCGTGCACATCGCCGCTCGACTCGGTTCGCTGGCGGTGCCGGACGAAGTGCTCGTCTCGGGCACCGTCAAGGACCTCGTGGTTGGCTCGGGCATTGAGTTTCAGGATCGCGGCGAACACGAGCTGAAAGGTGTCCCCGGGAGTTGGCGACTGTTCCGCGTCGACAACTGACTTGATCGCTCTCGCAAGTGACGAAAAATAGAGCCGGGGAGTGTGGGTCGATCCCGACCCTTTGGGAATTGTTCCAGCCTTGATCTGAGGTGCCCCCGTTCGCCGGATCTGTGCGCCATATTCGAGAGCCGACAGAATGGACAACATGGAATGGGTCCCGCCGAAGCCGCGACTGCAAGGTGGTGGTGTAGCTATCCGTCCGTTCCGGGCAAGCGATGCTGCCGCAGTCGCCTCAGCATGTCGGGACCCGGACATCCTCCGTTTCACGTTCATGAAGGATGGCCTCACTGAGGGAGAGGCTGGCGAGTGGATTGACACTGGCAACGAGCGGTGGCCTATGGGCCATCCTCGTTTCGCCGTCGTCGATGCACACGACGATCATCTCCTGGGGCAGGTGGGACTGAACTTCAATCCTCGACACGTGAGCGCCGAGGCGCACTACTGGGTTGTTGCCTCAGAGCGTGGTCGAGGCGTTGCTTCTCGAGCACTCAGGCTCCTCATTGACTGGGGGTTCTCCAAAGGCATTGAGCGCGTCTTCTTGGTAATCCACCCCGAGAACAAAGCATCGAACCGGCTAGCGGCAAGGCTGGGGTTCACGCGAGAAGGGGTATTGCGGTCCTATGAACCGATCAAGGGTGACCGTCCAGACCTCGTGTCGTGGTCGCTTCTTCCGAGTGACCCGCGCCCTTGGAGGTAGGCCGAGCCAGTGCCTCCCATTGAGCGGAATGTGCCGACATCGAGCACACTCCACCCGTTGGTTAGGGGTATCGCAGAACGCCAGGTCGGTGAGGCGTCAGGAGAGCGTGGACAGTCCGACCGAGTATGGATACGGTCGTGTTCGTGGACATTCCCGGATCTGTCGCTGCAGCGCAGGATCGAGCGAGCAAGTCCGGCTTCGAACTGTCCTCAGAGGCAGAGGTGGGCCAACTCATGGCGTGCCTGGCCAATGCCGTCCCCATCGGGGGAAGGATCCTGGAGATCGGCACAGGATGCGGAGTGGGTCTCTCTTGGATCGTCCACGGCGTCGGATCCCGGACCGACGTGGAGGTAGTGAGCGTCGAACTCGATCCTGCGATCGCAGATGCGACGAGAAGTGTCGGCTGGCCGAGCTGGGTCTCGATCGTCGAGGGGGACGGGGCCGATCTCGTCGGAACGATCGGATCATTTGACCTGATCTTCCCCGATGCCCCCGGGGGAAAGATCTTCAAGCTTCGCAAGACGATCTCCACACTCCGACCCGGAGGCTTTCTCCTGGTCGATGACATGGACCTGACGGCGCACGAGGATCCCGAACTACGAGACGGCCTGGCGTCGGTGAGAGAGCGAATCGTCACCCATCCCGATCTCGTCTGTGCGGAGCTTCCCGTGGCCAGTGGTGTCATCGTCGCCACGAAACGGAGGACGTGAGCGGAGGTATCCCCGAACGCCGGGCCGGGGCCGGTGTCCAGTACTTGGGGTGATCTCCGGACCTGGCAACGAGAACTGGGGCGATGGCCATATCCTCTGGCACACTTACGCCCGGTGGCAGCCCCCAAGACTCAATACACATCGACCGTCGATGGGGTACACATCGCGTACCAAGTGACCGGCAGCGGCCCCTGGGATCTGGTCTTCATTCCCTCGGCAATCTCCCATATCGAGACGTACTGGGAGGAGCCAACTGTAGGTCGATATCTCAACCGGTTGGCCTCGTTCTCTCGACTGCTTCTGTTCGACAAGCGAGGAGTTGGCATGTCGGATCGCGTCGAGGGTGTACCGACTCTCGAAGAGCGTATGGACGATGTTCGAGCCGTCATGGATGCCGCATCATCAGAGCGGGCAACGATATGGGGCATGTCCGAGGGTGGGGCCATCGCCGCGATGTTCGCCGCCACTTATCCCGAGCGGGTGCAAGGACTCATCCTGTTCAATGCCGCAGTTCGGTGTTGGGTCCCGCCGGAGATTGAGCCACTCATTGACGAATACCTCGAGCAGAGCTGGGGCAGCGGAGGGTCGCTAGACACGGGAGCACCCAGTGTGGCGACTGACACAAAGATCAGAGAGTGGTGCGGGCGAGTCGAGCGCCTCGCGGCCAGTCCGGCGACGGCGGCCGCCATGTTGAAGATGAATGCCTCCTACGACGCTCGCTCGGTACTTCCAGCGGTCTCCGTCCCAACCCTCGTCGTGCATCGAGATGGAGATCCCCTCGTTGGAGTGGACCAGGGTCGCGAAGCCGCTCGTCTCATTCCCGAGGCGAGATACGTCGAGCTGGCCGGAACTGATCACCTACCGTTCTTCGAGGATCCCGAAACCACGTTGGGACTCATTGAGGAGTTCGTCACTGGCGAGCGCCGCGGTCCTGAGCACGACCGAGTCTTGGCGACAGTCGTGTTCACCGATATCGTGGGGTCGACGGAGCGAGCCAGCCAACTCGGAGACAGGCGATGGCGAGAGCTCTTGGACGACTACGACTCGTTGGTCGATGTCGAATTGGAGCGTTTTCGGGGTCGGCTTGTGAAGACCACCGGAGACGGGACGTTGGCAACCTTCGACGGCCCGGCTCGGGCTTTGCGCTGCGTCTCATCCATCGTTCAGGCATCCAGATCGCTGGGCTTGACTCTGCGCGCCGGGCTCCACACCGGAGAAATAGAACTGAGAGGCGACGACGTGACCGGTTTGGCGGTAGTGATCGCTCAACGGGTATCGGGCTTGGCCCAGCCCGATGAGATCCTGGCGTCGAGCACAATCCGGGACCTCGTCGTCGGCTCGGGGATCGAGTTCGAGGACCGGGGCGAGCACCCCTTGAAGGGCGTGCCCGGGACGTGGAGGCTCTTCGCCGCTACCGATTAGGGCCGCGTCCCACACCCTCGCTCGGGGGTGAGTTCCTAACGGCAGTCAAGCCCCTCAAGCCACATTTTCGGTAGCGTCTTCCTCTGGCGGGTCGGTGGCCGGAGCGACCTTCTGGGCCGACTCCTTTCTGCCTCGACCCGCCGCCTTGTTCCTGAGCAGTTTGGCGGGAGTGTTCCGACGACGGGCTGCCCGAACCTTGGGGTCGATCTTGAACCGGTCGGTGCAGGCAGCCTTGCCTTCCGCTTCGGTGATCGCTTCTCCGAACTCGTCGCGCAGGGCGTAGATCTCACCCTTGCGCCAGCAAGCGGCGATCCGGGTGATGAGAACGGCCGACACTGAGCACAGCGCTGAGTTGTGGTGCTTTCCCTCGACCATGACGAGTCGGTGGTAGCGCTGGGCGAGGGTCGGATCGATGTGCCGGGCGTGATCGGCCGCCAGGTAGAGGGCCTGGCGCAGCCCGGCGTCACCCGCCCTGGTGATGCCCTTGTGCCCCGCCGCCAGTCCGGACTGGTCGACCTTGGGCACAAAGCCGGTGAAGGAGCGCACCCCGGCCAGGTTGGCGAAGCGGTTGAAGTCGCCCGCGTTGGCCAAGATGGCCGCCGAGAGGACGGGTCCGAGCCCCGGTGCCGAGCGGACGATGCCCAAGGGATCGGCCTCGTCATAGAGAACGGCGATCCGCTTGTCGGCGGCTTCGATCTCGTCGTCGAGCTGGCGGAGCACTCGGACTTCGGAGGCGATGTCGCGAGCCAACTCGGTGAAGTCGATGCCCCCGCCTGACCACAGGGCCAGGGTCTCGTTCGCCATGGCCAAGAGCTCGTCGGCCTTGTCTTCGCGCCACAGTCCCGAACTCGAGCGGATCAACAGGGCAGCGAGCCGGCTCCGCCCGAGGCGCTTGAGCGCCCGTGGATCGGCGTATTTCTCCAAGATGACCAGGGCGGTCTTCGAAGCGGTGGCCGATCCGAGGGAGTCGGCCCATCCCGGACCGAGCAGCTCGACCAGTGCGTCAAGACGGAGACTGGCCGCGCTGCGGCGCTTGACCAGGCTGAAGCGATGGCGCACGGCCCGGCGCAGTGACTGAGCGGGGCCAAGGTTGTCGATGCCCCGCAGGCCCTCAGGGTGGAGCAACGGCAGACGGGCCAGCACCCGTGAATCCAAGCGGTCGGTCTTGATGTGCTTGTTGTAGTAGTCCCGCAGGTCGGCCGACTGCTCGGGTGGCACCAAGATCACCGTGGCGCCGCGTGCTTGGAGCCAGGCCGACAGCGGCACCCAGGCGTTGCGGGTCGGTTCGAGGATCACAGTCACCGACGTATCGGCGGGGATCTTGGCCCACAGGCGCTCGAGGTCGGCAGTCGTCGTGCGGAACCTCCACGACGACCAGAGGAACTCACCTCGCTCGTCGGCCAGGCTGGCCCGGTGGTCGGCCCGACAAGCGACGTCGATGCCCAACCTCACTTCCTTCATGGCTTGGTCCTTTCGCTGGACGGCTGATCGGTCGGCTCTCCGTCGTCGAGCAGTGCACGCTCCGCAGGGGTGTGACCATCCAGACATTCGAGAAGCAGGGGTCCGATTCTGTGATCGGCCGCCGAGTTCCAGAACAGGGATGCACGTGCGTCGGGAGGCTCGTCTGACAGACGATCACCGTTGTGGAGTCGAGCTGTCGCCCGCTCCGATCCCCGTAAAGTCAAGCCAGAAGAACCGACCCGACGCACCCTACGAAGGGCTTCCGCCAAATCGGTGGACGCCCGGAACCAACGCTAAATGTCCCCATACGCCGGAGCGGGGCGGTGGTTGCGTGGCCCAGGGTGCTGCTGGCCATCAGAATCCCTCCACATCAAGCAGGGCGACGCGAGCTGGCCACAGATGTCTATGCCGTTGGTGCCGGAGGTCAGCCTCCCATCCGCTCGCGGCCGACCATGTCGGACTCCCTTGGGTGGGCATCCAAAGATCAAGAAGACACTGAGGCCACGCCGACGACAGGCGCGGCGAGGTGCTTGCCGCCCATCGAGCCAAAATACGCGGCGTTGCCGTAGTTGAAGATGCCCCCGTCGGAGGAAACCAGCCAATAGCCGCCACTATCGGGCGTCGCCGCCATGTCCACAACCGGCTTGTTCAGGGGTGTCGAGCCGGCCGACCCGAAGAACACGGCCGAGCCGTAGGTGAAGATCCCGCCGTCGGCCGCCACCAGCCAGTAGCCCGAGCCGCCGGGGGCGGTTGCCATGCCCACCCCAGGGGAATTCAGAGGGAGCGAACCCGCCGATCCGTAGAACGCGGCGTCGCCGAAGCTGAAGATCCCGCCGTCGGAGGCGACCTCCCAGTAGCCCTGGCCGTCGGGCGTGGCGGCCATGCCCACGATCGGCTTGTTGAGCGGCTGGCCGCCCATCGACCCGTAGAACGCGGCGTCGCCGAAGCTGAAGATCCCGCCGTCGGAGGCGACCTCCCAGTAGCCCTGGCCGTCGGGCGTGGCGGCCATGCCCACGATCGGCTTGTTGAGCGGCTGGCCGCCCATCGACCCGTAGAACGCGGCGTCGCCGAAGCTGAAGATCCCGCCGTCGGAGGCGACCTCCCAGTAGCCCTGGCGGTCATCGGTGGCCGCCATGCCGATGATGGGCTTGTTGAGCGGCTGGCCACCCATCGACCCGTAGAACGCGGCGTCACCGAAGCTGAAGATGCCCCCATCGGAGGCGACCTCCCAGTAGCCGCTGCTCGAGGGCCACCATGAAGCGTGCCATGTCAGGTCGGCCAGTACCCCCTGTCCGATCTGACTGGGGTGGAAGTAGTCGAGCGTCGACACGTCGGCCGGGCTAAACGGGTAATCGAACGTGGCATAGCCATCCCACCGACAGTTCGCGTATTGTCCGCACACCTGACTCAGTGCCGCGTTGTCGGCCTGTTCTTGAGTCACGACCTGCTGGCGTTGCGCTTCGGTGTTGGCGGTCGAGAGCATCGACTGACAGATATTCCCTACAGACCACACAGTCTGGGCTACGGGGTTCCCATGCAACACCGACCAGAGCCCATAGATGTTCGGTATCGACGATACGAAGATGTGAGCGCCCGAGGGCAGACCCGACTCCAATGTCGACATCGTGGATTGAAAGGCCGTCGTGAACTGCGCCGTGGTAGTCATCGACGAGATTGATCCAGTGCAGACATCGTTCGCGCCGATGCCGATGGTCGCGTACTGGGCCTGCTGTGCCACCGCGGCCTGCGCTTGGCTCAAGGTATCTGCGACCTTCGCGCCCGAGACCGAATCATTGTACGCATGACCAGCGATCGCCGGATTCGTCGCCATGATCCGCTCGTAGTGGCTGTATACCCCATTGGCCGGGAACCCGTCACCGGTGCTCCAGGAGTCCTGCGGATGCGCCCCGAAGGAGCAACAGTCATCGAAGGCCTGGCTGATTGAGTCCCCGATGGCAGCGATGCTGTTCGGAAGCGGGGGGGTCGCCACTGACGCCCTGGCGGCTGGCGCATGTGCCAGCGTCACCAATGCGATTGCCATGAAGACAGACACTCCCATCGTGATCCGCAGCCAGGTCATCCCGTACTCGGAACCACCTCGAACCTCCGAGTGTCTTCTCGCTCTCATGGTCGTAACCCCCTGTCTCACACCGCCAAGTGATTTGTCGGCGCCCCAATGACTCCTATCCGAGAACAGTGATTCACTCCGCGCAAGGGGCCAAGGTCCTCGGTTCGACCCGCCAGGATGGTCACCGCGTTCATCCCTCAGCCTGGCCGGGTCTTCCGATGGTTTACTCGAGGCAGCTCCAGACGACCCACCGCTGCCCGCCGTGGGCGTAGACCGGTTCTCACCAGGCGGTTCTCGCCCCCGGGGCGACCGCTGGTCTCGCGTGTCGGGGTGCCCCAACCACTTCGCTGGCCTAACGGGTCTGCGGCAATTCGGAGGATCTCGGACCCCGCGGTGAGCATCTTGGCTGCCTCAATCGTGCACCAGCTGCGCCGGGCGCCAAGACTGCCCTCTAACGGATCGGTGCGCAGTTCAGGTGGTGGCCTCGGGGGCAAAGCGACGCCGGAAGCGATGCCCGATGGTTGGGCGCCACGTTGGACCCGCACTCCGACCCGTAAGGTAGAGACTCGGTGACTTTGCCCGCTGCATCCGTCGTTGTCGGCATCGACAACGGGGCAACGTCCAACAACGCGACTGTTCTCGAGGACTCGGGCCGGTTCCTGGTCGATGAGATGGTCGAGTCCCCGAGCCGGGTCAAAGAGGGCACCGAGGCAGCGCTAGATGCGCTGGAGGAGTCGTTAGTTCGGATCCTCACTCTGACCGGGATCCAGCGCGCTCGGGTGCGTGCCGTCGGACTCGACAGCCCGGGCCCTGCGAGTGCCGAAGGCGTGATCTTCCGGCGGGGTTCGACCAACTTCGGACATCCGAGCTGGAACGGGTTCGACCTCCGTGCTCATCTGGAGCGCAGGCTAGGTCTCCCGGTCGTCTACAACAACGATGGCAACGCGGCCGCCCTCTATGCCCACCGCCTGCATTTCGGTGTGCACGGTCGCTCGCGTTCGTCGGTCTCCGCCATCGTCGGTACGGGACTCGGCGGTGGGATCGTGCATCGGGGTCGCGTCGTCAAGGGGGCGACGGGCGCAGCAGGTGAACTTGGCCACGTGCACATTCCGATGAAAGGGCTCCTGGAGCCTGATCAGCCCATTCCAAGATGCAACTGTGGGTTCTTAGGAGATGCCGAGAGCGTCGCGTCACTGACGGGCATCGAGCTCAACCTTCTGCCGTACTGGTTGTCGCGCTACCCGGACCACGAGCTTGGATCGCGACCCCTTTCCGAGGCGGCTCGATCCGTGCGGTCTTACGGAGAGGCCGGGGACCCAATGGCCACTCGGATATTCGAGCAACAGGCGGCGGCGTTGGGCCGGCTTTTCACCATTGCAGCGAACTTCTTGGACCCCGATGCCTATTTCATCGGTGGTGGCGTCGTGGAGGCCGGGGGCGCATTCAAAACGTGGTTCTTGCAAAACGTCCGCGACAGCACGACCCTCCGAGAAGAGGCAGCAGCTGTTGCTGGTTTCGTGCTAGTGCCCGAGCTCGACATGGCCGGCGCCCGCGGAGCAGCAATGGCCGCTCTCGACGCAGTCTTGGAAGCCTGAACGCCCACGGTTCCGGCCACTACGACGACGGTTCCAGCCACTACGACGGTATGTGTGCACACCACGTTCAGCCCTCACTCTGCGAACCGCTCTATATCGCTCATCGACGCACCGCCGAAATAACCCGACCGCACCCCCCTCTGTGGGTGCCCCCGACCGCCGGGACTGGGATGTTGGTAATACTTGGGAGGTGCCGACCCCGCAATACACAGCGACCCTGCACGCCGTGGCAAGACTCGACCACGCCATGGGGTTGCTGCTGGCCCCCAATCGTCCCAATCTGCGGGGACCAAGCTGGACCTCCGAACTCACGAACAAGGTCGTCGATGGCATGAGGACGTGTCGAGGGTTTGTCGCCAGCGGCTTTGACCCGCCAGGCCAGTTCGGATTCTGGCTGCGCACGACTATGGAGGAGGCCGGTCTCGGGACCCACCACGGTGGAGACGCCGGAACGGCGGCTTGGTTCGCCGCGGATGCCGTTGACCAACTCAAGGCGGAATGGCGTCCAGAGTGGTCGATGACCGATCAGGGCTGAACGTCCCCGTACGCCGGGTGGGAGACGCACTCCGAGCAGAGCGCCCTCAGAGACCTTGCGGCGCTCGGACCAGACGCATCATCTCGCTGGTGAACATGGGGATGTCTGGAGGCCAGCGCGACGTGACCAAGTTCCCATCGACGACCACCGGGGCGTCCTCCCACTTGCCACCGGCAGCGCGTACGTCTTCGGGAACGCCGTCTTGCCAATACGAGGTGAGTCGTCGTCCGCTCACGACGCCCGCGGCGGCCAAGAGCCACGGTCCATGACAGATGGCAGCCACCGGCTTGCCCGAGGTGAAGAAGGATCGAGCTATCTCCTGGGCTTCTGGGATATCACGGACCGTGGCCGGGGCTCCGTCGGGGAATCCGCCTGGCACGAGAAGTAGTCCGTAGTGGTCTGCATCGGCGTCGGTGATGAGTAGATCAGGCATGACCCGATACCCATGTTCCCCGCTGATCTCCTCCATGGTCGGGGCAGCGATGTCCACGGCACCACCTTCTTCGAGCAGACGGAAGTAGGGCACGATGAGTTCCAGATCCTCGAACTTGTCCGCGGTCAACACGAGTGTCCGAACTCCGAGAGTTCCTGTACCTGCCTGAACATTGGCGAGTTGCATATTCCGAAGGCTAGATCTGGCAACCAACTCTTGGAAGGATGCGGTCGAGGGGGGAATCCCCTTGTCGGGACGTTCGACCAGATAGACGGACGCGGCGGCGAGCGTGGGGTGAGCTGCGGCGCATTCGACGCGGTACACGATGTAGAGGTTGTGCGCGACACCCAACTCCTCGCACACCCGCTCAAAGCGGCGGAGAGTGTCCTGCTCTGCGACCTTGGGGACGTCAACATCGAGGATCTCCCGAATCGCATCCTCTGGAAGCTCGAGTCCGAGATCGGCCTTCTCGCTGGCAACTTTCAAGGCGCGCTGGTGCTCGCTCATGAGGGCGTCGACGGCGTCGTCGCCCACCTCGATTAGCCAGTGCAATGTGATCGTGTACTCAAGCATCGAGCGCACGATGACGCGCCCAGCATTTCCTCGATCGCTTGGCGAAAGTCCTCATTTGTCAGTGTCACCGGCTCAAGGGTCCCACGTGGGAGAAGGGTTCCAGATGCGGCGAGGTGGCACCCCGTCCCGGCGAGCTCCTATCACTTGTCAACCCCTCGTCGGGGGCTCGGGAGTGAAAACAGCGGACACGACATTGATCAGTCACTCGTGATGAGGACAAGCTCCTATTAGGTCACGCGTTTTCGAGAACGTCTGCCCGGGCTGAGGGTCGGCGAGTCGCTGGCGAGTCAGCTCCGAGGAGCGACAGTACGGGGAAGGAAAGCCAAACCCCCAGCCCGAGGACTTAGCCGCGAGGGAGGTAGCGATAGACCTCGCGGGCGACGTAGCGCTTCAAGATGCCGATGACCTCGGCCTTGGTCTTGCCCTCCTTGACCCGGCGCTCGAAGTAGAGCTGGGTCTCGGGGTCGTGTGCGATGCGGACCATGACGATGCGCCACAACGCGCTGTTGGCCTGGCGGTCACCACCATCGTGGGCCTTGACCTTGCCGTTGGTCTTGCCGGAACCCTTGGGGACGGGTGCCACCCCGCACAGGTGGGCCCAGGCACCTTCCGAATGCAACCGGTCGGGGTTGTCGCCGGCCGCCATCACGAGTGCCGCTGCGGTGTCGGGTCCGACGCCGAAGACGTCGAGGAGCTCGGGCACTGTGGCCACGAGGAGGGCTTCGATCCGCTCGTCGAGTTCGGCCAGTTCACGGTCGAGTCCTTCGATGCGATGGGCCAGCGAGGACAGCGAGGTCTTGGTGGCCGCGGTCACCGGGTCCGGAGATCGCGACGGACGCAGCCTGGCACCTTCGGCGACGAGGGCCGGGACGCTGAGGCCCTTCATGCGGCAACGGAGCTGTTCTGGAGCGGTGTAGCCGAGGTGGCGCATCTGGATGAGGGCCTTGGTCCGTGCTTGGCGAGCTGAGCGCTTGGCGACGACGAGGACCCGGATGGCCTCGACCGCACCGTCGCGTGACTTGGGGCTGCCCTTCGCTCGACCACTGAGGGCGGCCCGGGCCGCTTCGACGGCGTCGAGAGGATCGGACTTGCCGCTGCGCCGGCGCTCCTCTCGGTTGGGCCGGTCCACTTCGATGACTTCGACACCCGCCCGGCGCAGGAAGCGGGTCAGCCCCGAGCCATAGGAACCCGTGCCCTCGATGCCGATCTTGGTCACGTCGCCGAACGTCTCGAGCCAGGCCAGCAGCGCCTTGTAGCCGGCCGAGTTGGTCTCGAAGCGCTCCGTGCCGAGCAAGCCGCCCAGCGGGTCGAGCGCGGCTGCCACATGGACGTCGAGGTGGGTGTCGACACCACCAGTCACACCACGCGCAGCTTCTACGATGGTCATGGTCATCCCTTCTCTCAAGGTGTTGAGGGATGGCACGGCCGTTCCGGATCGGAGCGACGGGCGGTCCAGGTTGTTGCTGCAACCCGGACCAATCACCCCAACTTCGAGACGGGACGTGCCGTCTTTCAATGTGCGGCTGGAAGGTTCCGGTCGACGACGTCTTGCAACGTCACGGGACTCCAAGTCAGACCGAACCCGCCAGCACTCCCGAAGCTATTGAGGACCAGCAATCAAGCGGTGGACCCTCAGAGAAGTATCAATGTACGGGGGCACCTGAGACCGGGGACACAACAAGGGGCGAGCATCCGGTGTCCGGGAACCTGATGTCCTTACGTGACCAGCAAATACACGCTCTTTCCGACAAGCCAGAGCCCGAGCACCAACGACACGATGATGATCACCTGGTCGGTGCGGGTGTCGAGCCAGTTTCGGAGACGGGCAAGGAGCGCTTGACCTTGCTCGGGTCGGAACCCGACATAGAACTCCATCACGATGTAGGCACCTGTCGCGATGAGACAGAAGCCGACGATCGCCACATAGTCGGCCCGGACACAAGACTGCGACGGTGCCTCGGGAATCTCGGGCACCGAATCGTCGGGGGGCCCGAACTTCCAGATCTGGTCCCACAAGGTGCCGTAGGCGGCGATGTCGTGGGGATTGACGAACGAGGCGACGGCCAACCAGGGCCCGTCGTTGCGGGCCGCAGAGAGTTCCCCGAACAGCTCGACCACCTGCAGCGCCCCACTCCCGGCGAAGTGGAACACCCTGGGGCGCCCGGTACAGGATGGGACGTACGGCCCTCATCAACTCTGGGGGCATCGGTCACGGTGAACTAGCAGAGGGCTCGGAGATGCACGAACCGAGCACTCCGTCCGGTCCAGAGCAGGTACTCACGACATGGTCGAACCGGAAGTGGAGAAGCATCAGCGAAGGGGTCCACGGCGTCCCCAAGGGGCACCAGCGGGTCCAGCGGAGGTTCGCCGGGCGGTGCTTGATGCGGCTGCGTCGCTGTTCGCGGAGCGAGGTATCGACCGTGTGTCGCTGCGAGAGATCGCCGCGGCTGCGGACGTCAATGCGGCCTTGATCCGCCGTTACATCGGGAACCGGGATGAGCTGGTCCGCGCGGTGTTCGACGACCTCTCGAGGCAACTCGCCGAAACCTTCCTGGCTTCCCCATTGTCGGGGTCGGGGTTCGGGCTCGACACCGTGGGGGGCAAGTGGGCGCGGCTGGTCGCCGCACTGGTCGTCACCGGTCGTCCCCTCGAACTCGGGAGCTCGTTCAACCCGGTAGAGGCACTCGCGGACACGATCGTGGAGAGCTACGGACTGGACGCCAGGGCGGCGCGCCTGCGGGCGGCACAGATCGTCGCTGCGGGGGTGGGTTGGCGAATCCTCGAGGAGTACCTGGTCAGGGCGGCGAGCATCGAGGACGTGCCGCTTGATGAGCTGCGGGACGAGTTGATCCGCTCGCACCGCCGCCAGGGTGCCGCCCCGTTTCCCTCGCCGCCGGACCCAACACCTCGCTCCCGCTGACGCGGACTCGGGACTTTTGTCCCTGGTTCTTCGCGCCACCTCCGCTGACAATGTCGTCAGACGACTACAAAACCAGCCTCGACTGAGGCGGTGGGTAGATCGGAGGAACGATGGCTGACCAAGAGACACAGCTGAGCACCGTCCCGTTGTGCTGGGACGAGGTCTACTTCACGAACTGCCCGATGGTGTCGGCGAACAACATCGACCAGGAGCTCGGGTGGTGCAAGACGGACTTCAAGAAGATCGGTGTCGACTACTCCTACTTTCGTAGCCGTCGGGAGAATGACTTCTACCCGCACTACATCCACAACCTGGACAACCTGATCCGCTTCGGTGGCCTCTATCCGCCGATCCATGTGAACGCCGACATCCGCCGGACCCGCCTGCTGGGCGCGACGTGGGTGTACGAAGGCGGCGCGATGTTGGTGCGGGCGGGCGACCCGATCTGCCGGATGCAGGACCTAAAGGGGAAGAGGGTCGGCCTGTCCAAGAGCCTCAACACCATCAAGAACGACTGGTGGCGTATCACCGAACACATGGGCATCGAGAGCATGCTCCGGGTGAACGGGATGACCATGGATGACGTGAATCTCGTGGAGTTCCCTTACCCCGACGACTGGTACTCCGACCCGAAGATGTTGGAACCAATGATCAACCCGACCGATCTTTGGGCCAAACGCGATCACAAGCACGACCTGGCCTTCCGCCCGCTCGAGACGGCATTGCTCACCGGCAAGGTGGACGCCGTCTACACGCTGAGCAAGGTGTTCCAGCATCTCCAGGAGGACACCGGCGAGATCAAGACGATCGAGGACCTGGCCCACTACCCGGACTGGACCCTCCAGGTGGCCAACACCCCGGCGGTCATCACCTGCACCGACGTGATGGCCGACGAGCACCCCGAACTCGTCGTCACCTACATGAAGAGCATGATCAAAGTCGGTCGCTGGGCCAACGAGTTCAAGCGAGCTGCCGCGGTGATCTTGGACCGCCAGACCTTCTACCGCGACGCCGAGGACACCTACCAGGGCATCAAGCATGTCGACATGGTCCCGAACCTCTCACCCCAGAATCTGGCCTGTGTCGAGATCGGCAAGGACTTCATGGTGAGCCACGGCTACATCCAAAACGACTTCGACGTGCATGCCTGGGCTGCGCCGGAGTTCCTCGAAGAAGCCGCCAAGCAGCTCCTCGAAGAACAGTGGCAGAAAGTCACCACGGCCAAGCTCCCCGACGCGTCCGATCTCGAGATCAGCCACGCCCGCCTTGGCTAGCACGTCAGCCCGGTCTTGCATCGGCCCAACCATGAGGTCCGACCGAAGGGAGTACTTGCCGTGACCACAACCGTGATGGAGATGATCGCCAACGCCCGAGCCCGGGTGGGTTCTGTGACCCCTGAGGCCGCCGCCGAGGAGGTGTCTTCGGGCAGAGCGGTGGTGGTCGACGTCCGTGAGCCCGAGGAGTGGCAGCACGGCCACATCGGCGGAGCAGTGCCTGCCCCCCGCGGTCTGCTCGAGTTCTTCGCCGACCCCAGTAGCCCCCGCCACAACGAG
This sequence comes from uncultured Acidimicrobiaceae bacterium, assembly GCA_963781955.1. Classification (GTDB taxonomy): domain Bacteria; phylum Actinomycetota; class Acidimicrobiia; order Acidimicrobiales; family RAAP-2; genus Bog-473. The sequence continues at coordinate 332,288 of CAWAHU010000001.1, forward strand.
GCACTGGACCCGACGCGGCGCACGATCGTCGTGTGCGCATCTGGCGCCCGGGCCTCGCTCGCCGCGGCCACTTTGCACGACATGGGCTACCAGGATGTGGCCGTCCTCGAGGGCGGCCTCAAGGGCTGGACCGACGCGGGCCTACCGACCATCGAACACGAGTACGCAGGCCTCTGAGCCCAACGAGGCGGTCGCCCACAAGTTGGACACGCAGATCTGCCGGAGCGCCTGCGACTATCCCCATGGTGCAGTACGGGGCGACCCTCGCAAGGCCCACCGTCCGCGTTCCGCTCGCCGGCCCACCAGCCCGCACGGACCCCGCACCGCCCCGGGACCACGCACCCACCCCGCCCCGCCTTCAGCGCTGCCGCTCGCCGGGACCACCCTTACTCCCTAGCGCTTGCGACATCACAGTGCGCCCCCGGCAGGACTCGAACCTGCGCCACCGGCTCCGGAGGCCGGTGCTCTATCCGCTGAGCTACGGGGGCGGGTGCCCCGGGCCGTCCGAAGACGTCCGGGCAGGGATCCGATCGTAGCCGTGGCGCACCGGCGCAGCTCCCCACCGCCGGGGCCGGTCCGGAGGCTGCCGTATCCTGCATCTCCAATGCCGGACCCGACCGACCATGACCCGACCGACCATGACCCGACCGGCCACGACGCGACCGGCCACGACCCGACCGGCCACGACCCAGCCAGTCACGGCCTGGTCGACCACGATGTGGCCACGGCACCGATCGAGCGGCAGCTGCTCCCGTGCACGGCCGAGGCGGACGAGGCCGGGCAGCTGCGCGTCGGCGGCGTCGACCTGCTCGACCTGGCCCGTGAGTTCGGCACGGCGCTGTTCGTGTACGACGAGGAGCACCTGCGCCAGGTGTGCCGTGAGGCGGTCGCGGCTTGGGGGGACGGCGTGGCCTACGCCACCAAGGCCTTCCTGTGCCGGGCCATGGCGCGCCTGGCGCACGAGGAGGGGCTGCACCTCGACGTGGCCTCGGGCGGCGAGATGCACGTGGCGCTCTCCGCCGGCGTCCCGGCCGCGCGACTGGTCCTGCACGGCAACAACAAGTCGAGCGAGGAGCTGGCGACGGCCCTCGAGGTGGGGGTCGGTCGGATCGTCGTCGACTCCTTCGACGAGATCGCGCGTCTCGGGGGACTGCTCGAGTCGTCACCCCCGTCCCCGACCCGGCCCAAGGTCCTCGTCCGCGTCACACCGGGCGTGGAGGCGCACACCCACGAGTTCGTGCGCACCGGACAGGAGGACTCGAAATTCGGCTTCTCGGTGTCGTCGTCGGCGGCGGCTGAAGCCGTGGCCGCCCTGGAGTTGCTGCCAGGCGTCGAGCTGGTGGGCGTGCACGCGCACATCGGCAGCCAGGTGTTCGAGGCATCGTCCTTCGAGCAGGCGGCCGAGGTGCTCGGCGCGTTCTTCGCTCCTCTGGGGCTGCCCGAGCTGGTGGTGGGCGGCGGCCTCGGCGTGCCCTACGTCAACGGGGAGTCGGCACCGGGGCAGGCCGAGTGGGCGGCCTCCACCCGGGCGGCCTGCGCCGCGGTGGGCGTGGACCCGGCGACACGCATCACGGCCGAGCCGGGGCGCTCCATCGTGGCCACGGCGGGCATCACGTTGTACACGGTCGGGACGGTGAAGCACCTCCCCGGCATTCGCACCTACGTGAGCGTCGACGGCGGTATGAGCGACAACCCACGCCCCGTGCTGTACGGAAGCGGGTACGAGGCCTTCTTGCCACGCGCTGTGACCGCGCCCCGCCCGAGGCCGGTGCGCGTCGTCGGAAAGCACTGCGAGAGCGGCGACCTCGTCGTCCCCGACGCCTTCGTGCCCGCTGACCTCGAGGTGGGCGACGTCCTGGCGACGCCGGTCACGGGTGCCTACGGCTACTCGATGGCCTCGAATTACAACAAGGTCCCGCGACCGGCCGTCGTCTTTGTCGGCGGGGGCGAGGCGCGGGTGGTGGTGCGCCGCGAGACCTTCTCCGACTTGGTCCGGCTCGACGCCTGAGCACGTCGACGAAGGTACTACTCAGTCCGGAGCAGGGACCCCGGCCTCTCCCGCGCCGCCAGGAGGGCGGGGATCAGCGCGAGCACGTTGGCGACGACCAGGGCACCCACCGCGACCCCACAGAGCGCCGCTGCGGGCGTGACAGGCATTGTCGCCACGCCGAGGTTCGTGGCGAAGGCGGTCCAGAGCACCCGTCCGGCGGCAATGCCCATTGGCACTCCGAGCACGATCCCGATGAGTGCAATCGTTGTCGTCTGCCAGGAGACGCAGTAGGCAATCTGCCTGCGCAGCATGCCGAGCGACTTCAAGAGTCCCGTCTCGCGCCGGCGTCGGTTGAGGCTGGTGAGGAGCAGGTGCAGCAGGGTCCCGATTCCGAAGACCACGACGACGAGCCCGAGGATGAGGGGGAAATTCACGGCCTCCCCGAAGTTGACGAGGTTGGTGGGTGGTCGGGGCAGGTTCGCCTGCGACGGGTAGGCACGGCTCAACGCGGCGATCGCCGCTCTGCCCTGCGGGCCGGGGGCCGCACGCACGAGGAAGGCGCCGTTCTCGGACAGCACCGACGAGGCGAGGCAGGCCTGGTCGGCCGGTCCCGAGGGGCAGCCGTGTCCCTCGAATCCCGCCAGGGTGAAGATGGCACCGGTTCCGAGACCACCTCGGGGATTGAAGTCCGGCGGCAGCACTGTCGTTCCGACCACGGTGAAGTTGCGGCTCTGAGTCCGTGCCGCCCCGGAGGAGGGGAAGTGCACGTGCACCGTCGAGCCGATGTGTACGCGTAGCTGGTTCATGGTCTTCCGGCCCAGGAGGACCTGGTTCGGCGCCGCCGGAGCGACGCCGGAGGTGGTCGTCATGAGGTACGCGCCCTTGATGCTCTGACCGGCGAGAGCGTCGACCAACGAGCCGTTGATGGTCACCGCGCCGGAGACCCCGGCCAGGAGAGCGGTGATGCCGGGACGCTCGAGTGCGGCGAGCAACTGCTCGTTCTGCAGCTCGGTCCCCGTGGAATTGGCGGAGAACCAGGCGTCGAACCCCTGCCCGTACAGCGCCGGTGTGGCGGTCAGGCGATTGAGGCTGGAACCGAAGACCACGGCTCCGCAGAGCGTGGCCACGGCCAGCACGGAACCCACCAGGGCCGAGCTCACGGGTACGGCGCTGCGTCCCCGCCCGCGTTCGAGCGCGTTGCGGGTCCCGATGAGGACGGTCGGCGGTGCGCCGGACACCGACACCGCCCGGACGATGCGCGATGGCCGCACGACCGCCCGGTCGCCATCCGAGGCGGGCCGCGATGCCCGGACGGCGGGCCAGATTCCGAGGGCGACGACGGCCACCAGCGCCACGGCTGCCCCGCCCACGAGCAACAGCGGGTCGAAGTCGAGGCCCGGAGTGGGATCGGCCAGCCTGGCCTCACCCACCGGCGTGAAGACCGACAAGCCCGACGCCAGGCATACCGCCCCGACCACTCCCACGAGGGCCACCAGCGCCGTGCGGACCATCGAGAACGTGAAGAGCTCCCGACGGGTGGCGCCGACGGCGCGCAGGACCGGGTGGTCCTCCGAGTCGATGGAGTCCTGGCGCGCCAGGGCCTGCGCCAACACGATCACCCCGACCAGCGCGGCTAAGGCGGTGAGTATCCACCACCCCACGACCTGCGGGTCGATGGATGTCGCGATGGAGATGCCCAGCGCCGACAGATCCTCCGAGCCGGCCACTCCGGCGGATCTGACGGCTGATTCGAATCGGAGGATGTCGCGCGTCCCGCCCCGGAGGCGGAACGCGTACTCGTGGAACACCAGGGCGCCCGGGTCGTACTTCCGGGCGAATGCCGTGGTGGTGAAGACGTCGTAGGACGGCGTGGAGTTGGACGGGAACTCGAATTCCGTGATCCCCATACCGACCACATGCAGGGCGACGCTCGGCCCGCCCGGCGAGACGTCCGAGTTGCTCAGGACGGCCGCACGCTGGGCCGACGAGACCAGTCGGACGCGGAGCACGGTGCCGATGTGGACCCCGAGGGGTGCCAGACTCTCCGACGCCAGCACCTGGCGCGGGTCGGACTGATCGGGCAGGTGACCGCTCTCGAGCTTGACCAGGTCCGTCAGCCCTGCGGGCGAAACCTGCTGGATGGAGAAGTCGTTCTGGTTGATTTGGCTCGTGCACGAGGAGCATCGGGGCGCCCCCCCTCCCGTCGACCGGATGTGGACGGCGGTGGCCACGTCGGGGAACCGAGCGGCGTCGCGCAAGGGGGTGGGGGTGTAGACGAATGTGTCGAAGCCGTGCGCGGCCTCGAATCGCGGCCAGGCCGTCGCCGTGCGGCGCGCCGTCTGGACGCCCGCCAGCACCAGACCGACGACGAGCGCGGTGAGCAGCGAGAGCGCCAGCCAGGATCGCCAGCGGTGCCGCGCTCCAGTTCGGAGCATCATCCGGACCAAGGACACGGGACCTCCCCTCATCAGTGTCGCCGTCGCGCCCCTGGCCCTCAAGGGCGCCACCCGTACGGTGGCTTCGTGCTAGCACCACACCCACCGCGGAGGCCTCCCTCGTCACTGCGATGCCCCGGCCCCACCAGCGCTCCCTGTAGCGTTTGGAGGTGCCCGCCACCCCGGCTGACGATCAGCCCGCACCGGCCCACCCGCACCCCCACGCGCATGCCGCGCCCACGGTGCGCGTGGGACTGCTCGGCTGCGGCAACGTCGGCGGCGCGCTGGCCGAGATCCTGCTCACTCGCTGCGAGGACATCGCCGCCCGCACCGGCATCCGCCTGGAGCTGGTGGCCATCGCGGTGGCCGACCCGACCAAGCCCCGTCCCGCCGCCGTGGACCCCGACCTCGTGGGCACCGACGCCGCCGGCATGGTGGCCCGGGAGGACGTCGACGTGGTGGTCGAGTTGATCGGCGGCCTGCACCCGGCCCACGAGCTGGTCGAGACCGCGTTGCGCAACGGCAAGCCGGTGGTCACCGGCAACAAGGCGCTGCTGGCGGTGGCCGGAGCCCAGCTGGCCGAGGTGGCGGCCTCGGCCGGCGTCGACCTGCTCTACGAGGCGGCGGTGGCCGGGGCCATCCCGGTCATCCGTCCGCTGCGCGAGTCGCTGGCCGGCGAACAGATCCTCCGCGTGATGGGGATCGTGAACGGGACGACCAACTACATCCTCACCCGCATGGAGGAGGAAGGGGAGGACTACGACGACGTGCTGCGCGAGGCGCAGGAGCTCGGGCTGGCCGAGCGCGACCCGACGGCCGACGTCGAGGGTCACGACGCCGCGGCCAAGGCGGCCATTCTCGCCTCGCTCGCCTTCGGAGGCGACGTGGTCGACGCCGACGTCCACCGTGAGGGCATCAGCGCGCTCAGCGCGGCCGACGTGGCCTACGCCAACCGCCTCGGCTACTCGGTCAAGCTGCTCGCCATCGCCGAGCTGGTCGACGGCGGCCCCGAGCTCTCGGTGCGGGTCCACCCGGCCATGGTCCCGAGAACCCACCCGCTCGCCTCGGTGCGCGGCGCGTTCAATGCAGTCTTCGTGGAGGGAGCGGTGAGTGGCGAGCTCATGCTCTACGGGCGAGGCGCGGGAGGTGGGCCGACGGCGAGCGCCATCCTGGGCGACCTGGTCGACTCGGCGCGCAACCTGCTGGCCGGCGCGCCGGCGCCGGCGCCCAAGCGCACCAGCACCACCGTGCGCCCCCAGAGCGAGATGTACTCCGCCTTCTACCTCAGCATGGACGTGGCTGACCGGCCCGGCGTGCTGGCCGCGGTGGCCAAGGTCTTCGGGGATCACGACGTGTCCATCCGCGCCATGGAGCAGGTCGGCCTGGCCGAAGAGGCGCGGCTCATCTTCCTCACCCACGTGGCGCGCGAGGGCGACCTGTTGGCCACCATCGACGAGTTGCGCCAGCACCAGGCGGTCGACCGCGTGAGCGGCGTGCTCCGCGTCATCGGCGAGCCCGTCGAGGGCGCGACGGGGGGAGCGTCATGAGCGCGGGCTGGCGCGGGGTGATCGAGGAGTACCGCGAGTTCCTCCCCGTGACCGAGGGTACCCCGGTGGTCACGTTGCTCGAGGGCGGCACGCCACTCGTCCCCGCGCCACGGCTCTCCGAGCGCGTCGGCGCGGAGGTGTGGCTCAAGGTCGAGGGGGCCAACCCGACCGGGAGCTTCAAGGACCGGGGCATGACCATGGCCATCTCGAAGGCGGTCGAGGAGGGCGCGAAGGCCGTCGTGTGCGCGTCGACGGGCAACACCTCCGCATCGGCGGCCGCCTACGCAGCGCGGGCCGGCCTGTCCTGCGTCGTTCTGATCCCCGACGGGCACATCGCGCTGGGCAAGCTGGCGCAGGCGCTCATGCACGGTGCGCGGGTGCTGCAACTGCGGGGGAACTTCGACCAGCTGTTGTCGATCGTGCGCGAGCTCCCCGACCACGCGCCGATCACAGTGGTCAACTCGGTGAACCCTCACCGCATCGAAGGGCAGAAGACGGGCGCGTTCGAGATCGTCGACGTGCTCGGGGACGCGCCCGACGTGCACTGCATCCCGGTCGGCAACGCCGGCAACATCACCGCCTACTGGCGTGGCTACCTCCAGTACAAGGAGGCGGGCCGCTCCACCAAGCTGCCGAGGATGCTCGGCTTCCAGGCGGCCGGGGCGGCGCCCATCGTGCTCGGCCACCCCGTGGAGAACCCCGAGACCATCGCCACGGCCATCCGCATCGGGAACCCGGCCAGTTGGTACTCGGCCACGGCCGCCGCGTCCGAGTCCGGCGGCTCCATCACGGCGGTGACCGACGAGGAGATCATGGAGGCCTATACCTTCCTGGCCGCCGAGGAGTCGGTGTTCTGCGAAGCGGCGTCCTCGGCGTCGGTGGCCGGGTTGATCAAGTACGGCGTGCCGGAGGGTTCCAGGGTTGTCTGCGTGTTGACCGGGCACGGACTCAAGGACCCGGACCTGGCCATCAAGGCGATCTCGGTGCCCTCGGTCATCGACCTCGACCTGCACACGGTCCTGGCCGAGATCTCCGTCTGACCGCCCTGCAACCGGGGGGAGGGTGGGGGATGTTGGCATGTTGCACCCCATCCCGCTAGAGTGTGTACATCCCCACTGCGCCTCGTTGCGTTCTCCGCGGGTACAAGCGGTCCCGGGAGGACAACGCGCAGCGGTGATCCGGGGGAGGGCGTTCTTCTGCGATTCCCTCTCCTTTCCTTGAAATTTTCTCGCGCGGCGCGGACCAAGCCCGCCGGCGACGACCCTCGTAGATGAGGAGCTCATGACTGCGGACCGGCAGCTCGAACGATCGGTTCTCGAAGGCAAAGAGCGTGACGAGCTCAGTGCCATTGCCCAGGCCATGTCGTTGAAGACGACGAGCCGGACGAAGAAGGCCGACATAATTGACCAGATCCTCCACGCCACCGGGGTGACCTCGGGGTCGCCCAACGGGGACGCCAACGGAGGCGGGGACGGCAACGGGAACGGCACCAAGCCGGCCCGCCGTTCGCGCACCTCGTCGGCGGCGGGTGCCGAGGCCTCGGGGACGGAGGCCCCCGGGGCTGACACCGCGGAGGTGCCGGCACCCGGGGCGGCCACGGCCGACGCGGCCGCGGCAGAGCCCGCGGACCAGGCCCCGGGCGAGGCCGCACCGGCGGCCGCCACCGCCACCCAGGCGGCCGGAGCCGGTGACGCCGGACCGGCGGTCTTCGTCGAGCCTCCCGAGCTGGCCGACAGCACCGAGCCTCGCGGGCGGCCCCAGAACCAGGGCCACAACCAGGCGCAGGGCCAGCAGGGGAACCGCACCCGCAACAACCAGAACCAGGCGCGACAGGCGGACGGCGAGCCGGGCAACCGGCGCAGCCGGCGCCGTCGCGGCCGTGAGCGCGGCGGCCAGGGAGGCGAGCTCCAGGGTGGGGGCCAGGAGCAGCCCTATTCGGGCGAGATGGTCGAGGTGCGGGGCATGCTCGACCTGCGCGACGAGGGGTATGGGTTTCTGCGTTGCGAGGGCTACCTGCCGTCGTCCAAGGACGTCTACGTCTCCATCAGCCAGGCCCGGAAGTTCGCGCTGCGCCGAGGCGACTACGTCGAGGGCGCCTGCCGGCCGGCCTCGAACAACGAGAAGTACCCGGCGCTGCTGCGCATCGACACGGTGTCCGGCCTCGACCCCGAAGAGGCACGCTCCCGCCCTCGCTTCGAGGACCTGACGCCGCTGTTCCCCGACTCACGGCTCAACCTCGAGATGCCCGGGGACAAGGAGAACCTGACCACCCGCATCGTGGATCTGATCTCGCCGATCGGCAAGGGGCAGCGCGGCATGATCGTCTCGCCCCCCAAGGCCGGCAAGACCACGGTCATGAAGCAGATCGCCCACTCCATCGAGGCCAACAACCCCGACGTGCACCTCATGGTGCTCCTCGTGGACGAGCGGCCCGAGGAGGTGACCGACATGCGGCGTTCGGTCAAGGGCGAGGTCGTGGCGTCGACCTTCGACCGCCCCGCCGACGAGCACACGCAGGTGGCCGAGCTGGCCATCGAGCGGGCCAAGCGGCTGGTCGAGATGGGCAAGGACGTCGTCATCATCCTCGACGGCATCACCCGTCTCGCCCGCGCCTACAACCTGGCCGCCCCGGCCACCGGGCGCATCATGTCCGGTGGCGTCGACTCCGGCGCCCTGTACCCGCCGAAGAAGTTCTTTGGTGCGGCGCGCAACGTCGAGGAGGGCGGCTCCCTCACCATCCTGGCCTCGGCGCTGGTCGAGACCGGTTCGAAGATGGACGAGGTCATCTTCGAGGAGTTCAAGGGCACCGGCAACATGGAGCTGCGCCTCGACCGGCGGCTGGCCGAGCGCCGCCTCTACCCGGCCATCGACGTCAACGCCAGCTCGACCCGCCACGAGGAGTTGCTCTTCGACCGGGGTCAGCTCCAGCAGGTCTGGAAGCTGCGCCGGGTGCTCAACGCCCTGGCCAGCGACGGCAAGGACGCTGCCGGCCTGGAGCTGCTCATGGACAAGATCCGCACGACGGCGAGCAACGACGAGTTCCTGGCCGAGATCGCCAAGGGACCGGGCACCTGACGGCCGGGTGCCCGGCACCCCGGGCCACCCGCTCCGCCGGGCGGACGGCCCCGCCCACTCGCCCCTAGACTGACCGGACCCCTTTTCGACCCTGGAGACACCATGAAGACCGACATCCACCCCGACTATGTAGAGGCGACGGTCAGGTGCTCGTGCGGCAACACGTTCACGACCCACTCGACCAAGGCCGATCTCCACGTCGAGCTGTGCAACGAGTGCCACCCCTTCTTCACCGGCAAGCAGAAGCTGGTCGACTCCGGTGGACGAGTGGAGCGCTTCCAGCGCCGCTACGGCGAGCGCAAGGGCCGGGCCAAGGCCAAGGCCGCCCCGGCGGCGCAGGACTGACCCGGCCAGGACGGGGCCCGCGGGCCGCCGTCCGGGCCGGCACGGACCAGCGCCGCGCGCCCAGACATGTTCGAGGACCGGATCGCCGCGCTCGAAGCCGAGTACCGTGCCGTCGAGGCCGAGCTCGCCGACCCGGCCACCCTCTCGGCCGCCGACCGCCTCCGTGATCTGTCGCGTCGGCACAAGGAGCTCGGCGAGATCGTGCGCACCTGGCACGAACTGACGGCCGCCCGCGAGGACGTCGCCACCGCCCGCGAGATGCTCACCGAGACCTCGGGGGACGACCGCGAGATCATGCGCCAGGAGGCCGACGAGGCCGAGGCAGCGGTGCGCACGCTCGAGGAGCAGCTCCACGCGCTGCTCCTGCCCAAGGACCCCAACGAGGGCCGCAACGTGATCATGGAGATCCGCGGTGCCGTCGGTGGAGACGAGGCCAACCTCTTCGCGCGCAACCTCTACGAGATGTACCTGCGCTTCGCCGCCGTGCGGAAATGGAAGATCGAGGTGCTCTCGGAGGACGCGTCGGACAAGGACGGGATCAACGAGGCGGTCTTCCGGGTGCTGGGGCCTGACGCGTATCTCCGCTTGGAGCACGAAGCCGGCACGCACCGGGTCCAGCGGGTCCCGGTCACCGAGGCCCGGGGTCGCATCCACACGTCGACGGCGACGGTGACGGTGCTGCCCGAGGCCGACGAGGTGGACGTCCACATCGACCCCAACGACCTCAAGATCGACGTCTACCGCTCCACCGGGCCCGGCGGGCAGTCGGTCAACACCACCGATTCGGCCGTGCGCATCACGCACCTGCCGACCGGGACGGTGGTGGCCATGCAGGACGAGAAGAGCCAGATCCAGAACCGGGCCAAGGCCATGCTCGTGCTGCGGGCGCGGCTGCTGAAGGCCGAGCAGGACCGCCAGGCGGCCGAGATGTCGGCACAGCGGCGCGGCCAGGTCGGGGCGGGCAGCCGTACCGACAAGATCCGCACCTACAATTTCAAGGAGAACCGGGTCACCGACCACCGGATCAACCTGACGCTCTACAAGCTCGACCAGATCCTCGCCGGCGACCTGACCGAGCTCACCGACGCCCTTATGGCGGAGAAGCGGGCGCGCCAGCTCGAGGGCGAGGAGGACGCGGGTACGTGACGGGGGCGTCGGGGCAACGGGTGACGGCGCCCGCCGACCCGACGCGCGGTGCTCTCGAGCGCGAGCTCGCGCAGCTGCTCGGCGCGCCGCACGAAGCGCGCTTCGTCGTCGACGAGGCACTGGACCGGACGCACGGCCCCGACCGGCGCCTGCCGGCGGGCCCTCTCGACCACGCCGTGGTGGCCACCGCCCGCGCCATGGCGGAGCGGCGGGCGGCGGGGGAGCCGTTGCAGTACGTCTTCGGGCACTGGCCCTTCCGTACCCTCGACCTCCTCGTCGACCCCCGGGTGCTGATACCGAGGCCCGAGACCGAGCAAGTGCTGGAGGTGGCGCTGGCCGAGGCGCGCCGGCTGGCCGGTCTCTTCGGAGGCCCGCTGGTCGCCGTCGACGCCGGCACCGGTTCGGGTGCCATCGCGCTCTCGTTGGCGGCGGAGCTGGGTCCGGCGGTGCTCGGCCAGGTGTGGGCTGTCGACGCCAGCACCGATGCTCTGGAGGTGGCGGGGGCCAACCTGGCCGCGCGACGCGTGACCGCCGCGGGGCCGCTCCCGCCGGTCGTGCTGAGGCTGGGGAGCTGGCTCGAGTCGCTGCCGGCCCGGCTGCGCGGTTCGCTGTCGCTGGTGGTCTCCAACCCGCCGTACGTGGGCGCGTCCGAATGGGAGCACCTCGACGCAGAGGTGCGGCGCGAGCCGCGCCAAGCCCTGGTGGCCGGCCGGGCGAGCGACGGGACCGACGGCCTGGCCGACGTGGAGTCGCTGCTCGTGCAGGCGCACGGGTGGCTCGGGCGTCCAGGCGCCGTCGTGGTCGAGCTGGCGCCGGCCCAGGCCGGGCCGGCGGCGCGGCTGGCGAGGGAGCTCGGCTATGGCGCCGTACGCGTGGACCCGGACCTGGCCGGCCGGCCCCGGGCCCTGGTGGCCCGGACGGCGGGCTGAGGACGGGGAGGGAGGTGGCGCACCCCCCGCTGGTGCGCCCCGGCGCGCCCGAGGTCGCCGGTGCCGTGGCCGACGGGGGCATCGTCGCCGTGCCCGCGGCCGGCGGCTACCGCCTGGTGGCGGCCGCCGGGTCGCCGGCCGCCGTGCGCCGCCTGGAGGCGCTCGCCGGCCACGTGGACCCGGCGCACTACCTCGTGGGTGGCGCGGACGCGGTCCGCGACTTGGCGGACGGCTGGAGCGACGAGCTGACCGTGCTGCTCGACCGCTGCTGGCCCGGTCCGCTCGAAGTGCTCGTGCGGGACGCCGGGGGCGCGATGGCGCAGGTCGGCATGCCCGAGGGCAGGGCGCTGCGCCGGGCCTGCCGCGCGTGCGGGCCCTGGCGGACGGTGGCACTCGCATCGGCCGGCTCCCGCGAGGTGGCCGCAGCGCTCGCCGACGACGACGTGGCGTGCGTCGTCGACGCCGGACGGCGCCCCGGCCCCGAACCGACGGTGGTCGACGCCACGCTGCGCCCGCTGCGCGTGGCACGCCAGGGTGCGCTGCCGGCCTCGTTCGTTGAGGGGGCTCTGCTCATGGGCGCACGGCGGCGCCGCTGGTCCGGGTCCAGGACCTCCCGCCGGCGCGCGTCGCCCTAGCCCGTCTCGGTCAGGCGTCGAGCACGAGCAGGCCCTCGGACCCGAGGACGCCGGTCCGGCCGATGCCCTCCTCGGCGCACAGCGACGCCAGCGTGTCGGGTTCGGTGACGTTGGCCCAGGCCCGGTCCCCCCGGGGGGTGCGGCAGGCCAAGATCCCCCGCTCGGGGTTCCCCTCGCGGTCGAAGGTGACCGTGTACGTCTCGACGCGCACCGGGCCGGTCGCCCCGGGGTCGGCCCGGCACCGGGGCAGCGCGTCGACCTCGGGCTGGAGGTCGCGCCAGGCGAAGCCGTCGCGGCCCGCGTGGCGCGGTGGCCGTGACGCGTAGATCCCGATGGCGTGCTTGGTGGCATACCACCCGAGGCCGCTCACCAGGGCGGCGCTTCCCGGGTCGGCCCGCAGCGCACCGACCGCCTGCGCGATCGCGTGCGAGGTGTAGTTGTTGCCCGGGCCACCCCCGAAGGTGAGGCCGCCGGTGAGCGTGAGGGGCCGGCCGGGGTCGTCGAGGGCGAGGCCCAGCTCGGCCGCGGCCATCTGGACCACCACCGGGAAGCACGAGTACAGGTCGACGTGCGCCACGTCGTCGACGCCGAGCCCGGCCAGCTCGAGGGCGGCGGCGCCGGCCAGGCGGATGGCGGGGGAGCGGTGCAGCTCGGGCCGTTCGGAGAGGAACCAGTGGTCGTTTGCGTCCGCGCCGGCGAGGGGGAACACCCAGCGGTCCTCGGGCACCCCGGCGTCCCGGGCCGCCTCGACCGAGCAGACGATGTAGCCCGCGCCCTGGTCCACCTGCATGTTGGCCACGGCCAGCTTGGGGTAGGGGAACGACACCATCCGGTTGCCCGGACCAGGCGTCACGATCTCGGCCGCCGTGCGCGGCGTGCGGATCCACGCGTGAGGGTTGCCGGCGGCCACCTGGCTGAAGCGGGACCACAGCGCGCCGATGCACGCCGCGTGCTCGTCGAGCGTCCACTCCCGCGCGCCGCGCAACGCGTTCTCCAGCAGCGGGTAGGTGTACACCGGGAGCACGATCCCGCGCTGCATCTCGAGATCGGTTGCCGGCGTCTTGTCCACCCCGAACGGCTTCGCGGCGGGGGTCCCCTCGGGCTGGGTGGCCCATTCGAGCCAGGGGTGGTCCGGGTACCGCCGCGCCAGCGTGCGGGCGTACATGGCCTCGGCCCCGGTGACGAGGACGACGTCGCGCTCACCGCAGGAGATGGCCCGGCAGGCGTCGTGCATGAGCGCTTGGGGCGAGTTGCCCCCAGCGGTCGTCAGCATCAGCTCGGCCGGCTTGTCGCCGTCGGCCAAACCGAGGCGCGTGGCCACCAGCCGGGCCGGGTTCAGAGGGTGCCAGCTGAGTGACGCCACCACGCGGATGCTGTCGGCCCGCCGCACGAGGGCGTGCCCGGCGGGCGCGGGTCCGCCGGGCCCGGCGCCGTCGCAATCCTCGGCCGCGGCGCGCAGGGCGCCGACCATGAGGTCGAGCGGCTCGGGCCGCTCGGCCGGGTCCAACCCGGCGTCGGCCGGGGTGGCGACCTGGCCCACACCGACGACGACGGGCGTGCGCGGGTCGAGGCTCATGGCCCGGGGAGCGTACCGGCTCGGGCCCCGGGAGGCCGGTGGCCCCTCGGTAGACTCGGGCCTCATGCGTGTCGCCGTCGGCTCGGATCACGCCGGGTTCGAGCTCAAGGAGATCCTGAAGGCGGAGCTGGCCGCACGCGGCCACGACGTGGCCGACCTCGGGACCGATGCCCCCGACGTCTCGGTCGACTACCCCGACCTCGGCGCGGCGGTCGGTCGGGCCGTGGCCGGGGGGTCGGCGGACCTCGGCGTGTGCGTGTGCGCCACGGGCAACGGCATCGCCATGGCGGCCAACAAGGTCCCCGGCGTGCGCGCCGCGCTGGCGCACGACGCCACCACCGCGGCCCTGGCCCGCCGCCACAACCACGCCAACGTGCTCTGCCTGGGCGGCCGCGTCACCGGCGCGCTGGTGGCCCTCGACGCTCTCGCCGCCTTCCTCGAGGCGCCCGAGGAGCACGGGCGCCACGACCGGCGGGTCGCCAAGCTGGCCGCCCTCGATCCCGAGCCCGCCCTCCAGCCCGCAGCCACCACTCCCGAAGGGAACCCATGAGCAGTTACGAGACCGCACTGGCCGCCGACCCCGAGGTGGCGAACCTCGTCGCCCAGGAGCTCGAGCGCCAGCAGACCACCCTGCAGCTGATCGCATCCGAGAACTTCGCCTCGCCCGCCGTGCTGGCCGCTTCGGGCACCGTCTTGACCAACAAGTACTCCGAGGGCTACCCCGGCCGGCGCTACTACGGGGGCAACCAGGTCATCGACGAGGTCGAGGACCTGGCCCGGCACCGCCTCACGTCGCTCTTCGGCGCCGAGCACGCCAACGTCCAGCCGCACGCCGGCGCCAACGCCAACCTGGCGGCGTACCAGGCCCTGCTCCAACCCGGCGACACCGTGCTGGCCATGCGCCTCGACCAGGGGGGGCACCTCACGCACGGGTCGCCGGCTTCGATCGTCTCGAAGTTCTGGCGCTTCGTGTCCTACGGCGTCACGCCCGCCTCGGGCGACGAGGCCGACCCGGGCGAGGTCATCGACTTCGACCAGGTGGCACACCTGGCCCAGACGGAGAAGCCGGCGCTGATCGTGGCCGGTGCCACCGCCTACGCCCGGACCATCGACCCCCGGCCCTTCCGGGAGATCGCCGACGCCGTCGGCGCACGCTTCTTGTTCGACGCCGCCCACATCGCCGGGCTCATCGCCGGCGGCGCCCACCCGAGCCCGGTGGGCGTGGCCGACGTCGTGACCTTCACCACCCACAAGACCCTGCGCGGCCCGCGCGGCGCCGCGATTTTGTGCGGGCAGGAGCTGGCCAAGAAGATCGACAGCGCCGTGTTCCCGGGTCTCCAAGGTGGTCCCCTCGAGCACGCCATCGCGGCCAAGGCGGTCGCGTTCGGCGAGGCGGCCCGTCCCGAGTTCCGCCAGTACGCGGCGCAGATCGTCACCAACGCCGCCGCCCTGGCCGACGCCCTGGCCGGGCACGGGTTCCGCCTGGTCTCGGGCGGCACCGACAACCACATGCTGCTCGTCGACCTGCGGCCCTTCGACGAGGAGCTGACGGGGAAGGAGGCCCAGGAGGTGCTCGATCGTGCCGGGATCACCTGCAACCGCAACACCATCCCCGACGACCCGCGCTCACCGTTCCTGACCTCGGGCCTGCGGCTGGGGACGGCGGCCGAGACCACGGCCGGCATGGGGCCGGCCGAGATGCAGACCGTGGCGGACCTCATCGTGCGGACCCTCAAGGCCCGCACCGACGAGGGCGAGATCGCCGCCGTGCGGTCGCAGGTCCACGAGCTCTGCGCCGCGTTCCCCCCATATCCAGACCTCGTGAGCTAGTCCGTGCCCGACATCGGCTGGTACGGCCTCGTCCTCGTCATCGCCGCAGGTGCGACGGCCGCGCTGACGGTCCCGGCCAAGCGGGTGGCGCTGCGGGTGGGGTACGTGGCCCATCCCGGGGAGCGCAGCGTGCACACGCGGCCGATCCCCTACGGGGGAGGCGCCGCCATGTTCATGGGCTTCCTGGTCGCCGTCGTGGTGGCCGGCTTCGTTCCGGAGTTGCGCCCGATCTACCAGGACTCACCGGAGATGTCGGGGGTGGTCCTCGCCGCCGGCGCCATGTTCGCCGTGGGCCTGATCGACGACGTCCGCGACATGTCCGCCCCGGCCAAGATGGCCGGCCAGGTCCTGGCGGCGAGCATCTTGTACTTCAGCGGCGTCACCATGTACGAGCTGAAGATCCCGCTGGCCGGCTTCTTCGTCCTCACCCCCGGCGTGGTGCCCCTCATCACCGCGGCCTGGGTCATCCTGCTGACCAACGCGGTCAACCTCATCGACGGCCTCGACGGCCTCGCCGCCGGTGTCGTGGCTCTCGGCGGGGGCGCCCTGGCCCTCTACGGCATCCGCCTCATGGGCCTGGGGCTGCTCCCGGCGGACAACGTCGGCCCGCTCGTCGCCGTCCTGGCCTGCGGCATCAGCCTGGGCTTCCTCCCGTTCAACTTCAACCCGGCCCGCCTGTTCATGGGCGACGCCGGCGCGCACTTCTTGGGCCTGCTCATGGCCGCCTCCACCATGGTCATCGGCGGCCGTGTGCCGACGGCAGTGCCGATCAGCGGCGTGACCTACTTCTTCTTCGCCCCCCTGTTCATCCCCCTCTTGATCCTGGGGGTGCCACTGGTGGACATGGCGTTCGCCTTCGTGCGCCGGACGGCTCGGGGCCAGAAGTTCGACACCCCGGACAAGGAGCACATCCACCACCGGCTCCTGCGCTTGGGCCACGGGCCCCGGCGCAGCGTGATCATCCTGTGGGCCTGGACCGCCATCCTCTCGAGCTTCCTGCTCGTCCCGCTCTTCGTGCACCAGGTGAACGCGTTCATCCCGATCGGGGCGGCCGCGCTGGCGGCCGCCCTCTACACCTTCTTCCACCCCGGCCTGCGCCGGGGCAACGGGGACGACGAGGCCGTCGAGAACCCGGGGACCGGTCAGGCACCGGGCGGCACCGGCGGGGAGCCGGCCCACGGTACAGCCGGTGAACCCTATGACCAGGGAGTTCCGGCTCTTCCCGGCGCGGCAGGGGCGGCCCGGCCCGGCCTCGATGCGGCTGGGACGGCGGCCCGCCCGCCGGCCGGGGACGCGCCGAACGAGGTGCTCAGGTTCCCTTCGTGAGCGCGGGTGTGACCGTTTGGACGGCGTCCGCGCCGGGGTGCGAAGATGATGGCTGTGTACCCCGTCCACCTCGCCTCGTCCCCTGCTGCCGTCGCGGCCGGGCGGACGACGGACTCCGGCGCGCCACGCACCGCATAAGGGGGAAGCAGTCGCATGCGTGGTCTGATGTGCGTCGTCGTGCGCGCCCGTCGGGGTGAACGAGCAGGACGAATCCTCCCAGGCAGAGGGGCCGAAGCCGCTTCCCGGGGCCGTCGCGTTCTTGGGCATGGGCCTGGCGGCGGCGGTCTGCGTGGGGATCGGCGTGGGTCTCGGGCTGTGGCTCGACAGCCTGGCCGGGACCGGGCCCGTCTTCCTCTTGATCGGCCTGGCGCTGGGTGTGGCCACCGCAGCGGTGAGCGTCGTCAAGCAGATCCGCACCTACCTCTAGGGCCCGGTGCGTGAACATGCTCGACGGGCTCTCCGACCTCCAAGGCAACGCCCTGGCCAAGGTGCTGCGACGCACCATCGTCTCCGCCATCGCAGTGGGGTTGGCCGCGGCCATCATCGCATTGCTCCTCTCCGCGCCGTGGTTCGCGGGCGGCCTGGTCATCGGCCTGGCGATGGCGATCGTCAACCTCCGCTTCCTCGATGCGGGCGTGGCCAAGCTGCACACCGACGGCGAGGTGAACAACAAGGTGCTCCGGCGCGCCATGGGCACCAAGAGCATCACCCGGCTCGGTGTCATCACGGTCATCTGCATCGGGCTCATGCTCCTCAACGGGGGCCTGGGCATCGGGGCCGTGACCGGACTGGTCATCTTCCAACTGCTCTTCGTGGTCAACGTGGGGCGGGTCGTGATCTCACAGGGGATTCAATGAGTCACAGCTTCGTGCTCGCCGCCGGCAACATCACCATCGGCGACCACCACGGGGTGGTGCGTGTCGGCGGCATGACCATCTACATGGACGTGGTGTGGACGACGATCATCGCCGCCGCCATCGTCATGGCATTGGGGCTGCGCATGCGGGCCAAGGTCACCTCGGGCGTGCCGGGCAAGCTGCAGCTGCTCTGGGAGCTGCTGGTCGAGCAGGTGACCGACCTGGCCCAGTCGGCCATCGGACCCGAGGGGCTCCCCTTCGTCGGTCTCGGCCTCACCATCGGCCTCTTCGTCCTGGTCTGCAACTGGCTGGCCTTCATCCCGAGCGGCGATCCCGGGTTCCTGGCTCCGCCCACCGGCGACGTGAACCTGCCGCTGGCGCTGGCCCTGATCGTCTTCTTCACCGTCCACTTCAACTCGGTGAAGGCGCGGGGGATGAAGGGCTACTTCAAGCACTACGCCCAGCCCTACGCCGCGCTGACCCCGATCAACATCATTGAGGAGATCACAAAGCCGATCACGCTGACCTTCCGGCTCTTCGGCAACATCTTCTCGGGTGTGCTGATGATCACGGTCATCGTCACGCTGATCCCGCCGTTCGCTTCTTGGATCGGCCTCATGGTCTGGAAGCCATTCGACGAGCTGTTCATCGGCGCCATCCAGGCCTTCATCTTCGCCCTGCTGACGATCATGTACCTCGGCATGGGCATGAGCCGCGAAGCCCACTAGGCGGGGGCACAGGCCCCGGCGGAGCAACGCACAGGATCTCGACCCTCGATCTCGACAAAGGAGAGAACAGACATGGCAGGATCAGTTGAAGCATCGGTACGTGTCGCCGGCGCCCTCATCGGCGGGGGCCTCGCGCTCGGCGGCGGTGCCATCGGTGCCGCGGTCGGTGACGGCCTCGCCGGTTCGCAGACCATCGCCGCGATCGCCCGGCAGCCGGAGATCGAGGCCAAGGCCCGTCAGTACTTCTTCCTGACCGTGGGCCTGGTGGAGGCCATGTACTTCATCAACCTGCTCTTCATGGTGGTGTTCGTCTACGTCTTCGCGGCGAAGAGCATCTCCGCTTGACGCGACGCCCGCGTCGCCAACCTGACGGAGACAACCAGGAGACCAGAGCACCATGACCACTGCCGGCATCTTTCTACTGCCCAACGGGACGTTCTTCCTCGAGCTGGCTGTCTCGTTGATCCTGATCTTCCTCATCTACAAGTACGTGCTCCCGCCCGTCAACAAGGCGTTGGAGGAGCGTCAGGGGAAGATCAGGGACTCGCTCGAGGCTGCGGATCGGGCCAAGGCGGACGCCGAGGCGGCCGACGACGAGCGCCGCGCCGTCCTCGACGAGGCGCGGCACCAGGCGCGCGAGATCGTCGCCACGGCCAACCGCACCGCCGAACAAGTGCGCACCGACGCGCAGGCCCGCGGGCAGGCCGAGTACGAGCGCATCGTGGCCAACGCAGAGATCGAGGTGGGCCTGGCGCGCCAGCGCGCCGTCGAGGAGGCCGCGGCGCGCATGGGCGAGATCGTCATGGACGTCGTCGAGCGGATCATCGGCCGCGAGGTCACCCACGAGGCCCACCGCGACCTCATCGACGAGGCCGTCCAGGCGTTGCGCTCCGACACCACCGGCGGCGCCGCCGCCAGCGCGGAGGCGCTGCGGTGAACCCGACCCTGCAGGGGTACTCGGCTCGCGTGGTCGAGGGCGCCGAGCCGGCGTCGCTCGGCGCCATGGCGACCGATCTCGAGTCGGTCGAGCGGCTCGTGCTGTCCCACCCGCCCCTGCGTGCGGCGCTCTGCGACACAGCCGTGCCCGGGACGGCGCGCCGCGCCGTCCTCCTCGAACTGCTCGAGGGCAAGGTGGTCCCCGAGGCCCGTCGCCTGGCCGCCTTCGCCGCCATGATCGTCTCGGCACCCGAGGTGCCCGGGGCGCTGGCCTGGGTGGCCAACCGGGTCCGGCACGCCGCCGAGGGCCTCAGGGTCGAAGAGCCGCCCCTCAGCCTGCTCCAGGCGCGCCGGCGAGTCGGCGGGTACGGCACTGCGCTGTACGAGGACCTGTCGACCACCGAGCTGGAGTCGCTCGAGGACGACCTCTTCCGCTTCGCCCGCATCGTGGCCGCCACGCCCGGGTTGCGCGGAGCACTGACCGACCGCGACCTGGAACTACCGGCCCGCCAAGGCCTGGTCGACGACCTCCTCAGGGGCAAGGTGCCCGATACGTCGGTGGCGCTGGTCCGCTACGCGGTGACCGGCGGCCGGGCCCGGGACATCGTGGGCACCCTGGACTTCCTGGTCGAGCAGACCGCGCAGGCCCGGGGCTGGCGCATCGCCCACGTCCGGGCGGCCGCGCCCATCGAGGAGGACCAACAGGCGCAGCTCCGCGATTCGCTGCGCTCGTTGACCGGCGGACCCGTGGAGCTGCAGGTGGAGGTGGACGAGTCGCTGCTCAGCGGCGCGTTGATCCGCATCGGCGACCTGCAGGTGGACGCCACGGCCCGCGGGCGCATCGACGCGCTGCGCGAGCACCTCGCCCCGGCCGGCTGGGAGCCGGCCGGCTTCAGCGCCGCCGTACGCGGGCACCGGACTTCAGAGACAGAGGGAGCAGACTGATGGCAGAGCTGACGATCGACGCCAGTGAGATCACGAGTGCGCTCGAGCGCAACGTCGAGAACTACACGCCGATGGTGGGGACCGAGCAGATCGGCCGCATCGTCGAGGTCGGCGACGGCATCGCCCGCGTCTCGGGCCTGCCGGGTGCCGCGGTGAACGAGCTGCTCGAGTTCGAGGACGGCACGCTGGGGCTGGCCCTCAACCTGGACGAGGACACGATCGGTGCCGTCGTCCTGGGCGACGTGGACAACCTCGAGGAGGAGCAGACGGTCAAGGCGACCGGGCGCATCCAGACCGTTCCGGTGGGCGACGCGCTCCTCGGACGTGTGGTCAACGCGCTCGGGGAGCCCATCGACGGCAAGGGCCCGGTCCACACCACCGAGACCCGCCGGATGGAGGTGCAGGCACCGGGCATCGTCGGGCGCCAGCCCGTGAGCGAGCCGCTGCAGACGGGCATCAAGGCGATCGACGCCATGACGCCCATCGGCCGGGGCCAGCGCGAGCTGATCATCGGCGACCGCAAGACCGGGAAGACCACGGTGGCGGTCGACACGATCATCAACCAGGCCGGCCAGGGGGTGAAGTGCATCTACGTGGCCATCGGCCAGAAGAACTCCTCGGTGGCCCAGACGGTGGCCACCCTCGAGGACCACGGCGCCCTCGAGTACACGGTGGTGGTGGTCGCCTCGGCCGGCGACCCGGCCCCCTACAAGTACCTGGCGCCCTACGCCGGCTGTGCCATGGGTCAGCATTGGATGGAGAACGGCGAGCACGCCCTCATCGTCTACGACGACCTCTCCAAGCAGGCCGAGGCCTACCGCTCCGTCTCCCTGCTGCTGCGTCGCCCGCCGGGCCGCGAGGCCTACCCAGGCGACGTCTTCTACCTGCACTCGCGTCTGCTCGAGCGGGCGGCCAAGTTGTCCGACGAGCGCGGCGGTGGCTCGCTCACCGCACTCCCGGTGATCGAGACCAAGGCCGGTGACATCTCCGCGTACATCCCGACCAACGTCATCTCCATCACCGACGGGCAGGTCTTCTTGGAGACCGACCTGTTCAACTCGGGCATCCGGCCGGCGATCAACGTCGGCAACTCGGTGAGCCGGGTGGGCAGTGCGGCGCAGGTCAAGGCCATGAAGCAGGTGTCGGGGACGCTCAAGCTCGACCTGGCGCAGTTCCGCGAGCTCGAGGCCTTCGCCACGTTCGGCTCGGAGCTCGACAAGGTGTCCCAGGCCCAGCTCGACCGCGGCTACCGCCTCACCGAGCTGCTCAAGCAACCACAGAACCAGCCGGCGCCGGTCGAGGAGCAGGTGCTGACGATCTACGCCGGTACCAAGGGCTGGGCCGACACGGTCCCGGTCAGCGAGGTGCGCCGGTTCGAGTCCGAGCTGATCGAGTACTTCAGGGCCAACCACGCGGGCGTGCTCGAGACCATCCGGAACACGGGAGCGCTACCCGGCGGCGACGAGCTCGACCGGGGTCTCACCTCGTTCCTCGAGGGCTTCGACACGGGGAAGGTCGGCTGATCCATGGCCGGAGGCCAAGAGCGGATCCTGCGCCGTCGCATCCGCACGGTGCAGTCCACGAGGAAGATCACCAAGGCGATGGAGCTCATCGCCGCCTCGCGGATCGTGCGCGCCCAGAACCGGATCGCGGCCAACCGCCCCTTCCGACAGGGCATGGAGCGCGTGTTGCGGGTGACGGCGGCCGCCGACACGGTGGCGGCGGCCAAGCTCTTGGGCACGCCCGAGTCCGCCCGCCACGTGGGCATCTTGGCCATCGTCGGGGACCGTGGCCTGGCCGGGTCCTACAACACCGGCGTGCTACGGGCGACTGAGCGGCTGGTGGCCGAGCACAAGGCGGCCGGAGCCGAGGTCACCGTGTGGTCGGTGGGCAAGAAGGCACCTGCGTACTTCCGCTATCGGGGCATCGACATCGCACAGTCCTTCGGCGGCTTCGCCGACCGGCCCGAGTTCGCCGACGCCCGCCACGTGGCTGCCGTCGTGGGGACGCCCTTCGTGGTGGGGGAGATGGACCTGGTGCAGATGGTCTCCACCCGCTTCATCTCGGCCGGGACCCAGCGCGTCGAGCCGCTGCAGCTGCTGCCGCTGCCGCTCCCCGAGGCCGCAGAGGCAGAGGTCGGCTACGAAGAGGGCAAGCTCGAGGGGTACACCGAGTTCGAGCCCGAGCCCGAGGCGCTTCTCGCCGGGCTGGCGCCGCGGGCCCTCGAAGCGGAGATCTTCGCCGCCCTGCTCGAAGGCGCCGCGGCGTTCTTCACCGCCCAGCAGCGGGCCATGGCGGCGGCCACCGACAACGCAGACGAACT
The DNA here is from genome assembly GCA_963781955.1 of uncultured Acidimicrobiaceae bacterium. Taxonomy (GTDB): domain Bacteria; phylum Actinomycetota; class Acidimicrobiia; order Acidimicrobiales; family RAAP-2; genus Bog-473. Next base: position 354,911 of record CAWAHU010000001.1, read on the forward strand.
CGTCCGCACCCTGACCCGCGTGATGAACCGCGCCCGTCAGGACGCCATCACCACAGAGATCATGGAGATCGTCGGCGGGGCCGAGGCGCTCCGCCAATCGAAGGAGGCATGACCCAATGACCACCACCGCCACCCACGACGCGGCCGGCCCGGCGCGCGTGCTCGAGGACGGCCGGGTCGTCGCCATCGCGGGACCGGTCATCGACGTCGAGTTCCCGCCGCACGCCCTGCCCGAGATCAACCACGAAGTCGAGTTCGACATTGAGCTGGACGGGTCGAAGCACACGGTGGCGGCCGAGGTGGCCCAGCAGATCGGCGAGGGGCGTGTCCGCTGCATCTGCATGCAGCAGACCGACGGCCTGGTGCGGGGCGCCCCCGTGCGCAACCTGGGTCGCGGGATCTCGGTGCCGGTGGGCAACGCCGTCCTCGGCCATGTCTTCAACGTGCTCGGCCAGCCCCTCGACACCGACTCCATCGAGGGCGTGGACGACTACTGGGAGATCCACCGCAACGCGCCGGCGTTCGACCAGCTCGAGCCGCGGGCGCTGATGTTCGAGACCGGCATCAAGGTCATCGACCTGCTCGAGCCCTACGTGCAGGGTGGCAAGATCGGCCTCTTCGGAGGCGCCGGCGTGGGCAAGACCGTCATCATCCAAGAGATGATCCACCGGGTGGCCCAGGAGCACGGCGGTGTGTCCGTGTTCGCCGGCGTCGGCGAGCGCACCCGTGAGGGCACCGACATGTGGCTCGAGATGCAGGAGTCCGGCGTCATCGACAAGGCGGCCCTGGTCTACGGCCAGATGGATGAGCCGCCGGGCGTCCGCCTCCGTGTCGCCTTGGCCGCGCTGACCATGGCCGAGTACTTCCGCGACGTCCAGAACCAGGACGTGCTGCTCTTCATCGACAACATCTTCCGCTTCGTGCAGGCCGGGTCCGAGGTGTCGACGCTGCTCGGCCGCATGCCCTCCGCCGTGGGCTACCAGCCCACCTTGGCCGACGAGATGGGAGAGCTCCAGGAGCGGATCACCTCGACCAAGGGAAAGTCGATCACCTCCTTGCAGGCGGTGTACGTGCCGGCCGACGACTACACGGACCCGGCCCCGTTCACCACGTTCACCCACCTCGACGCCACCACGGAGCTGTCCCGCCAGATCGCCGCTCTGGGCATCTACCCGGCCGTCGACCCCCTCGCCTCGACGTCGAACATCCTGGCGCCCGAGATCGTCGGCGAGCGGCACTACGCCGTGGCACGGCGGGTGCAGGAGATCCTGCAGCGCTACAAGGAACTTCAGGACATCATCGCCATCCTCGGCATGGACGAGCTCTCCGAGGAGGACAGGGTCACGGTGAACCGGGCCCGCAAGGTGCAGCGCTTCCTGTCGCAGCCGTTCTTCGTGGCCGAGGTGTTCACCGGCGTGCCGGGTATCAACGTGCCAATCGACGAGACGGTCGAGTCCTTCGAGGCCCTGGCCAACGGTGAGCTCGACAACGTGCCCGAGCAGGCCTTCTTGAACGTCGGCGGGGTCGAGTCGGTCCTGGAGAAGGCGCGCACCCTCGAGAAGGACGCCGGGTAGTGGCCGACGGCGTCTTCGGGGTCGAGGTCGTCACGCCCGAGCAGTCCCTGTTCGCCGGCGGTGCCCGGTCGGTCGTGCTCGCGACGTCGGACGGCGACCTGACCGTGCTGGACGGGCACACGCCGCTGGTCGGTGACGTGGTGCCCTGCCAGGTGCGCGTCGAGCAGCCCGACGGGTCCGTGCTCGTGCTGGCCGTCCACGGGGGCTTCGTCCAGGTGGACACCAGCCCCGGTGCGGCCGCCGGGCTGGCCGAGGGGGACGGGCCGCTGGCCGGCCTCTCGACCCGCGTGACCGTCCTGGCGGGCGTGGCCGAGCTGGCGGGGGAGATCGACGTACCACGGGCCGAGCTGGCCCGGGAGCTGGCCACGCAGCGGGTGGCCGAGGCCGGCTCCGGACGCGGTCCCGCCGCCTCGGAGGCCGGCGAGGGCGGGGCCGAGGCGAACCTGACCCTGGCCGAGGCCCAGGACGCGCTGGCCCGGGCCGAGCTGCGCCTGTCGACCGCGTCCAGCGCGAAGAGCTAGCCGGGCGAGGCGCCTGAGGCCGTCAGAGGCCGCCTGAGGCCACGACGGAAGCCCGGGGCGGAAGCCGAACGTGAGAGAGGCGGAGGCCAGCCAGAGGCGGAGGGCCAGATACAGGCGGAGGGCCAGCTCGAGGCGGAGGGCCAGGTAGAGGGTGCGAGGTCTCTAAACAGGTCCGTTTACAGTTCCCGACAACAGCCCCGGTGCCGCGGCCCGGGTCGTCGCCGTCAGTCGAACTGGATCGAGGAGAACTCGGCCAGCTTGGCCAGGGCGTGGCTGGCGTCGATCTGGCGCACTGTCCCCGACTTGGAGCGCATCACGAGCGACTGGGTGGTGGCCCCGAACTCGTGGTACTGCACGCCCTTGAGGAGCTCGCCGTCGGTGATGCCCGTGGCGGCGAAGAAGCAGTTGTTCCCCCGTACCAGGTCGTCGGTGGCCAGCACGGCGTCGAGGTCGTAGCCGGCCGCGATCGCCGCGGTCCGCTCCGCCTCGTCACGGGGGTAGAGCCTCCCCTGGATCTCGGCGCCCATGCACTTGAGGGCGGCGGCGGCGATCACCCCCTCGGGCGTCCCACCGATACCGAAGAGGATGTCCACCCCAGCCCCGGGCCAGCTGGTGGCGATGGCGCCGGCCACGTCGCCGTCGGTGATGAGGCGGATGCGAGCCCCGGTTCGCCGCACCTCGGCGATCAGGTCGGCGTGGCGAGGACGGTCCAGGATCACCGCCGTCAGGTCCCGCACCGCCCGCCCCATGGCCTCGGCGAGGGCGTGCATGTTCTCGGTCGGCGTGCGGCGGATGTCGCAGGCACCCTTGGCCCGCGGCCCCACGGCCAGCTTCTCCATGTACACGCAGGGGCCGGGGTCGAACATGGCGCCCCGCTCGGCCACGGCGATCACGGCCAGGGCGCCGCCGCGGCCCTGGGCGGTCAGCGTGGTGCCGTCGATCGGGTCGACGGCGATGTCGGTGAGCGGGGGCGTTCCGTCGCCGATCTTCTCGCCGTTGAAGAGCATGGGCGCGTTGTCCTTCTCGCCCTCGCCGATGACGACGATGCCGTCCATGGGCACGGAGGAGAGCACGGTCCGCATCGCCTCGACCGCGGCCCGGTCCGCCCCGATCTTGTCCCCGCGGCCCATCCAGCGGCTGGCGGCCATGGCCGCTGCCTCCGTGGTCCGCACCAGGTCCATGGCGAGGTTCCGGTCGGGAGCTTGACGCGAGGTTGCCACGGGCCATGACGATAGTTGGTCGCCGTCGGCACCCCCGCCCAGCGGCGATACTTGTGGCCGTGGAACAGGCCCCCGCCCCGCGCCCCGACACGGGCGCCGACACCATCGTCGTCGAGCCCTGCGGCCCGCTCCGGGGCACCGTCACCGCAGGTGGTGCCAAGAACTCGGCCTTGAAGCTGATGGCGGCCTGCCTGCTGGCGGAGGGCCGCACGGTGCTGTCGAACGTCCCGCGGATCTCCGACGTCGACACCATGGCCATGGTGCTGCGGGCCATGGGCGCCGAGGTCGAGCGCCTCGAGGGCGGAGAGGTGGCCGTGACGACGCCGCCGGCGGCCGCTTTGGTGCCCTCGGGGCCCTACGACCTCTTCGAACGCATGCGGGCCTCGGTGGTCGTCCTGGGACTCCTGCTGTCGCGGTGTGGTGCCGTCCGGGTGCCCCTCCCGGGCGGGGACGACTTCGGGGACCGCCCGATCGACTTCCACATCAACGGGCTGACCGCCATGGGCGCCCGATTCGAGTCTTCCCACGGGGAGGTGCGGGGCACGGTCCCCGGCGGCCGGCTGGTCGGGACGCGGGTGGTCCTCGAGTACCCGAGTCACACGGCCACCGACAACCTCCTCATGGCGGCCGCGCTGGCCAAGGGCACGACGGTGATCGAGAACGCGGCCAAGGAGCCCGAGGTGGCGGACCTGGCCGCCCTGCTGTGCGACATGGGCGCGCGGGTGCACGGCGCCGGCACCTCGAGGATCGAGGTGGAGGGTGTGGACGAGCTCCGCCCGACTCGCCACGCCGTGGTGCCCGACCGCGTGGTGGCGGCGACCTACCTGGCCGCCGTCGGCATGGCCGGCGGCGAGGTCACCATCGCAGACGCCCGCCCCGAGCACATGGAGATGGTGCTGCGCAAGGTCAACCAGATGGGCGTGGAGACCGAGATGACACCGGACGGGCTGCGGGCGGTGGCGCGCCGGCGGCTGGTGGCTGCGGACGTGGCCACGCTGCCGTACCCGGGGGTGGCGACGGACTACAGCCCCCTGCTGGTGGCCATGCTGACCGTGGCGGACGGGGTGGGGATCCTCACCGAGAACCTGTTCTCCGGACGGTTCCGCTATGTGGAGGAACTGCGCCGGATGGGCGCCGACATCCGCACCGAGGGCCACCACGCCGTGGTGCGGGGGGTGCCCCGGCTCTCGGGCGCGGCGGTGCGGGCGCCCGACATCCGGGCCGGGGTGGCCCTGGTCCTGGCCGGCCTGGTGGCCGATGGCGTCACCACGGTCAACGGGGCCCACCACATCGATCGTGGCTACGAGGACCTGGTGGGCGCCCTGCGGGCGCTGGGTGCCTCGGTGGAGCGACGGTGAGCGGCGCCGACGCGGCACGCGCCGGGCCCGGAGCGGCGGCGCCCGACGGACCCGGCGACCCTGCTCGAGGGAGCCCGTGCCGGCGACCGGGTGGCGCTGGCCCGCCTCCTGTCCTTCGTCGAGCGCGGCGGCGAGACGGCGACCGCGGTGGCGCGCCTGGCCTACCGGGCCGAGGTCCCCTACACCGTGGGCCTCACCGGCGCGCCCGGGGCGGGCAAGTCGACGCTCACCGACACGTTGATCACCGAGGTGCGCCGGGGCTGGACCGAGCCGGTGTCCCTGCCCGTGCCCCAGGTCGGGGTGCTGGCTGTCGACCCGACGTCCCCCTTCAGCGGCGGCGCCATCCTGGGCGACCGCGTACGCATGGGCCAGCACACGCTCGACCCGACCGTCTTCATCCGCTCCATGGCGACCCGCGGGCACCTGGGCGGCCTGTCCCTGGCCGTGCCCGACGCCGTCCGTCTACTCGGGGCGTCGGGCATCGGCGTCGTGATCGTCGAGACGGTGGGCGTGGGCCAGATGGAGGTCGAGATCGCATCGGCGGCCGACACCACCGTGGTGGTGGTCACCCCCGGGTGGGGCGACGCCATGCAGGCCAACAAGGCCGGCCTCCTCGAGGTGGCCGACGTCTTCGTGATCAACAAGGCAGACCGGCCCGGGCGCCGCGAGGCCCGCCGCGACCTCGAGCAGATGCTCGACCTCGCCCGCCCCGGATCGTGGCGTCCCGAGATCGTGGACACAACGGCGACGTCCGGCGAGGGCGTCGACCGCCTGTGGGAGGTCGTGGCCCGGCACCGGGCACACCTCGAGGAGACCGGGCTGCTGGCGTCTCGCCGCGCGGCGCGCCTCTCCCAGGAACTACGCCGGGTGCTGCTGGCCCGGGCCGAGGCCCGGGTCGACGAGCTCGCCGCGGGGGAGGAGTTCGCCACAGCCGTCAAGGCGCTGCTGGCCGGGGAGCTCGACCCTTACGCGGCGGCCGACCGGGTCCTCCACGCATGAGCCGGCGCACCCCCGTTCCGGTACGGTTCCTCCATGGCTGAGGCGGCCGGGACGTTCGTCAGCGTGGAACGGCGCCACGACGGCGTTGCGCTCGTGCGCCTGGACCGACCCAAGGCGAACGCGCTGTCGGCCGCAGTGCTGGCACAGCTGGCCGCGGTGGCCGAGGACCTCCAGGCCGACCCGCCGGGCGCCGTCGTGGTGTGGGGCGGGCGCAAGATCTTCGCCGCCGGCGCCGACATCGCGGAGCTCGACGGGAAGGGGGCGGAAGCGGTCGGGTCCAACTTCGAGGCTGCGCTCGGCGCCCTGGCCGCCGTGCCGCGTGCCACCATCGCCGCCGTCAACGGCTACGCCCTGGGGGGCGGTCTGGAGCTGGCGCTCGCCTGCGACCTGCGCGTGTGCCGCGGAGGACGCCGCGTTCGGCTTGCCCGAGGTCCTGCTCGGGGTGATCCCGGGCGGTGGTGGGACCCAGCGGCTGCCACGCCTCGTCGGCGCGGCGCGGGCCAAGGAGCTGATCCTCACCGGCCGCCAGGTCCGGGCCGAAGAGGCCCACGCCATTGGTCTGGTCAACCGGGTGGTGGCGCCCGGCTACGTGCTCGATGCCTCGTTGGCGTGGGCGGCCGAGCTGGCTGCAGGCCCCCTGCTGGCGCACGGCCTGGCCAAGTCCGCCGTCGACCGCGGACTCGACGGCACGCTCGAGCAGGGCCTGGCCATCGAGCGGGAGGCGTTCGTCGCCGCGGCCAGGACCGAGGATGCCGCCCGTGGCATCGCGTCATTCGCCGAGCACGGCCCGGGCAAGGCCACCTTCGTGGGGCGGTGATGGTGTGAGCTCGCCACCGATCCCGATCAGCGCAGGTGAAGGCGCCTTCGACCCCTCGGTCCGCTGGTTCCAGCACGCCGTCTTCTACGAGGTGCTGATCCGCGGCTACCACGACGCCAACAACGACGGCACCGGTGACATCCGCGGCCTGCGCGAGAAGCTCGACTACATCGAGTGGCTCGGCATCGACTGCATCTGGATGCTCCCCTTCTACCCGTCACCGTTCCGCGATGGCGGCTACGACATCAGCGACTTCTTCAACGTGCACCCCGACTACGGGACCATCGGCGACCTCGTCGGCTTCCTGGAGGACGCGCACCGCCGCGGCATCCGCGTCGTCGCCGACCTCGTCATGAACCACACGAGTGACCAACACCCGTGGTTCATTGAGTCGCGCTCGTCGCGCGACAACGCCAAGGCCGACTGGTACGTCTGGAACGACGACGACCAGAAGTGGCCCGATGCGCGGGTTGTCTTCACCGACGTGGAGCGCTCCAATTGGACGTGGGACGACACGCGTCAGCAGTACTACTGGCACCGCTTCTACCACCACCAGCCCGACCTCAATTACGAGAATCCCGAGGTCGCGGACACCATGATCGACCTGGTCCGCTTCTGGCTCGACCTGGGCTTCGACGGCTTCCGGCTCGACGCCGTCCCCTACCTCTACCAGCGCGACGGGACATCGGGCGAGCACTTGCCTGAGACGCACGCGTTCATCAAGCGGGTCCGCAAGCAGATCGAGGCCGACTATCCGGGCCGGATCCTCCTGGCGGAAGCCAACGGCTGGCCGAGCGACGTGGCTGACTACTTCGGAGACGGAGACGAATGCCACCTCTGCTTCCACTTCCCGTTGATGCCGCGCCTCTTCATGGCAGTCCGGCGCGAGCAGCGTTACCCGATCACCGAGATCCTGGCCCAGACCCCCGACATCAACGACTCGTGCCAGTGGGCGATCTTCCTGCGCAACCACGACGAGCTGACCCTCGAACAGGTCACCGACGAGGAGCGGGACTACCTCATCGCCGAGTACGCCAAGGACCCGCGGATGAAGCGCCACATGGGCATCGGGCGCCGCCTGGCCCCGCTTCTTGACAACGATCGGCGCACCGCCGAGCTGCTGTACGCACTCATCTTGTCCCTGCCCGGCAGCCCCGTCATCTACTACGGCGACGAGCTGCTCATGGGTGACAACATCTACCTCGGTGATCGGGACTCGGTTCGCACACCCATGCAGTGGTCCCCCGACCGCAACGGCGGGTTCTCCCAAGCCGACTTCGCCCAGCTGTACCTCCCCCCGCTCATGGACCCGGTCTACGGTTTCAGCGCCCTCAACGTCGAGGCCCAGCTGCGCAATCAGGGGTCGTTCCTGCACTGGCTGCGGCGCATGTTGACCGAGCGCCGGGCCCTGCCGGTCATGGGCGTGGGCGACATGGAGGTGCTCCCCTGCGCCAACCCCTCGGTCCTGGCCTACATGCGCTCGGGCGAGGTCTCCGACATCCTCACCGGCGCCGCGTCGAGCGGTCCGCCGGTGAGCCAGGCCATCGACGGGGCGCTCGACTGGGGCCGCTCCACGGTGCTGGCGCGCACGGTCCCGGCCGGGAACGAGAGTGCCGGCGACGAAGTGGTGCGGCGGCACCAGGCCGTGCTCTGCGTGCACAACCTCAGCAGGTTCGCCCAGCCGGCCGAGCTGGCCCTGGCCAAGTGGGCGGGCTCGACACCCTACGAGGTGCTCGGCCGCGTCCCCTTCCCGGTCATCACCGAAGAGCCGTACACGGTGACGCTCCCGCCCTACGGGTTCCTGTGGTTCGACCTGGTGCCCGACGAGAGGCTTGGACGGGAATGAACGAGGGGCGCGACCGGGCACTCCGCACGCTCACCGAGGCGTGGCTCGGGCTGCGCAGGGTCGCGCCGGCGGGCAGCATTGCCATCGAACGCGCCGAGGTGCTCCGCCCCGGCCGGCCGGGCCTGCTCGACATCGTGGCGCGGGTCGACGGTCGCCGGGCGCACTTCGTGGTCGGCCTGCGGGCGGTGGGCGATGAGACGCACTTCCTGCGAGCCGGCGAGGAATCGGCTCTGGGCCTGCTCGACGACGACCACGGCCTGGCCGTGTGCACCGACGCGCTGCACGATGCGCAGCTGGGCCCGTTGCTGCTCTCCACCGTGCGGGGCGTCGAGCCGCGACCGGGACCGGTGGCCGTCCTGCGCGACGACGACGACGCCACCGTCCTCGACTGTGGCGACCGGGGCGACCTCATGGTGTTCCCGTGGCTGGCCGCCGATCCCCGGCCCGAGGTGGACGTCGTGGTGGCGCTGGACGAGGTCGGCTTCAACCACGTGGCGGCGCCCCTGGTGCGCTGGACGTGCGACGGCCGCGACCTCGGCCTGGTGCAGGAGCCGCTGGCCGACCGCTCCGGTGGCTGGGCGCTTGCCATCACGTCGCTGCGGGACTTCTACGCCTCGGGCGGCGCCCCCGAGGTGGCCGGCGGGGACTTCGGGACCGAGGCGCGGGCGTTGGGCATCATGACGGCCCGCATGCACCTCGCGCTGGACCGGGCCTTCCTGCGCCACCACGAGCCGGTGGCCAACTGGGTCGACGCGGCCGAGGCGCAGATCGCGGCCGCCGACCCGTCGCTGCTCGACGCGCCCGGCGTGGCCGACCTGGTCAAGTGGATCCATGAGTCCGAGGCGCGCCTGCCGGTGATCCGCACGCACGGGGACTTCCATCTCGGGCGCACCGCTCGCACCGACCAGGGCTGGATGGTCTCGGATTGCTGTCCGGGGGGCGTCCTGCCCGGCCAGACGCTTCCGGGGCGCCGGACCCCGCTCGCCGACGTGGCCGACCTGTTGTGGTCGATGCACCAGGCCAGCCTGGTGGCCGCGGCCGAGCGGGACCCGACGGGCCGCCTCGGCCTGGCCGCGCTGGGCCAGGCCTGGGAGCGCAGGAACCGGCGGGCGTTCGTCACGGGCTACCTGGGCACTCCGGGGATCGGAGGGCTGGTCGGGCCCGACCGCGACCTGGTGCGCCGCTTGGTCTCGTTCCTCGAGCTGGCCCGCTCCGTGCGCGTGGCGTCGTAGCGGCCCAGAAGGTCGGATCAGAGGTCGGCCCAGAGGTCGGCTCAGAGGTCGGCTCAGAGGGCGAGTGCCGGAACCTTCAGACTCTCAGCGGCCTCCTCGGGGGAGATGACGTTGATGGCGACCCCGGTGCCGAGCTCGAAGCCGGCGGTTGTCGTGGCCTTCGGCCAGATGTGGGCGTGCCAGTGGTACGGCTCGCCGACACGGTAGGGCGCCGAGTGGAACACGATGTTGTAGGCCACGTCGCCCACCGCCTCGGCGAGCCGTTGCAACGAGCGTCGAATGGCCTCGCCGACGGCCACGAGGTCCTCGGTGGGGCTCCGGTGGAGGTGGGGGCTGTGCCCGCGGGGCATCACGAGCATCTCGTAGGGCACGGCGCTCCAGAAGGGGCACACCACCACCACGCGGTCGTTGGCGTAGATGACCCGCTGGGTGGAGTCCTCCTCCGCCTCGATGGTGGTGCACAAGAGGCACGATCCGACAAAGCGGGCGAAGCGCGCCTGTTCCTCGGCCAGCTCGCGCGGAACGAAGGACATGCCGAGCAGCTGCCCGTGCGGGTGCTCGAGGGAGGCGCCCGCCTCGCGACCCGAGTTGACGATGGCCTGGGTGTAGCGGAGGTTGGGCTGGGAGGCGTGCTCTTCGAGCCGGTCGCGCAACGCGGCCATCACCAGCTCGACCTGCTCCTTGCTCAGCTGGCCGAGCGTGGCGTCGTGCTCCGGCGAGAAGATGAGGATCTCGTGGATGCCACCGGCGGAAGCTTGAGTGAAGACGGGACCCCGGTTGGCCACGACGAACGGTTCGTCGCCCTCGAAGGCGGGGTAGAGGTTCGGTACGACCCGGACCCGCCATGCCCCGCTGGGGCCGTACGTCTCGAGAGCGGGCGGAGTGTCCTCCTCGTTACCCGGGCAGAAGGGGCAGGGGCGGTCCAGCGTGCCGGTCGGCAGGGCCGAGCGGGTGACGAACGAGTGCGGGCGCTCGGAGCGACCGGGGCTCACCACGACCCAGCGGCCCGACAACGGGTCGAGGCGGAGCTGGTTCATCACAGCTCTCGTCGGCACATGGCCCGGCCTGCCCGCATCGCACGCTCGCTCATCGTATTCCCAGCCTCCCTCCGCTCCTACGGTACAGGCTTCGCTGCCCGCTGCAGCGACACCACGTCGCGCCCCGTGCACCCGCCGGCGCCGTTCGCGGGGGAACATGTGGCGATGTCCCAGCCGTCCGGAGCCGCCTTCGACGTCGTCCTGCTGGCGCACGCCGCCTGTGCCGTGGCCGGGCTGGTCACGTCGGCCACGGCCACCGCCACGGCCGGCCGCCTCGAGCGCCAGCTGGTGAGGACGGCACCCCTGCCCGACGCGCTGCGTCGCTACTTCCGCCCCGGCTTGAACTGGGCCGGGCGCACGCTCTACGGCATCCCGGCGTTCGGGTTCGCCCTTCTGGCCATGAGCCGCGGCGCCTACGCGCTGGGCGACGGGTGGGTGCTGGCCGGCCTGACCCTCTTCGTCGGCGTGGTGCTGCTGGCCGAGGGAGTGTTGTGGCCAGCCGAGCAGCGGCTCCAGGAAGCAGTGGCCGCGGGCGTCGGAGGGGAGTTCGCCGATGCGGGGGCCGTGCGCCGTGACGCCCGGTCCATGGCCCGGGCCGGTGGTGCCGTGCTCGTGCTCCTGGTGGTCGGGACCGTGCTCATGGTGGCCCAACCCTGAACGGCCGGGCCCTGAGTGGACTGGCGGGCTCTGGCTGGACCCTCGCCCGGGCGCTGCCGGGGTGCGGCCTCCGGCGACAGGGCAGGACCCCGTCGGGAGGGGCCCTGCCCTGCGCACGATTCGGTTGCCCTCAGGCGGTGGATGACCCGGCCGGCGCCGTCAGGACTTCAACGGCATCCGTCAGGCGCAGCCCCGGCCGCCTCCCACCGGCGGGGGCAGGGTGTAGCCGCCACCGCACCCGCCACCTCCGCCACCGCAGGGCGATCCGCCACCGCCACCACCACCGCCGCTCCCGCCGCTGCACGGGATCTTGACGCTCGCGGTGTTCGAGGCCGGCGCCCAGGCGTTGGTTCCGGGGTACGAGACGGTCACCATGACGGTGCCGGCGATCTGGTTGACCGACGAGATCGTGCACGAGGCCACGCCCGAGTTGTTCGTCGTCGCCGTGCACTTCTGAAGCGACGAGCCGGTGCCGAGCGTCAGGGTGACGGGCTGGCCGCCGAGCGGGCTCCCGTTGCCAGTGAGCAGGGCTGACAGCGTCAGCGACTGCCCGTTGTTCGCCGTCGTCGCGCCGGTGTAGGTGATGGTGGTCGGGGCACCGTTGATGACCACATTGTTCGAACCGTTGCTGCCCAACAACTGCGGCGAGGTGCCGGTGTTGCCGTTGAACGACCCGGTGACACCGTAGGTGCCGCTGGTCTCGTTGGGCGTGACGGTGCATGAGGCCCGTCCCCAGCCGTCGGTCGTCGCCGTGCAGGTCTGGACCCCGTTGAGCGTCAGGGTTACGGTCTGGCCTCCGACTCCCTGCCCGTTGACCGAGTTGACCAGCGTGCCCGAAAGCGTCACCGACTGGCCGTAGGTGCCCGTGGTCGCGTTCACCGTGAGCGTCGTCGGCGTCACTACGGTGACCGTCGCCGAGGTGCTCTCCGACACGTAGTAGGCGTTTCCGCCGTACGTCACGGTGACGGGGAGGGGGCTTGCCATTTGGTTGTACATGCAGATGTGGCAGGTGGCGACGCCGGCCGCGTTCGTGGTGGCCGAGCAGCTCTGGGCCGACTTCCCGGTACCGACGGTGAAGGTCACCGTCTGCCCGGGGATTGGTGCACCGGTGTCGGACACCAGCGTGGCCGAGAGGTTGGGCGACTGGCCGCTCGTGGTCGTCGTGCTTCCCGTGTACGTCAGCTTGGGGGGGTCCTTGGCCTCCACGAACGTACCCGAACCGCTCGAGGTCAACAGGACCGGTGTGATGGTCGTGTCGCCGCCGAACGACGCCGTCAGCGGGTAGGTGCCTGGGACAGAGGTCGGGGTGATCGAGCACGAGGCCACACCGCTGGCGTTGGTGACGGCGGTGCACGTCTGCGTCCCGTTGAACGTGAACGTGACGGGCTCGTTCGGCACCGGCGCGTTGGTGTAGGTGTTGACGAGGGTGCCCGAGACGGTCGTCGGCAGGCCATAGGTCCCCGTGACGGGGGTCACCGTCAGCTTCGTGCCCTCGGGCAGGTTGACTGTGGCGCCCGCGCTGGCCGCCTGGTAGTAGGTGTCGCCGGCGAAGGCGTCGGTGACCGGGATCGGGCCTTGTGGCTGGTTCGTCACATTGATCACGCACGACACCGCGCCCGTGGTGCCCGTGGTGCCGTTGCAGGTCTGCGCCGTCGAGCCGCTGCCCAGCGTGAAGGTCACCGACTTGCCGGTCACCGGCGTGGCGCCGCTGTCGGTCGTCAGGACGCCCGAGACGGAAAGCGGCTGGCCGTTCTGGGCCACCGTGCCGCCCGTGTAGGTGAGCGCCGTCTCCTCGAGCGTGACCACGAAGTTGGCCGATCCGTTGGACGTTGTCAGCTGCAGCGGCAAGGTGGAGTCGCCGGCGAAGGATCCCGTCAGCTGGTACGTGGCCGCCGGTTCGCCGGGGGTGATGGAGCACGAGGCCGTGCCGGAGGTGTCGGTCGTGGCCGTGCAGGTCTCGGCCCCGTTGAGCTGGAGCGTCACCAACTCCCCGGAGATCGGGGCATTGGTGACGGCGTCCTTGAGGACCCCGGACACCGTCGTGGCGTCCGAGTAGTCGCTGGTCGCCGTGTTGACCGTGAGTGTCGTCGGCTCGGTGACCGTGGCCGGGGTGTTGACCGTGGCCGAGGTGTCGTAGACGTCACCGGCGAAACTCGAGCTGACGGTGACGTTGGTCGTGGGCTGGTTCACCACCGGAATGGTGCAGCTGACGTTCCCGCTGGTGTCCGTCACGGCGTTGCAGGACTGCGCCGTCGAGCCGGAGCCGATGGTGAAGGTCACCACCTTGGTGGGAAGTGAGGTGCCCGGGGACGGGTTGTCGGTGGACAGCGTGCCGGACAGGGTGAGCGGCTGCCCGTTCACCGCGGTGGTCGGCCCGGTGTAGGCGAGCGAGCTGGTGTCGGGGTTCACGGTGAAGGTGCTCGAGGTGCTATCGGAGCCGATGGGTGACGACGTCGCCGGAGTCCCCGGAGAACGAGGCCGTCAGCGTGTACGTGCTCGACGGCTCCCCCGCGGTGAGGGAGCACGTCGCCGTCCCCGTCGAGTCGGTGGTGGCCGTGCAGGTCTCCGTGCCGTTCAAGGTGAAGGTGACCGGCTCGTCCACCAGTGGGGTGTTCGTACCCGGGTTGGTGAGCACGGCGGTGACCGGTGTCGGCGTCGAGAAGTTCCCCGTGACCGGTTGGATGGTCAGCGTCGACGGGGTGGTCTGGGTGACCGACGGGGGGGTCGCCACCTCGAGCTGGTCGAGGACAGACAGGCCGTAGAGCGTGCCCGAGTGCGTGGCGATGGTCTGCATCAGGTTGCCCGACGCGATGTTGATCTCGTAGATGTTCCCCGACGCCGAGTCGCCGGTCCAGAAGGAGTTGCCACTCGGGTCGACGCTGACGGCGAAGAGCTGGCCGCCGCAGCTGGGCAGGGCCGAGCAGGGGTAGGTCTGGACCACGTTGCCGTTGTGGTCGAGCAGCAGCACCGCGTTGGAGTCGGCCACCAGGACCTCGCCGCTGGCGAGGATCTTGAGCTGGAAGGCCTGGACGGGCAGGCCGGTCGAGCTGTCGGCCGTCGGGAAGGCCGCCACGTTGAAGTTGGGGCCTTGCGTGTTGGCGCACTTGTCGTAGGTGTGGATGTTGCTGCCTTCGGTCGTGTAGTAGAAGGTGCACTGGTCGCTCGAGAGGTCGATCCAGTCGGCGCCGTAGAGCTCGGTGCTCACCGGGCCGATGTCCGCTTGCCGGTCGCCGGTCGCGCTGAACTCGGCGATGTAGGGCGTGGTCTGCTGGCCGACGTAGAGGTTGCCCGACGAGTCGAAGGCCAAAGAGAGCGGGTTCGACAGGTTGTAGGCGAAGACACCGTCGCCGCTCGGCGACCCGGCGGTGAAGGCGCCGTCGTTCCACTGGGTGTCCAGCGTGCCGTCGGGGTTGAACACGCTGATCTCGCCGTTGGTGTCGTCGGCCACGTAGAGGTTGCCGTGGGAGTCCCACGCGGTGCCGGCGGTGTAGGGCTCGGCGGTGTTGTCGGTGAGCGAGTTGAGGAGGTTGCCCGAGGAGGGGTCGTACACGCTGACCGTGGAATTGCCGACGGACGCGAAGACCTGACCCGATTGGAAGACGGTGGCGGCGGCGGCCCGCTTGGCGGGGGAGAAGAGGATCCCGATGCTGCCGAGGATAAGCGCCAGCGCGAGGGCGAGCGCGATGCGGCGCGACGCGCCGATGAACGACCGTGATCCGTCCGGTCCGTCCCAAGGATCAGTTCCGCGCCCCGAGGCTGCCTGTGCCCGAGCTATCGACAGTTGCATCTCGCCCCCTCCGGCTTTGCGTGCTCTCGCACTATGAACGCCCGCTCCCCATTCGAGACAGGGGTAAAAGACCTAGGCGGGACGCAGTGCTATGACAATTGGCTCGTGATTGTCGGAGGGCCGACAGGCCACTCCTCAGCGCACCGTCAGCAGATGGTGCCGATGATCTTGCCGTAGCCGTCGTGACCCGGAGCCGGACCGTAACCCGAGGCGACCGAGACCATCACCAGGTGCTTGATGTCGCCGGACTCGGTGGAGCCGTTCTGGTAGATGTGGCTCGAGACGACGACGACCATGTTCACCGGGAGTGTCGCCGGCGGGTGCGAGCTGTTGCCCGGGTCCGAGGTCCACGTCCCGCCGCAGCCGAGGTTCAGGTTGGGTGCGCTGTCGATGTAGCCCTTCATGGAAGCCGGGGCGTTGTTCACGCCGCTGAACTGGTTCGTCTTCCACAGTTGGGAGCCCCAGAAGTTGACCTGCGTCCCCACCGTGGGCTTCCCGGCCGAGACGTCGCCCACCACGAAGCTGCCGGCGTCGGGCAGGGACGCGGTGGTCACCGTCCCCGAGGCGCTGGCCGGCCGGTAGTAGCCGTCGCTGGCGAACGACACGGTGACGGGCACCGACCCGGCCACCTGGTTCACGTTGGCGATGGTGCAAGCGGCGACCCCGGCTGCATTCGTGACACCGGTGCAGCTCTGCGCGGTGGCTCCCGAGCCGAGCGTCATGAGCACCGTACGCCCGCCGAGCGGGCCGGCGTCCGTCGTGAGGTTCGCCGACATCGTGAAGGGCATGCCGCTCACGGCCATCGTGGGCCCGGTGTAGGTGATGGCAGTCTCCTCCAAGGTCACGATGAAGGTGTTCGTGCCCGCACTGGCGAGGTATGGCGGGGTCGCCGAGGCGTCACCCGAGAACGAAGCAGCCAGCGTGTACGTCCCGGCCAGCTCGTTGGGCGTGATGGTGCATGACGCCAGGCCCTGGGCATTGGTGACCGCGGTGCAGGACTGAGTCCCGTTCAGGGACAGCGACACCGTTCTCCCGGCGATCGGGGCTCCGGTGACCGCGTTGGTCAGCGTGGCCGACACCGTACCTGGGTCGGCGAAGTCGCTGGTGCCGGCGTTGACCACGAGTCTCGTCGGCGTGTGGACGGTGGCCACCGACGACGTGCTCGACGATTGGTAGTACGAGTCCCCACCGAAGCTGGTGGTGATGCCGGCGGTCGTCGTCGACTGGTTCACGCCCGTGATGGTGCAGCTGGCGATGCCCGCGCCGTTCGTCACCGCGGTGCAGCTCTGCGCCGACCCGCCCGTGCCCAGCACGAAGGTGACGGTGCGCCCAGACACGTCGGTCCCCGGCGTGGGCTCGTTGGTCGTGAGCACGCCCGAGACGGTCACCGCCTGGCCGTTGGTCACGGAGGTGGGACCGGTGTACGTGAACGACGTGCTGGCCGGGGTCACCGTGAACGTGCTCGACGAGCTCGTGGGCAGGAGCTGGGGCATCTGTCCGTTGTCACCGCTGAACGTGGCCGTCAGCGGGTAGGTGCCCGCCGGCTCGTTCGGGGTGATCGCGCACGAGGCGACGCCGTGGGAGTCCGTCGTGGCCGTGCAGGTCTGCGTCCCGTTCAGGGTGAGCGTGACCGTCTCGTTGGGCACGGGCTGGTTGGTGTAGGTGTTGACGAGGGTCCCTGTCACCGTGGTGGGTCCGCCGTAGGGGGCCGTCGCCGACGTGACGGTCAGCTGCGTCCCCTCGGGCAGGTTGACCGTCGCGCTGGCACTGGCCGTCTGGTAGTAGGTGTCGCCGGCGAAGGTGTCCGAGACCGGGATCGGGCCCGGAGGCTGGTTCGCCACCTGGATCACGCACGAGACGGCGCCGGTGGTGCCCGTGGTGCCGTTGCAGGTCTGCGCCGTCGAGCCGCTGCCCAGCGTGAAGGTCACCGACTTGCCGGTCACCGGCGTGGCGCCGCTGTCGGTCGTCAGGACCCCTGAGACGGTCAGCGGCTGGCCGTTCTGGGCCACCGTGGGACCGGTGTAGGTGAGCGCGGTCTCCTCGAGGGTCACCACGAAGTTGGCCGATGCGGAGGACCCCACCAGCTGCAAGGGCAGCGTGCCGTCTCCGCTGAAGGATCCCGTCAACTGGTACGTGGCGGCCGGCTCGCCGGGGGTGATCGAGCACGACGCCGTGCCGGTGGCGTCGGTGGTGGCGGTGCAGGTCTCGACCCCGTTGAGCCGGAGCGTGACGAGCTCGCCCGCGACGGGTGCGTTGGTGACGGCGTCCGTCAGCACGCCCGACACCGTCGTGGCGTCCGAGTAGTCGCTGGTCCCCGTCCTCACCATCAGCGAGGTGGGCTCGGTCACCGTGGCCGGGGTGTTGACCGTGGACGAGGTGTCGTAGACGTCACCGGCGAAACTCGAGCTGACGGTGACGTTGGTCGTGGGCTGGTTCACCACCGGAATGGTGCAGCTGACGTTCCCGCTGGTGTCCGTCACGGCGTTGCAGGACTGCGCCGTCGAGCCGGAGCCGATGGTGAAGGTCACCACCTTGGTGGGCAGAGGCGTGTCCTGCGCCGGGGTATCAGTCGAGAGGGTGCCCGAAAGGGTGAGCGGCGAGCCGTTCACCGCGGTGGTGGGACCGGTGTAGGTCAGCGAGCTGGTGTCGGGGTTCACGGTGAAGGTGGTCGAGCTGCTATCGGAGCCGATGGGTGACGACGTCGCCGGAGTCCCCGGAGAAGGATGCGGTGAGGGTATAGGTCGCCGAGGGCTCGCCGGCCGTGAGGGTGCACGTCGCCGTCCCCGTCGAGTCGGTGGTGGCCGTACAGGTCTGCGTGCCGTTCAAGGTGAAGGTGATCGGCTCGTTCACGAGGGGTGTGTCCGTGCTCGGGTTGGTCAGCACGGCCGTGACGGGGGTGGGGGCCGAGAAGTTCCCCGTGACGGGCTCAATGGTGAGCGAGCTGGGAGTTGCGGCGACGGTCGTACCCGACGTCGCCACCTCGAGCTGGTCGAGGACAGACAGGCCGTAGAGCGTGCCCGAGTGCGTGGCGATGGTCTGCATCAGGTTGCCCGACGCGATGTTGATCTCGTAGATGTTCCCCGACGCCGAGTCGCCGGTCCAGAAGGAGTTGCCACTCGGGTCGACGCTGACGGCGAAGAGCTGGCCGCCGCAGCTGGGCAGGGCCGAGCAGGGGTAGGTCTGGACCACGTTGCCGTTGTGGTCGAGCAGCAGCACCGCGTTGGAGTCGGCCACCAGGACCTCGCCGCTGGCGAGGATCTTGAGCTGGAAGGCCTGGACGGGCAGGCCGGTCGAGCTGTCGGCCGTCGGGAAGGCCGCCACGTTGAAGTTGGGGCCTTGCGTGTTGGCGCACTTGTCGTAGGTGTGGATGTTGCTGCCTTCGGTCGTGTAGTAGAAGGTGCACTGGTCGCTCGAGAGGTCGATCCAGTCGGCGCCGTAGAGCTCGGTGCTCACCGGGCCGATGTCCGCTTGCCGGTCGCCGGTGCGCGCTGAACTCGGCGATGTAGGGCGTGGTCTGCTGGCCGACGTAGAGGTTGCCCGACGAGTCGAAGGCCAAAGAGAGCGGGTTCGACAGGTTGTAGGCGAAGACACCGTCGCCGCTCGGCGACCCGGCGGTGAAGGCGCCGTCGTTCCACTGGGTGTCCAGCGTGCCGTCGGGGTTGAACACGCTGATCTCGCCGTTGGTGTCGTCGGCCACGTAGAGGTTGCCGTGGGAGTCCCACGCGGTGCCGGCGGTGTAGGGCTCGGCGGTGTTGTCGGTGAGCGAGTTGAGGAGGTTGCCCGAGGAGGGGTCGTACACGCTGACCGTGGAATTGCCGACGGACGCGAAGACCTGACCCGATTGGAAGACGGTGGCGGCGCCCACTGGCTTGGTCGCCGTCGCGGAGAACGTGACGCCGACCGCCAGGAGCACGACGAGGGCCGCCATGACGGTGGCCAGGTTGTGGCGGACGCGCAGAAGCGTTCGCGTGCCACCGGCGCCGATCGCCGGAGGTATCGCTGACTGCTCGGCGCGACGCCTTCGTGGTGCCCGATCGCTCACCAGCCTCATGTGCCCCCCTCAGAGCCGTTGCTGACGGAGAGGAACTATGAGTCGGTGGCGGGCTGGCGGTAAGGGGCAAAAGGACTACGCCCGGTCCGGCGCCTGCAATTTGCTGCGCAGTTGTGGACTGGTCTCGCCGGGCACTGGCGTGCGCTCCGGGACCCGTCCGGGCTCACATCGGAGATGGCGCGGGCTGGGTGCAGGGCAATGAAACGTACCGTGGCGCGACACGCCGTCCGCGCCCGGCGAGGAACTAGCAGGAGCCCTCGGTAGGGATGCGAGCTGCGGGGGGCAGCACCTCGTCGATGAGAGTGCGGGCGGCCTCGAGGTCCCCCGTGCGGACGAGGTCGGGCAGGGGCCCATCGAGAAGGCGCCGCCAGTCGACGTCCTCGGTGGGCAACCCGGCGCGGATCACCCGCCTGCGTGCCTCGCCGAGCATCGCCGCCAGGAACTCGAGGTACGGCTCGCACTCCAGGGCCAGCCGGGTACGCAACCACGAGGCGAGGGCGGGGCTCGTCCCGCCGGTGGACACCGAGAGCGTCACCGGGCCCTCCCGGTGCACCGCCGGGAGTATGAAACTGCAATTGGCGCGATCGTCCGCGCTGTTCACCCACACCCCGGCTGCGTCCGCGTCCGCAAAGACGGCCCCGTCGACCTCGGGCCTGCCGGTAGCCGTCATGACCAGGCGGAACCCGCGTGCGTCGCCCGGGGAGTAGGGGCGGCGCTCTACGGCGCGCAGCGAGGGGGCCAGGCGCTCCATCTCCTCGGACAGGTCCGGTGCAATGACCGTGACCTCAGCACCGCATCCGACCAGGCCGCGCGCCTTGCGGGCTGCCACAGCCCCGCCGCCGACGACGAGGCACGCCCGCCCGGACACCTCCAGCATGACGGGGTAGAGGTCGTCGGGTTGGTCCGGTTCGTTCGTCTCCATCTTCGCCGCTTTCACGCGCTTGAATCCTGACTAGATTAGTCATATATAGTGGAGCCTGCGTTTGGAGGGGCGAAGAACCGCCCGCAGGGTGGGCCCCGGGACGGGCCGATCGCTCCGAGCAGACGACGTGGTGCCGGCCGCAGCCGGCGGGCGTCCCGAGGAGAAGGTGAGGACCGGTGACAGAGACGTCCGTGACGGTGCAGTCGCTGAGTGCAGATGTGCTGGCCGCTATCAGCGAGGGCTTCGAGACGGCGCCCGCCGGCCAAGTCATCCGGTGGGCCTTCGAGACGTTCGGCGACGGGCTGGTCGTCGCGTCGTCGTTCGAGGACCTCGCGCTGATCGACCTTGCCACGAAGGTCGCTCCCGGTATCGAGGTCGTGTTCCTCGACACCGAGGCCCACTTTTCCGAGACTCTGGACTTCGTCGAGTCCACACGCCGGCACTACGGGCTGAACCTGACGGTGACCAAGCCGGGCCCTGAAGCGGCCGCGCACCCGTGTGGATCGGAGCAGTGCTGCCAGTTCCGCAAGGTGGAGCCACTGCGGCGTGCCCTCACAGGCAAGCGCGCCTGGTTGACCGGGCTCAAGCGCTCCGACGGCCCCACCCGCAGCGACGCGCCGATCGTCAGCTGGGACTCGACCTTCGGCCTCGTCAAGGTGAACCCGATCGCCACGTGGACGGACGACGACGTGGACTCGTACCTCGCTGACTACGGGCTGCCGGTGCACCCGCTCGTCCCGAAGGGGTACCTCTCCATCGGATGCGCACCGACCACACGCCCAGTGGCCGAGGGGGAGGAGATCCGGGCCGGACGTTGGGCCGGCCTCGACAAGTCTGAGTGTGGCCTGCACGTCTAGTGCCGCGTGATCTCGACAACCCATATGGGATGGAGTTCCGGGGCCGGCGTGACCGTGGCCTCAAGTTCGTCCGGCCCTATCGCAACATCGGTGAGCTCAACCCGGTCGAGCAGCTGAAGTTGGCGCGCCATCCCTTCGAGGTGGCGCAGGCGGTCATCGACACGTACTCCAAGCAGGGTCCCGGTTCGATCGCGGCCGTGCCCGGAGAGGTCGAGCGGCTCAAGTGGGTCGGGATGTACCCGCAGCGGCAGGGCGGCGACGCCTTCATGATGCGGATCAAGGTGCCCGGTGGCGTGATGACCGCGGCGCAGGTGCGGGAAGTGGGCGTGGCGGCGGACGCCTTTGCCGAGGGCCCCGAAGACAGCCCGGTGTTCGGCAATCGCTACGCCGACCTCACGACCCGCCAGGACATCCAACTGCACTGGATCCGTATCGCGGACGTGCCGCGGATCTGGCAGCGGTTCTGGGACGTCGGGCTCACCACGGTGCAGGCCTGTGGCGATTCCGCCCGCAATGTGTGCTCGTGCCCGGTGTCGGGCGTCGACGCCAAGGAAGTGGTCGACGCCCTCCCTGTGGCGCAGGCGATCTCCGCCTATTTCACCGGCAACCGGGAGTACTCGAACCTGCCGCGGAAGTTCAAGGTCGCGGTCACGGGGTGTACGGAGGACTGCGCCCGGGTGGAGATCAACGACATCGGCCTCTGGCCGGCCGAGCTCGACGACGGCACCGTCGGCTTCAACGTCCTGCTCGGTGGCGGCCTCTCGGACGGGGAGCGGATCGCGTCCGACGTCGACATCTTCATCCGGCCCGACCAGGCCGTCGAGCTGTGCCGCGGCGTCGCCCAGGTGTTCGGAGAGCTGGGCAACCGGGAGAACCGCGGCCTG
Organism: uncultured Acidimicrobiaceae bacterium; assembly: GCA_963781955.1. Lineage (GTDB taxonomy): Bacteria > Actinomycetota > Acidimicrobiia > Acidimicrobiales > RAAP-2 > Bog-473. Next base: position 376,673 of record CAWAHU010000001.1, read on the forward strand.
GCCCGGATGCGCTACCTGGTCCAAGAGTTGGGGCCAGAGGCCTTTCGCGCCGCACTGGACGAGCGCACCAACCTCGCCCTGCTCCCCGCAGGGCGGGAACTGACCGACGCCTTCCGTGGCGACCACGTCGGCGTGCACCCCCAGAAGCAGCCGGGACTGGTCTATGTCGGGTGCTCCGTCCCGGTGGGGAGGATGCACGGGATCGAGCTGATCGAGCTGGCGCGCCTGGCCGAAACCTACGGCGACGGCAGCGTCCGGATCGGCATCGACCAGAACTTCATCGTCTCGGGGGTGCCCGAGGAGCGCCTCGACGACCTGCTGGCTGAGCCTCTGATGCAGACGTATTCGCCGTTCCCCGGCCCCTTCAGCCGCGGCGTGGTCGCGTGCACGGGTTCGGAGTTCTGCCGCTTCGCCGTGGTCGAGACGAAGGAGCGTGCCGTCAAGTGGGCCCGTGCACTCGATGCGCAGCTCTCCGACGGTGCGGACGCGGACGCCGGGGTGATCCGCATGCACTTCTCGGGGTGCTCGGCGTCCTGCGCCCAGCCCCAGATCGCCGACATCGGCTTCCGGGGCGACGTGGCGCACGTGGCCGAGCACATCGAAGAGGCCGTGGACGTCGGGTTCGGCGGCTCGCTGGGGCCCGACGCGGCGTTCATCGACTGGGTTGCCGGCGCGGTGCCGGTGGACCGCGTCCCTGACGCGCTGGTGCGAGTGGTGGTCCGCTTCCGAGACGAGCGGTACCCCGGTGAGGCCTTCCACCAGTGGGCGCGGCGAACCGCGGCGTACGAGCTGTCGACCACCCTGGCTGGCGCACCTGCGGTGGTGCTCTCGTGAAGCGCTACCGCCTCCGCGAGCAGATGAACGGCATCGCGGAGCCTCCCGGAAAGGTCTGGTTCTGGGAGCTCGAAGCCGCCGTGATCAACGCGGAGCGCTGCATCCAGTGCGGGACCTGTGTCGCCGTGTGCCCTTCGAACTCCATCGGCGTCGACGAGGACACGGACCTCCCCGAGCTGGTGAAGATGTGCACGGGCTGCTCGCTCTGCTGGGACTTCTGCCCGCGGGGCGGCCTCCGCTACGAGGCGCTTTGGCCCCCGTCGACGGTCGGGTCGGACGAGGAGGCCGCGGTGCAGCCGGCACAGGTGCGGTCGGACTCGTCTGACACGTACTGGAAGATCACCGGCGGTCCGCCCGACGCGAGCCTCGGAGCGGTCGTGGACACCTTCGCCGTGCGGGCCTCGGCCGAGATCGACGACGCCCAGGACGGCGGAGCGGTGAGCGCCCTACTCATCGGCTTGCTGGCCGCCGGTGAGATCGACGGCGCGCTCGTCTCCAAGCCGAGCGAGGATCCCGACGAGCAGTGGAAGGGTGTGGCCACCATCGCCACGACGGCCGACGAGGTCCGCGGCGCCGCCGGGAGCTTCTACAACCAGACCATGGCACTGGCCGAGCTCGACCTGTCGCGCTACGCGCTGCCGGCGAAGCCCCGCATCGCGGTGGTTGGCACCCCCTGCGAGGTCCAGGGATTGCGGGCGATGCAGGCTCGCCGTTGGCCGACAGGGGCCCATCGGGTCGATGCCGTCGTGCTGACCGTCGCACTGATGTGCACGAAGAACTTCGACTACGAGGCGCTCACCCTGCGCGAGCTGCGCGACAAGCGGGGAGTCGACCTCGATCGCGTATCCAAGATGGACGTGATCAGGGGCCGCATGATGGTGGAGTACCGCGACGGTGAGTTGGCGGTCGACGAACCGGTGAAGGACTTCCACGGCGCTGCGCTCAAGGGATGTGACGAGTGCGCCGACTTCCTCGGCCGTTCCGCCGACATCTCGGTGGGGAGCGTGGGGTCGATGAACGGGTGGACGAGCCTGCTCGTCCGGACCGAGCGGGGCCGGCTCGCTTTCCAGGCGGCGCGGCCCAGGCTCGACGTGCGGGGTCTCGACGACCCGGCGGCGCTCCTGCGGCTGGACACCTTGGACAAGAAGATCGCCACTCGCTCGCTGCCGCGAAAACTCGATCCCGACGCGCCGCTGTTCATCGACTTCGAGGAGCACGTGCGTTCCTACGACGGGACGGACCGGCAGCCCGTGTTCATCCGGCGGTGACCGTGCCCGCTACCCCAGCGCTCCACCTGCCGGACGAGCCGGTGGACCGCGCCGAGCGCTGGCTCGCCGCGCTCCATCGTGGGTCCTCGCTCGACGAGGTCCTCACCGGGCCCGGCGGGGTGACCTCGTGGCTGTGGACCCGCTGGAGCAGCCTGGCCTCGGCCGGTGTCGGCGAGGACCAGCTGGCCTCAATCGTGCGGGGCTACGGCCGCGAGCTGTGGTTCTGGCTGGCGGGCGAGCGCACGTGGGCCCAGGCCTGCTCGGGTTTGATCGGCCGGATCGGCCGCCGCCTCCCCCAGGGCGACGCTACGGGCGTGTGAGCTCGCCGGTCAGGCGCGCCGTCGCCGTGCAGCTGAGCGGCGTCTCCGTGGACCGTGACGGTGTGGCGGTGTTGGCCGATGTCGACTGGACCGTGGGGCGAGCCGACCGCTGGGTCCTCCTCGGACCCAACGGCGCCGGCAAGACGACCCTGCTGCAGGTGGCCGGCGCGCGGCTGTGGCCCACCCGGGGGATGGTCGAGGTCTTGGGCGCGCGGCTGGGCCGTGTGGACGTGCGGACGCTGCGCCCGCGTGTCTCGCTGGTGAGCGGTGCAGTCACCCGCCAGTTGCGCGCCGACCTCCTGGCACGCGACGTCGTGGTCAGCGGTCTGCACGGCGCGCTCGAGACGTGGTGGGAGCACTACGGGGAGAAGGACTGGGCCAAGGCGGACCGCCTCCTGGCCCAGGGTGGCGTGGCGGCGATCGCCGGCCGGACCTTCGGCGTGATCTCCGAGGGGGAGCGCCAGCAGGTGTTGCTGGCGCGGGCGTTGATGAGCGATCCCGAGCTCGTCCTGCTCGACGAGCCCTTTGCCGGACTCGACCTCGGTGCACGTGAACGTCTGATGGCCAGGCTGGCCGAGTTGGCGGAGGAGCCGGCCGGCCCGCCCATCGTGCTCGTGACGCACCATTGCGAGGAGATCCCGCCCGGGTTCACCCATGCCGGACTGCTCCGTGGCGGGCGTCTCGTGGCGGCAGGCGCGCTGGAGGAGGTCGTCAACTCGGCGCAGGTCTCTGCGTGCTTCGACGTCGCGGTTACCGTGGGGCGCACCGACGGGCGCTGGTGGAGCCGGGCCGTCTGACGCATGTCGTCGCGTCGTGAGCGCAGGCCGCGACGCAGTGTTCCCTGCACCATCCACCACGGCGCGCGACCTGCTCAGTAAAATTTTCTGCCGGGGAGGGAAGGTAGGTCGTCAGGGAGTGACCATTCAGTGATCCTGCTGGTCCTGGTAGCGATGCTTTGGGTGGCCGTGCTCGCTCCGAGTGCCTGGCGGCGCTTCAACGAGCGCCAAGGCGTCGGTTCCATCGACCATTTCCACCATCAGTTGCAGCTGCTCGAACACGCCGGCCCGAAGACTGTGTCCCCGGCGTACCGTCTGCACACTGCGCCGGCCGAGGCGTACGCGGAGGTACAGGGCGAAGAGGACGCCGGGGCAGTCGCCGTCGACTCCTCCCGCCCGAAGTTGGTGCTGTTGCGTCCCACCGACGATGCGTGGGCGGCGGACCTCGACGACGAGCAGGGGGGTCACTACGAGCGCATTCAGGTGCTCGACATGCCCGAGCCGGTGTGTCTCCCCGCCGACAGTGCCGACCTGCGCGCCATGAGGCGGACACAGGCCCGCCGCCGCTGCACCATGCTGTTGCGCTGCCTCGTCGGTGTGGCCATCTCGACCGCTCTCGTCGGCATCCTGCCCGGCATGCACATGGTGTGGTTGTTCTCCGGGATTGCCGGAGTGGCCCTGGCCGGCCTGTTGGGGCTCATGGCCTACGCCCGGGAGATCGAAGCGGAGCAGGCGAGGCAGCGCGACCGGCGCGTGGCCCTGCGGCCCGAGGTTCAGGCCGCCTGGCCTGAGCCGGAGAGCGAAGTCATCGCGGTCCGGCCGGCCGTCGTCGGCACGGTCGCTGTCGGCGCGTCCTGGACCCGTGGACAGGCCCGGGCACCGGGGTGGGACGACGTCTGGAAGGACGACGCCGAAGACTTCGAACTGCCGCGGGTCGTGGCACGCTGAGCGACGCCGGGGTGGCCCCGGGCGGGTCACCCCGTCCCGGATCCTTCGCCCTCTCCGGGCCCGGACACCGGTGTCCTGCGGCTATCTTGGAGCGGACCCCCGGGGGTGTAGCTCAGTTGGCAGAGCGCTACGTTCGCAATGTAGAGGCCGTGGGTTCGAATCCCATCACCTCCACCCCGTTGTCAGAAATACAACGTATTACCTGTTCAGAGGGTATATTTAATCGCTATTTGCCAACCTAGGCAAATGGCGATGTTCGAAACCCCCTGCTCGTCGGCTACAGCCGAGCTGGCGTCGCTATTCGTCGCCAGCAAGCAATTTCGGCGCCCGTCGACCCAGAAGTGACCCACCTTCCCGGCCGCGAGCGGGGGCACCCTGATGCGCGTTCAGGGAGCAGGAGGTGGAGCCGGTGACGTTGGGGAAGGCCCACCTGGATTGGTGCCAGGTGGCAACGGATAACCAAGACCGGCTGCTCGCTGCAGGTACTCGTCGGAGGTGATCTCTCCTCGTGCATACCGCATCCGCAGCTCGGTCAATGCCGGATCACCTGCGGGTCCATGACTGGCACCCGCAGAAACCGACCCTGAGGGCAGGGGTCGCGTCTTCCGGAGTCTGATGACGGCCAAGACTGCAAGAACCACGAGGGCAGCGAGCAACACCAGGAAGAGGATCCGAGGACAGGATGGTGAGCCGAATGGCCATAGCGGAACATGGATACTCCTCGTCCGTTTGGGGGACAAGTCCATCAAAGCAGACTGCGCTCACGACTTGTACGCGGCGGGTCGGGCCGGTCGTGGTTTGGTCCTGTCGTTTCGCTGTGGATGTCCTCCGCCCGCGCATACGAGATCACCCCAGCGTCAGGAGTAATCAGACTGCAATGTGATGCCAAGCACGTTGCCAGGTGCCTCAAAGCTCGGATTCAGCCTCACGGAGCACCTTGCTTCATGGATGCCGTCATTTTGGAGTCGTGTCACAGCAACTGGATCTTCGATCGGGACCGAATGCGGTTCCGTAGGATGTTGAAAGGCATCGAGGTCGAAGATCGATGGGTCTTCACCGAGTGGCGCCCATACTGGGACCTCGTGATTGACCCAGATTCCGAATCTTTCACCGTTCACCTTGATGCATCCAGATCGCGCCTGATCAGGTCGTGGAATCACACCGAAGACTGCGTGCAATGCGGAGATCACGAAACGGCTGAACTCTCTTTGGAGGACATTCGTCAGGCCCTCCGCGGGTAATCCATCGCAGAACCCATTCGGATGATGTGCTGCGCCTGCGTCGAGAGCAAGTTAGATGACGCCCCAGAGGGCTGATGGTGCACTCGTGTCGGAACCACTACGATCGGCTCGCTACTTTAGGATGCCAGGTGCTTCTCCATGACGCGTCGAAGAGCTGCCCACAGCGGTCGGCGACTTGGGGTGGCCTTTGTTGTGGCCGCCGTGCTCGTCATCACCATCGCCGTGGTGGCGAACGAAGCGGTCAATTCCCACTCGACGCCCGAGGAGGGTACGGCACTAGACCCTTCGTACTTCGCTTCTGGGGCGTGTATGGCGTTTGCGCCCACCGTCGGCAACAACACCAAGACGGTGTTCCTCGATGCTGGTCATGGTGGGGTCGACCCCGGTGGCATGGGGACCACCGAAGCGGGGCAGACGATCTACGAATCCGACGTGAACCTCGCCATCGTCCTCGACACGATGGCTCTCCTCAGGGCGCGTGGCTACAGGGTCGTCGTCTCACGGACCGAAGACACCACAGTGCTTCGATTGGGCTCGGGCGACACCGACGAAGGAGTGCTCTCAGAGCTCGGTTCTCACGACGACGTCGCTGCCAGGGATGTCTGTGCCAACCTGGCCAAGGCCGATCTGCTGGTGGGGATCTATATGGATGCCGGTGGCACTCCGCAGAATGCGGGCAGCGTCACTGTGTACGACCCAGATCGGTCGTTCTCGAAGGACAACCTCAAACTGGCAAACCTGCTTCAGAACGATGTCCTCACGAAGATGAATGCCCAAGGCTGGCAGGTTCCCAATGACGGGGTGCAGCCTGATGCTGGCTTCGGCTCCGCCGTCGGCAACCCCTCGAGCGATGCCCTGGCGGCAGAAGCTGCTGCCTACAACCATCTGATGCTTCTCGGCCCGAGCGCGTCCGGGTACTTCTCCACGCCGAGCCAGATGCCGGGCGCGGTCATCGAGCCGCTCTATCTCACTGATCCCTTCGAGGCAACGATCGCCGCCAGCGAGGCTGATCAAAAGACCGTTGCTGAGGGGGTTGCGACATCCATCGAACAGTATTTCGCTCCAACTGCGAAGTCCAGCTAAGGGGCGGAGACAGGCTTCAGCGGCGTTGCCACAATGGCTGGAGCCACTTCAGCAAGAGCTCTGCTGGGTTCTCATTCCGCCGGCAGACGATGATTCACTCACGATCCGTCAGCAGGATCTTTCAGGTGCCCCCGAATGTCCTGCGGCCGGGACTCCAGAAGGTGCCCCACTCGTCGTTGGGCGCGAGTCTCCTCTCATCGTGCTGTCCGCGGACTCGTTATCCGCCCGAGCTGGCAACAGGGCAATGACGAGTATCGTCCCGACGACAGCCGTGGCGGCGCCGACACTCAACGCCAGGTCCATGCCACTGACAAAGGCGCGGTTTGCAGCGCCGACGAGTGCCCGCCCTGCGGCACCTCCGATGTGGTTGCCAACCGCGATCGCTCCGCCCAAGGAACCTGTAATGAGGTGGGTCGCAGCCGTTGGCACGTGGTAGTGGCTGAGCAAAGCCGCCAGCCGATTCTGGTAGCGGGTGTTCAGCAGGCTCCCGAGTACGGCGACGCCCAGAGCGCCTCCGAGCTGCAGCGACGCACTGTTGGTCCCGGAAGCCACGCCTGCTTCCTCCCGCGGCACCGAGCCCATGATCGACTCGGTCGTCGGTGCCATGACGAGGGCCGTGCCAAATCCGATAATCATGAACGCCGGAAAGACGTCGGCATAGGACCCGCCGAGCGTCGTCTGGGCGAAGAGGAACATGCCGATGGCCACGGCACCCATGCCGCAAGCCACAACGACCTTCGTGCCGAGCCAGCGGACGAGGTAGCTCGACATCGGTGCGACGACCAGGAGAACGAGTGCGATCGGTGCGATTCGCATCCCGGTCTCCAGAGGTGTGTAGCCGAGGGTGAACTGCAGATACTGGGTTGCCACGAACAACAGACCCATGAGCGCAAAGATGACCAGCGACACGGTGCCGATAGCCACACTGAAGCGTCGCGAACCAAAGTAGGAGAGCTCGAGCATCGGATGGCTGCAGTGACGCTCCCACCCGACGAAACCAGCCAAGAGGGCGAGGCCAGTCCCCACCCCGACGGCGACGAGAGGTGAACTCCAGGTCCGAGTCGATGCTTCGATGATTCCCCAAATCAGCAGGCTCATACCCGCGATCGAAAGCAACGCACCGACGGGATCGGGTCGCTTGCTCGAGGGGTTGCGCGAGTTCGGTACGAGCCAGATAGCAGCAACGAATCCAAGTATCGCCAAGGGGAGGTTGACGAAGAAGATGGAGCCCCACCAGTAGTGGGCGAGAAGCCAACCGCCGACAATCGGGCCAATGGCAATCCCCAGACCGCTCGTTCCGGACCAGATACCGATCGCCAGCGCCCGCTCTTCAGGCTTCCGGTAGATGTTCGTCAAGATCGAAAGGGTCGACGGCATGATCATTGCCGCACCAGCACCCATGATGGCGCGTGTTGCAATGAGCCAGTGTGGGGTGGCCGAGAACGCGGCTGCGACCGATCCCACTGCGAAACATGCGAGGCCAGTCATGAAGACCCACTTGCGACCGAACCGGTCGCCGGTGCTGCCAGCGACGAGCAGGAGACCGGCCAGCACCACGGCGTATGCATCGACGATCCACTGGAGCTGGCTGGAGGATGCGTGGAGATCTCGAACGAGCGTCGGCAGCGCCACATTCACGATCGTGTTGTCCAAGCTCACGATCAACAGGGTGATGCAGAGCACCGCCAGGGTGAGGCCCCGAGGAATGCGTCGACTGGGCCCGAACTCCCCACCACTGGCGGCAGTTCCGGAAGCTTCGGCGATTGACCCCTGGTTATCGTCTGACCTCGCGCTGACCTCGTAGGCCTGCATCACGTCCAGTTTGCTAGCGGAGTGAAGCACCGGGCAGGGCCGAAGGGCACACCGTTACGAGTAGCGCTCCTTGGGACGCAGTCTTGGGTTGATCACCGAACAGTGGATGACTCCACTACAGACGGACCGATAGCGAGCCCCCACGCCGTTCCTCGTCCTCAGGAGGAGGTTGCGACGGGTGCCGGAACCTGGGCACTTTCGGCAATCTGCGACTTGGACCAGACTGCCGAGCGAGCAGTGTGACCACATGGTCGCCCAAGACGCGCTAGATCGTCGACAGGGCGCCGATGCATTGGCCTCGGTGATCGGATCTATCAAGGCGGACGGCTACTCGTTCGTCACGCTGGACGCTCTCCTCGAGAACGACAGAGCACAAACAGGTGATGCACCCACTCCATTGCGGCCTGGTGAATTGACGATCGATAAGTGTGGCAGCGATGTGAGTGTCCTAAAGGAGAGCGCGTTCATCCCATGATTTCCTCTCGCCATCGGGACCGTGGGACACATGCGCAGTCGGGAAGATGATCCGCTGATAGATGACGAATTTGATGAGCCAGAAAGTCAGCATCACGATCGGGTACCCGATCGCCACGACCAATAGGTGGAAGGGATGGCCCGCCGGAGCAAGACTGGCGAGAGCACCCGTCAGCAAGCTGGTCAGCGCGATGCAGCTGATCGAGACGATCCAGTAGAGAATCACCTGACGCAGGACGCGCTCTCGGGGCGCCTCCCTCCAGATCCAGTAGCGACTCAACAAGTAGGACGGGACTGTTCCAGCGAGGCTGGCGGCCAGTGCGGCGATGGTGGCCGTCGTGAGATCGAGCCCGTAGAGGATGAGGAGTGTGGCCTCACTCACGGCGAAAGCCACCGCAGATGTCGCGGCATAGCGAGCGAGGCGGACTATGCCGGCCCAACTGACGCGGTCGAAGGCGCCGATGGTATGGCGAGTGGTTCCTTCGTGGATCACACAGGAGTCAGACATGGAGGCCACACTCGGTCTTTTCCGTTCCGGGCCAGCGCCCGGCTCGCGGATCTTCGAATGAGGAAACCGGTCGGGTGGTGGGCTCGCACCCGATGGACGGGTACCCCCACGGTTTCAACGGGTGGACCGGGAGCCGATGATCGGCTTCGTATCGGGAGACGTCGTCATTCGTCCAGCAAGCCAGCGGGTTGATCTTGACCAATCCTCGGGCCGAATCCCAACCGACGATCGGCGACGACGTTCGACTCGGCGTATCACTGCGCTTCAGGCCGCTCACCCATGCGTGGCGTCCTCTCAGCGCCCTCGTGAGAGGAAGGACCTTTCGCAGCTCGCAGCAGCGTTCGGAACCGCACGGCCACGGCTCGGCTTCAGCACCGGGTCGGATGATGTTCAGGTTGAGGCCGTAGACCACGCGGACCTGCTCGACGAAAGTGAGCGTTTCGGCAAAGTGAGAGCCGGTATCGAGAAAGATGATCTCGGCGCGCGAGTCGATCTGTGTGGCGAGATCTACCAGGACGCAGTTCTGGAATGAAGATACGACCGAAAGGAGTGGGCCGAACTCTCCAAATGCCCACGCCAGGACCTCCTCAGGTGGGGCACCTTCGAAGCTTGCATTGAGTGCGACAAGATCAACACCCGGTGGCGCGAGGGCATCGACCCAGCCTTCGATGGCACGGTGCCCCTCACGGATGTCGGGGCCATCACGTGGACCGATCCAGACCGTGCTGCCAGGAGAAGCATTGTCTCCTCGAGGTTGCCGAGGCGTAGTGAGCGTCATGTCTGACCTCCGGGGCCCCGAATGTCCATTTCGTCCGTCAAGTCCAATGTGTAGGCGGGATCGGTCACCTGACAGGGGCTTTGGTCACCTTCGAACGCCTGCCGGCGGAAGACCTACCTGAGACACAGCGCAGGCCCAGGGAAGATTCAGACTCGGTTCGCGACCCACACGTTTGACGCGGCAGTGACATTGGACCCTACGAGGGACGTCGGTTTCGGAGTACACCCCGAAATGGAAGCGCATGCTCGGGGCTGGGTTTGGAGGAGTCATGAGAACCTTGGTGCTGGGCGGAGATGGCTATCTGGGGTGGCCGACAGCCCTGCATTTGTCCGCAGCGGGCCACGAGGTGGCCATTGCGGACAATTTCGCCCGGCGTGGCTACGACCGGGAGTTGGGCGCAACGAGCTTGGTGCCGATCGCGCCACTCGACGAACGGGTCAGGGCGTGGCGGGAGGTCTCGAACCGCCAGATCAAGACATTCGTCGGTGATCTCAGCGACCCTTCGTTCACAAAGTCGCTTATCGACGAGGTCCGCCCCAAGACAATTGTCCACTTCGCAGAGCAGCGTTCCGCACCCTATTCGATGATCGACCAGGCCCACGCGGTGTACACACAGGTGAACAACGTGGTGGGCACACTGAACGTGCTCTATGCCATCGCGGAGATCGACCCGGCCATTCACTTGGTGAAGCTCGGCAGCATGGGTGAGTACGGGACGCCGAATATCGACATCGAGGAGGGTTGGCTCGAGGTCACTCACAAGGGTCGCACCGACACCGTCTTGTACCCCAAGCGGCCCGGATCCTTCTACCACCTGTCCAAGGTCCACGACAGCCACAACATCGAATTCGCGTGCCGAGCTTGGAACCTACGGGCCACCGACCTCAACCAGGGAATCGTCTACGGCCAAGAGACTGATCTGACGAAACTCGACCCCGCCCTGGCGACCAGGTTCGACTACGACGCCGTCTTCGGGACGGTCCTCAACCGGTTGATCGTCCAGGCCGTGTGCGGGCACCCACTCACCGTCTACGGGAGCGGGCATCAGATTCGAGGGATGCTCGACATTCGCGACACCGTCGAATGCATCCGGATTGCGGCGGAGAACCCTGCGAAGCCGGGGGAGTTCCGGGTGTTCAACCAGTTCACGGAGCAATTCTCCGTCCTCCAACTGGCTGAGATGATCCGTGACACATACCCCGGGCCCGTTCGCATCGCCCGGATCGAGAACCCCCGGGTCGAGTCTGCCGAGCATTACTACAACGCGGTTCACTCACGATTGATCGATCTCGGCCTCGAGCCTCACACCCTGAGCGACACCCTCATCGACTCGTTGTTCTCGATCACCGAGAGCAACAAGGAGCATGTCGACCCCAGTCTCTTCGATCCAAGCGTGCAATGGACGGCAACGTCGAGCTCTGTTGGGACTCACCCGGTCAAGGCCTCCGCTGCATGATCGGCGTGGCTGGAGTTGCAACAGATGACTGCTCGTTGATCCCGCTGCGCCGAGGACATGCCGAGCTGCTTCTAGATTCGGCAGGTGTGCACTCGGGAGAGACAACCGATGGCCGACGGCCAGGTTCTCGTTGTTTGCTGAGGTCTGACGGGTTCGGTGCTGACGGTGGAACCGCAGAGTGATCCCGGCGATCCGAGCTATGTCGTTCGGGGTTGTCGAAAGATTCGGACAATCCCATGGGGATCCCGTGCCAGCAGCATAGGTTCTCGACTTTCAGCATCGCCGGCGAGGCCAGCCCAGCAGAGAAGCGGGGCCGGTCACACTTGGCTCAAGACCCTTGCGCTTGTTTCCACCTCGATCATGGCGATGGTGCTGCTGAGCGACTGCGCGGGGGGCCAGTCCGTGACGCTTCCGAGCCTGCAGTCCCCAATCCGGTATCCGTCGGGCGCCGCCATCGAGGGCCAGATCTACTCGCCCGGGGGACCTTTCTTGTATGATCGTCAGGGCCGGGTCGTCTTCTTTCACGGGGTGAACGCGGTCTACAAGCACCCTCCCTACGAGCTGTACCCTGCGCCCGGCAAACCGTGGAACCTCAGTATCGTCGACGCATCGCTGATGGCGCGCCTCGGGTTCAACGTCGTTCGGCTGGGGATGACCTGGAAGGGCCTCGAGCCGGGGACCGCTTCGGCGAACGACCCCGCCATCTGCACACCGGGTGCACCCCATGACCCAGGCCAGTTCAATCAGGCGGTCCTCGATGCCTACCTCGGCAGATTGAAGGAGTCGGTCGACCTGCTCGGCCGCTTCCACATCTACACGCTGCTTGACATGCACCAAGACGTCTACAACGAGCGGTTCGATGGAGAGGGGGCGCCGAACTGGGCGGTGTGCACGGGTGGAGCGCCGAACACCGACCCCCCGGGACGCTGGTCCTTGAGCTACGGCACCGCCGCGGCGGGTGCCGCCTTTCGCCACTTCTGGAAGAACGACGTGGTTGGTGACCTCCAGGGCGAGTACGACCGGGTGTGGGCCGCCGTGGCGACCTACTTCCGGGGCGATCCCTGGGTCCTCGGGTACGACCCGTTCAACGAGCCGTTCTCGACCTCCTTGGTCAAGTCCGGTGACGAGAAGTTCGACGGCCAGCTGGAATGCTTCTATACCGGCCGGTCGTTCATCGGTGCCTCCGCACACGGAGCGCCATCGATCTCGTGTCCCCCGGGCGTTCCGGCCGCCGGCGTCATCCCGGCGATCCAAACGACGGATCCTGGTGCTCTTGTGTTCTATGAACCGGACATCTTCTCCAGCCGCGGTTCGACCAACTTCGTCGGGCCGATGCCATTCGCCAACCTGGTCTTCAACGTGCATGTCTACTGCGGACAGCGAAGTGGCAAGACGGGGAACCCGACCAACATCGCCGCCTGCGCCTCCCAGGAGCAGCGCTCCCTCACGACGCGCTCAGAGGACCGCACCGACCTCGGGACGGCGGCGCAGCCCGGAGGACCGGCCTGGTTCCTGAGCGAGTTCGGCGCCACCTCGAACTCCACGTTGCTCGATCGCCTGACAGCCGAGGCCGACCGGAGCCTGGTCGGCTGGACCTACTGGTCGTGGAAGTTCTATGCCGACCCCACGGGCAGCTCCGCCGAGGGACTTGTCGCAGCGAATGGATCGCTCCGGTCGACCGCTTCGGTCCTCTCGCGCACCTATCCCCAAGCGATCGCCGGAAGGCCGACGTCGATGTCCTTCGATCCGACGAGCGGGGAATTTCACCTGGCCTACGTTCCGGATCACGCAGCGCAGGCACCCACGGCGATCTTCGTCCCCACCGAAGTCCACTACCCGAGCGGGTATTGCGCTCGGGTTTCCGGCGGAAGGGTCACCTCCAAGCCGGGTAGTGAAGTCCTCCTCATCGAGAACGCCGGTGCCGGATCGTCGGTGTCAGTGTCGCTGACCTCAGGATCTTGCTGAATGGCATCACAGCACGCTTGCTTACAGTGCCAATCCAAGTCGACAACTACACCGGTCGACGAGATCTTCTCAAAGGAAGCAGCCCGACGGCAGGATCCGGGTTACAGCTCTTCGGACAAGCCCTGGAGCGACCGCCTAAGGTTCACACGACAGACCCAGCGAGGCGAGGGGGCGCCCTGTGGCCACCCAGGAATACCTGGAATTTACAAAGCAGTGCGTCCGTCGTTTGTGGGCGGGCAACTATCGCGAGCACTCGCGAGGTTCATCCTCCGACCCTGCTGAGTTCCGAGGTCAGGGCAAACACAACTACATCTGATCGCCGGCGCAATCTGTCGACGGTGGCGCCCTCCAGCAGGGGTTCGAACATAGTCCCGTTACTTCCGGAGCCGACCTTGCACCGAGCGGCTCGGCACGCAAATTCGCCCTAGCTCAGACTCTATCGCCGCATTACCCCAGGTCAGCGGCCCAGGAGGGGTTCGAACATAGTCCCATTACCTCCACCCGGAAGTCCCAGGTAGTGCAGTGTGTGAAGGGCGAACTGACGTCTCGATACTGACGGCAGACCACGCTCAGGGCCGACAACGGAGTTCGCCCTCAGCGTGCCGTGCGGGTCAGGCGCTCCCGTCCGCCCACGACCGGCATGAGCGTCACCCGACGGGTCGACGGCGGTGGCACGGTCTCGTTCGCCGGCAGCGGCTATCGGGTCGGGCGCAGCTGGGCCCGCCAGTTCGTCGAGGTCGCCATCGTCGCCGGCTCGGTGCAGATCTCGGCCAAGGGCAAGATCATCCGGGTCCATGCCATCCGCCACGACCGCTCCAAAGAGCACGGGGCCTTCGCCACCCCCCAGGGTCGGCCCCGTAGGGCCAACGTGGCCTGAAGGAATCGGGTGTCAAGGAGGTGCCGGAGTCAGACTGTCAAACGGGTACCGGGTCTTGACGACCACGTGAAAGCTACGGTGAAGACTGGTTCCTGACGCTTCCCGGATCAGCGAGTCGCCCGTTGGTGGCCCTTGCCCAGCGGTGTTGGGTATAGAGGTCGTCCCGAAACAGCTCTAGGCGGGCAGCCAGACGAAGGCTCTGGTGTGCGGTCCTGCGACTGCGGAGAACGCCAGCCAGTGAGCCGAGTTACCCGGTGGGGTGTGCGAGCTTCATCGCCTGCCCCTAGCTGGCTGTGCTTCGGCACTCGAAGACCACCGGCTCGCCGTGTCGGTTCTGCGGAGCCTTCGCTCTCGCTCTCGCTGTCGTGGGCGGGCCGGAGTTGGAGTGTCCATCTACGACCTTCGGTCTGCGTTCACCGCGGGGAGCTGGGAGGCATCGTGAAACTCAAGCAACAGTTTCGTGAATCGAAGGTCGGCATAATTGCCGAGGAAGCTCAGCTCGCCAGGGATGCGGGAAAGCTGGCGTACGTTCTGCGAAATGCTGCCTTACGGTGCAAAGCTCCGAGGAACTTACCGACCTGTTCGATGCTGTGCGCTCTCTCCGGACCCCGCGATCTGCGATCAGTGGATCCCGCGTTTGGCGATCACCGAATCCCGCGCTGAGCTGACCCCTGGTTCCTCGAGTGGAGAGGTTAGCGGCGCCTCCTTCCTGAGCTCGCCTCTGGCTCGGTGGCGGCCGTCTCGAGGGCGTGGTGCTCGCGCATCCGCCACGACGGTCCCTTGATGTTGAAGACCACGGCGTTGTGCATGAGCCGATCCAAGATGGCGGCGGCAACGACGGGATCGCCGAAGATCTCCCCCCATTCGGGCAGGCCCCGGTTGGTCGTGATCAAGGTGGGGTGCCCGCGCTCATAGCGGGTGTTGACGACGTGGAAGAAGACGCCGGCTCCGCCGCGTTCGATTGGGAGGAGGCCCACGTCGTCGATGACCAGCACGCTCGGTGCGGTGAGGGTCTTGAGCTTGGAGCCGAACGTGCCTTCACGCTTGGCCCGCACCAAGGTGTTGACCATGTCGTCGGCTGTCGTGAAGTAGCCGCGGAACCCGGCCTCGACGGCGGTGGTGGCCAGGGCGACGGCCAGATGCGTCTTGCCACAACCCGGCTGGCCCAAGAAGAGAATCGGCCGGTTCTCCTCGATGAAGCGCAGCGTGGCCAGGTCCTCGATCAGCTTGCGGTCGACGCTGGGTTGGAACTCGAAGTCGAAGTCGCTCAGATTCCGACGGAACGGGAAGCGGGCGAACCGCAATCGGGTGGCCAGCTTTCGATTCACGGTGGCGTTGGCCTGTTCGCCGATCACCCGGGCCAGGTACTCGATATGGCTCCATTCGCCGTTCTTGGCTTCTTCAGCGATCAGGGCGAAGCATTCGGCCGAGCGAGTGAGACCGAGATAGCCCAGATCGTCCTTGAGCTGTTCATAGAGCGAGTTGGTCACGATCGGGCCCCGTCGGTCTCATAGCGGGCCAGGTCGGGCACGTCGACGTCCACGTCTCCTGCAATGTCGAGTCGGAGCGGGAGAGTCGCCGCTGGAGGGTCATCGGGCACGACGATGCTGAGGTGGCGACCCCGGCTGCGCGACAGGGCGGCCGTCTGGGCTTCTTGGAAGTGCAGCGCGTCCCAGACCTCCATCCCCTCGGTGTCAGAGATGGCGTGGGTGGCCACCTGCTCTCCGGCCCAACGAATCTCGATGCTCGACCCTTCCACCTCTTGGCGCACCTCGACGCGCTGGCCCAGACAGCGTGGTGGCACCGAGTAGCGCACGCCGCGCCACTCGATCTGGGGAATGGCCACATGGACCCTGCGCGCTTCGACATAGGCCGTGTCGAATCGTCTGTGCGGCAGCGCTCCGAGCAGGGGCACTTCGGCGACCAGCCGTTTGGTGGGGACCGCCCCCGTGCCGCGGTGCAACCGGGTGTGGATCCGTCCGTCCAACCAGCGGGCCGCCCGCTCGTTGAGCTCGGCCAGGTTCCTTGGTGGCCCCGTCGCCGCGCATTCTTCGAGAAAGCGTTCCTTCACGTCGCGGAAGGGGCGCTCCACCTTGCCCTTGCGCTTGGCATCGCCGGCCTGGCAGGCCCGGATCTCGGTGCCGCAGAACTGGGCGAAGCCATGGGCCGGAGGGTGAAGACGGAACCGCCGTCCCTGCGATGTCCCGAGCGCCCCCATGCGGTCGGTGCGCAAGACCTTGGGGACACCGCCGACGAACTCGAAGAAGCGGACGAGTCCCTCGAAGGTGTGCTCGCGGTCGACGGAGCGGGCGAACCACCAGATGCGCACCCTTGAGAAGCTCAAGATGGCCGAGAAGCACTGGACCTCGCCCAGTCCCCATTCCTGCGTCCAGTGCGAGACGTCGGACCAGTCGAACTGGGCCTCTTCACCCGGAGCGGTCACGATCCGCGTCGAGGCCGCTGGTGCGGCCGCGAACCTCGGGCCGCGCAGCGTGTTGAGGTGCCGGGCCACACTCACATAGGAGCCGGTGTAGCCCTTCGCCCTGATCAGCTCGAAGACGCTGGTGGCCAACAGGCGGGGTGCCACCCGCAACAACCCGGCGATCTCGCCCGACCAATACTCGTCGATCACCGGGACCGAGGTCCTGGGACGGCGCTCAGGCGGGCCGCCGTTGCGCAACCAGCCGCTGATGGTGCTCGGGTGATAGCCGGTTTCCTCGGCGATCTCCTTGATGCTCATGCCCTGGCGCTTCATCGCCATGACGTCCATGTACTCCTCCTGGGTCATCATTGCTGTGGTCCCTCCAGTGGGCTTGGTGCAGTGAGTGCCCAAGACCCTGGAGGGGCTCTTGACCGACCGGGTGGATACCGGTCCGGAGGAACGAAAGATCAGCTCAGCGCGGGTTTCGCTGATCGCCGAACGCGACTTTCGCTGATCGCCGATCGCGGGTTTTGGTGATTACAGAACGCGGGTTTCAGAGATCGCGCACAGATGCGACTCTCGCATTGGTTGGAAGTTCGAGGATGTTGCCATTTCATACAACCGGATTGGGATCGAGCATCTCGACGTCATCGCAGTGTTCACAACAGACTCAGCACTTCGGGCGGCGGACGGCGCCCCTTCCAGTCAGGTCGGCGCAGAGGAGCCCAGCTGACTGCGACCCCCAAGACGGTACGGTGAGTTCCGGGAAGTTCTTTCCATGGCTCTCTGAACTGGACCTGCCGCAACAGCGTCAACAACAGTCATTCACGGCAAACGCCCCGAGTTGATTGACGATTTGCGCCGTGCTCGTACTCGCTCGGTCTCTGCGAGGAATGAGCGAAGTGTGACGGTGGATAGTGGAGTTGAAGTTGCTCCGAATGAGAGCGGGTCTGAGTTCAGCTTCTGAGGTGGTCTGGCGGCCAATCTGATCCCAAGTGGGCTCCCAAGCGCAGAGCGACACCGTGCGGTCGTGCCAACCTACGCCGCCTTGGCGCGGTCGCTCAGGTAGCAGCACCGAAGAGCGCGCCGATACCGTAGGTCACAGCCAGTGCCAGAGCGCCTCCGATGCCCACTCGAAGTGCGGCACGAGAGCGAGGCGCACCTCCGAGGGTCGCACCCAACACTCCGAGTGCGCATAAGGCGATAAGTGTGACGGCTGCGATGACAATGCTGCGTGGCCCCGCCGGGCTGAGAGTAGCGGTGAGCAGCGGAATGATTGCGCCGGCGGCAAAGCTCGCAGCCGACGCCACGGCGGCCTGGAGCGGCCTGGCGGCACCTGCTTCCGTGTGACCGAGTTCGTCTCGGAGATGGGCTCCCAGAGGGTCCTTGCCCTGCAGGGCGACCGCAACTTCAGCAGCCAACTCGGGAGGAAGTCCTCGTCTCTCATAGATGAGGGTGAGCTCACGAAGCTCCGCCAGAGGATAGGCAGCAAGTTCCCCTTCCTCCCGCCGCCGATCGGCTGTCTCAGTGTCCGCCTGCGCGCTCACCGAGACGTATTCCCCGATTGCCATGGCCATCGCACCAGCACTCAGCGCAGCGACGCCGGCAGTCAGGATGGCATTCCGGCTTGCCCCAGAGGCAGCCACACCGACGAGCAACGCAGCGGTCGACACCAGGCCATCATCGGCTCCGAGCACGGCTGCTCTGAGCCAGCCGGAGCGACCTGACCGGTGCCGCTCAAAGTGGGAACGCATGCAGAGAGACTACGAACCGTTTGGGTGCCGCTGATAGGGGCACAGGTCCCAGGAGGGGGATAGCACTAGACGCTTGTTTCGTGTACGCCTGTTGGGTCGGAAATGCTTACGTGACTGTCAGCGTGTCAAACATCCCCGATGCGTAGTGCCAGGGCTCATTGCAGATCAGCTCGTAGGTGCCGGGACGGAGGTGAAGGGTCACCCAGCCTGTCGACCCAGGGGCGAGGCCATCACCGGCGCCGGCTCGGCACGACCGCGAGGCTTCGCCCAGGCTTTCCGACTCGTCGATCTTGCCGTCCGATCCGACCGGGCGAGTACCGGGACCGTCGCTGGTTACCGGCATGACGACCAACTCGTGGACCAGATTGCCCTGATTCGTGACGACGAACGAAACCGTTCCCGAAGGGACCGAGGAGGGATCGCTGCGGAGACTCACACCCATGACATTTCCCCAGGCCATCATCTCTCCCACATGGCCCATATCCGACTCGGTGACGTGTACTGCTGAGCCGGGTAGTGCCGGGGCATTGCACGAAATGGCGCCATAGGAGCCATTGCGGTCGGCACCACCTCCCGTGACCCGTGAGACTATGACGGTCGAGCCTAGGGCGAGGGCCACGACACCAATCGCGAGGGCGGCAATGACCGCCGGGTGCACTTTGTGGTATCGCTCGCTCACGTGTCCTTGGTGAGTACGTCGCGCCGCCGTCCGTATTCCTCGTCGTCGATCTCGCCCTTGGCGTAGCGCTCACCGAGGATCTTCAGGGAGCTGACGTTCGCTGATGGATCCGAACTCGGAGGCGCTACCGACGCCTCGCTCGGTCGCCGGACCAGGTACACCACGAGCCAGGCGATGGCGCCCCAGAAGACGAGCATCACCAAGAAGATGGCGAACCATGCGCCCCATCCCCAGCCCCCTCCTATTCCCCAGTGCATCACCGGTATCACCTCGTCGCGATGTTCGGCGCGAGTGTGGGTGGGGAGTAGGGCCTAAAGACCTCCGTTGCAACTCCCTGGCCCGTGGCACGAGAGCAGGGGAGTTGCCGATCCCGGTGACTCCACCCTCTACTGTGTCGATAGGCAGCACCAAGAGATGGGTCAATGGTCTCTACAGAGCGAATGAGCCGCGTCATACCGTTGGTCTGTGGCCGCAGATCGGGACCCAACATGGCGAGGCCGGCGTGCACCCAAGACTGTGCTCAGCGCCGCGATCTTGGCGCTGGCCGTAGCGGCCTGTGGACGCTCAACACATGGTGGACCCATTGCCGCACCAACTACATCGGTGTCCACCACGTCGACGAGTGCCACGATGCCTGCAACTACGACCACGACTCTCGCCGCCACCACGCAGCCATCAACCACTGCGAGCTCGTCTTCCACCACGACCTCCACCATCCCCATGACATCGACCCCGGACAACCTCTCGCATCTCTTCGGAACGGTGTGGCAGCAGATTCCAACGACGTCGCGCGTCGTGGCGCTCACGTTCGACGCTGGGGCTAACGGCAACGGTGTGCCGGTGATCTTGTCGACCCTTCGCAGCGCTGGCGTGCCCGCCACGTTCTTCCTGACGGGGGCGTTCACGAAGTCATTCCCTGACTTGTCACGCTCGATCGCCCGGGACGGCTATCGGGTGGGGAACCACACTGTCGACCACCCGCACCTGCCCTCGCTCTCCGACGTGAAGGTCACCGCAGAGGTCACCGATGCCACGGCGACTATCACCTCCGTGACCGGAACCTCACCGGTCCCGTTCTTCCGCTTTCCCTACGGCGAGAGTGATGCTCGGACCCTGACGATGGTGAACGATCTCGGGTACGTGGCGGTGGGCTGGACGGTCGACACGCTGGGTTGGGAGGGGAGCTCGGCCGGGATTACCCCAGCGAGCATCGTCGCTCGTGTTATGGCGGGCCTTCGGCCCGGTGAAATCGTCCTGATGCACGTGGGATCCAACCCGAACGACGGTTCGACGTTGGACGCCGCTGCACTGGCCTCGGTGATCGGGTCGATCAAGGTTGCCGGCTACTCGTTCGTCACGCTTGACGCCCTCCTCGGGAGCGGCCGATGAACACCGAGAGCGGCGACATCCTGCCGGCAGGCAGCCTTGGTCTTGAACACGGCAATCCAATAGTGGTGGGCCGACGCCATCGCAGCCGCTGGCGGTCGCTGGGTTCGCAACTTCCGAGGGGGTTCGGCACTAGATGGAATCGGCACCGCACCAGACGGTGAGGTAAGCCTGATTCGGGACCTAGCTGTACTCGGCCATCAGGTTCATGACAGCCGACTGATCGGCGGTCGTCCTCCAAGGGCACTGTGGGGGCGCTCGGTGTTGTAGCGCCGGAGCCATGTTTCCAGAGCACGGGTCCGCTGGGCGTTCGAACGATAGGGACGGCGATAGGCCCACTCGATCAAAAGGGTGCGGTTGAGTCTCTCGACCTTTCCGTTCTGCCAGGGGCAGTGGGGCCTGATGAGTCGGTGGGTGGCCTTGAGGTCGACCAGGGCGCCTTGGAACTTGGTGCTGCGGGTGTAGTTCTTGGCGTTGTCGGTCATGACCTCTTCGATCCGCCCGATGCCGGCGGCACCGAAGGCCGCCGCCGCCCGCAACAAAAAGGCCGCGCAGATGACCCCGGTCTCGCCGTCGAGGATCTCTGAGTAGGCGAAACGAGAGTGATCATCGACCATGGAGTGGACGTAGTCGTAGCCAATCCGTCGCTTGGCAACTGGGCGCGTCCCTCGCCCATTGGCCCGCCATCCACCGCCCTCTGGGATCTTGCCCAGCTTCTTGACGTCGATGTGGACGAGCTCACCGGGGCGACCGCGCTCATAGCGGAGTGCGACATGAAGGCCTCCTGGGTGTGTTCGTTCGCAAACCACACATTCCTGGAGGTCTTCGCTTTAGGTCAATCAGTCACCAACGTTTTGGCCGAGTACACCTAGCCCTGGACACAGATTCCATCAACTGAGGACGTTGGACCCTACTGAACTCGGTATGCACGCCGCTTGCATTGGAGGCAGTGGGGCAATCTATGTAGCGAGGGAGGAGGATCTCGAATGAGCAGTGCGGATCCTGGTCTTGGAGAACCGCCTTACCCCGTAGGCCTTGACCTACGGCCACAAGTGGTCAATCGCAACCGGGTGACGACCGGTTTCCGGTTTGTTCTTGGAGTACCCCAGATGATCATCGTCGGTGGGTTCAGCGTCATTGGGATTGAATATGGTGGGCTGAGGGCTGCGGGGGCGCTGGCAGGAGCGGCCCTCACGATGGCACTGATCTCCTGGTTCGCCATCGTCTTCACGGGTAGACATCCCCGCGGACTCTGGGACTTTGCCGTCTTCTACATGCGCTGGTGGGTCCGGGTTGGCGCCTATATGGCCCTGTTGCGGGACGAGTACCCGCCGTTCGGCGAGGGCGTTTACGCCGCGAACTACGAGATCACCTACCCAAACCGAGACAGAGATCGCTGGTCGGTCGGTCTGAGATTTCTCTTTGTGATTCCGCAGGTCATCGTACTGATCTTCGTGAACCTCGCGTGGTTCGTAACCACCGCAATCGCCTGGTTCGCGATCTTGTTCACCGGGTCCTACCCTGAAGACCTCTACCGCTTTGGGGTGGGAGCTCTCCGCTGGAATGCGCGAGTGCAGTCCTATGTGCTCCTGTTGCGGGACGAGTATCCGCCCTTCCGGCTGTCCCCGTAGCAGCGCTCGGTCACTTGGCAGTTGACGCACCTGTCACCACCTGCGCCTCCTTGGGCTCCCGACAGAGCTAATGGGCCGGCGGGTGACGCCTGGATATCTCTACTCGGTGGCCGAGATCCTCGATCGAGTCGCTGACCTATCGGTGATGTCGACCACCTTGACACGCGACAACGAAAGGTCCTGGCGAGCGTTCCACGCTCGCGTCGCATCCTTGCTTGGCGACATCCCCGAGTAGCAGTCACCAACCTGAGTTCTGGGCCGACGCATCGCCCGATCGACGCTGCGGTCCAGCGGAATCACCTATCTGATGTTCGCGGCAAAGGCGCTGGGCGCAAATGACACGAAGGGCCGGGCCCACCTGCGAAGTCGGCCCACAAGAGCTTCACCTGCGGGAACGGTCTATTTCGGGTTCCTACCTGGAGTTCTACTTTGACCGTGCGTGACCGACTCTGACCGTGTCTGACTTCCGCTCGTGGTCATCCTGGTCCGTGGGGGATCCGCACTCCCGGCGACAGGGGGCCCGCTGCTGACGGTTGATCTCCGAGTGTTTGTCTTGCCTCTGCGTCGGAACGGGGCCTTGGGACCTGCATGGGGGCTGGAGTGGTCCGGAAGGATCATCCGTGACATTGGACCCTGTTCGCGGCCGCCCCGGGTGGGTCACGATCGGCTCGTGAAGAAGGTGCTCGTGGCCGTGGCACTGCTCGTCGGGCTCGGCGTCCTGGCCCAACGCCTGGGCCAGAAGATGTCGGCCATCGATTGGGAGGAGCGGTTCGATCGGATGCCGGACAATGCTCCGCCGAAGTGGATGTTCCGCAACATCACGACCATCCGTGAGAACACTGACCGCATTCTCGAACTTCTCGATCCTGACCGTTCCCCTCCGGGTAACCCGCCTGCTGCCACTACGTGAATCCCCGGTCGGTTGCGGTCTGTGAATGTGACCAGATCCACGCCCTCAGGTCGCTCCTCCTCTTGCCTCCTTCCATTCCGGTAGTTGTGCTCTGCACACCGGAAGCGCCGTTTCCGGGACCTTTGCCTCTTTCCCCTGTACGAAGTAGGCGGGCACGTTGAGATCATGATCGAAGAGGCAACAGCCTGTCGGTTGCGTAGGGCGACCATTGGCGTCGCTGTCTGCTTGTTCGGGTCTCTCATGGCCGCTGCTGCCGTGTTCGTGGCCACCTACCCACGCTGGCGGGCTTGGTGCCTGACCTGGGGATGCAGTAGTGACGAAGCCGCACGTTCGCTACCAGGAGACGACCTCCTTCCTGACCCAGACCTGCAGTCCACGAGAGCGATCTGGATCGAGGCCCAACCAAGCGCCGTCTGGCCGTGGTTGGTCCAGATGGGTCCGGGACGAGGCGGCGTCTACACCTACGATTGGATCGAGAACCTCTTCGGCCTCGGGATCCACAGTGTGGACGAAGTCCTCCCACAGTTCCAAGACACGAGCGTCGGATTTGCCCAGCAGCTTGGATCGAAGGGACCGGTTCTGCGGGTGGCGGAGCTTCACCGCGAGGAGGACCTTGTTCTTCGCTCCGACGACGACAATTGGGTGTGGGCGTTCTGCCTGTTCCCCGAGGGGAGCGGGACCCGGCTCGTCAGCCGCAACCGGATCTCCACATCAGGCGCATCGCGTCTCGGGCAAACGTTGAACCACTACATCATGGAGCCCGGAAGCCTTGTCATGGAGCGCAAGATGCTCCTGGGGATCAAACAGCGAGCTGAGCGCTTGGCAAGGGTGAAGGCTGCATGCTCAGGTCCAGGCGCGGGCGAAGGGGTCTGAGTGGACAATGCATCATCGGCAACGAAGGAGAGTCGCGCAGGTGCCATCCCTGCGGAGCCTACGGGCTAGGGGGTGACCCGGTCCGATAGCCACGGCTCGGAGTCACTTGCGCGGGCGCGGTTGGGCACGAGACACTTCCCGGCATGGGGGCGGACACGACGATCGTTCACTTTGAGGGTAGGGACGGCCTCTGCCTCGTGGGCGACCGCAGGGGGGACCACCGACATTCACCGGTCGTCTTCCTGCACGGCGGCGGCCAGACGCGCCACTCGTGGGGCGGAACCGCGGCGGGAGTCGCTCAGCGCGGCTGGAAGGCGCTGACGCTCGATGCCCGTGGCCACGGTGACTCGGCGTGGTCAGAAGTGGGTGACTACCGTCTTGAGAGCTTCGCCGAGGATGTCCGCCTCGTCCTCGCCCAACTCGACGAGCCGCCTGGCTCGTCGGGGCATCGCTTGGTGGCTTGACGTCGATTCTGCTGACCGGCGAACTCGCCCCCGGTGTTGCCCGCGGTGTCGTACTGGTGGACATCGTCCCCGACATGGAGGTGGCGGGAGCTCAGCGCATCGGTGCTTTCATGGTGGAGCGCGCCGAGACCGGGTTTTCGTCGCTGGAAGAGGTCGCCGAGGCCGTCGCGGCCTACAACCCTCATCGCCCGAGGCCCAGGGACCTTGCCGGGCTCCGAAAGAACCTGCGCGAGCGCGGTGGTCGGTTCTACTGGCACTGGGACCCGCGGTTCATGTTTGCGGAGGTCGGCTCGGGCCCAGAGGAGATCCTCGATGTCGACCGGCTCCACACTGCAGTCGAGCGCATGGTCGCCGACGTGCCTGTCATGCTCGTCCGCGGGCGGGTCAGCGACCTTGTGAGCGAAGACAAGGCATCCCAGTTCTGCGCCCGGTTCCCGTCGGTCGAGTTCGTCGACGTGTCTGGTGCAGGGCACATGGTGGCAGGCGACCGAAACGATGCATTTACTGCCTCTGTCGGCGAGTTCCTCGGACGCCACAGCACGCCGTCACGTGAACCGCTGTCGCCCGAGGGAACCGCCCTGTAGCCGCAGCCGGTACAGAACGGTCTTGGTGCCGCGTTTCGCCGCGACGACGCACCCACCGGCGGCACACCTGACACGCACCAGGTGCGAGACTGAAGCCATGAAGGACGACGAACTACTCGATGAGCAGCGTTCGTTCTATCGGGCGCGGGCTCCTGAGTACGACGAGTGGTGGCGGCGACGCGGCCCCTACGACCGCGGACCAGAGCAGCTCCGCGAATGGGAGCGCCAGGTGGCCGTAGTGGACGCCGCCTTGGAGTCATTCGGAGCGAATGGAAGAGTCCTTGAACTCGCCGGGGGCACGGGATGGTGGACTCAGCGCCTCGCCAAGACAGCAGACCTCCTCACCGTTGTCGACAGCTCGCCGGAGGTTCTAGAACTGAATCGGAACCGGGTGGGGCGCTCGGATGTCACCTACCTCCTGGCGGACCTGTTCGAGTGGCAGCCCGATGCCACGTATGACGTTGTGTTCTTCTCCTTCTGGCTGTCGCACGTGCCGCGCTCTCGATTCGGTGACTTCTGGTCACTCGTTGACAGGTGCCTTACCCACTCTGGCCGGTTCTTCATCATCGACAATCGCAACGACCCGTTTCCCGATACGACAGTGCAAGATCCACACGTGATCGAGTACGGCACCGACCTACATCTCCGCCGTCTTAGCGATGGCTCGCAGTACCGGGTCGTCAAGGTCATGTACGAGCCCGATGAATTGCAGTCGCTCATCGCCCAAGAGGGCTGGTCGGTTCGAATTGACTCGACCCGATGGTTCATCTTTGGCTCTGGCCATCACGCTTGAGGACCGGGAAACGGGATCACTCGCCGGCCGACCCCTATCCGGCAGGTTGGACTGGTAGGTACCTCCCGCCAGGACCGATGTAGATGCCGGTTGCGAGGGCTGATCACAGGCTCGGCCCGTTCGGTACGGTGGTGGCGGTGGGACTGGGAAGCGGCCGGCTGGTGTGGGACCCCGGGGGGAAGATCGCCGTCGTGACCGGGGCTTCCGCAGGCCTCGGTCGTCGTCTCGCGCTGGACCTTGCCTCAGCCGGGGCGGTGGTCGTCGGCGTGGCGCGGCGTGAGGATCGACTCCGGGTCCTCGTCGATGAGATGCGGACGCACAGCCCGGAGTCGTCCTACCGCGTCTGTGATCTCTCCGAGGCGGCCTCCTTCGTCGGCTTGTTGGAACAGGTGGAGGAGGAACACGGCCGGATCGACATTCTGGCCAACATCGCCGGCGTCGGCGGGATCATTCGCACCGAACCGACAACGGCAGCGTCACTTCGATCCATCATGGAGGTGAATTTCATCGCGCCCGTGGCCGGCATGGCAACCGTCCTGCCGGGGATGCGGCAACGGAAGGTCGGTGCAATCGCCAACATGAGTTCGGACGATGGGCGCGCTCCCGGTCCCGGAGCGGCCGACTACTCGGCGAGCAAGGCGGCACTGTCTGCCGCGACGGAGAGTCTGTCCTACGACGCGAGGCCGGACGGTGTGTTCCTCCATACGGTGTATCCAGGATGGGTGCCGACTGAAATGGGGCTGACGGCGGTGCGCGAGGGTGGACTGTCGATGCCGCCACGCGCTGTCCGGCGCACAGAGGAGCAGGTCTCGTCGCTGGTACTCCGCCGGATGTTTGACCCACGGCTGGAGATCAATGTGGCCCTCCTGCCGCTCGTCGCACCGATCCTGCGCACAGTGGCCCCACGTACTTATCAGCGTATGCGAGCCACCCGGTGAGCAATGTCGCGGTCTTCGCCTACCGCTGTGCACGTCCCAAATGTCATTCAGAGGCCGACCACGAGCCGGGTCACTCGGTCGCGCACTGCCGCAGGAAGAAACGGTTGGAAAACGGCAATCATCTGCGCATCTCGACCTACGAGGTAACGAGCATGCGGCACCTTCGCAGTGAGGGCCTTGGCGATGACCTGTGCCGCCCCCTCTGGTTCTCCCATGAATGGCATAAACGACTGGATGAGGGCTCGAATCCGATGGTAGGCGGCCTCATAGCCCGAATCCTCGTGGCGTGACACGTCTGATTCAAACTCCTCCCAAATGCCTGTCTTGAGTCCGCCCGGCTCAATGAGCACGACCCGGACGCCATCTCGGGCGACTTCGAGTCTCAACGCGTCCGAAGCGGCCTCAAGTGCATGTTTGGAGGCTTGGTACCATCCGGAAAGCGGAGTCGTGGTCAGTCCATAGATAGATGAGACGTTGACAATCCGACCATCTCCGGCCGTCCGCATGTGGGGCAGCGCCAAGCGAGCCAGGCGCATCGGGGCTACCACCATCGTCTCAAGTTGATGACGAGCTTCGTCGTCGCTCACATCCTCAATGGCGCCCACCCCTGAGTAGCCAGCATTGTTCACGATCGCCCACGGGCGTACCCGGTTCACCACTTCGGCACATCGCATTGCATCCGTCACGTCGAGCAGCACCGTCTCAACTCGAACTCCGGCCTCCCTCGCCGCCGCCAGGACAGCGTCAGCTTTGGATTCGGAACGCACAGTGCCGATCGAGCGAAATCCCAGGGTGGCGAGTGTCACAACCGTCGCCAAGCCGATTCCCGAGTTTGCTCCGGTCGTCAGCACCGCTTTGTCGGCGGTATCGGTCATCCACCGACCCTATCGAGCCGCTGGCTTCAAATCCGCCCCGATGGCCGGGTGCGCGTTTGCCCATACGGGAGGACGGCACCGCAACGGTCAGACAGCCCTTGCCAGAAGGGGGTCGAAAGCCCTCGTCTAGGCCACGATGGGCACCCAAAGCTCAACTTCATTGTGACGGCGGTAGTACTCGACGAGGGGGCGACTGGTATCAACAGGCCCTAGGGCTCGAAGTTCGCTCATGCCGTCGCCGATGGCCGGATAGATCTGGGAAGGCTCGCCCTTCATCCTGCCCCGCAGATACAGGCCTCCCAACAGAGTGCCGACCTCCAAGTCAAGCTCTATCGGGTCGTCGTCAGCACGGATGGGAGTGCAGGCCGTATACGTGTTGCGACTGAGGTCCGCTTGACCAAGCATCCTTCGGCCGCGCAGTCCGACGAGCTGCTCGAAGGCGGGCCAGAGAGATTGGATGTGCGGCTGGTCGTCCATGGTGCTGCGCCCCATGACCACGACGTCGGGCCGTTCGATCCGATCGGGGTTGTCGCAGAACACTGACTTGGGCACGTCACCAGTGAACCATAGGGACCGCAACTACCGACCCGAACGTTCAGCCGGCGCGTTCCCGGCCGGAAGTCAGATACCGAGTGACGCAGCGCGGAGTTGGGCGGCCAGGGCTGCGTCGCCGCTGATCTCGACCTTGGCTGCCCTTTGGCGACCGGCACCGAACATGATGAGCTCACCCGGGTCACCGGCCACGGTGAGCAGCGGTCCGGTGCCACGCTTCTTGTCGGACCGTCCCGGTGAGGTGATCACGATCATGGCGGGGACTCTCTTCGCCAGCCCGCCTGGTCCGACGCGCGCCCAGAGGGCATCGGCCAACTCCGGGGAGATCGTGCGAGGTTCCCAGCCGTCTTGCGCGCGACGTACGTCCTCCACGTGGATGAAGAACTCGACTGTGTTCATCGGCCCATCGAAAGGGCGCAGGAGCAACGGCGGCCCGCGCCGCACGGTCTCGACGAGCTTCTCCCAAGGGGTGCGATCCCGAACCGCGCACCGTACTTTGTCGGTGTAGCCAGCAAGGGGGGGCCAGACGAGTCCGGGTCCGCTGTCGGGCCGTCGTTCACGCACGACGAGGTGCGCAGCCAAATCAGCGGTCAACCAACCCTCGCACAAGGTAGGTGCGTGGGAACCACGCTCGACCAAGAGGTCGCAGAGGGTCTTGCGTTCCTGCTGAGCGAGGCTGGGTGGTGCCATGGGCGCATTCTAGGGAAACGGCGCGGCGCGGTGCCTGCAGGGTTTCAGGGCGTCTCCAGTTCTCTCTGACGATCGAAAGCCTGGGGCGTCGCGCCGAGTCGGCCGTCGGGTCGGGTAGCGCGAGGAGCGGCGAGGTACTCGTGGGATCGGGTCATTTGCGGCCCCGCGTCAGTTGGCTGAACGCGGTGTCACGCCCGTGCCGGCCCACGGGTCACATTGTGACTCCGAGAGGTCACGCCTTCAGGGTGGCGAACAAGCCATGGCAAGAGGAGGTTAGAGATGCCGCGAAGCAGCAACGCCGGAGCTCCGGTGGCGATGGAGTCCGGGGTCCTCACCAGCCGATACGCCCAACGTGATGACTTCGCTGTCGTGTGTGAGGCGTACCACGTCGACGATGGCACGCCGATGCTCGGCGCCACCATGGCGACCGTTCCTGGTGGACGGTCATGACCGTCACCGACGAGACGCTGGGCCGCGAACTCGCCGCCAAGTTCATCGTGTTTCTGGAGACCGGCGTGCCGCCCGAAGACCTGTTCACCGCAGATGCGTTTTGTGATTTCACGATGCCGCAGTGGCGCCTGCAGTTCGAAGGGGTCGAGAACATCGTCCGCGGGCGCAAGGCAGGCCATCCGAGTCCCGGTCGGGTGCCCCGTTCCCGTTTCGATGCGACCACCACGGGCTTCGTCCTCGAGGTTGAGGAGGAGTGGGACCAAGATGGCCAGTCGTGGTACTGCCGGGAGCTGTTCCGGGCGGATGTGACCGACGGGGCTATCTCTCAGATCTCGGTCTACTGCACCGGCGACTGGGATGCGGCTCTGGTGTCCCGCCACCGCGAGACGGTCGAGCTTCTGCGCCCGTGACGCGCCGAGCCCCGGCCGTATCATGCACGCGATGGACGGCGCAGCTGCAACCGGGCCGGCCGCCGACGCTGCCGAACATCTGGCGGCGGCCTCGGTGGCTCGCGCAGGGGGAGACGTCGACGCCATGCGGAGCGAACTGGTCGCCGCCTTCACGGCGGGCCGGGCGGCGGGCGACAGCGAGACCATGGCCACGGCGGCGTTGGCCATGCCTGCGGGTCAGCGTTTCGGGGTGTATCCCGGGCAGATACCGGCCCTGTTGCACGAGGCTTACGAGACCACGAACTCCGTGACGACAAGGTGCCGGCTGGCCGCGGCGCTGGCCCGATCGTGGGTCTATGGCGGCGACGCCATGCGGGCCTCCCGTTTCGCCGAGGAGGCACAGGCTCTCGCCGCCGACGTTGCCACGCCGGAGGCGACGGCCGACGCGCTGGACGCGGCGCTGCTGGCCCACTGGGGCCCCGACGAACTCAGCGAGAGGGTGAGCCTGGCGGCGCGACTCGACGACGTCGCCGCCCACCTGACGGAGCCCGAGCTACGTCTCTCGGCTCACCTGTGGCGGCTTACCACCGCGTGGGAATGTCTCGACATCGTCGCCGTGCACCGCCAGCTCCGGGCCCTCGATACGGTGGCTGAGGAGTCGGGCTCGGCCCGGGCCGCCTTCTTTGCCGCCTCCCGCCGAGCTATGCACGCGCTTGCCACTGACGACCTCGCAAACGCTGAGCTGCTGATCGAGCGGACCGCCGCCATCGGTGCCAACGTGGCCGAGCCCGACGTCGAAGGCGTCCTTCATGAGCTGGTCGCGATGCGAGCACTCGTCTCCAATGATAAGGCAACCATGCGAGACGAGGCGGTCGCGCACGAGACCTTCGGGATGGGCGAGGGCATCCCGTCGGTTTCGGTCGTCGCTGCCGATCTGTGGCTCGCAGCCGGGGAGCCCGACCGGGCGGCGTTGGTGGTCTCGCAGCTGATGGCCAATGGCGTGGAAGGCATTGCCCGCGACGTCGATCTCTTGCTCGTCGTCGCCCTCGCTGTCGGCGTGGCCGCCTCTACCGGCCTCCTCGACATCGCCCGCGAGGGGGCGACGGCCCTCGTGCCGTATGCCGGCCGAAGCGTGCTCAATGCTGGCGCGGTGACGTTCCATGGTGTGGTTGACGACTATCTGTTTCGAGCCATGCGCGCCCTCGGCGATGGCGATGGCGACCGATGGCGCGATGCAGCCGAGACCACCTACAGGCGTATTGGCGCGCGCTGGTGGGAGCGGAGTCTGGCCGACCCGCAGCAGCGGGTGTCCGGGGTGCCGACACGAACCATCTACATGCGGCGAGAGGACACGGGCCGCTGGTGCTTGGGCCCCGAGGGCACGACGTTCGCATTGGCCAATCTCCGGGGGCTGCACTACCTGCGATACCTGGTCGAGCGACCTGGTGCCGAAGTGGGGGCCCTCACCCTGTCTGATGCGGCCGCGGGCCATCCCGGGACGACACTCGATCAGACGGATCTGGGCAACGTCCTCGACGCATCCGCGCTCAGCACCTACCGGCGCCGCCTCGAACAGCTCGACGCAGAGCTCGACGCTGCCGACGAACGCGGTGACCAGTCGGATGCAGCAAAGCTGTCAGCCGAGCGCGTCGCCATTTTGGGCGAGCTGCGCGGCGCGATTGGTCTCGGTGGACGCAGTCGTCGGGGCGGCGCCTCGACCGAGCGGGCCCGGATTGCCGTACGCAAGGCCATCGCTGCCGCCCTCGTACAGATCGAGCACCACGATCCGGGGCTTGCCCGCCTTCTGCGCGATTCGGTCCGCACGGGGGGCTCGTGTCGCTACGACCCCAATCCTGACCAGCCGGTCAAGTGGGTGACTGAGTGAGGCCGCCGACCTTGGCTCTCAGTTTGCTCCAGCTTCCACCGAGGCCGTAGACGCCGGTCTCACCATCCCGGGGAACGGGGAACCGGTCTCATCGGAGTTCACCTCCGGGATGCCAAACGAACCAGGCGGAACCCCGTCTAGGCGGTCTGAGATTGACGGTGAGGGAGTTTCCAGCCGGGACGAACGAAGTGGCACGTCTCGCCATCGGGATGCTTCTGCAGGTAGTCCTGGTCGTCCTCCTCAGCCTCCCAGAATGGCCCCGCCGCGACCACCTCCGTGACGACCTTTCCGGGCCACAGGCCCGACGCATCGACGTCGCCGATGGTGTCGAGGGCGGTGAGTCTCTGTTCTTCGCTGGTATAGAAGATGGCCGAACGGACGTATCGCCCCACCTCCTCGCCCTGTCGGTTCAACGTCGTCGGATCGTGGATCTGGAAGAAGAACTCCAGGAGGTCCCGGTACGAAGTTGTGTCGGTGTCGTAGAGGATTTCCACCGCCTCGGCGTGATCGCCGTGGTTGTCGTCGGTGGGATTCGGGGTTGCCCCGCCGGACCATCCGACTCTGGTCGAGACCACCCCGGACTGACGACGGATCAACTCCTGAGCGCCCCAGTAGCACCCACCCGCCAGGATTGCAGTTTCTTGTCTCATCGGCGCCTCCTCCGTTGCGGTACGGGGCAAACCTGATGTCAGGGTCATGCTAGTGATCCGGAGAGGCTCAGTGGCTGGGTGACCCGCCCTGCCCGTCGAGGACAGGTGGCCGTCGGCATGCGACAACCCCGCACAACGCTCCCGTCCACGGCGTTCCCCCGGATGCCACTCAGTCCCGGCGTGCGGGCACTCTTACTCGGTGTTCTGGGCTCGTGGCTACTGCCGCCGACCGAGATAGGCCAGAAACCGCTCCTGGCCAGTCGCATCCGGTCGGGCGACCACCTCGGGCCCATAATGGCGAAGGTCTCGATGGGGCCCGATCAGAGCTCGGGCCGCGACCAGACCGACCCGCCAGAGCTCATCTCGACAGAGGTACCATCGACCGTGCAGGGGACTCAGATCCCACCCGTGACCGAGGGCATCGACCAAGTTGACGCCGGCGGCCGTCTCCGCATCGAAGTCTCCGAACGACAGGCGGCACACCCTGCTGCGGTCTATCGATACCCAGGCCCGTTGCACCGTTGCGACGGCCGCGCCAAGCGAACCCGCCGGATCTCTTCCGACAAGGTCGCCCTGCGGCAGCTCCGGCCTGTCAGTCTCGCCGGAAGCGAACCGGGCAAACCTCAGGGTTACCGCGATTGAGTGGTCGAGGACATTGCAGCATGTCCAGCCGGGACATCTCGACGGACCTGAGAGGTCTGAGCGGGTAGCCGAACCAATGAGCACCGCCTGAGCCTCCAAGGACTCCAGTAGCGCCTCGATCGCATCCACGAAATCAGCTGAGCACCGATCAGCGCGTGGATCCGAGGCGAAGTTCCGGGGGCAGGTGGTCGTCCGCCTTCGTGTCCGGGGTCAAGCACCTCCCGGTCCGCCTTCAAGGAGGCCGGACCCCGTCCGGCCCGGGGATCACCCGATGACGGGTGCCGCGTCCCGATAGGTCGAGGCCAAGGCACGGATCCACGTCTCGTCGCGGAGGGGATCGGCCGGGGACCCGGCGTCGATCCCCCTGCTCCGCAGGTCGTCGGCGAACACGGCGACCACACGCTCGAGCTCGAGGGAATCGTCACCCGCATCGGCGCAGGACGCCTCCCCCTCGTCTGCGAAGACGTCGGCCTTCCACGAGATGGTGATGCGCACCTCGGCGTCGTCGAAGTGCGCCACCTCGGTCCCGTCGGCGTCGCACACGTCCCACCCGCCGTCTCCGCGGACCAGGCGGCTCTGGACCGAGAGCCCGTCGGGCATGCGGGCATCCGGCGGGCCCAGCGGGGCGACGCCGTGGAATGTGGTCTCGTTGTCTGCCACCACGCTGACGTTGGTAAACGGGGGCGACTCCACGGCAACCGGGCCGCCGGGTCCCTCGGGCCAGTAGTGGAATTCGCCACCGGGCCCGTCGTAGAGCCACGACACCGAGGTGACGATCTTGGTGCGCCAGCGCTCGAACAACCCCGATGTCTTCATCACCTTGAGGATCCAGACCGGGTAGTCGGCGCGCGTGAAGCCGCGGAACGCCGGGACGTCGAGATGCGGGGGGAACGCGAACGGTGTGGGCCCCATGACGTTGACGTAGACCGTGGTCGGGCGCACGAAGACGTCGGTGCCGCAGATGGTGCGCGCGGCGTCCCGAAAGCGCGGGTTCGCGAGCAGCAAGGAGGCGCCGTCGACCAGGGGGGTGCCCGCCAACGCGAAGTCCAGACGGAACCACGGTGGCGTGAACGTGGCCCGCCGTGGGCCGAGTGCCTGCATCTCGGCGTCGTTCGCCGCGTAACGGGCGAGCGGCCAGAAGGGGCCCCCGCCGCGGACCACGGTGCGCACGGCTTCGGGATCGTCCCAGGCTGGGCTGAGTCGCAGTGCCGTCATCGGACTCACGTCAGGCTCGCTCCCTTCCTCGTCCCGCGGGCCACCCCGCCGGCTCACGGGCCACCGCCGAGTGCACGGAAGCCCGATGCCGGGTCGCGACTAGGTTACGGCGATCATGTCACCGGCACCGGGCAAGCCCAAGCGCGTCGCGGTCTGGGGGACCGGCTTCGTGGGCCGGATGGTCATCCCCGAGATCGTGCGCCACCCGCGCTTCGAGCTGGTGGGCGTCGGCGTCTCCAACCCCGACAAAGTAGGTCGCGACGCCGGTGAGATCTGCGGCATCGGCCCCATCGGCGTGCGCGCCACCGACGACGTCGCCGAGCTGCTCGCGCTGCGTCCCGACGCGCTGGTGCACTACGGGCCCACCGCCGCCCACGCCGGCGACAACATCGCATTGATGGGGGCGTTCCTCGAGGCGGGGATCGACGTGTGCTCGACCGCCATGACCCCCTGGGTCTGGCCGGCCATGTCGCTCAACCCGCCGTCGTGGACCGAGCCCATCACGGCGGCGTGCGAGGAGGGGGGAGCGTCCTGCTTCACCACTGGCATTGACCCCGGGTTCGCCAACGATCTCTTTCCCATGACGCTGATGGGCCTGTGCGCCGAGGTGCGCTCGGTCAAAGCACTCGAGCTGCTCGACTACATCAACTACGAGGGTGACTACGAGGAGGAGATGGGGATCGGGCGGCCACCCGAGTTCACCCCCATGCTCGAGCACACCGACATCCTCGTCATGTCCTGGGGTGCCACCGTGCCCATGATCGCCCATGCCGTCGGGATCGAGCTCGACGCCATCACCACCACCTGGGACAAGTGGGTCACCCCCGCCCCGATCGCCACGGCCAAGGGGGTCATCAACCCGGGCGAGGTGGCCGCCATCCACTTCACCATCAACGGCGTGCTCGACGGCCAAACGCGCATCGCGCTCGAGCACGTCAACCGGATCGGGACGGATGCTGCGCCGGATTGGCCGCGCGGGACCAGGGACGACGTGTACCGCGTCGAGATCGAGGGATCGCCCTCGATCGTGCAGGAGACGGCCTTCCGCTTCACCGATGGTTCGGGCCGGGACGCGGCTGCGGCCGGCTGCCTGGCCACCGGGCTGCGCGCTCTCAACGCCGTGCCGGCAGTGAACGACCTGCCGCCGGGCTGGGTGACCGCGCTCGACCTCCCGCTCATCGCCGGCGTGGGCACCATCCGCTGAGCCGGGGGTGCCGGTGTCGCATTGCCGGCGGACCTAGCCATGCCCAGGGCCGGGGTCACCGGGCGAAGAGGTGGAATCCGGCGAAGAGCCACGCCCCGACGAGGATGATGCGAGCCCAGGCCGGCGTCGAGACGAACCGCACGAGCTCCTCGGCCCGCGCCAGTCGGCCGTGCGAGCCGCGAGCGACCAGCTCGATGACGACCGCCGCCACCCCGGTGGCGATCCAGAACGCCACGCCGAGAGCGGGGTGCTGTGGGAGGAGCAGCGCCGGCATTGCGGGCCTGCCCGTACCGGTCAGTCCGGCCGCGACCCGCGCGCGCCAGATGGGTTCGGCCAGGGCTGGTGCGGCCAGAAGCGGTGCGGCCAGGTTGAATGTGGCCGGCCCGGCGGGCGGCTCGGTCCGCTCCTTGCCGGGAGCGCCCACGGCGGGTGCCCGAACGCGCGCCACCTGGTAGCCGAAACCGGCGAGCATCCACACGATCAAGACCGCGGCGTTCAGCGGGCGGTACGCCTGTGCGAGCGCGCTGATCGTCAGGTGGTACCGGTGCGGGCCGGTGTCGAGCGCCAGCACGTCCCAGGTCGCGACGACGAGGACGAGGACGAGCCAGGGGGACAGGCCCAGCAGGTCGCGCCGGGCCCCGCCCCGCCCGGGTCGCGGCCACCCGGTGGCCGCCGGTTCGAGGTGCCACCTCCGGTCCGGGTCCCGCCGGCCCCGCTGCAGCATGAGATCGATCCCGACGACGACGGCCAACGAGCAGACCCAGGTCACTTCGGCGGCTCCCGAGGTGCGGTGGTAGCCGCTGACCCATCCGCACCACGCGACGAGCGCCACTGCACCGATCGCCACGGCGACTGGGCCCGGGCCTGCACCCGCCGAAGAGACGCCCGGGCCCGCGCCGGGAGTGAGGCCGCGCGCAGGCACCACACCGGTCTAGCCCAGCGCTCCTGCGGCACCGGCGTCGTCCTCGGCAAGTCCCCGGGATAGGGTCCGCCGGTGGACAAGGGGGCGTTGCGGCGCCACCGCGACTTCCGGTTGTTGTGGGGCGGGGAGTCGGTGAGCGAGTTGGGCGCCCAGGTCAGCCTGCTCGCCGATCCGCTCTGGCCGTGCGCACCCTGCACGCCACGACGTTCCAGATGGGACTGCTCACCGTGGGGCGGGATCACCTCGTCGAGGGCAACGCCACGCTGACCGGCAGCGGGCAGCCCGCCGCGGCGCCTGTCCGCCGGTCGCCTGGCGGCCCGGCTCGGCGGTGCCCCGGCCACCCCTCGTGGGCATCGCGGGCACCGCCGGTGCCCTCCTCATGCCGCTGACCATGCCAGGTGCCGCGCTGCTCCTCTTCGGCTTCAGCCTGCTCGCTTGTCGGGCTCCCGCCGACGCTGTGGGTGGGGGCCCTCGGGGAGACGTTGGCCGGTGGGTGGCTGCTGGCGTCCCCCATGTGGACGATGCGCGACTTCCCCGACGCCGCCGGCTGATCGGTCCTGGTGGGACCTCCGGCCCTAGCGGCCCGGTGCGGCGGGCGGGACGCTGGATCGGGTGGGGCGCATCGGTGGGGTGCGCCGAGGGGGCCGGAGCAGAGAGGAGACACGATGGCTCTCATGAAGCACGGGAAGAACGGACAGGAGACGGCGGTCGAGCGGCGCCCCGGCGACCTCTTCGAGAGCTTCTTCTCGGACTGGCCGTCCATGTTCCGCCGGCCGTTCGTCGTCGTTCCCCAGGGGGTTGGCACCATCCGCTCGGACGAGTTCGTCGAGGGTGCCACGCTGGTCGTCCGGATCGAGATGGCGGGCATCGACCCCGACAAGGACGTGGAGATCTCTTTGGACGGCGACGTCCTCCACGTCAGCGCGGAGCGGCGTCAGGAAGAGGAGACCAAGGAGCGAGACTACACGCGGCGTGAGCTCCGCTACGGGTCGTTCCACCGAGACCTCGTGGTGCCCAAGGGGACCACCGAGGCTGACGTGAAGGCCAGCTACAAGGACGGGATCCTCGAGGTGCGGGTGCCGACCGAGGTCGAGACCCCCGAGACTCCCGCGGCCAAGATCCCCGTGGCCAAGGACTGAGGGGCGCGTCCGGCCCTCATGCACGTCCCTGGACGCATCGCCCGCTCTTCGGCGGGTGTCATCTCGCGGGTGGTGCGCGTGCCCTGGCACGTCCTGCGCTCCCGGCCTGGCGCCGCGACCGGGATGCCGGGCGCGTCGTCGCCTGAGCGCCCGGCACACCTCAACGGCGAGCGACGGCCCATCGCCGCCGACCTGGGCCACCTCGAAGATCGGATGGCGCGTCTCGAGGAGCACCGGGCCGGGGACATCGAGCGCGTGCACGCCCACCACCGGGCCGATGCGATCAACCTGGTGCACTATCTCGCCCTGCGCCAGGGAGACGTGCGCTCGCTGCAGCGACGGCTGGGCGCCCGGGGCCTGTCGTCGCTCGGGCGCTGCGAGCCCCATGTCCTCGCCACGATCGAGAGCGTCCGATCCGAGCTGGACAGCACCACGTCGCGTCCGGTCCCGTCCTCGTTGAGTTTCGAGGCCGGGCGGGAGGCACTCGACCGCAACACCGACGCCCTGTTCGGGCCGCGACCGCACGGCAGGGTCCCCCGGGTCATGGTCACGCTGCCGAGC
Source organism: uncultured Acidimicrobiaceae bacterium (assembly GCA_963781955.1). Taxonomy (GTDB): domain Bacteria; phylum Actinomycetota; class Acidimicrobiia; order Acidimicrobiales; family RAAP-2; genus Bog-473. The sequence goes on from CAWAHU010000001.1 coordinate 414,621, forward strand.
GAAGCCGCGGCCGACTACGAGTTGGTCCACCACCTGGTGGCGTCCGGTATGGACGTCGCCAGGATCAACGGCGCCCATGACGGGCCCGAGGCCTGGGAGGCCATGGCGCGCAACGTGCGAAAGGCGGCCCACGAGGTGGCACGACCGTGCCGTATTTCCATGGATCTCCCCGGCCCGAAGCTACGCACGGGGCCGCTGGTGGCCGGCCCACGGGTCGTGCGGCTGCGCCCTGAGCGGGACCTGCGGGGGGTCCCGGTCGCACCGGTGCTCCTCACCCTGGTCGGCGGGGCGCCGTCTGCTGGAGTGCCGGGGCCGGCCGTCCCCGTCGACGACGCCTGGTTGGCGCAGCGGCGCCCCGGCGATGTCATCGATGTCGTGGACACGCGGGGGTCGCACCGCCGTCTCCGGGTCGTCGCCTCGTCTTCCGGCGCCGTGACCGCTGAGGTGTGGGACACCACGTACCTCGAGACGGGTTCCGAGCTTTGCTGCGGCGCCGACCGAACCCTGGTCGGCACGCTGCCCGCTCTCCCACAACACCATCTGCTGCGTGCCGGTGACCGCCTGTGCCTCACCAGGTCGCTCGAGCCCGCGGCACCCTGGGCGCACGGCCAACCCGGGACGGCCCGAATCGGCTGCACGCTCTCGGACGCCTTCGACGTCACCACGCCCGAGCAGCGCGTCATGTTCGACGACGGGAAGCTCACCGGCGTGGTCGAGAGTGTAGGACCGGGGGAGCTCGTCGTCAGGATCGAGACGTCCGCCCCGGGTGGCACCAAGCTGCGTGCCGAGAAGGGCATCAACCTGCCCGATGCGGATCTGCGCTCGGAGCCCGTCACGGATGCCGACGTGCCCTTCTTGGAGGTGGCCGCGGCCCACGCGGACATGGTGGCGCTGTCCTTCCTGCGTCACGAGGACGACGTCGACTCCTTGCGGGCCTATCTTCGCCGCGTGCAGGGGGAGCACCTGGGTCTGGTCCTCAAGATCGAGACCGAGTCGGCGTTCGTCCGGCTCCCCGACATCCTGTTGCACGCCATGCGGGTGCAGCGCGTGGGCGTCATGATCGCCCGTGGTGACCTGGCGGTCGAGGTCGGCTACGAGCGCCTGGCCGAGATGCAGGAGGAGATCCTCTGGCTCTGCGAGGCGGCGCACCTCCCGGTGATCTGGGCGACCGAGGTGCTCGACCACCTGGCCCGCACCGGGCAGCCCTCACGGGCAGAGGTCACCGACGCTGCCATGGCGCAGCGCGCGGAGTGCGTGATGTTGAACAAGGGACCGCACGTCGACACCGCCATCGTGGTCCTCGATGACATCCTGCGCCGCATGTCGGGCCACCAGCGGAAGAAGACGGCACTCCTGCGCCCCTTGCACAGTTGGGAGGAACCAGGAGCCTGAGCCGTCCCGCCGGTCAGCGGTGGTGGGCGGTGACCTCCACCGCGGGCAGCGCCTCGATCTCGTGTTTCGTCATATGCACGCGGATGCCGTCGCCCTCGCGGTCGCCGATGGTCTCGATGGCGTCGGCGGGGATGGCCACCTGCTTCTTGCCCCACAGGTGGCCCTCTTGGAGCAGCAGGTGGGTGACGTGGCCGTTCGCCGGGTCGACCACCAGCCCCTCGACCTTCCCGATCTCGCCGTCGGAGGCGTGCACCCGGTCGCCACGGTGTACGGCGATCTCTCCGGCAGGCAGGGCGTCGCGGACCACCACCCCGCTGGCATTGGCCAACGCCGTGTCAGCCCCGGGCAGCCCGCCCGTCAGCCCGTAGTAGGGCCAGTAGTAGGCCTCGTGGGCCTCGTAGTCCTCGTAGCCGCTGCCACCGGGAAGGAAGTCGGTCTCTTCGGCGGTAGGGAGCGCCTCGAGCTCGTCGACCGTGCAGTGCAGCCGCACCTCACCGTCGGCGGCCTCCGCCAGCTCCAGCGGGACGAGCCGGCCGAGACCGAGGCGGTGCTCGGGTTCCACCACCAGATGGGTCAGCGACCGGGCCACCGGGTCGACGACCACCCTGACCACCTTGCCCGCCGGCCCGTCGCTGCACACCGCGACGCACCCGATCTCGAACGTGGCGTCTGCCATTCCGCCCTCCTTCTCGCGGCCCACCCTATCGGGCGGGCCCGCACGACCCTGGGGCCCACGGTCCGTTCACCAGCCGCGCAGGTCGACTGCCCAGCGCTCGAGCACCTCGTCGCCGTCGATCACGTGCATGTGGTCGTGGTAGGCGACGGTGGGGTCGACGTGCGCCGGGAGCACGCGGACGTGGTCGCCCACGCGGACCGGGGTTTCGGGGGCGAAGGTGAGGTGCTCGTCTGAGCAGTACCAGACCTGCCCGCCCTCGACGGCGGGGTTGCCATGGTCCATGCCGAGCGCCTTGAGCCCGCAGTCCGCTACGGCCCACCCCGGCGACACCGAGATCACGGTGGCGAGCACCGAGAGCGCCTGGACGAACGGCAGGCCGAGCCGGGCGTAGGCCGTGTCCATCAGCGCGTAGGAGCCGGCCTGGATCTCCGTGGCCCAGCCGTTGCAGTCGTAGGTCCCAGTGCCGCCGGCCGAGATCACCTCGCCGCCCACCTCCCCGGCGGCCTCCATCAGCCGCGCCATGGACTCGGCGCAGCCGCGGGTGCGCTCGTCGCGGTCCTCGACGCCGACGACGTGCCCCTCGTAGCCCATCACGCCCCGGACTGCGAGCCCGGCGGACCGGGCCCGCTCGGCCAGCCGGCCCGCATCCCCCGGGGCGCACCCGCAGCGCGGCAGCCCGACGTTGACGTCGACGACGACCTCGGGCACACCGGCCCGCACCGCCGCGTCGACGGTCGCCTCCGAGTCGACGGCGAGGGTCACGCGTGCGCCCCGCCGGGCCAGCGCCCCGAGGCGGGAGGCGTCCGCGACCTCGTTGGCGAGCAGGAGGTCGTGGGCGAGGCCGGCCCGGGCCATCCCCTCCATCTCGGCCACCGTGGCGCAGGTGAAGCCGGCGGGGCCGAGCGCAGCCTGGCGCGCCGCCAGTGCGGTGCACTTGTGCGCCTTGACATGGGGGCGCAGCCGTGTCCCTGGCAACGCCGCGGCCATCGTCCCCAAGTTGTGCTCGAGCCCCGACGCGTCCACGACCAGGGCGGGTGTCGTCAGCTGCCACGTCTTCATCCCGGCCACCTCACCGAGGCACGCTACCCACGCCCGCGTGTACTGTGCGGCGCGATGAGCGCACCGTGGCTGGGTGACGCCTGCGGACTCGTGGACGAGTTCCGGGCCAAGCGGCTCTCGCCCCTCGAGGCGCTCGACGCCTGCATCGGGGCCATCGAGGCCTCACCGCTCAACGCCTTCAGCCACACGGACTTCGATCGGGCGCGCGACGGGGCGCGGGCGGTCGACGTCACCCGGCCGTTCGGCGGCGTCCCCTGGGGCGTCAAGGAGCTCGAACAGGTCGAGGGCTGGCCCTACACCGAGGCATCCGTGCTCTTCGAGGAGCGCGTCGCGGTGCGCGACGACACCTCGGTACGCCGGCTGCGGGCCACCGGCGCCGTCCTGTGTGCCCAGACGACGGCCAGTGAGTTCGGCGGCATCAACTGCACATCGACCGAGCTCCACGGCACCACCCGCAACCCGTGGGAGCCGGCCCGCACCCCTGGGGGTTCCTCGGGCGGCACCGCGGCCGCCGTGGCGGGCGGGCTGCTGCCCATTGCGACCGGGAGCGACGGTGGCGGCTCTATCCGGATCCCGGCCGGGTTCACCGGGCTGTTCGGGCTCAAGGCAACCTACGGGCGGGTGCCCAAGGGGCCGCCGGCCGAGCTCGGGCCGCTCACCTCGGTGCTCGGGTGTTTGTCACGCTCGGTGCGCGACACGGGGCGGTACTTCGACTGCTGCAACGGGTTCGACCCGCGCGACCCGCTCAGCCTCCCCGTGGTGGGCGGGTGGGAGGCCGCGCTGGGGACGTACGACCTGTCGGGCATGACGGCCGCCATCGTGGTCGACCTCGGGACCGCCACCGTGCGCGACGAGGTGGCCGCGGTCGTGGTCGAGGCCGCGGCCCGGCTGTCTGCCGCGGCCAAGCTGCGGCTCGTCACCGTGGTGCCGACCCTGCCCCCGCTGCGCTCGGAGTGGGCGTACGCCAATCAGCCCGCGTTCGTTGCCGGCCTGGGGGACGCCTACCCCGACCGGCTGGACGAGCTGTCGCGCGAGATGCGGGCGGGGGTCGAGATGGCACGCCAGCGCTTCAACCTCGAGCGCGCCGCCTCCCTCGAGCGCTACCGGCGCCGGCTGAACGACGCCATGGCCGGTCTCTTCGAGCAGGCGGACTTCGTCTTCTGCTCTACCAACCCCGACGTGGCCTTCGCCGCCGAGGGGCCGCCCCCGATCACCGTGCCCGGGCACGATCTCGTGGCCGAGGTCGGCCTCGCCCGGGCCATCTTCAACTCCGCCGCGCTGACCGCGCCCTCCAACCTCAACGGCAGCCCGGCCGTGAGCATCCCGGCCGGCCTGGTCGACGGGCTGCCCGTGGGCCTGCAGGTGCTGGCCGGGCACCATCGCGAGGAACTGCTGCTCGACCTGGCCCTGGTGGCCGAGCGGACCATGCCCTGGCCGCTGGTGGCGCCGGGCGCCCCGCTCGCCGCCTCCTAGCTCCAGGTGAGCAGCACGAACGCGGTGCCGGCGGCGAGATAGAGGCCGAAGGGCACGGCGGAGCGCCGACCGGCGCGGTGCGCCGCGATCAGGAAGAACCCGACGACGGCCGCCGCCACGTTGGCCACGAGGAACGCCTCGAGCAGCGCGACGGGGCTGACCCAGGCCAGTCCGAAGCCGACGACGAACGACAGCCGCACGTCCCCGAAGGCCAGCCAGTCCGGGTTGAACAAGTTGATGACGAAGAGCAGGGTGAAGAAGGCCACGGCGCTGACGGTGGCGACCACCAGGCGCTCCCACTCGCTGCCCGCGCCGGCCACGACGATGCCGCCGGCGACCACGACCGCCGTGAGGGCGTGCACCATCGCCTTGGGCAGGAGCCGGCGCGCCAGGTCGCAGTAGGCGAGCTGGACCAGGCCGACCAGGAGGAGGAGCGGCGGGAGCGCCACCGAGGACCACCCGACGCGCCCGAGCACATAGGCCGGAAGGAGCCCCGAGACCACGGCGAGCACCACCCGCTCACGGTGGGTGATCCGCACCGGGCCGTCGGCAGATGGGTCTGCGCCGGGCGCGCCGGCCCGGGGGTCGTCGTCGAGCCCGCCGCCGAGGCGGCTGGTCGCCTGGCCCGTGCCCGGACCCGTCGTGCCTACGGCGGCGGCGACTGACGGGCGGGCCACGCCGGCCACGCCGGCCACGCCGGCGCCGGTCCCCTCACTTGTCCCGTCGGCGGCCGAGCGGGCCACCGACGCCGCCAACTGGCGCCGGGTGAATGGTGCCAGCAGCCAGCCGGCGGCCGCGCCCGCAACGGCGCCGACGATCAGCGTCACCGGGTCGCTCATTGGACGATCGATACCGCGTTGCAGTTGGTGCTGAGGTCGGCCACGTCGGCCCCGCCTACGGGGACGCCCGCCGCCCGGAGCACCGGTCCGTAGACGCCCGGGAGGATGGACGTGAGGAGGTTGTACACCGGGCTCGAGCCGCTCAGCCCGCTGTACGAGAGTGTCGGGCTGTTCGATCCGACGGTGATCGGGTTGGTGTCAGCCGACGACGTACTGGCCGTCGGCGGTACCACCGCGGCCGCGAAGCTCTTCTGCGGACCGCTGTACCCGCTGATGCTCAAGGTGGCGACCGAGGCGCCTCCCAGCGTGACCGCGGCCGTGTTCGTCGTCGTTGTGGCCGAGACCTTCGTCGACGTCATGGAGTTGTTGAAGCAGTTGACGGTCTTGAGCGTCGCGGTGCCGCTGGCCGCCGACAGGGGAATGTCGAGGATGCCCTGTCCCTGGACGTTGAGTTTCAGGTCGGCGGTGATCTGGCCGGCGGACGCGGTCGTCGTCGTCACCGGCCCGTAGCCGACCTGGGGCACCTGCCCGACCGTGAGGGTGAGGATCGACGACGTCACACCGGTGATGCCGAGCGCCGAGGTCACATCGAAACCGCTGCCCGCGTTGGCCACGTCCGCCTCGGTGGTGAGCATCTGCAGCACGTCGAAGCTTGCCGAGAGTCCGGGCGTGCTGAGGACCCCGCTGGCGCACGTCGACCCGTCTACGGAGACCAGCTGGCACAGCTGTACGGAATTCGATCCCGTGAAGGTCAGCGACGACAGCGCCGTGCCGGCGTTGCACGGGCTCGGTGTCGGCGACGCTCCGCAGTTCAGCTGGGACACCTGGTTGGCCACGGCGGTCCGCCAGATGGTGAGCCATTGACTTCCGCTGAGCGACGTCGTCGTGGCGTTGCTCCCGGTGAGGAGGCCGCCCGAGGCCGCGATCAGCTGGTTGAGGGTCACGAAGGTGTTGCTCATCCCTTGCAGGCCGGCGGCGCTCACGCTCGCCGGTGTGCCCAGCTGGCTCAGGATGACGTTGAGCACGCCGGCCTGCTGTGGGTTCGGAGGGTCGCCGGTCGAGTCGAAACGGTACGAGCCGACGGTGAAAGCCGTCTCGGGGGTCACGGCGGCGATGGTGGTGGCGCTCGCCCCGCTGTGGCTGCTGAGCAGGTTGGAACTGCCGAAGAAGATCTGGGGCACGCTCTGGGTGGCCGAGACCATCACGGCGTTGCACGCGTTGGCCGCGGGCGGCGTCGTCGGCGCGCAGCCCAAAGTAGGGACGGACCAGGCGCCGTTGAGCCACAGACCGGCCGTCACCGTCAAGGTGGCGTTCGAGGAGTTGTCGGTGAGGACACCGCTGGCCTTGCCGTCGAGGTAGCTCTGCACCAGCGCGTTGGTGCTCTGCACGTCGGCGATGTTGATGTAGCGGGCCAGGTCGAGCGCCGCCGTGTCGGCCATGGCCTGGGCCTGGCGGCTCCCGTAGACGCTGAAGCCGACGTCGACTCCCAGGGCCCCGGCCCAGAGCAGCGCGACCATGCTGACCGCCGTGAAGACGAGGGTGGCACCACGCTCGTTGCCGCGGCGCCGGCGCAGGGCCCGTCGGATCCTTCCCATGGGCCGCACCTACGAGCTCGGGCTGGTGAGCTGGAGGACGTTGGTCGACGAGATAGTCGACGGCGTGATCACGCCGAGGCCGGGCAGCTCGGGGAACAGGGGTGCGGTGCCGTAGTTGTACGTGACGGTCACCTTGAGGCAGTTGTTGTTGCCGTTGGAGGGGCAGGGGATGACGGTGGCCACGCACGTGATGGTCGTGCCCGACGTGCCGCAGGCTCCCTTGTTCATCCAGCCCACGTCGGTGCCGGCCTGCGCCTGCGCGGTGGCCACTGCCGTCGTGGACGAGATGATGCCGGCCCGGGCCCCGTCGGCGGCGGCCTGGGTGACCGTGGCCTGCGCGGCGAGGATCAGGCCGTAGGTGATGATTCCGTAGAGCAGCGCGATCAGCAGGACGACCACGAAGGCGAACTCCACCATCTCCGCGCCGCGTTCGTGATCGTGAGGCCCACGCTGCAGAATCTTCGGAACGCTCCACATGCGCGGTCCCAACGCGACCCCCTCCTCTGTGTCTCGGGCGACTGCGCCGTCTCCTGAAGCACAATTCCTGCCGACGCGCCCCCGCACGACACCCGCTGTGATTCTGGGCCGCGCCATCGCACCGGTACATAGGACATATGGACCATTTGGCGCCTCCACCAGGGGCGCCGGTTCGGAGAATGGTCAGAAGGACCTATGTACGTCTGACCGGTCGCGTCGTACCCTCCAAGCGGATCTACGGCGGGGCCGATGCGTGGCGGGCCGTGATGGTCGGCTCGACCATCACACTCGGCACGGAGTCACACGACTTCCACGCGACTTCGTCGGTCTGAGAGGGGGAATGCTCTGTGAAGAAACAGACGCTCATACTGGTGGCCATCGGCGTACTGCTGTTCCTGGCCGGCAGCGTGATCGCGTTCGCCAGTGTGGAGGGCGCGAGCAAGCACGCGGGTACCGGTGTCAACTCCGTCGTGCCGACGGTGACGTCGGTGGTCGTGGCCAAGGGCAACATCGCGGCCGGGACCACGGGTGACTCCATGGTCTCCAACGGCCTGGTGGCGATCGAGCCGATCCCGGCCAAAGACGCAACGGCGACCGACCTCGGTTCGCTCTCGGGTCTGACCAACGAGGTGTTGACCCAGTCGGTGAAGAAGGGGCAGGCCATCAGCTCGAGCCAGCTCACGGCGAGCACGTCGGCGATCTCGGTGCCGAACGGCCTCAACGCGGTCACGGTCACGCTGACCGGGACGCAGGGCCTGGCCGGCTACCTGCAGCCGGGGTCGCGGGTCGACGTGTACGCCAACATCACCAAGGTGTCCACGAACAGTGGGCCGTCAGCGACGCTCCCGCTCCCGTGCACCGAGCTGGCCATGGCGAACATCGAGGTGCTGGACGTCCAGAGCACGGTCCCGTCCTTCGCCGGTCACAAGACCAACAGCGGGCGGACGATACCGACCTCCGAGACGATCCTGCTTGCGGTCGACCCGGGCCAGGCCCGCTCCATCGAGTTCCTCTCGCAGAACGAGTCGATCTCGGTGGTGCAGACCCAGCAAGACGCCAATCCGCCGGCGGCGAACCAGTGCATCGGCACTGACCAGACGGCAGGTGCGCCATGAGCACGCGTCGCATCCTGGTCATCAGCCGGTCGCCCGCGCTCAGCCGGGCCATCGAAGCCTCGCTTGGCCCCGGGTATGACGTGGTCACCTCGAGCAACGTGAGCGACGTGGTGGACGAGGTCCGTGAGCACGGCCCGATCGACGTACTCGTGGCTGGGCCCGTCTTCGACAGCCACGCCGGCATGGCCCGCCTCTCCAGCCTGCGGACGACGTCGGCCGTGCCGGCGGTCGTCCTGGCCCTGGGTCCCAAGCCGAGGGCCAGCCTGGGCGACATCGTGCGCACCGGGGCGGTGGAGCTGGTCGAGTACCCGACCAGCAAGCGTCAGCTGGCTGCCGCGCTCAAGCGCGCCTTCGACATCTCCGATGTCTCGGCCCAGGGTTCGAGCCCGAGCCTGCCCGTGGTCAGCCAGGGCGTCACGGTCGAGCGCCCCCAGTTCGCCGAGGTGTTCACGGTCGCTTCTTCGAGCGGCGGGTGCGGCAAGACGTTCTACGCCACAAACCTGGCCTGCTACCTGGCGTCGCAGACCAACCAGCGCGTGTGCCTGGTCGATCTCGACCTGCAGTTCGGCGAGGTCTCGACGGCGCTCCACCTGCGGCCGCGGTTCACCATCTCGGATCTGCTCTCGCGCGAGCCGGTGGACGACGACGACCTCGAGGAGCACGTGACGGAGTTCCTCGAGGAGCACGAGCTGGGGTTCTCCGTCCTGGCGGCACCGTTCAGCCCCGCCGACGCCGACATGATCGCGCCCAAGGACGTCTACAAGGTCATGGGCGCGCTACGCCGCCAGTTCGACTACATCGTGGTCGACACCCCGGCCCAGCTGTCCGAGATCGTCCTGGCCGCCTTCGACCATTCGACACGCGTCTTGTGCATGGTCACGCTCGACCTCCCGAGCATCCGGAACATGCGTGTCTTCCTCAGCACGCTCGAGAAGCTGCGCATCAACAGCGACTCCATCGGCGTGGTGCTGAACAAGGTGGAGGACGACGTCGGCATCGACATCAATGACGTTCAGGAGGTACTGGACAACAAGATCATCTCGGTGCTGCCGTATTCCAGAGAGGCCATGAAGTCGATCAACAAGGGTCGTCCGGCCCTCGTCTCCGCCGCCAACTCCGAGATCGGCAAGAAGCTCGCCGTGGGCATGACGCAGCTGGTGTCCGGCGACGTGACACCCGTCCTCGGCGCCGCCAAGGGCACGGCCGAGATCGAAGGGTCGCGTAGCGGCTTCTGGCGGCGCAAGAAGGGCCGCACCGCCAAGGTGCCCGAGCTCGAGAAGGCCTGAGGCCGATGAACCTGTCCGAGAAGCTGGCCGCCGCGGGCGGTGCCACCGCCGAGGAGGCGGCGGCGAAGGAGCAGGCTCCCGGTCCGCCGCGGAACCGCCGGGCCGGCGACCCCGGTGGCCCGGCGGTCCAGCCGAGCCCCTTGGGCCCACCGGGGACCAAGGGCCATCCGATGCGAAGGTCGTCCGACCGGACAGCACTGGAAGAGACCTGGCGATCGTCGAAGCAGAAGGTCCAGGCCATCGTTCTGGCGGAGATCGGCCCGACGGCGGCGAACCTGTCGCCCGACGAGCTGCGCGACAAGGTCCGTTCGACGGTCAACGAGATCATCGAACGTGAGGACCTCGGGATCTCGCCGATCGAGCGCCAGCGCTTCGTGGACGAGATCCTCGAGGACTCCCTGGGCTACGGCCCCCTCGAGACGCTGCTCTCGGACAACTCCATCACCGAGGTGATGTGCAACGCCTACGACGAGATCTGGATTGAGCGCAAGGGCCGGATCGAGCGCAGCGAGGTCTCCTTCACCTCGAACGACCAGTACCGCCGCATCATCGACCGCATGGTGCACGCGGTTGGCCGCCGGGTCGACGAGGCGTCCCCGATGGTCGACGCCCGTCTGGCTGACGGCTCCCGCATCAACGCCATCGTCCCGCCACTGGCCCTGCGCGGTCCCGTCCTGACCATCCGGAAGTTCCCCGACCGGGCCTTCCTCATGCAGGACCTCATCAACATGGGCTCGCTGAGCATTGACGCCGCGGTGTTCCTCGAGGCGTGCGTCCGGGGCAAGATCTCCATGGTTGTGGTGGGCGGGACCGGTACCGGCAAGACGACCATGCTGAACGTCCTGTCGAACTTCATCCCGGACGGGGAGCGCCTGATCACGATCGAGGAGTCCGCTGAGCTCCAGATCCAAGGGGCACACGTGGTGACCCTCGAGACCCGTCCGTCCAACGCCGAAGGGTCTGGCGAGGTGCGCATCCGCGACCTCGTGCGCAACTCGCTGCGGATGCGGCCCGACCGGATCATCGTCGGTGAGTGCCGCGGCTCGGAGACCCTCGACATGCTCCAGGCCATGAACACGGGCCATGCCGGCTCCATGACCACCGTCCACGCCAACACGCCGCGGGAGTTGCTCGGCCGGTTGGAGACCATGGTCATGATGGGCGGCGTCGAACTTCCCCAGCGCGCCATCCGCGAGCAGATCGTCATGGCCGTCGGGCTCCTGGTGCAGCTCCAGCGGACCGCGGGCGGGCCCCGGGTGGTGCACTCCATCACCGAGATCCAGGGCATGGAGGGCGACACCGTGCTCCTCCAGGACATCTTCCACCGGGTGGACACTCACGAGGGCATGGGCCGGCTCGTGCCCACGGGCCTGCGCCCGAAGATCCTCGACGAGCTGTCGACCAACGGGATCGAGGTGCCGGCGCACATCTTCCGCAACGAGGCGGCGTTCGCCTCGGAGCGGCCGGGCGGCCGTCACCACCGGCCGGCCCGGCCCGGGCGGGTGGTCGAGCCGCCCTCCGAGGAGCTCTACGAGATGCTGGCCCGCCGGCGGGACGGGAAGTAGGGGTCCGGTGGTACTGGCCTCGCTGCAACTCAGCTCGGGGAGCGCCGGGGCGTTCGCCGCCGCGGTGCTCATCGGCGCCGGGCTCTCCCTGGCCGTCGTGGCCCTGATCATGCGCGTGCGCACCAAGCAGCGCACGCTGGCGCAGATCCTCGACGACACCATGGGGACGGCGAGCGTTCCCGTCGAGGTGGTGAGCGAGTCACCCGAGCACGGCGAGCTCTCGGCGCTGACGGTCCGCATCTCGGGCCTGTTCGGAAGGATCGACACCACCGGTGCTCTGGAGCGGCGCCTCGAGCGGGCGGACATGCCGCTGCGAGCAGGCGAGTACATCGTGATCAGCGGGGCGATCGCCTTCATGCTGGCCGTGGTCGCGGGGATCATGGTCGATTCCCCGGTTCGGCTCGTTGATCGCCATCGCCCTGGTGGCCGGGGTGTCCTGGCTCTTGCCGGGGAGGAGGGCCAACAAGAGGATCAAGCAGATGCAAGAGCAACTGCCTGACGCCTTGGCGCTCATGGCGGCCTCCGTCGAGGGGGGCCAGACCTTCCAGCGGTCGATCGACATGTACCGCCGCGACGCCAAGCCACCCCTGTCGACAGAGCTCGACCGGGTCATGGCGGAGGTGGCGGTGGGCTCGGACCTGGTGGTGGCCCTCGAGAACATGGCCGAGCGCTCCGGGGTCGAGGACCTCAAGTGGGCCGTCGAAGCCGTGCGCATTCAGCAGTCGACCGGAGGCCGGCTGGCGCCCATCCTGCACACGCTGGCCGACTTCATGCGGACGAGGCAGGAGGTCCGCCGTGAGGTCCAGACCCTGTCGGCCGAGGGCCGGATGTCGGGGTACGTGCTCTTCGCCATCCCGATCTTCTTGGTGGTGGCGCTCGAGATGAAGGATCCCGGCTACCTCCAGCCCATGCTTCACGGCGCCGGACTGATCGTCCTCATCGGCACGGCTGGGCTGATGGCGCTGGGGTTCTGGATCGTCCGGCGCATGGTCAACATCAAGGTCTGAGCGGAGGGAGGGCACATGGACGCGGCCTACATCGTCCCGTTGGTGGGAATCACGCTCATGGCGGTCGGGCTGGCCGGCATCGCCGCGGCCGCCTGGCACACGCACCGGACCACGCAGCGGCTCGAGTTCATCCGGTCGCTCGGGTCGGAGGCGGAGTTCTACGCCGACGCCCCACCGGTCATCGAGCGCGTACAGACGCCGCTGCTCACCCGCATCTTCGGGCCGATGCTTGGGACGCTGCGCCACAGCCTCTCGCGCCTGTATCCCTCGAGCGAGACCGACCGAGTACACGCCGACCTGCTCAAGGCGGGGTTAACGGGCACGGTCCGGGCGGAAGAGTTCGTCGCTATGCAGGTCGGGTCCGTACTGCTGGGCATCGGCATCGGCCTGGTGGCGCTCATCAGCGGTGCCGTATCGGTCAAGTACGGACTCGTGTTGCTGTTCATGCTGCCCATCCTCGGCGGCCTGGCCCCGAGCTGGTGGCTGCGGCACCGGATCAAGGCGCGACGTGAGCAGGTGACGAACGACCTGCCGGACCTGCTGGACCTCATGACGATCTCCGTGGCCGCCGGCCTCGGTCTCGAGCAGGCCATGCAGGTGTCGTGCGCGCGATTTGAGTCGCCGGTCTGCCACGAGCTGCGCCTCACGTTGCGCGAGATGGAGCTCGGCTTGTCACGCCACGACGCGCTCGAGAACATGAAGCTGCGAACGGACATCGACGACCTGGTGACCTTCGCCGTCGTGTTGTCGCAGGCGGACGCACTCGGACTGCCGATTGGCCGCGTGCTGCAGGCGCAGGCCGACGAGATGCGCGACAAGCGCCGACAGCGGGCCCGTGAGAAGGCGGCCAAGGTGCCGGTGAAGATCCTCTTCCCGCTCGCCTTGTGCTTCCTCCCGGCCATCCTCATCGTCGTGCTGGGCCCGATCGTGGGGCCGATCAAGCACGCCTTCCACGGAGGCTGATCCCCCAGGGAGAATTGTCCGTTCCTGGGGTGGTCGCACCCGGGCAGCAATCGGGCAGCCACGTGCACTTGTGCCGTAAAAGGTACAATGACCTGGGAATTTCCACTGCGATGCGGTGGAGACGGAGGCCACCCCGGTCAACTGGCCGGGGTGGAAGAGGGGGAGGAATGGCCAACACTGCTTCGGCGATCCTGTGGCCCACGGTGGAACAGGCGCCAGCTGTCGCGGTGCGCAGGATGCCCGGGTGGGCCTTCTACGCGCAGGTGTCGGTATCCGGTCCGTCAGCCAGCACGACGGTCCACCGGGCTGAGGGGCTACGCAGCGCGCAGGCCACACTCACGCGTGACGAGCTCGACATACGCGCCGACGACTACGGCGATCCCGACGTCCCGTCCCAGCGACGTGACGACGACCGGCAGTGGGGACCGTGGTCGCTGACACAGCGCGAGCTCGAGGTGCTGCAGCTGCTGGCCGAGGGTGCCACGAACGGCGAAATCTCGCAGCGGCTGTATATCAGTCCGAAGACGACTAAGAACCATCTCGCAGCCATCTTCCAGAAGCTCGACGTGACGAACCGCACGCACGCGCTGGTGCGCGCCGTCGTCATGGGACTGGTCACGATCGAGTGACCACCGACTGACAATCGGCCCTGCGCAATTGGTCCTTAATGACTATGGAGTCGGCCCGGCGCCAAACCGACAATGAAGTCGGAGGATCGAACAACGGGTTCGAACTCCTTGGGGTCAGAGAAGGGGAAGAAGGAATGACGGAACTGTTTCTCAATGCGTTCTTCGCGGTGCGTGGCTTCCACAGCAACCTGCTCGAGCGTGCTCGGACCGAGCGTGGCGCCTCCATGGTGGAGTACGCGCTGCTCGTCGGTCTGATCGCGGTCGTGGCGGTCGTCGCGGTGGCGGCCCTCGGAGGCGGCATCAAGGGCCTGTTCAGCAGCGCCAACAACTGCGTCGGGGGCCTCAACGGCAGCACCTGCTAGCCGGCACGGCGTCGCTTCGCCAAGCGACGCAATGCTTCCCTAGAGGGAAAATTCCCCCTTCCCCAATGGGATGACAGTAGGGCTGGGTCGGCGGAAGCCGGCCCAGCCCGCTGTCGTTTTCGGGGTTGGGCTTCGCGTTGTCGCACCGGTGTCTGTCGGTCGCACCGGTGTCCGTCGGTCGCACCGGTGTCTGTCGGTCGCACCGGTTCGTTCTGAGCGCACCACGGTGCTTCCGGTCCGCCCCAGTCCGTCCTTCTCATCGTGTTCCCAGACGAACAGGTACAAAGGTCCTATGGAGTGAGGACGGCAAGTCGCCGATGATGAAGGAGAGGGACGACGCCCGATTTCCGGGCTCGTTACGGGGCAAGAGGGGAGAAGAGGTCAATGGTGGGAATCTTCGTACATGCGTTCACTGCGGTCCGCATCGCGCACGGTTCGTTGCTCGAGCGGGCGCGGACCGAGCGTGGCGCTTCCATGGTGGAGTACGCGCTGCTGGTCGGTCTGATCGCGGTCGTCGCGGTCGTGGCCGTGGCGGCGCTCGGTGGCGGCATCTCCGGTCTCTTCAGCAGCGCGAACAACTGCGTGGGTGGGCTGAACGGCTCGACCTGCTGAGCGCTGTCGCCGGGCGGGCAGGCCGCCCGGCGACGAGATCACGCCGTCCGTGAGGGCGGCACCCCTTCGGTGGGGAACGGGAGGGCCGGGTCGTGGACCCGGCCCTCCCGGCGCGCCCGGGGCCCGTGCGGGCTACCGTGGCCGCCGGACCCGGGTGCCGAGGATTTCATCGTCGGTTCACACAACCGATACGGCGGCGAAATAGGGTCCGGCGAAACTACAGCGGGCAGGGCGGGAGCACGGCGCCCGCCGGCGCGGGTCGTACCCGTGCTCGACCTGCTGACCAGGAGAAACCCGGAGAAGGGGACACAGGAGAATCATGAGCTACCAGGCCGAGTACATCTGGATCGACGGGACGGAGCCCTCCCCGCTGCTCCGGAGCAAGACCAAGATCGTCGAGGACGGCAAAGAGCCCCCCATCTGGGGCTTCGACGGCTCGAGCACCAATCAGGCCGAGGGCAGCTCCTCAGACTGCGTGCTCCAGCCGGTCTTCACCTGCCCCGACCCGCTCCGGGGCGCCACTGACAAGCTGGTCCTGTGCGAGGTCCTGCACCCTGACTTCACCCCCCACTCGACGAACATGCGTCGCGCCTGCGTCGAGACTGCCGAGAAGTACGCCGCCGACGAGCCCTTGTTCGGCATCGAGCAGGAGTACACCTTCTTCCAGTACGGGCGTCCGCTGGGGTGGCCCGAGGCCGGGTTCCCGGCACCGCAGGGGCCGTACTACTGCGGCGTGGGCGGCGACAAGATGCCCGGTCGCCACATCGTCGAGGCGCACACGGCCGCTTGCCTCAAGGCCGGGCTGGGCATCGAGGGCACCAACGCCGAGGTCATGATGGGGCAGTGGGAGTTCCAGATCGGCATCCTCCCGCCGCCACTGATCGGCGACCAGCTTTGGGTTGCCCGCTGGCTGCTGTTCCGCATCGCCGAGGACTTCGACACCTACGCCACCCTTGAGCCCAAGCCGGTCCTCGGTGACTGGAACGGCGCAGGGGCCCACACGAACTTCTCAACGAAGGCCATGCGAGAGGACGGCGGTTGGGACGCCATCATCGCCGGCTGTGAGGCCCTCGGGAAGCGCGTCGAAGAGCACGTCGACAACTACGGCATCGGCATCGAGAGCCGCCTGACCGGCGCCCACGAGACGGCCCACTACACGCAGTTCACTTACGGCACCAGCGACCGCGGGGCCTCCATCCGGATCCCGTGGCAGGTGGCCCAGAACAAGAAGGGGTACCTCGAGGACCGGCGCCCCAACGCCAACATGGACCCCTACGTGGTGAGCCGCCTGCTGGTCGAGACGGTCTGCGGGGCTGCCGCCGGCGACTGAACCCCGGCCCGGGACCGTTCTGGGCGGGCGACGAGCGACGACCCCGTTCCGTCATGACGCCGTCATGATGCCGTCGGCCCACGGCTGGGTTCCGTTCGGGTCCGTTCGGGTCCGTTCCCACCCGCCGGGCCGCTCGGCGCGTCCGGGGCCGGGGCCGACGTAGGATCGGCGAGGGCTGCGTGCGGGTCTGTGGTTGAAAGTCGAGGCCAGTCGCAGGCGAAACGACCCACGTAAGGCGACTTGTGGTCGCTGATCATGGTGCGGCTTAGATGTAAGCCCTGCCCGCCCGGGCCCCCGGCTGTCGGGGGCGGGCGGAGACGAGGCGATGCGCGCCACCATGGTGCCGTTGGGCACGGCGGCGTGCCGCCGTGCCGCCGGCACCGGCGCGTCACCCTTGCAGCAGGCGAGTGTGGGGTCAAAGACCAGGTCAGCCGTACGCAGCCCACGGGACGGCCCTGTCACTCGTGGCGGCTCCCGTGGCGCCCGGGCCGGTAGGATCGGCCATCCATGAGCGTGTTCACGAAGGTCCTGCGCGCCGGTGAAGGCAAGAAGGTCAGGCGCCTGACCGAGCTGGTGCCGCTCATCAACGCCCTCGAGTCCGAGCTGCAAGGGCTCGACGACGACGCCCTGGCCCACAAGACGGTGGAGTTCAAGGAGCGCCTCGACCAGGGGGAGTCCCTCGACGACCTCCTCGTCGAGGCCTATGCCGTGGTGCGCGAGGCGGCATGGCGCGTCCTCGGGCAGCGCCACTTCGACGTCCAGTTGATGGGCGGCATGGCACTGCACTTCGGTTGGATCGCCGAGATGAAGACCGGGGAGGGCAAGACGCTCGTCTCCACCCTGCCCGCCTACCTCAACGCCCTCGACGGCCGTGGTGTCCACATGGT
This sequence comes from uncultured Acidimicrobiaceae bacterium, assembly GCA_963781955.1. GTDB lineage: Bacteria > Actinomycetota > Acidimicrobiia > Acidimicrobiales > RAAP-2 > Bog-473. Next base: position 431,888 of record CAWAHU010000001.1, read on the forward strand.
GACGGTCAACGACTACCTGGCCACCCGTGACTCGGAGTGGATGGGGCGGGTCCACCGCTGGCTCGGGTTGTCGGTCGGCCGCATCGGGCCCGACATCGACGACCCGGAACTCAAACGCGCCGCCTATGCGGCGGACGTCACCTACGGAACCAACAACGAATTCGGATTCGACTACCTGCGGGACAACATGACCCGGTCGCGCGACCTCATGGCCCAGCGCGGGCACGTCTTCGCCATCGTGGACGAGGTCGACTCAATCCTGATCGACGAGGCCCGTACGCCGCTGATCATCTCGGGTCCGGCTGACGAGGCGGCGCAGCTCTACTACCAGTTCGCCTCCATCGCCCGCACGCTCAGGCGCGACGAGGACTACGAGGTCGACGAGGAGAAGCGGACGGTCGTCCCGCTCGAGTCGGGCATCGAGAAGGTGGAGAAAGCGGTCGGTGTCGAGAACATCTACGACTCCGTGTCCGTCAACTACGTGCACCAGCTGACCAAGGCCCTGACCGCCAAGGAGCTCTACAAGCGGGACAAGGACTATCTGGTCGCGAGCGGCGAGGTGAAGATCGTCGACGAGTTCACCGGGCGGACGCTCGAAGGGCGGCGGTGGTCGGACGGGCTCCACCAGGCGGTCGAGGCCAAGGAGCGTGTGGCCATCAAGGAGGAGAATCACACCTGGGCCACCGTGACGCTGCAGAACTACTTCCGGATGTACGAGAAGTTGTCCGGCATGACCGGGACGGCGGAGACCGAGGCCGGTGAGTTCGCCTCCACCTACGGCCTCCCCGTGGTCCCCATCCCGACCAACCGGGGGATGATCCGCCTGGACGAGGCCGACCTCGTATTCAAGACCGAGGACGCGAAGTTCAACGCGGTGGTCGAGGACATCGTGGAGCGCCACGAGATGGGCCAGCCGATCCTGATCGGCACGGCCTCGGTGGCGAAGTCCGAGTTGCTGTCGCGGCTGCTCGACAAGCGCGGCATCCGGCACAACGTCCTCAACGCAAAGCAGCACTTCCGGGAGGCTGAGGTCGTGGCGCAGGCCGGGCGGTTGGGCGCCGTCACTGTCGCCACCAACATGGCCGGCCGCGGTGTGGACATCATCCTGGGCGGCAACGCCGAACTGCTGGCCCAGCACGAGCTGGCCGCTGAGGGCGTCGACCTCGACACCGAGGAGGGGCAGGCCGAGGTCGAGCGGCACCAGCGCGAGCTCGAGGAGCGCTGCCGCGCCGAGGGCGAGGGGGTGCGAAAGGTCGGCGGTCTCTACGTGCTGGGCAGCGAGCGCCACGAGAGCCGGCGCATCGACAACCAGCTTCGAGGCCGTTCGGGGCGCCAAGGAGATCCCGGCGAGAGCCGCTTCTACCTGAGCCTCGACGACGAGTTGCTCCGCCTCTTCGCCACCGGCGCCATGAGCTGGGTCATGGGCCGGACCCTGCCCGACGACATGCCAATCGAGTCCAAGACGGTGGCCAAGGCGATCGAGCGGGCCCAGAACACGGTCGAGGCCCGCAACGCCGAGATCCGCAAGGACGCCCTCAAGTACGACGAGGTGATGGACCAGCAGCGCAAGGTGATCTACGAGCGCCGCCTGCAGATCATCGACGGCGAGGACCTCGAGGAGCACACCGAGGACCTGCTGGCCGGCATGGTCGAGAAGCTGGTCGCCGAGCACTGCCCGACGGAATTCGAAGAGGACTGGGACCTCAAGTCCCTCGTCGACGGGCTGATGCTCTACTACCCCACGAAGTTCACCGTCGACGACCTCGCGCAGGCCGCCACCACGGAGGACCTCGTCGAGTCCATCGTCGAGGAGGTCCTGGAGTACTACGAGGCACACGCCGTGGCCATGCCCGGGGGCGCCGAGACGATGCGCCAGATCGAGCGGGACGTCTACCTGCAGATCATGGACGCCCGTTGGCGGGACCACCTGGCCGAGATGGACAACCTCAAGGACGGCATCCACCTGCGTTGGACCGTCCAGGCTGACCCCCTCAACGCCTGGCAGCAGGAGGGGTACTCCATGTTCGGCCAGTTGATGGAGGTCATCGACAACGACTACTTGCGCTACATCCTCCACGTCGAAGCGGTGGCCCCGGCCGCGGCGGAGCCCGATCTGGACCGGGCCGTCTACGCAGCCGCCGAGGACCCCGTGGCCGAGACCGGGGCTCTGGCCGGTGTGCTGCTGGCCGAGGGGGGTACCAACATCGCCGCCCAGACCGCCGCCCTGGCCCAACCCGATGGCGGCAACGGCAGCGCACCCGGTGGCGGGAAGTCGGCCAAGGCCCAGGTCAAGCGGCCGGCCGCACCCGACCCCGACTCGCTCGTGCCGATCGTCAAGGAGCAGCACGAGAAGATTGGGCGCAACGACCCGTGCTGGTGCGGGAGCGGCAAGAAGTTCAAGTTCTGCCATGGCGCCGCCTGACGGGCCGGCGGCCGAGGCACCCCGCGACTTCTCATCCGAGCTCGAAGCGCTGGGGGGCCGGCTGGCCGAGGCAGAGCGCTACCTGGGTCGGGACAAGCTCGAGGCCAGACGAGCCGAGCTCGACGCGGCGGTGGCTCAGCCGGACCTGTGGGACGACCCCGACCGTGCCACGGCGGTCACCAAGGAGTTGGGGCGGGTGTCGGCCGACCTCGAGCAGCTGGCCGAGCTGCGCCGGGCTCTCGACGACGCCCACGCCCTGCTCGAGCTGACCGAGGAGTCGGTGGCGGCTGGGGCGCACGACGTCGCCCTCGACGCCGAGCTCGTCGACACGGTCGACGCCATCGGGTCGCGGCTCGGCGCGCTCGAGCTGCTGTCGCTCTTCTCGGGTGACTACGACGAGCTCGACGCGGTGTGCGAGGTGCACGCGGGTGCCGGTGGGACCGACGCGCAAGACTGGACCGAGATGCTGCTGCGCATGTACCAGCGCTGGGCCGAGCGCCGGGGCTTGAGCGTCGAGGTGGACGAAGCCACCGAGGGACAGGAGGCGGGGCTGCTCTCTGCCACTTTCATCGTCCACGGGCGATTCGCCTACGGGCTGCTCGCGACCGAGCGCGGCGTGCACCGCCTGGTGCGCATGTCGCCCTTTGACTCGCAGCACCGTCGACAGACGAGCTTCGCCTCCTTGGACGTGACGCCGTTTCTCGAGGACGTGTCCTCCGAGGTCGACATCGACGAGAAGGATCTCCGCATCGACACCTACCGCTCGTCGGGTGCGGGCGGCCAGCACGTCAACAAGACGGACTCGGCCGTGCGCCTGACCCACCTGCCGACCGGCATTGTGGTCTCGTGCCAGAACGAGCGCAGCCAGCACCAGAACAAGGCCAAGGCTCTGCAGATCCTCGGGGCCAAGCTGGCCGAGCGCGCCCGGGCCGAGCGCCAGGCCGAGCTCGCCGCGCTCAGCGGTGAGCGCGTGGACAACGCCTGGGGCAACCAGATCCGTTCCTACGTCATGGCGCCCTACCAGCTCGTCAAGGACCTGCGCACCAACCGCGAGACGGGGAACGTCGACGCGGTGCTCGACGGTGACCTCGACGCCTTCATGGAGGCGGAGCTCCGCCGCCGCCGGGAGACGGGCACCTAGTTCCCGGCACGACGTTCGCTAACGCCGACGTCACGTGACGGCGCCGGCCCGTGCCAGGGCGCCGGACGAGGGGAGCCGAGGGGCGGAGCAGCGGATGGGGCAGGGGTGGGGCGGCCCGGACGTCCGTGACCTGCGGCGGGCGGGTGACTCATCCGCGCGACCCAGAGTCGGTAGGCTTGGCCTTGGTTTCGGGGAGGCCAACGGGGGTATCACCCCTCCACCTGTGCCCGAAGTCACCGAGCCATGATCGAATTCGTAAACGTCACCAAGACCTACAAGGGGTCTACCGTCGCCCTGCGCGACGTCAACGTCCAGATCGAGAAGGGCGAGTTCATCTTCCTGGTCGGCGCGTCCGGATCGGGCAAGACGACGTTCATCCGGCTCCTCCTGCGCGAGGAATTGCCCGACTCGGGTCAGATACTCGAGGCCGGGCGCAACATCGTCGAGCTGCCCAAGTGGCGTGTGCCCTACCTGCGCCGCAACATCGGCTGCGTCTTCCAGGATTTCCGGCTGCTGCCCAACAAGAACGTGTTCGAGAACGTGGCCTTCGCCCTCGAGGTCATCGGCCGCCCCCGCCACGTGATCGCCAACCAGGTGCCCCAGGTGCTCGACCTGGTCGGGCTGGCCAACAAGCGCGATCGGCTCCCAGGCGAGCTCTCGGGCGGGGAGCAGCAGCGCGTGGCCGTGGCACGGGCCTTCGTGAACCGCCCGTTGATCCTGTTGGCCGACGAGCCCACCGGGAACCTCGACCCGCAAACCAGCCAGGGGATCATGCAGCTGCTCGACCGCATCAACCGTACGGGGACCACGGTCGTGGTGGCGACGCACGACGAGGTACTCGTCGACAAGATGCGCCGGCGTGTCCTCGAGTTGAGCAACGGCGCCGTGATCCGCGACCAGGCCCGCGGGGTCTACGGCTTCGACGGCTCGGCGCAGACGGTGGAGGCCGCCGCGGGAGGCATGGCCTGACGTGGCGGTATCGGTCGACTACGTAGTACGCGAGACCGCGTCGAACCTGTGGCGCAACCGGCTGATGACGATGGCGGCCGTCCTCACGGTCGCCGTCTCGCTCTCTCTCGTCGGGGCAGCGCTGCTCCTGCGCCAGGGCTCGGCCAACGCCACCGGCACCCTCGAGCGCGGTACCAGTGTGACGGTCTGGATGGAGCCGGCCGCCAGCGACCAGCAGATCGCGGCGGTCAAGACCGAGCTGGCGCAGCTCAACTACGTGGTCCAGCCCTGCCAGTACTGGGACAAGGCCAAGAACTACGCCGAAGCCCGCAAGCTCCTGAGCACTGACGTCTTCCAGGCGACGACCAAGGACGCCATGCCGACGTCGTTCTGGTGCAAGCCGATCGCGCTGTCCGACGCCGCGCTCGTCGTCAAGACGTTTCACGGCGCGCCCGGCGTCAAGACCGTCACCGAACCGCAGCAGACGATCAAGAACGAGGAGACGTTCATCAACGTCTCGAAGTGGGTCTGCCTCTCGGTAGCGGTGATCCTGATCGTGTCCGCCGCCGTCCTCATCCTCAACACGATCCGCATGGCGATCTTCGCCCGCCGGCGCGAGGTCTCGGTCATGAAGCTGGTCGGGGCCACCAACTGGTTCATCCGCGTCCCGTTCATGTCGGAGGGCTTGCTCCAAGGGCTCATCGGCTCCCTGCTGGCCGCCGTCGTCGTCTACGGGATGTACCTCTTCATCAACCACGCCGGCGGGGGTAACAACGACAACCTCCTCACGGCGATGCACATGTCGGGCTCCGAGGTCCTCCTGACCAACGTCGTGGTCGTCCTCGTCGGCATGGCCATCGGCACGATCGGCTCGGCCATCGCCATCCGTCGCTTCCTCGACGTCTGAGCGCGCCCTCTCCGCGGGTCCGGTGCGGGCCTGGAGCGGTCAGCCTCCGGCGTCGGCCGGCGTGCACTCGAAGAAGCGCATGGCTCGCCCGGCAATGGTGCTGTCCGGGCCCCGGTAGTCCAGCGGCCGGCAGTGAGCCTCCGCCCAACGCATGTCGGGGTTGCGGGTCCGGGGCGCCACGGCAGCGAGCACGAGCGCGATGCGGCCCTGGTGCACGTCGCGCACGAACTGGGCCAAGGTCGGGCTGGGCACGCGTCCGGTGAAGCCGCCGACGGGTAGGAACTCGCGGCCGGTGTCGAGGATGGGGACCGACGAGCCGGCCGACGTCTCGCTGGTGATCACACTGACCGACGCCGGGAGGCGGTCCGCCGCCGCCTGGAGGGCGGCGGCCAGGCGTTCCGACGAGGCCCGGGAGGCGTGGGTGCTCGCGGTGACCGATGCCGCCTGGTACGGGGTGTCGAACGGCCCCAGCTCGGCCGCGACGACCGTCCCCGCGGTCCAGGCCGAGCCGACGAGCAACGCCGCTGCCGAGAGGACCATCCCGAGTCCAGACACATTGCGCCCGCCGCGGCCCGCCAGCGACCAGCCCAGGGTGACGAGCGCGGCCAGGGCCACCCCGAGCGTCGTCACCACGACCCAGGGACGGACGCCCGCACCGGCGGGGACGAGCGAGAGGGCGTAGGCGGCGCCAGCGGCCACGGTGGCGCCCACGACGACCTGGGTCGAACGCCGCTCCCGCCGGCTCCACGCCAGGGCGAACCCCAGCCCGCAGAGCGCCGCGATCGGCGGCGCCAGGGCGGCGAGGTAGTAGGCGTTGAGGCTGCGCGAAGACGCGAAGAGGCACCAAGTCAGGAAGAGCCAGGTCGCCCAGAGGACGGTCGCGGCCCTCAGCGGGTCGGTGCGCGGTGCCCGCCGGCGGGCGAGCACGATGCCGACGAGCGCGACCACGGCCGGCACCAGCATCCAGTCGAGCTCCCGGGCGTAGCCGCCGCGCAAGAACCGTGCGGGCCCCTTGGGCAGGGCGACCACGTGCTCGGTGGCGGCGGCTCCCTGGGACACGGCAGCGGGCTGCGGGCTGCACCCTGGCTGGTCCAGTGCCGCGCCTGAGACACGTGCCGCCCCGTTGTAGAGGAACACCTGGCTGAACACCGAGTCGTTGCAGCTGCCGTCGACGTACGGGCGGTCGTGTGCCGGGACGGCGCTGACCACTGCCATGTAGGACAGCGAGACGACCACTGCGACCAGCGTGGCCAGGGCCACGTGCCCGATGCGCCGGGCCAGCACGGGTGCTGGGGCCGCCAGCAGGTAGGCCGCGAAGAGGGCGGGGAGCACGAGCCAGGCCTGGAGCATCTTGGCCTGGAAGGCCAGGCCGACCCAGACGCCGGCGACCAGGAGCAGCGCCCACCGGCTGGTGGTGATCGCGGCCGTCGTCGCGTCGGCGGCCAGGACGAGCAGCAAGACGAGCAGAGTGTCGGAGATGTTGGCCCGGTCGAGCAGGATCGTGACGGGGGTGGCCGCCAGCACGAGCGCGGCGACAAGACCGGCCGACGGTCCCGCCACCCGCCGCACGGCGCGGTAGAGCACGAGGACCGTGAGGGCACCCTCCACCGCCTGTGGCAGCACCAGCGACCACGTGTGGAACCCGAAGATCCGCACCGACAGGGCCTGCACCCAGAAGGCGCCGGGCAGCTTGTCGACCGTGACCGTGCCCCACGGGTCGAAGGCCCCGAAGAGGAAGTTGCGCCAGCTCGCCGACATGCTGCGCACCGCGGCGCCGTAGTACGTCTCGAGCGTGGCGTTCCCGACGCCCCAGGCGTACGAGAGGGTGGCGAGCGCGGCGACGCCCAACAGTGCTGGCCGGGCCCAACGCGGCTGGCCCGGCGGGGACCGCCAGAACTGCCGGCGCGGACGGGTCCCCGACGACGCGCCCGGTGACCCTGAGCCCGACCACGGTGGTGACTCGTCCATCCGCCCGTCGGCGGCCACGTGCCCGGCCTCGCCGCTGGGCGCGCCGCGCGACCGGCCCGGCAGAACCCCGACCGCATCCCCCATCCTGGGCAACCTACGCCCGCCCGGGCGGCGTCAGGGTGCGATCCGGTTGCGGGTGAGGGGCAGGGACGGCGCGGCCCGAGACCGCGACGAGCTGCAGGCTCTGGTCGACTGACGGGATTCCAACGGCGGACCGACTCAACTCCACACCGTGACGACTTTCACCGTGGAGAAGGGGCTGGACGATGTCTCAGCGGCCTGACACGGCGCGCTCCAGCCGCCCGAACCCTGCACCGGCGGGTGGCAGTCGGCCTCCGAGCTGCTGACGGCGGGGGTGGGGCACGCGAAGGGCCCGAGCCCCGACCACGCTGCGTCCACCAGAACGCACACCTGTCCGTTGTCGAGCCGCATGGCCCAGGTCCGGGTGGCCGGGGCCCCGGCGGTCGACGGGAGTTGACCGATGTCGAACTCCACTACGTCGGTGACGTTCGGTGCCGGGACGCAGAGAAGCGGCCCCGCCGTGGCGTGGGGTGGCGCGAAGCACGGGTCGTAGATCGCTCCGCCGGGCTGGGCGAAGCAGCGGTAGGAGGTGGCGCCGGCCACGCCGGATCCCACGCAGGTGCCCGTGACCTTCTGGGTCACGTGGAGGGAAGGATCGGCGCTGCCCTGGGCCGTGTAGGGGTCGTACGACACCTCTTGAGTGCCGGGCGCCGTGGTCGACGCGCTGCCCGGAGCCGAGCTCGTCGAGGTGGTGGTGCGGTGCACGCCGGTCGTGCTCGAGCCCGCGCCGCCCGGAGGCGTGGGGGTGCTGGAGCAGGCAGCCAGGCCTACGCCGGCCACGAGGACGAACGCCAGCTCGGCGACACCCTTGAAGCGGCGCCGGCTGCTCCTGGCAGGCATGGACCCATGGTCGCACAGGGGCGCCGATGCGGAGACACGTGGGAGTTGCGGTGTCGGTCGGGGTGAGCGCCCCGGCGGTGTGGATGGGACAGACTGGCGCCATGGGGCGATCCGGAAGCAGATCGAGGAAACCGAAGAGACGGTTGGCCAAGGTGCCCAAGTACGAGGAGCCGAACACCTTTCCGGCCGCCGGCCTTACGGGGAGCTCGGGCGGCGTCTACGGCTCACGCTATGGGCACCGCGCGGACCATCATCAGCGCAAGCCCCCGGGCCGATTCGGCCGGTTCGTCCTGCGCACCCTCGGGTCCAAGCAGAAGCCGTAGCAGAGCGCCGCCACCCTGCCGGCCCGCGCTACCCGGGAATGACGGTGGTGCGGGCGTAGGCGAGCGTGGTGAGCCGGTCGCCGGACGTGTCGGTGAGCTCGACCTGAATCGGCGTGTCGGGTCCGTCCCCGAGCAGGCGGCACCTCGACTCGACGGGGCCGGCGCCGGTCTGCGCCAGGTACCGCAGATCGAGCTCCGTGACGACGGCGTCCAGGCCGAAGCGCGCCGACGCCAGCTCCTCGGCGGCGGCCTCCACCACGAGCGCCACCATGGCGCCCTGCAGGGTGCCGGCGGGATTGCGGAGCTCCGGCGTCACCTCCATCTCGACCACACCCGACATCGGATCGCGCACGATGATGCCTGCTTCTTCTCGAAGCGGCCGAGTCAGGGTGCCGGAGCCGTCGAACATGGCCGCGATGTCCTCGGGTGACACCGGGGCCTTCGGGGGATCGGTCTCTCGGCGTGGCACCCGGGCGAACCCGATGGCACCTGTTGCCACGGGCTCACCCTCCCGGGTCACGAGGTCCACTGCGGCAGTCGCCGATCGCCGGCCCCGTCGAAGAATCGTGCTCCGGGTCTCGATGTAGCCGGGTGCACGCAGTGGTCGCGTGCGCACCGACATGTCCGAGGTCAGCATCCAGGCGCTGGGATCCTCGTCGAGGACGATCCCGGCCACCACGTCGATCATGAACGCCAGCACGCTGGCGCGCACCGCACCGTGGCGCTGCACCTCGGGCCGTGGGCACAATGCGATGCGGAGCTCGCCGTCACGGACGTCGGCGACCACCCCGAGCCGGGCCGGGACCGAGACATGGTCGCCCAGGAGGTCGGTCATCGGTTCGCCTGGCCGGACATGAGCCCGGGACGCTACCGGCCGGAGTGCCGGACGTTCCACTCACGGGGTGCCGAGCGGATCCGTCGGCCAGACTCGCGGTGTGGACGTCCCCGAGTCCCGCTCTCTCGAGGCCATCGTGGAGATGCTGGGGCGTGGGGGCACCATCCACGGCCTCAGCACAGTCCCTGGCGAACGGGGGGATGGGTCTTCTCCCCGGGTAGTTGACCGGCGGCTAATGGACCCTCATGTACAGACTTACGATGGCGGAGACCAATACGGCGAGCCCGAGGACCCTCCGGAAGGGATTGACACCGCGGACCAGCTCATCGGAGGACCACCAGACGAGCGCCCCGGTCGCCAGGACCCGCACCACCTCTCCGGGTCTGCCCGACGGGCTGAAGATGAACGAAACCGCCCAACAGACGATGAACACGCACAGCGAAGCGTTGGGACGTTGGGCGACGGTGATCTGGCCGTTCTGACGGTTCACGAACAGCCAGCGAGCCACGCGGCGAAGACGCGCATCATTCGTTGCGTCCGCTGCCTCGGACGGTGCCATGTGGCCACTATGCCCGACGGCCGCTCGCGGGACTCCTCGGGGGCTGACGTGGCCGATTGCTCCCGTACCGCACGGCTCGCACCCACGGCCGTTCAGCCCACGTTGAACGGCATCGCCTGCCCGACGTGTGCCACATCGGGGACGACCACGACCTCGGGAAGAGGGTCGGGCCGGGGCCGGCCATGGGAGACCCAGATCGCCGTCATGCCGGCTGCGCGGGCGCCCAGCACGTCGCGCTGCCAGCTGTCACCGACCATGACCGATTGTTCGGGGCTCGCACCGAGGCCCTCCAGGACGAGGGAGAAGACCTCGGTATCCGGCTTGCCCGTCCCGACCTCGCCGGAGATCACGACTGATCTGAAGTGTTGTCCGAGGCCGGTGCGGTCCAGCTTGATGCGCTGGACGTCGGACGGCCCGTTGGTCAGGAGGCCCAATCGGCACCTCGTTGCCAGCATGCGGACGACCTCACCCGCTCCCCTGATCGTGGGGTGCCCCTCGGCTTGGCGCAAGGCGAAGGAGTCGGCCATCGCTCCGGCGAACTCCGGAGCGCGGACTCCGAGGTCCCGGAGGGACTGATCCCATACGTCCCGGCGGAATCCTGGTACCCATTCCCGCAGACCTTCGACCGAGGGGTGGCAGCCGTCGAACGTCGACCACAAGCCTTCCCAGGACGCGAACCCCAGCGACAGGCACAGGGAGTGGAACGGCCCGGCGTGCCAGAACGAGCGGGCCTGGGCCAACACGACGTCGGCCGTCCGCGAGGGATCGACCCCGTCCAGCACCTCCGCCGCCGCCTGCTCGAGCGACCGCCGCGCCGTCGCCTCCTCGACCACCAGGGTGTCGTCGAGGTCAAAGACCACCGCGGTGACGTCCACCGATCCACCGTACCGGCTCTCGACGGCAAGGTTGTCGGCAAGGTTGTCGGCAAGGTTGTCGGCAAGGTTGTTGGCAAGGTTGTTGGCAAGGTTGGCGGCAAGGTTCGCGGCAAGGCGCGTCGCTCAGGCTCGGGAGCGCCCCGGCGCGAACGGGCGGATGAAAGCGAGGACCACCATGGCCAATACGACCACGATCACCGGGAACCTGACCCGCGAACCCGAGATCCGATACACCCGTGAGGGACAGCCGACCACCCAGTTCGGCGTGGCCGTGAACCGGCGCTGGCAGGACCGTTCCACCCAGGAGTGGCAGGAGTCGGCATCGTTCTTCGACGTGGTCTGCTGGCGGGAGCTGGCCGAGAACGTCGCTCTGACCCTCACCAAGGGCATGCGGGTCGTGGTGACGGGTCGCCTGGAGCAGCGCAGCTGGGAGACCGAGGAGGGTGAGCATCGGACCAAGGTCGAGATCACGGCGGAGGAGGTCGGTCCGAGCCTCCGCTTCGCCACGGCCGACGTGCACAAGGTCGAGCGGCGTACGTCGGCCAACCGCGAGGCAGGCGACGCGGAGGCGGATGCCGACGAATCCGTGCCGGTTGAGGCATGAGCGTGGCCGCTTGGGTGACCACGGCCGGGTGGCCGGGCCTCACCGCGTGGACGGCTCGCCACCTGGATGTGGCGCCCATATTGAGTGCGATGGCCATCGCCGCGGCGACAGCGGTCACCGCGCTGGTGCTCGGCGGCACAGGTGGCGCGGTGCTCCGCCTGTGCCGCCGGGGGAGTGCGGGCCGGCGGTCAACTCACGGATGAAGCATGGCGCCGGGGCTCCGGCGCCGGGTCTCAAGCCCCGGCGCCGTCCTCGGTGTCGCCGTCACCGGCCTCGGTCTCGTAGGTGAGCGAGAGCGAGTTGACGCAGTAGCGCAACCCGGTATCCGTGGGCCCGTCGGGGAACACGTGGCCGAGGTGGCCACCGCAGCGGGCACAGAGGATCTCGGTGCGCGTCATGAAGTGGCTGCGGTCGGTCCGCTCCACGATGGTTCCGGCCGCACGGGCGCGGTCGAAGCTGGGCCAGCCGGATCCCGAGTCGAACTTGGCATCGGTGCCGAACAGCTCGGCGCCGCAACCGGCGCAGCGGAACACACCCTCGCCGTCGACGTGGAGCAACTCGCCCGACCATGCCGGTTCGGTCCCGGCCCGGCGCAGGACGGCGTAGCGGTCCGGTGACAGCTCAGAGCGCCACTCCTCGTCGGTCTTCGTGACCTCGAAGGTCTCGGCCTGCTCGGGAGACTTGGTGTCGGACTTGCGGGTGAACATGGTGGAACCCTTTCTTCCAAAGATGTCCAAAGATGAGAACCACCCTTCGGGCGGATTTGTTTCTCCCCGGGGGCCTCCTTCAGGTCGCCAGGGTGCGGGCGGCGCTGCCCATCAGGTAGAGGAAGTTCTCGGCGTAGAACCGGCGTCGGACCTCCTCGGAAGCGTCGCCCAGGGAGGCCTCGAAGCGCTCGAGGGGCCTCCGGCCCCCCTCGACGTGCGGGAAGTCGGACGAGAACAACACCAGGTCGGCACCCGCCTGCTCGACAATCCACCCGACGTCCTCGGTGGGGTACGGCGTGAAGCGGACCTGGCGGTGGACGTAGTCGCTCGGCCGGAGGGCGAGGGCCCGGAGGCGCTCTTCGTGGCGGGCGAAGGCCTCGAAGGCCGACTCCATCTGGCGCAGCCACGAGGGCACCCAGATCGCCCCCTGCTCGATCACGCCGATGTGCAGGTCCGGGAACCGATCGAGTACGCCGTCGAAGATGAGCGTCGCCAGAGTCTGCGCCGGCGGACCGGGGATGCCCATGTAGTCGACCGAGCGAAAGTTCTCCTCGCCGCCGTGGAAGTCGGGCGGGACGGGCTTGCCGTTCACGAAGTAGTGCGGGTCGATGAGCGTTCCCGTCCCGCCGACGTGGAAGACGACGGGGATCCCGGCCTCCTCGGCTCGCGCCCAGACGCCGTCAAGGTCGCTGTGGCTGGGTGAGAACTCCGGGGGGCAGCCCGAAGCCACGAGGAGTGCCGCCGCACCCTGGTCGATCGAGTCTGCCGCGCTGCTGACCGCCCGCACCGGGTCGACGAGCGGGACGTAACAGGTGGCCAGCAGCCGCCGGTCCACTGCGCAGAACTCGAGCATGCCGCGGTTGTGGGCCCGTGCCGCCGCGTGGGCGAAGTCCGCGTCCTGGTGCTCCATGTCGTGCAGGCGGCTGTTGTGGAACGTGTTGAACACGAGTTGGCTGGAGAACCCGAGGAGGTCCAGGGCTCGCGGGCGGTCCTCCGCGATGAACGAGCCGGTGGCGGCGAAGTTCTTGCGCGCCATGATCTCGGCCTCCTCGGTGGCGCGGTAGTCGGCCGAGGCATGCCTGGCCCGCAGCCGCTCGAACGATGCCACGAGGTCACGCTGCTGCTCGTCGGGGTCCCCGGTCTGGCGCAGCTCGTTACCGCTCGGGTACTTGAGCACCGGCATGCGGTCCCGCCACGACGCCTCGGCGTGGTCGCGCAACCACGTCGGCGTCTCCATGATGTGGGCGTCCGCGTCGTGGACCACCCGGCCCTGGGCGTACGGCACGAGAGCGAGTATCCCAGGATCGGCCGTACGATGCCCGCGTGGGGGCGGACATGGTGTCCGGGCTGCTCGAAGAGGTCGGGGTACCGTGACCCCGCCCCGCTGGGGGCGGCCCACCTCTCCCGTCGGCTCCCACCCGCCTGCTCGGGTCGCTGGTGGGGAGGCGGCCACCTGACGGTCCGTCAGGTCGGTGGCCGCCGCTTCGCTACGCTCCCGGGCCATGGATCTGCGGGACCGCCCCGAGGACGTTGCGTTCCGCCTCGAGATCCGTCGATTCCTCGAGGAGCACCTGGTGGGGGAGTTCGCCGAGCTCGGCGGGCGGGGGGGTTCAGGCGACGAGACGTTCGGCTTCGAGGTGCGCCGGCGCTGGGAGAAGGTGCTGGCCGACGGCGGCTGGACCTGCCTCGGCTGGCCGGTGGAGCACGGCGGGCGCGGTGCCTCCATGAGCGAGCAGGTCATCTTCAACGAGGAGTACGTGCGGGCCGGAGCGCCGGGTCGGGTCAACGTCATGGGCGAGGGGCTGCTCGGGCCCACGCTGATCTACTACGGCACCCCCGAGCAGCGGGCCCGCTTCCTGCCTCCGATCGTCGCCGGTGGCGAGCTGTGGTGCCAGGGCTACTCGGAGCCGGACGCCGGCAGCGACCTGGCCAACGTCAAGACGCGGGCGGCTCGCGACGGCGACCAGTGGGTCGTCACCGGGCAGAAGATCTGGACCTCGCTGGCCCACCAGGCCGACTGGTGCTTCGTGGTGTGCCGCACCGATCCCGACGCGGCCCGCCACAAGGGCCTGTCCTACCTCCTCGTTCCCATGAACCAGCCCGGTGTCGAGGTGCGGCCCATCACGCAGCTCACCCGCACGAGCGAATTCAACGAGGTGTTCTTCGACGGGGCCCGCACCAACGTCGACAACGTGGTGGGCGGCGTGGGCGACGGCTGGCGGGTGGCCCTGGCCACCCTGGCCTTCGAGCGCGGCGTGGCCCTGCTGGGTCACCAGCTGAGCTTCCGACGAGAGCTCGACCGGATCGTGGCCCTGGCGCAGGACAACGGCCGGGCGTCCGATCCCGCCGTACGCCAGCGGCTGGCCCGGGCCCACGTCGAGCTCACGATCATGCGCTACAACACGCTGCGCAGCCTCTCGGGCGTCGACGGGCCGGCGGCGCCGCCCGAAGCGTCGATCGCCAAGCTGTACTGGGGCAGCTGGCACCGCCGGCTGGGCGAGCTGGCCATGGACGTCCTGGGCGCCCGGGCGACCGTGCTCGACGGTCAGCCGCTGCCCGACAACGGCTCCTACGGGCTGGGCGAGCTGCAGCGCTCCTTCCTCTTCGCCCGCTCCGAGACGATCTACGGCGGGTCCAACGAGATCCAGCGCAACATCATCGGCGAACGGGTCCTCGGCCTGCCGCCCGAGCCGAAGGGAGCAGCATGAGCACGAGCACGAGCACGAGCCTGGACGCGTCGTTCGACCCGCCCCCGCCGCCGACGCCCCCGGGCGGGCACGGGCTGCTCGAGGGGAAGGTGGTGCTGGTGACGGCAGCGGCCGGGACGGGCATCGGCTCGGCGACGGCGCGTCGCTGCCTCGAAGAAGGGGCGGCCGTGGTGGTTTCCGACGCCCACACCCGTCGTCTGGGCGAGACCGCCGAGGAACTGGCCACCGAGGTCGGCGCCGACGGCCCGGCGCGCGTGCACCAGCTGGTGTGCGACGTGCGCGACGAGGCGCAGGTGCAGGCCCTCTACGACGGGGCCGTCGCCCGCTTCGGCCGGGTCGACGTGGCCGTGCACAACGCGGGCCTGGGCGGGACCGTACCCCTGGTCGAGATGACCGACGAACAGTGGACGACCGTGCTCGACATCACGCTCACCGGCACCTTCCGCTGCACCCGGGCGGCACTCACCCGGATGCTCCCCCGCGAGTCGGGCGTCATCGTGAACAACGCGTCGGTGCTCGGCTGGCGGGCCCAGCCCGGCCAAGCCCACTACGCGGCGGCCAAGGCCGGGGTGATGGCCCTCACCCGCTGTGCGGCGGCCGAGGCGGCCCCGGCCGGCGTACGCGTGAACGCGGTCGCACCCAGCCTGGCCGAGCACCCGTTCCTCAACCGGTCGATCCCAGACGAGGATCTCGCCGTCCTGCGCCGCCGCGAGCTCTTCGGCCGCGGCGCCGAGGTCTGGGAGGTGGCCAACGTGATCGTGTTCCTGGCCAGTGACTACTCGTCGTACATGTCCGGGGAGGTCGTCGCCGTGAGCAGCCAGCACCCGTGAGTGCAGCGGAAGGAGCGACGGGCGGGGGCGGCACGGGCATCGGCGGCACGCCGGTCGACCAGGAGGACCCGCGGGCGGACCTCATCTGGGGTACGGTGCCGCGGCTGGTCGACGACGCAGCGCAGCGCCACGGAGCCTTCGAGGCGCTGGTCGACGGCGACCGCCGCCTCACGTACGCCGAGCTGGCGCCAGAAGTGGACCGCTACGCTCGCGGTTTCGTGGCCATCGGCGTCGAAGCCGGCGAGCGCGTGGCGATCTGGGCGCCCAACTGCGCCGAGTGGATGCTGGCCGCCCTGGGCGTGCTGCGCGCCGGCGCAGTCCTGGTGCCACTCAACACCCGCTTCAAGGGGGGCGAGGCTGCCTACATCGTGCGCACCTCTGGCGCCACCACGTTGCTCACGGTGCGCGGGTTCCTCGGCGTGGACTACCCGGCCCTCCTCGTTGGGGAGGACACGGGCCCGCTCGGGCGCATCGTGCTGCTCAAGGGGGAGGGTGGCGACCCCACGGGACTCCGGGTCGGGCAGGACGGCGTGGCAGTCCCCGTGATCGGGCAGGCCGCGTTCCTCGCCGCCGGCGACGCCGTCGATCCGTCGGCCACCGCGGCGCGAGCAGCCGAGGTGCGGCCAGAGGGCGTCTCGGACCTGATCTTCACCTCGGGCACGACAGGGCACCCCAAGGGGGCGGCCACCACACACGCGCAGAGCCTGCGCACGTTCGGGACGTGGTCCTCCGTCGTGGGCCTGACCGCCGGTGACCGCTATCTCGTGGTCAATCCGTTCTTCCACACGTTCGGGTACAAGGCGGGCATCCTGGCCTGCCTGATGGCGGGGGCGACCGTGGTGCCCGAGCCGGTGTTCGACGCCGAAGCGGTGATGGCGCGCATCGAGGCCGAGCACATCAGCGTGCTCCCCGGGCCGCCGACGCTCTACCAGACGCTGCTCGCCGACCCCCGCCGCGCCGAGCGCGACCTCTCGTCGCTGCGACTGGGTGTCACGGGCGCCGCCGTGGTACCGGTCGAGCTGGTACGAGCCATGAGCGACGAGCTCGGCTTCGACACCGTGCTGACCGCCTACGGGCTCACCGAGTCCTGCGGCACGGTCACCATGTGCCGGCGGGGCGACCCGCCCGACGTCGTGGCGCGGACGTCGGGACGGGCCATCCCGGGCCTCGAGGTGCGCCTCGTGGCCGGGGGCGCCGAGGTGCCGGCGGGCGAGCCGGGTGAGATCGTCGTACGCGGCTACACGGTGATGCCCGGTTACTGGGGCGACGAGGAGGCCACGGCCGAGACGATCGACGCCGACGGCTGGCTGCACACCGGCGACGTCGGCGTGATGGACGAGGCGGGCAACGTCACGATCACCGACCGCGTGAAGGACATGTACGTGGTGGGGGGATTCAACGCCTACCCGGCCGAGATCGAGGCCATCTTGCGGGGTCACGACGCGGTGGCCCAGGTGGCCGTCATCGGCGTACCCGACGAGCGCATGGGCGAGGTGGGCTGCGCGTACGTGGTCCCGGCGCCGGGCGCCACGGCCGGAGCGGACCACGACGAGGTGGCCCAGGCCGTCCTGGGTTGGTCACGCGGCGCCATGGCCAACTACAAAGTCCCACGCAGCGTGGTGCTGGTCGACGAGCTGCCGGTGAACGCCAGCGGCAAGGTGCTCAAGCGCGAGCTGCGCGAGCGCCACGCCGGGGGAGCCGACCAGGAGTTCTCAGCAACGAGAGGAGCGAACTAGTGCGAGGCATCGTCTACACGGGGGAGGGCGTCGAGGTCACCGACGCGCTCGAGGTGCGCGCACCGGGGCCCAAGGAGGTCCACGTGCGGATCCAGGCGGCCGGGGTGTGCCACTCCGACCTGTCGGTGATCGACAAGACCATCCCGTTCCCCGCCCCGGCCGTTCTCGGCCACGAAGGAGCCGGCGTGGTGGAAACGGTGGGCGACGCCGTCACCTCGCTCGAGCCGGGTGACCACGTGGTGATCGCCACGCTGGCCAGCTGCGGCGCCTGCAGCGCGTGCAGTACCGGGCACCCGACCTGGTGCCGCAGCTCGCTCGGGAACATCACCAAGCCGTTCACCTTCAAGGGAGAGCCGGCGTTCAACTTCGCCGGCTCGTCGGTCTTCTCGGAGGTGACGGTGGTGAACGAGGTCCAGGCGGTGAAGATCCCTGACGACGTCCCCTTCACGTCTGCCTGTCTCATCGGCTGTGGTGTCCTGACCGGGGCCGGCACCGTGCTCAACCGGGCCAAGGTGCAGCCGGGTGACACCGCAGCCGTGTTCGGTGTCGGCGGTGTCGGCCTCAACGTGATCCAGGCCCTGCGCATCGTCGGGGCGACCCGCATCGTCGCCGTCGACACGGTGGCGGCCAAGGAGGACCTCGGCCGCCAGTTCGGCGCCACCGACTTCGTCGACGCCTCCGCGGGCGACGCCGCCGCGGCGGTGCGCGCGCTGCTGCCCGACCCCTCGAAAGGCCCGGGCGGGCACCTGTTCCCCTCGGGGGGCGTCACGTGGGCGTTCGACTGCGTCGGCCATCCCGCCGTCCTGCGCAGCGCGCTGGACTGCCTCGACTGGGGCGGCACCGCGGTGGCCATCGGGATCCCGCCCCGGGGCACCGAGGTGGCGGTTGACATCAACACGCTGGCCTACGTCGACCGGGGGCTCATCGGGTGCCGCTACGGGTCGGCCCGGCCGCACCACGACATCCCCCTGATGATCGACTTCTACAAGAACGGCCACCTCATGCTCGACGAACTGGTGTCGCTGACCCGCCCGCTCGAGCGTTTCGGCGACGTGGTCGACGAGATGCACGCCGGGCGGGTGGCGCGCGGCGTCCTCACCTTCGACTAGAAACGCGATGTGCTGACGGCGGGACGGCAGGCGGAGGCGGAGCGGGCGTGAAGGGCGTCATCCTCGCCGGGGGTACCGGCTCGCGGCTCTACCCGCTGACCCGCATCACCAACAAGCACCTGCTCCCGATCTACGACCGGCCCATGATCGCCTGGGCCATCGAGGCCGTCGTCGAGAGCGGGATCGACGAGATCATGCTGGTGACCGGGGGGACCCATGCCGGCGAGTTCCTCCGCCTGCTCGGCAACGGCCACGAGTACGGGATCAAGCAGCTGTCGTATGCCTACCAGGAGAACGCCGGGGGTATCGCCGAGGCGCTCGGGCTGGCCGCACGCTTCGCCGAGGACGAGCCGGTGCTCGTCATGCTGGCCGACAACGTGGTGGAGCGCTCCATTCGACCGATGGTCGACGCGTTCCGCGCCGACCCGGTCGGGGCCCGCATCCTGCTCTCCCGGGTGGCCGAGCCCGAGCACCTGCGTCACCTCGGGGTGCCGGTGTTCGGGGACGACGGACGCGTGGTGCACATCGTGGAGAAGCCCGAGGATCCACCGTCCGAGTACTGCGTGACCGGCATCTACGCCTACGAGGCGGGCGTTTTCGACATCATCGGCGACCTCGTCCCCTCGGGCCGGGGCGAGCTCGAGATCACCGACGTGAACAACCACTACGTCGCGCTGGGCCAGATGGCCTACGGCGTCCAAGAGGGGTTCTGGGGCGATGCCGGCGAGTCCATCGAGGCGTACTACGCCGTGAACGACTTCGTGCGCCAGCACGGCGCCAACAAGGGCTGACACTCGCTCCGCCCTCTGCCACTCCGCCGCGCTCGCCAACGGGGATTGAAGGCCGGGTGCCGTCCGCTCCGTGGGGCCACGCCGGGGTGCCGCCTACCCTGAACCAGATGGGCTTGCTCGAACTCGACGGTCTGCGCCGCGCCTTCGGCAGCCTCACGGCGCTCGACGACCTCACCTTCTCGGTGCCCTCGGGCCGCGTGGTGGGGTTCCTCGGCCCCAACGGCGCCGGCAAGACGACGACCATGCGCGCCGTCTTCGGGCTCACCGACCTCGATGCGGGCGAGGTCCGCTGGAACGGGACCGCGGTTGGGCAGGCGCAACGCCGACACTTCGGGTACATGCCCGAAGAGCGCGGCCTCTATCCGTCCATGCTCGTGGGCGAGCAGGTCGAGTACCTCGGGCGCCTCCACGGCCTGGACCCGGCCGGCGCCACGCGAGCTGCCACCACCTGGCTGGAGCGGCTCGACGTCGCCGACCGGTGGGACAGCAAGGTGGAAGCGCTCTCGCACGGGAACCAGCAGCGGGTGCAGTTGGCAGCGGCCCTGGTCCACGAACCCGAACTGCTGGTCCTCGACGAGCCCCTGGCCGGACTGGACCCGGTCGGGATCGACGCCATCGGCCAGGTGCTGGTCGAGCGGGCCCGAGCCGGGTGCTGCGTGCTCTTCTCGAGCCATCAGCTCGACCTTGTCGAGGACCTCTGCGAGGAGGTGACCATCATCGACCACGGTCGCCTGTTCGTCTCCGGCGCCGTCGACGACCTCGCGGCGGCGGGGGGGCGCCGGCTGGTCGTCCGGGTCGAGGGGGACCGCTCCGCCGAGTGGGCGCGCGGCATCCCCGGCCTGACCCTGTCGGAGGTGGCCGCCGGTGCGGCACGCCTCGTCCTCGCCGACGGCGTGGACTCGGACACCGTGTTGCGCCTGGCCATGGAGGCCGGACGCGTCACGCAGTTCTCTTTCGAGCGGCGTCGCCTCTCCGAGGTCTTCCGTGAGGCGCTTGCATGAGCCGCGCCGGACGGCCATGACGCCCGCCCTCGTCCTCATCCTCGTCGCCGTCGTGGCCGCGTGGCGGACCTGGGTGCGTCATCGACGGAGGACCGCCGCGCCTCGGCCCCCGGCGTCCGGCCGGCTTCAAGCACCGAGCCGGCTGCTCGGCGACGCTGGGCTCGTGGCCGGGCGCGAGATACGTGAGCGCGTGCGGGGACGCATCTTCCGCATCGGGACGCTGTTCATCCTGCTCGGTGTCGGCGCGGCCATCGTGATCCCCAAGGTCCATGGGACCTCCCCGCCCGCGTTGCAGCGCGTGGGGGTGGTCGGGAGCGGCGGCCCGGTGCTCGCACGGGTCCTCGCCGCGAGTGGCCACCAGAGCGGCACTTCGGTGCGCATCGTGCCCGAGCCCGACGCCGCGTCCACGTCGCCGCGCGCTGCAAGCGGGACGGATCGACCTGGCGGTGATCGGCGGGCAGCGCATCGTGGTCGACGAGGATGTCGGCGCAGGCGCATCTTCGGACACCGCCTCCTACGTGCAGGTGCTGGCGCTGAACCTCGGCGTGCTCCACGCCTACCAGCAGGCCGGCCTCTCGGCGGCTCAGGTCGCGCAGGTGGCGCACGCCCACCCCGCCCCGGTGCGCGATCTCAAGTCGGGCGCCGGCAAGGGCGCCGCCCGGACGACTTCGGCCGTCGGCATCGTGCTGCTCTTCTTGATGTTGACGCAGTACAACACCTGGATACTCATGGGCGTGATGCAGGAGAAGGCAAGCCGGGTGGTCGAGGTGCTGCTCGCCGCGGTGCGGCCCATCGAGCTCCTGGGAGGCAAGGTCCTGGGCATCGGGCTGGTTGCCATGGGCCAGGCCGCGCTCATCGTCGGCTTCGCCCTGGCCGTCGGCGCCGCCGTGGGCTCGGACCTTCTGCGCGGGTCGGCGCCGCTGGTCCTCGTCGCCGAGCTGCTCTGGCTCGTGCTCGGCTACGCCTTCTACTGCTGGGTCTACGCCGCCGCGGGCTCGATGGCCGAACGGCAGGACCAGGTGCAGACCCTCGTGCTGCCGCTGAGCATCCCCATCATCTTGGGCTACGTGCTCGCCCTCACGACGGCGGAGACAGGTCACCCCAGCCTGCTCTTCGAGGTCCTGGCCTACCTGCCGCCGACGGCACCGTTCGCCATGCCGGTCCTCGTGGGCCTTGGTGACGTGATGTGGTGGCAGTTCGTGATCTCCGTCGTGCTGTGCCTGGCCGGCACGGTGGCCATGGCGTGGGCGGCCGCCGGCATCTACCGGCGGGCCGTGTTGCGCTCGGGCGGACGCGTTCGGCTTTCCGAACTCTTCGGATCGCGGGGCCGAGGCCGAGGCGCTTCGGCCGGCACGCCGGCCTGAGCCGTCGCCGCGTGGGTCACTCGGACTGCTGCCGGGCCGGGACCTCGGCCCGGGCCCGGCGCACGCTTTCGGCCACCCCGGCTCCGTCGAGCCCGA
This sequence comes from uncultured Acidimicrobiaceae bacterium, assembly GCA_963781955.1. Lineage (GTDB taxonomy): Bacteria > Actinomycetota > Acidimicrobiia > Acidimicrobiales > RAAP-2 > Bog-473. The sequence continues at coordinate 453,733 of CAWAHU010000001.1, forward strand.
GGCTGCCCAAGATGTCGTCGGCCCTACCTTGGGCCAGGAACTGCCGCGGGATGCCGAGCACCCGGGTGGCCGGCGCGTGCAGCCCGGCCGACTCGACCTGCGATGCCATGGTGTCGAGCAGGAAGGCCCCGGCGCCGCCTTGGCGCACGCCGTCTTCGACGGTGACCACCAGCCCGTGGCGGGCCGCGTCGGCCAGCATCTCGACGTCGGGCGGAGCGACAACCCGGACGTCCCACACCGTGGTCTCCACGCCCTCGGACGACAGCTCGTCGGCGGCATCCAGGCAGGCGCCGACCGCCTTGCCCACGCCGAGGAGGCACACCGAGCCGTCGCCGGCGCGCAGCCGCCGTGCTTCGAGCCCGGTGCCGACCTCGTCGGGGCCGACGTGGCGGGGCGCGGACTTGGGCACGCGGATGGTGGAAGGGCCGGGCAGGGCCAGCGCGGCCCGCAGCATCGGCTCGACCTCCTCGGCCGCCGAGGGGGCGAACACCGTCATGCCCGGGATGGAGAGGGCCAGGGCCATGTCGAGGACGCCGTGGTGGCTCGGCCCGTCATCGCCGGTGACGCCGGCGCGGTCGAGCATGAAGACCACCGGGCACCCGTGCAGCCCGACGTCGAGGTTGGCCTGGTCGAAGGCACGGGACCAGAAGGTCGAGTACACGGCGACGACCGGCCGCAGCCCGGCCATGGCCATGCCTGCGGCGGCCGTGGCCTCGTGCTGCTCGGCGATGCCGACGTCGAAGAACCGGTCCGGGAAGCGGGCCTGGAAGGGGAGCAACCCGGTGGGCCCGGGCATGGCGGCAGTGAGGGCGACGATCCGCGGGTCCTCGTCGGCCGCTGCCAGCAGGGCCCGGGAGAAGGCGTCGGTGTAGGTGGCGGCCCGCTGGGGGGAGTCGTCCACCTCGGTCTCGGGGACCGAGCCGGGGGAGGCCAGGCCGCCGTAATCGGACCCGGCTGAGCCGCCCACCGCGATGCCGGCCGAGCTGCCCACCGTGTTCTCCAACGCCACCGGTGCGATGGCCTTCACATCGTGGAGCCGCTGGACGTCGTCCTCCTCGGCGGGGGCGTAGCCGCGTCCCTTCTGGGTGAGCACGTGGACCACGATGGGCCCGTCCCACTCGGCGGCGTGCGTGAAGGCCTGCTCCATGTGCTCGATGTCGTGGCCGTCGATGGGGCCGGCGTAGCGCACGCCGAGGGCCTCGAAGAACGTGTGCGGTGCCACCATCTCGCGCAGGGCGCTCGTGAGCGAGTGCACCCCCGAGTAGGCCAGCTCGCCCAGCGCGGGCAACTCGCGCAGGCGCAGGCGCAGGCGCTCCCGGGCGGCGGTGTAGGTCGGGTTGAGGCGCAGGGTGGTCAGGCTCTGCGACAGCTGCGAGACGGTGGGCGCATAGGATCGGCCGTTGTCGTTGAGGACGATCACCACCCGGCGTCGCGAATGGCCGAGGTTGTTGAGCGCCTCGTAGGCCATGCCGCCGGTGAGCGCGCCGTCACCCACCACCGCCACCACGCGGCGCTCACCGGCGATGCCCCGCAGCGCGAATCCGCTGGCGATGCCGTGCGCGTAGGAGAGCGCGGTCGAGGCGTGGCTGTTCTCGACCCAGTCGTGCTCGGACTCGGCCCGGTTGGGGTACCCCGACATACCCCCGGCCTGGCGCAGGGTCTTGAAGCCGTAACGGCGGCCGGTGAGCAGCTTGTGCACGTAGGCCTGGTGGCCGGTGTCCCAGAGGATCACGTCGCGGGGGGAGTCGAAGACCCGGTGCAGGGCGAGTGTCAGTTCCACGGCCCCGAGGTTGGAGCCGAGGTGGCCGCCCGTCGTGGTCACCGTGTCGACGATGAAGCCACGGATCTCCTCGCACAATTCGGCGAGTTGCTCGTTGTCCAGGCCCTTGACGTCGGCCGGCGTCTCGATGCTGTGCAGGATCATGGCGCTCGCTCAAGGCTACCCGGTGGCACCCTGCCCGGACCGACGTCCGCACCGACGTCCGCACCGGCGTCAGCACCGGCGTCAGCACCGTCTCCCGGTGTGCTCCCGGGGCCGTCTTCCGCGGCGACGGGGCGACGGCCCGGGTCGGGGATGCGCAGCGTGAGCAGGGCGACGCCGAAGGCAGCGGCCGCCAACACCTGCAGGCCGTGTGACGGCCCCAGCGTCTCGGAGACCCATCCGACGATCGGGGCGCCGGCCACCCAGCCCACGTAGCCCGCGGCCGTGAAGGCGCCGACGGCGCTCACGACCTGGCTGGCCCGGGCGCTCACGTTGCTCATGACGAGGGGCCAGAACAACGACGCCCCGCCCGCGCCGAGGGCCAGGCCGAGCGCCGCAACTCCCGAGAGCGAGGTCAGGGACTCGAGCAGGATGCCGGAACCTGCCACGCAGCCGCCGGTGATGAGGGCGCGTCGCGTCGAGAGCCGGCCGAGCAACGGGCTCCCCGCGCCGCGGGTCGTGGCCGCCACCAGCTGGCCCACGACGTAGGCGCCCGCTCCCAGCAGGACGCCGGTGGCCAGGGTGTTGCGCAGGTAGAGGACGCCCCAGGTGTCCACACCCCCCTCGGTCACCTCGGCCAGGGCGAAGACGACGAGCAGGACGAGGAGGCCGTCCCGGCGCAACCGGCGCAACGGATGGGCCCGCGCCGGCGAGCGCGCCGGGTCCGCGCCGGGTCCGACGCCCGGAGCGAGGGCAGTCCCCGGGTCCGTCGCCAGTGCCCACACGCCGACGGTGAGAGCGATCAGCGCGATCCCGGGCCACACCATGCGCCAGGACACGCCGGCGTGGATCAGGAGGGCGGCGGCGGCGGCGCCGCCCAGCGCTCCGACGTTGAACAGCGCGTGCAGGCGCACCAGCGCTGACGGGTGGCGCACGAGGCGGTGCGAGGCCTCGGCGTTCATGGACGTGTCGATGGCGCCGCCGGCCACCTCCACCAGCACGAGCACGGCGGCGAACTCCCAACGCCCCTGGGTCAGCGCCAGCACGCAGAGCAGCACGGCCCAGGCGAAGAGGGCGATCCACAGGAGCCGGCGCGCGCCCACCCGGTCGCAGAAGTGCGCCATCACGGCGCTCGACGCGCCGGCCACGGCGATGGCGACGGCGAGGAGCACGCCCAGCTGCGAGTCATTGAGTGAGAACGCGTGCTGGATGTCGAAGAGCATCACGGCCCAGCTCCCCCAGAAGAGGCCGAAGGTGACGAACGACGCAACCACCGGTCCAGCACCGGCCAGGAGGCGCGGCGCCTCGGCGGCGGCCGGGGTCGTGCTCAGGGGTGGCCGCCCGCCCCCGCCTTGGCCAGGAACGCGGCCCGGTCGACGACGACGCGCGTGACCCGTCCCGCGCCGATGAGCCCCCCGCCGTCGCCCTCGAGCCGGGCGGCAGAGACCGTGAAGGTGAGGCGCCGGCCCTCGACCTTCACCAGGGTCGCCTCGGCGAGCACCACCGAGCCGACGGCTACCGGCGCCAGGTGGTCGAACTGCACGCGGGTGGCCACGCTGGATTGCTCCCTGCTCAGGTGCCCGTCGGTGGCGCGGCAGGTCGCCTCCTCGCAGAGCGCGATGAGGCGGGGTGTGGCCAGGACCGGCACGTCGCCCGACCGGAAGTGGTCGGCCGTGTCCTGGTCGGCCACCGTCAGCTCGAGCTGCGCGCTCAGTCCCGCATGAGGGCCGTGCCCCGCGGCGGCCCGGGTGGGGGAGGGGTCGACAGGCACGGCGATTACGATACCGCCGTGACCGACACCGCCCTCATCGACCCTGACGTGCTCGAACGCGTCCTCTCGACCGCGCTGGGGGGAGGTGGTGACATGGCCGAGGTCTTCGCCGAGGACACAGTGACGACGGGGGCCACCCTCGACGACCGGCGCATCGAGGAGCTCTCGTCAGGCCGTTCCCGGGGCGCGGGCATCCGGGTCGTCGTCGGGGAGACGACCGGGTTCGCCCACACCGCCGACCTGAGCGAAGCCGGTCTACTGGCCGCCGCCCGTTCCGCCGCCGCGGTTGCCCGTGACGGAGGGCCCGGGGTGCGCACCGTCGCCCTGGGGCAGCTGTCGAGTCACGACCGCCCCGGGGCCACGCCGCCCGAGACGGTGGACAAGTCGGCCAAGCTCGAGCTGCTGACCCGGGCCGACGAGGCCGCCCGCGCCGCCGGCGACGCCATTGCGCAGGTCATGGTCGGCGTCGGAGACGGACGGCGTCGCGTGCTGATCGCCAACTCCGAGGGCCTCTTCGCCGAAGACCACCAGATCCGCTCGCGTTTCAGCGTGACCTGCGTGGCCAACGGCGACACCGGCATGCAGACGGGCTACGAGACGCTGGCGCGCACCGAGGGGTTCGAGATCTTCGAGCGCCACCCCGTCGAAGACCTCGCCCGCGCGGCGGCGGAGCGTGCACTGGTGAAGCTGTCGGCCCGTCCGGCGCCCTCGGGGGAGGTGCCCATCGTGCTGGCGGGGGGCAGCGGGGGCATCCTGTTCCACGAGGCCTGCGGGCACGGGCTCGAGGCTGACCACATCGTCAAGGACGCCTCGGTCTACACGGGCCGCGTCGGGCAGCTCGTGGCCAGCCCGCTCGTCACATTGGTCGACGACGGCACCGTGGCCGGGGAATGGGGCTACTTCGGCGTCGACGACGAGGGGTGCGCTCCCGCCCGCAACGTGTTGATCGAGGACGGCGTCCTCACCGACTACATGTGGGACTGGCTGCGGGCACGCAAGGAGGGGCGCAAGTCCTCGGGCAACGGTCGCCGTCAGAGCTACCAGCACCTGCCCATGGTCCGCATGACCAACACGTACCTGCTGGCCGGCACCGAGGACCCCGACGAGATCATCGCCCAGACGCCACGCGGGGTCTACGTGAAGCAGCTCGCCGGGGGGCAGGTCAACACGGCCACCGGGGACTTCGTCTTCGGCACCAACGAGGCCTACCTGATCGAGAACGGGCGGATCACCGAGCCGTTGCGCGATGCCAACCTGATCGGCAACGGCCCCGAGGTGCTGCGACGCATCGACGCCGTGGCGACCGATTTCGACATGACGCCGGGAACCTGCGGCAAGGACGGACAGAGCGTCCCGGTCGGCTGCGGCCAGGCGACGCTGCGCATCACCGGCGTCACCCTGGGGGGGACCGCGTGAGCGACGACCTGCTCGCCTTGGCCCACGCAGTCGTGGCCCGGGCGCGTCCGCGCGAGGGTCTGGAGGTCTACGTGGCGCGGGGCACCGAAACCGAGGTGCGGGCCCACAAGGGCGCGGTGGAGTCGCTCACGTCAGCCGACTCCTCGGGCGTCGGCATTCGGGTCCTGCTCGAGGGCTCCGGCGGCGAGGGCAGCCAGGTCGGCTTTGCCTGGGCGGGCTCGCTGGACCCCGAGGTGATCGCCGCCACGCTGGCCGACGCCCGTGACAACGCACGCTTCGCCACCCCCGACCCCGACATGGCCCTGGCGGAGCCGGACGGGGTACCCGCGGTGGAGCTGGACCTATGGGACGACGGCGTGGCGTCGACGCCCATGGAGAAGAAGGTGGCCCTGGCCGTGGAGCTCGAGCGGGCGACGCGGGCGGCCGACTCCCGGGTGCGCCAAGTGTCTTCGGCCGACTATTCGGACGGCCGGACCGAGGTGGCGCTGGCCTCGACGACGGGGATCTCGTCCTCCCGGCGGCGCACCAGCGCATTCCTCTCAGTCGACGCCATCGCCGGCGAGGGCGCCGAGACCCAGACGGGCACCGGGTTCACGGTCGGGCGCGGGCCGGGCGACCTCGTCCCCGACGAGGCCACGGGCGATGCCGTCCTGCGGGCCACACGCATGCTCGGCGCGCGCAAGGTGCCGTCGACCACCTGCACGGTCGTCTTCGACCCCCGGGTGGTGTCCACGCTCCTCGGCGTCATCGCCTCGGCCTTGTCCGGCGAGGCGGTGGTCAAGGGGCGCTCCTTCTTCGCCGGCCGGGTCGGGGAGTCAGTGGCCTCCGGCGCCGTCACCCTGGTGGACGACCCGACGGACGCCCGCGCCTACGCCGCGTCTGGCTACGACGGCGAGGGGCTGGCGTCGAGGCGCAACGTCCTGATCGCCGACGGCGTGCTGCGCATGTTCGTGTACGACACCGTGTCGGGCCGGCGGGCGGGGGCGGCATCGACGGGTTCCGCCGTGCGCGGTGGCTTCGCCGGGACGCCCTCGGCGGGCTGCCGGGCACTTGTGCTGTCGCCGGGTACGAAGCGTCAGGAGGAAATCCTGTCCGCGGTCGGCGACGGCTTCTACGTGCAGTCGGTCACCGGCGTGCATTCGGGAGTGAACCCGGTGAGCGGAGACTTCTCGGTCGGCGCCGAGGGACTGCTCCTCTCCGGCGGGGTGCTCGGCCAACCGGTGCGCGAGGTCACGGTGGCGTCCACGCTCCAGCGCATGCTCCAGTCGGTGGTCGAGATCGGCGCCGACCTGCGCTGGCTGCCCGGAGTGGCCGCCGGGCAGACACTCGCCATGGCGGACATGGCGCTGAGCGGCGACTGAGCTCCCCTGAGTCTGTTTCCCTCTGGGGACGTCTCAGGCGGACGAGGTCGTCGGCGCGGCCGTGCTCGCCCCCGAGCTGCTCCCGTTCGACGCGACATCCTTCTTTGGGGCGTCGCCTGACGACCCCGTGTCGCCCGAGGACCCCGTGTCGCTCGAGGACGAACTGCCCGAGGATCCCTCCCCACCCGAGGTGGTCGACGTCCGACTCCCCGTTGCGGCGCGGGAGTCGGTCTTGTAGAAGCCGCTGCCCTTCAAGACGATGCCCACGGCCCCGTAGACCTTGCGCAGCGGCCCCCCACACTCCGGGCAGGTGGTCAGCGCGTCGTCGGAGAAGCTCTGGACGGCCTCGAGCCCGTGCCCGCAGGCCGTGCAGGCGTATTCGTAGGTCGGCAATGGACTCCTCCGTGGGGTGCGGTTGGCACTCTCTACCTCAGACTGCCAAGTCTACCCGCCCGAGCAGGGGGACGGCGTCCGACCACTCGTCCCCCCAGGTCGTAGACTGTGGGCCTGTGACCGACCGGATGCTGGCCAACCTCGACCCGCTGGGCGGCGCCCGGATGGTCGACGTCACGCCCCGGGAGCCCACTCACCGCCGCGCTTTGGCGCGTTGCCGGGTGACGATGCTGCCCGAGACCACGACCAAGGTGGCGAACAACGCCATCACCAAAGGCGACGTGCTGGCTGCGGCGCGCATCGCGGGGATCCAGGCGGCCAAGCGGACCGCCGAGCTCATCCCGATGTGCCATCCCGTGCTCGTGGGCTCGATCGCCGTGAACTTCTCCATCGGGGACGACCACGTGGAGGTCGAGGCCCAGGTGGAGACGGTCGACCGCACCGGCGTCGAGATGGAGGCGATGACTGCGTGCACCGTGGCCGCGCTGACCGTCTACGACATGTGCAAGTCGTCCGACCGCACCATGACGGTGGAGCACCTGGCCCTCTGGGAGAAGTCAGGCGGGCGCTCCGGCCCTTGGCGCCGCGCCGAGTCGCACCTCTGAGGCCGCTCCGCGGCGGACGTGGTGCCGCACCACGGGACGTCGTCTACATTCGCCTCGGTGGCATTGACGAGCGCGTCGAAGGCGAAGGGTGCGCCGACCGGGCCGGGCCGCACCCCGCCGCCTGCCCCCTCCCATCCTGAGTCCGCAGAGAGTGGTGACGCCCACGAGGGCGTCGGGAAGGGCGTTGTCGGCGCGGTCACCTCGGTCGTGGGCCGCATCGGTGGCCGCAACGCCGTCATCGCGCGTTCGCTGGGTTCCATGCGCCGGGGCGCCATCACCCATGCCGACGGTGTCCGGCTGGCTGAGGCGGCCGACCAGGCCCGTCGGCTCGGCCTACCTTTCGTCTTCTTCGTGGCGTCGAGCGGCGCCGACGTCCTCGACGGCGTGGCCGCGCTGCACGGCTGGGGCCGGGCCGCCACGGCCATCGTCCGCTGCAGCGGCCAGGTGCCGGTGATCGCCGCTGCCACCGGACCGGTGGTGTCGGGTCCGGCGCTGCTCCTCGGGCTCTCGGACCTGGTCGTGATGAGCTCGGAGGCGGTCGCCTTCGTGTCCGGACCCCAGATGGTGGCCGAGTTCACGGGGATTCAGATCAGCCTGGCCGACCTCGGCGGGACGGCGGCGCACGCCACGTCCAGCGGCCTGTGTGCGGTGGAGTCAGACGACGTCGACGGCACCGTGGCCGAGCTGCTCGACTACCTGCCCTCCAACACCGACGAGGTCGCCCCGCTCGCCCCGGTCAGCGATTCGGTGCTGCGGACGACGCCCGAGTTGCGCTCGGTCATTCCGGACCGCAAGTCGGCGACGTACGACGTACGCGACGTGGTGCGTTCCTTGTGCGACGACGGGGAGTTCCGCGAGCTGTGGCCACGGTGGGCCGGGCAGATCACGACCGTCTTCGCCCGTATGGGTGGCATGCCGGTGGGGTTCGTGGCCAATCAGCCCCGCATCCTGGCGGGCACCCTCGACATTGCGGCATCCCAGAAGGGGGCGCGCTTCGTGCGGCTGTGCGATGCGTACAACCTGCCGATCGTGAGCCTTGTCGACACTCCCGGGTTCCTCCCCGGCAAGGACCTCGAGTGGCGCGGCATGATCAGGCACGGCGCCGAGCTGGCCTTTGCCTACGCACAGGCCACGGTGCCCCGGGTGTGCCTGATCCTGCGCAAGGCGTTCGGCGGCGCCTACATCGTGATGGACTCGCGCGGCGTCGGGAACGACGTCTGCCTGGCCTGGCCGGGGGCCGAGGTCGCCGTCATGGGTGCCTCGGGCGCGGTGCAGATCCTCCACCGAGGCCTCGACCCGGTGGAGCGCCAGGCCCGCGAGGCCGCCTACGAGGACGCCTACCTGACCCCCTGGCCGGCATCGGAGCGGGGACTGGTGGACCAGGTCGTGGACCCGTCCGAGACCCGCATCGTCCTGTGCTCCGTGCTGCGCCAGCTGTGCACCAAGAGGGAGCTCGTCGTGGGCCGCAAGCACGACGCGGGCCCGCAGTAGGGCGGGTGCGTGGGCGGCCCCAGGAGCGCCGCCGGCAACTCCTGAGCGGCATGGCCGGTGTGAGGCATTACCGGTGTGAGCTGGAACGACGCGAACTGTCACCATTTCGTAACCATCCTGCGCATCATTCGACTTCGATCCGGGAAATCGATGGGGCATGATCTCCGATGTGGTCCCCCCCACAGACGAGGACTTCTCAGTCCTCGAGTCCTGCCACAGCACGTGGATCTTCGACACCGAGAGGATGCGCTTCCGGCGTATCCTCAAGGGGCTCGCGCTCGACAGCCATGCCGCCACGACGGCGTGGCGGGCCTACTACGGCCTCGAGATCGATCCCATCTCGGAGTCGTTCGTGGTCCTACTGAATCCCGAGGGGACCCGCCTGCTCCGTTCCTGGCGCCACGTGGAGCACTGCCCGCAGTGTGGCGGCGACCAGACCGCGGAGCTGTCGCTCGACGAGCTGCGCAGCGCGTCGTTGGCCTGAGCGACGAGGCGGCGCCGCCTCGTGCGTCGGTGTCGTCCGGCGCCGATCTCAGCGCGGCCCGTGCCGGTCCGAGTGCCGGCGGTCCCGCCGCTCGGCGCGCTCGAGCTCGCGCTGCACGTCGGACCACAGCAGGGGGCCGGCAGCCGCGCCGGGGATGTCGGCGGCCTGGCTGCGGGTCATGATGACGAAGGCCACCGTCCACAACACGGCGATCGTGCTCAGCTTGGCCACGAAGCCGGCCAGCTGCTGGTCTAAGAGCGGCGTCAGGCCGAACAAGGTCCCGCTGCGCGTGAACGTGGGGTACAGCGGGTGCCGGGCGAAGATCCACACGATCGAGAGGAAGCTCGGCACGATCGACTGAACGATGAGGTAGGCGCCGCAGCCGAGCGCCGACAGGCGGGGAATCCCCGGGAGCTCGGTGAGGACCGGTGCCCACAGCACGAAGCCCGAGGCGAGGACCACCAGTTCGAGGGCGACCCTGGCCGCGTCCGAGTGGGCGGCCAGTGTGACGGCCCCCGTCGTCAGCGTGCCCACGGCGACCACGGTGACGACCACGACGGCGGGCACCGGGCGGACCACGACCCGCAGCACGGCGTCGACCGGCGCCGGCCGCGTGAGACGGTCGAGCAGAGGCCGGGGGGTGCCGAGCACGAGCAACGGCGGCACGGCGAGCATCAGCAGGAGCCTCTGGAGCACCAGGGCCACGAGGACCCAGTGCGCGGCCAGGTCGGCCAACGGCCAGGTCACGGCGCCCAAGAGGAGCAGTGCACCAAGGAAGAACAGCACCGCCTGGCGGCCCGTGGGCCGGCAGTCCTCCCGGCGCGTTGCCCAAGACGTCACCACGACGAGGGCCGCCACGGCGAGGAGCCAGAACAGGTGGAGGTGCCAGTCGAAGGGGTGCGTGCCGGGGCTCATGGCACGGCACGCGCCGTAGGCTCTGGGCGATGGAGGCACCCGCGAAGCTCGACCGCCTCGAACGCGTCACCGACCTCGTGTTGGTGCTGCTCGAGGCCCACCAACCGCTGACCCTCGACGCCATCGCGCACCAGGTCCCGGGGTACCCTGCTGAGCACGCGGCGCGGCGGCAGGCCTTCGAGCGGGACAAGCGGCTCCTTCGAGACGAAGGCATCCCCGTGCTGACCGAACGGCTGCCGGGGAACGAGCAGTACGGGTACCGGATCGACCGTGATTCGTTCTACTTGCCCGACCTGGAACTCGAGCCCGACGAGCACGTCGCCCTCCACCTCGCCGTCGCCGGCGTCCACCTGGGCGATCCTAGTGGCCGCGATGCGCTGCTGAAGCTGGGTGCCGTGGGCCTCGGCGACGTCAGGCCAGTGGCCGCGCTCGTGCCGCCGGCGGCGCTCATCGAGCTCTTCGAGGCCGTGCGCACCCACGCGACCGCCGCCTTCTCGTACCGCGGTGAGGAGCGCCGCGTCGCCCCCGTCGGACTGTGGTTCCGCTTCGGGCACTGGTACCTGGTGGCATGGGACCTCGGCCGGTCGGCGGTGCGCACCTTCCGGGCGGACCGCGTCGAGGGCGAGGTGCAGCGGGGCGAGGCCGGCGGCGCTGAGATCCCCGAGGACGTCGACGTCGAGGCCGCACTGCCCGACGAGCCATGGGATGTCGAGGGCGCCGACCGGGTCGAGATGCACCTCGTGGTGGACGCACTCGAAGCGCGCCGCGTGGCCGACGAGGTCGGCCAGGACAAGGTGGTGGCTCGCCCCGACGACGGCTCCGTGGAGCTGGTGCTGGGCGTCTCGTCGTTCTCCTCCATCCGCTGGTGGGTCCTCGGCCTGCGTGAGCACGCCGTGATCACCGGCCCCGAGGAGTTCCGGGACGAGCTGGTGGCCTGGTTGCACGCCATGAACCACCGGGACACCCAGGTGGACGACGCGGCGGAAAGGCCCGCGCCGGTGGCCCCCGCGGAGGTCCGGGAGGCCGCGGCCACGCGGGCGGTGCCCGGCCGGGAGACCAGTCGCCGCCTGCGCCGACTCCTCGCTCTGGTCGGCTGGCTGGCCCAAGTGGGCGAGGCGCCCATCGACGTGGCGGCGGAGCGCTTCGGCATGACCGAGCAGGAGCTGGTGGCCGAGCTCGAGCTGGCCGCTTGCTGCGGCACGCCGCCCTACACGCCCGACACCCTGATGGAGATCGAGGTCTCCGAGCAGTCCGTGCGTGCCTTCCTGCCATCCGAGTACGCGCGCCCGCGCCGGCTCACGCCAGCCGAGGGATTCGCGGTGGCAGCCTCGGCCCGCCTGCTCCTGGCCGTCCCCGGTTCGGACGACCGCGCCTTGCGCCGCGCCCTGGCGAAGCTCGATGCGGCGCTCGGCTCACGCGAGGCGGTGGGTCTCGACGTCGACGCTCCCGAGCACCTGGTCGCAGTGCGCCAGGCGACCGACGAAGGCCACCCCATCGAGATCGACTACCTCTCGGCTTCGCGCGACGAGCTGACCACCCGCACAGTCGACCCGGTGCGCGTGGTGACGATCGACGGCCATTGGTACCTCGACGCCTACTGCCACCGGGCCGGGGACACGCGCCGCTTCCGTGTGGACCGGATCGAGGCCGTGCGCGCCGGGGTGTCGACCGGTGCCCCGCCGCCGGCACCGGAACGCCCCCTCGACGAGATGTTCGTGCCCGGTCCCGGTGCCGTCGAGGTCCACCTCGCTCTCGGCGCGGGCGCGCAGTGGGTGGTCGAGTCGGTCCCCGTGCGGGCCATGGGGCGGGCCGCGGACGGCACCGTGACCGACGTGGTGCTCGACGTCGCGGGCATGGCGTGGTTCGAGCGTCTGCTCCTGCAGCTCGGACCCGAGGCCCGGGTGGTGCATCCGCCCGAGCTGACGGGCCTCGGGGCCGAGGCGGCCCGGCGCGTGCTGGCCCGCTACGAGCCCGTCGAGGCGCACCGGGGCTGAGGCGCCACCTCTAGGGTGCCGTCATGAGCACGCCGAACGACTTCAACCGGGCAGTGATCGAGGAATTCCGCGCCAACCACGGGAAAGTGGGTGGGGGGTTCGAGGGCATGCCGATGGTCGTGCTGAGCACGAGCGGGGCCACGTCGGGGCTGAAGCGCGTGAACCCGCTCGCGGTGCTGGTCGAGGAGGGCCGACTGTTCGTCTTCGCGTCCAAGGCGGGCGCCCCGACGAACCCTGACTGGTACCACAACGTGCTCGCCACGCCCGAGGTGGACGTCGAGTTCGGCGGCGACACGTTCGCCGCGACCGCCGTGCCGGTGACCGGTCCCGAGCGGGACCGCATCTACGCCGCTCAGGTGGAGCACGTCCGGGGGTTCGGGGACTACGAGAAGCTGACGGACCGCGTCATCCCGGTGGTGGAGCTGCGCCCCAACTCCTGAGCCCCGGCGACGACCGACGACCGTTCCCCTGCGGGGAAGGCAGCCGGGAGGGGTCACATGCTCACGATCCACCGTGTCGGGCGCGGCGGAGCAGGCTATTACCTCTCCGACCTGGGCTGGGAGCTGCCTGTGGCCACACCCGCCCGATGGGTCGGGACGGCATCCGCTGCCATGGGCCTCGACGGAGGACTGGGAGGAGGTGCCGGGTTCGGCCGGATGTTCGCCGGCCTCCAGCCCCTGACGGGAGGGCGCCTCGGCTCGGGCCGGACGCAGGTGGCGGCGTTCGACCTGACCTTCAGCGCACCCAAGTCGTGCAGCGTGCTGTTCGGACTGGGAGGTGACGACGTCGCGGGTGCTGTGGTCGCTGCGCAAGAGCGCGCGGTCGCCGCGGCGGTGAAGTACCTGGAGCAGCACGCGGTCACCGTGGTGCGCCGCCGCCGGGGGGAGGCCGTCGTGCTGCCCGCCGCCGGGATGTTGGCGGCGCGGTTCGTGCACGGGGTCAACCGCAATGGCGACCCCCACCTGCACACCCATGTGGTCATGGCCAACCTGGTCCACGGCGCAGACGGGCGTTGGAGCGCCTGCGACGGGCGGGGCGTCGACGCCCACCGCCGCGCGGCCGCCGCCGTGTACGAGGCCCATCTCCGCTCCGCCCTGACCTCGGCGCTCGGGGTGCGCTGGTCCGCGGCGGCAGGCCGCGTGCCCGAGGTGGCCGGCATGGCGCCCCAATTGATCGGTGAGTTCTCGTCCCGCCGGGCCGACATCCTCCGCCAGGCACACGACGCCGGTGCCCGGCGTGGCGGAGGATCTCGGGTGGCGTGGGCAGCGACCCGCCGGAGCAAGGAGCATGCCCCGCCGTATCCGCGGCTGGCGGCGGAGTGGCGCCGGCGCGCCCGCGTGGCGGGCGGGCTCGACGGCGACGGCGGCATCGAGGTGTCCTCGTTGCGGCACGCCCTTCGGGGTGGGCCCGGTGCACGCGGCGGGCTGGGCCGGGGCGCGCTCGACGAGCACCGCTTCGCGGCTGAGATCTCGCTGACGCCGCATGGCGGTGCCCGCCGCCGCGACGTCGTCTGCGCCTTCGCCGGCGCCGCGGTCGACGGTATCGGTCAGACCGCGCTCGAACGCCTGGTCGACGTGTGGGTGCCCGGCGGGGCCGTGGGGGTGGGCGAACCGCTCTACCAGCGGCGCGCCGTCGTGCCGGCACCACACCTCCTGCACGTGCTGGGCCCCCGTCCGCTCGATCCCCACGAGCACGGGGTCTGGCTGGGCGCGGCGCGTGCCGTGGAGGTCTACCGGTCCCGTTGGGGGTTGCAGCACGACCTCGACCCGCTGGGCGCGGCGACGCCGCGGGAGCTGGCGTCGCTCCCGGCGGCCCGCCTGGCCGACCACGTGCGCACCCTGCACCGGCTGCGCGAGGCGCGGGCCCGGCTGGGCCGCCGGGGGCCAGCCGGGCCCTGGCTCGGATTGGAGCGCTGACTCACCGGCCGCGGGTCGCTGTGTCCCGCCCAAGTCGCCGCGACGGCATCAGCTCCGCCCACGGCCTTGCGGCATGGGCGGGCGTCAGCGTCACCTGGCGGACTTCCTTGTCCGGGCCGAGCACGAGTGCGTGGCCGGGCCGGCCCCGCGCCACGGCATCCACCGGCAGGCGGGCCCGTGGGACGGTGCCGACGGCGGTGGACGGGCGGACCCGGCCCCAGCGCCCCACTGAGCGGCTCAGGGTGGTGGCTGGTTCCGGGCGGTCGCCGGCCAGGGCACTGAGGTCGCGCAGCGTCCTGGTGTCGGCGATGCCGCGCAGCACCACGGTGGTCCCGAAGAGAGACAGGAAGCCGTCGGCGGCGCCGCCCCAGCGCATGCGGGCCTGGGAGAGGTCCTGCAGGCAGGCCAGCACCAAGAGACCTTGCCCTGCCCCCTCGCTGACCATGGCGGGGAGGTCGGGGATGGGCGCGATGTTGGCCACTTCGTCGAGAGCGAGCAGCGTGGGTGCTCCGGCGCGCCCGTCGCGGGTCCGCTCGTAGGTGGCGTCTCGCACGTCACCCACCATCGCGACCACCAGCGGGGCGAATTGACGCTGGTGACGCCCTGACGAGCATATGTACAGAGTGCTCGGTTCGCCACAGAAGGCGTCGAAGTCGAGCGGCGGCCGCCTGGTGGAGTCGAGTGCGCTCTGTGTGCGGTAGGCCGCCATGACGCCGGAGGCCGTGGACCAGATGCCCGACTGCTCGCGGGCATCGGTGGCGACGATGCCCGCGAGCAGGTTGGTGGCGGGGCGGGCCGTGTCGCTGCGCTGCCCATCGAGGATCTCGAGCGCCTGGGCGCCGTCGTGACGGTCGATCCAGGCGAGCACGTCGTCCATCGCCAGCTCGTCGAGGGCGGCGGCGTGGAGCAGAGCCGAGAGCAGCGCTCCGGCCCGCTCGGTCCAATGGTGTTCAGTCGCTCGCGACCCGTGTGTGCGGCTCGCTCCCACCATCGCCTCGGCCGTGACCACTGCCGCGTCCCAGCGCGATGCCGTCGTCAGCGGCGACCAACCGACCCGTTCGACGCCGGGCGGGCACTCGACTTCTCCGCTCGGGTCGTAGAGGAACGTCCACCCACCGGCGCGGCGAGACGTGGCCGTGGCGTGCATGACGTCAGGCTTGGTCGAGGTCGAGACGACCGGCCCGGCAGACAGCAGGATATTGGGTATGACCAGGGAAGATGTCTTTCCCGAGCGGGGCGGGCCGAGCACGAGCGTGGAGCACTCGGGGCCCGCCCAGGCCCACCCGTGGGTACCCGTGCCGACGTAGATGCTGTGCCCCGCTCGCCGGTGCACGTCGCGCAGTGCCGCAGCGGGAATCTGCCAAGTCGCTCCACCGTGGACATGCGCGTCGACTTGTGTGTGAGAACCACGTTCCATGCGCGCGATGTTTGCGTTGGGGAACAAAGAATTCCATGGGACATTTCGCGCAAAGCTGCGACGCGACGACGCGCGTGACGTTGCAGCGGTGCAGCGTGCGATGTGTGTGCATCGTCGTGACGCGGTGAATCGACGAAAGCGAGTCGCATGAATAATGGCCCGCGAACAAAGAATGCTTGACCTGAGCATGTTCACACTAAAGAATGTGTGTACCCGGAACGTGAGGGAGGGTCTGGCATGTGCTCCGGCACGACAGTGCGTGGCGCGCAGGACGAGAAGTTTCAGAGTTCTCGTTGCGCGTCCGTGCCGCGTGTCTCACATGGCGGGCGCGATGTCTCGGATCCGGGAAGCCGTCGGCGTAGCGCCAGACGCGGTGGTGCATGTGACGCCACCGCGCCGACGTGGGCCGTCGCGAATGAAAGTGAATCTGGTAAGGCAGTGCGCGCGACGCGGGGTTACCGCTCGCGGAGTGGCGCAGGCTTCACCTCTATTCAGTGACCATGCTCCTAGGGAGGTGCACCTGTGGCAGTAGCCGCAAAGAGAAGGGCCCCGGCCAAGAAGGCCGCGAAGAAACGGGCTCCCGCGAAGAAGGCAGTCAAGCGGGCTCCGGCCAAGCGGACGGTCAAGCGGGCTCCGGCCCGTAAGGCCACCAAGAAGCGGGCTCCGGCCAAGCGGACGGTCAAGCGGGCTCCGGCCCGTAAGGCCACCAAGAAGCGGGCTCCGGCCAAGCGGACGGTCAAGCGGGCTCCGGCACGCAAGGCCACCAAGAAGCGGGCTCCGGCCAGGAAGGCAGCGAAGCGCACCGTCAAGCGGGCGCCGGCCAAGAGGGCTCCGGCCCGCAAGGCCGCCAAGAAGCGGGCTCCGGCCCGGAAGGCGGTTCGCCGTGCTCCTGCCCGCAAGGCGGCGCGTCGGCGCTGAGCCTCGATCGGTCAGTGATGTGAGAACCGGGGGCCCGCGGGCCCCCGGTTCCGCGTCCGCGGCCACTCAGCCGTGCCGGAGCTCCTCCACGTCCGCAGGCCAGTCGACGTCGTAGGCCAAGTCCGGGTCTCGCACCACCCGCACGGCCAACCCGAGCCGCGTCGCCTCCGCTCGATGGGCCCGGAACGATCCCGGTCCATAGGCGAACCGGAACGAGCTCGTCGCCGGCAGCCGCAGGACGTTGGTGCCGTCGTCACGCCGGTCCGGTACCAGGGTGACGCCGTCGAATGGGGGCAGCGATCCCAACCCGTGCGCCCGAGGCAGGTCGCCGTGCGCCACGGTGACCCACTGCGTGCCTGTGTCCGCCAGGCGGTCGACAGCAGCACGCACGGCTCCGTTGAGGCCCTGGCCCGGCTCCCACATGACCGTGGCGCCGTTGTCTGCGGCCCAGCGGGACACCCCCTCGTCATCGCAGACCACCGCCACCGGGAGTGGCGCGCAGGCCGCCAGCACGTGCTCGGCCATGCTGCGCACCAGGCCGACCCGTTCGATATCGGCCATGCTGGCCTCGAGGCGCCGCTTGGCCTGGTGGAACGCCTTCACGGGGACCAGCACCACGTCAGGGCCGAGGGAGGCGGCCGCCAACGGATGGACCCGCTGGGACTCACTCGTCATCGGCACGGTCGCCTTCGACACCGGGCACAGTGTACGGGCGCCGGCAGCCGCGGCCGCAGCTGCAGCTGCAGCGGCGAAGCCGCCATAGTCTGAGTGGCGTGGACGACCGGGTGGCAGTGATCGGCGCCGGGTCGTGGGGCACGGCAGTGGCCACCCTCGTGGCCGCGTCGCACCCCACGTCGCTATGGGCGCGCTCGTCCCAGCTCGCCGAGGCCATGCAGCAGGGGCGTGAGAATCCCACGTATCTCCCCGGCGTGCACCTGCCCGATGCGCTGGTCGTCACCTCTTCGCTCGACGAAGCGCTCGAAGGGGTCCGGATCGCTTTCATGGCCGTGCCTTCCCATGGCTTTCGCACGGTCCTGTCCGCCGCCGCGCCCGCCGCCGGGTCCCTCGAGGCGGTGGTGAGCCTGGCCAAGGGGATCGAGGCGGGGACCAATCTGCGGATGTCGCAGGTGGTGGCCGAGGTGCTGCCCGGCCTCCCCGCCGGCGTGCTCACCGGCCCGAATCTGGCCATGGAGGTGGCACAGGGCCATCCGGCGGCTTGTGTCGTGGCGCTGCCCCACGAGGAGCTGGCGCGCCGCGTGCAGTCGCTCGTCCACTCGCGCACCTTCCGGGCTTACCGCGGCACCGACGTCGTGGGATGTGAGGTGGCGGGGGCCACCAAGAACGTGATGGCCATCGCGGCAGGGATGAGCGACGGGTTGGGACTGGGTGATAACACGCGGGCGGTGCTCATCACACGGGGCCTGGCGGAGCTGGGCCGGTTGGGCGTGGCCGTCGGGGGCAAGGTCCTGACGTTCGGCGGGCTGGCCGGCGTCGGCGACCTGGTGGCGACCTGTGCCAGCCCGAAGAGCCGCAACCGGACGGTGGGCTTCGCGCTGGGAGAGGGCCGATCGCTCGCTGAGATCGTGGGCGGGATGCACATGGTGGCCGAGGGGGTCAAGAGCGCCGGGCCGCTAGTGGAGCTTGCGCGCACCCACGGAGTGGAAATGCCGATCGCCGAGCAGGTGCAGGCCATCGTCGAGGGCCGGTGCTCACCCGCCGACGCGCTCGGCAACCTGATGCGGCGCCCCTCACGACCGGAGTGGGACGAGGCGCTCTTGCGGGGCCTCCCGACATGAGCGTGTTCTTCCACGCTGACCAGGATGTGATCGATCCCGGCGACACGTCCCGACGTGATGCCGCGCTGACCCGCGTACGGGAGATCCTCCTGATGCACGGGGCCACGGACGAGGAGATCGACCGAGCCGTGGCCGACGGGGTCATCGACCTGTTCGTGGCCGACCGCATGCTGCTTCCGGCGAGGCGCCGCTACACCCGCGCCGAGGTATCGGAGCTGACCGGCGTGTCGCACGACACCCTGGAGCGCTTCTGGCGCTCCCTCGGGTTTCCGGCGGTGGACGACGAGGAGCGGGCCTTCACCGACCTCGACCTCGAAGCTGTACGCGTGTTCCTCGGCCTGCAGGCCCTCGGCGCGGCCGACACTGAGACGGCGATGCAGATGGCGCGGGTCATCGGCTCGTCGATGGCCCGGATCGCCGAGGCCGAGATGGTGCCCCGGGACATGGAGTCCGAGGTGGACCCGCTGCTGTCGGCTGAGGCCTTCATCAGCGTCGCCGACGAGACGATCCCGGCCATGGCCAAGCTGCTGGAGTTCGTCTGGCGCCGTCAGGTGGCCGCGGCGATACAGCGGAGCATGGCGCTGCGCAGCCACGGGCTCGGTCCTGGCGAGAGCCCGGTGCTCGCTGTCGGCTTCGCCGACATGGTCGGCTTCACGCTGCTCAGCCAGCACCTGAGCGACGACGAGCTGGCGGCCGTGGTCACGCGGTTTGAGGAGATCTCTCACGACATCGTCACGGCGTCCCGCGGCCGCGTGGTCAAGATGATCGGGGACGAGGTCATGTTCGTGGTCGACGACGTGGCGGATGCGGCCCGCATCGGACTGGGCCTGGCCGATGCCTACGCCGATGACGACCTGTTGTCCGACGTGCGGGTGGGCCTGGCCGTGGGTCCGGTGTTGCTGCGCGACGGCGACTACTTCGGACCCACCGTCAACTTCGCCCACCGGATCACCAACATAGGGAATCCGGGCACTGTCCTCATGTCCGATGAGTTCCACAGCGCGCTGGTCGAGCGTGCGCCGGGCGAGTTCACCGCCCAGGCTCTGCGGCCCCGGCAGCTCAAGGACCTGGGCCGGGTCCAGCTGTGGTGGTGTGGCAGGCCCGGTGGGGAGGCCGACGGCACGGGCGCGGCGGCCGACCGGCGGCGCAACGTGCGCTGGGAGCGGATGGCCGACGTGCTGCGCGAGCTCGAGGAGCTGCGTGACGCCGGGGAGCGCGTGCTCACCGGGAACCGGGGCGGGCCGCGGGCGCAGGGACCGGTTGACCAACCCGCCGGTGGGTCAACCGAAGGGTCAGTCGGCGCGCAGCCGGACGGTGGCGATCCCGAAGGGCCGTAGCTCGAAGGAGGTCTCGAACGGCTCGAGCGGATGGCCACGCAAGTCGACCAGCCAGCCGGCGCGCCCGGGGAACGAGACGGTTCTCCGGGCCGCCGTGGGGTTGAAGACACGTGCTTCGAGCACGCCGGCCTCCCGATGCAGCGCGCTGACCTCGGCACCGTGCACCGTGAGCTCGCTCCCGCACGCCGGCCGTGTGCCGCCACCGAGGCTCGAGACGGTCTCGAGCGGGAGCAACACGTCGTCGGCCAGGCGGTAGGGGTCCTCGCAGTCGAGGACCAGGGCGTAGGTGAAGCTGACCTTCGACCCCCGCATCTGCAGCCCCTCAACCGGCGTGAGGGGTCCGGCCGGGAACGGGCGGTACGCCATGCCCAGGCGCGACAGCATGCCGGTCGACCGCAGCACCGTCAGGGCCAGAGCGTGCGCGCCGTCTTCCTCGATGTCGATCAGCTCGTACTCGCAGACACCCTCGTGGGCCACGGTCAGGCGGCCGGCCGTGACGAAGCGGTGGGCGGGTGCCGTGGGGAGCCCGTATTCGTCGGCCCTTCCCTCGGCCGTCAGTCCCCGCGTGACCACGGTGAAGGCGCTCTCCGCCTGAGACTCGCCCGCCGGCTCGGGGAGCGGCAAGTGGACCCGCAGGCGATGGTCACCGCTCGGGTTCACGAACGTCGTGGTCAGTCGCACAACGGGCTCGTCGGCCCGGAGCTCCACGTCGGTTTCGACGTCGAGCTGGTGGGTCCCGACCCGCGCCTGCGATGCGCCGTCGACGTGGTCCGGCCAGGTGTAGGTGGCGGTGATGTGCACGCGGGCCCGGACCGGCCCGCGCTCGTCGACGCGCAGCACGACGGTACTCGGCGCGTCCACGAACGAGTCCTGGCCCGGTGGGGAATAGTTGTAGGAGTCACCCTGGTCGCCGCCGTCCACCAGGCGCCCGTACCCGGCGAGGCCGCCGAGCGAGAAGGTGCCGTCGACCGGGTCGATCCCGACCCGGACCAGGCCGTTGGCCACCACCACCGATCCACCGTCTTCGGAGAGCTCCACCGGATGGGCCAGCTCGGCGGCCTCGAAGGCGCGCCAGCCGTACCCAGGGACAGCGACCGTGCGGGCGGCGATGCGGCGGGTCGAGGGCTGGTCCATGGCCACGCGCACGACGGCGTCGGGCCGCGCCCCGAGGCGGGTGTAGAGGTCCTGTTTCGCCTCTGCGATGGGCACGTCCTGCCTCTCCTCGGTGCCGATGTGGAGCGTGATGTCGATTCCCTCGTCGGTGTCCTCGATCACCACCTCGTGCACCCAGGCGTCGTCGCTGATCTTGGGCCCCTGAAGCATGCCGAGGACCGTGCGCACGGTGCTGGCGTCGAGCACCATGGCGCCTGGCAACCCATGGCGCTCGGAGAGCACCTGGACCCGCGCGGGAGCCGGACCGTCCGCCGGGACCACCAGCTCGACCACGCCGCTGCGCTCGCGTGGCGAGACGTTCAGTACGGTCGGGCCCGGCTCAGACAGTGACAGCGCGAACGCCTTGATGGCACGAGCGGCCAGTCCGGCCCCGATGTCGCGCGCCTCGGCGTAGCGGTGGAGGACGGCGTCGACGACCTCGTCCACCGAGCAGGCGCAGATGGAGTCGTGTGCCGAGTTGCGCACGACCTCGCGCCAGGCCAGGGCGAGCTGACGGTCCGGATAGTCCCGGGCAGGTAGGAACAGCGCGCTGAGGGGCTCGGCACGCCGCTCGAGCTCTCGCTCGGCCTGCGCACCACGGCGCTTCACGTCGACCCGGTTCGAGGTGACCCCCATGAGCATGTTGGCCCGGTAACCGGAGCGCAGCTCGCCTCGGACCTGCTTCAACCCGTCGGTCGTCCTTCCGGCCAGGTAGCGGGGGAGGGAGGTGACCTCGAAGACGAACTCGTCCTGGAGGTCGTTGGCCTCTGCCACCACGCGTCCCAGCCACGGTTGTGGCACGAGGTGATCCGAGCCGTTCATGCAGAGAAGGTCGCCGAGGAGGAACTCCTCGACCTCGGCCACGTTGTCCCTCGTGCGGCGTACCAGCGCCTTGGCGTCGTCGGGCAGCGCGGACCCGTTCCCGTAGCCGACCGGCAGGTACTCGGCCCGGACGGCCGAGCCGTCGGGGGACTCCCAGACGAAGGCATTCTTCGTCACCGAGGAGGGCACACCCCGCCAGACCACCGCGTGCTCCAGGCCGGCGAGGCGCAGGATCTGGGGCATCTGCGCGATGTGCCCGAACATGTCAGGGAGGTACCCCACCTCCATGGCACCCCCGAAGGCCGCCCCGCGGGCGAATCCCATCTGCAGGTCGCGCACGATCGTCTCACCAGAGGCGAGGAACTCGTCGAGCAGGACGTACCACGGCCCCATGGTGAGCCTGCCGGCGGCGACCAGCGCACGCAGGCGCTCCTCGGCCTCCGGGCGCACCTCGAGGTAGTCGTCGACCGCCGCCATCTGCCCGTCGAGCATGAAGTGGGCGTAGCTGGCGTCGCCCTCGAGCAGCGGGATCAGCACGTCGACCAGGTCGATCAGGTTGAGGCGGAACTCCTGGAAGCTCTTGTACCATTCGCGGTCCCAGTGGGTGTGAGGAACGATGGCAATCCGGCGGGCACTCATGAGGGGTCAGACTATGACGTGCCGCCGAACACCGTGAGGGCGCCCGTACCCCCGGGTCACTGGCCACGCCTCCCGGCGGAGCTACCCGGTCGGACGCTGCCCGACGTGTGGGAGCAACGGTGGTGCGACGATCCCGGCCACCCCGTCCTCGTCGACGGACGGGACACCCGCCGGACGCTCGACGGTGCCGGCCTCGCAGCGCGCACGGCGCGCCTGGCCTCGGTCCTGGCTCGCCAGGGTGTCGTGCCCGGGGACCGCGTCCTGTGGTGCGCCCGGGCGAGCCTCGAGTCCGTCGTGGCGATCCTCGGTGTGCTGCGGGCGGGCGCCGTCCTGGTGCCCGTCAGCCCTTCGGCACAGGCGCCCGAGTTGGCGCACGTCGCCCGTGACGCGGCACCGGTCCTGGCTCTGACTGAGCACACCCGCGACCCGACGCCGGGATCCGGGGAGGCCGGCTACGGCGAGGGCGTGCCCGTGATGCGCATCGACGACCTGACCGCACCTGCGATCGGTTCGGCCGACGGCCTTCCGGCTGTCCCGGTGCTCCACCCTGATGACGACGCGCTGGTCGTCTATACCTCGGGTACCACCGGAGCCCCCAAGGGGGCGGTCCACACCCACGCGTCGCTCCTGGCCGGTGTTGCCGCGCTGCTCGGCGCGTGGGAGTGGGAGGCCGCGGATCGCCTGCTCCTCTGCCTGCCGCTCTTCCACGTCCACGGGCTCTGCGCCGGGCTCTTCGGGACGCTGGCCGCCGGCGGATCCGCGCTGGTATTCGACCGCTTCGACGAGGTCGCGGTGCTCGACGCCGCACCGTCGTGCACCATGTTCTTCGGCGTGCCGACGATGTACCACCGGCTCGTCGCCACGGGCCGGGTCCGCGAGCTGGCCGGCCTCCGCCTTTGCGCGTCGGGCTCGGCGCCGCTCGCCGCGGACCTGTGGCGCCGGATGGCCAACGAGGGCGTGGCGGTGCTGGAGCGGTACGGCATGACCGAGACCCTGCTGACGCTGTCGAACCCCATCGAGGGTGAGCGCCGCCCGGGCTCCGTCGGCATCCCCCTGCCCGGGGTCGAAGCCGTCGTCGACGAGCCCGATGCGCAGGGCGTGGGGGAGCTCATGGTGCGGGGCCCCTCGGTGTGCCGCGGCTACTGGGGCGGGGCGTCGCTCGTGCCCGGCAGCTGGTTCGCCACCGGCGATCTGGTCTCGGTGGCCGACGACGGCTACGTCACCGTGCGCGGCCGGCGCACCGAGCTGATCATCACCGGGGGCCACAACGTCTACCCGGCCGAGGTCGAGGCGGTGTTGGCCCGCCACCCCGGTGTAGCGGAGGTGGCGGTGGTCGGCCTGCCCTCCGAGGAGTGGGGGGAGACAGTGGTGGCTTTCGTGGTGGGGGACACCGACGTCGAGTCGGTGCAGGCCCATGCCGCGGCCGAGCTGGCACCGTTCAAACGCCCCCGCGAGGTCCGCTTCGTCGAGGCACTGCCGCGCAACGCCATGGGCAAGGTGGTCCGGTCCCGACTGCGTTGAGCGCCTGCGGTAGCGTGAGCGCATGGCCACGTTCCTGATGCTCTCCACGGTTGGGCCGGACGGGGCGGCCACGTTGACCGAGAACCCCGACCGGCTGAAGGCCGTGAATGCGGAGGTCGAAGCCATGGGGGTGCGGGTCGTGGCTCAGTGGGCCCTCCTCGGCCAGTACGATTTCTGCACCGTCTTGGACGCTCCGGACGAGACGACGATGGCCCGGGTGGCACTCGTGCTGGGCTCCCGGGGGACACTCAAGACACTCACGTTGTCGGCGATCCCCATCGACGACTACATCGAGGGCGTCTTGAAGGCGGAGAAGCGCTGACGCCGGTGAGGGCGTCTCAGTGCCACCAGAACCCCTTCCGACTGCGTTCACGGCGGACGTCGTCGCGCGAGAACAGCTCGTTGAGCGTGCTGCCGTCGGAGAGGCGGCGGATGCGGTACCCGTTCTCGGTGACCTCGGCGACCTCGAACCCTCGCACCCAGGTCCCCTGGTAGCGGTTGCGCACGTCGACCTTGGTCCCCGGTCCCAACGGGGTCCGCACGTGCGCGTCCGGTGCGTCCCCCCCGTCGTCGATCACGGCCCCCATGGTACGAGGCACGGCACGCGGCGCGTCCGGAGGTGAGCCGGTGACAGTGCGCAGCCCCGACCTGAGGGAGGAGCGCCGCCTTCGCTCGGAGGGTTTCGGCTGCGTGGCCGGCCTGGACGAGGTCGGGCGCGGGGCCTGGGCCGGGCCGGTGACCATCGGCGTGGCCGTGGTGCGCCCGCGTGTGCAGCTGCGCTCCATGCCGCGCTGGCTGCGCGACTCGAAGATGCTCAGCGAGGCCAGGCGCGAGGAGATTTTCGAGGCCGTCGGGCGCTGGTGCCAGGACTGGGCGGTGGGCCACTCGTCGGCCGCCGAGTGCGATGCCTGGGGCATGACCGAGGCGCTCCGCGTGGCGGCGCGCCGTGCCCTGGACAGGCTGGCCCACACCCCTGACGCCCTCCTGGTCGACGGTCCGGTCGATCTCCTCCGCCACGACGAGGACCCCTATGGAGGCCTGGTCCGCCCCGTCGTCCACGGCGACGCCGCCTGCGCCTCGGTGGCGGCGGCGTCGGTGCTGGCCAAGGTGGTGCGGGACCGGCTGATGCGGGCCGAGGCCGACCACTTCCCGGCCTACGAGTTCGACCGGAACAAGGGGTACCCCTCGCCGGCCCACCAGACGGCCCTGCGTGGCTACGGGCCTTCGGCCATCCACCGCCGGAGCTGGGCCTTCGTGCGCGACCTCCCCTGGTGCGGGGACCCGGCACCCCGCCGCGCCGGAGCGGCCCGATCAGAGGACCGTGGTCACCTCGGCGAAGTGGCAGGCGACCGGGTGCCCCTGGCCCCGGTCGACCAGGGCCGGCTCTTCGGCGGCGCAGACGTCCTGGGCCTTCCAGCAGCGGGTGCGGAAACGGCAGCCCGAAGGGGGTGACTGGGGGCTCGGCACGTCGCCCTCCAAGACGATGTGCGTACGGGCTCGCTCCGCCCGGGGGTCGGGGATCGGTACAGCCGAGAGCAGCGCCTGGGTGTAGGGGTGGGCGGGCTGCTCGTAGACCCGCCGGCGCTCACCGATCTCGACGATCTTGCCCAGGTACATGACCGCAACGCGGTCCGAGATGTGCCGGACCACCGAGAGATCGTGGGCGATGAAGAGGAACGAGATCCCCAGCTCCTCCTGGAGGTCGTCGAGCAGGTTGACGACGCCGGCCTGGATCGAAACGTCGAGGGCGGAGACCGGCTCGTCGAGGACGAGCAGCTTGGGCTGCAGCACGAGCGCCCGCGCGATGCCGACGCGCTGGCGTTGGCCACCGGAGAACTCGTTGGGGTAGCGGTTGGCGTGGTAGGGCTCGAGCCCTACCAGCTTGAGCATGGAGGCAACCCGGTTCTGGACGATGCCGCGGTCCTTCACGCCGTGGATCTCGAGCGGCTCCGCGATGGCCCGTCCCACAGGGAGACGCGGGTCGAGCGAGGCGAACGGATCCTGGAAGACGACCTGGATATTCCGGCGCATGTTGCGCAGACCGGTGCCACCCAGCTCGGTCAGCTCGGTTCCGTCGAACTTGACCGAGCCCGACGTGGGACGCACGAGCTGGAGCACGGAGCGCCCGGTGGTCGACTTCCCGCAGCCCGATTCGCCCACCAGGCCCAGCGTCTCGCCCGGGCCGATTGAGAAGGAGACACCGCACACGGCATGGATCTCTCCCACTTGGCGCCGGCGCAGGCCATTGGAACGTACCGGGAAGTGCTTGACCAGGTCGGTCACCTCGAGCAGGGGTTGGGCGTCGACCACCGCTGTGTCCGCGGTGCCGGGGGTCGGAACCGTCATGTCGTCACTCCGGGTCCACAATGAGGTTGTCGACCACCCCGTCGGAGAACACGCCGCCGTGGTCACCGCGACCTACTGCGTCGGCGAAGTGGCAGGCGGCCCGGTGACTCCCCGGCGCCGAGGTGACCGAGGGCACCTCTTCCAGCGTGGGCTCGCGCTGGCGGCACGTATCGGTGGCGAGGGGGCAGCGCGGGGCGAATGGGCAGCCGACGACGTCCCCGAGCATGGAGGGCGGCGAGCCCGGGATCTGGCGCAACCGCTCGGTGCCGTCGCTGTCGAGGCGGGGGAGTGAGCCGAGCAGGCCCAGGGTGTAGGGCATGGACGGCCGGTAGTAGACGTCCTCGGCCGTGCCCACCTCGACGGGCCGCCCGGCGTACATGACCAGGACACGGTCGGCCAGGCCGGCGATGACGCCCAGGTCGTGGGTGATCAGGAGGAGGGAAGCCCCGGTCTCCGCCAGCGCCGTCTTGAGCGAGGCGAGCACCTGTGCCTGCACGGTGACGTCGAGGGCGGTGGTGGGCTCGTCGGCCAGGATCACCGCCGGATCGTTAGCCATGGCGATGGCGATGACGGCGCGCTGGCGCATGCCACCGGAGAACTCGTGGGGGTAGCTGTCGATCCGGTCGAACGGATTGGGGATCCCCACCTTGGCCAGAAGGCCCACGGCGAGCGCCCGGGCCTCGTCCTTCGAGACGTTCTGGTGAGCCCGGATGGCCTCCGCGATCTGCCACCCGATGGTGTAGACGGGGTTCAGTGACGTCATCGGGTCCTGGAAGATCATGGCGATCCCGGTACCGCGCACCTTGGCCAGGTCCTTTTCCCTGAAGTCGAGGAGCTCGTCGCCCCGGAACCGGATGGAGCCCCGCACCTGTGCGCTCTTCGGCAGAAGGCCCATGGTGGCCAGCGCGGTCACCGACTTGCCTGAACCTGACTCGCCGACGATGCCGAGGACCTCGCCGGGGGCGAGGGAGAAGTCGATCCCGCGCACCGCGTGGACGACCCCGTCCTTCGTCGGGAAGTCGACTTCGAGCCCCTGGACGTGCAGCGCCGGCGCGTCCACTCAGGCCCTCACTCGGCTCTTCTTGGGGTCGAACGCCTCCCGCAGGCCGTCGCCGATGAGGAAGATCGACAGGATCAAGAGAATGAGGAAGACCACGGGGAAGACGAAGAGCCACCACTCTGTCGTCGCCGAGTCCTGCCCCTGGTCAACGAGGAGCCCGAGGGAGACGTTGGGCGGCTGGACGCCCAACCCGAGGTACGACAGCGTGGACTCGAAGATGATGCTCAACGCCACGGTCAAGGTGGCGTTCACGATGATCGGTCCGACGGCGTTGGGCAGCATGTGCCTCGTGATGATGCGGCGGTTCGTGGCACCGAGCGCCCGGGAGGCCTCGACGAAGTCGCGCTCGCGCAACGACAAGAAGTCGGCCCGGACCAGCCGGGCGACGTACGTCCATGAGAGCAACCCGATGATCACGGCCAGGCCCAGCCAGTTGCTCGACTGCTTGGAGAGCTTGCTGGCCAGGACGATGAGGACGGCCAGCACCGGCAGGACGAGGACCAGGTCCACGAAACGCATGAGCAGCGAGTCGATCCAGCCCCGGTAGAACCCGGCGATGGCGCCGATGGTGACGCCGATGATCGTAGCCATGGCCGCCACGGTGAGCGCGATCTCGATGTCCTTCTGCACCCCGGCCATGACCTGGGCGAACATGTCGTTACCGATCGAGTTGGTGCCGAACGGGTTGGTCCATGACGGCGGGTCGTTGAGGTTGTTGGTGATGTCGGTGTAGCTGAACTGCCAGAAGTGGCCGACGAGCACGGAGGCGAGACCGAGCAGCACGAAGGCGCACAGTCCGACCATCGCCAGGCGCTGGTGGAGGAAGCGGCTGAGCACGATCCGCCACTGGCTCTTGGCCTCTCCCGTCAACCCGTACGCGTCGCCCCCACCCAGCTCGATCCCGGCGCCGACGCTGGCCAGCGTGTGCGAGCCGGCCTCGACGCGGGCCACCCTCTCGGGGGTCTGGATGACGAAGTTCTCGCGGGACGTCTCGTCAGCCATAGCGGATCCTCGGGTCGAGCACGCCGTAGAGGATGTCGGCCACCAGGTTGAACAGGATCACGAAGGTTGCCGTGACGAGAAGGTAAGCGAGCATCACGTTGGTGTCGAGGGTGGTGACGCCGCTCAGGTACCACTGTCCGAGGCCCTGCCAACCGAAGACGATCTCGGTGATGATGGCGCCGCCGAGCACGGCGGCGAAGTCGAGGGCGATCACCGTCGTCACCGGGATGAGCGCATTGCGCAGCACGTGGCGGACCAGTACCCGGCGGCGGCTCAGGCCCTTCGCCCGGGCCAGGCGCACGTGGTCGGCGTCCAGGGTCTCGATCATGGACGACCGCTGGTAGATGGCCCACGAGGCGTACGAGACCAGGATGAGCGTGATCACCGGCAGGGCGGTGTGCGCCGCGTAGTCGGGAAGCCGGCTCAGGAGCGGCCCGCTCAGGGTCGGGCTCTGCTCCCCGTTGGTGTAGAAGACCGTCGCGTTGAGGTGCTGATTGACCGGGATGGCCACGAATTCCTTGAGGGCGAGCCCGATGACGAAGACCGGCGTGGCCAGCAGGATGAAGTTGACCACGGTGATGGAGTGGTCGGCGAAGCGGTTCTGGCGCACGGCCGCCCAGCAACCCAAGGCGATGGCGACGAAGATGGCGATCACGGTGGCGACGATCACCATGCGCAGGGTCACGAGCAGGTGCGACACCATCTGGGAGGCCACGTCCTGGCCGTTGATAGTGGTGCCGAGGTTCCCGTGGAGGGCGCCGGAGAGCCAGATCCAGTAGCGCTGCCACAAGGGGTCGTTGAGGTGCAGCAGCTTCTCGCGGGCCACGATGGTCGAGTGGGGGATGTGCGGGTTGGCGCGGAGCAGCGCCAGGGGGTCACCCGAGTTGGCCACGAGCAGGAAGACCAGGATCGTCGCGAAGAACAAGATGACGATGCTGATCAGCAGGCGCCTCGCGACGTAGGCCAGCATGGGGGGAGTTTAGGTGGGGGTCCTAGACGATTGAGGGAGGGCGAAGGCAGAGCGGAATTGAAGGAGGGCCGGCCCATCGGGCCGGCCCTCCTTCGCGGTAGGCAACTCGCTACGAGCTGATCGACCAGTTCTCGGCGTTCCAGGTGACGCCGACGTTGGAGGTGTTCGGGAGCACACCCTTGAGGCTGTTGGACCAGGCCCAGAACTGCGGCTTCTGGTACAGCGGGAGCGTGACCATGGTCTGCCACAGGATGGAGTCGGCCTTGTTGAAGCCGGAGTTCTCGGCCGACTGGCTCTGCGCCGAGGCGCCGGTCGCCATGTCCGAGTCCACCTGCTTGTTGGCCGAGTGCGTCCAGTTCTCCCCGCAGTTGGTCGCGTCGGTGTACGAGCAGTAGATGGGCTGGTTGCCTGACACGAAGGGCGTCGACACCCAGGCGAATTCGCCGATCTGGTACGTCCCGTTCGGCAGGTTGGTGCCGAAGAACGTGTTGGCGTCGTAGTTCTGGATGTTGATCTTGATGCCGATCTTCTTCATCTGCGACTGGAACAACGTCTCGGTCTGCGACCGGATGCTGATGCCCGACGTCGTCTGGATCGTGAAGCTCAGGTCCTTGCCCTGCTCGGGACCGTAGTTCGGCTGGAAGTAGCCGTCGGAGCCCTTCTTGAAGCCGAGCTCCTTGAGCAGGTTCGTGGACTCGCCCGGGTTGTAGGCGTAGTTGGTGTTCTGGTAGCCCTTCTGGGTCGGCATCAGCATGCGACTCCCGAGCGGCTTGATGCCCTTGGAGATCTGGCCGACGGTCCTGGTGATGATGGACTGGCGGTCCACGCCGTGGGCGATGGCCTCGCGGACCTGCAGCTTGGCCAGGTAGGGGTCGGCCTGGTTGAAGTCGAAGTGCTCGAACTCCAGGCCGGGCAAGGTGACCTTGGTCGTGTTGGGCACCTGGTTGGCCGTCTGCACGATGTTCAGGTTCACCGTCGCCGGGTTGAAGATGTTGATCTCCTTGTTCTGCAGGGCCGGCACCAGCTGACTGTCGTCCGAGAAGAACTGGAAGACGAGCTTGTTCAGTTTGGCGGGGGTTCCCCAGTAGTGGGGGTTGCGCACCAGGACGAGGGACTGGTTGGCGTTGTAACTCTGGATCTCGAACCAGCTGCCCGAGATGGCCTGCGCCGGGCCGCTGAAGCCGGTGTTCCAGCCCGCCGTGCGGGCGACGTGCGCCGGGACGATGTTGGTGAACAGGCTGCGCCAGTCGGCGAACGAGGGCTTGAACGTCACCGTGACCGTGTCCCCGTTGGGGCAGAGGCCGGCGTTGCGGTCGGCCGTGCTGCCGGCCGCACAGGCGGCGCCGTTGGCCGGGGCCGAGCCGACCACGGACTCGATCTGGTTGTAGCCCGCGCTCGAGGCCGAGTCGTAGGGCTGGCCGCCCACGTCGGTATAGGCCGGGTTCCCGCTCTGGGCCTGCCAGTTGTAGATGAAGTCGTCGGCCGTGATGGGCGTGCCGTCCTGCCACACCGCCTTGGGGTTGAGCTTGTAGACGACCGTCTGGGGGTTCGAGTTGGTCACCGAGGCGCTCTCGAGCAGCTGGTTGTTCATGACCGGCTGGAGCTTGTTGCTCACGATGAAGGCCTGGGGCCACACCATGTTCATGATCTCCTGTAAGACGAACGCCGCTGCGGCCGAAGTGTTGATGTTGAAGCCCGACAGGTTCTCGTCGAGCGCCATGGTGGCGGTGCCCCCGGAGGAGGACGATGCCTTGGTGGCCGCTCCGCTGGTCGCCGGCACCGCGGCGACGACGGACACGCCGAGCGTGGCTGCCGCCAAGCCGGTGAACGTCCACCGCTTCAGATACCCCTTGAGTCCCATTGCACTCCCTTGCTTGTCGCCCACCCTGCTGGCGGACGCCGGCCTCGCTCCCGGCATCTCCATCGTCGGCACGTCGGCAGTCGTCCTGCAGCGATGACCTGGATCGGAGAATGACGGGAGCGATCGCAACCGTAACCGAACCGCCATATTTGGAGGTGTCACCCTCCGGCAATTTGTGCTGTCCTGGTGCACGGTCCCGGCTCCTGCTCCGGCAAGCCCGGGAGGATGCGCACGGATCCTGCGTGATCAAGGGCCTTGTGTGCAGCGGATCTAACCTGAGTGCAGGCTGAGAGCCGGCTGCGTGGTCCGTGACCCCTTGCGACTAAATTCCGCGCAAGGAGATGGTCTACGTCCTCGCGGTAGCTGCGGCACTTTCCAACGCGCTGACCAGTGTGTTCCAGCGCATGGGGGTAGAGGACGCCCCTGAGGAGTCGACCATGCGACTGAGTCTCATGGCCCATGCCATCCGCCGTGGTGTCTGGCTCATGGGGTTCGGCTTCATGGTCCTGTCCTTCTTGTTGCAGGCCTTCGCGCTCCACAACGGCACGTTGTCGGTCGTGCAACCGATCTTGACCATGGAACTGCTGTTCCTCGTGGCCATCTTGGGCATGTACTTCCGCTTCTCCATCACCGTCCGGGAGTGGGTGGGCGCCGGGGCCATCGCGGTCGGCCTCTCGGGATTCCTCGTCTTCGCCGCGCCGGGTGGCGGGAACGACACACCAACCGATCTCGGGTGGATCGTCGTCGGCAGCTGCACGGTCGGACTGATCGTCCTCACCGTGGTGGCCACCCGGCGGGGACCTCGCTGGTGGAAGGCGGCCATGTTCGGCAGCGCCGCCGCGATCAGCTTCGCCTTCACGGCCGCGCTCATCAAGGTCGCCAGCGACTACGCCGCCGGCGACTGGAAGACGATGTTCGAGCACTGGCAGACCTACGGCGTCGCGGTCTTCGGACTGCTCGGCCTGTTCCTGGCGCAGAACGCCTTCCATGCCGGACCGCTCGCCGCCTCACAGTCGACACTCGTGCTGGTCGACCCGCTCGTGAGCATCGTCCTGGGCATCGCCCTCTTCGGGGACAGCCTGCGCACCTCGGGACCCTACGGACCGCTCGAGGCGGTCTCCCTCGTGGTGATGTTCATCGGCGCCGTGTTCCTCTCCCACTCTCCCCTGATCACCGGCATCAGGAGTGAGGGGAAGGGTGTCGAGTACGACGAGCTGCTCTCGCGCCGGCTGAAGAACGCCGCGCCCGCGGGGGACGCCGGGGCCGTGTCGCCGTTCTCCTCCGCGTAGGAACCGCCGCCAGGTCCGACGTCCCGCTCAGGACCAGCGTCAAGTGGTGGCCCGTTCGATCACGGCGCGTGCCATGGTGGCGAAGTGGTCGGGGTGCGACAGGTGCGCACCGTGGCGCGCCGCCACGATCTCGAACTCCGATGCACCGGGCACGTGCGTCGCCAGCCACTGCACGGTGCGCCGGTGGTGGGGTGCCGAGTCCGGGCCACCCATGCCGAACACGGCCGGCACGCGCAGCGCGGTGACGTCGAAAGGTGGTCCGTCGACGCGGAAGCCGCGCACGTCCGCCACCAGCGCCGGGCCGTCGGACCGCCGCGAGGCCCTCCCGGCCTCGGTCAGCCGCGACCAGGCCGACGGGCCCATCATCCTCCCGTAGAAGGCCTCGGCTTCGTCTCCGGGGTCATCGGCCAGGGCGAGCCACGTCGCGTCCCGGCCTGGCCGGGCCTGCCTGCGGAAGCCGAGCCACGGCATCGGCGGCTCGTAGGCGCCGACGGCCCCGAATGCGCCCGGGTCGGCCAGCGCCGCCCCGACGACGACATCACCGCCGAAGCTGTGCCCGACGGCGACGACCGGGCCCGGCGCATCGGCGCGTGCCCGCGAGGCGAGCCCGAGCAGGTCGTCGACATGGCCGGCCAGGTCGGTGACGCCGGCCTCGCGGGAGCCTTGGTAGCCCCTGCGGTCGTACGTGACGGTGGTCATGTCGGGGAGACGCCGTACGACCCGCCGGAAGCTGTCGCCGCGGTCCAGCGAGCCGTGCACGAAGACAACGGTGGGGGCGCCCGCCACGGCGGCCGGCCGGCGGGTGACGTGGAGTGTGGCCGGATCGGTCATGGGCAGGAAGGACGCTACCGGGACCGCTCACCGCACTCGACCTGCGCCGGTAGGGTTGGCCCATGACCCAGATCGGTGCGGGAGGCTCCTTCGGGCCCAACGCGTGGCTGGTCGACGACATGTACGAGCGCTACCTGGCCGACCCCACGTCGGTCAGTGAGAGCTGGCGCGAGTTCTTCGCCGACTACCGGCCCGCTCCCGTCCCGGCGCCCCCCGCGACGCCGATCTCCGGTCCGGGCCAAGGAGCCCAGCCTGAGGTCGAGCCCGCCGGCCCGGTCCCGGCCGCGGCTGCTCCCGCCGCCTCGACCACGCCCACGGGAGAGGTCCCGGCCGCACCCGCTTCGGCACCGGTGCGCGAGGAGGCCGAGCAACCCGTCCTGCTGCGCGGCGCAGCGTCGAGGATCGTCGCCAACATGGAGGCGAGCCTGGGCGTGCCCACCGCCACCAGCGTGCGCTCCGTGCCGGCGAGGCTGCTCGAGGTCAACCGCCTCATCTTGAACAATCAGCTGGCGCGCACGAGCGGCGCCAAGGTGAGCTTCACGCACATCATCGGCTACGCCGTCGTGCGAGCGCTGCACGACGTGCCCGCGCTCAACGCGGCCTTCGTGCCGGACGTCGACGGCAGCGGCAAGCCGGGTGTGGTGCACCACAAGCACGTCGGACTCGGCTTGGCCGTCGACCAGGAGAAGAGCGACGGCAGTCGGACGCTGCTGGTGCCGTGCATCAAAGACGCGGACACCCTCGACTTCCGCTCGTTCGTCCTGGCCTACGAGGACCTCATCCGCAAGATCCACACCAACAAGATCGCCCCCGACGACTTCGCCGGCACGACTGTTTCGCTCACCAACCCGGGCACGCTCGGCACGGTGCAGTCGGTCCCGCGCCTGATGCCCGGCCAGGGGGCCATCATCGGCGTGGGCGCGCTGGGCTACCCGGCCGGATTCGAGGCGGCGGACCCCCGTGTCCTGGCGCAGTTGGGGCTGGGCAAGGTGGTCACGATCACGTCGACCTACGACCACCGGATCATCCAGGGAGCAGAGTCGGGGTTGTTCCTCGGCCGGGTGGCTGAATTCCTGACGGGCGCCGACGGCTTCTACGACGCCTTGTTCGAGTCGATGGGCGTGCCCTACGAGCCGGTCCGCTGGCAGGTCGACACCAACGTGGCCGACGGATCGGAGTCGGGCGAGCACGAGCGGCTGCGCAAGCAGGTCCGGGTCCAGGCGCTCATCAACATGTACCGGGTCCGCGGCCACCTGATCGCGCACCTCGACCCGCTCGACGCGGAGCCGCCTCACATCCACCCCGAGCTCGACCCGCTCACCTACGGCCTCACCATCTGGGACCTGCCACGTGTCTTCGTGGCGGACGGTCTGGCCGGACGTGACACGGCCACCCTCGACCAGATCCTGCACGTGCTGCGCGACGCGTACTGCCGCACCCTCGGGATCGAGTACATGCACATCCAGGACCCCGAGCAGAAGCGCTGGATCCAGCAGCACGTCGAAGGTCAGCCCATCTCGGTCAAGGTAGAAGAGCAGCGGCACATCCTCGACCGGCTCAACGCAGCCGAGGTGTTCGAGCGGTTCCTGCACACCCGGTACGTGGGGCAGAAGCGCTTCGGGTTGGAGGGCGCCGAGTCGACCATCGTCCTGCTCGACGCTCTGCTCGACGCCGCCGCCGGTTCGGGCGTGAGCGAGGTGGTGATGGGCATGGCCCACCGTGGCCGGCTGAACGTGCTGGCCAACATCGTGGGCAAGTCGTACCGGGAGATCTTCGAGGAGTTCGAGGGCAACCTCGACCCCGAGTCGGTCCAGGGGTCGGGCGACGTCAAGTACCACAAGGGCGCCCGTGGCGTGTTCATCGGGAGCGCGGGCGAGGAGCTGCCCGTCACGCTGGCCTCGAATCCGTCGCACCTCGAGGCCGTCGACCCCGTCGTGGAGGGCATGACGCGGGCCAAACAGGACCGGATCTCTCCGCCGACAGACGGGACGCCCGCAGCCGCTTCGGCGGCGGCCGCCGCCGCCGCCGGGTTCCCCTGCATGTCGGTGCTGGTGCACGGCGACGCCGCCTTCGCCGGCCAAGGCGTCGTAGCCGAGACCCTCAACCTCTCCGGCCTCTCGGGATACCGGACCGGGGGCACCGTCCACGTGGTCATCAACAACCAGCTCGGGTTCACCACGGCGCCGGCATCGGCTCGCACGTCGGTGTATCCGACCGACGTCGCGAAGATGGTGCAGGCGCCCATCTTCCACGTCAACGGCGACGACCCCGAGGCGTGTGTACGTGCGGCCCGCTTGGCCTTCACCTTCCGCCAGACGTTCCACAAGGACGTCGTGATCGACCTCGTCTGCTACCGCAAGCACGGGCACAACGAAGGCGACGACCCCAGCTACACCCAGCCCCTGATGTACCAGCGCATCGACGCGAAGCGGTCCGTGCGCAAGCTCTACACCGAAGCACTCGTGCGCCGCGGCGACATCACGCTCGAGGAGGCCGAGTCCGCGCTCGACGACTTCAACGCCAAGCTGCAGGCGGTGCTCGACGAGGTACGGGGCGAGCCCTCGCTCGCACCCACGGAGCTGCCGGCGCCCGAACCGCCGCCGGTCGACGAGCCGTCGGCTGAGACGGGCGTGACGCCCGAGGTGCTGCGGGCCTTGTCGGTGGTCGTGCGGTCGGTCCCCAACGGGTTCACCACCCACCCCAAGCTCGAGCGCCAGTTCGCCCAACGAGACGAGCTGGTGGCCGCCGGGCAGGTGGACTGGGCGTTGGCCGAGGCCCTCGCCATCGGCTCGCTCATGTACGACGGAGTGAACGTCCGGCTCACCGGGCAGGACACCCGGCGCGGGACCTTTTCACACCGCCACGCTGTCCTGGTCGACTACGCCAACGGCGAGGAGTACGTGCCCCTGGCGCACATCCGCGACGGCTTGCGGCGGATGGGCGCGGCTGGCCTCGAGCCGCACGGCGAGATGGGCAACTTCACGGTGCGGGACTCGTTGCTGTCCGAGTACGCCGCGGTGGGCTTCGAGTACGGGTACTCGGTGGAGGCCCCCGAGTCCCTGGTCGCCTGGGAGGCGCAGTTCGGCGACTTCGCCAACGGGGCGCAGATCATCATCGACAATTTCCTGGTGGCCGCAGAGGACAAGTGGGGCCAGCATTCGGGGCTCGTCATGCTGCTCCCGCACGGCTACGAAGGGCAGGGTCCCGAACACTCCTCCTCACGCTTCGAGCGCTTCCTGGCGTTGTCCGCGCGGGGCAACCTCCGGGTGACCGTGCCGTCGACCTCCGCCCAGTACTTCCACCTCCTGCGTTCCCAGGCCCGTCTGGCCCCGAAGCGGCCGCTCATCGTGGTCACCCCCAAATCAATACTGCGGGCACACGCCTCCCGCTCTGCCCTGACCGAGCTGGAGTCGGGCTCGTTCCGCCACGTCGTCGACGACCCCGGCACCGACCCCGAGGCGGTGTGGCGCATCGTGCTGTGCAGCGGCAAGGTCAGCCACGAGGCGGCGTCCCACAAGACCGAGCTCGCGCCCGAGGCCGCCGCCCAGGTAGCGGTGGTCCGGGTCGAGCAGCTCTATCCATGGCCCCAAGCGCTCCTGTCCGACGTGTTCGAACGCTACGCGGCGGCGACAGAGGTGGTCTGGTTGCAAGAGGAACCCGAGAACATGGGTGCCTGGCCATTCGTCCACGCGCGCCTCCATGCATGCCTGCCTGGGCGGCTCCGTCTGCGTCACGTGAGCCGGACCGAGTCGGCCAGTCCCGCCACGGGCAGCGCCGCCCTGCACCAGCTCGAGCAGGCCGACCTTCTGCGGTGCGCTATTGGCTGAGCCGCACCACGTCGTGGTGGACGGGTCGAACCTGGCCACCGAGGGTCGCACCGCACCGAGCCTGAGGCAGCTCGACGAGGCGGTGCACGCGTACGCCGCAGAAGACCCCGAGGCCAGCATCATCGTGGTCGTCGACGCCACGTTCGAGCACCGCGTGTCGGAGTCCGAGCGGGAAGAGGTGCGCGAGGCCATGCTGAACGGCGAGGTGATCTCGCCGCCTGCGGGTGCCATCGGCCGGGGTGACGCATTCGTCCTGCGCATCGCCGAGCGCACAGACGCTGTCGTCCTCTCGAACGACTCCTTCCAGGAGTTCCACGGCGAGCACCCGTGGCTCTTCGACGAGGGCCGGTTGATCGGCGGGAAGCCGGTCCCCGGCGTCGGGTGGATCTTCACGCCGAGGCTCCCCATCCGCGGGCCCAAGAGCCGGGCCGCCACCGCAGAGGCCCGGGCCAAGCGCGACCCGTCTTCGGCCCCGGCCAAGGCGGCCGAGTTGGCCAAAGCGGCGAAGAAGGCGGCCAAGAAGTCGGGCAAGGCCAAGAAGGCGGCCGGGAGGCCGACCCCGCCGGTCGACACGAACTGGCCCCTGAGCCCGACGGTCCCTCCGCCGGGGTGGGTCCGGGTGGACCCCGTCCTGTCGAGCGCCATCGACGAGGCGGTCGAGGAGGCGCTGCACCCGCCCCGACCGGGGAAGGCCAAGGGCGCCGCGAGCAAGGGTACCCCCGCGCCGAAGGTGGCCCGTCCCAAGCACAACGACGGGGCGGGTGTCGCCCGAGGCGAGGTTGCGAGCCACACCGCCCGACCGGCCGAGGCCACGACCGCCCGCCGGACGCGCAAGAAGCGCGCCGCGCCGCTGCCGGCCGTCAACGAGCCTCTTGATTTCATCAACTTCGTGGCCGCCTTCGCGGTGGGCAGCACGGTCCAAGGTGAGGTGGTGTCCTTCACCTCGCATGGCGCCATGGTGGACGTGTCCCTGCCCGACGGAGACGTGCTCCACTGCTACATCCCTCTCGGCGCCATGGGGACTCCGCCACCGATCAAGGCGCGCCAGGTGTTGACGAAGGGGGAGCTTCGCCCCTTCGTACTCGCCGGACTCGATCCGTCGCGCCGTGTCGCGGAGCTGGCGCTACCGGCTCGTCCGCCCGCGGCCAAGGGCGAGGGGGCCGAGGGCGGGGCCGGGGGGACGGTCGGGCCAACGACCACGGTGACCGCGACGACCACGAAGGGGACTGCTCCTGCCAAGAAGGCGGCCAAGGCGGCGAAGCCGACCAAGAACGCGGCTAAGAAGGCAGCGAAGACGTCGGCCGAGAAGCCGGCCAAGGAGGCGGCCAAGGTGGCGGCGAAGAAGGCCGTGGCCAAGCCGGGACCGGCAAAGAAGGCGGCCAAGGCAGCCAAGGTGCCCAAGGTGGCCAAGGCGACAAAGGCGAAAAAGGCGGCCAGGAAGGCGGTGACGCCGGCCAAGAAGGCGGTGACGCCGGCCAAGAAGTCAACGGCCAAGAAGGCCGGATCCGAGAGACCCGCGAAGAGGCCGGGCTCGGCGCGCCGTCGCTGACTGCCGGTACCCTGCTCGCGGTGTTGCCCCGACCCGACGACGTCCTGCCTCATCGGCCTCCGTTCCTCTTCGTGTCCGAGGTGACGGCGGTGGAGCCGGGCACGTCGGCAAGCGGCCTCTGGCGGATCACCGGCGAGGAGCCCTTCTTCGAGGGGCACTTCCCTGGGCGCCCGACCCTCCCTGGGGTCCTGATGGTGGAGTCGCTCGCCCAGTTGGGCGGAGTGGCCGTGCTGCTCGACCCGCGCTACGCCGGCAAGCTCCCCCTCTTCGGTGGGATCGACAAGGCGCGGTTCCGCCGCCAGGTCGTTCCGGGCGACACGCTCGAGCTCGAGGTGACGATGGATCGGCTCTCGGCCCGGGCGGGGCGGGGCCACGGCATCGCGTCGGTGGGCGGGCAGGAGGCCTGCGAGGCAGACCTGCTCTTCGTGATCATCGATGCCGAGGAGCAGGCTGGCGGTGGAGCGGCCTGATGCGTCTGGCCACCTGGAACGTCAACTCGCTCACGGCCCGGTTGCCTCGGGTGACCGCGTGGATCGAGATCCACCAACCCGACGTGCTGTGCATGCAGGAGACCAAGCAGGCCGACGACAAGTTCCCCGAGGATGCGTTCGGCGCGCTGGGCTACGAATCCGCCCACTACGGTGACGGCCGCTGGAACGGCGTGGCCATCGTGAGCCGGGTGGGCCTCGAGGATGTCACCCGCGGCTTCGGTACCGCCGAGGACGACCACGGCTGTCGGATCGTTTCGGCTGGGTGTGCCGGTACACGCGTGTTCAGCGTCTACGTGCCCAATGGCCGCGCCCTCGACAACGAGTTCTACGCGGTCAAGCTGGCCTGGTTGGCCCGCTTGCGGGCCACGCTCGACGAGACGTGCCCGCCCGGGTCGTCGGTGGCGGTGTGCGGCGACTTCAACGTCGCTCCCGACGACGGCGACGTGTGGGACCCGGCCGCCTTCGTGGGCGCCACCCACGTGAGCGAGCCCGAGCGCGCCGCGCTGCGCGAGGTCGAGGGGTGGGGGCTCGACGACGTGTTCCGGCGGTTCAACGACCCCGGCACCTTCACCTGGTGGGACTACCGGGCGGGGGACTTCCATCAGGGTCGGGGCATGCGAATCGACCTGGTCCTAGTCAGCGACGACCTGGCGCAGCGGGCCACCGGGGCCTTCCGTGACCGGGACGCCCGCAAGGGCCAGAAGCCGTCGGACCACGCGCCCGTCGTGATCGATTTCGCCGGGCCCTGATCCGTGGTCGTCGGCGTCGTCCTCTTCACCCTGGCCGGCCTCGTCGCGGCCGTGCTCGGCTACCGCCTGCTCCGCAACGTCGACGGATGGGGCGACCGGTTCGTGGAGCGGATGCCGGAGTGGTTCCGGACCGGGGACACGACCGGCGACTTCCGCAAGAAGTTGGGCGCGGCGTGGCTGGTGGTGGGCGGCGTGTTCGCCGTCGTCGGTCTCGCACTGCTGGCCGGCCGCCACTAGGCCGCGGCGCTGCCTCGGATCATTCGGCAGCTGGCATGACCGAAGCCTCTGAGGCCGAGGCGTCGAGAGGTGGTCCCGGCGTGGGCGCCTGGCCGTCGCCAAGAGCGGCCGAGCCGCTCGGCCAGGCACCCCGCCGAGAGACTTCCCGCAGTGCGTGGCCGTCGCCAAGAGCGGCCGGAGCCGCTCGGCCACGCACTGCGGGTGCCCCGCGGTCCGCCTACCGCATGTCCAACAACAGGTCCCGCAGCGGGACGCCGTCGCAGATGGCCACGATCATGTCGAAGTCCTCTTTGGTCAAGGACCGCTGCACTTCGGGCCAGCTGCGAGCACCATCTCGCATGTAGGACATGAAGATCTCCCAAATGGCCAGACGCTTGCGCATGCGCTCCACCTCGAACTCGAGCGAGGCGAAGTCGATGGGCTCAGGCCCCGTGGCCAACTGCGGAGGGTCCTCGACAGGAGGGGGGGAGTGGAACAAATCATGGCGCAGCCGCTCCAACGCCAACTCGATGGACCGGTCGTCCGAGAGTGACCTACCCATCTCCTTTTGCACCTTCCCCTCCTGCTGTACCCAAGGGCGCTGTCCGCCGCAGCGCCCCTCCCGAGAGCCATGCTGACAGGGAGGGGCCAGGGGCTATAGATCCGTTCGGATCTATTCGCGGGCCCTGCGCCCCTTTGTTGTCGCCCGTGTGACCTGGTTGTTCGTCCGTTGTCTTTGTGCGGCGGGGCGTGGACCCCGCCCGCGGGCACGCTCCGTTCAGAGCAGGACTTCGATGAGCGCCGGGCCAGGCGTCCGGTAGCTCTCCTCGAGCGCCGTCACCAGGTCCTCCGCGTTCTCGACCCGTCGCGCCGGCACGCCCATGCCGCGCGCCAGGTCGCAGAAGTCGAGCTCCGGGTCGGCGAGGTCCAGCAGGCGGCGGGCCAGCGGGCCGCCGGCGTCGGCGCCCACTCGGTGCAATTCCATGTTCAAGACGCCGTAGCTGCGGTTGGAGAGGAGGACCGTGGTCACCCCCAGGCCCTCGCGGGCCTGAGTCCACAGCGCCTGCACGGTGTACATGGCGCTGCCGTCGGCTTGGAGACACAGCACCGGGCGGTCCGGCGCGGCGACGGCAGCGCCCGTGGCCGCAGGCAGGCCCATACCGATGGCGCCGCCGGTCAGGGTGAGCCAGTCGTGGCGGGGCGCCGTGGCCGTCGCCGCCGGCACGAACAGCCCGGACGTGATGCTCTCGTCCACCACGATGGCGCCCTCGGGCAGGGTGGCCCCGATCGCGCCGGCGAGCGATTGCTGGTCGAGGGCCCCGCGCGGGGCCTCGGGCCTGGGCCCGGCGGGCAGCGCTGCCGCCTGCACCGTGGCCCCAAGCGCCTCGGCCAGCGCCTCGAGAGCAGCCGGTGCGTCTATGCCCGGGCCCGCCAGGACGTGGACGGTGCAGCCCGGCGGGACCAGGTCGCTCGCCTTGTCCGGATAGGCGAAGAACGAGACGGGGGACTTGGCGTCGACCAGGACGAGGTGGCGCACCCCGTCGAGCTGGGCCTGGGCCATCTCCGCCAGGTAGGCCAGTCCCTGCGGCGCGGGGATCCCCGCGCCGCGCTCCAGGGCAGGAGGGAAGGTCTCGCACAAGAGTCCGGCCCCGGCGGCCTCCGCCACCCGGGAGGCGGCGAGCAGGCCGCGCGACCGCACGGCCGTGCCGCCGAGGAGCAAAGCGGCCCGCTCGCCCGAGCGCAGTGCCTTGGCCACCTCCTCGACGGTCTCGGCGGCGACGACGACGGGTCGCGCCACCCCGCGCGGGGGGCACGGGCCCGTCGCGCTCTCCGACCACGACACGTCGGCTGGCAGGACGAGGGTGGCCACGCACCCGGGCGGGCCCAAGGCGGCCGCCACGGCGTCGGCACCGTCGGACGCCACGTCGTCCGGCCGGGCCGACGAGCGGTACCAGCCCGAGACCGCAGAGGCGATGGCGGCGATGTCCGACTGGAGCGGAGCGTCATAGCGCGTGTGGTACGTGGCGTGGTCGCCGACGATGTTGACCACCGGGCTCCGGGCACGCCGGGCGTTGTGCAGGTTGGCCAGTCCGTTGCCGAGCCCCGGGCCGAGATGCAACAAGGTGGCGGCCGGCTTGCCGGCCACCCGCGCGTAGCCGTCGGCCGCACCGGTGACCACACCCTCGAACAAGCAGAGCACGCCGCGCATCTCGGGTACGTCGTCGAGCGCGGCCACGAAGTGCATCTCCGAGGTCCCCGGGTTGGCGAAGCACACGTCGGTGCCGGCGCCGACCAGCGTCGAGATCAAAGCGCGGGCGCCGTTCACGATCGGTCCTCCTCCTGTCTGGGCGCCGGTGACCCCACTCCGAGCAGCCGGTCGGGACCGAGGATGCCCCGGGGGTCGAAGGCGGCCTTGATGGCCCGCATCAGACGAAGCGAGATGGGGTCCTGCATCTCGAGGAAGTAGCCCATCTTGGCCGTCCCGATGCCGTGCTCGCCCGAGATGGCGCCGCCGGCAGCCAGCGCCAGCTCGAAGGCCTCGTGCATGAGCGCGTGGCGCTGGTCCTCGTCGGGCTGGAACACGGTGATGTGCACGTTGCCGTCCCCGATGTGACCGCAGCCGGTCACCAGGGCACGGTGTTCCTGGGCCAGCGTGGCGACGCGGGCCAAGTAGTCGGGGATCGAGGCGCGCGGGATCACGGCGTCGATGAGATCGTCGCACCCGGCCGCCTTGCCGACCCAGAACGCCCGCTCGCGCGCGGCCACCAGCTGGGCGCCCGAGGTGGCCGGGAGGACGTAGACGTCGAGGGCTCCCAGCTCGGAGAGGAGCTCGCCCAGGCGCTCGGTGTCCTCCTCCACCCGCTCGCCCACCGTGCCCTCGAGCACGACCACCAGGTAGGCCAGGGTGCGCTCCTTGACGTCGTCCGGGATCCCGAGGTCGAGGCCGGCGGCCTTCGTGATGCCGCCCATGACCAACACATCGACGTACTCGAGGATGGAGGGGTTGATGCCGCCGTTGACGATGTGCGGCACAGCGGAGGCGACCTCGGCCAGCGAGGAGAAGGGCGTCAGCACGGTCGCGGAAACGGTCTGGCGCGGCTGGACCTTGACCGTGACCTCCGTCGTGACGGCCAGTGTCCCCTCGGAGCCGATGAGCAGCTGGGTCAAGTCGTAGCCGCTCGAGCACTTGACGAACTTCCCGCCGGTGCGCAGCACGCTCCCGTCGGCCAGCACCACTTCGAGGCCGAGCACGTGGTGCCGGGTCACGCCGTAGCGGACGGCGCGCATTCCGCCGGCGTTGGTGGCCACGTTGCCGCCGAGGGACCCGCTCTGCTCGCCGGGGGACACCGGGTAGGTCAGCCCGAACGGTGCCAGTTCGGCGTTGAGTTGTTCGAGGGTCACTCCGGGCTCCACG
Source organism: uncultured Acidimicrobiaceae bacterium (assembly GCA_963781955.1). Taxonomy (GTDB): domain Bacteria; phylum Actinomycetota; class Acidimicrobiia; order Acidimicrobiales; family RAAP-2; genus Bog-473. The sequence goes on from CAWAHU010000001.1 coordinate 497,208, forward strand.
ACCGCCACCTGGTTCTCGGTGTCGATCTCCCGTATCCGTCGCATGCGGTCGAAGGCAATCAGCAGGCCACTGGCCACCGGCACCGCCGCGCCCGAGAGGCCGGTGCCGCTGCCCCGGACCACGACCGGGACGCCCTGTTCGCCGGCCAGCGCCATGATCTCGGCCACCTCGGCCGTCGAGCCGGGGAGCACGACCGCCAGCGGAAGGGCCGGCGCCGTGGTCAGCGCCTCGTCGTGCGTGTAATCGGCGTGGATCGACGTGCCGGCGAGGACGTGCTCCTCGCCTACGACCTTGCGCAGTTGCTCCAGGAGTTCGGGCATGCGACGGAACACCCCCCACCTCGGGTTCGATCGGGTGGCCCGACCTTACCGGCCCCCGGCCGGAGCCCCTGTGTCCCCGGTCGCCGCGGTCTCGGTGTCCCCGCCCGCCGAGTCCCCGATCGCCGAGTCCCCGATCGCCGAGTCCCCGGTCGCGGTGGCCAGCCGGCGCCTGAGTTCAGCGACGTGTGCGGAGACCTCCTCGGCCGCGGTCGGCGCTGCCTCCCTCTCCAGCCGGGAGACGGCCCGTTCGATCGGGGCCAACCAGGGACTCGGGCCGCGTCGCGACCCGCTTGCCTCGCCGCCGGGCCCACCCGGTTCCCCCGCCGACCGGCCGAACCAGCTGCACCAGAGCTCCTCCTCGGCGCGGGTGAGCGCCACGTAGAGAAGGCGACGCTCCTCGTCGACGGCTGCCGGTGTCTGGGCGGAAGCGAGGGGCATGAGGCCGGCGTTGAGCCCGAGGACGAGCACGGTGGACCACTGGAGGCCCTTGGCCCGGTGGAACGTCGTGAGCACGACGCCGTCAGCCTCGGCGGGATCCTCTTCCATGCCGTCCCCCTCATCCCGCCCCGCACCCCGGCGGCCCGCGTCGCTGCGCAGGTCGGAGGCGGGGCCGAGGTCGGCGCCGGCGATGCGGCTCGGCACGCGGGCCGCCTCCATGGCGGCCTGCACGGTGGCGAGCTGGGCGTTCGTCCGAGTCAGCACGGCGACCGTCGACCACCGCCGTCCCGGGGTGCGGGAGAGCCTGGCCTGCTTCGCCGCCCACAGAGCCTCGTCGTCATCGGTATCGTGGGCGATCACCTTGGGCACCGGCCCGTCGAGGCGAGTGGTGCGCGGCAGCGCCACCTCGCTCTGGTCGCCGAACCTGCCCCCCTCCTGGAGGACCGCGGTGGCCACGGCTACTACCTGGGGGGTGCAGCGGTGGTTCTCGTCAAGCCGGATGACCTCTGTACCTCGGAGGAGGTCGGGCAGGCGGCCGAGCAGCGTCGGGTCGGCCCCGTTGAAGCCATAGACGGACTGGTTCGGGTCGCCCACCACGAAGAGATCGGGCTCGTCGGCCAGCAGCGCCATGAGGAGACGGAACTGGGCCGGGTTCACGTCCTGCATCTCGTCGACGAAGAGGTGACGCGTGCGCCAGCGCACCGAGTCGGCGAACCGGCTGTCGCCCGCCAGTGCGTCGGCGCATGCCACGATCAAGTCGTCGAAGTCGAGCAGTCGCCGGCGAGTTCGCTCCTCTTCGTAGCGGGCGTAGACCTCGGCGACCTGCTCGGGGTTGACCCCCGCCCGGCGTCGGTGGAGGCGCGCCTCGGTCACGTAGCCGTCGGGCGTCACCAGGCGCGCCTTGGCCCAGCCGATCTCCCCGTCGAGTGCCCGGGTGCGCCGTGGGTCCCCGGTGGTCACCTCGGCGAGCAGGCGACGGCGGTCCGGCAGCAGCTGGGGAGCTGGGCGTCCCCGCAGCTCCCGGTGCTCGTGGAGGAGCCCGAGGGCGGTGCGGTGGAAGGTTCCGGCTTTGACTCCCGAGACCCCGAGCGACCACAGCCGGGTGCGCAGTTCCTCCGCCGCCTTGCGGCTGAACGTGGTGACCAGGGTGCGGTCGGGCTCGATCGAGCCCTCCAACACCCGGCGGGCCACCCGCAAGGTGAGGACCCTGGTCTTACCGGCACCGGCGCCGGCCACCACGCAAAGCAGCGGCGCCTCGGACTCGATGGCTAGGCGTTGGGCCGCGGTGAGGTGGGCGGCGCCGGGCAGTGTCTCCCAGGTGCCGCTCTCGGTGTCGGCTTCGAAGCCCTCGAAGGTCATGACCACGCTCCGCACGGTACCGGAGGGGTGCGCGCGCCACACCCGCCGACGGGACCTGCGCCTATCGTGGCCGACCGGGACGGCGGGCGCCCAGCGCTCCCGAAAGCAGCCGCCCGGGCGCCGGGCGACCAGGGAAAGTGGGAAGGAACGATGGGGCTCGAGGAACGGGAGTGCGACGTGGTTGTGGTGGGGGCCGGCTACTCCGGCCTGGCCACCGCCCGCCGGCTGGCGCGCGTCGGGCTCGACGTGCTCGTGCTCGAGGCCCGACACCGCGTGGGCGGGCGCTCGTGGACGGACGTGACCGAGGCCGGGTTCACCATCGACCGGGGCGGTCAGTGGATCGGACCCGGTCAGGATCACCTCGCCGCCCTGGCGGCCGAGATGCAGGTCGCCTCCTTCCCGACCTTCACGACCGGGCAGGGCGTGGAGCTGCGCGACGGTCGCCGCGAGCTCTACGTCGGTCTCATCCCAACGTCGGATCCCGAGGGAGCGGCGGAGGGCGTCGAGGCGATGCTCGACCTCGATCTGGCTGCCTTCGAGGTCCCCACCGATGCGCCGTGGGACGCACCGGGCGCGCCAGTACTCGATGCGCAGACGCTGGCCACCTGGCTCGACGCCCACCTGACCTCGCCCTCGGCGCGCGCCATCCTCGAGGTGGCAGTCAAGGCCATCTTCGGTGCCGGGTCGGGTGAGCTCTCCCTCCTCTTCGCACTCTTCTATCTGCACGCGGGGGGCGGCCTGGCCAACCTGGCCCGTACCACCGGAGGGGCCCAGGAGCGCCGCTTCGTCGGTGGTTCCCAGCAGCTGGCCCAGGGCATGGCGGCCGAGCTGGGGGAGCGGGTGGTGCTCGGCGCCCCGGTCATCTCGGTGGACCACGGGAACGACGGCGTGACGCTGGGCGCCCGTCTGGTCGACCCGGGCGCCGACCCGGCCGATGCCGGTGCACCCCACCGTCCCGTGTCGGTTCGGGCCCGTCGGGCCGTGCTCGCCGTGCCGCCGGCGCTGACCGGCCGCATCGCCTTCACCCCCCCGCTGCCCGGATGCCGGGTGCAGCTGGCCCAGCGCATGCCTATGGGCGCGGTCACCAAGGTCCACGTGCTCTACGACCGGCCGTTCTGGCGGGAAGAGGGGCTCAACGGGCAGGTCGTCGCGCCCGGCGCCGTCATGGAGAGCGCGTTCGACAACTCGCCCGAGGACGCGTCCCACGGCGCCATCGTCGGGTTCGTGGCCGGCGACGATTGCCGGCGCCTGGAGGCCGCCGGCCACGACGCCCGCCGGGCCACGGTGCTCGACGAGCTGGTGCACGCATTCGGGCCGCGAGCGGCGGACCCTGTCGAGTTCGTGGAGCAGCACTGGATGGCCGAGCCGTTCACCGCGGGCGGCCCGGTGGCGTTGAGCTCGCCCGGGGCGCTGACCGCCCTCGGCCCGTCGTTGCGCGATCCCGTGGGCCCGCTGCACTGGGCCGGCACCGAGACGGCGACGGAGTGGTGCGGCTACCTCGATGGTGCGCTCTCCGCGGGTGAGCGAGCGGCCGACGAGGTGGTGTCGGCCCTGCAAGGGGAGTCGAAGGGGGAACTCGTTGGCCACGACTGAAGAGCTGCTCGAGGCGTTCGCCGAGTGGCGCACGCGCAGCAACGACAACGCGCGCCTAACCAAGATGGTGAAGGGATGGGACCGCGTGATCCACTTCACCACCATCGACACCGGGCAGGGCTACACCATGGTGGTCCAGGCCCAGCAACTGTCCGAGCTGGCCGTCGGCCACCAGGGCCAGCCCGACGTCATCGTCACCGGGAGCAGCGAGGACTTCTGCGACATGTTTTGGGGCGACCTCAACCCATCGGAGAAGTACATGTCCGGTGAGATCACCCTGCAGGGGTCGCAGCAGGACGTGATGCGGATCGACGCCATCTCGATGGTGGCGTTTCTCGACAGCTGAGCGTCCCGGTGACCGACGCCGCCGCCGCTCGGGGTGAGCTGCGCCGCGCGCTCGGCCTGCGCACCGTCGTCACCACCTCGACGGGCCTGGCCTTCGCCGCCCTGGAGTACCTGGCGGCGGCGGGTCTGGTGGCCTACGTGGCAGGTGACTCCGCCTGGATCCCGATCCTCGTCGCCGGAGGACTCGCTCTGATCGCCTGGGGCTTCTTCGGGGAACTCAACTCCATGTTCCCCACTGCGGCGGCCATCCGCCTCTACATGAAGCGGGCGATGGACGACCGTGCCGCGCTCACCATCACGTTCACGTACATGACGACGATCGTGCTCGTGATCGCATCCGACGCCTTCATCGTGGGCAGCGCGCTGGACCATGCCTTCGCCGAGCCGGGATGGGTCACCGTCTTGTGGATCGTCGGACTGTTGGCCATCGCCGTCGTGACCAACCTGCGGGGCATCAGCGTGGCCGGGTTGCTCCAAGACGTCGCCACGACGGTGGTCCTCGTGGCCACGTTGGTCATCGCGGTGCTCGCGCTGACGCACAGCGGACATGGACTGCACACGCCCTTTCAGCCCCTCCATGGGCACGGGACAGGGTCCTTCCTCCAGTCGGTCGCGCTCGGCGTGTTCCTCTACAGCGCGTTCGAGTGGGTGACCACGAGCGCGGAGGAAGTGCGCCGGCCAGAATCGATCGGCCGCGGGATGCTCGTCGCCGTCGGCCTCCTCTGCATCGTGTGCGCAGCGGTGACGGTCGCTATGAGCCACACCCTGACCCACCGTGAGTTGACCTCGGCGTACCCGCAGCTCTACCTCGGCGTCGCCGCCATCGGACACGCTGGCCTCTGGGTCATGGCCGCGGTCACGGCGGTGACCGCGCTGAACACCTTCAACGGCGGATTCATCACGGCGTCACGCTTCATCTACGGCACTGCTCGCGAGGGATCGCTGCCCCGCCAGCTCGCGCACCTCAACGACCGTGCCGTGCCCTGGATGCCCGTGGTGATCCTGGGCGTGGTCTCCGCCGCCGTCGCGCTCCTCGTCGCGCTCACCCATGCCTGGCAAGTCCTGGTGGCCGTCGGGGCGGCACTCGAAGGGATGATCTACGGGGTGGCCGGGTTCTGCGCCCTGCGCCTGCGACGTCTCCAACCAGAGGTGCCGCGCCCGTTCCGGTTCCGAGGGCTCTCCGTGCTCGGCCCCATCGGCGTCGCGTTGTTCGCGCTGCTGGCCGTGACCGCATCGGTGTCCGTGCAGAACAAGTTCGACCCGGCACCGCTCGTCATCATCCTGGTTTGCGGAGGTCTGAGCGCGTTCTACGTGCTGCGGGTGCTCCCCGGCATCAAGGAGCGGGAGGCGGCCCGCCGGGCCGCCCGCCCCCGGCGGCGTCCCGGCCGCTGATCCCGACGGCGGGACGGTCTCGGTCGCCGGTCCCCTCAGTCCTCTTCGAGCACCCGGTGTGTGCGCAGTAGCCGACGGCGTGTGTGGCGGGAGAGGGCGAGGCGGACCAGCTCCCCGACCACCGTATGGAAGGAGACTCCCTCGGCCTCCCACAGCATCGGGAACATCGAGATGGGCGTGAAGCCGGGCATGGTGTTCACCTCGTTCACCACGACCCTGTCATCGGTCCTCAGGAACAGGTCGACACGGGCCAGCCCCTCGACCCGGAGGGCGCGATAGGCCGCTTCGGCCACGCGCTGCGCCTCGGCCAGTTGCGCGTCGGTCAGATCGGTCGGGGCGACGGTCTCGGCCGCTCCGAGGACGTACTTGTCGTCGTAGTCGTAGAACTCGCGGCTGGCGATGATCTCGCCGGCTTGCGACACCCGGACGTCCTCGTTGCCCATGACGGCGAGCTCCAGCTCACGACCCTCGACGAACTCCTCGAGGACGACGTGGTCGTCGAACTGGAAGGCGTCGACGACGGCCTCGCCGAGTCCCGCTGCGTCGTGAACCTTGGCGACGCCGATCGACGAGCCCAGGTTGGCCGGCTTGACGAAGAGGGGTAGGCCGAGCGCCCCGATCATCTCGGCCATGAGTCCCGGGCTCCACGACGAGCGCGACACCAGGCGCCAGTCCGCGACCGGCAGCCCGGCGTCGCGCAGGAGCGACTTGGCAATGCCCTTGTCCATGCACACGGCAGACGCCAGCACGCCCGCCCCCACGTAGGGGACGTTGAGTGCCTCGAGGTGGCCCTGAATCACACCGTCCTCGCCGAACGGCCCGTGCAGCACGGGGAAGACCACGGCGTTGGGGGTCACCAGGTCGTCGAGGTGGGCCACCTCGGGAGCGTGGTCTGCGTGCAGCAAGTCGTCGGGCGACGTGAGGGCGTCGCCGTGTTCGAGGTCGTGCAGCAGCACCCGTGCGTCGACCCAGCGCCGGTCGTGGGTGAGCCCGGCAAGTGCCACGACCCAGCCACCGTCCCGAGCGGCCCGTGCGATCCGTCGCGCCGAGATGCACGAGATCTCGTGTTCGGCCGACGGACCTCCGTAGACGACGACCAACGCTCCCGGATCTGGCACCGACCGAGGCTATACAATCCGTGGCACGGTGAGGCGTGCGATTCTCCACCGCTGAGCTCGCAGCGCATCTGGGCGGGCAGCTCCTGGGTCCCGACGTCACCGTCGAGGGCGCGACCATCGACTCCCGGACGGCGCGGGCCGGGCAGCTCTACGTGCCCATCGTCGCCGAGCGGGACGGGCATGCGTACATCCCGGCTGCGCTCGGGGCGGGCGCAAGGGCCTACTTGACGGCACGACCTCCGCTCGACGGGGCGCCGGCCCCCGGTACGGCCATCGTCGTGGCCGATACCTCAGCCGCGCTCATGGAGCTCGGGAAGCTGGCTCGCACCCGCGTCGGCGGCGTCGTCGGCATCACCGGCTCGGTCGGCAAGACCACGACCAAGGACCTGCTGGCCGCCTGCCTGGCCGCGGCCTATCCGACGTGGGCCAGCGAGCGGTCCTTCAACAACGAGCTGGGGCTCCCCCTCACATTGCTCAACGCGCCGGACGGCGTGCGCTGGGTCGTCCTCGAGATGGGCGCCCGCGGCCCGGGCAACATCGCCCGACTGGCCGAGGTCGCCCGTCCCGACGTCGGGATCGTCACCAGTGTCGCCCTGGCCCACATGGAGTTCTTCGGAGACCTCGAGGGCGTGGCCCGGGCCAAGGGTGAGCTGGTTACCGCCTTGCCGCCCGACGGCGTCGCCGTGCTCAACTACGACGACCCCCGGGTGCGGGCCATGGCCCGCCAGAGCCCCTGCCCGGCGCTGGGCTACGCGGTGCACACGCAGGCCGAGGTGCGCGCCGACGACGTCACCCTCGATGCCGAGCTCCGGCCCCGCTTCCACATGCAGACGCCATGGGGCGCGGCCGAGGTCGAGCTGGCCATGCACGGGATCCAGCAGGTTCCGAACGCACTGGCCGCGGCCACGGCCGCACTGTGGTGCGGTGCCCCGCTCGACGCGGTGACGACCGCGCTCGCCGGCGTCGCCGGGTCCTCGCTGCGGATGGAGGTGCACCGGGTTCCCGGAGGACCGGTGGTGATCGTGGACTGCTACAACGCCAACCCAGAGTCGACCGAGGCGGCGCTCAGGTCGTTGGCCGTCGTCAACGCCGGGCGGCGGCTCGCCCTGCTCGGGGTGATGGCCGAGCTCGGGGACACTGCCGAGGCCGAGCACCACCGCCTGGCTGCCCTGGCCGAGGAGCTCGGGATCGAAGTGGTGGGCTACCGGACGCAGCTCTACGGCCCGGCCCTGGTCGCCGGCGTGGAGGAGGCCGTGGCGCTGTTGCGCGCCACCGGCCCCGGGGACGCCGTACTGGTCAAGGGGAGCCGGGTAGCGCGCCTCGAAGCCGTGGTGCGTGCTTACGGTGCCGAGGCGGGCGACGAGTCACTGGCCGGGGACGAATAGCGCTGCGGCGACCGGCCGCTCATCGTGCGGCACAGCTCGCCGTACAACGCTTCGGTGGGGCGCGACGGCGAGCTGCCGGGATCGAGGCTGTCGACGAGTTGTTGGCAGGCGTGCCACTCGAGCCGGAGTCGGTCGGCGTCACCCTCGGCCGCCGCCGTGCGCATGGCGGCGCGGGAGAGGGCTTCGCTGAAGGGTGCGACGAGGCGTGCCCGGTCCAGTGCCCACCGGGCGAGGTCGAATCGCCCGTGGCCGGCGGCCAGTGCGGCCAGCGAGCAGGCGGCCTCGACGAGCAGCGCCGCGACGCGTGCGCCGTGCCCTTCTGCTTCCCACCACGAGTACCCCGAGAGCGCGTTGGCCAGCGGTTCGCCCTCGACCAGCTCGAGTGCCCCGCGCAAGCGGGTCATGGCGAGCTCCGGATCGGTCTCAGCCTGCCTCGCGCCGTCGGCAGCCAAAGCGGCGGCGCGGTGCACGTCGACGGTGACGCGTGGAGAGACCTGGTACATGCCGGTGCGGGTGCCCGACGGGAAGAGCAGGTCACCCTGCTCGTCGACACCCATGGCGCGCCGCGCCGCGTGCGCGGTGTTGAACAGCGTCTTGGCAGCGGCGTCGGCGTCGGATGACCCCAGCACGCGGGTGCGCAAACGGTCCCCTGTCACCACGTCGGGCTGGTGCAGGACCAGGTACGCGACCAGCTCGACCGCACGGCGCGCGCGGTTGGGTGGAAGCTCCCCGCGCAACCCCTCGAGGCGCGGGGTGGTGGTCAGGAGACGGACGTCGACGGGGCCGGGGACGAGGCCCGCGTCGGACGCCCCGGGCACGAACCCGGCGTCGGACGCCCCGGGGGCCGGGACGACGCCGACCTGTTCTGGCGAAGCAGGGATCCCCTCGGGGTAGGTGGCGTCCGCGCCGCTCACGAGCTCGCTGAGGGCGCGGGCCGTCTCGACCGTCTGCAGGTACGGCCGGACGACACGGCTCATCGGATGGAGCGTGGCGCCGTGGCGGTCGACGAGGACCGTCAAGTCGCTGGCGGCCACCGCCGACGTCGTCACGACAGCGGCGCGGCGGGCCACGCCGCGGGGAAGCGCGGCCGGGTCGCCCACGAACACCAGGTGGCGCGCCACCGCGGGATCCGCCGCGGCCTCGGCGTGCAGGGCCTCGTCGGCGGGGTCGTCTCCGACGAGAATGGTGTCGGACCAGGCCCACGATTCCAGCGCGGCGCGTGCGGCGCGCCAGAGCGCCAGGGCCGACTCACCGAGGAGCGGGAGCACCGTGCCCGGGTACAGGACGACCAACCACGTCCCATCCTCGTCGTCGCCCACAGGGAGCGCGAGGGGGACGGCAGGTGGTGCCGGCCCCGCGGCACGTCCGGCATCGATCTCATCGTGGCCGATGCGCCAGGCCGCTCCATCGCCGAGCGCCATGAATCCGTCGGGCGCATCCGGGTCGGGAGTCCGCAGATGGAAGGTGACGCCGGAGGGCCCCACGTGCAGGGCCCGGACGGTTGGCGCGGGGGAGCGCGAGCGCAATGCCCGGCCCAACATGGCGTTGGCGATCTCGAACGCGTCGAGGACAGGAACGTCCCCGAAGCGACCGACCAGTGCCGCCGCGTCGAGGGCCGCGTCTGTGAGCTCGGGACCGGGTCCATCACCGGTGAAGGGCCGCAGGCTCCGCCGCCGGGCGGCCCGTCGGGCGAACGCCGCGCAGCCCAGCGAGCCCATTCCCAGGGCGAGGAGCTCCGGCAAGTGGCCCCCCTCCCGCTCCGTGTGCCCGCCGGGACCGCGGGGCGGGGTTCGGGCACCTGCGGGGAGCGAGAGGCGCCATCCGGAGCGCAGGTGGTCGGGGTCCACGAAGCGGCCGCCGTCCGGCATGTTCCGGCCGAGGTTGGACCGGGCGATGGAAGTCCAGTCCGCCCCGTCGTCGAAGCAGGTGTCGGCGACGGTCCACAGGGTGTCGCCTTGCTGAACCACGCACGTGGTCCCGGCCGCCACCTCGCGGCGAGCCATGTCGCCGGGACGAAGGGGCGTCGTCGTGGTGACGGAGGTCGGACCTGGAGCCGGCGCAGCCGGCACGGCGCCAGCAGACGCAGCAGGACCGACGAGTCCCATGAGGGCCAGCACTCCGATGGCGATCCGGGCCGCGAGCTGGTCGACCAATGACGCACTGGTGCCCGTCCGCACGTCCGCTCGGCGCACGCGGCCGGCGACGGCAGCGATGAGCTGGGCGCAGCAGGCCGCCCAGGCGATCCACGCAGCCAACGCTAGGACGCACAGGGCGAGGCGTGGCACCCAGGACCAGGTGTGCCCGAGCCCGCCGGACAACGGGTTGCCGACGACGAGGATCAGCGCCGCCGGCACGGCCACGAAGGCGAGCAGCGCGGCGAGCGCCGCCGCGGCCATGTCGAGAACGGCGCGCCGCCGACCGCCGCCGTGGTCAGGCACCGGTCGGGCCGATCGTGATGGTGTAGGTGACCGTCGCCGTCTCGGAGGACGGCTCGCCCACAGTGGCTGTGCAATCGCCGGTGGCCCCGGGGAGCGTTGCCGCCATGGCGTCGGTCCCGCCGACGCTCTGCCCCCCGCTCGCACAGCTGACGTCCATGGTGAGGTAGGCACCGCCCGACCAGAGAACCGAGATCTCCGTGGTGCCCGACCCCGTGAAGACGAACACGTTCGAGGTGTTGAGGGGCGGGTCGAGATAGCCCTGGGCCTGCGTGCGGACCGCTGGCACGGCCCCCGAGGCTCCGGTGCTCGCATCCGGCTGTGTGGTCGTCGTGGTGGTGGTCCCGGCGCTCCCGGTGGCTGAGGATCCCGACGAGACGGACGAAAGCAGGGACGGGCCCGAGGTACCGGCACGGACGCCGGCCCCCGGGGTCGCGGTCGTCGTGGTCGTGGTCGTCGACGTCGTGGTCGAGCCCGTTGCGGGCCGGTGCGCGGATGGCCCGGTGGCGCTCCGGGGACGGGCCTTGGGCTGAGCGGCCACTGGCGCGGAGGTGGTGGCGGTCGGGGCGGCCCGACCGCTCGGGGAGTGGTGCCCGCCCGAGGTCGAAACCAGCAACGCCATGAGGGCGAGCGACACCGCGAGGATCACCCACCAGTTGGGACGGCCGTGCGCCAGACGCGCGCGCAAACCTCTGGTGGTTCCGGCCCCTCCTCCGACCACGGGCACACGATACGCACCTGTCACACCGGTCGCATCAGACCGAGGCGCGCAGCCGGCGCTGGCCACGGTCGCGCCGGGCGTAAAGGGATCTGCGGTCGAGCCCGGCCTGCGAAGCCAACTCGGCCATGGTGTAGCCGAGGACGTGATGGGCGTAGAGGACCTGGACGTCCTCGGCCGGCATCCCGTCGCGATGGAGCTCGATGAGGATCCGAGCCAGCTCCTCGAGGTCGGACGCGTGGCGTGCCGGCCGGTCGGGGAGCGCGACCGGGTCCACCGTGTCCGACCAGCGTTCTGCGTCCTTGGTCCCGAAGAGCTGGCGCCGGGCACGGCACCGGATGGCCGAGAGGAGGTCGAGCACCGCGTAGGGGCGGTCCTGCCCCGACCACTGCCGGACGACGAGCCAGGCCGTGGAGACGAGCTCCCCGAAGAACTCCTCGCGGTCCTGCCAGGGCCCTCCGCCACCCCACCGCAGCCTCCTCGCCACAGTCACGAGGCCCGGGAGCAGGGCCTGGACCAGCATGCGGCCGATGAAGGGATCGTCCCCGGCTTCCCGCAGCAGGATGCGCACCACCCGGGCCGCCTCTTCGCGTCGGGTGCGCCCGGTGGCGCTGCGCATGTGCTCCAGGAGCTCACAAGGGGTCCGGTAGCTCGCGGGAGAGTCACGGTCGCCGAGCACGAGGCGCGCCAGGTCCGGATCGTTGCGGGCGACGTTTCGCAGCGCCCGCACGGCAGTGGGCGAACGCCCGACGGACCGCCATTCGGCGGTCATCTGGTCGACGAGGAGCACGCGCTGCGTGGATGGGACGGTCATGGGTGCCACCGTCGTGCGGGGCCCTCCCCCGATCGCTCCCACCCGGGCCGGAATTCCTCCTCGGACTCCGTGGGGGTCGCGACGTACCAGCTCGGCGATAGTGTGCCGCCGTGGACATCGACGAGTTCTACGAAGCCGATCCCCGCCGGCGAGCCTCAGCCGAGCTCGAGCTGGGCTCGGAGTGGGTCGGCCAGGACCGGATCAACCACGAGTTGAATTACGTGGAGGACACCGGCGAGCTCTACGTGCTGCGCGAACCGGCGCCTCACGTCACCGAGGACCCCTTCGGCGGCATCCACGTCTCGACCCCTGAAGGGTATGAGGACAAGATCACCGTCCACGTCATCGCCAAGATCGATTCGGTTGACTCCCTGCACCGGATCCTCGACGGCTGGCAGGAGGCCATGCGAGGCGAGAACGCCACCGAGTGGCTCGGACAGCGCCTGCGGCAGGCCGGTGTTGCCGTGGGGCCGACGGGGGACCCAGTTTCGGACTGACCCGGCCCGGGCCGTCAGGCGGGCGGATCGAGGGCGAGGAGCGTGGCGAGGAACTGGGTGGCCAGGTTGTTCGTGGCCAGGTCGGGCGGGGGGTCGTCACCGGCCAGGCCGTCGCCGCCGAAGATCAGGTCCGAGAGCCGGTACATGATCACAGCGAAGCGGAACCCGGCAAAGATCTCGTAGAAGAAGACGTCGCGCATGGGACGACCCATGCGCTCCGAGTGGCGATCGATCGTCTCCTGGTGAGCGCCGAAGCCGGCGGGCCGGGGCACGCCGAGGCCTTCGGAGAACTGACGGTCGAAGTAGAGCCACCAGCCCAGGTCCATCTCCGGCTGGGCCAGTGAGGCCATCTCCCAGTCGAGCACGGCGACGGCGCGGAAGTCGTCCCAGATGATGTTGCCGATGCGGCTGTCGCCCCAGCTGACGACCACGTCGCCCTCCTCGGGGGGCCGGTGGTCGACCAGCCACCGCCAGACCGACTCGATGATCGGCACCTCGACGCCTTTGGTGGCCCAGTCGAGGAAGTCACGGTAGTAGGACAGCTGCTGGTCGAGCCCCGGAGCGCCGCGCTCGGGGTCTCCCAGCCAGCCCAAATCCAAGGCCCGCCAGTCGGTGCTGTGGACGGCAGCAAGGGCGTCGATCCCGCTCCACCACATCCGCTCCTGCTGCTCGGCCGTTGCCTCGACCACCCAACCCCCCAGGGTGTAGGGGAGGTTGTCGGCGGGAACCAGTCCCGGGACGTGCTCCATGGTGAAGAAGGGGACGCCGAGGTAGGTGGGGTCCTCCTCGTAGAGGCCGAGCGGTGGGAGGGGGACTGCCGATCCACTGTCGGCCAGCGTTCGCATGATCCGGTACTGCGTCGAGAACTGCGCGTCCATGAACAAGGTGTGCTTGGTCGGCGCCACGCGCACCACCAGCCGGCGCTCCTCGCCGTCGGCGCGGCGCGTCTTGCACAGGATCGTCTCGTTGGAGAAGCCGTTGCCCTCCGGCGCCTGCACGTCGTAGACCTGGGGCCCGGGTTCGGTACCCGACCTGCGGGCGAGCCAGCGCGTCAGCGCGGCAGCGACGTCGTCGGGGTCGCGTCGGGTCACGTCGGGCACGGCGGGCAAACTACACGGCGGGCAAACCAATCGACGGGGCACCGGACCCCGTCTCGCCGGCGCAGGGCTAGCCTGAACCCGCGTGCTGATCGTCATCGACCTGTCTGCGGTGCAGGTGCACCTCGACGAGCCCGACGAGTTCACCCGGTTCTCGGTCGCCCTCCGCGGCGCGGGCGACTTGCCGAGCGTGCTGGCGACATCGGGCCTCGGACGGCTGCGCGATGACGGCCAGCACGTGGTGGTCGACCCGGCCGCCCTGCGGGCGCTCGCCGCCCCCACCGCCGGTCCGGGATGGGACGACGGTTTCGCCGCCATGCGCGACTACGCCGCCACGAAGGGTTGGGTGGAGGACGACGGCGGCGTGGTCGCCCACATCGAGCGGCAATCCTGAGACCCCCGGTCCGAGGAGCTGCAGTCCCTACTCGAAGCAGCACCTACTCGGAGCGGAGCAGCGATGCGGTGGGCGTGCGGGCCGCCAGGCGGGCCGGAACAGCCGCGACAACGTTGGCGAGCACGACCGCTCCCACGGCAATCGCCGCCACGTACGGGGGCGGGACAGTGGTCACGGGGACGGCGTGGATCGCCTCCGCGAAGGAGTTCCACAGGACGTGCCCGAGGATGATGCCTAGGGGAACGCCGATGACCGTGCCGATGGCGACCGTGACGCTCGACTGCCAGGCGATGATGGTACCGAGCTGGCGCCTCGAGAGTCCGAGCGTCTTCAGGACGGCGAGATCCCTCCGGCGTCGGCGGACTGACGCCACGAGCGTCGTCCCGAGGGCGAGCGTCGCACCCACGGCGAGGCTCGCACCGAGGACGGCAGGGATCGCCACGATGGAGTGGGAGTTCACGATCTCCTCCGGCCGTAGCACCTTGACCACGCCTCCGGCCGAACCGGGGCTCGGCGAGCTCGGGCTGTTGACCGTCTGGACGATGCGGTTGAGTGAGCGCAGTGCTTGTGTCGGGGGGCCATCGGTCCGGATGAAGTAGGCGTTGGGTCCTGGGACGGCGCTGCCCTGCGTGTTGCGTATCGAGGCTGGGATCAACTTGTAGTCGATGATCGCACCGATGCCCATCCCCGGCCCGATGATGGCCGGCATGGTGGCCGTGCCGACTATCTTCAGGCGGACCGACCCGCCCTTTCGTCCGGTGGCCACGTCGACGGTGTTGCCCAGGTGCTTCTTCAGTGTCGCGATGGTGGCCGGGCCGAGGACGATCTGGTTGGGGGCCTCCAGCCCATGGCCGCTGAGGAGGGGCGGGGCCACGGGGGCGTTCGGGCTGGCCCCGATTGCGGGGAAGGTCTGGCCGTCGACGGTGGCATTGGAGAAGTAGACGCCGGACGCGGCCGTGACGAAGCGGTCGTGCGCAAGGAGGCTCGAGGTCTGCTGGGCGGGCAGGTCCTCGTCGCCGGAGAAGCCTGACAGCAGTGCGTAGTCCCAGTTCCACCCGTACAGACTGGGGTGGGTGACCAGGTTGTTCAGGCTGGCGCCGAACACGACGGTGCTGAGAACCACGACGACCGCGAGGGTCGCACCCAGCATGGCTGACCGGACCGGGACCGGGTCCCGGTCGCCCGGCTCGATCGCGAAGCGGACACCTGTCACCGCAGCGACCGGCAGGCCCGATGACGTGGCGAGACGCGTTGTCGCCGAGGGGCGGCGGATCTCCGGTCCGACACGGCTGCGGACATGGGGATCGAGCCGATACGCCTCGAGCAGGACCACCCCTGAGAGCACGATGACCAGAGCTATGAACCCGAGGCCGAGCACGGTCGCATCGACGGCGAGGCCCAACGGGTAAACGGGACGCACGGGGCCCAGGGGGAATAGCGGCGACAAGGCGACCGCCACGACGACCGCCACCACGCAGCCGACCAACCACGCGCCGATGATCCCCGTGACGCCGTCGGCCATCGTGACGCTCGCGCCGGCACCCAACGCGCGGAGCGTGGCCGTCTCGTCCGCATGTCGGCGAAGCTGTCGACCCGCCACCTGAATGGCGACGAACAGCAACGAGAGGGCCGCCAGGGCGCCGAACACGCCGAGAGCGATCGACACGGGCTTGATGGCCCGGTCAGCGGCAGCGATGGCCGGGGCGTCGGTCTGGAAACCTGACACGGTGGGCGGGGAGATTCCGGTGCGACCGAGCTCGGATTCGATAGAGCGCAGGTGAGCGCTGCCACCTTCCAGTTGCAGCGCACTGTAGGAGTAGTAGGCACAGCACGCGGCGACATGGCGCGCTGCGGCCGGCGAGATCAGAACCGTGGCCGAGCCGAGGCTGTCGTATTCATCCTGGTTGACTTCGTAGGGGAATACGACGATGCCCACGATTCTGGGGCTGATCACTCGCACCGCCGGCAGGTTCGAAGGCCCGTTGGGCGCACTCATGGTGATTTCCTGGGCATCGGAGTTGAGGCCGATGTGAACGACCGAACCGAGATGCAAGCCCATCTCTGTCGCCGCTTGTGCGTTCATCACCGCCTCACCGGGATCGTGCGGGTTCGCGTACCTTCCGGCGACGAGATGGGCACTGTCCTGGGTCGTGTACTCCCCGCCCAAGGCGCCTTCGAGAACCGGGGGCTTCTGGCCCGGTTCGATATGGAGGTGAGCCCCATGGACGAAGGCGACGTTGCCGTCCAATCCAATCACCGACTCCTGACGGCGGACGAAGGGCAGGCGGAGGATCCGGGCGGCCGTCGTCGAGTTGTAGCCGACCGAGGATCCCAGGGCGGGGTTCGAAAACGCCGTGAAGATCTGCAGGTCGGAGGGGTTGGTGGTTCCCAGATACGTCACATACGACGCCTGGGTCCGCCGTGCGCCGGCGACCGCCCCCAGCGCTACGCCGCCGAGCAGCCCGACGAGGACGACCAGCATGAGGTACTCGCCCCACCGGCGTCGGAACGTGGACTGGAACCGGTATGCCGCGGTCCGCAGGGCAGCGGAGGTCACCGCGCTCGGCCTCCCGTTCGGTTTGCCGTCAACGTGATTCCCTCGCCGCGTGCCCGATCTCCGACCACCGCCTGCCCGATTCTCAACTGCAGTGTGCCTGCTGCAGTGTGCCCCACCTCGACCTCTGGGCCAAGGTGGATAGCCCCTGATCAGTCGTGGTGCTAGCACCCACGGTTGGGCGGCGGGTGGGCTGTCCCGTCTCGGCCGGGCCCCGCTAGCCTTGGTGGCGCCGCGCGGCGCCGACCCGTGGCGGGGGCACCGGCCCTCCAGAGCCCATTGGGGAGGATGCATGGCGATTCGGGACTACGACCGCTTGTTCATCGGCGGCGACTGGGTGGCCCCGGAGGGCACCGACACCATCGGTGTCGTCTCGCCCGTGACCGAGGAAGTCATCGCCACGGTGCCCGACGGCACCGAGGCCGACATCGACAAGGCGGTGGCCGCGGCGCGCCAGGCCTTCGACAAGGGGCCCTGGCCCCACATGACGCCGGCCGAGCGGGCCGAGATCCTGGCCGCGGTAGGTGCCCAGGTGGCCGCCGAGATGGGCGACATGGCCGAGATCATCACCCGGGAGATGGGCTCACCCATCACCTTCTCGGGGCTCGGCCAGGTGATGGCGCCGATGATGATCTTCAACTACTACGCGGAGCTGGCCAAGACGTACGCCTTCGACGAGGTCCGCCCGGGCGTCCTCAACCCGCAGGTGCTGGTGACCAAGGAGCCGGTGGGTGTCGTAGGGGCCATCGCGCCGTGGAACGTCCCCCTCTTCATAGCCGCGGCCAAGCTGGCTCCGTCCCTGGTCGCCGGCTGCACGGTGGTCTACAAGCCGGCGCCCGAGACGCCCCTGGACTCGTTCCGCCTGGCGGAGATCTTCGCCGAGGCCGGGCTGCCCAAGGGCGTTCTCTCCGTGGTGCCTGCGGGCCGGGAGGTGAGCGAGCACCTGGTGACGCACCCCGGCGTGGACAAGATCAGCTTCACCGGCTCGGGGGTGGGTGGCAAGCGCATCGGCGGCCTGTGCGGCGAGCGGCTCAAGCGCTGCACCCTCGAGCTCGGCGGCAAGTCGGCCGCGATCATCCTCGACGATGCCGACCTGGCCACGACCATCCCGACGCTGCTGCCCAATTCGATCATGAACAACGGGCAGGCCTGCATCGCCCAGACTCGGATCCTCGCCCCCCGCTCGCGCTACGACGAAGTGGTCGACGCGGTGGTGGCCGGAGTCTCCGCCATGAAGGTCGGCGACCCCATGGACCCAGCGACCGAGGTAGGCCCGGTGGTGGCCGAGCGGCAGCGGAGCCGGATCGAGGGGTACCTCGACAGCGGCCGTGAGGAAGGCGCCACGGTCGCCCTCGGTGGCGGCCGGCCCCAGGGTTCGGAGTTCTCGAAGGGCTGGTACGTCGAGCCGACTGTGTTCTCCGGCGTCAGCAACAAGATGCGCATCGCCCAGGAGGAGATCTTCGGTCCCGTGCTCGTCGTCATCCCCTACGACACTGAGGAGAACGCGGTGGAGATCGCCAACGACTCCAACTATGGCCTTTGCGGGTCGGTCTGGACGGCGGACAACGACCGGGGACTGGGCGTGGCCCGGCGGGTGCGCACCGGGACCTACATGCTCAACGCGCCCGTGCCCATCGACTTCTCGACGCCCTTCGGCGGCTTCAAGGAATCAGGCGTGGGACGGGAATTCGGCCCCGAGGGCCTCGAGAGCTTCCTCGAGATGAAGTCGATCGCCCTGCCAGCCGGGTACACGCCCGAGGCATAGCCGGGTCGTGCGTGGGGCGTACCAGTTATGCATGGGAATGCATAACTATCCAGTCGGCGAGGCCCTGTGAGGGCGTGATCACGGTGTATACGCGACGCATATAGGGCGGGAGACACACCACGACGACGACGGATCGCTGCATATGTATGCATCCGCGTCGCATATTGGAGCCAGCGCCCCGGATACTTGAGCCAGACGTTGGAGCCAGCGGCCCGACGTTGGCGCTCACGAGAGAACGCGAATCAGAGGTTCACGAAGACGTCGCCACAGGCGTCGGTGAGACGTGCCACGAAAGCGGGGCTCCCGTGCCCTTCACGTCGGCGAAGGCCTGGTGCACCCCAATTTCGACCACGCTGTAGCCGGTGCGGTCCCCGTCGCCGTTGACCACGTCGGGGGAAGCGGCGTCGCCCGTCGCACCGGTGACGACGGCAACGTGCACGGCGGTCACGGCAGTGGGGTCGAGCCCGTAGACCGCCACGTCACCGGGCTGGGGGGCGTAGTGCGACCCCACCGGGTGCCAGGTCCGGTGGGCGACACCCCAGACGTAGAAGCTGGCCGAACTCCCGTTGAGGTAGCCGGGGGCCAGCCGATAGGCGACCTGCGCGCCCGCCTGCATCCAGACCCATGCGGCGAAGTCGGCGCACCACTCCTCGTCCCGATTCTCGTTGCCGCAGTCGTGGAGGCCGGCGTACCAGTACGCACTGAACTTGTTGCAGTAGCTCTCAGCGGGGTCGGTGCGGTAGCCCACCTGGGCGTCGGCCACGGCGACGATCCGGGCCCTGAGCGGGCTGAGGGCGGGTCCGGGCCCGAGGTGCGGGGCCAGGACCAGAGCAGCGGCCGTCCCCACAACCAGGACAAGGACCAGGCGAACCGGTCGGCGCCGGCGACCCCGGGAGTGACCACCGGGGGTACGGGGTGCCAGTCGGCGGCAAACCGATGTCCGAGGGGCGGGGGGGCGCGAGGGGCTCAGGCCGCCCGAGGGTAGTCAAGCCCCGAAACGCCAAACGGGCGGGCCCGGTCTAATCTCTTCTTCGGCAGGCGGTTTGCCCAGGACGAGGGCCGGACCCGGGGTGAGCAGGAGGGATGGTCCCGATGCAGGACGACGAGAGCGCCGTCTCGCACACGCGTCTCGCATACCTCCCTGCCCTCGACGGCGTCCGGGCCTGCGCCGTCGTCGCCGTGATGATGTTCCACGGCGGCATCCCCCACATGGACGGCGGGTTCATGGGCGTCGATGCGTTTTTCGTCCTCTCCGGGTTCCTCATCACGTCGCTCCTGATCGGCGAGTGGCGCCAGTCGCTCGCCATCAGGCTCGGGGCGTTCTGGGCCCGCCGGGCCCGACGCTTGCTGCCGGCGCTGTTCCTGGTCCTTCTCTTCGTGGCGTTCTTCGCAGCCGTCATCGTGCCCAAGGGCACCTACGGGGCACTGCGCCTCGATGCCCTGGCCACGTTGCTCTACGTGAGCAATTGGCATTTCATCCTTGTCAACTCGAACTACTTCAACGAGACGGCCGCATCCTCCCCGTTGCTCCACACCTGGTCGCTGGCGGTCGAAGAGCAGTTCTACGTGATCTGGCCCCTGGTGGTCCTCGGCGTGATGCACTTCTTCCGCAGTCTGCGTGCCCTCTTCGTACTGTGCATCGCGGCGGCGGTGGGATCGGCGACCTGGATGTACGTCGTCTACGACGGGGGTGCGGGTACCAACCGGGCCTACCTCGGCACCGACACCCGCTCGCAGTGCCTCTTCATCGGGTGCGCGTTGGCGGTCGGGCTGGTCCTGTTGACGCAGCGCAGCCACGAGGAGGGGCGCCTGCTCAAGGGGGAGTTGTGGAAGCCGCGCACGCCGGCCCTGCAGGTGGCCTGCGGCGTCAGCGGCATCGTTGGGGCCATAGGCGCCGTGGTGCTCTGGACCCTGACCACGTCGACGTCCTCTTTCCCCTACAACGGCGGGTTCTTCCTTATCGGCCTCTGCGTGGCCGGGGTCATCGTGTCCGCGGTGGCGGCGCCCAAGAGCATCGTGCCGCGTGTGCTGTCGGTGACCGCGGTGCGCTACGTGGGCCGGATCTCGTACGGCCTCTACATCTGGCACTGGCCCATCTTCCTGTGGCTCGACCACTCACGGACCGGCCTCTACGGCTACGAGCTGTTCGCCCTGCGCGTGCTCGTGACCTTCGCAGTCTCGGTCGCCTCCTTCCACCTGATCGAGCGCCCGATCCGCATGGGGACGTTCGTGAGCCAGTGGCGGGCATGGCTGGCCGCGCCGGCCGCCGTCGTCACCGTGCTGGTCGCCATCATGGCGGCCACCACCGGCGCCACTGCCGTGGCGAGCACGACGCCGGCCGACGTCGGTCCGGGCGGCAACGTGGCCACGACCACGACGACCACCGTGGCGGGCGGCGGCGCGGTCCCGACCACCACGCCGACCTCGGCGGCGGGGCAGCCGGTGCGCGTCCTGCTCTTCGGCGACTCGGTGGCCCTGACGCTGGGCGTCGGCCTCGGTCAGGCGACGGTGCAGGACAAGTACGGCTACGTCCTGGCCGACCACGGCATCTTGGGCTGCGGGGTGGTCGACGGGCCCGAGGTCTCCCTGATGGGAGCCCGTGACATGACGCCCTCGGCGTGCGACGGCTCCCCACTGACACCCACCGAGACAGAGGTCCAGAAGCCCTGGCAGGTGCAGTGGACCGACGCCATCGCCCAGGACAAGCCCAACGTGGTGGTCCTCCTGGCCGGCCGCTGGGAGGTGGTCGACCGGCAGTACCAAGGGTCGTGGACCAACATCTTGAACCCGGCGTTCGCCGAATACGTCAAGACACAGCTCGACCAGGCCTCCCGCATCGTGACCTCGTCGGGCGCGCGCATGGTGTTCCTGACCGCCCCCTGCACCAACGAAGGCGAACAGCCCGACGGCGCGCCGTGGCCCGAGGACAGCTCGTCGCGCCTGAACGCGTACAACAAGCTCGTCCGCGAAGTTGCGGCCGAGCAACCGCAGACGGACTCGGTCGTGGACCTCAACAAGGCGGCATGCCCCAGCGGCAAGTACACCGACACGGTGAACGGGATCGTCATCCGCAAGAACGACGGCGTGCACTTCACCACCGCGGGTGGGGCGTCGTTGGCACCCAAGCTCATGCCTGCGATCGTGGCCGCCGGGCAACAGCAGGCACAGGAGCAGGCGTCCGCCGCATCCGGCGGCTGAAGCCCGGCACGGGGCCTCAGCCGGCGGGTGAGGCCGGCCGGGGGTTCACGTTCGCAGGCGCGGTGGTGCTCGTGGTGATCGGGCCGGGAGACAGGGGGTTGAGGTTCTCGTTGGCGTCGGCCAGCACGCACTGGGCGCGCAACGCCGGCACCAGGTGGCCTTCGTCAACCACGGCGCTCTCCGAGATCGTCGTCATGAGTGCGTTCCACGTCCCGTCGGCCGAGTTGGCGCGGGCAGCCAACGGCAGCGCGTTGCGGAGCTCCCGGTCAGCCTGACCGAGGAGCACGATCGACTCGGCCGCCGATGCGCCGCCCCGACTCGCCTGTTCGAAGTCGGCGATCGAACGGTTCACGTGGACGCAGGCCTCGCGGGCGAGGCTCTGACCACCGCTGGCGCTGGTGGCGCAGGCGCCGAGGCCGAGCGCCGCGGCGGGCAGCAGAACGGCCGCCGCAGCAAGGTGGCATGCACGAGGGCGCGGGGCGCGCCGCACGTCAGGCCAGCCAGGCTTCGGCGGACTCGAGCAGGAAGCGGCTGACGGCGAGTGCCCGGTCGAAGACGTCGCAGAGGAGCTCCTCCCCACCGAGCACCCCGGCCAGCGAGACCGGGTGGCGCGCCACGATGCTGAGACGGCGCTCGGAGGCGTCGGTGGCGTTGGCGAACGAGTCGATGGCCGACACCTCGAGGGGGAGGTCGATGCCCCCGACGCCGGCCAGGTCGATGGCGAGCCTGAGCAGGTCGGGGGCGTTGGGGAGCGGAGGGAGCGCCCAGGTGAAGGTGAGCGGGAAGTGGAATTCGTCGGGGGGTTCCTCGTCGTCGGCCAGCAGCACCACCGCGTCCTCGAAGGAAAGGAGGACGCGTGGGTCGACGTCGAGCGCCAGGTGCAAGTCGAGCGGTCCGCCGCAGCCCTCCTCAGGGTGGAGGTCGACCTCCCAGACCTGGCGCAACGAGTAGGTCTCGACGAAGTGCCGCTCGTCGTGCACGTGGAATCCGTGGTCCACGGAGTGGTCCTTCAGGTCGGCCACGTATCCCGCGACGTCTATGGCAGCCACAGCACGGTGAGCCTACCGGGAGCCGGTAGGGTGCCTCACCCGTGGACGACGTTCGCCTGCTCGGGGTGCTCGACGAGGCCGTGGTCGCCGTGCGCGCTGCGCTGGACGAGCTCGAGGAGTGGGGCCCTTCGGGGCTTCGGCCGGGCCAGTACCACCTCGACCTGGCCGCGGACGGGGCGGCGTTGGGCGTGCTTCACGGCGCCGGGCTGGCAGTGCTCTCCGAGGAGTCGGGCGTGACGGGCGAGGCCACCTCGGAACTGCTCGCCGTGGTCGACCCCATCGACGGCTCGACGAACGCCCACCGTGGCGTCCCCTTCTACTCCACGAGCATCTGCGTGCTCGACGCCGAGGGTCCGCGGGTGGGACTGGTGGTGAACCAGGCCTCTGGTACGCGCTACGCGGCGGTGCGAGGGCAGGGGGCCGAGAGGGACGGGCGGCGGATCGTCTCGTCGGGGTGCGCGGATCTGGCGGACGCCATCGTCGGGATCTCGGGGTTCCCGGGCGTGCACGCGGGCTGGGCCCAGTACCGGGCCCTCGGGGCGGCTTCACTCGAGTGCTGCGCCGTGGCCGAGGGCGTGCTCGACGCCTACACGGTGGTGGGGCGCAGCACGCTTTACGGGTGGGACTACCTGGCCGGCCTCCTGGTGTGCCGCGAGGCCGGTGCGGCCGAGGGGGAGCGTGACGGCCGGGACGTCATCGTCCGGGACGCCTCGAGCCGGCGCCCGGTGCTGGCGGCAACGAGCGAGCTGGTGGGTGAACTGTGCCGCGAGCAGGGATTGTGAGCTCGGTGGCCGGAGCCGACACCCCCGGGCCGAAGGCCGGCGGGGGTTGGGCATAATGGCCCCGGCGCTGAAGCGCTTGGGCGCTTAGCTCAGTTGGTCAGAGCAGCTGGCTTACAACCAGCAGGTCGGGGGTTCGAGTCCCTCAGCGCCCACCCTTGCTATCCTGCCGCCGCGTCGAAGGGTGACGGGTGAGCGACGGGTGAGCGACCGGTGAGCACGGACGAACGGTTGGATCGTCGCAGCTTCGTTAGGGTGGTCCCGGTGAGCCAGGAGACCTCGTTCGCGCCTTCCCTCCCCGAGGCGGTACGACTCGAGTTCCGCAGTGCGCTGCACCCGCCGTACGAGACACCCGTCGTGGTCGCGGTCAACGGCGCGCTGATGTCGTCCGCGTGGTTCTTTCTCCCGCCTTCCTTGAAGGACGATCTGTTCACGTTCCACGGCACGCTGGCGTTCGCCGTCGTCCTGGCGTTCTGGATGTACTCCGACGTGCCCTCGACGAATGTGTTGGCGCCGGACCGCCTCCGGGTGATCGCGTCCATCGGCAATCCGAAGATCCAGCGCCGGCTCCTCTATGCCAAGAACATCGTGCTGTGGCTCCTGGTGACGCCCGCCTGCGTCCTGGTGGCACTCGGCATCGGCCTCTACGAGGACCAGCTCCTGGCTACTTTGTACACGGTGGTGTGGCTGGGTTTCGTCCCACTCGGCGTCCTCGGCATCACCAACCTCATCGGCATCCGCTTCCCGTACCACCCGATGCCGCTGCGCTACCGGTGGGAACACCGGACGCCCCGCCGGCGGATGCTGGTCCGTTGGCTGATCCTGGTCCTGACCCCGTACGGCCTGTTCCCGGTCCTCGGGGTGATCTTGATGCTGCCAACGCTGGCCCTATGGGGATTCACCTCGAACAGCGGGCTCTCGAAGAAGCTGCCCGACAACGACCTGGGTCTGGGCATC
Source organism: uncultured Acidimicrobiaceae bacterium (assembly GCA_963781955.1). Lineage (GTDB taxonomy): Bacteria > Actinomycetota > Acidimicrobiia > Acidimicrobiales > RAAP-2 > Bog-473. The sequence continues at coordinate 521,415 of CAWAHU010000001.1, forward strand.
CTGGTGGCGTGCGGCATCGCGGCGCTGGCCTGGTGGGGTGGCCACCGGTTGGGCACCAGGATGATCAGGCGGCGCCGGGAGGATCTGATCGACTTCCTGAGCGATCCGGCGCGCGCCTGAAGGGGTTTTCACGACGGCGCCGGAGGCGTCCGAGCTGAATGGAGAGCACATGGTCGACATGACGAACGAGTCCAGCGCAGGGCCCTCTGCCACGGACCGGGCCCTCTACGCCCACTTGACCAACCACATCGAGATGGAACGGGGGCTGCTGGAGGAGTACCGCGCCATCGCGGAGGGGACGGAGTCGAGGGCGTTCCGGTATCTGGTGAACCTGCTCATCGAAGACGAGATCCGTCATCACAAGGTGTTCACCGAACTCGCCGGTTCCGTGGAGACGCTCGCGCTGATGCGGCCCGAGGAGCCCCCGGTGCCGCTGATCGACTTTGCCCGGTCGGACCGTGACGCCGTGCTCGACGCGACCAAACGCCTCCTCGACCACGAGAACGAAGACGCCCAGGAGCTGCGCCGGCTCCAGCGCGAGCTCCGCGACTCGAAAGACCACTCCCTGGCCAGCCTCCTGGTGGAGCTGATGCAGCGCGACACGCAGAAGCACATGGCGATCCTTCGCTACGTGCGCAAGCACGCACGGCGGGGCTCTGCCTGAGGGCGGCCACCAGCTACCATCGCCGAGGTGTCAGAGATGCTGACCCTGTCGGGGCACCTGCCCGAGATCGAGCTCCAACCCGGTGACACCATCGTGGAGGAGGGCGGCGAGAGCGGCGGTCTGTGGGTGCTGCTGTCGGGTGCCCTCGAGGTGCGCAAGGGGGACATCGCAGTGAACACCATCACCGAGCCCGGCGCGCTCGTGGGCGAGATGTCCCTCCTCCTGGGCACGGATCACGGCGCGACGGTGAAGGCGACCGAGGCGAGCCGCCTGCGCTACGCGGTCGACGGCCGGGTGCTGCTCCGAGACCCCGAGATCACGCGGATCGTGGCCGTCGGTCTGGCCGAGCGTCTGAACTTCGTGACGGCGTACCTGGCCGACTTGAAGTTCCAGTACGGCGACGCCCCCGGGCTGTCGATGGTGTCGGACGTCCTGGCCCGCCTGTCGCAGCAGCAGGGACCCCAAGCCCGGTCCGGCTCGGCCCGGGACCCGGACCCGGACTACTGAGCGTCAGAAGACCGTTCGCTCGGGCGCTACGGTCGCAGTCAGGTCGACCACCTCGGAGCCCATCAACGACACCCACGTGGCGCGGTTCTCGGTGAGGTCGAACTCGATGCGTGCGGGAACCGGCCCCCGTTGGTGGCCGGCATTGAAGACCCAGCTCCCGCCGATCCGGTCGACCCAGGACCCGTCAGGTTTGAAGGGTGACTCGTGTACGTGGCCAGTGAGCACGAGGTCCGGCCGGTACTCGTCGATCCACTGGCTGAGCTCCTCGTCGCCGTAGTCCTTCCGGCCGGTCCAGCACGTGGGGGAGCCGAGCGGGGGCCAGTGGTAGACCCAGACCCACCGCCCGGGGCGCCGGGTCGCGTCCGCCTCGAGCTGCGCACCGAGGCGTTCCCGTCCGATCGGGCCGTCCCACCAAGGGCAGACCGTCACCAGGGTGTCGTCGACCACGAGCGAGTCGCCGTCGGTCGGGATGGAGGCCGCGCGCACCTCGGACAACCACAACGCCGCCTGCTCCCCATGCGCGTCGGGGCCGGTCAGGTCGTGGTTGCCCGAGCTCACCACGACGCCGGTCGACGCCTGCAGGAGCGCGAGGTACTCCACCATGACGACGCTCTGCGCCTCGAGCGGTACCGGCGAGGCGATGTTGAGGCTGTCCCCGGCCACCACGACCAGGTCGAACTCGGGGCCTGCGTTGACCACCCAGTCGAGCTGACGCAGTGCGTAGTGGAGATCGGAGACGAGGAGGATGCGCATGGCGTTGTCCGTCGGAAGCGTGGGGGCGGAGCCTACGCGACCGGCCCCCGACGGCACGCACCTTCCAGCGCAACCCGACGCCGGTGAGGGACTCAGTGCATTCCCAGGTCGCCGCCACGAGGAGTTCATCGCCGATTCGTGGCATGAACCCTCGTTGCTGAGCTAACGTTCGTTTGCCTCACTCGTACCGGTTCGCCGGAGCGGGTCGATCGCCGTCATCGCGTGAGACCCGGCGGGGGAGTCGATGGGGGAACAGGCGGTTGGCGAAGATCAGCACTCACGGGAGGCATCCATGAAGTTCACCGCGAAACGCGCACTGGCGGCCGGGGTCATCGCCCTCGGTGCCGTCGCCGTCCCGCTCACGATCTCGGTCGTGGGTCCACTGACGGAGGGCGGCGTCGCGGCGTCGTCGACACCCCCGCCGCCGGACACGGTCCAATACGTCCAGACGACGTCGGGCAAGGCGTCCACGTACTCCTACGTCTTCACCCCCGGGAACGGATCCGGGTCGTCGACCCAGACCCTCACACCGAGCGGGAAATGCGGTACGCCCACGGTCGCAGCCGGGTTCTTGAACCTGGGCGGCAAGCTCTACGCCGCGAACGACTACAGCGGCACGTCCGCAGCGGCACCCGTGGGCACGTCTCGGGCGCACACCGGTGTGTGCGCCATCGGCGGGCAGCAGACCATCGACAACCGGACCAGCGCCTACAGCTCGAAGGTCGGCGGCGAAGCCCTGACCTTCGGCGTCGGCTCGATCCCCATCGGGACGAACCGGCTGTTCTCCCAGGCCCAGGTCACCTTGGAGCGTGAGGGCGGCTACGGCGGCGGGGACGACGACGACTTCTACACGAGCTCGTCCAAGACTCCGACGCCCGTCTCGGTGCGGATGATCGAGTCGGTCGCCGGCTCGCTCGTGGCCAGCCAGACGTGCACCATCACGGGCCCCTCGGAGACGCAGATCGTCGGGGACACCAACCTCAACGCGAACTGCACCGGCACGGCCGCCGGCGTGCCGTTCGACACCCTCGAGATCCAGGTCCCGACCGTCAACGCGGCGGTGTCGGTAGTGGGCACGTCCACGTTCACACTGGCCAACCAGGTCTGCGGTGGTGGGTCGGTCACCTCGACCGGATCGGTGTCGGCGACGCTGTCGGTCCCGAGCGGCTCGGGCTGCGAGTCCTACAGCTCGTTCAGCTCGACGATCGTCAACTCGGGTACAGGCCAGTCACAGCAGGTCAACTTCAACGCCCACTCGACGTCCGCGGTCCCCTTCACGTTGGTGATCCCGTGGGCTCCACAGGCCGACTGCCAGCCGAGTGCCGACACGGCACAGGACCCGGCCAACCCTTCGGCCACATTGCCGGTCTGCGCGCCGACGCAAGTGGCCATCGACAACGTGACGTTCAACGACCAGAACTACTGCGCACAGCCCGGGACCGGCGCCTTCCAGCTCTGCACGCAGAACAAGGTCTACAACTACATCACCGCGTCCGACGGCTCGCAGCAGACGCAGATCACTGAGACCTGGGTCGGTGACATCGACTTCGCGACGAGGCACTGACCCCGGTCACGATGCAGCCTCGTCCCCCGTGTGGCGCAGCATGGGGAGTTCGAGCACACCGAGTTCACGAGAGAGCCGGGCCACTTGGGCCCGGCTCTCTCGCACTCCATGGCGCTCCGCGAGGGCGATCAGAACGAGTGCGTCATAGGTCGCTTCGAGCTCCTCGGCGTGCGCGAGGGAACCGTTGAGGCGGGCCTCGAACGCCCCTCGGTCTCCGGCCACCAGGGCCAACGTGAGCTCGACGCGCTCGAGCGTCGCGCTCAACGGTGTCTCTCCGACCTGCCGTGCCAAATGGCGTGCCTCGGCCAGCTCCGACTCCGCCTCGGCCAGGCGGCCACTGAAGACGAGGGCCTCGGCCAGCCGGGCCTCGGCGTCGAGCAGTTCCATCCTCGACCCGATCTCGTCGAGGGTCGCCACGGCGGAGTGGACCAGTGCGAGCCCACCGTCGAGGTCGCCCGAGAAGACCCGGGCCCGACCCAGCTGCATCTCGGCCTGCGCGGTCATGACCCGGTAACCGAACGAGTCCAACGTTCGGCGAGCCGGCTCGAGCAGACCGATCGCCTCATCGAGCCGGCCCTGGCTGGTGCGGATCTCACCCAGGTTCATGTGCGCGATGGCAGCCCCGGCGACGTCGCCCGCCTTGGTGGACGCGTCCGCTGACCGTGCCAGGTACTCAGCCGAGCCGTGCCAGTCGGAGGCGAAGAACCGCACGGCGGCCATGTTGTTGAGCGCGATCGCGATCTGGATCTCGTCACCGAGCTCCTCGTACAGCGCGAGCACCCGATCCATGTAGGTCGCTTCTTGGGCGTGGCCCGACTTGAAGAGGCAGTTGTTGAGGACCTCGAGCGAGAGGGCCAGCGCCCGCCGCTCGCCCGCCTCCTCGGCCTCGGCGATCGCCTCCTGAGCCCGCGCTATCCCCACGGAGAAATTGCCCTGGCGTTCCCGGACGTTCGCCTCCTCGGCGAGCAGGAGCGCCCGGAGACCGGCCCCGTCCCTCCCGACTTCGGCGAGAGCGTCGCGCCCGGCCCGAAGCTGGCGGATGGCGGCGGCGGGGCGGCCGAGGTACTCGTTGCGCAGGTGGGCCCGGCGGTAGGCCATCCGGCCACGTAGGAGAGGCTCCGAGCGCGACGCCAGCGAGGCCCGCCGGTACGCGTCATCAGCTCGCTCGTACTCGCCGAGCATCTCCTGGGCCCGCCCGAGGTCGTGGAACATCGCCGCCACCTTGCCGTGGTCCACGGCGCGCAGCTTGCGTGCCGCGGTGAGGGCGCGTTCGAGGTGCACCGCTTCCTCGCTTGTGGCGTGGGCCGCCCGGGCCACGAGGGCGGCGCGTCGGGCGTACCGCCACGTCCGCTCCCAGTCCTGGGCCTCGAGGAAGTGGAACGACAGCATCGGGGCGACCGCCTCGCCCTCCGCTGCGTCACGCTCGATGGCCTCTCCGGCCAGCCGATGCAGCTCGAGACGCTGGCGATACGGGAGGCTCTGGTACGCCGCCTCCTGGAGCAGGGCGTGGCGGAAGCGGACCAGTTCCCCGTCCTCGTCCGTCACGAGCTGCACCTGCAGTTCGGCGAGCGGGTCGGCGCCGGTCTCGACTTCGAGCGCGTGGAGCAGGTGTTCGAGCAGGCGTCCCTCGAAGGTGCGACCGAGGACCGAGGCTAGGCGCAGCACGCGCCGGGGCGTCGTGGCCAGCGCGTCGATCTCCCGCATGGCTACCGCATCGAGGCTGTCCGGGAGCGACTCGACGTCGGTCGCCCGGACGATCCGCAGCAGTTCCTCGAGGAACAAGGGGTTCCCGCCGGCTCTTCCCACGACCACGTCGCGTTCGTGCGGTCGCAGCGGCGCCGAGTCCGTCGCGCTCTCGATCAGCGCCTGGGCCACGTCGTCGGGGAGGCCAGGGAGCGCAAGCAGCACGGCGGGGTCGGCCGGGGTGTAGCCGGCCCCGGCGTCGGGCCGCCGGGTGGCGCAGACGAGCCAGGGGCGCGCCATGGCGGCAGCCGAGACCCGCCGGCAGATGTCCGAGGTGGTCTCGTCGAACCAGTGGGCATCCTCGGCCACGAGGAGCAGCGGCGTCGGGCAGGCAGCATCGAGGACGCCGACGACCAGGTCTGCGATGCGCGCTCGGATGTATTCGGCCGCCACCGCGTCGCTCTCCGGCGTGGGCGGCACATCGGCGTCGACCACACCGGAGAGGAGCGGAGCGAATGGGAGCAGCGAAGCGTCCAGGCGCGTCAGAGATGCACGTAGTTGGCGGCCCGCCTCCTCCCGCGCCTCCGCGTCGATGCCCAGCACGGAGCGCACGGCGGCGCGCAGCGGCTGGTAGGGCACGCCGACCATGTGGGGCTCGCCGTAGAGCCACAGCACGTGGTCCGAGCCGGCGGACTTGGCGAACTCGCTGACCAGGCGGGTCTTGCCGGCGCCGCGTTCCGCCTCGATCACGACGGCGCCGCCCCGCCCTCCCGCAGCGGACTCGAAGGCCTCGGCGAGGACCGCCATCTCTTTGTCCCGGCCGCGGAAGGGGAAGGTTCCGAAGGACTCGGTCCGTGAGCCCACGGCCCGGCCGACGTCGAACGCCTTGACCGGCTCCGACTTGCCCTTCACCATGAACGGCTCGAGTCCCTCGACCGCGAACTGCGTCCGCGCCTGGTCGAGGACGGTGGCCGTCGCATAGATCTCACCCGGATTGGCCTGCGCCATCAAGCGGGCGGCCAAGTTGACGGTGTCCCCCATCACGGTGAAGGTCCGGCGGTAGGCGGTGCCCACGTCTCCGGCGAAGACGTGCCCCCGGTTCACCCCGATCCGGATCGGGAGTGCAGAGGGGGCCTCCATGACGGCTCGAGCGGCACGCAGCAGGCGCCCCTCGTCGTCCTCGAGCGCGGCGGGGACCCCGGTGGTGAGGATGATCTTCCCGCCGTTGGCGTCGATGTCCGTGGCCAGGAACGTCACCGACTCGAGTGCTGCCGCCTCCTGCACGGTCCGGACGACGGCATCGAGGGCCTCCGCAGTCCTGTCGGGTCCCTCGGCAGCCAGCAGGTCGTCGACCCCGGAGAACTTGACGAAGCCGACGCAGGCCACCCGGTGCTCGGACTCCCCGGCGCGCTGGGCCAGCCGGGCGCGCAGCGCCAACGGGACGGACTCCTCGACCGCGGCCGCCGGCACGGGGCGTGCCGGGATCGGCCCCGGGCCTCCCTCGGGCGCCTGGCGCCACCGCAGCAGCCACCCGTCCTCTTTGGCCGCGCCGACGGCCCCCGCGGCGAGGCGGGCGGCCGTGGCGGGGCTCAAGACGATCTCGCCGGCGTCCGCCGCACCCTCCATCCGTGTGGTCGCCGAGGCGGCGGGGCCGGTGACCAGGAGCTCGCGGTGGGCGGACCCGACGCGGAAGAGATGGAAGATTCCGGTATGGAGGCCAACGGACATCTTGAGGTTGACCCGGCCGACCGAGGTCGGGAGGGTCTTGGCCTCCCTGAGCGCGGTACGCATGGCGACCGCAGCTTCGGCCGCCAGCCGGGGGTGGTCGTCGCCGGTGAACGCCAGGAGGAGGGCGTCCCCGCCGAACTTCAACAGTGCGCCACCCTTGCCGTACGCAACCTCGAGCATGCGCGAGAAGACATGGTTGAGGACCTCGGTGAGCTCCTCGGCCCCGATGCGGCCGCGCCGGGCCAGCCGCTCGGACAGAGCGGTGAACCCAGAGATGTCCACGAAGCAGCAGGTGGCATCGAGCTCACGCCACAGGGCGCCGGGAGCGTCGAGCTCCCACTCGGCCGTCATGCGCGGGATGTAGGCGGAGAGGACGCTCCCGGGGGATCTGTCCACCATCACGCCCAGCTTTTCATAGGACCGCCGCGTATCAGAGGCCCGGCATCTCCGCGGCTACGGGGATCCGTTCGGCGTCGGCCTCGGCCAGCTCGGGTTCGGTGGCGGGCGGGGCGGCGTCCCCCGGGACCGTGGAGCGGGCCAGCCCGCCACCTCCGGTGAGCCGTGCCGCCACGGTGACCGGGATGATCGTGAAGATCAGGACGAACACCACCACCGCGTTGACCTCGGGCAGCTGTTGCCCCAGCCGGATTGCGCCGAAGATCCACAGCGGAAGGGTGTTCTGCGCCCCAGCGGTGAAGACGGTGACGATCACCTCGTCGAACGACAGGGCGAAGGCCAGGAGCGCGCCGGAGATGAACGCCGTCGACATCGTCGGCACGGTGACGTAGCGGAAGGTCTGCCAGCCGTCGGCCCCGAGGTCCATCGACGCCTCGTGGATCGAGCCCGAAACCCGGCGGAGTCGGGCGAGTGCGTTGTTGTACACGACGACGATGCAGAAGGTGGTGTGCCCGATGACGATGGTGATCAGCGACAAGTCGATGCCGATGAAGGTGAACGCCGACTTCAGTGCCAGCCCCGTGATGATGCCCGGGAGGGCCAGCGGCAACACCAGGAACAGCGAGATCGATTCGCGGCCGAAGAAGCGGAACCGGTGCACTCCGAAGGCGGCGAGCGAGCCCAGGACCATGGCGAGCACCGTCGCGCACACGCCGGCCTTGACCGACAGGATGAGAGCTGACCGGACCTGGGGGTCGTCGAACGCCACCGAGAACCAGTGGAAGGTGAACCCGGCCAGCGGCCAGCTCTGGATGGTCGAGGAGTCGAAGGCGAAGACGATGATGGTCAGTATCGGCAGCGCCAGGAAGAGGAGCACGCCCACGACCCAGAGTCGCAGCACCCACTTGGTGCCTGTGCCGACCATCATCACATGGCCTCGAACGCCCCGAGGGCCCGGGCAATCAGCAGATAGACGGCCATGATCACGATCGGTACCACCGCGAGCGCGGCCGCGAACGGCAGGTTCCCGCCGACGCCGACGTTGTTGTAGATGGTGTTCCCGATGAAGCTGGAGTTGGCCCCCCCGATGAGGATCGGGGTGATGAAGTCACCCAGCGTCAACGAGAACGTGAAGATGGAGCCCGCCACCACGCCGGGTAGCGCAAGAGGCAGTACCACCCGTCGGAAGGTCCGCCAGCCGCGCGCCCCGAGGTCAGCCGAGGCCTGCAGGTAGGACTCCGGGATCCGCTCCAGAGCGCCGTACACCGGGATCACCATGAACGGCAGCCAGATGTAGCTGAACACGATCCACATGGCGGTGTTGCTGTAGGCCACGTGCGGGCTCCCGAGCCCCAGGCGGCTCAGGGTCCAGACCAGGATCCCCTTGTCGGAGAGGATCACGACCCAGGCGTAGACGCGGGCCATGTAGCTGGCCCAGAGGGGGAGCAGCACCGCCACGAAGAGCGCCTGGCGCACCCGGGGTGACGCCACCCGGGCCATGAAGAACGCGAACGGGAAGGCGATGACGGCGTCGGTGATCGTGACCAGCACGGCCATGATCACAGTTCGAGCGATGATCGTCAGGTAGGTGGGGGTGAAGATCTGGGTGAAGTTGGACAGGCTCCACGAGTGCTCGATCTCGTTGGTGAGGGGGTTCACGGTGAAGAACGCCGTGATGAGCATCACCACCAGCGAGGCCAGGTAGACCACCAGGAACCAGGCCAGGGGGGGTGCGAGCGTCAGCGTGCCCCGGAGCCACGGCCGTCGCCAGAGCGCGGCCGACGTGCGGATGCCCCATCGCTCCCTGGCGCCGCCCGCGCCCGGCGGGCGGGCCGGCCCGGTCGCCAGCGGAGGGTCGGCCGGGTCGGCTGCGTACGCGGTGCCCGACAACGCGTTAGCCGGTGATCTGGGTCCAGGCGCTCACCCAGTCTTGGAAGGGCACGCAGTTGCTCTGCCCGTTGCCGCACTGCGGCAGCGGTGTCTTCCAGAACTTGATGGTGTTGAAGTAGGCGTCGGGTGCGTTGGCGTGGTACGCCGCGCAGGATCCGGCCTGCAGCTTGTTCATGGTGGAGCACGCCTGGGCGTTGGCCGGCGTCTCACCGAAGTAGACAGCCTGCTGGGCCTGCACCTTGGGCGTGGTCACCCACTGCATCCACTTGTAGGCGCAGTTGGGGTGTGGGGCGTTGGTGGCAAGCATCCACGTGTCGGCCCATCCGGTCGCCCCCTGGCTGGTGATCGTGTCGGCCACCTTGATCTTGGCCGCCTGCAGCGTGTTGGTCTGGTACGGCCACGCCGCCCCGACCACGACGGAGCCGTTCTGGAAGAGCGAGATCTCCTGCGAGGCGAGGTCCCAGTACTTCTTGATGAGCGGCTTCTGCTGCATCATCAGGTTCACCGCGGCGTTGAACTGCGTCTGGGTCAGCTCGTACGGGTCGGTGATGCCGAGGCTCGGCTGCGTCTTGGACAGGTACAGCGCTGCATCGGCGATCTGGATCGGGTTGTCGGGCACCGTCACCTTCCCCTGGTACTTCTTGTTGTAGAGGACGGACCACGTCGTGGGCGCCTTGGGGAAGGTCTTGGTGCTGTAGAGGAGGACGTTCGGTCCGAACTCGTACGACACGCCGTAGTGCTTGCCGTTGATGGTGTTGAAGGGCGGGTTCTTGAGGAACGGGTGGAATTGGTTCCACCCCGGGATCAGCTTGATGTTTATGGGCTTCACGTCGCCGCCGTAGATGAGGCGGAGGTCGGCGTCGCCCGACGCCGAAACCAGGTCGTACTGCCCACCCCCACCGCCGGCCATCAGCGACACCATCTCGCTCGAGGAGCCGGCGTACTTGGCATTCACCTGGCACCCGGTCGCCTTCTCGAAGGGCTTGACCCACTGGGGCTGGGCGTAGCCCTCCCAGGCGATGAGGTTGAGGGCGCCCTCGCCGGCACCGACCTTGGTCGGCGGCGCCGTACCCTGTTGTGGCGGCGTGAGGCCGAATCCGTTCGACGACGCGGCCCCGGCGGGGAGGCTGGTGAACACGGCGAGCATGGCCAACACGACCGCCGCCAACCCCGCCGTGACCCGGCTGATGGATCTCGTTGCTGCTTTCATTCCTGTCCCCTTTGGTCGTTGGGACCACCGTCCGCAGTGGCGGTCCCGATCCGATATGCCTGGTCGTCGCGAAAGGCCACCCGCACCCGGCGCCCGACGGGATCGCCTCCGCGATCGAGCTCGTCGGCGTGCAGGTTCTGGCGCACCACGGTGAGGTGGTCGCCGCTGTCGAGGGCCACCAGGAACCGGGTCACCACCCCAAGGTAGGCCGTCTCCTCGATGGTGCCCTTCTCCACCTGCGTCCCAGCCGGGTCGGGCTCGCCCTCGAGCACAAACCAGATCTTCTCCGGGCGGATCATGAACGGCGCCCCCTCTCGGCGGACGACGTTGGACACCCCGACGAACCCGGCGACGAACTCGGTGGCCGGCCGCTCGTACACCTCGAGCGGGCTGCCTACCTGCTCGATGCGGCCGTTGTTGAACACCGCCACCCGGTCGCTCATGGTGAGCGCCTCCTCCTGGTCGTGGGTGACGTAGACGAAGGTGATCCCCACTTCGCGCTGGATGCGCTTCAGCTCGAACTGCATCTGCTGGCGGAGCTTGAGGTCGAGAGCGCCCAGCGGTTCGTCGAGCAGCAGGACCTCGGGCTCGTTGACGATGGCCCGGGCGAGCGCCACCCGCTGGCGCTGCCCGCCGGAGAGCTCGTGCGGCTTGCGCTGGCCGTGGTCGGTGAGCCGGACCATCTGCAGGGCCCGCTCTGCCCGCTCGCGGCGCTCGCCGCGGGGCACCCGCTTGACCCGCATGCCGTACTCGACGTTCTGCGCCACCGACATGTGGGGGAACAGCGCGTAGTCCTGAAAGACGGTGTTGACGTTGCGAGCGTAGGGCGGCTGGGCCGTCACGTCGCGGCCGCCGAGCTCCACCGTCCCACGATCGGGCTGCTCGAGGCCCGAGATGATCCGTAGCAGCGTGGTCTTCCCGGACCCCGACGGGCCGAGCATGGTGAAGAACTCTCCCTCCCCGATGGCGAGGTCGACGCCGTCCACGGCGGCCACATGACCGAAGCGCTTGTGCACACCACTGACGCGGACCGCCGCGGACGTGGTGGCAACCACGGTGCTCACAACGCCAGGAGTCGGATCGCCCGAGTTCTGCAGGATGGCCCCCTTGATGCCGGATCTCGGCCCATATCTAACACACGGCAGTGGATCCCGTTCAGTCCAACAGTATTCTTGGCTCTTTCCTGCACGAGTGGCATCGTCTCCTCTGGCTTCGGCGAGACGCCGCCGGCTTTTTCTAGGGCGTCGGGTCCATCACTTCCGCTTCCAGCTTCCGGCGGATGTTCGGGCTGAGTCCGGCCGCCTACCGGACCGCCCAACCCCCCGTAGAGCTCGAGGTCTTCAACGACCCCCCCGACCGTTCGCGCCGGCCGGCGTCAGGCACCACGGCGGCGCGCCACCACGCTCACCACCACCGAGACACCGATGGTCGCGGCGATCACGACCAGGGTGAAGGCGATCGGGAGCTCCACCACGCCCGCCAGCAGCAACTTGACGCCGATGAAGACCAGGAGGATCGCCAGGCCGTACTTGAGGTAGGCGAAGCGGTCCATGACGTCGGCGAACACGAAGTACAGGGCGCGCAGCCCGAGTACGGCGAACGCATTGGACGTGAAGATCACGAAGACGTCGGTGGTGATGCCGAAGGCAGCCGGGATGGAGTCGGTCGCGAACACGATGTCACTCGACTCGATCGCCACCAGCACCACGAGCAGCGGGGTGGCCACCCAGCGGCCCAGCCTGCGCACCACGAAACGGTCGCCCTGATAGTCGGGCGTCACCGGGACGATGCGCCGCACTCCCCGCACGAGCAGGTTCCGGTCGGGGTGCACCGGCTCGCCGCCGCGGGCCATGCGCAGCCCTGCGATGACGACGATGGCCCCGAAGAGATACCGGATCCAGCTGAAGTCCTCGAACAGGGCTGCGCCCACCGTGATGAACGCGGCGCGCAGCACCAGAGCACCGACCACGCCGTAGTAGAGGACACGGTGCTGGATCTCGCGGGGGACCGCGAACGTGCTGAACAGCAGCACGAAGACGAAGACGTTGTCGATGCTGAGCGACTTCTCCAGGAGGTAGGCGCCGAAGTACTGCTGGGCCACGTCCGATCCCTGGAGCAGGCCGAGGATCACGCCGAAGAGCACGCTCACGCCGATCCACGCCGCGCTCGCGATCAGGGCCCACTTGAGGGTGGGGGGTCGCAGCTTGTGTGTCTGGATATCGACGATCAGGAAGACGACGATCGCCGCGGAGACCGCGAACCAGGCCGCCAGCGGCGTTTCGGGGATCATCTCGGCGTCAGTTTGGCCGACCCGGGGATGGCCGATGTCGACGCGGGCGCCTGGCGCGGGCGTCCCTCAGGTCCTGCCCAGGTTCGCGTGGCTGGAAGGAGCCGGGGTCCGCGGCGAAGATGATGGCGATGGAGGGTTCGCTCACCGGGGAAGGTCCCGGAACCGCGACTCCCACTGTCGACCCGGGGGAGGGTCTCGACGCCGCGCGGGTCCGGTCCCAGGTGGAGGCCGGTCGGGTGAACCTCGTCCCGCGCACCACCGGGCGGACGTTGCCACAGATCCTCCGGGCCAACGTGCTCACACGGTTCAACGCCATCCTCGGGTCGCTGTTCGTCATCGTGGCGGTGGTGGGCCCGATCCAAGATGGTCTCTTCGGCATCGTGCTGGTCGTCAACACGGCGATAGGCGTCTTCCAGGAGATCCGGTCAAAGCGCGTGCTCGACGCCCTGGCCATCCTCAACGCCCCGCGGGCGAGCGTCGTCCGGTCGGGGGAGGTGGTGGACCTGCCGCTCGAGCAGATCGTGCAGGGCGACGTCCTCGACGTGCACCGAGGTGACCAGATCCCGGTCGACGGCGTGCTCCTGGCGGCGGCCGGGTTCGAGGTCGACGAGTCGCTCCTCACCGGCGAGTCGGAGGCGGTGGCCAAGGTGCCGGGCGAGCCGGTTCTGTCCGGCTCCTTCGTGGTGGCGGGTGGCGGCCGGATCCAGGCGACGGGCGTGGGTGAGGCCTCCTACGCCCGGGGGCTCGAGGCACGGGCGCGGCGGTTCAGTCTCATCCACTCCGAGCTCCAGCAGGGGACCAACCAGATTCTGCGTCTCGTGACGTGGGTGATGGTGCCGACGGGCATCGCCCTCTTCGCCACCCAGCTGCTCCGGAGCCACCAGCCCTCGGCTGACGCCCTGCGGGCCTCGGTAGCCGGGGTCGCCGCCATGGTGCCCGAGGGCCTCGTCCTGCTGACCTCCATGGCGTTCGCCGCCGGCGCCCTGCGGCTCGCCCGTCGCCGGGTCCTCGTCCAGGAACTGGCGGCGGTCGAGGGCCTGGCCCGGGTGGACGTGCTGTGCATCGACAAGACGGGCACGCTGACCGAGCCCGGCCTCCAGCTGCTCGGTGTCGAGGCCGTCTCGGACCTGCCGGTGCGCGACGCCGAGGCGGTGCTGGCCCAGATGGTGGGGGCCGACCCCGCGCCGAACGCCACCCTGCGTGCGCTCGCTCACCTCGACGTCGGCTCGGGGGAGCCCTGGCCGGCGCGTTCGAAGGTTCCTTTCTCGTCGTCGCGCAAGTGGAGCGCGGTGGACTTCGACGACCATGGCGCCTGGGTCCTCGGAGCCCCCCAGGTCGTGCTGGCAGACCTGGGACCGGGTCAGGCATCAGACGCGCTGGCCCGAGCCGACGTCCACCAGCGGTCAGCGCGCCGGGTGCTCCTCCTCGCCCGCAGCCCGCAACCCGTTTCGGGGGCGGTCCTGCCCGCAGACCTCGAGCCGGTGGCGCTCGTGGTCCTGGCCGAGCGCCTCCGCGAGGAAGCCGGCACGACGGTGCGCTACCTGCTCGAGCAGGGGATGACCATCAAGGTGCTCTCGGGCGACGCGGCAGGCACGGTCGCCCGGGTGGCGGAGCAGCTGGCCATTCCCACTCCCGGGCCGGCCCGGGACGTCGCGCACCTCGAGGGTGACGAGCTCCGGCGAGCGCTCGACGAGACCAACCTGCTGTGCCGGGTGAGGCCCGAGCAGAAGCTCGACGTGGTCGAGGCCCTGCAGCGCGAGGGGCACGTCGTGGCCATGGTGGGAGACGGCGTGAACGACGTGCAGGCGCTGAAGCAGGCGGACCTCGGGATCGCCATGGGGTCGGGCAGCCAGTCCAGTCGGTCGGTGGCGCGCGTGGTGCTCCTCGACAGTGAGTTCTCCGCGGTGCCGCAGATCCTGGCCGAGGGCCGCCGCGTGATCGCCAACATCGAACGGGTGGCGAACCTGTTCGTGACCAAGACGGTCTACGCCGCGATCCTGGCCGTCGCCATCGTCGTGGCGTCGGTGCCATACCCGTTCTTCCCCCGGCACCTGACGATCGTGAGCACCCTCACCATCGGCGTCCCCGGGTTCTTCTTGGCGTTCGCCGCGGGGGCGCCGCGGGCGGTCCCCCGGTTCACCCGGCGCGTGTTGCGCTTCACCGTCCCGGCGGGCGTCGTCACCGCCGCCGCGACCTTCGCCAGCTATCTGGTGGCCCGGGGGGCCGGCGGCACCACCCTCGCCGAGGCGAGGACGGCGGCCCTGCTCGGCGTGTTCGGCGTCGCGCTGTGGGTGCTGGTCCTCGTCGCCCGGCCGCTCAACCTCTTCCGGGTCGTCCTGATCGCGGCCATGGCCGGGTCGTTCGCCGGGCTGTTCGTTCTGGGCCTGTCGCGTGACGTGTTCTCCCTGGCGCCACCCGGCAGCGGCGTCCTCCTCCGGGTCCTGGGGATCGTCCTCGTGGCCATCGCGGTCCTGACGGTCTGGGTGGGCGCCAGCGGCCGCCGCCGGCGCGCCCCACCAGGTGAGCCCGAGGTCGCGGACCTCGCGTCCCCCTAGCCGTACTGCTGGAATGCCGCCACCCAGTCGGCGGCGATGGCCACCTGGGCCGTGGCCAGGGTCAGCTGCCCGGAGCACACCAGCCGGTGCAGGGTGTTCTCCAGCACGTCCTTGGAGTTGTAGGTGCTGTCCGCGCCGGCGCGGTCGTTGGGCTCGACCCAGAGGTTGGCAGGATCGTTCGGGTCGCCGCCCAGCTCGAGCGGGACGAGGTGGTCGTACTCCGCCGTGTGCAGGGGCCCTTGGTACCCATACGCCGCCGCCGACGCGATCTTCTCCGGCTCGGTGACGCTCTCGGGCGGGCGGATGCTGGAGCTGTAGCCGGGCGAGCAGATGGTGGAGCCGATCGTGCCCTGCGTCACCAGTGGGTTCAGCGCACCGGGAGTGCAGCGGGGATCAGGCAGGGGGTAGGCGCCCGAGGAGCCATAGTGGCACGACCCCGGAGCCGACTGGGGCTCGATGCCGTAGCTCGCCTGCGGTCCGGGTCCGGCCGCCAGGCCCGCCGGCGCCGGCGAGGTGGTGGTCGTCGTCACCGCAGTCGTCGGGGTCGGGGACGTGGTCGCCGTGGTGCCGGCCGTGGTGGGAGCACTGGCCGGTGCCGTGAGGCCGCTGCCGGCCGTGGCGGGGGTGTGCCGGGCCGGGGCGACGCGCGGGCCGTTCGTGCCGCCCGAGCACGCTGCCGCGAGCAGCGCCAGGGCGACCGTGCACGCGGCTACCCCCAGAGCTCGTTGGAACTGCCTCATCGGGGCTCCTGTGGGATCGGGGAGGCGCTCCTCGGCGCGTTCGGCCGTGTCGTCCTGGCCTGGGTCGTCATCATCGGTGCTTACTACATCCACCCATCGGCCATGGGGGGCTCGGCTCCGGATGCCGAGGTGCGCGTCCTGATCGACGTGGCGCGTCTCAGAGCGGAGGCGCGACGTCCGGCGTCGCCGAGGGCCTGAGCGACAGGCCGAGCAGGTCCTCGAGCTCCCCGAGCGCCACGTCGGGGTCGCTCACCTTGATGGTGAACATTCCCAGGGCGCGGGCCGGCTTGAGGTTCACACCGAGGTCGTCGAGGAACACGGATTCCTCAGGTGCAACCCCGACCGCTTCGCACGCGAGCTGGTAGAAGCGGGGGTCTGGCTTGCGCACGCCGAGGACGCGTGACTCGAGCACGGCGTCGAAGAGGTCGAACACGGCGGCCATCTCGCCGGAGGCGGCATGCCCGACCCGAGCGAAGTTGTTGGTCAGGCACGCCGTCTTGAACGTGGAGCGGCATGCCTCGACGGCGGCCACCATCTGCGGTCGTATCCGACCGGAGAGCATCTCGAGCACGACGCGACCATCGACGTCGTGGCCGAGGGAGCGGGCCTCGGCCGCCCACTGATCGCCGAATTCGTCGATGCTGATCTCGCTGCGCTCGAGCCGCGCCCACGCATTGTCGTCCGGGTTGGTCGCGTTCACGGTGCGGATGAACCCGGCTGGGAGCCCGCGCTCCTCCTCGAAGCGTGCGAAGGCTTCGAAGGGACTCGACGAGATCACCCCGCCGAAGTCGAACATGACCGCCCGGATTGCCATGTGCTCCCTCCCGCCGGCCGGGAGCCGGTGGCCCACGTGCCCACCGCGCCCCTGTGCCCACCGCTCGTGGTCGCCGGAGCCGTGAGGCTAGCCCGTGGCCCTCGGCCGGGTCAGCTGGCGGTGAGGCCGTTGTCGATGGTGTACACGGCGCCGGTCACCGAGCGTGCCTCGTCGGAGGCCAGGAACGCGAACAAGGCGGCGACCTCTTCAGGCTGAGCCAGGCCCCGAAAGCCGGCGATCCGCCGGGAGAGGTCGGCGTCCATGTCGGCCGGGAAGTTCGCCGTGGCCGCGATGTTCGTGTTCGTCCCGGCCGGTGCGATGGCGTTGACCCGGAGGCGGGTCTTGAGGTACTCGACGGCGAGCGCGCGCGTGAGCTGGATCACGCCGCCCTTGCTCATGGCATACGCCGTCGCGTAGGGGATTCCCTGGAGCCCGGAGTTCGATGCGATGTTGATGATGGTGCCTCCTGTCTCCAGCAGATGGGGGATGGCCGCCTGCGACAAGAAGAAGTAGGAGTCGAGGTTGACCGCCATGAGGCGGCGGTACTGCTGACGGGTCATGTCCGTCGTGTGGCTGGCCAAGAAGATGCCGGCTACGTTCCCGAGGACGTCGAGCCGGCCGAAGCGCTCGACGCAGGAGGTGACCAGCGGCGCGCAGGCGTCGGCGTCGGCCAGGTCGGCCTGCTCGACGGCCAGGCCACCCGATGCGGCCTGGCGCGTGGCGTCGAGCCGCTCGGCGTCGATGTCGACGGCCAGCACCGAGGCACCCTCCTCGGCGAGCCGCAGCGCAATGGCCCGCCCGATGCCCGAGCCGGCACCCGTGACCAACGCCACGCGGCCGTCGAACCTGTCCCACCCCTGCGCCACGGTCGACCTCCTGCCCTCGCGTCCGGTGTCCGGGCGGGAATGTAACACCCGCTCGGGCCGCCCACGTCGGCGCTACATTGCGGACGTGGACGCGCAGGTGGTCGCCGACAAGCTCGAGATCCGAGAGCTCTTGTTCCGCTACGCCAGGGGCGTGGACACGAAAGATTGGGCCCTGCTGGCGTCGGTCTTCACCCCGGCGGCGCGGCTCGACTACACGTCGGCGGGCGGCCCGGTCGGCCCACGCGACGAGGTGGTCGGATGGTTGGAGCGGTCCCTCACGCCGGTGCGCGTCACGCAGCACTACATCACCAACATTGAGATCGACCTCGAAGGGGACCGGGCGCAGGTGCGAGCCATGTTCTACAACCCGATGCAGCTGCCCGGGATGGCCGACATGAGTGCCTGCGGCGGGTGGTACGACCATCTGGTCGTGCGCACACCCGACGGCTGGAAGAGCGAGCGGCTGGTCGAGAGGAACAATTGGTTCGTGAACCGCCCGGGGGGACCGGGTTCGGCCCACCCGACATGACGCGCGGCGACGGCGCGGAGCGGTGTCACGCTGCTCGCCGTCGCTGTCCTCGACGGCGAGCCGGCTCGTCACTGTGACCCCGCGCGGCGTCAGGCGGCTGTTGTCGCCGGGGGTGCGGACGTCGGCGTGGAGGCTCGCGACCGTTCGATCCGCTCTGTGATGCGGGTGGCGGCGACCGGGACGAACAAGAAGAGCAGCCACAGGTAGGACGAGACCCATGGGACGGTCCAGGCGCACCCTATGGCCACGGCGACGACCGTCAGAAGCAGGATGGACCTGATCCGGCCCATGAGCTCCTCGTGGGCAGAGCGCGCCGCGTCGGACATGAGGTGGTGGTGCTCCGCGTAGCGCGAGATCCACTGTGTGGAGATGCTGAGGGCGGCGAGGTTCAGCCCGAACAGCGTGATGGCGACCGGGTTCCCGCCGTAACGGCCGAGCAGGTCCGAGGTGAACGGCATCAGGGTCAGCGCCAGTAGGAAGCCGAAATTGCGCCACGCCAGGCCCTCGTGGTGGCCGCGCATGTTCCGCAGCACCCGATGGTGCACCAGCCAGAACTGGGCGATGATGAGGAACGCCACCAGGTAGCTGATGAGCTCGGGCCCGTCGACGTGCAGGGCGTGCCACAGCGTCCCGGCCGAGTCGGGGTGTTGCTCGAGTGCTTTGGTCGCGGGTACCTGCAGCTGCAGCACCAGCAGTGTGATGGCGATGGCGACGACGCCGTCGGTGAGCGCCAGGAGCCGGTCGATGCCGGGAACCGTTTCGTTCTCGTTCTCGTCCCGCGCTGCGGCGTCGCTCACGACGGCGCGCTCGTCCCCGTTCACCGAGGGAGAGCTTCGCAGAACCGTCCGGCGTGATCGGGCACCGCCGTGCCGGCGATCGGCACCGGTATCCACGACCCGGACCGGGCTGGGTGGGACCATTTGGGTATGCGCCGGATCCTGGATAAGACCGTGCCGCGGCATGCCGCCCCACGATCGGGGCGCCTGCGCCCCGACCATTGGACGGCGTTGGCGGTCCTCTCCTGCGTGTCGGTGATCGGCGGGTTCGCCCTCGCAGGCCCGCTCGAGAGTGGCGGCGCCACCTCGGGTTGGAACGTCGCCACCGTCCCGGGGACGGGTGTCAACGACCTGCTCCTCGGGACCACGTGCGCGAACGCAGTCGAGTGCTGGGGTGTCGGCGTGTCGATCTCGAGTTTCAGTGGAGGCCCGAGCACCACCTACTCCCCGCTCGTCGAGTCCTGGAACGGCACCAGCTGGTCGCTCGCCGCGCCACCCGCGCTGCCGTCGGGTGACGGAGGGGGGATTTTCGACGTCGCCTGTGCGAGCGGGGCGGACTGCTGGGGAGTGGGCACGCTCATCGACGAGGCGTCGGGCCAAGGCAACCCGGTCGGGTCCCTCGTCGTGCACTGGAACGGATCCACGTGGTCCGTCGCGCCGAGCCCCACGCCGACCGGCGGCGGCGTGGCTGGCGCGATCCTGGAGAGTGTCAGCTGCGCGGCGTCGGGCAGCTGCATGGCGGTCGGCTACACGCTCGACGGCAACGGGACCCAGTTGACCGACCTCGTCGAGCACTGGGACGGCACGGCCTGGAGCATCGTGCCCGGCGCGGCGACCGGGCAGAGCTATGACCAGCTCACCGGGGTCCAGTGCCTCGGCGCGGACGACTGCTGGGCGGTTGGGAACACCGGACCGGCGCCCCAGAACTCGAACTTCCTCCCCATCTTCCCCGGGGGAGCCCCCAGCAACCAGGGGCTCGTCGAGCACTGGAACGGCTCGACGTGGGTCGTCGTGCCCAGCGCCAACGAGCCGAGCCCGGGGGGTGGGTACCTCTCCGGGATCGAGTGCACGAGCGACTCGAACTGTTGGGCGTCCGGCGCGGTCACCGACGGCAGCGGCCGGGCCTCGGGGGTCCTGATGGAGAGGTGGAACGGCGCGGCATGGGCCGATCTGTCCTCGTCGGTACCGACACCGTCCACGGCAGGCGGCGCTATCTTGAGCAGCATCTCGTGCACCGGCCCGACGCGGTGCTGGGCCGTCGGGTCCGCCGGCCAGTTCGGCGGCAACAGCGGGAACAGCGGGAACAGCGGCGGCAACAACTTCCAGCCGTCCGCCTTCGTCGAGAGCTGGAACGGTGCGAGCTGGTCGGTCGAGCCCAGCCCGGACGTCACCGCGCTCAGCTACCTGAACGGGGTGAGCTGTGTGACCGGCGTCGGGTGCGTCGCCGCCGGCTCGACCGCGGTCGACCTCGGCAACAGCGCCCCCTCGTTCCGACCCCTGATCGAACAGATGTCCTTCCCACCGTCCTCCAGCCAGGGCCTCGTGCTCGGGGCTCGTGACGGCGGGGTCTTCACCTTCGGGACGGCCACCTTCGCCGGGTCCATGGGCGGGCAGCGCCTGAACGCGCCCGTCGTGGGCATCGCGGGCACCCCGGACGGCCACGGCTACTGGCTGGTGGCCTCCGACGGCGGGGTGTTCTCCTTCGGCGACGCCGGGTTCTACGGCTCCACCGGTGGCCTGCACCTGAACAAGCCCGTCGTGGGCATGGCCTCGACGCCCGACGGCCACGGCTACTGGCTGGTGGCCTCCGACGGCGGCGTGTTCTCCTTCGGTGACGCCGGGTTCGACGGCTCCATGGGCGGCCGGCACCTGAACGCGCCGGTCGTCGGCATGGCGGCGGCCGATCAGGGCGGCTACTGGCTGGTGGCTTCCGACGGTGGCGTCTTCACGTTCGGAGACGCCGGGTTCTTCGGGTCGGCGGGCGCGTTGCACCTCGACGCGCCGGTGACCGGGATGGCCGGCACGCCCAACGGGGGCGGCTACTGGCTGGTGGCTTCCGACGGCGGTGTCTTCACCTTCGGGAACGCCGGCTACCAGGGGTCGGTCCCCGGCCAGGGCATCGTCGGCCAGCCACCCGTGGTGGGGATCGCCCGGACACCGACAGGATCGGGCTACTGGCTGACCGGCTCGGACGGCGCGGTCTACGCCTACGGCGACGCGACCTTCCTCGGATCCCTGGCCGGGCACCGGCTCGACGCCCCCGTCGTCGGCCTGGCGCCAGCCTGAGCGAGGGTCAGACGAAGTCTGAGCCCCCGTCGACGTTGACGCAGGCGCCGGTGACGTAGCCGTTGCGCCGGGACACCAGGTACGCCGTCAGTGTGGCCACCTCGTCGGGCAGGCCCGCCCGCCCGAGGTCCGCCGGCTGGTGGAAGTGCCGGTCGATCCAGGTCATCACGTCGTGCGGGTCGGAAGGGTCGAGACCCTCGGCCTCGAACAGCCCGGTCAGGTTCTCGGTGAAGCTCGCGGTCACGATGGTGCCGGGCGCCACGGCGTTGACCAGGATCCCTTCGGGAGCGAGCGTCTTGGCGAGGTTCTTGGCCACGCTGGTGACGGCTGCCTTCGCCGCCGTGTAGGCGACGAGAAGCGGGCTCTGTCGCTGGATCGAGTGGGCCGAGAAAATGGCGACGCGCCCCAGTCGGCGGCGCGTAGCAACGGGAGGGCGACTCGCACCGTCCGCACGCACGACATGGTGCCGAGGGCGAAGGCGGCGTCCCAGCCGGAGTCGTCGAGATCTTCGAATCGCGATGCGCCGGGCCCGATCGTGTGCACCAGGATGTTGAGCGCTCCCCAGCGCTCGCTGACCTGGCGGAACCCCTCGGCAATGGAACCGGGGTCGGTCATGTCCACGCTGATGCCGACAGCGTCGGGGCTGCCGAGCGCGTGCAGGGACGCCACGGTCTCGTCGAGCACGTCGCGGCCCCGGGCCATCACGGCCACGCGGGCTCCGTCCGCGGCCAGGACCTCCGCCACGGCGCGGCCCATGCCCTTGCTCCCACCGGTCACCACCGCCGTGGCGTCAGCGATTCCGAGATCCATGCCGACCTGCCTCCTTCTCGAGAGTCATCGCCCGAACCGCTTGCCGACCGCGAGCCGTCGCGCCGTGATCAGCGCCGCCCGTTCGGCCGGGGTCACCCGCCGGGTCGCCGGCGGCAGCGCGTTGCCCAGCTCGGTGAAGGGGACCCGTCTGGTGACCGGGACGGGCGCTGTCTCGGTGCGCACGCAGCGGAGGATGACGGGCCCCGCGCTGTGCCCGGCCGTGTCGAGCCAATTGGCCACGCCCGGGTCGTGGTGGGCGATGACGACCCGCAGGATCCCGTCGTGGTCCGCCCGGGCCTGGTGGCCGTTGAGGCTGGACTGGTGGCGCGCGTAGTCGATCGTCTCCCACCAGGGGTTCCCGAGCGAGAAACTCCAGTAGAGGCCCTCGGGAGGCGTCACCTCGACCACGAGCGCCTCGTCGGGGCCGAGCTCCCACGAGCCGATGACCGGCCGGTTCTCCGCCGCCGCCCCCATGGCGGTCCCGTCAAGTGGCGGGAGGAACGTGTTGGGCGTCTCGGGCCGGGAGAACTGGAGGAAGAAATCCAGGTTCGCCACGACGAAGTCGCCCAGCGCCACCATCTGCCGGGCGGCGACGGCCCGGGGGTCCTCCGGGGGCCGGCCCGCACCGTCCGCTGCCCGGCCCAGCCGCTCGATGTGCAGTGAGGAGGCCACCTCGGTGTCCCAGTCGTAGAAGAAGTGCCGCACCACGAGCGCGGTGGCGTTCTCGGCGATGGGCAGCCAATTGCCCTCGTGGGGCTCGGCGGAGAGCACGAGGTCGACCTCGCCGCCCGGCCCCAGGGCGAGCTCGTCGAGCAGGACGTTGGCCGACGAGGCCATGCCGGCCATCGACTGGAGCCCGACATAGCGCGCCGTGCCGCGGTTCCCCCACAGCCGGTATGTCTCGCCACCCCGCAGCGGCGCGCCGGTGTAGATGCAGTCGGGGCAGTCCATTCCCCACTTGAAGACGTTGTCGACGCTGGACGGACGCACGGCGAGGAGGGGGTCGGGTTCGGTGCGCAGCGCCTGGTCGATCCCGATGCCCAGTAGAACGAGGAGGTGCCGGAAGCCGGCCGCCAGGTCCTCCGGGTTGCGCGGGACGTCGTCGGAGGTCACCACCTCGGCGGCCCGCCGCAGCCCGTCGAGCAGGTGGGACCAGGCCCGACCCGAGGCCAGGTCGTCCGCCGTTGCCTCCCCGGCTCGAGCCGCCTCGCTGACCGAGTGGGGCATCCACGACGGGTTGACGAAGGCGCTGCTCATCTCGTGCTCCGCGCACGCGTGTGATCGTTCTGCTGCACTACCACGACGGCCCCCACTGCGCTCGGTGTCGGGTCATGCTCGCCCACACCTCGAGGGCCGTCAATTGCCGGCGGTCCCGGGGGCCCGGCGGGTCCGGCAGTCCCGGCGGTCCTGCTGGTCGCGGGGCGCGGCGAGTTCCGGCAGTCACCCGGTCCGGGAACCGGGCCGCGTAGCGTGTGGTGCGGGAGGTGGCTGGCGTGCCGCAGCGGGTGCCGGGGAGGGCGTGGGGCGCGTGATCGTCGCATGATCGCGTCGGCAGTACCGTCCCTCGTGCTCATCGCCGTGGCAGCGGTGCTGGCCCCGATCGTCGCCGAGGCCACGCGGCGGCTGCTCCCGGTGCCCGAGGTCGTGATCCAGATCCTGCTCGGGATCCTGCTCGGGCCCTACGTGCTCAACCTGGTGCACCCCAACACGATCATCACTGCGCTGTCGGATTTCGGCCTGACCTTCCTCATGTTCCTGGCCGGCACCGAGCTCGACCTGGCGACGAGCGCCAGGGCCGTCTTGGGCGCGCCGCAAGCTCCTGGGGGGTCTCGGTGCTCCTGGCCCTGGCCGTCGGGGCGGTGCTGCACGGCACCGGCCTCGTCCTCGACTCGGTGATCGTGGGCCTGTGCCTCACCACGACCGCGCTCGGCACGCTCCTGCCCGTGCTGCGCGACGCCGGACTGCTGCGCACTGCCCTCGGGCCGGTGGTCCTCTCCGTCGGATCGGTCGGCGAGTTCGGACCGATCGTGGCCGTGGCCGTCCTGTTGACGAGCCGGGACGTCGGGGTCACGGTGTTCCTCCTGGTCGTCTTCGTGGCCGTGGCCGCCGCGGCGGCCACGCTGGCCGTGCAGGTGCACCCGCCGCGCTTCGTCGCCCTGATGCGCCGGCACCTGCACTCCACCTCGCAGCTGCCGGTGCGGATCTCGGTGCTGCTCGTCATGCTGCTCGTGTACCTGGCGGTCAAGCTCAACCTCGACGTGCTCCTCGGTGCCTTCGCCGCCGGGGTGGTGGTCCGGCTCATCATCCCCGGCGAGGACAGCCCGCAGGTGGTCAGCAAGCTCGAGGCCATCGGCTTCGGCTTCCTGATCCCGATCTTCTTCATTGAGAGCGGCGTCACGTTCGACCTCCACGCGCTGATCCACCGGCCCAAGGTGCTGCTCCTCGTGCCGGTGTTCACCGCGCTGTTCCCGCTGACGCGTGGCCTGCCGACCTGGGCCTTCTTCCGCAGCGTCCTCGGGCGATTCGAGGCGCGCTCGATCGCCGTGCTCTCGGCCACAGGTCTCCCCCTGATCGTGGTCATCACGACGCTGGGCGTGGACGAGCACCGGATGCGGCCCCAGAACGCGGCTGCCCTGGTGGCCGCGGGGATGCTCTCTGTGTTGCTCTATCCGCTCATCGGCATGCGGCTGCTGGCCGGTCAGGGCCGCCCGGGCGCTGCGCCGGGTCGGCCAGGGACGCCCGGGCGTCGCGAGCAGTCGCAGCAATCGCAGCAGTCAGAGCGGTCGGAGCAGCCCGACGACACGTGAAGTCCCACGAGGGGTCTCCCGTGCCTGTGGGGTCAGTCGTATCCGCCGGTGAACAGGCTGGGGTGGGGACGCGCCGGCGGCGTCTCGAAGAAGGGGCGGACGTGGGTCTCCATCAGCTCTTCGACCACCGGGGCGGCCTGGGGGTCGCCGAGGAGGTCGTGGTCCTCGGCCGGGTCCTCGAGCAGGTCGAAGAGCTGGCAGGCCGCCAGCGCGTCCTCGTCGACGACCAGCTTGTAGCGGTCGGTCTCGAAGGCGGCAAAGCCCCAGTTCTCGCTGATCGACACCGCGCGCCCGGGCCCGGCGGCTGCCCCCTCGGGGCCCAGCGTGGCGAGAAGGGAACGGCCTTCGCTACCCGGGACGTCGGGCGCGCCGGCGATGGCCCGGATCGTGGCCGGGACGTCGAGATGCTCGACCAGCGCGTCGACCACGCGGGGCTCACAGCCTCCGGGTGGCCGGACGATCAACGGGACGCGCACGGCGGGCTCGTAGAGGACGCACTTGGACATCAGCCCGTGGTTCCCGGCCATCTCGCCGTGGTCGCTCGTGTAGACGACCCAGGTGTTCTCCAGGAGGCCCTTGGTGCGGAGGGCCCCGACCATGCGGCCGACGGCGTCGTCGATCACCGAGATATCGGCGGCGTAGGAGCGCCGCATGCCCAAGATGGCGTCGTCGGTCATGGTCTCAGAGTCAGACACCCACAAGAAGCTGTTGAGGAGCGCGCCGTAGCGCCCCGTGCCCTCGATCCGGGGCCGGTGGGTGGAGCTCGGCATGGAGATGTCGACGCCGTCGAACCGCCGGACCGCCTCGGCGGGCGCGTCCCACGGGTCGTGGGGGCCGGGGAAGCCGACGAAGAGGAAGAAGGGCTGCGGTCGGTCGTAGCGCAGGATCCAGTCGACTGCCTGCTGGCCGTGCCAGGCGTCGACGTAGGCGTCGAGCGGCAACGGCATGGGCGTCGAGTCCCACATGGGCACGCACTTGGTGGCGTTCTGCCCGTCCTCGTTCTCCCCCTGGTAGCTGCGGTCGGCGACATGCTTCTTGTAGGCATCGAGCAGGCCCCGCGCGGTGAGGAAGTCGGTGTAGCGCGTCGGGATCTTGCCGATGAACTTGTCGCCGGTCTCGAAGACCTCGGCGAAGCCGAGCGCTTCGAGGCGTCCCGCCATGTCGTCGATGTGCGACACCGAGAGGTCCTCGTCGAGGTACAGGTGGGCCTTTCCGAGCAGCGAGGTGTGGTAACCGGTCTCGCGCAGCGCCCGCACGTAGGTGGGGCTGTCGGGCGCGATCTCGCCCCAGTTGGTGTACACGCCGTGGTCGCGCACGTAACGCTCCGACATGAACGAGGCGCGGGCCGGCATGCACAGCGGTCCCTGGCACGAGACCCGCGAGAAGCGCACGCCGTCGGCGGCCAGGGCGTCCAGCGACGGGGTCACTGTGCCGGCGTCGCCGGCGCAACCCATCATGTCGGCCCGGTGCTGATCGGACATGACGAGGAGGATGTTGGGCGGGGCCGTGGTCACGCGACGGATCATCGCGCGGATCGGGTGTTCCCGGCGCCCCGCTGCCATCGGGCACACTGGTCGCCGTGGCTCCCCAGTTCATCTACACCATGCGCGGCCTGGCGCGCTTCTACCCGCCCGACCGCGATGTGCTCAAGGGCATCAACCTCTCCTTCTTCCCGGCTGCCAAGATCGGCGTCATCGGCTCGAACGGCTCGGGCAAGTCCTCGCTCCTGCGCATCATGGCCGGGGAGGACGACGGGTTCACGGGGGAGGCCCGGCTGACCCCCGGGTTCACCGTGGGCTTCCTCCCGCAGGAGCCGCAGCTCGACGAGTCCAACGACGTGGCCGGCAACGTGGCCGAGGGCGTGGGAGAGGCCAAGCGCTTGGTCGACCGCTACAACGAGGTGTGCGCCGCCTTCGGGGACCCCGATGCCGACATCGACGCGCTCATCGCCGAGCAGGGCGACCTGCAGGCCAAGATCGACGCTGCCGGGGCCTGGGACCTCGAGCGCACGTTCGAGATCGCCATGGACGCGCTGCGGCTCCCGCCTGGCGACGCGGACGTGCGCACGCTCTCGGGAGGGGAGCGTCGGCGTGTCGCCCTGTGCCGCCTGTTGCTCTCCAAGCCCGACCTCCTCCTGCTCGACGAGCCGACCAACCACCTCGACGCGGAGTCGGTTGCCTGGCTCGAGCGGACCCTCCAGGAGTACCCGGGCACGGTTGTGGCCGTCACCCACGATCGCTACTTCCTCGACAACGTGGCCGGCTGGATCCTTGAGCTTGACCGGGGCCACGGAATCCCGTGGGAGGGCAACTACTCGTCCTGGCTCGAGCAGAAGCAGGCCCGCCTGGCCGCGGAGGAGAAGGCCGACCGCTCGCGCCAGGCCGCGCTCGAGCGCGAGCTCGAATGGATCCGCATGTCGCCCCGGGCCCGCCAGAGCAAGGGCAAGGCCCGCATCACCGCCTACAACGAGCTCGTGGCCGATGCCGAGGCGGCCGAGCGCCGGGCCGACAAGGTCGAGCTGACGATCCCGCCCGGGCCGCGCCTGGGCGATCAGGTGGTAGAGGCCGAGGGCGTGGTCAAGGCCTTCGGCGAGCGCCTCCTGATCGACGGCCTCAGCTTCACCCTCCCGCCCGGCGGCATCGTGGGCGTCATTGGGCCGAACGGTGCCGGCAAGACGACCCTGTTCCGGATGATCGTGGGCGAGGAGGCGCCGGACGCCGGCACGCTCAGCATCGGAGCCTCGGTCCAGCCGGCGTACGTAGACCAGACGCGCGAGACGCTCGCGGCCGACGCGACCGTCTTCGAGGAGATCACGGGCGGCGCCGAACGCCTCGTCGTCGGTGGACGCGAACTCCACGGCCGGGCGTACGTCGCCGGGTTCGGCTTCAAGGGCAGCGACCAGCAGAAGAAGGTGGGTCAGCTCTCGGGAGGCGAGCGCAACCGCGTCCTCCTGGCCCGGGTGCTGCGGAGCGGCGGTAACCTGCTCCTGCTCGACGAGCCCACGAACGACCTCGACGTCGACACGCTGCGGGCCCTCGAGGACGCGCTGGTGGCCTTCCCCGGCTGTGCCGTGGTCATCAGCCACGATCGCTGGTTCCTCGACCGGATCGCCACCCATGTGCTGGCGTTCGAGGGCGACTCGGTGGTGCGCTGGTTCGAGGGCAACTTCAGCGACTACGAGGAGGACCGCCGGCGCCGCATCGGCGTCGAGGCCGACCAGCCGCACCGACTGCGTTACAAGCCGCTGCGGCGGGACTGAGGGCGCCGGGGGCCGGGGGCGATCCACGGGGCCCGTACGTGGTCGTACGCGGCGAAGCACGGGGGTCCCGGTGCCACCCACAGCTGAGGCTTGGCGTCGGCGGGGACTCGGACCAGGCACGACGAGCGCGTGCCGTAATCGTCGAGGTGGACGCAGTTGGCCGCCTGTGGGCGGTCGTCACCTTCAGGGTTCTTGTGATCGGCGAGCACGCGGCGGAATGCCTGTATCACCTCGTCGCCGCTCGTCGGCGAGCCCAGCGCGGCCCGCACCAAGTCGACTTTGTGCGAGGGGGCGCCGAGCATGCGGTTCTCGAGGACGTGCACACCGGGCTCGAGCGCGCGCGCCATGGCCGCGTCCTCGGTGAAGTCGACGAAATACAAGGCCGAGCGGTCGCCCACGAGCAGCCAGGCGCCGTTGAAGTCCGCCGGCCGGTACTCGTCGACGAATGCGCTGACCGCGTCGGCCGCGGTGTCGTAGCGGGTCAGGGCCAGGGGGAGCTCGCCACGAGAGCGCTTGGTTGGGTCCTTGGCCGCACCGAGCGGTTGGTTCGTGAGGCCGGCGAACACACCGGACTCATTGACGGCCAGCCAGGTCCCGCCCGACAGCTCGTCACGGCCCCCCAGGATCCGGGGCGGGCCCGCCTCGAGCAAAGTCATCGGCGTCGCCGGCCGGTCGAGGAACTCGTCGCGGTTGGCGCCGACGATCAGCGGCTCGTCGGGGTCGACCCTCGATGCGACGACCAGGAGGCACACGACACTGACACTACCGAGGGCTGCGGTAGCGTCTTCTCCATGCGATCACGCGCCGCCTCCACCGTCCTCGCCGTCGCCGTCGTCGGTGCCCTGGCCCTGGTGCCGGCGCTCTCGGCCTCGGCCAAGCCGTCCCCCTTCAACGTCAAGAACTTCAAGAACAGCCTGAACCGGACCAAGAACCTGACCTACGAGGCCGAGTACACCTCGGGGGGCAGTGGGCAGTCGAGCACGGTTACCATCGCCCAGTCGCCCCCGAAGTCCGCCTTCGTCACGTCCTCGGGCAGCGTCATCAACACCGGCAACGGGACCTACTACTGCAGTTCGGGCTCGGGCGGGTCTGGGAACAGCGGGAACTCGGGGAGCTCAGGCTCGGGTAACTCGGGCAACAGCGGCGCGTCGAAGGTCACCTGTCTCTCGACGTCGATGTCGAACCCGCTGCTGGGCGTGATGAACGCCTTCAGCTCGCAGGCGGTCATGGACGCTCTCGGCTCAATCAAGACGGGCATCATCGCCCGGGTCCTCGGCATCAAGGTGACCTACTCGTCGGCCACCTTCGCCGGGCAGCCTTCGAACTGCGTCTCGATCAGCCGGAAGAGCAGCTTCGTCAAGTACTGCGTGACCAAGCAGGGGGTCCTGTCCTACACCGGCACCTCGAAGAGCCAGTACTTCAAGCTGACCACGTACTCGTCGAAACCCCCCGCCAGCCTCTTCCAGATCCCCTCGAACGCCACCGTCAACACACTGCCGGCGGGCTTGGGCGGCTCGACGTCGGGCTGACGCCCGCTCGAGCACCATCCGTCCGACGCGTGGCAGACCGCTGGACCGACAGCGACGCCCCCCGGGGTGCCGCCTACGACCGGCGTTTCAAGGACCTCGCGGCAGCCGGCGTCGACGTCCACGGCGAGGCGGCGCTCGTCGACGCCTACGAGCCGGTCTGGGTCCTCGACGCCGGCTGTGGGACCGGGCGCGTGGCCATCGAGCTACACCGCCGGGGGCGCCACGTGGTCGGCACCGATGTTGACGAGACCATGCTGTCCCAGGCGCGCGCCGAGGCCCCGTCCCTCGAGTGGGTACGCGGCGACCTCGCCGATCCCACCTTGGACTTCGGGCGCACCTTCGACGTCGTGGTCATGGCGGGCAACGTCCTCATCTTCGTGGCGCTCGGGACCGAGGAGCAGGTGATCGCCAACGCGGCTCGCTGGCTGCACCCCGGCGGTCGCCTGGTGACCGGGTACTCGCTCCAGCCTGGGGGTTTCGGCCCAGCCGAGCACGACCTCGCCGCCTCACGGGTCGGGTTCGTGCTCGAGGACCGCTGGTCCACCTGGGACCGCGCGCCCTCCGGACCGGGTGACCGCTACGCCGTCACCGTCCACCGCTGGGACGCCTGACTCACCCCGGTCGGCGGCCAACGCAACAGAGCAGCAACTTTCGGCCGTCTCGGTGCACTGAATGTGCGGGGAGACGGCCATCATTAGGCTTAGGCCCATGGGAACAGAGGATCTTGATCCGATCGACCACCAGATCATCGAGCTGCTCTCTCACAACGCCAGGCGGACCATGGCCGACATCGGCGAGCAGGTATCGCTCTCGGCCTCGGCCGTCACCCGGCGCATCGAGCGTCTCGAGCGCACCGGGGTGATCGCCGGCTACACCGTGGTGGTGGACCACCGCAAGGCCGGCCGTCCGATCCAGGCGTTCACCGAGGTGCGCTTCGCCGGCACGGCGGACCTGCACGAGATCAAGGAGACGGCCATGCAGCTCTCCGAGGTCCAGGCAGTGTTCACGACGGCGGGGGATCCCGACGCACTGGTCTGGCTGCAGGTGCCCGACGTCGAGCGACTGGGCCAGGTGATCGAGCAGCTTCGACGCCGCGGCCGAGTCACCGGCACCAAGACGCTCATCGTGCTCGACACGTGGTCACGGCACCGGGCGCTCGAGGCGAACGGCCTTCCGGTCAACTCGTAGCGGGCCGGCCGGGCACCAGCTGATGCCGTGGGGTCCGGTCTGCCGGGTGCCCACCACGGCGGCGGCCACCCGCCTGGTGCCCGTGCTCGTGATGACCGCCCTGCTCACCGCCGGGTGCGGCGCGGCCCGAGGACCGGCGGCGCGGGGTGCGAGCACCGCGGCGACGCACCGCCACGGCGCCGGCCGGACCGCGCCGGCCGGTTCATGGCGCCCAGCCCGCCAGCCCGTCCCGGGGGCAGACTTCTCCGTGGTGTCGTGCCCGGTGCGCGGCGCCTGCCTGGCGGGGACCACGGGTGGGCAGACCTACCGGGTCTCGGGCCTGGCCTCGACCCCCGTGTCCTCCGTCACGCCGGGCTCACCCCAGGGCACCTCCTGGCTGTCGTGCTCGTCGGCGGGGCTCTGTGCGGCGGCGCCGGACACCGACCAGGTGACCCTGCTGGGGGGGTCGGCGTGGCAGCCGCCGGTGACGCTGCCCGGCGCCCAGGGCGTCACGGCTGTCGCCTGTGCCGTTCCGACGTTCTGCATCGTGATCGACGGCGAGGGCAACTCGTTCGCCTACGACGGCCGGGGGTGGTCGGGCAACCTGGGTGCCTGGGGGGCCGCGGTTCAGATCTCGTGCGTGTCACCCACCTTCTGCATGGCCGCCGAGGGAGGGCCGTCCATCTGGGACGGCCGCACGTGGTCGCGCCCGGGTCTCGTCGACCCTGAGGGCCAGCTCAACGCCGTCTCGTGTGCCACGACGAGCTTCTGCGTCCTGACCGACAGCAGTGGCGACGCCGTGACCTGGGACGGAACGTCCTTCTCGTCGCCCCGGTCCGTCGCCGCCGAGACGGCCATGTCGGGCGCCGGCAGTTCTGGGCTCACCGGGGTCTCCTGCCCCACGCCCGCGTTCTGCCGGGCCGTCGACTCGGTGGGCCGGGTCTTCGACTGGGACGGGACGAGGTGGAGCGCCGGGACCCTCATCGACCCCGGCCGCTCGCTCAGCGCCATCGCCTGCACGGTCACCCGCTTCTGTATGGCCGTGGACCGGTCCGGACACGTGCTGGTCTCGTCCTAGGCGTGCCGGGCTTCCCGGGCGAGCAGCTACCAGGACGCCAGCGGCGGCGACTCGCCCCGGCCGATGACCCAGGCCAGCAGACGGGCCGGGTCGGTGCGCTCGGCCAGCCGCGGCAGCTCGCGGGGTAGCCAGGCATCGACGAGCGCGCCCGGGAGCAGCACCTCGGCCAGGCCGAGATCCCCGTGGTGCACGGCCACCTCGCGCCAGCGGGAGAACACGGCCTCGCGCGAGCTCTCCACGACGCCCCGCGACGAACGGGATGGTGCGTCCCACGCCGGCTCGGGCAGCGCGGCCATGACGCGGGCCACTGCGGCCGAGCTCTGGTGCACGTCTGCCGCCAGCTCCGCCGCGGGTCGGGACGCACCGGCCTCGATGTCCGCCCGGCGTTGCTCGAGCCCGCCCGGGTACTGGTCGCGCAGCTCGCCGCGCGCCGCACCCTCGAGGCGCCACACGACGCTGTCGGCGTTGCGGGCCACGTGGGTGAGCACGTGGCCGACGCTCCATCCGGGGAGGCGGCTCGGCCGGCGCGCCACCTCGTCGTCGAGGAGCTCGTCGATCGTGGCCTCCAGGGCGGCCTGCGCGGTCAGGCAGCCCTCGATCCACGGCGCGGGCGGACCCCCGGCCACCCTCATGTGGCAGGGAGCGCGGACTGCCCGTCGAGCATGTCGGCCATGACCGACCGGATGAACTCGTCCGCCTCGTCGGTCATTCCGCCCGCCACGCCGCCGTAGATGGCGCCCGACCGCGGTGCCTCGGTGGCGTGCTCCTCGGCGTATGCCACGGCGTCGGTCAGATCTGCAGCGAACTGGTCGGCCACCCCCGGCTGGGTCTGGGGCCGCGTGACCGCCATGTGCAGCGCGTTGGGGTACTGCTGCCCGTTGAAGCGCCAACCGCGGGCCCGCATGAAGTCGTTGACGTGGTAGATGTCGAAGGCGTCGGAGGTGAACGAGAACAGGAAGGTCGGACGGCCAACCAGGCGGAGCTGGGGGTGAGAGGTGACAGCCTCTTGCATGGCGAAGGACGTCCCGAAGATCTGCCGGGCGTACTCCAGGTAGCCGCCATGGCCCAGCTGCACCATGGCGGCCCAGGTGGCGGCGATCAGACCTCCCGAGCGGGAACCCTCCATGCCCGGAGAGGTGTACTTTCCGCCACTCCAGTCGGTCAGGTAGAAGTACTGCGCGTTACGCAGCGCCTTGGAGCGGAACGTGAGCACCGAGGAGCCCTTGAAGGCGTAGCCGTACTTGTGGGTGTCGGCCGAGATCGAGGTGACGCCCGGCACCTGGTAGTCGAATGCGGGGATGTCGTAGCCGAGCTCTCGGCCGAACGGCAGGATGAAGCCGCCCAGGCAGGCGTCGACGTGCAGCCCGACGCCGTGGTCGAGCGCGACATGGGACAGCTCCGCGATCGGGTCCACCGTCCCGTACCCGTAATTGCAGGCTGACCCGATCAGTGCCACCGTGTCGGCGTCCACGTGGTCGCGCACCCAGTCCACGTCGACCTGGGTGGTCACGGGATCGATGGGCGCGCGGCGCAGCTCGACGCCGAAGAGGTGGCACGCCTTGTCGAAGGCCGGATGCGCCGTCTCGGGCTTGATCACGTTGGGGTGCGTGATGCCGCGGGTCCGGGACGCGTGCTCGCGGTAGGCGAGGATGGCGTGCAGGATGCTTCCGGTGCCACCCGTGGTGACCAGGCCGCACGGCTCGTCGCCGGCCGCCGCGCCGCCGGCCGCCGCGTCGCCGGACTGCAGGCCGAGCGTCATGGAGATGATCTCGGCCTCGAACTTCGTGGCACTCGGGCACATGTCGCGTTGGAGCACGTTGACATGAGCGAACAGCCCGAAGGCCTCGGTGAGGAAGCGGTAGTGGTCGTGGTCGCCGCAGTACATGGTCCCCGAGCACTTCCCGGTCTCCCAGAACGCGTCCTCCTCGGCCGCCATGGTCCGCAGCTGAGACAACACCTGGTCGCGAGGTGCGCCCTCCGCGGGCAGCGAACGATTGATCGGAAACCTGTCGGCGTAGGGGTAGTCGCTCATCGTCGGCGCCTCCTTCGGGTGTGCCTCGTGCGCACGATCTGTGGGCCGGGCGACTGGCGCAGGCGTCCCGATCTCGTCGACCAGGGCATTGTCGGTCGGGTCCCGGTGCCCCTGCGTTCGCGTCCGAGACTATTCCGTCGCGACGAGTCCCATTCGGCGCCACCGCCGGTGGGCGATGATTGGCACCGTGCGACGGCTTCCAGTGCTCACCTCGCTGCGCGGTTACCGGCGGGCGTGGGCGGGCGCCGACGTCGCGGCCGGGTTGACCCTGTTCGTCATCGCCGTCCCCGAGCAGCTGGCGACGTCGCGGCTCGCCGGCATGCCGCCCATCACCGGCTTCTACGCCTTCGTGGCCGGCACGGCGCTGTTCGCCCTGCTGGGGTCGAGCCCGCAGGTGTCGGTGGGGGCGGACTCGACGATCGCACCGCTCTTTGCCGCCGGCGTCTCGGCCCTGGCGGTGGTGGGATCGGCGCACTACGTCGACCTGGTGGCGATCCTCGCCGTCATGGTCGGGATCCTCGTCATGGTGGTCAGCCTGCTCCGACTCGGCTGGTTGGCCGAGTTCCTGTCGACGCCGATCGTCACCGGGTTCCTCTCGGGGGTGGCGGTGATCATCTTCGTCCATCAGCTGCCCGACCTGCTCGGCCTGCCGCCCACGGCCGGCACGAACGGGCACCGGCTGGTCTACGTGTGCACGCACCTCGACGAGGTCAACGGGTGGACGCTGGCCATCGGGCTCGGCGTGCTCGCCGTGGTCGTGGCGTGCGCGCGCCTGCGCCGCTGGATCCCCGGTGCGCTCATCGGCATGGTGGGCGCCACCGTCTGCGTCGCTGCGTTCGGCCTCCAGGCCGACGGCGTCAAGGTGCTCGGCACCGTCCGCACCGGTGTCGTGCACGTCGGGCTCAGCGGAGTCACGTGGTCGACGCTCAGGAGCCTGGCCCCGCTCGCCGCGGTGGTGGCGCTGGTCGTCGTCACCCAGACCGCCGCCACCACGCGCGCCTTCGCCGAGCAGGGGGGCTACGACGTCGATGCCGGGCGGGACTTCCTCGGGGTCGGTACCGGCTCCGTGCTCGCCGGCCTCGTCGGCTCCTTCCCGGTGAACGCCAGCCCCCCGCGCACGGGTGCCGTGGCCACCTCGGGAGGCCGCACCCAGGCCGGCGCGCTGGGCGCCGCCGCGATGGTCCTGCTCCTCGTCCCGTTCTCCAACGTGTTGCGCAACGTGCCGCTGTCGGCGTTGGCCGCCATCCTGATCTACATCGCGGCGCGGCTCTTCGACGTGCGGGGCCTCGTCGCCATCGCCCGGTTCAACTGGATCGAGTTCGGCCTGGCCGCCGTCACGCTGGTGGTGGTCGTCTTCGTCGGGGTCGAGCAGGGCATCGCGGTGGCCGTGCTGCTGGCCATCCTCGACCGCATCCGAATCAGCGCCCGCCCGCAGATCCACGTGCTGGGCCGGATACCGGGCACGACCAGCTGGGCCCGCCCCGACTTCGAGCCCCGGGCCACGCCGGTGCCGGGCGTGCTGGTGGTCATGTTCGCCACCCCGATCTGGTACGCCAACGCCGTTCGCTTCCGGGAGGAGGTGGCGGCCGCCCTGCGCGACGCGCCGGGCCCGGTGCACGTCTTGATCCTCGACACGATCGGCATGTCCGACATCGACTTCACCGGGACGCGTGAGCTGCTCCGGGGGATCGAGGCCTGCGAGCGTGACGGGGTGACGTTCGGCATCGCCCGGGCCGGCATCCATCTGCACGACAGCCTGCGCCGGTCCGGCCTGGCGGCGCGGATCGGCGAGGCGCGGTTCTTCGACACGGTCGACGGCGCGGTACGAGGGCTGGCCCCCGGAAGGCCGTCGTAGCCGCACGATCGCGCGAGGCGCCGCGGCGGGCGCCGGGACCGTCCTCAGGTCCGGCCGGCCCGCACCCTCTCGGCCGGAGTGCCCACCTCGAGCTCCACGCGCACCGGACGGTGGTCGGAGCCGGAGTGGGGGAGGACCGAGCCGGCGCGGGGGCGGAGAGCGCCACGGACCAGGATGTGGTCGATCTGGCTGTGCGGCCGCCATGCGGGCCAGCTCCGGCCGATCACCGACCGGCGCCATCCCGGCATGAGGAGGCGGACGACGGGGCCCCAGGCGTTCAGGTCCCCCGCCAGGGCGGCGTCGGGCCGGGCTCCGGTCCGCAACGCCCGCCACAGCTGCCGGAAGTGGAGCGGGGAGCCGTGGACCAGGTGCGACATGTGGATGCCGGCCACCGAGACTGGCCGCCCGTCCACCGTCAGGTCGACGACGATGGCCGCCCGACGGACGGGGTCGGCCCGCAGCGGGCGCAGGTGGACCAGGCGCGAGGCTTCGAGGGGGAGTTCGGGGCGCACCAGCACTGCGATGCCGATAGCCCCGGGCTCGGCCTGCTGCCAGCGCTCCATGGCGTAGACGCGGGGGCGCATCGGCTTGAACTCGTCCATGTAGAGGGCCCGGTTGGTGTCGCTCATGCTCGGCTGGGCGATCCACCGGTGGTCGGCACCGGGCTGGGGGCGGATACGGCGGCCGCGGCCGAGCTCGTGGGAGACCAGCTGGTAGCCGAGCGTCCCCGCTGCCTCGGCGGCCTGGCCGCCCGTGTCGTCACCGTCGGTCGTCCATGCTTCTTCGAGGACGATGACGTCGGCATCGAGCGCGGCGATCGCCCCGAGGTAGTCGTAGGGCCGGCCCCAGCCGTCCATCCCGCAGTGCATGTTGAAGTTGGCGATGCTGAGCACGGTCCGGATCGACGATAGGCGAGCGGCGTCGCCGACGGTACGATCGCCGCGTGGGAGCGGGAGAGGCGCAGCTGGCCCGGCGCCTGCGTCCGTTCACCACCACCATCTTCGCCACCATGTCCGAGCTGGCCACCGCCACCGGGTCGGTCAACTTGGGCCAGGGATTCCCTGACACCGATGGCCCCGAGGAGCTGCGCGAGGTGGCGGTCGCCGCCATCCGCGAGGGGCGTAACCAGTATCCGCCGAGCGCCGGGACCCCCGAGCTCCGCCGCGCCGTGGCCGCGCACCAGCGCGCCTGGTACGGCCTCGACCTGGACCCCGAGAGCGAGGTGCTGGTGACCGTGGGGGCGACCGAGGCCATCGCCGCCACCCTGCTCGCCCTGTGCGAGCCGGGGGACGAGGTCGTGATGTTCGAGCCCACCTACGACTCCTACGCCGCCTGCTGTGCCATGGCCGGCGCCGTGCCCCGGCTGGTGCGCCTCCGGACACCCGACTGGTCCTTCGACCCCGACGAGTTGGCCGCCGCGGTCGGGCCGCGTACCCGGCTCGTCCTGGTGAACTCCCCGCACAACCCCACCGGCAAGGTGTTCACGACAGAGGAGCTGTTCCAGATCGCGGACCTGTGCACGTCCCGGGACGTCCTGGCGGTGACCGACGAGGTCTACGAGCACCTCGTGTTCGACGGTGTGCACACGCCGCTGGCCACGCTGCCCGGCATGCGTGAGCGCACGGTGACCATCTCGTCGGGTGGCAAGACCTTCTCTTTCACGGGTTGGAAAGTGGGGTGGGTGTGCGCGCCGGCACCGCTGGTTGCCGCCGTCCGGGCCGCCAAACAGTTCCTGACCTATACGAGCCCGGCGCCCTTCCAGCTGGCGGTGGCCCACGGTCTGGGTTTCGCCCCCGGAGCCATGGGACTCATGGGGACCGAGCTGGCGGCCAAGCGCGACCTCTTGTGCGACGGCCTGGCCGCACTGGGCCACACCGTCTACCGCCCCGCCGCCACCTACTTCGCCACGACGGACATCGCCGCCGTGGCGCCGGGCATGAGCGCGGAGGAGTTCTGCTATGCCCTGCCGCAGCGGTGCGGCGTGGTGGCCATCCCCAGCTCGGTCTTCTACGACCCGGCCGATCCCGGTGCGGGCCGCACTTTGGTGCGCTGGGCTTTCTGCAAGCGCGAGCAGGTTCTGCGCGAGGCGCTGGCCCGCCTGGCGGCATGAGGGAGCGCGTTCGGGCCGTGCGCACCAACCACCAGGGCCCCGGTCACCTGTGCTATCGATGCCCGTAATGAGGAGTCCAGCGAAGGGCACCTCCCCCGCGGAGCTGCGGGCGCTCGTGGAGGGCCACGAGCCCGCCACGGCACGGGAGGCGACCGCTAAAGAGCGCTTCCTGGCCGAGCTCTCGCTCCTCGACGACCCGTGTGACGAGCACGCCGGGCTCACCCACGTCACCGCCTCGGGGATCGTGACAGGCCGGCGCGGTACCGTCCTGCACCTCCACAAGCGTCTCGGCGTTTGGATGCAATCTGGCGGCCACATCGACGCCGGCGAGACGCCCGACGAGGCGGCGCGCCGCGAGGCCACCGAGGAGCTGGGCCTGGTCGTCGAGCACCCGGGCCAGGGCCCCTGCCTCATCCACCTCGACGTTCACCAGGCGGCCCAGGGCCACACGCACCTCGACTTGCGCTACCTGCTGGTGGCCGGCGACGGCGACCCCGACCCACCCCCGGGGGAGAGCCCCGAGGCACGTTGGTACGCCTGGGAGGAGGCTGTGGCCGTGGCCGACGACGGCCTGGCCGAGGCGTTGGCCATGGCCCGGGTGGCTCTTGGGAAGCCCGCCTCCGGTGGGACCGAGGAGGCCGAGTGAGCGACACGCTGGAGCACCTGCTGGCCGTGCAGGACCTCGACACGGCCATCACGCAGCTGCAGCACCGGCGCGACGCACTGTCTGAGAGCTCGGGTCTCGCCGCGGCCGAGGCCGAGCTCGCCGTCTTGTCCTCTGAGCGGGGCGAGGTGGCGGCGCGCCGGGACGGGCTGGCAGCGGCCCAGAAGGACCTCGAGGAGCAGATCGCCGCCCTGACCGAACGGCGGGGCACGGTCGAGAAGCGGATGTACGCGGCCACGAGCTCCGCCGTACGCGACCTGCAGGCGATGAACGACGAAGTGCGGCACCTGACCGAGCGCCGGGCCGAGCTCGAGGAGCTCGAGCTGGTCGCCATGCTCGATCAAGAGCCGGTTGACGCCCAGCTGGCGGCGCTGGACGAGCGGGCCTCTCCGCTGCGCGAGAGGGCCGACGGCCTGCGGGCACAGGTCGCCGCCGACCGGGCGGCCATCGATGCCGAACTGGAGGAGGCCGGTCGTGCCCGGGCCGCCGAAGCAGCATTCCTGCCGCCCGCTCTGGCCGACCGCTATGAGGCCCTGCGGGCCCGGCTCAAGGGAACGGGCGCGGCGCGCCTGGTCGGCAGCCACTGCGACGGCTGCCACCTCGAGCTGCCCTCGGTGGAGGTGGAGCGGATCCGCGCTCTGCCACCGGGCGAGATCATCACCTGTGAGCAGTGCGGCCGCATCCTCGTTCCCACATGACGCCGGTGGTGACGCCGGTGGTGAGGCCGGTGGTGAGGCCGGTGGTACGAAGTCGCGGCATGCTGATCCTCGTGCGCCACGGCGAGTCGGTGGCCAATGCGCAGGGCCTGCTGCTGGGTCGGACCGACGCCGAGCTGACCGAGGCCGGCCGCCGGCAGGTGGCGGAGACGCGGGCACTGCTGGCGTCCCCCGTGTCCGAGGTGCGCACCAGCCCCCTGCGCCGCGCCCGTGACACGGCCGACTTGCTCGCCCTGGGACCGGCGCCCGTCGTCGACCAGCGCTGGGTGGAGGTGGACTACGGCGAGCTGGAGCTGCAACCCCTGGGCGACATCCCCGCCGAGGTCTGGACGCGCTGGATGAGCGACCGGGACTTCCGGCCCCGGGGCGGCGAGACCCTGGCCGAGGTGGACGCCCGGGTGGCCGAGGCCTGCGGGGAGCTCTTCGTCGCCGACGGCACCGGGGCGCGCCGGGCCGAGGCCGACCTCGTCGTGGTCAGCCACGTCACGCCCATCAAAGCGGCGGTGGCCTGGGCGTTGGGCACGGCCGAGCTCTACTGGCGCCTCCACCTGCGCACGGCATCGGTGACCCGCATCGGCTGGAACAAGGCCCGCGGCATGCCGATCCTCCACGGCTTCAACGAGGTGGCGTTGGCGCCCCAGGGCGGCGGGGGGTCACAATCACCTCGTGCCTCGGCCTGAGACCACGCCGTCGGTCGCCTCACTGCGCCCGCCTCCCGGCTCCGGGGAGGTCCCGACCCACCGGCGGACCATCTCTATGGACGTCTTCGCCCGCGACGGGTACTTCTGCGTCATCGGCACCCTGAGCGACGAGCGCCCCTGGGCCGGGGAGGGGTTGGCGCCCCGACGCCTCCACGACATGGAGTTGGCCATGGTGGTCCGCCTGTCGGACATGGTGATCATCGACGCCGCCGCCGACATGAAGGCCTTCCCGCACGCCGAATGCACGAACATCGCGCCGAAGTTCCACGACCTCGTGGGCCTGTCGGTCGCCCGTGGTTACACGAACGCGGTGCAGGAGCGCTTCGGACGCCAGCGAGGCTGCAGCCACCTCGAATTCCTGGCCCGGGCGCTCGGCCCGGTCGTGGTGCAGGGCCTCACCTCGGTCGGCGCATGGCGGATGGAGCGGGGTGCGGGTGAGCACCCGATGGCCGGAGGGGGATTCAGCGCCTTCCTGGCCAACACCTGTCACATCTGGGGGGAGGACGGGCCGGGACCCCAGAAGATCGCCATCGGCTGGCGTCCAGGCACGACCGCCTACCCGGCGCCGCCGGTGGCCGAGATCCGCCGCCTGCTGGCCGCAGGCGAGATCCCGACTGCGGAGCCGCCGTCGGGGGCACCCGACCCGGGCTAGCTTTCCACTCGGCGCAGCGGGCCACGGGGGCGAGTGGCCGCGGCGACGACCGACAGGCCGACCACGGGAGGGCGTACATGCGACGGCGCACAAGATGGATGGTGCGGGCGGGGGTCCTGGGAGCCGTGCTCCTGACGGGATCGGTGCTGGCCGCGTGCTCGTCATCCTCCAGCGGTCCGGCGGTGCTGCTCGTCGGCACGTACCACGGCAAGACGGGGCAGTACACCACCATCCAGGCGGCGGTGAACGCAGCCAAGTCCGGAGACTGGATCCTGGTCGCTCCCGGTGACTACCACGAGAACGACGATGCCAACCTGACCGCTACGTCGGCCTTCTCGAACGGGGACCACGGCGGCCTCGTGATCCACACCTCGAACCTGCACGTCCGCGGCATGAACCGGGACACGGTGATCGTCGACGGTACGAAGCCAGGAGCGTCGACGCCCTGCAGCTCCGACCCGAAGTACCAGAACTACGGGCCAGTGGTCGGGGGCAAGGCCCAGGGCCGCAACGGCATCGTGGTCTGGAAGGCCGACAACGTGAGCATCGAGAACCTGACGGCGTGCAACTTCCTCAGCGGCCCGGGTGACTCGGGCAACGAGATCTGGTGGAACGGCGGCGACGGGTCGGGGAAGATCGGCCTCAAGGGATACTCCGGCGCCTACTTGACGGGGACCACGAGCTTCTTCTCCACCGAGGACACTGCCGCCGGGTACGCGATCTTCTCGTCCAACTCCCAGGGCCCAGCCACCTGGAACCAGATCTACGGTTCGAACATGAACGACTCGGGCATGTACGTGGGCGCCTGCCTGCAACTCTGCGACATCACCATCAATCACGCGTGGATGGAGAACAACGCGCTCGGTTACTCGGGGACCAACTCCGGCGGCGCCATCGTGGTCGAGAACTCCCAGTTCGACAACAATGAGGACGGGTTCGACACCAACACGCAGGTCGCCGGCGACCCGCCGCCGCCCCAGAACGGGGCCTGTCCCAACAACGGTGTGAGTCCCATCACGCACACCCACTCCTGCTGGGTCTTCATGCACAACAACGTGCACGACAACAACAACCCGAACGTACCCCAGGCCGGTAACGCTGCGGCCGGGCCGATCGGGACAGGGATGACCGTCTCCGGCGGGCGCAACGACACGGTGATGGACAACACCTTCTCCAACAACGGGGCCTGGGGTGTGCTCTTCGTCCCGTACCCCGACAGCGGGACGCCCTCGCTGCACCAGAAGTGCGCCAACTACGGCGGGTTCCAGGTCCAGGGCTTCGGCTGCGTCTTCGAGCCCGAGGGGAATGCACTCAAGGGCAACACGTTCACGAATGACGGGTTCTTCGGCAATCCCTCGAACGCCGACTTCGGGCAGATCGTGCTCCACACCGGCCTGCCCTCCAATTGCTATGCCGACAACAACGCGCCGGCTGGCAGTGCCCCGCCCAACCTCGAACAGCTCCAACCCGTCTGTGGCGTCACGACGACGACGACGAATTCGGACAACACCCTGCTGGGCCAGGTGGAGTGCGACACCGGCGTGGGGTCCTGCCCGGCGGGCGCCAACTACCCCGCGAAGAACGGCGTGCACCTCCAGGCAACCCCCACCGGACTGCCGACCATGTCCGACCCGTGCGCCGGGGTGCCGGCCAACGCCTGGTGCTCCTCGGGGGGATCGAGCTCGAGCGGCTCGTCGCTGGGCACCCCGGCGGGCGGGCATGACCGGCACGCTGTGGCTGCCGGATCGAGCACCACCCCGGGCTACCGCAGCACGACCTGAGCGCTCAGGTCGGTGCCACGACGCGCCCGGCCTCGAGGGTCACCGACGCATCGCACCGCGCCGCCTCGCCGGCGCGGTGCGTGATGACGAGGACGCTGCGCTCGCCGGCGGCATGGAGCACACGCTCGACGAGCGCGTCGGCCATGGCCGGGTCGAGGCCGCTGGTCGGCTCGTCGAGCACCAGCACGGTGCCCGGGGCCAGTACGGGCGCGGGCGACGGCCAGACGACGGCGCTCGCCGCCTGAGAGCGCCACCCCGTCCTCCCCGACCTGCGTGTCGAGCCCGGCCGGGAGCCCGGCGACGAAGTCGTCGAGACAGGTGGCGTGCAGCGCCGCTGCGATCTCCTGGTCGGCGGCGTCGGTCCGGCCCAACACCAGGTTCGACCGCAGGGTTCCCGCGAACATCTGGGCCCGCTGGTCGGCCAGCGCGCAGGTCGCGCGGACGTCGACACTGCGCAGGCGGGCCACGTCGACCCCGCCGAGGGCCAGCGTCCCCTCCTCGAGCGGCCAGTAGCGGAGGAGGGCCGTCACCAGGCTGGACTTGCCGGCACCGCTCGAACCAGTGACGGCCAGGGTGCTCCCTGCGGGCAGCCGCAGGGTGACTTCGTCGAGGGCGCGCGGGAGGCCGGGGCCGTAGCGCAGGGCGGCGTCCGCGAAGGACACCTCAGGCACGCCCGGGGGCACGCCCCGCGGTGCGGCATCGTCGTGGACGGGTACCGGCACCTCGTCGAGTGCGTAGAGGCGCGCGGCCGAGGCCCGTACGACCAGCGCGCGGGCGACGGCGGGCCCGACGCCGGGCACGGTCTCGAAGGTTCCCAACACGGCGAGGGGGAGCACTGCCACCATCACCTGGCCGAGACGGTGACCGTGGATCGCGGAGACTCCCAGCGCCAACACGGTGACCACGGCGACGGCCAGGCAGACCTGGGTGACGAGCGCCGCCACGACGGCCAGGTGCTCATGGCGACGCTCCAGCGTGTCCGCCCGTTCCCCCGTGTGTTCGACCGCCTCGACCGACACTTCGTCGGCTCCGAACGCCAGCAGCTCGGAGGCGCCGGCCAACGCATCGACCACCTGGGCGGACAGCGCGCCGGAGCAGGCGGCCAGCTCGTCGTCCCCGCTGCGTCTCCACGTCAGCACTGCAGGCACGACGAGCGCCAAGGCGAGGGGGAGGCCCAGTCCGAGCGCAGCCCAGGGGAGGATGAGTCCTACGGTGACGGTGCCGACGACCGCCGCCCCGACGGCGACGGCGACGGGCAGCACCGTGCGGAGGTAGAGATCCTGGAGCGTGTCCACGTCGTCGATGGCCCGGTGCAACAGGTCCCCGCTGCGCCAGCCGGCGAGCGCAGCGGGGACGCGGGGCGTGAGGGAGTCGTAGAGGCGCACCCGCCAGTGCGTGAGTGCGCGCAGCGCGGCGTCGTGCCCGACCAGCCGCTCGGCGTAGCGCAGCGGACCGCGCAGGAAGGCGAGCACCTCGACGGCCGCCAGGATGCCGACCAGCGCGTCGAGTCCCGGCTGGAGGGCGGCCCGCCCCACCACGTACCCCGAGCCCGCCAGCAGGCCGATGGTGGCGGCCGCAGCGCTCAGGCCGAGTAGGCCGGCCAAGGCGAGGCGGCCCCGGGGCGTGCCGGGCTCGGCCATGACACTGCGGAGCGTGTCGGACCGTGCGCTCATCACGTCACCACCACCGGGGCGGCAGCGCCGGGCAGGCAC
This sequence comes from uncultured Acidimicrobiaceae bacterium, assembly GCA_963781955.1. GTDB lineage: Bacteria > Actinomycetota > Acidimicrobiia > Acidimicrobiales > RAAP-2 > Bog-473. The sequence continues at coordinate 565,539 of CAWAHU010000001.1, forward strand.
ACGGTGGCGTCGAAGCGGTCGAGGAGGACGGGCTGGTGCGCGGCCACGATCACGGTGCGGCCACTGAGCCAGGGCTCGATCGACGGTCCGAGGCGGGCCACGGTGGCCGGGTCGAGCGACGCCGTCGGCTCGTCGAGCAGGAGCACCGGGGCCGGGCACAGGAGCGCCCGCGCCAGCGCCACCCGTTGGCGCTCGCCCCAACTCAGCGTCAGTCCGTCGTGGCCCACCGTGGTGTCGAGGCCGCCGGGCAGCCCGGCCAGCAGGTCGGCCAGCCCCACGGCGTCGAGCACCCGTGCCACCTCGTCGTCGGAAGCCATGGAGGCGCCCAGACGTAGGTTCGCCCCGAGTGTGGTGTTGAACAGATGGGGGCGTTGCGGCAACCACGCGAAGTGGCGTCGCCAGGCTGCCATCCCTTCTTCGTCGGATGTCCGCCCGGCGAACGTGATGGAGCCCGCGGCCGGTTCTACGAACCCCAGCAACGCGGCGAAGACCGTCGACTTGCCGGCGCCCGAGGCGCCGGTGAGCGCCAGCCGCGACCCGGGTGCGGCGTCCAGCGAGCAGGAGGCAACGGAGGCACGGTCACGATCGGCGTGCTCGACGCGCACTCCCGCGAGGTGCAATGTCCCGCTTGTCTCCGCGGCCCCCCACGACGTTCGGTCGGTGGGGGAGGGGCCCGGCGCCCCGGCGGGCGCGCCGACGGGTCCGCCGTCGGGATCCGGTCGCCCGGATGCCGGGGTGGACAACACGGTGAGCACGCGGCCGGCTGCCGCCTGTCCCTCGGTGCTGGCGTGGAACTCGGCGCCCGCGCGCCGCAGGGGGATGAAGATCTCTGGTGCCACGAGCAGCACCGCCATCGCTGTCTGCAGGTCGAGCTCGCCCCACAGGAGCTTGAGTCCCAGGACCATGGCGACGAGTCCGACCCCGAACCCGGCGATCATGTCCATGGCGAGCGCCGAGAGGAACGCGGTGCGGAGAGTGCGCACCGTGGCGGAGCGGACGCCCTCGGTGGCCGCCTCCACCTCGCGCCGGCCCTGCGCCTCGCGGCCGAAGGCGCGCAACGTGGGCAGTCCCTCGACGAGGAGCAGGAAACGCCCGGCCAACGATGTCAGCCGGCGCCATTGGCGCTCCGCTCGTTTCGTCGCCTCCCGTCCGAAGTGGATCATCGTCAGCGGCACCGCGACCACGAGAGCGACGACCACGAGAAAGGCCAGCCAGCTCTGCGTCGCCACCCACACCAGGAGGAGGGGGGGGATCACTGCGGCGGCCGCCGCCTGCGGCAGGTAGCGGGCGTAGTACGTGTGGAGCGCGCGGAGTCCCCGGGTGGCGGTCACCGACAGCTCCCCCGGCCGTTCGCCGCCGAGCCACGAGGGACCGAGGGCCAGCGCGTGCCGCAGCAGGTCGCTGCGCAGGGTGCGGACGACCCGGTCCCCGGTTCGTTGTGCGGCGAGGTCTCCTGCGGCGTGGAGCCCGCCCCGTACGAGCAGCGCCACGCCCACGACCACGATGGCGGGCACCACGGCGCCCAGGGCTGCATGGTGCAAGAGGGAGCGGTCCACGACATGGGCCATCGCCACGGCCTGCGTCACGACGACCGCGGCCGTGATGACGCCGAGGAAGATGGCGAGCGCCGCCGACCACCGCAGGCCGGGGACCCGGGCGGCCAGGGCCGGATCGACCAGACGGGGCCGGCCGGTGACCGTGGTCACCGAGCCGGTGGGGTCGGATCCGGTGGAGCCCTCGGGTGGTTCGCTCACAGCCTGAACGTCGTGTCCTTCACCTCGACCGCGCGCCCGATCAGACCCTCGGTCACTGCCAGGCACGCGGTACCGGCATCTTCGCAGGTGGCGGCGGTGCGCATCCCGTCGGCGAGCTCGGCCACGATCACCGCGCGCTCCGGGTCGAGACCTTCGGCGCCTCCGTAGGTCACCGTGAAGGAGACCACGGTCCCCGGCTGGGGGCCGGCGGGAGGCTGGTCGACCACGGGGACGACGAGGGTGGCGGCACGTGCCGCGGCGCCCAGGTCGGCCAACCAGGGCGCGCCGGCCGGGGGGTGGGCCGACCACACGGCCAACCCGGGTTTGGAGAGGAGGCCCGAAACGGTGGTGACCAGCCCCTCGGAACCGGGTTCCTCGCGCAGCCGGCTGCCCACCGAGCGCAGGGCCAGGAGGGCGAAATGGTTGAAGGGGCCGCCCGCGAAGGCCATGCCGCCGGTGAGCGTCGGGGTGCCACCGAGGTCCAGCCCGAGCTCGCGCTGCTGGACCCGGACCGCAGACGGGAAGCACGAGTACACCTCGGCCAGGGCGAGGTCGCACAGGGGTCGCCCCAGGTGGCGTTCCGCCTCTTGGCCGAGCACGCCCATGGCCGGCCACGCGCCGAGGTGGCGCCGAGCCGTCAGGGTGACCGCCTCGGAGCAGGAGAGCGCCACGTGAGGGAAGAGCCAGCGCTCGGCGGGGACTCCGGCCCAGCGCGCCCGCTCGGCGGAGCACATGAGGAGCGCAGTCGCCTGGTTCACCGTCCACTGGCTCGAGTGCCAGCGGTTGTAGGGGTAGGCGAGCGGCCGGTTGCGCGGCCCGGGTGTCGCGATGGTGCCGGGGTCCATGGGCGCAGGGAAGGCAGCCTCCGGGTTGACCTGCGCCACTGCGTTCATGCGTGACCACAGGGCGGCGATGGCGGCGCGGTGGTCCTCCGGCAAGTCCCCGTCGGCCGCACCCAGCGCGTTCTCGATGAGTGCGTACGGCACGACGGCCGGCCAGACGATCCCTGCCTGGATCTCGATGGCCGCCACGAAGTCGGGTGGCCGGGTGAGGACGTCGTCGGGAGGCTCGCGCTCGGTGTCCTCCTCGCTTCCGCCGTCCCTCTCGAAGGCCCGCGCCTCGGACCCGGCGACGACGACGACGTCCGCCTCACCGCCGGCCACCAGGCCGAGGGCGTGCGAGACGACCTCCTGCTGCGACACTCCGACCTCACAGCGCAGTGTGCGGGCGCGCGGGGACCCAGCTCGACGAGCCACCGTGCGGGCCGGGTCGGTGAGTGTCCACGTTCCTTGGGGCACGACGATGGAGTCGATCCGGCTGAGCAGCCCGGGTGCGCCGGCGTCGTCGCCCGCGGCACGCACCGCCTCGGCCATCAGGTCGGCCGCCGGAGCGGCGGCCGACGCCGCACCCAGCCCGACGAGCACGGGCGTCCGTGGGTCGAGGGAGCGCATCGATGCTGCCACGACATCCGATGCTACGGTCCGGCCATGTCGAAGGGCGAAGCGGGCCGCTGGGAGGCGGCTCTCACCGGCTTCACCAAGGAGTCGTTCGAGGCGCAGGGCGAGCGTCGCGAGGTCTTCCGGGTGGGAACCGGGCCCGCCGTGATCGTGATCAGCGAGATCCCGGGCGTCACCCCCCTGGTCGCCCAGTTCGGGCGGCGCGTGGCCGCAGCGGGGTGCACGGCGGTGCTGCCGGTGCTCTTCGGCGACCCGGGGCGGCCGCCCGTGGACCGCCACGGGTTGTACGGCCTGTCCTCGATGGCGCACGTCTGCATCTCGCGCGAGTTCTCCACGTTGGCGCTCAAGCACACGAGCCCGGTCACGGTGTGGCTGCGCGCGCTGGCCAAGGCGGAGCACGAGCGGTGCGGAGGCCCAGGGGTCGGCGTGGTGGGGATGTGCCTCACCGGGGGATTCGCTCTGGCCATGATGGTCGACGAGGTCGTGGTGGCTCCGGTGCTCAGCCAGCCCTCCCTCCCGTTCCCGATCTCAAAGCGGCGCAAGGCCGATGTGGGGATCTCCGACGCCGACCTGGCCCGGGTCAAGGAACGCACGGCCGATGGCAGCTGCGTGCTCGGCCTGCGCTTCAGTAACGACCCCTTCTGCTTCCCCGATCGCTTCGAGACACTGCGGCGTGAGTTGGGCGACGCGTTCATCGCCGTCGAGATCGACTCGGCGCCCGGCAACCCCTACGGCCACCCCAAGACGGCGCACTCCGTCCTGACCGAGCACCTCGTCGACGAGGAGGGGAGCCCGACCCGAGCGGCGCTGGACCAGACCCTCTCGTTCTTCCGCGAGAAGCTCGGCGTCGGGGCCGGTCCGGGTCCGCGCCCGGACGATCTCTGAGCCGGCGCCGGCGACCGAGGACCCGGGAGCCAACGGCTGAACGCCAACACGGTGCGCCTGCTCTCCTAGGGCTCCTTGGGCCGGCCGGGCCTGCGCGGACCACAGCGCCGCCGGCTGGCCGGCTCGACCACCAGCACGTCCGCCGGCGCGCCGCGCCCTCGCTGCTGATCATGTCGGAGTCCTCGCCGGCCGAGACGGCCGCAGGTGTCGGGCGGTCCGGGGCGGACGAACCGGCTGAGCTCGCCACCGGGGTGGTTCACCGGTGACGTCCCGCCGCCGCGGCGCTCGTCTCGGGATGTCCGGCCAGCCGCAAGTCGTGCTGTCGCCGTCCGAGCCGTGGCACCCAGGGCGGCCGCCGAGTCGAGGGCCACGGCCGATGCTGCGGCGGCTGAGGCCATGGCGGCTGCACCGACGGTGATCAGCTGTGTCTGCCAGCGGCCCATGGCACCTCATCGCTTCCCTCCGCTCCCGCAACCGCGTGGGAGCTCGTGTCCAGCGGACATGGTGCGCCCGGGGCGTGAGCGGGATGTTCGCCAAACGTGAGGGTTCTGTGAGGATCGGTCGCATTCCGTCCGATCGGGGTGTGGCAGATGGAAGGCTAGGGGCATGAGCGGCCAGAACGGGACGGTGGTGGTCGTCGAGGACGACCCGCACATCGCCGACTTGGTCGACCTGTACCTACGCCGTGAAGGCTTCCGGGTCCTACTGGCCGACGATGGGGAGAAGGGGCTCGAGGTCTTCCGCAGGGAGCAGCCGTGGATCGTGATCCTCGACGTCGGGCTGCCCGGTGCCCGCGACGGTTTCGAGGTGTGCCGCGAGATCCGGGCGCAGAGCTCGGTGCCTGTCCTCTTCCTCACGGCGCGCGACGACGAGGTGGATCGAGTCCTCGGCCTCGAGCTCGGCGCCGATGACTACCTGGTGAAGCCGTTCTCACCCCGGGAGTTGGTCGCACGGGTTCGGGCCATCCTCCGGCGCACTCGTGAGGGGCCGGCGCCCCAGGAGCTGGTCACGGTGGGTGACATCGAGGTCGACTTGCGCCGGCGCGAGGCGCGCCGGTCGGGCGACGTCGTGCCGCTGGCCACGCGCGAGTTCGAGCTGCTCGCATTCCTGACCACCAACGGCGGGCTGGCTCTCTCCCGCCAGCAGCTGCTCGACGGGGTGTGGGGTGCTGACTGGTACGGCGATGAGCGCACCGTCGACGTCCACGTGGCCCAGCTGCGCAAGAAGCTCGGTCCCGACCTGCCCCTGGTCACCGTGTGGGGCGTCGGATACCGGTTCGGCTGAGCCGTGCGCCGCCGTCTCATGTTGGCCATGGTCGGACTCGTGGCCGTCGTGCTGGTCATCGCCGGCCTGGGGAGCCTGGTGCTGACCCGCAAGGCGGCACGCGACCAGGCGCAGTCGCAGTTGGCCTCGGAGGCCAATGCGCTGACCTCGTCGAAGGTGAGCACTCAGTCACTCAAGGTGTTGGGCGTCATCAAGCGAACCCTCGAGCTCGAGGACGCCGACTTCGTGCGCATCGACCGCTTCGGCACGATCGTCTCGCGACTGCCCGATGGACTCACGGCGCGGGACATCGACGTGTCGGCCCTCCAGGCGGGGAAGACCACCACGGGCCGCCAGGGAAATCTCGTCTATGCGGTGGCACCGGTCTCGTTGTCCGAAGCCGAACGAAGCCGACTGGCGCGCCGGCTCGGCTTCGAGGGCACGTTCGCCGTCCTCTTGACGCGTGACATCGGAGGTCTCGGGCCGAGCTGGGGCTACTTCATCGTCGCCGGCGGGGCGGCGTTGGCCGTATCTGCGCTGGTGGCCGCGCAGATGTCTCGGCGCATGTCGCGGCCGTTGGTCGAGGCCATGGAGGTGACGGGCCGCATTGCGGCGGGGGACCTCGAGAGCCGGGTACCGGTACGGCGCAGCGACTATCCAGAATTCACGTCCTTGGCCGGGTCCATCAACGGCATGGCCCAGAGCCTCGAGGACAGCCGGGCACGTGAACGCCACCTGCTGTTGGCCGTCTCGCACGACCTGCGGACGCCGTTGACCTCCATCCGGGGCTTCGCCGAGGCGATCCAGGATGGCGCCGTCGAGGACACTCACCATGCCGCCGACGTCATCATCGCCGAGTCCCGTCGGCTGGAGCGGCTGGTGGGCGACCTCCTCGACCTGACAAAGCTCGAGGCCCGCCAGATGTCGATCGCCATGCGGCCCACCGACGCGGCCGAGGTCGTCACGACGACGGCCGAAGGGTTCCTCCCCGCGGCAGCCAAGCGGGGTCAGGCCGTCGTCGTGCACGTGGCCGGTGCACCACCGGTCCCGGCCGCCGCCCCGCCTCCGCTCCCACCGGTCGCTGCGGACCCGGATCGCCTGGCGCAGCTGCTGGCGAATCTGGTCGAGAACGCGTTGAACTTCGCCCGGACGACCGTCAGGGTGACACTGGTGGACGACGCCGCGTCCCACGCGGCCGTGATCACGGTCGACGACGACGGTCCGGGCATCGCCTCGGCTGATTTGCCGCGGGTGTTCGAGCGCTTCTACCAGGCCGACCGCGGACCCAACCGGACCATGGGCTCGGGGCTCGGGCTGGCCATCGTCTCGGAGCTGGCGGCCGCCATGGGGGGCTCGGTCCGCGCCGAATCGCCTCTCGGGTCCGACGGCGGCTCACGCTTCGTGGTCACGCTCCGGCACTGGCCGGACGGCGAGGGTAGGGGTCTCAGGGACCAGGGCTCGGAGCCGGCACGGTCGACGCTGCCGGCAGTCCCGTCACCGCGAGCGGACTGACCGAGACCACCGGCGTCACCACGTCGGGCGCGAACATCATCTCCATGACGCGGTAGGTGCCTCCGTACGAGCCGACCGCGGCCAGCGCACTGAGCACGAACGCCGAGACGAAGGTCCGCAACCTGCCGGCCGGGGTGCGTTCTCGCAGTACGGGTCGAGGCGCACCGGCGCGCCTGTCGGTGCCGGTACGCCGGTCTCCGCCGGTCCGCCTGTCGGTGGCCGAGCGCCTGTCGGCGTCCGAGCGCCTCTCGGCGCCACGCCACCCCTTCTCGCGCGCATGCTTGGGCCCCGTGCGGCGCTCCGACCGTGCGGAAGTCTGCGTAGGGGCCGCCTGCGGGTCCACGTGGGAATTTCGGCACGCTGGGATCCGACCTTGAACGGGCCGGCGGGGCGAGCACGACGGGGCCCGCTGACCAGGCATTCCTTGGTCCGTGGCGCACCGGTGAGCCGGGATCACGGCGGGAAGGGGCAGGCGCCGACCTAGGTGCCGAAGAACGTCGTCCCGAAGGCCTCGATCCACTCTTGGGGCGCCGGGGCGGGGGCCCATTGGGGGCTGACGAAGGTCCAGTCCACTCCCAAGTCCTCCTCCATCCGGCCGAAGGCGTCGCGGATCTGCTCGGCGTCTCGCTCGAAGTCCGAGAGGCTCGGTCCGCGGTAGCCGTGGACGAGCTCGAGCTGCTCGTAACGCTCCCCGGCGAATCGTTCCAGGGTGGCGAGCCGCTCGCGAAGCTCCTCGACGCTGGTCACGGGCGGCGTGCGGGCGGTCTTGGCCACCGAGGCCGGGGCGGTCATGGGCATCCAGCCGTCGGCGTACTTTGCGGCGCGCCTGAGCGCGGCGTCCGAGTTCCCGCCCATCCAGATCGGGACCCGGTTGCCCCGCGGCGCCGGTAGCGCGTGGATGTTGCGGGCCGAGAAGTGGCGGCCGTCGAAGCTGAACGGCTCTCCGCTCCAGTGGAGCCACATGACCTCGAGCGCCTCCTCGAAGAGTGCGTTGCGCTCGTCGAAGTCCACCCCCACGGCGAAGAACTCGGACTTGAGGTATCCGGCGCCGGCACCCAGGACGAAGCGCCCCTCGGACATGCGGTTCAGTGTGGCCGCGCTCTTGGCCAGGACCAGCGGATTGCGGTACGGGATCACGCTGAGGTTCGTCACGAGACGCAGCTCGGATGTGACGGCGGCAGCAGCGGCCAGGGCGACGAACGGGTCCAGGCTCTGGTGCCCACCGGACTCGAGCCACGGGCTGCTCGGGGCGGGGTGCTCGGTGAGCGAGATCCCGTGGAACCCCGCCGCTTCGGCGGCTCGGGCGATGTCCGGGATCGCACCGGCATCGAGCAGGTCGATGCCGCTCCCGTTTGCCTCGGGATAGTGCAGGATGAAGCGCACGGTTTCTCCGTTCTCGTGCTGTCCAGGGCGGCCATCGCCGGTCAGGACACTACCGAGCCCCTCGCGGCATTGCCGGGCTCAATCGGTGTCGAACAAGAACAGTTGTACGAGCCGGGTCGGAGCCCAAGCGCCATCGGACGAGGGTCCGTACGACGTGGCCGAGTGGATGAGACTCGCGTCCCAGATCACGAGGCGGTTGTAGATGCCCGCCACCGATTCGACCAGTTCCCAGTTGTCGTCGTGCTCGAGGTTGTAAGGATCGTCGACGACCACTTCCGCTGTCGCCACCGCCCGCGGGCTGCCGAGCCGAGCTTCCTCCAACGGGTGTGCCGGCCGGCGCCGGCAGCCGCACGTGCGGTCGCGCCAGAAGCTGGTGCCCGTCTCGGGTGGTGCGTCCGGCGTGAGGTGGACCACGGCGGCGAATCCCTGGGATCCGTGACACCACACCAGTGGGTCGGTGGCGCGTGCTTGCTGAAAGGTGCCGTTGGCGCGATGGCCCGGCCACGCGCTGACCTGCGCGCCTACGAGGCGGCCCAGTTCCTCACGCATGCCCGGCCACAAGAACCGGCTCCTCGTGTGAAGGCCCGGGAAGGGCCAGAGGCCGTCCCCGGCTTCCTGGGTCTCGTGGAAGTCCTGGGCGAGGGCGAGCACGCGCACTTCGTCCGGGTCGCGGAAGAAGTCGTCGATTGCCAGCACGCTCGGCGCACGACCGTTGAACCTGGACCGAGCCCGCTCGGGGTCCTGAAGCGACTCGAGGACCTCCTCGGGGATCCAGACCGGCTCGGGGCTCTCTCCGACCTCTATCAGGTAGCTCGCCCGGCCGTCCTGGGTGCCCACCTGCCGCACCACGCCCTCCCCGCTGGCGATCCGCACGACCTCGCCGATGCTGAGCGCCACAGGGCAAGTATCGCGGACTGCGGCTCACCCGGCCCGCGGGCCCCGGCCCGGTGACCCGGCCCGGTGAGCCGGGCCGCTGGCCGGTCACGCGGTTAGCTGCCCCCGTGCTGCGGCGTACCGTTCTGCAGCGCGAGCTGGCGGCGGTATCTCCGTAGCGTCTCCTCGGACTCACTGCGGTGGGGCGAGCCGTCGAGCGACCGTTCCAACTCGACGATCGCCTGCCGATAGAGGCCGAGTTCGGCGTGGCAACGCGCCAGGTACTCCCAGAGCACCCACGCGGAGAGGCGGGTATCGAAGGTGTGACCCTGCGGAGAGGCGTGTGAGGTGGCCGCCGTGAAGTAGGTCGCTGCGGTGGTCCATTCCTCTCGGTCGAAGTGGTGCACGCCGAGCGCAACGACCGCATCGACTCGCGATCGGTCGAGACTGGACGCCCGCAGGAGGTAGCCGTACTTGGCCTCGTCGTCACCGATGGCCTGGCAGCACCGCGCCATCTTGACGAAGGCGTCGTAGCGAACGGACCGGATGGCGCTGAGCGTCCGGTCGTCTCCCTCGTGTTCACGGCTCAAGCGGACGGTCTCGTCGAGGAACTGATCGAACACCACGAGCGCAATTCGGAAGTGCTGTTCCTCGAGCAGCGCGTCAGCCCGGTGCATGAGGAGATCGAGCGAGTCGCCCAGTTCGTCATCCCCACCCAGGTGGGCCCGAGGGTCCGGTTGTCCTCCGTCCTCGGACGGCGCGGGCGGAATCGGCGCGTCCTTGCGCAGGTGGCGCGGCAGTGGTCGCTCCTCGATCCAGGCATCTGTCCACACGATCGTCTCGGGCCGGCGCACGTAGGTGCCCGGCAACAGACCGAGCTCGATGTCATCACCGCTACCGGACCAGCGCACGCCTCGACCCCGGCGCACGACCCGGGTGAGCTCCCGGCCCTGCGGCGCGGTGTCCGCACCGGACCCGGGCGACGTCTCCGCCGCACGGACGAGTAGGCGAACGGCCCCAACCTCCGGGTCTTCGCTCAGGTGTCGCTTGAGGGCATCGAAGCCGGCACGCGCCTGATGCGGCACGTGTTCGGACGTCTCGAGCCACAGGATCCACGCGTTGGAGCAATGGTCGAGGGCGAAGTTACAGGCGTCGGCCGTGTCGCCCGTCGCGGCGAACTCGAATACCCGGGCGCCGTGCTCTTCGGCCGCGATTCGGGTGGAACCATCCCCGCTGACGTCGACTACGACGAGCTCGTCGCACACGGTCGAGGCATCCTCGAGCACCGCGCCGAGACCCGGCTCGCCGCCCTTCACGACCATGGCGAGCGACCAGGGGACGATCCGTGGGGCCGATGGCGCAGCGTCCGGACGATGTCCGGACTCGGAGCCGAGGGGGCCGGCTCCAGAACCGAGAGGGCCGACTTCGGGGGTACCGTGACGTCGGGCGCTGACGGGCGGCAGGTAGATGGTGGGGGAGGTGCCGGAGAGCGCCATGCTCCGGGGAGCCTACGCGCTGGTCAGCCAGGTGCCCGTCCGGCTGGCCGCGGTGACCCTCGCGCGCGCAGCATGGTCTCTCAGACACGTCCGTCCAGACGAGGGGAGCCGACCATGAGCCAGACCGACGAGATGTTGGGGGCACCGGAGACCGGGAAGGTGCGGGTGGTCGTGGGCATCGACGGGTCTGAGCCCTCGCGACGCGCCCTGCTCTGGGCGGCGGACTACGCGTCGCGCCTGGGCGGGAGCCTCGACGTGGTGACGGCCTGGACCTTCCCTGAGCATGCCGCGCCCCTCGGAGTCGTGCCCGCGGTGCCGTGGCCCGAGGAGCTGGTCCCCCAAGCCCACCGCAAGCTGGACGAGCTCGTCGCCGAAATCCTGCCCGACGCGCCGGTGCCGGTGCGCACCGAGGTCGAACGGGGCGCTGCCGGGCCGGTGTTGGTCGATGCGGCCGCCGGTGCCGATCTCCTCGTTGTCGGCAATCGCGGGCGCAGCGCGCTGGCTGGGCTCCTGCTCGGATCGGTCAGCGAGTACTGCGTCCGCCACGCGACGTGCTCGGTGGTCGTCGTCCGTTGAGGCAGTCGGGGGGCCGGCGAGGTGACGTCGCGGCCAGTGGTCACGTCCCGTTGTGCCTCCGTTGGCGAACCGGGCGGAAGGCCCAAAAAAGGGTAGAAGCAACCCTTGTGCAGGTTCCGGTGACGGAGTAGAACGAAACGAGCGTTGGGGGTCCTGGAGGCCGGAGCCCGAAATGGGCGACGAAGCGACAGGCGGGAGAGGGACGCCCAGATGAGCGAGGCGGCGCACGGGCCCGGGCGGGCAGACAGCGGCGAGCGGCAGCCGCGTGGTTCGACGCGGGCGGGGACGTCGGGCATGCAGACCGCGGTGGACGGCCCTTCGCAACCAAAGACGAGCACCAGGGGTGGAACGGTGCTGCTGATCGTCGTGGTCATGATCGCTCTGGGCGCCGTCGCCTTCATCGTCGCCCAATCCGGTACCGGCGGTGCCCCCGACGTGCAACCGCATGTGATGAATGTGCATGCCGTCGACCCCGGAACCGTCGAAGTCACCATCGACTGGGAGAACACGGGCTCGGGTGCCGGTTCTGCGTCGTGCACGCTCCAGATCAGCGTGTACGACCGGTCCGGTGCCCTCCAGAAGACAGAGCTCGATTCCGTGAGCACGAATGGGAGCGTGGCGGCGCACGGCCATCAGGTGCTCTCGGATCAGTGGGCGGTGGTTAGCGGGGATGCGTCGTACGTGACGACAGGCGACGTGCAGACCCTCTGTTGAGCGCTGTTGTGGTCAGCGGTAGGCCCGCTGCTCGATCACGTGGTGCGGGTGGATCTGCCGGAATGCCCTGACCGTGTAGCCGACCACGACCGATTCCCCGACAGCCCGAACGGACGCACTCCGCGGCAGGTTCAGGATCGGACCGAGCTCGCCGACATAGTTCCCTGGCGACACCCGGGCCAGGATGTCTGTGCTGCCGTCGGCCAGCTCGCGGTACACCTCGAGCAGGCCCGACTCGACGTGGTAGATGATCTCGCCCCGCTCGCCCTGTCGGAACAGGACGTCCCCCGCGGCAAGCCCGACCTCTTCGGGCTGGCGGTCGGCGTCGGAGAAGTGGGGGGCGAGTTCAATGACGCGGTCGGCCAACTGGGACACGCGGTCGTCGTGGGTGGAAACGACCACGATCCGACCCGGGGTGGCCAGCTCGCGCAGGAGGCGCAGGATGCCCTCGACCTGGATGTGGTCGAGGTGGGCCGTGGGCTCGTCGGCCAGGACCAGCGGCGGGTCGTGCACCAGGGCGCGAGCGATGGCCACGCGCTGCTGCTGGCCACCCGACATCTGAGCGGGCCGGTGGTGGGCGCGCTCCGCCAACCCCACACGGTGGAGAAGCTCGTTGGCCCGCAGCTTGGCCTGCGAACGCGGGACGCGGGAGAGGCGCATGGGGACGATCACGTTCCCGCGGGCGCTGAGGCTCGGGATCAGGTTGAAGGCCTGGAACACGACCCCCACCGTCTGGCGGCGATACGCGGCCATGGTGGGTCCGCGCAGGTCGGTGACGACGGTGTCGTCGAAAGCGATCCGTCCCGAGGTCGGGGTGAGGAGGCCGGCCAGGCAGGAAAGGAGTGTTGTCTTGCCGCAGCCCGACGGTCCGAGCAGGGCGACGAGCTCGCCGTCCGCGGCGTCGAAGGTCAGGCCGTCGAGCGGCTTGATGACGTAGCCCCCCGAGTCGAAGCTGACTGTGAGGTCCTCGACGGCGAGGTGGACGCTCACCCGAAGGCCTGAGCCGGGTCGGCGCGGGTGACCCGGCGCAGGGCGGCCGTACAGGCGACGACGCCCACCGCCACCGCGACGATCGGGAGGGCGAGGCGGGCCTCAGGCGTGATGTCGACGACCTGGGTGAACAGGGGCCGCAGAAGTTCGGCCAGCACCTCGGCGAGGACGGCCGCCAGCAGGGTCACGACGACCGCCTCGATGGCAAGGCTGAGGAACAGAGACACCGATGAGGCACCGAGAGCTTTGAGCACGGCGAAGTCACGCCGGCGGTCGAGTGCGGCGACGTAGAGCATGAAGGCGACGATGGCGGCAGCGACGATCCACATCAACGAACGTGTGCCGTCGATGCTCGACACGGCACCGCCCAGTTCGCTGGAGGTGCCCGACACCACCGCGGAGGGTGTCAGGGCGACGAGGCCAGGCGGCGGATCTGTGGGTGTACCCGCGGCGGCGACTGCGGTGATCACCGGGCTGCCGCCGGTAACGATCCGTTGCGCGCTCAGCAGCGGCATGTAGACCAGGGGAGTACCACCCAACATCGTCCGGTCGTCGACGACGCCGACAACCTCGAATCGCTTCCCACCGAGCGAGAGGGTGCCGCCCGGAGCCCCACGGAGCTTCGAGTCGACCACGACCTGGTCGGGGCCGTCCAATCTGCGGCCGGACACCACCTTGGGGTCGCCGATCCCACCGCGCTGCACGCCGACGAGGTCCACCCACACGTGCTGCGTGTCCCCGTCGACGTGCGCCGCCTGCCCGGCTGCGAACAGCACGGGGGAGGCGCGGCGAACCCCCGGCTCGTGCGCCACGGCCGCGACGTCGGATTCGGGGATCGCGCCGAAGGCCACGATGCTGCCGTGCGCCGCGCGCGACATGACCCATGAGGTGGCGCCGATGCCGTCGATGGTGGCCGTGGCCTCTGCGTTGAACCCGTCGGAGAGCCCACTGAGCGCCAGCGCCAAGGCCAGCACGAGGCCGACCCCGATCACCGCGACGGCGAACTGCCGCGCCCGGAACCGGAGGTCTGCGAACGTCACCGCCAGCACCGATGCACCTCCTCTGTGGTGACGGGCCCCGGCGCGCGGCGCTCCGGGGTTCCTCGGGTGGCCGATTCTATGCAACTGCCATTGAATAGATGCGGATCACCGCTACCTGCGACGACGCGGGTGGTCGATCGACTCACAGTAGGTACCGCCGGGAACGTGAACTGCTTCGCCGCTTGACGGCGGCCAGCCCGGAGGCCTGATCACCTTCGGCGGCAGATCTCGTGGAGCGAGGCCCGCAAGCTGCACGGCTGCCCGTTCACTGACCCTTGACCAATGAATCGTGTCCGTCGTGTGCCGAATCCGTCGGGTTGTCGCTGTGGGGAACCTCAGTCCGGGCCAAGTACGTGGCGATCTGTGCGCGGTTGGTCAGGTCGAGTTTTCGGTAGAGGCGGCTGACGTAATTGCGGACCGTTTTCTGACCGAGGTGCAGTTGGCTGGCGATCTCCGCGTTGTTGGCACCTTGCGCGACCATCCGGAGTACGTCCGACTCCCGTTGAGTCAGATGGGTGGACGGTTCTTCACGCAGGACCCATCGGGCGGCCTCGTTGCAGAGAACCTGACCACCAAGGTGAACCGAGACGACGGCAGCCCTGATGGCTTCCGGCGAGGAGTCCTTCAGGAGAACGCCGGCGGCACCGGCGATCATGGCCGGGCGGACACGCCAGTCGGCGTTCGAAGTCAAGGCCAAGCTCTTGGTTGTGGGGCATTCCGAAGTCAGCAACCGCACCAGATCGATTCCGTCAATTTGCGAAAGCTCGAGATCCACCAGGACGACGTCAACGGAGGACCCTCTACACACCTCGAGCAGCTGGGCGTCACCGTCGGAGACCCCGATGACTTCGAGACGATCGTCCTGGCTGAGAAGGCCGGCCAACCCGTGGCGGAAGAGCCGTTCGGCTGCGACCACGATCACGGAGATCTTGGAGCCGACAGCCGATGAACTATCCGAGGAGCTGGATCTTCCGAGAGACTCGGGTCGGTCGCTGTTGAACACTGTTTTCAGATCCCGAGGTGAGTGGGTGGAGTCGTGGATCGGGATCAGAAGATGGTGTGCCACACGACCGCCGTCTCTGGAACCGATGCCTGTACAGAGTTCGGAGGATGCGAGAAGATACGGTCCGAGCGGGACGTCTGCCCATCAGCCATAGGGACTGTCCCCGCGTCAGGAACTGACAGGTGCCGATGGCCCTCATGGGGATGACCTCCGCGCTGCAACCTGCATGACATCGGTCGGTCGAAGGCTGCGGCCGCCGTCAGTCGGTGTATCTCCTGGGACCCGACCCGCTCTGTCAGGTGCGGGGCGTTCGACGTGAGGGCACCTCGCCCCGCACCTCTACGTCAATGGCGCTCACCCTGGATAGCGAGTGTTTCGCTCGTGACAACCGAGACGGGTGAAAGGTATGTCTGCCAACCGGCTCGTCGCGCGCTTGGGCCTCCGTGGCGACGCCGCCTCTCGTGCCACCACGACGATGCTCGACCAGTGCGTGGCCTCGGGATCCAACTTCGCCGTCGGGATCGTCGTGGCGCGGATCAGCGGCCCGGCGGGTCTGGGAGCGTTCGCGCTCGCGTACACGGTCTGGATCCTGGTGACGACGATGCACCGGTCGCTGATCACGGACCCGATGGCGATCATGGGCGACATGCGCCGGGACCAGAGGGACGAGTTCGTTCGACGAGGATTCGCCGCCGATGTGACCCTGGGCCTGATGGCTGCGTGCGTCATCGCCGCCATTGGGACGATCCTCCTGACTGTCGGGCAGCACACACTCGGCGTGGGCATGCTTTCGGTCGCTCCTTGGATAGTCGTGCTCGACCTGCAGGACTACTGGCGGTGGATCGGCTTCATGCAGGGAAACCCCAAGAAGTCCCTCGCCAACGACCTCGTGTTCAACGCGGTGCAGGCGACCGCCTTCGTGGCGATCTTCCTTGTAGGCCTGCATTCGGTGGTCGCGGTCGTCTCCGCCTGGGGCTTCGGAGCTGCGGTCGCCGCGCTCTACGGGCTCCGGCAGTTCAGAATACGCCCCTCGTTCCGCGGGGGACCGGCCTTCCTGTGGTCCCGCTGGCCCACGAGTCGCTGGTTGGCCAGCGAGCGCACGGCCAGTTGGGGGGCGACCCAGCTCTACCTGATCCTCGCGGGCGCCATGTTGGGACCGGCGGCGCTGGGAGGTTTGAAGGCGGCTCAAGGACTGGTCCTCGGGCCGACGATGGTGGTGATCAACGCAGGGGGCAGTTTCGGCTTGCCCGAGGCGAGTCGGCAGCTTGCCGAGCACGGCTGGACCGGCATGGCGAGGGTCTCGCGCTTCGTAACCGGTGCCGGGGCATCCGCTGCGGTCGCCTGCGCCATCGTGGTCTTCGTGGCCGCACCCAGACTCCTCGCAGCGCTCTATGGTCCCGAATTCGTCGCGTATGCGCC
Organism: uncultured Acidimicrobiaceae bacterium; assembly: GCA_963781955.1. Lineage (GTDB taxonomy): Bacteria > Actinomycetota > Acidimicrobiia > Acidimicrobiales > RAAP-2 > Bog-473. Next base: position 581,904 of record CAWAHU010000001.1, read on the forward strand.
GAGCGCCCGGATCTTCGCCGCTTCGATCGTGGTCACCGCGTTCGGCGTCGGTCCGATCCTGGCCCTCACGGCCACACGCCGAGTTCGCCCTCTCTTCGTGGTGCAACTGGGAAGGCTGGCCTTCTCGGTCGCGGCTGTATGCGTGCTGTCCGCCGCCTACGGAGTGACGGGGGCTGCTGCCTCGGATCTTCTGGCAAGTGTGTTCACCCTCGCCGCGATCCTCGCGGTGCGGTCCAGGGTTCGTCGATCGATCGAAGAGACCCAGACGCGGCCGCTAGTGCCGATGGTGGGGTCCGTCGAGGAGAGTTCGTGAAGGACGGATCGTCGCCGTTGCTTCGCACGTCATCGCCGTCGTCGATCGGCGGCCTCTCGGTAGGTGGCCAGAGTCGCCTCGGCCGTCGCTCCCCAGGTGAACTGCTGAGCCCGACGGAGCCCTGCGGTACGCAGCCTCGGAACTCCGGAAGCGGTGGCGTCGAGCATCGCTCGAGCGAGCGAACTGGGGTCGTGAGGGTCAGCGAGAATCGCGGCGCCACCTGCGATTTCAGGCATGGAGCTGATGTCGGATGTGACGACCGGACAATCGCAGGCCATGGCCTCGAGGATCGGTAGGCCGAAGGTCTCGTTGAACGACGGGTAGACCAGGAGATCCGCCGCCCGGTAGAAGTGGACGGTTTCCTCGTTGGGCACCCCGCCGACGAAGACAACGTCCTCGGCGATGCCGAGCTCGACTGCCAGGTCGTGCAGCTCGGTCGAGTACTCCTGGTCACGCTCGGCCCCGACGATGACGAGTTGTCGGCCCGCGAGCTCGTTGCGTGCCAACCTCCAGGCACGCAGCAAGCCGTCACAGTTCTTGTAGCGCCAGAGAGACGAGACGAACAGTACGAACGGCCGCGTGACGCCGAAGGAGACCAAGTGCTTCCGAGCGGCGACGCGGTCACCGGGCTTGAAGATGTCGTGGTCGACGGCTTCGTAGATCAGGCTGACCTTACGGGGATCCACTTCGAGGTACTGATCGATCTCGGCGCGCAGACTATTGGAGTTGACAACGACGGCGTCGGCCCGCCGGACCGAGCGCTGGTAGTTCAGGCGGCGGTAGGTCCGCGGGCCGATGCTGAGCGATTCTGGAACCGTGAACGCATGCATGGTCTTCATGTGGATGACGAGGGACCGCGTCGGGGAGACCAGAGGGGCGATTGCGGTGCTCAGGAGGTCGATGTGGTGCTGGGGGAGCCGCCAAGGGGTGATGAGGTGTTCACTCGCAGTTCGCAAGACCCTGTGCTCGTTCGACCAGGGAAAGGTGATGTGTCGAACGCTCTCGCCGCAGTCCGGGAAGTATCGCTGCATGGAGGGACTGAGCATCAGGTGGAGCTCTTCGCCCGGCAGCAGGCGATCGGCCATCTCGGGGACAATGCGGGTCCAACACCAGTGCGCTCCGGACGGCTGGCGCGGGTCCTCGGTGAGCAGGTTGAGCGCGATGCGCAGGCGGGTCTGGCCGGCGGCAGTCTCGGTGGGAACGGTGCTCATTTGCGCCACGTTCTCTCAGAGCGGATCGGGACCGCGGAGATACTCGAATAGTGCGACTGAGCACCATGTTCCACGTGTCCGGGAAGTGGAGTCCCCAGTCACGAATGGAACTGGAGCACGGTCTTCAACGTGTCCAGGCCGGTCCCACTGCAAGTTCCTGCTCCGATCACTGCCCAGGTCGGCTGCTTCGTCCCGAAGCTCGGGGAATACCATCCGAGGATCGGGTCGGTGGCTCCTCTGGAGAGTGACCACGACGGACCTTCGGGCAGCGAGAGGGTCGCGCTCCTGGCGCACGTGCCGTCAAACCAGCTGAGCTCGACGCTGTGGTCGACGATGGCGGCATTGATGTCGGGGCCCAGGTGGAACGCAAGCCGGAACGGATGTCCCCCCGTCGTCTCGAGGTGGTCGACGATCTCTATCCGTCGGAGCCGGCTCGCCAGTCGTACGGACCGGCGGTGGCGAACGGCGGGGGCGAGAGACCGGTAGCCGTCGTGCTCAGCAGACCACGCCGCAACGTTGCCGACGGCGTCGGTCTCCACCGCGAGCAGCCTGCTCCGGGCGTGACGGGTCCACAGGAACGGGCCGCCCGAGGTGGACTGGTCTTGCCCGCCCACTTCGATGGTGTTGTGTGCCAGCGTCGAGCGGAAGTAGCTTCGCCAGCGCGGTTCTCCGTGGTAGCAGTAGGTACCAGGATCGGCCAGGACATCCGTCCCGTTGTACCGCACTTCGACCGCGAGGGCGTCGGCATGGGCGTGAGCGGCGATGGACAGGAAACCATGGGGGCCCGCATCGCAACGGCACCAGATCTCTTCACCGTCGCGAGCCGAGCTCCGCAACAAGGTCAGGCCCGCATCGTCGTAGTGGCTCGAGCGGCGGGCAGAGGGCTCAGTCGCGTGACGACCGGCCACTGACGCCAGGAGCGTGCTCGTCATCGTCGGAGCGACGGATGGCCACCATTCTTGGGTGTCGAACAGAGCCTCACCGATGGCGAGCAGACCAGCCGATCGCTCGGCTGTGGGAGCGTCGAGGACAAGGGCCGTCCCGTTGTCCCCGTCCCCTTGACGCGGCGCGCGGAGCTTGACGTCGACCGTCGCCGCGACCACGTCGAACATGCGGTGCAGCAGTGCCCAGAGATCCTCTGACAGGGGTCGGCCGGCCCAGTCCGCCTCCACTGCTGCGACCACCGCCAGCTCTGAGACGAAGCCGTGATAGTCGAAGGCCATCTCTCGATTGACACCGCTGGGAAACGTGTTGCTCCTCAGCTCCTCCTCGAGGATCCGGGCGGCCTTCGTGTTCCAGCGGAGGCTCTCGGGGAACCAGTCAAAGGCAAGTGTCGCCACGAGGAGGCCGGCGGCTTCGGCAATCACGTGATTGTTGGCCGACGATCCCCGGCTGCGGAAGGCTGCGAGGTAGTGCTGGTGCCACCAGATCTGGGCACGGGCCACTTCGTTGCGCTCGAAGAGGTCGGCCGCGCCGGCCCACCCGTCGAGCAGACGTCGCACCCATACCCACGTGATGAGTCGGAGCCCGGCTTCGATTCCGCTCGTCCAGTGCACGCCAGAGAGAAAGGGGCTTTGTGCCCACCAGGACCGGAGGTGCGATTCGGCGAGTTCTGCATAGCGCTCGTCCCCGGTGAGGGCGAACGCGGCGGCAAGCACCGTGAGGTGGTGCATGCGTGAGAGCTCCCAGACCTGCTTCACGTTCCCCGTGACGTCCTCGGAGCGGTGGTTGACTTTGAAGCAGTAGTCGGTCTGAGGTGCCCGCCTTCCGGTGACCGGATCGAAGAACCAGTCTGGGTCCTCCATGTCACGACGCAGAGTCCCGAGGAGCTGCCAGCGTCCGGCCAGGAGTTCCTCGGCTGTTGCGATCACGCCGTCGACGGGCATCGTCCGGGACGGTCTGCAGCACTCCGGACGGGAAGGCTCGGAACTCGACGTCTCGAGCCGAGTCCCACGGCGCTCGCGGGCCACTGGCGGAGCGAAGGGTCCACGCCTGCGGTGGTACCTCGGGCAGGATCTGACGTGACGCCCATCGTTTGCGCCGCACATGGTCGGAGATCCGCGACTTGACTTCGGACGCGGACATCTTCGACAGGCGACGGAACCGCCATTCGAGGTCGACAGAGTTCATGTTCTCACGTCTCGTCCAGACTCCGCGGGGTTCGATGACTGAACGTCACAACGGCTGCGGTGCGCGACCGGCGACACCTGAGCCTGCGGCGAGGGTGGCGCGAGTCGTGGCCATCAGTGAGTCCAGTGAGATGGGCATCGGCCCACCGGTGCGCACTGAGTCGAGGAAAGCCCTGATCTCGGCGGACTGTCCCTTGTCGGGTGAACCGAAGTGCCGACGAAATCGAGTGCGAGTGCCCGACCAGATGGTGGCTCGCCTGAAATTGTCGAGGCGAGCGGTCCGACCACCGCTCGACGCCTCGAAGGTCTCCTTGGGGAAGCGACGGTGGGCACTCGTCAGATAGGTGATGGTCGCCAGCGACCCGTCGCCGTAGCGAAGGCTCACCTGCACTTCGTCCGGACCTCCGGCGGCGATGGCCATGACCTCGACAGGATCGCTTCCGATCCACCAACTCATGGTGTCGACGAAGTGCCCCCCTTCGCCGGCGAAGCGGGAGCCCTCGCCTTCGGTGTCCGCGTACCAGCTGTCCGGAGCCGAGGCGCCCAGCGTTCACCAGGTAGCGGGCGTTCGTCGGCTCGGGAGATCGGCCGAAGCGTCTCCCGCATCCCCACCAGGAGCGGCGCAAAGCGTCGATTGAAGCCGACCATGAGTCGATCGTTTCCGGTCTCGTCGACCGTGGCGAGAATGCGGTCGAGTTCGTCGGAGGTCAGGGCGAGTGGCTTCTCGACGAAGACGGCCTTTCCCGCTTCGAGCGCGCGACATGTCAAGTCGGCGTGCGCACTGTGTCGAGTGACGATGAACACGGCGTCGATAGATCGATCGTCGAGAAGGGCCTCGACGTCGGTGCTGGCGGATCGAAATCCGAACTTGCGTTGTGCGTTCACGGCAGACAGCGAGCGGCGGGTGGCCACCTGTGCCAGCTCGACCCCGGGAAGCTTCACGAGGTGCGGAAGCAACATCGACGAGGCGTAGTTCCCGGCGCCGACGAAGCCGATTCGCAGGGTGCCGCCCTCATGACCCGCTACGGCGCGCCGGCGCGTGACGCAGCGTTGCCGTCGCGATCCCGGCCTGGTCGCGGCGTCCGCATCGGGCGAGCGTGCGACTCGGGTCGCCATGGCCGGCGATCATCCGGTGCGTCGTATTCGAACAGAAAGCCAACACCCTGCAAAGCACCGGTTTCCGAGCTGCTCGTAGACGGTCGGGGCGTCCCGGAGCGGGTAGATCCCGGCGATGAGGGGCTCGGGATCTACCTCCTTCCTCGCCACTGCGTTGACGAAGCAGTGGAGGTTGCGTCGTTCGGTCCAGCGCACGTAGCCCGCGGGGTAGTCGACTCCGTCGACTTCGTATCGAGGGTCATACCGGCCGGGGCCGTAGGAGCGGGAGAACCGAAGGTCGAGTTCCTTCTCGTAGTAGTCGTTCCACGGCAGGTCGAGCTTGCACTTACCGATGTCGACGACCGTTGCCCGGTCTCGGGCAAGCCGCGCCGCCATCTCCACCGGTTGGTTGGAGGAGCCGCCCGCAACGAGGAAGATGCGGTCGGCTCCGAGACCGCCCGAGGCCTTGGACAGCGCCTGCTCGGCTGACACCAAGCCATCGTCGTCAGGTACCGTGCACAGGAGGGCGCCGGCCTTCTCGGCCAACCGGCAGCGGTCCGCGGTCGGGGTCGAGGCCGACCACCTGGACGCCGGAAGCGATGAGTAGCTGGACGACCAATTGCCCGACCAACCCGAGGCCGATGACGCAGGCCGTGTCTCCGATCTGAACGCTTCCTTGCCGGACGCCCTGCAAAGCGATTGAGCCGACCGTGGCAAATGCGGCCAATTGGGGCGGAACCCCGTCGGGCACTGCGACGCACAGGTTGATCGGTACCCAGTTGATCTCGGCGTGGAGCGCGTACTCGTTGCCCGCGCACGCCACCAGCTGACCCGGCGTGAATTCCTCAGCCCCCTTCCCCACTTCGGTGACCACTCCGGCAAGCGAATAGCCCAGCGGTGAATAGGAGTCGAGACGGTTCATCGCCTTCTTGTATGCAGTGAGCGCACCCTGCTGCTGCACCGTCTCGAGCACCTTCTTCACCTGGTCAGGTCGGGCGCGAGCCTTGCCAACCAGCGACATCTTCGACTCGCCCACCTTCATCAGTTCCGTGCCTGCGGAGATGAGGGAATACAGCGATCGCACAAGTACTCCGCCGGGGGCACACGACGGAGCGGGCGCGTCAATGACGGTGAGCTCCCCTGAGCGGTAGTTCTGCGCCACCTGCTTCACTGGTCGTACTCCCTTCTTGGAGACCAGGTCACAGGCCTACTCCAGCTCCACGGGTTTGGCGGTACCAGAACTCCAGGGTGAGTAGCTGCCAAATCTGCTTGGACCTGTCCTCTCTTCCCGTTCGGTGCTCCTCAACGAGCGAAGTGACGGCCGGGCGGTTGAGGAACCCGGTGCCGACGAGCTCACCCCCGAGCAAGGAGTCGTCGATGACTTCACGAAGGTCTTGGGTTACCCAGGCTCGAAGTGGAGCCGAGAAGGACGCTTTGGGCCGATGCACGATCTCGTTCGGGAGCCACGCCTGAGCGGCTCGCTTCAAGGCGATCTTGCCGCTTCGCCCGGAAACCTTCGCTTTGCCCGCCAGTGAGAACGCGGCCCGGAAGACCACCGGATCGACGAATGGGACCCGCACCTCCGTCGAAGCAGCCATGCTTGATCGGTCGGTGTAGGCAAGATTGAGGCCGGGAAGGAACATTCGGGTATCCGCCAAGCACATGCGGTTGACCCGGTCCGAAAGAGTGTTGTCCTCGTAGACCTGCAGATGTTGGTCGATGACGTCGTCGACGTCGCGCTGGAGTTCGGGGCTGACGAGAGTTGCCAACTCGGCTGGACCGTAGAGGCTGTAGCTCCTTCGGAATGCAGCCTCTTCAGGAAGCTCGGCGAAGGTCACGAAGCGCTTCGCCCAGCGGGCGTAGCGAAGGCCGCGTCCCCCGGCGGTAACGGGCAGGCGCTCTACCACGCCGTTGGTAGATCGATGGACGAAAGACGGGAGTCCGCGGTATCGACCAGCTAGGACACACGCCATATGTTTGCGGTAACCCCCGAACAGCTCATCGGCACCCATCCCCGAGAGAAGGACCTTGACCCCTGCCGCGCGGGCACCCTCCGACATGAGGAGCGTGTTGATCGCCGCTGGATCGCCGATGGGTTCGTCGAGTATGTCCACCATCCTCGGTAGAAGCGCAACCACATCAGGGCGGATCTCGATCTCGTGGAGATCGATGCCATGCCGCTCTGCGATTCTGCGTGCATAGACAGCGTCATCCGGCATTGCTTCGAGACGATGATCCTGGGCCCGGAACGTGATGGTGTAGGCGTCGATCTGGGGGTTCGCCTGCTTGGCCAGGACGGTGACGATGCTTGAGTCAAGGCCACCGGAGAGGAAGGTCGAGACCGGCACGTCCGAAACCAGGTGGGCGTTCACCGAGTCTTCGATGACCTCCCGGAGGTCGTACTGGGTCTCTTGCGCCGCGGCCGCCTCCTCGGCGATGTTCCAGTACCGCTCGACGCGGTATGAACCGTCAGGACGGAACTCGGCCCAGGTCCCTGGCTGGAGCTTCTCCACACCCCGTACTGAGCACATCTGATCGGGCACCCAGTAGTAGAGAATCGAGGCCAGGAGCGCCTGCGGGGACATGTGGAGCTCGGTGCCGAAGGCGCTGATCAGCGCTTTGAGCTCCGAGGCGAATACGACGCCATCCTTGCGCTGGATGTAGTGCAGGGGCTTGATCCCGAACTGATCACGAGCCAGAAAGAGCGAGCCGGTCGCCTGATCCAGTAGGGCGAATGCAAACATGCCTCGAAACCGTCGCAAGCACTGAGGTCCCCAGCGGCGCCACGCCTCGAGGACGACTTCAGTGTCAGAGTCAGTCGCGAATCGGGCACCGCCGGCTACGAGTTCTGCCCTTATCTCACGGAAGTTGTACAGCTCGCCGTTGTAGCAGAGGACGAGTGGTCGCTTGACCAAGGGTTGTTGGCCGTGCGCAAGGTCGATGATGGAGAGCCGACGATGAGCAAAATGGACGTCGACTCGTTCGTCGGCATACGAGAACGAGCCCTCTTCGTCGGGGCCTCGATGATCGAGGCGCCGCGCCATCCTCTCGGTGGCAGCGTGACCGTCGACTTGTTGGTAGGCACCGGCAATGCCACACACGGCTCAGCCTCCAACTGCCACGGCAGCGCGAGGTCGTGAAGACTCGGTGAGCCTCTCGTAGACGTCGACGTAGCGAGGAGCCTGATGCTCCCACGCCAGTTCTTGTTCAATCCGCAGACGTCCCGTTGCTGCCATGAATCGCCGCCGAGGTTCGTCGTCCAGAAGGTCAACGAGTAGCTGCGCGAGCTCACTGACCTCGTTGGGAGTGGCATAGACCGCGGCGTCCCCCGCCGAGATGCGAGTCTCGCGGAGGTCGAACGCGACGACGGGCAGTCCGAAGGCCATGTATTCCATGGTCTTGTTCATCGTAGAGACGTCATTCAATGGGCTCATGGGATCCGGCGAGATACCCACGTCGGCCGTGGAGAGGATCGTCGCCACCTCCGCATCGGGGATGCGCCCGGTGAACGTGACGAAGTCGGAGAGGTCCAGCCTTTGGCTCAGCTGCACGAGGTCATCGAAGCAGTCGCCGGATCCGATGAGGGTGAAGCCGATGTCGCGACGACCGAGTCGGTGCACCACGTGATCCGCAACTTCCAACACGAGATCGACGCCATCCTGTGGCCCCATGACACCGAGGTAGGCGGCCAGATGGGTCCATCCGCCCCGGAGGCTCGGCTCCGCCGACGTACGACGGAGTCGGGTCAAGTCGGGGCCCGTACGGACGACCGTCACGGACGCTGGGGGGATACCGTCCCGGTCAAGAACGATCTGACGATAGGAGTCGTTCGTGGAGATCACGTGGTCTGCAGTCCTCGCAGTGCAGCGCTCCAGGAGCCGAAGAGCCCGGTAGACGAATCTGTTCCCGTCCGGAAAACGGGATTGGTACAGCTCGGGACAGAGATCGTGATGATCGAAGACGAACGAGGACCCATGAAGCACTCGGAAGAGGAGACCAATGGGCCAGAAGAGGTCAGGTGGATTGCAGCTCTGAATGACAGCAAATCGACCTCGTAAACTCGCTCTGAAGCTGAGTATGAGAGTGGCGAAGAAGGAGTAGAGGTATTCGCAGACGAAGGAAACGCTCGATCCTCCCGGAGCGTAGGGTCGGTACTTGAACAGATCGACACCGTTGAGCCGGTAATAGGTCGGATCTCCGGGTGCCTTCGGACAAACGACCGCGACGCGGAACCCAGCGTCGATCAGCGACTGGCATTCGAGCCATACGCGGCGATCGAACGGTACCGACAGGTTCTGAACGAGGATGAGGACTCGCTCTGGCCTTCGCGGTGCTTTGCCATGTCGAGGTGGTCCCACGGTCATGGCCTGAGCCGCCAGCGGCTCGGCCGTGTGGCTCTGATCAGTCACCAGGCGAAGCCTTCGTAGCCGTCCAGGGACTCGAGCTCTGGTCCGAGGCGGCCGTCGAGGTCGATGATGCGCGACGGCGGCGAGCTGAGGAGTGCCTCGACCACCTCCTTGCTCGAGTGAGCGACTATCGCGATGTCTGCACCGGCTATTGCCTCTTCGGGACCGTCAGTGAGGATCCGCTTGAGATGCGGAAGTTTCGACTCGACGTACTGCCGATTGGCGCCGACGAGGGACGAGGGATTGAGGACTGGGTCGTGGATACGAACCTGGTAGCCCTTGCCCAGGAGGGTCTCTGCCAGGTCGACGTAGGCGCTCTCTCGGAGGTCGTCGCTGCCCGGCTTGAAGCTCAGCCCCAAGAGGGCGACCCGATTGCCCTCACCGGCGACGACGCGGTCGACTGCTTCATCGATGGACAAGCGGTTGCTGGCCAGCGTGCCCGAGAGCAGTGGTATGTCGATGCTCTCTGTGCGGGCCAGATGGAGGAGCGAACGAAGGTCCTTCGGAAGGCACGAGCCGCCAAAGGCAAAGCCGGGCCGGAGGTATTTGGGCGAGATGTTGAGGGACGTGTCCTCACAGAAGAGACCCATCACCTCACGGCTGTCGACACCAAGACGGCTGAAGATCCGTCCAAGTTCGTTGGCGAAGGAGATCTTTGTGGCGTGAAAGGCGTTACAGGCGTACTTGAGGGCCTCGGCCGTACGGGGATGGACGACTCGAAGCGGGGAATCGAGAAAGGAGAAGAGACTCGAGACCACTTCGATGGCTCGGAGGTCGGAGGCACCGACCACCGTATAGGGAGGGGAATAGAAGTCGGCTATCCCCGTGCCTTCACGGAGGAACTCGGGGCACATTGCGACGCCGACATCCGGTCCCGACTCCCCGAAGGCGGTCTGCAGGATGGCCGCCACGTCCTCGACCGTGCCGGGCGGAACCGTGCTGCGGATCACGACCGTGTGGAACCCGCGCGTTGGGACGGACAACGTGAACGGCTCGACGAGGTCTTCCACCACGCGGTAGATGTAGGTGAGGTTGGTCTCGCCGCTCGTGGTTGACGGGGTTCCGACGCACAGGATTGAGACATCGGTGTCTTCCAGTGCTTCGGCCGGGCGGGTGACGGCATGAAGTGTGCCTGACGCGACGGTCTTGGCCACCATGGATTGCAGACCTGGTTCGACGACCGGACTGTGGCCCGCGGAAACCGCAGCAACCTTCAATTCGTCCGGGTCGACTCCCCAGACGTCGTGACCGTTGGCGGCGAGACATGCGGCGGTGACCGTACCGACATAGCCCAGGCCGAAGACAGCGACCTTCATACGACAGCGACCTTCATGCGGTTGTTGGGGGTGGCGCGGGCGAGAGCCCGCGGCGTGATGGCGCCATACTTCAAAACGAGCGAGAGAGGGCCCTGGAGATACACCGCGATGCCCCGATCAGGCAGTTATCTTGCGCGAACCGCCCGAACTCCGGCGTGAGATGGCGTGAGAACTCGGTGATCGAGGGTCAGGAGACCCGGCTGCGCCGGCCGCTCGAGAGCTTGGGGGAGTTTCGTGGGGGACCGTCCAGGGACCACCCGGATCGCCGCGCCATGGCAACGGCAGCCAGCTGCGAGTTGACGCCGAGCTTCTGGAGGATCGCCTTGATCTGTGTGCGAACCGTAGAGATCGAAACGAAGCTTGCCTTCGCGATCTCCTCAGCGCAATGACCCTCCATGAGCTCAGCCAGGACGACCTGTTCCCGTTCAGTCAGCGCGGCGAAGTGCCGGAGACGGGATTGTCGCTGCGCGTCATGTGGTGTGGAGCCCGGGGTCGTAGGCGCGCTGTGAGATGTCTGTGAAGAATTGCCGAATCTCAGGAGGCGAGTCACCGTCCCGAACAGCTGGTCGAACGGCTCGCTCTTGTCGATGATGGCCGTCAGCCCGGCGCGTAGCCAGGCAGTCGTTCGTTCACTGTCGTCCTTCGTGTCAATGACGCACACCTGAAGGCTCGCTCGGCGAAATTGCTCGATCAGCCTGGTCCCAGTAGCGATATCGAAGGACCGAACATCGAAGAGCACCAGATCCGGCTGCCACTCGATGCCGCGATCGGTCTCGGTCTCGCTGGGCGCGATGTGCAAGGTGGTGAACCCACATGTGGCAAGGGCACTGGCCAGGGCACTCGACAGCAGATCGCACCCGGCGACAAGGATCCGAGGTGGAATTCCCGGTGGCAGGACCCTTCCTCCGGTCGCGCTCAAGTCCTCTCACCCCTGCGCGTGCATGTGTCGCCGTGCGCGAACGGCGGCTTCGTGACCTTATAGGTCCCGGGCGCGCCAGCTTTGGTGTTAACCGCCATTCATCCAACCGCCTGTCACAGCGGACCGGTTTCACCAAGCTCTCTATGGACCACGCCAATTTGGTCCATAGTTCGTCGCGCCGACCCGCGTGCGACGGATGTTAACGACATCCCTGGGGAGACGCAATCGGCGAAGCGGCGACGGACAGTGTGCTCCTGAACGGTGTCGCTCAGTGACTGTGCGGGCGTGGGTGAGCCATGGGGCCGCGGACTACCGGCGCAGTCCTGCGGGGCGAGCCAGAGGATGCGCCACCATGGGTCCGGCCTGAGTCTCGCGGGTACGGTCCCATGGGTCCGGCTTCTGAATCTCGTTGTGCGTTTGTTGATGTTCTAGGTGCTGCTCGGAGGCCGAGTGGGGCCAAGGCGAGCAGCGGGACCGTCGGGCACCACGTGAAAGCACACATGATCCTCCGATCCCGGGGGATCGTGCAGCACGGCCACCCTGCTCGTTGAGTCCGGAGCCGTGTCGCCGAGCGATCGGGAGGCTCGCCGGACGGCTGCGAGCAGGTGGGAGCGGCGAGCCGGCGGTAGTTCCTCGAGCCCGCTGATGTGATTGCGGGGCACGATGATCAGGCCCCGGATCCCTGGTCCGCTCACGATTACCGCTTCGTCGTCGGCGGTCTCCAGGACGTAGGTCGCCACAGCTCGGGTGTCGCCGCCGGTGGCCATCCGCACGATCTCACACGACCGGCAGTCCTCTGTACCGGTGCCCCGGTCGAGAGCCTCGGCCAAATCGTTGCTCACAGGATGGCCTCCTGATCGGTTCGTGTCCGACAGCGTTCCACGCAATGCTCAGATGAGTGGGGGCAATACCGGTGGTGATACGGCGAGGCCGGCCAAATGTCCCTCAACCTTCTGAGCGTGTCGCTGGGTGGGAAGTAGTCACGTATCAGGGCTGGAGCGGTGCTCTCCAATGAGGCACGCAACCGGAATGGATCCCCTCACAACGAACGGGTGCCTGAGGTGTGGGCAGGCATATCCGGCGTTTGGTTCACCGAGCCCAGACCCACCGTGACGTAGGGCAACGCCCGCCAACGTGGCTCCCAGAGGAACGGCAGACGAAATGGAACGAATGACTCAGGCCGACGTGTCGGTCCGGGGAAGGCGGTAGCCGTGACGTCCGAGCTGAGCGCCGGTTGGTGGACCCCCGCGGTCGAGCCGACGCTCAGACGTCTACCCGATCAGCCGCCTCAAGAGGTAGCCGAGGCACACACTTCGCGTGGCCAGTCTGATGTCCCCGACCGCGGTCTGGGCGTCACGACCCAGCCGGCCACGACCAGGCAGCAGAGCAGCGGGCTCAAGACTCGACTGGTGATCGTCGACATCGCCGCCATCGCTGCGACGTGGCTGGTCTTGGGCGCTGTCGTAACGGCGGCTACGACCATGGAGCGACGATGGGGCGCCGCGCTTGCCGCCTGCCGCCGTCACGCTGGTCTCAATGCGGTTGCTGGGTCTGTACCGATCTCGGCTGTGCGTACAACGCGGCCAGGAGTCTGTTCGGATTGTCGTGGCCGCCATGGCCGGCGCGGTCACATTCGAGTTGCTCCGGAGGACGCGATCACCGCTCCTACGGTGCGGTGATCGTTGCCGCAGGGTCATGTGCGATCGCCCTGATCACTCTCCGTTGGATATTCGGCCAGTGGCTCTGCGTGCAGAGGGCACATGGCCGCTACCGCCGGGGGATCGTGATGATCGGAACCAACGACGACGCAGTCGACGTATGGACCATGCTGCATACGCAGCCAGAGCTCGGATACGAGGTACGGGGAGTCATCGGAAAGCCCCGCCGCCGCCAGGACTGGGCGGACATGCCTAGCGGTCGAACGGTCGACCAATTGCCGGCAATTGCCAAGGCAGACTGACGCGACCGGCGTTCTCGTGGTGGCCAACGCACTCTCGGCGGCTGAGATTCACGATGCGATCGAGATCAGCGCAGCCAACCGACCTGCACGTGCAGATCTGCCCGGGGTTTCGGGGGTTGGCGACCCGTCGGGTACGTCGCCTCCCCATGAGCGGGGAAGCCTTTCTCTATGTCGAACCTGGGACGACGTCCCGCGTGGCAGCTGAGGGCGAAGCGAGTACTGGACGTGCTCGGGGCAGCCCTCGGACTGCTTCTCGCCGCGCCGGTACTCCTCTTGGCATGGACAGCCATCAGGATCGAAGACGGAGGCCGGGTCATCTATCGACAGATCAGGGTCGGAGTGAACGGGCAACCATTCATCGTCTACAAGCTGCGAAGCATGGCTCTCGATGCCGACAATGGAATGGACCACCTCGCGGTGATCAACGAGCGCACCGACGGCCCTCTCTTCAAGGCGGCAGACGATCCGCGGGTCACGAGAGTCGGTGCCGTGATTCGCGCCCTGAGCATCGACGAGCTCCCCCAGCTCTTCAATGTTCTGACCGGGACGATGAGTCTGGTGGGGCCCCGTCCCGCTCTCCCTCAAGAGGTGGCCCAGTTCGACCCTGAACTGCTGCGCCGGCACAGTGTCAAGCCGGGTATGACGGGACTCTGGCAGCTCGAAGCACGGGACAACCCTTCGTTCCATGCCTATCGCAGGCTCGACCTCCTGTACGTCGACAATTGGTCGATCGGGCTCGATCTGGCCATCCTGGTCGCGACGGTGCCGATGGTGGTCGCACGCGCCTTGAGGCTCCGGCGGCCGATGCAACTGTCACCAGAGGCTCCCTCGGAGGCATGTTGAACACACCGGCCCGTCGCGTGGCGCATCGCGGCTCCTGATCCGGACGCGAGGTCGTTGTGGCGGCTCCCTCAACGCGATGTGTTCGCGGGGGAGACCACCTGGGAGAGCGGTGAAGCGGCGGGCGAAAGCTGTCGGTACCCGAGAAAGCGCCACCGATCCCCAATACGGGGGATGACGAGTCCCGGATTCTTGGTGACTATGGCGGTGACACACGCGCCGGTCGGGGTAGCGGCCGACCTGCGTTGGCGGTGCGAGAGGTCGAGGGATCCCCGGGGAAGGGATCGGGAGGATTCTGGTGGCGATCGATCACGTGGCGGAGTTGGCCGAGACGAGCCATCGGGTGTCGACGGCGAAGCACTTGGACGATGGCGAGCTGGTTCGGGTCGTGGCGGAGGCCCGTGCTGGCACGGGCGCCGCGTGGGAGGCGCTCATCCAGCGTTTTGGCGGCTTGGTGGCCGCGATTGCCCGGCAGTGCCGGCTCGAACGACGCTGACGTCGCCGAGGTATCCCAGACGACATGGCTGCGCCTCGTGGAGAACCTGGACCGCATTCGAACAGCCAGAGCGCCTCGGTGCGTGGCTGGCCACGACCTCGCGACGTGAGAGCCTGAGGATCGCAACACGGCGTGCCACAGTCTCCATGACCGATGCGGTCTACCTCATGGCCGATGACGATGTCGATCCTCTCGATGCCGGACTCTTGAAGGACGAGCAGGTCAGAGCCATACGGATGGCCTCGGAGCGGCTCTCCCCGCGTTGCCGATGCCTTCTCGGTCTGTTGATGGGCGACGACGATGTTCCCTACAAGGAGATCGCTGAGCAGCTGAGCATGCCGATTGGGAGCATCGGACCGACGAGGGGACGTTGCCTTGAACACCTGCGACAGATCCTCGCCGAGATGGAGCTCAGCCAGACGGCCGTGAACAGCTAGGGAGACCGTGTCGTCTGGTCCCGGAGGTGGCGGGACGGCTCGCTCGGCGAGTACCTGCCCAATCGTGTATCACGACGGGCCCTCGTTGCTCCTGGCTACGAGCGGGATCATTGTCGCTATGGCTACGCGCGTACGCATCCGACCATCCTCCAAACCGCCGAGGAGCTGAGAGAAACATGGTGAGATCTCGGCCACTCGTCTGCGAAAGACGAGCTGTGTCACGGGCGGAGGCATGAGCACACGTCGCGAGCAGCCGGGCAAAGGGCTTCGCGGCGAAGGGCTTCGCATCGGCCTCTTCGGGCTCCTCGGGTCGGGCAACATCGGGAACGACGCCTCGATGGAGGCGGTGCTGCAGTACCTGCGGAGCAGACACCCCTCGGCGGTGATCGACGTCATGTGCTCAGGACCGGAGTGGGTAACCGAGCACTACGGCATCGACGCGCTCCAGATGTTCTGGTACGACCGCCACAAGGACCACCTCTCGTTTGTGCCGGCCAGCCTCGTGAGAGTGCCGAGCCGGATCCTCGATGTATTTCGCATCTCGGCCTGGGTGCGCCGCCACGAGGTGGTGATCGTGCCCGGCGCCGGTGTGTTGGAGGCGAGCCTGCCACTGCGACCGTGGAACACCCCTTATGGGCTCTTCTTGCTCAGTGCATCTGGCAGGCTCTTCAGAACCAAGGTGGCGCTGGTCAGCGTCGGGGCCGGTCTCATCCAACGGCGGGCCACGCGATGGCTGTCCACTTGGGCCGCGCGGCTCGCCTTCTACCGCTCCTACCGCGACACCGGCTCTCGCGAGGCGATGCGCCGACGAGGTTTGGATGCCGTCGACTCGGTCTTCCCCGACCTGGCGTTCTCTCTTCCCCTTCCCACCGACGATTCCAGTCGCCAGGGAGACTGGTCCACGATTGGTGTGGGAATCATGGCGTATGGCGGCTCGAACGACGACCGTGACCACGCTCGGGATATCTACGCCAAGTACGTGGAGAGCATCACGACGATCGTCGAGTGGCTCGTTGACCACGGACGCAGAGTCCGGCTGTTCATCGGGGATACTGACGGTTCCGACGACGCGACCCTCCATGAGATCCTTGCCGAGGTGCGGGCCTCCCGACCGGCACTGGATGACTCTTGGGTGGTCGCCGAACAAGTGTCGACCTTCGACGACATCATGAAGGCGATGGAGCCTCTTGGAGCGATCATCGCGACGCGGTTTCACAATCTCATCGCCGCGCTGAAACTGGCCAAGCCGACGATTGCAGTTGGCTACTCGCGGAAGCACCAGGCGCTCATGTCCGAGATGGGCCTGGCCGAGTTCTCCCATTCGGTTGATTCGCTCGACATCGGCGCCGTGACAGAACAGGTTCTCCAAATGGAGATCCGAGCTGAGCAATTGCGCAAGTCCCTGATGGCCAGAAACGAGGAGATGTCCCGGTTGCTCGAGGTCCAGTTCGACGAGCTGGATCAGGTCGTGTTCTGCGAAGGCAGCCCCACGTCGCGTACCAATGGTCAATGGGGGCGCACCTTCGTAGGCCGTGAGACGGTATGACCCCGAGGCCGACCGGCGCACCCACCGTGTTGTCGGCGTGCTCGATGGGGGAGCGCACGTGACGAATGGAACGATCTGCCGCTCGTGTTCCAAGAGGTCCGGCAACGTGGTGCTCGACCTGGGAGAGCAGCCGGCGTGCGACTACTTCCCGGACCGGCGCGACCTGGGCCCTGACCCTTGCCATTCGCTTCAGATGTGGTTGTGTTCTTCCTGCGGTCTGGCGCAACTGATCGGCGAACCCATTGTGGCCGAAGAGCCGCGGGGCGCCGAGCCGGCAGCGCTGGTCGAACAGTCTGTCGACGCCGTCCAACGCCTTGCGAGGTCAGGATGGATCACGAATGGAAGTCGGGTAGCGGAATTCGCGAGTCCCCATGGAGGTTCGTGGCTTGGCCCTCTGTCCGACCGCGGTCTCATGCCGGTGGCCGATGGGGACCCCGCCGACGTGGTCATCGACTCGTTCGGCATGATGCACGACGCGGATCAGGCCACTGCCCTGGCGGAGCGGGTGTCTCGGGTCGCACCCGGCGGCGTCCTCCTGCTTCACTACCACTCGCTCGGCACGATCATCCGCCTTCGGCAGTGGAACGCCCTCCGTCATGGGCACTTCGCGTACTACTCGACGAGCGCCCTCGTCGGCATGTTGGCAACCCATGGATTCAGTCCAGGAGCGGCATGGTGTTTCGACCTCTACGGCGGCACGGTGTTGCTGGCTGCCGTCCGGCAGCCGGATCATCCGGTGGCCGCCGACGGATCCGTGGATGCGCTGCTGCTCGGAGGACTCCCTCCTGGGAGTTCGCGACCCCGTGGCCGTCGGGTGCTTGCAGGAGCACGCTGAGGCGCACACCCGGGGGCTTCGCGACTGGCTGCTCGCTCAGCGGGCAATGGGGACGAGCGTCGTGGGCTATGGCGCCGCGTCGCGTGCGGTCGCGCTCCTGTGCAGAGCCAGGGTAGACCGCCGACTTCTCCCTGCGATTGTCGACGCTTCACCATCCAAGCAGGGGCTGCGCATGCCGGGTACGGACATTCCGATCGTCGGTCCGTCGGAGCTGACCATCGATCCATCCACGCGCCGTCCTTTTGTTCGTGCCGGACCTGCTGACAGAGGTCCGAATGGCGTTCCCGGAGGTCGAGAACTCGGGTGGCGAGATGGATCGATGCGGAAGCCCTGCACTCCGAAAGCTCGGGTGGGGATGCGGCCCTCGAGTATGTCGCACATGTGGGAACCCCCGACCCGTGAGGCAGCGACTCGCTTTCCGTGCTCCGAACCGGGTCAACGTCGACTTTCCACCCGATCGCCGTGCCGCTGTCGCAAGCGGCCCCCTTCCAAAGAGGTAGGAACCTGCATGACCGAATCATCCGGAACCGTCTACAACAGGGACTTCTGGGCTGACGAGAACACGAAGTACGCCCGACCGCATCATCGAATGCTCAAGGTGGCGCGACTCGTGAACCACCTGGCTGCTGGGGACCCCCGCCGACTTCTTGATGTGGGGTGCGGGCCCGCCACACTCGGCCGCCTACTCGAGCCGAACATCGGGTACTACGGGATTGACATCGCGATCCATGAATCGTCGCCGAACCTGAAGGAATGCGACATCCTGCAGGAGCCGATCAGCTCCGATGACGCGCCGTTCGACATCATCGTGGCCCAAGGGCTCTTCGAGTACCTTGCCGATCGTCAATCCAAGAAGTTCGAGGAGATCGCTGACTTGCTGGCCCCTGGCGGCCGGTTCGTCTGCAGCTACGTGAACTTCAATCACCGGCATCCCGACTACTACTGGCCCTACAGCAACATCCAGCCCCCGGCACAATTCCGAGACAACTTGGCGGACTTCTTCGTGATCGAGAGGCAGATGCCGACGGCCCTCAACTGGAATCACAGCGAGCCCACACGGTGGTTCGTACGCGTACCGAACATGTATGTCAACGTGAACCTACCGCTGATCGCGAATTGGTTGGGTGTCGAGTACCTCTTCGTCTGCCGGCGACGTACCTGAGAGGTCGCAGGGCCTAGGGGCTGACCGGTTCTCGGTCATGTCGTCGCGAAGCGAACCATCGGCCCTTGCCGCCCGAGGCCCGACTGTCCTTCGCGGGCCCCGGGGAGTGGCGTATCAGTCGTATCAAAGGTGCAGGTCCATACCTCATATTCCCGTTCGCTCGTGGTCGGATGAGGGAGTCGTGTTGTCCCAGTGTGATTGCCGCTTGTGCGGTGCGTTCCTCAGCCAGACGTTCGTTGACCTTGGGATGTCTCCGCTTGTGTGAGAGCTATGTCTCGGCGGACGCTCTCGACCAACCCGAGATCTTCTACCCGTTACACGTACGCCAGTGTCCGTCCTGCCTGCTCGTGCAGCTGCCGGCATATGTGTCGGGGGAGGACATCTTCTCCGACTATGCATACTTCTCGTCATACTCGGATTCCTGGGTGGCCCACGCCAAGCGGTTCGCAGACGCGATGGTCGACCGACTCGGTCTCACGGCGGACGATCTCGTCACCGAGGTGGCCAGCAACGACGGGTACCTGCTGCAGCACTTCGTGGCCCGAGGCATTCCGGTCCTGGGCGTCGAGCCGGCGAAGAATGTGGCCGAGGCGGCCCAGTCGCTGGGCATCCGCACGGTGGTGGAGTTCCTCGGCTCCACGACGGGAAGCGACATCGCCGAGCGCCACGGGCGAGGCCGACCTGGTGGTCGCCAACAACGTGTTCGCGCATGTCCCTGACATCCGTGACTTCGCGGCAGGCCTACGGGCATTGGTGAAGGACACTGGACTGGTCAGCCTGGAGTTTCCCCACCTCCTTCGCCTGATGCAACGGCGACAATTCGACACCATCTACCACGAGCATTACTCGTATCTCTCGCTGCTCACCGCCACTCGGGCGCTGGCTACTGCCGGATTGCGAGTGGTCGATGTCGAAGAGCTCGGCACCCACGGCGGTTCCCTGCGTGTCTTTGCTCGCCCCGAGGAGTGCCCGGATCGGCCGACCGAGCGGGTGAAGGCCCTTTTCGACGAGGAGGAACGTGCCGGCCTGCACACTCTGGCCGGTCATGCCGGATTCGCCCAAGAGGTCTTGAAGATCAAAGAGCGACCTGCTCAGCTTCCTCATAGACGCCGCCAGGGAGGGCCGGTCCGTCGCCGGGTACGGCGCTCCGGGCAAGGGGAACACGCTGCTGAACCACTGCGGAATACGGGAGGATCTGCTGTGCTACACGGTGGACCGGAGTCCCGTGAAACAAGGAAAGTTCCTACCGGGTACCCACATTCCGATCTTCGCACCCGAGCATCTGTCCGAGACCCGACCGGACTACATCCTCGTCCTGCCCTGGAATCTGCGGGACGAAATCAGCGACCAGCTCGCCTACGCACGGTCGTGGGGGGCACGGTTCGTCTTTCCGATTCCAGAACTCGAGATCGTCTGAGTGAGGTGTAGACAGTGAAGGTAGTTCTCTTCTGCGGCGGGCTCGGGATGCGGATGCGTGACGGCGTCACGACCGGCCCGAAGCCGATGGCTCTGGTAGGTGAGCGGCCGTTGCTCTGGCATGTCATGCGCTATTACGCGCATTTCGGGCACACCGATTTCGTTCTCTGTCTCGGATATGGCGCCTCGGCGGTGAAGGATTTCTTCCTCAACTACGACGAAACCCGCTCCAATGACTTCGTGATGGAGAGAGGGAACCACGAGCCGACCCTGTTCCGGACAGATATCTGTGACTGGCGGATCACTTTCGTGGACACTGGTCTGAACTCGCCGATCGGCGAACGGTTGCGCCGGGTCCGCCGTTTTCTCGACGATGAACCAATGTTCATGGCGAACTACGCGGACGTCCTTACGAACGCGCCACTGCCTGACATGATCGAGCGATTCGAGGCGAGCACAGCAGTAGCGAGTCTCCTGGCCGTCCCCCCACAATCCTCTCACCACGCCGTGGACATCGGTGATGACGGGCTGATCACCAGCGTGACGCCGATGCGCGATCTGCGTCACTGGGAGAACGGCGGCTACTTCGTCTTCCGGCCCGAGATCTTCGACGAGCTCAACGAGGACGAGGATCTCGTCGAGGACGCGCTCGTCCGACTGGTCCGCCAAGGTCGTGTCACGGCCTATCCGTACAAGGGCTACTGGTCGCCCGCCGACACAGTGAAGGAGCGGGCGCAGCTCGACGAGCGGTACCACAGAGCTGATTGCCCCTGGATGATTTGGGACCCGGAGCGATCGGGGCTTCCTGCTCCAACCTTCGAGGCATCGGGTGACGCCGTCCCTGCGAGACCGGCCTCGTCGGCGTCGCTGGCCGTGGAGCGCTGAACGCCCGTGCTTCCCTTGCTTCTCGAGTTGTCGGCGGGTCGACCCCTGTCAGTGCTGGCGATCGGCGCTCACCCGGACGACATCGAGATCGGGGCGGGAGGGACCCTTCTCACCCTGGCCGAGAACCGGCCTGGATTGCGCGCTCGATACGTAGTCCTCACCGGAACCGAAGAACGCCACGCTGAGGCGCGCCGGGCCGCCGCAGCGTTCCTCCCCGGGGCCGACCTGGCCATCGACCTGCATCACCTGCCCGAAGGTCGGCTCCCGGTGGTGTGGGACCGCGTCAAGGACACCCTGGAGGAGGTGGCCCGGACCTCGACGCCCGACATCATCCTCGCGCCATCGAGCAACGATGCTCATCAGGACCATCGAACGATCGGTCAAGTGCTGCCGACCGTCTTTCGGGACCAGCTCTGCCTGTCCTACGAGATCCCGAAGTGGGACGGTGATCTCGACCGTCCTTCGATGTACTTCCCACTGACACCGGAGGTCATGCGGCGCAAGGTCGAGTTGCTGCACAAGTGTTTCCCTTCCCAGGCGCATCGCGACTGGTGGGACGATGAGGTCTTCGTGGGGTTGAGCCGGCTCCGAGGCATGGAATGCCGGGCGCCGTACTCAGAAGCGTTCAGTTGCACGAAGGCGGTGCTCACGCCGATGGTCTCGTCGCAGCGTCAGTCTGCAGAGCAGGGCGGAGACACCGAGAGGAGAGCGGACAGGTCCTGGACATGAGCATCCTTGTCGACCCAGACGTACCGGCCGACCGCATGCGGCAGATCATCTACGAAGGCAACGTGGTCATCCTCACCAAGTTGCCCTCGCTGGGCAGCTTCGTCGACTACATCCGTGAGCAACTCGTCGATCTCTTCGAACCCTACGATCCCGAGCATGCGCACCAGCACATCGACAAGGCAGAAATGGCGAAACTGCTCGGTTCGTGGAAGCCCCGCTTCATCCACGCTCCCGAGTCGAAGCACCTGGTCTCTGAGATCATCCGCGAGGCCGGTTTCGGCGCTGAGGGAACTCACTGCGACGTCCCCAAACCTCGGACCGCGTTTCCCGTGGGACACCTCTCGACAGGGATCGCCTATGCCTTCCCGTGGCACCGCGATGTCTGGTACAGCGCCCCCCGGCAGCAAATCAATTGGTGGCTCCCGGTGTTCCCCGTCCGTGATGACAACGCCATGCGCTTCGACCTGCCGAGCTTCGATCGAGTTGTCACGAACAGCTCCGGTGAGTTCGACTACTACCGCAACAACACGGCCCGCCTGACGACGGCGTCCCAGGTCTCCGACGAACGGCAGGTCCGCCCGTCGGCCTCGGACTACACACCGGTCGACGAGCTCACCGTGATCCCGGCGCCGGGTTCGGTGATGATGTTCTCCGGGGCCCAGTTGCATGCGACGATCCCGAATACGTCGGGAAGAGCCCGCTTCAGCGTCGATTTCCGGACGGTCGATGTTGCCGACCTCCTGGCGGGACGGGGTGCTCCGGTGGTAGATGCGGACTGCACGGGCACCGCCATTCGGGACTTCCGCCGAGTGTCGGATGGGGCACCGTTCGATGAGGATGTGGTGAGCCGGTTGTTCGGTGCTCCTCCTGCCGGATCGACTCTCGTCTTCGGTCCGCCGGCGCGGGAGGAACTCAATGCCTGACCGCCACAGTGGGAGACATCGCGTCGACGCGGGACGCATGGGGGTCGGCTCCCGAAACGAGATCGTCCCCGTGAGGAGTCTGCCCCCGACTCCGAGACTGACCGTCGGTCTGCCGGTCTATAACGGAGAGCGATTCATCGGCGAGGCCCTGGAGGCAATCCTGGGGCAGACGTACGAGGACTTCGAGCTGATCGTATCGGACAACGCATCAACTGACGGAACCGCTGACATTTGCCGCCATTATGCGGAGCAGGACTCCCGGATCAGGTACGTCCGACAGGAACGGAACATCGGCCTGATCCCGAACCACGTGTTCGTCCTGGAGGAGGCGAGAGGTGAGCTGTTCAAGTGTGCGGCCCACGATGACTTGTACGCGCGCGACCTTCTTGAGCGCTGTGTCGACGTGCTCGACGAGGACCCGGACGCGGTGCTCTCCCACGCATGGGCCGCGATGATCGACGGGTCCGGTACCGTGATCGGCACGTTCGGGCAGGGAGTGGCCATGGACTCCCTGCGGGCGCCCGACAGGTTCCGCAATGTGCTCCTCGAGGGCTGCCACGACTACGAGTACGGCGTCATCCGGACCCGGGCTCTGCGACGGATGAGGGGGCAGGGCAGCTTCCACCACGCGGACCGGACGTACAGCGCCGAGCTCGCCCTGCACGGCCGGTTCCAGCAGGTGCCGGATTGGCTCTACTTTCGTCGCGAGCACCATGGACGGGAACCCCAGAGCGTGCGTGATCGGTGCGTGATCTTCGATCCTCGACGTGCAGACCGGTTGCGGCACCCCGTCGTCCGTCTATACGGCGAGTACCTCTGGAGTTACGTCGCGGCGATCAGGCAAGCGCCGCTGTCGACCGCCGACCGAAGAGAGTGCTACAGCATCCTGGCCGGTTGGATCGCCTCCCGGGCACTACCCGTGGTCGGTCGGGCCGTCCGGAGGGAACATCTGCCTGAAGACCCCCTCTCTGGGGCGCCTCCCATCCAAGTTGACGCCATCGTGGCCGGACGCAGCAGGGCACCAGCGTGACCCTGCCCCTCCGTGGGCAGGCTCGCGGCGAGCGGAGGTGCTCGTCATGAGCGGTCGAAGCAGTTCGATCGGGCAGGCGACCCAAGAAGGTCGTGCAAGTCCCAGTTCCGCGGCGTCCCCATCCGAGGGTCGGTCCGTGGAGGTCCGGGATGTTCGGCGGATCGCCGGCGCAGTTCTGTTCGTACCCACCCCGCATCGTGACGAGCGTGGGTATTTCTGCCGGACGTTCGACGTCGAGCTCATGCGCGCGGCGGGAATCGATGCGGAGAGGTTCTGCCAGGACAGCGTCTCTCGCTCGTCGCTGGGCGTGGTACGAGGGCTGCACGTTCGACGTGGTGACGGCGAGGCGAAGCTCGTACGGTGCTCGTACGGAGCAGTCTTCGACGTCGTCGTCGACCTGCGGCCTCCGTCGCCCACGTTCGGCAACTGGGAGAGCTTCGAACTCCGGGACGACACACAGGTGTCGCTCTACATACCTGCTGGGTGTGCGCACGGGTTTCAGGCCCTCTCCGATCCCGCAGACGTGGCCTATCGGATTGACAGACCGCACGACCCGGCGGAAGACGTAACGATCGCATTCGACGATCCCGACCTCGCCATTCCGTGGCCGCTCCCGGTCACGGCAATGTCGCCGCGCGACCGTCAGGCGCCACCGCTCTCGGTCGCGTCTCGTCTCTTGTGATATCCGGTCACGCAGCGGAGCGACGCGACGAGGGACGATCGTCGGGCAGCCACGGGCAAGTCCGCAGAGGTGACGTCGTCAGCTGAGTCCCGGCGCGACATGACGGCCGCCAGCCGACACGTCCGCAGTGGGCCGGCGGCGCAGCATCTCGTCGATGACACCGGCGGAGAGCAACTCCTGGATTCGGCGAAGCCTGACGAAGCGCGATGAGACGAAGTCGTCATGGCTGAAGCGGTACTCGGAGTAGGCGCGGACGAGTTCCTGCACTCCTGCGGGTACGTTCCAGCGGAGGACCAAGTCCGGGAAGGTGGCGGCCAATTTCGAGAAGTCAACGCGGTAGTTGCGCAGATCCGGTCCCGCCTCGGCAGCAAGTGACACCGTCGACCCCGGGACCGCCTCACGGACCATCTCAGCGATGTCGCGGACCTGCACGTTGTCCTCCGCCCGACCGATATTGAACGCTTCGTCGTGTACCAACTCGCGTGGAGCCTCGAGCAGGGCGAGGAACGAGCGGCAGATGTCCTCCACGTGCACCAACGGCCGCCAAGGTGACCCATCGCTCTCGAGGGACACCTTGCCGGTGGTCATGGCCGCGGCGGTCAGGTTGTTCACGACGATGTCGAGGCGCAACCGCGGCGAGAATCCGTACGCGGTGGCGTTCCGAAGGTAGGTCGGGCTGAAGGAGTCGTCGGCGAGTCGAGAGAGCTCCCGTTCGGCCATGGCCTTCGTCTCTCCGTAAGGTGTCACCGGGAACAGTTCCGCAACCTCGGTGACGGCTTCGGAGCCGGCAGCGCCGTAGAGGCTGCATGAGGACGCGAACATGAAGCGCTCGACTCCGGCCTTCTTGGCGGCCCGACCGAGCTGGATGGTCCCGTCAAGGTTGATGGAGTAGGTCGCTGCCGGATTCAGGTGGCCGACCGGGTCGTTGGACAACGCGGCCAGACAGACCACGGCGTCGTAGCCGGCGCAGTGGCGAGGTTCGACCTCCCTCATGTCGAGGGTCGGGCGTTGAGTCTCCTCGGGTCCCGGGCCGAGGTCGCACCCCTCGTAGAGGTCGAGGTCGAGGCCCTCCACGGTGTGCCCCGCCGCGCGCAAGAACGGGACCAGGACGGCTCCGATGTAGCCGCGATCACCTGCGACGAGGACTCTCATTCGTCATCCCTCAAATCATCTCGAAGTCCGACGAGCGTCGACGTCTCGCCGGGTATTGGAGGACGTGGCGTCGACGCTGATACCGCCTGGCTCCGGGGTGGAACCCGACGAGAGGCCAGGTGCCCGGGTTGGCAATGTTGCTCCGGTCCGGAGCAGATCTGCGAGAACCGGTCGCAGGCGCTGCTCTGGGACTCCTTTGCCCTGTCGTCTGGGCCTCGGTTCAGATGCAAATGCAATGGAGATTGCAGAGCCTCTGAACTGCAATTTTGGTGAGCGTGGTCACGTAACATCTTGATGATCGTGGTCACGCAGCGTCGGCCGGCGCCCCGTTGTCGTATCGGGGTCGACCCAGGCCCGCCCACCAGTTCGAGACCCTCCGCCTGCGGGCTCGCACAGGGTGGAGGTGAGGCGCCAGGAATCCTGCCCGGTCTCGAGGGGCCGAGTGGCGCCTGCGCTATCGAGGCGCCGGCAGCGCCGAACCGTGCCCGAGAGTTGTATCAACGTCGGTTGGGACTGCTCTGAGGGGAGTAGGACCAGGTGCAGGGGGACGAAGGACACTCATGAACCACGGGGCGCGTTGACTGTCTGCCCGTTGATCCTTCGCGTTCTCGTCCTCGCACGCGGGCTGCATCAGGACACGAACGAGAGCGAAGGGACAGCCCGCTGACAATGCCTTCTACCAGGTCGCATTCGAGTCGTGGTCTCCTCATTAGGGCCTTGATCCTCGGAGCCTTGGTCGTCGGAGTGCTGATCGTCCCCGTGCTGGCCCTGCAGCAGCAGGCCTTCGCCGCCGGCTCGGTCTCGGACAACTTCAACCGGGCGAACGGGACGCTCGGGGCCGGCTGGACCGACATGACCAACGGTGGGCTGGCGATCTCGTCCCAGGTGGTGAAGGGCACCAAGGCCTCGTACTCGGGCGACATCCGCACCGGAGAGGCCTACAGCAGCGATCAGTCCTCCCAGATCGAGGTCACCGCCACCCAGCTCAGCGGCGGCATGTGGATCGGTCCGGCGGTGAGGGCCCAGAACGGCGGCCAGAGCCTCTACACCGGCATCTACTTCTGGAACAGCGGCAACCCTGAGCTGATGCTGTTCAAGCGCATCAGTGGCAACTGGACCCAGCTCGGAGCTTCATACCAGTCGGGCGCGCTGGCGGCAGGCACCCAGCTGAACCTCAGCGTCACCGGTTCGTCCCTCTCCTTCTCGGCGGGTGGCGTCGTGCGCATCACGGCCACCGACACCACCTTGACCGGGGGCGCGCCGGGCATCATCGCCTACAGCTCCCCGACAGGTGACAACTGGGTCGGCGTGGGGACCAGCACCTCTGGCTCCACCTACTCGGTCGGAGGCACCATCTCGGGGCTCTCGGGCACCGTGGTCCTCGAGAACAACGGCGGCAACGACCTGAGCACCAGCGCCAACGGCACGTTCGCCTTCAGCACCCAGCTGGCCCAGGGCGCCGCCTACAACGTCACCGTCAAGACCAACCCGGCGGGGCAGACCTGCTCGGTGACCAACCCCTCGGGCACGGTGGGCGCGGCCAACGTCACCAACGTCTCGGTCACCTGCGTCACCATTCCCACCTACTCGGTCGGAGGCACCATCTCGGGGCTCTCGGGCACCGTGGTCCTCGAGAACAACGGCGGCAACGACCTGAGCACCAGCGCCAACGGCACGTTCGCCTTCAGCACCCAGCTGGCCCAGGGCGCCGCCTACAACGTCACCGTCAAGACCAACCCGGCGGGGCAGACCTGCTCGGTGACCAACCCCTCGGGCACGGTGGGCGCGGCCAACGTCACCAACGTCTCGGTCACCTGCGTCACCCAGACGGGCAGCGGCTCGGTCTCGGACAACTTCAACCGGGCGAACGGGACGCTCGGGGCCGGCTGGACCGACATGACCAACGGTGGGCTGGCGATCTCGTCCCAGGTGGTGAAGGGCACCAAGGCCTCGTACTCGGGCGACATCCGCACCGGAGAGGCCTACAGCAGCGATCAGTCCTCCCAGATCGAGGTCACCGCCACCCAGCTCAGCGGCGGCATGTGGATCGGTCCGGCGGTGAGGGCCCAGAACGGCGGCCAGAGCCTCTACACCGGCATCTACTTCTGGAACAGCGGCAACCCTGAGCTGATGCTGTTCAAGCGCATCAGTGGCAACTGGACCCAGCTCGGAGCTTCATACCAGTCGGGCGCGCTGGCGGCAGGCACCCAGCTGAACCTCAGCGTCACCGGTTCGTCCCTCTCCTTCTCGGCGGGTGGCGTCGTGCGCATCACGGCCACCGACACCACCTTGACCGGGGGCGCGCCGGGCATCATCGCCTACAGCTCCCCGACAGGTGACAACTGGGTCGGCGTGGGGACCAGCACCTCTGGCTCCACCTACTCGGTCGGAGGCACCGTCTCGGGCCTCTCGGGCACCGTGGTCCTCGAGAACAACGGCGGCAACGACCTGAGCATCAGCGCCAACGGCACGTTCGCCTTCAGCACCCAGCTGGCCCAGGGCGCCGCCTACAACGTCACCGTCAAGACCAACCCGGCGGGGCAGACCTGCTCGGTGACCAACCCCTCGGGCACGGTGGGCACGGCCAACGTCACCAACGTCTCGGTCACCTGCGTCACCATCCCCACCTACTCGGTCGGCGGCACCATCTCGGGGCTCTCGGGCACCGTGGTCCTCGAGAACAACGGCGGCAACGACCTGAGCACCAGCGCCAACGGCACGTTCGCCTTCAGCACCCAGCTGGCCCAGGGCGCCGCCTACAACGTCACCGTCAAGACCAACCCGGCGGGGCAGACCTGCTCGGTGACCAACCCCTCGGGCACGGTGGGCGCGGCCAACGTCACCAACGTCTCGGTCACCTGCGTCACCATTCCCACCTACTCGGTCGGAGGCACCATCTCGGGGCTCTCGGGCACCGTGGTCCTCGAGAACAACGGCGGCAACGACCTGAGCACCAGCGCCAACGGCACGTTCGCCTTCAGCACCCAGCTGGCCCAGGGCGCCGCCTACAACGTCACCGTCAAGACCAACCCGGCGGGGCAGACCTGCTCGGTGACCAACCCCTCGGGCACGGTGGGCGCGGCCAACGTCACCAACGTCTCGGTCACCTGCGTCACCCAGACGGGCAGCGGCTCGGTCTCGGACAACTTCAACCGGGCGAACGGGACGCTCGGGGCCGGCTGGACCGACATGACCGACGGTGGGCTGGCGATCTCGTCCCAGGTGGTGACGGGCACCAAGGCCTCGTACTCGGGCGACATCCGCACCGGAGAGACCTACAGCAGCGACCAGTCCTCCCAGATCGAGGTCACCGCCACCCAGCTCAGCGGCGGCAGTGGATCGGTCCGGCGGTGAGGGCCCAGAACGGCGGCCAGAACCTCTACATCGGCATCTACTTCTGGAACAGCGGCAACCCTGAGCTGATGCTGTTCAAGCGCATCAGTGGCAACTGGACCCAGCTCGGATCGTCCTACCAGTCGGGCGCGCTGGCGGCAGGCACCCAGCTGAACCTCAGCGTCACCGGTTCGACCCTCTCCTTCTCGGCGGGTGGCGTCGTGCGCATCACGGCCACCGACACCACCTTGACCGGGGGCGCGCCGGGCATCATCGCCTACAGCTCCCCGACAGGTGACAACTGGGTCGGCGTGGGGACCAGCACCTCTGGCTCCACCTACTCGGTCGGAGGCACCGTCTCGGGGCTCTCGGGCACCGTGGTCCTCGAGAACAACGGCGGCAACGACCTGAGCATCAGCGCCAACGGCACGTTCGCCTTCAGCACCCAGCTGGCCCAGGGCGCCGCCTACAACGTCACCGTCAAGACCAACCCGGCGGGGCAGACCTGCTCGGTGACCAACCCCTCGGGGACGGTGGGCACGGCCAACGTCACCAACGTCTCGGTCACCTGCGTCACCCAGACGGGCAGCGGGTTCTCGGTCCAGTACGTCAGTACCGACGCCAACAACATCGAGTACTTCTCGTTCACCTCTCCCGAACGACGGGTACGGCACCCAGACGCTGCGCGTTCTTCTCCCGACTCACCCCGCCGCGGGGGTCGCACACAACTTCCTCTTCGTGCTTCCCGTCGAGGCAGGGCTGGGAACCACCTTCGGCGACGGGCTCGACACGATGCTCGCGCTCGACGCACAGGACCAGTACAACCTGACGATCATCGAACCGACCTTCTCCATCGACCCCTGGTACGCGGACAACCCACTCGACGCCAACCTGCAGTACGAGACCTTCATGACGAACGACCTCGAGCCCTGGGTCAAGGCGAACTTGTCGACGACCGGGACCGAACAGAACTGGCTGATCGGGTTCTCGAAGTCCGGCATCGGAGCGCAGGACCTCATCCTGAAGCATCCGGACCTGTTCCAGTTGGCTGCGTCCTGGGACTTCCCCGCGGACATGTCGTCGTACGACGAGTACGGCACGAGCTCGGCGGACAACTACGGGACCGATGCGAACTTCCAGGCCAACTACCGACTGACCCAGGCCTTTGTCGATGCGCACAAGACGCCCTTCCTGACGAACAATCGCATCTGGATCGGTGGCTACAACGCGTTCCAAACCGATATCTCGGACTACGACGCCCTGTTGACCTCCGAGGGAATTCTCCACACCATGGGTCCGTCACAACTGATCACTCACAGTGGGACAGCGGCTGGGTCCCGGCCGCCTTGGCGGCTCTGTATCAGGACAGCACCCAACTGCATTGACCGCGTGCCGGGTCAACCTCTCGGTTGCGCAAGTCCGATTCGACACGGCTTCGACCAGGGACTGGGCAGATCATCGAAGGCCGTCGCCACCGCCGACCGCCCGGGTCCTGTGAGGTGTGGGACGAGCGGCGTCGTGGGTCAGCGAGGTAACAACGAACCAGGTCGTAACCGCCAAGGTCCGGGCCACGTGTAGAACGGATCACGGGCGCGCCGACGATCATCGACTCGAAGCCGCCGATCGGAGGAGGAGCCGTGGATCGTCTCGAAGGCAAGGTGGCCATCGTCACGGGCGGCGGGGGCGGCTTCGGAGGTGCGAGCGCACGAGCCCTGGCCCGGGAGGGGGCAGCGGTGGTGGTCGTCGACATCGACGAGGAACGAGCGGCGTCGGTCGCGGCTGACATCGCGGGTGCCGGGGGAGCGGTGGCATCCTTCCGGGCCGATCTGTCCGTCGAGGAGCAGGTGGCTGCGACGATCGACCTGGCCACGACACGGTTCGGCCGGCTCGACGTGCTCCACAACAACGCCGCGCTCACGGATTCGGACTTCCTCGGTGCCGACACCGCCGTGACCGGCCTGTCGCTCGACGTGTGGCAGCGGACCATCGCGGTCAACCTGACCAGTCAGATGCTCACGTGCAAGCACGCCGTGCCCGTCATGGTGGAAGGGGGCGGCGGCTCCATCATCAACATGTCCTCGGGCGCTTCCCTGAACGGCGACCGCACCCGCACGGCTTATGGAGTCTCCAAGGCCGGGGTCAACGCCCTCACTCTGTACGTGGCGACGAGCCACGGCAAGCGCGGCATCCGTGCGAACACGATCCTCCCGGGCCTCGTGATCACCGATGCCGTGCGCGCCCATCTGGACGAGGCGACCGTGGCCTCGCTCGGGCGGGCCACGCTGACCCCGTACGTGGGGCAGCCCGAGGACGTGGCCGAGGTCGTGGTGTTCCTGGCTTCGGAGGAGTCCCGCTACATCACCGGACAGATGATCGCCGTCGACGGAGGGATGTCGTCACACGTCGGGCTGGGCGGGGACCGCTGAGGCTCCAGCGACGTCATCGCCGATCGATGGCCGTTACAGTACGTGGGTCAACAGACGAGCGAGGCCTCGGATTCGGTCAGGTCCGGGGGCGGTCGGGGGGTTGTGTGCCGAGAATCGAGCCGATTCCGCTGGAAGAGATGGCGCCCGAGCCGCGCCGGATCATCGAGGAGGGAGTGGCCGACGGGCTCTACGCCACGCCGGTCCCGCTGCAGATCTTCGCCTACAAGACTTCGCAGATCCTCATGACGAACGCGGCCAGGACCACGTGGGGCCAGCAGTCGCTCCTCGGGGGCAGGATCCTCGAGCTCCTGCGGATCCGCAGCGCCCAATTGGGGGAGTGCCAGCCCTGCATGCAGTCGCGCAAGCACGACTCGATCACCGAGGAGGACGTCGCCTGCCTCGTTGCCCCGGGAGGTTCGGATCTCAACGAGCAGGAGCGGCTGGCCGTCGAGTTCCTGGACCTCCTCTCGGCCGACCACCACGCCATCGACGACGAGTTCTACCGCCGCCTGGGCGAGCACTTCACAGCGGCGCAGATCATCGAGCTCGGGTTCGCATGTGCCAACTCCATGGGCCTGCACCGCTTCATTCACACCCTCGACGTGTTCGGGCAGGGCGCGCCAGTCATCCCCTACAGCCCTGACCAGGTCGACAGCGCCGTCGAGGAGCCACCGGTTCACGCCGCCTCGTGAGCGCCTCGTGAGTGAGACGGTCCTGGTGACCGGGGCCACCGGGCTGGCCGGCGCCAACATCTGCAAGCTCTTGGTGGAGCGGGGTGACGCGGTGCGCGCCCTGGCCCGAGAGACCGCCGACACCAGCCCGCTGGCTGAGCTCGGGGTCGAGGTGGTCACGGGCGACGTGACCGATGCGGCGGCCGTCCGGCGAGCGGCGCGGGGCAGCGATGCCGCCATCCACTGTGCGGCCCTGCTGGGCGGGGCCAGCCAGAACATGGCCGACTTCGAGGCGGTGAACATCGGGGGGACCAAGAACGTGCTCGACGCCGCCGAGGCGGAGGACCTGCGCCGAGTCGTGGCCGTGAGCACCGGCACCTTCTTCGACACCGCGGGTGGCGTCGACCGCGAGGACGCCCCGGTCATGAAGGAACCGAGCCACGATCCGTACACGGTGACCAAGATGGCTGCGTTCCTCGACGCCATGACCCGAGCGGCGGCGGGCCACGACGTGGTCAGTACGCACCCAGGGGCCATCTTCGGCCCTTCGCCGGTGGTCAGCAACGCGCTCGGCACGACGAGCTTCAACCGGGTGCTCCTGTCCGCCGCCCGTGGGCGCATTGAGCGCTACCTGAAGTTCCCGGTCAGCTGGGTCTTCGCCGAGGACATCGCACGGGGCTGCATCCTGGCCCTGGACAAGGGGGTGTCGGGCGAGCGCTACATGCTCGACGGCCGCCCCGAGGACGTGGTGAGCACGGCCGACGCCTGCACCAGGATGTGCCGGCTGGCCGGCCTCGACCGAGAGGTGGTCGACGTCGAGCCGTCCGACGATCCGGAGCTGTTGGCGGTGTTCGGACCGACGCTGATCGCCATCGCCAAGAAGGCGGCGCAGGCCAGCCCCCCACGCAAGCGCCACGAGGACTCCAAGACCTACCAGCGGCTCGGCTACAGCCCGATCACCCTCGACGAGGGACTGGCGCGCACGCTCGAGTGGTTCCGGGTGGTGGGGAAGGTCGCCCCGGCCTAGGAGGCCGCGCCGGCGCGCCCGCAACGGGTGGCGGGGGGACAGAACCGTGTCCGCGTGCACCAGGGCGCAGAAATGCAGCCCGCCGTCGTGGACCGGGCGCAATGGAGGTTGCCACGATGCGGACGTCCCGCGTCCCGCGTCCTGCGCCTGAGCACGGACGTCGACATGGTGCTAGGACAAGCACAACGAGTGCAGGAGGGGGCTCCAGCAAGGAGGGTGCCATGTCCGGTTCGCGGTTCTCCGCTCGGAGTCGGCTCAGGCGACTCGTCGCAGCTCTCGCCCTCGCCGGCGGCACCCTCTCGGTCGCCTCTGTAGCCCTCGATGTCGGCCCGGCTCCCGCCGGTGCGTCGGGGTGTGGCATGTCGCTGTCCACGCCCCAGGTCCAGGGCGCCCTGGGTAGCTTCATCTTCGTCATCGAGGCGGTGCCCGCCGTAGCCGGTCAGGCGTGCAACGCGACGGTCTCCGTCACGGGCACCATCGCCACCTCCGGAGGGATCCGGCCCACCAACGTCACCGGGAACGGACAATCGCACACCCTCATGGTGAGCTTCCTGCCGGGCCAGCCCCCACCTCAGATCTTGTGGCAGTGGTCACCGCACTGCGCCGACCCATCCACCCTGCCCTACGAGTTCGTCGTATCGAGCCCCACGGCGGGTGCCGTTGCGACATCGATCCAGGGGACGTCGCCGTGCCGTGACTGGGGCACCACGAGCTCCGTGCTCCTCCCCCCGAAGGTCGGCATCGACAACCCCGGGGCGTTCGTCGGGATCGCGCCCACCCCGGACAACGGCGGCTACTGGCTGGTCACCCGGGGGGGAGACGCCAGCCACTTCGGCAACGCCGGAACTCTGAGCACGCCCACCACGAACGCGCCCGTGGTCGGGGTGGCGGGCGCCTCCAACGGCGGCTACTGGTGGGCCGCCTCCGATGGCGGTGTGTTCAGCCTCGGCACTGCGCCGTTCTTCGGCTCCATGGGTGGCACCGCGCTCAACGCGCCGGTCGTGGGCATCGCGTCCACGACCGACCACGCCGGATACTGGCTCGTCGCCAGCGACGGCGGCGTGTTCTCCTTCGGCGACGCCGCCTTCCACGGCTCCGTGCCCGGAGTCCTCCAGCCCGGCCAGCCACTCGATTCCCCGGTCGTGGGCATCGCGTCCACGCCGGATGGCAATGGCTACTGGCTCGTCGCCGCGGACGGCGGCGTGTTCGCATTCGGTGACGCCCACTTCTGGGGCTCCATGGGCGGCACCCACCTCAATAAGCCGGTCGTCGGAATCGCCCAGAACACCCTGGGCGGCTACTGGCTGGTGGCCAGCGACGGGGGCATCTTCTCCTTCGATGCCGCTTTTGAGGGGTCACTGGGCAGCATCACCTTGAACGCTCCGGTGGCCGGGATGGCGGCGACTTCCGACGGCCAGGGCTACTGGATGGTCACGGAGGACGGCGGTGCGTTCGCCTTCGGGGACGCGCCGTTCCGGGGTTCTGCCGCCTGAGCCGAGCGTCGCAGTTCTCGGTCCGGGCATCACACGGGACAGGCGTCAACAGACGGGCGGTTCGGTCGGCACCCAGCGTGGTGACGACATCGACGGGCTCGGGGTGAACATCGCCGCCCGCATCGAGGCATGGGCGCGGCCCGGCGAGATTCTCGGCTCCCGGAGGTTCACCGAGCCGCTCGCCGGCTAGGGCCTCGAGTTCGCCGATCGTCGGAGCCCGAGTTGCAGGGTCCCCCGAACCTGCGACCAGGGCTTCACGCGGGACCGCTCCATCAGACCAGCCAAGCCCTGCCGATCTTCGGCGCGTTGAGCGGCGTTCGGTCTGCGCGTATTTGAGGACGTATTGAGGACTATTTGCGGACCATTTGAGGACTATTTGAGGATTAGTTGAGGACTTGTTCAGCATCGAGAGAGGACTATTGGAGGGAAAAGGAGGACAACTGGAGGATAAGGATGGGACTCGCCGAGGACTGAGTTCGCCAAGAGATGACCTGGTTGGATGCCACGGCCGTAAAGAATTTCCCGATCGGGACCACCGAGCGATGCATCTGCATGACTCGCCTCGTTCCGACGCGTCCGCGTTTGCGTCCGCGCCCTTCTGGGCATTATCCCGGCGCGAAGATGACTCGAACAAAAAATGAACAACCTCCCTCCAGGTGGCCAATATGACGAGAACAAGCGCCCTCCAAACCGCATTGCGGCCATCGTGAAATACCGTCCCAGGCACGCCGTCCGCGGCCAACACACGGTCAGAGCGAGAGCCCTCGTTGGTTACGGCGCGGCCTTGGCGCTGCTCGCCGCAGGCCTGGCGGTTGTCGGGATCACCGACCCCTCCGCTCTCAAGACGTCGACCGCGTCGGGCTCCTCGGCACCTTCTTCGCCACCCGTCACCGTGTGTGGCAACGCCGCGCTCCTCACCGGGCCCTCTTCGGCACCAGCGGGCGCGGTGACCGTCCCGGCCGGCGACAACAGCGCGATGTTCTCCGGCACGCTCCCGGCCAGCACGACCTACTGGTTCGCACCTGGCACGCACACGCTGGGAACCGGTGAGTACAGCCAGATCGACGCGGGCAACAACGACACGTTCATCGGCGGCCCGGGCGCGATCATCGACGGTCAGGACAAGAACGACTTCGCCATCGCTGGCGCGGGCACCAACGTGACGATCGAGTACTTGACCATCGAGAACTTCACCGCTCCGCAGTCACAGGGTGCCGTCAACCAGAACCTCAGTAGCGGGTGGGTGGTCGAGAACTCCACCATTCAAGACAACCCCAACGGCGCAGGCGTGATGGTGGATCACGAACGGCGTGCTCAACGACGATTGCTTGACCAAGAACGGCCAGTACGGGTTCCAGACCTACTCGGGTTCGGACTCGGTCCCCGTCTCCAACCTGACAATCACCAACAACGAGATCAGTTACAACGACACCCAGAACTACGACACCAACGGGACCGGGTACTGCGGCTGCACGGGCGGGGCGAAGTTCTGGAACGATCTGGGGGCCACGGTGACGGGCAACTACATCCACGACAATGAGTCGGTCGGTCTGTGGATGGACACCAACAACACCGGGTTCAACGTGAGCGAGAACTACTTCTCGCACAACTGGGACGTGGCGATCCAGTACGAGATCTCCTACAACGTCTCGATCACCGACAACACCTTCGTCGACAACGGCTGGATCGCCGGGCCGAACAACCCCGGCACCGGCGCCATCGAGATCAACAACTCGGGGAGCGACGCCAGTGTCCCCGGTGCCTACGACACCCAGTCGGTCGATCTCGGGCAATGTGCTCACGGACAACTGGGGCGGCATCGACCTCTACGAGGACTCAGACCGCTTCTGCTCGACCAACTCGGACAACACCTCGCAGCGACTACTGCACACTCGACAATCCGAGCATCTACTCGTCTCCTCGTGCACGGCGCACGACTCGGCCGCGGCCACCCCCAGCCAGACCCCCGACTACTTCGACAACTGCCGCTGGAAGAACCAGAACATCTTGGTCACCGACAACACGTTCAACTTCACGCCGTCGAACATCGGCTCCACCAAGCTGCACGCTGCCAATGGCTGCGGGTTCGTCGGCCTCTATTCCGAGTGGGGCACCTACGCGCCCTACGACGGCTACGTCGTGCCGCTGAACCTGGTCAACAATCAGAACGTCATCTTCAGCGACAACACCTACAACGGACCGTTCGCGTTCGACTCCATGTACCAGGGCGACACCGTGAGCTGGGCGCAGTGGAGCGGCGGCTACACCGACTCGAACTCGAATGCCGCCATCATGGCCCAAGACGCCGGGTCGACGTACGACGGGAGCAGGCCCCTCCGACGACGACGACCACGACGACGAGCGGGACCACGACCACGACGACGAGCGGGACCACGACCACGACGACGAGCGGGACCACGACCACGAAGGCCACGACGACGACGGCCCCGACCACAGGGGGTACCTCGCCGTCGTCGACCGCCCACGGCTACTGGCTCGTCGGCTCCGACGGCGGCATCTTCACCTTCGGCATCGGCGCAGTTCTACGGCTCTACGGGAAGCATCACTCTCCAGCGCCCGGTCGTCGGCATCGCTCCGACAGCTGGCGAACGGTGGCTATTGGCTGGTGGCAAGCGACGGTGGGGTCTTCGCGTTCGGGGATGCCGGATTCGTCGGCTCGATTCCCGGGCCTCGGTCTGCACCCGGCGGGCTCGGGCTTGCCGCAGCAGCCTCAACGCTCCCATCGTCGGCATCGTGCCCTCGGTCACGGGCAAGGGCTACTTCATGGTCGCCTCCGACGGCGGGGTCTTCGCCTTCGGGGACGCCCACTTCGCCGGGTCCTGTCCCGGGACCGAGGGCTGCTCTGGAACGGCCGTCGCCGTCATGCCCGACGCCAGCGGCAACGGCTACTGGATGGTCACCAAGACCGGGAGCGTCTACGCCTTCGGCGACGCCGCCTACTTCGGGGCGCCGGGTCATGGCACGGTGACCTCGGCGGTTCGGACTCCCGACGGCCGGGGGTACTGGATCCTCCTCAGCGACGGCGAGGTCTTCGCCTACGGCGATGCGGTCAACTTGGGCTCTCCTGCGTCCGACAACTTCAATGCCCTCGACTTCGCCTCCGCCATCCTTTCCACCTCCGATGGCGGTGGTTACTGGGTGACGTCGGCCCAGGGCAAGATCTTCACGTTCGGCGATGCTCCGAACCACGGGGACATGTCCGGGAAGCATCTCAACGGGTCGATCATCGCTGGGATCGGCAATTAGGCACCAACCAGAGGGCCACCTTCGATGGCGGGGGCATCTACAACGTGGTGGGTGAAGTGGTGACTCTCTCGTCCACCTACGTCAACGGGAACCACCCGAACAGTTGCGTACCGACGGTGAGCAGCGATGGGTGGACCGGCTGAGCTCAGCTCATTCAGCCCGACTGCCACGACGAGCGGCAGGAGTGCCAGACCGCGTGACGTGCTGCTGAGCAGGGATGTTGTCTAGAGCGCAGGTGTCCTCCGTGCGAACGCGATGAGAAGCGTGTGTACCGAATGTGTACTGACATGGGGGCCACCACCATGCGGAAGTCGTGGTTCGAGCCGCGTCTTCGGTCGCGCCGGAACCCACCGCGGGCCTACGCCACCCGTCCCCAGCGCAGCTCCCGACGCTCCCTGGCCGTGAGCCCGGCCCAGACACCATGGAGGTTCTGGTCGCTCATTGCGTAGACAAAACACTCGCCCCGAACCGGACAGCCCGCACACAGGTCTCGAGCACGAGCGATGTCCAGCTCACTCCTCGAGAAGAATGGGCCGGTCTTTCCCTTGCAGGCTGCCTGCTCAAGCCAGTCCAACAACTCGTTCGCTTCCCGGTGACGGCGCGATGTCAGGTTGCTGACATTGCGCGTCATCTGGAGTAGAGGCTAGTGGGAATACGTCGGAGCCGGATCGGTCTAACTGAACCACCCACCACCGTCCATCGCCGCCGGCGTGGACTGGGCGGTGGTTCTCGCCGAAAGGTGACCGGTGGTTCCTGGTCTGGGCCTGTCCCGACCAGCTCGAGGGGTTGAGGGGGCTGAGGGAGTTCGGGTCCGGCGGCAGTCGGCCAGTGGTGTGGTAGTGGGGGACTCGAAACGAAGGTATTTGTTGTCGCCGACTTAGCTCTGTCTCAGGTGCCTGCGTCCTCGGATGGGGCATCTCGGGAGGCCGGCCAACGATTCAACCCCGCACTCGCCATTGTGCGGGGTTGGGTCGCGCTCATCCGCCGCTCGCCGCTCGTAGACGGGGACCGCTGCGCGTCGGGCTCGGCGATGAGAAGGCGCCCTCCGGGCACAAGCACTCGCATCGCCTCGGCCAGCCCTCGCGAGCGGTCATGCGCCGGGAGATCTCACCATGGCGCGGCTTGGATCGACACCGATCGCCGCCAATGGTCACGGGAGCCGTGAATCTGAGTTGAGGCGGCCCAGACGTGGGGCCCCATCGGGTTTGGGCGATCTACTCGCTGCGCATCACGACCCCTGGCGCAACCCGAGCCGCCATCCACCCCGGCCACGCCGCGATGGCATTGGCCAAGAGCAGCGCAACGCATATCACCAAGCCGATGGCCAAGGTCGGAACCACCGGGGGAGACACAGAGCCAATGCCCGAGGCAACCAGGCTCCAAGCCCACCGGCCGCCGGCCACTCCGAGCGGAATACCCAAGAGCAAGGCGACAAGGGACAACAAGGTGGCTTGCCAAGCAACCACAGCGGCCACTTGGCGGCGCACGAACCCGATGGTTCTCAAGATGGCGAGATCCCGGCGGCGCTGTCGCACCGAATTGACGAGCGTGTTGCCCACGGCTGCGACTCCTAAGAGAACGACCAAGCCCGCCAGCAGGGTAGGAAGGCGGTCGACACTTTGAAGGTTGAGGACGTCTTCAGCTGGCAATGGTCTCAGAACCGTCGCCCCAAAGTCCCGCCGCAGGCTGGCATATGCCGCCGCGGGTGAGACGCCAGGCGCGTAGCGGACGGCGAAGAGTGTGAAGACGGTGGGAGGTGGACCATTGGGGCTCGGCGACGTCGTTGCCTCATGTTGGCGTACCGCCGGCCCGTAGACCCACCCTCCGTCACCCATGTTGTTCGTGAAGAGGTCACCAACGGAGGGCGAGATCATGGTCCCGACGATACGCAGGGTGATCGGCGGCCCACCGGGGTTGCTGCCTATCTCAACGGTCTGGCCGATGTGTCGGTGCAACCCCTGGAGCGTCTGGCTTCCCAGCACGATCTGGTCGTCGGCCTGCGGCGCGTGGCCTTCGAGCAGCGGTGGGTGCACCGAGCCCCGCAATGGGTCGATGGCGAGCAGCGTGTCCACCAGTTTGCCGTCCACCATCGCATTTCCTTGGCTCGCACCAGCCAATATCGCAATCGCCGAGTACGCCCCGACCAGACGATTGTGGGCGAGCAGAGGTCCGGCCTGCGCGATGCGGTCGGTCTGGTCGTTGGGATTGCCGACGAGGACGTCCCAGTTCCACCCTTGTTCTCGTGGGCTCGCGACGAGGTGTCCGAGACTCGCCGCAAAGGTCAGGGAGGCGGCGATAACACTCACGGCGGCCACCGCGCCGACGATGGCACTGACCACCGGCACCGCGCCTCGCCCTCGGCCCGGTTCCAGCCCGAAGCGGACACCGATGCTGGCGGCGAGCGGAAGTGGCGTCCGGGCCAGGGACCGCACGACTGGTGATCGACGGGTCTCGAAGGTATCGCTGGCTGCCGACGCCGCCGATCGTCGGCTCGCTCGCCACGCGGGGAGGACGGCGAGGGCGGAGATGAGCAGAATGATGGCCAAGAATCCAGGGATGAGCACGACGAGATCGATCTCGAAGCCGGGGTGGATCTCCGCCTGGCGGGCCAGGCCAACGGGCATCAGCGGAGATCCCACCGCCGCCACGACGAGGGCGAGAACTCCCCCCACCACGCCGATCGCTGCCGTCTGCACCGAGACGATGGCGAGCACCTGGGTCCTGATGGCCCCGAGGCTGCGCAGGGTGACGTAGTCGTCGGTCTGGGCCATGACCTGACGGGCGATGGCCTGACCGACGAGCAGGAGGGTTACCAATGCGGCCAATGCGCCAAAGACGATCAGGGCTACGACCTCAAGATGAATGCCCCGCTCGGCACTCGCCGCAGCCGTCCGAACGTTGTACACGTTGCCGCCTGACGCGAAGATCCGGCCGTGCCCGATGGCATCAGCGGCTGATGAGAAAGCCTTCCAGTCGGCGGCACCGTGACGGAGGCGGACGCCGACGAGATTGATGTCGGAGATCCGCTGGACAGGGATGCCCAGCCCCGCGGCCATGCGCGGCAGGAAGGCCGGAGTCAAGAACAGATTCTGTTGGCCCTCGTATGAGACATTCTCCTTGGCGAGCAATGGGTTGACGGCGTTGACGTCTTGAGGCGACCTTACGATCGCCGTGACCCGAACCGTGAACGAGGGGCCGGAAGGCACCTGGTTGTCAAGCTCCACCCCTCCGGTGAGTCCACCGTTCTGGAACTGTGCGGCCGAATAGGCGTACAGATGGAAGTGGCTGCCGACGTGAAGATTGTGTTTCTCGGCCGCCAACTCGTTGATCGCAACGTCGAAGGGGCGGTTGGGATCAGGGAGCCGCCCAGCGACCACCAACGGACGATCGACTGTACGAAACAGGTCGGCGTCGGCCACACCAATCGTGTTGAGGCTTCCATTGTTGTGACCCGTGGGATCAGGCGTCAGAAAGAGGTACGGCGCTCTGAAGTGGGCCACGACCTGCGGAAGATCGACCACGCGCTGTTCCAAAGGAGACAGAGCAAGCGAGTTGGCCGCCGGACCGGTGGCCACCGGTGGAGAGGACACACTCCCAAAGAGAAACCCACCATCGTCAGGCAGGCTGTAGGCGACGAACTGGGGCATCGCTGCGGCGGTGCGCCGAGCGCCGGCAAATGCCGCCAGGGCAACGCCACCACCCAGGCCGACGACCATGGCCAAGACCAAGAATGCGCGCCATTTGACGCGCAGTTCGGCTCGACATCGCAGCCAGATGAGGACCATGGCCC
Source organism: uncultured Acidimicrobiaceae bacterium (assembly GCA_963781955.1). Lineage (GTDB taxonomy): Bacteria > Actinomycetota > Acidimicrobiia > Acidimicrobiales > RAAP-2 > Bog-473. The sequence goes on from CAWAHU010000001.1 coordinate 623,393, forward strand.
GGCTATGACATGGGAGCCGTGTCTGTCACGTGGACAATTACGCGCATGTGGCGAGCGCCCTGCCAATGGTGGTGTCAGGAGTGGTGCAGGGGGTGCTGGCCGCACTGACGCACCAAGGTTGCCAACCCCAGCGCCATCTCGACCCTTGACGCAGGGGAAATCTCTGGCCCGCCGTCAACAGGGATGGGGGCGGGGTTCGTGAGAGCCTGGTGGGCGCCCAGGTAGGCACCGGGGGGTGTGGGCGCGACTCAGCTGGCAATGCGCCGCCTGGCCGGTTGAGTCGCGCACAAAGGGGCAGCCCGGCCACCTTCAGCCCCGCACCGACCCCGGGCCCATGGCAACATGACCACCGCCCGGCTCGGGGTGAGGCCGCTCTGCCAATGCGCGGTTTGGGCCGGCCCAACCCGCCAACCGCCTGGCGGTTGGGCCGCGCCGACGCCGCTCTCCGTCGCTGACACTTCGCAGAGACGCCCAGGAGCCGCCAAGGTTCGCCTGGAATGCTTACGCCACCCGGGCTCGCGTTGGCCCTGCCCCGGGCGGTCGGGGCAGGGCCAGTCACCCCGACCCAAGGCTCGCTGGTCCTGCGGGCGGGTCGCCTCATGGCTCCTGGTCACAAGTTCGCTGCAGGGCGCATTGGGAACGACGTGATACGAGGCTGAACCCAACCCGAATGCATCGTCACTTCCATCGGTGCACGCCAGGATCGGCGACGCCATTGGTCCACCGCGGCCACGTGGCTCAGGTGCTTCCTCGACGCCCGCACGCACCACGCCGGCCGAGCAACCAACCCGGCCTACGCTGGCCGACGTGTCCGTCGAGATGGAGCCCGAGGGGGTCCTCCTCCATCTCCTGGGCAACGACGACACGGGACCCGACTCGGCCTTGTGGCACTTGGCCGACGTCCATCACGCATTGACCTGGTGCGGCCTCGATGTCGGTTACGGCAACCCTCGCAAACCATGGGCGGATACGCCTGAGAACCGCCGGTGTCGGATGTGCCTCGGCCAGCTCAGCCGTGAGCGCCCACGTGGATGACCGCGATGGCGATCGTGCCCCGCCCCGGCGGACCGCGCCCCGGCGCCGGGGTCTCAGAGTCGCCCGAGTCCGTACGCTGGGGCATAGGTGTCACCTCCGAGGCGCCCGGCAACTCGATCGATCTCAGCTACAAGCAACATTCCGGTCGAGACCTCGTCGGCACCCAGGGCCTCGATGGAGGCGTGCAGCCGCGCCGTTGCCAGCTTGTGATTCCAAAGCGCCGTGAGCACAATCTGGCGCTCCCGTGGTGTGAGGTCATCTGCCATGGGGCCAAGTCTCGCCTTATTTCCACCGACCCGGAGGCGGATCAGACCTGAGCCCCCAGTCCGTTCAGTTCCGTGACCCCACTTGCCGATGACTACCACGCTCCAGTCGCAGGCAGCTCCAAACGTCGAGTCATCGGAATCGGTGTAGCGTCCGGCGCAGTGACCACTGCGAATGGAGGCCCAATGACATCTTCTGAGTCTTCGCATGTTGCTGCTCAGCTCGACGAGCACCACGCACCCGAAACGAACGGACGCATACCGGTGTGCCGGCGGTGTGGAGCTCGTACAGACGGCCCTTTGGGGACACACCACGTCCTGCAAGAAGGTCGAGTACGCCAGTCGAGCGACTGGCTCAGAGCCCAGTTACGGCTCCGAGCCATTGAACAGGCGAGATCGCTACGAGGCACCTGAATCACTTCAACTCTGACAGCAACGGTCCGCAGGTCGTCATTCGCCACCGGGCAGCGAAGCCACCCGCGGCGCTTTGAGGACTCAGACCCTCAATCTCCAAGGAGCCTGCCGCCGACCCGCTGGGCCAGGAGCACCACGGCGGGTGCGGCCAGGACGACCAGGCACACCTCGAAGGGGGCGCGGTAGCGCTCCAAGGCGATGACCAACGCGCTGACGACGGTGACGATTCCGGCGGGCACCAGCAGGAACCACTGGTCAATGCCCCGACGTCGCAGAATCGCGATGCCGGCGACGGCGAAAGGCAACAGGGTGTAATAGAAGCCCAGACCGGCCAGCGATGCCGTGAGCGGTCGCCCCTCGCCGACCTCGACGTGAGCCATCTGGAGCGGCTTGTAGAAGTCCCACGCGCGGCCGACCCGGGCCAACATCACGACCGGAAGCCGATCAGCGTGGTGCTCGGCGTACTGCAGTGCTGCGTGCAGCTTCCAGGCGGACCGCACCGATTCGTCGCCAGCGACCTTGTGCGAGGTTGCGCACTTCAGACTCCACAGACCGAGGTCCGGCCCGCTGTAGGTCTGGGGGCAGTTCGACCCCAACAAGGTCCCACCGGTGCCCGTGGAGATATAGGTGGCGTCCTGGAAGGTGGCAAGGTTCCGCCCGACCCATGGAGCCAGAACGAATGTCGTCGCAACGAGTCCCGCGCCGAGCAAGAGCAGTCGCCGTCGCAACGAGACCCCGCGGGCGACCAGGGTGGCGGGGATCAGGAGCCCGGGAACGAAGAGGATCAGCTCAGCTCGCACCAGCGCTTCGGCGCCGCAGGCCAGGCCCAAGAGGACGGCCGCTCCCACGGTCGGCCGTCGGATGACGCGCACGACGGCCAACAGGATCAGGGCCATGAACAGCATGGCCGGCGTCTCGGACATCAAGATCCCGCTCGGCATCCAGAAGTTCGGTGCGAGGGCAGCCAAGGCGGCTGCGGTCAAGCCGACCCACGGCCCGGCGACGGACCGGCCCAACAGCCCGACACAGAGAACGACGCCGGCACCCAACGCGGCCATGACGAGCAGCGAGGACGTCGTGCCTCCGTCGAGCCCGACGATGTAACCAGCGGCACCCAGGAGCAGCGAGGTCATCGGAGGGTGGGCGGCCGTCGGGTCGAAACTGAACGGCTCTCGGAAGAACTGGCCGGAGCGCAGGCCGATCGTCGTGCTGTAGTACCAGGCGGAGTCGTACAGCGTCCCGTTCTGGTGGCGGGTGACGGTCAGGACGTACACGACTCGGAGCGCGAGTGCGCCACCTGTCACGGCAGCCAGAATCAGGCTGAAGGCGCGAAGGCCGAGGGAACCACCGATGCTCGAGGTGTTCCCCGCAATGGGCGACGTTCTCACGCGAGGAAGGTCGTCTCCTGCAGGCGCACCCCGGGCGACCGCCGCGGAGTCGAGAAGCGCCACTTCGAGAAGCATCGCGCTCAAAGCGCCCCGGCGCCCAGGCAGGCGGTGGTCAGAAGCCCTTCCGGCAGCGAAGAAGGCGAGACGGGCTGGTCTCGGACATCCATGCCGCGGTCGAGGAATGCCTCGACCGCGCCCGTGGCGTCGGACTGCGCGACTCCTGTTCCCCGTGGGTGACGGTGAGCCGGCCTGTAGGCGGGATTCTGTCCGGCTCCCCGCCCCGAAATGGGGCAGAAGGCCGGGGTGGCCATCCATCTGCGCGGCCTACCTGGGGAGTGCCCTCTCTCGAGGGCGGGCGAGCAGCCCGTCTCCCACGCTTGGCCTTGCTCCGGGTGGGGTTTACCGAGCCGGCGGGGTCGCCCCCGCCGCTGGTGCGCTCTTACCGCACCCTTTCACCCTTGCCTGTGCGGGCCTGCGCCCGCCATCGGCGGTTTCCTCTCTGTGGCACTGTCCTGCGGGTCACCCCGACTGGCCGTTAGCCAGCACCCTGCTCTGCGGAGTCCCGACCTTCCTCGACACGATCCCGTCGCCGGTCCGTGCCGCGGCCACCCGGCCGACTCACCGTCGCGGCCAATTGTGCCACTGAATTGGTACGTGGCACCGAATGGGCGCCCCAGCGCATCGGTAGGGTGGCGGCGATGCCCGGGCGTGCCCACCAGCTCTTCGACCCCGAGTACCCGCCGCAGACCACGCCCGAAGTGCCCGAAGCCTCGGATGCTGCCGCCTCGGGGGGCCGGGACCCCTCCGGCGGCCGCCACTCGTTCGACCCCACCGTCGACCCCGACACCCACCCCGACGTGCTCTCCATCGGTGCCCTCTACGAGGCCGTCGAGGGCGCGCTCACCCGCACCTTCCCCCGCAGCCGCCCGCTGTGGGTCCGCGGTGAGATCAGCCACCTCTCGGATCACCGTTCCGGCCACCTCTACCTCGACCTGGTCGATCCCGACGACGTCGCGGCGGGCGCCGCACGGGGCCGCAGCGGGACGCCGACCCTCAAGGTGAAGTGCTGGCGCACGGCGTGGGCCCCGCTGCGCCACGCCCTGGCCAAGGAGGGGATCGAGCTCGCCGAGGGGATGGTGGTCGTTCTGCGCGGCTCCATCGACCTGTGGCGGGCCAAGGGTGAGGTGAGCCTGGTCCTGGCCGAGATCGACGTGACGGCCCTCCTCGGGCGGATGGCCGCCGACCGGGCCCGGTTGCTGGGCACGCTCGAGGCCGAAGGGCTGCTCCGGCGGAACGCCGGGCTGGTCGTGCCCGAGGTCCCGCTCCACGTGGGGCTGGTCGCCAGCCCGGGCACGGAGGGGTGTCGGGACTTCCTGGGCCAGCTTCTCGGCTCTGGACACGCGTTCCGCGTCTCGCACGTCAAGGTCTCCGTCCAAGGCCCCGCCGCGCCCCGCGCCGTCGCCCGCGCCGTGGCCATGCTCGGGCGAAGCGACTGCGACGTGATCGCCGTGGTCCGCGGTGGAGGGGCGAAGGCCGACCTGGCTGCGTTCGAGACCGAGGTGGTGGCCCGTGCGATCGCCACCTGCCCCAAGCCCGTGCTCACCGGCATCGGTCACAGCGGCGACCAGACGGTGGCCGACGTGGTGGCGGCACGGGTGTGCATCACCCCGACGGAGTGCGGCCAGCATCTCGTCTCCCTGGTGCGGCAGTGGTGGACGGCGCGGGTAGCCGAGCCTGCGGCCTTGCTCTCGCGCCGGGTCCCGGCCTTCCTCGCCGCGGCGGAGTCCCGGGACGCCCAGGCACGGGCCCGCCTGACCGCGGCCGCCCGACACCAGCTGCGCGTGCATCGCGGACGTCTCTCGGGGCGGGCCTCGACCCTGGCCCGCCGGGCGCCGGGCCGCATCGAGTCGAGCGAGGTGGCGCTGCGCGCCCGGTCGGCGCGCCTGGGCCCGCTGGCCGGCGGGTTCCTCGGACGCCAAGAGGATCGCCTGGGATCCTGGCGGCGCCTGCTGGCCGCGTACGACGTGGAGCGCCAGCTCGAGCGGGGCTACTCGCTCACCCTCACGTCGGCGGGCGCCCTGGTCCGCAGCGCGGGCGAGCTGGCTCCGTCGCAGGAGATCGTGACACGCTTCGCCGACGGCACGGTGCGCAGCCGGGTCGCGAGCGTGGAGGAGCGGGCAGGCCCCATTGGGGACGACCAGGTGCAGGGAGGTCCCGCTGGGGACCATGACGCAGATGGAGGGCAGCGGTGACCGTCTCGGACGAGCCCGTCCCCGTGGAGCAGCTCAGCTACACGGAGGCGAGCCGGGAGCTCGATGCGATCGTGGACTTCTTCGAGCAGCGCGAAGTCGACGTCGACGTGTTGGTGGCGCGCCTCGAGCGGGCCACGGCGCTCATCGACGAGCTCGACCGTCGGCTGCGTCAGACCAGGGCGCAAGTCGAGGAGCTGGTGCCCCGCCTCGACGCCCTGGCGGCCGAGACGGCGGACGAAGCGGGTGGTGGCGGCAATGAGTGAGCCGTTGCCGGACCCGGTGCACGACGGGGACCGTCTCTACTTCCGGCAGCTGCTATCGGGGCGCGACTTCGCCAGGGGCGACGTGATGGCCCGCCAGATGGTCAACTTCGTCTACTTGATCGGCGACCGGGAGACCCGAGAGGCGATCGTCGTCGACCCCGCCTACGCGGTGCAGGACCTGCTCGACGTCCTCGAGGCCGACGGCATGCGCCTCGTCGGGGTCCTCGGGACCCACTACCACCCGGACCACCTGGGCGGGCACATGGGCGGGTGGTCGGTCGAGGGCATCGGGGCCCTGCTGGAGAAGGCGCAGGTCCCCGTCCACGTCCAGGCCGACGAGGTGCCCTGGGTCGAACGCACGACCGAGGTTGGTCGCGACCACCTGGTGGGCCACCACAGCGGGGACCTGGTCACGGTGGGTCAGGTGGGGATCGAGCTGATCCACACGCCGGGACACACGCCGGGCAGCCAGTGCTTCCTCGTCGACGGGCGTCTGGTGGCAGGCGACACGCTCTTCTTGGAGGGGTGCGGCCGCACCGACCTCCCGGGCGCCGACCCGCTCGCCATGTACGAGTCTCTGCACACCCGCCTGGCCAGGGTGCCCGACGACGCCATCTTGTTCCCGGGGCACCTCTACTCGGCCGACCCGTCCGCCTCCATGGGCGAGACACGGCGGTGGAATTACGTCTTCCGCCCCCGCTCCGCCCAGGAGTGGCTGGCCATGTTCGGCCAATGAGCGCCCACGCCGCCGCCGGCGGCGGCGGCGGTCTCCCCGCCGACGGCACGGTCGTGGTCGTGGGCGCCTCGCTGGCCGGGTGGCGCGCCGTCGAGACCCTGCGCACCGAGGGCTTCGAGGGCACGATCTCGCTGGTGGGCGACGAGCAGCACCTGCCCTACGATCGCCCGCCGCTCTCCAAGCAGGTGTTGGCGGGCACGTGGCCTCCCGAGAAGGCGGTGCTGGCCGACAAGCGACGCTCGAGCGAGCTGCGCGTCCACGAGGTGCTCGGCCGGCCGGCCGTGGGCCTCGACGTGGCAGGTCGCAGCGTCACGCTCGACGACGGCACCATCCTGCACGGCGACGGCATCGTGGTCGCCACGGGCGCAGCGCCGCGACGGCTCCCGGGCACCGAGGATCTTTCCGAACGCGACGGCGTGTTCACCCTGCGCACGCTCGACGACTCGATCGCTCTGCGCGCCGCGCTGACTCGGACCGAGTCGGCGCGGGTGGTGGTCATCGGTGCTGGCTTCATCGGCGCCGAAGTGGCCTCCACCTGCGCCGGCCTCGGGTGCCGGGTGACCGTGCTCGAGGCGCTCGACATCCCGCTGCGCACGGTGCTCGGCCCCATGCTGGGCGAGCACTGCGCCTCGCTGCACACGGCCCACGGGGTGGACCTGCGCACCTCGGTGTCGGTGCAGGGCGTGCGCAAGGCGGGCGCGGCCGTGGGCGGTGGGGCAGGGGACGGTGGCGCCGGCGGCCTCGTCATCGACCTGGCCGGTAGCGACCCCGTCGAGGCCGACGTGGTCGTGGTGGGCATCGGAGTCGCGCCTGCGGTGGGTTGGCTGGCGGCGTCGGGGCTCATCGTGGACAACGGCGTGGTCTGCGACGACCGCCTGTTCGCCGCCGACGGGATCGTGGCGGCGGGTGACGTGGCGCGCTGGCTCTGGCGCCATCCCGAGGGCGAGGACTTGATCCGGATCGAGCACTGGCAGGTGGCGGCCGAGGCCGGCGTGGCCGCCGCCCGCAGCCTGTTCGCCGGCCGGGCTGACGCTCCGCCGTTCTCACCCGTGCCGTACTTCTGGTCGGACCAGTTCGGCATTCGCTTCCAGGTGCTCGGCAGCCCCCGTGGGGATGACGAGGTGCAGGTCGTCGAGGGTTCGTTCGAGGAGGGCAAATTCGTTGCCCTCTTCGGGCGAGCCGGACGGTTGCGCGCCGTGATGGCCATCGGGAAGCCCCGCCAGCTCATGGGCTACCGGTCCCTCTTGCAGGCGGGGGCCGGCTGGGACGAGGCCCTGGCCCACGGCCACACCTGAGCACCGGCGGGCTCGGTAGCATTTCCCCAGCTGGGAACCCCTTCTGCGGGCGCGCGCTGTGCCCGGGACGAGGAGAATTGTGATCCCGTTGTGCGAACCCCGGTCGACAACTGGTCGACAACTGACTGTCGATCCTGCTGACGACTTGGCGAAAGGAATCCGCATGCCCCGCTCCGGTGCCTCCCGAGGCCCCCTCCGGCGCCGCGCCGCTCGCCCCGGCGCCCTTCCCGGCGCCACGCGCCCGGCCCCGGCCCGGGGTGCGGCGCGCGGCGAGGATTGACGGGAGCGCACATGGTCCCGGCGAAGAAGCACACGGTCGAGGAGATCGTCGCCAAGCTGGCGGAGATCGAGCGGCTGACCGAGGACGGGATGTCCGTCGGTCTGGCGGCCAAGACGCTCGGCGTCACCGAGCAGACCTACTACCGGTGGAAGGCCCGCTACGGCTCCTTGCAGGGCGAGGAGGCCAAGCGCATCCACGAGCTCGAGCAGGAGAACGCCCGCTTGAAACGCAAGGTCGCCGAACAAGCCCGCGACATCCAGATGCTGCAGGACTTGAACCGGGGAAAATTCTGAGCCCGGCGCGGCGGAGGGATGCGGTGGACTACCTGGTTCACCGCTACCAGATCTCCGAGCGCCGGGCGTGCAAGCTGGTCGAGCAGCACCGTTCCACCCAGCGCTACGCGGCGCTGAGCTCCGACGACGGAACGTCGGTGGTGCTGACGACGGACGAGATGCCCGGCGTGGTCGACGTGGAGGACGACGGGTCCCTCGGCGGGGCGCCGTCGGGGACCGACCGGCTCCAGGGGGCCGGGCGCGTGCCGTGGCCGACCGAGATCCCGGCGGCGCGCCGGACCGCCGAGCCCCGGCCCATCGCCCAGCCCGCCCGGCACGCCCCGCCTGGTGCGTCGCGGGAGGCTCCGGGGGCCAGGACCGGGGAGCATTCCGCCGCACGGCCGACGCGCCGCACCCGGCGCACCCGGGGGGCTCGACGGCCTCGACGGTGCCCTGCGCTGCGCGCTGCGGGTCCCCGTCGGGGCGGTGCGAATGTCGGCCCACGTGGCCGGGGCCGCCACCCGGCTGGCCGTCGAGACTGGCTCCTCGTGCGTCGCCGTCGGCCGCTCCGCGGCGGGCGCCGTGGTCGGGCAGCTCTGCCCGGTCCGCCGTCACCGGCACGGCTGAAGCCCGTCACCGGGGTCCGTCGGCTCCGGTCAGAATGCAGTGGCAGTGAGCAGGACCAAATGGGGGATGCAGGACCCGGCGACGCTCCGATTCGGCCGGGACCGGCGGACCTTGAGGCCATTTGTCGTTCCGTTGTGGCAGCCCTGTGAGGGGCTTGTCCTACAATCGGCCGCGAGCGCCCGGTGCTTCGGCAAGGCCGCTCGTGGAAGGTAGTGGCGCCGGCCGTTCGGCCGGTGGCGCTGCCATGGGAACGGGGCGCAGGCGGTCTGGAACGTGGCGAGGATCGGATGAGCAGGCGCCTGTCGGCCGCTCGCGTGGTCGTTGCGGCCTGCGTGGTGGCACTGGTGGCCGTGGCGACCCCCGTACTGGCGGTCGAGCAGCTGTCGTCCCCGTCGTCGGCCTCTCTGGCGGTCGCGCAGTCGAACCCGCCGCTGAGCTGCTCCTCGCCGACGCTGTACAACATCGAGTCCAACGGCAACTTCTACGCGCTGAACGACACCACGCTGGCCAACGCCGCGGCGGCCCCCTCCACCATCGGGAGCGGGACCCGCAACGCCCTCGGGATCTCGGGCAACGGCACCACGGCGTACTCGGCGAACATGACGGTCTCGGGCACGCCCGCGACCACCACGATCAGTGTGGAGGACATCGCGAGCGGCACGAACACCACCTACAACGCGATGACGGCGGCGGGGGCGTCCGAGATCATCGCCGGCGGTGTCAACCCGGTGAACGGCAAGTACTACTACGGGGGCTGGAACTCGGCCCAGAACACGCTGTACCTCTTCGCCTTCGACCCCGGCACGCACACCTCGACTGCCATCGGCACGATCGCCCGACCGACAAACGTGAACTACCAGTACGGCGACTTGGCCTTCGACGGGTCGGGCGACCTCTACGTCCTCGCCGGCACCACCAGCGCCAACACGGCGGCGCTCCTGGTCGTCTCGGCCGCCGGCCTTCCCTCGTCGGGGACCGGTGCCATCGCGTACTCGAAGCTCACGACCCTGACCTCGACCACCAACCAGAACTACCTGGGCATTGCCTTCGCCGCCGACTCCCAGCTCTACGTCGAGACCATCCAGGCCGAGCTCTACAAGGTCAACCCCAACGACGGGACGATCACCGACCTCGGGAAGCAGACCGGCATCACCTCTCCGACTGATCTGGCCAGCTGCAGCTACAACGGCAGCATCAAGGCCCAGAAGGACGTGGTGGGCCGCGTCGCCCCCGGTGACCAGTTCACCATGACCATCACCGGTGGCGGGATCTCGAGCGGCAACACCGGGACCACCTCTGGGACGTCGGACGGCGTGCAGACAGGAGCCGGCGAGGTGGCGGGCCCGGTCGTGGGACTCCCCGGCACCTCGTACACCCTCACCGAGACGCCGGCCAGCGGATCGGGGGCCAACCTGGCCGATTACCAGACCACCTACGTGTGCATGAACGGCTCGACCACTGTGGCGAGCGGATCCGGCGCCACCACGACCTTCACCTTCCCGAGCCCGTCGGGCAACGCGGGTGCTGCGGTCGTGTGCACGTTCACCAACACACCGGCCGCGCTGTCGATCGCCAAGACCAGCCCGACGCCGTCCGTGTCGAAGGTGGGGGACACCGTCGGCTACTCGTTCGCGGTGAAGAACACCGGCCCGCTCACCCTGACCGACGTCGGGGTCGCCGACCTCCCCGTGGCGCCCGCCGGCGGGCTGAGCGCCGGCCCGACGTGCACCGGCCTGACCTCGCCGGCGGCGACGTGCACCGGGTCGACGACCACTCTGGCCCCGGGGCAGACGGCCACCTTCACGGGCTCCTACGCCGTGACCCAGGCCGACCTGGACAACGGGACGGTCAACGACACCGCCAAGGCGAGCGGGACTGCGCCCGGAGGCGGCACGGTCACGGCTACCTCGAACCAGGTCACCGTGCCGGTCACCCAGTCACCGGCACTCACGATCACCAAGTCAGCCTCGCCCCCCGCGGTCTCCAAGCCCGGTGACGTGGTCACGTACACCTTCGTGGTCCACAACGGCGGCAACGTGACCGTGGGCGACGTGACCGTGCACGACGCCCAGTCGTCACCGTCCGGGGCACTGATCAGCGGTCCGGCCTGCGCCAACCCGCCCTCGACGACGTGTGCCGACGGTGCCGCCACCGCGACCCTCGCCCCGGGCCAGTCGGCCACCTTCACCGCCACCTACGCGACCACCCAGGCCGACCTCGACCACGGGTCGATCAAGGATTCGGCATACGCCACGGGGACGACCAGCCTCCACGCGGCCGTCGAGTCGCCGCCGGCCACCGCCTCGGTCGGGGTGAAGCAGGCGGCTGGGATCGCACTCACGAAGACTGCCAGCATCGCCTCGTTCTCGAAGGCCGGCACCCCCGTCACGTACTCGTACGCGGTGACGAACACGGGGAACGTGACGCTGGACCCGGTGACGGTGACCGACCCCATGACGGGATTGACGGCCATCACGTGCCCCGGCACGACCTTGAGCCCGGGAGCGACCGAGACCTGCACCGCCGGCTACACCACGAGCCAGAGCGACCTCGACGCCGGCTCGGTGAGCAACACCGGGACGGCCTCGGGCACGCCGCCGAGCGGCCCGAGCGTCACCGCCACCTCGTCGGCGACGATCTCGGGCGAGCAGGTGGTCTCCGTCGCCCTGCTCAAGTCGGCCGCCCCCACCTCCTTCGACGCCACGGGCACGACCATCACCTACTCGTACAAGGTGACCGACGACGGCAACGTGACGCTGGACCCGGTGACCGTGACCGACCCCATGAAGGGCCTGACCGCCATCACCTGCCCCGGCACGACCTTGAGCCCCGGGGCGACCGAGACCTGTACCGCCAGCTACATCACGACCCAGGCGGACCTCGACGCCGGCTCGGTGAGCAACACCGGGACGGCACACGGGACCGGCGGTGGCAAGACCGTGACTGCCGTCTCTTCGGCCACGGTGGCCGCCACCCGGACGCCACACGTGAGCATCACCAAGTCCGCCGAACCGACGAGCTTCTCGGACCCGGGCACCGTCATCACCTACTCGTACGCGCTGAAGAACACGGGGAACGTGACCCTGGACCCGGTGACGGTGACCGACCCCATGCCGGGCCTGTCCAAGATCGACTGCCCGCAGACCTCGCTGGCACCGAATGCCGCCGAGACCTGCACCGCCAGCTACACCACGACGCAGGCGGACCTCGACGCCGGCTCGGTGAGCAACACGGGCACCGCGTCGGGGCAGCCGCCGAGCGGACCGCCGGTGACCGCCGCCTCGTCGGCGACGGTTCAGGCCAAGGAAGCGCCGGGCGTCACGATCAAGAAGTCGGCCTCCATGACCACGTTCTCCGCCCCCGGGGCGACGGTGACCTACTCGTATCTGGTGAAGAACGCGGGCAACGTCACCCTCCACGACGTCGTGGTGTCCGACCCCATGGCCGGTCTTTCCGCGGTCGATTGCCCCGAGCAGACCCTGGCGCCGGGGGCGACCGTGACCTGCACCGCCACCTACAAGACGACGCAGGCCGACGTGGACCACGGTTCCATCTCGAACACGGGCACCGTGACGGCCGACCCGCCGCAGGGATCGCCGGTGAGCGACTCCTCGGCACTTACCGTGCAGGCTGCGCCGCAGCCCGGCATCTCGGTCGTCAAGACGGCCAGCGTCTCGAGCGTGAGCGCCCCGGGCCAGCAGGTGACCTACACCTTCGTGCTCACCAACACCGGCAACGTCACCCTGAGCGGCGTCGACGTGACCGACGCCCAGACTGCACCCTCGCTCGACCTGGGTCTCAGCGACATCACGTGCGCCACGGGCACCAACGGGTCGATCACCTTGGCACCCGGGGCCTCCGACACGTGCCAGGCCACCTACACGGTGACCCCGGCCGACCTCGCCAACGGCTCGGTGGCCGACACCGCGACGGTCCGCGGCGACCCGCCCGGCGAGCAGGAGCCCGTCACCGGCTCCTCGAGCGTGACGCTGTCGGTCACCGGCATGACCGTGACCAAGTCGGCCAGCCCCGCCGGCGGCGTGGTGGCCGGCTCCCAGACGCCGATCGTCTATACGATCACGGTGACGAACAACGGCACGGCGGACTCCCCGGCGCAGACCGTCGTCACCGATACCGCGCCCACCGGCACCACGCTGGTGACAGGATCGGCCAAGTGCACCGGTGGGCCACCCACCTGCACGGCGACGGTGTCCGGTTCGACCGTGACGTGGACGATCCCCGCCGGCGTGGGCCCCGGCGCTTCGTACACCCTGGTGTTCTCGGTGACGGCCAATGCCGGCGATGCCGCCGGGACCATCGCGAACACGGCCACTTGGACGGGACCCGGCTGTGGGACCCCCGGTGTCGTGTCCGCTCCCTGCACCACCGATCCGCCGACGTCGACGCCGGTCACCGCACCGGCCACGAGCCCGTCGACGACCCCGACGACGAGCGGCGGCACCGGGAGCACGGCACCCGTGACGGCATCGCCCGTGACGGCGGCGTCAACCACGTCGGCCAGCACCACGGTCGCCTTCACGGGCGCGCTGCTCTCGCAGGAGTGGATCGCCGGTGCGACCGTGCTCGTGCTCGGCGTGGCGCTGATGCTGCTGGCCCGGTGGCGGCGGCGCATCCCGCGGCACCTGGCGTCCAAGCGGTAGCCCGGACGGGTCGTTCGGCCCGTCCGTTCGGACAGGCCGTTTCTCCTCCCGAAAAGAGGCCGTTCCTCCCGGCCACACAGCCCTAACGCGCCCGCCCAGCTGGGCTTACCGTGATGACGGCGGAAAACGCGGTGGGGCCCGAGGGCGCGTCGTGACCCGCATTGGCGGCGTGAACGGTGGCCCGAGCGGCACCGAGGCGGGAGGTACAGGCGGGATGCGACCGGTTTGGCGGAGTCGGAGTGCTCGTCACGGGGCGCAGCCATCGCGTCGCGCTCCGTCGCGCACGCGCCGGGTCGTCGAAGGGGTGGTGGCGTCGGCCGTCGCCATCCTCGGCCTGGTCGCCTTCTCCACGCCTGCGTTCGCGCACGACAACATCGTGAGCGCCTCAGGCGCCTGCGCCGACCCCCTGGGCACTGGCTACAAGGTCACCTGGACGATCGCCAACGACTACAACGCCACCGAGAGTGGCTCGGTGACGTCGGTGACTGGTGGGTTGGCCACGCTGAGCGCCACCACCTTCAGCATCGCGGCCTCGCCGCACACCCCCTACTCGACGACCACGCTGACCCAGACCCTGCCCGCGTCGGCTTCGGGGAGCGTCACCTTGAACATCTCGAGCACCTGGTCCGACGGCTACTCGAGGACCGATCAGGGCACGTTCGACCTGTCCTCGCTCAAGTGCGCCGCACCCACCCAGACGATCGCCGGGCACATCTACCTGTGCAACAACGGCAACCCGACCACGACCGAGGAGACGGGAGGCACCCTCGCCGCCGGCGGGACAGGGCTGTCGAGCGTGGGGCCCACACCCAACCCGCTCGCCCCGACGAACGTGGTGGCCGGCACCTACACCATGAACGCCACGAGCCCGCCCGGCTTCCTGATCGTCACGTGCGGCGGGGGCTCGTGGACGCCCGTCGGCACCTCGGCCAGCCACTCGGTCGTCGTGCCGACCGGCCTGACCGGCGTCGGCACGTTCTACGTGGTGTCCTTCGCGCCGCAGATCACGTTGGCCAAGAGCGCCGACGTGAGCTCGTACTCCGCGCCCGGCGCGACCGTGACGTACTCGTACCTGGTGAAGAACACGGGCAACGTCACGCTGAACCCGGTCACGGTCACCGACCCCATGACCGGGCTGTCGGCCGTCACGTGCCCGCACATTGCGCTGGCCTCCGGCCAGAACGAGACCTGCACGGCCACCTACACGACCACCCAGGCCGACGTGGACAACGGCACGATCTCCAACACTGGGACGGCCACCGGGTCCCCGCCGTGGGGACCCAAGGTGACCGCCACCGACTCCCACAGCATCCCCGCCGCCCAGTCACCGGCCATCACCATGCACAAGACGGCCAGCGTCACCAGCTTCGCAGTGTCCGGGGTCCCGGTGACCTACTTCTACGCAGTGAAGAACACCGGGAACGTGACCCTGACCGGCGTGCAGGTGACCGACCCGATGAGCGGCCTCTCGGCGGTGAGCTGCCCCGAGAGCACCCTGGCACCCGGTGCGTCGGAGAGCTGCACGGCCACCTACGCTACGACCCTGGGCGACGTGGAGCACGGTTCCCTCGACAACATCGGGACCGCCTCGGGGCACGGGGGAGGCAAGACGGTCACAGCCGAGTCGTCGCTCAGCATCCCGGCCGTCCAGTCGCCGGCCATCTCGGTCGTCAAGACTGCTGACGTCCCGAGCGTCAGCGCGGTTGGTCAGCAGGTGACCTATGCGTTCACCGTCACCAACAGCGGGAACGTCACGCTCGACAACGTCGACGTGACCGACGCCCAGGTTTCGCCCTCGCTCGACGCCTCCCTCGGGCCGATCACGTGCACCACGGGCACCAACGGCTCGATCACGTTGGCCCCGGGCGCCAGCGACAGTTGCCGGGCCACGTACACCGTGACCAAGGCCGACCTGGCCGAGGGGTCCGTCACGGATACCGCCACGGTCACGGGCGACCCGGTGACCGAGGGCAAGCAGGTGAGCGCCACCGCCACCCTGACCCTCTCGGTGCAGGCCATGACGGTGACGAAGTCGGCCGGTCCTTCCGGTGGCGTCGTGGCCGGATCCACCACGCCGATCGTCTACACCATCACGGCCCAGAACACCGGGGCCGCGACCACGTCGGCGGCCACGGTCGTGACCGACGCGCCGCCCACCGGCACGACGCTGGTGTCCAGCTCGCCGGGTTGCACCGGGGGACCGCCGACCTGCACGGTGGCGCTGTCGGGTTCGACCATCACCTGGACCATCCCAGCCGGGGTCGCGCCTGGTGCGTCCTACACGCTTACCTTCTCGGTCACGGCGAACGCCTCGGACGCCACCGGGACCATCACCAACACGGGCGCCTGGACCGGGCCGGGCTGCGGCGCTGTGGGATCGACGACCCCGTGCCCGACCGACCCGGCCAGCACACCGGTGACCGCGGCGCCGACCACCAACCCCTCGACGGGTGGGTCGACGACCGGTGCGACGACCGCGACGACGACGGCACTGGCCGTCACGGCCCCGGCGACCACATCGTCCCTCGCCTTCACGGGCGCGCCACTGACCGTCGAATGGATGGTCGGGCTGGGCATCCTGCTGGTCGGAGCCGGGCTCGTGGCGGTGGCCCGGCGCAACCACCGCACGCCGCAGCACGCACGGCGGCCACAGCACGCCGCTCCGAAGAAGTAGGAGCAGGCACAGGTCGGGAAGGGGGTCCCACTCGGTGCGATCTCCTTCTGGGTGGGGCCTCGCCCCTGCTCAGAAGGAGATCCCCGAGAGCTCCGGGACCGTCGCCTCGGCCTTGGACCGGGCAGACAGCCAGCGCTCCCGTGTCGCGGCCCGAGTGGCGTCGTCGGACGCGGGCTCGACCACACGCCGCGGCGTGAACGTGGCCGCCAGATCGTCGGTCGACGCGTAGGCGCCCACGGCCAGCCCGGCCAAGAGCCCGGCACCGAGCGTCGTGGCCTCAGTGACCGGTGCGACCTCGACCGGCCGCCCGATGGCGTCGGCCAGGGCGGAGACGAAGACGTCGTTGGCCGACATCCCGCCGTCGATGCGCAGCGACGCGATGCCGAAGCCGCTGTCCGCCTCCGAGGCCTCGACCAGGTCGGCACCGCGGTGTGCCACCCCCTCGAGCACGGCCCGCACGATCTCGGGCCGGCCTGAGCCCCTCGTCAGGCCGACCAGGGTGCCGCGTGCCCCGAAGTCCCACACCGGGGTGCCGAGCCCGAGGAGCGCGGGGACGAACCAGACGTCGCCCGACGACGCACAGCGCGCCGCCACAGCGGCCGATTCCGCAGAGGTCCCGAGGATCCCGAGGTCGTCGCGGAGCCACTCCACCGCCGTCCCCGCGGCGAGCATGACCGCCTCGGTGCCCCAAGAGGCGCGCCCCGCTACCTTGAAGGCCACGATGGGGAACGTGCCGGCCGTGCCGCGGCCGGCCTCGACAGGGCCCTCGCCGGCCCCCGTGCACTGGTCGAGCATCCCGCCGGTGCCGAAGGTGGCCTTGGCCAGCCCCGGCAGCGTGCAGCCCTGACCGACGAGCGACGCCTGCTGGTCCCCTGCGATGCCGCAGATGGGCGGCGTGCCCGGCAGCGCGGTGGCGGTGCCCACGTGACCCGACGAGTCCACGATGGTGGGCAGCATCGCCGGCGGGATGCGCAGCCTGGCCAGCAGGGGCTCGTCCCACTGCAGGGTCGCCGGGTCGACGAGCTCGGTGACGGCGGCGTTGGTGGCGTCGGTCACGTGCAGCGCGGCCGCCGGAGGGTCCGGCCCGCCCGAGAGGGTCCAGGCGATCCAGGTGTCGACCGTGCCGAAGCACAGCTCGCCGCGCTCGGCCCGGGAGCGATCGGGGTCGGTGGCGTCGAGGACGGTCAGCAGCTTGGTCGCCGAGGTGTTCGGGGCCAGGCGGATGCCCTCGGCCTGGAGCGCCAGGCACGTGCCGACCGTGCGCAGGTCCTGCCAGCCCAGTCCGGGCGCCACCGGGCGCCCCGTGGCGCGCTCCCACACGATGGTCGAGGCCCGCTGGTTGGCGATGCCCACGCCGTCCACCGGCCCGGCCTCGCGCAGGGCGGCGCGGGCCACCGACAGCGCGGCCTCCGCCATGGCGGAGGCGTCGAACTCCACCAGGCCGGGGGCGGGCGAGTCCGGCAGGAGGGGGAGGTGGTGCTCGTGCTCCACGGTGGCGTCGGGCCGGACGACGGCTGCCCGGACACTCGAGGTGCCGACGTCGACGACGAGGATGCTGCCGCCCGCGCTCATGACCAGGGGGCAGGCCCGAAGGGCGAGCCGAGGCCGAACTTCCCGGGGTTGAGGATGCCGCCGGGGTCGAAGGTCTGCTTCAGGCCGCGCAGCACGTCGAAGCCGGATCCCAGGGCCGCCGGCAAGAAGCGGGACCGGTTGAGGCCGATGCCGTGGTGGTGGCTGATGGCCGCACCGTGCGCCAGCGTGGTCTCGGTGACGGCGTCCCAGCAACGGCGGTAGTAGTCCTCGCGCCAGGCGGCGTCGCCCTCCGGGCCGCGCCCGCCGAAGGTGAAGTAGAGGCAGGCCCCGTCGAGGTAGGCGTGCGACTGGTGGGCCGACGCGGCGAGGGTGCCATCGATCCCCTCGAGCGCACCGATGACCTCCTCGAAGAGCGCCGGGAGCGCCGCCCACGGGCCGGCGATCTCGGCCGTGTCGACTACCACCCCGGCGCGCCACAGCGGCGCCAGGGCCGAGACGTCGTTGCGGTGGCCCAGCCACCGCTGCACCAGAGCGGCGTCGAGCACCTCGGCCCCGGCGGCGGGGGAGCACTCGGCGTCGACCACCGCCATGGTGGCGCCCAGGATCACCGGGTCGGCCTCGTCGAGCACGACGAGGAGGTTGGTGTCGGGCCGGTCGAAGTTGCGGCCGGACTCGGTGGCGTCGTAGAGCCGCAGCACGGCCGGGGTGGCCCCCCGGCGCAGGATCCGGCGGCACACTTCGAGGCCTTCGACGAAGGAGGCGAAGCCGAAGGCCCGGCGTTCCTCGGCCCCCGGCCGAGGGTGGATGCGCAGGCGCGCCTCGGTGATCACCCCGAGCGTCCCCTCGCTGCCCACGAAGAGCTGGGTCAGGTTGGGGCCGGTGGCAGCCCGGGGCGCCGTCCCCTCGGTGCGCACGATCCGGCCGTCCGCCAGCACCACCTCGAGGCCGAGGACCATGTCCTCGATCTTCCCGTAGCGCGTCGAGTACTGCCCGGCGCCGCGGCACGCCAGCCAGCCACCGACCGTGGAGAGGTCCATCGACTGGGGCCAGTGGCCGAGGGTGTAGCCCGTCCCGACCGCGCCGAGCGCGGCCTCCAGGTCGGGCCCGAAGGTGCCGGCGCGCACGTCGGCGGTCAGCGAGATCTCGTCCACCTCCCCGACGCCTGCGTCCGCCGTCATGTCGAGCGCGATGCCGCCGTGTACGGGGATGGAGCCGCCGCACACGCCGCTGCGCCCGGCGGCCGGCGTCACCGGGACGCCGGCCTCGTGGCACGCAGCCAGCACCGTCGCCACCTGCGCCGTGGACGCCGGGCGGACCACGGCCGCCGGCCGCTGGGGCACGCCGCCCTCGACGGCCCACCCGATGGCGAGCGGCCACCAGTCGCGCCCGGCCTCGGCCAGCGCGGCGTCATCGGTCACCACCGTGGCGCCGCTGGCGGCGATGCGCTCCAGCAGGCCGGCAGGCACCTCGGCGGTGGACGCCCCCAGCCGGTCCGTCACGCCGGACGGACCGGCGACGATCGGGGTGACGGGGGTCGGCCGGGTCATCGTGCCGCGCGCGTCACTGCAGCTCGAGCCCGGCGGTGAGGAGCTCCTTCTGGCAGGACTCGGTGAACGCGGACACCTCTTCGGCGCTCCGCGTCTCGTCCCAGCCGAGCTCGGCCGCGAGGAGGGCGGCGACCGCGGGGGCGGCGTCGACGGTGGCCTGAGCGCGTTGGATCGATGCTCGTGTCCGCCGCGACAGGACGTCGTCGAGGGTGCACGCCATCTCCTCGCGGGCCGCGTAGCGCAGTTCGGCACCGGTGTAGGGCAGTCCGGCGATGGACGGCTCGAGCAGGTCGGGGTGTCCATCGGCCAGAGCGAGGACGCGGCCCGACTCGGTCCCGTAGCGCCCGAGCAGGCGGGCATGGGGCTGGGCCATCGACACGGGGTCTCGGGTGCGGGAGGTGGCGCCGATGAGCTCGAGCGACTTGGTCACGCACCGGCGGCGGTGCGGGGACTCGCCGAGCTCGCTGACCACGACGTCGACGGTGTCCTGCGCCATCTTGCGGTACGTCGTCAGCTTGCCGCCGGTGACGGTCACCACACCGTGCGGCGACGTCTGCACGGTGTGGCGGCGTGAGAGGTCCGCTGTGCGCTCCGAGAGGTGTCCGCCGTCCTCGGGCGACAGGAGCGGCCGCAGGCCGGCCCAGACGCCCGTGACGTCGGCTCGGGTCAGGCGTGACGTCGTGATGCCGTTCGCCGCCTCGAGCAGGTAGTCGACGTCCTCGGGCGTGCAGGCCGGGTCGTCGAGCGGCCCGGCGTAGTCGGTGTCGGTCGTGCCGAGGTACACCAGATCGGTCTCGGGCCACGGCACCACGAAGATGGAACGGCGGTCGTGGGGGACCGGTATGACGGCGGCGACGTCACACGGCAGGCGATCGGCGGGCACCGTGACGTGGATGCCCTTGGCGGGGCGGATGCTCCGCCGTGCTCCGCCTTCGTCGAGGGCGCGCACGGCGTCGGCCCAGACGCCCGTGGCGTTCACCACCGTGCGGGCTCGCACCTCCACCTCGTCGCCGTCGCCGAACTCCGGCCGTACCACCGCGCCGCGCACGCGGCCGTCGGGGCCGGGCGCGAGCCGGACGACGGGCACGTAGTTGGCCGCCACGGCGCCGAACCGCAGGACGGCCGTGCGGGCCAGGGAGAGCGTCAGCCTGGCGTCGTCGGCCCGTGCGTCGAAGTACAAGAAGCCGGCCACCAGGTGCCGGGTGTCCAGCGTCGGCAGGTGGGCCAGGGCCTGCTCCTTGGTGACGCCCCGGTGGCGCTCCCCGATGCGCCATCCGCCGGTGACGTCGTACATCCACAGGGCCGAGGAGTACGAGCGCGCCACCGTCTTGGACACCACCCCGTCGCGCCCGAACAGCGGAATCAAGAAGGGGAGGGGGGACACCAGGTGCGGAGCGTTGTCCAGCAGCCGCTGCCGCTCGGCCAGGTTCTCGTAGACGAGGCGGAATTCGCGCTGTTGGAGGTAGCGGATGCCGCCGTGGATCATCTTGGACGACTTCGACGAGGTGCCAGAGGCGAAGTCGCCCTTCTCCACCAGCGCCGTGCGAAGGCCCCGGCTGGCGGCATCGAGAGCGACGCCTGCGCCAGTGACGCCGCCCCCTACGACCAGGACGTCGAATTCCTCGCCGGCGAGCCTGCGCAGCGCCTCGGGGCGGCTGAAGGCGTCCATCGTCCCAGCCTGCCACATCCCTGGTCGGGGGCTCCCGGTGCGCCGGGGCCGCACGTAGTGTGCCGGACATGACGGCAGAGTCCCGCGACGCATGGGACGGTTACCGCCGCACCGTCGTCGAGATCCGCCGTCCGATCGGCGGCGACCTGCGGGTGCGCCCGGCCCCGCCGGGGGAGGTCGGCGTCTGGCCCTGGCAGACGCGCGAGCCCGTCTACCTCCTCACCGCGTGGGACCCCGGCGACGAGCGCCCGGGTGACGCGGTCAACCGGCGGCACCAGGCCGCACTCGAAGAGGATCTCCGGGCCGTGACGCGTGAGCTGTTCGTCGCCGTCGGGACCGACCCGGTCACCGGGCGCCGGGAGGAGGGGGTGGCCGTGCGGGGGGCGTCGGAGGGCGACGTGCTGGCCCTGGCCGCCCGGTACCGGCAGGACGCCGTCTTCGCCTGGACGCCGACGGAGTGGGCCACCGTCTCGTGCCGTGAACGGCGGCGGGTCTCCATGGGCTGGGCGGTGGACGGCTGAACGCGGCCGGCGGACCGGGCCCCGCACGCTTGCCGTTACTACGTCAGACGTAGTATTCTCACGGACATGGCACGCAGAACCGCGACCCAGGGGAGTCTGGGGCGTGCGAACGAGCCCCCGCTGCTGATCCTGACCAGCCTGGCGGCGGGCCCCAAGCACGGGTACGCGCTCACCAAGGACATCGAGCAGTTCGCCGGGGTGAGCCTCGGGCCGGGCACCCTCTACGGCGCCATCGCCCGTCTCGAGGAGCGGGGGTTGATCGAGCCCGAGCCCGAAGGCCGCGACGCCCGGCGCCGCCCGTACCGCATCACCGCGAGCGGGCGCGTGGCGCTGGCCGACGCCGTGCAGGCCATGCGGTCGCTGGCCGACGTCGGGGCGGTCCGGCTGGGCCTGCGGGGTCTCGGCGCAGTCGGGAGGCCTGCCGTCGGCCGGTTCGCCGCGGTGTCGCCGTGAGCGCGGCGTCCTACGAGCGGCTGCTCCGGTGCTATCCGCCCCGGTGGCGGGCGCGCTACGGCGACGAGATGACCGCGTTGCTCGAGGACACCCACGCCGGCGGCCGGCCCCCGGTGCGGGTCTGCATCGGGTTGGCCCGCACCGGGCTGGCCGAGCGCGTGCGCGAGGCGGGGCTCGCCGGACCGACGCCCGACCCGGCGCGGCGGCTGCGCAGCGCGTCACTCGTGGTCCTCTGCGGGTGGTCGGCGTTCGTGCTCGGCGGGTGCCTGTTCGCCAAGTTCTCCGACAACTGGGTGGCCGGTACGCCGCCGGCCGACCGCTGGGTGCCCTCCGCCGCCTACGACGTAGTCGCCGTCAGCGGTGTGATCGGGTGCGCCGCCGTGCTGGGCGCCGCTCTGGCCGTGGGGCCCGCCTTCTGGCGTCTGATGGCCGGGGGCGGCTGGGCGTCGGTCCGCCGTCGGTTCGCGTGGGCAGCGGCGTCCCTGGCGGGGGCTGTCGTCCTCGCCGCCGCCACCGTGGCCTGGGCGCACCGGCTGAACGCGCCGCAGCGCAACGGGATGATCCCCGGGTACAGCGCGCTGGCGGCCGTGACCGCTCTGGCGGGCGTCATCGCGCTCCTCTGCGCGACGGTCGCCGCGGTGGCGGTGGGCCGCCGGATCGCGCTGTCGACACGCGCATCTCGTCGGCTCGGCGTGCTGGCGTTGGGGCTCACGGGGCTGATGGTCGGGGTCCTCGCCGGCATTGTGGCCTGGTGGGTGGCCGAGGCCGTGCACGCGCCTTGGGTGCTCGGTCGCGGCATTGGTGGGCACGCGTTCTCGTCACCCGCGGCGCCGCCGGTCCTGCTCGTCGCGGGCCTCAACATGGTGGTCGGCCTGGCGCTCGCCACATGGGGCGCGTCGCGCCTCGTGTCGCCGTTGCGTTCACATCCTTCCTGAGCGGTGGGCAAGCGCCGATACGAACACGCAACGGGCGCGCAAAACGCTTCAGGCCGTCCTGCCCGCGCTCCGATTCGATGAACAGGGATGACGTGCCGACGTTGTGCACGAGCCCGGCGAAGGGGGAGCCGGATGGAACGCTTCGACGAGACCTGGGAGTACGACCCAGAGTTCGGCGCGGAGCTCGACGAGGCGTTCGGACCGCCGCTCGACGCCGGCAGCGACCCGGAGGAGTTCTACCTGAGCTTGCTTCCGGACGAGGATCGCTGCCGCCTCTGGCCCGAGAGCGTCTGGGAGTTCCCGACCCACGAGCCCGCCTCGGGGACCGGGCCGCTCCTCTTCACCGAGCCCCACGCCGAGGCTGAGCTCGGCCGCGAGATCCGGCTGTCCGAGCTGTGGGGGCGCTGCGAGGGCGGGTCGTTCCCGATGACCGAGTTCCTCGAGCTGGCCACCCTGGTGACCGAGGTTGGTGGCGTGCCTGGGTCCGTGTGCGCCGACTGCGTCATGCTGCACCGGCCGACGACACCCGACAACTGGGCATTGGGCACCACCGACCTGTGCCGGGCGCACCTGCGCTTCCGCCTGGGGCACGCCAAGATCGACCGCTCCACATAGCACCGCTCCTCGCTGCACGCCCGGGCTCACCGGCGCACTATCGCGGCGTTCGGACCGGTGGGGCAGAATGACCTCGTGACGTTGGCCGCGCGGGTCTCTGCGGCATCACACCTGACCGGGACCTTCGTGCTCCGCTCGGGCCGCACGGCGGACCACTACTTCGACAAGTACCGCTTCGAGTCGGATCCCGCCCTCCTGGCCGACATCGTCGAGGCGCTGGTCCCACTGGTGCCGGGCGGGACCGAGGGACTGGCGGGACTCGAGCTCGGCGGTGTCCCGCTGGCCACGATGCTGTCGTCGGCGACCGGCCTGCCGGCGTACTTCGTCCGCAAGGCGCCGAAGAAGTACGGCACCGAGCGCGTCTGTGAAGGGGGCGACGTGGCGGGGCGTCGCCTCCTCGTGATCGAGGACGTGGTGACCACCGGTGGGCAGATCGCGCTCTCGACCCAGGACCTGCGGGCGGAGGGAGCGCTGGTGGAGCACGCCCTGTGTGTCATCGACCGCGAAGGCGGGGGAGCGGGCGTGGCGGCCGCCGAGGGTGTGGAGCTCCACGCGCTGTTCACCATGCGCGATCTCGAGGAGTCCGGGAGCTGAGGCTGGGCGGGTCGCGGGGGCCCGGTCCCAGGTAGACGCATGATTTCGACAATGATTGTTGAAATGTTCCCCGCCGCCGGTATGGTGAGGGCGTCATGCAGTCGCCCGAGGCCCTGACCGATCTCTTCCGTGCGCACGGACGCAAGATCACGGCGCAGCGCCAGTGCATCTTTCGCGCGCTCGAGGGCGACGTCACCCATCCCTCGGCCGAGCGCGTGCACGAGAAGGTACGCGGCGAGATGCCCAACGTGTCGCTCAAGACCGTCTACCAGACGCTGAACGACCTGGCCGACCTGGGGGCCATCGCCGTCCTCGACGTCGGAACCGGCTCGGCCCGCTTCGACCCCAACGTCGAGACCGCCCACCACCACCTCGTCTGCCGCCGTTGCGGCAAGGTGCGCGACTTCAGCGCCTCGTTCGCCGGGCTGCAGGTTTCGCGCCGGGCCGCACAGGGCTTCGACGTCGACAGCGCCGAGGTCGTCTTCCGGGGGTTGTGCGACGACTGCAAGCGATCTCACGAGCACCACTAACCACCAGCACCAGGAACAACCAGCAGCGACTCACGCAGGAACACCACAAACCAGCACACACGGGAAAGGAACACCAACCGAAATGCCAGCATTGAAGGGCACCAAGACCGAGGCCAACCTCAAGGAGGCCTTCGCCGGGGAGAGCCAGGCCAACCGCCGCTACCTCTACTTCGCCCAGAAGGCCGACGTCGAGGGCTACCCCGACGTGGCGGCGCTGTTCCGCTCCGTCGCCGAGGGCGAGACCGGTCACGCCTTCGGGCACTTCGACTTCCTCAAGGAGGTCGGGGACCCGGTGACCGGCGTGCCGGTGGGCCCCACCGAGGACAACCTCAAGTCGGCGATCGAGGGCGAGACCTACGAGTACACCGAGATGTACCCGGGCTTCGCCAAGACGGCCCGCGACGAAGGGTTCGAGGAGATCGGCGAGTGGCTCGAGACGCTGGCCCGGGCCGAGAAGTCCCACGCCGGCCGCTTCACCAAGGGGCTCGAGTCCGTCTCATAGCGATCCCCCCACCGTGACCGCCACCTACGACCCGACGGACCGGTCGTACTTCGACCCGGCGGCGCTCCGCGAGGAGCTCGACCGCGTCTTCGACCTGTGCCACGGGTGCCGGCTGTGCTTCAACCTGTGCCCGTCGTTCCCGACGTTGTTCGACTTCATCGACGATCACGACGGGGAGGTCGCCGCGCTGAGCGACGCCGAGCGGGACCAGGTCGTCGACGAGTGCTACCAGTGCAAGCTCTGCTACGTGAAGTGCCCCTACGTGCCCCCGCACGAGTGGGAGCTCGACTTCCCGCGGCTCATGAGCCGGGTGCACGCGGTGCGCCAGAAGCAGGGCGTCGGGGTCAAGGGCCGGCTCACCGACCAGTTCCTGGCCCGCACCGATGCCATGGGCAAGGTCTCGGTCCTGGCGGCGCCGGTGGTCAACCGCGCCACCGGGACGCCCGGGTCCTGGACGCGCCGCCTCATGGAGAAGACCGTGGGGATGGCGTCGGAGCGCCTCCTGCCGCCCTATGCAAGGCAGCGCTTCACCACGTGGTTCACGCGCCGTCGCTCTCCGAAGGCCGGCGGTGGGACCGCGGGGTCCGTCACGGTGTTCCCCACCTGCTTCGTCGAGTACATGGAACCCTCCGTCGGGCGCGCCGTGGTCGACGTGTACGAGCACAACGGCGTGGCCTGCAGCCTGCCCGAGGGCACCAAGTGCTGCGGCGCGCCCTGGCTCCACTCGGGGAACGTGGGAGAGTTCACCAAGGCGGCCAAGCGCAACGTGGCTGCGCTGGCCGCCGAGGTGCGGGCAGGGCGCGACGTCATCGTGGCGCAGCCGACGTGCGCCTACGTGCTGAAGCGGGACTACCCGATCTATGCCAAGGGGCCCGACGCCGACCTGGTGGCGGCGCACACCTTCGACCCGGCCGAGTACCTCATGCGGCGTCACCGCACCGAGGAGGACAGCTTCACGCTGCGCCAAGACTTCCCGGGGCGCGACGAGGGCGGCGTGCCCGACGAGGTCACGTACCACGTGGCCTGCCACCTGCAGGCGCAGAACGCCGGGCTGCGCAGCCGGGACCTGCTCAAGCTGGCGGGCGTCAAGTGCTCCCTGGTCCAGCGCTGCTCGGGCATCGACGGGACATGGGGCTACCGGGCGGAGAACTACGACTTGGCCCGCAAGGTGGCTGCGCCCATGGCCAGGGAGATCGAGGCTGCCGGCCACGACGTGGTGTGCGGCGACTGCCACCTGGCGAACGGGGCCATTCTCCAGGAGACGGGGACACGTCCCGTGCACCCCATGGAGCTGATGGCCCAGGCCTACGGGGTGCACGACGCCGAGGAGACAGGTCGGTGACCGCCTCCGCCGGCAGCGCCCCTGTTCTGACGCTCGACGACGTGCTGGACCTGCGCGCCTACGAACGGGTGCGTGAGGACTACCGGGCACGGGTGATCGCCCGCAAGCGCAACCGGCGGGTGGCCCTCGGCCCGATCATGACCCTGGTCTTCGAGTGCCTCGACACCGTGCGCTTCCAGGTCCAAGAGATGGCCCGGGTCGAGAAGATCATCACCGACGAGGCGATCCAGGTCGAGCTCGACATCTACAACCGGCTCCTGCCCTGTGAGGGGGAGCTCTCGGCCACCCTCTTCATCGAGCTGACGTCGGACAGCGCGCTCCGGGGCTGGCTGCCCCGGCTGGTCGGGATCGAGCGCCACGTGGCGTTCGCCGTCGGTGGGGAACTGGTGGCGGGCGTCGCGGAGGCCGAGCACGCCGCCGCCCTCACCCGCGAGACCCTCACCCCGGCCGTGCACTACCTGCGGTTCCCCTTCACCGCGGCGCAGGTCGAAGCCTTCCGGGGGGCCGCCGAGGTGGCGCTGGTGGCCACCCACCCCGAGTACGAGGCACGTACGGAGCTCGCGCCCTCCGTGCGTGAGGAGCTCCTCGGGGACCTCTTGGGCACAACAAAGGCGCTATCGATCGGCTGACCTGGGACAATTCTGTGCGCGAGACTTTACAGGTGCTCTGGAAGTGCGAGATACTCCACGTTCGCCCTTTTCGGGGTCTCCCCTTGTCTGTGGTAGCACCGAAAGGGCCTCCGAACAGGGCGAATGCTTCGTATCCGCCTGGTTCCTGACGAGGAAGTGTTCCCATGAGCGCCACCACGTGGCGAAAGCAAGCGGCGTGCCGGGGTCTCGACGTCGAGACCTTCTACCCGGTCACCGAGGACGAGGCCGACGCGGCCGAGGCCAAGGCCGTGTGCGCCGAGTGCCCGGTCCGTCAGGCGTGCTTGGAGCACGCCCTGGCGCACCGCGAGCGCGAGGGCATCTGGGGCGGCATGACGGAGCGGGAGCGCCGGCGGATCGTGCGCCAGCGTCGCAAGTCGGCCTGACACCACCGGGCGCCGCATCCGCGCCCGTACCCGTCTCAGCGCGTGCGGGTGGTCGCTGACGCCTGCTTCGCCGTGTGCTGGGGCGCCGCGCACGGGTACGGGTTCCACGGCTCGGACTGGGTGTTGGTGTAGACGTCCGAGGGGATCGTCGTGGTGGTGGTCGTGGTCGGTCCCACCGTGGTGGTGCTCGTCGTCGTGCCCGAGGTGCCCGTCGTGCCCGACCCGTTCACGACGAGCTGCGAGCCCGCCACCTCCAGGGTCACGCTCTTCCCGCTGAGGCTGACGTCGGGCACCAGGGACACGGGACCGCTGAGCGAAGACTCGAGTGTCGCCGCAGCCTCGCGGCCCGAGGGCCCGTAGAGGATCTCCGAGGGTGCCCCCGACGTCAGTGGTGCCGTCGCGTCGCCGATCCCGACGACACCGAAGCCTTGGGCCTCGAGGGCCGACGCCGTGGCGTGCGCGATCCCGCTCACCGTCGATGCGTTCAGCACCTCGACGGTGACCTGGCCGTGGGGCAACGAGGCCACCGTCGTCGTTGTCGCGTGCTTTTGCGTCGTCGTGGTCGCGCTTGGGGCGGGCGCGGTCCCGATCTGGTTGAAGGCGTCGATTGTCTGTTGCGCGTAGGGCTGTGCCTCCTTGAGCACGGACGCCCCGCCGTCGGTGGTGAAGCCGATGGTGGGGAGGGTCTCGGTCACGAGGTGCGACGACGACAGGCCCCGGAAGTCCTGGGCCAGGTTGAACATGTCGCTCTTGGTGAAGGTGTCGTCGATGGTCAGGTTGCCCACGGCCGCGCCGATGAACGAGTTGATGGTCAGAGGGTTCAGGCTGACGGAGTTGAGCTTGGCCAGCACGGCCCGGAAGAAGGCGTCCTGGCGCTGGATCCGGCTGAAGTCAGAGAGCCCGTCCGACTCCCAGTAGCCGTTGGAGTCCAGGTAGAAGAGGTGCCGGCTGCGCACCAGCTCCAGGGCCGTGGTCCCGCTGACCACCTGGCAGCCGGTGGTGGTGACGTGGAGCCCGGTGTAGGCGTCCTTGACCTCGGTGGGGAAGTCCATGGTGACCCCGCCGAGCGCGTTGACCATGCCCGAGAACCCGGGGAAGTTCACCGACATGTAGTGGTTGATCGGGATCCCGAGGTTCTTCTCGATCGTCTGGATCAGCAGGTCCGGCCCCGAGTCGAACGCGGCGTTGATCCGGTTCCAGCCCGAGACCCCCGAGGTGTTGCCCGGGATGTCCACCCAGAGGTCGCGTGGGATGGACAGGACGGTGACCGTCTTCGCCGCCGGGTCGAAGCGGGCCACCATCGTGACGTCGCTGCGCTGGCCGCCGGCTGTGCCCTCGGTGCCGAAGGCGTTCGCCTGGGTCGAATTGCCGACGAAGGCGCGGGAGTCCGAGCCGACGAGGAGCAGGTTGAACGGCCGTTGCTGGTTTACCGACGCCGTGTGCACGAGGTGCTTGGCGTGGACCTTCTTGATCTGGTCGAAGCGGTAGGAGGCGTACACGTAGATGCTGCCTACCCCGAGGGCGGCGACGACCACCACGGAAGCCAGCACGTAGAGGAGCCGTCGCCGCCAGCGGTGCCGGCGTCGTTGCTCCATGCGGTGCGCCGTGCGCAGCTCCTTCTGGAGCTCGTGCCGGGAGCGGGCGCCGTCGTCGGCGCCGGGCGGGGACGCCGCCTTGGGGGGCTGAGAGCCGTCGGGAGTCAAGATCAAGAAAATACCTGGCCGCGGGGTTCGATAGCCTTCATTGGTGCACTTCGAACTTCCCGACGAGCTGCTCGAGCTGCGTGACTCGGTGCGGCGCCTGGCCCAGGACAAGGTGAAACCCCGGGCCCGGGCCATCGACAAGGTGGGGGCCTACCCCCTGGACGTCTTCGAGGCCTTCCGGGACGCCGGCCTGCTCGGGCTGTGCATCCCCGAGGAGTACGGGGGTTCGGGCGCCGGGATCCTGGGGCTGGCTGTGGCCATCGAGGAGGTCGCCAAGTACTCCAACACGGCCGCCCTGATGCTCCTGCTCACCCGGTTGCCCACCGGCCCCGTGATGATCGCTGGGACCGAGGAGCAGAAGGCCCGTTACCTCCCCGGCGTCTGCGACGGCACCCAGCGGGCGGCCTTCGGCTTGTCCGAGCCCCAAGCCGGCAGCGACGTCATGGGCATGCGCACCCGGGGCGTGCCCGACACGGGTGTTGCGGGGGGATGGGTCCTCACCGGCACCAAGTGCTGGATGTCGGGTGTGCGCGAGGCCGACTGGTACACGGTCTTCGCCAAGACATCCGATCCGTCGAGCCGGGCGCACGACTCGGTGACCGCGTTCATCGTCGAGCGCGCCTGGGACGGGGTCGACGTCGGGCGCACCGACCACAAGATGGGCGTGCGTGGCGTGGACACCGGCGAGCTCGTCCTGACCGACGTCCACGTCCCGGCCGAGAACGTCATCGGAGAGGTGGGCGGGTTCCGGCTGGCCATGCTCGGGCTGAACGCCATGCGCCCGATCGTGGCCGCCCGCGGCATCGGCCTGGCCGAGGGCGCCCTCATGTACGCCACCGACTACGTCCAGCAACGGGCGGCATTCGGCAAGACCATCGCCGACTTCCAGGGGATCCAGTGGGAGATCGCCAAGTGCGCCGTGGACATCGAGGCCGCCCGGCTCCTCACCTACCGGGCCGCCGTGATGGCCGACGCCGGGCAGTACACGAAGGAGTTCGTGCCCTACCTCTCCATGGCCAAGTACCACGCCACCGAGCTGGCCGTGCGGGCGTCGTCGCTCGCCGTGCAGCTCCTGGGCGCCGCGGGCTACATGGAGGACCACCCGACCGAGCAGTGGTACCGCGACGCCAAGCAGCTCACCATCGTGGAGGGCACATCGCAGGTCCAGCTCGGGCTCATCGCCCGGGGCGTGCTCGAACACGACCTGTGGTGGGACTGAACCGCCGATGGCACTGAGCTGGCCCGACGTCCTGAGCCGACTGTCGCGCCGCGAGCCCCTCAGCGCGGCCGAGGCCGAGGAGACCCTCGGCGTCGTGCTGGCGGGAGAGGCGACGCCGGCCCAGGTCGGAGCGTTCTTGGCCTTGCTCCACGCCAAGGGGGAAACCCCCGAGGAGGTCACCGGGCTGGCCCGCGCCATGGTGGACGCCGCGGTGCCTTGCCCACTCGGTGACGTACCCGGCGGCATGGTGGTCGACCTGGTGGGCACGGGCGGGGACCGGCTGGCCAGCATCAACGTGACCACCCTGGCCTCCTTCGTCACCGCCGGCTGTGGGGTTCCGGTGTGCAAGCACGGCAACCGGGCCGCATCGTCCTCGGTGGGCACAGCGGACGTGCTCGAGGCCCTGGGGGTCGCCATCGAGATCGGGCCCGAGGCCGTCGCCCGGTGCGTGACCGAAGCGGGGATGGGCTTCTGCTTCGCCCAGCGCTTCCACCCGGCCATGCGCTTCGTCGGCCCGGTCCGCCGGGAGCTCGGCGTGCCCACCGTGTTCAACTTCCTCGGGCCGCTCACCAATCCGGCGCGTACCCGCTACCAGCTGGTCGGGGTGAGCGACCCCGAAATGGCCCCGGTGATGGCGGGTGTCTTCGGGAGCACCGGCAGCCGCCACGCGCTCATCGTGCACGCCGACGACGGGCTGGACGAGCTGAGCGTGACCTCACCCTCAGACGTACTCGAGGTCCGGGGGGACGGCTCGGGGGATTTCGAGCTGCGAGCGTGGCGGGTCGACCCGGCCTCGCTCGGGATCGCTCCCGCGACCATGGACGACCTGCGCGGCGGCGACGCCGCGTTCAACGCCGGCGTGATCCGCGGCGTGCTGGAGGGCGAGTCGGGGCCCCGGCGGGACATCGGCCTCCTCAACGCCGCGGCGGCGCTGCTGGTGGCCGACCGGGTCACCGACCTGGAGGCGGGTCTGGTGCTGGCCGCCGAGTCCGTGGACAGCGGGCGGGCCCTCGGCGTGCTCGACGCGCTTGTCGCTACGTCGCAAGACGCCGCGCGCCACCAGCAGGGCTGACACGCCAGGCCCGGCGCCGGGCGTACGCCGCCGGGTCGAGAGCCGGGGAGTCCGGCTCGCACAGGGCAATGACGCAGCCGCCGAAACCGCCGCCGGTCATGCGGGCGCCCAGGACTCCCGGCTGGCCCAGGAGGTGCTCGACCAGCTCGTCGACGGCGGGGACGGACACCCGGTAGTCGCCCATCAGGCTTTGGTGGCCCTCGGTCATGACCTGGCCCAGGCCGCGCAGGTTGCCCCGGCCGAGCAGCCGCTCCGCCTCGCGTACCCGGGCGCACTCCGTCACCACGTGCCGGGCCCGCCGGCGCAGCACGGCGTTGTGGAGCGCGCTGAGGTCGGTCAGCTCACACTGGCCGAGGGGCTTGCCCACGATGTGCTCCGCCCGCTCGCACTCGGCGCGGCGCTCGGCATAGGGCGTGGCACCGAGGATGCGTGGCACCTCGCTGTGCACGATGACGAAGGCGGCGTCGGCCGGCACCGCCACCGCTCGCGTGGCCAAGGTGGCGAAGTCGATGTGCAGCGCGTGGCCCTCCACGGCGGCCGCGATGGTGAGCGGGTCGAGCAGGCCCACGTTGGCACCGGTGGCGCGCTCGGCCTCGCGGGCGTCGCGGGCGAGCGCGAGCGGGTCGCCCGTGTGGCCCAGAGCCAGCAGCATCGCCACCGAGAAGGCGGCGCTCGAGGAGAGCCCGGCTCCGACGGGGAGCGTGCTCGTCACGCGGATCGAACCGCCGCACACCGGTGGGCGGAGCCGCAGGATGGCGGCCGCCAACGCGGCGTCAGGCGCCACCGGGGCGGTGTCGCCCAGGGCGATCTCGAGCGGGTGGCCGGGGAACTGGTCCGAGTCGACGCCCACCAGGAAGCTCCCGGCCTGGAGACGGAACGTCACCTCGGTGGCGAGCCCGATCGCCATGGGCAAGGAGAGGCCGGCGTTGTAGTCGGTGTGGTCACCGATGATCGTGACGCGTCCAGGAGCGTGGGCCGCAGGCATGCTCACACTTTGGCCCGCCGGGCGCGCGCCCGTGGGCACGCCCGTTTGACCGGGCGGGGTGGCGCAGGCCAGCATCCTGCGCATGGCCGACCGGAGCGGGCCCCTGCAGGGGATCAAGATCATCGAGCTGGCGGGCATCGGGCCGTCGCCCTACGCCTGCATGATGCTGGCCGACGCCGGCGCCCAGGTTCTGCGCCTCGAGCGCGCCATGCCCGGTGCCGTCGAGCGGGCTGAGGAGCTCCGGGAGTCGGGGGCAGGGTCCTACTGGGACCTCACGAACCGCTCGCGGCCCTCGGTCGGCATCGACCTCAAGCACCCCGACGCGGTGGAGCTCGTCCTCGGCCTGGTCGAGCAGGCGGACGGCCTGATCGAGGGCTTCCGCCCCGGCGTGGCCGAGCGGCTGGGGGTCGGCCCCGACGCCTGCTTCGCCCGCAACCCGAAGCTCGTCTACGGGCGCATGACCGGATGGGGGCAGGACGGGCCCATGGCCCACATGGCCGGCCACGACATCGACTACATCGCCATCGGCGGCGCCCTGTGGTCCTTCGGGCGGGCAGACTCGGCGCCGGTGCCGCCACTCAACATGGTGGGGGACTTCGGGGGCGGGGGCATGCTCCTGGCCTTCGGCATCCTGGCCGCCCTGCTCGACGCCGCCCGCTCGGGTCAGGGGCAGGTCGTCGACGCCGCCATGGTCGACGGCTCGGCGTCGCTCATGACGATGATCCATGCCTTCCACCGCTTCGGCATTTGGAACGAAGAGCGCGGCGCCAACATGCTCGACACGGGTGCGCCCTTCTACGAGGTCTACGAGACGGCGGACGGCAAGTGGATGGCGGTCGGCGCCATCGAGCGGCAGTTCTACGCAGAGCTCCTCGTGGGCCTGGGGCTGGCGGACGACGCCTCGCTGCCCGACCAGCAGTCCCGGGCGGACTGGCCGGCCATGAAGGAGCGCTTCGCGTCGATCTTCAAGACGAAGAGCCGTGACGAGTGGACGGCGGTCTTCGACGGGACCGACGCCTGCGTGACGCCGGTCCTCTCGCCGTGGGAGGTGCACGAGCACCCGCACATCGCGGCCCGCCAGACCTACATCGAGGTCGACGGGGCCGTGCAGCCGGCGCCGGCGCCGCGCTTCAGCCGCACGCCGGCCGCCGTCTCCATGCCACCGTCGCCCCCGGGCGCCGACACGGTGTGGGGCCTGCTCGAGTGGGGGGTGGCCGAGGAGTCCGTGGCCACGCTGCGGGCCTCCGGCGCGCTCAGCTAGCTGTTCTGACCACGGAGGCTCTCCGCCCGGATCCGAACGGGGAGGGCCCCGAGACGAGGCCCTCCCCTGATCGGTTCTCTCTGGCTGTCGGTCCTCGAGCCGCCGGCCCTAGGTGAGTGCCCGGCTGACTCCGAGCGAGATCCCCGCTACGTCGGTGACCCCGGTGCCGCCCAGGCTGCCCGCGAACGCCGCGTCGCCGTAGTTGAAGACACCGCCGTCGGAGGCCACGAACCAGTAGCCCGCCCCGTCGTGCGTCGCCGCCATCCCCACGATGGGCTCGTTGAGGTGGATGGACCCGGTCGAGCCGTAGAACTGGGCGTCGCCGTAGGCGAAGATGCCGCCGTCGGAGGCCACGAACCAGTAGCCGGCCCCGTCCGAGGTGGGCGTCATGCCGACCACCGGCTGGTTCAGGTGCAGACTGCCCGTCGAGCCGTAGAACTGGGCGTCGCCGTAGGCGAAGATCCCGCCGTCGGAGGCCACCAGCCAATAGCCCTTGCCGTCGGGCGTGGCCGCCATGCCCACGATGGGCTTGTTGAGGGGCTTGCCGCCCATGGACCCGAAGAACGGCGCGTCCCCGTAGCTGAAGATGCCGCCGTCGGAGGCCACGAACCAGTAGCCCTTGCCGTCAGGGGTGGCCGCCATGCCGACCACGGGCTTGTTCAGGTGCAGGCCGCCGGTCGAGCCGAAGAAGCCGGCGTCGCCGCTCGAGAAGACCCCACCGTCGGAGCCGACCATCCAGTAGCCCGCCCCGCTCGGCGTGGGGGCCATGCCCACGATGGGGGAGTTGAGGTTGTAGTAGAAGGCCCCGTTGAGGTACACGAGGTAGTTGTCGTTGCCGAACCCCGCCAACTCACCTTGCTGCCCGAAGACGTAGTACCCGTTGTTGGGGTCGGTCGGGACGATGTTGTAGGCGATGGTGCCCGAGATGTCGACGCTGTCGTTGGTGCAGTCGAACTGCACGGCGGCGGTCTGGAGGTTGGGCGTCGAGTTCAGCGCGAACTGATCGAGTTCGGCGGCCGCCGTTGCCCCCGGTTGCCCTCCTGTGCCAACGCCACATGATGTCCCACCCACGCTCACGTTCATCGTGAAGGCTGGGTTGTAGATCGAACCCGATTGCAGGGACGGCTCAAGCAACGAGAACCCTCCGCCGCCCGGCGTTCCAGCGCCAGTCCCAAACGTCATGCATAGCGGGGCCGTTGACGCGGTGTTGCAGTTGCTGCCTCCGGGGGGCACCGGGCCCGGGTTGTCGAACGAGTGGACCGTGGCGTTGTTCGTCGCCAGGTCGGTGACCACGATGTTGGCGAGCGTCAGCGGAGTCACAGCGTGCGGACGGGCCGACGGCGATGGGGTTCCCGCTGGCACCGTCCCCTTGGTCACGCCCGAGTCGTGCGGACCCCACGGCCCGGCCGCGCCGCTCGCCGTGGCCCCGACACCCAGGGTCAGCAGCAGCGTGCACGCCAGCGCGCTCAGCACAGATGACGCCCGGCGCCAGAGGGCTCCCGGAGCGGTTCGCCCTCGTCGACGAATGACAGTCATGTACGTCTCCTTTGTCTCGTGGCCTGCACCCCCTCGCGAAGCTCTCGCTTCACAGCACCTCGAAACAGGGTGTCGGCACCGTACACGCGCGCGGCCGGGTCTGCCACATGTTGGCCCGGCCGCGTGCGTGGTCCCGGGCGCAAGCGGGGCGGCCCGCCCTCGCGTCGCCCGGCCCGGCTCAGATGGTGACGACCGGGCAGGTGACGGTGCGCGTGATCCCGTCGATCTGCTGGATCTCGTGCACGACCATCCGGCCGAGATCGTCCATCGACTGCGCCTCAGCCCGGGCGATCACGTCGTAGGGGCCGGTGACGCCTTCGGCCACCACGACGCCATCGACGGCGTGCACCCGCTGTGCGACCTGGGCCGCCTTGCCCACGTCGGTCTGGATCAACACGTACGCGTGGACGGTCACAGCACACCGTACATTGGCGTGGTGGCGACGTCGCCCAGGATCGCGCAGTTCAAGGACCTGGCCCGCCAGGCCCAGCGCGACCTGTTCGACCAGTCCCACCCGGTGGGGCGGTTGTCGCTCGTGCAGTGCGCCATGCTCGGCGGCGACACGCTGATCACGATCTCGCTCGCCGGCTCGCTGTTCTTCTCCATCTCGCCCAAGGCTGCCAGCCACCAGGTGCTGCTGTACCTCCTGTTCACCCTGGCCCCGTTTGCCATCGTCTCACCGCTGCTGGGTCCGCTTATCGACCGCAGCCGGGGGGCCCGGCGCATGATGGTGGTGTCCTCGGGCGTCGGGCGGGCGGTGCTGTGCCCTCTCATGGCCCTCCACATCCACAGCCTCTACCTGTTCCCGCTGGCCTTCTGCGTGCTGGTCTGCTCGAAGCTCTACCTCGTGACCAAGAACGCACTCGTGCCCGAGATGGCCGCCCTCGACCGGCCAGAGGAGCGCGAGGCGGGCTACGCGACGCTCAATGCCCGCCTCACTTTGCTCGGGACGCTGGCCGGGTTCGCCGTGTCGATCCCCGGCGTGATCCTCTACAAGCTGGGTGGATCACCAGCCGTGCTGGTCCTGGCCACGCTGGTCTTCGTGGCCGGGACGGTCGCAGGCGCACGGCTGCCCGTGATCTCGGGGAGCCGTGCCCAGCGGCTCTGGGGCGACGAGGCGGCACCCGTGCGTGACTTCGGGGAGGCCGGTCGGGCCCAGGCCCGCCAGGCCGACCTGGAGCGCCTGCAGCCCGTGGCCAGCCCCGAGGTCATGCTCGGGCTGACCGCCATGTGCATCGTGCGCGGCCTGACGGGCTTCATGACCTTCATGCTCGCCTTCGGGTTGCGCCGCATCCCCGGGGTCGGGCTGTGGTGGTACGGCTTGGTGCTGGCGGGCAGCGGCGCCGGTGCGATCGTCGGCCTGGTCCTGGTGGGCCGGCTGCGCAAGCGCCTGAGTGAGCAGCAGCTGCTGCTCGGCGCGCTCTGGCTGATCTCGCTGACGGCGGCCGGGTGCGCGGTGTGGGGCACGCTCTTCGCGCAGGTGGTGCTGGCCTTCATGGTCGGACTGTGCGGGGCGGTGGCACAGCCCTCCTTCGACGCCATGACCCAGCGCTACATCCCGTTCTCCGCCCAGGGGCGCGCCTTCGCTCGCTTCGGCATGCGCCAGCAGCTGGTGTGGGTGGTGGGGTCCCTGATCCCGGTGATCATCGCCTTCACGCTGCCCCAAGGCGACGCCACCATGGCCGTGCTGGCGGCCCTCGGGGGCGTCACCTACGTGTCGGGGCGGCGTGCGGCGAGGACCGAACGCGTCGGCGCGGCGCGGCTACCGCGAGATGGGCGAGATGGGCGAGGCCGGGGGCACGGGCTCCTGAGCCCGGCGCGGCCCCTCAGGCCAGGCGCTTCTCGAGGGTGTCCACCTGCTCAGCCAGGGCCGGCGGCAGCCGGTCGCCGAACTTGGCGTAGTACTCCCGGATGAGCGGCACCTCGGCCCGCCAGCCGTCGGCGTCCACCCGCAGGAGCTCCTTCATCTGCCCCGCCGTGACGCCGAGGCCATCGGTGTCGATGGCGTCATCCGTGGGGAGGGCACCGATCGGTGTCTCGACGGCGGGCGCCTTGTCGGCCACCCGGTTGAAGATCCACTCGAGGACCCGCGAGTTGTCGCCGTAGCCGGGCCAGAGGAACTTCCCCTCGGCGTCCTTGCGGAACCAGTTCACGTAGAAGATCTTCGGTAGGGCGTCGCGGTTGGGCGCCTCTGCGCCGATGCGCAGCCAGTGGGCGAAGTAGTCGGCCATGTTGTAGCCGCAGAACGGCAGCATGGCGAAGGGGTCGCGGCGCAGGTTGCCGACCGCGCCCGCCTGGGCCGCCGTGGTCTCCGAGGCCATGATCGACCCGAGGAAGACACCGTGCTCCCAGTCGTGCGACTGGAACACCAGCGGGACCACCGAGGCGCGCCGGCCGCCGAAGAGGATGGCGCTGATCGGGACGCCTCGGGGGTCCTCCCACTCGGGGGCGATGGCCGGGTCCTGGGCCGCCGGGGCGGTGAACCGGGCATTCGGGTGTGCGGCCGGCGTGCCCGACTGGGGCGTCCAGTCCTGGCCCTTCCAGTCAGTGAGGTGGGCCGGCGCCTCGTCGGTCATGCCCTCCCACCAGATGTCGTCGTCGTCGGTCAGCGCCGTGTTGGTGAAGATGCAGTTCCCGTCGAGGGTGAGGATGGCGTTGGGGTTGGTGTGGGTGTTGGTTCCCGGCGCCACACCGAAGAACCCGGCCTCGGGGTTGATGGCGTAGAGGCGGCCGTCGGCGCCGAACTTCATCCAGCAGATGTCGTCGCCGACCGTCTCGACCTTCCAGCCGTCGATGGTCGGGATCAGCATGGCCAGGTTGGTCTTGCCGCACGCCGAGGGGAAGGCCCCGGCGATGTAGCGGGTCTCGCCCTCGGGGGAGGTGAGCTTCAGGATCAGCATGTGCTCGGCCAGCCAACCGTTGTCGCGGGCCATGACCGACGCGATGCGCAGCGCGAAGCACTTCTTGCCGAGCAGGGCGTTGCCGCCGTAGCCCGAACCGTACGAGACGATCTCGTGGGTCTCGGGGAAGTGGACGATGTACTTGTTGTCGGCGTTGCACGGCCAGGGGAGGTCGGCCTGGCCCGGCTCGAGGGGGGCGCCCACGGAGTGCAGGCACGGCACGAACACCCCGTCGTCGCCCAGCACCTCGAGGGCGCCGGTGCCCATCCGCGTCATGATGCGCATGGAGACGGCCACGTAGGCCGAGTCGGTCAGCTGCACCCCGATGTGGGCGATGTCCGAGCCGAGCGGGCCCATCGAGAAGGGGACCACGTACATGGTGCGGCCCTTCATGGCGCCCCGGAAGAGGTCGTCGAGGGTCTGGCGCATCTCGGCCGGGTCCTGCCAGTTGTTGGTGGGGCCGGCGTCGATCTCCTGCTCCGAGCAGATGTACGTGCGGTCCTCGACCCGGGCCACGTCACCGGGGTCCGAGACGGCCCAGTAGCTGTTGGGCCGCTTGGCGTCGCTCAGGCGGGTGAAGGTGCCGACGTCCACCAGCTCCTGGCAGAGGCGGTCGTACTCTTCGGCCGAGCCGTCACACCAGTAGACCCTGTCCGGGGTGGTCAGCGCGGCGACCTCGTCCACCCAGGCGAGGAGCTTCGCATTGTTGGTTGGTGCCATGTCGGGGGATCAACTCCTTGCGTGTCCGTGCGTCAGGCCGGCTTCGGTGAGGGCCAATGCTAGGCATGTGCCGTGGGATCCCCCAATCCGAGGCGCACCACATCGGGCTCCCGCGAAGACGACGTCGTCGAGCTTATTCGGGAGGTGCTGGGGTCCGAGATCGGGGGTGCTCCGGTCGAGGCGCTGGGCCGGCGCGACGACGCCGCCGTCCTCGGGCCCGGCATGCTGCCCGCCGGCGCCCCGTTGGTGGCCTCGGTGGACAGCCTGGTCGAGGGCGTTCACGTCGACCTCTCGATCTGCAGCCCCGGTGACGCCGGCTGGAAGGCGATCATGGGCGCGCTGAGCGACCTGGCGGCCATGGGGGCAGCCCCGCTCGGGGCGCTGGTGGCGCTGTGCGTGCCCGGCGCCGCGGGGCAGGGGGAGCTCGCGCTCGGGGTGATGGCCGGCGTGGCCGAGGCGGCGTCCGCCGCCGGGTGCCCGGTCGTGGGGGGTGATGTGTCCGGAGCGCCCCAGCTGGTGGTGACGGTGACCGTCCTCGGCACGGTGGCCGAGGGCCCGGGGCCGGTGCCGCGGTCCGGCGCGCGGGTAGGCGACGTGATCTTGGTCACCGGCCCGTGCGGAGCCGCCGCGGCCGGGCTGCGCGCGTTGCGAGCCGGGACGCCGGGCGCGGACGACGCGGGCGCCCACCGGCGGCCGGTGGCGCGGCTGCGTACCGGCGAGATCGCCCGCCGGGCCGGTGTGCACGCCATGATCGACGTCTCCGACGGGCTGGCGCTGGACCTGCACCGCCTGGCCGACGCCTCGGGCGTGGGCTTCGAGCTCGACGAGGTGCCGGTGGCGCCCGGCGCGACGCCCGAGGAGGCGCTCGGCGGCGGGGAGGACTACGAGCTGGTGCTGGCGGCCGCGCCGGGAATTGTCGATTCGTTGTGCGCCGAGTTCGAGGCCGCCGGTCTGCGTCGCCCCCTGCGCCTCGGCATGGTGACGGCCGACCCCGCCGAGCGCCTGCTGCACGGCGAGCCGCTCGCGCCGGCGGGGTGGCAGCACCGGCTGGGGTGAGCCCTCACCAGGTGAAAGAACCCGCTCGGTAGTACCATGCGCATCGAGTCCGAACGTGGCGGCGGGCTCGAGGCGGGGAGGTGGCGGGTGCTGTCGTTGAGCCTGTCGGTATGCATGTTCGTTGTGATGGTCGTCGGCTGGATCCAGATCATCAGCAAGGCCGGCGCGGTCGACCCTCAGAACATCGCCACCCAGGAGAAGGCTCTGGCGCTGGTCCTCTTCGTGGACATGATCGCGAACTTCGTGCTGTTCGTGATCTTCGCCTTCTCGGAGTGGCCCGTCATGCGGGTGGCGCGGTCGCGTCCGCTTGTCCCGGGGGGCGGTGGGCGGCCTCCCACGTCTCCATCGACCGCGGCGGCCTTGGCCACACCGGGTGGCCAGATGCTCCCACCATGGCCGCAGTCACCTCCGGGCGCCGCCGGGCAGCCGCCGGTCGGGTGGCACAGGACCGGTGCCGTGGGCGAGGGGGAGCAGAGCTACTGGAACGGGTCGGTCTGGACGGCGCGGCGGCGCTGGACCGGGGCGAGGTGGGTCGACCTCTCGATCCAGCAGCCGGCGCCGGGTGGTCCTGACGAGACCGCGGGGCCGCCGGGCCTGACCCACTGACGGGCGTGGCCTCCGAACCCCGGGGACCTCAGGCGCTGGGCTTCGCCTCGTAGGAGCGGCGCTGCGGCTTGGTCACCTTGCCGGCCCGGATGCACGAGGTGCAGACGTGGAGTCGCCTGGGGGTGCCGTCCACGAGGGCGCGCACCCGCTGCACGTTGGGGTTCCACCGCCGCTTGGTGCGACGGTGCGAGTGGCTCACGTTCATGCCGAACGAGGGCTTCTTGCCGCAGATGTCGCACGTCGATGCCATGAGGGGGAACCTTCCTGGGGAGGCCGCGGTCAGAGGACCAAGCAGGCCGTCGCGGACGGCGTAAAGGTTAGCATCCCCTGCCATGACCTCCCCGGCGACCCTGGGCGCGACCTCCTTGGGCGCCGGTGAGCTGCGGGCCGTGATGGAGGGGTTCCGAGATGCGCTCCGGCTCCACCAGGACGACGTGAACCGGCTCAACGTCTACCCGGTGCCCGACGGCGATACCGGGACGAACATGGCGCTGACCCTCGAGACGGTGGTCAGCGAGCTCGATTCCCTCGGGCCCGCCGCCGCGCTCCCCGAGGTCTGCAAGGCGATCGGTCACGGGTCGCTCATGGGCGCCCGGGGGAACTCGGGCGTGATCCTCTCCCAGCTGCTTCGAGGCATGAGCGAGCGCATGGCGGAGGCGGACGATGGGCGCGTCGGGCCCGAACTCCTGGTCGAGGCGCTGACCCACGCCGCCGAGCTGGCCCGCCGGGCCGTGGTGCGGCCCGTCGAGGGGACGATCCTGACCGTGGCCGACGCCGCCGCCGCCGGTGCCGGCGACCGCAAGCCGGGGAGCGAGGGCCTGGTCGGCGTGGTCGACGGCGCCAAGGCCCAGGCAGCCGACGCGCTGGCCCGCACCCCCGAGATGCTGCCCGTGCTCGCGCAGGCCGGCGTGGTGGACGCTGGCGGCGCCGGGTTCCTCCTCCTGCTCGACGCCTTCTTGTTGGTCTTGGACGGCCGCCCGCTCCCTGAACCCTCCGGTGTGGCGGGCCCCGACCTGTCCGCCTTCGTGGGCCTCGCCGTCCCCGGCGCCGGCGGCGCCGAGGGTTCCGGCGGGAGCCCTGCAGGGCCGAGCGGTGGCACCTCTCCGGTCGACGAGCTGCGCTTCGAGGTGATGTACCTGCTTCACGAGGCGCCCGACGAGTCGATGGAGGCCTTCAAGGAGGTGTGGGCCGGCATCGGCGACTCCATCGTCGTCGTCGGCGGCGACGGGCTGTGGAACTGCCACATCCACACCAACGACGTGGGCGCGGCCGTCGAGGCGGCGCTCGAGATCGGCCGGCCGTCGCGCATCAGGGTGACCGACCTCGACGAGCAGGTCGAGGAGGAGCGCTGGGTGCGCGAGAGCGTGGGCGCCCCGGGGGCCGGGCCGCCCGAGGAGGGGACGGGCCCGCCACCGGTCACTGACGTGGTGGCCGTGGTCTCCGGTGAGGGCGTGGGGCGGATCTTCCGTTCACTCGGCGTCCACCACCTGGTGGTGGGCGGCCAGACCATGAACCCGGCCACTGCCGACCTGGTCCGGGCCGTGGAGTCGATCCACTCGGACCAGGTGGTCATCCTGCCCAACAACAAGAACATCCGGCCCGTGGCCGAGCAGGTCGACGGGCTCACGTCCAAGACGGTCCGGGTCGTCGCCACCGGCTCCATCGTCGAGGGCTTCGCCGCCCTGCTCGCCTACGACCCGGCGGCCGGGGCAGAGGACAACGTCGCGTCCATGACTGAGTCGGCGGCCCGCGTGGTGCCGGCCGAGGTGACCCGGGCCGTCCGTGACTCCATGACCGACGCCGGCCAGGTGCGCGAAGGCGACTTCATCGGGATCTCGCGCGACGGCGTGGTGGCCGTGGCCGACAACGTCGTGGTGTGCACGCGGCTCTTGATCAGCCGGTTGCTCGACGAGTCCTCGTACGAGCTGGTGACCCTGATCGAGGGGGAGGGGGCCCGGATCGCCGACACAAGGCTGATCGAGGACTGGCTCTCCGACGAGTATCCCGAGGTGGCCCTCGAGGTCCATCAGGGCGGCCAGCCCCTCTACCCGTACCTGTTGGGGATTGAGTAACGGCCGCAAGCTCCTGTCCTTGAGCCACTACCCCGTGGCGGTCCTCGAATCCGTGTCGGACCGCAAGGCGGGACA
The DNA here is from genome assembly GCA_963781955.1 of uncultured Acidimicrobiaceae bacterium. Classification (GTDB taxonomy): domain Bacteria; phylum Actinomycetota; class Acidimicrobiia; order Acidimicrobiales; family RAAP-2; genus Bog-473. The sequence goes on from CAWAHU010000001.1 coordinate 666,032, forward strand.
GCTGGCCGAGTTGGGCATCGAATCGGTGCTCGATCTGGTCATGACGTACCCGCGGCGCTACATCGACCGCACCCGGCAGGCTGACGTGTCGGACCTCGTGGTGGGCGACGAGGCGGCGGTGCTGGCGACTACGACCTCGGCCCGGTCCCGCCGGGCCCGCAACGGGCGCGCCGTGGTCGACGTGAGCGTGCGCGACGACACCGGGCGCCTGGCCCTCGTCTTCTTCAACCAGCCCTGGCGGGCCAAGCAGCTCGAGGCGGGCACCGAGGCCATCTTCTTCGGCAAGGTCGGCGAGTACCGGGGCACCCGGCAGATGGTGAACCCGGTGGTCGACGTGGTGGCCGGGGCGGGCGCGGCACGTCGGACTCTCCGGGTCCTGCCCGTGTACCCGGCTTCGGCCAAGGCCGGCCTGACCAGCTGGGAGATCGGACGGTTCGTCGACGACGCCCTCGGGCGCGCCGGCGAGCTCGTCGACCCGCTGCCCGACGACTGGCGCTCGTCGCTCGGCCTGTGGGACCGCACCGAGGCGTTCCGTGCCGTGCATCTCCCCGAGTCGATCGACGTGGTCGAGCCGGCCCGGCGCCGCCTGAAGTTCGACGAGCTCCTCCGGCTCCAGCTGGCCCTGGTGCTGCGCCGGCGGGCCTTCGAGGTGAACGCCCGCGCCCTGCACCACCGGGTCTCGCCCCGCGAGGTGACCGGTGGCGTGGCCGACACCCTCATGGCTCGTTTCTTGGCGCGCTTGCCCTACGAGCTCACCACGGCGCAGCGGCGGGCCTTGGCCGTCGTCGTCGCCGACATGGCTGGTCCGTTCCCCATGCACCGGCTGCTGCAGGGGGATGTCGGCTCGGGCAAGACGGTCGTGGCCGTGGCCGCCCTCCTCGCCGCCGTGCAGAGCGGCCACCAGGGAGCCCTGATGGTGCCGACCGAGGTGCTGGCCGAGCAGCACTTCTCCGCCGTGCGGGCGCTCCTCGGGGACCTCGAGGGGCCGGGCGGCATGGCTGGCGGCGAGGTGCGCGTCGAGCTGCTCACCAGCCGGGTGAAGGGCAAGGCACGCACGGCCGTGTTCGACGGCCTGGCCGCCGGCGACGTCGGGATCGTCGTCGGGACCCACGCGCTCTTGACCGAGGAGGTGAGGTTCCGCTCGCTCGGCTGCGTGGTGATCGACGAGCAGCATCGCTTCGGTGTCGAGCAACGCGCCACCCTGCGGGCCAAGGGGGCCGATGGCGACCCGGACCTGCTCGTCATGACCGCCACGCCGATCCCGCGCACCGCCGCCATGGTGATCTTCGGCGACCTCGACCTCACGGTCCTCGACGAGCTCCCGCCCGGGCGCATCCCCGTGGCGACCGAGTGGCTGCCCGGCGAGGGCCACCTGGGCGAAGCGGCCGCCTGGCAGCGCGTGCGGGACGAGGTGGCCGCGGGTCACCGGGCCTTCGTCGTGTGCCCGCTGGTCGGCGATTCCCCGCGGGTGGAGGCCAAGTCGGCCACCGAGGAGCACGAGCGGCTCGTCGACGGCGAGCTGGCCGGGCTCGAAGTGGGCCTGGTGCACGGGCAGATGGCGCCCGCCGCCCGGGAGGAGGTCATGGAGCGCTTCCGCGCGGGCGAGGTCGAGGTGCTGGTGGCCACGACGGTGATCGAGGTCGGGGTGGACGTGCCCGAGGCGACGGTCATGGTGATCGAGAGCGCCGACCGCTTCGGCATCGCCCAGCTGCACCAGCTGCGGGGCCGGGTGGGGCGTGGAACGGCGGCGAGCTGGTGCTACCTGCTCGGAGGCGAGGACGGCAACGAGCGGCTGACGGCGGTCGCCGCCTCGACAGACGGATTCGTGCTGGCCGAGGCGGACCTGCGGGTGCGCGGCGAGGGGACCCTGCTCGGTGCCCGCCAGAAGGGGCAGAGCGATCTGCGGCTCGCCTCGCTGTCGGACCCAGCCGACATGGAGCTGCTGGCCGAGGCGCGCCGGGTGGCCGAGACCCTCGTCGACGAGGACCCTCAGCTGCGGGAGCACCCCGAGGTGGCCGACGAGGTCCGGTTGCTCCTGAGCGAGGACGAGGGCGAGTACCTGTTCAAGAGCTGAGTCGCAGTCCGCACCGTGCGGATCACTCGGCCCCGCCCCACCCTCCTCCTCCGACCCCGACCCCGACCTCGCCCCTGACCCCGACTCGCGACCCCGACCCCGACCCCGACAGACCTTGACAGTCGTCGGGCGCCGTCTACGCAGCGTCCGGGGACTTGTCGCGCGCCGTATACGCGCCGCACGGGCACATCGTGTGCGCGCTGTATTCGGGGCCTGCGGGGACTTGTCACGCGCCGTATACGCGGGTGCCTGCCAGCCGTATACGGCGCGACACCACACCGGGTCGGGTCGGGCCGGGTCGGGCCGGGGGGTGGGCCAGGTGGGCCAGGTGGGCCAGGTGGGCCAGGGCCCTAGGGTGGGGGCGATGCGGGTCATCGGAGGCCAGAGCCGCGGGCGCCGGCTCGCCGCGAAGCTCCCGAAGACCATTCGGCCGACCTCAGACCGGGTGCGCGAGTCGATCTTCAACATTCTGGGCTCCCGGGGAGGGGTGGAGGGCCTGCACGTGATCGACCTCTTCTGCGGCAGCGGCGCCCTGGGTGTCGAGGCCCTCTCGCGTGGTGCCGGCTCGGTGACCTTCGTCGACCAGGATGCCGGCGCGCTCGCGGCCGTGCGGAAGAACCTCGATGCAGTGGGGCTGGGCGGCGCACCGGTCACACTCGTGCGGGCCTTCCTCCCGGGTTGGCTGGAGTCTGGGGACCGTGCCTTCGATCTCGCCCTGTGTGATCCTCCCTATGACTTCTCCGACTGGCCGGCGTTGCTTCGCGTCCTGCGTGCGGAGACGGTGGTCATCGAATCGGCTACTCCGGTGACGCTCCCCGCCGAGTGGGTGATCATCAGGGAGCGCCGGTACGGCGGTACGCTCATCACCGTGGCCCAACACAGCGACGACGAGATCTGAAGTCCTCGTGAAGGTCGGACTCTTCCCAGGTTCCTTCGATCCGTTCCACAACGGCCACCTCGAGATCGTCGAGCGGGCCAGCCGGCTCTTCGACGAGGTGGTGGTGGCCGCACTGCGCAACCCCCAGAAGAGCGAGCCGCTCTTCGACCTCGAGGATCGCCAGGCCATGCTCGAGGAGGTGGTGTCGCACCTCCCGTCGGTGCGGATCGTCTCGGTCTCGACGTTGCTGGTGAACGTGGCAAGTGACGTGGGCGCGACGGCGATCGTGCGGGGGCTACGGGCCGTGTCGGACTTCGAGGCCGAGATGCAGATGGCCCAGATGAACAACCACCTCTCCGGTGTCGAGACGATCTTCATCCCGACCAGCCCGGAGCGGTCGTTCCTGGCCTCCAAGTTGGTGCGCGAAGTGTGGCGCTTCGGCGGAGACGTGTCGGACTTCGTGCCCAAGGTGGTGGCAGAGCGCCTGAAATCCAGGTACGAGGAGTTCGAGAAGGGGGGTGCGGAGCGATGACCGATCAGTTCCTGGACCTCGAGGACGAAGAGGAAGAGCAGTCCTTCGTGGAGGACGACAGCGTCGACGCCATCCTCAAGCGGTTGCTGAACGTGGTCGCGACGGCCAAGTCGATGCCGCTGTCCTCCTCGGTGATGGTGTCGCGTGAGGAGGTCACCGCCCTCGTCCAGACCGCGCTCGACGCCCTGCCCGAGGAGCTGCGCCAGGCACGGTGGCTGCTCCGGGAGCGCGACGTGTTCATGGCGGAGCGCCAGCGCGAGGCAGAGGCGCTGATGAGCGAGGTGCGCGCCCAGGCCGAGCAGATGGTCCAGCGCACCGAGATCGTGCGCCAGGCCAACGCCGTGGCCCAGCGCATCCTCGACGACGCCAACGAGGAGGCGCGGGCCCTGCGCAACCAGGCCGAGGACTTCGTCGACACCAAGCTGGCCGGCATGGAGATCGTGCTGGACCGTCTCACCCGAACCGTCCAGGCCGGCCGGGCCAAGTTGGCCGCGCCCCTGATGGAGGCGGCCGCCGAGGACGAGGGTGCCGTGACGGAGGACGGCTTCTTCGACCAGGACCAGTCCTGATGGCCTCCGCGCCGTCAGGTCCCTTCGTGGTCCACGTGGCGCGCCTGCGCCGCGGTCAGGAGAAGTCCGCCCACGAGGTGCGCCGGGGGGAGGTGGCCCTGGCCGGCCCACTCGATGAGGCGGGGATCGACCCGGGGCGCAGCGTGGTGCCCGCCCGGGCCGAGGCAGAGGTGGACGTGACGTTGGTCGCCTTCGAGGGCGGGATCGAGGTCGCGGGCACGGTGACCGCCCCGTGGGTGGGGACCTGCCGCCGTTGCGCCGAGCCGGTGTCGGGAGAGCTGCACGTCCGCGTCCACGAACGCTTCGCCGACGGCCCGCTGGCCGGGCCTTCCGACGAGGACCTCTACCCGATCAGCGACGACACCGTGGACCTGGCGCCGCTCGTGCGCGACGTGATCGTCCTCGAACTGCCCATGGCCCCCCTGTGCCGGGAGGACTGCGCCGGTCTGTGCCCGCGGTGCGGGGCCAACCGCAACGAGGGCGACTGCGGGTGCGTCGCCCCTCGTGATCCCCGGTGGGCTAACCTCGACGTGCTCCGGTAGCCGTTGCGGAGGGCCGGACCCGGCCCAACGGGCGCAGGAGCCGGGCCCCCGCACTGGGGCACCGGCTGCCGGGCAACCCGAAACGATCGTTGGAGACCGTCCATGGCTGTCCCGAAGAAGAAGAAGTCCAAGGCCAAGGGCCGCAGCCACCAGGCTGCGGCGTGGCGCCTGAGCCGCCCGGCCCGTAGCGTGTGCCCACACTGCCAGGCGGCCAAGACCCCGCACGTCGTCTGCCCGAGCTGCGGCTGGTACAAGGGGCGCCAAGCGGTCGAGGTCGACTGACTTGAGCCGCCGGGGCGAGCGTCCGTCGCCCGAGACGCTGGCCACGCTCCCGGTCGCCGTCGACGCCATGGGCGGCGACAAGGCGCCGGGCGAGATCGTCGAGGGCGCCCGGCGCGCCGCCGAGCAGCACGGCGTCGGGGTCGTCCTGGTCGGCCCGCCCGAGCAGGTGGGTGACACCCAGGGCCTCGAGCTCGTGCCCTGCACCGAGGTCATCGCCATGGACGAGGACCCCGCGGGCGGCGTGCGCCGCAAGAAGGACTCCTCGCTGGTCAGGTCGGCCGAGCTCGTGCGTGACGGGAAGGCCTGCGCGATGGTCTCGGCCGGCAACACCGGGGCCACGATGGCGTCAGCGCTGCTCCGCATGGGTCGGCTGCCGGGCGTCGTGCGGCCCTGCATCGCGACGCCGCTGCCCCGGCTCGGGCGAACGCCGGCCGTGCTGGTCGACGCCGGGGCCAACGCCGAGTGCACGGCGCCCATGCTCGTCCAGTTCGCCCAGATGGGTGCCGCCTACGTCTCGTCCCGCTTCAGCATCGGGTCCCCCACGGTGGGGTTGCTCTCCATCGGCGAGGAGCCCACGAAGGGCACGCCGCTGGTCAAGGAGACCCACGGCCTCCTCGCCGAAGCGGCCCAGGCGGGCTCGGCCTTCGAGTTCCTCGGCAACCTCGAGGGTCGGGACCTGCTCCCGTCCCCGGCCGATGTCATCGTCACCGACGGCTTCACGGGGAACGTCACCCTCAAGACGCTCGAGGGCTCGCTGCGGTTCCTCTTCGACACCCTGCTGTCGGTCTTCGGGACAGACGACGCCACCCGGAAGGCCTCGACTGTCATGCTCCCGCACCTCTTGCCCGTGGCGGCCGAGTTCGAGCCGGAGAACACCGGCGGCGCCATGCTGCTCGGGACCGACGGTGTGTGCGTCATCAGCCACGGGTCCTCGAGTGCCACGGCCATCATGAACGCCGTCCTCGTTGCCCACGAGTGCGCCGCCCGGGGCCTGGCCGATCAGGTGGCAGCGGCCATCCGACCTGGCGATCCTGCCTGAAATCCCAGGTCAGTACCGATAAACAGGCGGTTGTAGGGCGGCAGAACCTACACTGGTCCCCGTGCCCGCCGAAACCCACACCAATCAGGGACCGCTCGATCGCAACCAGGTGTTCGAGCTGATCAGGGACCAGTTGGCCGACATCTTGGAGACGGACCCCTCGTCGATCACCGAGGGCGCTTCCTTCGTGGAGGACCTCGATGCCGACTCGCTGGCCCTCATTGAGCTCGTCGAGGCCCTCGAGGAGGAGCTGGGGGAGCGCTCGGTCGGCTTCCGCATCGATGACGAGGACCTCGAGGACCTGCGCACGGTCCGGGACGCCGTTGACTACGTCTACGCCAAGCTCGAGGCGGGTTGACGCCGGCGCTGAGGGGGCGGCCGCACTGGCCGAGCGACTGGGCCACACCTTCAGCGACTTGAGCTTGCTCCAACAGGCCCTGGCCCACCGCAGCTGGTGTGGTGAGCAAGAGGGCGGCGCGCCGTCCAACGAGCGGCTGGAGTTCCTCGGCGATGCCGTGCTCGGCCTCGTCGTAGCCGGCCACACCTATGAGCGCTACCCGGACTTCGCCGAGGGCAAGCTGGCCAAGGTCCGCTCCGCCGTCGTCAACGCCCGTGTGCTGGCACAGGTGGCGGCCAGGCTCGGTGTGGGCGACGTCCTGCTCCTCGGCAAGGGCGAGGAGGGCTCCGGCGGCCGCGAGAAGGCCTCGATCCTCGCCGACGCCTTCGAGGCCGTCCTGGGGGCGGTCTACCTCGACGCCGGGTGGTCGGCGGCCCAGCGCCTGGTCCTGCGCGAGCTCGGTGACGCCATCACCAAGGCCGGCGAGGAGCCCGACGACTTCGACCACAAGAGCCGCCTGCAAGAGAAGGCCGTCCGCGACGGCGAGGGCACCCCGCGCTACGTGGTGACCGGCTCGGGCCCCGACCACGACCGGGTGTACGTGGCGGAGGTGTTCCTCGCGGGCACCTGCATGGGCACGGGGGAAGGGCGATCCAAGAAGGACGCCGAGCAGGAGGCGGCGAAGGCCGCCTGGGAGGTGCTGCACAGTGCCTGAGCTGCCCGAGGTGGAGACCCTGCGCCAGGACCTGGCGCGCGAGGTCGTGGGGCGCAAGATCAAATCCGTCACGGTGGGCAACGGCCGGTCGGTACGGCGCCACCCCTCCGCGAAGCAGTTCCGGTCGCTGCTCGAGGGCCGCACCATCAAGGCGGTCGGCCGCCTGGGCAAGTACCTGCTGCTCACCCTGGACAACGGGGACACCCTGGTGGTGCACCTCGGCATGAGCGGCCAGCTCCTCCGTGTGAAGTCGGCCAAGGGCCCCAAGCCCAAGCACACCCACGTGGTGATCACGTTCACCCAGGGCGGGGAGCTCCGCTACGTCGACCCGCGTACCTTCGGCGAGCTGTTCGTGTCCACGCCGCCCCTCAAGGCGGACGGCACGCCGCTGAGCCCCGTCTCGGGGACCCCGGGGGGAGACGGGGCCGCCATCCGCAAGGCCATCCCCGAGCTCGCCCACCTCGGCTTCGACCCCATCGAGGACCTGATGAGCTGGGACCGCTTCGGCGCGCTCCTGCACCAGCACCACGCCGGGATCAAGTCCCTCCTCATGGACCAGAGCTTCACCGCCGGCATCGGGAACCTGTACTCCGACGAGATGCTCTACCAGGCCGGTCTGCGCTACGACCGGACGGCGGACTCGCTCACGGCTACCGAGGTGCGCCGCCTGTACCGGGCCATCGTCGAGACGCTGGCCGACGCCATCAAGCACCGGGGCTCCTCGCTGGCCGACGAGCAGTACCGCGACCTCTTCGGCGAGCTGGGAGACTTCCAGGGCTCGCACCAGGTCTACGACCGCGAGGGCGAGCCCTGCCGCAGGTGCCGCAACCTGATCGTGCGGGTCAAGACGGGCGGGCGGTCCGCCTACTTCTGCGAGCATTGCCAGGTTTGACCGGGCCGGCCGTCGAGGCTCGTCAGGCCCGCCGGGCCGGGCCGGGCCCGTCAGCCCGCGGGGGCCGCCGGCAGGCCCCTCGGTGTCCGGGCACCTTGTAACGTCGCTCGGGATGTTTCTCAAGTCGCTCAGCATGAAGGGGTTCAAGTCCTTCGCCGACCCGACCGTGCTGGAGTTCGAGCCCGGGATCACCGTGGTCGTTGGCCCCAACGGCAGTGGCAAGTCCAACGTGGTCGACGCCGTGACCTGGGTCCTGGGCGCCCAGGGGCCGCGATCCTTGCGCTCGGCGAAGATGGAGGACGTCATCTTCGCTGGCACCTCGTCGCGGCCGCCGCTCGGGCGGGCCGAGGTCTCGCTCACCATCGACAACTCCTCGGGCAAGCTCCCGATGGAATTCTCCGAGGTGACGATCACCCGTACGCTGTTCCGCTCGGGGGAGTCGGAGTACGCCATCAACGGGGCGCCTTGCCGGCTGCTCGACATCCAGGAGCTGTTGAGCGACTCGGGTGTGGGCCGCCAGCAACACATGATCATCGGGCAGGGCCAGCTCGACACGGTGCTCAACGCCCGGCCTGAGGACCGGCGGGCCATCATCGAGGAGGCGGCGGGTGTGCTCAAGCACCGCCGCCGCCGCGAGCGGGCCGAGCGACGCCTGGCCGCCACGGCGGAGAACCTCGAGCGGCTGGGCGACCTCGTACGCGAGGTGCGGCGCCAGATCCGCCCTCTCGAGCGCCAGGCTGCCGCGGCGCGTTCGCACGACGCGGTGGTCACGGAGCTGCTCGCCGTACGTCGCTACCTGGCCGGCGCCGAGTTGGCCGACCTGACCGCCCGCCGACGCAACGCGGCGACGAACATGGCCGTGTGCCGCGACGAGGAGCACGAGCTGCACGCCGCCCTGGAGCAATTGGAGGCCGAGACGACCTCGACCACGGCCGAGCTCTCCTCGCGCCGAGAGGAGGATCTGGCCAACGCGCTCGGCCGGGTGCAGGGCCTCGTCGAGCGGGCCCGGGGGTTGTCGGGCGTGCTGCGCGAGCGCTCGCGGGGCGTGGTGGCCGCGCTGGACGCGGCCGCGGACGTCGACGTGGTCTCCACCCTCGAGGCCGAGGGGGCCCATCTCTCCGCCGAGCTGGCCGCCGCCGAGGCCGAGGACACCGCCGGAGGCGCGCCCGAGCGGGCCGAACTCACCGCGCTGGGAGCCGAGCTCGACGCCGAGGGCGAGGCGTTCGCGGCCCGCTGGTCCGACGTGCTCGCCGGGTTCCCCGATCCCGAGCAGGCACTGGCCCGCGCCCGGGCGCGCAACGACCTGGTGGCCCGCTCCGCCGCGCGTGAGCAGGAGGACATCGACGCGCTCGGTGCCCGAGTGACGGCGCTCGAGCAGGGGAACGCTGGCGCGGCGGTGCGGGCTGACCTGCTGGCCCAGGCGGCGGCCGAGCTCGAGGAGGCGACGGCAGCGCTCGAGGCCGACCTGACTGCCCGCTCGGCCGAGCTCGAGGCCTCGGCTCAGGCGGCCGAGCGAGCGCAGGCCGAGGCGGACGAGGCCGTTGACGCCGGCCACCGCACCGCGGCGCGCGCCGAGGCGCTGGAGCGCGCGCTGGCCGACCTGCAGGGCGCGGGCGGGCGCGAGCTGCTCCGCGAGGTGGACGGGGTGGTGGGCTCGTTGGTGGACCTCGTCGAGATCGATGACGGATGGGACGCCGCCTTCGAGGCCGCGGCGGGTGCAGGCGTGGCCGCCGTCGTCGTGGACGGGCGTACGTCGGCGCGCACCGCGCTGGCCAAGCTGCGCGAACGCGGGGTCACCGGCGCCGTCCTGGCACCGCGCCACGAGGCGACCGGTGGCGCTCCCGACCTGCCGCCGGGCAGCAGCGCCGAGGCGGTCCGCCGCCACGTCCGGGTCCGGCGGGGTGGCGCGGTGGCCGAGTCCGTGCTCGACACCCTGGTCGGGCGGGCCGTGCGGGTCGACGGCTGGGAGGAGGCGATCGACCTGTCGCTCGCCCGTGACGACTTGATCGTGGTGACCCCCGAGGGCGACCGCTTCGCTGCCACCGGCTGGCGGGTGCGCTCGGGCACCGGCGTGGTGACGGCAGCGGCGGTCGAAGAGGCGCGGCGCCGGGCCGAGGAGGCCGCAGTGGCTGCCGAGCTGGCGCGGGCCCGCCTGACCGAAGCCCGGATCGCGCTGGGCCGGGCCCGTGACGGGCGCGCGGCGGCGGAGCGCGCCGTGGACCGCCACGTGGCCGCCTGCGAGGCGGCACGCGCCGACGTGCAGCGCGCGGCCGCCGAGCAACGCCGCCTGACCGATGAGCTCGAAGACGCGCGCGGCTCGGTGGGGGCGGCCCAGCACCGACTGGCCGAGGTGACCGCCGAGGAGGCGGAGTTGGCCCGGACGCTGCCGCGGATCGCCGACGCGCTCGCCGAGTGGCGGGCCTTCGAGGAGCGGCGGGCCGAGGTGGCCACCCGGAGCCAGGAGCTCGAGGTCCGCGTGGCCGGCGTGGCCGAACGGCGCCGTGTCCTCGCTGAGAGGCTGGCCGAAGTCGAACGGCGCCTGGCCGGCCATGCCGAGGAGCGAGCCACCGCCGCATCGCGCCGCGAGCGGTTGGAGGCCGAGGGCCGGGCCTTGACCCGTCTCGAGGCCGTGGTGGCGGCGGAGCACGCACGTCTCGACGGCGTGTTCGAGTCGCTGCGCCACGACTACCAGGACCAAGTCGACGCCGTGCGCGCCGGTGGTGAGCGCCTCGAGCAGCTGCGCCAGGACCGCCACACCGCCGAGCAACGCCTCGACGCGGTGCGCAACCGGACCCGTGCCCTCGACCTCGAGCTCAACGAGGTGGACCTGCGCACCGAGACGCTGCACGAGCACATCGCACGGGAGCTCGGCGCGGCCCCCGAGGAGCTCGTGGACGTGCCCGTGCCCGAGGTGCCCGAGGGCACGACGCACGCCCGTCACGCCGAGGAGCTCGAGCGCAAGCTGGCCGCGCTCGGCCCCGTGAACCCGCTGGCACTCGAGGAGCTCTCCGTGCTCGAGGAGCGTCACAAGGAGCTCGAGGCGCAGGTCGACGACGTGCGGGGCGCCCGCCGGGAGCTGCACGAAGTGGTCCGCACCCTCGACCAGGAGATCATGACCTCGTTCGCCTCGGCGGCGGCCGACGTCAACGAGCACTTCTCGGCGCTCATCGCCATGCTGTTCCCCGGCGGCACCGGCCGCCTCCTGCTGCTCGACCCCGACGACCTGCTGAACACCGGCGTGGAGATCGAGGTGCGCCCGGCTGGACGCAACGTGCGGCGGGTCTCGCTGCTCTCGGGCGGCGAGCGCTCGATGGCCGCGCTGGCCTTCCTCTTCGCCGTGTTCCGCAGCCGGCCTTCGCCCTTCTACATGATGGACGAGGTCGAGGCCGCCCTCGACGACGTGAACCTGAGCCGCTTCCTCACGCTCGTCCACGAGTTCCGCGACGAGGCGCAGCTTCTCATCGTGAGCCACCAGAAGCGCACGATGGAGACCGGCGACGCGCTTTACGGCGTGACCATGGCGCCGGGCGGATCGTCGCAGGTGATCAGCCAGAAGGTGGCCAAGGACCGCGACGAGGACCACGACAAGGAGCGCGAGCCGGCCTGATGCTGACAGTCGCCTTCATCGCCATCGCCATCCTCGTGGTGGTCATGGCCGTCACGCGCATGTCGGCCTCCCGCCATCGGATGGACGAGTACGACGAGTACGACCAGTACGACGCGCATCCGGACGCCTACACACCCGACGACACCGACGGAGGTACCCCGCCATGATCGCCACCCAGGTCGGCACCATCATCATCTTGGTCATCGTGGTGGCCGTCATCGCCGTGGTCGCCGGCGGCATCGCGGCCGGCCGCTCGAAGACCTCGAAGAAGGAGAGCAGCACCGGCGCCGCGCCCGACAAGGGCCCCGGGGACCCCCCGGCATGATCGCCACCCAAGTGGGCACCATCCTCATCCTGGTCATCGTGGTGGCCGTGCTGGCCATCGCGATCGGTGGCATCGCGGCCGGCCGTGCCCGGCGCCGCACGGGGGGCGCCCCGCCGGCTCCGCCCGCACGACCGCCGGCACCGCCGCCGAAGGCGGCCCCGCCCACGGGCGCGCCGCCGGCGGCCGTGGAGGCGCCCGAGGCTCCCGTCGCCGAGGCTCCCGTCGCCGAGGCCCCCCCTGCCGAACCGGAGGGGCCGGCGGTCGAGGCCGCACCGGCGCCCCCGACCTACCGCAGCCGCCTGGGCGGTGTGCGCGGCCTGTTCAGCGGGGCCGTCTCGGCCCTGCGTTCCGGGAAGGTCGACGCCGCCACCTGGGACTCCCTCGAGGAGGCGCTCATCCGGGCCGACGTCGGCGTGGCCACGGCGGACGCGCTGCTGACGGACCTCCGCGGCCGGGTTACGGCCAACGAGCTCAAGGGTGGCGACGACCTGCTGACTGCACTCGGAGGTTCCATCCGGACGCTGCTCGATACGTCGGCGTCACGCTCGCTGCACTTCGACGGCACTCCCGGCGCGCCAGACGTGTGGCTCATCGTCGGTGTGAACGGGGTGGGCAAGACCACCACGATCGGCAAGTTGGCCCGGCGGGAGTCGTCCGCCGGTCGTTCGGTGCTGCTGGCCGCCGGCGACACGTTCCGGGCCGCCGCGGCCGACCAGCTCGCCGCCTGGGCCGAGCGCACCGGCACCGAGATCGTGCGTGGCGCGGAGGGTGGTGACCCGAGCGCCATCGTGTTCGACGCCGTCCAACGCGCTGCGGCGCGCGGCAACGACCTCGTGCTTGCGGACACGGCCGGGCGGTTGCACACGAAGGTCAACCTCGTTGAGGAGCTCAAGAAGATCCGGCGCGTGGCCGGCCGCGAGCCGGGCAACGTCACCGAGGTGCTCCTCGTGCTCGACGCCACTACGGGCCAGAACGCACTGGCCCAGGCGCGGCAGTTCACCGAGGCGGTGGACGTGACGGGGATCGTGCTGACCAAGCTGGATGGCACGGCCAAGGGTGGCATCGTGATCGCCGTCCAGCGCGAGCTCGGGCTGCCGGTCAAGCTCGTCGGCCTGGGTGAAGGGCCCGATGACCTCGTCGAGTTCGACCCCGATGCGTTCGTCGACGCCTTGTTCGCGAACGACTGAGTCGTCGACGGACCACTGTGTCGTAGACGGACCGACGAAGGGAGCGACCATGAGCGACGGAACAACCACGGTGAACGGCAACGGCACGTCGCACGCCGTAGCGCAGGAGACCTCCGTGAACCGGACGCCGGCGGAGCAGGAGCAGCGGGAACCCGTAGACCACGGCGTTGTCGCCGGGCGGCCTCCTCTGACCGACCAGCAGAAGGTCATCCTCGGCATCTCACTCGTCGTGCACGCGGTCATCGTGGTGTTCACGCTGCGCGACCTGCGCCGCCGCCCGGCTGACGCGGTGCGAGGACCCAAGTGGATGTGGGGTGTCGCCGCCACCCTCAATACCTCCGGGTCGGCCGCCTACTGGATCTTCGGCCGCCGGCGCGGGAGTCGGACTCACTGAGCGGCGGGCGCGGCGCCTCGAACACTGGCATCGCCCGGCCTGTGCGCGTCGGCACCCGGACCCGGCTGCGTGCGCGATGCCGGTGGCTCGCCACCTGATCCGCCCGTCGGTGAGGACTTTCGGCCCTAAGAACCCCGCTGCCACGGTGCGAGGCTCGGTGTGGAAGTAGCACCGTTCGGAGGTCGTGAGGCTTAACCGACCGGAGAGGACACCCATGGGATCGGATCGCCCTGGACACGGGAGTCGTCAGGGCAGGTCCGCTTCGCCGGACCGAATCCCCACGGTCAGGCCGTCACCCGGCTGGTACCCCGATCCTGATCGCACCGGTCGCTGGCGGTTCTGGGACGGGGCGCGGTGGCTGCCTCCCGAGAGCATGCAGTCGACCGCCGCCGTCCCGCCGCCAACGGCCGGGTGGTATCCAGATCCTGAGAACCCCAGAAGGGTGCGCTGGTGGGACGGCCGATGGAGCGAGTGGGTGCACGATGTCGCGGCCCTTCCCGAGCAGTCGCGCACGCCCGCAGTCGAACGGGGCGACGAGTCGCGGGCTGTCATCAGAGCGTTCCTGGAGGACCAACGACGCCAGGGCGTGGTCTCGGGGGAGGAGTACGCGCGTCTCGGTGCGGCCGTGAACGCCTGGGGCCTCGAGGTCGCTGTGAAGGAGGCCCCTTCAGTCGGTCCCCGTCCGGCTGAGGTCGTCGAGCCGGTCGCGTCGGAAGCCCTGACGCCTCCCGAGTCGACAGCGGAGCCAGCCGCGGGGTCGGCCGTCGCGTTGCGAGAGCAGCCGGCGGTCCCCCCACCACCCCCGCTCCCCGCGGCGAGACCCCGGGAGGTGCAGCGGCAGCCCAGTGCTCTCGGGCGCTGGTGGGCCTCCCGACGGCGCGAGCTGTCGGCCGACCTCACGGTCCACGGCCTCGCCTACCTCGGGGTCGTCGCCTTGTTCATCGGCGTGACCGGCTTCGTCGCGTTCGCATTCGGGTCGGTGACCAGCCAACTCCGTCCGGTGGCCGAGCTGCTCGTCCCAGCAACGCTGTTCCTGGCGGCATGGTTCCTCCGCCGGCGCGGCGCCCTCTTCGTGAGCAGCGCCGTCGAGATTCTCGCCGGCGCTGTGCTGGCCCTGATGTTCGTCACGGCCCTGGTCGACTCGACGTGGCCCGACGCGACAGGCGGGACGCTCGTGGCCGCGCTCGTGGTCGTGTTCGCAGCGCTCAGCGGTCTCTACACGCTCGGTGGCGCGACGTCGTCCCGAGAGCCCGCTGCGCTACCTGGTGGCTCCGATGCTCTGGCTGGCGGTCGGGGCGGCCGGACTGGCGTTCGAGGCGAAGGTCCCGACGGGTCGTGGGATCGCGCGTCCGTTCCCGGCCGAGTGGGCGATGGTCGCGGCCGCCATCACCGTGACGCTGGTTCTCTGCCGCCGCCGCCCCGGCGGCCCGGTGGCGCGGGCAACGACCTACGCCGCCGTCCCCATGGCCGTGCTAGCCGAGCTGTTGGCCCTGCTCGCTGCGGCCAGCGCACGTTGGCCACTGGTCCCGATCGCCGTGGCGGGTTTGGCCAGCGTGGCGACCATCGAGCTGCTGTCGCCGCTGTTCGGCCGCCGGGCCGTGGCCGTCACGCTGCTCCAGGCCCTCGTGGTCGCCCTCAGCGCGGCGGCCCTCGCTCCCGCCGTTGGGTCAGCGTGGGCGGGCGCGACCGGCGCCTTCGGGCTGGTCGGCCTGGCGGAGTGGCAGACCTGGAAGCGCCCCAACCGAGTCGTCCTCTTCAGCTTGCTGGGCGCGGCCGTCGTGCCCCTGTTGCTCGCCGTGGGTGAGCCCTGGCCCACCTTGGCCGTCGCGCTCGCCGGCACCGCGTGGTCGGTCCTGCGGCGGGTGCGCCCGCTCGCCTCCCTCCCGGCGTCTGTGCCCCTGGTGGGCCTGATCGTCTTCCCTGTGCTGGCCGCCTCGGTGCTGGCCACCGAGATCCGGTTCGATGTGGCACTCCTGGTGTGCGTCGCCGTAGTGCTGATCGTCGCGGTCGGCGTGCGGTTCACCCGGGCCCGTGCTGACCTCGGGATGGCCATTTGGGTTCCTTCCGCGGCCGGACTGGTCGTGGTCGCGACGCTCTCGGACACCGGGGGCCGACCGGGGATCCTGGCGGCAGCGGCGGCGGGCGCCGCCGCGGCGATGGCCCTTGCGCCACGCTGGCCGTGCGTGCGCGTGTGGACGACCGCGGCGGCTTCGGTCGTCGCGTTCGCCTGGGTGGCCGACGCCGCGCAGATGTCAGTCGGCACCGCCTCGCTGGTCGTCGCTGCGATGGGCACCGCGCTCGTGGCGGCTGTGTCGGTCGGGCGAGGCGCGACGCGCGGCCATGTCGGCGTCGTGGGCCATCTCGTCGCCCTCGCAGGGTTCCTGGCCGCGTTGGCCGATGCGGAGACGCACGCGCACGCAGCGTGGACCGCGACCACGACCGGCGCCCTGGCGCTCGTGGCCGCCGGGTGGGCGGTCACCACGGCGGTCGGCGAGATTCATGGGTGTGCGGTGCGCGACCTCTTTGTGCGGCTCGGGCACGGCGGGCGTTCCGCCGGCGAGGGCGGAGCGGTCGGGGGATGGGAGACGTCCCCGGCCCGCGAGGGCGAGGGCGGGCAGTGGGGCGCCGCCGTCCCACCGGCCGCGCTGCTCGTCTCGAGCACCTTCTTGGCTGCTGCAGTGCTGGTCGCTACCGGGATCCTCGTGCCACCGACGGCGTGGCTGTCGGTGGTGGCCGCGGCGGTGGCCACGCTGGCCGTGGCCGGCGCCCGCCTGGTGGCCCCGAGCAGGATCATCCCGGTCCGGGTGTGGTCGCTCGGCGGGCTGGCATTGGTGCTGGTCGGAGCGCTGGGGTCGATTGCCCCCGGCTGGTCGGCGGCCGTCGGCCCGGCTCTCGTCGTCGTTGCGGTGGTCGCGTGCACGCCGGCCGTGCGCCGGACGTGGATGGTGTGGGTGGCGTGGATCGCTTCGGGCGTCGTCGCCGTCGCGACTGCGCGCGCACAGGGTCTGTCGGACCACTGGCTCTACCTGGTCCTGTTCGTCTGGGCCGCGGTCGCCCTCCTCGGTTCGTTGGCCCTCGACGACGTCCTGTGCGGCCGTCGGCAAGCGGGTCAAGGGATTCGTCGCTCGGAACTTGCCCCGGGCTTCTGGCTCGGCGTGGTGGTCGCCCCGCTCTCGCTGGCTCCGGTCTACACCGAGGTGCCGAGCACGTTCGGATGGTGGTCGCTCGCCGGAGCCGGCGTGGCGATGATTGCCGCCGTGCTGACACGGATCGGCGCGGTCAGCACCGTGACGTGGGCCCTGGCATGCGTCGCCTACGGCGCCCTGGCACCGTGGCACCCGGTCACATTGCCGTGGTCGCTCGTACCGGCGGTCGTCGCGCTGCTCGTGATTGCCGAGGTGGCCACGCGGGTGCCCCCGCGCCACTGGCCCGCGGGTGCGGGACTCCTTGGCGAGTCGACTTCCGGCCCCGGCGTGGAGCCTCCAGTGCCTGCAGCGCGACGGTCATGGGCCCTTTACGGCTGGGACCTGCCTCCCTTCGGCGTGGCGCACGCGACGGCACTGGTCGCGTTGGGGGCAGCCGTCGTCTACGGCTGGGTCCCGGCGACGTTCGGCGCCACCGGGCTCCTCAGCGCCGCCGTAGCGATTCGGCTCCGCGCCCGGCCCTGGCTGGCCGCGGGCATCGTGCTCCTCGACGTGGGCGCCGCCGCGTGCGCCCCGGGCTGGCGGACGCTCGCGCTGTGCGCCACGGTGCTGATGGCGACGTTCTGGGCCACCCGTGCGCGCGGTGCGGAGCGGGTGGTCTGTCAGGTGGTCGGAGTTCTGACCGCCGCCGTCGCGTGGGCCTCGCTGGCCGCCTGGCAGGCGTGGGACCGCGAGCAGTTCGTGGTGGCCACGACGGCGGTAGCCGCCGCGGGCGTGATCGGCCTGGCCTCGGCCACACGATGGGCCCGCCTGGGTCGCGATTGGCTGGCGACTTGGGCGGGTCTCCCAGTGGCGGGCATCGCCGCGTCGGGGCTCCTGTTGGCCGGTGGGGGTGTCCCACGCTGGCCTGCTGAGTACTTCGTGGCCGGCGCGCTGGGCGTCCTGGCCGCCGGAACCGCCCTCGTGGCGGGACCGACCCGACGGGAGTGGCTGCGCGACGTGGCCGCCGTCCTCGCCGTGCTCTCTGGGGCGGTTTTCGCCGACGCCGCGCAGGTGAAGGGGTCACAGGCGGGCGAACTTGCCGTGCTGGTGGCCATCGCCATCGTGATGACGGGCGCGGCCATGGCGATGCGCGTCACGGGACGAGCACGGAGCTGGACGTGGCCGGCCATGGTCGTCGGTGCCACCGCGTCGGCCGGAGCCCTCGCGCTCGCAGGCGCGCACTGGCCGGACCACGCCTACCTGGTGGCCGCCCTCCTGGCGACGGGCATGGTGCTGATCGGGCTGGGCCTCCTTACCAGCCGATGGCTCTGGGTGGTGGCGTGCGCCGACTTCCTGGCCGCCTGGCTGCTCTACGCGATTGAGGCCTTTGCGGGTCGCGCGCTCTGGTTCACGACACCGATCGGGATCGCCATCCTGATCGCGGTGGGTATCGCCCACGCTGACCGCCGTCGCAATGACCGGAGCGTGTCGGTGGTGGCGCTGACCGTGCTGGACTACGTCGGGATGGTCCTTGTCATCGGGGCGCCGCTGGTGCAGACGGTCTCCACCTCTGTCCTCTACGGGCCGGTGGCCGTCGGCTTCGGGGTCGCGGTGAGCGTCTTCGGCATCCTGACCCGGGTGCGGCGCCGCCTGGTTCTCGGCGCGGTCACGGTACCGGTGGCCCTGGTGTTGATGATCGCGTCGGCAGTGGTCTCGAAGGCGCCACAGCTGCACGGATGGGTGCCATGGGTGATCGTGGCGGTCATCGGGCTGGCGGCGATCTTCCTCGCTGCGTTCGTCGAGCGGGGTAGGCGTCGGGCCAGGCAGGCGATCAAACGATTCGGCGAGCTGACGAAGGGCTGGGAGTGACGCGGCGCCGGGCGCGCCGAAGTCGCGGCTAGGACCAGCGGATCCGCACGCCTTCGAGGAACTGCTCGAGCACCCGGCGGTCGCCGGTGACGTGCAGGCGGTCCGGGCCGCCACGGTTCCACATGGCGAGGTAGAGCTCGCACGCGGCGCCCCGCACGGCGCAGTCGGCGCCAGCATCCGATCCGGGCTCACCGGGTGTGGCGGCGATGCCCTCGGGACCGATGCGCAAGAGCCACGAGGCATCGGTGTCGGCGTCGGTGCACGCCACGGCGAGCGTGGTGGGCGTCTCCGAGGCGTGACCCGTCCGGCGGCGGGGTGCGAAGCACATCAGCAGCTCGTCCACGCCGTCGGCGGCGAACGCCGACTCGAAGGGCGTGATGAGGGTGCCGGCCGCCAGTTCGGTGTCGACGCGGTGGATGGCCGTCTCGTGGGCCTGGCGGCGGGCCCACATGGCGCGCGGTGAGGGGGCCCGCAGGAATGTCCAGCACTCGAGGTCCTCCGGCGCGTCGCGTAGCGCGGCCTCGAGTGCGTCACAGCCTTCGCCCAACCAGGCCGCCAGCTCTTCGTCGCGGGGCCACTCGCCGGCGACCTCGTCGAGCGACACGTCCCACGGCTCGGTCCGGGCCTGCGCCACGACCCCCGTGGCCCACCGGTGCACCGCCCCGGTGTGGCGTATCAGGTCCCGCGCCTGCCACTCGGGGCACGTCGGTACCGTCGCCTCCGGGTGGGCCGCCGCGGCAGCCGAGGACATCAGCGCGCCCTCGAGGCGCAGTGCGTCTATGTACGTCGCCACGTCCATGTGGGACCCCCTGTCCCGAGTCGAATCGCTCCTGGTCGCTTCGCTTCCCCTAATGCACCTGCAACTAATGCACCGCCAACAGATCGATCACGAACACGAGCGTGTCGTTGGCCGTGATGCCCGCCGCTCCCGGCGGCGGGTTCGCCCCGTAGCCGAGGTCGGGCGGGATGATCAGCTCCCGTCGCCCCCCGGCCTTCATGCCCACCACACCCTTGTCCCAGCCGGGGATGACCTCGGGCGGGTTCGCGCCCAGGGTGAAGGTGAAGGGCTGGCTTGTCCACGACGACTGGATCACCTTGCCGGCCGAGTAGGTGGCCAGCACGTACTGCACGGTGACGGTGTCGCCCGGCATGGCCGTCTTGCCCGTGCCCTCGATCAGGTCGGCGCTCTGGAGCGTGGTCGGCGGCGCGCCGGTGGGCACGGTCACGGTGGGCGCCACGCCGGCGGTGCCCGCAGGCGAGCGGTCGGCGGCCGGGATGGGCGCCACGGCGACCAGCGCGCCGCCTCCGGGCGCGGTGGTCGAGGTGGGGCCCGAGCGCTGTCCCGAACCGCTGTCGGTCGTGGTCGTGTTCGACGACGATGGCGACGACGAGCCGCAGGCGCTCAGCGCGAGCGCGCCGGCGAGCACGAGCGCGGGGACAAGGGCGCGCCTGCGGCGAGGGAGCGGCGACATGGGACAAGAAACGTAGCCGGTCTGCGTTGCGCCGCCGCTTCAGGAGCATCGAGCGTTCGGGCGGCGCAGGTTGGAACGTTCTTCACGGGTCTCCAGCGGGTCGCGGGCTTGGTCGCAGCCGGCCCTCACGGCCGTGGTCACGTCCTCGCTCGCGTAGGGATCCCACACGGGCGGGGCGTCGCGCAGGTGCTGCTCCACCAGGGCCCGCACCAGCGGCGGCGCCAGGGTGCTCTCGCCGCCGCCCGCCGGCACCAGGACCGGCGTCAGCGCAGAGACCGGCCCGGCCTCCCACCGTGCCGGTGACCCGCCGCCCCCGGTGCCGGCCGCCGCCTCGGCCTCGGTCAGCCGCTCGGCCAGCGGCCCCAGGTCGACCCGGGCGCGCACGGGGCGGCTGCGGAACTGCACCCAGCTCTCGTAGCGAAACGTCAGCTCGTAGTTCCGCCCACACACCGTCAGCAACACGGTGCGCTCGGTGGCGTTGTGGACCGCGATGGGGTGCAGGCCGGCGACCCAGGTGTCGCCGAAGCGGTGGCCGCACCCGCGCGGGGCGTCCTCGGGCACCGTGACCACGGCCAGGTCGAGGTCAGGGACCTCCTCGATGCGCACTTCGTTCCGGAACACCGCCGCTTCGCTGGCGCGGAGCACGGCGTCCTCCTCCGCCCACAGTGTTCGGAACCGCCCTGGGTGGTCACACAGCTCGGGCAGCCGCCCGAGGAGCTCGGTGTAGAGCAGCGCCGTCAGCTCGCCGTAGTCGGCAGGCAGGGGGCCCAGCGGCGTACGCGCCGGGTCGGCCAAAGCGGCCAGCGCCATGGAGACGATCGCGGCGTCGTGCGACGACGTGGTGGCGAAGTCGCCGGCCCGCGCCACCTCGGCCAGCATGCCCCGGCGGGCCAGCGCCTCGTTGGGGGAGACGAGCGCGAACACGCCGACGAGGCCGTCCTGGTCGTAGTGGTTGTTCGACACCAGGCGGGCGGCACCGTGGCGGTCGAAGGTGCGCAGGTAGTCGAGGGCCATCTCGGCCGAGAGGTCCGACGCCAGGCCGGGTGGGGCGGCGATGCCCGGCCAGTGCGAAAGGCACAGCACCGTGCCCTCGGTGGGGGAGCCGTCCACCACCACGTTGGGGCGGCCGGCCAGCTCCCCGTACGGGACGTAGCGCAGGGCCGGGGCGGAGACCGACATCGTCGTCGATCGTAGGGGTGCCCCGGGTAACCTGGGACCCCATGTTCGACGCTCTCTCCGACCGCCTGGAGCGGATCTCGACGCGCCTGCGCGGGAAGGGGCGCATCAGCGACGCCGATCTCGACGAGGCCGTCGGCGAGATCCGCACCGCCCTCCTGGAGGCGGACGTCGAGTTCTCCGTGGCCCGCCGCTTCTGCGACGGCATCCGCCTGCGGGTGAGCACCGAGTCGCTGTCCAAGAGCCTCACCCCCGGCCAGCAGGTCGTCAAGGCGGTCCACGAGGAGCTGGTCGGCGTCCTCGGCGGTGAGACCCTCAAGCTCCACTACGCCTCGAAGCCCCCGACGGTCGTGCTGATGGCGGGTCTCCAGGGCTCGGGAAAGACGACCACCACGGCCAAGCTGGCGCTGTGGTGGAAGCAGCAGGGGCGCAACCCGCTGCTGGTGGGCGCCGACCTCCAGCGGCCGGCCGCCGTCGAGCAGCTGCGCATCCTGGGCGAGCAGGCCGGCGTCACCGTCTTCTCGGAGGCCACCGATCCCGTCCGCTGTGCGCGGGCTGGCGTGGAAGAGGCGCGGCGCCTCGGCCGCGACATCTGCATCATCGACACCGCCGGCCGCCTGACCATCGACGCCGAGATGATGGACCAGATCCGCGACATCTCGGCGGCGACGCAGCCGCACTACACGTTCTTGGTGATCGACTCGATGATCGGCCAGGACGCCGTGGCCACCGCCCGCGCCTTCCACGACACGCTCGAGCTCGACGGTGTCATCCTGACCAAGCTCGACGGCGACGCCCGCGGCGGGGCCGCCCTGTCGGTCAAGGGCGTGGTGGGCCGGCCGATCGCATTCGCCAGCACGGGCGAGCGCCTCGGGGACTTCGACTTGTTCCACCCCGACCGCATGGCCGACCGCATCCTCGGCATGGGCGACGTGCTCAGCCTCATCGAGCAGGCCGAGCGCACCATGGACTCCGACGAGGTCGCCAAGAGCGCCACCCGCTTGATGCAGGGCCAGTTCACGCTCGAGGACTTCCTCTCGCAGCTGCGCCAGGTCAAGAAGATGGGGTCGCTCGGGGGCCTCATGCGACTCATGCCCGGCATGAGCAAGGAGATGCGCCAAGCCGCAGGCCAGATCGACGACCGCGAGGTGGCCAGGGTCGAGGCCATCGTGTGTTCCATGACGCCGGCCGAGCGCAACGACACCTCGCTCATGGACGGGTCGCGCCGCAGCCGGGTGGCCCGAGGCTCGGGGACGAGCATCCAGGACGTGAACACACTGCTGAAGCAGTTCAAGGAGATGCAGAAGATGATGAAGGGGATGGCCTCGGGCGCCATGCCCAACATCCCCGGGATGCCGAACATGTCCGGCATGAGCCCGCGGGCGGCACGGAAGATGGCCAAGCAGGCGACGGCCACCGGCGGCCTCCCCGAGCTGGGCGCCGGCCCCGGGGGGCAGCCCGACTTCGACATGCTCTCCCAGCTGATGGGCGACGGCGCGGAGCTGCCGGAGGCTTTTCCCGGCCTGCCTGGCGCGGTGCCGCCGGGCCAGGCTCGGCCCGTCGTGAGCGTCAACAAGGGCACCAAGAAGAAGAAGAAGGGCGGGCGGGTCACCCCACCCAAGGGGCGCTAGCCCTGGTCCCCGGGGCCGGGAGCCCCCCACCCGGCTCATCTGCCAGAATGGACCGTCCGGCGCGTCTGCCGATGCGCCGATCCCAAGACTTGGAGGAACCAGTTTCGTGGCAGTGAAGCTCCGCCTGGTGCGGATGGGGAAGAAGAAGCAGCCGACCTACCGGGTCGTGGCGGCGGACAGCCGATCGCCCCGTGACGGCCGCTTCCTCGAGATCGTGGGCACGTACGCCCCCCGGGGGGCGTCGCAGGCAGAGCCCGACGCCGTCATCGACATCGACAATGCCAAGGCGGTGAAGTGGCTGGTCAACGGCGCTCAGCCCACCGAGCGGGTGGAGCGGATCCTCAAGACCTCGGGGGCCTGGGACGAGTTCACGGCGGCGAGGGCGGCCAAGTGACTGACCTCTACGAAGCAGGTGACATCAACCAGGCCGACGACGACGACGTCGACACCGACCTCGATGCGGTCGACGACGATGTCGACGACGATGTCGACGAGGTGGTCGGCGAGGGGAACGAGCGGGGAGCGTCGGACGGTGGGGCACCCGAGGCGGTGCTGGCGTATCTCGCCAAGTCGCTGGCCAACGACCCCGAGGCCGTGGTCATCGACACCGAGGAGCGTCGCGGCGGGGTGCGCCTCAATCTCCACGTGGCGCCCGAGGACATGGGCCGGGTCATCGGCCGGCGCGGGCGCACCGCGCAGGCCATCAGGACCCTGGTGAACGTGGCCGGCGCCAAGGACGGTGTCCAGGCCAGCGTGGACATCGTCGACGACTGACCTGCTGACGGTCGGTTGCGTCGCCCGGGCCCACGGCCTGCGTGGTGACGTGGTGGTCCAGCTCTGGACCGACCAGGTGCAGCGGCTCGACCCGGGCTCGGTCCTCGTCGCGACCAGGGGAGCATCGGCGGCACCAGGCCTATCGACCGCTCCAGGCGGGTCGACGGCCGGTCGGGACCTGCGGGTCGCCTCGACCACGCAGATCGGGCCCGACCGCTACCTCGTCCACTTCGACGGCGTGGACGACCGCGCCGCGGCCGAGGCGTTGCGGGGCACGGAGCTGGCCGCCGAGCCCATCGACGTCCCCGGGACCTTGTGGGTGCACGAGCTGGTGGGCGCCACCGTGCGGGACGCCGCCGGTGCCGAGCTGGGGCGGATCCGGGCGGTGGAGGCCAACCCGGCCAGCGACCTGCTGGTCCTCGAGTCGGGCGGCCTGATCCCGGTCCGCTTCGTCACCGCCCACGACCCCGAGGCGAGGACGGTCGACGTTGACATCCCCGAGGGCCTGCTCGAGCCATGACAGGCGTCTCGAACCACCAGGCAGGCTGTCCAACGGCGAGGCCCGCGTGAGGGGGCCCGGCCGGTGAGGATCGACGTCTTCACGATCTTCCCCGACGTGGTGGCCGGCTACTGCGGGGCCTCCATCCTCGGGCGTGCCGTCGGGTCGGGCGCGCTCGACGTCCGGGTGCACGACCTACGCCAAGGGGCCGACGACGCCCGGCGCTCCGTTGACGACAGCCCCTTCGGCGGCGGGGCCGGCATGGTGCTGATGGCCGAGCCGCTCTTCCGCTGCGTCGAGTCGGTGGCCGACCTGCCGCGGCCGCTCCACCTGCTCTCACCGAGTGGCCGGCGCTTCGACCAGGCGGTGGCGGCCGAGCTGGCCGAGCTGGCCGGCGCCCCCTCAGGCGGGTTCTCGCTCCTGTGCGGCCGCTACGAGGGAGTGGACCAGCGGGTGGCCGACCACCTCGTCGACGGGGAGCTCTCGGTGGGGGACTACGTGCTGGCCGGCGGCGAGCTGGCCGCCCTGGTCGTGGTCGAGGCAGTGGCCCGGCTGCTGCCCGACGTGCTCGGCAACGAGGAGTCGGCCCGCGACGAGAGCTTCGCCGACGGCATCCTCGAGTACCCCCAGTACACCCGTCCCGCCGAGTTCCGGGGATGGGCCGTCCCCGACGTGCTCCGCTCGGGCGACCACGGTGCGGTCGCCGCGTGGCGGCGGACCCAGGCCCTGTTGCGGACGGCCGCCCGGCGTCCCGACCTGCTCGAACGCCTGGTCAGGGAGGGCGCGCTCGGTGATCGCGACGTGCAGGCCCTCGCCGCGCACGGCTACGATGTTCTGTCCGGCCCAGCGCACACCAGCGCACCGACCCCCGGTCCATCTACCGCGGGGCAGGACGACCGGCCGGAGTGAGCGAAGGACGCGTTCCATGCACCCCACAGAGACGATCGACCGCGACAGCCTGCGAGACGACATCCCCCAATTCCGCCCCGGTGACACCGTCAAGGTCCACGTGCGCGTGGTCGAGGGGAACCGGGAGCGGGTGCAGGTGTTCCAGGGCGCCGTCATGCGGCGCCAAGGCGGGGGCGTGCAGGAGACCTTCACCGTGCGCAAGGTCAGTTTCGGCGTGGGCGTCGAGCGAACCTTCCCGGTGCACTCGCCGACCATCGCCAAGATCGAGGTCACGACGCTGGGCGACGTGCGGCGGGCGAAGCTGTACTACCTGCGCGACCGCCACGGGAAGGCAGCCAAGATCAAGGAGCGCCGTCTGGCGCCGGGCAAGGTGACGGCGACCGAGGTGGTCGAGGACGCTGTGGTCGAAGAAGAGCTGGCGGAGGATCTCGTCGAGGACGAGGTGCTCGAGGAGACCGACACCGAGATCGTCGACGAAGGCGCTGCCGCCGGCGAGGCTGGCAAGGCGGGCGACGCCGTCGACGAGGAGGCCGAGGAGGCCCCAGGCGACTAGGTCCCGCGTCCGGTGAGCGAGGAGGACCTCGAGCGCTACGAGGCCGAGATCGAGCTCGGCCTCGTCCAGGAGTACAGGGCAGTCCTCCCCGTCTTCTCCTACGTGATCGAGACCGAGCGGCGCTTCTACCTGGCCAACGACGTGTCGCTGCACGTGCGGTCCGACACCACGCCGGCCTGCATCGAGTTGGAGCTGCGCGACGCGTGGGTCTGGGACATGTACCGCCCGGCGCGCTTCGTGCCCGAGGTGCGGGTGGTGACGTTCCGAGACGTCAACATCGAGCGCCTGCCCGAACAAGAGCTCTGAGGACCGGCCTCGCACCGCCCCACCGCGGCACGGCGGCTCCGATGACCACGACCGTTCTCGGGCGTGGGAGGACGCCGGGCGGCGCTGGGGCAGCGGGGCGAGCGCGCGGCGGCCCGCTGGTATGAGGCTCGCGGCTACCAGGTCGTGGCGCGTAACTGGCGCTGCAGCGCCGGGGAGATCGACATCGTGTGCGCCACCACCGACCCGACGGGCCGCAGCACCCTGGTGGTGTGCGAGGTGAAGACGCGGTCCACTGACCGGCGGGGCCACCCGTTCGAGGCGGTCACGCCGGCCAAGCAGCGCCGCCTGCGCCGGCTCGCCGCCGCCTACCTGCGCAGCCAGTGCTGCCGGTTCGACGTGGTCCGGTTCGACGTGGTCGCCGTCTCGGGGCGCCGGCTCGACGTCGTGGAAGATGCGTTCTGACACCCTGCCGCCTATGGTCGGAACCCATGGAGACCCTGATCGTGGAGCGCAGCGACGGCGTGGTGAACGTCACCATGAACCGTCCCGAGCGCAAGAACGCAGCCAACGGCAAGATGCTGGTGGAGCTCCAGCAGATCTTCACCGAGGTCGAGGAGCGGCCAGAGGACCGGGTCATGGTCCTGACGGGCGCCGGCGGCGCCTTCTGCTCGGGTGCAGACCTCTCCGACCCTGACGGCCCGGCGACCGACTCGACCCGGGCCGGCCTGGTCCGCATGCGGCGCCTTGGCGACGTGGCCCTTGCGCTGCACCGGTGCACCAAGCCCAGCATCGCCAAGGTCGACGGGGTGGCGGTCGGTGCCGGACTGTCGCTCGCCCTCGGCTGCGATCTGTGCGTCGTGAGCGACCGTGCCCGCCTCTCCATGATCTTCGCCAGGCGGGGCCTGTCACTGGACAACGGGGCCTCGTGGCTGCTGCCACGCCTCGTCGGCATGGCCCGGGCTAAGGAGATCGCGCTCTTCGGGGGCATGTGGAGCGGGGAGGAGGCGGCCGCCATCGGGCTGGTCAACCGGGTGCTGCCCGTCGACGAGCTCGACGCCTTCGTGGATGGCTGGGCCGCGGATCTGGCCGCCGGTCCGCCGCTCGCCCTCTCAATGACCAAGACCCTGCTCCACGCCTCGTCCATGGGTTCCATGGAGCAGGCCGTGGAGGACGAGGCGCGCTGCCAGTCCCTGAACTTCTCCACCAAGGACACCGCCGAGGCCCTGGCTGCGTTCACGGAGAAGCGGGAGCCGGTCTACGTCGGTCGCTAGTAGCCTCGAAGCCGTGCTCAGCGGCGTCCAAGGCATGATCGGCGACACGGCCCTGGTGACCAAGGCGATCGAGGGTGCGCACCACCCGGGACGGATCCGCGCCCGGGGGGAGGAGTGGCTGGCCATCCCCCTCGACCCCGAGGAGACCATCCCCGTCGGCGCCGACGTCGTTGTGGCGGACGTCGAACGTGGGCTGCTCGTGGTGTACCGGGTCGACAGTTAAGGTCGATACTGGCAGTCGACCATTTAGGCCGGCTGCAAAGTCGGCCCACGGTCGACAAAGAAGGAGGTTCCCCCATGCTCCTGGTCTCGACGTTCGGAGTGGTTCTGGTCGGCCTGGCGGCCGCGATCGTGGTGGTGGGGGCCGTCCTCTGGCTCGTCAGCCGCTGCCTCAAGATCGTCCAGCAGGGGAGCGTCGGGGTGGTCAAGCGCCTCGGGGAGTTCAAGTCGGTGCAGCAGCCGGGCCTGCACGTCCTCATGCCCTTCGTCGACCGGATGGACAAGGTGGACGTGCGCGAGTTCCCCATGACGGGCGACCAGCAAGCGGTGATCACCAAGGACAACGTGTCGCTCCAGGTGAGTGCGACCATCTTCTGCCAGGTGATCGACGTGAAGTCGGCGTTGTTCGAGATCAACGACTTCCAGCTGGCGGTCGACCAGCTCTCGCGCACCGCGCTGCGGGCCGTCTTCGGGGAGCTCTCGCTGGACCAGGCGCTGTCCGAGCGCGAGATGATCAACAGCCGCATGCAGGACCACATGGCCGATCCCACCGCCAAGTGGGGCGTGCGCCTGAACCGGATCGAGATCCTCGACATCACCCCGCCCATGAACGTGGTACAGGCGATGTCCGAGCAGAAGGAGGCCGAGCAGCACAAGCGGGCCCTCATCTTGAAGTCCGAGGGGGAGCAGCAGGCGGCCGTCAACCAGGCCGGCGGGCGCAAGTCCGCCGCGGTGCTCGAGGCCGAGGGGGCGAAGCAGGCCGCCATCCTGCGGGCCGAGGCGCAGATGAAGGTGCTCGAACTGCAGGCCGAAGGGGAGAAGAAGGCGCTCGAATTGCGCGGCCAGGGCGAGGCGTCCCGGCTCACCTCGATCGACACGGTGGCCATCAACCCGCACACACTCGCCGTCCTGCAGCTGCGCGCCCTCCAGGACATCGCGGCGTCGGACAACGCCAAGGTCGTGGTGCCCTACGAGGCGACCAGCCTCATGGGTGCCGCCGAGGTGCTGCTCTCCACCTTGCGCAACGAGGACCTCGGCGGTTCGAGCACGAACGGGTCCTCGCCGACGACTGTCGCCACGCCCGCCGGGCCGCCGACCTCGGAGCTCCCGCCCCGGGACTGACTGCTCGCGAATCGCGGCCGTCTCGTGTCGCGTCCGGCTCGTGTGGCGTCCGGTTGGTGTCGCGCCCGGCTCGTGTCGCGTGTCAACGAGGCCGGGTGCGCGTGCCCATTCCGGCCGTGACGAAGAGGGCGGTTGCCGCGCCGTCGACGTCTGCGGTGTGCCAGACACCCGGGGGGTTGATCACCGCCTGACCCTCACGCACCTCGACGGACCGGTCCTGCCCTTCGATCTCCTGGTGCAGCGTGATCGACCCCTCGACGCACAGGACCAGCTCCTCGCCGTTCGGGTGCACTTCCCACGACGTCCAAGGTCCGGTGAACCGGTGTAACGAGACGAGCCGCCCCTCGGGACCGTCGGCAGACGTGCGCGCTCCATAGCGCTCGTACCAGGCCGGATCGCCCGTGAACGGCTCCTGCGGGACGACCGTCCCCCCGAGGCCGAGGTGGACCGGATGCGTGTGGAGGTCAAAGACCGAGTCACGCATGAGTCCAGTTCAGCACCTCCGGAGTGGGTTCGACCATGGGCGTATGGTCGGGGCATGGAGCCAGCACCGGGACCGCCCGTGGCGCGCCCGGACCGGGTCAGTGGCGACGGCAGCGGGCGCCGGGGTTCCCGAAGGCCGGACGACCTTGGGGCGTCGCGCTGACCGTCACGGTCGCCTTCGCCCTGGCTGCCGCGCTGGCGAACGCGGTGCACCTGATGACCCAGCACGCGGCCAGTGTCGGGGCGTCCCAGGTGCACCGAGGCTGGCGTCTGGTCACGTTCCTCGTCCGGCAGCCGCTGTGGTTGCTCGGCTGGGCGGCCGCGGCGGCGGGGTTCGTCTTCCAGGCGGTCGCGCTCCACAACGGGCAGCTCTCCATCGTCCAGCCTCTCCTGGTGACCGAATTGGTCTTCGCCTTGGTCCTGCGGCGATTCTGGGTGCACCAGCTCATCGCGAAGACGGCATGGACCGCGGCGCTGGTCACCTGCGCGGCGTTGGCCGTGTTCCTGGCGACGGCCGAGCCGCACGGCGGCCACTTGCGGCCCGACGCAGCCGACTGGATCTCGGCGCTGGCGTTCTTCGGCGGGGTGGTGGCGACGATGTCGATCCTGGCGCGCTGGGGTTCGCCAGTCCGCCGAGCCGCCCTCTACGCCTCGGCCGCGTCCATCACCTGGGCCTTGATGGCTGCCTTCATCAAGGCGACCACCGATGTCCTCGCGGCATCTGGACTGGTTGGGATGCTGGAGCACTGGCCGGTCTACGCGCTGATCGCCGCCGGCGTCGTTGGTTCCGTGCTGCAGCAGGCTGCCCTCCAGGTGGGCCCGTTGAGCGTTTCCCAGCCGCTCATCGTGGTGGTCGACCCTGCCGTGGCCATCGTCCTGAGCGTGTGGATCTTCGACGAGCGGTTCACCGTCAGCCCGGCTCAGAGGGCGGTCGCCGGGCTGGCCTTCTGTGCCATGGCCATCGGGGTCGTGATCCTGTCCCGGACGGCGCCCGCCGACCTCGACCCGTCGGTCCCGTCGCGGCTCTGAGGTCGGACCGGGACCTGCACCACCTTGCCGATTCGATCAGAGGTGCGTCGGGGTGGCCCCGGTCGGAGCGGCGTCGACGTCCGGCGGGTCCGGCGGGGCGTGGCGCAGCAACTCGAGCAACACCTCGGGGTCGAAGTTGCTGGGCTCCGTCGAGTGCAGGAAGTCCTCCAGGATCTCGACGAAGCGGGCGGGCTCCTCGGCGTGGGGGAAGTGGCCCACCCCCTCCATGATCTCCAACCTGCTGCCCGGGATGGCCTGGTGGGCGCGCTGCGCGTGGTCGAGCGGGATGATCGTGTCGCGGTCTCCCCAGACGATGAGGGTGGGCATGTGCGCGGTGAGGTAGAGACGGTCGGAGGCGCTCACCGACTGCCCTCCCGGGTCGATCACAGACCGCATCGTGCGAGCGAACGCTTGGCGGCTTTCGGTCTCGGTCAGCGACCGGTAGGAGCGCCATATCTCTAGCGCTCGGGCATTGCGAAACCCCTGGCGGCCCAAGAACCGGACCACCGGGTCCCCCCAGCTCCGCACGAACGCCGGGAACAGGGCCGGCATCACGTACTCGGCCCCCGGCAGCGTGACGAGGCGAAGGATCCAGCTCACCTCGCGGCCCAGGCCACCGGCGTCGACCAGGACCAGGCGCTCGCATCGCTCGGGGAACTGATAGGCGAACTGCATGGCGACGCCACCACCGAAGGACTGCCCGACGACCGTGGCCCGGTCGATGCCCATCAGGCTGAGGAAGTCCCGAATCACGGTGGCGAAGTTGCCCAGCGAGTAGTCGCCGAGGGGCTTCTCCGAGGCCCCGTGCCCCAAGAAGTCCGGGGCCAGCACGGTGTAGTGCCTCTGCAGCAACCGCATGGCCGGGACCCACGTCTGCGAGCTGCCTGCGATGCCGTGGAGCAGCAGGAGCACCGGTCCCTGCCCCCCACGCCGGTAGCCGATCCGGTGGCCGTGGATCGAGACGTGCTCGACCGGGAAATGCTCTGGGCGGGCGGTCTGCGTCATGTCCTGAACGATCCCATCGTCCCCAGTCTGCCCCAGGCCGGGCCCCTCGGGCCGCCGGCCCCTCGCCCCTGGGCACTTCTGCGCGGGTGTATACGCGCCCCGTCCGGGCGCGTCATACAGCGCGTGACAAGTCCCCTGGCGGATTCAGCCGGTGTCCGCAAGGATCTCGGCGAGCTTCTCTGATGGTTTCAGATATCCGAGGGTCTTGCGAGGCCGGTTGTTGAGGCTGTCGGCGAAGCGCTGGAGGTCTTCGGGGCTGTGGACCGAGAGGTCGGTGCCCTTGGGCATGTATTGGCGCAGCAGCCCGTTGGTGTTCTCGTTGGATCCTCGCTGCCACGGGCTGTGGGGATCGCAGAAGTAGATCTCGATGCCGGTGTCGATGCGGAAGACCTCGTGGCGGGCCATCTCTTTGCCTTGGTCCCAGGTGATGGAACGCCAGAGGCGCTCGGGGAGCTGGGCGATGGCCTTTCGCATGGCCGCGTCGACCTTCTCGGCCGTGCGGCCCTGGCCTAAGTGCAAGAGCATGACGTAGCGCGTCGAGCGCTCGACGAGGGTGCCCACCGCCGAGCGCTGGTTCGCTCCGATGATGAGATCGCCCTCCCAGTGCCCAGGGACGGCCCGGTCGTCGGCCTCGGCGGGGCGCTCGGAGATCATGACCATGCCCGGGATCCGTCCGTCGTTGACGACCCGAGTGCGGGGCCTGCGTCGGGCCCGGCCACTGCGCAGGCATCGGTGCAGCTCACGGCGCAGTTCACCGCGACCTTGGACGAAGAGGCTCTGATAGATCGTCTCGTGGCTCACCTGCATCATCGGATCGTCGGCGAACTCGAGGCGCAAGCGTCGGGCGATCTCTTGGGGGGACCACAGCTCGGCCAGCCACTCGCTCACCAGCTCGGCGAGAGCACCGTGCCTGAGCTTGAAGGGCTTGGGCCGCCTGGCCCGGGCAAAGGCCCGCTCGTGGGCCTTCCAGGCGAAGTACTGCTCGCGTCCGCCGTTGGCCGCCACCTCTCGTGAGATGGTCGAGACCGCCCGGCCGAGGGACCGCGCGATCGCGCTCATGCTCTGGCCCCGGGCCAGCCCCGCCCGGATCTCCTCACGCTCAGAGGCACCGAGGCGCCCAGGTCCCGGCGCCCAGTGCACCAACGTCAACGGAGCAGGCTGGCGGGCCAAGATGTTGACCACCGAACGGTGGCAGCACCCCACCGCCCACGCGATCTCACGCAGGGAACAACCCTGGGCGTCGAGTCGATAGACCTCCCGCTCGAGCTCGGGAGATAACCGCTTGTCGTTCACTTCGACCTCCTCAGTGAGCTTCAACAACCCTTGTTCGCTCACTGAGGCGTTGCGCGGACCGGCTGAATCCGCCCTGGAGCCTGCGTATACAGCACGAGACAACTGCCCCGAGACTCGCCGTATACGGCGCGAGACAGTATCCCCGGCGGTATCCCCGGGGGTTCGGTATCCCCGGGGGTTCGGTATCCCCGGGGGTTCGGTGCCCGCTCCGCACCCGCTCCCGCTGGGAGCAGGGAGAGCGGGGGAGTGGGGGAGTTGGTGCTGGAGGGTCGGCTCAGTCGGGCGCGCCCACGAGCTGGACCCACCACGGTCTCGCCGTCAAACCACCGAGGCCGCCGGTTCCACGACGCGCTACGAGCGGGTCGTCATTCCGGTTGGAACAGCGCGATCGTGTTCCCGTCGGGGTCCTTGAACCACGCAGAGCGCCCGATCCCCTCCGTCGTCACCACGTGATTGACGGTCTTGAACGTCTCCGTGTCGTATTCCTCGAACTCGATGCCATTGGCGACGAGCTCTTCCACGTCCTTCTCGACGTCGTCCGACCAGAACCGAACCTGAGTGTGGTCTGCTCGGTTGCCGCTCGGACGGCCGTAGATCAGAAGTGACGTTCCGTCCCCACATTGGAACACCAGGTGGTTCTTGATCGTCTCCTCAGAGAGCTCGAGGCCAACCTTGTCCTCGTAGAAGCTCCGAGCGCGCTCGAGATCGGTCGAAACGAGCACCGCGGAGATCTTGTTCTCCCTGACCATTTCGTGACCTCCGTTCAGCGAATCAAGGTGTCGATGTCGATTTCGGTCTCCTGCGGTGGCGTGGGGAAGCCGCCCTCGATGCCTGCCTGCAGCCGAGGTAGCAGGATGTCATCACGGAACTGCTCCCAGCTCTCTCGGGACTCGTGAACGGCCATGATCGTCCACCCTCCCGCCGATGGGCCGGCGGCGTGGAAGATCTGCCCGGCGGGCAGAAGATCCCGGCCCGGATGCACGGCGGCGATCGAGGCCTCGTAGTTCTCCTTCGTCCCGCCTGGGAAGTGGTGTACGACTCCGAATGCCATCGGCGGTCCCTCCTGGGTAGTATTTTCTTACGAAAGGAAATATACTCTTGTTCGTGGTGAAGTCAAGCGTCGATGGTCACGAGTTCCTCGACCGTGAGGAATGGGAGTCGTGGGGCGCGTTGATGATGCTGAACCGGACCGTGGTGCAAGTTCTCGACGCGGAGTTGCGCAGCCACCACGGCATCGCGGTCACCGAGTTCGACGTGCTCATCACACTGTTCAATGCACCGGATCAGCGCCTCGGGATGTCGGCACTCGCGGATCGGGTGTTGCTGAGCCCGGCAGGAACCACGCACCTGGTGACGCGCCTCGAACGCGACGGAAGGGTACGGCGAGAGGTCGATCCGACCGACCGCCGCAAGTGGTTCACCGTCCTCACACCCGAGGGGGATCGAATTCTCCGGGAGGCTCGGCGGACGCATAATGATGTGCTCCGCCGCACCCTCTTCAGCGCGACGTCACCGACCGATCGGCGCACACTGCAGCGAGTTTGGCGACGCCTCGCCACCGAGCACCGCGACCGGGTGCCGACGATCTGAACCGCAGGGCAGATCGGGGACGGGACATCCAGACGCCGCCCTGCGAAGGACGCGTGAGGACCGAGCGACGACCTATTCCGATCCCGGAAGGTCGAGCGCCGATCCAGGCTTCACAGATCTGGCGAGAGAGGACGTAGTCAAAGGCCCGAGCGGGCCGACCGTTCACTGGTTGTGCTTGCCTCCGTCGCCTCGGCCACGTTGCACGGTGCTGTGGGCCAACCCGTCTCGGTGGAGGTCCACGTGTCGAACGGGCTCCCCGGGTTCACGATCGTGGGTCTGCCCGACGCGGCGGTGCGCGAGGCACGCGACCGCGTGCGTGCCGCCCTCCTCTCGAGCGGGCTGTCCTGGCCGCTGCGCCGCGTCACCGTGAACCTGGCGCCCTCGGGGGTCCGCAAGTGCGGCGCCGGCCTCGACCTCCCGATCGCCGTCGGCCTCCTCGTTGCGACGGGCGAGCTCGACCCGCGGTGCTGTGCGGGCCGCGCCTTCTGCGGAGAGCTCGGGCTCAACGGCTCGTTGCGGCATGTACCGGGCATGCTCGCGCTGGCCGACGCCACGGCACCGTCCGATCTTGTCGTGCCGCTCTGCGACGTGCGAGAGGCGGCGCTCGTCCGGGCCGGCGATGTGCGCGGGGCTGGCACCCTTGCTGACCTCGTGCGGATCCTGCGCGGTGAGGTCCCCTGGCCCGACCCCCCACCGGCGCCGGCCCCCGACCACGGGACCGGGGGACCGGACCTGTGCGACGTGCACGGCCAGGCAGTCGGACGCCGGGCCCTCGAGGTGGCAGCGGCGGGCGACCACCATCTGCTCATGGTCGGGCCACCGGGAGCGGGCAAGACGATGTTGGCCGAGCGCCTCGTCGGACTACTCCCGCCGCTCGGCTCGGACGAGGCGATGACGGTGACCCGCATCCACTCGGCCGCCGGGTGCGCGCTCCCCGAGGGTGCGCTGATCAGGAGGCCGCCCTTCCGGGCTCCCCATCACCGGGCCTCGGTCGTCGCCCTGGTGGGCGGGGGGAGCTGGTCCCTGCGACCGGGTGAGGTCAGCCTGGCCACCCACGGCGTCCTCTTCCTCGATGAGCTGGGCGAGTTCCCCGTGGGCGCGCTCGAGGCGCTGCGCCAGCCCCTCGAGGAGGGGGTGATCCGGGTGAGCCGCGCTGGGGGCACGGTGACCTTCCCGGCTGCGTTCCTCCTCGTGGCGGCCATGAACCCATGTCCGTGTGGCGAGGGTGTCTATGAGGGCGCATGCCGGTGCTCGGTCGTAGACCGCGCCCGGTACCGGCGGCGGCTCTCGGCTCCTCTTCTCGACCGCTTCGATCTGGTCGTCCCGCTCAGCCGCCCCGATCCCGACGATCTACTCGGAGGCGCACCCGGTGAATCGTCCGCCGCGGTGGGAGCCCGCGTGGCGGCGGCCCGGTCCCGCCTTCGCTTGCCCGCGAGTAGTCCCCGCAGCCAGCTCCTGCGCGAGATCAGCCCTGAGGCGTCGGCACTCCTGGCGTCGAAGTTGCGTGAAGGGCATCTCAGCCCGCGCGGTCTGCAGAAGGTGCAGCGCGTGGCGCGGACCATCGCCGTGTTGGGCGAGGAGGACGGCGTGTCGTTCGCCCATGTGTCCGAAGCCCTGTCTCTGCGTGCCGGACAGGCGGTGGTCGCCTCATGAACGCTGCCGATCCTCCCGAGTGGCCCCCACTGCCGGGTCGGTCCGCCCCCGACCTCCCCGAGCAGGCGTACGCGGTCGCGTTGGCCTCCACCCCGTCGCTCGGACCCGCCTCACTGCGCCGGCTGCTCGCATCGCGCTCGCCGTCCGAGGCGTGGCGGAGCGACGCACAAGCGACTGACCATTCCCCGATCGATGTCGCGGGCATCTGGCGACGCCACCTGGACCTGGGCATCGAGGTACTCGTGCGCGGGTACCCCGGGTATCCAGCACGGTTGCTGACAGACCCCGACGCTCCCGCGGTCCTGTTCTGCCTGGGCGACTCGGCCGCTCTCGAGAGCGGCCCGACGGCGGCCGTGGTGGGGACGCGATCGCCGACTCGCTACGGCATTGGCGTGGCAGCACAACTCGGCGCCGAGCTCTCTTCGGCCGGTGTGAGCGTGACCTCGGGATTGGCTCTCGGGATCGACGGTGCGGCCCACGAGGGGGCCTGCGGCGCAGGCGCCCCGCCGATCGGGGTCGTTGCCGGGGGCCTCGACCAGGCCTACCCGCGCAGCCACGCCCGCCTGTGGGAGCGGGTGGCCGGGGAGGGGGCGGTCGTCACGCAGTGGCCGGCCGGTGTGCGCACCGAGAAGTGGCGCTTCCCGCTGCGCAACCGGCTCCTCGCCGGGCTGAGCGACGTGGTCGTGGTGGTGGAGAGCCGCCATCACGGCGGGTCACGGCACACCGTGGAGGCGGCGCTGACCCGGGGCGTGCCGGTCGGTGCCGTTCCGGGGTCCATCCGCAGCGCCACCTCGGAAGGTCCCAATGCCTTGCTGGCGGACGGTGCCTTCCCCGTGTGCTCGTCCGCCGACGTGCTGGTGGCGCTCTCGCTGTCGGGCGCGCAACTGCCGACCGCCGGCATCCTCGGGACCCCGAGGTCGGTGGCGCCACGGCCGGAGCCGACGGAGGGCATGGACCGGGCTGTCTATGAGGTCCTCTCGCCGGACCCCGCACCCCTTGATGCCCTGGCCAGGGCCACGGGGCTGGCCCTGGCCGAGCTCTGTGGCCGCCTCGAGCGCCTGGCCCAGCAGGGTCTGGCCCGTGACGTGGGGGGCTGGTGGGAGCGGGCGTGACCCCAAGAGGGGCCGATCGGCACCGTAACCTGCGACGTCGTGGACGGGCGCTTCCTCCAGGGCGACGACGTGGCAGGGCTGCGGGTCGAGGCCCTCAGGGCGGAGGCGGAGGGCGCCGGCGCCGTCTTCGTGAGCGAGGGGCCCCTCGGCGACCCCGTCGTCCTGGCTGCGGGCCTGAGCGCTTCGGTCAGCCGGGCGCTCCTCGGGGTGCGCACGAGGCTGCAGGGCGGCCGCCATCCGGCCGTGTGGGCCCGCGAGCTCACCACCCTCGATCTGGTCTGCGGCGCCCGGACCGTCCTGTGCCTCGCGTCGCCGTTCAGCGGGCCCGAGCGGCTCATCGAGGCGATCGGGCTGTGCCGGACCCTGTGGCGCCAGGGGGTCGCCGACGGTGGAACGCACTTCCCGGTCACCGGGGCCGTGAACCGCCCGCGCCCCGCCACCGCGGGCAGCCCGCTGGTGGCACTCGATCTCACCACGGGCGAGGAGCCGGCGCCGGGGCTCATCGACGTGGCCGACCTGCTGTTGCGCCCCGGCGACCGCCCGTCCGCCTGCCGAGTGGAGCGCCCGTGACGGACGCCACCGTGGTGCGCGAGCAGCACCTCGCGCTGACGGCCGAGAACGCCGTGAGCGGGCGGCACCTGCCTGCACTCAACGGGCTCCGGGGCTTGGCCGTCATCGGTGTCGTCGCCTACCACCTCCAACTCGGTTGGGCGTCGGGCGGGTACCTGGGCGTGGACCTGTTCTTCGTCCTCTCGGGGTTCTTGATCACCACCTTGCTGCTCGAGGAGCGCGCAGGCAAGGGTCGCATCGACCTGGCGGCCTTCTGGGGCCGGCGAGCCCGGCGACTCCTCCCGGCCCTGTTCCTCGTCCTCGTCGCGCTGGCGCTCTACGTGATCCTGAACGGGAGGTTCGGTGGGCCGGGTGCCAACGGGGCGATCGACCTCCAGGGGCTCCGGGGCGAGTCCATCGCCACGCTGCTCTACGTCAACAACTGGCACCTGATCTACGCACACCAGTCCTACTTCGCCCAGTTCTCCGCGCCCTCCCCGTTGCAGCACACCTGGTCGCTCGCGATCGAGGAGCAGTTCTACCTGGTCTGGCCCCTCGTTCTCCTCCTGCTCCTGCGCATCGCTCCCCGCCGGTGGCGCCCGGCCGGCGTCGTGGTCGCTGTGACCTTCGGCGTCGTGTCGGCCATCGTGATGGCGGTCCTCTTCGATCCCGCTGTCGACCCCTCGCGCGTCTACTTCGGGACCGACACCAGGCTCTTCGACCTGATGGCGGGGGCGACACTCGCCTTCGTGGCCGCGTCGAGGCCACAGCCCGGCCCCACGGCGCGCCGGGCCCTCCACACCGTCGGCCCCGTGGCGGCGGCCGTGCTGGCCGTGTTCTGGGTGACGGCGGGCACCCCGGCCGGGCTACCCAGGGACTACATGTTCGAGGGCGGGTTCCTCGTGTGCGCCGCGCTGGCCGGGCTGGTCGTCGCCGATGCCCGCCTGGCGGCACCGGGGCGCTTCTCGCGGGCGCTGGCCTGGGGTCCGTTGCACTTCGTGGGGACGATCTCCTACGGCGTGTACCTGTGGCACTGGCCGGTGATCGTGTACCTCAACGGCACCCGCACCGGGCTCTCGGGCTGGTCGCTCGACGTCGCCAGGATCGCGGCCACACTCGCCCTCTCCACGGCCAGTTACTACCTGGTCGAGCGCCCGATCCGCCTGGCCCATCTCCACGGCTGGGCCCGCGTATGGGCGTGGCCGGCGGCCGGCGTGGCCACGGCGGCCATCCTCGTGGTCGCCACCTTCCCGGCCGTGGCCGATCCCGGAAAGGTCGTCGGCACCACGCGCGTCGCGACGGCCAGCCCGTCCGCCCTCGTGCCCGGGCAGGGGGGATACGAGAAGCAGGTCCCCATCACGCTGAGCTCGCCGCTCAGTGCCGCCCACCCGCTGCACGTGATGGTGATCGGTGACTCGGTCATGCACGACGCCTCGTACGGCATCACCGCTGCGTTGGGCGCGACGGGTGAGGCCACCGTGGCCACGAGGACCTACCCCGGATTCGGGCTCACGACGGCGACGGACTGGCCCACCTCGCTGCCGAACCTGATCAAGGAGACGGGCGCCCAACTCGTCATCGCCTCGTGGAGCTGGGACCAGTCGGGTCCCGGGACCCCGAACGCCCTGCACCAGCCGGTCCAGTACACCGCGCTCCTGCGGAGGGCGGTGGCCACGATGCTCACCCCGGGCAACGGCGTCGAAGGCGTGATCTTCACGCAGTTCCCCAAGTCGGGGAACATCGAGGGAGCGTCTCCCGCGGTGACGGCCGCCTACAACGCGGCCCGCCGGCAGGGCCTGCACGCGTGGAACGCAATCGCCGAGAAGATGCCGGGGTACTTCCCCGGGAGGGTCATGTACCTGCCCATCGGCAGCTCCCTGACCGTGCACGGGAAGTATTCCTCCTGGCTCCCGCCCGGGACCAGAGCCCACGCGCCCTCGAGCCAGTGGATCCGAGCGCGCAAGGTCGACAAGGTCCACCTTTGCCCCGAGGGCAGCGCCCGCTATGCCGACGCGCTGCTGGCCGACATGACCGCGATCCTCCACATGGCGCAGGCCACGCCGGACTGGTCCCAGGGGTCCTGGACCACGGACCCGAACTTCAACGACCCGCCCGGGGGTTGCCCAGAGGACCACCCGCCGGGCTGAGGCACCGTCGCGGCCTGCTCAGGGCTGGCTGCAGAAGGGGTTGGCTGCGTTGATGGTGCTCGAGCCGGTGGCCGTCGACGCCGGCCCGAGCCAGTTGGTACCGATCTTGGTCGCCACCTCGAACCAGTACTTGCTGCCCGCGGTCAGCGTCCCGCTCGTCCACGACGTCGTGGTGACTCCGGTCGCCACCGAGGCGAAGCCGGTGGTCGCCGACGTCGTCGACTGGTAGATCGTGTAGTTGGTGGCGTGGGTGACGGCGGTCCAGGTCACCTTGATCGTCTTCGCCGTGGTCGGCGCGGCACAGGTCGCAGTGGCCCCGGTCGGGGCAGTTGGGAGTGCCTGCGCCTTGGCCTCGCCCTTGCTACCGGCGGCCAGATGCACCACCCAGTTGGTGGCCGCCCAGGCCGCTTGCGACAGCGCCCAGGAGCTCAGGACGAGGGTGGTCGCTCCGAGGATGACGAGGAGGGGGCTGCGGCGCAAACCGGCCCCCCCTCGTCGTCCGCTCTCGGTCTGTCCTCTACGGGGCCGTGAGGACAGATCAGGCTGTCCAGGCGTCAGTTGCCGGTGAGGTGGTCGACGTCGCTGCGCCTCCGGTCGCGGTGACGCCCGTCAAGGACGGCATTGAGAAGTAGGTGTTGGCGCACGCCGTCGGTGAGGCTGTCGTCATGCTGGCGTCGTTGGTCAGGGTCACCACCAGCGGGTTGTTGGCCTGGCCGCTGGCCCCGACCGTCAATGCCGTGGTCAGGGTGTGCGAACTGCCGCTCGTGCCCGTCGCGAAGTTCCACAGGACGTAGCTGGGTGTCGCAGCCAGGCAGCCGGTCTGGGTCGTGGTCAGCGCGCTCGTGGTGTAGCCGGTGGCATACGTGGTGTTGGTGGGCAGCTGCATCGCCGTGATGGTCACCGGGTAGGGGTTGGGGTTGGCGATCGTGACGACGACGTCACCGGTCCCACCCGGGTAGAGGAGGTTGCTGGCCGCGGGCGAGGCCACGGCACTGATCGACAGGTTCTGGATGGTGGCTGACTGGCCTTCACCCGACGAGCCCGCCCCCAGGTTGACCACCCAGTTGGACGCTGCGTAGGCCCCGACGCCGGCCAGCAGGATGCCGCAGACGGCGGACACCACCTTCATGCGAGTGGTCAGCCGGGCCG
Source organism: uncultured Acidimicrobiaceae bacterium (assembly GCA_963781955.1). Lineage (GTDB taxonomy): Bacteria > Actinomycetota > Acidimicrobiia > Acidimicrobiales > RAAP-2 > Bog-473. The sequence goes on from CAWAHU010000001.1 coordinate 706,301, forward strand.
TCGAGCGCTTCGGCCTCGTGGCGGCGTGCCTGGGCCCAGCGCTCTCCCCGGTGGTGTTCCTGGGCGGGATGCCTTCCGGCAAGACGTTGCCCGGCTCGAGGTTCCCTGTGCTCACGTGTCCTGTCCTTGTCCCGCCGGCGAGCGGCGACTCGTGCTTGGCGTGTGACTGCGGGCCGCACTTCGCCGGCGGACGGCGCTGCACGACTCTGTTGGTGACCTTGGTGACGTCGGAGGGACGACCACCCTCCTGAAGGGATGTCGAGGCAATTGGACGGGTGACGAAATTCGTCGTCAGCTGGACTTTTGGAACAACGGCCGTTGGGTCACACGCGGGCGTGCCCACGTCGACCCGAACCCGTCGCGTGCGGTATTCAGCCTCCGGCCCGGCCGGGCCGATACAAATAGGGAGATGAGCCCGGCCCTCTCCCGTGACCCTCACGCTCGGTACGTGCCGTTCGTCGCGGTCGGCCTCCTGGGGCAGCTGAGCGCGCTCTGGCCGTCGGCGCCCGCCGAAATGGGTCCGTTCTGGGCCAGCTGCGCGCTCTTGGCCTTCTCGGTGGTCCTCGTGATGTGGCTCCCGAGGTGGCCTGGCGGCACCTGGCTGGTGGCCTCGGGTGCCTACGTCGCCTCGGTCTCGTTCCTGATCATCTCCGTCGGAGGAAGTGACAGCGGTCTCGGCGCGCTGTACTTCGTGCCGATCGTGGGGGTGGCGCTCTACGGCGAGATCTGGGAGTCGGTCGTGGTCTTGGGCTTCGACCTGGCCGCGTTCGTGACCACGGTGGCCGCGATCGGGCCGCACGTCGCGGCGGCCGGACCTCGGCGTGTGTTCTTCTTCACCTGCATCGCGATCCTGGTATCGCTCGGCATCCAAACCCTGCGGCACCGCCTTGGCGTGTCCAACGAGCGCACCCAGCGGCTGCTGCGGCAGGCAGAGGCCTCGAACGAGGCTGCTCGCCGACTGGCCACGCTGTCGGAACCCTCCGCCATCACGGCCATCGGTGTCGAGCTGGCGGTCAGCATGGTCTTCTCCCCCGACGCCGAGGTGCGGCGCGCCTGCTACTACCGGATCGTGGACGGCTTCGTCGAGGTCCACGAACACCCCGACGGATCGGCCAAGGCCGACTCGCTGGATCAGGTGGTCTGGTCGGATCGTGTCCTCGACGAGGAATGGCTGCTTCGCGAGCACCCGGGCCTACGCCAGGCGGTGACGACATGCCAACCCGTGGCGGCGCGTCTCGAACCCGACGAGGTCGGGCCGGGGCTCCGGCCGTTGCTCGAGCAGCTCGGCATCACCCACGGTGCCTGGGTGCCCGTCTGCCCCGAAGGGACGCTGCACGGAGTCCTGGCGGTGGCCGACCGCGGGAAGCCCGTCCCCAAGGAGTCGTACGACCGCCTGATCGGTGTCGGGCACCTGATGGAGCTCGCCCTGGCCACCTGGGCCGCGCATGAGAAGCTCCAGGAGCAGGCCACGCTCGATGAGCGGCGGCGCATCGCGCGCGAGCTCCACGACGGGCTGGCCCACGAGCTCGCTTTCATCACCAGCAAGACACGGGGCGTGCGTGACGATGCATCACGCGCTTCGCTGGACGTGCGGGCCGTGGCTGGCGCAGCCGACCGTGCACTCGACGAGGCCCGTCGCGCCATCACCGTGCTCTCCGTGACCCGGCCGCAGTCTGTTGCCGACGCCATCGCGCAGACCGCCGAGGACATGGGGGCACGATTCGGCATGGCCGTGGAGCTCGACTTGGCCCAGAGCGTCGAAGTCCCTGGAGAGGTCACCGAGAACCTGCTGCGCGTCGCCCGGGAGGCGCTCACCAACGCCGCTACGCACGGTGCGTCACGCCATGTACGGGTGCGCCTGGAGCAGACCGATCGGCTGCGCCTCGTCATTGAGGACGACGGCTGCGGCTTCGACCCCGAGAGCGCCCGGGCCGGTGGTGGCTTCGGACTCATCGGCATGCAGGAGCGGGCGGCTTCGGTCGGGGCCGAGCTGCACGTCGACTCGGCACTCGGCTGCGGCACGCTCGTGACGGTGGCGTTCCGGTGAGCCCGGTGATCACCGTCTTGCTGGCCGACGACCATGCTCGGACCCGGGCCGTCATTCGGTCCGCGTTGGAGCGCACGGGGGACTTCCACGTGTGTGCCGAGGCGGCCGACGCCGCCACCGCGGTGGCGGGGGCCAAGCGGGAGAGCCCCGACGTGTGCATCCTCGACATCAACATGCCGGGCAACGGCATCGCCGCGGCGTCCCAGATCGCCGGGGCCGTGCCGGATACCGCGGTGGTCATGCTGACCGTCTCGCGGCAGGACGACGACCTCTTCGACGCCCTGCGGGCCGGAGCGTCGGGCTACCTCCTCAAGGGGCTCGACGAGCAGGAGATCGCCCAGTCACTCCACCGCGTGCTGGCGGGCGAGGCCACGCTGCCCGGCAGCCTGGTGGCGCGCCTGGTGGACGAATTCCGTGATCGCGAGAGCCGCCGCGTGGGCATGCCCAGCGGGCCAGCGGCTCGGCTCACCGGCCGCGAGTGGGACGTGCTCGAACTGATGCGCAAGGGCGCCACCACGGCGGAGATCTCCGAGCGGCTGTTCGTGTCGCCCACCACGGTGCGCAGCCACATCTCGTCCATCCTGCGCAAGCTGGGCGTGCCCTCGCGCGAGGAGGCCATCAAGTTGCTCGACGCCCAAGAGGGCACTCCGGCCTCCCGCTCCGACTGAGCACACTCCGGCGCTACGTTGACCCGGTGCCGATCGGGGCCCACGTCCGCGCCGGGGGCGACCTCCTCCCCGCCCTCGAGAGGGGAGCGGAGATAGGCGCCGACGTCGTGCAGGTCTTCACCCAGAGCCCGAGGGCCTGGAAACCGACGCAGTACTCCGAGGAGGTCCTCGACGCCTACCGGCAGGCCCAGGCGCATCACCCGACGGTGCGCGCCACCTACTGCCACGCCACCTACCTGATCAACCTCGCCGCACCCGACCCCGACGTCCTGGCGCGCTCGCGTGCCTGCCTGCGCGCCAACTTCTCGGTAGCCACGGGCATGGGCGCGCGGGGCCTGGTGCTCCATGTGGGCAGCCACCGGGGCCGGGGATTCGAGGCATCGCTTCCACAGGTGGTCGACGCCCTCCTGGCCACGCTCGCCGGCAAGGCCGCCGGCGACTGTCCGATCGTGCTGGAGAACGCCGCCGGGACGGGCGACACCGTAGGGCGCACCTTCGACGAGTTGGCGGCCGTCCTCGAGGCGGCCGGGCCCGATGCCGGCGACCGCCTGGCGGTGTGCCTCGACACGCAGCACCTGTGGGCCTCGGGCGTCGACTACGGGTCGTTGGACAAGGCCGATGCCGTCGTCGGCCACTTCGACGCCGTCGTGGGCCTGGCGCGGCTGTGCTGCCTGCACCTGAACGACTCCAAGGTGCCGCTCGGCGCCAACCGGGACCGTCACGAGAACGTGGGGGAGGGGACCATCGGGGCGGCGGCGCTGGGCGGCCTGCTCTCGCACCCGGCGCTCGTCGGCCTGCCGGCCATCCTCGAGACCCCGGGGCGGGGTCAGGGTGCGGGCGCCGAGGACCTGGACCTGGCACGCGCCGCCGTGTCCCGGGGTGTGGCCCGCCGCCGCCGCCGGGAGCATGGAGTCGCCGGCCGTAAACTGCAGCCGTGACCAGCACGCACAGCACTCGGATCGAAAGCGACAGCATGGGGGAGATCGAGGTCCCCTCCGACCGGTACTGGGGTGCGCAGACCCAACGTTCGCTGCACCATTTCGACATCAGCACCGAGACCATGCCCAAGCCGCTCGTCCGGGCCTTCGGGATCCTCAAGGGGGCGTCCGCGTCGGTCAACCGCGACCTGGGCAAACTCGACGAGACCCGGGCTGGCCTCATCGAGCAGGCGGCCGGCGAGGTGGCCAAGGGCGCTCTGGACGACCACTTCCCGCTGCGCATCTGGCAGACGGGCAGCGGCACCCAGACCAACATGAACGCGAACGAGGTGATCTCGAACCGGGCCATTGAGCTGGCGGGCGGGGTGATGGGCTCGAAGGAGCCGGTCCACCCCAACGACCACGTGAACATGTCGCAGTCCTCAAACGACACCTACCCCACCGCCATGCACGTCGCGGCGGTGGAGGAGATCGTCCACCGGCTCCTGCCCTCGGTCACGGCGCTGCGTGACGCACTCCAGGAGAAGGCCACGCAGTACGCCGAGGTGGTCAAGATCGGACGGACGCACCTCATGGACGCCGTGCCCCTCACCTTGGGTCAAGAGTTCTCCGGGTACGTGGCGCAGCTGACGGCGGACCTCGAGCGGGTCGAGCTGACGCTGCCCGGCCTCTACGAGCTGGCGGCGGGCGGCACCGCGGTGGGGACGGGGCTCAACACCCACCCCGAGTTCGGAGAGCGGGTGGCCAGGAAGATCGCGGACATGACCGGGCTGCCGTTCGTCACCGCCCCCAACAAATTCGCCGCCCTGGCCGGCCACGACGCCCTCGTCTTCACCCACAGCGCGCTGAAGACCCTCGCCGTCTCGCTCATGAAGATCGCCGACGACCTGCGCTGGCTGGGCTCGGGGCCGCGCAGCGGCCTCGGTGAGCTCCGGCTGCCCGAGAACGAGCCGGGCTCGTCCATCATGCCGGGCAAGGTCAACCCCACGCAGAGCGAGGCCATGATCATGGTGGGGATCCAGGTCCTGGGCAACGACGTGGCGGTCACCACCGCGGGAAGCCGGGGGAACCTCGAGCTCAACGTGTGCAAGCCGGTCATCGCCTACAACGTGCTGCAGTCCGTCGCCCTGCTCACCGATGCCTGTCGGGCCTTCCGCGAGTTCTGCGTCGAAGGCCTGGAGCCCGACTACACGCAGATCGACCGGCACCTGCAGAACTCGCTCATGCTCGTGACCGCACTCAACCCCATCATCGGGTACGACAACGCGGCCAAGGTGGCCAAGAAGGCCCACCAGGAGCGCACCACACTGCGCGAGGCGGCCCTCGAGCTCGGCCTGCTCAGCCCCGAGCAGTTCGACGAGGCGGTGCGCCCCGAGAAGATGACCCATCCGTGAGCGAGCCTGTGCTCAGCCACGCAGAGGTGGACGCCGCGCTGGAGGAACAGGGCATCCGCTGGTCGCGCGACGGGGACGCGCTGATGACGACGGTCACGCTCCACGACTTCGCGGCCGCGCTCGAGTTCGTCAACGCCGTCGGCGCGGCGGCTGAGGCGGCCAACCACCATCCCGACATCGACATCCGCTGGAACAAGGTCCGCCTGGTCCTCACCACCCACGACGCCGGCGGGCTCACCCTGCTCGACCTGGCGCTGGCGGCGGCCATCGACCGACTGAACCCGACCGGCTGAACCCGACCGGCTGAACCCGACCGGCTGAACCCGACCGGCTGAACCCGTCGGCCGCCTGGCCCCCGGCGCGCGGCCTCAGCGCGCCACGGCGCAGTGGTTGGGACCCGACTCGAGGTCGCGCAGCGTGTCGAGCGGGGCGTCGGTGCGCCCCATGTTCGCCTCGATGATCGCGTGGTAGTTCGGCGGCTTCACGGTGCTGCGCCCGGCCGCCCAGGCGACGAAGGCCGCCTCGTCGTAGCCCAGGGGGTCGAGATGCCGGCGCAGCTCGCCCAGTGCTGCGGCCACCGGATCGTCGGGCCGTACGGTGACCGTGTCCCCGTAGTGGCCGGGCATCACCAGCACGGAGTCGGGGAGCACCAGGATCTTCTGGTGGAGCGTGGTGTAGAGGGCACCGGCGAACGCCTCGGCCCGGTCGGCCAGGTCGGGCCGCCCGACGCTCTCCACGAAGAGCGTGTCACCGGTCAGCAGCGCCGCGCCGTCGACCAGGTAGGTGGTCGAGCCGCGCGTGTGGCCCGGAGCATGCACCGCACGGACCGCGAGGCCGGGCCCACCCGGGAGCTCGAAGCCCTGGCCGTCGGCCAGAGGCTCGTAGTCGAAGTCGAAGGTGTCCGCCGGGTTGAGGTGCAGCGTCGCCCCGGTGGCGTCCCGCAGCGCCCGCGCCCCGCTCAGGTGGTCGGCGTGCAGGTGGGTGTCGAAGATCCGTTCGACCTGCCAGCCGTGCGCACGGGCCAGCCCGAGGTAGACCTCGACATCGGCAGACGGGTCGACGACGAAGGCGCGGTCTCCGGCCCCCACCAGGTAGGACAGGCAGCCCTTGCCCCGCCGGCGGACCTGGACGACCCGGGCGCCACCGGCCTCGAGGGCGACGTCGTCGTAGGTGCGGCCCCAGGCCTGCATCCCGCCGAGGAGGTCGGCGGCCCGCAGCCCGGCGGCGTCGAGGACCCGGACGGCCTGGGCGGAGCGGCGGCCCGAGTCGCAGACCGTGACCACCTCGCGGTCGCCCGGCAGCTCGGTCAGCCGCTCGCCGAGCTCGCCGGCCGGGATGTTGACCGCGCCCGGGATCGACCATCGGGAGAACTCGTCGGGGTCGCGCACGTCGAGGACCAGCGGGGCGTCGTCGGTGCCGAGCAGGCAAGCCAGCTCGGCCGTTTGGATGTCGCGGTGCACCCCGAGTCCCGGCACCACCCTCAGCCGAGCGGCTCGAGCATGGACGCCCGCAACCCGTCGACGAGTCCGGCCGGCCCTCCCAGCCCCGACACGTACGCCTCGACGGATCCATAGCGCCCGCGCACGTGGTCCAGCAGGTGCTCCATCTGGGCCGGCTCGGCCGAGAACACCCCGCCGATGTTCTCAATGGTGTCCCGGCTCTCGGGGTACTTGCGGATCAGCTTGGCCCGCAGACGCAGCATGGCCTCGCCGCTCAGGGCGTAGTCGGCCACGACCGTCGGCTCGTCGACGCCGAGGAGGGAGAGGACGATGGCCGAGAGCACCCCGGTGCGGTCCTTGCCGGCCGTGCAGTGGAAGACGGCGGGCAGGGCGCCGGGGTCGGCCAGCACCTCGAGCGCACCGAGGATCTGCCGCCCGGCGCCGTCGATCATGTCCAGGTACTGGGTGCCCAGCAGGCCCGGGCGGCGGTCGAACTCCTCCGCATCGGGCAGCTCCTCAATGAAGGGGAAGTGGTGGAAGGCGACCGGGTGGGCGTCGACGTCGAAGCGGCCGCGCTCGAGCTCCTCCCCGGACCGCAGGTCGATGACGGTGCGGATGCCCAGCGCCCGCAGCACCTCGAGGTCGGCTTCGGTCAGCTCGCCCAGCCCGTCGGCCCGGAACAGGGTGCGCCAGCGGGTCCGCATGCCCGTGCCGGCCGCGTAGCCGCCGAGGTCGCGGAAGTTCACCGCCCCCTCGAGCGCGATGAGGCGCTCGACCACGTCGCTCGACTGGGTCCTCCACATCTGCTCGGGCCTCAGGAGACGGGCATGTCCCACAGGGGGAACCAGCGGCTGAGGTCGGACTCGACGGGCAGGTCGGCCCCGACCATGGTGCGGACGCGCAGCTCGAGCTCGGTGTCCCGCCGTTCCTTCTCGGCGTCGACCGGGGCGAACGGGTAGAAGGTGCCGCGCTTGAACAGGTAGACGAGGCGGAAGGGCTTGGCGTCGCCGGGCGCGTCGGTCCCGGGGACGAAGCCGAACACCGAGCACAGCAGTTGGGGTCCCCACCCGTTGTCCTGCAGTGTCGAGTTGGCCATGTGGATCTTGGTCACCAGCTCCTCGAGGTCGGGGTCGTCGAGCAGCAGCCAGCCGTAGTCGAAGGCGTCCACAGCCTGCCCGAACCCCTCACCGACCAGCTCGGCGATCTCCTTCTGGGCGTCTGCGGTCGCCTGCCCCGGCGGTGGCTTCCAGCACACCCCGGCGTGCCCGGAGGACACCATGCCCCCCGCGCTCTGCAGGGTCAGGGCGGCGGTCGGCAGGGCAAAGAGCGCGTCGAGATTGGCCCGGACCGGCTTGGAGCGCCCGAGGATGGTGTCGAGGAGGCCCACCGGCGTCCGCCCAGCCCCGCCCGTCAGCTGGCCTGGCCGAGCTGCTGCTCGATCTGCTCCAGCTGGGCCAGGCGCTTCTCGAGGGTCGGGTGCGTCCGGAACAGCTGGCCGAAGCTGAAGCCGCCCCCGCCGCCCTGGGTGGCGCCCTGGGCCACCGCCGGAGCGAAGAAGAAGGCGTTGAACGGCTCGGCGGCCCGCAGGTCCTTGGTCGGGATGCGCCCTATCTCCCCAGTGATCTTCACCAGGGCCGACGCCAGCAGCGAGGGCCGGCCGATGAGCAGCGCCCCCGAGCGGTCAGCCGACAGCTCGCGGTAGCGCGACAGCGCCATGGTGAGCAGGAAGCTGACGAAGTACACGACGACCGAGACCAGCATGACGACCATCTCGACCAGAGCTGCCTGGCTCTGCGAATTGTCGTTCCCGCCGCCTCCGCCGCCGCCGAAGAGCTCGGAGTAGAACATCACGCGGGTCATCAGCCCGGCGATCATGCCCAGACCGCTGGCGATGGTCATCACCGCCACGTCACGGTGTGCCACGTGGGACAGCTCGTGGGAGAGCACGGCCTCCACCTCGGGCTCTTCGAGACGGCGCAGCAGCCCGGTGGTGCAGCACACCACGGCGGCCTTGGGGCTGCGCCCGGTGGCGAAGGCGTTGGGGATGTCGGTCGTGGCGATGGCCACCCGGGGCTTGGGCATGTCGGCCAGCGCGCAGAGCCGGTCCACCACGCCGTGGAGCTCGGGCGCCTGCTCGGGCGTCACCTCCTTGGCGTGCATGGCGTACATGGCGATCTTGTCGCTGAACCAGTACTGGCAGAACAGCAGTGCGAAGGCGATCACGAGCACGAAGACGAATTGCAAGCCGACGGCGATCAGGATCGCGACGACCGCCCCGTAGAGCAGGACGAGGAAGAACCCCGTCAAGAGCATCCGGTAGGTCAGGCCCCGATCCGGTTTGATGTTGCGTGAGATGGCCATCAGGCGCCCTCTGCTCCAGTCCCGCCCTGCTCGGTGATCCCCGTTCCCTCGGCGGCCGCCGGCAACGCCGCGGCGTCGGACTCGGCGCCCGCCTGGCCCAGCGCGCCCGGGCCGCCGGCGCCACCCTGCCCGATCTCCGCCTTGAGCGCGGCCAGCTCGCTGTCCACCTGGTGCGTGGACGACACCTTGTCGAGCTCCTTCTGGATGTCGTCGACCGGATGCGTGAGGTCGTCGAGCGCGCCCGAGGCCAGCAGCTCGTCGATGGCGCCGGCCCGCGCCTGCATGGAGGCGATCTTGTCCTGGGCCCGCTGCATGGTCGCCCCCGCGTTGCGCGTGGAGTCCGAGATCCCCGAGACTGCCTCGCCGACCTTGGTCTGCGCCTCGGCCGCCGTGTAGGAGGCCTTCATCGTCTCCTTCTGGGTGCGGAACCGCTCCACCCGGGCCTGCAGCTCCTGGGAGGTCTGGACCAGCTTCTGCTCCTGATCGCTGATCTGCTCGTGCTGCGTCTTGAGCTCGGCCAGCTGCTCGCCCAGGGCGGCGCGGCGCGACAGCGCCTCGCGGGCCAGGTCCTCGTTGCCCTGCGTCAGCGCCGACTTGGCCTGACCCTGCAGCTTGTCGGCCTGCTTCTGGAGCTGGGCCGCCTGGAGCTCGATCCGCTTGCGCGCCGTGGCCACGTCGGCCACGCCGCGGCGGACCTTCTGGAGCTGCTCGAGCTGTTTCTCGTAGGACAGGTCCAGGGTGTCCCGCGGGTCCTCCATCTTGTCGAGGGCCTTGTTCGCCTTGGACCGGAAGATGTCGCGGATCCGACTGAACGTGCCTGCCATGACCACCGAGCATAAGGCCCAGCGGGGGAGGGAGGGCACCGGGACGCCGGCGGGCGGTTCGGGCCCGGGGCGCCGCTAAGGTCGGCGCGTGCCTGAACGCCTCTGCCTGCTCAGCGTGCACGCGCACCCCGACGACGAGGCCTCCAAGGGCGCGCCCACCGTGGCCCGCTACCACGCCGAGGGGGTGCGGACCGTCCTGGTGTGCTGCACCGGCGGTGAGGAGGGCGACATCTTGAACCCGGCCATGGACACTCCCGAGGTGCGGGCGGACATCGCGCGGGTCCGGCGGGCCGAACTGGCGGCGTCCACCGCCATCATCGGATACGACGAGACCGTGCTTCTCGGCTACCGGGACTCGGGCATGCCTGACTCGGAGGCCAACGCCCGCCCTGACTCCTTCGCCCAGGCCGACCTCGAGGAGGCGGTGGGCAAGCTGGTCGAGGTGATCCGCCGCGAGCGCCCGCAGGTCGTCATCACCTATGGCGACGACCAAGCCGAGTACCCGCACCCCGACCACCTCCGGGTGCACGAGGTCTCCGTCCTGGCGTTTGACTCCGCCGGTGAGCCGGGCCGCTTCCCGGAGGCCGGGCTGCCGTTCTCCCCGTCCAAGCTCTACTACTCGGTCTGGTCGGGCGAGCGCTTCCGCAAGATCCACGAGAAGTTCCTCGAGCTCGGCCTCGAATCGCCCTTCGACGACAAATGGCTGAAGCGGATGACCAGGACCGAGCCCTACACCACCACGATCGACGTGACGGGCCACACACACGTGCGGGCGGAGGCCCTCAAGGCACACGCCACCCAGGTGGACCCCAATTCGAAGTTCTGGTTCGGACTGCCTCCCGAGGTCCAGGGCGAGATCCATCCGGTCGAGGAGTTCCGGCTGGCCTGGAGCCGAGTCGGGCCGACGGAAGTGACCGAGGTCGACCTCTTCGCCGGGGTGCGCTGAACCGACCGAGGGTGCGCTGAACCGACCGGGACGGGCCGGGTACCACGGTCGGCTGAGGTCAGGCGGTGGGGCCGAGGAAGCCCCAGTCGATGATCCCGGCGCTCTGCAGGAGCACCACGATCACCGCGAAGGCCAGCACGCCGAGCAGCACGGCGGTCACGATCGGTTTCCAGGGCAGCTGGGTCCAGGTCATGGGCTCCAGGCCCACCACGTCCGCCAGGTCGCCGTCGCTCTCGGCGTCGCTCTCGGCATGGTCCTCGGCGCCGGCGACCGCCTCGCCACCGCCTGCTCGAGGTGGGGCGTCCCCGGCCGGCGACGGTGCGGTGCGAGGGGCCTCGACCGTGTCGGCGACGGCCAGGACGTCGGCGGCCTCGTCGGTCTCGATCACCTCGAACTCCTCGAGCTTCCCAGCCGTGCGGGCTACCGCGACCGCTGTGGCCTCCGGGATCTCGGTGCCCGCCGTGCGCGTGCGTGCCGGGGCACCGACCTGATCCCGCGACGACTTGGCGACCTTGCTCCCGGTGACCTTGCTCCCGGTGACCTTGCTCCCGGTGACCTTGCTCCCGGTGACCTTGCTCCCGGTGACCTTGCTCCCGGTGACCTTGCTCCCGGAGACCCTGGCCGTCGAGGGGGTTCTCGCTGACGTCCCGGTCGTGGCGGTCCCGCCCGGCTTCGTGGCCTTCACGGCCGCAGGCGTCGTGGCCTTCACTGCCGCAGGCGTCGGCGATGAGGGACCCGACTTGACCGCTTTAGTACCCACCGAGATCTTGCCGGCGGCGCTCGCCTTGCTGGCGGTGGTGGCCGTGGGGCGCGGGTCCCCGGTGCTCCCCGCCTTCGCCTCCTCCAGGGCCGACCCGAGGCCCGAGGCCGACCACCCCGTGACCACGAGTCGGGTGGTCGACCCGCCGCCGCGCAGCGTCAGCAGCACGTAACCCTGGCGTTCCTCGATCTCCCACTCCGAGATCCGGTCCCAGCCCATGCGCTGGCGCGTGCGCCCGGGGCGCTCCACCACGATCCCGTCGACGGAGAGGACGAGGTCGAACACGTCGGGCTTGCGCCGGCGCTGCTTGGTGTAGATCCAGACGTCGTGGATCGTCGTGGTCGTGGCGGTCATGGCTCGGCTCATCCGCCCGCCCGGGCCAGTTCGCGCAGCGGCCGGTAGCCGATCAGGATGGCCCCCACCTCTTCGAGGGACCGGCGGACCCAGTCCTCCGTGCAGATGATGCGGTGGTCGTCGACGCGTGACTCCCAGTCGTCGGAGGCCAGGGAGCGGAGCTCGGCGCTGTCGACCGCGGGGTGGAGGAAGAATTCGGTGACCCCCGGTCGCAGCGTGGCGATGTCCTTCTTGAAGACATGGCGGGAGCCGACACCGGGCACCAGGCGCAGGTGGTCGGTGAAGACGGCGCCCTCCGCCGCGGCCACCGCCCTCGCCGGGAAGCCCAGGTAACGTTCGGCGGCCGGGCTGATCATGCGCAGTGGCAGCCCGAACTCGACGGCCAGCTCGAGGTACACGTCGAAGAACTCGGGCCGGACCTGCAGCGTGCCCATGTGGGCGTCGAGGTGGCTGACGTCGAAGCCCCAGAGGATGGCCCGCTCTATCTGCGCACGGCACTCGCGCCGGACCTCGTCGAGGTCGGCGTGGTCCCAGACGTCCTCCATCGTCCGCGGGAAGCCCCCGTCGCCGCCCAGCAGGGAGGGGGCGTGCGTGATCGGGCCCCAGCGGTACAGCGGGTACTCGGCGTTGAGCGTCAGGTGCACGCCGACGTCCTCGCCGCGGTAACGGCTGCTCGCCTCGCGGGCCCAGGGGCACGGCACCATCAGGGTGGCGCTCGTGACGGTGCCGCTGGCCAGGCACTCGAAGACCCCCACGTTCGCCGAGTGGCACGAGCCGAGGTCGTCGGCGTTCACGATCACCAGCTTGGCGTCCGCGGCGTAGCCGAGCCGCTGGGCCAGGTTCGGCTCGGCCATCAGGCGGTCTCCCCGGTCCCGGCCTCGGGTGCCCCGCCCTTCTTGGACACCGTGGCGTCCTGGGCCTGAGCCTCCGATGCGATCTCGTCCTGGTACGCCGCCATCGCGGTCCGCGAGCGCGGCGTCACCGACCGCCAGGATGCGCACGGCGAGCAGCCCGGCGTTGCGGGCACCGTTGACGGCGACCGTGGCCACGGGGACCCCTCGGGGCATCTGCACGATGGACAGCAGGCTGTCGAGGCCGTCGAGCCGGTCCAGCGCCACGGGGACGCCGATGACGGGCAAGGGGGTGACCGAGGCCAGCATGCCCGGCAGGTGGGCCGCGCCGCCGGCGCCGGCCACGATGACGCGCAGCCCGCGGTCCGCTGCCCCCTGTCCGAAGGCGAGCATCTGGTGGGGCGTGCGGTGCGCCGAGACCACGCGGACCTCGTGGGGGACCCCGAAGCGCTCGAGCATCTCGACCGCACCTTCCATGACCGGGAGGTCGGACGAGCTGCCCATCACCACGGCCACCAGCGGGGCGGCCGACCCGCCCGCCGCGCCCGCCGCGGTCACGGCGTCCCCCCCGGCTCCAGGCCCGAGGGCAGGTCGATCCCCTCGGGCACGTCGGTGCCCAGGGCGATCGCTGCCGCCCACGCGGCGGCCCTGGTGGCCTCTGGGTCGTCGCCGCACACGGTCACGTGTCCAAGTTTCCTACCAGGACGGGCCTTTTTGCCATAGAGGTGGACGTGGGCACCCTCGACGGCCAGTCCGCGGCCGAGGAGAGCGGCCGGGTCCACGCCCCCCGCGCCACCGAACACGTTGACGCTCGCCACCTGGGGGTGCTGGGGAGCGGTCGAACCGAGGGGCAGGTCGAGGACGGCCCGGACGTGGTTCTCGAACTGCGAGGTGACGGCCCCCTCGATCGTCCAGTGCCCCGAATTGTGCGGCCGTGTTGCCAATTCGTTGACCAGGAGTTGTCCGTTGGACCAGAAGAGCTCGACGGCCAGCACGCCCACCGCGCCGGAGATCTCGGCCACCTTCTGCCCCAGGGCGGACGCCGACTCGACCACGTCCGGCGGCAGGCGCCCGGGCACCAGCACCTCCCGGCAGACGCCGCCCACCTGGGCCGTCTCGACGGCCGGCCAGGCCACGGAGGCACCCGAGGGGCGTCGGGCCACCATGACGGCGAGCTCGGCGTCGAGGGGGACCAGCTCCTCGGCCACGACCTGGCCGTCCACCTGTGCCAGCACGCCCTCGGCCTGCGTCGTGTCCGCGACCGGCCACACACCCTTCCCGTCGTACCCGCCGCGGGCGGCCTTGAGCACCAGCGGCCAGCCGTGGACGTCGGCGAAGCCGTCGATGGCGACGACGGCGCCACGGTGGACGACGCCGGCCGGCCCGCTGTCGGCCACCACGTGGGCCGGGCAGGGCACCCCGGCTCCGTCGAGGACGGACCGCATGCGGGCCTTGTCGACCGCCAGCTCGAGGGCGCCGGGCCCCGGCCGGACGGCCGTGCCGTGGCGCTCCAATCCCGCCACCAGGTCCAGGCCGACCTGCTCGTGGTCGAACGTGACCACCGGGCAGCGGGCCGCCAGGGCCTCGAGGTCCGCCCCGACGAACGGCGTGCCGACCAGGACCTCGGCCGCCACCGGGCAGGCGGCGTCCCCGGGGTCTTTCGCCAGGACGGCCACCCGGAGGCCGAGCGCGCTCGCCGCCTCGCACGCCATGCGGGCCAGCTGGCCGGCACCTACGAACCCGAGATCACACCTGGTCAGCGCACTCGCCCCCGTCCGCGGATTGACCTAGACAGTGGGCCTGACACAAACGGCAGACTAGGCGAGGAGCACCGGGATCATGGCCAAATCGATGCGCATCGGGACACTGGTGAACGTCGACGCACCGTTGCACGAGGTGGTCGCTGAGCTGGAGCGCTACGCCGAGGCCGGGCTCGATCACGCCTTCGCCGTCCAGATCTTCGGCCCGGACGCCCTCACGCTGCTGGCCGTGGCCGGGTCGAAGGTGCCGGGCATCACCCTCGGGACCGGCGTGGTCCCGGTGCATCCGCGTCACCCGATGGTGCTCGCCCAGCAGGCCCTGACGGTGCAGTGGGCCACCGGGAACCGACTGGTGCTGGGCATCGGGCTCTCCCACCAGGTGGTGGTCGAGGGGATGTGGGGACTGAGCTACGACAAGCCGGCCACCTACATGAAGGAGTACCTCGCCGCGCTCCTGCCGTTGTTGCGCGGCGAGACGGTCACCAGCGCGGGGGACCGGGTCACGATGAACGCCTTCATGCCGCTCGACGTGGCGAAGTTGCCCGGCGTCGAGCCGCCGCCCGTCCTGGTGGCCGCCCTCGGTCCGGCCATGTTGCGCCTGGCCGGCGCCGTGGCCGACGGCACCGTCACCTGGATGACCGGGACCAAGACCATCGGCGAGCACGTCGCGCCCAGCATCGCAGCCGCGGCCGAGCGAGGCCGGCCGCCCGGCGCCCCGCGTCGTGGTGTCGCTGCCCATCGCGGTGACCGCCGACGCCGACAAGGCGCGGGAACGCATCGCAGAGGCCTTCGCCGTCTACCCGAACCTGCCCTCCTACCGGGCCATGCTGGACCGTGAAGGTGTGCAGGACGCCACGGGCATCTCCTTCGTCGGTGACGAGGAGGCGGTGGCGGCCGCCATCGGGCGCCTGGCCGACGCCGGGGCGACCGACTTCGTCGCGGCGGTGCTGGGCGACGGCGCTGAGCGCGCACGCGGGCTGGCGCTGCTCAGCGAGCTGGCGCGGAGCTGAGGAGCAGGAAGCCCGACGCCGCGCCACGACGTCGGGGGCGGAGCCGGGTTACTGGCTGATCGTGGTGTGCTTGAACTCGTTGAGCTCGGGCATGGTGTCGAAGAGCCCGAGGACCCCTTCGACCGTGCGGCGCGCCACCTCCACGTCGCCTTCGGGCCGGCTCATCAGGCGCACGAAGACGGCCCGCTGGCCGACGACGAAGGTGGGAACCCCGAAGATCTCCAGATCGGCCACCCCACGCTCGTGGGCGCGGCGGATCTCGCGGCACCGCGTCGCCGGCGGCGGCCTCGGCCACCACCTTGGCGCCCGGCAGCCCGACCCCGTCGAGCGCTCCGGCCACCACTTCGGGCAGTCGCAGGTCGAGCCCCTGGTCGTGCCGAGCGGCGAACAGGGCGACGTGCGCGTCGAGGAAGCGGTCGGGGTACTGATCGCGTACCACCACCCCCGAGGCCAAGGCCGACAGGTCGCGCGCCCGGCCGGGGTCGTCCCAGACCGGGGTCCCGCCGTCGGGGACGTGGGCCTGACTGAGCGAAAACGGGAGAAACGTCACGTCCCAGTCGGCCCCGGCCGAGAGCGCCAGCGCGATGTGCTCGTGGGCGTTGCGTGCGAACGGGCAGCGGTAGTCCCAGGTGACGGCGAAGGATCTCACAGCTGGTGCAACCGCTCCTGGGCAGGGTCGATTCCCCCGTGGTGCCGGCGCCGGCGCCGTCCCCCCCGACCGCTGCGGCCCAACCCGAAGGGCAGGGGCCGGCGCCCCGTGCTGCCCGGGGTGACCAGGTCCACCACCGGGCGGAGGCCCAGGCCGAGCACCGAGCCGATGACGGCGCCGCCCAACACGTCGGTGGGGTGGTGGGCCCGCAGGTGGACGCGGCTGGCGGCCACGGCGCTGGCGAAGCAGACGGTGGCCGCGGTCTCGGCGTCGGAATCGCCCAGGACGAACGCGGTGCAGAATGCGGCCAGTGTGTGGCCGCTGGGGAAGCTGCTCGTCGAGGGAGTACGCACGGAGGCGTCGAGGTGGTCCTCGGGCCGCTGACGCTCCACGGCCGCCTTCACGACCCGGCTGACCACCAGGGACGAGACGCCGGCCACGCCGAGAGCCACGATGGCGCGGCGCCGGTCCGGGCCGCGCCGGCGACCCTTGAACGCCGCCAGCGCGACCCACACGTAGCCGTAGTCGGCCAGGTTCGACACGATGGTGGCGGCACGGTCGAAGCCCGGGCGCCCACGGAGGGGTTCGAAGGCGGCGTCGACCATCTCGTCGAGGCTGCTCATCGTGGCGTCCTCATGCGGCGGCGAAGGCGGGGCATGACGTCTTGAAGTGGCACGAGGAGCAGAGCCCGCTCACGTGGGGCCGGAAGTCCTCAGCGGCGCAGGCACGCTCAATCGCGCTCCACACCGCTACGGCCCGCTTGCGCTGGCCGCGGATCGTCTGCGCCGACGCCGCGGTCGAGATCGTCACGGGCTGGCGCAGGTAGTGCAGGCGCACCTCGGCGGGGGCCTGGCCGAGCACGCTCTCGCAGAGCAGGGCGTAGGTGTGCACGCCACCGAGGCTGCCGCGCTCGTAGCGCTCGGTCGGTGCTCGACCCGTCTTGTAGTCCACCACCACCAGGCGTCCGTCGGGCTCCACGTCCAGGCGGTCGATGATGCCGCGCAGCCGCATGCCGTCGACCGCCGCTTCGACGCCGAGCTCGACCCCGACGGTGTGCGTCTCGTTGGGGTCCTCGAGCGCGAAGACGTTGGCCACCAGTGCACGTGCGTCGCCCAGGAAGGCCTCGGCTTCCGCCGGTCCGAGGTCGAGCTGCACGAACTCCTCGTCGTCCTGGAGCGCCGCCCACGCCGCGTCGAGCTCGCGCTGGGCCGTGTCCGGCGTCCGCCCGCCCGGTGCGTGGTGCCAGAAGAGGCGCTCGAGCGCGGCGTGCACCAGGGTTCCCTTGACGGCGTGGGGCGAGGGTGGCTCGGGGAGCCGCTCGATCTGCGAGAAGCGGAAGGCCAGAGGGCAGGAGGTGAATGCGCTGACCTTGGACGGCGTCAGCGTGCGCGGGGGCTCGAGGGCCATGGACCGTCAGGATACGGCGGGCCGCTGCGGCGCCGGTTCATCCCTGCTGGGGGTGGGCGGAGCCGGTGGAGGCGGTAGACGGCGCCGACACAGGTGGCGGCACATGGGGCGGCACACGGGGAGAGGTGGAGCAGGTAGAAATGACCCGATGGCTGAGCTTCGCCGCGCCACCTCGTGGGCCGGACTGCGACCAGGCGACCCCGTGCAGGTCCACGGCACCCGCATCCGGGGCGCGTCGTGGCTGTTCGTGGCGCACGTGACGAACGCCGAGACCAAGGAGAGCTGGGTCGAGGTGGTCGGCGGCCGGGCCGGGGACCGTGCCGTGCGGTCCTTCCGGCCTGACCAGCTCTACGCCCCCTCGGCCCGGCCCGGACGTGACCCGTCGCTGGCCGACGCCCCGGGGCTTCCTCTCGGCTGACCGCGAGAAGGCTCCCCCGACGTGGCCCACCCCGGCATCCCCACGCTCACCACCGAGCGGCTCATCCTGCGCCCCTTCGTGCCGGCCGACCTCGGCGCCCTGGTCGAGATCCACGCCGAGGAGTCCTTCTGGTGGTACCCGCTGCGCTCGGCCATGTCGGCCGAGGAGACGGCTGGCTTCCTCGACCGGGTGCTCGAGCGTTACGAGACGGACGGCTTCGCCATGGAGGCCGTCGTGGACCGGGGGAGCGGCGCCCTCATCGGATGGGCCGGCCTGGCCGTCCCGCACTTCCTGCCCGAGATCCTGCCCGCCGTCGAGGTCGGCTGGCGGCTGGCCGGCCATGCCCGCGGGCGGGGTCTGGCCACCGAGGCCGGAGCCGCCGCCGTCGACTACGGGTTCGGTGCGGGCGGCCTGGAGCGCATCGTGAGCATCTACGAGCCGGAGAACGCCGCTTCGGGCCGCGTCATGGAGAAGCTCGGCTTCAGACCGTGGCGCCGCACGACCACGCCGCGCGGGGAGGAGGTCGCCGTCACCGAGCTGCGCCGGGAGCGCTGGGCGGAGCGGCGCGCTCAGTCCGCGGTGTAGCCGTCGATCCGGGAGAGGATGCGGAGCATCACCTCGTCGGTGCCGGCACCGATGGAATCGAGGCGGGTGTCGCGGAAGTAGCGGGACGTCCAGGTCTCCTCCATGTAACCGAGCCCGCCGTGGAACTGGACGGCGCAGTCGGCCACCTCGCGCTGGAGTCGCGACCCGAGCAGTTTGCCGATGGTGGCGTAACGGGTCGCGTCCTCACCTCGGCACACGGCGTCGGCGGTCGTATACGCGTAATGGCGCAGCACGTCGTAGCGCGCTGCCAGCTCCGTCAGGACGAACTGCAGGTGCTGGTTCGCCATCAGCGGCTTCCCGAAGGCGTGGCGCTCCTGCAGGTAGGCCGCCGTGCGCTCGAGAGCCATGCCGATGGATCCGACCTGCTTGTAGAAGGTGATGAGGCGTTCGGCCTGGAACTGCACCATCTGGTGTTGGAAGCCGCGGCCGATCTCGCCGATCGTGTTGGACACGGGGACGCGGACGTCGTTGAATGCGAGCTCGGCCGTGTCGCTCGACCACATGCCCAGCTTCTCGAGCTTGCGCGACACGGTGACTCCCTCGAGCGCGGTGGGCACCACGATGAGCGACATGCCACGGTGTCCCGGGTCGTCGGACGTGCGCGCCAGCAGGCAGAGCCAGTCGGCCTGCGTGCCGTTGGTGATGTAGAGCTTCGAGCCGTTGATCACCCACTCGTCGCCGTCGCGCACCCCCCGGGTCCGGATGGCGGCCACGTCGCTGCCCGCGTCGGGCTCGGTGACGGCGATGGAGGTCACGACCTCGCCGCACACGGCCGGCACGAGGTAGCGCTCCTTGAGCTCGTGCGACCCGTGGCGAGCCAACGCGGGCGTGGCCATCGACATCTGCACGGCCATCGCCATGGGGACGCCGCCGCAGCTGATGCGACCCATCTCCTCTCCGGCGATCATGGTGTAGGAGTGGTCGGCCCCCATGCCCCCGTAGGCCTCGTCGTACTCCAGGCCGAGGAGGCCGACGGCACCGAGCTTCGGAAAGAGCTCGTGGGCGGGGAACGTGCGGGCGGCCTCCCACTCGTCGACGTGCGGCTCGATTTCGCGTTCGAAGAGGTCCCGCAGCGTCTGTCGAAAGAGCCGGTGCTCGTCGGTCTCGATCACCGGCGAACGATACCACCGGGCCTCTGCGGCTCCGCGGGCCGCGTCGGGGTTCGCGGCCACGTCCGGCCGGACGTACACTGCGCTGCCGTGACGGAATCCTTGGTCCGAGTGGAGCACGACAGCGGGATCCGGACGCTCACATTGGACTCGCCCCACAACCGCAACGCCCTGTCGGCGGCGCTGCTGGACCAGTTGGGCGGTTCCCTGCACGCGGCGACGAACGACCCGGAGGTGCGCGCGGTGGTGCTGACCGGCTCGGGATCGGTGTTCTGTTCGGGCGCCGACCTCTCCGAGCGGGGGTCGGCCGCGCCGAACCGGATGCCCCAGATCCTCACCACCCTGGTCGAGAGCCCCGTCCCCGTCATCGCCCGGGTCAACGGGCACGCCCGCGCCGGTGGTATCGGGCTGGTGGCGGCGGCCGACATTGCGGTGGCGCCCGCCGCGGCGACGTTTGCCTTCACCGAGGTGCGGGTCGGCGTCGCCCCGGCCATGATCATGGTCCCCGCCCTCAGGGTCACCGAGCCGCGGGCCCTGACGCGCTGGGTGCTCACGGGGGAGACGTTCACGGCCGAGGCGGCATCGTCGGCCGGGTTGCTCACGGCGGCGGTGGAGGACGAGGCCGCCCTCGAGGAATGGGTGGCCGTGTGCACGGGGGCGCTGCGCCAGGCGGCGCCGGGCGCGCTGCGCGCCACCAAGGGGTTGTTGCGAGGGCTTCGCGCCCAGGGCTGGACGGAGGGCATGGAGGCCGCGGCGGCGCTCTCGGCCCAACTGTTCGCGGGCCCCGAGGCGGCCGAGGGGATGGAGGCGTTCCTTCAGAAGCGCCGACCTGCCTGGGACTCGACGCCGTGAGCCCGGCACGGTGAGCACGCCGCTGCGATCGCGCCTGTCGGCGGTTGACGAGGCATTCAAGGAGCAGGCGGAGGCCATGCGGCTGATGGTCGAGGAGGTGGGTGCGCTCCATGACCAGGTGCTCGCGGGCGGCGGCGAGCACTACGTCGAGCGACACCGCGCCCGGGGCAAATTGATGGTGCGCGAGCGGCTCGAGGCGCTGGTCGACCCGGGCACGCCCGTGCTCGAGCTGTGCCCGTTGGCCGGCCTGCACACCGGCGACCCCGTCGGGGGCGGCCTCGTGGTGGCGCTGGCGGAGGTGTCGCACACCCAGTGCCTGGTCATCGGCAACGACCCCACCGTCCGCGGCGGGACCACCAGCCCCACCACCATCCGCAAGCTGCTGCGCGCCATGGACGTGGCGGAGGTGAACCGCCTCCCCGTCGTGATCCTGGTCGAGTCCGGAGGTGCCGACCTCCCCCGCCAGGCCGATGTCTTCGTGCCCGGTGGCGAGCAGTTCCGCCGCCTGACGCAGCTCTCGGCGCAGGGCATCCCGACCGTGTGCGTGGTGTTCGGATCCTCCACCGCCGGCGGCGCCTACCTGCCGGGCATGAGCGACTACACGGTGATGGTCGAGGACCGCGCCCGGGTCTTCCTGGGCGGTCCGCCGCTGGTGAAGATGGCCATCGGCGAGGAGGCCGACGAGGAGCAGCTCGGTGGTGCGTCCATGCACGCGCACACCTCGGGCCTGTGTGACTACCTGGCACGCGACGAGGCCGACGCCCTGCGCATCGCCCGGGGGATCGTGGCCCACCTGCACTGGCCGAGACTCGGGCCAGGGCCGGCGGGCCCGCCCGAGGAGCCGCGCTACCCGGCCGAGGAGTTGCTCGGCGTGGCCCCGGTCGACGTGCGGGTCCCCTTCGACGTGCGCGAAGTCCTCGCCCGCGTCCTCGACGGCTCACGCTTCGAGGAGTTCAAGCCCGCCTACGGTCACCAGCTCGTCTGCGGGTGGGGGTCGGTGGCCGGCTACCCGGTGGGCGTCGTGGCCAACAACGGCATCCTCTTCTCGCCGGAGGCCCAGAAGGGAGCGCAGTTCATTGCGCTGTGCAACCGCAGCGACACCCCGATCCTGTTCGTGCAGAACATCACCGGCTTCATGGTGGGCACGCGCTACGAGCAGGGTGGGATCATCAAGGACGGGGCCAAGCTGATCAACGCCGTCTCCAACTCAGCCGTCCCGCACATCACCTTGATGGTGGGCGCCAGCTACGGCGCCGGTAACTACGCCATGGCGGGCCGGGCCTACGACCCCCGCTTCGTGTTCACCTGGCCCAACCACCGCATCGCGGTCATGGGGCCCAAGCAGCTCGCGGGTGTCCTCTCCATCGTCCGTCGCAACGCGGCGGAGGCCGCCGGCCGTCCGTTCGACGAAGCCGCCGACGAGGAGTTGCGGCAGGCCACCGAGCAGCAGATCGAAGAAGAGTCGACGGCGCAGTACGCCACCGGGCGGCTCTGGGACGACGGCATCATCGACCCACGCCACACGCGCACGGTGCTGGCCGTGGCGCTGACGGCCGTGCACTCGGCACCCGTGCGGGGCACGGCCGTCTTCGGGGTGGTGCGCCACTGATGGCGACCGGCGCCGCGCCGTTCCGCCGCGTCCTGGTGGCCAACCGGGGCGAGATCGCCCGGCGCGTCATCCGGGGCGCCCACGAAGCCGGGTGCGAGGCCGTCGCGGTGTACGCGGCGGACGACGCCACGAGCCCCCACCTCGGTGAGGCCGATGCCGCCGTGCGGTTAGAGGGGACGGGGCTCGCCGACACCTACCTCGACCCGGTGGCGCTGGTGCAGGCGGCGCAAATTGCGGGCGCCGACGCGCTGCATCCGGGCTACGGGTTCCTCTCAGAGGATCCCGCCCTGGCCGAGGCGTGCACCCGGGCCGGCATCGTGTGGGTCGGGCCGTCCCCCGACGCCATCCGGATCATGGGACACAAGGCCCGGGCCAAGGAGCTGGTGGCCGCGGCCGGCGTGCCGGTGCTGCCCGGGGCTGCCGTGCCGGCCACCGACGGCCCGGACGCCGCGGCCTCCGCAGTGTCCGCCGTCGGTCTCCCGCTCCTGGTGAAGGCGTCCGCCGGTGGCGGTGGCCGGGGCATGCGTCCGGTGCACGACGAGGCCGACCTGGCCGGCGCACTAGCCGCCGCACGCCGCGAGGCCGCGGCGGCCTTCGGCTCGGACGAGGTGTTCGTCGAGCGCCTCCTGGCCGCGCCGCGCCACGTCGAGGTCCAGGTGGTGGCCGACGTCCATGGGACGGTGCTCCACCTCTTCGACCGAGAGTGCTCGGTGCAGCGCCGGCACCAGAAGGTCCTCGAGGAGGCTCCGGCGGCGCTGGTGCCCGACGAGACCCGCCGGCACATGTGCGAGGCGGCCCTCGCCGCGGCGCGCGCCGTGGACTACGTCGGTGTGGGCACGGTCGAATTCCTGGTCGACGCCGACGGGTTCTACTTCCTCGAGATGAACACCCGGCTGCAGGTCGAGCACGGCGTGACCGAGTTGGTCACCGGTCGCGATCTGGTCGGACTGCAACTGGCTGTGAGTGCGGGCCGGCCCCTGCCGTTCGGGCAGGCCGACGTGGTGGTGCAGGGGCACGCCGTCGAGGTGCGCCTGTGCGCCGAGCGACCGCGCGACGACTACCGGCCCACTCCCGGGACGGTGACGCACGTGCACTGGCCCGAGGGCCCTGGACTGCGCACCGACCGCGGTGTGGAGTCCGGCACCGTGGTCAGCCATGCCTACGACTCGCTGGTGGCCAAGCTCATGGCGCACCGCCCGGACCGCGAGGCCGCCGTCGGGGCACTCTCCCTGGCGCTGCGCGACCTGGAGCTCGACGGGCTCGAGACGAACCGTGGTCTCCTGGCGGCCGTGCTCGACGACGAGGAGCTGCGCGCCGGACAGGTCGATGTCCACTGGTTGGAGCGGCGCAGTGACCTGCGGGCGGCGCAGCACGACGACGAGGTGCGGGGCCGCCATGCCGCCGCCGTGGCCTGCTGCCTGCTCGAGGCGCGCTCGTCCCGGAGCCTCGTCCCGGGCGCCCCTGCGGCGTGGCGCAACGTCGGCCACGCACTGCACGCCGACCGTCTCACGGATGCCGAGGGGACGCTCGAGGTGCGTGTGGCATCACCCGGCGCTCCCGTGCTGGTGCGCGACGCAGCGGTGGCCGGGTGGGAGCAGGTCGGGACGGCGACCACGCGCCACGGCGTGGTCGACCTCCTGGGTGTCGACGGGGTGCGCCGGCGCTACCGGGTGCGGTGCGCCTCGCACGCGGCGGAGGTCAACGGTCCCGAGGGGCAGTCCTCCTTCACCCTGCACAGCGAGGACGACCCCGACGAGGGCGGCGGCGTGGCCGGCGAGTGCCGGGCGCCATTGCCCGGTTCGGTCACGCGCGTGGCGGTGGCCGTGGGGGACGCCGTGGCCGAAGGAGACGTGCTGGTCGTGCTGGAGGCCATGAAGATGGAGCACCTGTTGCGTGCCGAGGGTGAGGGAACGGTGGCAGAGGTGGCCTGCGCGCCGGGTCAGCAGGTCGACGTCAACGACCTGCTGGTGTCGGTGGTGGCACGGTGAGCGCGGTCGGCGGCGAGCACGCCGGCAGCGCCCACGCTGTGCTACGGATCGCCAACTGCAGCGGGTTCTTCGGGGACCGCACCGGCGCGGCGCTCGAGATGGTCGAGGGGGGGCCCGTCGACGTGCTCACGGGCGACTGGTTGGCCGAGTTGACGATGTACATCCTCCACAAGACCCGCGAGCGCAGCGGTGGCTACGCGCGGACCTTCCTGCGCGAGCTCGAGCCGGTGCTCCCCACCTGCGTCGAGCGGGGGATCACGGTGGTGGCCAACGCCGGCGGGCTCCAGCCCGAGGCGCTGGCCGAGGCGGTGCGCGAGCTGGGCCGCCGCCAGGGGGTCGACGTCAGCGTCGCCTCGGTTTCGGGCGACGACATCACGTCGCGCCTTGCCGAGCTGCGGGCCGGCGGCGAGGCGTTCGTCAACCTCGACACCGGTGAGCCACTGCCGGCACACGTCCAAGTGGTGACCGCCAACGCGTACCTGCGCGCCCGTCCGATCGCCGACGCGCTCGCCGCAGGCGCCCAGGTGGTGGTGACGGGACGGGTGACCGACGCCGCCCTGGTGGTCGGCCCGTCCCTGCACGCCTTCGGATGGGCCGACACCGACCTCGACGCCATCGCCGGTGCCGTCGTCGCCGGCCACGTGATCGAGTGCGGCGCCCAGTGCTGTGGCGGCAACTACGCCTTCTTCGAGGAGGTGCCCGGCCGGGAGCGGATCGGGTTCCCGGTGGCCGAGGTCCACCCGGACGGGACGTCGGTGATCACCAAGCACCCAGGGACCGGCGGCATGGTCACGGCGGGGACGGTGACGGCCCAGCTGCTCTACGAGATCGGCGGCCCCCGGTACCTGAGCCCCGACGCCGTGGCGCGCTTCGACACCATCGGGCTCTCCGAGGAGGGTCCGGACCGCGTGCGCATCTCGGGCGTGCGGGGCGAGCCGCCCCCTCCCACGCTCAAGGTCACGGCGAACCTCGACGGGGGCTGGCGCAACGCAATGACCCTGGCACTCAGCGGCGCGCGGCCGGCCGAGAAGGCTCGGTTCGCCGCCGACGCCGTGTGGGCCGGAGTCCCCGGAGGTCGCGGCGCCTTTGTCGAGACGTCCGAGGGGCTCACGGGGGATCTGACCGGAGGCGGGCTGGCCTACCTGCGCCTCGCCGTCCGGGGGGACGACGAGGCAGCGGTCGGGCGCGCGTTCTCCGGCGCGGTGATCGAGACCAGCCTGTCGAGCTATCCGGGGACGTTCTTCACCACCCCGCCCTCGGGCGCCCAGCGGGTCGCCCGCTACTGGCCCACGACCGTGGCCGCGTCGAGCGTGTCCCCACGCGTGGTGTGCGACGGGCGGGAGGTCGCCGTGTCCGAGCCGCCGGACGTCGGCGGCGCGCCGACCGGTGCCGGTGGGGGAGCGGGCGGTGAAGGTCCGGCCCTGGCCGTGGGCGCCGATGCGTCGGTGATCGGGGCGGCGACGGTGGCCGAAGGGCGGCCCGGGGACCTGGTGCGGGTGCCGCTGTGGGTGCTGGTGGGCGCGCGCTCGGGCGACAAGGGGGGCGACGCCAACATCGGCGTGTGGGCCGACGAGGACGCCGTGGCCGCCTGGCTGCTCGGCTCCTTCGGGACCGACATGCTCGTGGCGCTCCTGGTCGAGGCCGCACCGTTCCCGGTGACCCGCTTCGCGCTCCCGAACCTGCGTGCCGTCAACTTCGTCGTCCACGGCATCCTGGGCTGGGGCGTGGCGTCGAACTTGCGGCTCGACACCCAGGCCAAAGGGTTGGGGGAGCTGCTGCGGGCGCAGACGGTGGAGGTGCCCGCAGCCCTGGTGGCGGCCGGTCGGCCGGCCGCGCGGCTCGCCACCTGCTGAGGGCGGCCCCCGACCGTTGCGCAGGGAGATGGCAACATGGGCGCCGTGGAGTCGGTCGCCCGCCCGGTCGCGCTCGGTGCGGGGATCCTCTTCGTCGCGCTGACGGCGTGGAGCGTCTTCAGCGCCCTGGTCGTGCCGCGGGTCACCTCGTCGCCCGCCATGCGCATGCTGTCCGGCTTCCTCGGAGGATCGGCCCGCTGGCTCGCTCCGAAGTTGCGGTCCTACGAGGCGCGTGACCGTGTCCTGTCCTTCGTGGGCCCGGCGGCCATGGTGTGCCTCTTCGTGGTCTGGTTGGCCATGCTGGTGCTCGGCTTCGCGCTGATCGAGTGGTGGGCGGCCGGCGTCGATTTCGCCGCCTCGCTCGGCCTCGCAGGCTCCTCGGTCTTCACCCTGGGCATCGTCTCGTCGAGCCGGGCCGGCCCCCGGGTGGTCGAGGTGCTGGCTGCGGGCGTGGGGCTGCTGGTCATCGCGCTCGAGATCGCCTACCTCCCCGCGCTCTACGGGCAGTTCTCGGCCCGCGAGACCGAGGTGACCCTGCTGGAGGCCCGCTCGGGCAACCCGGCCTGGGGGCCCGAGATCCTGGCTCGCCACTACTGGCTCGACACCATGGACGAACTGCCCCCGCTCTACGCCGACTGGGAGCGTTGGGCCGCCGCGGTGTCCGAGAGCCACGCCAACTACCCGGCCCTCATCTGGTTCCGCTCGCCCGTCCCGTCTCGCAGCTGGTTGCTGGCGCTGGTGGCCATGATGGACTCGGCGGCGCTGTACCACGCCGCCAGCCCCGAGCAGACACCCCGCCAGGCCCGACTCTGCCTGCGCATGGGCATCACCTGCCTGCGGTCCATGGCCCGGGCGCTGCACATCGACTATGACGAGGACCCGCTCCCGGATGCCGGCCTTCGCCTCAACCGAGCCGAATTCGACGACGGCTACGGACGCCTCGAGTCGGTCGCCTTCCCGGTCGAGCGCGACGCCGACGAGGCCTGGCGCCACTTCCAGGGCTGGCGCGTCAACTACGAGGGGATCGTCGACGCGCTGGCCGACATGATCGTGCCTCCGCCCGCTCCGTGGTTCAAGGAGCGGGTGGAGCTCGGGGCGGCCGGCCGCCCTCGCGTGGTCAACCGCACCCCCGACGAGCCCGAGGGGGCTCAGTTGTTCGGGTCGAGCAAGACCTTCAAGACGCCGTCGGAGCGGGAGTCGAACAACTCGTAGGCCTCGGGGGCCCGGGACAGCCCCATCCGGTGGGTGAACGTGTCGGCCAGGCCGCCGAGGCGGCCCGACTGCACGAGCGGGACCAGTGCCGGCCACGTGCTCGGGATGGGAGCGAAGACGGCCCGCACGGTGAGGCTCTTGAACAGGACGTCGCCGAAGGGGAAGGGGAGCGCAGCGTTGAGGTTCACCCCGACCACCGAGATCGTGCCCCCCGGCGCGGCGCACGCCACGGCGTCGAGCACGGTCGCGTCGGCGCCCACGGCCTCGATCACGCTCTCGGCCCCCCGCCCGCCGGTGGCCTCGAGCACCTGGGCCGATCCGGGGGCGCTGCTGGCGTCGATCGGCTCGGCCCCGAGCAGCGCGGCGCGGGCGAGGCGTTCGGGCACGACGTCGACGGCCAGGATGCGCGACGGCCCGAAGAGCGAGGCGCACATGAGGGCCATCACGCCGACCGGGCCCAGCCCGACCACGACCACGGTCGAGCCGGGGCGGATCTCCGCCCGCCGTGCGCCGAGGTATCCGGTCGGGAGGATGTCGGTCAGCAGCACTGCCTCCTCGTCGCCCACGCCCTCGGGGATGCGCAAGGCGAACTCGTCGGCGAACGGCACCGCCATGGCCTCGGCCTGACCGCCGGGCACGTCGGGCACGGTGCCGAAGGCGGCCGTCTTGCCGGTCAGGCAGACGTTGGGCTGCCCGGCCCGGCACGGCGGGCAAGTACCGCACCCGATCACGCCCGAGACCAGCACGCGGTCGCCCTTCGACAGCCCGTGCACCCCGGGGCCGACGTCGGTCACCCTCCCGATGGCCTCGTGACCGAGGCGGATGCCGGTGCCCGTCGGCGCGTCGTGGTACAGGTGCAGGTCCGAACCGCAGATGGCGGTCCGCTCCACGGCCACGATGATCCCCTCGGGCCCCGGGAGCACCGGGTCGGGGACATCGACGACGCTGACGGCACGCGGTCCTTCGAGGACGGTCGCTCGCATTCCCGCAGGCTACCGCGCTCGACTACAGTGCTCTGGGCCAAATTGCGGGCCTCGGACGACCGCCACCATGACCACCACCATGACCACCACCCACGAGTCCACCGTCATCGACCTCCCCCTCCTGGCCGACGAGGACGTCGACGCCTTCTTCGCCTTCGAGGACCTGTGGGCGATCATCGTGTGGAACGACGACGTGACCACGTTCCAGACGGTGATCCGGGCGTTCGTCGAGATCTTCGGCCACACCGTCGAGCGGGCCGACGAGCTGGCCTGGAGGATCCACCGGACCGGGAAGGCCGTGGCCGCCGTCCGCCCCAAGGACGAGGCGGAGGCCGCCGTCGAGGCGCTGCACCAGCGCAAGATCCAGGCCTCCCTGAGCCGCGCCTAGCGGGCTGGGCGGGCTCCCACCGGGGGAGGGGCCTCCGCGGGCTACGTGGCGAGTCCACGCGGTGAGGCGAGCGGTGAGGCCGGCCTTCGTGGCCGGCCACTCGTCGGCGAGGATGGAGAACAGGCAGGAGTCGCGCACGGTGTCGTCGGACCCCGGCCGGTCGGCTCGCAGCACGCCGTCGATCCTGCCGCCGATCCGCTCGATGGCCGCGCGCGAGCGCGTGTTGCGCACGTCGGTCCGCAGCGAGACGCGGTGCACGCCCCACACCTCGAAGGCGTGTCCGAGCATCAGCAACTTGGCCTCGGTGTTGACCGGGCTCCGCTGTGCCGAGCCGGCGAGCCAGGTGTAGCCGATCTCGATGGCGTCGGGCACATCCTGGCGCTGATGGGTGGCCCCCGGCGGCCACTGCCAGTACCCGATCTCGCAGAACCGCGTCGTGCCGACCACCCGGCCGGCGCGCCCCGACCCAGCTTCATCGGGGGTGCCCTGGGCGATGGTGGCGAACGCCATGTGCGTGCCGGCGGCCATCTTGCCCAGGGCGTCGCGCACGTAGTCGGTCATCTGCGCCGTCCCGTCGGGCACGTAGGTCCACCGGTAACTGCTCCGGTCCTCGGCTGCCGCGTCGGCGAGTGCCGGGATGTGGGCCTCGGTGAGCGGCTCGAGGCGGACGTAGGTGCCCTCGAGCGTGAGGAGCTCAGCCATGTGTGGCGGGGACGGCACCGGCCGGGGCGTCGCCGCCGCCCGGCCCACTGCCATCCGGCCCGCCGGGGCCGCCGCCCGGCCCACCGCCGTGACCCCCGCCGGCACCCGGAACGACGAAGTCGCGTTGGCGCACCAGTGCGAACGCCGCCACGGCGCCGACCAAGGCCACGACGGAGCCGATCTCCATCAGATGGTTGAGCGTGGCCGAGAAGCCGATGTGGTACGCCTCGAGGAGAGCCTGGCGTGCGGCCGGCACCGGGAGCGAGGAGGCGACCTCGTGCACCTGGCCGGCCGACATGGCCCCCCGCAGCTGGTCGCCGCCCCGGTGGAGGACGGCCGCCCCGGTGGCCGTCTTGCCCAGCGCAGCCGAGGTGTTGGTGACGATCTGGCTCTGGAAGACCGCACCGAGCACCGCGATGCCGGTCGCGATCCCGACTTGGCGAAAGGTGTTGTTGGCGCCCGACGCCATCCCCGAGCGTTGCGGCTCCACCACCGAGACGGCGCCCGAGGCCAGCACCGGGTTCACCATTCCGATGCCGAGCCCGCCGAGGATGAATCCGGGCAGGAGCACCGTCCACGCCGAGTCGGGGTTGGTCGTGCCCATGAGGAGGAGCGCACCGCTGACGATGAGCATCCCGATGCCGAGCAGGATGCGCAGGTGCACGCGTACGGTGAGGCGCCCGGCGAAGAAGGCCACGAAGAAGGTGACCAGGGTCATGGGAAGGAAGCGAAGGCCGGCGGCGAACGGTCCGTAGCCCAGGTCATCCTGGATGTACAGGGTGAGGTAGAGGAACATGGCGAAGATCGAAGCGGCCAGCGCGAAGGCCGCCACCGAGAGACCGACGAACGCCGGGATCTTGAACAGCGCCAGATCGAGCATCGGGTCCTTCTGGACGTGCTCGTTCACGAAGAACGCCACCATGAGCACGGCGGACGCCGCGAACAGCCCGATGATGGTGGCGCTGCCCCATCCCAGGGTGTTCCCCCGCACCAACGCGAAGACCAGCGCGAAGAGGCTGGCCGAGAACGTGACGAAGCCCACCCAGTCGATGGTGCGGGCCCGCTGGTCCTTCGACTCGGCGATCTTGGAGATGGTGATGACGACGGCCACCACGCCGATGGGCACGTTGACGAAGAAGATCCAGCGCCAGCCGATGCCGCTGGTGATGGCACCGCCGATGAGCGGCCCCACGGCCACGGCGCCGCCGATCACCGCGCCGTAGATGCCGAACGCCGTGCCGCGGTCGCGGCCCATGAAGGCGTTGGCGATCAGCGCCAGCGACGTGGCGAACATGATGGCCCCCCCGACTCCCTGAACCCCTCGGGCCAGGTTGAGCATGAGCGGCGTGGTCGAGAGCCCGCACAACAGCGAGGCGAGCGAGAAGATCACCAGTCCGATGGCGAAGACCTCGCGCCGGCCGTAGATGTCGCCGAGCACGCCGGCGGTCAGGAGGAATGCGGCCAACGTGAGCGAGTAGGCGTCCACCACCCATTGGAGGTCCGAGAAGCTGGCGTGCAGCGACGACTGGATGTCCGGTAGCGCGACGTTGACCACCGTGATGTCGAGAAGGAGCATGAAGACCGCCGTGCAGACGGCGATCAGGGTCCACCATTTGCGCTCGAGTGCGGGCATTGGCGGAGTGTATCGACCGGGCGTTCGTCCCCGAGCGAACCAGTGTTCGTACAATGTGCCGTGATCGTCGCCTCCGCCCTGACCATCGAGATCGGCGACCGGACCCTGCTCGGCGACGCCTCCTTCGTCGTCGGGGCGGGGGAGAAGGTCGGGCTGGTCGGGCGCAACGGGACCGGGAAATCCTCGTTCATCTCGGCCCTGGTGGGCGAGCCGGCGCCCCATCTGCGGGTCCGGGGCAACCTCCGGGTCCTGGGCTCCTTCGGGTACCTGCCCCAGGCACCCGTGCCGGGAGGCCTCGGACTCGAGCCGACCGGCTTCTCCCACGTCCTCTCCGCCCGCGGCCTCGACGTCCTCGACGATGCCCTGGGGACGGCGCGCCGGGCCATGGCCGAGGACCCCTCCACCGAGCACATCGAGCTCTTCACCGACCTGCAGGAGCAGTTCCAGGCGAACGGCGGGTACGAGGCCGAGTCGGTCATGGCTCGGCTGGCCGACGGGCTCGGCCTGCGCCAGGAGCTCCTGCTCGAGGAGATCGACACCCTGTCGGGTGGCCAACGGCGGCGTGTCGATCTCATGCGCGTGCTCTTCCAGGAGCCCGAGCTCATGGTCCTCGACGAGCCGACCAACCATCTCGACCGGTCTGCCAAGCGCTGGCTCCTCGACGAGCTCGCCCGCTTCGACGGTGCGCTGCTGGTGGTCAGCCACGACCTGCCGTTGCTCGACCACGCCATCACCAAGGTGCTCCACCTGGCGCACCAGCGCCTGACCGAGTGGAAGGGCAACTACTCGAGGTTCACGGCGCAGCTCGAGGCGGACCAGTCCCAGCGGGAGCGGGCGGCCGAGCTCGAGAAGCGGGAGATCACCCGACTCTCATCGTTGGCGGACTCCATGCGTGCGAGCACCGAGAAGCGCGCCCGCAAGGCCAAGGCACTGGACCGGCGTGTCGAGCGCCTCGAGGCGCAACGAACCCGGGTCGAGCGGCGCGAGCGTGCCTCGTCCTTCTCCCTGCCCGTGCCGGCCCGCTCGGGGGCGGTCCCCCTCGACGTGGTGAAGCTGGGCATCCGCTACGGCGACCACGAGGTCCTCGCCGACCTCAGCTTCTCGATCGGCCGCGGCGACCACGTCGTCGTCGTCGGGCGCAACGGAGCCGGGAAGTCGTCTCTGCTGCGCTGCCTGGCCGGGGTGCAGGAGCCGACCGACGGTGTCGTCGAGATCGGGACCAACGTGCAGGTCGGCTACTTCGCGCAGGAGCACGAGCAGATCGACCCCGATCGGACCGCCCTGGACAACGTCAGCGACGCCGTGCTGACGGCCGAGAGGGATCGTCGGGCGCTCCTGGGCTCCTTCGGCTTGCCGTCGAAGGCGGCGCTGCAGATGCCGGCGACGCTGTCCGGCGGCGAGCGGGCCAAGCTCGGCCTGGCCATGCTCGCCGCGGGGGAGGCCAACCTCCTCCTGCTCGACGAGCCGACGAACAACCTCGACCCGGCGTCCATCGAGGCCGTGGGCGCCATGCTCGGGGGGTGGCCGGGGACGATCGTCGCCGTGAGCCACGAGCGCAACTTCGTCCAGGCGCTGCGGCCGACCGCCTGTATCCGGCTCCCCGAGGAGCGGTTCACCCACTGGCGCGAGGAGTACCTCGACGACGTGGAGATGCGCTAGTTCACCCAGATCTGGGTCGGCCAGAGCACCCCTTCGTCGAAGGCGACGGCCTTGGACCCCTGCGGCGTCCTGGGGTTGGCGAAGTTCTGCACCTTGGGGTTCGCCACCACGGCCCAGGTGTCGCGGGCCAGCCAGAGGTAGGGGATGTCCTGCGCGAGGTACTGGTTGACCTTCTGGTAGTCCTTCACCCGTGCCGCGTGCTCGCTCGTGCGCCGCCCGGCGAGCAACGCCGCCTGGATCCGCGGGTCGACGTTGCGCGCCATGTTCAGCGCGATCGGGCCGGAGGCGAGCGCCGTGGTCCACCAGACGTAGTTGAGGTCGGGGTCGACCGCACCGAACTGGCGCCACAAGGTGGCCTGGTAGGTCCCGGCCAGCGCGTCGTTGATCAGGGTGGACTGGGCCAGGACGGTGATGTTCACCTGCATGCCGGCTTGCTGCCAGGCCTGCTGGAGGAACTGCGCCGCCCGCAGGGTGTCCGAGTTGCTGGTCGAGTTCAGGTTGAACGTCACCGGCTTCCCCGTTTGCTGCTGCACCTGCTTGACCAGCTTGGCCGCCCCCGCCGGGTCGTAGGACGGGTAGGCCGTGGCGGTGTAGTACTCGCTGCCCGGGATGAAGAGCCCGTGCATGGGCGCGTCGATGCCCTTGTTGATGACCTGGGCGTACTGCTTCTGGTTGATGGCCTTGGCCATCGCGGTCCGCAGCGTGTGGTTGTTGAACGGCGCGGCTGAGACGTTCAACATGATGCACTGCACCGTCGGTTGACCGAGCACCTGACCGCTGTTGTCGTAGTACGACCACTTGCGGTTGCCGCGGAACTGCAGCAGACCATTGGGGGAGTTGGTGTGCATGATGTCGATCTCGTTGGTCTCGAGCGCGTCGGCCCGGGAGTTGGCGTCGATGATCGGCTTGAAGGTGATGCTGTCGAGGTAGGGGTAACCCTTGCGCCAGTAGTGCGGGTTCCTCGTCGCCGTCATGTGGCTGTTGGGCACCCATTCCTGGAACACGAAGGGCCCGGTGCCGATCGGGTGGGCCGTGCCGTTGGGGTCCTTCAACATGGCCGGGGCGGCGACGTAGCCCGTCTGCGCCTGCGCCAGGTAATTGGGGAAGGGCGCCCAGGAGTTCTTCATGGTGAGTTGGACCGACATCGGGCCGCTCACCGAGGTCGAGGCGATGTTGTCGGCGAAGGCGGGACCCACGACCGGTGAGCTGGCCTGCGCCTCGAGGTTCTGGTTCAACGCGTTGGCGTCGAGGGGCGTGCCGTCGTGGAAGGTGATGCCCGGGCGCAGGGTGATCGTCCACACGGTGTAGTCCGAGTTCGAGGTGATGGACTGGGCCAGGTACGGCTCCACCCCTCCGGCTGCGTTCACGATGGCGATCGGGTCGAAGACGCTCCGTCCGTAGAGGTAGCCCCCCTCGTCCCAGCGCGCCGTGGCGGGGCTGAACCCTCCCTCCTCGGTGTCGATCCCGAAGGTGAGCGAGCCGCCCTGCTTCGGTGTGGCCTTGGACACGCCGTTGCGTCCCGGACCGTTGGTGAGCGCAGCGCCGGCCATGCCGGCGCCGTCCCCGAGGGCACCGGCCATGGCCGCCCCCGCACCCAAGGCCAGGCCTCCCGCTAGGAAGGACCGACGATCAAAGGACTTCGGCATCACAACCCCCCACTGGTCGGTTCCTGCTCCGTCGTCGCGCTCCCCGCGCCGACGGCGGCAGGTTACAGCTTCGTGACCGAATGCCGCGGGCGCCCCGTCCGGGTCGGCGCGATTTGGGGCGGCGCCCCGGGGGTAGGAGAATCGGAGCCGGGACCGAGCAGAGCAGACGCAGAGGAGAGAGACGGATGACGATCGCAGTCGGTGATCGAGTGCCCGACGTGAAGGTCTTCGCGGCGGGGGAGGGTGGACCCGAGGCCACCACGTCGGGGCGGGTGTTGGGGACGGGCAAGGTCGTCGTGTTCGGCGTGCCCGGGGCGTTCACCCCCACCTGCTCGGACCACCATCTGCCGGGGTTCGTCCTGCGCGCCGACGAGCTGCGGGCCAAGGGCGTGGACTCGGTCGTGTGCGTGTCGGTGAACGACCCCTTCGTGATGGAGGCCTGGGCCAAGGACCAGAATGCCGGCGATGCCGTCGTCATGGTGGCCGACGGCAACGGGGAGCTGGCCGAGGCCCTCGGGCTCGTCATGGACGGCCGTGGGTTCGGTCTGGGCACGAGGGTGCAGCGGTTCGCGGCCATCGTCGAGGACGGCATCGTGACCTGGTTGGCCGTCGAGCCGGGCCCGGGCCTCAAGGTGAGCTCGGCCGAGGAGGTCCTCCAGGCCCTCTGAGCACCGGCGCCGCCGCTACGGGTCTCAGGACTCGAGCGCGACCCCGAAGCGGTCGGTGTAGAAGCCGAGCGCCTTCCGGCGCTCGGCGGCGTCGAGCCCGAGCTGCCCGAGGTCGTACTCGACGGTGCCGTGACGGCCGCGCGGGTGATCGGCCATGAAGTCGGCCATGGCGCTCCGGGATCGCTCGTCGAGAGGCTGGTCGGCCCGCGCGTAGACATGCTCGACCATGGCCAGGTCGTCGGCCATGAACTCGTCGAAGTGCACGTCGATGGTCCGGTCCTCGGGCAGTACGTCCCGTTCCGTGGCGCAGCTGCGCAGCATGCGCTCGAGCCGGTCGGCCCAGTAGGAGGTCCAGGCCCCGACGTCGACCCGGTCCCGCGCCAGGCGGGCCGAGTAGGCCACCATCGTGGCCATCGACGCCGTGACCGACACCGGGTCGCGGTGGGTGACCACGAAGGTGGCGTCGGGGAACGTGTCGAGGAGGACCGGGAAGTGCTCGAGGTGTTGGGGCGACTTGAGCACCCAGCGAGTGCCGCCGCGCTGCCACTGGAGCACCTGGAGCACCTTGCGCAGGTAGGCGTAGGACGGGTGCTGGTCCCGGGCCAGGTAGGCGTCCCGCCAGCTGGGCATGGGGGCGGTGGTCTCGAACAGCATGGACGAGAAGTCGATGGCGAGCAGCTGGATCTCCTCGTGGGCGTGCTCGACGGTCATCTCGTGCATCCGTTTGAAGTACGGCAGGGCGACGTCGATGAACGACAGGGCCATGGCCGTGCGCTCGAACCGAGGGTCGCGTTCGCCCGGCGCAGGCTGCTCGACCGGCCGGCAGCACCGGCTCGAGGCTCTCCCAGTAGGGAAGCGAGCGCAGGGCAGGGTCGGCCGACATGAGGTTGTGCAGGTGGGTGGTGCCGGTGCGCGGCAGGCCGCAGATGACGATGGGGGCCACGATCGGTTCGTCGACGATCTCGGGGTGCCGTCGCACCAGGTCCTCCACCAGGAGCCGGTTCTTGAGGAGCCCGGTGATGAAGGTGTGCTGCTGGAGGATGCCCGCGCCGTTGAATCCGCCCTCGTCGGTCATGGCCCGGCACAGCAGCTCGAGACGCTCTGCGAAGTCGTGCTCGCCGAAGTCGTCGAGGCCGGTGTCGGACCGCGCCAGCTCCATCAGCGCCGCCGGGTCGAGCACCATCTGCGAGCCCGCCTCCTCCATGAGGCCGAGGATGGCCCGTGCGTCCTCGCTGAACCGAGGGTCCGCCAGGTCGTCGATGCGGACCGGAGCCGGGCGACCCCCCGGCGGCGGTGCGCTCACGCGCGCCCCGTCCTGGTGGCCACCTCTTCGGCCGGGACGACCTCGGTCTGCGGCTGCTCGGGGGTCTCGGCGGGCAGGAACCAGCGGAACCAGATGCGGCCGGCCCGGTGCCCCGCCGTCGAGACCCAGTTGGGGTGGTCGACGGGCCGGGGCGACACCACGACGACCCAGGATCCGTCTGGTTCGTACGACACCTGGGCCCCGTTGATCGTCACCCGCTCGTAGTCGTAGTCGTAGGTGTGCAGGAGGCGGTTCCACAGGCACATGTTCCAAAAGGCGCATGCCGGGGACCGCCCCCGGATCACCAGGGCCTGGTCCTCACCGAGCTCGTAGGCCCCCATGGCGTAGGCGGCGTCGCCCGCCGCCCAGCCGAAGGTCTCGGTCGGGACGGGGTAGGGCGGGTCGACGGCATTGGGTGTCCCGAGCGGGATCGGGACCATGGCCGCCTGTTCGCGCACCCAGGTGGCAGCCGAGCGGAGCCGACGCGCCAGGTCGGCGTCATCCTCGCGGTGCGTCGGCGGGGGGTCGTCCGCCTCGACGTGCCAAACCGCACGCCGCCCGGTGGCCGGGTCCTCGAGGTAGTCGCGGGTGATGGCGGCCACCGCGTCGGGCTCCGAGCGGATCCACGCCACCCCGGGTTCGGAGGGTTCGACGGGCGAGATGACGATGCGGATGGACCCGTCCGGTCCAGGCGGCGCGTCCTGGCTGTTGACGCTGCCCACGATGTGGGTCGAGTACCTCCCGTCGTCGGGTCCGCCGTAGACGGTCAGCGACAGGTACACGGCGTCCCCGGGCTCGACAGACAAGCGGTATGTGCGCGCCGGGTCGATGGGGAGGTAGCAGTAGAAGGCGTCGGCGTTGTCCCCGCCCCACTTCTTGTACGGGCCGACGATCTCCACGAAGCGGGGTCGCCCCCGGTCCGCCCACACGTGCACGTCGGCCGCCACCTGCAAGATGGAGAGCACCCACTTGTGCGCCTCGAGGAGGGTGGTCTCGTCGTCGGCCAGCTGCTCGACCATGCGTTGGTGTGCGGCCCCCACCTCGGTCATCAGCTCGGCGAAGGCCCGCTCCGTCTCGGTCGTCATGTGCCCCCCTGCTCAGGTGTGGGGGCGATCCTATTGAGCAGGGGCGACGCCGGCGGACCGTTCTGCGGGGCCGACCCTCGAACGTCCGGCCCACCCTCGACCACGACGCGTCCGGTGGGGTGCCTCAGGTCAGCGCGGCGGCGACCAGCGGTCCCATGGCGCCGACCTCGACCAGGAAACCGTCGTGGCCCACCTCGGACTCCACCACCTGGACGGCGGGCCGGCCGGGCAGCAGGCGCGCCAGGTCTTCCTGGCTCGAGAGGGGGTAGAGCCGGTCGGAGCTGATGCCGATGACCGTCGTCCGCGCCTGCACGCCGGACAGGGCGGCGGCGGCGCCACCCCGGGCACGCCCGACATCGTGGTGGTTCATGGCCTCGCTCAACACGACGTACGAGTTGGCGTCGAAGCGCCGCAGCAGCTTCTCGCCGTGGTGCTCGAGATACGACTCGACGGCGTAGCGGCCCCCCTTGAGCGGCTGCTCCTCACCCTG
The DNA here is from genome assembly GCA_963781955.1 of uncultured Acidimicrobiaceae bacterium. Lineage (GTDB taxonomy): Bacteria > Actinomycetota > Acidimicrobiia > Acidimicrobiales > RAAP-2 > Bog-473. The sequence goes on from CAWAHU010000001.1 coordinate 743,913, forward strand.
GGGCATCCTCCCGAACCGGGCGTCGAGCTCGACAGCCGTGCGGTAGGTGATCTGCCCGATGCCCCGGGCCAGGGCGAGACCCGCCGCGGGGCCGACGGGCTGCTCGTAGTAGTCACCGCCCGCGAAGTGCTCGTCGGTACGGATGGCACGCACCTGGAGCGAGCACAGGGCCATCTGCTCCGCGCGTGGCGGCGGCGCCCACGGCGATGACGACGGCCCGCTCGACGCGCCGGGGGAGCATCACCGACCACTCCAGGACGCGCATCCCGCCCATGGAGCCGCCGATCACCGCCGCCCAGCGCGTGATGCCCAGACGCGTCGGCCAGGGCGGCCTCCACGCGGACCTGGTCCCTGATGGTGATGACCGGGAACCGCGACCCGTAGCGCCGTCCGTCCGGGGCCACCGAGGCGGGACCGGTCGTGCCCTGGCACCCCCCGAGGACGTTGGGGCACACCACGAACCACCGGTCGGTGTCGATGGCCAGGCCCGGCCCGATGAGGCCGGACCACCACCCCGCCCCCGGGTGGCCCGGGCCGCTCTCGCCGGCGGCATGCGAGTCGCCCGTGAGGGCGTGCAGGACGAGGACGGCGTTGTCGGCGCGTGGGGACAGCGAGCCCCACGACTCGTAGGCGACGGTCACCGGGCCCAGCCGCCCGCCGGCTTCGAGCTCGAGTCCCTCGGGGCCGAACAGGGCGAGGAAGCGCCGGTCGCCCTGTTCCTCGCCGGGGGTCCAGGCGCCGCTCACGACGTGCTCGGGCTCCGTGCTCAGGCCCCCTTCGCGGCGCGGAACCCTGCGTCGAGGTCCGCCAGGATGTCGTCGAGGGTCTCGAGGCCGATGCACAGCCGGACCAGGTCAGGGGTGACGCCGGCGGTCAGCTGCTCGGCCTCGGTCAGCTGCGAGTGCGTGGTCGAGGCCGGGTGGATGGCCAGGCTGCGCACGTCACCGACGTTGGCCAGATGGCTGAAGAGCTCGAGGCCCTCGATGAACCTCCGACCCGCATCGGCACCGCCACTGATGCCGAAGGCGAGGATGGCGCCCCCACCACGGGGCAGGTACTGCTGCTGGCGCTCGTGCCACGGGCTCGAGGGCAAGCCCGGCGTAGGAGACCCACGACACCTCGTCGCGCTGCTCGAGCCATTCGGCCACTGCCTGGGCGTTCTGCACGTGGCGCTCCATGCGCAGGCTCAGGGTCTCGAGGCCCTGCAGGAAGAGGAATGAGTTGAGCGGCGCGATGGCCGGCCCCATGTCGCGCAGGTACTGGAGCCGGATCTTGAGCACGTAGCGGGCCGGGAACAGCGCCTCGGGGAGCTGGGAGAACACCAGACCGTGGTAGCTGGGGTCCGGCTCGGTGAACCCGGGGAAGCGCCCGCTGCCCTCGTAGTCGAAGGTGCCGCCGTCGACGATGATGCCGCCGATGGAGGTCCCATGCCCGCCGATGAACTTCGTGGCCGAGTGGACCACGATGTCCGCGCCGTGCTTGAGCGGCTGGGCCAGGTACGGCGAGGCCACGGTGTTGTCGATCACGAGCGGGATCTTGTGCTCGTGGGCCACCCCGGAGACACCGGCGAAGTCGAGCACGTCACCCTTGGGGTTCCCGAGGGTCTCGGCGAAGAACGCCTTCGTGTTCGGGCGTATGGCCGACCGCCAGGCATCGAGGTCGTCGGGGTTCTCAATGAAGCTGACCTCGACGCCGAGCTTGGGCAGCGTGTAGTGGAACAGGTTGTAGGTGCCTCCGTAGAGGGACGCGGAGGAGACGATGTGACCCCCGTTCTCGGCCAGGTTCAGCAGGGCCAGTGACTCCGCGGCCTGGCCGCTGGCCACGGCCAGCGCGGCCACGCCGCCCTCGAGCGAAGCCACCCGCTCTTCGAACACCGCCTGGGTCGGGTTCATGATGCGCGTGTAGATGTTGCCGAGCTCCTCCAGGCCGAACAGGGCGGCGGCGTGCGCCGTGTCGCGGAAGGTGTAGCTGGTCGTCTGGTAGATCGGCACGGCACGGGCCCCGGTCGTCGGGTCCGGCTGGGTGCCGGCGTGGATCTGTCGGGTCTCGAATCCCCAGTCGCTCATGTCGAACCTCGTGTCTGTCCCTGGCAACGGCCATGGAGGTGCCGTTGAACGTCGAATCCCGACCAAGTTAGTCAAGAATGAGGGCCGCGGCAAACCGCTGGACGGGGATTCAAGGCTGTCCGGCCCGCTGCCGAGGTGATGGGGAGGGACGTGTCAGTCCGTCGATTGACAAATCCGATGTAGTAAGTCAGATTTGGCCGGGCACCCGGCCCCGCACGAGGAGCGTCATGGGGAATCCTGCTGCAGCCCACACAGCCGAGCTGTTCCTGCGGCTCACCGCGGGGGAGATCGACGAGTTCCTCGAGGGCTGTGCCGATGACGTGGTCCTCGAAGTCCGCGGGTTCTCGGCCGAGCCGGTCTCGGTGGGTCGACAGGACATCCCGTCCTGGTTCGCCGTGCTGCGCAGCATCGGCGGCTCGGGGGTCGAGTCGGACCTGGTCGCCCTGTCGGCGAACGAGGAGCGGAGCACCGTCGTGCTGCGGCATCACTTCGAGCGCAACGGGGTCAGGCACGGGTTCGACATGGTCCACGTGTGCGTGTTCGACGGCGCGCTGCTCCAGTGGTGGTCGGTGTCCCCGCTCGACGCGGAGCAATTCGCCGGCGCCCTCCGGGCGGCGAGGGTCGCCCCAGCACCTGTGTGACCTGAGCCGCGAGACGGGCTCCCCTCGACGAGCCCGTCCACCCCGGGCGGCGAACGACGGACCGGGTGGGACCCCGACCCAAGGACGGCGCCTGTTACCCGGGTGTCGTGTTCAGGGCCTCTGTGATGTCGTTCATCGCCGCCTGTTCGGCATCACTGACCGCTTGACCATGCTCTCGGTGCGCGGCTGCAACTCTCTGGCACAACGTGATGATGAACCGTCGGTATTCGTCGACCTCCACGGGCGTTGCCTTGCTCTCGAGCAGAAGCACCGAATCACGAATGTGCCCGAGCCCGTGCTCCTTGAGCTCCTCGGGAGAGTGATAGTGCGTGTGATCCCGCTCAGGTTTCGCCGCGACGATCTCATCGAGTAGCTGGCTCTTGCCGTGTTGCGCGCGCGCCTCCACGTAGGCCTTCGCCATGGCGATGGTCTCGCGAAACGAACCTCCTCGCTGGGCGGTGACGACGATCATCCCGGCACTCGGTGGCGCCTCGAGGATCAGCTGCCATTCCTCGGCCGTGAAATCAGACTGTGACGTCATCACCTGTCTCCGTTCTCAGGCAAATGCCAGCTTCATGTGGCCTGCATCACCGTAGCGTCGGCGATCGACCAGGCTTGGCTGATGGGCCAGGCGAGCCGGGAGCCCACCGGGCACGGCGGGGCACGATCGTCGGGTCCGTCGCAATCAGCGATCGAGAGGCCGCAGCATGAGCACCACGCCGAACCCGAACATCGAGGTCTTCGCCGACATCTGGTGTCCGTTCACCCACGTCGGGCTGCGGGCGATCGACGAGCAGCGCAGGCGGACCGGCCGCAGCGACGTGGTGATCTGGGTCCGGGCGTGGCCGCTCGAACTGGTGAACGGGGCACCGCTCGATCCGGCGGTGACCAGGGAACATGTCAACGATCTGCGAGAGCAGGTCGCCCCGAACATGTTCCGCCACGTCGACACCGACCGGTTCCCGCATTCGACTCTCGATGCCCTCGCACTCGCCAACCGCGCCTATCGGACCGACCTCGAGGTCGGCGAGCGTGTCAGCTTCGCCTTGCGGGACGCCCTCTTCGAAGAAGGCCGTGACATCTCAGAGCGGGTCACGCTCGAGCAACTGGCGGGGGAGTACGGCGTCGCCATGCCGGACGAGTCCGATCACGTGGCGGTCGTTGCGGACTGGCACACCGGGGTGCAGCGTGGTGTCCTCGGCTCGCCTCACTTCTTCTGTGGTGGTGCCGACGTGTTCTGCCCTTCGCTCGACATCACGAAGGACGCTGTGCGCGGGGTGTCGATCATGAGGGACGCGGCTCGCCTGACGGAGTTCCTGGAACGGTGCTTGGCCCCGCCCGGGCCCGCGTGACCGCACGCCCATCGGCCCCTTTCCGTGTCGGAGCTCTCGAGCGATGCTGGCCGGATTCGTCCGAGCCCGATGAGCTTCAGCCGGGACTCTGTCGAGGTCCTCCAGGCCTCGTGACCTGCTCTCCGCTGACAGAGGTGCCGGTCAGTTGGTTGACCCAGGATCTGGCCGAACAGGCCCCCGAAGTGTGACGATCATGGGGTGGGACCAAAGTCCCTACTGGATCGCCGGTCGGGGAGCGCATGATGTGACTACGAACGAAACGAGGAGGTTGGCAGGGTCACAACGCAACCGTCGAGCTTGTGGCGATAACGGCGTTGACCGACGCCTCTCACAGCGAGACTCGATACCTCTCCCCGCTCCCTCGTCCCCGCTCCCTCCGCCCCCCCCGGGGGAGTCGGGGGATCGTTCGTACTTCGCACTTCGGCGCCCCCTCACCGCAGGGTGATTTCGGGTCCTCACCCGCGTCAGTCGATCGAGCTGGGCAGATACGCGATCGCCACGGGCGGAGCCTTTCGGTCGGCCGTCGAGGATGCCGAAGCACGTTCTGGTGACGAGAGCCCGAATCCGCCGGTTCCCCCGCTGATCTCCGCCGGGGATGGCCCTCCGGGGGCCACAGTGCCCAGGGTCTGATGGCACCCTGCGGCCTCGGAGTTGTCGAGCTCGCGACCTAGTCTGCACTCGTGGACACTGGGACGCTCGACTACATCAAGGTCAACGCGGCCGCATGGGATCAGCGCCATGAGGATCAGCTGAAGACGGCCCGTCGAGGGTGGTCGGCGAGCGAACCCACGTGGGGAATCTTCGGGGTGCCCGAGCGAACGATCCACCTCCTCCCTGACGATCTGCGGGGCAAGGTCGCGTTGGAGCTCGGGTGCGGCACGGCATACGTCTCGGCGTGGCTGGCCCGTCGTGGGGCCACACCGGTCGGCGTGGACCCTTCCGCCGGCCAACTCGCGATCGCCCGCCGGTTCCAGGCAGAGTTCGGTCTGTCGTTTCCCCTTGTGCGGGCCTCGGGGGAGCACGTCCCCCTTGCCGGCGGCTCGTTCGACCTCGTGATCAGCGAGTACGGCGCCGCCATCTGGGCCGATCCATACGCCTGGATACCCGAGGCGTCCCGGCTACTGCGCCCCGGAGGAGAGCTCGTCTTCCTCGGGAACAGCACACTGCTGATGCTCTGTGTCCCCGACGAGGACGAGACGCCGGCCACGGGGGAGCTGCGACGTGGCCAGTTCGGTATGCACCGCTTCGAGTGGCCCGATGACCCGACCGTTGAGTTTCACTTGGGCCACGGCGACTGGGTCCGGTTACTGAGGGAGAACCGCTTCGAGATCCTCGACTTGATCGAGCTTCGACCCCCGCCAGGTGCGACGTCGTCGTACGGCTTCGTCGAGGAGTGGTGGGCCAACCGGTGGCCATGTGAAGAAGTGTGGCGAGCAAGGAGGACGTAGCGCAGTCTGTCTGTCCCACCGCTCCACCCTTGGCGCGGCAGCCACCCACCCCGCCATCGGGGGCGGGCCGACGGATGCCGGTCAGCAGCTCGGATTGGCCACGACACCATTCGGACAGATGGCACCGGTCCATGTCACACCCGTGAGGTTCGCAGTCGTGAGGTCTACGTTCGTGAGGTTCGCATTCGACAGGTTCGCCCCCACCAGGTTCGCGGTTGTCAGGTTCGCATTCGACAGGTTCGCGTTGGAGAGATTCGCGTACGAGAGATTGCTCAGGGTCAGGTTTGAGGACGACAGGTTGGCGTTCGAGAGATTGGCAAGGTACATCTGTGATTGGGACAGGTTCGCCTTCGACAGGTTGTCATGCGAGAAGTTGGTCGATTGGAGACCGGTGCCCGAAAGATTGGCTCCCGAAAAGTTGATGTCGTAGAGGGGGAGGAACGAGAGGTTGGCTCCGGCCAGGTTGGCGTTCAACAGGACCGCGCCCGGACCCATCAGATACGACCCGAACTTTCGCCACTGGAAGGGCAACGTGGACGGTGTGCCCTGCACGCCGCCGGAGAAGAGGCCGTTCAGTTGTGCGCCGGCCAGGTACGTGCCGTACATCTTGGCGCCGAACACTCCTGCACCGGACAGGACCACCTGGCCCATCGAGGCATTGGACAAGTCGGCCCCTCCGAGGCGGGCCGATGCCATTGTGGCGCCCGTCAACTTGGCGCCGTAGAACGACGCGTTCGTCAGGGTCGTGTTGGTCATGATGGCGCCCGTCAGGTCGGCTGCGGCCAGATTGGCTCCGGTGAGGTTCGCTCCGGTGAGGTTGGCAGAGCGCAAGTTGGTGCCCGCGAGGTCGGAGCCGGACAGGCTCGCACCCGAGAGATTGGCGCCCTGTTTGTTGCAACCAGCCCAGTTCACCCCGGGACCTGCAGGCGATGAGCAGTTCGGAGCCGGTGGAGGCGCGGCGCCGGCTGTCGGGGCGGTGATGATCGAGGCTCCGAGGGCGATCACTGTGGTGAACCCAGCGACCACATTCACATACACCTGCCTCATCCAGACTCCCCTTTTTGAGCGGCTGAGTGTAGTCGTTCCCTTGTTCGTGGGGCGTCTCAGGATTGGGTCGCGCGCCCCGCTTCGAGAACCTGAGTCCGACGACGAATGCTCGCAACGACGCGGGAGTGGCAGGTCTTGACGCGCCCGCCATCGGATGGGTTCCCACGGTCATCGATCCGTCGGTGGATGTCCCATCGGAGCCTGCTCGACACCGGCCGGCCCGCTCAGAGATTTGACCAGGCACCTCGGGGTTGCATAATCCCGAGTGAAAATTTCGGGTTGCGAGACGAGGAGTTACTAGATTTCTGGCCGATGATTGCCGATTCTGTCCCAGGCGCCCCCGGTTCCCTTCCGAGGCATCACGTAGCAATCGCCGGAACGGGACGAGCGGGCACCACGTTCCTCGTCCGCTTCTTGAAAGAGTGCGGTCTTGACACCGGTAGTTCCACCGGGTCCTTCGACGAAAGGGCCCAGGCCGGCCTGGAGCACAACCTGCTTGATGAACACGCGCCGTACGTCGTCAAGGACCCATGGTTGTTCGCGTACTGCGAACGCGTCGATCTTGGCGCCGTGGCTGTTGATGCCCTTCTGGTGCCGGTCCGCGAGTTGATGGCGGCCGCGACGAGCCGCATGCTGCAGGAACGCGTTGCCATGACCGATAGGCCATGGCCCAACTGGCCTCCGAGCGATGTGAACGGGGTGGTCACGGCTGGCGCGGTCTACTCGCTCGATCCAGTCGATCAAGCTCGAATTCTGGCCGTCGGCTTTCACCGACTGATCCACTGGGCGACGGTGGAACGAGTTCCTTTGTTTCTGTTGGAGTTTCCACGGATCGTCAACGACGGCGAGTACTTGATTGAAACGCTATGGCCCTGGTTGAGCAACCACTGCGACCGGGAAAGGGCCGAGAGCGCGTTTGCCGCAGTCGCGGATCCACTACTTGTTCGGGTTGAGAGGCTCCATCAGGCTGACGCCACTCAAGATGCCAATTCCGGCACCGCCAAGCTCGACTTCGAGGCGATGAGGATCGCCCTGGACGAGCACAAGGCGCTCCTCACCAGCGCCAGTGATCAACTCGCTGAAACACGAGAAGCTCTGGCCGAGACCGAGGGCCGCCTGGCCGAATCCGAGGGCCGCCTGGCCGAGACCGAAGGCCGCCTGGCCGAGAGTCACGCACGCCTGGCCGAGACCGAGGGCCGCCTGGCCGAGACCCATGCCGGCCTGACCGAGACCGAGGCCCGCCTGGCCGAGACCCATGCCCGCCTGGCCGAGACCGAGGCCCGCCTGGCCGAGACCCATGCCCGCCTGGCCGAGACCGAGGGCTCGCTCGGCGAGTATCGAAGCCAACACGACGTAGCGATTCGGGAGCTCGAAGCCGTGCGGGCAACGCTGAGTTGGCGCATGACGCGGCCACTGCGTGCGGCTAAAGCAGGATTGCCAACGAAGGCGAAGGCGAAGGCAACGGAGCGGTAGCCGAGTCTCCCGAAATCTGGGGCAAAGGCGTTAGGTGGCGCCGACGCCCTTCACGCCGCCTGGTGCGCCGGCGGGGGAGCGCTGGGACGCCCGGGTTCCATTCCGTCATGCGGCCTCACCTGGGCGGCCGCTACGCAGCGCCGCGCCCGTTCGACAGCTCGACCCGCGTCCGTCTCGGACACGTCGACCAAGTCGTACTCCGCCTGGCTTGAGTCGGAGGAGCAGCTCGAGCTCGCCGTCCGGCGATCTGCGCTACCCAGAACCCGCACGGTGCCGGTTGAGATCTCAGCACTTAGATGGCGCCCGAGATTGAAGCCGGTTCTTGCTGCAACACGACCCAGCTGCCCCACAGTGCCTCGCTCTCGATCACCGACCAGGCTGCATTCGGCGAGGTCAACGCGAAGGCATCACACAGGACGGGGGTCCTCAAGAAGTAGGGAGCTCCAGTACCGAGGGCATTGGTCCAGATCACCGTGCCCTTGGCACGCAGGACCCTGGCAACCTCAGCGGCGAAGAGCGGCCCGTCGCCAATGACCACGACATCGAACGAGTCGTCGATGAAGGGCAGAGTGCTGGCATCGCCCTGAATCCGTCTCCCATGGCGTTGACGAGCGAGCATCTGCATCGAGAGGTCGAGACAGACAACCTCGGACCACTTCGACTGCAGGTAGGGCGTCAGGATGCCGGTGCCGCTCCCTAGTTCGAGGCACCTTCCGCCTGCGGGTGGGCTGCCTCGCTTCAAGGCGTCGACGAGTGGAGCGGGCCGATAGTCTCCGCGCTCTTCAGCCCACGTCGCTGCGAACGAGTCGAAGATCTCCGCGGTCAGGCGGGAAAGTTCAGGGGTCCATGAGGAAGGATCCAGGGCGACAGTCTCCATCAACCGTTGGTTGTCTGGTGCCTCTGGTCGGATCGGTCTTCCTTCGGGGGACGGGACCGCCCGAGGGAGTCTCGTGATCGTGGGCCTCATGTACCGCCAACTATGGGATACCCGTTCGCCCTGATCAAGACCCGTCGTGAAGGGCAGCCAACATGGCTCTATTCAGGAGGGAGACTTACCTCGAAGACGGGCACTGGCTCTGCGAATCCTTTGAGATCGAGTGAACCCTTCGAATCGAAGGCAAAGTGCTTCCCGACACAGAGTTCGCGCACGGCCGTCGAAACAGCGATGCCTCCTGGAGAGGCAACTCCGCAGAGCCGAGCCGACAACTGAACTGCCGCCCCGAACAGGTCGCCTCGCTCCGTCACGGGCTCCCCGACGCTGATGCCAACACGGAGACGGATGGGGTGTTCAGCACTCTCATTCCGGCGTCGCAAAGAGGATTGCACGTCAATGGCAGACTCAACAGCAGCTGACACCGATGTGAATGACGCCATGATCCCATCGCCAGTATGCTTCACCTCACGTCCAGCTTGCTTCTGCAACGCGGCACGCACGATTTCGTCATGCTCGCGAAGAAGGCACATGAAGCCATCGTCTCCCAATTCTTGGGTCTGTAGTGTCGAGTCACAAACGTCGGTGAAGAGGATCACTCGAACTGCGGACTCGACATACGCGATCCCTGCAGGGTGTCGGGGAATCTCACCGAGGAACGCATTTATGGGTCCGTTGCCCACTTCGATGATGTTGTCAGCAACCAGACCGTGTGCCTCTCGGTGCACGGTCTCCAAGGACTCTCGGTCAGGGCCCTCGGCGAGACAGAACACTGTTCCTTCGTCTTCGTCGAACCAATAGGTGACGTAACGAACCTTGTATTTGTCCTGAACAGCGAGGTCGAGTTCGTGCGCGGCGGCGATGTCGGCAGCCGTCGCACCAGGCGCCTTGTGTCGATCAAGGAACAAGGCCATGCCGGTAAGGTTAATTGAAGGGACGATTCCGTGTGAAGGCCGGCGGGTGGCCTTCCACCTGAGCCTGTCTCATACCCTATTGGCGGGCAGGAGCAGATGGCCTTGGCGGGCATCAGCAGATGGCCGTGTCGGTCACGCCCACGCGGGCGGATCCCAGGTCGTGCCGGGGAACCTGAGATCGCCCTGCATCTGCCGGGGTGCCCGGAGGCCCTTGCGTCGGGGGACAGACCGATGGGTCAATGGCGACAGGGCCCAAGATAGAGCCCTACGCGAAGAGCCACGGTCGATCTAGCGTCCCTGTGACCCCGGGACGCCCTCGAACATCCGTGCGCGCTCGGCAGGCGTGGCGTTCGCCGCCAACGTCTCAAACCCCGCCAGGGCAGGGATCAGTGCCGTCAGGAATTTGTTCTGCAGGTCAGCCACAGCCGCCTTGTCGGGGCTTTGATCGAGGCCTTTGATGAGATTGAGGCGCGAGGATTCCACCCACGCCAGCACGTCAGGAGACTCCTGCCACTCCAGCTCGGTCCTCATCCCGGTCAACAGATGCCGTATCCAATCGAAGGGCGTGTCGAACCACACGTTCGGTGGGCAAAGCCGGTTCTTCTCGGCCGTTGACCGTCCTGACGCTTCCACAAGACCGATGAGTCCTGCGGAAAGGCTGAGGCTGACACGAGTGATCGGTTGCAAGAGGATCGTGTCCTCGCCGAAGATCGGTCTGGGGGGGTTGTCGCTCAGTCCGGCTGAGGCGCAGTGCACGTGGAGGTGGTTTGGGCTGGTGGGGGCCGAACCCCCCTCGAGCGTGATGTTCTCCGAATCGATCCGGATGACATGTCCCAAACGGACCACCTTGTCGATACTTCGCAAGCGATCGAGCTCGCCCAAACTCACCGTGGCTCCCTTGAGCATGGAGGGCTGGATCGAGGGATCCAGACGCACGATCACCTGGTGCTCCTCGAGCCGATCGAACACCTGGTCGATCAGTTCGCACTCGGCCACCGCCTCCAACTCCATGACCACCCCAGCGAACGTCGTCAGTAGACCCTGGCCGGGCTGAAAGAAGGCACGGTTCAGCATCCATGGATCCCGAGGTCGGATCCAACGGATGTCGTCGGGCGGCGTCCCGTTGTCGAGCAACCAGCACGCAGCGTCCATGGCCGTCTTGCCGGCGCCGATGATCACATAGCCATCGGGAGGCGTCACGACCCTCGTGAGTGCACCGATCGGGACGCACGTCGCCCCGTCGGCCACCTCGAACGGTGGGGAATCGGTCGCCGGGACCCGGGATGCCATGTAGGTGGCATCCACGACGCGGTTTCGCACCGCAACTTCCGTCTCGGCGCCCGTCAGGCGGGACCGAAATCGCCGATCTCCCAGGTAATCGCACATAGGGAAGAACCGCACCCGACCCGATGCCAAGAATCGGTGACGCATGATCTCGTCGTAGTAGCCGCAGATCTCCGTTCCGCTCGCTCGCTCGTAGAACCCCGCGTCGTCGCGCCCGTCGAGCTCGACCCGATCCTGACCCAGCGGCGTCGAGTTCACCCCATAGTTCATGGATGGCTGGTGCAGCTGGACAAAGGGGTAAGAGTCCAGCCAGTGGCCGCCGGGGCCGTGCCGCCGATCGATGATGACGACCTCGGCGTCGGAGTGTTCGATCAGGGTGTCAACGAACCCCATCCCGAGCGCGCCGGCACCGATCACGAGGTAGTCAGTCTCCATGTCCACCCCCGTTTATCGCACGATGACTGTACCCGCAACGGCTCTACGGATTCGGTACCCGGGCCCTTGCGTGTGCAGATGGCGGACCGACTTGATCGCCGGAACGCGCGCATGGTCAAGGGTGCAGGACAGAAGCCGCTGGTCCACCAGAACGCCTCCGAGCTGCACCGACGAGCGGAGCGGCCGACCGGGATCGAACCGGCATCATCAGCTTGGAAGGCTGAGGTTCTACCATTGAACTACGGCCGCGAAACGGGCAGCAGTCTACGGCGAATACTCTCCTCACCGTGGACGCGCTGATTCGAACGAGTTGGCGGAGAGCAGTTCTTCTTCGATCTCGTCGACCGCTTCTACGTCGGCGTGGCGGGCGACCCCTTGCTCCGACCGATGTACCCCGACGACCTGACGGAGTCGAAGCGCCACCTGGCGCTCTTCTTGGCACAGTACTGGGGCGGCCCCGGCACCTACGGCGAGGAACGGGGCCACCCGCGGCTGCGCATGCGCCACGCCCCTTTCGTCATCGGGCCCGCCGAGCGCGACGCCTGGTTGCGCCACATGCTGGGGGCGCTGCTCGAGCTGCACGGGGCGTCACGGATCTCCGACGCCGACATGAGCGAGCTGCGCACTTATCTCGAGATGGCCGCCGGCCAGCTCGCGAACTCGCTCTGACGCTCCGCGGCCTCCGTCCGCCGCCGTCACCCGTGCCGGGCCGAGCGTCTCACGCTCAATCCTTGAAGTCCGGCACCCGTCCCTCCTTGCGCGCCGCCACGGCCTCCTCGAAGTTGCGCGTGGTGATCCGGACGAACAGTTGGGCGACGCCCTCGGCGTCCATGTGGGACTGGAGGCTGCTGGCGTCCATGCTGTTCCACAGCGCCCGCTTGGTCAGCTCCACGCCGGGGCGGCTCCAGCCGTTCATCCGGTCGGCCAGGGCGAAACAGGTGGCGAGCAGCTTGGCGGGGGGTACTACCTGGGACACCAGGCCGATGCGCTCGGCCTCGTGAGCGTCGACGTCGCGGCCGGTGAGCATGATCTCGGCCGCTCGCGCCTGGCCGACGGCCCGCGGCAGCAGGAAGCTCAGCCCGAGCTCGGCCGCCGTCAGCCCGTTGTTGATCCCGGCGGCCCGGAAATAGGCGGTGTTGGCCGCGACGCGGACGTCGGCGGCGAGCGCCAGGCAGAAGCCGCCGCCGATGGCCGCCCCGTTCACCGCCGCGATGACGGGTTGGTGCAGGCGCCGAATGGTGGCGATGACGTCGTCGAGCATCTCCATGGAGCGCAGGGCGATCGTAGGCAGGGTCAGGGCCTCGATGTTGGGCATGGTCCCGGGGTTCTCGTGATCGGCACCCGAGCAGAAGCCGCGGCCCGCCCCGGTGATGACGACGACCCGCACGCCGTTGTCGGACCCGATCTCGCGCAGTGCGTCCCGGAAGGGGATCATGACGTCGAACGACATGGCGTTCATGCGCTCGGGCCGGTTCAGGGTGACGACAGCCACCTGGGGATGGGGCCGGCTGACTTCGGTGAAGGACATGCGCGGCATCGTAGATGGGGCGCCGGCACCGGGCGCCGGTGGACGTCTTGGCCGATCCTGTGGGACCGCTACTTACGCGGCTTCGCGTGCTGCGGGCCGCGCTTGAGGGGACCCTCGCTGCGCGCCATCCAGCGCAGCCGGGCTGCCCGGGCGTCCCAGTCGTAGACGACCGCGGTGCCGGCCACGAAGTCGTCGAGTGCCCGTCGTTCGCGTTGGTAGACGATGCCGAGGAACCCGATCCCGAAGGTGAGGAGCGTGAGGCCGAGGCCGATCGTCCGCAGGGCGGCGGTGCGCCCGCCGATCGGCGCGCCCTCCTTGGTCACCACCTGGACGCCGAAGGTGGCCATGCCCAGCGTCTTGCCGCTCACGGCCCACTGGTAGGAGAAGTAGATGAACTCCCACACCAACCAGGTGATACCCGCCACGAGCGGGTGCTTGTCCAGGTTGTAGGTGTGCCCCGTCACGAGCTTGATGGCGTCGGCGATCAGCACTGCGGCCAGCGTGTAGACGCCCCACGAGACGCCGACGTCGAGGGCGAAGGCGACCAGTCTGCTCACCGCGCCGGCGTAGTGGCCCTGGCGGCCGACGGTGAGCTCGGCCGAGGGGACGGGGACGGTGGTCACGGTGCGATGGCTCCCGCGTCGGCGGTCGCCGGGGGCACCAGGAGGGGCGGACCCTCGGGCCAGCTGCGGATTCGCCGCCGGCGCCCGATCACCCGGTTGCCCCAGCGGAGGACGAAGTCGTCCAGGCCGACGCCCTGGGCGCGGATCACGTCGAGGATCTCGGTGAGGACGCCCGTGGTGGAGCGGGCGATGATGGCGCCCAGCTCGGTCTGCTCGACCAGGGCGTCGATGTCGACCTTGTCGACGACGGCGTTGATGTCCACCCGGTCGATGATCTTCTGGACGTCCACCCGGTCGATGATCTTCTCGACGTCCACCCGGTCGATGATCTTCTCGACGTCCACCCGGTCGATGATCTTCTCGACGTCGACCCGCTCGATGATCTTCTCGACGTCGACCCGCTCGATGACCTTCTCGACGTCGACCTGGTCGATGATGGCGTTGACGTCGATGGCGTCGACGATCAGGGGCACGATGCGCTCGGCCAGCGACTGGGCCAGCTGCTCGGCCCGCATGCAGGGGGCTGGGGCTCACCGGGTGCCCGGGCTCTGTGACATTCCCGTGATCATGGCATCCCCACCGGTGTCGGCGGGAATGACATCGGGTACGGTCAGCGTTGGGGCACCGACACAAGGAGGGACCAGATGGAGTTCGAGCGCTACGACGACGGGGTCCCCTCGTGGGTGGACCTGGGCAGCCCGGACCTCGAGGCAGCCAAGGCCTTCTACGCGGGGCTCCTCGGCTGGGACACCCCGGCCGGACCGCCCGAGGCCGGCGGGTATTCGGTGTGCCAGCTGGGCGGCAAGTCGGTGGCCGGGCTCGGCCCCAAGATGAATCCGGACTTCCCGACGGTCTGGATGACCTACGTGAACGTGGACGACGCCGACGCCACGGCGGCCAAGGTGACGGCCAACGGCGGCACGCTCTTCGTGCCGCCCATGCAGGTGATGGACGTCGGCCGCATGGCGATCCTCGCCGACCCGCTGGGCGCCGTCATCGGACTGTGGGAGCCCGGGACCCACATGGGTGCGCAGCTGGCCAACGAGCCGGGTGCGCTCTGTTGGAACGAGCTGATCACCACGGACCTGGGGGCTTCGAAGGCCTTCTACAAGGCGGTCTTCGGTTGGGACGCCGAGGACGCCACCACGCCCGAGGGGGCGCACGCGTACACCGAGTGGAAGCTGGACGGGCGCTCGATCGGAGGGATGATGGCCAAGACGCCCGAGATGCCGGCCGAGATGCCCCCGAACTGGGGCGTCTACTTCGCCGTGGCCGATGCCGACGCGGCAGTGGCCAAGGTCCAGCAATTGGGCGGCTCGCTGCTCATGGGCCCGGTCGACATCGAGCCTGGCCGCTTCGCCGTGGTGGCCGACGACCAGGGCGCGGTCTTCAACGTCATTCAGATGAAGGGCTAGCGGCAGGGTGGAACGCCGTCGCCTCGGCCGGACCGGCCACGAGAGCAGCGTCGCCGTCCTCGGTGGTGCCGCCTGCTGGGATGCCAGCCTCGAGGAGGCGGGGGAGTGGCTCGGCCTGGCGCTCGCCCACGGGGTCAACCACCTCGACATCGCGCCCCAGTACGGCGCGGCCGAGTCGGTGGTGGGCCCGCACCTGGCCGCGCACCGCGACGACCTCTTCGTGGCCGGCAAGACGCTCCGGGCCAACCCCGAGGGCGTGACCGAGCAGTTCGACGCCACCCGGCGGCTGCTCCACGCCGAGGTCCTCGACCTCTACCAGGCCCACGCGGTGACCACATTCGAGGAGCTCGATCGTCGCTCGCCGGCGCTGGAGCGGATCTTGAGGTTGCGCGACGCCGGCCTCACCCGGTTCGCCGGCATCACCGGCCACGACCTCGAGGTCCCTCGGGTGCACCTCGAGGCGTTGCGCCGCTTTGACCTCGACACGGTGATGTTCCCGCTCTACCCGGCGCTGTGGGCGCGGCCCGAGTACCGCGAGCCCGCCCTGGAGCTGCTGACGGTGTGCGCGGAGCGCGACCTCGGGGTCATGGTGATCAAGGCGGTGGCCCGACGGCCCTGGGCCGACGGGCGCCCGCTGACCGACGCGGTGGCCGGGGACCCCGCCACGGCGCAGCGGTGGGCCGACTCGTGGTACGAGCCGCAGGACAGCGACGCCGCGATCGACCGCGGGGTCCACTTCGCGCTCTCGACGCCCGGCGTGCACGCCTTCTGCACGCCGGGCGACCGGGCGCTGTTGCCCCGGGTGTTGGCGTCGGCCGAACGGGTCGGCCCCATGGACGAAGGGGCGCGCCGGGCCGCCGTCGACGCCATGGCGTCCGAGGAGCTGATCTTCCCGATGCCCCGCTGAGCGACCCGGGGCGCCGCGCGCCCGGCGGGAGCTCAGGTCTCCTGCAGCGCGGCCACGCAGGGCCGGAAGGCGTCGTCGTCGTCGGGGGAGGGCGGCGGCGACACCAGGATCCCGTCCCCGAGGCCGGCGAAGCGTTCCGCGAGCACCCCGGGGAGCTCGTCGAATGTCCCGGCCGGCACCAGGGTCTCGAGGACCTCGTCGGGGAGGACGCCGCCGAGGTCGTCCCAGCGCTCGTGGCGGATCAGCTCGCGCAGGCGCGGCCCGAGTTCCCCCCAGCCGTAGAGCTCGAGCGTGGGTGCGTAGGCCGGTGTCGAGTACAAGAAGGCGAGCAGCCGCCGCTGGCGCTCCCGCTCGGCGGCCACGGCGGCGGGGGAGGCCCCGGTGATCACCGGCGTGCCCATGACGACCTCGAAGCCCGCCCCGAGGTCGCGCCCGGCCCGCCGGGCACCCTCGGCCAGCGCGGGCAGGCAGACGTCGCGCAGGTAGCGCGGATTGGAGTTCGTGGGATGGCTGACGAAGCCGTCGGCGATCTGGCCCGCCAGCGCGCAGGCGCGCCGTTGCACCCCCCCGAGGTAGATAGCCGGGGCGGCCGTGGCGCGGTCGGGGCCGGGATTGAAGTAGGGCTGCATGCGCGTCACCCGGTAGTACGGGCTCTCGTAGGTCGGGGCCTCCCCGGACGCGAACGATGCGAACGCGGCCCGGACGGCCCCGACGTAGTCGCCCAGGCGGGCGATGGGGTCGTCGCCGAAGGGCACGCCGTAGCGATCCTCGACGTTCTGGCGGATCTGGGTGCCCAGCCCGAGCTGGAACCGTCCGCCGCTCAGCTTGGCGAGATCCCACGCGGCGTAGGCCAGCAGGGTCGGGCTGCGGGTGAATGCGATCGCCACGCTGGTGCGGACCGTGATGCGCTCGGTGTGCTCGGCCACCAGGAGCGCCACCGCCATGGCGTCGTGGACCGTCTCGGCCACGTGGAGGCCGTCGTAGCCGAGGCGCTCGACGCGCTGCGCGTGGGCCACGGCGTCGCGCAGACCCAGGCGCGGATCCATGCCCGCGTAGACCTTCACGAAGCGTCGCCGGTGCCCGAGGTCTGCTCCCGTGCCGAGGTCTGTTCCCGTCCGCGCGCCACGATCCGCTCCCGCTCGGCGGCCAGCCGCGACTGGTCGAAGCGATCGGCCATCCACTGGCGTGACCACTGCGCCTCGGCCTCGAAGGCGTCGGAACCCGACAGGGCCGCCATGCGCTCGTAGCCGCGGCGGTACTCGCGCACGTACTCGCGGGGGATGGCGGCGATGGTCGACGCCAGCTCGCGGGCACGCCGCAGCAGGGAGTCGTGGGGGACGACCTCGACCACCAGGCCCCAGTCCCGTGCGGTCTCGGCGTCGATGTAGTCGCCGGTCAGGCTCATGCGCCGGGCCCGGTCGATGCCGATGAGCTGCGGCAGCCGGATGCTCATGCCGGCACCGGGCATGACCCCGACCCGTATGTGCGTGTCGGCGAAGCGCGCCCGGTCGGACGCCACCAAGAAGTCACAGGCCATGGCCAGCTCGAGTCCACCGGTGACCGTCGGGCCGTTGATGGCCCCGATCACGGGTGTCTCGTGCGGGGGCATCATGAAGGCGCGCCCGCCGGGCGCCCGCAGGCGGTCCTGCTGGGCGCCTCGGTCCTCGCCGGCGAGTGACTTGAGGTCGACGCCGGCGCAGAAGGCCGGGTCGGCGCCCGTGAGCACCGTGCACCCCACGTCGTCGCGGGCGTCGAGGGACGTGACGGCCTCGTGCAGCTCGCTCAAGAGCGCAGGCGACAGCGCGTTGCGCGCCTCGGGGCGGTTCAAGGTGACGGTGGCCACCCCGTCTTCGACCTCGACGAGCACCAGCATCAGCGACATGTCCTCCCCTGCGTCCGGATCCGCCCGGGTCAGTCTGGAGTCAACCCCGGGGCGGGCCCGGACCTGACCCGGGCACGCCGGGCAGTCTCGCAGAGGATCGAGGTTGGTGCCCGGGACGAGCCGGTCAGGATCCCTGGTTCCACTCGCTGTAGAGCAGGGCGAAGCAGTCGGCGTCGCGCTGCTCCCCGTCGACCCGCTCCCAGCCACGCAGGGTGGCTTCCTTGCGGAACCCGGCCGCCTCGGCCGTGCGGGCCGAGGCCACGTTCCACGGCTCGACGAACAGATGCAGCCGCGGGATGGCGAGCTCGGTGAACCCGAACGCCACCACGGCGCGCAGCGCGTGGGCGGCCAGGCCCCCGCCGCGGGCGGCGGCCACGAGCCAGTACCCGATCGACGCCCGCCCGGCCTCGATCTCGTGCAGCCACAACCCGATGGACCCGATGCCCGATGTCGGGTCGTCCTCGAGCGCGATCACGAACGAGTAGCCGTCGCCGTGGGCGGCGTGGGCCTGCTGGCGTTCGATGAAGTCCAGCCCCGACTCGTCGGTGAACTGGCGGGGAACCGAGGAGATCGACGGGATGAGCGGGTCGCGCGAGGCCCGGGCCACCATCGGCTGGTCCGAGGGTTCGAACGGGCGCAACACGACCGGTGGCGAGGTCAGGCGGGGGACGAGCAGCGGCGGGGTGAAGGCCCGCGGCTCGAAGCCGCGGCGTCCTGGGGCCGGGGAACCCCGCCCGACGTGGTCGCCGTCTTCGCTCATCGCAGCGTCACGTACCTCATCGCAGCGTCACGTACCCGGGGACCAAGTGGTGCGGGGTGTCGAGATAGCCCTTCGCTTCGGGCGGGCCGCCGAAGCGGCCGTGGCTCCAGCGCACCTCCATGTGGCCGGTGACGGTGTGCACGGCGTGCGAGGCGCGGTCGCGCACCGTGGCGGCCCAGCCCACCCGGGGCTGGCCGCCCGGCTGGGGCTCCACCTCCAACGCGACCAACCGGTACTGCTGGCGCCAGTCCCACGAGGTGGCGATGCGCAGGCGTATCGAGCGGGACTCCGAGGAGCCGAGCACGAAGTAGGGCGCGCTCCCGATGCGCAAGAGGCGCCACAGCAGCTGCTCGCCCGGGACGCCCCCGGCGGCCATGGCCTCCTCCCAGCGGCGCACCGACGCCCGCGCCACCGCCGCGGACAGGCCGGCGTAGCGGTCGCGGGCCGCGGGCGGCCAGCCCGGCCGGAGCCACCTCCCGAGGGCCTCGCGCTGGGTCGAGGTCAGCGCGACGGCCCGTTCGGGCAGGTCGTCCAACACCGCCGGCGGCGGGCCGAGGACTCCCCGGCGTGCCCCGTCCGCGGCGCCCGCCGATGCTCCCCGCCTGGCCGACTCGACCCCGACGTCGGGCTCGCCGAGCCCGGGCAGGGTGGCGGCACCCCGCCCTCCTCCGATGACGGTCGTCGGACGCCCGATCTGGAGATGTCGCCGAGGTCGAGAGCCGTGCTCCGCAGCCCCAGCCCCGGCTCCAGCCCCAGCCCCCGCTCCAGCCCCCGCTCTAGCCCCTCGGTTCTCGCCGCAGGTGCGCCACTCCCGGGCGGTGTCCCGAACCGCCTCATACAGCTCTTGGTACTCGGTGGGCGCCACCTCGGCGTACCAGTCGCCGCCCCCGCGGAGCTCGTCGCGCGCCGTGCGCCCGGGACGGGTCCCCCCGCCGGCGAGGAGGGAGTCGAAGACGTGGCTCGGCGACACGTTGAAGAGGATCTTGGAGAGGTACTTGCAGCTGACGAGGTACACGTGGTCGACGCGCAGGTCGATGGGCGCCACCTCGTCGCCGGGCGCCCGGCCTGTCCCCTTCCATTCGACGAGCTGGGGCAGCCGCCCCCGCAGCCCCTCCGCCGCGGCCAGGAAGGCCTGCCCGTTGGCCCAGGCGGCATGGAACTCGGCGTCGTAGGCCCCTCCGGAGCGGAGGTGGGCCAGTCGCTCCCACATCTCGGGGGACAGGCTGCGCATGACCGGGGACCGGGAGCGCACCGCCTCGTCCACGTCGGGGAGCCCCAGCATGCCGAGACCGGTGCCGAGCTCGGTCACCGTGGTGCGATCGCTCGGCACCCCCGTATCCTCCCACGAGCCCCGTCCGGGCCCCATGGACCGGCACCCGTGGCCGCCGGCGGGCCCGAGTCTGTCTAGTCGGTGAACAAGGGCGTGAGCTGGAGCTCGAGCGGCCCGACGGCGGCGTCGGCGGCGAGGTGCAGCTCGGTGCTCTCGTAGACGTCCACGGCCGTGCCCGTGCGGGCGATGAAGGCGAACACGGCGTCGCCCCAGCGCTCCTCGCGCAGGGCCCGGCGCAGGGCGGCCCGCTCGCCGGGAGGCAGGTCACGCCCCGGGGTGGCCGCCACCAGCTGGCAGGCCAGCACCCAATTGAGCGTCTCGAGGTCCTCGGCCACGAAGACCCGCGGGGGATCGTCGCGCACGACCGCGCAGGCGACCACGGCTCCCACGGCTCAGCCCCTGACCCTGCCCGGTGCCGCGCCCGTGACGGCGGGGCACCTCTCTGCGCCCCGCATCAGGCCCCACCCGGGGCGACATCGGCGGACCCCCAGAACCCCGGGCGCGGCGCGCCGATGCGCCCGGTGGCGTACGTGGCCAGCCGGCCCCGGGCGTCGCCGGCGAGGAGATCCACCACGTCGAAGATCCCGCCGGGGCCCGGGGCGCGCAGCGCGCGGTCGGCCTCGGTGCCCGGTCGGGGCAGCTGCGTGGTGAGCACGACGAACGGGGTGACGCCACAAGCGGCCATCACGTGGGCCCGACCGAGGGCTCGCCACACCGTCTCGGTGCGGGTCATGCCGCCCCGGTAGGCCGAGTTGGGGCCTGCCACGTCGAAGTGCCAGGTGCGGCCACCGGCGTCGGTAGCGGTGAAGTCGACCGTGACCCCCACCCGTGGAATGCGGCGGTTGGGCCGCACCTGCGCGAAACCAGCCGCCTCGAGCGCGGAGCGGGCCAGCGCAGCCGCCGACGCTCCGTCGGCCGGGCCGGCGCCTGGCGGGTCATGGGGGACGCGGGCGAGCCGGTCTCGGCGGCGAGCCGTTCCTCGGCCAGCTCGACGTAGGCCGGGTCGAGGTCGTACCCGACGGCGTCGCGCCCGCAGCGGGCCGCCGCCACGAGCGTCGACCCCGATCCGCAGAAGGGGTCGAGCACGAGGTCGCCCCGGAACGTGTAGAGCTCGATGAGGCGCTGGGGCAGCTCGACGGGGAACGGGGCGGGGTGGCGCACGCGCACCGCGCTCTCGGGCGGGATGTCCCACACGTCGAGGGTGAGCGCCATGAAGTCGTCGGCGCCGATGGTGCTCTCGTGGGGCAGCCCGTCGCGGCGGCGCTCCTTGGGGCTGCGCGCCCGGCCGAAGCGACCCTTGCTGGCCACGACCACACGCTCGGTGACGTCGCGGAGCACCGGATTGGCCGCCGAGCGGAAGGACCCCCAGGCGCAGGACCCCGAAGCCCCCTCACCCTTCTGCCAGACGATCTCGCCACGGGGGAGGAGGTGCAGGTCGTCCTGGAGGATGGCCGTGACGTCGGCGGCCAGGCTCCGGTAGGGCTTGCGGCCGAGGTTGGCCACGTTGACGGCGATGCGGCCGCCTGGCTCGAGCACCCGCTTGCAATCGGCGAACACGTCTCGCAACAGCTCGAGGTACTCGATGTACGAACCGGGCACCCCCTCGCGGTCGAGCTCCTCCTCGTACTGCTTGCCGGCGAAGTAGGGCGGCGACGTGACGACGAGGGCCACCGAGTCGTCCGCCACCGCCTCCATCCGGCGGGCGTCGCCGCACACGCAGGAGATCCCGGGCTGGTGGGGGTTCACGTGCTCCTCGGCGCTGAGCTCGGGCGCCTCGAAGCGGGCGTAGAAGGCATCCGCCACGTGCGACTCGCGGCGGCCCACGCCGAAGTTGGAAGTCGAGGTCGAGGTGCGGCGGCGAGGCGGCATGCGGTCAGCCTAGGGAAGGGATGTCACATCTCGTAGACGACGAAGGAGGTGGGCCGGCCGACGGTGTCGTAGAGGGAGCGGGCCCGGCCGTTGTACTGCTGGGTGTGCCAGTACACACGAGGGGCGCCGCGCTCGTCCGCGGCCTGCTTCACGGCCTCGAGGAGGCGTCGCCCCAGGTCGTGGCCCCGCGCCGCCGGGGCGACGAACAGGTCCTCGAGGTAGCAGGTGGCCCTGCGGCTCCAGGTGGTGGCGTGCACGACGCAGTTGGCCAGGCCGATGCCGCCCCCACCGTCGTCGAGGGCCAGCAGGCCGAACATCCCCTCCCGCCCGGCGCAGAGGCGGTCGAAGGTCGCCTTGGTGGTGGCATCGGACACCTGGGCCCGGTAGAAGGCCAGGTAGCCACCCCACAGCGCCCGCCAGTCGTCCCAGTCCTCGGTTCGCAGGGGCCGGATCGTGCTCACCGGCTCAGCCTGCCACGTGGCCGGCTCAGGTGGCAGGCTTGCGGCGGGCGCGTCGGGACCGCCTGCCCGCGTCGCGGCCCTCGAACTTCTCGCGCACCTGGGCCCGGCGCTCCTGGAGCTCCCGGTGGGTGAGGCGCTCGGCCGATTCGTCGAGCCCGAAGCCGGCCTTGATCCCGGTCATGTCCGGAGTCCAGTCCGCCTGGTGCTCGATGCCGAGCTGGGCCATGATCCGCTCGCCGTGCTTGGTGGCGAACAGGAGGGCGATGGCCTCGACCTCGGCGAACAGGTCGAGGTCCGGGGCGAGCGTGGCCATGGCGCCGTCGAGGAACATCAGGTTCTTCACGTAGAGCATGAGCTCCTTGGGCAGCCGTGCCCCGAGGCCGAGGAGCGTCTTGACCGAGTGCTGCATCTCGGCCACCAGCTCGTCGGCGGTCAGCTTCGTCGGGTCCAGCGGCGTCCGTCCGAGCCCGAGCACCTCGATCACGTGCTCCACGTCGACGTCGTCGGGGAACGCGCCCAGGTCGCGCAGGGCGGACACCTGGGTGGGGATGTCGTTGTTCGACGCGCCGACGAGGAGGGACAGGAGCGCCAGGCGCTTGGGCTCGGTGAGCCGCGCCGTGATGCCGAAGTCGAGCAGCGCGATCTTCCCCGAGGGGAGCACGAAGAGATTGCCACCGTGCAGGTCGCCGTGGAAGATCCCGTAGAGCATGCAGCCCTCGAGGAAGCCGACCATGCCGGCGCGCACCACCGCCTCGGTGTCGATGCCCGCGGCGCGCATGCCCTCGACGTCGCCGAAGTTGAAGCCGTCGAGCCGCTCCATGACGAGCATCCGGCGGGTGATGAGAGCGGGGTGCGGCCGGGGCACGACGAAGTCGCGCTGGTCGAGCGCGGCGAAGGTCGTGGCGATGTCGAGCATGTTCTCGGCCTCGAGCCGGAAGTCGAGCTCCTCGGTGATCGTCTCGGCGAAGAGCTCGACCAGCGCCGGCGGGTTGGCCAGCGCGGCCACCGGTATCCGCCCGACCAGGTGGGGCGCCAGCCAGGCCATGACCGCGAGGTCCTGGTGCACGCGGGCGGAGACCGACGCCCGTTGGACCTTGACCACCACCGACGTGCCGTCGCGCAGCGTGGCGGCGTGGACCTGTGCGATCGAGGCGGCGGCCAAGGGCGTCGGCTCGATCGAGGCGAACACCGACGAGACGGGGGCGCCGAGCTCCTCGACGAGGACCCGCTCGACCACCGGCCAGGGCTCGGCCGGCACCTGGTCGCGGCACCACTTGAACTCCGCCACCAGCTCGGGCGGGAAGATGCCGTCGCCCGAGGCGATGATCTGGCCCAGCTTGATGTAGGTGGAGCCGAGGCCCTCGGCCGCCACCCGCAGCCGGCGCGACAGCCCGGCCACCGAGGCCGACCCGCCGAGTCGGCGCTCCTTGAAGTACCAGCCGGCCAGCGCAGGGCCCAGGTGCCACAGCGTGGTGCCGAGCCGCCGCAGCGGCGGGAGCGCCCGGGGCCGGGTGAGGCGGGGAATCTCCGCGCTGAGCGCCTCGCGCACGGCGGGCAGCCGGCGTCGCCACGCCACCGTCGCGGGGTCGACCGTCCAGGGCCCGTGATCGGAGAAGACGGCGACCGCGGTGTCGGGGGACGGCCGCGGACGGGTCCGGACCGGACGTCCGGGCCGTCGTGCGGCGCGCGGGTGCGCTCGTTGCCTGGGTTCCACGGCGTCCGGTCTAGCGGGGAGGGAAGGAGGGCCGTACCAGGCCGGACTGGAAGGCGAACACGACGGCCTGCACGCGGTCGCGCAGCCCGAGCTTGGCCAGCAGCCGGCCGACGTGCGACTTGACCGTCGCCTCCGAGACGTAGAGGCGCTCGGCGATCTCGGCGTTGGAGAGGCCCTCGGCCACGCACAGCAGCACCTCGCGCTCACGTTCGGTCAGCCCGGTCAGCGCCGGGTGCTCGGCATCGTGTCCCTGCGCCTCTGTGTCCCCGGCCAGTTCCGGCAGCGTGTGGGCGTACTCCTCGAGCAGGCGGCGCGTGACACGCGGTGAGACCACGGCGTCTCCCCGGGCCACGGTCCGGATGGCCGCCACGAGCTCGGACGGCGGGACGTCCTTGAGCAGGAACCCGCTGGCCCCGGCCCGCAGCGCGCTGAAGGCGTACTCGTCGAGGTCGAACGTGGTCAAGATGAGGACACGTGTGGAGTCGGCGACCTCCGAGTCGGTGATGGCCTGCGTGGCACCGATCCCGTCGAGCTCCGGCATGCGCACGTCCATCAGCACGACGTCGGGCGCGTACAGCTCGGCCAGGCGCACGGCGTCGGTGCCGTCGGCCGCCTCACCCACGATCTCGATGTCGTCCTCCGCCTCGAGGATCATCCGGAACCCCTTGCGCAGCAGCGCCTGGTCGTCGGCCAGCACCACCCGGACCGTCATGCGGGTGCCGCTGCCTTGCAGCCGTGCAGGACGGCGCGCACCTCCCAGCCACCGGCGGCGCCGGGCCCGGCCTCGAGGCTCCCCCCGAAGGCGGTGGCCCGCTCGGCCATCCCGGTCACCCCGTGTCCTCCGCCGCTGCCGTTGGTGGTGCGGGCCGCGCTGCCGTTGCCGTTTCTGTTGCCGGCGCCTGTCACCGCCCCGGATGCGGTGGGGGAGAGCGCAAACGGTGCGGGCACCTTCGCCGTACCACCGTCATCGGTGACCCGCACGGAGACGTCGGGGTCGTCGAACTCGAGGCACACCTCGACGTGCGCCGGCTCGTCGGCGTGCTTGAGCGTGTTGGTCAGTGCCTCCTGGACGATCCGGTAGACCGTCAGCCCGGCGGCGTCGGTGACGTCGAAGGGCCGGCCGGCGCGGCGACAGCGACACGTCCAGCCCGGTGCCCCGGACGCGCTCGACCAGCGCGTCGAGCTGTGCCAGGCCCGGTTGGGGCGCCCGCGGGGCGGACCCAGTCCCGGCGTGCCCGACCCTGGCCGCAGCGGGGGCGCCGAGCGCGGGGCCGGTCGCGGTCGATGGTCGCACCGGCTCCTCGCGCAGCACGCCGAGCATGCGCCGCATGTCGGCCAGGGCCTGGCGGCCGGTCCCCGAGACCTCGCCCATGGCCTCGGACGCCCGAGCCGGGTCGGAGGCCTGCGCGGCCACGGCCGCGTCGGCCAGGGTGACCATGACCTGGAGGTTGTGGGAGACCACGTCGTGCATCTCGCGGGCGATCCGGGCGCGCTCGGCCGCGGCGGCGAGCGACGCCTGTTGGTCGCGCTCGATCTCGAGGCGCTGGGCGCGCTCGGCCAGCCAGTCCAGCCGGCTGCGCAGCGCCCGCACCGCCACCCCGGCCAGCAGAGCGGTAAAGACGAGACCAGTGAGGAAGACGAACGACTTCACGTGGTTGCCCGTCGGCTTCCAGCGCACCGTCGCCATCACGACGCCGACCTCCATGATCACCGACGCCACCAGGACGAGCACCCACTCGCACTCGAGGGCGACGGTGTAGAGGGCGACGAGGAGCGCCACATCGGCGAGCCCGGGCACGCTCACCAGCCACTGCACGAAGGCGACCCCGGTGACGACGAGGAACACGGCCATCGGGGCCCGCCGGCGCAGCACCAGCGGAAGGGTCAGGGCGCCCACGAACCACAGGCTCGGCTGCTGTGCGGTGCGCTCGATCACCCAGCCGGAGCTGAGCACGAACAGGCCCACGGCGATGGCGACGTCGACCAGGGTGGCGTAGCGACGGTCGAAGGCGCGCAGCCGATCCCACGTCCTCCAGGCCCGGTCGACGTGGCCGTCCAGGGCGAGAGGGGTCACTTCGGGAACGGGCTCGCCCCGGAACCGGAGCCAACCGGGGTGCGTCTCACGTGCGCTCGAGGCCATCGGATCCTTCGTTCCCAGGCGGGACCACCATGGTAGTACCGCCTGACCTGGGCCTCTGCGCAACGGACCGAATCGGCGCCACGACTCCAGGCTCCCCGGTGGCCAACCCGGCGGGGCTCATCCGGAGGGATGAACCTGGGCCCACGGATCATCACCGCGGGGGATAGGCCGCGCCTGGCTCGCGGCCGTACGGTCGAAAGAGCCGAACCGCCGGGCGGCGTGGGCCAGCGGGCATGGTCCGCCCCGAGCGTGCGGCGCAGCCCGCGCCGCCCGTTGGTCGGCGCCGGCCGCTCAGGCCCACAAACACGCGGCGGCCGCCGGGCACGGCTCGAAGCGAGCGCGCGGCCGGCCCGACGACCTCAGCCTGAAGCCGGGTCGTCCGGCTGTTGGGGCACGACCGCGATCGACTTGGTCGGGTCGTCAGGATCGAGTGTCACCCGCAGCCGTCCATCGGTGTCGGGCGGTTCTCCGGGTGCCTCGGCCACGATGACGGGCTCGTCGCGGGGCGGTGCGAACACCGCCTGCATGCCCCGGGCCACGCCAGTGCCCACGTTGCCGATCGCCGAACGGCGTCGCCAGCGGTCGAAGCCTCCGGGCTCGTCGTGACGCGGCTCATCGCCTTCCGGCGGCTCCCCTTCGTTCCGCACGGCGTCGTCAGCCGGCGAGTCACCGTCGGAAGGAAGCTCCACGCATCCATGGTCGCACGCGGACACGCGCGGGCACGACCGACCCGCAAACACACTGCCGTGACGTGCGCCCGGCACTCACGGAGTTGGGGAGTGCGCAGTCCGGCCACACGACCGCATTGGCGGCGGCCGTTCAGGTGAATGGGGAGAGGACCGGTTTCGGGCAATGGGCAAGGAACTTGAGCCGGTTCGGCACAATGGCTACACAACAATCTGTGTTGCAACGCACGGATTCGTCGCGACCGCAGCTCGGTGTTCTTGGCTCGATATCCAGGAGAAACATGCTTTCGAAAGGAGCCCGAGCAGGCCCGAACCGGGGTCACAACCGGGTTGTCCCGACGGTGCAAATGCGTTGACAGGACTGGACGCTTCCTAGATCCTTCGTGCATTGGCGGAGTGAGTGGTTTGGCGACCACTCACATGATCAGGCAAAGGCGGCTTCATGGATCGGCGGAGTCCATGCACGCGCGAGTCCGCGTTCAACGCACCTCGTGATGAACGTCTCCCCGCGACGACGAACCGTCGCGCGCCCCTGATCGCGCCTCCCCTTGACGCGGCCTTCGTGCCGCGTCAAGGGGCAGATGTTGCGGCACCGGAAGACCGGAGCAGTCCCAAGGTCATCGCGGGCCCAACAAACAGGAGCTCGAGTCTCGGGTTCCTGGCAGCAGGCGGGAACCCCGTTCGGTGGGTTCCTTGCATAGGGCGCCCTGCGGACCCGCAGGCGCCACGTCGTGACGCCTGGAGAGATGGGATCCCAGGCGCCCTAATCAAGTAACCCATCAACATCAAGGAGAAGAAACCAATGAAGCGCTTTATGAACAAGAAGGTGGCGGCCATCGGTCTCGCCACAGGGCTTGCCCTCGGTGCGGCTGGTGCGGCGTTCGCCTACTTCACGACGCACCGGCTCCGGCACGGGCACGGGCACGGTCGGAGCAGTCCATCGTGCGATCGACCGTGACGCGTCGATGCCAGCACGGGCGGCCCAACGTGACCCGGTCAGCGGCCGAGAACGTCACGACCTGCACCCGGTGACCGCGAACAACGGCGCGCTGATCAGCATCACGTGACCGTCACGTCGGCTGCCAGCTGACGTGCAGACGCCGTTCGCGTGGCGAGTCTGGACTCCACGATGCCGGACTGCTACGTCGATCGGCTCCGACGGCGACCTGGATCACCGTGACGCATGTCAGCGCTCTCGCTGGGCTGACGACCGGCACGCTGCCACGTGGTCGACAGCGCTCAGCGCAGCGACGCCTGCCAAGGCGCGACGCTGACCGACGTTCAGGACGCCTGCCAGGGCTGAACGTCGAGCAGGTCTCAGCTGACGCAGCTGATCGTCAGCATGCAACTCGGTCGGAAGGCCGGGTCACGGACCGATCTCCGTGGCCCGGCCAACCACCGGGTGAGACCAGCGAGGGATTCCAGGGGGCGGACCCTGGAGTCCCTCGGTGGGCTTGCCCATCACAGTGAAATCGAGGACTAGATGAAGCCAGAGCGGTTCAAGAGGACGAAGTCGGTGATGGCATCGAGTGCCATCGCGCTCGTCGTCGCCGCCCTCGTGATCGGGCGTCTCCTCGCTCGTGCTTCGGCCCTCGGTCGGCCTCCTCCCAGCACCTCGGCTTCGACCTGACCTCTGGCTCGTCGAGCTTCACCATCACGAGCAACGTCTACCCCTCGCCCGCCTGCTCGGGCTCGACGGCTCTCGCTCTACCCGGGGACGCCCCGCTGCATGGTCTTCAGCGTCCACAACAACCTGAAGGTGACCATCACGGTCCAGAGCATCACCTCGGCCCTCGACACCACGAACTACCCGGCCCCTCCGGCCGTGCTGCGCCGGGAGCTACCTGACGCTGCCCACCTTCTCGGGCTCCTTCACCGTGGCCGGGGGCGGCGACGCCACCAGCCCCGGCGTCCCCATCGAGCTGAACGACAGCGGCTCCAACCAGAACGTCTGCGAGAACTACACCTACCACTTCACCTACTCGGGAGCGCCAACTACACCGACTCGACGCACCGCCACGGTCCTCGCCTCGGCGCCCAACCCCTCGACCTCGGGCCAGTCGGTGACCTTCACGGCCACGGTGACGGCGGCCACGCCAGCACCGATGCCCGCCGCCCGACGCGGGACGGTCAGCTTCTACAAGTGCCCGACCTCGGCCCAGTGCGCCTACAGCAGCTCCAACCTGCTCGGCAGCGGGACCATCGGCACGGCGGCAAGGCCACCTGCACGCACCTCGACGCTCTCGGTCGGGACGCACCTACGTCGAGGCCGTCTACCGCCTCGGGCACCGACTTCAACCTCTCGGTCTCCAACGGCTCGGTGGCCCAGGTGGTCAACTCCTCGACGGTCGGGACCTCGACCGCCCTGACCTCGTCGCCCAACCCCTCGGGCTACGGCAGCCCGGTCACCCTCACGGCCACGGTCACCAAGTCCTCGGGCACCGGGACCCCGACCGGCACGGTCACCTTCCACCTGGGCAGCCCGAGCGGCACCGTGGTCGGCACCGGGACGCTCAACGCCAGCGGCCAGGCGAGCTGCCACGACCAGCTCGCTCCCGGCGGGGACCGACAACCTCTACGCCGTCTACTCGGGCGACACCCACTTCTCGGGCTCCACCTCGCCGGTGCGGGTCCAGAGCGTGATCGGTCTGCCCGACCAAGTGCACCGGGACCTACCCCAACTTCTTCTACGGGGACCCGCACCACCCCTTGATCAACGGCACCAACGGGGCCGACTTCGTCTACGCCACGGGCGGGGACTACCTGATCAACGGCTTCGCTGGCAACGACTGCCTGTGGGCCGGTGACGGGGACAACTGGATCACCGACGGGAACGGGAACGACGTGGTGATCGGGGGCAACGACACACCATCTCGGCGGGCACGGCACGACGCGTGGTCGTGGGCAACGAACCATCGTCACGGTGGGCAACGGCAACGACTCGGTCAGCGTCGGCAACGGGTCGCACAACCAGATCGTGGTGGGCAACGGCCCCGACACCGTCACCGTCGGCACCGGGTCCTACAACACGGTCAACCTCGGGAACGGGCACCGACACGGTGACCTCACTCGCCGCGGAGGCCCTGACCTAGACCCACGACACCATCGACGGCGGCGCGGGCAACGACACCATCTACCTCGGGTCGGGCACCTACAACACCGTCACGGCGGTCAGGGGCCCACACAACACCTGCCACCTGCCCAAGCCGCCCGCCTCGTGGCACGGGACCGTGGCGGCCTACTACCACGACACCATCACCAACTGCACGGTGGTGACGCCATGAGGTGGGCCCACATGGACCAGGGTCAGGTGACTCCGGTCGAGCCAGCGGACGCGCCGGCGCCACCAGCTTCCGCGGGGCGGCGTGCGTGGGCTGCACGTGCGAAGGGACGACCCCGTGGTGGGCGAGGTCCGAGGTGCCCACGCCAAAGCACGCGGTCGGTCGCTGGCGTCGCTACCTGGTCCGTCGGTGCGGCTGCGGTGACGGCCCTGGCACTGGGTCTCGGCGGTGGAGCCGCCTACGCCTACTTCACCAGCCACGGGTCGGGAACGGGTCACGCCACGAGCGGGGAGCGCACAATCCATCACGGTCACGGCGCAGGCATCCCCCTCGGCTGACGACACTGTTCCCAGGAGGGTCCGGCAGCGTCGTGCACTTCAACGTCAGCAATCCCAACCCCTACACGGTGAGCTTCACGGCATGGAGCGAGCGACGGTGTCGAGCGTACACCGCGGGTAGTACCTGCACCTCGGGCGACTTCACTCTCACCAGCGCCTCGGGCAGCTTCGCCACCCTCACCGTCCCGGTGAGATCGGCGGCAACCCGGGCACGGCCAGTGGGCCGGCGAACGGCGTGGTGGGATCGAAGAGCACGGCCCAGACCGGCTGCCAGGGGGCGACGGTCAGCGTCACCCTCGACCCTCACGGGGCAGTCGTCATGAGCCGGGACGCCACATGCACATCGGGCGGGATCGGCGCAAGGGCTTCGGCGGTTCTTCAGCCCCCTTGTGCTGGTCGTCTGCGGGTTCCTCTTTGCCTCTGCCGGGGCGGCCTTCGCGTACTGGTCGGCGATGCCAACGGATCGGCAATGCGCAGGCCACCACCCTCGGCGCTCCCGGCAGGCAGCGTTGCGGTACGAGCGACCCGACCTCGTCGAGTCTGACCCGATCAGTTGGAGGACTCGTCGAACCTCCCCGACCACGGGCGGCAGCCCCGACGGCTACAAGGTCTTCCGTTCGACGACGAGCGGCGACGAGGGCGAGTCTGACATCGGGAAGTGGCGGCTTGCTCGGGGACCGTGGCTCAAACGACTACGACCTCGTGCACCGACTCGCGGCCTGACTCCGAACACGACCTACTACTACAAAGTCGAGGCCGTCTACGACAACTGGGTCAGCGCGGTCGAACACGCGAGTTCAGCGGGAACGACCACCAAGCAGGCATCGACGACGACACTCAGCAACCTGACGACGAGCGGGAGCGCCGAACACTGCCATCAGTGCCAAGGCAACTGTGACGGGGAACTCCGGTTATGGAACCCCAGCCGGAACAGTCACATTCGGTCTCTACACGAGCAGCACGTGCAGCGGCTCGGCGACCTACACGAGTTCGGCGGACACCCTCGTTAGTGGAAGCGTCACGGGTTCGGTGACACCGACCGCCCAGGGAACCTTCTACTGGGGCGCGAGCTACTCACCGACCGATACCTATAACCTCGCCAGCAGCACGTGCAGCTCGACCCCGGTGACGGTCGCCTACACTAATGCCAACGTCAACTTCACCAGCGCTGGTGCCTACAGCTTCTCGAGATCCCCGCTGGTGACACCTCGATGACGTTCACGATGAACGGTGCCGGTGGCGGAGGTGGCCAAGGCGGCGCAAACGGCGCCTCTGGCGGCACTGTTTCCGGGACGATCACGTTCCCGAGCAGCAGCACCAACACCGTCCTCACCGTCGTGGTCGGTGGCGGTGGTGGAGGAGACGGCGGCTCGGGCGTAGTGCGGGCGGTTCTGGCGACGTGGGATGCGCCGTCGGTGGTGCAGGAGCTACGTCGAGTACGACGGAGGCGGCGGTGGTGGCGCGACCTGCCTGTACGTCCAAGGTGCGCCGCCGGGACCATCGTGACCGTCGGCGGCGGTGGTGGTGGTGGTGGGCCAGCACTGGGGGCACCGGCGGCGGTGGTGGCGGTGGACCGACGACCAACCCGAGTAGCAACACCGCCGGTGGTGGGACGGTGGGCGAGCGTAGGAGCAATGGCGGCGGTGGTGGTGGCGGACGACGACGACAGCGGGCCCTCCCGGCACGATCACCAACGCGGCGGTACGCGGGCGCCGGAGCGGGCGGCAGTTTTGGAGCACAGACGGTTGTCGGGCCGGGCATCCCTGCAGCGTGCGACCTGCGCTCGGTGGGTCCGGTGGAGCTCCAGTTACAGCGTTAGCACCGGCGACGGCACCGGGGGCGGTGGCGGTGGCGGCATGGCATCCGGCGGTGGTGGCGGTGGGGCTGGCTGACGTTCTCTGGGGGGCTCCAACGGTGCGGGTGGCGGCGGCGGCGGCGGCTCCGGCTACACGGGTGGTACGTCCAACTACGTTTTGAGCAACATCACGGCCAGCAACGGATCGAGCACCGGAGGCGCGGACTGCGGGGACGACCGGGCCGGGTGGCTCCGCCAGCTTCACGGGGCCAGGGCTCATCCAGATCTACGGCCCGACGGTGGCGGTCACCGACAACGCCCCGTGCAGGTCGGCAGCACGCTGACCTTCACGGCGACGGTGACCGGCCCGCGTCCGGGGTCCCACGCCGACCGGCACCATGAATTGGGCGATCACACCTCCGGCGGGGCTCGACGTCGTGCTCCTCGACGACCGGGCCGACTGGCTCGTCGAACGTGGTGACGTACACCTGTTCGATCACGAGCGCCATCGACGGCACTTACAGCGCCACGCGAACTACCCCGGAGACTCCAACTACACGCTGCTTCGGGGTCGGATACCACGGCGACCGTTTACACGCCGCCGACCTACGTTGGCGTGGGAGCGCGCAAGCCTGGACGACATCGGGCGCCAAGACTGTCGCATATCCGAGCGGTGCTGCTAGCGGCGACCTGCTGATCCTCATGATCGCCTTCTCGGACAACACAGTCACGTTGGGCTGCCCGAGTGGATGGACACAGGGTGGAACGACGTCCACCTCGACCGGAGCAAACGCCTACTTCGAGAGCTGCTACAAGTTCAAGACCACCGACACAAGTGCCTCAATCACACTTCCCAGTACCAATGTGAGCAACGGATGGACAGCTGAGGTCGCGGCGTTCCCGTAACGTCAACGCAACGACTCCGCTGGATGGCGTGACGCCGGTGCTGTCGGTGAGCACGGCCGGAAGCACCACCTTCGCCCCAACCGGCATGACTACCAACAGTGCAGGCGACATGGCACTGTCGTTGGTGATGGAAAATGACGCGGGTAGCAGCATTCCGACTCTCACGCTAAGCACTGCTCGGGGCTTCACGGGCGTGAGCTCAGCAGGGGTGGCCACTTCGGCGAGCAGCAATGCGGAGGCCTTTGCGTACCAGCAGATCGTCACGCCAGGAGCGGTCACCTTCCCCACCTGGGCCACGAACCACACGGTCTCCGGTAGTTCGGGTTCGGTTTGGCTCGGGATCAGCATCGCTCTCGGCTCGTCCTAATTGAATCTGCTCGTTCGGCGGCGTTGCGCTGAAGCTTTGGGCACAGCCATGGAGGTGGAGGTATACGCCGGTGTCGGCTCTCATCGCCGTGTCCGGAGTCGGGCCTGCTACGCCAGCGCGGGCGGAAGGTGTGGCGTTCGACTCGATGGAGTCCGAGCACGCCGCCTCGGCAGATGACGTCCAGCTCGTCGTGGGATATGTCGACGATCGGGCATCACCTTCCGCATCAGTCCCGAGGGGACGGCTGCTTCTGCGGCTCCGGCCTGTCGGGGGTCCAGTGCCGATATCGGCGAAGATGGGTTGCGTGAGCGAGTTCCTCGTGGACTACCTCGACGAGGACGACGAACTGCGCCCCGAGGTGGTCAAGCGCCTGCGCTACTACACGACCGCCCTCCTCGACGGCACCATCACACCGGCGGCGGTGGCCGAGCTGGGGAAGGGACCAGAGTTCAAAGACGCCGATGACTTCGACCAACCGCTGAGCGAGGCGGACCGGGCCTACCTGGTGGCTCTCGAACCCCTGCTCGACGCCTATCCCGAGATCCGCATGGGGGAGTAGTTCACTCGGCGGGGAACGCCTTGTCCACGGCCTCGGAGAGGTCGGCGTCCGAGAGGTGCAGGTAGCGGGTCGTGGTGGCGATGTTGGCGTGGCCCATGAGGCGCTGGACGACGTGGATGTCGGCCCCCCGGCGCAACAGGCTGGTGGCGTAGGTGTGGCGCCACCGGTGGGGGAAGTGGCGACCGACGACACCGGCTTCGGTGCCCGCGCGCCGTACCAGGTTGGCCACGCAGGTGGGGCCGATGCGGCCGTCGTAGCGGTCGCCCCGGTGCGAGCTCGGGTTGGCGAAGAAGAAGGGCGACTTCGAGAGTTCGGGCCGGACCGTGGTCAGATAGGCATCGAGGATGGGCACGAGCGGGGGAGCGATGGGCACGATCCTGGGCTTGTCGCCCTTGCCGACGACCGACGAGCCGCCGGGCGTCGAGATCCACGCCATCGAGGCGGAGGACCGAGACCTCGTTGCGGCGCAGCCCCGTGTAGCGCAAGGTCGACAGCACGGCGTGGCCGACCTGGCCACGGACGCTGGGTTGGTCGGCTGCCCAGGCCAGGATCTGGTCCGCCTCGGCGTCGGCGTTGATCTCGATGCGGGCCTTGCGGGCACCAGGCACCCTCACCCCGAGGGTCGGGTTGACCGGGACCAGTTCCTCAGAGCGGAGGTATTCGTAGAGGGACCGCAGCACCCACAAGGCCGATGATCGTGTGGCTGGGGCGATGCCGCGGCGGCGAGGGCCAGCAGGTACGCCTTGACATGGACGGCCTGCACGTCGGGCAGTGCCAGATCGGAGTACTGGTCGGCCAGGTGGCGGCGGAACAGCTCGATGTGGCTCTGTAGGTGACCTCGGTGGTGGACACGCGTCCTGGTGCAGCCGGAGATCGGTGCGATAGCGGCGACCAGCGTGTTGTCGTTGAGAGGTGGCAGACGCCGCGGCGGATGTGACGATGGGCTCAGTCTCGCTCAGGTACTGCAGCCAATGCTGCTGGGCGGTGTCGGAGCCCTCTGGGCCGTCTCCTGGTTCAGGCGCCGATGCGCGCCGCGGCCTCCAGGCAGTCCTCGAGATCGTCGAAGGCCCGCGCCACGTCGTCCTCGCTGAAGGCGAAGAAGAGCGCGGCCACGGCGTCGGCGCCGGCCTCGGCGTACTGTTCGACCCATTCGGGGGTCAGCTGGTTGAAGTAGGGGCAGACCGTGATGCGCACCTCGTCCCGGCTCCGGCCGGCCGCCTCGAGCTCTGCGTCCAGCTCGGCCAGCCCCGTCGCCAGCTCCTCGGGCGACCGGTTGAAGGTGTGCCAGCCCTGGCCCGAACGGGCCACGCGGCGCAGGGCCGCCGTGGTCTCGCCGCCGACGTGGACGGGCGGCGGCTGCTGGACGGGCTTGGGGTACATCTCACACGGTGGGAGGTCGTAGAGCTCGCCCTTGTACGACGAGGTCTCGTCGGCCCACAGCGTGCGCAGCACCTCGAGGTACTCGTCGGTCCGCCGACCCCGCGCGTCGAACGGCACGTTGAGCGACGTCGAACTCCTCCTTGAGCCAGCCGACGCCGATGCCGAGGTCGACACGGCCGCCCGACAGCCAGTCCAGCGTGGTGACCTCCTTGGCCACGTACACCGGGTTGCGCTGGGGGAGGAGCAGCATGGCCGTGCCCAGGCGGACCGTCGACGTGTGCGCGGCGAGATAGGTCAGCGTGAGCATCGGCTCGAGCAGGCCGCTCCCGGGCGGGGCGGGGATGCGCCCGTCCTCGGCGTAGGGGTAGCTGCTCGCGTAGTCCGAGAAGAGCACGACGTGCTCGCCCACCCAGATGGTCCCGATGCCGCGGTCCTCGGCTCCCTCGGCCACCGCGTCGAGCAGTCCCGCTGTGGTCATCGGCGTCGCCGTCGGCATCCACAGGTCGAACTTCACCTCACACCCCCAGTCCTTTCCAGACGAACATCGAGATCTCCCGGGCGGACTGCGCGGCCGGGACGGGGTCCGGCTCGCCCGCCCGTACCGAGAGCGCACCGTAGATCTGCTGGCCCACGAGCACCACGGCGCGCTCGGGGTCGAGGTCGGGGCGGAAGTCCCCCGACGCCGCGCCGGCCGTGACCAGCTGCTCGAGCACCCGCATCATGTCCAACCCGATCAGCATGAGCGCGCCTCCGACGGCGGCCGACCCCTCGGCCCCGGTGCCCTGCGTGGCCATGGCCAGGCGGAAGAACGCCGGGCTCTCGTCGATCCGCTCGAGCAGCCCGAGGATCAGCCCCTCGAGGCGCCGCAGCGGCGTGGCCCCGTCGTCGTCCACGGCCAGCGCCACGGCGTCCCCGAGGCGCTCGTACATGGACCGCACGCAGGCGCCGAGCAGGTCGTCGCGGTTGGCGAAGTACACGTAGAGCGTCGAGCGGGCCACGCCGGCCTCGAGCGGCGATCTCGTCCATGGGGATGTCGGTCGTCCCTCGCTCGCCGAACAGTCGGCGCGCCGTGTCGACGATCTGGTCGCGCCGGAAGTCCCGGATGACGTCCTTGAGCGCCTCGGGCGCGCGCCGGGCCACTCGACGATCCGCTCTCGCCGGTTCCGGCCCGTCAGGCGCCGACGCGGGCGGACGGCGTGAACGCAACGGGGAGGTGCTTGACCCCGTTGATGAACTGCGACTGCAGGTGCTGCTCTTCGCCGTCCTGGCGGATGTCGGGCAGGCGGTCGAGCAGGTGCTCGAACATGACCCGGATCTCCATGCGGGCCAGATTGGCCCCGAGGCAGAAGTGAGGCCCCCCGCCGCCGAAGGAGATATGAGGGTTGGGGTCGCGCCCGATGTCGAACGTGTCCGGGTCGTCGAAGACCTCCTCGTCCCGGTTGGCCGACGTGTGGAAGAACACGACCTTGTCGCCGGCGGCGATCTTGGTGGCCGCTCAGCTCCGTGTCGGCCGTGGCGGTGCGCCGGAAGTTCATGACGGGCGAGACGTAGCGGAGCATCTCGTCGACGGCGGTGGGGAGGAGGCTGCGGTCGTCGAGCAGGCGCTGCCACTGGTTCGGGCACTCGAAGAAGGTGTGCATGGCACCGGACATGAGGTTCCGGGTCGTCTCGTTGCCGGCGACCGTCAGCATGAGGAAGAAGAGCTCGAGCTCGAGCTCGCTGAGGCGTTCGCCCTCGACCTCGACCTCGGTCAGCACCGACATGAGATCGGCGTGGGGGTCGATGCGCTTCTTCCCGTACAGCTCGGCGGCGTACGCGTAGAGGTCCATGGCGGCGATGGCCGCCGCGTCCGTCATCTCCTGGTACTCGGGGTCCTCGTTGCCCACCATGTGGTTGGACCACTCGAACATCTTGTGGCGGTCGTCGGCGGGCACGCCGAGGAGGTCGGCGATCACCTGGAGGGGGAGCTCGGCCGAGATCTGCGTGACGAAGTCGGCCTCCCCGAGCTCGATCACCTCGTCGATGATGGCGTCGGTGGCCCGGTGGATGCTCTCCTCGAGGTCGCGCACCATGCGGGGGGTGAAGCCCTTGTTGACCAGGCGCCGGTAACGGGTGTGGAGCGGCGGGTCCATGTTGAGCATCATCAGGCGCTGCTGCTCGAGCTCCTCCTCGGGCATCTCCATGGGCAGGACGCCCCGGGTGGCCGAGCTGAAGCGCTCCCAGTCGCGGTTGACGGTGACGCAGTCGTGGTAGCGGGTGACGACCCAGAAGCCGGGGCCCGCCGCCTCGTCCTGCCAGTGGACCGGGTCCTGGCGTCGCAGGTGGGCCAGCCAGGCGTGGGGGACGCCGTGCACGTAGGACCGGGAATCGGACAGGTCGACCGGGGCGACATCGGTCAGGGTGCTCATCGTGCTGACAACTCCTCTGAAGAATCGGACGTGTTGTCCGATAGACCGGATGCTACGTCCGTGCCCGGGCCTGAGCAAGCGACGCCCCGGCCGGGTGCCGACCACCAGTGGTCGCGTGGCGGCTACCCTGACCAGGTTCTTTTGTTGGGGAGCGGCCCCCGAGGCCGCGTGCGGAGAGGGAAAGCGTGTGAGGGTGCAGCGACGGATCTGGGTAGCGGGGGCGGTGGCCGCGCTCGGGCTCTCTCTGGCGTCGTGTGGTGGCTCGGGAACCCCGGCGGCGTCGCCGACGACCACCACGAAGGCCACGGTCCCCGGCAGCGTGCCCCTGCGGGTGCCCAACGAGACCGCCGCACGAAAGAACGTGCAGCTGATCAACTGCGACGGGGTCAAGGGCGGGTGGTCGGCCGGTGGGACGGTGCACAACCCGACGGACCAGCCGGCCACCTACCTCATCACCGTCTACTTCACCTCGTCGCAGGCCACCGACCTGGCCTACGCACAGTCGTCGGTCACCCTCGACCCCGGACAGACCAGGTTGTGGTCGGCCAAGGCATCCTTCGACGCGCCGTCGGTCGTGCTCTGCGTGCTGCGCGGGGTGGCGGCGCATTGATCCGCCGCAGCACGAC
Organism: uncultured Acidimicrobiaceae bacterium; assembly: GCA_963781955.1. GTDB lineage: Bacteria > Actinomycetota > Acidimicrobiia > Acidimicrobiales > RAAP-2 > Bog-473. The sequence goes on from CAWAHU010000001.1 coordinate 782,479, forward strand.
GCCAGGACGCCTGATGCTTCGGCGATCAGGCGGGGACGCCGGGCGATATTGGCGCGACTGAGGCCGGCTCCGGCTCCGGCGGTGCCCCCTGCTCGTCTGGCTCCGCTCGTATCAGAGTCCGCAGCGGACCGATCGCCAGCGCCAGGCCGATGGCGACGAGGACGGCCTGCCAGAGCCAGGTGACCGGCTCGTGGTGCAGCGGATCGTTCGACACGGGCCAGCTGTTCATGGCCACGACGACCGCCACCAACCAGAGCACCACGTTCCAGCCGACACGACGGGCCAGGACCGCACGGACGATGAAGAGGACCGCAATGAGCATGACCAAGACGGGGATCCATCGCCGGGCCTCTTGGTCCCAGCTCTGCCGCCAGACGATGACCGACGGCTCGGTGTAGACCAGGGTGACCATCGCGACCCAGGCGAAGAACGTCTCGCGCAGCCTGCCGCGGACGGCGTCGAGAAGCAGCAGGGTGACAGCCAGCGCCATGTAGTAGTAGCTGAACACGTTCAGCTCCAACATGAGGCGGAGGCCGAGCGAGAGCGCCACGAGGGCGAGCAGGATCGCCGGCTCCAGGGCGCGCCGGCCTGTGCGGCGCAGGACGTACCACGAACAGAGCGCGGACAGCACCAGTGGCAAGATGCGTGCGATCACGACGCTCGGCACGCCGCTCCGGATGTGGAGCTCCCAGACGACCGTGCCACCAACTCCGATCGAAGCACCCGAGCCGAGGAACACCCAGCGGGTGGCCTGTCCGTGCGTGAGCACGACGACGGGGAGCATCACGATCGCCGCAGTAATCGCCGCCGAAAGCACATAAGGCGCTCGTCGGTTCTTGGCCGCCACCACAAGGAGTGGCAGGGCCACGAGTAGCGTGAATTGCCGGGTGAGGACGGCCAGCGCGATGAGCACGCCCGCGCCGACCCAGCGGTCCTTCAGTGCGCACGCTGTCGCGGCCAGGGCGAGCCCCATGGCCACGAGGTCCTGCGGGTGGGAGTACATCTCGATGCACGCCCAGACCGGCGGCAGCAATGCGACGACGACGAGGACCGTCGGTTCCCATCCACAGCGCCCTCTCCCCGAGGCGCGCGCAGCACGAGGATGATCCCGATCATGAGGATCAACCAGCCGATGAAACCCGTGCGAAGGGTCGGCCAGATGGCGCTGCCGCTCTGGGACCAGTGGATCATGGAGGGGACCGCGTGTGCGCAGTTGTGGCCCATCGACGCGGTCGAGGGGAAGGTCGCGCCGTGTCCGATGTGGAGCATCGCACCGATGCCGCCGGCCAGAAGCGGATAGACGGGGGCGGCGAACGCCGTGATGGTGCCCGGGTTGTGCGGCGGGTACATGCACGTCAGATGGCCATGGGAGACCGACCACGTGGCGTAGATGTGCTCGAACGCGTCGCCGACCGCCGTCCCCCCGGCGAGATAGACGACGCCGACGAAGACGCCCGTCGCCACGATCCAGCCCAGTACGCACCATGGCGCGGCAAGCGGTCTGGAGAACCACGAGAGGCGCTCGTTCGAACGGAGGTCGGGTGCTGGGGAGGTAGTTGTGGAGGGATCTGCCATGTGGGATCGGCGCCGGGTCTCCTGGGCGGTCGAGGTGCGGCGCCCCTGGTCGGCTCACAGTAGTGCTCGTGTTGATATCGGCAGGTGATGGGGGATGTTTGAGCGATATGTCCGACCCTCGGGGATTCAACTCTTCGGGCGCACCGACCGATACGGTGGGGGCGGTCCCGGCCGTAGCCGTGGTCCACAGCCCAACGACGATGCTCGGATACCTGATTGCCCTGTGCACAGTGCTCGGACTTGTCGTGGGCTCGTTCTTGAACGTCGTGATCTACCGCGTGCCGTGCCATGAGTCGATCGTCACACCTCGATCGGCGTGCCCCGGCTGCGGCACCCCGATTGAGGAGCGGGACAACATCCCGGTCGTGTCCTGGCTCGTGTTGCACGGCCGGTGCCGGCACTGCCAGGCCCCCATCTCGGTCCAGTACCCCCTGGTCGAATTGTGTTGCGCCGGCCTCTTCGCCGGCCTGGCTGCCCGCTTCGGGTACGCGTGGGACCTGCCCGCCTACCTCGTCCTCTTCGCCGGGCTGCTGGCGCTCTCGGTCATCGACGTCCAGCGCATGTTGTTGCCGAAGGCGATCGTGTACCCCCTGATCGTGGCGGTCGCCGGGCTCCTGCTCCTGGCTGCCGCGGAGACGGGCCATTGGCATGCCTACTTGATCGGGGTGGCCTGCGCCGCCGGGTGGTTCGCCGTGTTCTTCGCGTTGTACCTGGTGAGCCCCAGCTTCATCGGGTTCGGGGACGTCCGGCTGGCGCCGTTGCTCGGCATGTCGTTGGGGTGGCTCGGGATCGGCTATGTCCTCCTCGGCTTCTTTGCAGCGAACCTCGTCGGTGCGATCGTCGGCATCACGCTGATCGCAACGAAGCGCCTGAGCAGGCGGGACCGCGTCCCCTATGGGGTGTTCCTCGCTGCCGGCTGCGCCATCGCCGTATTCGCTGGTTCGGGGCTCCTGGGGCCCTTCGCCGGCCGCACGCTCTGAGTCCGGTCCCGGTCGGTCCCGAGGGCGACTAGCGCACGATCTCCATGCGCAGCCCCTGCTCGTCCCACTCGGGATCCTCGGGGATCCGGATGACGGCTCGGGCGAAGATGCGGCGTGCCGTCCACATGACGGCCGCGACGTCGAGCAGGTGCGAGGTGAAGGCACCGGGGACCTCGGCCTCGATGATGCGCTCCACTCCGGGGACCCTCTCGATGAGGAGCGACCGGCGTTCCTCATCGCCCTTCACCGTCTTCTTGGAGTGCAGCAACGGCACGTCGCCGTTGAGCTGGAAGAAGCTGAGGTCGGCGTTGACCTCGTAGACGGTGCGCTGCCGGAATGGGGCCATCTCGCTCGCCACCTCCTTGTAGCGGGGGAGCAGGGTGCGGGTGATGGCGTCGATGTCCTCCCCGAGCAGGTCGATGTCACCTCGGCCCTTGTCGATTCGCACCGGTGCGCTCTTCACGGCACTGCCGCGCCGGCCGAGCAGCGCCCGCGCCTGGCGGTCACAGGTCCGTCCTCCGGTCTGGGCTGCGTCGAGATAGCCCACCGGGGCGTTGAGGGCGATGGTGGAGAACGTCGGGCGGGTGTCGACCACGTCGATGAAGGTGTCCATCCGGACCGGTTCCTCCGGGGCAAACACAGTGCCCTGGACCTTCGCGCTCGCGACCAGCCAGCCCCCCCGGCACGGGGTGACCCCGGCGACGAGGGAGTAGGGGAGTTGTGGGCCGCGGCGGAGTCCTGGACCAGCCGTCACGCCGTGGTCAGCGCGCCGCTCCGGTGACTGAGCAGCCGCTCGAGTTCCCTTGGGTGTGCCGAGATCGTCAATGCGTCCTCATGGGTGATCACGTCGGCCCGGATCAGGTCGACGAGGCTCGACTCCATGGTACACATGCCCTCCTGCTGACTGGTGGTGATGACGTTCAGCAGCTGGTTCGTCTTACCCTCGCGAATCAGGTTCCGCACCGGGTGGTTGGCCACCAGGATCTCGAAGGCGGCCACCATGCCGCCGCCGATTCTGGGGAGCAGCCGCTGGGCAATGACCGCACCCAGGGAGGCCCCGAGCTGGACACGGATCTGTTCTTGGCGGAAGGCCGGGAACACGTCGATGATGCGGTCGATGGCCTGGGCGGCGTCGTTGGTGTGCAAGGTGGAGAACACCAGGTGACCGGTCTCGGCCAAGGTGAGGGCCAACTGGATGGACTCGAGATCGCGCATCTCACCGACCAGGAGGACGTCGGGGTCCTCCCGCAGGGCCGAGCGCAGCGCCCGCTCGAACGACGGGCTGTCCACGCCGATCTCCCGCTGGTTCACCGCCGAGAGCTTGTGACCGTGCACGTACTCAATGGGATCCTCGATCGTGAGGATGTGCTGAGCCCGGGTCGTGTTGATCCGGTCGATGACGGAGGCCAGCGTGGTCGACTTCCCCGAACCGGTTGGTCCGGTCAGCAGCACGAGGCCGCGCGGCAGGCGGGCGATCCACTCGGCGATCGGGGGCAGCCCGAGCTCCTCGAAGCTCGGGATGGCGCTCGGGATCATGCGCAGGGCCAGGGCCAGCTCGCCCCGCTGGTGGAACGCGCTGCCACGGAGCCGGGCCCGGTCGCGCCAGGACAGGGAGAAGTCCACGTCGAGATGCTCCTCGAGGATCTCCTTCTGCTCTCGACTGAGCATGCTCGCGACCATCTCCTCGATCTCCGAGGCCTTGAGCGTTGGGGCGCCCTCAATGGGCTGGAGCCGGCCGTCGACCCGGGCCCGCGGCTGCGAATTGCTCACCAGGAGCAGGTCCGAGCCCTCGTGGTCCCACAGGTGCTGGAGCCATGGATCGAGTCGTTCGTGCGGATTCGTGTTCATCGTTCCCCCTCGGTTCCCTTCGTTAGGGATCGTACGGAAAAGGCACTCTCTTGAGTTGAAAGGCGACTCGTGAGGTGAAAGCCGAAGCGCCCGGCCCTGGGGGCCGGGCGCTTCGGTTCACAGAGTGGCCGTTGGACTACCCGAGGGTCGAGCAGCCGCCCGCGCTGTTGTACGGCGTGGCCGCACCGCCGCCGATGGACACGTCGACGGTGTTGGAGCCGAGGCTGACCACGTAGCCGTTGCCGGTACCTGGCGCCGCCGTGATGTACGTCGAGACCAGGCTGTTGACGTCGGCTGGGTACGAGCCGTTCTTGGCCTGGTAGGCGTCGGCCGCGATCTCGACCGTCTTGCCGTCGGAGGTGCACGCAGCCGCCTTGCTCTGACCGGTCACGCCCGTGAGGGAGAAGACCACGATCGCGGCGAGGATGCCGATGACCACAATGACGATGAGCAGTTCGATAAGGGTGAACCCGTACTCCGGAGCCTCCCCGTCCTTCCTGCGCATCTGGATGTCGCGATAACGCTGAAACACGCGCCATACCGCCTTTCTGTATCGGGCAACCCGTCGTTTGGCGTGCCCGCCTCTTAGTTGAAAGAGGTCCCCGGAATGAGTTCCTCTATACGTCGGACGCCAACTCCCGACGACTTCATTACCCTAATGAAGTTCTTAGACACCTGCAAGGCACCTCACCCCTCTCTGTGGGGGAATTGTGCGATTCAAATCGGTCGAGACCTGCTAAATGATGCATCGGCAAATATTCCGTTCGAGTTGCGCAAAATATGGACAAGAAATCGTTCTCGGAGTCATTCGATATCTCCGAAATGAGCAGGCCCCTAGAGCCAGATACGGAGCCACTGGATCACTCCGCTCCCGGCATGGGCCCCCGACACGTTGACCTGACGGTAGATGCCATACATGGCCGAGACCATGGCCACGGCGACGAAGCCGACGAGGAGCCCCATGAAGATGATGACGGCCGGCTCGAAGAGGCTCGTGAAGTGCTTGACCTTGGTCTCGAGCTCCCGGTGGTAGAAATTTGCGGCCGTGTCGAGCTGCTTGTCGAGCGTTCCCGTCTCCTCGCCGACCCGGAACATCTGCTGTGCGGCAGCAGGGAAGAGACCCGTTTCGGCCAGGGGCTCAGCCAAGCCCTTCCCTTCCATCATCTGCTCGCGGATGTGGTTGATGCCTGCGTTGTAGACAGCGTTGTTGGACGACTCTGCCGTCACGGCCATGGCACGGGGAAGGTCGACACCGGCCGTGACCAGAGAGGACAGCACACGGCAGGTCCGCTCGACGATCGCAGCCTGCAGGAGGCTGCCGGCGACCGGGAGCTTGAGCAGGAGTGCGTCGATCTTCGCCCGTCCGGCTTCTGACCGACGAAACGCGACGATGGCGATCGCGAACAGCAGGATGCCGCCGAGGATGGCGAACCACCAGTTGCTGACGAAGCTCGAGATGCTGAGGAGCATCCGGGTGGGGAGAGGGAGCTGCGCGTTCAGGGTGGCGAAGAACGTGCGGAACTTGGGGAGGACGAACGTCGAGAGGATCACCACGGTGACGACGGCCAGCACCGCCACCACGGCGGGATAGATCAGCGCCGAGGTGATCTGCGATCGGGCGTCGATGTCCCGCTCGATGTAGTCAGCCAACTCGTTGAGGACCTTGTCGAGCGTTCCCGTGAGCTCGGCCGACTCGAGGACGGCGATGTAGTACCGGGGAAAGGCTTCGGGGTGTGCGGCGGCAGCGGCGGCGAAGGTATCGCCTTCGCGGAGCTGGACGACCATGTCGAGCAGGACGCGCTTGAGGAGCTTGTCCGAGGTCTCCTCGGCGATGGTCTCGAGCACGTCCATGATGGAGATGCCTGCTTCGACGAACACGCTGAGCTGGCGCGAGAAGTGCATGACCTCCTTGCGCTTGACCACTTTACGGGTGATCTCGAACTGCAGGACGCTCTTGCTCTCCTTGATGTCCACCGGCTCGAGGCCGCGCTGGAGGAGGGCGAGGTGGGCCGCGCTGATCGACGCTGCGGCTTCCTTGCCCTTGACGGTGTTCCCCGACTCGTCGGTCGCGGTGTAGCGGAATTCGAGTGTGTTGGTCATCGACCCTTCCTCATCTCACAGGGCGTAGATGCTCCGGATGACCTCGCCCACCGTGGTGACATCCTTGGTGACCAGCTCCATCGCCTCCTCACGCAAGGTGCGCATGCCCTGGCGCTCGGCCAAGCGTCGCAGCTCGTCCTGGGTGGCCCAGCCGACCACCAGGCGCTTGATCTCCGGCGTGATGCGGAGAAGCTCGTAGACGCCGATCCGCCCCTGGTACCCGGTGCCGCTGCAGAGGTTGCAGCCCTCGCCGCGCACGAAATCCGTCTTCTCAGGGCCGCCGCTCTCCTCGTAGAACGACCGCTCCTCGGCGTTGAGCGTGTAGCTGACCTTGCACGAGGGACAGATGCGACGAACGAGCCGCTGACCGACGATGCCGATCACGGACGACGCGATCAGGAAGGACTCGATCCCCATGTCGAGGAACCGGTGCAGTGCGGACACCGAGTCCGTTGCGTGGAGCGACGACAGCACGAGGTGCCCCGTCAGGGCCGACTGCACGGCGATCCGCGCCGTCTCGACATCGCGGATCTCCCCGACAAGGATCACGTCGGGGTCCTGCCGCAGGATCGAGCGGAGACCGGTGGCGAAGGTCAGCCCGGCCTGCTCGTTGGTCTGGATCTGGTTGATCGACGGGAAGACGTACTCCACCGGGTCCTCGATCGTCATCACGTTGCGGGTTGGGTCGCTGATCTCCGACAGGGTGGCGTAGAGCGTCGTGGTCTTGCCGCTCCCGGTCGGGCCTGCGCACAGCACCATGCCGAACGGGGCCCGCACGAAGCTCTTGTACGTCTCGGCGGAGTCGTCGGGCATGCCGAGCTCGGCCAGGTGGAAGACCCCCCGGGTGCGGTCGAGGATGCGCATGACGCACTTCTCTCCCCAGATGGTGGCGAGGGTCGACACCCGCACGTCTACCTCGCGCCCGTCAAGCTCGGTGCGGAGCTGACCGTCCTGGGGCCGGCGTCGCTCGACGATGTTCATGCCGCCCATGATCTTGATGCGACTGATCAGGCCGACGGCCATGGATGCCGGGAGGTTCAGCACCTCCTTCAGCGCACCGTCGATCCGGTAGCGGACGCGCACGCCGTTCTCGGTCGGCTCGATGTGGATGTCCGAGGCTCGGTCCCGCATGGCCTGGGTCAGGACGCGCGTGACGACCTGGACGACCGGGGCGTTGTCGCCGACGTCCTCGACGGCGGCGCCGCCGAGGGTCCCGGGAGCTCGCTTCCGTGTCTCCTCGACCGCCTCGAAGGCTTGGACGAGGTGGTCGAGGCCACCGATGGCCCGGTAGTTGTTCTCAATGGCCGTCCGGATCTGCGACAGGGGAGCGAGCATGGGGAAGACGGGCTTCCCACTCGTCTCGCCGAGCAGGTCGATGAGCTCGGCCGAGGGCCTATCAGACATGGCGACGATCAGCCCCGTGTCGTCGGCCACCAGGGGAATCAGGTCGTGCTTGCGAGCCACGGAGTCGGGGACGAGCTCGAGCGCCCCTGGCTCGGGTGTGGTCACGCGCAGGTCGGCGACTTCCATGCCGTAGAGGTCGGCCCGCGTCTGCATCAGGTCCTGCTCGCTGAGCACGCCCATGCCGACCAGCACGTCTCCGAGGTCGGACGAGCCGTTACGGGGGTCACTCGACGTGTTGCGATCGGCGGTGAAGGCCTGCTCGACTTGATCGGCGGTGACCAGGCCACGGTCCTTCAGACTCTGCTCGAGCGCGGCGTTCTCCTCGCGGTCCAACGTTGGTGGCGCGACGGTGACGGTCGACCCGTTGGCCGGAGCGCCGGAGGTGTCCGCACCGGACGACTTGCGGTCGCGACGGTCGCTTCGCCGGCTAAGCGCCATGACGCCCCCTCAGCCCTTGGCGACGCTCGGGGTGCGTGTATGCGGCATGTGCAGCTGCGGTGGTGACCCACCCGGTCATACGCGTTGCGCATGCGGAAGGGATCTCCTCGATTCGCCAAATGTGCATTTTTCGCTCCACGGTGGACCCGCCTCCACCACCAGAAAATCTAGCTTGCCCGGTATTGCCGGCAGGGACAGGGTTTCTCTCCCTGCCCCCTGTTGGTATCGGCCGACGAGTTGCGATTCTGAAGTGCAAGTTTGTGCCTCTTTCGGGTCGAAGTTCGCGCAACCGGGCCGAGCTCGGTTGCTCCCCGGTAGCCAGCGGCGCGCCGCGCTGCCACCCGGCCCTTCTAGGTGTGGGTGAAGACGTCCGCCGGCATGTTGTAGGGCTGCGAAGGGGGAGTGGTGCCAGTACCGAGTGGCGGGGTGCTGTACTGCGAGGGCAGCGTCACGATGGGGTAGTAGGTGCCGGCCGTCATCGATGGCACCGTGACCGTGATCTGGGTCGAATTGAGCGACACGATCGTCGCCGCGATCTGGCCGGTACCCGAGGTCTGGCAGGTCGCATTGAAGTTACCGTTCGTGTCGGCGCAGAACCCCACTTTGGATCCGGTGAGGAAGTTCGCGCCGCTGATGGTCAGGGTGGACCCCGTCCCGCCGCTCGACGGGCTGAGCGAGATGATGAGCGGCACCTGGACCACGTAGGTGAAGATCACGTTCGTCTGGGTGCTGTTCTGGTTGTACGACTCGACCTGCACGTAGTACGTCGATGCTGAGCTGACGGCAGGCGTGAGCGCCGACATGGTGGAGATGTTGGAACCGGGCACGGGCGGGGCGATGCTCACCACCGTCCCCGGGACGCACGAGCCGCCACCGGTCGGGCAGAAATAGACCCGCGCCGGGTACTGGTTGTTCGGGGTGCTCCAGAATCCGGTGCCCTGGATGGTCACCGGCGTGCCCCCCGTGATGGAGCCGTTGGCCGAGCCGAGAAGCGCAGTCACCGTGGGCGTGACGGGGGAGTACGTGAACGTCGGCACGAAGGACGTGTAGTCGTTCGAGACGGTCTGGCTTGTGCCTCCAGGCGTAATGACCTCCACGTAGTAGGCGAAGCCGTTGGTGACCATCGGGGACGTGACCTGGAGGCAGGTCGGGAGCGCGCAGCCCGGAGCCGGGTTGGCCACGACCGAGGCGGCGACCGGCGGGTTGTAGCTTCCCGCCAGCGGATTCTCGAGGACGAAGTTCACTGTTTCGCCTGCCGCGAATCCCGATCCCCGGATGGTGACCGTGGCCCCTCCGGTGATCGATCCTGTCGACGGGGAGAGCGAGGTGATCGCCGGCACCACGGGGCGCCACTGCCAGCTGACCTGGGTCATGCTCAGGCCGCACGATCCGTTCTTGCTGATCGGCTGGCAAGGTGTCGGGTTCGGTGACGGCGCCGCCACTCCCGGGGGATAGTCGTCGAACGCCACGATGGCCTGCAAGAGCGGCTTGGCTGCGCAGTCCGCCGGGCTGGCGTCGCTCGGCGAACCGGCGGAGCAGGCCGAGTAGGTGAAGACCCGGGTGTTGGCGCTGTAAGGCTGCCACAACATCGAGCAATAGACGTCGACTGACTGACCGGACGTCGTGTAGGCCGCACAGGCCTCGGGCGTGGCGTTGTTCAGGAACGGGGTCGGGGATCCGACGTCGAACGAGAACCGGGTGTTCTGGATGGCCAGGTTCACTGCGTCGGTGGCCGCGTACTCCACGTTGCGCTCGAAGGTGAACGACCCGGTGGCGCTCAGGCTCGTTCCCATCCACGTGAGCAGGGCGGTGACGATCAGGCTCACCGCGACCAGGAACACCAGCGCCAGGACCAGGATGGCGCCTGACTCGTCGGTGCCTCGGGCCTGCGCTGCCCGGGTCGACCGCCAGGAGGGGACCAGGGCACGGGCCCGTTGGTCCAGCCGCCCGTGCCGCGTCGACACCACGTTTCGTGCGGAGTGCGATCTAGAAGCCACTGTTTATCCCAGAGGTGAAGGTCGTGGTGTTGGCTGGGATCCCGTTGAGGTCGGTAACGGCGCTGTTCAATGTGTATCCCGGACGCCCAGACAGGACGCCGGTCCGAATCACGCCGGAGGTCCGTGTTCCGAACGTGAACGTCAGCGTGTCGTTCGCCGGGTCCCAGGTGATCGTCGAGTTGGTGAAAGTCACGGTGTTCAAGACGTAGTTGGCCGTGGAGACCGTGCCGAAGTTCCCCGCTCCGCTGCAGCTCGCCGATGTCGCGGCGAACGTGTCGGTGGTTCCGTTCGTGTAGGTGATCGTTGCGTCCGTCACCGTTTGGGCGCCTGTGTTGGTCCATGCCGAGCAGATCGTCGATGCGTCCAGCTGCTCGTTGAAGGTGACCGTGGCCGTGTCACCCGTGTCGACTCTCGCCGCCGTACCACCGTTCGCTAGCGCCACAGCCGTGGGAGTGGGCTGCGTCGGCGTGAACGTGAAGACCGCGCTCGTGTGGGCTCCCTGTACCGCCTGGGCGTAATAGGTGGTCCCGTAGGTCAGCGAGGCACTGGTGGCGGCTGTCGTCCACGGGTTGCTCGGAGATGCGGCAGTGGTGGCCGTGGCCCTCGTGTTGGGCCCCGAGCACGGGAACGAGTTCACCGAGCAGACCGTCACCGTCACACTGCTCGCGCCCGTGGCGCCGGTGCCGGAGAAGGTCACCTTCGGACCGGTGCCGGAGTATTGGAAGTCCGTGATCGTCAGCGGAGTGACGGCGAATGTCTGTTGGAGCTGCGGCGCCGCGTTCCAGTTGGGGTTGCCGGCCTGGTTGGCGTTGACGATGCAGGTGCCGGCGCCGACGAACGTGAAGACCGAACCGTTGGTCCCACCCGAGGTGCAGACGCCTGCCGAGCCCGAGGTGAACGTCACCGTCAGCCCAGAGGTTGCGGTGGCGGCAGCCGTGTAGGTGGCGCCACCCACGACCGCGCCGGCCGGGGCGGTCGAAGTGTAGGTGAGGACCTGAGTGCCCTTGCCCACGGCGAAGCCCTGCTGGACCTGGGTGGCCGCGTTCCAGTTGGCGTTGCCGACCTGGTTGGCGTCGAGGGTGCAGGTGCCCGGGGTGGTGAAGCTCACCACGCCGCCCGAGATCGAGCAGATGCCCGTGCTCAGCGCGTCGACGGTGATGGTGACGGGCAGGCCCGAGTTGGAGGTGGCCACCGGGGTGTAGGTGGCGCCGCCCACCTGGGCACTGCCCGGGGCACTCGAGGTGAAGGTGATGACCTGGCTGCCCTTGGCCACGGCGAAGGTCTGCTGGACCTGGGCCGCCGCGTTCCAGTTGGCGTTGCCGGCCTGGTTGGCGTCGAGCGTGCAGTTGCCGGCACCGGTGAAGCTCACCACGCCGCCCGAGATGGAGCAGTTGGCCGAGGTGGTGGCGTCGACGGTGATGGTGGCACCGAGGCCCGAGGTGGCGCTGGCCGTCGGGGTGTAGGTGGCCCCGCCCACCTTGGCGCCGGCCGGGGCGGTCGAGGTGAAGCTGACCGTCTGGCTGCCCTTGGCCACGGCGAAGGTCTGCTGAACCTGGGCCGCCGCGTTCCAGTTGGCGTTGCCGGCCTGGTTGGCGTCGAGCGTGCAGTTGCCCGCGCCGGTGAAGCTCACCACGCCGCCCGAGATGGAGCAGTTGGCCGAGGTGGTGGCGTCGACGGTGATGGTGACGGGCAGGCCCGAGGTGGCGCTGGCCGTCGGGGTGTAGGTGGCGCCGCTCACGACAGCACTGCCAGGCGCCGTCGAGGTGAAGCTGAGCGTCTGCGTGCCCTTGCCCACGGCGAAGGACTGCTGGAGTTGGGTGGCCGCGTTCCAGTTGGCGTTGCCGGCCTGGTTGGCGTCGAGCGTGCAGGTCCCGGCGGCGGTGAAGCTCACGACGCCGCCCGAGATGGAGCAGTTGGCCGAGGTGGTGGCGTCGACGGTGATGGTGACGGGCAGGCCCGAGTTGGAGGTGGCCGTCGGGGTGTAGGTGGCGCCGCCCACCTTGGCGGCGGCCGGGGCGGTCGAGGTGTAGGTGAGGACCTGAGTGCCCTTGCCCACGGCGAAGCCCTGCTGGACCTGGGTGGCCGCGTTCCAGTTGGCGTTGCCGACCTGGTTGGCGTCGAGGGTGCAGGTGCCCGGGGTGGTGAAGCTCACCACGCCGCCCGAGATCGAGCAGATGCCCGTGCTCAGCGCGTCGACGGTGATGGTGACGGGCAGGCCCGAGTTGGAGGTGGCCACCGGGGTGTAGGTGGCGCCGCCCACCTGGGCACTGCCCGGGGCACTCGAGGTGAAGGTGATGACCTGGCTGCCCTTGGCCACGGCGAAGGTCTGCTGGACCTGGGCCGCCGCGTTCCAGTTGGCGTTGCCGGCCTGGTTGGCGTCGAGCGTGCAGTTGCCGGCACCGGTGAAGCTCACCACGCCGCCCGAGATGGAGCAGTTGGCCGAGGTGGTGGCGTCGACGGTGATGGTGGCACCGAGGCCCGAGGTGGCGCTGGCCGTCGGGGTGTAGGTGGCCCCGCCCACCTTGGCGCCGGCCGGGGCGGTCGAGGTGAAGCTGACCGTCTGGCTGCCCTTGGCCACGGCGAAGGTCTGCTGAACCTGGGCCGCCGCGTTCCAGTTGGCGTTGCCGGCCTGGTTGGCGTCGAGCGTGCAGTTGCCCGCGCCGGTGAAGCTCACCACGCCGCCCGAGATGGAGCAGTTGGCCGAGGTGGTGGCGTCGACGGTGATGGTGACGGGCAGGCCCGAGGTGGCGCTGGCCGTCGGGGTGTAGGTGGCGCCGCTCACGACAGCACTGCCAGGCGCCGTCGAGGTGAAGCTGAGCGTCTGCGTGCCCTTGCCCACGGCGAAGGACTGCTGGAGTTGGGTGGCCGCGTTCCAGTTGGCGTTGCCGGCCTGGTTGGCGTCGAGCGTGCAGGTCCCGGCGGCGGTGAAGCTCACGACGCCGCCCGAGATGGAGCAGTTGGCCGAGGTGGTGGCGTCGACGGTGATGGTGACGGGCAGGCCCGAGTTGGAGGTGGCCGTCGGGGTGTAGGTGGCGCCGCCCACCTTGGCGGCGGCCGGGGCGGTCGAGGTGTAGGTGAGGACCTGAGTGCCCTTGCCCACGGCGAAGCCCTGCTGGACCTGGGTGGCCGCGTTCCAGTTGGCGTTGCCGACCTGGTTGGCGTCGAGGGTGCAGGTGCCCGGGGTGGTGAAGCTCACCACGCCGCCCGAGATCGAGCAGATGCCCGTGCTCAGCGCGTCGACGGTGATGGTGACGGGCAGGCCCGAGTTGGAGGTGGCCACCGGGGTGTAGGTGGCGCCGCCCACCTGGGCACTGCCCGGGGCACTCGAGGTGAAGGTGATGACCTGGCTGCCCTTGGCCACGGCGAAGGTCTGCTGGACCTGGGCCGCCGCGTTCCAGTTGGCGTTGCCGGCCTGGTTGGCGTTGACGATGCAGGTGCCGGTGCCGACGAATGTGAAGACCGAACCGTTGGTCCCACCCGAGGTGCAGACCCCGGTCGAGCCCGAGCTGAACGTCACCGTCAGGCCCGACGGCGAGGCTGTGGCGATGGCGGTGTAGGTGGCCCCACCGACGCCCGCGCTCCCCGGGGCGGTCGAGGTGAAGCTGATCGCCTGCGTGCCCTTGGCCACGGCGAAGGTCTGCTGGACCTGGGCCGCCGCGTTCCAGATGGCGTTGCCGGACTGGTTGGCGTCGAGCGTGCAGTTGCCGGCACCGGTGAAGCTCACCACGCCGCCCGAGATGGAGCAGTTGGCCGAGGTGGTGGCGTCGACGGTGATGGTGACGGGCAGGCCCGAGGTGGCGCTGGCCGTCGGGGTGTAGGTGGCGCCGCCCACCTTGGCGCCGGCCGGGGCGGTCGAGGTGAAGCTACTTGTCTGGTTGCCCTTGTTCGTCTCGGCGTAGGTGGCGGTCAGTGCCCCGGCCGTCGCCGTGATGTTGTAGGTCCCGTTGGTGGCGCTGGCGGTGAAGGTCGACGACGTGGCCTGTCCGTTCGCACCGGTGTTCTGCCGGCATGAGTACGTCTGCGGATTGGCGCTGCAAGTGGCGGCGAAGTTGGCGCTGGCGCCGCTGGGCGGCGCGCTAAAGGTGATCGAGAGGCCCGACACGGCGTTTCCATAGGCGTCGGTGGCGGTGGCCACCAGCTTGCTGGCGAAAGCGGTGTTCACGGTGGCCGACTGGTTGGCGCCCGACGTTGCCGTAAGGGTCTGTGCCACGTTCGCGATGACGGTGAAGCTCGTGGACGTGCCGGTGACCCCGCCCGACACGACTTGGAGCGTTGTACTCTCTGCGTCGTACAGCGTGACGGAACCAATGGCCTGACCGTTGGTGACGGTCAGCGAGGAGGGATACGACGGCTGGGTTCCGCCGGGGGAGGTGTGCGGTCCACCGAACGTCGTGGGGATCGTGCCGGAGATCGGGTTCCGGTACGCGTCACCCGCGGTGACGGTCACGTTGAACGGAACCCCGGCCACCTGCTGGCCTGGGTTGGCGACGCTGAGCGTCCCGAGCCCTGCCGCCGAGACGGTGAAGGCAGCGCTGGTGCCCGTGATCGTCCCCTGCGAGGCCGTCAGCGTGGTCGTCTGGGCGTCGTAGAGCGTGATCGAAGGCGTCGCCGAGCCACTCGTGAACTTCACCTGCGACTGGCCGGCGGCGCACGTATTCCCGCGGGGTATGCGGGCGCTTGGCCGTTCGGTGCGTTGGCCGGACCGCTGAAGGTGAGGCAGTAGTTTGTCCCGCCCGCCCCGCCGTAGCTGGTCGTGTTTCCGTAGGGGTCGATCGCCGTGATCTGCTCGGGGAAGGCCTGGCCGGCCGTGGGGGAGGCAGGGGTGGCCAGTGAGAACGCCGATGTCGCCTGAGCGTTCACCGTGAAGTTGGGTGACGTCCCCGTGATCAAGCCGGACGTTGCCCGGAGGGACGTGGTCTGAGCGTCGTAGAGGGTGATCGAGGCCGTCCGCCACGCCGTTGGTGAAGGTCACCGCGGAACCGGAGGGGCAGGTGCCCTGGACCGGGTACTTCGGCGCCGTGTTGTTGGGGGAGTTGGCGGGGCCGCTGAAGGTGAAGCAGTAGGTCGTGCCGCCGGCACCGCCGTAGCTCGTCACGGTGTTCCCGCCGGCGTCAACCGCCGTGATGGTCTCGGAGAAGGCCTGGCCGGCCGTCTGTGTGCCGGGGTTCGACGGCGCGAACGCGGCCAGTGGTCCGACGTTGATCGTCTCCTTCTGGGTGGCCGAGGTCAGCCCGGTGGCGGCAGCAGTGATGGTGGGCGTGCCGGCCTTCGTGTCGCCGTAGTAGAAGGTCACCGACGACTGGCCCGCGGGGATCGTCACGCTGGTCGCCCCAGTCGGTGTCGTTGCGCCCTGCGTGCCGTTGAATATGTAGGTCCCGGTCGAGTTCGACGACAGGTTCACCGTCTCACCCACGGTCGTCGGGTTTCCGCCCCCGTCCTCCTCGGTCACCGTTATCGGGCCCAGGTTGGCGTCCGTGTAGGCGTTGCCCGTCACCGGGGCCGACGTGAATACCAGCTTGGTCGCTGCGGAGGTGATGGTCTCGGTCTGCGTGGCCGTCCACGTCGGCTGACCGGTGACCGAGGCGGTGATGGTGGGAGTGCCGTTCGTCGGGTCGCCGTAGAACGCGTTGACCGATGTCGTGTTGGCCGGGATCGTCACGGTCGTGATCGAGGCGCCACCCGAGGAACTGGCGAACTTCCCCGTGCCCGAGGACGATGCCAGGTTGACGGTGGTCGACGTGGCCTTCGTCGTCGGGTTGCCGAACGTGTCCTCGAGGGCGACGGTGAACTGGGCCGTGGCCGAGTTGCTCGCCCCCGCCGTGAACGGGCTGTTGGTGAACCCGAGCTTCGACACCGTCGTGAGGGCCTTGATGGTCTCCGAGAGGGTGTCCGGGGCGAGGCCGGACACGCTCGCGGTGAGGGTGGGAGAGCCCGCCTTCGTGTCGCCGTAGTAGAAGGTCACCGACGACTGGCCGGCGGGGATCGTCACGCTCTTGGGCCCGGTCGGCGTGGTGGCGTTCTGCGCGCCGAAGACGTAAGAGCCGGTCGAGGAGGATGTCAGGTTGACGGTCACGGCGACCCCAGTCGTGATCGGGTTGCCGAAGGCGTCCTGCTCCTGCACGGTGACCGGTCCCAAGTTGGCGCTCTGGGACGCGTTGGCCGTCGAGGGATTGCTGGTGAAGGCCAGCTTGGCCGGCGGCGCTGCGTTGACGCTTACCGGGATCGCCGGCGTTGCCGTCACGCCGGGGGAGGCGTCGACGGCCTGGATCGAGTAGCTGCCGGCGGTGTTCAGGCTGCAGTTCGAGAACGTGACGACGCCGTAGGACTCGACGCCCGAGCACGTGTTGGAGAAGCTGCCCGGACCCGAGACGACCTGAAGGGTGACGGAGGAGAAATCGCTGGTCACGATGTTGCCCGACCCGTCCTCGACGGCGACTTCTGGCTGGGGAGCGATGGGGGTGCCCGTGGTGCCGCTGATGGGCTGCTGAATCCACACCAGCTGTGTCGGTTGGCCGACGCCATTGGGCGAGGGCGGCGCTCCTGGGTAGTAGACGACGGCATCCACCGAGGTGCTGTAGGTACCCGACGAGACGGTGAGCGTGTACTGCTGGGGGGCGTACGGGATGCAGCTGCCGCCGAAGCTCGAGCCGTTCCAGTACTGGACCGGCGGAGGAGTTGCCACGGTGAACGAACCGGTCAGGTTCGTGAACGTTGGGACGAAGGTGGTCGGGCACACGAACGGGTCGTTCGAAGTACCAGCGGCCAGCTGGGCCTGTTGCTGGACGTCGGCGATGGCTTCGTTGGCTGCGACCCTCGTGGAGGCGTCAAGCGACGCCAGATTGCGGTGCTCCACCGAGGCGGTGATGGAGGTGGCGAAACCGAATAGGAGCGCCATGGCGGCGATGCTGAGCACCATCAGAGCCATGAGGACCTCGACGAGCGTGTCACCGCGCTCGGAGTCCGGGGTGGCTCCGTCTCCGAGGCTCGGGCGGTGCGTCCACCGGCTGACGAGGCGTTCGATGAACGCCGATGCTCGCCTCACAGCAGCACCGCCAGGAAGATCGCTTGGATGCCCTCACCCTTGAGGGTGATGCTCACGTTCTGCGGCGCGCTCGAGCCGCTGGGCTCTGGCGCGGCGACCATCATCGTCCCGGTCTTGTTCAGCTGCGAGTCGCCTTCGCAGAGGATGGCCGATGCGCCCGTCGCGTAGCCCGGAGCCGGGCCGACCGTGAGCGGGGTCGCGTTCTGCGCCGGGGGCGGCCCGTTTGTTGGCGTCCCCACATCGGTCGTTGACGGCGGGATCGGCCCGGTCCACTGGAAGGCACCGTTGTTGTTGGGGCTCGCACTGTTGAAGCAGGAATTGCCCCACAGGGACGTGCTCGTGTTCGGGAGGATCGACCAGTTCACATTGGAGTTCTGGAAGACCAGCCACCCGTTCGTGTCTGTCGACTCGGCGTCGCCGGCCACCAGCGTCCATCCGGTGGCCGGCTGGCCCACGGCGTTCGTGACCTGGATGTTGGTGAAGGTGATGGTGCTCAGGCCGGCGTTGACCTGCTGGTAGAGGGCCGGTTCGCCCTGGACGCCCGTGTAGAAGCCGTTGTTCCCGAGATAGGCCTCGGAGTTGTACTGGCCCTGCCCCGTGCCCGGGTTGTAGTACGTCGGGAGCACATTGGGACGAATTGAGTTCTGAGGGGTGGCGATGACGCAGAACTGCAGGTAGTCCGGTGAGTTCGCGATGGACAGCCTCATCTGCTGGCACGCGCCGCTCGGGTCGGTGAAGCTCGAGAAGTCGGCGAAGCAGAGCACGTTGGCGTAGGTCCCGCTGCCCGGGCTGGCGAGGTTGCAGCCGGCGGGGTTCGGCGCCTGCACCAGCTGCGACACCGAGCCCGTCGACGCGCTGGCACCGGGAAGTCCGCTCAACGAGTAGCTGAACTGCCCCTTCGCTCCGGAGCTGCTTCCGCCGGTGATGTTGAGCGTGACGCCGAAGAGGCCCTGCGTCGACTTCCATCCGCTGAGGGGGTTGGAGGAGAGGAACCCTGTCGGGTTGTAGGTGACGGTCGGGGTGTTGACGTCGTTGGCGACCGTGAACGTGCTGTCGGGGGTCGCGGAAGCGCCGGAGTTGCAGATCTGGCGCAGCAGCTGGGTCGTCGTACCTGGCGGGTTCGTCGTGCTGAGAGGGTTCAGCACATAGGAAACGACGTTGTGGTACGTGCCGTTCACGTCCTGGCCCCACTCCAGCCCGAGGACCTGGGTCTGCGTGCTGGCGCCGCAGGCCGGGGTGGTCAGGTTCTCGATCTGCTGGGCGCTCTGGACGTCCTTGTTGAAGTTGGCGGAGCTCACGAGGGCGTCGTTCGAGTTCCCGACGCGTTGCGAGACGCTGTTCTGCAAGCCGAGCACCGACAGCAGGGCGGCCGCGATGCCCCCGATGACGATGGGCAGGATGGCGATCACGATCACCAGCTCGACCAGGGAGAACCCGGCTTCGTCCGTGTTCACGGAGCCCTCCAGCCCGGCACGGTGGCGCGTCGCTTCACGGGCCGCCATGACCGGGTGAATTGATCTGCGGCACGGGTTCATCTGGCCGTCCAGACACGCTTCGGGCACTCGGTGACGGACGTGCGCTCGGACGGGCGCGCCAGTCCAGCGCGCCCTTCTTCAATCCATTCGATGTCGGTTCGCCGCTTCGCCAAAGCCAGCTCCTGATTAGCGGACCGCCTACGCCCGACCTCGTCGACTCCGCCAACGAGTCAACGAAATTGCAACTAGGTGACCGAAATCCTAACTGAAACAGCGCTTGCCCAATAGCGAACGCTGCATTTGTTGACCGCCCTTTGTGGCGGTTGCTCTCAGAGGTGTCGGCCGCCGCCCCGTCAGACCTGAGCAGGAATTTCGCCGGGCGCCCGCCACGGCCCGCGCGCGAACCTCACATGCCCCTGACGAGGGCGGATCCACTCCTGGCGTCACTCGCCACCACGACCAACGCCTCGGCCCGGAGCCCCAGGGCCGTGAACCTCAAGTTGAAGGTGAGGCCACTTGGAGGCGACCGCCGTGGTGTGGCATCACAAGAAACGCACAACACGGCGGCCCATGCCCCCTTGCTCGGTGTCGGCCAGCGGCCAGCGGCCAGCGGGAGACCCGGGCTGGTCCTGGCCGAGCCGCCATGCCACGCCGAGCAGACATCGCACCGGGTACCCGCGTGCTTTCGAATGCGATCCGGGTCCCGCTGGACGGTCCTGAGCGTCCCGACATCAGGTGTTCGCCTTCTCACGTCACGGCGACACCCCGTCACCACGTCGTGGGAGCGCATCTTGTCAAAGGCCCTTCGTGTTGTTCGATGGCCCTTCGTGGTGTTTCGATTTGCGGCCGCTGACCGCACACACGCGTGTACGAACACCTCTTTATGCGTGCGTTCGATATTCGTACGTTTGATCGTACGGAGATGTCACCTCTGTTCGTGCAGGGATGACATCCGTTTCGAATCGGAAGCGATAGTGGCCCCGACGGTCCTGTTCGACGGAGGGGGAATTGGGGTCAAACCGGACACGCCGGGGCACAGGAGCGAGCCTACTTGTCACCCCCGTGAAAACGGGGAACCCGCGCGCATGACCTCGAGCCACGAGCAGCGCGACGACATCATGGGTGGGCGGCGTCTCCGTGTATCCGCGAATTCCGATCAGCCGCGATGCATACTGCGACATTGGAGCACTGTTCGTGATGTGCAGACACGCCGAGGATTCGGTCGATGAGGGGGTGGTCCGTGGCGGACGCAGACCTGGAAAACGATCCTGACGAACTGAGCGCAGCGGGTCGGCACGCCAGGCAGGATTCGAGGGATCCCGGCTGGTACGCGCTCGGGACCAACCCGAACGAGCAGTCGTACTGGGACGGCTCCAGCTGGTCGGGCGTGCGCCACTGGATCGCCGGAAGCGGCTGGGTCGACGGAGCCGGAGACCCGTTGGTTGGTGCACCCGCAGCGGATTCGCTGGCTGTGGGCGGCGCTCCCCGGACGAGCGGGAACCCCTACGTACCGCCGCCCGCGTTGCAGAGGAGGTCGGAGCGCCCCCCGACTCCTGCGACCTTCAGCTTGGCCGTGTTGCTCCTGATGGTGAGCGGCATCGCACTCATGTACGGGTCTGTGGGCACGTGGATCCACGTGCAGGGGACGCTCGGGATTGCCGACTTCCATGTCTCCATCAACGGCATCGACCAGGGCGTCACGACGCTGATCGGCGTCAACGGCTGGGCGACCTTCACCGGCGGCGTCGTCCTGCTCGTCTTCGGAGGGTTGGTCATGTCCAACGAGGAGACCCTGCTCGCCGTCCTGACCACGGTGGTCTCGCTGGCGGTGTTGATCTTCGCCATCTACGACATGTTCCGCATCGTGCAGAAGATCTCGCAGCTCCCGGCCTCCGTGAACCCGAGCGTGAGCGTCGGTTGGGGACTGATCTGTGTGCTCAGTGCAGCGGTTCTGGCCATGATCGTCTCGTTGGCCCGCCTGTTCGGGCAGCGCTAGGGGTTCGCGCAGACGCGGACGAGCGGCGGATCGCTCCGCCGCTCGTCCCACGTTTCGCGTGTTCCGGTTCCCTGTCTTCTGGCGGACCCCGAGCTTCACCTACGGTGACGCCCGGGGTCCCGGCCTCGTGGTGCCTACTGGGGCGGCCCCGAGGAGAGCTGCACCGTGGCCGTGTGCGTCTGCCCACTCGAGTCCGACCAGGTGACGCTCACCTTGTCGCCCGGGTGGTAGAGGCTCATGGTGGTAGTCAGATCGTTGGCCGACCCGATGGTGTGGCCGCCGAGCGCAGTGATGACGTCGCCCTGGGCGAGGCCGGCCGTCTGGGCCGGTCCGTTGGTGACCACGCCGGCGACTGCCGCACCGGTGACCGACGAACTGCCGCTGCCGGTGTTCCCCGAGTTGCCGAAGATCCCACCGAAGCCGCCGAGCCCGCCGTCACTGTTGGAGTTGTTCCCGCCCGACGGCGAGATCTCGACGCCGAGGAAGGCGGTCTGGCCGATGTGGATGGTGGACGAGGCGTTCCCGGCCTCGATCGCCTTTGCGATGGCCAGCGCCGTGTTGATCGGGATGGCGTAGCCCTCGTTGCCGCTCGACCGGAAGGAGAACCCGGCAGAGGCTGCAGTGTCGACGCCGACGACCTGGCCCTGAGTGTTGACCAGAGGGCCCCCGGAGTCACCCGGCTGGATGTCAGCGTTGGTCTGGATCAGGCCGCTGAGCTGCTCGGAGGTCCCGTCACCCTCGTCGCTGGCCGTGATCGACTGGTTGGTCGCCGTGACCGTGCCGCCCGCTGCACTTGGCGTGCCGCCGGTGCCGCCGGCATTGCCCACGCCCACGACCTGCTGGCCCACAGCCACGTTGGCCGGGTTGGCCAGGGGTGCGGTTTGCAGGCCCGACGCGTTGTGCAACTGCAGGACGGCGATGTCCTTGGTCCGGTCGTAGCCCACGACGCTCGCCGTGTAGGTCTTCTTGTTGCCCACGTCGGTCACGCTGATGCTCGTCGCGCCATTGATGACGTGGTTGTTGGTCAGGATCACACCGTTGCTGGTCAACACGATGCCCGTCCCGGCTGCCTGCTCCTGCTGGTAGCCGAGGGTGGTGTTGATGTCGACCACGCCGGGGTCGACCTTGGCGGCGATCGCGTCCACGTCACTTGGGCCGCCTGAGCCGCCGGACGACGACCCGCCGCCCGAGTTCCCGGATCCCGAGTTGCCCGAGCCGCCGAAGATCCCACCGAACGGGTTCCCCGAGCCCGAGCCGTTCCCCGAGCCGTTCCCCGAGCCGTTGCCGAAGGGGTTGGCGCCGTTCGAGCCGCCGGATCCGTTCCCAGATCCGTTGCCCGATGCCGGGGAGAAGCTCTGCGTGCTCGAGCCGTTGTTGTTCCACGCCGCGTGGCCGATGCCGACGCCGGCGGCCAGGGCGACCAGTGCGGCGGCGCCGACCAGGACGCCGTTGCGCACCTTGTGGTCCTTGGGGGCCGTGGCGGGTGCGGGCATGCCCCAGGTCGGGGCGCCGCTGTAGGGCGGCGGGGTGGTGCCGTAGCCGTACGGGGCACCGGGTGCCGCCGCCAGGGCCGGGTTGCCGGCCAGCGCGCCCATGGCGTAGCTGCCCTGGGTCCCCGGCGCCGGGGCCCCATAAGGCGGGACGCCCTGCGGGGGAGTGGAGCCACCGTCCGGCAGCCCCATCGGGGGCGTCACGGGCTCATCGGCGGCCGCCTCAGCGGTCACGGGCTCAGCGGTGGCCGCCTCCGGCTCCGTCACCGGCTCCGTCACCGGCTCCGGCGTGGTCGCCGGAAGCGCGATGGCCTCCGTCGGCTGCTCGGCGCCGGCGCTCTCTGCAGTCGTTCCCGTCGTCGGCTCGCCCGTCACCGGCTCGCTCGCCTGGTCGTTCTGATCCTCAGTCATCTGTGGTCGGTCCTCCGTACGGGCCCCGGTCCCCCCGGGGTCCCCTCACGGATCCCATTGGACCCGATGGGTCTGAATGCCAGGTCAGAGAAACCTATGACGCGGATAAATGTTGCCTGAGTGCTCCCTCGCGTTCTGTGTCGGCCCGGGTCTACGCTGACTGGAGTAGGGAAAGGATCGGGGGGACGGTGCAACGGGCAATCTTCGACGCCGACAGTCACCTGATGGAGACGCCCGAGTGGCTGGGTGAGTTTGCGGAGCCAGCGATTCGTGACCGACTGGCCCCATTGGCCCTGGCGGGCGCCGGCTCCGGGGCGGCCGAGCTCATGGCGGGCCTCCCCGAGCTGTGGGACGCGCACCGCCACCACGAGATCGGACCCGAGGTGCTCAAGGGTCCGAAGGGTTGGATGGCCCCTGGTGCGCTCGACACCGAGGTGCGTTCGCGGGTGCTCGATGCCCTGCACATCGATGCTCAGCTGGTCTTTCCCACCTTCGCGCTCGGACACTTCGCGTTCAGCAAGGATCCCGACATCCTCTACGGGGGAACCGAGGCCCTGAACCGGGCCATGGTCGCCTTCTGTGGGCCCGATCCCCGGCTCAAGGCGGTCGGCTACCTGCCGCTGAACGACCCCGAGCGGGCCCGGCGCACGCTCGAGGAGGCGCTCGGGGGTGGGGTCGCCGCCCTGTGGGTGCCCTCCGACGCCCCGGGAGCGTTCTCGCCCACCCACGTCGACCTCGACCCCGTGTGGGCCAGGTTGGCCGAGGCGGGCGTCCCCTTCGTGCTGCACGTGGGGGGCGGCAGGCTGTTGCCGAAGGCGTTTCACGAGAACGGCCGGCCCCGGCCCAAGGACTGGCTGGGCGGCGGGGAGAACCTGCGCGCCAAGGACTTCCCCGTACTCCATCACTCGCCTGAACGGTTCCTCGCCTGCATGGTCCTCGACGGCGTCTTCGAGCGCCACCCAGGGCTGCGGGGGGCCGCGATCGAGCTCGGGGCGAGCTGGGTGCCCGGTCTGTTGCGCAACGTCGACCACGCGCTGCGATCGTTCTCCCGGTTCGAACCCGCGCTCGGCGAGCTCACCCTGCTGCCGTCGGAGTACCTGCGGCGCCAGGTTCGCTTCACGCCGTTCCCCTTCGAGGACACGGCCTGGCTGCTCGAGCAGTGCGGTCCGGACCTCTTCATGTTCTCCACCGACTACCCGCACCCCGAAGGGGGCCGGCGCCCCTTCGAGGTGTTCACCGAAGCCGTGGCGGGCTTCGGCCAGGAGACACGTGAGCGCTTCTTCTGGCGCAACGGGGCCGAGCTGCTGGGTCTCGGGTGACCGGTCGGTGCCGCAGGTGACGCCGGCCCGTAGCGGGATCCTGGCCGTCGAACCCGTGGCCGGGGCGCTCGGGGCCGCCGTGACCGGGATCGAGCTGGCCGCGGCGCGCGACCCGGGCGAGCTCGACGGCCTGCGCCAGGCCTTGGCCGACCACCTGGTGGTCTTCCTGCCCGGCCAGGACCTCAGCCTGGACGACCTCGAACGTGTCACCGACCTGCTCGGAGGGCGCGACGTGACGCCTTTCGTGGAGCCGCTCGAGGACCGGCCCTACGTCATCCGGGTGGTCAAGGAGCCGACGGACCTCCTCAACTTCGCCAACGCCTGGCACAGCGACCTGAGCTACCTGCCCGCCCCGCCCTCCTACACGTTGCTGCACGCCCGGGAGGTACCCGACCGCGGGGGGGACACCGTGTGGTCCAACCAGTACCTGGCCTACGAGACCTTGTCGAAGGGCCTGCGGGCCACGCTCGACGGCCTGTCGGCGGTGCACTCGGCGGGCTGGGCCTACGGTACGGGTGGCGCGCTCGACCAGGTGAAGGACCTGACGTCCATGGCCATCACCCCTTCGCCCGACGCCTTCGTCGAGCACGTGCACCCCATGGTCACCGTGCACCCGGTCACCGGCCGCAACGCGCTGTTCGTGAACCCGGTGTACACCGTGCGCGTCGCCGGCTGGACCAAAGAGGAGTCCGCTCCGCTGCTCGCCCTCCTCTACCGGCACGCCATCAACGAGAACTTCACCTGCCGGCTGCGCTGGGCACCCGGGACGCTCGCCATCTGGGACAACCGCTGCACCATGCACAACGCCCTGAACGACTACGCCGGCGCCCGCCGCGAGATGTACCGCACCAGCGTCCGCGGCGCCCCGCCCGACGGGACCCCCGCCGGCACCTGACTCCGTCGGGGCCTCGTTCGCCGTGGCTGAACCCGCGGCGCCCATCTCTCGCCGGGCGACGTCCTCGCGATCACGGCTGTGGCTCGCAGTTCTTGCCCCAGGGCAGCGCCCGGTGCGCGCGCACGCCAGAGCGACTCAGCTATTGCCCGTGGGTGCTGGAGCGTGCGCGGGGGTCGGTCCATCGACAGGTTGCGGGACCGGGCTCATCCGGACGGCGACGACGAACGACACGACGACCGCCACGATGACGACCGGCATGAGGTTGACGGCGTCGGACGAGAAGAGGAGGCTCGGGAGCAACACGGCCGTCATGGGCATCTTCAGGGCGCCTGCCGTCATCGCCCCGACACCCATGGCCACCCCGGCGATCATCGGGAGGCCGCCGGCATGGGAGAGCGCGACACCGGCCGCCGCACCGATGAACATGCTCGGAAAGATGGGGCCGCCGCGAAAGCTGCTCAGCGAGAAGGAGTACGCCAGCGCCTTGCACACGAGCAGGAGCAGTAGTGCGCCCACCGTCCAGCCGGACGCCTGCTCGACCAGGGATGGCAGCGCGCTCTGCCCGGAGAACAGCACCCACGAGGTGCTCCGACCGGTCGCGGCCGAAAAAGCAACGGCGAGTCCGCCAACCGCCAGGCCCACCACCGGGGTCAGCAGAACCCGCCGCGGTTCGACGATGGTCCGGAGCCGCACAGCCAAAGAGAAGACGCCCTTCGCGAGGATGGCACCGCCCAATCCGATGACGACCGCCCACACGAACTCCGTTCCGGTAGGCGCTCCCACGTGGGGGATTGGGGAGACGCTCAGCGAGAACGACCCGAACCCGGTCAGGTCGTTGAGCCCGACGAAGATCAGTGCGCCGACGCCGGCCGCCAGGAGCCCGGGGACCAGCACGATCTCCATCATGGGGCCTCCCAGACCGGCCATCTCCATGAGCAGGAATGCGCCGACCAGGGGCGAGCCCAGGAGCGTGGCGATGGCGGCGAAGCTCCCCGCCGCACTGATCACGACCGTGGCGGTTGCGGGTGCATCGCGCTTCACCAATTGGAGCGCCAGCACGCCCAACCCACTTCCGATTGCGATCAGTGGTGCCTCAGGGCCGAGCACCGCACCGAGACCGAGCGTGGCGAGTGCCGCCGCGAAGATGCCGAAGAGCTCAACGGGTGGGATTGCCCCGGCGCCCTTGAATCCCTCCGAGGGCTCGTGGCCGCCGGTGCCGGGCAGGCAGCGGATGGCCAACGCGACCAGCACGCCGCAGAGTGCCAGCCAAGGCAACGGCCACCACAGGGGCGCGCCGTGGAAACCGAGATCCTTGGGGAGATCCGTGTAGACCCAGGCTTGGACCTTGGCGATCAACTCCAAGAAGAAGTAGGCCACCGTCGACACCACGACTCCCAAGACGGCCCCGAGCACCAGGATGGCGACGTAGCTCCGTGACCTCAGGGCCGCGAACGGGTCGCTGGTGGCCGGCGAATTCACCTCGGGAGTGGCGGCTCCCGTCATCGTGCGTTCCCAGCGCCGTTGTTCGGTCTCGGGCTTGCGCCCACATCGAGCTCGGTACGCTGGGACCTCGTTTGCATGACGACCGAAGTTAGCGTGATTGCCGAGACGTGGGCAGCTCAAAGTTCCTGGTCAGGGTGGTGGGCGTCTCGGGCGAGCGGGATGGCCACGGTGCCCAGCGCGATGGGGTTCCCAGCGCAGCCCTCGCAACCCGGCGCCGTCGCCGGCCGTGGCGCCGCTGGGTCAGGGGACGAGCGGGTTGACCACGGGGTGCAGGGCGCGCAGGACGTCGAGGAAGAGGGCGCCCTGGACCACGGCCATACCCGCTACCACCGGCCAGAGCCGGTGCCGCCGGAATCGCCAGGCCATGGCCGCGAACAGAGGGAAGGCGGCCATGGTGTAGCGGGGGATGCTCGCGCTGAAGTAGGCGCTGTAGGCGACGAGCAGCGTGCCCACCGTGTACACCCACCAGGCGGCGGGGATCGCGACCCTGACCGTGCCGGCTCGGGCGCTCGCCCCGCCAGCCGGGACGAGGACGCCGGCCGCGGCTGCGCCATGCTCATCGCCGCCGGCCTCGGCGCCCATGCGGTCCATCCACCAGACACCGAGGAAGCCCAGCGCCAGGGCGCAACCGGCCAGGGCGTCGGAGACGAAGTCCGGCCCGAAGGGGCCGTGCCGGACCGCCCTCAGGGCGGCGACGACGGGCGTGGCGAACCACACGAAGTGCTGGCCGTACCAGAACCGCTCCGCCGACAGGAAGGCGACCGGCGTGCCGACGATGGCCCAGCCGTAGGCCATGAAGGCCAGGAGTCCGAGAGGGGCGACCGCGGCGCCGAGGGCCGCCCGCGCGGACCGGTCCCGCCAGGCCACGGGGAGCGCGGTGACGAGGACGGCCAGAACGACCACCACGCCGGCGCTGCGGGTGAACCCCGCAGCGCACGCGCACAGTCCGGCGAGCAGCCAGGCCCGGCGGGCCAGGGCGAGGAGGCAGAAGGCAGCCGCCGCGATGAAGAGGCCCTCGGTGTAGGCCATCGACAGGACGTAGGCGGTCGGGAAGAAGACGTAGAGCAGCACGGCACGATCGGCCAGGAGGGGTCCGAGCAGCTCCCGGACGGCCAGCCAGATGGCCAGGGCCGAGGCCAGGCCGAAGACGAAGGCGTCGGCGACGGCGGCGTCGGCGATGGGGAGCCCGGTCAGCGTGGCGGTCGCCCGCAGGACGAGGGGGAGTGCTGGGAAGAAGGCCCAGCGGCTCCCCGTCCCTTCCTGGAAGAGGCGGTGGGGATAGCCGTGCTCGGCGATCATGGCGTACCAGCGGCCGTCGAAGAGCGAACCCAGGGTGGCCATGGGGTGCAGGCCCGGGACCACCAGCGCGGCGGCGAGGAGCACGGCCAGCACCAGCGCCCGCGAGGCCAGGTAGTAGGCGGCCGGACGGGCCAGCAGGCGGAGGGTCCCCGGCCATTCGGGAGATGTGCCTCGGGCCCCGCGCTGCCGCCTGGTCGCCGTGCCGGGGGACGAAGTCGCCGCCGGCCCGACCGTGGTCATCGGTGGACCGGGATCTCGGTGACGCGCAGGCCGCGCCGGTCGGCGGCGGCCACCAGCTCGTCGGGCACGGACCGCCCGGCGTCCCCGATGAGCGGGAGGATCTCGAGGGCACGGGCACGACGGACGGCACTGACACCGGGTCCCCTGTCGCGCCCCGCAACGTCGCGGCGCAGGCGCACGAGGGTCCGGCGGACGCGGGCGGGCAGGCTGCGGCGGGGGCCCCGCGAGCCCCCGGCGGCGCCGGCGATCGACGCCACGTCCACGTCCCCCGCGAGCACCGGGCGCACGACCTCTTGGAGGTCCGCCATGACCGTGGGCGAGGTGGCCTCGATGCAGGCCACCACCTCGGCGCGGCTGTTCGCCAGGGCCATGCGCAGCGCGTGTGCGTGGTCGTCGCGGCCGAGGACCAGGGCCTGCACACCTCGCATGTTGGCGGCCAGACGGCTGGCGACCAGCCCCGTGCCGTCCGTGCTGCCGGTGTCGGTGATGGTGACCACGGCGCGGAAGGGCGCCTGGTCGAGGGCGCGGCGCAGGGCACGCACGGAGTGCTCGAGGGTGGACGCCTCGTTGTGGACGGAGAACACCACCTCGACCTGCGCCGGGAGCGCCGGCGATCGAGGCCGGCATCCGTTGGCGACCCGGGACTGGCGGGCCTGGTGACAACCCATGTGTCGCCAGGTTGAATTCGGCCATCTCGGATGGGCGGGCACAGCCCAGGCCGCAGGTTCCATCCGCTCCCCTCACGTCACGAGCGCGCCGGGGCGACCGGGCACACTCCGCTCCTCCGTCAATGTCGGACGGGGTGGGCGGGATCCTTAGGGGGCCGAATGGACCAGATTCGACCAGGCGCTCTACGACTGGGGGCGGAACACGACCTTGATGGCCTGCGAGCCCGTGCGGTCGATTGCCGTGCCGATGGCCTGGCGGTAGTCCTCGAGACCGAACTCGTGGGTGACGACGACCGAGTGCGGGAGCAGTCCCGCCGCCAGCACGTCGAGGGCCCGGTCGACGGAGTGGCGCTCCGGCGCGCCGGCGAGCCCCGGAGCGCCGTGCCGGTCCACCGTGTGGTCGATGGAGCCGATCAGTGCGGCTTCCTTGTACCAGACCGGGGTCAGGTCGACCTCGCTGACGCCTGCCGCGCCGAGCAGCAGCACGGTGCCCCGGTTGGCGACCGCCCGCAGCGCCTCGGTGACCGACTGCGGCGCCCCGACGGCCTCGACCACGTAGGGGAAGCCGCCCATCAGCATCTGGTGACGCCCTCGGCCGACCACCCGGGCGCCCGAGCGTTGCGCCAGCTCCTCCCAGTGGCCGTTTTCGGGGTCGCTCAGCACGACGTGGTCCGCACCGCACGCCCGTGCCGCCGCAGCCTGGTGCGGGTGGCGGGCCAGGACGGTCACCTCACAGCGCGGGAACAGCCCGCGCAGCGCGGCCAGCGCCGACAACCCGATGATGCCGGCGCCGACGATGAGGACGGGCTGCCCGTCCTCGGGTCGGGCGCGCAGCAACCCGTGGCAGGCGATGGACACCGGCTCGTAGAGGCTGGCGCCCCGGTCCTCGACCCCGTCGGGGAGCGGGTGGAGCATCGAGGCGTGCGCCACCACGGAGTCAGCCCAGCCACCGCCCAGGTTCTGCGTGTATCCGAGCGAGCGGCCGGAGCTCAGGACGCCGCTGTCGAGGTTCAGGCACGACGAGGCCCAGCCACGGGCGCAACTGGCGCAGGGCGGGTCGATGCCGCGGGGCAGGCAGGTGATGCACGGGTCGACGGCCACGCGGGTCCCCACGGCGACCGGGCACTCCGGCCCGGCGTCCACCACCCGCCCGGCCGTCTCGTGCCCGAGGACGAAGGGGAACACACCGATGCCGACCAGGGCCGGCGACGGCCCGACGTTGTGCGAGAAGAGGTGCAGGTCGCTACCGCAGATCCCGCCCGTGGTCACCGCCACCCGGGCCCAGGCCGGACCGGGCAGCCCCGGCTCGGGGAGGTCGGTCAGCGAGGCCGGGAAGTCGGGGTCGGCCATGTCGAACACGACGGCGCGCACGCGGCCGAGCGTACGCCAGCACTTCGGGGCCGAGCGTGGTCGCCGTGGAACGAGCGTGATCGCCGCAGAACGAGCGTGGTCGCCGCAGAAGGAGCAGAATCACGGTCGCCCGGGTTGGAGGGTGAGCAGCGCGGTACGGACTTCGTGCCCGCGCGCAGAGCCGACACCACGGGGCCGGACACCAACGGCCGGCCCACGATGAGAGGAAGACCACATGCCGTCACAAGTGATCCTGGAGTTCGAGGGCGTCACCACCAAGGAGTACGAGGCCGTCAACGCCGCGCTCGGCATCGACCCGGTGAGTGGATCGGGGAACTGGCCCGACGGCCTGCGAGTGCACGCGGCAGGGCTCAACGACAACGGCCACCTCGTCGTGACCGAGGTGTGGGACACGCCCGAGCACCAGGCGAAGTTCATGGAGGAGCGGCTCGCCGCCGCCCTGGCCGAGGGCGGCATCACCGGCCCACCGTCGAGCATCACCTGGATCGAGCTCATCGCGCACCACACACCCGGTGCCTGAGGACAGTGCCTGAGCACACATGAACGCAGTACCTGAGCACAAGGAGGGCCGCCCGGCCCGGGTCAGCCCCCCGCGGGACCCGGGTCGTGGTGCGCGACCGCACCAGGGTCCCGCGCCATCGGGGGACCCTGGTCGCCGAGCTCGTCAGCCCGCGCGCCCGGCCGACGACGCCACAAGGTGACGTTGATCCCGGCCGAGCCCACGACGATGCGGCCGAAGATGTAGACCCACAGGAGCACGGCCAGCGCGATCCCGACAGCCCCGTATGTACTCGACTTGTGCGAGACGTAGGGGCCGATCCAGTAGGTGGTGAAGGCGTGCATCGCGTCGGCGCCCAGGGCGACGAAGACGGCGCCCGGGACCAGGCCGCGCGGGGACATCGGGGCGTGGGGGAGCTTCCAGGACACCCACCACCAGACGCCGAACGAGATCGCGGTCACCCCGACCACCACCAGCAGTGACCCTGGGATGCCGAGGTTCGCCCGCAGCTTGTTCGCGAGCACGGCGAGGACGGACATGGCGAGCGCGATCCCGACCGTGGCGCCGACGGCGCGTAGGGCGGCCGGCTTGGACCGGCCGGCGCGCCAGACGAGCCAGTGGACCACGTAGAGGGTCTTGGCCAGGCTGTTCGTGGTGAGGAACAGGGCGAAGGCGGCGCCGACGAGCAGGATCACCTGGGACAAGGGGCTGATGTCCTGGCCGTTGACCACCGCGCTGGCGAGCACACCGGTGATGCCGACCGTCCGCGCCAGCTCCGCCGGGTCCTCACTGATCGTCCGCGCCGTCAGGCCGACCAGGCTGAAGACGATGTAGACGAAGGGCACCAAGAAGAGGAACATCCTGAAGGCGACGGCGCCGGCGAGGATTCCCCCGCCGACGTGCACGTCGAGTTCCCGGATGTCGAAGCCGGCGCCGATGATCGACGAGGTGTGGCGCCGCTCCTCGAGCGCGTGTTCGACCCGCGCCCGCTCGAGGTCGGTCCATTGCCTCCCCTGGCCCACCCATCGCCGCACGCGGCCGGCGCGCGCGGCCTCCCCTTCGACAGCCGGCCCGACAGCCGGCCCGACAGCCGCGTCCGGGCCTGCCGTGGTCGGTACCGGGGCGGGGTCCGCCCCGGTACCGCCGAGGGGTGGCGCGGGTCGCTCGCCGGGTTGCTCGGGGTCGTGGGGCACGCCCGAGTCTGACGCCCCCAGCGGGGTGGGGCATCAAGTAGGGTGCTCTCCCATTACGAGAAGGTGATTCTCACCCGGTCGACGGTGCCGGCGGGCAGGCCCGCGGTGTCGGGTGTGAGCGTGCAGGAGGGCTGATGACCGACTTGGAAGCCATCGACTTCTTCCGCGGCAACGAGCTGATTGCCGATCCGTACCCCTACTACGACTACCTCCGCGCCCAGTGCCCGGTGCAGCGCGAAACGCACCACGACGTCGTGATGGTCACCGGCTACGACGAGGCCGTGTCGGTGTACACCGATCCGAACACCTTCTCGTCGTGCAACTCGGTCACCGGTCCGTTCCCGGGGTTCCCCGTACCGCTCGAGGGTGACGACGTGAGCGACCTGATCGAGCAGTATCGCGACCAGCTGCCCTTCAGCGACCAGATCACCACCATGGACCCGCCGAAGCACAAGGCGCACCGGGGCATGCTCATGCGCCTCATCACGCCCAAGCGGCTCCGGGAGAACGAGGAGTTCATGTGGCGGCACGCCGACCGCCAGATCGACGAGTTCGTGGCCAAGGGGGAGTGCGAGTTCATCAGGGCCTTCGCCGGCCCCTTCACCCTCTACGTGATCGCGGACCTGCTCGGCGTGCCCGAGGAGGACCACGAGTGGTTCCGCGAGGAGCTCCAGGGCGGCGGCCGCCACCGCCGCGAGCAGGGGCTCGGCAGCACGGGCTCGGAGTCGCATGGGTCACTCGCCGCTCGAGTTCCTCTATGACCGTTTCTCGACGTACGTGGAGGACCGGCGCCGCGAGCCCCGCGACGACGTGCTCACCGGTCTGGCCACCGCCACCTTCCCCGACGGCTCGCTGCCTGAGGTCATCGACGTGGTCCGGGTGGCGGCGAACCTCTTCACGGCCGGCCAGGAGACGACCGTCCGGCTCCTCGCCGCCTCGTTCCAGATCCTGGGGGAGCAGCCGGAGCTCCAGTCCGCGCTGCGCGACGACAGCACGTTGATCCCCGGATTCGTCGAAGAGGTCCTCCGGTTCGAGGGCCCGGTCAAGGGCGACTTCCGCCTGGCCCGCCGGAACGCCGTGGTCGGCGGGACTGCCATCCCGGCCGGGACCACGCTCATGGTCCTCAACGGGGCGGCCAACCGTGACGAGCGCCGATTCGAGGACCCCGGCGAGTTCCGCCCGGACCGCGAGAACGCCAAGGAGCACCTGGCCTTCGGCCGAGGCGAGCACGCGTGCCCCGGCGGCCCGCTCGCGCGCGCCGAGGCGCGCATCAGCATCGAGCGCCTCCTGGCGCGCATGGGTGACATCACGGTGTCCGAGGCGGCGCACGGGCCTGCGGGCGACCGACGCTACGAGTACGCGCCGACGTACATCCTGCGCGGCCTCCAGAAGCTGCACCTCCAATTCACGCCGATCGATCAATTCACGCCGATCGGCTGACCGCGACGAGCGGGTTCCACCGTTGTGGAGCGAGGCACCGGTAGGGTGAGCCGAAGTGAGGTTCCGGACGCGCGGGGGCGCGTCGACCGCGATGCTGGCCTTGGGCGCGCTCCTGGCTGCCTCGACGGCGACGCTGGCCGCGCCGGCGGGAGCAGCGACTCCTGCGGTGAGCGAGTCCGGTGGGACGGCGCAGTACAGCGTCACCATGGTGGCCCGCGTCTGCCCGACGTACACCGACGTCTTCGCCAACCGGGCCCGGAACAACATCATGGAGTCGCTCGAGAACCTGGGCCCTGACTCGCCGTACAAGAACTTCGTCGCCGTCGACCCGGCGGTGGAGGACGGGCTGGCGCCCCAGACCGCCTGCAAGCCGCTGCCGAACTGGACGTTCGCCTTCGGCAACGGCATCGCCCCGAACGCCCCCGGCACGAACCTGAGCTACGTGACGGGGACCTCGAGTGTCGCCAACCGTCAGGTGACGACGCAGGCGTCGGTGCCGCTGCTCGACAGTAACGGCAATCCCACCGGCCAACAGGTCGCCGGCGCCACGACCTTCACGCTGACCTCGGCGGAGGTCTCCCTGGCCAGCCGGGGGAACTTCTGGGTCATGGGCGGTACGCCGTCGCAGCCGCTCAACGGTCTGGGCGAGCAGTACGGGTTCGCCGCCCTGCGCTGCGCCATGGACAACGTCAACGGGGACAACGTCGAGTGGATCGGCTACCCCTCGGGGATGGCGCACGTGTTCTGCTACGCGTTCTACATCCAGCCGCCGCCGACGGCCGGCACCATCGTCATCCGCAAGGCCCTGGCCACCACGCTGCCCGCGCCCCAGACCTTCGACTTCGCCGGCACGGTCTCCTACAACCCCGGGGGAGCCTTCTCGGTCACGGTCCCGGCCAATGCCGCCAGCGCCGGCGAGACCTTCGTGCGGGGGGCGACCGGGTCGAACGCGCCGTGGACGGCGGCCGAGACCGTCCCCGACGGGTTCCAGCTGACCGGGTTGTCCTGCGCGTCGCAGTCAGGGGGGAGCACGTTCAGCTACTCGGGCAACGACCCCAGCTCGACGGTGAGCGGCGGCAACGACCAGGTGAACATCACGCTCGCACCCCTCGACACGGTGACCTGTACCTTCACCAACGACCTGGCGCCGCCGCCGAGCGGGACCGGCGAGATCAACAAGCAGGTCGTCTCGGCCGACGGGCGCCCCATCCCCTCGGGAGTCCTGCCCCAGGCCTTCACCTACACCGTGACCAGTCCCACCAGCACCACGTCGACCGTGAGCCTGACCGTGCAGCCGGGCGCGCAGAACGCCGGGACGGGCACGATCCCGGGCCTGACCGCCGGGCAGTGGACCGTGGCCGAGAACCTGCCCACGCCGGCCCCGGGGTGGCGCTGGGCCTGGGCCGGCACGGTCTGCCTCACCACGGGGCAGCTGCCGCAGGTCGGGAACGGCACGTCGGTGACCGTGACCGTGCCGTCGGGCGGCGGCACCTCGTGCACCTTCACCAACGAGCTGCAGGCGACCGGAGGGCTCGTCGTGCGCTTCACCACGCTCGGTGGCACCGGGACGTTCGGCGCCCGGATCGAGTCCGACGGCGGGGAGGTGCTGAACCAGGTCGCGACCACTACGGCATCGGGCACCGCCGCCGTCGCCATCGGGGACAGCACCAACCCCCTGCTCGGGACGTGGACCATCGAACCTCTGGCGCCCGACCTGAGCAGCGGCGGGCACTGGGTGCTGGCCGGTGACCCGTCGTGCGACGCCAGCGGACCGGTGACGCCGGTCGGGCCGGACCAGCTCCAGGTGCAGCTCGGGACGGCGGCCGCGCCCGTGCTGACGTGCGACTTCGTCTACCAGCTCGTGGCGCCCAGCTCCCTGGACCTGATCAAGGTGATCGCGGGGAACGTGGCGGCCCAGCACGGGAACGCCGTGGTCAGCGCCACCTGTGGCGACGGCGCCTCCGCGACGTTGCCCGTCGCCCCCGGTCAGGCCACCCCGGCCGGGCTGCCTACGGCGCTCTCGATCCCCTTCCCGACCGTGTGCCAGATCTCGGAGACCGCCACGGGCGTCGCGCCGGGAGCCTCGGTGACGACGGCGTCCGCCATCACCTCCAACGGCGTTGCGGTGCAGGGCAACCTGGCCGCGCTGGCCGTGGGGAGCGACACGACGTCGGTGACCACGGTGGTCACCTTCACCAACACCTACGCCGCCGGCGCCACCGGTGGGCAGCTGGCCGCGTCGGGATTCGACTCCCGGGGACCGGTTGGCCGGCCTGCTGGGTCTCGTGCTGGTGGCCACCGGCAGCGCGATGGTCGTCCTGGCCCGATCCCGTCGGCGCCGCGACGCACGCTGAGTCAGGCTCGCCCGCACGGTCGTGGGCGAGGCGACGAAGTACCGTCTGCCGCGTCGAGTCGCTCCCGTTCCGCGACCGGCCCTCAAGCGCGAGACTGCCGCCATGAAGCTGGCGTTGGGCCTCGACCTCTACCGTGGCGCCACCCTCGAGGTGCCGGTCGAGCTGGTCCGTCATGCCGAGGCGTTGGGCTTCCACTCGGTCTGGACCGCCGAGGCGTACGGTGCCGACGCCCTGTCGCCGCTGGCGTACCTGGCCGCGCTGACCACTCGCATCAAGCTCGGCACCGGGGTGGTGCAGGTGGCGGCACGGACGCCAGCCGCCACGGCGATGCACGCCCTCACGATCGACGCCCTGGCCGGGGGAGACCGCGTCATCATCGGCCTGGGCGTGTCGGGCCCGCAGATCGTCGAGGGCTGGTACGGGCAGCCCTGGGGGAGCCCGAACCGCCGCCTGCGCGAGTACGTCGCCGTCATGCGCACGGTGTTCGCCCGGGAGCCGCTGACCAACGAGGGGCCGGATTTCCCCCTGCCCTTCACCGGGCCCGGCGCGACCGGGCAGGGTAAGCCGCTCCGGTCGATCCTCCATCCGGCCGGGCGGGTGGAGGTCTGGCTGGCCGCCGGCGGACCGAAGAACACCGAGTTGTGCGCCGAGGTGGCAGACGGGATGTTGCCGATGGGCTGGGGTGCCGACGGCCCGGACGTGTACGGCCCCGCGCTCGAGCAGGGCTTCGCCGCCCGTGGGGGGCGGCCGACCTCCTTCGAGATCTTCGCCAACGCCTCGGTCACCGTCACCGACGACGTGCAGGCCTGCCTCGACGCCATGAAACCGCTCACGGCCATGTACGTCGGCGGCATGGGCTCGGCCACCCACAACTTCCACCGTGAGGCCATGGCCCGGCGCGGCTTCCCCGAGGCGGCCGCGCGCATCCACGAACTGTGGTTGGCGGGCCGGCGTGAGGAGGCGGTGGCCGCCGTGCCCGACGAGTACCTCGACGACGGCGGCCTGTACGGCTCGGAGCAGCGGATCCGCCGCGCGCTGGGAGCCTTGGACGCGTCGCGGCCTCACCGGCGTGATCGTCCGCGCCGACGACGCGGCCGTGCTGGATCTCTTGGCCGAGCTGGCGGGCACGCGGGACACGGTGGAGGCGTGAGCGTGGCCGGCTCCGGGCACTTCGAGACCATCCTGGTCGACCGCCCCGCCGACCGCGTGGCCCGCATCACCTTGCACCGGCCCGAGAAGCGCAATGCCATCTCGACCCCCATGCGCGCCGAGCTGCTGGCCGTGCTCGAGGCGCACGACGCCGACGACGAGGTCCGGGTCACCGTGATCCGGGGTGCCGGTGACTGCTTCTCGGCCGGCTACGACCTCGGGGGCGGCCTGATGGACGAGCCACCGTTCCACACGGCGCCGGGGGACGGCGCCTGGGCCCGGCACGTCACCCAGAACTGGTTCGACCTGTGGGACCTGGCCAAGCCGGTGATCGCCCAGGTCCACGGCTACGCCATCGCGGGAGCCACCGAGCTGGCCCAGGCGTGCGACCTCGTCTACGTGGCCGAGGACGCCCGCATCGACTACCCGGTCGTGCGCGTGGCCAGCCCTCCCGACTTCGAGTACCACATGCCGCTCCTCGGCCTGCGGCGGGCCATGGAGATCATGCTCACCGGAGGCGCCATGACCGGGACCGAGGCCGCGCGCATCGGTTGGGCGAACCGGGCCTTCCCGGCCGGCGACCTCGAGGACGAGGTCCTCGACGTCGCCTCCACCGTGGCCGGCGTGGCCAGCGACCTGGCGCAGATCAACAAGCGCATGGTCCACCGTCAGGCCGAGATCATGGGGGTGCGCGCCGCCGTCCGGGCCGGATCGGAGTTCCAGGCCCTGGCCGGTCACCAGGCGTCGGTGCAGGCGTTCAAGGAGGACCCGCTGGGCGCCATGAAGCGGCTCAACTCGGCCGACGCCGCCCGCCGTGCCGCGCGCGACGCCCGACGAGGGGCCCCGCCGGCGTAGCCGCCGGGAATCGTGCGGTCCCACCACTACCATCGGGTCGTGATGCCAGCCGTCACCGGCGCACCCGAGCCGCCCAGGACCGGCCCAGGACCCGGCCCAGGACCCGGCCGCAGGGCCGGCGCAGCCCGCTGCGGTGCGCCCGCTCATGCGTGGGTGGCTGCACGCGCTGGGCTTCGTCGCCATCTGCATCGCCGGGCCGCCCCTGGTGGCGGAAGCCCCGACGGCCGGGACCAAGGCGGCGCTGGTCGTCTACGTGGTCTCGATCGCCGCGCTCTTCGGGGTGAGCGCCGCCTTCCACATGATCCGCTGGTCCCCGCCGGCCCGGCGGAGGATGCGGCGGGCCGACCATTCGACGATCTTCGTGGCCATCGCCGGCACCAACACGGCGGTCGCCGGGTTGGCCCTCACGGGCGTGGCCCAGGTCACCATCCTGGTCGTGGTCTGGGTCGGAGCGGTGGCCGGGATCACGATGCGCCAAGTCTGGCTCGACGCCCCGAAGTGGGCGGTCGCCATCCCCTATGTCGTCGTCGGATGGTCCGCCGTGCTGGTCGCACCCGCCGTGCTGCACGCGCTCGGCGCCGCCGGGTTCCTGCTGCTGCTCGCCGGCGGTTTGGCCTACACCGCCGGCGCGCTCGTCTACGCCAGGAAGCGGCCGAACCCGTGGCCGACGATCTTCGGCTACCACGAGGTCTTCCACCTGTGCACCCTGGTGGGCGCGACCCTGCACTTCGTCGTGATCAAGCAGTACTGCCTGCCGCTGGCGTAGGCGCGAGCGGCAGGGTCAGCCGTCGAGCCCGGCTGGACGGTTCACGAAACGCCTTGCCTTCTCGTTCCAGAACCAGCCGCCACCCACGACGGTGCCGCCGTCGGTGTTGACGACCGCCCCGGTGACGAACCGGAACTGGTCCGAGGCCAGGGCCACGATGACGTCGGCGTTGTCCTCGGGCGTCCCGAACCGGCCCACGGGGGCCCACCAGCTCCAGCGCGGGTCGGACCGCACGGAGTCGTCGTAGGGGACCTGCCGCGTGTTGGTGATGTCCGGGGCGACGCCCACGACGCGGATCCCGTTGTGCCCGTAGGCCAGGGCCATCGAAGCGGTGAAGTGGTTCACCGCGGCTTTCGCTGCGGCGTAGACGGGATCACTCGGGTAGGCACGCACGCCCTCGACGGACGAGACGTTGACGATCACCCCGCGGCCACGATCGATCATCTGACCCAGGAAGGCCTTCGTGACCGAGAACACCTGGGTGAGGTTCACCGCCAGGATCTCGGCCCAGTGCTCCGGTCCGCCGAGGTGGAAGGGGGTGACTCGCAGCCAGTGCCCGACGTTGTTGACCAGGACGTCGACATGCCCGTGGGCGGCGAGGACCTCGCCGGCCATGGTGGCCACCGCGGACGTGTCGGTGACGTCGGCGTGATGCGAGCTCGCCGCAGGCCCGAGCTCGGAGGAGAGTGCTGCGGCGGCGGAGTCGTCGATGTCGACCACGGCCACCCGGGCGCCCGTTGCTGCGAACGCACGGCACGTCGCCGCACCGATTCCGTGGGCGCCCCCCGTCACCACGACCACGATGTCCGCCGATGCCGGCATGGGAGCTCCTCCTCGTCGAGGGTGGTGGGGCGGGACCGAGGCCCGGACCGCTGTTCGCGCCATAATGCCTCGGGGGCACAGCCGCAGGGCAAGCGGCGACACTGGACAAGGGGGACTCCGTGCGGAGCACCAACGTCAGAGAGCAGGATTTCGACGTCGTCGTCGTCGGGGCAGGGTTCTCCGGCCTCTACCTGGTGCACCGTCTGCGCCAGATCGGCTTGGCGGTCAGGGGGTTCGAGGCGGCCGCCGACGTCGGCGGGACCTGGTACTGGAACCGGTATCCCGGTGCGCGGTGCGACATCCCGACGACCGACTACACCTACAGCTTCGATCCGGAGCTCGAGGAGCTGTGGACGTGGTCGGAGAAGTACGCCACCCAGCCGGAGATCCTCGAGTACCTCGCGTTGGTCGCCGACCGCTACGACCTGCGCCGCGACTTCGTCTTCGCCACCCGGGTCGAATCGGCGCGCTGGGACGAGCCGGACCGGCGCTGGACCGTCCGGACCGACACCGGGGACGAGGTCACGTGCCGCTTCTTCGTGATGGCCAGCGGTTGCCTGTCCGCCCCCAAGACGCCGGACATCGAGGGCGTCGAGCGATTCGATGGCGACGTCTACTTCACGAGTCAATGGCCCCACGAAGGTGTCGACTTCACGGGCAGGCGGGTCGCGGTGATCGGCACCGGGTCGTCGGGCATCCAGTGCATACCGCTGATCGCCGCGGACGCCGCCCAGGTGACGGTGTTCCAGCGCACGCCGAACTTCTCGATCCCCGCGCACAACGGTCCGCCTCCCCCCGACCGCCTGGCTGCCGTGGCCTCCGACCGGGACGCCTACCGGGCGGCGGCGCGCACTTCCCGGGGCGGGGTCCCCGGTGACCCGACGACGGTCCTGGGTGTGACGGCGGACGAGGAGACCCGGCGCCAGCGGTTCGAGGAGGCGTGGGAGCTCGGTGAGCTCTTCCCCATCCTGGGCGTGTTCGCCGACCAGGCCTTCGTCCCCGCTTCGAACGAGATCGTGGCCGAGATGCTCCGCGAGAAGATCCGCTCGATCGTCGAGGACCCCGAGACGGCCGAGGATCTCTGCCCGACCGACTACCCGTTCGGCACCAAGCGGCCATGCCTCGACACCGGCTACTTCCAGACCTTCAACCTCCCCCACGTGCGGCTGGTCAACCTCCGGAAGCACCCGATCACCTCGGTCACCGAGACCGGCATCGACACGGACGACGAGTCACTCGGGTTCGACACCATCGTGTACGCGACCGGCTTCGATGCCATGACCGGACCGTTGGTGTCGGTCGACATCAGGGGCCGTGGCGGGGTGTCCCTCAAGGAGAAATGGGCCGACGGCCCGTCGACGTACCTCGGGTTGACGACCACCGGCTTCCCCAACTTCTTCACGGTGACCGGACCGGGCAGCCCTTCGGTACTGTCGAACATGGTGGTCTCGATCGAGCAACACGCGGAGTGGATATCCGAGTGCCTCGGGTACATGGAAGCGAGCGGGCTCGAGAGCATCGAGCCGACCACGCTGGCGGAGGCGGGGTGGAACCAGCACGTGCAGGACTGCGCCGCGATCACGCTGTACCCGAGGGCCAACTCCTGGTACATGGGGGCGAACGTGCCCGGGAAGCCCAAGATGTTCCTGCCCTACATCGGCGGGGTCGACGCCTACCGGAAGGTCTGCGACGAGGTGGCAGCCGCTGGCTACCTGGGGTTCGCGCTGTCCGGCCCCGACGGCGTGCGGTGTAACGACGGCGTGATCCGCCGCCTCCAACCCGACGTGGCCCTCGTTCTCGAGACGCTCGCGGCGCTGGACCTGCCGCCCCTCGAGTCGATGGGCGTCGACGGCGCGCGCGAATTCATGGCGGCGTCGGAGTCCGCCCGTCCGCCGGGTCCAGACGTGGGGGAGATCGTCGACGGTGCGTTCCTTGGACCCGCCGGTCCCCTGCGCTACCGGCTCTACCGGCCGGCATCGCCCGGGCCGCACCCCGTGGCGGCGTACTTCCACGGTGGCGGGTGGACGTTCGGGAGCGAGACGTCCGACGACCCACTGTGCCGCGATCTGTGCGACCGGTCGGGTTGCCTCGTGGTCTCGTTCGACTACCGACACGGCCCCGAGGCCCGGTTCCCCGCCGCCGTCGAGGACGCGTGGGCCGCGGTGGCGTGGCTCGATGACAACACGAGCGAGCTTGGCGGCATACCCGGGCAGCTGGCCGTGACCGGATGGAGCGCCGGCGCCAACCTGGCCGCCGTCGTCTGCCAGATGGCGCGCCAGGTGGGCGGCCCGCACCTCTCCGGTCAGCTGCTCCTCAACCCGGTGACGGACTGTGACCTCGGCCGCGCCTCGTATGCGGAGAACGGCGACGGCTACCTCCTCACCACGTCACTGATGCGATGGTTCTGGGACCAGTACGCAGACGCGGGTGACCGGAGCGACCCGAGAGCGTCGCCGCTCCACGGCGTCCTCGCGGGGCTCCCTCCGGCCGTGGTCGTCACCGCCGAGTTCGACCCGTTGCGCGACGAAGGCGAGGCTTACGCGGCCGCGCTCAGCCAGGCCGGAACCTCGGTCCTGCATCTCAGGGCCCGGGGCCATACCCACACCTCGCTCACGATGGTGGACGTCGTCCTCTCGGGCGCGCCCGTCCGTGCCGACATGGCCCAGGCATTGCAGGGCTTCTTCCGCTCAGGCGACGACGCGCTCGATGCCCCCGGGGAGAAGGCGGAGGTGGAGGTTCGGTGACCCAGGTGCACCAGGGCCGGTGGA
The DNA here is from genome assembly GCA_963781955.1 of uncultured Acidimicrobiaceae bacterium. Classification (GTDB taxonomy): domain Bacteria; phylum Actinomycetota; class Acidimicrobiia; order Acidimicrobiales; family RAAP-2; genus Bog-473. Next base: position 824,376 of record CAWAHU010000001.1, read on the forward strand.
GGGCCTGGCGCTCGTTCGGGCACCTCGAAGCTGAGCAGCACCTGCCATGCCGGTGGGGGGCTTGCGTCTCGTCCAACCGACCGCCAGCGGCACGGGACCGGTGACGAGGCCGATCGGGTCAGGGGTAGCTGAGCGAGGGGTACCAATCGCCCCGCCCGTCGGGGGTGAGGTCGAGGAGGTGCCACACCGGGCTCAGGAGGTCGATGCCGCGTTCACGCCGGTCATCGGACAATCGAGCGCCCTTCGAATAGATGTGCCGCACATTGCCGTCAGCTCCGAGTGAGAGCACGGAGATCCATTCGATCTGGGCGCCGTCTGCGTCTTCGCTAGCGAGGTCGTACTTGAATGTCGAGTCGCCGGCGCCGAGCACGCGCAGGTTGCCCCACCCGCGTGAACGCGCGTGATCCTTGATCGCCGAGGGCTCGGCGGCCGCGACGACGGCGAAGTCGATGTTCTGCGCGAGGTGGGGCGCAACGCCGTTGTACCCGTCGATCCACATGGTGCACAACGGGCAGGGGCTCTCCTGGGCCTTGCCGAACATGAGGTGGTAGACGACGAGTGCTCGGTCCGGAGCGGTGAACAGCCCCGAGAGCCGTACCCGATCACCGCTCGACACGTCGATCAGCTCGTAGTCGTCGATGATCGTGTCAGAGGGCAGATCTCGCCTCAGGGCCGCCACCCGTTCAATGTGGTCTGCGAGTTCCAACTCGGCCTTACGCAGTTCCTCACGCTGCCGCCGGTAGTCCTCGGTTTCGTTCAGTCGAGTGATCTGCATGTGTGCGCCGATCTTGTCTCAGGTCCTGCTCTGCCCAGTTGACGTTGCACGAGAGTCGGAGATGGCCGTTGCGGGGTCTCGGCACGACGCCCGCCGATCGGTACCGGCTTAGCCGACCCGGCGGAGGGTGTTGTGGTCGGTATGGGCGAACGGCTCGTCGAACTCGTTCATCCGCAACGTGGTGACCTCGTCGTAGGACCAGGCGTCCTCGCCGATCGTGATCGTCACCTCGTAGCTCAGCGTGCTGGCGTTCTCGGCCAGGTATCTGTTCTCGCCGATGCTGTAGAGGACGTCGCCCAGCGCAGCTCTCAGGGTGAACTCCTTGGCGTCGGCGGAGGCCGTGCCTCCGGCCAGGGCGGTGATGCCGCGAGGGACGACGAAGCCCTTCATGATTTCGCCGGTCGCCGCGTCCCACAACCAATAGCCCACCTCGGTATGGAAGGGATTCTCCTCGTCACCACGCCACATGGCGCTCTTGTAGTCGAGACCGAAGAGGTGCTGGCTCCCGTTGTCGACCGGGCCGAACGGCTTCATCGAGCACTTCTCCAGGTAGGGGCTTCCCAGCACCTTCCCCTGGGAATGCGAGAACGCGGTGTCGAGACCGCCCTTGTCGCTCTCCCATTCCCCGGCCAGCGCTCCCAGCGGACCCCATTCATCGGCCATGGCCGCTCCCATCTCTCGACGTGTCCTCTACGAGAAGCCTATGCCGCACGGGCTATTCCTGACCTGATGCGATGAAGGGGCGGGGCCTCCGCCCCTCGTGAGTTCCGAGCACACTCGGACTTGCAAAAGAAAACCTCGAAAGAGGAGGAGGCCCCTATGGAACGACAGTACGTCGGAATCGATCTGCACCGACGCAGCTCGACGATCTACCGGATGTCAAAGGAGGGCGAGGTGCTCGGCTGCGTGCGCATCCCGAGCCAGCCCTTCGAGCTGGCCCAGGCCATGGAGCCGAGGCCGGACCCGAGCCCGAGGTGGTCCTCGAGTCCACCTATGGCTGGTACTGGGCCGCCGATCTCCTCCAAGACCTCGGGGCCAACGTCCACCTCGCCCATGCGCTCGGCAACAACTGGGGGAACCGCCGGGTGAAGAACGACGAGCGCGACGCCCAGGACCTGGCCGCCATGCTCCGCATCGGACGCCTCGCCGAGGGCTGGATCGCCCCGCCGGCGATCCGCGAGCTGCGCGAGCTCGTGCGCTACCGCTTCCGCTCGGTCCGGCATCGCACCAGCTGCAAGGCCCAGATCCACGGGGTCATGGCCAAGAACGGGATCCTGCCCGGTCGTGGGCGAGCTGTGGGGACCGAGCGGGTCGGCCCAGCTCGACCGGCTCGAGCTCCCCGAGGCCTACGCCCTGCGCCTCGACCGTTGCGCGACCTGATCGACGTCTACGACACCGGGCCATCGCTGAGCTCGACGGGCAGATCCACGCGCCAGCTGCAAAGGCGATCCCGGGTATCGGGCGATCCTGATGCCCTGCCCGGGGTGGGCAAGGTCATCGCGGCCATCTTCGTGGCCGAGATCGGCGACATCGCCCGCTTCGACTCGGCCAAGAAGCTGTGCCCGTGGGCCGGGCTCACCCCCAAGCACCGCGAGTCCGACGAAGGTCGTGCACCGCGGAGCCATCACCAAGCAGGGCTCGCCCCTCGTCCGCTGGGCGGCCGTCGAGGCCGTGGCAACTACCGAGCCAAGGGCACGACAAGCTCCGCGCCGACTACGTAGCGCATCGCCGAGCGCCGGGGCAAGTACAAGGCCCGCGTGGCCGTGGCCCGAAAGCTCCTCACCCTCGTCTACTACGGCCTCCGAGACGGAGAGATCCGAGCCTCCGAGACCGGGAGGCCGCGTGAGTCGGAATCGGACACGGCCCGATGCGTGCTCGACTAATCGCCGTGGCCCCCAGCACGCTGGCGAGGCCGAGGTTCTGATTGAGCCCGTCGGGACGTGGCCGAACCCCATCATGTGCGGAGATCGTCGAATGAATGGCTGGCGACCCACGGGACCGTGACAGAGCCCCTACGAGCCGTGATGGGAACCCGCAACACCTCCACATAGCGGCGTCCTCGTCCACGATGCGCCACTCGCCGCCGGCCTCAACGCCACAGCCTCCGGCGGGCTTCGCCCGACCTTGACCCCGGCGCCTCGTCGGCGCGCGCCTTCATCCAGGACACCGATGGGTGCATCACGAACAAATGTCCTTGACGAAGGTGTTGATCCGGCCCCGCCCCTTCATGTGCGGCATCGGGGGACGCCCGTCGGATCGAGCCGCCCAGTGCAGGGCCGGCACGATCGAAACGGGCCTTCGGGACATCGCCGTCAGGTGGCGTCGTGCCCTCGGGTCTCCGCGACGTTGGTCTCTGGGTGGCGCAGCGCTACTTGAGTTGTAGGACGTGGTAGACGACGAAGGCTGGCCAGAGGACTGACTTCATGAACGCCAGGAGCACGAGCCAGAAGGTGCCGGAGTGATAGTGGATGTAGTACACGAGCGCTCCGATGAATCCAAGGAACCAGATCCCACCGGCGCCGCCGCAGGTCGCGGCCCTCTTCGCGCTTTCAGCCACCATCACCACTTTCCCAATCCATCGGTCGATGGTCAAGGCCCGGTCCTCTTGCCGCCCAGACAAACCGAAGCTGGAGCGAGCTGACGGGGACTCTCCACTTTGGGAGCCACCCACGAGACCGACGGGCGATCGGCGGTTGGAGGAGTGCGTCGGAGGGGCGCGATCCAACCCCGCAAAGGCGGAAAGACGGGGTTGAATCGTCGCCGGCACCCCCGAGATCGGAGACGCTCAGGCTGTCAAGTCAGAGTGCGTGCCGACGGCCACAGATACGTCCGAAGGTCCGCCGGGCTCCCGCGGAGCGATCCTCGTCAACCTCCGCTTCGGCCTGCGGGGTTCGGGTGCCTCGGTACGCAGCGTCCAGCGCCGCGAAGCGCTCGAGGCGGCCGTACCCTCGGCGTTGACCACGGCGCGGCGGTGTGAGAGAAGACGAATCGCCCGCCGGGGCAACGAGGCGCCCGAAGAGAGATCCGGGCTCGACCATGCCGGCCCCGAGAAGCTGGACGCAGGGCCCGGCCTCGAGCGGAGCTACCTGGCTTTAGAAGCTCCAGGGTGCGTCAGCTGCCGCTCCCTTCCGGGTCATCGCTCAGCACCATGTGAAGTGGTCCGTCGCCATGACGATCGAGCTGGGCGTCGGCTCATGGGGGTCGATCTCGACCCCCCGATGGTCACCCCCGCCATGCTCGATCGTCCGCTCCACCGCAGCGTCGTGTCGATCATCGACGGCGAGAGGTGCCGCGTGCGGTTCCATCGCGCCCGCACCCAGGGCGTTCGGAAGGGGTCACCAAGGCCCCGGAGTCACCTCAGATCACACAACTCACGGGTCAGTCAAACCTGGAACTTTCGGTGATCGCCTCGGGGAAGTTTCGGAAATCGGCGACACCATCTGTCGGTGGCGCAAATCGATCGTTCGTGGCCGTGGCGACGCTGCCCCACCATCGCCAACCGTCCAAAATGGGCCAACTTCTCGGCGAGCTGCCGCGCCCTCTCGCTGATGCAGTCCAGCGAAGGTGGCTGGCGAGCTTTGGCGCCCCTTCCCGACGTGGCGCGTCGGCTGGTGGCTCTAGATCATGCGCCAGCCCCGGTCAGGTTTCGCGGCTCTAGCCGGGAAGAAGGGCCGCAGGGGCTCAATACCTGGCAGCTTAGACGACTCCCATGAACTGGGTTGTAGGTGGCGTCGTGCTATCCACAGCTTCGACCCAGACATTGCCCGAAGAGTCGTACTCCAAGACGTAGTGAGTCGTCTCAAATGATGTCGCCCATCGACGCACTCCATGGCACAGGCGGGAGGGAATTGGCATTCTCCTGAGCATTGTAAGCAGCGATGGCGACTCGAATTGCGGGACGAGGATCAAAGTTGGAATGGATGGCTTGAGGTTGGTCGACGAAGGCGGGGGAGCCACAACTCGTCCGCTCCCTGCAGGCCTGATCATCTCGACATTGCCCCGATCGAGACCGCACCTCCCATAATTCCGTCGGTCATTTTGACCACATCAGTCGAGTGCCGTCATGCACTCCAAGAGGTTCTTCTCCGCTACAAGTAGGTAGTACTTGCAGCGCGGCGTCAGAGACGGTTGGGGGGGCTGACCGGTCCCCGATAGCTGATGCGGTCGAGCGAAGGTGGTTGGCAGCTTCGGTGACGTGCACCGGAGTGAGAGCGGTCATTCTGTCGGCGCGGCCGTTCGAAACCATCCAATCTCCTATCGCAATCCGTTCCTCCGACTGTCCGCCTTCGGTCGCGACGAGCCCAGGCCTCGCGCGGCTCATTCAGAAGACTCGATCACGTAATGCTCCAATTCCCAGTCGCGGTCTGAACCGCTACCTGGCAGCTGTATTGCGGATATTCGCGACGCAGTTCGCGGTCTACTGCTGTCACACTCTATGGACTATTCGATCCATTTTATGGGCCGCCGCAATCAGATACTTGTGCATCAAACGCTGCCTCTATTTGTTCGCATCGGCTGAAAGAAGATCGCCGTTACCTTGAGATTCCGAAGCGAACATTGTCCGTACGACGAGAGCGGCAAAAATCAACTGTGTAACTACGAATTTGTAACTACAGGTGTGGCATGAGAACCAATATCACCCCCCTTGCGTCGTGGGCGACGCCAGGGTAATAGTTGTTTATAACCTGACCTCAACTTGTTCATAACGTGTTGGAAGTCGTCCATCAGAGGTCCAGGAGAAGCGAGTTGAACCCAAAACAACCCCCAAGTAACAAAGGAGAAACAAGAATGAGACGATTTGTCAACAAGAAGGCGGTGGCGATTGCAGCAGTCGTGGGCCTCGCCATCGGCGGTGCCGGCATTGCCTCGGCCGTCCTACTCGGTACCGGGTCCGCCACAGGAAGTGCGAGCGTCGGTTCCGGAAGCGCAAATGGATTCACCGTGAGCTCTCCCGGCCTGCAGGGTGGGCCGCTCTCCATCAACCCCAACAACACGGACACGATTTGGTCCTCCATCTCCAACTTCACGGGGCTACCTCTGACCTTGCACCAGATCCAGGTTTCGATCACCGGGGTCACGCCGAATGCAAACAGCCAGAACCCCGCGTTCCCTCCCTGCACCGCGAGTCAATTCGTGCTCTCGGCCCCGTCGGGAAGCCCCTGGCAAGGGCTGACCGTGAACGGCCCGGTGCAGACCGGCCCAACGGCGGTCTGGACACAGAACCTGCCTAAGACCCTTAACAACGGGCAATACATCGACAGCAACCAAAACGTCACGGGCGGGGTTGTGAACGGAATTCCGCCGAACCTGACCCTGGAATGGCTGAACCTGGGGCCATCGGTGGTCCAGAACAACTGCCTTGGCGCTTCGGTGCAGGTGACGGTGTCGGCGAGCTGAGATCATCAAGGTTGGTACAAGAACCGACATCGAGTTCGTGTACCAACGACTCTGCTCGGCAAGGCCGGGCCGCGGAGCTCGAAGCTCCGCGGCCCGGCCGACAGCCGGGGTCCTCAGGGTCTGGTCAGTGAGTCAGTGAGGGGCGGCAGGGACACGCCTTCATGAAGTCCCTCGGTGGGCTCACCCAGAAGCTGAGAAAACGGCGAACAAGAAGAAGAGAAACATAACCGAGAGAAGCAAAATCCATGAGGCGAGAGCGGTTGAGTGGAACTGGGCCGACGGCAGCGTCGAGCACTACCGCGGCGCCCCTCATGTGCCGCTCGTCGCTGCAGATCGACGCGTCGCCGCTCTCCCGTATCACCACCCTCGTTACCGAGGTGGGAACGCCGTGAGGCGCCGCAGGTACAAAGACCCGAAGGATGCTCTTGCGCAGGACATGAGGCCCGCCTCCGAGGCCACGACGACTCCGGACATCGATGGGGTCGCCAAACGCGAGAGCGAGCCATGTGGTGCCCACGTCATGACACGTGGTGCCCACGTCATGACGGGTCACGTCCTCACAGATGAGCCGCGTGGGGCCCACGTGAACCGCTTCGATCCGCTCCGTTCAGTCGAGCACCGGGCTCTCCATGCCTTCCGGGTTGAGTCCCTCGACCAACTGCAGGTCACCCCCTTCACGCCCGACGCCACTCCGGTGGTCGACGGCATCCCGGAACTGGGCGTCAGCGACGGTGCACGCTGCAACGGAGCGCACGATTGCCCGATCCACGAGGCGGGAGTCAGGGCCTGCCAGGCGACGAGGCACCCCCACTTCGGGGAAGCGTCGGTGGGGGCTGGCACCGGTCGCCGGTGCGGCCGGCGTCCTCGCGGTGGGCCTTGGCGGCGGGGCTGCATTCGCCTACATCGCCGGCAGCTCGGCGAGCAATGTCGCTCTGACAACGAGCGCGGTCACGGTCAAGGCCATCGGCACGACCGGGAGCGCCGACCTGCTTCCAGGTCGAGCCGGCGCAACCTACTTCACCCTTCACAACCCCAATTCGTTCGACGTCACGTTTGACCAGGTTGCCCCTGGCGCCACGGTTGTCTCCGACAACACCGCGGTCTGCGGAAACAACTACGTGAGCATCGCGCAGACGTTGCCATTCACCATCCCGACTGCGGTGACGGTGAGTCCCGGTGGTACGAGCGGAATCGAGTCCATCCCCGACCTCGTCAAGCTCGCCCCGAACGCACCCAGCACGTGTCAGGGCGTGACGTTCACCGTCACCCTCACTCTCTCGGGGCAGTCGTGATGAAGCGCGAACTGCACGTCCGCAGCGCGACGGATCGGCAGCGTGGTCTCGGCCGGCTTCTGAGGCCTATTCGAGCGACGTTCGGTCAACGCGGTGCCCACTCTCGACACCCCAAGCACATAAGGACCGACGAGCGAGGCACCCGTCGCCTGTGGGTTCCCATCGTTCTGTTCTCCGGTGCGTTCGTCCTCGCCTCGGGGAGCGCAGCCCTTGCGTACGTGGCGACTTCGGGAAGCGGGACCGGCAAGGCACAGGCCATTGCGCTGAGCCCACCCGGTGTTGGCAGCGCCTCGGAGGCAACGACGACAAGCCTGTCATTGTCCTGGGAAGCGTCAGCGGGATTGCCTGCAGGTGGCGGGTACGTCGTCCTGAGGAGCGCGTCGTCCGGGGGGCCGTATGCAAAGGTCTCGAGCGGGACGTGCAACCAGGTGATCACGTTGGTGTCTACAGCGACGTCATGCACGGACACCGGCCTGACAGTGGGCACCACGTACTACTACGAGGTCGAAGCCGGCTACTACGACCTTGACACCCTCTGGGTGAGCGAACCAGACGCCCAATTCTCCGGCGCGACCAATCAGGTTCCGGCGAACTCGGGACCGACGAGCCCGGCTCCGGCCAAGCCCGGAAGCACCAGCCAGGCACCGGCGATCACGAGCGCGAACTCGACGAGCTTCTTCGTGGGCGCCGCAGGCACTTTTCAGGTGACGGCGTCCGGGACCCCAGCGCCGACGTTCTCGAACCAGCCGTTCAACGGCTGCACTCCGTCCACCTTGCCCCCGGGCGTCTCGTTTTCCGACACGGGTCTTCTGTCGGGCACCCCCGGCGCTGCCGCAGTCGGGACCTACACGGTGTGCGTGAACGCCGAGAACGGCGTCAGTCCGAATAACACCCAGAGCTTCACGCTGACGATCGAGACAGAAGCGCTTGTCATCAGCTCTCCGGCCGTCTCGGGTGCCTCATCGAGCACACCGAACCTGGGGCCGATCACGGTGCGACGTCAGACCGGCTCCGGAACGCCCATCACGACCGGCGGCGACCTGAAGGTCAACCTGACCAGCAGCCCGTCAGCTGGCGCGTCCTTTGGAGGGAGTCAGTTTGCTTCGACACCGGTGTCGATCGTGACCATCCCGAATGGTGAGAGCAGCGCGACGTTCTGGTATGGCTCGCCGACCACCGGCACACCGACGATCACGGCGTCCGCGACGAACTTCGTGTCGGGCACTCAGACGGAGTCGATCACGACGGCTCCGGCGGGACTGGGCATCGTGCTCGCCACCGGGAGCACCGGCAGCCCAGTGATCTCCTGCGGGCCGCCCACTGCGAGCTCCACCTGCAAGGTCACCGGTGTCGGGAGCTCCGGAAGTGTCGTCGTGTCCGTCGCCTTCTGGGACTCCGGCCAGGGCCCGGTCGTGTACAGCGCCACCCAGGGTTCGACGATCAACGAGTCCGGTCAGAGCACCGGTAGTGTCGACATCAACGCGGGCGCATCGGGGTCGGGCTCCACGACGCTCACCGCGTCTGCGGGCACATCGACGCTTACCTTCGGTCCCTACAGATTGACCATCAATGTCAGCTGACACCATGGCGACCACTTGGCGGGCGTGCTGATGAGACGTCTCGTGGGCAAGAAGGCCGCAGCGATTGTCATCGTCGCAGCGCTGATCATTGGACTTTCTGGACCAGCCATTGCGTACGTCCTGGGCAATGGTTCCGGCTCCGGCTCGGGAGCCGGGAGCGTCGGATCCGGAAGCGGATTCACGGTGAGCTCTCCCGGCCTGCAGGGTGGGCCGCTCACCATCAACCCCAACAACACGGATACGATTTGGTCCTCCATCTCCAACTTCACCGGGCTGCCCCTGACGCTGTACCAGATCCAGGTTGCGATCACCGGGGTCACGCCGAATGCAAACAGTCAGAATCCCGCGTTCCCTCCCTGCACCGCGAGTCAATTCGTGCTCTCGGCCCCGTCGACAAGCCCCTGGCAAGGGCTGACCGCGAACGGCCCGGTGGAGACCGGCCCGACGGCGATCTGGACACAGAACCTGCCCCTGACTGTTCCCAACGCGAGCTACGTGACAGATAGCCAAGGCACTACGTCGTCAGTCGTGAACGCAGTTCCGCCGGGCCTGAAGCTGGAATGGCTGAACCTGGGGCCATCGGTGATACAGAACAACTGCCTGGGCGCAACGGTGAACGTGACCGTGAGCGTGAATGGTCAGGGCAGCTCAGGGGGAGGCCCCTCGAACGCGGCGAGTTTCGTGGTCACCAAGTCGGCCTCTCCGTCCACCGTGTACGTTGGCGCCTCCACACCCATCACGTACACGTTGACGGCACAGAACAAAGGCGGGGACTCGGGCGACGCCTTTATCTGGGACACGGTGCCGTCTGGCACCACGCTTGTGAGTGGCTCCAACAGCTGCCCGTCGTTGACGCCACCCACGACCTGCTCGACGTCGGTGGCCGGGTCCACGATCAACTGGACGATCGCTAACGTGCCCGCCGGGGGGTCAGTAGCGGTCACGTTCGAGGTGACCGCCAATCCCGCGGATTCGACCGGCACCATTTCGAACACCGCCTACTGGAACGGACCGGGCTGTGCGTCATCGGTGTCGTGTCCCACCAACCCGACGACGACGAACGTCACGGCGCCAACACGGCTCTTGATCACAGCCTCATCCACGACGACGGTCTACGGTGGCGCCACTCCGGTGGTCACGCCGGAGTACACACCTTCCATCGTCGGCACGCTGGCGACCCCGCCGACATGCACTTCGACGGTCACGGCCACCACGGTCGTCGGCACCTACGCCGCTGCCAACACGTGCTCGGGAGCCTCCGACCCGGCGTACGTCATTACGTACGCGCCCGGCAAGGCCGTCGTCGACCCGGCCCCGTTGACGGTCACCGCGTCGAGCGGGCTTTTCCCGCAGGGCGGGACCCCACCCACCATCACCGCCGCGTTCTCGGGCTTCCAAAACGGTGAGAATCCCTCCTCGCTCACCACCCCGCCTACGTGCTCGACGACAGCGACCAGTGCGAGCACGCCGGGCCCGTACCCGACGACCTGCGCCGGCGCCGTCGATCCGAACTACACCATCAGCTACGTGCCAGGGAGCGTCACGGTGACCCCGGCCGCCACGCAACCGGCCACGTCACCGGCCACGACACCGCCCGCCACGTCACCGGCCACCACGACCTCTCCCACGGCGTCGGTGAGCACCAGCCCGGCGATCGCGTTCACTGGGGCACTGCTCTCCGAGGAGTGGCTGATCGGGATGGCGACGGTGTTGCTGGGATTCGCTCTGGTGGTCCTCGCCCGCTGGCGCCGGCGCACACCCAAGCAGGCAGCCAAGTAGGGCGTCATCGTGCGGAACGAACGGGCCCGGTGATGCCCAGCGCCCGGCTGGACGCCCTGCTCGACGCGTCGATCGATCCGTCGTCGGGCCGCAGAGTCAGGACCCCTCGCAAGCGGGCCGAGGCGTCCAGCGGGCCCAAGGCCCGGATTTCGGTCGGGGTGTGTCGATGATGGCGCTTTCTCTCCTTTCCGCCACCCGGTGCACGGGGTCGTCCATGCCCCGTGCCCCCACCCCGGCCGTCTCTACGTCTCTGGCAGATCGACGTCTTCCCACAGGATCGCAACACACAGGCGGGCGCATTCGTCGCAGATGTGAACGCCGTCCGGGCCGGCGATCACGTTGGAGACCTGGTCCTGCGACTTGGCGCAGAACGAGTACTTCACCTTGGCGGGCACCGACGTCAAGGCTACGCGAACCACCCCGCCGTAGCGCGGCCGTGACGGGTCCTCCGCCCTAGGGCCCAACTGCCGGATGGCACCTCCGTCTGGGGCTACCCGAGTGCCACGACACCGCGGGGCAGAACCAGCGGAAGGTCGTTGTACGTCACAATGCCGGGCGCGGCGGCCACGACCGCCGGGATCGCGTTTATCGGAGGCATCGCAGTCATGATGTGTCCGAGCACCATGAAGTCCTCCATCGTCTGGGCCTCGAAGTCGGGCGGCGGGAGAAATCCGATGTTTGCCGTCACCGTGGGCCGCCCATCGATTCGAATCACCCAACCGTCTTGGTCGATCCTCCAGTCGGGCTCGAGCGTCTGACCCTTTCGCCACCGGACATTGAGCTCGACGAGAACCTTGTCACCGACACTACCCTTCCAACTCGCCGCCACACCGGCGACGCATCCTGCTGCGATGGTCCACGACCCGAGATCGAGATCGGCCGTGGTCTGCGCGTACTCGGCCTCGCAGCGCACGTCATCGAGCTCGACTCCGAGCGCGTCGGCCACCATCCCGACGGCCTCGGCGAAAACCGCCGTGCCCCGTGCTGTCATCGCCTGAAGATCGGGATGGTCGATCGGCTTGCCGAAGCCCACTGGCATCTCGGTTGCCGGTGAATCGTAGAACGTCGTATCGGCGGCTTCGTTGACCGTGACCTTGTCAACCCGGTCGCAGACACTTGCCGACACGATGGCCAACAACTCGGCAAACCCTGGGCTGATGCCCGTGCCAAACATGGTCGAGTTGCCGCGCCGGCACGCTTCAGCGATCCGATCACGATCGGGACCCAGGTTATGGCCGGTGATGAACGCCGCCGTCGCAACGACGTTCACGCCTGCCGACAGGATTCGCTCCAGTTCGGCGGCGTCAAGCCACATCGGGTTGTAGACCACACAGTCGGGTTTCAGTCCGAGCAACGCGTCGACATCGTTGGTGGCGACTATGCCCAGCCGGTCGATTCCACACAGCTCTCCGACGTCGCGGCCGACCTTCTCCGGCGACCAGGCGTAGCAACCGACGAGCTCGAGCGTTGGGTTGGCAGCAATCGCCAGCACTGAGCTCTTGCCGACATTTCCCGTCGTCCACTGGACGACCCGATAGCGCGGTGTGTTGGGCATTTGGGCACCATAGCGTTCGCCCGATCGACGGACCACGTCCTTCGTGTGCCCGTAATCGATCGCCGTGGCCATCAGTCTGGGCGACGCGTCATCGCGTGCGACCAGGTTCGGAGTCAGGGAGTCCGAGTGATCCGCCGGTAGAGGAGTCGCAATGATCCATTCGTTGCAGATGGGAGAGAGGGGCCACGCTCTGCGAGCGAGGCCAAGCGCCGCGCCGACCATTCGCCTCGAACTCCGCGCTGGTCGACGTTCAGTTGCGAGAGATACGAGCCGGAGGGGTCTGGCGCTTCGCCCGCCACGAAGACCAGCCTCAGAGCGATGCCCCTTCGAACGAGCGCAGGCAGTCATGGTCCTGGTCCCTACCGGCGAAAGGAGGCCGCCCCGTCGCACGTGCACTCGGTCATGCCTGAGGGCAATATGAGTGCGTGTCAGCCGGGTTGGTTCCATTGAGCGCGCGAAGCCTCATCGAGCGGTTGGCCCGGTGGGCGACGCAACGCAGCGATGTTCAGGCACTGATGCTGGTCGGCTCCCAAGCCCGAAAGGATCACCCGGCCGATGCCTTCTCCGACATCGATATGGTGCTGACCGTCGATGATCCGGACGTGTTCTTAGGCCATGACGAATGGCTCGGCGAAATCGGCTCTGTCATTGCCGACGTCGTCGAGTCCACGGCGTTCGGGGGCATGTCGGAGCGTCGGGTGCTCTTCGCGTCCGGGCAAGACGTTGACTTCAGCATCGTACCGAGTGACATGATGCGGCTCCTCGGGGATTTCAAGGACCTTGGGGAGGTGCGTCAACTGTTCGGTCGTGGTGTGCGTCTTCTCGTCGACAAGGTTGGGATCGCCGAGGACATCGCGACGATCGCGCCACCCGAACCGGGAGATGGGCTTCTCTCTGAGAGCGAGTACCAGGCGCTTGCGAACGGGTTCTGGTATCACGTGATCGCGGCGACTCGGAAGTGGCGTCGCGGCGAGCTCTGGGTCGCAATGGCCTGGTGCGAGGCGCGTCTCACCGCTTCGACAATCGAATTGGCCCGCTGGTGGTCGCAGCTCCATCGGCCTTCGACGGACGTCTGGCACGGGGCACGGTTCATCGAGGAGTGGCTTGATCCGTCCATCATGAGTGACTTGGCGGAGACTCGTACGGGATTTGGATCAACGGAAATCAGTCTCAGCCTTCGACGTCTGGCCGAGCTGTTTCGAAACCTCGAGGCGGACTGTCGCGACATGTGTGGGTATGCGCCCGGTGTCGACGAAGCCGCGGTGTGGCGTCTGTTTGAGGGTCTCTTGACGACCTCCGAATCCGATGGCGACGTAGGCGGAGCGAACGCCCCAAAGCCGCCGGCTCTTCCTCCGACGCCGAGGTGATCGCACGAGCCACAACGCAAGCGCGCTCTCGCCATACCGCTCCGGTCTGCAGTTCTCGCGCCTCGCTACGGACTAACCGCAGGGCCTGCACCAAGTCTCAAGCAGTCACTTTGGGGCTACGTCGACGGTTGGCGCGGGCCGCGCCACCTCCAGCGCTTACCGAGCCCAGCGAATCTCGAGAGAATGCCGAGTTCCATCGAGGACGGTGGCGACCACTTCGTTGATCACCGTTCGCAGGGCAGGTGACGCATCGCCCTTCGCCAGCCCGGCGTGGACCGTGACGAAGAGGATGTTGCCCCAGCCACTGCGTACGTCCACCTGGGTGACCAGCCGGAACCCGGCACCAGAGAGCGCCTCGGTCAGGGCGGCCTCGATGGCCCTGGAAAGGTCCGCTCTAGTCATGGGAGTGCAACCGTGGCTGGTTGCGCGACCCTTGCACAGTGCCAAAGGTCCCACTCTCTTCCATGGTGAACAGGGGTGATGCCTCACCATTGTCCGCTGTGCCATCTGCCCCTATGCTGGAGGAAGACCTTCGACCTGACCGGCAACGGCAGCTACCGGCCACCTCCCAGATCTGATCACGCATGACGGAGGAAGCCGTGTCAGTTCACGCAATGGACGACCCGTCGACACTGCGGCGGGTACTCGACGCTGTGTTGCTCATCGAAGCGGACCTGGAGCTTCCGGTTCTGTTGCGACACGTCACCGAGGAAGCGTGTGCCATGACTGGTGCCCGCTATGGCGCGCTCGGAGTGCTCGACGAGAGCCGGACCCACCTGGGCGAGTTCATCACGGTCGGCCTCGAAGCGGACCAGGAGGAGGAGCTCGGAGCGCGACCCACGGGGCGAGGGGTCCTGGGTCTCTTGGTGGCCGAACCCGAGCCACTTCGCCTATCTGATCTCTCTTCCCACGAGGAGAGCTTCGGGTTCCCCGATGGCCATCCCCCCATGACTTCCTTCCTCGGGGTGCCCATCAAAGTGGCCGACGAGATCTTCGGCAACCTGTACCTGACGGACAAGGTCGGATGGAACGAGTTCACCCGTGACGACGAATGTCTCGTGACGTCCCTCGCCACGGCAGCAGGCATCGCCATCGGGAACGCTCGACTGCATCGGCTGGTGCGAGAACGTGCCGTGTCCGACGACAGAGAACGGGTGGCGCGCGACCTGCACGACACAGTCATCCAAACGCTCTATGGTGCGGGTCTCTCGCTCCATGGGATTGCCGGTGCCGCCCAGGCGACCGATGTCTCGGAACAGGTGATCGCGGTGGCTGCGACCATTGATGATGCGATGCTCCAGCTCCGCTCCACCATCTACGAACTGGGCCTGTGCGGTGACGAACTTGGCATCCGGGCTCGGATCATCTCGCTTCTGCGCCAACTGACCATCGTCGCCGGCTTCGAAGTGAGCAGTTCTTTTCGCGGACCGGTTGACTCGGTCATCTCGGACGCCATCGCAGAACACGTCATCGCCACGGTCCGAGAGGCGGTTACCAACGTCGGTCGCCACGCTCGGGCCACCCAGGCCAGCGTCCGGCTCAGCGTGGCAAGCGACGAGTGCCTGCTGCAGGTCACCGACAACGGACGCGGATTGGGGTTGCGTGCAAGCACCGGGAAAGGATTGGGGCTGAACAACATGCGTCGGCGGGCCGAGAAGCTCCATGGCCGTTTCGAGGTGAGGAGCCAAACGGGAGGAACGGCGCTCACGTGGCGGGTCCCGCTTTTGAGCACCTGAACCGGTTCTCGCTCCATGGAGTATCCCCGGACGCCGGGTAAAGCTCGATACAAGCACTCTCAGGAGGAGGAACCGTGGCCGAATACATCCAGATCGTCGAGTACGAGTCGGACGACATCGACGCAGTCATAAGGGCTGCGAACAGCGTGCCCGTTCCTGGCGATGTACCGAGGCCGACCTCGGTGATCGTCGTGCGTGATCGAGACCGTCCAGGGACGTACGCGACAATCCTCCGCTTCAACTCCTACGAAGACGCGATGCGCCACTCCGAGAGTGACGCCACTCATGAGCGCATCGCCAAGATCGGTCCTCTCATGAAGGGCGACAACCGCTATTACAACCTCGACGTGATTGACGAGACCAACCCATAGCCTCTTACGACCTCGACGTGATCGACGAGACCAACCCATAGCACTGCACTCGACAGGGAGGCACGAGCATCGCGTGTCTCTCAGCCATATCCTGCTACGTCGTGACGGACGGGCCGAAGCTGACTCCCGAGGTATTTGACGAAGTATTCGACAAAGCGGCACAGAGCCATTGGATCCACTCCATCTTTGCCGAAGACCTGCCTGACGAAATAGATCCGTTTTCGTTCATCACACTGTCCGGCTTAGAGGACATCGTGGCTTGGTTGGACGTGTCGCCGGGGTCACTGTTGGTCGATCTGGCGTGCGGACGGGGCGGTCCGGGGCTCTGGCTCGCTCGACGCACTGGGGCCGAGCTCGTCGGGGTGGACTTCTCCGCGGTGGGTATTGAGCACGCTCAGCAGCGGGCCAAGAACCTTGCGCACGACTTGACCACCAGGTACTTCGTGGCCGACGCGGCCTCGACCGGACTGCCCGATGGCGGAGCTGACGGGTTGGTGTGTGTAGACGCAATCCAACTGATGACACACCGGGGAGATGTGATGCGAGAAGTGCGCCGAGTGCTCAAGCCTGGAGCGAGAGCGGCGTTCACTACTTGGGAAGAGCCCGACCGGCTCGCCGACCTGGCAGGGCTATTCGAGAAGGTTGGACTCGAGACCGTCCTCGTCGAGGAGCGATCAGAGTGGCTCGAGCGAGAACGCACGATCTTCGAACGGGCGCAGCTCGAGTCCGCCGCGCACGACGATCCGGGACTCAAGGGCCTGGCGGAGGAGGCCGAGCGGGTACTCCCGGTACTCGATCGTGCTCGCCGTGTGCTCGGCATTGCGAAGCGACCTGTTGGATGAATCCGTGGAACGTGTCTTCCCGGGCTCCGTTCGCCGGCAGTGGGGCACTCGAGTTCCAGCGGTCCGCCCCGCTTCGGGCGGGGTCGTATCGCGTCCCCGACTCGGCGGACTGGGCAGTCAAATCTATGACTCATGTTAGACATCGTGTATGGCGAAGTCATCGACGCGGCTGGTGCTGATCTGTGGGCTTCCAGCCTCGGGCAAGTCGACACTCGCTCGTCAGCTTGCACCCAAAATCCCTGCCATAAGGTTGGATAAGGACGGGTGGGCGACTGAAACTGGGCGCCGATGTGTGGGACGAGGAGTTCCGAGTGCGTCTCGAACATCAGCTGTGGCTTCTTTCCCAGGATCTCCTCGCCCAGGGCCAGAGCGTGATTTTGGAGTGGGGCCACTGGGCGCGAGTTGAACGAGATGAGAAACGACTTGGGGCGCGAGCATTGGGGGTGGGAGTCGAACTGCACTACCTCGATGCGCCCTTGGAGGAGTTGATCGAGCGAGCTGAACGTCGCAATGCGTCAGGTGAGTGGACGGCCTCGCCTATGACACGGGCTCACTTTGAGAGGTGGGCAACGATTTTTCAACCTCCCGACGAGGAGGAGGTCCTGTTGTTCGACGAGCCCGTTGCCGAAGGTTGATCTCGTCGAACTTGTCGCGCCCGCTATCAGCAGCGTCACTCGCACCCGGTTGGGGGCACCCCACCCGCCGCCGCCGCCGGCTCCCGAACTGCCGCAGCGCGGTCAGCCCTCGAGGTGCTCAGCGGAGACGGCTCGCCATGGTTCTCGGTGACGAACCCGGGCAGACCTTCCGTGACATGACATGTCTCGGTCAAGAAGTCGAGCGCATCGACGGTCGACCAGACCGGGTGCTCGTCGAGACCCGCTCTCGGGGCGTCGTCGGGGGGCCAGTAGACGGTGCCTCGACGAAGAAGTCCAAGTCGACATCGAGGAACGCTGCACGGCTGCGATGTGATGAACAACCGGCTCCACAACCACCTGCGGATTCGGCGCGCGCCTGTGACGCCGCGGGATCGGCAGCGATGGACTCGGACTTGGTGGCTGTCCACAGCCCGACAAAGAACAATGCCCTGACCTGCGGGAAAACAGGTCAGGGCATCGTGGAGGTGGCGGGAATCGAACCCGCGTCCTCCGGTGCCGCAATAGGCCTTCTCCGAGCGCAGCCGGCAATGAGTTGTCGGGGGCGGTACCTCTGCCGGCAGCGATGCCGCCCCGTAGCCAACGAGTGTGTCCTCAGCGTTCAGTCGGCGAGAAACACTGAGTAAGCCCTACTCAATGACGCCCAAGACCCGATCCGTAGGGCCAAGACCGGTTGGACGTCGCTACCTAAGCAGCGAGCGCGAGCTGTGGTTGCTCGGCGTTTGTTTTTGGTTCCGGCTCTTTAACGTGGCTCCGGAGACCACGGCTCGCTTCTCCTACCTTGACGACCGAAGTCGAAACCGATCACCCCCGTGTTCTGGGAGCCGACCGCCTTGGCCGGCACAGCCATTGTACGGCCCGGAAGTGGCCGGCACGCTCAGTCCGCCCAGCGGCCGACCTCCTTGGCCGCCCGGGAAGCCTCCATCTCGGCGTCCCGGGCCTTGAGGACGTTGCGCTTGTCGTAGAGCCGACGCCCCTTGGCCAGGGCCAGCTGCACCTTGGCCTTGCCCTCCCGGAAGTAGATCGAGACCGGGATCAGCGTGAGCGACTGCTGCTGTGTCTTGCCGAGCAGCTCGTCGATCTGCGCCCGGTGGACCAGGAGCTTGCGCTTGCGATCGGGGTCGTGGGCGCCGACGCCGGTCCCGAACGCCCAGGGGGGCACGTGCATCTGGAAGAGCCACAGCTCCCCGTCGTCGACCCGGGCGTAGGCCTCGTTGAGCTGGGCCTTGCCCTCGCGCAGCGACTTCACCTCGGACCCCTGCAGCACGATGCCCGCCTCGAACGTCTCGAGGAGCTCGTACTCACGGCGGGCACGACGGTTCGTGGCGACCACTCGGTCGCCACTGCGTTCCTCGCGGGCCGCCGCCCGCTTCGCGATCTGCCTCTTCGCCCTGGCCATGAAGGGTACGAGGGTAGCGTGGGCGAGTGCTCCACCTTCCCCGGGACCTCTACATGGAGATGGTGGCCCACTGCCTGGAGGGTCTGCCCGACGAGGCGTGCGGCCTCCTGGTCGGGCCGTACCAGGGGGAGGAGGTGCGTCAGCTCTACGTGACCCCCAACGCGGCCGCGTCGGCCATGGTCTACGAGATCGACCCCAAGGAGATGTTGCGGATCGACCGGGCGGCCCAGAGGCTCGGTGCCGACATCATGGGCGTCTTCCACTCCCACACGCACACCGACGCCTACCCCTCGCCGACCGACGTGTCCCAGGCCACCGACCCGGGATGGCACTACGTGCTGGTGTCCCTGTGTGACACGCATCCAGTGGTGCGCAGCTACCGCATCGTTGACGGGCTGATCACCGAGGAGCCGGTCGAGGTCCCCGGGCTCGAGGTCCCCGGGCTCGATCAGGGCACCCCACCGATCCCCTCCTTGTAGAATCGTTACCGGATCAGTCAACAATCCTGTGACCTGCCCGAGGTCGGGGGAGTCGGCCCGTCGCACACCAGGGCGGGCCGGCACAGCCAGCCTCGATCACCCAGTCCCAGACCACCGAAATCCAGACCACCGAAATCCAGAGCACCGAGATCCAGACCACAAGGAGGCCCCGTGGCCGTCGAAGTCCGCCTACCGACCGTCCTGCGTGCGCAGGCAGGCGGCGCGTCCGTCGTCAACGTGGACGGCGCCACGATCGGCGAGATCCTGGCCAAGCTCGTGGCCGAGCACCCGGGCATGGCGGGCCAGGTCCTGACCGAGGACGGCACCTTGCATCGGTTCGTGAACGTGTACGTCGACGATGACGACGTGCGGTACCTGCAGGGCCTCGACACCCCGGTCGCCGACGGTGCGGAGGTCTCGATCCTGCCCGCCGTGGCCGGCGGCTGAGGGGCTGGAGCGGACCGACCGGTATGACGTTGTACGACTCGGCGCTCGGCCTGATCGGCAACACGCCGATGGTCGACGTGAGCGCGCTCAGCCCCAACCCGGCCGCCCGCCTGTACATGAAGCTCGAGGGCCAGAATCCAGGTGGCTCGGTCAAGGACCGGGTGGCGCTGTCGCTGATCGAGGATGCCGAGCGCTCGGGCGTGCTGGTCCCGGGCAAGCCGGACCAGGTGCTGCTCGAGCCCACCTCGGGCAACACGGGCATCGGCCTTGCCATGGTCTGCCGGGTCAAGGGCTATCGCCTCAAGGCGGTCATGCCCACGAACGTATCGGTGGAACGCCGCCAGCTGCTCGAGCTGTGGGGAGCGGAGATCATCGAGTCCCCGGGCTCCGAGGGATCCAACGGCGCGGTGCGCATGGCCCGCGTCCTCGCCGGGGAGCATCCGGAGTGGGCCTTCCTCTACCAGTACGCCAACCCGGCCAACCCGCGGGCGCACTACGAGGGCACCGGGCCCGAGATCCTGCGCGATTGCCCAACGGTCACCCACTTCGTGGCCGGTCTGGGCACGTCGGGAACCTTGCTCGGGGTCGGCCGCTTCCTGCGCGAGAAGCTCGGCGACAAGGTGCACATCTGGGCCGTCGAGCCCCCGGCCGGGGAGATGGTCGACGGTCTGCGCAACCTCGACGACGGCTACATCCCACCGATCTTCGAGAACCAGGGTGGCGCTGAGCTGCTCGACCGCAAGACGGTGGTGCGCCCCCGCGAGTCCATCGAGTGGACGAGGCGGCTGATCGAGGTGGGGGTCTTTGCCGGGATCTCGACCGGGGCGGCCCTGGCCGGTGCGGTCAAGTGCGCTGCGTCCCTGCCCGAGGGCGAGGAGGCCTCCATCGTGGTCGTCTCGGCCGACGGCGGCTGGAAGTACCTCTCGACCGGTGCCTGGACCGGTGACATCGACGAGGTCACCGAGCGGGCCAAGGAGATCATCTACTTCTAGGTCCCTCGGCGCCCGACCCGCAGTGCGGCGGACGGCCTTCTGGTAGAGCGACGGAAAGATCGTGCGCGCGATGGGCGCCACGAGCGCGAGCCGAGCCGCGTTGATGTCGAGGCGGGTCCCGCCGGCCCGGTCGGCCACCAGCTCGGCCACCTGTTCGGTGGTGCGCCGGACGGCGCGCAGCGGCATCGACTCGCCGTCCTCGTCCCCCGCCAGGCCCATGGCGGTGGGCACCCACCCCGGGTAGAGCACATGGACGTGCACGCCGCGACCCGCCACCTCGAGGGCGACCGACTCGCTGAACGCCGAGACGGCCGCCTTGGACGCCGCGTACGCACCCTGTCGGGGCGCGGGTGCTCGCACGGAGTCCGACGAGACGTTGACGACGATCCCCCGGCCCCGCCGGACCATCTTCGGGATGACGGTCAGCGTCCCTGTCACGGTGGCGAAGAAGTTGACGTCAAAGACGCGGTGCACGGTGGACGCGTCGCCGCCGGGCACGGGGAGCGTGGCGTCGATGCCGGCGTTGTTGACCAACAGGTCGATGTGCCCGTGCTCGTCCTCGAGGCCGATGAGCACTCGTCGGTAGGCCTCCTCGTCACTCACGTCGCACACCTGGGTCGTGCTGCCGGGGGAGCGGCGGGCCAGTTCGGGCTCGAGCTCGGCCAGGAGCTCGGCCCGGCGGGCGAGCCCCGTCACCCGTGCGCCCCGATGGGCGAGCGTCAATGCGATGGCGCGCCCGATGCCCGAGGAGGCACCGGTGACGACCGCCACCTGACCGTCGAATCGTTGCTGGTGCCGGCGGCGCCCCACGGCGACACCCTAGGTCCGTCCGCCCGCACCTGACCCGACCCGGCCGGGGTCACGACACGCGATGGGCGATGCGCTCCTCGATCCACGTCGCCAGGTCGGCCACGGCGTCGCGGGTCAGCGGGGATGCGGCCAGCTCCAGGATGCGACCGGCCGTGGCCGCGCCGTCCTCGTCCCGGGCCGGCGGCCGCCACGGGTGGCCGTTGCGCTGGCAGAACTCGATGGTGGCCACCAGGGCCACCGGCGCGTTCCCGTCGCGCAGTGGGTGGTTCTTGATCAGGTGGGCGCACAGGACGGCGGCCTTGGTGGCGAAGTCGGGGTAGAAGTCCTCGCCGCCGAAGGAGGCCAACGGGGCGTGCAGGGCGGAGTCCGCCAGGTGGAGACTCGACTCTGCGGCGACGCGCTTGGCCGGGACCCCGAGGACGGCCTCGGCGATCAGCAGGAAGTCGGCGAGCTCGAGCGCCCGCACGGTCCCCGGCTCGGTGCGCAGCGGTACCCCCGGCGTCACCGCTTCAGTCGCTCCAGTGCCCGCTCGTTCTGGCGCATGATCGCCGCCAGGCGGAGGAAGAAGGCGCGGTCGGCGCGCCGGCGGCGAACGGAGCTGTTGAGCGTGGGTCGCCGTACGGCTCCCGGGTGCGCGCTTACCTGCGTGCCGCTGCTGTCGCCGTCCGTTCCGCCGCCGTCCGTGCCGCCGCTGTCCGTGCCGCCGCTGTCCGTGCCGCCGCTGCCGGGATCCAGAGGGCCCACGTGGTCCACGATGCGATCCTACGGGGAGGATCGCACCCCGCCCCCCCGCCCGCCCCGTCATCCACCTGCCAGGGCAGAGAGCTTGGAGACCGTGTTCCAGTTGCGGGTGGTGCTCAGCACCCCCAGGCGCCGCTCGATGAGGGTCCCGGTGTACTTGGTCGACCCGTACCCATCGGGCGTGTGCACGAAGACCTCGCGGCCGTCGACCACGAGCTCGTCGCGCCCGCTCGCCGGCAGGTCGAGCGCGCCCACCAGCGCCGGCGCCGGGGTGGTGGCGAGGAAGGTCACGTGGTGACGCGACGGGTCGACCCCGGCCCGGGCATAGGGGCTGCGCGAACCGACGCGCTCCAGATCAGCGGCCGAGCGCATGATCACCGCCGGTGACGTGCCGAGGTCATGGGCCAGCCGCTCCTCGATCGCTGCCACGATGGCCGCTTCGCTCCTCTTGTTCGTCGTGAACACGACGTTGCCCGTCTGGATGTAGGTCGTGACGTTGCCGAAGCCCATCCGTTCGAACGACGCACGTAGTTCGTCCATCGTGATCCGGCCGTGCCCGGCCACGTTGACGCTCCGGAGCAGTGCGACGTGGCGCCCCATGCCGCTGCAACCTAGCGAATCAGCCGGAACGGCGTGAGGTCCACGACGGGTGAGGCTCCGTCGGCCAGGTCGGCCAGGATCTCGCCGATGAGCGGCCCGAACTTGAAGCCGTGTCCGCTGCTGCCGCAGCCGACCACCACGCGACCTACCCGGTCCAGCACGAAGTCGGTGTCCGCGCTGTTGTCGTAGAGGCACCGCTCGGTCGCCACCGGTTGGGGGTCGAGCGCCGGCACCAGGCGGCCGACGGCGTCCGTGAGGACGGCGAGCAGTGCCTTGTCGTCCGGCGGCATCACCGTCGGGTCGCCGGGAGGGGCGAGGCCGCCGGGGCTCCCCTCGGGAGCGCTGAGCACGGCGCCCGGCGTGTGGTGCGACACCTTGAAGGTGCCGCCGTGGTCGTGGCCGTCGGGGACGGGGAGGCCGTAGACCATGTCGGCACCCCACTCGATGAAGACGGGCAGTCCGTCGAGGCCTCCGGGCCGCGCC
Source organism: uncultured Acidimicrobiaceae bacterium (assembly GCA_963781955.1). GTDB lineage: Bacteria > Actinomycetota > Acidimicrobiia > Acidimicrobiales > RAAP-2 > Bog-473. The sequence goes on from CAWAHU010000001.1 coordinate 847,674, forward strand.
GGTCGGAAGTAGGCGACCTGCGGCACCGAAGGGGCCGCGGTGACCCCGTGGGTGCCACCGAGGAGCCCGAGCGAGTGGGGGCCGGCGCACAGCACGACGCAGTCTGCCTCCTCGGAGCGTCGGCCGGCCGTCGCCACGTGGACACCGGCGTCGTGCTCATGGACCTCGAGGACACGCGCGCCGGTGCGCAGCTCGAAATCGGCCGACTCGAGGAGCGCGCGCAGGCACTCGTCGGCCGCGAGCACACCAGACGCCGCCTCGTAGAGCACCGGCCCCGTCGCCGTGATCCCGGGGAAGCGGGTGCGCGCCTCGGACTCGGTGAGCCATTCGGCCGGCACGCCGGCCGCCGCCAGCGCGTCGGCCACGGCATGGAGCGGCGCACCGTCACCGACGGTGGCCTGACCGGTGGGGTGGAGGAGGGTGCGGCCCGTGCGCGCTTGGAGCGCGCGCCACAGGTCACCCGCCCGTCGTGCCAGGTCGACGTAGTGGGCCTCGGGGTAGCCCAGGCGGAAGATACGGGCCCCGCCTTTCGATCCCGACCAGTCGTGGCCCACCGTGTCGGCGGCCTCGAGCACGAGCACGCGCCAGCCCCGGCCCGAGAGTGCCCACGCGGACGACAGGCCGAACAGCCCGGCTCCGACCACGATGCAACGGCGCTGGTCGGGCACGGCGACGATCATAGGGATGTCGTGCTGGGGCAGGTACGCTCGTGTCCGGTGACGACCGGGTCGGACGCGTCGATCTCGCTACTCTGCGACGCATCGACCAGGGCCGGTGCCGAGGCACTGGTGGGCGCGGAGCCCACCGAGTCCGGCGAGGGTGATCTCGATCGGCGACGCGGTGGGCGCACGTTGCGGGTACCGGGCGGTGGCGCTGTGTGGCGTGCCGGACGCGCTGCCGGCCTTCAGCTCCTGGCGCTCGGCGCGTTCACCGTCCCAGCCGTCGTCCTGTGGTGGCGCGTCTGGGCGGGCCACCCGGCCTCCTCGCTCACGTGCGGCTGCGGCGACCCCGCACAGCAGGTGTGGTTCACCGCGTGGCCGGCGTGGGCCATCGCCCACGCCCACGGGCTGTTCTTCTCCGGAGCGGTCAATGTCCCTGACGGGGCCAACCTGTTGTCGAACACGTCGGGAACACTCGTCGGCGTCGCCCTGGCTCCCGTGACCTGGCTCTGGGGGCCCGTCGTGGCAACCAACGTGGCGCTCACCCTGGCGCCGGCGCTCAGCGCGTGGGGGTGCTGGCTGGCCGCCCGCCGACTGGTGCACTGGGGACCCGGTGCGATCCCCGCCGCCCTGGTGTTCGGCTACTCGTCCGCGGTCGTGACCTCACTGGCGTACGGCCACGTGTCGGTGACCGTGCTCGTGATCCCGCCGTTGCTCTTCGTCAGTCTCTACGAGATCGTGGTGCGCCAGGAGCGCTCCGTCCGCCACGACGGCCTCGTGCTGGCCGCGCTCCTCGTCGTGCAATTCCTCATCTCGCCCGAGATCCTGGTGATGTGCCTGCTCTTCGCGGCCGTCGGACTGGTGGCGATCGCTGCCGTCGCATGGCACCACGTACCGGTGCACGCCGCCCACGCCTGGCGTGCGCTTGGGCTGGGTGGCGGTGTCGCCGCCGTGGTGCTCGCCTACCCGATCTGGTTCGGGCTGGCCGGTCCGCAGGCGGTGAGCGGGGTCCTGTTCGCGTTGGCCCCTCTCAGCGGTGTCCCACTGTCGGGTGTCATATCCCCGGGGTCGTTCGCCGCGCCGGCGAACGACTACGTGCGCTTCGGGGGGTACCTAGGGCGTATGGGGCCACCCCCCGACTACGTGGGCGGAGGGGTCGCGCTGCTCAGCGTCGCCGCCGCCGTCGTGGCCCGGCGCCGCGCGCTCGTGTGGCTCTTGGTCTTCCTGCTGGCAGTGGCCCTGTGGCTCTCACTCGGCGCCTACCTGGTGGGTGCTCCCTCATGGCTCTGGCACCTGTGGCTCCCGTGGCGGGACCTGGCCCGGCTGCCGGTCTTCGAGGAGATCCTGCCCGACCAGTTCGCGCCGTTCCTGGCGCTCTTCACCGCCTTCCTGCTCGCCGTGGGCCTCGACGCATTCGCCGACATGCGCCAGCGGCGCGGCTCGTGGGTGCCCCGGCGCTCGTACGAGGTCACGGGCGCGGTCACGGCCATGGTGGCGCTGGTGGCGCTCGTTCCCGTCTTCGCGACGTTCGACGTGCCGTTCCGTGTCGTCACCGTGCGCCCGCCCCCTTACGTCCGCCAGGTCGCTCCCGCCATGCCGCCGGGTACCGTGATGCTCACCGTGCCGTTCGCCTTCTCGGGTTCGAGTGCACCGATGCTCTGGCAGGCGGTCGACGCCATGCACTTCCGCCTGGCCGGTGCCGCTCTCAAGACGCCCGGCCCTCACGGCGGCCCGGTGCAGCGCGGCACGCCCGGGTCGGCCCGGCGGATCCTGAGTGATCTCACGCTCGCCGGCTCGCCCCTGCCCTCTGGGACCCCGGCGCAGCTCGCCGCGGTGCGGCACGCCTTGCGGCAATGGCAGGTGGGCCGGGTGGTGATCGCGGGGCCCAGCCGGGACCCGGTGTACGCCTCGGGGTTCTTCACCATGGCGCTCGGCCGCGCGCCGCGCTTCGAGCACCGGGCTTGGGTGTGGCGGCTCGCCGGAGGCCGGTCCCCCTCCGCGCCGGCCGCGGGCGCGTCCTTGGCCTCGTGCCGCGCCGAGGCGCGGTCGCCGGCGGAGCGGGGTCACCCGCTGGCCATGTCGCGGTGCGTGCTCGCCGGGGCGGGAGGAACCTGATGCAGCCGATCCTCCATCTGTCGATTCCGGTCCGGGACCTCGACGAAGCACTCGACTTCTACGAGGGGGCGCTCGGGTGTGCCCGGGCGCGGCGCCGCGAGGGCTTCGCCGACGTCTGGTTCTTCGGCATGCAGGTCACGTTGCAGGAACGGCCCGAGGAGGCGGGGACGCCGCCGGGTGGCTGCAGGCACTTCGGAGTCACGTTGGGACCGAGGGATTTCCAGGCCCTGGTGGCCCGTCTCCGGGGGCGCCGGGTGGACTGGGTCGTCCCCGTGTCGACCGACCATCCCGGGCTGCCCACCGAGCAGACCAAGGGAAAGGTCAGCGATCCGAGCGGCAACGTGATCGAGGTCAAGACCTACCGGCACGTCACGGCGGCGCTGGAGATCCCGCCTGGCGGGCCCCCGGCGGGGGTCGTCCGGGCGGACTGAGGTCGCCTACGGTGTCCCGGCAGGGTGCGGCCGAGAGCGCCGCCGAACGAGCCCGCCGGGAGGAGCACAGTGGGAGCGAGCGACGTGGGCGGCAACGACCGTACGGCACGCGAGGACGGGCGTGCAGTCGACGAGCTGCGGCCGGTGCGCTTCGAGCGCGACTACACGGTGATGGCGCCCGGATCGGTCCTGGTCACCTTCGGCCACACCAAGGTGCTGTGCACGGCCTCGGTGGAGGAGCGCGTGCCGCCCTGGATGCGGGGCACGGGCCGGGGCTGGGTGACGGCCGAGTACTCAATGCTCCCGGGGTCGACACCCGAGCGAGTCTCCCGGGAGGCGGCCAAGGGGAAGCAGTCGGGGCGGACCCAGGAGATCCAGCGGCTGATCGCCCGCTCGCTGCGTGCCGTGTGCGACCTGGTCACCCTGGGCGAGGTGCAGATCACAGTCGACTGCGACGCGTTGCAGGCCGACGGCGGCACACGCACGGCGTCGATCTGCGGTGCCTACGTGGCCCTGCACGACGCCTGCACGCGCCTGGTGCAGGCAGGCACCATCTCGGCGCATCCGCTCACCGACTCTGTCGCCGCGGTCTCGGTGGGCATCGTCGACGGTGTGCCGATGCTCGATCTTCCCTACCCGGAGGACTCGCGGGCTGAGGTCGACATGAACGTGGTGATGACCGGGGCGGGGCATTTCGTCGAGGTGCAGGGCACGGCCGAGGGCATGGCCTTCACCCGCAACGAGCTCGACACGCTCCTCGGCCTGGCCGATGCGGGCATTCAGGAGCTGACGGGCATGCAGGCCGCCGTGCTGGCCGATCCGCCGGCGCGGCGGTGACGGGGGAGCGGCCGCTCCGTTTGGTTCTGGCGTCTGCCAACCCGGACAAGGTCAAGGAGATCGCGGCGGTGCTCTCGGCGGCCCTCGAGGTGGAACTGGTGCCGCGTCCGGCCGACGTGCGCGAGGTGGTCGAAGACGCCGACACGCTGCTCGGCAACGCCCGCCTGAAGGCCCGGGCACTGGTCGAGGCGACGGCGACGCCCGCCGTGGCCGACGACACCGGGCTCGAGGTCGACGCGCTGGGCGGCGCACCCGGTGTGTACTCGGCTCGCTACGCCGGGGAGGGCGCCGCCTATGCCGACAACGTGGCCAAGCTGCTGAGCGAGCTGGCCGCCCTCGGGGACGTCGGCGGGAGGCGGACCGCCCGCTTCAAGACGGTCGCCCTGGTGGCCTTCCCCGACGGGTCCGAGATCTGGGCCGAGGGAGCAGTCGAGGGGACCATCACCGCCGAGGCGCGCGGCGAGCGGGGATTCGGCTACGACCCGGTGTTCCAGCCCGCGCCGGGCGAGGGTGGCGACGGCCGCACCTTCGCGCAGATGGGCTCCGCCGAGAAGGACGCCATCTCCCACCGGGGGAGGGCATTCCGCGCCCTGGCGGAGCGCCTGGCCCAGCACGAGACGGCCCTGCACGAGGCGACCGGGCCGGCCTGAGCCTTGCGGGCCACGCTTGCTCAGTCGTCGAGCAGCGCTGGGGCGAGCTCGCGGTACGCCGCCAGGGGGAAGCTTTCGAGGGGTGCGACCACCTGTACGCACACGTGGTCGGCACCGGCGTCGTGGTGCTCGCGCACCCGTGCGGCGATGGTCGCCGGGTCGCCCCACGGGATCACGGCGTCGATGAGCCGGTCGCTCCCGCCGCCATCGAAGTCGTCGTCGCCGAAGCCGAACCGGCGCAGGTTGCGCACGTAATTCGGAGTCTGCAGGTAGACGGCGGTGTAGGTGCGGGCGAGCTCCCGGGCCCGCCCGGGGTCCGTCTCGGGCACTACGGCCACCTCGGGTGCCAGCAACGGGCCCGGCCCCAGAGCGGCACGGGCGTATGCCGTGTGCTCCACGGGGACGAAGTAGGGGTGGGCGCCGATGGAGCGGGCCGCCGCCAGCTCGAGCATGCGCGGTCCGAGCGCGGCGAGCACCCGGCGCTCCGCCGGCACCGACTGCTCCATGGCGTCGAGCGCGTCGAGGACGGCCACCATGCGCGAGTAGGGCTTGGCGTAGCCGGGCACGATGGTGCTGTGGCTCGCCCCCAGGCCGAGCAGGAAACGGCCGGGGAAGCGGTTCTCGAGCGCCAGTACGGGGGGCACGAGCTCTTCGAGCGTGCCGGCCCAGATGCTCACGACGCCGCTCGCCACCACCATGCGGTTGGTCCTCTCGAGGATCCGCCCAAAGTGGGGGCTGAGTCCGGGCCCGAAGAGCCCTGACGACCAGACGGCTCCGTACCCGAGCGCCTCCACTTCGGCGGCGGCTTCGGTCCCCGGTTCGCCGGCCAGCTTCCAGGACCCGCTCCACCAGATGCCGACGCGGCCGAGTTCGGTGGCGGCGGTCACGTCCCCGCAGCGCCGCTCGTCCCGGCCGGGGTCTCCGGCTGTGCCTCCGCCTCCGCCTTTGCCTCCGCCTTCGCCTTCGCCTTACGCAGGTAGCGCACGCCCGTCTCGAGCGACTCCTTGATCAGCCGGTCGTTGTCCTTCGAGATGAAAGCGTGCACGCGGCGCTCGAGGAGCCGGCGCGTGATCGGGTTGAACGCGCGGTAGGTCTCGGAGAAGTGCACACGGGTCTGGCCCCCGCCCAAGTCCTCCAGGCGGGTCCGCCCCTCGGCTTCCGACCACAGGGGCCGGCCCACGGCGTTGTACTTCCACGACACTTTGGGCTTCACCTCGGTCAGCCACTCCCAGGACTGGCCGCGGCCACCGGTGAGGAGGTAGCGCGGCACGCGGAATGTGCAGTGGCGTACCAGCCCTTCGCCGACGTCGTCACCGGGGTGGAGGATGTCGATCGTCACGTCCCCGTTCTCGGTGTGCGGGATCCTGGCCCAGAAGAGCTGCCACAGCTCGTCCACCGTGGCGTCGATGTCCACGTGGTAGTGGTGCTCCTGCACCGGCTCACCATATCCGCACACGCGGTACGCCGGTCGGGTGGGGCCGAGGCGTCCACAGTGCCGGTATGGTCGGCGGGGTGCCGAGGGCCCGTCGCCGGGAATGGCGCCCGTGAAGCTGGCCTTCGTGGTGCCGCGCTACGGCGTGGACGTCCGTGGGGGTGCCGAGACCGGTGCGCGGATGCTCGCCGAGCACTTGGTGGCGGACCGTGGCCTCGAGGTCGAGGTGTTGACCACCTGCGCACGTGACGCCATCACCTGGCAGGACGAGTTGGCGCCCGGGACGCAGGAGGTGCGCGGTGTGCTGGTGCGCCGGATCAGGTCCGCGGCGGGTCGCGATCCGGCGTTCCACCCGCTGTGGGCCCGCCTGCGGGAGGACCCGGGGTCGGCATCGGCAGAGGACATGGAGCGGTGGGTCGACCTGCAGGGCCCGCGGTCGCCGGACCTGCTCGACGCGGTGGCGGCGAGCGATGCCGATGTCCTGGCCTTCTACCCCTACCTCTACTACCCCACGGTGCGGGGGCTGCCCCTGGTGCGCGAGCGGGCGATCATGCACCCGGCGGCTCACGAGGAGCCCGCCCTCCACCTCCCGCTCTTCGACGAGCTGTTCGCCGGGTGCCGGGGCTTCGCGTTCCACAGCCGTAGCGAGCGTGCGCTCGTCCAGTCCCGTTTCGGCGTCGCGTCCGCACCGCAGGTCCTGGCCGGCCTCGGCGTTGAAGATCCTGAGGACGACGACGGCGGTGCCGCGGCGAGGGCGGTCTTCGGCGGGTTGGGCGAGGTGCCCTACCTGGTGTGCATCGGTCGGGTGGACGACCAGAAGGGGACGGGCATGCTGTGGCGGTTCTTCCGCTCCTACAAGGAGCGCCATCCGGGTCCCCTCCGTCTCGTCCTGGTCGGGCAGGTGGTCGACCCGCCCGAGCCCGCGGTCGACATCGTCGTGACGGGAGCGGTCGACGAGGCCGCCAAGTGGGGCCTGGTACGAGGGGCTCGGGCCCTGGTGGCTCCGTCGCCGCACGAGTCGTTCTCCCTCACCGTGGTCGAGGCCCTCTCCGTCGGGGTGCCGGTGCTCGTCAATGCCTTCTGCGGTGCCACCCGCGAGCACTGCGAGCTCTCCGGTGGCGGCATGTGGTTCGCGCACTACGGGGACTTCGAGGTCGCGGTCGACCTTCTCGCGACGGATGACTCCGTGCACCGCACCCTGGCGCGCAACGGTCGCCGCTACGTGGGAGCGAACTACACCTGGCCGGTGGTGCTCGACCGGTACTGCTCGTTCCTGGAGCACTTCGCGGAGCGCACCGTGCGCCGGCCGCGCTCCGCTCAGGGGAAGGGTGTGCCGTAGCGGTCGCGGTGGGCCTTCTCGGAGATCGGCTGGCGCCGGGGCGGGCCCAGGGGCGTCGTGAGGTGGCCGAGTGGCACGACCGCCATGGGGACCACCTCGGGCGGCAGCCCGAGCAATTCGGAGAGCTCGTCGCCACCGAGGACGGGCAGGGTGGTGAGGGTGGAGCCGAGGCCGAGCGCGTGTGCGGCGAGCAGGAGGTTCTGCACCGCGGGAAAGACCGAGGCGGGGAGCGACTGCGCGTAGGTCAGTCGGGTGTCGCCGCAGACGACCACCAGTACGGGGGCTCCGGCGATCCCGCCGGTGGCACCCAGGTCGACATCGCGCAGGAAGGCAGGGGAGAGGCGCTGCTCTTCGATCGCCCGTGCTCCGCCCTCCCACAGCCGGGCCGTCAGCGCACCGATGGCCTGGCGCAGGGCTAGGTCGCGTACGACCACGAAGACGAAGGGCTGGCTGTTCTCGGCGCTCGGCGCGTGGGTCGCCGCGGTCAGGACGCGGGCGACGGTGTCGTCGTCCACCTCGGTCGGCCGGAACGTCCGGGCTGCCCGCTGGGTGTGAACGACCTCGAAGAACTCGGGCATGGGGGGCCGATGGTACCGAGGATCACGAGCGGCTACCTTTGGCGCCGCCGCCGGGTGCCCGCCGCGGTGAGGTGGTCCGCACCCGAGCGGAGGGGGACAGGAGGCAGGCCGTGGCAGACGACGCCGCATCGATCGAAGAGGTGCTCAAGGGGATCATCGGGCAACCGACCGGCTCGTCCCGGGTGGTCGTCGAGCGGGGACCCGTCCAGCACTTCGCCAATGCCGTGCTGAGCACGAGCCCGATCTACCACAGTCCGGCGGCGGCCCGAGCGGCCGGATTCGACGACATCCCGGCCCCGCCGACCTGGCCCTTCGCCATGGAATTCTCGGGGAAGTTCGACGAGCTGCAAACGTGGGCGCCCGTCGAGAACCCGATGGGCCGGGCCATGGGTCAGCTCATGGCCAAGGGCGGGATGATCCTCCACGGGGAGCAGGAGTTCGTCTACCACCGGCCGGTGCTGGTGGGCGACGTGCTCGTCGGGGACGGGAAGATCGCCGACGCGTACCAGAAGGAGTCAGGGGGGCGGACGATGACGTTCATCGTGACCGAGGTCGACTGGAGGGACGAGAAGACCGGCGACCCGGTCGTCACCGTGCGCTCCAACATCATCCACCGCGCCTGAGCACGATGGGCCGGCGGGGCGACGACGTCGTCGGGGAACGTACGAGGAGAACCACGAGGTCGACGAGTACCGTGAGGACCACGGGATCGACGGGAGAGCGACGAGATGGGTGAGCACAAACTGAACTTCGATGACGTGCAGGTGGGGGACGAGGCGCCCGTGGTCACGCACACGCTGACCCGGACCGACCTGGTGAAGTACGCGGGGGCCTCGGGCGATTTCAACCCGATGCACCACGACGAGGTCAAGGCCCAGGCTGCCGGCCAGCCGAGCGTGTTCGGCCACGGAATGTTCTCCATGGGGCTCCTCGGCACGGCCCTCACCGACTATGTGGGCGTGGGGAACGTCACGCGCTACCAGGTGCGGTTCGCCCGCCAGACCTGGCCCGACGAAGTCCTCTCCACGCGGATCGTGGTCACCGCGACGCGCGAGGACGGCGGAGCGAAGGTCGTCGACATGGACGTGACCCTCTCGAACGCGGATGGCGAGAACAAGGTGGTCGGCCAGGCCACGGCCGTGCTCGCCTGAAGCGCGCGCACCGACGGCCGTTGTGTCTCCCTTGTGATTGTGGCGAGGCGGTGGCCGGCGCCGGCGGGGCTGGGGGTGCCCGGCCGTAGTCTGTGATCCCATGAGCCATCTGAATGCCGTGCGGGCGTGAGCGCGCTGGACGAGCGTCTGCGTGACGTCGACGGCGCGATCACCCTCGGCGAGGCCCTGGTGCGCAACCTCGAACAGGTCGTGCTCGGCTCCCGCGACGCGCTGGTCGCCGCCGCCACTGCTGCCCTCTCGGGCGGGCATCTCCTGATCGAGGACGTTCCCGGCGTCGGCAAGACCGTCCTGGCCCGCGCCCTCGCTCTCTCGCTTGGGGCCGAGCTGTCGCGCGTGCAGGGCCATCCGGACCTCCTCCCGTCGGACATCACGGGAGTCTCGGTCTTCATGCCCGACAAGGGCACCTGGGAGTTCCGACCGGGACCGGTCTTCGCCCATGTCGTGTTGGTGGACGAGCTGAACCGCACCCCTCCCCGGACACAGGCAGCGCTGCTCGAGACGATGGAGGAGCGCCAAGTCAGCATCGACGGCGAGGCCTGGGCGCTGCCGCAGCCGCACATGGTGATCGCGACGCAGAACCCGCGCTCGCAGAGAGGCACGTTCCCGCTCGTCGAGAGCCAACTCGACCGATTCGCCATCGCGACGTCCGTCGGGTACCCCGACGCCGCTCTCGAGGCCCAGCTGGTGCTGCATGCCGGCGGTGTGCATGCCCTGGTCGATCTCCTGCCCGTGTGCACGCCCGACGAATGGCTGCAGGCGCAGCGCGCGACCGAATCGGTGACCGTGCAGCAATCCGTCGCCGAGTACGCCGTGGAGATCTGCCGTGCCAGCCGGACGGCGCCCGGGGTGTACCTGGGGGCGAGTCCCCGGGCCGCCATCTGGCTGATCCGGTCCGCACAGGCGCACGCCGTTCTCTCTTCGCGGGGCTACGTGGTGCCCGACGACGTGAAGGCGGTCGCCGTCGCGTGCCTCTCGCATCGCGTCCTCACCGTCGAGGGCGACGACGGCATCGGACAATCAGCGGCGGTGATCCGCGCCCTCCTCGAGGCCACGCCGACGCCCAGACCATGAGCCGCTGGGCACACCCGGCCCGCCCGTGGGCACCCATCGGCGTGGCGGTCGCGATCGTGGGACTGTGGTGGCTGGTCGCGCACAACGGCGGTGCCGGGTGGGTGCAGTTGCTCGGGGATCTCGTGTTCGGGACTCTCGTCGTCGGGATCGCCGGGCCCTCGGTGGTGGTGACGCGCGCCGAGGTCCACGTGCGGAACGCCCCGGCCGATGCCATCGCCGGGATGCCGGTGGACGTACGCGTCGGGGCCACCACCCGCCTGCGCGTGCGCCCGGTGGAGCCGCCGGGCGACGAGGTCTTCGTCGGGCCCGCCGGGCGGCGGGGTTCGGTGGACGACCGGGTGACGTTGCGGCCTACCCGCCACGGGGTGCACGGCTCTCTGACGCTCGACATCGCGTCGGCCGCACCGTTCGCGCTGCAGTGGTGGACCCGCCGTGTGCAGGTGCCCCTCCCGGCCGCGTTGCACGTCTCGCCGCGCCGGGGACAACCGGCTCGACCACCCACGACCCCGAACGAGGAGGCCGGCGAGGTCGCGGACCGGCCCCGGAGCGACGTCGGCTTTCCCCGGGGCGCCCGCCCGTACGTGCCGGGCGACAGCCGGCGCCTCGTCCATTGGCGGGCGACGGCGCACACCGGACACCTGATGGTGCGGGAGCAGGAACGGCCATCGGCGGGGCCGGTGACCGTGACGGTGGACCTGCCCGACGACCCGGAACAGGCCGAGCTCGTCGCGGAGCGCGCATTGGGCACGGTGATGGACCTGCTGGAGGCGGGCGCACCGGTCCTGTTGGGCACCGTGGAGCGCTCGGGTCCGGTGCTCGCACCCGTTGCGGACCGGCGGGTGGCCGGTCGCCGGCTGGCGCGGGCCGTGTCGCCCACCGGTGACGCCGCGGCGGCCGGCGCCCTGTCGTGAGGGCCCTCGACGCGGTCCGCCGGGCCAACCGGCCGGGACCGCCCGAGGACTCCGTCCGGCTGCGGGTGGCCTGCGTGGGCGCCGTCCTGGTGGCGATCGCCGCCTGCGCGTCCACCGACGAGGTGTCGATGCGGACGGCCGGCGTCGCCACGGTGCTCGTCGCGGTCGGCATGATCGTGTCCCACCGCACGCGGGTGCGGCCTCCCGGTTGGTTGAAGGTGGTGGTGGCCGCCGGCGCCGTTGGCGCCTTCGCGTGGTTCTTCCACTCCCTGACCTCCGCCGCCGGTGTCCCGACGGTCGACGCCCCGCTCAGCCTCCTGCTGATCTCGATCCTGGTGGTGCACTCCTTCCACGTGCCCGCCCGGCGCGACCTGCTGTTCTCGCTCGCCGCGTCCTCAGGGCTCATGGCCGTGGCGGGTGCGCAGGCGATCGACCTCCGATTCGGCACCTTCGTCGCCGCGTGGGCCGGCTTCGGCCTGTGGGGCCTGACCGAGATGTGGCTGTCGTCGAGCGGCGGTGGTCGGATGTCCGCCGTGGGGTTGGTGGGCGCGCTGACCGCGATCTGCGTGGCGGCGGCCGCCGTCTTCCTCGTCCTCCCCGCGCCGGTCGTCTCCTCCAGGGTGTCCTTCCTCGCCCAGGCGGGGGAGGGTGGTGTGGTCGGCGTCCCCGGAGCGCTCGCCGGCGATTCGGGGACACCTGCGCAGCTGTCCCGGGCCGGCCGCCCCGGCGCTCCGATCCGCGTGGGCGGTTACCTGGGCTTCGCCGACAGCCTCGACACGGCCCTGCGCGGCGACCTGGCCACCACCCTCGTGATGCAGGTGCGGGCCGAACGCCCCTCGTACTGGGTGGGTGAGACCTTCGACACGTGGGACGGCCAGAGCTGGACGGAGTCGCAGAGCCGATCGCACCCGCTGACGGGGGGCTCGCCGTTCGTCCTGCCGGTCTCGGTCAGTGACGCCCCGCTCGGCCGGTCGGACCTGCAGACGTTCTATGTCGCCAGCTCGACCGCCGACCTCGTGTTCCACGCGGGGAGCGCTCGACGAGCTGTGGTTCCCGACGTCGAAGGTGTTCTTCTACGACGACGGCACCGTCGTCTCGCCGATCGGCCTCGGCAGCGGGTCCATCTACACCGTCGAGTCGCACGTGAACGCCCCCACGGCCGCCCAAATCAGCGACACGAGGGCTCAGACGCTCCCGCTGTCGGCACAGGAGCAGTACGAGCAACTGCCGCACCCCTACCCCCGCGTCGAGGCGCTGGCCCGGGCCGTCACCGCCGGTGACACGACGACCTACGCCAAGGTGCAGTCGCTCATCGGCTGGATCGGACGGCACACCCGCTACTCCCTCGACATCCCCCCGCTGCCGGCCGGTGCCGACACGGTCGACGAGTTCCTCTTCGGCAACCGGGTCGGGTATTGCGAGCAGATCTCCACGTCGCTGGCGGTGATGCTGCGCTCGCTCGGCATCCCGACCCGGGAGGCCGTGGGGTACGTTCCCGGCGGGTACGACCCGATCACCGACCTCTGGCAGGTCCACGCGGACGACGCACACGCATGGGTGCAGGTGTGGTTCCCCGGGTACGGATGGCAGGACTTCGACCCGACGGCGGTGGTGCCGGCCGCAAACCCCAGCCCGGGTGCCACCGCGCTCAAGGACGTCGCGGCGGCGCTGGGCCGTGTCCCGTGGACGCCGGTCGTCCTCGCCGCCGCCTTCGGTGCGCTGTTCGTCGCCGTCCTCCGGTGGCGCCGGTCACGGCCGCGAACCTGGGCGGCCAGCGTGGCACGGAGCGCCGAGCGGGCGGGCCGGCGGGCCGGCCGGCCTCGCCGGCCCGGCGAGACCCTGGCCGAGTACGCCGTCACCCTCGACGACCTGACGGGGCCTGGCTCGAGCACCTGGGGGCGCCTGGCCGGCTCGGTGGAGGCGAGCACCTATGGGGGCGTCGAGCCGCCGCCGGCGGCGCAGCGGGCGATGGTGGCCGAGGCCAGGAGAACCCGGCCACGTCGGCGGCCGGGCGCGCGCGTCGGCGCCTGACCCGGGCGGACGGCCAGCGGTCTGCACCGCCGGTCCCTACGGAAGGCTGCTCGGCTCGAAGCGCAGCGGGAGCCGGGCCGGCCCCCAGATGCCGAAGGTCGAGGGTTTCCACTCCACCTCGCCGTCGATCGACAGCCCCCGCAGGCGGCGCGCCAGGATGGGCAGCGCCTCCTGCAGCTCGGCCCGGGCCAGGGCGGCCCCCATGCAGTGGTGGATGCCGGCGCCGAAGGTCATCTGGGCCGTGTCGCGCTCCTTGGTGATGTCGAAGACCTCCGGGTCGTCGAAGGCCTCGGGATCGTGGTTGGCGCCCGCCAGCGACGTGGCCACGAAGGTCCCCTGTGGGAACAGCACGTCGCGGTAGACGATGTCCTCCGAGGCGAACCGGGCCGTGCCCCGGACCGCGCCCAGGTAGCGCATCGACTCCTCGACCGCTCTCGGGGCGAGCTCGGGATGTTCGGCCAGCAGCGCCCACTGGTCCGGGTGTTCGGCGAGCAGCGCCACCGAGCAGGCCAGCTGGTTGCGCGTCGTGTCCGTGCCGGCCATGAGGACGGCCTGGGCCAGCATGGTCATCTCCTGGGTCGACAGGCGGTCACCCTCCTCCTCGACCGCGATGAGGTCGCTGAGCAGGTCGTCGCGTGGGTCGCTCCGGCGTGCGGCGATGAGGTCGTTCACGTAGGCCGTCAGCTCGAGGCCGGCCCGCTCAATGAAGGGGCGGTCCTCGGCCAGGTTGCCGTTGAAGATGCGGAAGATGTCGGTGGCCCAGCCCGAGAAGAGGCGCCAGTCCTCCGGTGGCGCCCCGAGCAGCTGGCAGATGATGTGGATCGGGTAGGGCTCGCAGACCTCGGTCACCAGCTCGCACGTACCGGTGCCGGCCACGGGCGCGACGAGGCCGTCGACGACGGACCGCATGACCGGGCGGAGCCTCCCGGCCGCCGCCGGCGTGAAGGCCGGGGCCACGAGCCGGCGCAGCCGGGCGTGGGGCTCGCCCTCCATGGACAGGATCGAGTCGCCGCGTTCGTCGCCGTAGCTCGATCCCTGCATCTCGGGCGACCGGGTGATCATCGACAGCGCCGACTGGAAGCGCTGGTCGCGCAGCACCGCGGTGACGTCCTCCAAGCGTGTCACGACGTAGCCGGCTTCGGTGCGGGCCAGCCAGTGCACGCGGCGAGCGGCCGCGATGGCTTCGATCGCGTCGCGGCGCTCCAGGCCGACCGTGTCGAGGAAGGGCAGGTCGAGGTCCTCGACGACTTGCGGCGCCGTCGTGGGGCTCACGACGTTGCTCCGGCGCCCCAGGTGCGGCGCAGCGCGGGATGGCCCTTGGCCATGAAGGGCAGGAGCAGTGCCTTCGGAGTGAGGTACGCCACGCCGGCGGCGACGCGGTTGGCCGCACCGGGGATGACGACGGGCCGTCCGGCCTCGAGGCCCTCCACCGCCGCGGCCGCCACCTGCGCGGCCGGCACCCACATGAACTTGGGCATCGTCTCCGCCGCCTCCTCGTCGGTCATGCCGGCCGCTTCGACGAATCCGGTCTCCACCGGCCCCGGGCACAACGCGGTCACCGTCACACCGGCGCTGCGCAATTCGGCGCCGAGCGCCCGCGAGTACGAGAGCACGAATGCCTTGGAGGCGCCGTAGCCGGCCTGTCCCGGCAGGGGCTGAAAGGCGGCGGTCGAGGCCGTGTTGAGGACGGCCCCGCGTCGGCGCGTGGTCATGCCCGGCACGAACAGGGTGCACAGGTCGACGACCGCTTCGACGTTGGTGCGCACCATGGCCAGCTCACGTGCCCGGTCGGCGCGCTGGACGGGTCCCATCGTCGAGAACCCGGCGTTGTTCACCAAGATGTCAGGCGTGAGACCGAGTTCGTCGAGCTTGGTCGGGAGCTGCGCCCGCGAGTCGGCCTCGGTCAAGTCGGCCGCCATCACCTCCGCGCGCACCCCGTGTGTGTCCGTCAGCTCGTCGGCCAGAGCCCTGAGGCGGTCTTCGCGACGCGCCACCAGGGTGACCCCGTACCCGCGCCGCGCCAACTGGCGGGCGATCTCCGCGCCGATGCCCGACGAGGCACCGGTCACGATGGCGGTCGTGCGTTCCGAGGGGGCGGGCAGTGCCATGCGGTGCAGCGTAGTGACCGGCACGAACGGTGCGGATTGCAATGCGATGAAGTTCGACACTGCGCACCCGCGTGAGCAGGGTGTTCGCGTATCCCCTGCTCACGCGGGGTTCACAGGAAGGGTCCCGGGGCGGATACTTGACCGAGGCGAGCGGCGCGAATGGAGCACACGTCGCCGCCAGACGTGAAAGGAGCTGCCGATGCGCACGACACGCTCGACCGAGGAGGGCGATCCGCCGGGTTGAGGTTGCGCCACCGGCACAGTCGCCGGTGGCGCTCTGGGCAGCCCGCGTGGCGTGAAGCCCGGCGTACCACTCAGGCCGCGTCCGGTCCGGTGCGCGTGCCGGCCGACCGACAAGGCGGCCCCCGCACTCGTGACGCCGTGTGGCTGGAGCTCCGGGTTGCCCGTACACACAAGCACTTAGGGGAAGGGCCGGCCTGCGGGCCGGTCCTTCTCGCGTCCGGCGTCGTGCGGGCCGCCCCGTGGCGTGCCATCGTGGGCGCGTGGCCGGGTCGCCTCTCCCGATGTTCCCCCTTTCCGCCGTGCTCTTCCCACACGGGACGGTGCGCCTGCATGTCTTCGAGCCCCGCTATCTGGCGATGGTGCGGGACTGCCTGGCCGCCGATGCCCGGTTCGGCGTGGTGCTGATCGAGCGCGGGTCCGAAGTGGGCGGCGGAGACCACCGCGCCATGCTGGGGACGCGCGGTGTCATCGCGCGGGCGGCGACGCTGCTCGACGGTCGTTGGCTCCTCGAGGTTCGCGGTGAGGCGGTGGTGCAAGTCGAGGAGTGGCTGCCCGACGACCCGTACCCGCAGGCGACGGTGCACGCCGTGGAAGAGCGGTCAGAGGGCTCCGGCGAGCTGACTGAGCTCGTGACCGTGACAACCGGGCGCGTGCGGCGGGCCCGCGCACTGCTCGCCGAGCATGGCGGCGGGGCCCCGTTGCCGCCCGACGCCGTCTTCGACGGGGGCGGTGACGTCGCCGAGGCGGCCTGGCGGTTGTGCGGTGAGGCACCGGTCAGCGCCTACGACGCCCATCGCCTGCTCGCCGCCGCGGGCCCGGCGGAGCGCCTGCAGACGCTGGCCCGCCTCATGGAGGAGCTGGAGCTCGACCTCGAGCGGATGCTGACAGCCGAGTGAGCCTGCGGGACGGCGCCCCCGACCCACGGGGTCAGGAGAGCCCTGGCAGCACGGCGTCGAGGTAGCGCTGCGGTGCCTCGATCATGGGGTAGTGGCCCACGGCGTCGAGGCGCACGGCGGTGGCGTCGGGCCGAGCCGCCAGCAGGGTGTCGACCATGGAGGGGACGGCGATCGGGTCGTCGAGGCCCCACACGACGTGCAGCGGCGAGGGGTCGGTCTCGATCGCCCCGGTGAAGCGCCGCTCGTCGGCCCGGCGCTCCTCGATGTAGCGGATCAACCGAGGCAGGACGCGCTGCCCGTCGCCGTGCACGATCATGGCGGCGGCCGGCGGCACTGGGTCCTCCTCCCACCCTTCGGGGACGGCCGGGGTGGCCGGACTGAACGTGGCGCGCAGGCTCGCGGTGAGCGAGGCCGCGTCGAGCGACACTCCTTCGGGCAGCAGCTCGTCGGGCAGGGCCAGCAGGAACAGCTGGCCGTCGGTGAGATGGGCTTGCCCGATGTAGATGCTCCCGTTGGTCACCACCCGGCGCGCCACGTCGACGGTCGAGCCCCCTTCGGGGCGCCGAGCCAGCAGCTCACCCCCGACGGTGTCGCCCATGTCGTGGGTGAGCAGATCGAGCCGGCCGACACCGAGCTCGGCCACGAAGGCGGCCGCGACGTCCGCCTGACGGGCCAACGGGTAGGCACGGTCGGGTTTGGCCGAAAGCCCGTAGCCGGGCATGTCGAAGAGCAGTACACGGCGACCGGCACGCAGGCCGTCGAGCACGGCGGCGTAGTCGAAGGAGGACGTGGGGAAGCCGTGCAGCACGAGCAGCGGGGGGTGGCGTTCGATCCCGATCGGCGGCGCGTCAATGGTGAACACGTCCTCGCCGCAGAGCCGGCGGACGGTGCCGAGCGCTTGCCACCCGCCGGGATGCAGGTGCGCCGCGCTCACGTGCCGGCCAACTTGGACACGACCGGGGCCAGCGCCTCCCAAGCCTCGGACTCGATCGACCAGTAGGAGATGCCGTACTCGTCACGCCGCCACTCGAGCTCCTCGGCCATCTCGTCGAGCGTCCCGGCCAGGGCCAGTGGGACGTGGAGGGCGTCGGCCGGGGCGATCCCGAAGGCGGGGGCCATCTGCTCGGCCAGGCCCTGGGCGTCCTCTGTCACCAACACGAACCCGATGAGCGCGTTGAGCTCGAGGTCGTCGAAGCGGTCGCCCGCCGCCTCCCGCACCCAGGACACCTTGGTCCGGGTGCGCTCAGGCGTGGCGTCGGCGGCGGTCTCGACCCCGCCCGTCCCCTCACGCAGGTTGACGTTGATGCTCACGATGTCCGCGTGCTGCGCGGCGAAGGACAACACCCGCTTCCCGCCGCCGCCGATGATGATCGGAGGCCCCGGCTGCTGGACGGGGCGGGGCGTGAGGGTGTGCCCAAGGACCTCGTAGTGCTCGCCGTGGAAGTTGAATGGCCCGTCGGTGCGCAAGAGGCCCTGGACCACCTGCACCGCCTCCTCGAACCGGTCGACACGGACGGCGGGATGGTCGTAGTCGATGCCCGCCGCGTCGTAGTCGGTGCGCATCCAGCCCGCGCCGAGACTCAGCTCGAAGCGTCCGTCGCTCAGGACGTCGAGCGTGGCCGCCTCCTTGGCCAGCACGAAGGGATGCCGGTAGTCGTTGCAGAAGACGAGGGCACCCATGCGCAGCGTGCTCGTGGCCGCGGCCACGGCGGCCAGCGCGGGTACCGGGGCCAGCTGGTCGCCGAAGTGGTCCGGCATGAGGAGCGCGCTGTAGCCGAGGTCCTCGGCTTTGCGGGCTTGCTCGGCCCACGATCGGGCCGAGCCATCGGGTGCCGTGCTCAGCTGCGCGGCGAAGCGAAACCTGCGGTCGTGTGCCATGCCGCCATGGTGCCCCAGTCCGGGCAGCCCGCGCCGAATCCGGCTACGTCGCCAGGCGCCCGGCGTCGGGTCCTCCCTGAAGCTGAAGTCCTACATGAAGCTGAAGGGGGGCACCTCCGAACTGATCCCCTTGAACAGGTCGTCCTTGGCCGCCACCAGCTCCGACGGGGTCCATTCCGAATCCCGGGTCAGCTTGTTGGCCACCTGGAAGGCGCTCATCACGTAGATCTCACCACCGAAGACCACGAAGATCTGCCCATTGACGTCGGCCGAGGCCGGCGCGGCCAGGAAACCGACGACGTTGGCGATGTTCTTCGGGTCCCAGGCGTCGAACGCACCCTCCTTGGCCGCCATGCCGTCACCGCCGAAGAGGGTCTCGGTCATCCGGGTCCGCGCCCGGGGGGCGATGGCGTTGGCCGTCACGCCGTAGCGACCCAGCTCGCGGGCCTCGACCCAGGTGAGGGAGGCGATCCCCGCCTTGGCCGCGGCGTAGTTGGCCTGCCCGGCGTTGCCGAAGAGGCCGGCCTCGGAAGACGTGTTGATGATGCGACCCGAAACCTCCTCACCGGCTTTGGCCTTGCTCCGCCAGTAGATGGAGGCGAAGTGGGTCGCGGCGAAGTGGCCCTTGAGGTGGACCCGGATCACGTCGTCCCAGTCCGACTCCTCGATGTTGAACATCATCTTGTCGCGCAGGATGCCGGCGTTGTTCACCACGATGTCGATCGAGCCGAACGTGTCGACGGCCTGGTCGATCAGGTTCTTACCGCCGTTCCACGTGCTGATGTCGTCGCCGTTGACCGCCGCCTCGCCACCGCGTGCAGCGATCAGGGCCACGACCTCCTCGGCGGGATGCACGTCCACCTGGCCCTCGCCGTGCAGCCCAGCGCCGACGTCGTTGACCACGACCCGCGCGCCCTCGGACGCCAGCAACAGCGCCTCCTCACGTCCGATGCCGCGCCCCGCGCCGGTGACGACAGCCACCTTGCCGTCGAGCAGACCCATACCCATGCCTCCCTGTCCCAGAAGTGCACGCAGTGTGGCCGATGCCGCGCCCAGGAGCAAAAGGAGCCGCCCGGTCACGGGCGGGCGCGCGCGAGGGCCTCGCTCGTGACGAGGCCGACCAGGCCGACCGTCTCCCGACGGGCCCGTGACCGTCCGAAACGTCGGCTCAGGCTGACGACCTCCATGCCTTCGGGCGGCGCCGCCAGCACGGCGTGGTCGGCGCCGCCCGTGATGCAGAGGACCGGCAGCGAGGGGGTGCCGCCCCGACCGGCCACCACGGCCCGGGCCAGCTCGAGCACCCCGCCGGGCACCTTGCCCTGGAACGAGGGGGGGTCGAGGTGGCCCTCGCCCGTGACCACCAGGTCAGCCCGCGCCATCCGCTCCGCCAGCCCGGTCAGCCCGGCCACCAGGGCGAAGCCCGGCTCGAGGCGGGCGCCCAGTGCGAGCAGCCCGCCCGCCAGGCCGCCGGCGGCGCCGGCACCGGGCACGGTGACGACGTCGACGCCGGTCTCCTCGCGGTACCGCTCGGCCACCTCGGCGAGGCGGTCGTCGAGGAGGGCGACCTGGGCCCGGGTGGCACCCTTCTGGCGGCCGAACACCCGCGCGGCCTCGAGGAAGCCGGTGGTGACGTCGCAGGCGACCACCAGCTCCGTCCCGGTCAGTGCGGCGGGCGAGCCCACGGCGTCGTAGGCGCCCTCGCCGCCGTCGGTCGTGGCCGAGCCGCCACACCCCACCACGATCCGGGCGGCGCCTGCGTCGCGGGCGGCCAGCAGGAGTTGACCCACGCCGGTGGTCCGGGCCCGCACGGGGTCGTCGCCCCGGGGCGCCGGCAGGAGGGCGCGCCCGGCCGCACGGGCCATCTCGATCACCGCGGTCGAGCCCACCAGGCGCCACTCCGCCTCGACCAGAGCGCCGAGCGGACCGTTGACGTTGGCCACCCGCCGGTCACCCCCGACGGCATCCAGCAGGCCCTCGCCGCCGTCGGACATGGGGACTTCGTCGGCCGTCCACCCGGCGCGTCGGGCCGCCCCGGCCGCCGCCGCCGCGACCTCGGTCGCCGTGGCCGTGCCGCGAAACTTGTCCGGAGCAGCGACGAGGTGGGGTACCGGCGGCACCGGACGGCTCAGGTCCGCCAGAGCAGGACGCCCTGGGTCCGGCGGGGAGGGCCGAGCGCGCCCTGGAACAGCCGCCGGGCGCAGGCGGCGCCCGGCGTGCCCTCCACGACGACGACGCGAGAGGCGCCTGCCGCCCGGAGCTCGGACCGGACCGCCGCCGGCGGGAGTGCGGGCGACCCGCCGGTGGCGCAGGTCGCCAGGGCGTCGCGCAGCACCGAGGGCTGGGGTTCGAAGCTGGCGGTCCCCGTCGACGTCGGGAAGATGGCGTAGCCCCCCCACATGCGGAAGCGCATGTCCGCCACGGCCTGCCACAGCATCGGAGCTGACGTGGTCGGGTCGGCCGAGGGGTAGACCACGACCGTCGATCCCACCGGGAGCGAGCGGACGCCCCCGCTGAACCAGGCCGGGACGCTGGTCGCCTGCGCCGCGTAGGGCCACGCCGGGACGAGCGGGAGCAGCACGGCGACGACCAAGAGGGTGCAGGTGGCCAACGCGCCGAGCCGGTCGCTGCCGCGCGCTCCGTGGGCCATGCGTGCGTAGACGGTGTCGACCACCAGGGCGAGGATCAGCGCGGCGAAGATCCAGAAGTAGCAGATCCACCGCGAGGCGACGGCGTTCTCGAGGAGCGGCAGGTGTGCGATCACGTCGTAGGGGAGTGGGACGGCCGTCCGGTGTCCGTCCACGTGCAGGTGGGGGCCCATGGAGAGCAGGAGCGCCAACGCGCCCATCACGGCACAGAAGCGGACGAGCGGCCGTCGCCGGAGGACGACGATGCCGGCGCCGAGCGTCACCAGGAGGGGGACACCCACGTAGGTGCCGTTCTCGACGGGGGCGTCGAATACCACCCCTCCCTGCGGGTTCCATGCGGCCACCAGGGAGTCGCCCAGGGTCGAGTGTCCCAGGGTGAAGCGCTGGTTGAGCGTGGGCACGACCAGCCCGACCGGGTCGGTCGACATCCCGGCGATCGCCGACGCCGGCTGCACGGGTCCGTGGATGTGTTCGGGCCCCGCCAGCGCCGTCCACACCGCGTAGCCGGCGCCGACGACGAACACGGCCAGCGCACACGCGGTCATGGTGGCCAGCCGCCGCGTGTCCACCGGCACGTGGCGGAGCAGCGCGCGTCCGCCGAGGAGGACGACCGCGCACCCGGTCATGATCACGAGGGTGGCGAAAGCCTCGGTCGACACGTAGAACTGCGCGAGGAAGCAGGCGCCCACGGCGGCGCCGCTCCACCACGGGCTGGCGGAGGGCGTGCGCAAGAACCGGTCGACGAACAGGATGATCAGCGGTGGGGCGGCTTGGAACAAGAGGAACAGGTGCCCGTTGGCCACAGCCGCCGTGAACGGGGAGAAGCCGTAGAGCAGGCCCCCGACGAATGCCGCCGGCCACCAGGCCACGAAGCGCCGGGCCATAAGGAAGAAGGCCATGGCCGAGGACCAGACGGCGAAGTCCAGCACCACGTTGAACGTGGCGATGGGCCCGAAGAGCAGCGTGACGGGAGCGAAGAGCAGGCCGAGCAGGGGCATGGTGGTGTTGTCCATGAGGTCCAGCCCGACCGGGGCGTTGAGCCAGTTGTTGGCGAGGGGGTTGTGCCCGTGCAGGAGCGCCCACGGGGTCTGGGCCAGGAACCAGACCTCTTCGCCGATGTCGTTGCCCCCGTTGCTCTGGAGGGTGTGGGCCACCCCGTGCGCCCACGAGTTCCCGTTGGCCGTGGCTGACGCCAGGGCGTAGACGACGGCGGCCACCACCACGGGGACCCATCGCCGCCGCCCGCCCCGAGCGCCTGGCGGGCCTGCCTCGCTCACGACCCGCCTCGCCCATGAGGGCGCATCCGGGCCGCTGGGGCCCAAGTCCCTCGCATGCGCGGCGAACGTAGCAGTCACCCGGCGCGGCGGCGGGCACACCCGGCCCGCGTCCATCGACTGGTGCGGGCGAGAGGACTCGAACCTCCACCCCCTCGCGGGGACCGGGACCTAAACCCGGCGCGTCTGCCAATTCCGCCACGCCCGCAGCGGTCCCGCGATGCGGGTGACCAGGGAGTGTACGGCGGTGTGCCGCCGACCGCCCCTTGCGGCCACTAGCCTCGGGGCCATGGCCCACGAACCTCGTACCCCCATCGTCACTGCTGCCGGGGGCGACCTGGACCCCTCCGGCCGGGTGTTCCAGCAGTTGCTCAAGGAGCGCATCGTCTTCATCGGCAGCGCCATCGACCAGTCCACGGCCAACGCCGTTTGCGCCCAGCTCATCCTGCTGGAGGCCGAGAACCCCGAGAAGGACATTTCGCTGTACATCAACTCCCCGGGCGGCTCGGTGACCGACGGCCTGGCGATCTATGACACCATGCAGTACGTCCGCCCCGACGTCTCCACCATCTGCGTGGGCCTGGCCGCCAGCATGGGCCAGTTCCTGCTGTGCGCCGGCGCCCCGGGGAAGCGGTACGCCCTGCCCCACTCGAGGATCCTCATGCACCAGCCGTCGGGCGCCATGCAGGGCCAGGCCGCCGACATTGCCATCCAAGCCGAGCAGATCATCTACCTCAAGCGCATGATGGCCGAACGGATCTCTTTCCACACCGGGCAGCCGATCGAGCGGATCGAGACGGACTCGGACCGTGACCGCTGGTTCACCGCCGAGGAGGCGTGCGAGTACGGCTTCATCGACCAGGTCATCGACCGCTCGGCGGCCTCGGCGGCGGCGGGGACCAAATAGAGGTGGCTCTGGACGTCCCGGCCTCCTCGTCGGACGAAGACCGGAGACTCAAGGCGGACACCGAGGTGCGGGTAGCCGACGGCACCGCCATGGCGGCGGAGGCCGCCGGTGTCGGCGAGGGCGACGCCCGTCGTGGGTCGGTGACCCGGATCGTCACGCCCACCGTGAGTGTGCGCAAGCGGTTCCGCGAGCTGTGGCTCACGCGCGAACTGTTGATCTACCTGGTCCGGACCGAGATCAAGGTCAAGTACAAGAACTCGGTCCTCGGCATCGTTTGGTCGATGGTCGCTCCGGCCATGTCGCTGCTCATCTACTGGTTCGTCTTCTCGGTCGTGCTGGGGACCCACATACCGAACTTCGTGATCTTCCTCTTTGCCGGCCTGCTCCTGTGGAACCTCTTCCAACTCGGCGTGCTCACGGGCACCGGCACCGTGGTCAACAACGCCGGCATCGTGAAGAAGGTCTCGTTCCCCCGGGAGATCTTGGCGCTGGCGTCGGTGGGCTCGGCGTGCGTCTTCTTCTTCTTCCAGTCGATCGTGCTGGTCTTCTTCATGGTGGTCCTCGGCATGGCGCCGGCGTGGAACTACATCCCGGTGCTCCTGCTGGCCCTGGTCGCCGGTGTCGCCCTGGCCTCGGCCATCGCGGTGCTCCTCTCCGCGGTCAACGTGTACCTGCGCGACACCCAGCACCTGATCGAGGTCATCCTGACCGCCTGGTTCTGGGCCTGCCCGATCGTCTACTCCTACGAACAGCAGATCGCCCCGAAGCTGGGCCCGAAGGGTTTGACCTGGGTCTACTTCCTCAACCCGCTGGTGCCCCTGGTTCTGTCGTTCCAGCGCTGCATCTACGCCCACACCACGGTGACCGTCGATGGTCTCCCCTACAACGTGCTGCCGCCCAACGGCATGCTCTGGTACGTCGGGCTGGACCTCGGGGTGCTGTTCCTCTCCTCCCTGCTGTTCGTGGTCGCGCTGGCGGCCTTCGGCCGGCTCGAGGGGAACTTCGCCGAGGAGCTGTGACGTGAGCGACTTCGCGGTCGACGTCCGCAACGTCTCGAAGCGGTTCCGCCTCGCCCATGGCCACTACAACTCCTTGAAGGAGCGGCTCATCCACGGAGGCAAGCGCCAGGTCACCGAGGACTTCTGGGCCCTGCGAGATGTCTCGCTCACGGTCAGGCAGGGCGAGACCGTCGGCATCCTGGGACGCAACGGGTCGGGCAAGTCGACCCTGCTCAAGTGCATCTGCGGCGTGCTCCAGCCGACGGTGGGCGAGGTGGCGGTCAGGGGCAAGCTGGCCGGCCTGCTCGAGCTCGGTGCGGGGTTCCAGCAGGACCTCACGGGGCGGGAGAACATCTACCTGAACGGGTCGCTGCTCGGCATGACCAAGCGGGAGGTCGACCGGGTGTTCGATGCCATCGTCGATTTCTCCGAACTCGAAGAGTTCATCGACGGGCCGGTGAAGTTCTACTCGTCGGGCATGTACGTGCGGTTGGGCTTCGCCGTGGCGGTCAACGTCGACCCCGACATCTTGGTGATCGACGAGGTACTCGCCGTCGGCGACGAACGTTTCCAGCGCAAATGCATCGACCGGGTCAGGCAGTTCCAGGACGAGGGGCGGACCATCCTGCTCGTGACGCACTCGCCGGACACCGTCCGCTCCATCTGCGATCGTGGCATCGTGCTCAGCCACGGGGACATGGTCGCCGAGGGTGACCCGGGCGAGATGACACGGATCTTCCGGGAACGCCTCATGGCCGAGGGCGCAGGGATGTCGGTCGTCGATCCGGCGGTGGTGGCCGTCCCCGTCACACCGGGGAACACCCAGGAGCTGCCGGACGAGCAGCGCCCGGTCCGCTTCCGCTCCGTCCACCGCGTGTACTCGGGTGACAACCGGGTGGCGTACATGCGGACCGGCGACGACCTGACCATCAGGGTCGAGTTCGAGGCCCTCTACCCGGTCGACGACGTGGTGTTCTCGCTCGAGATCCGCGGCGAGCAAGGTGTCACGGTCATGCGGACCGACACCTCAATCATCGGAGCGGTGATCAACGCTCCGCGGGGGACGAGCGTGATGCACTTCGGGATCGTCGACATGCCGCTCCTCGACGGCTCCTTCACGTTCGCGCTCGGGATCCAGAGCCGTAGCGGCATCCTCTACGACTGGCAGGAGCAGGCCGGGTCGTTCGAGGTCATGAGCCCGGGCAAGACGACGGGATCCATTCAGATGAACGTGCACGCCGCGCTCATCTCGACGGAGAGCGACGTCGACTCCACCCCGATGGCGCAGTCACTCTGAGCAGGAGCCACACCGTGAACGAGACCGAGTCGACCCTGCCCGCCGATCCCCGGGCCTACGTCGCCCAGGTCATGGACGAGATCGCCGAGGAGGTGCGGCTGCGGCGCGCCTCGGGCGACCTCCCACCCAAGCTCGAGCGCGAGCTCGACGAGCTCTTCCTCGCCCACTCGCCGGTCGCAGGACGCGGCGGCGACCTGGCCGACGCGCTGCGGATGGTCGACGCGGCCACGTTCATCGACCCCGTGGTGCCGGTCGAGTCAGAGCGTGCGGCCGGGGCCGTCGTCAAGAAGGGGATGCGATCGCTCCTCTTGTGGTACGTGGGGTGGGTCACGCACCAGATGAGCCAGTCGGCCTCCGCGGTGAGTCGGGCGCTGCACATCGTGGACGACCGGCTCGGCGAGCTGCAGCGGCAAGTGGACGCGCAGCGCGTGCCGGCCGCCGGGGTGGTCGAGTTCCCCGGCTTGCACGGGCCCGATGCCTGGTGGGTCGAGCCCGCCGTGGCTGCGGTGGCCAAGGCTCCCGGACGGGTCCTGCACTCGGCGTGCGGCGACGGGTGGTTGGTGCGCAGGATCGAGGCAGCCGGCGGCGACGCCTATGGCGTCGACCCGCGAGCCGGCCTGGTGGACGCCGCCGCGCTCGGCGCGGTCGACCTGCGCGCCGAGACGGTCACCGACCACCTGCAATTCGTCGCCGCGGCGGGCCTGGGCGCGGTGGTGCTGAGCGGTGTCGTCGAGGGGATGTCCGGCGGCGAGCGCTCACAGCTGCTCGACGCCGTGGAGAGCCGGCTCGCCCCCGGCGGCATGCTGGCCGTCCACTCGGTGTCGCGGGGGACCTGGGAGTCATCCGAAGCCCCGCCCGAGGCGGACCTGGCGCCGGGCCGGCCCGTGCGCGCCGAGGCGTGGTGCCGCCTGCTCGAGCAGCACGGGTACCAGGCCGACGCCCAGCCGGGTCCCGGCGGGGTCGACTTCCTGGTCACCGCGGTTCGGGCCCAGCTGAGCACGTCCGGGACGCCCGGCGGTCCGAGCACACCGACCGGGCGGTGAGCGCAGCCGCCGGGAGGGCGGTGGCCGTCCACCAGTTCGTGCCCGCCCTCAACCCCCACGACGCGACGGGGACGCACACCCTGCGGCTGCGAGACGCGCTGAGGGCGGCGGGCTGGCGTTCGGAGATCTTCGCCGAGGCCATCCATGACGACCTGGCGGGCAGCGCCTACAAGCACTGGATGTACCCTGAGCATGCCGCCCGCGGCGACGTAGCGGTCTACCAGTTCACGACCTCGTCGCCGCTGGCGGGCTACCTGGCCGAGCACGGGTTGCCGCTGATCCTCGACTTCCACAACTTCACCGGGCCCGAGTACTTCGCCGGCTGGGAGCCGCGCAACGTCGAGCGGGCGTGCCGGGCCGCGGAGGAGCTGGCGGCGCTCGCCCCGCGAGCGGAGCTCGGGCTGGCCAAGAGCACGTTCAGCGAGCAGGAGTTGCGCCGGGCCGGCTGCCGGCGCACCGTGGTGGTGCCCGTGTTGGCCGACTACGGACGCGTGCGGGCCGCACCCGACCCTCGCGTGGCGGCGGAGCTGGCCCGAGCTCGCGCCACGGGCGGCGCCGACGTTCTGTTCGTCGGCCGGGTCGTGCCCTCGAAGGCACAACACGAGCTGGTCAAGGCGTTGTGGGCCTACCGCCACCTCTACGACCCGCGGGCCCGACTGCACCTGCTCGGCGGCACGTCGAGCTACGCGTACTCGAAGGCGCTGTACGAGTTCGTCCAGGATCTGGGGATGGGCGCCGCCGTCCGGATGACCGGCGAGGTGTCGGATGCCTCGCTCGCCGCCCACTACGCCGCCGCCGACGTGTACCTCTCCCTGTCGGAGCACGAGGGGTTCGGTGTCCCGCTGGTCGAGGCCATGGTGGCCGGCGTCCCGGTCGTGACGCGCGACGCCGGCGCGGTGGCGGACACGGTGGGCGACGCCGCCCTCGTGCTGAGAGCGAGCGACCCGTCCTACGTTGCCGCCGCCGTGCACCGCGTCTGCGCCGACGACCACTTGCGCTCGGTGCTGGCGACAGCCGGTAGCCGGCGGGCGGCGGAGCTGTCCGGCGCCGCCGCCGCCGAGCGGATCTTGGAGGCCGTGGCCGGTGTGGTGGGATGGCCGTGAGCCGGGGACCCGGGATGACGGCGTCGTGAGTGGGAAGATCGTGTTCGTCACGCCCCGCTACGGCACCGAGGTGATGGGTGGCGCCGAGACCGCAGCGAGACAGCTGGCCGAGCACCTGCGGTCGCACACCGCGTGGGAAGCCGAGGTGCACACGACCTGCGCCATGAACCCGCATACGTGGGCGGACGAGCTCGAGCCGGGGACCACGGAGGTCAACGGGGTGCCCGTGCACCGGCACCCTTCGGCTCACGGCCGGCTCCCCGACTTCTACGGCCTGGACGGGCTCGTGCGCCTTGCGCCACGCCACGCCACACGCGAGCAGGGGAAGAGGTGGGTCGAGTACAACGGCCCGGTCTCACCCCAGCTCGTTGACGCCGTGTGCGCGTCGGATGCCGACGTGGTCGCCTTCTACCCCTACCTGTACCACCCCACGGTGGCGACCATCGGGAACGTGCGCGTGCCGGCCGTCCTGCACCCCGCTGCGCACGACGAGCCGGCGCTCTACCTCCCGGTGTTCCGGGGCACCTTCGGAGACGCCGACGCCTTCTGCTTCCACACGGCGGCCGAGCGCGAGCTGGTGGAGCGCATGTACCCGGTGGCCGAGCGGCCGCAGGTCGTCCTCGGGCTCGGCGTGGGGGAGTCCCAGGGGGTGGGGCGCCCGGGCGGTGAGGTGCTCGGGATCGGTGACCGCCCCTACATCGTGAGCGTCGGGCGGGTCGACGAGCACAAGGGCTCCAAGATGCTCGCCTCTTACTTCGCCAACTACAAGGAACGGCACCCCGGCCCGCTCGCACTGGCGCTGGTGGGCCCGGTCTCCTTCGAGCTCGCACCGCACCCCGACATCGTCGTGACCGGTCCGGTGGACGAGCCGGACAAGTGGGACGTGGTGCACGACGCACTGGTGGCCGTGTCCCCGTCGGCCCTCGAGTCGTTCTCGCTCGTCGTGATCGAGGCCTGGGTGGACCGGGTGCCCGTACTGGTCAACGGTGCGTGCGGGCCCACCCGCGAGCACTGCGAGCGCTCGGGGGGTGGGTTGTGGTTCACCTCTTACCCCGAATTCGAGGCCGTCCTGCAGCGGTTGGTCGCCGACGCGCCGCTGCGGTCCGCGCTCGGCGACTACGGCCGCCACTACGTGGACACGCACTTCCAGTGGCCCGTGCTGATCGCCCGCTACGACGCCTTCCTCACCGTGGTTGTGCAGCGGGGCCGGGGGGAGCCCGGCCTGTTCTGACCTGGCGCCGGTTGGTCAGGAGGTGCGCCGCCCGACCACCGTGTACATCGCCTGGTCCATGGCGTCGGCCGCGATGTCGTGCGCCAAGTGGTGGTGCTGGCTGTGCATGGTCGTCGTGGTGTCACCGAACCCGAGCCGGGACAACATGGACACCACCGCGCCCGGGTAGATCGACCACCAGTTGGTGAGGTGGTGCTCGGCCGACGGCGAGAACCGCATGATGTTCGATTCAGGGGGCTCCAGGTCGTCCTGGAGCGGCTCGGTCACGATCATGGTCCCGGTCGTCCGGCGGGCCGCCTGCTGCAGTGCGCCCCACGGTTCGCGCAGGTGCAACAGGATGGCCCCGACCACGGTGACGTCGAACGTGCCCAGGTCGGCGGGCATGTCGTAGATGTTCCCCTGGACGAACTTGGCCGAGGAGCCGAACACCCGGTGCAGGTGCCACCATCCGTCGTGGTTGCGGTCGATCGTCCCCTGCATCACCGCGAGCCGCTCCTCGGGGAGGTCGCGCCCACCCAGGGGCAGGACGTCGATGGGCACGTCGAACCCGGCTTCGAAGGCGACGACCTCGGCGCCCATGCGCTCCATGAAGTAGGTGAGGTACCCCGTAGCCGGGCCCAACTCGAGGACGCGCGTGCCGGCCAGGTCCACCCCGCCCAAATAGTCGGTCTCGTGCCCGCGCAGGTCCCAGACGCCGGGCAGGACGGTGCCATCAGGGAGATCCGTGGCGTGGTACCAGACGAAGTCGTTGAGGTCCGCGTCGGCCCGCCGCTCGGCCAGCGCGGCCTGGAAGGCGGGGTCGAGCTGGCCCAGGTAGTCCTGCGGGGGGTACGTAGGAAGGAGGGGATGGCGGCGGGCGCTCACCGCGCCGCCTCGCCGTGGTCACGCCTTGACATGGGCCGAAACTCTAGGCGCCGCTGCGGTGGGTCCCGGGGACCGGCGACGGGAGGGCAGGCGGCTCAGAACCCGTCCATGCCGACCATCGGGCGGTTGAGGTGTTGACCGCCCATGGAGCCGCGGAAAGGGGCGTCGCCGTAGGAGAACGTCCCGCCGTCGGCCGCCACGAACCAGTAGCCCTGTCCGTCGAGCGTGGATTGCATCGCCACGACGGGCTGGTTGAGGTGGATGTTGCCGGTCGAGCCGAAGAAGGGGGCGCCGAACGAGAAGACCCCGCCGTCGGACCCCACCAGCCAGTAACCGCCGGTCACCGGGTCGGCCGAGATCCCGACGATGGGTGCGTTGAGGGTCGTTCCGGTGAGGTCGCCACGTGGCGCGGCGTCCCCGAAGGCGAAGACGCGCCCGGTGGTGCTGACCTCCCAGTATCCGAGGCCGTCGGGCGAGGGTGCCATCCCTACGATGTCCTGGCGAGGTACGCCTGCGGTCGAGCCGAAGTAGCCGGCGTCGCCATAGGCGAAGATCCCCCCGTCGCGTGCCACGAGCCAGTAGCCCTTGCCGTCGGGGGTGGGCGCCATGCCCACGACGGGCTGGTTCAGGCGCAGCGAGCCAGTCGACCCGTAGAACCCGGCGTCGCCGTACGCGAAGATGCCGCCGTCGGCCGCCGCCAGCCAGTACCCGCCTTGACCGGGGACCGCAGCCATCCCGACGACCGGCTGGTTCAGTGTGAGGCCCCCGGTGCTGCCGCAGAAGTCCTGGCCGAAGGCGAAGATCCCGCCGTCGGAGGCGACCGTGAGGTAGCCGTTCTGCGATGCGGCCGGCCGGTCACACGTGCTGAGGGGTGTGCCGCCCGACACGAAGCCCGTGAGCTGGGCGTCGTGGTGGAACTGGGGCCAGCCGCCCGGGGCGTCGGCGAGGCGCGCATCGGAGCCGGCCACCTCGAAGTGCTGCGCGACGCCCTGCACGTAGTTGCCGCCGGCCACGGCGAAATAGCCTGCAACCGAGATGCCGATGGAGCCATTGGCGTCGGCGGTCACCAGGGCGGCGTTCTGGAACCCGTACACGGCACCCGTGGGCGAGACGCCGCCGGAACCCGACCCGTCGTCGACGTGGGCGACCTCCTGGCCGGTCGGCCCGTCGAGGACGAAGAGTCCCTGGTCGGTGGGCACAATGACGTCCTGCGTGCCGTTGCCGGTCAGGTCGGCCGTGGTGACTGACCCGTAGACAGCCCCGGGCAGAGTCGTCTTCCAGATGGTGGCGCCGGTGGCCGCGTCGAGGGCCCACACCGTGCCGCTGTTCGGGCCCGTGACCGTGCCCTCCACCACAGCGAGGCGGCCGCCGCCCGTGACGTCGGCGAGCGCGGGGCTCCCGCCCGTGGTGCCGTCCACCTTCACGCTCCATGCCTGGTGGCACTTGGTGTCGTAGACCTTCACCGTGTCCTGGTCGCTGCCGTGCCAGTAGTTCCCGGTGCCGGTGGCGATGCCGTAGGCACCGCCCGTCAGGAAGGGTCCGACGGCCGGGGAGGAGTCGATCTCCTCGTCGGTGTCGGCGACGCATACCAGCCCGCCGTGTTGGTTGTATATGCGCAGGTGCCCTCCGTCGGCGTAGTGCTTCCCGTAGGCGAGGCCCGCGCTCGACGCGCCTCCCGCGACGAAGACGTCGGAGCCCGTGCCGTACAGGTTGCCGGCGGCGGCGGTTGAGAAGACGCTGTCGGCCGAGAACTGCGGCCACCCGGTAGCGGCGGAGCCGTCGCCTGCGTTGAGCGCGCTGGTCATCTGGCCGAGCGAGCCCCCCTCGACGATCGAGCCGCCGTTGGCGACGGGGAGCGACGCCTGGACGCCACCGTCGGGCGCCGCGTCCTCCGGCGGGTTGGTCACGACCTGGTTCCACAGCTCGGAGCCGCCCGGGCTGTAGGCGTAGTACCCGCCGTCGACCGGCGAGGCGGCGTTGCCGCCACCGAAGGCGAGCGTGCCGTTGGTGTTGACCGACGCCGTCGAGTCGATCGGCGGGTTCCCCGGTACGCCGATCCCGTCGATGCCAACGGCTGGGGTGCCTCCCGAGGGTGTGACGGTGCATCCCTGGGCCGGGCCCACCGTGGCCCCGGTGGTGTTGCCCCACCCGGGGGCCACCGACCCGGTGGCGAGCGTCAGGCCGTAGAGGCGGCCTTGGCGGTCACCGAACTCGACGGACGGCGTCCCGGCGTCGTCGAACGCCACCGGCGACGCCAGTGCCACGCCACAGGGAGCGTCGTTGAGGCGCACGCCCGCGCCAGCGTTCCAGGTCTCGCTGAGCGTGAGCGCTGCCGGCGCCGCGCTCACGCGGGTGGCGTCGGCCAGCTGGACGCCGGCCCCGGTTCCCGCCAGGAGCGCGGCGAGGAGTGTGAGTCGTGTCGTGACCAAGCCCGCGTTCACTACGTTCGAAGGTCCTTTCCCGGCGCCGTCTCGACGCGCGACCCTAACGGGTCGTCCTCGCCGGTGGCACCCCACCCCCGTTGGTCGGGGCGGCCGGTAGCATCGTGCGGCGTGCCCGCTGCTCCACCTCCCCCCGAAGGCGACGAGCAGTCCGGGGATGCCGACGGACACGTGGGGAACCGAGGTGCTGCGGACGGCACCGGGGTCCTGCCGGCACCCGAGGACCGAGCGCGCGCTGCGGCCGCGCTGCGCGCCGCCTTCACCCGGCTGGCGCCGCAGGGGAGCGATGCCTGGAACTTCCAGGCTGCCTTCACCCACCTCGGCGATCGCTACGGCCCGTACCACCCCGGCGCGTCCGCCCTCTCGGACGCCCTGGACGCCGAGTCGCGGACCGCGGCGCGGCGCGGCGGTCGCCTCGAGCGCTTCCGCACGGGCCGCGCCGGGGCGGGGCGCGTGCCCGAGTCCGACCACACGGAGCTCGATGAGGCCATGGGCCACGTGGTCGAGGCCTTCCGCTTCCTCTCCGCCCGGGTGGCGACGCTCGAAGCGCGCCTGGCTCACGAGGACCGCCCGGTCGAGGGCGCAGCCTGGCTCGTGCCCGCACGGGAGCTCGGGGGGTGGTCAGGACCGGTGGCGGCGCACGTGCTGGCCCGCACCCCAGGCGGCACCATCGTGCATGCCGACTGCGGCGAGGGATCCCTCCTGAGGGAGCTGACCAGCAAGGGGGCCGCGGCGCACGGCGTGGAGCCGCGGGGTGCGGTGGCGTTGCGGGCGCTCGAGCACGGCTGGTCGGTGACGATCGCAGAGGCGTCCGAGCACCTGGCCTCGGTGGCCGAGGGTTCGCTGGGGGGCGTCGTGCTGAGCGGCGCGGTCGACCGCCTCCCGCTGCACGCCTTGCTGCCGCTCCTCACCCGGTGCCGGGTCGTATTGGCCCGGGGGGCGCCGCTCGTCGTGGTGTCGGAGTACGCATCCGCCGACCGGCGGGACGCTCCGGCGTGCGACCTGGTGGACGGCCGGCCCCTCCACGAGGCGACCTGGGAGCTGCTGCTGACGCGGAGCGGATTCGACGAGGTGGCACCGCTGGCGGACGGGACGGGAGGTGACGGTCGCTTCGCCCTCGCCGCGGTCACCCCTTCGTGAGCGCCATCCACCACTTCGTCCCCGTACTGCACCGCGGCGATGCCGTCGGCCGTCACACCTTGCGCCTGCGGGAGGCCACGCGAGCGCGTGACTTCCGATCGGAGATCTACGTCGACACGGTTGACCCCGACACGGAGGACGAGACGCTGCCCGTCCTGTCATACCCGGACTCGGCCGGCCAGGGCGACGTCGTCGTCTACCAGTTCGCCACCGCGTCCGCGATGGCGCCATGGCTGGCGAGCCGTTCTGAGACGCTCGTGGTGAACTACCACAACATCACGCCGCCCGAGCTCATGGCGCCGTGGGACAACCATCTCGCGCTCGGGCAGTTGCGGGCTCAGGGTGATCTGCGGCTGTTGGCGCCGCGCGCCACGCTGGCGGTGGCCGACTCCGTCTACAACGAGGCGCACCTGATCGACGCGGGCTTCGCCACCACAGCGGTGGTCGCGCCCTCGGCGGCACTCGAGGCCGGCGCGGGCCCGGACGGGGCGGGACCACGGCCCGCCGTGGCGCCTCGCCTCGGTGGCAGGTGGCTCGCCGTCGGGCGCGTGTCGCCGAACAAGGCCCTGGAGAGCACCGTCGCCGCGCTGGCGGTGGCGCGCGCCCACTCCGACGCAGAGGCCACCCTGCGCATCGTGGGCAAGGCGGCGACCGCCTCCTACGACGGGGCCTTGCACCGCTACGTGGCCGAGCTGGGCCTGGGCGACGCCGTGCACTTCACCGGGCACGCCGGCGACACGGCCGTGGCCGCGGCCTACCGGGCGGCCGACGTGCTGGTCGTGACCTCCGAGCACGAGGGCTTCTGCGTGCCGGTGGTCGAGGCGATGGCGGCGGGGCTGCCCGTGGTGGCCTTCGACCAGGGTGCCGTCCCCGAGGTGCTGGGCGGTGCCGGCGTCCTGGTGGTCGACAAGGATCCCTACGCCCTGGCCGGCTCCATCGCGGCGCTGCTGGCGGACAGCGGTCGTCGGGCCGCACTGGGCGAGGCGGGGCGGGACCGACTGGGGGAGCTCGACCTGGGGTCCGCGGCCGATCGGTTCGTGCGCCTGCTCGAACCGCTGGCGTCGCCCGGCCCGCGGCGGTCGTGAGCGCCGTCCACCAGTTCGTCCCCATGCTGCACCGGGCCGACGCGGTCGGCCGGCACACGCTGCGGCTGCGCGACGTCCTGTTGGGGCGGGGGATCGAGTCTCGGATCTACGTCGACCTGGTCGACCCCGAGACCGAGTCCGAGACCCGGCGCTACACCCGGTACGCCGACGAGGCCGCACCGGGCGACGTGCTCGTCTATCAGTTCGCCACCGCCTCGGACATCGCGGGCTGGCTCGCCGGGCGGTCCGAGGCGCTCGTCGTCAACTACCACAACATCACACCGCCCGAGCACTACGCGGCCTGGGACAACGCCCTGGCGCGCCACCAGCTGCGGGCCCAGGGCGAGTTGCAGGCCCTGGCCGGACGCGCCGTGCTGGGCCTGGCCGTGTCCTCCTTCAACGAGATGGAGCTGCGCCGGGCCGGGTTCGGGCGGACGGCGGCGGTCCCGCCGGTTGCCATCCTGCCGATCACCATGCTGCCGATCACCATGCTGCCGACCGCCGTGCTCGCGACTTCCGGTTCGGCCCCCACGCCCGCGCCCACCGCGCTCGAAGGCGTGGAGGGGGCCACCGACGGTGCGCGGAGGGGTGGGACCCGTTGGCTCAGCGTGGGGCGGCTGGCTCCCAACAAGGCGATCGAGGATGCGCTGGCGGCGCTCCTGGTTGCCCGGGCGCACGGCGACGAGGGCGCTGAGCTCGAGGTCGTCGGGCGCCCCGTCGTCCCCTCCTACACAGCGGCGCTCCGCCAGTACGCCGACGAGCTGGGCCTGCGCGGTGCCGTGGCGTTCCGTGGCGCGCTGAGCGACGAGGAGCTGGCCGCGTCCCTGGCGCGCGCCGACGTGCTCGTCGTGACTTCGCGCCACGAGGGCTTCGGCGTGCCGGTGCTCGAGGCGATGGCGAGCGGCGTCCCCGTGGTGGCCAACGACGCCGGGGCGTTGCGCGAGGTGGTGGGCGAGGGGGGCGTTCTGGTCGACGCGGGCGACCCCTATGCGCTGGCCGGTGCGGTCGGGCGCGTGCGGCACGACGCGGAGCTGCGTCGGGCGTTGGCCCAAGGGGCGGCGCGGCGTCTGGCCGCCCTCGACCTGGGCTCCGCGGGCGACCGCGTGGCGGACCTGCTCGTCGACCTCGCCGGCTGAGGCGCGCTCAGGCGCCGACGGCCTGCTGGACGAGCGAGACGAAGCGCTGCGTCGACGCGGCGAGGTCGAACGACGCGGCGCGCTCGGTGCCCGCGGCGGCGAGCACCGAGCGGAGCACGGGGTCCCCCAGCACGCGGCCGACGGCGGCGGCGAAGCGCACCGGGGACTTGTCGGGGAGGAGCAGGCCGGCTGGGCCGACCGTCTCGGGTACCGCGGTGACTCCGTAGGCGACGATGGGCACGCCGTGGCCCATGGCCTCGGCCAGAGGGACGCAGAATCCCTCGTGGTCCGAGGCGCAGACGAAGACGTCGGCTGCCCGGTAATAGGACTCGAGCTCGGCGCCGGTCACCGAACCGGACAGGAAGGCGGCATCGGCCAAACCCAGGTCGTCGATGAACGCCCGCAGCGCCCGCTCGTAGGTCTCGCCGAGCGGCGACCCCACCATGTGGAGCCGCGCCGCGGGATCGTCGGTGCGACGTAGGACGTCGAGCATCTTGACCAGGTCGTGCGGGGCCTTGTGAGGAGAGATCTTCCCCACGTAGAGCAAGTCGGCTCCGCCCAGCCGCTCCTTGCGGCGCGCCAACGAGTCGGAGAGCGCGACGTCCGGCTCGTCGCTCTTCGCGTGCATGTCGATGAGGAGGGGGACGACCGCGGTGCCCCTGTAGCCGAGTGCGAGCAGCTCGGACTCGTTGAACGCGGAGTCGGCGACCGCGAAGCGGCTCTGTGGTGCCAAGCGCGCCAGTTGCGTGCGCCCCAGCGCGACCTCGTAGGCAACCGCCGGCTCCCAGTCGCGCAGCAGCTCGGCAGGCGTGATGTTGTGGTAGTTCACGAGCTTCGGCTCGCTGCGCGCGGCCAGGATGTCGTAGACGGGGCTGCCGATGGAGGCCTGGTAGAGCAACCAACGGTCGCGCCCGGCGCGTCCCAGCTCGATCACGGGGCGCCCCTCGTGCGCCACGTCGGCCGTGTGGCTGCCGTAGTAGATGTCGGAGTCGATACCCACCCCACGCAGGCCGTTGCGCAGGTTCACCGTGTGCACCCCGATGGCGTCGCGGCTGGCGAGCGACGGTATGACCTGGTCGACTCGCACGGCGGTGCAGTGTACCGGTGCACCGCTCACCCCGATTGCGCCACCATGCACCGGCTCGGCCGGCGTGAACCGGTACGATCGGCTGATCGTGTCGGAGCAGATTCTCGCCGCGCGCACGCGTTCTCGCCTTCGCCGTCCGCCTGCCACGCTCACCGCACTCGCCCTCGTCTTCACGCTGGGAGTGTCCGCCGCCCTGTTCGGGACGGCGTCACCTGCGTCGGCCGATCTCAGCGCTCCGGACCGGCCGTCGGTGCCGGCGTTGAACCCGTCCATCCAGGCGCACGCCTTGCCTCCTGACTCGACCGACGTGCAGGTCGCCATGACCGAGAACAACGGCCTGGACGTCATCGTCGCGTCGTCGGGCGGCGTGTCGGCGCCCGGAGTACCCAGCGCACCGGCCGTCCGATTCCAACAGACAGCGGGGACATGGGCTGTCGAGACCGGTTCGGGCTGTGCGGGCCCGTGGACCCAGGTCTTGGCGAACCAGACGACCCCCACGGCGTCACCGGCCGGGGGCGGACTCCTCACGTTGTGCGTCGCGAGCTACAGCCCGACCGTCCACGGCAGGTTGACGGCCCTCTACAACTCGGCCGGTCAAGCGAGGACGGTCAACACGCTGCCGCTCGAGCAGTACGTGGCGGACACGGTGCCCGGGGAGTCGCCGTCGGGCTGGGGCAGCCTGGGTGGTCCCGGTCCCCAGGGCCAGGCCTGGGGCTTCCAGGAGCTCGAGGCCCAGGCGGTGGCCGTCCGCTCCTATGTGTTGGCGAGCCCGGGCGGCTACGGCGGCTATGCCGACACCTGCGATCTCACGTGCCAGACATACCGCGGCACCGAGTACGAGACAGGGACGAGCGTGGCCGCCGCCGACGGCACCGCGGGCCAGGTGATGGTCATGCCCGGCGGCCAGATCGCCGCCACCGAGTACTCCGCTTCGACAGGCGGGTACACCTCGAGCTCGAACCAACAGTCACCGTTCAACGCGGTGCCCGACGACGGCGACGCCGTGTGCGTCACGAACGCCTGCAACCCCAATCACACCTGGACGACGTCAGTGAGCTACGCCACCATCGAAACCACCTGGCCGCAGATCGGGACCTTCACCGGCTTCGGCGGCGCCGTCGTCGATCCCGGCCACCCGTACGACGCCCCATACGGGCGGGTGGACACCATCACGCTCGACGGAACGCTCGTTCCGGGGGGTCTCACCATCCCGGGAACCCAGTTCTCTGCCAACCTGGGCCTCAAGTCCGACCTCTTCTCGGTGACCGGGATCAATGGCAGTTCGGTGTCCATCGTCGGCCAGGGGTGGGGTCACGGTATCGGGATGGGTCAGTGGGGCGCGCTGGGTTACGCCATCGGTCAGGACAACGGCCAGGGCAATTGGAGCTATGCGCAGATCGTGAATCACTACTACGGACCCGCGCAACTGGGCGGCCTTCCGGGCGCGAGCTCGATCGGCGGCCGGCCCAGCGGCGGTGTGGGCGGCTACTGGGTCAACGCGGGGGACGGCGGCATCTTCAGCTTCGGCAACGCGCAGTTCTTCGGCAGCACCGGCGGCATGCGGCTCAACATGCCCGTCGTGGGGATTGGCTCCACCCGTGATGCCGGCGGCTACTGGGAGGTGGCGTCCGACGGTGGCGTGTTCAGCTTCGGTGACGCCCAGTTCCATGGCAGCACCGGGTCGATCCGCCTGAACCGGCCGATGGTGGGCATGGCGGTGACGCCCGACGGCGGCGGGTACTGGCTGGTGGCCTCGGACGGTGGCATCTTCGCCTACGGCGACGCCAATTTCTACGGGAGCACGGGCAGCCTCGTGCTCAACAAGCCCGTGATCGGGATGGTCCCGACCCACGACGGCGGGGGCTACTGGCTCATCGCGTCGGACGGCGGCCTGTTCGCCTTCGGCGACGCCGGGTTCTACGGCTCGCTGGGCTCGGCCCCGCCCGCCTCGCCCATCGTGGGTGTGGCGCCGACGCCCGACGGGGGCGGCTACTGGATGCTCGAGTCCGGCGGAACGGTGCACGCCTTCGGTGACGCCCCGGCGGTGGGGCTCGCGGCGGCCTCGCCCGGCCTTTCCGGCCGCGCCAGCCCGATGGTGGCCCTCGCCGGCGACTTCTCGGGTCAGGGCTTCGACGCCGTCGACGCCGGCGGGCAGGTCTTCGCCTACGGCGACGCCCCCTACTTCGGCGACGTGTCCACCGCGGTCAGCGGGTACACGGGGCACGCCGTCGGCATCGCCGCCACGCCCGGCTGAGCCGCCACGCCCGGCCAGCCGTCCGCGAGGCCAGCCGTCACCGCGGCGCGGACCGGGCGGCGGGAAGGGACCGCCTCAGCCGGGAGCAGGCCCCGGGGCTGCCTCGGCCGGAGCCGAGACGTCGGCCAGGCGGGGGAACCCGCGCAGGCGCCCGAAACGCCCGAGCTTGCCGGCGTCGACCCCGTGGTCGGCCGCGTTGAGCAGGCGCAGGTCGCCCCGGCTGTTGCCGTAGGCCCACAGCACCGGGTGGACACCGCCGTTGGCCTGCAGCAGGCCCTGCGAGCGCAGGTAGACGACCAGGCGGGCGTACTTCTCCGCGCCACGGCAGTTCTTCCCCTCGTAGCCGCCGGTGAGCAGCCCGCCGCCGCCCACGGCGAGGCGGGTGGCCACCACTCCGTCGGCGCCGACCTCGGCCCCGGCCGGGCCCACGTAGGACTCCGGCGAAGCGGAGACAAGCACGATGTGGTGGCCCTGGCGCCGGTGCCACTCCAGGCGGCGTAGGGCGTCCTCGCGCACGTGGCGTTCCACGTGCCGACGGGCGAAGGCGGCCGAGCGCCGCTCGACCTCGGCTGCGGGGAGCCCGGCCAGGAGGCGGATGAACACCTTCTCCTTGACCTCGTCCGCCGCCACGCCGCCGGCGACGGCCGCCCGCAGCAGAGCGGGGGAGAGCCGCACCACCGTGCGCAGCACCGGCCACAGCCCGCGCAGCCCGATCAGCCAAGGGAACACGCTCCCCGAGTCCGTCAACGTGCCGTCGAAGTCGAAGGCGGCCACCGTCGGGCGGTCCGGCACGGGCGGGCCCCCCGGCGGCCGGTCAGGCGAGCGCAGTGCCACCGCGACCTGCACCTGTGGCGAACCGGGCCGCGCCTTCGAGGGTCTCGCCGCTGCGAACCACGTCGCGCCCACGGCGTGCCTCGTTCACGGCGGCGTCCTCCTCCGCCATCCCCCACTGCTCGAGCGCGCTGAGGCGGTCCGAACGCAGGCACACCTGGGGGAGCGCGGCCAGCTGGTGGGCCAGCTCGAGCGCGGCCGCCTGGGCCTGGCCCGGTGCCACCACCCGGTTGACGAGCCCCATGGCGAGGGCTTCCGGTGCCGCCACCTCACGGCCGGTCAGGATCAGGTCCATGGCCCGGCCGTGCCCCACGATGCGGGGCAGGCGCACGGTGCCCAGGTCGCACAGCGGCACGCCGAAGCGACGGCAGAAGACGCCGAAGACGGCGTCCTCGGCGGCCACCCGCATGTCGCACCACAGCGCCAGCTCGAGACCGCCCGCCACCGCGTAGCCCTCGACGGCGGCGATGACCGGCTTCGACAGGGTGAGCCGCGTCGGGCCCATCGGTCCCGGTCCGTGATCAGGGATGGGCCGGCGGTCACCCTCGATCACTGCCTTGAGGTCGGCGCCGGCGCAGAACGTGCCGGCCGCCCCGGTGAGGACGGCGACCGAGGAGCCGTCGTCGTGGTCGAAGGCCAGGAAGGCCTCGCGCAGGGCGTCGGCGCACGCGCCGTCGACCGCGTTGCGCCGCTCGGGCCGCTCGATGGTGACCAAGGTCACGGGGCCCGAGTGCTCCACGACCAGGCCGTTGGCCCGCTGTGGTGGTGCGTCGGCTGGCGGGTCGGGAGGCATGCGGGCATTCTCCCACGGGCGTCCCCGGGTCCCGCACATCGGTCCCGGGCCGAGCCCCAGGTGAACGTGGCATTTCCGAGGACGACCAGCGGGTCCGAGAAATATGACCAATCGTGTCGACAATTGCCCCTCAAGCCGGTAAGGTCTCAGCCCGCATACAGAGCATCGCGACTTCAGGAGGCACCACATGGCAGTTCGACTCGGGGACACCGCCCCCGACTTCACCGCCGACACCACGGAGGGCACGATCAACTTCCACGAGTGGCTCGGCGACAGCTGGGGGATCCTGTTCTCCCACCCCAAGGACTTCACCCCGGTCTGCACGACCGAGCTCGGAGCGTTCTCCAAGCGGAAGGCGGAGTTCGACCAGCGCAATGCCAAGCTGATCGGGCTCTCGGTCGACTCCGTCGAGTCGCACAAGGGCTGGGCCGGCGACATCGAGGAGACGCAGGGCGCCGCCCTCGCCTTCCCGCTGATCGGCGACGAGGACCGCAAGGTGGCGGACCTCTACGACATGATCCACCCCAACGCGGACAACACGCTGACGGTGCGCTCGGTGTTCATCATCGCCCCGGACAAGAAGGTCAAGCTGACGCTGACGTACCCGGCCTCGACCGGCCGCAACGTCGACGAGATCCTCCGCGTCCTCGACTCGCTCCAGCTGACGGCCGACTACCAGGTGGCGACGCCGGTCGACTGGACCGAGGGCGAGGACGTGATCATCGTCCCCGCGCTGAGCGACGAGGACGCGAAGCCGCGCTTCCCCAAGGGGTGGAAGACCATCAAGCCCTACCTGCGGGTGACGCCCCAGCCCAACCGCTGAGGAACCGCGGCCCGGTGTACCGGGCGTGACGTGTGACGTGCCGGCCCTCGGGGCCGGCACGTTCGCGTCGTGGTGCCGAGTGCGGGCGCCGACCGCGCGCGCGGTCGCAGGCCTCGGCGATGATGGAGACATGCCCGAACCCGATGTCTTCGAGATGGCCGACCGGGCCCTGGCCCGCGTCGTGGCGCAGATCACCCCCGAGCAGTGGGAGATCGTTCTCCCCCCGACCTTCGCCACCCGCAGCCGGCCCGAGCGTCCGACGGTGCGCGAACTGGTGGGCTACCACGCCTACGACGATGCGTGGGTCCCCGACATGCTGGCCGGCCTCACCATGGACGAGGCGGGGCGGGACAAGTTCGACGGGGACCTCCTCGGCGACGACCCGGCAGCCGGCTTCGAGGCGATCGTCGAGCGCGCGTGTGCGGCGGCGCAGGCGGTCACCGACCTCGACGCCGTGGCCCACCTCTCATTCGGGGACTATTCCGTGCGCGAGTACTTCTGGCAGGTCAACCAGTTCCGGGCGCTACGCGCCCACGACATCGCACAGGTCGTCGGGGTGGACGCCGCGCTCTCCGACGAGCTCGTGCAGGGGATCTGGGATGAGGTGAGCCCCCACGCCGAGGTATGGCGGGCCATCGGGGTCTTCCCACCTGCCGTCCCGGTGCCCGACGACGCTCCGCTGCTCGATCGTCTCCTCGGTCTGACGGGCCGTCCGCCTCGCTGACGTCGCCGGGCCGGCTCCTCGAGGAGCCGGCCGAGGCGTTCACGGGGCCGGCGGGACCAGCTCGTCGCGTAGCGCCCGCTTGAGTACCTTCCCCTGCGGGTTACGCGGAAGCGGCTCGGAGCGGAACCAGATGTGGGTCGGCACCATGAAGCCCGCCAGCCGCGCCTTGACGTGCAGCGCCAGCTCGTCGGCGGTCACCTTGGCGCCCGGTCGCAACACGACGGCTGCGCCCACCTCC
This sequence comes from uncultured Acidimicrobiaceae bacterium, assembly GCA_963781955.1. Lineage (GTDB taxonomy): Bacteria > Actinomycetota > Acidimicrobiia > Acidimicrobiales > RAAP-2 > Bog-473. The sequence continues at coordinate 889,939 of CAWAHU010000001.1, forward strand.
TCGCCCAGGGTGGGGTGCGGGACCCCGATCACCGCGCAGTCGGCCACGTCGGGGTGCTCGAACAGCGCGGCCTCCACCTGGACCGAGTACACGTTCTCACCGCCGCGGATGATCATGTCCTTGGCCCGGTCCACGATGTAGATGAAGTTCTCCTCGTCGAGGCGAGCCACGTCCCCCGTGTGGAGCCAGCCCCGGCTGAAGGTCTTCGCCGTCTCGTCGGGCCGCTTCCAGTACCCCCGCACTACGTTCGGCCCCTTGATCCACAACTCACCCCGCACGTCGGGTCCCCGCGGGACGGAGTCATCGGGCTCCTCGCCGGCGAAGTCCTCGGGGACCACGGCCACGTCGCACACCGGCACGGGAGGCCCGACGCTCTCGGGCTTAGCCACGTAGTCGCCGCCCGTGTTCATCGAGGTGACCGACGACGTCTCGGTGAGCCCGTAGCCGTTGGAGGGCTGGCCCACGGGCCAGGCCTCCCGGATACGACGCACCAGGTCCGGCGGAGCGGGCGCGCCCCCATAGGAGACGCCCCGGACCGAGGAGGTGTCGTACTTCGAGAAGTTGGGCGAGTCCAGCACTTGCATGACCATGGCCGGGACGCCGCCGAACGTCCGGATCCGCTCCCGCTCAATCAGCTCGAGTGCCCGCTCGGGGTCGAAGTGGTGCATCATGACCAGCTTCCCGCCCGAGGCCAGGTTCGAGACCATGACTGAGTGGCACCCCGTGGCGTGGAACAGAGGCACCGAGAGAAGGAACGCTGGCTGCGCTTTGCTCGCGTCCTCCTGGCCGGCTTCCTGCTCGCCGCCCTGCTCACCGCCCTGCCCGTTGGGCTGTGGCGCCGAAGCCTCGTCGCTGAGCAGCGGCGCGTCGCTGTAGCGCATGGAGCCTCTTGTGTTGATGAAGAACAGGCTCATCAGGTTGGTGCACATGTTGCGGTGCGTGCCCACCGCCCCCTTGGGCCGACCGGTGGTGCCCGACGTGTAGAAGATGGTGACGTCGTCCTCGGGGTCGATAGCCACCTCGGGCGGGGTCGCCGCGTGGTCGACGGTGCCGAGCGCAAGCGGGAACGGCCACTCGTCGACCGGCGGAGCGCCCCCGGGGGGCCGGAAGACCTCCAGCGGGGCCTTGGGGGCGGTCCGGTGCTCGTCGGCGATGACGAGGGACCGCAGGTCGACCAGGCCGCCCAAGAAAGGCCGGATGCGCACCGCCCGCTCGGTATCGACGAAGGCCACCTTGGACCCCGAGTCCTCGAGGCCGTAGCGCAGCTCCTCACCGCTCCACCAGGCGTTGAGGGGCACGACCACGGCGCCGACCAGTGCGGCCGCCCAGAAGGCCACGATCCACTCCGGCAGGTTGCGCATGATGATGGCGACCCGGTCGCCCTTGGCGATGCCGAAGGTGTCCTGCAGGCGGTGGGCCAGCGACGTGGCCATGCGGTAGTGCTCGGCGAAGCTGATCCGCTCGTCCTCGTAGACGAGGAAGGTGGCGTCGCCGTGGGCCAGGCTCATGTCCATGACCTGGCGCAGCGTGGGGGGCGCGTTCTTCCAGACTCGGGTCGGGACCCCGCGCACGTCGATCTCTTGCATCTCGAAGAGCTGGCCTGGTGCGGTCAGCGCCGCGTCGGCCTCGGCGACGGACATCGACGGGGCGTCCTTGCTCGGCGCCGACCACGCCATGTCATTCTCGGGGCTGGTCATGTCGGTTCCTTCCCGTCGGCCGGCGCGTGGTCGAAGGCCACGGACCGGTAGTAGGCCAGCTCGGCGACCGATTCGCGGATGTCCTGGAGCGCCCGGTGCCCACCCTTCTTGACCGGGGCCTCCTTGAGGACCTCGGGGAGCCAGCGCCGGCACAGCTCCTTGACGGTGGACACGTCGACCGAGCGGTAGTGCAGGAATTCCTCCACCTCTGGCAGCTGGGTGGCCAAGAAGCGGCGATCCGTCCCGATGGAGTTCCCGGCCAGGGGGACGGTGTGGGGCTCGCCGATGTGCTTCTGCAAGAAGGCGAGCGTCCGGGCCCCGGCCTCGGCCAGGGTGAGCGTGGAGGCCTCGATGTCCGCGAGCAGGCCCGAGCGCGTGTGCATGGCGCGCACGACCTCGTCCATCTCGGCGAGCTGCGCGGCCGTTGCGTGCACGACCAGGTCAGGTCCTTCCTCGACGATGACCAGGTCGTCGTCGGTGATCAGGGTGGCGATCTCCACGATGGCGTGGCGCGACGGATCGAGTCCGGTCATCTCGAGGTCGATCCAGGCCAGCACGCGCCGCATGCTACCGGTCGGCCCCCCGGGGAGCCCGTGGCGGACGCTCCCTCGACGGAATGTAAGGTCCGGCGATGCTGCGTGTCCCCCTGCACCAGCTCGATCCCGAGCTGCCCGTCCCCGCGTACGCGCGCCGGGGCGACGCGGGGGCCGACCTGCTCGCCCGTACCGGGGCGGTCCTGCCCCGCGCCGGCGGCCGCGCCCTGGTCCCGACCGGCGTCGCCGTGGCCATCCCGGAGGGGTACGCCGGCCTCGTGGTACCTCGGAGCGGCCTGGCGGCCCGCCACGGGATCACCTGCCTGAACGCGCCGGGACTGGTCGACGCCGGGTACCGCGGGGAGATCCGGGTCGTCCTGGTCAACCATGACCCGGACCACGACTACACGGTCAGCCGGGGCGACCGGATCGCCCAGCTGGTGCTGGTCGGGGTCGAGCAGGCGGCCTTCGACCTGGTCGACGCAGTCCGAGCTGGGCGAGTCGGAGCGGGGCTCGGGTGGATTCGGCCACACGGGTACATGACCGCCGCGCTCACAACGGGTAAGAAGGGGGGCGTGATGCGACCGCTGGCCGGGATGGACGCCGCCTTCCTTTCGCTCGAGACCCCCACGACGCCCCTCCACGTCGGGGTGGCCATCGTGATGGACCCGCCGGAGGGCACGCGCTCGCTGTTCTCCCCGTCCACCCGTTACGCCCAGATCCGCCGGGTGATCGAGCAGCGTGTCCACCTGGTCCCCCAGATGCGCCAGCGGGCCATGCGGGTCCCCTTCGGGCTTCACCACCCGGTCTGGGCGGACGATCCCGACTTCGAGCTCGACGACCACCTCAGCCGGGCCAGCCTGCCCTCGCCCGGGGGCCGGGCCGAGCTCGACGCCTTCGTGGCCTCGGTGATGAGCCGGCGGCTCGACCCGGACCGGCCGCTGTGGGAGATGCACATCGTCGAGGGGCTCGAGGGTGGGCGCACGGCGCTGGTGGCCAAGGTCCACCACGCCATCCTCGACGGGGTCAGCGGGGCGTCGGTGTTGGCGGCGTTCCTCGACCTGACGCCGCGGTCGCGCCTCGTCCAGCTGCCAGGAGGCTGGAGCCCGCCACCCCTCCCGTCCAACGCGCAGATGCTGCGGCACGCGGCGTCGTCGCTGGCCAAGCAGCCCGGTGAGGCGTTGAACACGATCCAGGCCGGCGTCGGGGCGGTGGCCGACCTCGGCCTGCACAACCGGGAGCTGACCGGGCGCGGTGAGCAGCCGCCGCCTGGCTTCTTCGCGGCGCCGCGGACGTCCTTCAACGGCACCGTGTCCAACCGGAAGCGCTATGCCGGCCTGTCCGTGCCGCTCGAGGACGTGAAGCTGGTCGGCCGCCAGTTCGGGGCCACGGTCAACGACGTGCTGCTGGCCTGCGTCTCGGGGGGCCTGCGGCGCCTGATGGAGATCCGGCGGGAGCACCACGAGCAGCCGCTCGTGGCCATGGTGCCGGTCTCGACGCGCCAGGAGGACGAGGCGGCGCAACTGGGAAACCAGATCTCAGGGATGCTGGTGTCGCTGGCCACCGACGTCGAGGACCCGCTGGCACGGCTCGATCGGATCTCGGCGTCGGCCCGGCTGGCCAAGGAGCAGGAGAAACTGCATCGCGGCCGGCTCCTCGGCGACCTGGCCCAGATGGCCTTGCCCGCGCTCACGTCGCGTGTGGCGCGCGCCGTCGCCGGGACGCGCCTGTTCGACAAGATGCGCCCGCCCTTCAACGTGACGGTCTCGAGCGTGCGGGTGCCCGACGTGCCGCTCTTCTGCGCCGGGAGCCGGGTGACCGAGACCTACCCGGTCGGGCCGATGGCCGAGGGCGTGGGGCTGAACGTGACCGTCTTCTCCTACCTCGACCGCGTGTACTTCGGCCTGCTCGCCTGCCGGAGGCTGGTGCCCGAGCTCGAAGAGCTGGCGGTGCACGTCGACGACGCCCTCGGCGAGTTGGTCGCCTGTGCCCTCGACGCCCGGGGACGGACGGCCTGAGCGCAGGAGTCCCCGGGCGGTTCCTGACGGAGAGCGGTGACGGACGACGGTGACGGCCCCGAGGGGGTTCAGTTCGCCGCCAGCTCCCGGTAGTGACGTCGCCAGATGAGCCGGTAGACGTGGGTCCAGCGGGGGATGGAGCGCAGGATCGGGATGAAGGGGAGGAAGATCAGCCCGACCGAGAGCACCATCATGATGACCCAGACCTCGAGGTCGGCTTGGTCGGACTGGTTCATCGGGTACACCTGGTACCACATGGTGTACAGCCACAGCCACGCCTGCCCGGGGTAGTTGCCCGTCTCGTTCATCATGCCCCACTGGTCGCCCGAGAGGTGCTGGGCGTCGGCCTTGTTGGCCAAGTAGGTGCCGTCGGCGAGGAAGAGCAGGGGCTTGGTGTAGTTGGTGTTGTAGAAGCCGCCCTCGCTCAGCAGGGTGCCGTCGAGGCCCCCGGTCTGCGCCATGTCGGTCAGCGAGCCGATGATCACGCCGACGGGTCCGTAGGGCCCGGCGGGCACGCGCAGCCGGCCGTTGACCTCGGTGGCGTTGGCCACCGCCTTCTCGTAGGCGGTGTTCCACGCGTTCTGCTGTGCCGCCGGCGCGTGCTCGTAGAGGTTGAGCGCGGCCTGCGTCAGCGGCTGGTGGGGCAGCGTGCGCAGCGGTCCGATGACGAAGTCCTGCGCGGTGTCGACGGGCTGGTGGACGCCGAACCACTGCTGGGGCTCGAAGAAGCCCATGTGCTGGGAGACGTCGGCGGTGTTGTTGTACGGCGGGCCGTACGTCGCCGTCCCGCTCGTGCCGTCGAGCTCGGTGATGGCGGTCTGGGCGAAGTCGGCCGGGCTGACGACGGACCACCGCTTGAGCGTGATCGCGGGCTCGTCGGGCGAGGAGAACACGACGGCCAGGACCACGATGAGGATGCCGACCACCAGGAGGGCGACGAAGCCCTCCTTGACGATGTCGTAGGGGACGTACTTGCCCTTCCAGTCGTGGACGTCGCGGTCGGGGTTGAAGCGCCGCTTCTTGGCACGCTCAGCGCTCATGCCGCCTCCCCAGCGGCCGCGGCCTCGGCCGCCACCTGCTCCTTGTTCTGGCGTGGGTCGAACGGCGGGACGATGCCGCGCCGCCGCACCAGCAGGATGTGCATCCCGGCGATGATCGTGACGCCGATGGGCAGCAGCACGATGTGCCACATGAGCATCTGCCCGAAGTTCAAGACGTTGAAGAGCGCGCCGGCGCCGGTGGCGTTGATGCCGTCCTTGGCCTGGGTCGAGATCCACTGCGAGTCGAAGTTGGTCTGCGAGACGTAGCCCGGTGAACGCGGCGCCCACGGAGACCAGGAACGAGATGACCCCGGTGGCCCAGGTGAGCTTGCGGTTACCGCGCCAGGCCGCCATGAAGAACTTGCCCCACAGGTGGATGACCATGAAGAAGAAGAAGCACTCGACGCTCCACAGGTGCGTGGAGTTCACGAAGTGGCCGGTGGACGAGACGTGCCACCAGGTCGGGCCCATGATGGCGAGGACGCAGCCGCTGATGATCACCCAGGCCAGGCTGACCAGCGTCAGCACGCCGAAGACGTAGATCCACGAGGCCATGAAGGCCGGCTGGCGGTCCGGGAGGAGCTGCTCGGGCGGGAGGGCCGTCTCGGCCCGCCGGCGGATCCGGGCCGTCCACTGGTCGGCGGTCGCGGGATCCTGCTCGGTCCCGGGCGCCGTGCCGACAGCGATGTCCGTCACTTGCCGTCACCTTCCTTCCGCTTGGGGAACGGGATCACGATCGCCAGGATGAACACGAGGATCATCAGCAGGATCACGACCAGGTTGGCCACCGAGATCTGGATGAACCCCCAGTGGATGTAGTTCCCGTTCCCGTTCAGATTGATCAATGCCCCGAGGAGCGCCCCGAAAAGTGCACCGATGATCATGCGAGGGACGTTACGCCTCGACACCCGGGGATGTTCAGGGACCTTTGTCACAACGTCTCCCGGCGCACGCAGCGATTGACGGCCGTATTCCGTGCCTGGGGGTCCGGATTCGTGCGTGCGAGGGTCCCGGAGGCGACAACCCGGTGCCTCGCGGCATCGGATCCCGCGAGGTGGGGAGGCGGCCGGAGGCCAGCCGGGAGCTCGAGGGCGCCGCCTCAGCGCAGCGAGGCCCGCCAGCAGCGCGAACGCATCGGGACGTCGACGACGTCGCGCCCGGCGAAGCGTACGTCGGTCTCGAGGTGGTGCGCCATGGCGTCGAGGTGTCGCTGGCGGGACCGCGGGTCCATGGCGATCACCACGCTGTAGGTCCCGGCCAGCGCCACGAGGTCGGCCTTGTCCAAGGGCTGCGTCCAGCGGAAGACGACGGTCTCGGGTTCGCCGAACAGGCTCGGCCCGGCGGCGTCGAGATTCACCTCGTGGCGCCGCCGACGCCGGTCGTCCATGTGCGCCTGCTCTTCGGGGCTCAGCTCGGTTCCGCCCGCCCACAGGGTGCGCATCCAGGCGACGGAGCGGTCCGTCCCGGTCCAGGCGAGTGCCAGGCGGCCTCCGGGGCGGAGCACCCTTGCCACCTCGGGCACCGCCCGGGCCTCGTCGACCCAGTGCCAGGCGGACTGGGCCACGACGACGTCGGCCGTCGCGTCGGCCATCGGGAGCCGCTCGGCGCGGCCGGCGAGGACGGTGACCCCGGTGCCCCGGGCATCGAGGACCGCTCGCATGCGGTCGTCGGGCTCGACGGCGGTCACCCTCGGCGCCCGGCGTGCCAGCAGGTCGGTCAGGAGGCCGGTTCCGGCGCCGAGCTCGAGCACATCGGCAGCTCCGGCGGGGAGCAGCCAGTCCAGCGCCGCGGCCGGGGGCTGGCTGCGGAGTCGGTCGTACTCGCCCGCCACGGCTCCGAACGAAACGGCGAGACCGGGTGTGTTCTCGTCGCGGCGCACCGGCGCGAATCTAGCCACGGAGGGGCCTCCAAGCATCGGCGCCGCGATGTCGAGGCGCAGGTCAGGGGCGTCGCGGGCGGCTCCGGCGGGTCGTGTCGCCGCCCACCTGCACGGGCCGGTGCGATAGAGTGTGAGCGACGCGGAAGTGGCGCAGCGGTAGCGCATCACCTTGCCAAGGTGAGGGTCGCGGGTTCGAATCCCGTCTTCCGCTCAAATGTGATGTCTCAAGACATCGAGCACCGACGTCTGGGACACAGCGTAGACCTGGGCCGTTGCTCAGGGGATCCGCTGATAGTCCTTGGTCGGGTCGAGAACGAGGCGACGCAGTGGCGAGCCATCGAGTCCCACGATCTCGATGTCGAGGCCGTCGATGAGCATGGCGACCCGCCACCCCGTATAAGCGTTCCCAATCCCGATGTGGTGAAGCCGTCCCCGGTGGCGAAGCGTGATCCGCCCGGCTCGATCCACCCGGTCGAAGCGCAGCCGTCTCTCACCCACCTTGACGAATGACGGGGAGGGCACCGCCTTGTCCCGTGCGTTGTAGAGCGATGCTGGTGTCTTGCGCCCGATGCCCCGGTGCGGTCGCTCCTCGTTGTAGTACTCGACGAAGCGGTCCAGCTGGCGCTGGAGTTGCTTGGGGCTGTTGATGTCCTGCATGACCAAGAACTTCTTCATGGTCTGGTGGAAGCGCTCGACCTTTCCACACGTCTGGGGGTGGTAGGGCCGCGAGTGCTTGGCCTCGATGCCCAGGGCGAACAGCTCTTGTTCGGTCACCCCAGCCACGTGGTGGTGACGCCCGGTGGTGAAGATGAGCCCGTTGTCGGTGAGGAACGACGCCGGGTATCCCCTGGTCTCGGCCGCTTTGTGCAGCACCCGGACGACGTCGTTGGCCTTGACCACCTTCATGGCTCTCGAGGCCACGCACAGCCTCGAATGGTCGTCGATCATGTTGAGCACCTCGTAGACCGCTCCGCCGCCGAACTCCACGTGCGTCATGTCGGCCTGCCAGCACTCGTTGGGCAGGTCGGCCACGAAGCGTTTGAACGAGCTCTTCGGACGCTTCTGGGGTGAGAGGGTGACGAACCCCCTGGCCTTGAGCACCCGAAAGACGGTCGAGACCGATGGGGGCCGGCTGTAGCGCTGCGCCAGGTGGTAGTGGATGGTCGCCGCACCGGCATCGAGTCCGTCGTCGGCCAGCCGCTTGTGCTGGGCCACGATCTCGTCCTCGTAGACGTCGGCGATACGGGTCGGCGACCGATGCGGCCGCCGGGAACGTGGCTCGAGTCCGGCGGGTCCTTCGAGGCGGTAGCGACGCAGAAGCTTGAAGAGCCAGCGGGCACTCACCTCGTGGGCTGCCGCCAACTCCTTGATCGGCCGCCCGGTCCGTAGATGCGTCTCGATCAGAAACCTGCCCATCTCCACAGGAGCACCCCTTCACTGGTGGTGTCCTATGTCTTGACACATGCCCAGAGGCGGTGTCCCATGTCCTGAATCCGCACACCGTCTTCCGCTCAAAGATAAGCGCAGTTCAGGGCTGGTTACTGAACGCGACGCAGGAGCGTCAAACCAAACTTCGCCCGTATTTCGCCCGTCTCAGGTCCCATTGATTCTTGGGTCGGGGTGCGTTGATGGTGACGTATCTCTCCGCCACCAAGTGCACGGGGTCGTCCATGCCCTGTGCCCGCGTCCCGACCGAGCTTCGCCCACGCAGGGTGCCCCCGTCCCGGCACGAGTGAGGCAGGCAAATTCACGGCCTTTGTCAGTTCAACTCTTGCTGTGCTTCTGCTACTCCCCCTGTGTTGGCGAGTTGCTCCCGCGCTGCCAGGGGCTCTTGGGGTCACAGAAGTAGATCTGCACGCCGGTCTCGACGGTGAAGCGGACGTGTTCGGCCATCTCCTTGCCCTGGTCCCAGGTGATGGAACGACGCAGTTGGGCCGGGAGCGTCAAGATGCGCTTGGTCATGGCCTGGCGCACGGCCTCGGCGCCGTGGCCATTGGGGAGCTTGAGGAGAATGACGTAGCGGCTGTGGCGCTCGACAAGGGTGCCAACCGAGGTCATCTTCTTGCCGAAGATCAGATCGCCCTCCCAGTGGCCCGGCACGGCTCGATCCTTCACCTCGGCCGGACGCTCCGAGATCATCACCATGTTCTTGATCTTGCCTGCCCCAACGTGGTTGGCCTTGACGTACGTCTTGGGCCGGCGCATCGCCCGACCACTGCGCAGGCACATATGGAGCTCTTTGCGCAGCGCTCCACGGCTCTGCACGAAGAGCGACTCGTAGATGGTCTCGTGGGACACCTGCATCTCCGGGCGATCGGGGTACTCCAGAGCCAACCACGCCGAGATCTGCTCAGGTGACCATCTGGCCTCGAGCATGCGCTCGACGATCCCTCGCAGTCGCCGGTACGTTGCCAGCTTGGCCTTCTTCGGCCGCAGCGCCCGCCGACACGCCGCCTGGTCGGCCACCAGGGCCCGGTACTTCTTGCGTAACGGGGGCACTTGAGACCGAAGAGACTTCACGCATCCCTGGTCATCATCCGCCAGGCCCCGATGGCCGTCCAGAACACGATCCAGCCCACGATCACAAGGGACGCCACCAGGGTCGACTCCGGAATCAGCATGTTCGGGTTAAACGCGCCGCCACCCCCTGGGCCGCCGCCTCCCGACGGCGTCGGCAGCCCGCCGGGCTCGATATGGAGCATGGCGATGCCCACGATGGCCCGTTCGACGTTGAGCATGTAGGTGATGACGTGCCGGCTGAAGATCGGCGTCAGGATCAGTTCCAACACGACGAGGAGGATCACCGGGACCGTCCGCTGTCCCATCAGCGAGCCCAGCCCGAGGCCGACGATGAACCCGATGGTCGCTTCGAGCGCGATCCACAGGCCGACCTCGACCATCAGCGAGGTCGACGGGACCAGGAATGTGGCGCTGTAGTCGGCGTAGTCCTGATTGGCCATGGTGACGGCGAACGCCCTGATCTGCGCCGGTGTGTAGGCGGGCACAGTGACCACGCCGTGCGGCGTGTCGACGGTGGCACCCGGCGGGGGACCGCTGGTCTGACCGTTGCCGCAGGGCACGCTCGGTGGGACGTTCGGCCCGTTGTAGTTGAAGTTACAGATGACCTCGTCGGCATGTTCGGCGGCCCAGGTGTCCAGGGCAGGGCGCGACAGCCCCTGGGGCACGTTGATCCCGTCGTATTTGAACTGCGTCGGGGCGGCGAACGCGCACACCGCGCAGACGATCGTGTAGCCGATCGCCACCATGGCGATGACGATGGCCAGCCCAGCGGGGATCCGGGCCAGGTACAGGGCCAAGCGGGAACGGCCGGTGATCACCAGGTGGCGGAACATGCCGTCGCTGAGGTCGTCCGACCCGGCCGTGCAGCCGACGACGGCAGCCACGATGAACCCGAAGACGTACATGAAGCCCAGCACAAGACCGGTGAAGATGCTGTAGCCACCGGCTGGTCCGAAGGACTTGGGGCCCACGGCGTGGCCGATGAGCCGCACGGCGAGGATGATGACCGGGATGCCGATGTTGACGGCGACCAGGGCGATCATCAGCCCCCGTCGTTTGCGCAGCTCCATGAAGCGCGTAGTGACCATGCCCCACGTCGGGATCCACGAGCCCCGGCGGCCGTGAGTGAGCGAGATGTCCTCGGCCTGCGATGAGTCGATCTCGGCACCTGAAGCCGAGGACATCGTCACTCGTCGGCCCCCAGTCGGTTTGTGACCTCGAGGAACCACGCCTCGAGCGAGGCGTGGACCTCTTGGAGCCGATAGACGGAGATCCCGCCCTCGACGAGGAGACGATTGATCTCCGCCGTCGCCGCACGATCCGTCCGGGCGGGCAGCGCGATGTCCAAGCCCGCCACTCGCGCTTCCACGTGGGCACCGAACGGCGTGCTCGCGAGGAGCGACCTCGCTCGATCCGGCGATGAGCAGTCGATCTCGATCCCCACCGAGGCCCCTGCAAGCAGCTCGTCAATGGACCCCTGACGGATTACCCTGCCCTTGTCGACGATGGCGACGGCGTCGCAGGTCCGCTCGACCTCGTCGAGCAGATGGGACGACAGGAAAACGGTCCTGCCCTCGGCCGCGAGAGACTGGATCATCTCGCGCATCTCGAGTATGCCGGCGGGATCGAGCCCGTTCATCGGCTCGTCCAGGATGAGGAGCTGCGGATCCCCGAGGAGACATGCCGCGACGCCGAGACGCTGGCGCATGCCCATCGAGTACTTCGACACCTTGTCCCCTGCTCGGTGGAGCATGCCGACCCGCTCGAGCGAGGCGTCGATGCGATCCCTCGCCGCTTGCTCTCGGGCCGCTGCAAGGATTTGGAGGTTCTGCCGACCGGTCAGGTGGCCGTGGAACCGTGGCTCATCGACGATCGCGCCGATCCGCGCCAGGGCCTTGTCGCGATGCTTCGGCACGGGGTAGCCGAGGAGCGACATCGTGCCGGCGTCAGCGTGCGTCAGTCCGAGGAGGACCCGGATGAGGGTGGTCTTACCAGCGCCATTGGGGCCGAGGCATCCGAACGCACATCCACACGGCACGCGGAGCTCCACATCGTTGACGGCAATGTTCGGACCGAAGTGCTTGGTGAGCCCGTGCGTCTCGACCGCCCATCCATCGCTCGAACTTCCGTGCCGGACGACGGAAGGAGCAGTCGGCGGACCCAGCACTGTTCCATTGTCACGGCAGGCCGGCCTCTTCCCAATGGGTTCCCCAGGTGGCAGGCCCCCATCTGTGTCCATCGGCTTCGTGGGCGACTCAACTTCTAGAGGCCCCGATCCGGACCTCTTGTTCTTGCCTCGACGGGTGACGAGGCGAAACACCCCGTAGGCGAGTGCCGCCAGAACGAGCAGAGTCAGGAGGCTCATGACCTCAGTCGGGTCCGTGCTGCACGCGGAGCGCGAGCCGTTGCCTTCGCTTGCTCGAAAGGGCCCCCCGCTGAGGTCGGTCTTCCTGGCGGGCGAAACGCCTGACACCGACCCAGCTCGGATCGCTTGCAACTGAACGTCGACTGCCGCAGCCCCGTCAGCCCCTCGAGGTGCTCCGGGCACGCCCACACCCGGAACCACCGGTCGCCCTTCGGCGAGAACCATCGGCCCGTCCATGCCGGCTCGTCGTGGCAGTGCGTGGCCTGGAGCTGGTGGCTGTAGAGCATCTGCCAACACCGGCCGGCTCGGCGATGAAGCCGGGGCAAGGATCGCCGGGGGGCGGGGATGGCCGCCATCCCGGTCATCACCGGGTCCGGAACGGGCCGCTGGACTGGCCGACGCACATCCGACAGCGCCGGTCCTCGGGCGTTTCCGCCCATGGCCTGCGAGGGTTGCCGTAGCCGACGTCGAGACCGCACAACGTCAATGCCCGTAGGACATCAGCCAAGTGCCAGAGCGCCGACGCCGGGCCTGTGGCGTCGTCGCCGAGGAGGTGGAGGAGAATCCCCTCGGGCTCCATCTCGGCGGCCACGGAACCAGGGTACGGGTCGGGCGTCAGACGCGCCGAACGGACGCGAAACGACCCCCCTATAGAGCGGGCCCCGGGGGGTCGTTCGAGGACGTTGGTGCCGACGTCCTACGGCTCAAAGTACCCCCACCGGCTGTAGCAAACGCGCACCCCTTGACCAGCCGGCCGTGCCCACGCCATACCGAGGCTGGAGCGCAGCGGCGTCAGTGCGCGACCCAACCCCGCGTGGCGGCAAGCGGGGTCGAGTCGTCGCCGCCCCCCAGGATCCCTGGAAATCCGAGACGCAGACAACTGAGACAGAGCTAGGCCCGCGGTCAGAAATACGACCGTTCACGCAGAAATACGACCGTCCATGGCTTAGTCACAGTGCGGCGGGAGCCACCGAGATGGGTTTGACGCCGGAAATCGACTGTGCCACCATGCGGCCAGCGATGCGCCGCCTTCATCGGTTGGGGGACACGGGCATCGCCGCCCTCAGGGTCCGCCAACCCGAGGCGTCGCCGCCGGAAGGTGGGCGACCGGCTCCGTAACCGCCTTTCGGAGCTGGTTCGCGTCCCCGGAGGTGTGGTGTCGAGGTGACCCCCGCCGCCGTGCGGGGGGTACGCCGGCGTCAGGGGATCACCTCGGGAGCGGTTTCCGCCACCCACCTGCCCTATACGAGATTCGGCACGGAGCGGATCATTGCCAGGGGCCGGCGGGGAGGACTTCGTCCGACTTCGTCCGTCTCTGTCCGTCAGAGGCTCAAAAACAGTGCGACACAACGGGAGCCATTGAGGGACGAACCTGCAGTTCAGCGCATATATCTGCAGGTGAGCGCCTCGGTCCGTTCACCTTGCCAAGGTGAGGGTCGCGGGTTCGAATCCCGTCTTCCGCTCTCTTGTTCAACTGACAGACTTCGTTTCACCTGGATGGTCGTTTCTGCCGTAGTCGCTCGTAGGGGGTCAGACCCCCAGCGGGCCGCGGGGGCGAGCGTCGTAGTGGAAGTCGTGCCACTCCTGGAGCTTCTCGTTGAAGAGGTCCCACCACCGATTCGATGGCCCAGGTCCGCTTCTCGAAGGGCTCGGCCCAGCGCAGGAGCTGATCGACCTGGGGGCTCGCCGCCCGCACCTTGACCCGTGCGATCTGGTCCTCGTCCCGGCCAACCGCCACCGCGGTAGACGACGCCTTGTGAGGGTCGATCCCGACCATCACCTTCATCTCTGCCTCCTTGGTGGTGGGAGCCACCGGGGCACTCCTGCATGGCGGACTGTCGGTGCTCGACCCTCATCTTGAGCCACTCGGTGGCGCGGCCCGAGCGGGAGGCTCTTCGTAGGTGAGCCAGTCGGCTGACGCCGGCGACAGGCACTCTTGAGCCCCGCAGGGACCTCACGATGCTACGAATCGGCCGCAGCACCTGCCACCAGTCTCAAGCAGGCGCCTCTGGGCAGTGCCCCGGCCGACCGGTCGCTCTATGGTGTACAGGATCAGCTCTCTGACCTTCAGGGCGACCGCAGAGCAAAGCGGCCCTCGTGGGCCTAATGGTCGACGCGGTCATGGGCGGTCGCCCACTTCCGCCGTCACCGGATCGTGACAGGACGAGCTTTGGCAGATGGCGGTGTGGATGAGGGAGGTCACGCTGGCCCACCCGGCGGTGTCCCGACTGCGCCGCGAGCACAAAGCCTGGACCTCCTCCATCTTTCCGATGACCGAGCGCTGGATCAGCATCTGGCAGCAGAGTGGTCTCGAACCTCCGGTGTGCCGTGCTCGCTGCATCCGCCACGAGCTCCGCAATCATCGGCTTCGTGGAACTAGAGCTCGTGCTCCTGCTCCTATCATTACAACCACCGGACGCTGCCGGGTTGGCGTCGTTCCCAACGCTGGGGCGTCCTTCGGCGCCAAGAGCGAAGGCGCCAGAGAAATCGAGCTGGTCGTGCGGTCCGTGATCGAAGGAGTGCACGCCCGGCTGTCGCAGTCCGGCGCCGCGGTCCTGGATCCGCCGTCGACGCAGAACCGTGCGAGAGCTCCGCAGCCGCAAGCCCTTATGGCAACTCGTTCGCCAGGAGGCAGGTGTGCCGTGTCCCGGCGTTGATCGAGGTAGCAGAACTGACGTGAAGGACGGGATGCGCGCGCAGTAAGTCCGCCAAGGAGTGCACCGTTTGAGGACCGGCAATCGGAGGAAGAGAGGACGCTATGCGTAGGGTCGTCGCGGCGCTGGCCGCGCTTTTCGTCTGCACGTTCGGGATCGACCTGAGCGCGACAGTGGCCGGGGGGGCGCAAAACCAGTCTGCCCAGGGAGTGACGTCCAGCACCGTCAAGGTCGGGGTCACTTACCCCGACGTAGCCGCGATCCGCAGCATCATCAATGTCGACCCGGGCAACTACCAGGTGGCCTACACCACCTTGTTCAACAAGATCAACGCGAACGGGGGGATCCACGGCCTCAAGATCGTCCCCGTCTTCGCCGCCGTGAATCCTCTCGGTACGGCGGCCGCTGCCAACGCGTGTACCCAGCTTACCGAGGACGACAAGGTGTTTGTGGTCCTCGGCTTCTTTCAGCAGCCCGACACCGCTTGCTACGTGCAGACCCACGGCGTGCCGATCATCGGTGCCTCCCTGACGGCGGCGCAGGCGAAGCAGGCAAATGCGCAGGCCTACAACAATCTGATCTCCGACACCGACCTGGTCCCCAAGGAGATGGCCGTCTTCAAACAAGAGGGTGTGTTCAAGGGCAAGAAGGTGGCCGTTGTCGGGACGAACATCGACCAGTCCGAGATCAACCTGGTCCTCCCCGCTCTGCACAAGGAGGGCGCCGACGTCGTGCAGACGGCCGTTAACAGCGTGCCCGACACCGACACCGCGGCACAAGTGCGGGAATATGGCACTATCGCCCAGCGGTTCCAGTCAGCCGGGGCCGATGTGGTGGTCGCTGTGGGCAACGCCGGGAACGGGTTCCCCTCTGCGCTCCAGAGCAACCAGAGCACGTACCGTCCGCGGATCGTTGCCACGGACTACACGGACCTCGACGCGTACGTCTCCAACAAGGCCGGTTACACGCAATCCATCCTGAGGGGTGCCATCACCGCCGGAGGGATCCCGCCGCCCTCGGTGTTGTGGAACGACCCGACAATGAAGCGCTGCATCGCCATGATCCAAGCCGCCGAACCGGCCGCAGTGATCAACAACCCGGTCACAGCGACCGCGTCCACCCCTGTCACCTGGACGGCGCCGGAGTTGGCTTGCGTGCAGGTGGCCTTGTTCGCCGACATCGCCAAGGCCGCCGGCAAGACACTGAACAGGAGGACGTTCGCCGCCGGGGCGTCGACTCTCACCGACGTGATGCTCCCTGGAGGTGGAGGCACATTCAACTTCTCCCATGGCCACAACGACGGCGACGGACCAGTGTTCGTCTACGAGTGGAATCCCGCCAGGAACGTTCTGGCGCTGAAGGCGACCATTGGGTAGCGGCCGGTCCGGAGCGGCGCCGGCCGACCTTGGCTTGGAGGCCCGACAGTTCGGCGGAAGGTTCAACCCGGTAGCTCAGCTTGCCTGCAGCGATAGATGAAGGGGCGGCGATGACCGATTCGAAAACAGATGAACAGGGTGCCTTGTTCGTGACCTCGGATTCTGAAGACCCGCGGTTCAATGAGCCGTACATTGATGTCCGGGAATGGCGCGAGGTGCTGGCAGACGCGCCGGTGTTCCCCGGCGCCATCACGACGCAGCGGGGTGTCGCGGCGCCCGTCAAGGCACGCCATCTCTATGTCCATGGAGGGTTCACGGGCACCGACGCCAAGTTCTCGTTCTGCTTCCCGCCGGAAGAGGAATACCAAGGACGCTTCTTCCAGGCGACCCATCAGCTGCTTGCCGGCGAGGAGGCCACGGCGCGCAACGTCGCCTTCGCCATTGCGAGTGGCGGTTATTCGGTGCAGACGAACATGGGCGGCAGCGAAAACCCTCGTGGCCCGGAGGAGTCGGCCGGTGGTCGGTCCGACACGACGATTCGAGGGTACCGGGTCAACGCAGCGGCCGCGAAGTTCTCTTGCGAGGTGGCGGCCGAGATTTACGGCCCGCACCGCACCCACGGCTATCTCTACGGCGGCAGTGGCGGCGCCTACCAGACGGTCACCAGTGCGGAGATGACGATCGGCGTGTGGGACGGGTTCGTGCCCTACGTTATGGGCTCACCGCAATCCATCCCGAATTGTTTCACCGTGCGCGTGAACGCCCTCCGAGTGCTGAAGGACAAGTGGCCCTCGATCATCGACGCGATCGAGCCGGGCGGGAGCGGTGACCCCTACCTCGGGCTGACCGACGAGGAACGCGCTGCGCTGGAGGAGGCCACCCGGACGGGGTTCCCGCCCGGGGCGTGGTTCAATTACGTTCCCCAGGGTGGTGGGCCGCTGGTGCTGGTCGCCAGCTATGTGCCCGCATTGGACCCGACCTATCTAGACGACTTCTGGAGCAAGCCCGGCTACCTTGGCACCGACGCGGCATCGTCGGTCCACGCGGCGCGCATCCAACACGAGGCGACAGTCCTAGAGGTAATTCCCGGCTCCCGGAAGCAACTTAAGCTGTCGAGCGTCCCGACCGGTGATCTCACCGCTGCTGACGTGATCATCACCAGCGGAACGGCAGCCGGCAAGACCGCCTCACTCGGCCGCGTCGCGTCGGACGGCAAGGGTCAAATCGGACTCGTCTTCGAACCGGTCGGCGACACGATTGACATCACAGGCAATCCCGCCGTCGTCGACAGCATCCAGGCCGGCGACAAGGTCCGGATCGACAACTCGAGATTCCTCGCGTTACAGACCTACCACCGTCACCAATTCCCGCCAGCCAATCCCGACTTCGACTACCCCGACGTCTATGACTACTTCAGGAATGCAGGCGGCTCGCCGAGGTATCCCCAGCGAGGCGTGGACATCGGCGCTGCAGGCACTCTCGGCGCAACCGGCCAGATCCCGACCGGGCGCTTCCACGGGAAGATGATCGTGGTGGAGTGCCTCCACGATGGGGATGCTCTGCCCTGGCAGGCCGACTGGTACCGAAAGAAGATTGCAGCCGCCGAAGGACCGCGCATCGACGAGAAGTACCGGCTCTGGTACGTCGACAACGCGAATCACACCGACCCGACGACCGAGACGCAACAGACTCACGCAGTCGCCTACTCGGGAACGGTGCAGTACGCGCTACGCGAGCTGAGCGCGTGGGTCGAGCAAGACATCGCACCGCCACCCACCAGCGAATACCAGGTACATGACGGCCAAGTGCATGTGCCGGCGTCGGCGTCAGAACGCAAGGGCATCCAACCTGTGGTGCATCTCAAGGTGGACGACGGGGAGCGAGCCGAGGTTGCGGTGGGCGAAGCCGTCACCTTCGCCGCACAGATCGAGGTGCCGCCCGCCCCGGGCATCGTCGTGTCGGCGAAGTGGGACTTCAAGGGCGCAGGTACCTTTCCGGATGCCGTTGAGCTGGGGAACCCGACCTCGGAGACCCTCCACGTGACCACCACGCATGCCTATTCCGAACCGGGAACGTACTTCCCGGCGCTGCCGCGTCGCCTCCCAACGCGAGGGCAATCCCAGCACCCCATTCGCCCGATCGCTGAACCTCAGCCGGGTCCGGGTGGTGGTCAACGAATAGGAGGGGGTACTGCTGGGAGCGGGACCGCAGTCTCATACGGCCTCTGGGTGGCGCCTCGGGCGATGGTAGAGCACGCTCCTGGAGAGGCGGACCCATCGGGCGATCCCGTTGTCTACCATCAGCAGCCCGACGATCTCCCCGAGTCCGAGGGCTAAGCCGACAACGCCGCGGTGGCTCGCCGGGCGATGGCTGCGTACCCGCGGCTCACCGCTGTGTCGTGGGCCTGAGTCAGAAGATCGCGGGCTCGTTCGAGATCCCCGGGCCCTCCGCGGGCCGAGAGCATGCGGCCCCACCGCAGGTGGGTTGCGGCGGCAGCGAACTCCAACTGACCCCTGGCGTTGAGCTCGGCTGCTGTGGCGAAGTGTCCTTCGGCGTCGTTGTAACGGCCGAGCACCGACTCCAGGCTGCCGCAGTAGTACGCCACCGGGCTTCCGGCCGTCGCCCCGACGAAGAGAACCTGGTCGTCGAAAGGCGCAAGCAGATCCAGGAGCAGGCGAGCAGGTGCCTCGGCGTGCAGTTCGGTGGCGACGTCGGCATACGAGGCCACCGCGAAGATCCAGACGACGTCGTAGGGCAATGAGGTGAGGTCCGCGGTCGCAGCTTCGAGCATCTGGCGGGCCGTGTCGACGTTGCCGGCTTCCATATGTCCTTCGGCCAGCGTCGCACGGAACACCGGGAGGGCTGGGTTCTCGGCCGCCACCTGCTCGATCATCGGGACGAGCTCGCTGTAGCGCCCCTGTTGGCGGCGGACGCCGATCATCTCGGCCCCGTAGAAGCCGAAGGCATCCGGCTGTCCGCTTTCCGTGCCGATCTCCAACGCGGCCGTGGCGAACTGTTCGGCTCGATCGGGATCCCCGGACAAGAGCGCATCGGCGGCGTCGTTGAAGAGGGTGACCCACATCATCGTTGGCTGGCGGAGTCCTGTTATCACGGCGTGCATGGTTGCGAGGCACCGACGCGCCATCTCGAAGTCACCGGCTTGCACTGCTGCCAACCGGCTGTAGGCGCCGGTCCAGAAGAGCAGGTCGGGGTCCCCCAGGAGCTCCGACAGCTCCAGGGCCTCCTTGGCATCGACCATCCGCTCGGTGAGGGTGGAGGGGACCTGGAGCGGGTCACTGACCAAGTTCAGGGTGCGGATGACGGTGTCCGGATCACCCAACCGCCTCGCCATCGCCCTGGCGGAGTCGGCCAAGTCCTGGCGCCGGTCGAGCGTTGTACCCAAGGCGAGCTCGCTGCACAGCGTGGCCAGGAGGAGCGCCCGCTCGCGCCCGTCGTCATCGCCCAGGGCTTCGAGCGCCGACTCCAGCACCGCGACCTTGTCGACGTCAATGACCCCGATCGAACTGAAGAAGCCGCGGCTGTTCCCTAAAGCGGCAGCCACCAAGCGGTCCGTTGCGGCAAGCTCCTGGGCTCGGTGTGCGGCGTCGAGAAATGTCTCCCGGAAGCCCGGCAGCCCGGCCTGGCGTTCTGCCTCGCCCAGGGACAAACGCAGGTCACAGCCGACCATGGGGTCGTCTTCGGGCACCATTTCCGCGAGGCGGAGCGCCTGGGAGAAGTACCGGACAGCATCATCGGGGGCCAGGGCGGCCAGGGCGGCCTCGCCTGCCTGTTGGGCGTAGCCAATTGCCTTGGTCGCGTTGGCTGGTTGGCTGGCGCTGAGCCAGTGGTGGGCCAGTTCACCCACCCGCCTGCCCGGCGTCTGCCCGATGGTCGCCTCGAGGGCCTCGGCCACCCGCCGATGAGCCCCGGTTCGCCGGACCGCCGGCAGGCCCTGGTACAAGGTGTGCTGCGTCAAAGCGTGCGAGAAGCTGTAGCGCCCGGGTACGTCAGGAACCTCGCGCACGAGGGCCGCGCCGCTTGCAGCATCGAGGACGTCGATCACCTCCTCTGGGCCGAAGTCGGTGACCGCGTGAAGCAGATCAAAGTCGAAGTCCCGTCCGATGACCGCTGCCATTGAAAGGACCCGACCTGCTTGTGCACCGAGCCGGCGGACGCGGGCGGAAATGACTTCTCGTACGCTGTTAGGAAGCACCATCTCGGACATTTGCCCTCTCGCCGTCCAACGGCCACGATCGTCCTGGTAGATGGCGCCAGTCTCCATGAGACTCCGCAGCACCTCTCCGACGAAGAACGGGTTGCCTTCGGTCTCGAGGCAGAGCGCATGGGCGAGATCCGTCGCGTCCTCGTCGAGGCGTTGCCCGGCGGCAGCCTCCATGAAGGCGAGCACGGCGGTATCATCGAAGCCCTTCAACTGGATGCGGCTGATACCAGGTTCGCGTTGTAATGCACCGAGGAGATCGTGGAGCGGGTTGGAAGATGAGAGCTCGCTGTCTCGAAACGTCCCGAGCACGAGCAGTCGTGCGGAGTCGACGGTGGCGACGACATGACGCAGAAGTCGGAGGCTTTGACTGTCCGACCATTGCAAGTCGTCGAGCACAAGCACGGTCGGTTGGAGCGTGGAGGCGACCGTCAGGAGGCCCGCCACCGCCCCGTAGAGAAGGTAACGCTCGGTCTCGGGATCCGTACTCGTCGGTGCTGGAATGGCCCCCAGCCGTTGACCGAGAGCGGGGACCATCGATGTGATGTCGCCGCCGTGGGCCTCAACGTGGGTTCGAAGGACGTGCTCGGGCGCATGCGTCACGTAATGGTGCAGAGCCTCAACGAAGGGTGAGTACGAGGCGCTGACATCTTCTTGGCAACGTCCCAAGAGCACGCAGGCGCCCTCCCGGGCGGCGCGCCGTGCGGCCTCGGCGACCAGAGTCGTCTTCCCGACCCCTGCGTCACCCGACACGAGGACGACGGAACGTCCTTCGTCGGCTGCCGCTCGTTTGTAAGCGTCGGTCAGCAGTGCCACCTCGGTCTCGCGGGCTACCAATCCGGTGAGCGGAACGTGCGTCAGGCGCGCCGGAAGCGGCACGCCGTTTTCGGCCGCAGCCTCATCAAGTGGTTCCCAACGGACGTCGAAGACGCCTACGGGCTCTGGGAGACCCTTCAACTCAACCGCACCGAGCCGCTCGAAGAGGTAAGGGCTGCGCCGTCCGCCCATCATCCGGACGGCGTCCGTGGCCAGGATCTGACCGGCATCGGCGTGGGCACAGAGCCGAGCCGCTTCTATCACGGGGTCGCCGTAGTAGTCATTGGACTCCATCGTCACCTCTCCGCCGCTGAGTCCTATGCGCAGCCCCAGCTGATGGCGGGCGCCGACGTTGTCACGGTGGACCGCTTGCTGCATCGCCACGGCGCACGACAGGGCGGCAGAGGTGCTGCGGAACGCGACCATGACCCCGTCGCCGAGGCCTTTCACCTCGATCCCTCCGGAGCCGGCAATGGCTCGACGCAGCACTGAGAAGTGGGCCCGGAGCAGCTCGTCGGAGGCGTCCGGAGTGATCGCGTAGCTGATCTCGGTCGAACCGACCAAGTCAGTGAATAGGACCGTGATGGTCTCGGTGACCGCCAAGGCTCGCCTCCTCCGGTTTCCGCTCTGCTGGGGCCAGGGTAGACGGTTGGCAACCGGAGATGCGCCAGTACGGGAGCCGTTGCGGGCGATCGTGAATCTCGCTCAGCAGGCTTGCTGTCGGCCGGACAGTAGAGGGCTGTACTACAGCGGCGGTCGCAGTGGACGGGCTGGAAACTGGGTGGACGGACCCGCACTTGGGGGACTTGCCAGACCAAGACGGACCGAAATCACCACCTTGCCAAGGTGAGGGTCGCGGGTTCGGATCCCGTCTTGCGCCCAAGGTGCGGTTGACCCTATTGGGGTTGACCCTATGACCCAACCGATGAACTTCATGAACATCAGGGTCTCGGACATCCGGCTGTCTACGCGGAGTGGAGCGCACGCCGTGCCGAGTGCCTCACGCCACCAAGGCAACACCAAACGGAGGTCCGCGGCTACATACGCGACCCCGATGGTCACGCAATTGCATGCTCCCCGCGGGCGGCCCAGGTCAGGCTCTGGTGATGTCCCTGCCCGGCATCGGCTCTGCGAGTGCCGTCCGCCATTCAGGCGCACCGAAGGCGCTCGCGAAGTACTGCGTCTCGTGGACCACGTATCCATTCGCACCCCTGCGCACAGGCTTTCGAGCGATTCGCAACCTCAGCGGCGCAGCGAACTCGTTGTAGGTTGCCCAACGCATCAGGATGACGCCGGTGGCTGTCTTGTGGTGGAAGTGGGCCGTGTCACCGGGGAGCTCCCAGGGGATGCCGGAGTCGGTCGCGATGCCCCGTCGAGTATCCATGGGTGCGATGAGACGGAATCGGACCGTACCTGCCCGCGGATGTGGATCCTGTCGAACGGCCTTCCGGCCCCTTGTTCAGATACCTGTGTGCTCGGCGCGCACCGGGTCCGGGTCGGGTACGTGTGGCATCAGCGCGTTCGGCGGGACCGTCCCGAGCCGACCAGCCTCGAAATCCTCAAGGGCCTGCACAATCTCGTTCCGAGTGTTCATGACGAAGGGTCCGTAGTGCTCCACGGGCTCTCCGATCGGCTGACCGCCGAGGATGAGCACCTCGAGGAATTCGGTGCGCGAGTCCTGAGCATCGTCGGCTCGGATGGCGACGAAGTCGCCCGGGCCGAACGACACCAGCTGACCGACGTGCACGGGACGGCCATCACTGCCGACTCGCCCGGATCCCGCCAGGACGTACACGAGGGCGTTGAATCCGGGATTCCAGGGGAGCTCGACCAGGGCGCCCGGGGACACCGACACATGAGTCAGCGCCATCGGTGTGTGGGTCGACCCAGGGCCGCGATGGCCACCAACGTCGCCGGCGATCACCCGTACGAGGGCGCCGCCGTCACCGGAGGACAGCAGCACCACGTCCTGGGCTTCGAGTCCCTGATAGGCGGGTGGAATCATCTTGTCCCTGGCCGGCAGGTTCACCCACAGCTGGATGCCGTGGAACAGGCCTCCGGAGTCCACGAGGTTCTCTGGTGGCGTCTCGATGTGCAAGATGCCGCCGCCCGCCGTCATCCACTGCGTGGCGCCGTCGGTGATGAGGCCACCGCCACCTTGGGAGTCTTGGTGGGCGAAGGTGCCGTCGATCATGTACGTGACCGTCTCGAAGCCGCGATGGGGATGCCACGGCGTGCCCTTCGGTTCCCCGGGCGCGTACTGCACCTCTCCCATCTGGTCCATGTGGACGAAGGGGTCGAGGTCACGCAAGCTCAGGCCGGCAAAGGCGCGCCGGACGGGGAAGCCCTCTCCCTCGAACCCACTGGGCGCAGTGGTGACCGAGGTCACCGGACGCTCGGCTGACTGCGTCCGGTCAAGAGTGGGTATCCCGGGCAGTTTCGAGAGATCATGAGGAGTCACGGCGGGCACGAGAGCCTCCTGTCGGTGTTCGTCGGGAACCCTACGTTCGCATTATCCGGAGAAACCATGGACGCGGTCAACGGAGGTGGCGCTGCCGGTCCGCTGGTACTCGCTGGGTGCAGCGCTCGACCTTGGTCGGCGGTCCAAACGAGGAAGGAACGGGTGACACGAATCCCCGCCCAGAACATGCCGTCCCCACCTATTGTCGAGCCCGGAGTCGACCGAATCAAGGACGAGGCCTTACGTGAACCTGAACCGACGACAATTCCTCGGCGGTGGATTGGCCGCCGGTGCATCACTCCTGTTGGGAGGATTCGGCGACCAGTCGCTATCCGTCCCCGGAGCGGCCGCTACCACCGACCTGAAGCGCACGAGGGTCAGGCAACCCGGATCGCTGCCCTACCCCAAGCTAGCTCCAGGCACCGATCAGTTGCCGGAGATCGACCACTTCGTCGTCGTGATGATGGAGAACCACTCCTTCGACAACATTCTTGGGCTCGTCGGCAGGGGTGACGGGTTCACCCTCGGATCCAAGGGTCGCCCATCGGCGAAGAACCCCGACGGGCATGGCAACTACGTCCACGCCTTCCATATGCCGACGGAGTGCCAGACCGACGGTGTGGGGAACGATTGGAAAGCCGCCCACGAGGCCTACGATGGGGGCACCTGTCAGGGATTCGTGACGAGCACCTCAGCAGAGGCGATGGGGTACTTCACGAGGGAAGACCTTCCCTTCAGTTGCGGCATGGCCAACACGTTTCCGATCGCCGACCGCTACTTCTGTTCGGCGATGGCGCAAACCGACCCGAATCGTCGCTACCTCATTGCCGGGACTTCGCTCGGCCTCATCGACGACTCATTCCCGTTGGAATTGCCACCAAGTGGCGTGATTTTCGAGCAGTTCAACAAGCACGGCATCAGCTGGAGGGACTACTACTCGACGGTGCCGACCCTGGGGGTCTTCCTGCCGTTGCTCTCGGACCCGGCGCTCTCCCGCGGCTTGGCCCACATCGACCAGTTCTACGCTGACGCTGCAGCCGGGAACCTGCCCCAGTTCAGCCTGGTGGAACCCGACTATGGCAATCAGTCTGAGGAAAACCCGCAGGACATCCAGTTCGGCGATCAGTTCGTAGGCCAGGTGGTCAACGCCGTGATGTCCGGTCCCAATTGGCCCAAGACCATGCTCATCTGGACCTACGACGAGCACGGTGGCTACTACGACCACGTGCCACCCCCGGCAGCTGTATCACCCGACGACGTTCCACCGGCGTTGACAGCGGGTGACCCGCCGGGAGGGTTCGATCGGTACGGCTTCAGGGTCCCGTGCGCTGTGGTCAGCCCCTATGCCAAGAAGAACTACGTGTCCCACACGATCTACGACCACACTTCGATTCTCAAGACCGTCGAGAAGAAGTGGAACCTCCCCGCGCTCACCCGCCGCGATGCCAACGCCAACAGCCTGCTCGACATGTTGGATTTCGACGCCAAGCCGGCCTTCCTGAAGCCACCTCGACTGCCCGCGGCAGCGAACCCGACGATCAAGGCGGGATGCCTCACAACCGGGGCGGGCACCATCCCGCCACCGTCGGCGGTTCGCAAGGCCTGACCGACGGTCCACTAGCCGTGCTCGTCGAGAGCCCGAGGCGGGGGCCCAGGGCGTCAGTGCACGACTCAAGGAGTTCTTCGCTCGGCCGGCGTGCCACGTCGTCCGGATCTGCTGACAGCGCAGTGCCTAGCATCCGAGGGTGCGGATTGAACGCCGAGCCATGCTGCTCGTGGCCGCGCTTGCAGGCGCCGGCTGCTCCCAAACTGCCCACTCTCCTTCGCGCATCCCGACGACGACCTCCGCGACAAGCACAACCACCACGACATCCGGAACCTCCTCCACCTTGCCTGCCTTTGGGTCTCGTTCCTTCACGGTGTCGGGGGTCTTGCTGTCCGGCGGAGACTGGCTCTCGGTAGTCCTCCACCCGACGACCACGCCCGTGCAGCTGCAGACGTCGAGCCCCGTCCCGCTCGACGTCTGTCCGGCCGGTCTCGACGGAGGACTGAACGACAGCTCCTGGGCTCCGTCGTTCAAGTTCGAGAGCTGTATCAGTCTGGGTCCGTCCGCCAACACGACGCTGCCGGCCACGGATGGCGCCTCGCATGTGGCGTTCGCCATCAAGGCAGTCTCTGTCGGCCCAATGAGTCCACTCGAGGTATCTGTCAACTACACCGCCGCTGACTCCTTCGTAGAGGTGATACCTCCTGGCACAAGCCACAACTACATGGCCGTCTCCTATACGCCGCTCTCTGCGACCACGGGAGCTACTGCAACGCCGGCGAACCTGCTCACGCCTGCGCCTGGTTACTCGCTCGACGTCATGCAGTCCGGGCGAGCGTTGGCCCAAACGGTGCCATGTGACTTCCCAACCGAATTCACCGCATGCTTCGGCGGCGTCACTCCCGGGGAACGAGTCACCGTCCAGCT
Source organism: uncultured Acidimicrobiaceae bacterium (assembly GCA_963781955.1). GTDB lineage: Bacteria > Actinomycetota > Acidimicrobiia > Acidimicrobiales > RAAP-2 > Bog-473. The sequence goes on from CAWAHU010000001.1 coordinate 915,990, forward strand.
GGTGGGACAGGGTCCGGTCGTCCTTGGTCTGGCGTGGAAGTAGCAACCGCCGCCGGCTATCCCGGCTCGGCCATGAAGCCAGGGCAGGCGTCGCCGGGGAGGGCATGGTCGCCGGGGAGGGTCATGTCCGTGGGCGGTCACGGCTGAGCTGGCCCAGGCACATCCGACAGCGGCGGTCCTCGGGCGTCTCCGTCCACGGTTTGCGGGGGTTGCCGTAGCCGACGTCGAGGCCGCACACGGTGAGCGCCCGCTGTGATTCTGCTACGTGCCACAACGCCGAGTCGGACCCCGCGTCGTCGTCGCCGAGGAGATGAAGGAGGACGCCCTCGGGCTCCATTTCGACGGACACGCAATCAGCGTAGGCCCAGGCACGACAGCCCCTTTGACCTGTAGTGCCCGAGCCGCGCTCATGGGCACCCCAGCGGCGTCCGCCGTCAATGCGAAGGACGCGCCGAATCGGATCATCCGGGTGGGCACAGGATTCGCCCGTCAGAGGTCGAAGACGCGTGCAGAGTGATGGGTCTTGATGAGCCATGAATACGCAGGTCACCCGTGTATCCGCGGCGAGGCGGCTTGACTCGGTAACCTTCCCAAAGGGAGGGTCGCGGGTTCGAATCCCGTCTTCCGCTCTCTGGTCCGGGTCAGTCGACGTTCGTCCCGCAATTGATTCCTCCGGGCACTTGATAGAGGGGACACGGTGGAGGATCGACAACCGCCTCGGATGCACCTCGAACTGGTCCGCGAGCCGGACCACGTGGACGAGCGTGCGGCGGCTGTCGAGGCAGCCGGCTGGAAGGTGGTCTCCATCTGGGAGCCGGCGACCCCCCGGGACGATGATCTGCCGAGAACCCTCCCGCGCTGCGACGGCGTGGTGATCGGTGAGGGCGATGGGGGAATCGTGGAGCCGCCATCGCCGGCGAGCACGGTGGTGCCCCTGGTCCGTTACCCGCGCCCCTCACAGGGATCATGCTCGGGGGAGCGGACGACAGGGATCCTGCTCGTCCTGATCTCGGCGAAGCAGGCCGAGTTCGCCCAAGAGCTCCGCGACTGGGGCGATTTCGTGCACCTGCGGCACATCGCAGAGGCGGCGGTGCCTGGCTACCGGACGATTACGCCCTGGGAGAACGAGTCGTCGGGAACCCCTCGGTTCTGCCACTTGTACGAGATGGTCGGAGACGATCCCCAAGGCACGTTCGAGAAGATGACCCCGCTCGTGCGTGATCGCCTCGATCGCGCCGCGTTCGACGAATGGGCATGGCACCCGCAACTCTTGATCGAGGAGTCCAGGACGTATCGCCGGCGGGAACCGACCTGAGCCTCGGCCGCGTCCCACCTGCGCTTTCGTCGACCCAGGGAGGGACCTTCGGCTCTACCGGGGTCGCCGTGGCCGGATGACCCTGGATGGAGAGCAGAAGCGCTTAGGAAGGAGGGCCCGGACTCTCCATGAAGACCGTGTTCATCAATCCGGAACGATGCATCGGCTGCCTCCAGTGTGAGTTGGCCTGTGCGGTCGAGCACTCCGCGAGCAAGGACGAGATCCTCGCCTTCCTCGAAGCCCCGCTCCCTCGCAAACGGGTCCACGTGCAGGCGGGTCCGGTGCCGACGTTCGCCTTCCCCAACCGTTGTCGGCACTGCGATCCGGCCCCGTGCCTGCAGGTGTGCCCGACCGGGGCCATCTATCGGGACGAGGGCAACAAGCTCGTCCTCGTCGACGAGAAGAAATGCATCGGGTGTGCCATGTGCGCAGTGGTGTGCCCGTTCGACGTGCTCACGTTCCATCCGCTCGCTGAAGGACCGAGTCCCGAGGTCGCCGTCGCGGTCAAGTGCGACGGGTGCGTCGAGCGAGTCACTCGGGGCGAGACTCCAGCCTGTGTCGACGTGTGCAAGGTCGACGCGCTCGTTTTCGGAGAATTGAACGACCTCGTCGCGGCGGGCCGGGTGCGCGAGACGGGAGTGGTGCTGGCTGCCGCTGGCGCGACGCCCACCGTGCCGGCCGGCGATCCCCTTGCCCCGTGGCACGCCTGGGGTGAGGCGGAGATGGCCGCGGCGGCCGCGGCGGCCACCCGGGCCGGGCGTGCCAACAACGGGACCAGGAATGGGACCGAGAATCGAAATGGTCGTGCTGGGGGTGGAGCCCCGGTCGACGTCGAGAACGAGGGAGGACCCCGATGAGCGGAACGAGCACGAACGGACGGGCCCGAACCCTGACCGTCCAACAGGACGCCATTGCCATGATCGAGCGGGCCAGGGACGAGGGCGTCGCGACCGTGTGGGACCGGTTGGCGGCCCAGCAGCCACAGTGCGGCTACTGCGCGCTGGGGCTGAGCTGTCGCAACTGTGCCATGGGGCCGTGCCGCATCGACCCCTTTGGCGAGGGTCCACAGAAGGGCGTGTGCGGAGCTGATGCCGACGTCATCGTGGCCCGCAACCTGGGCCGGACGATCGCCGCCGGAGCGTCGTCGCATTCCGACCATGGCCGGGACATCCTCGAGACGTTCGAGCGCCTTGCTCGCGGCGAGACCACGGGCTACCGCATCGGCGACGAGGACAAGCTGCGCCGCGTCGCCGCCGAGGTCGGGGTGGAGACCGAGGGCCGCACGGCACAGCAAGTGGCCAGCGATCTGGCGGACGTGCTCCAGGACGACTACGGGACACGTCGCGGGACGCTGTCCTTCGTCAGTCGCGTTCCCGACGTGCGGCGGTCGAAGTGGGAGACGCTCGGCATCACACCGCGAGGGATCGACCGGGAGAACGTCGAGATGCTCCACCGCACGCACATGGGCGTGGACAACGATTACGTGAACACGCTCCTGCACGCGCTGCGCACCGGGTTGTCCGACGGCTGGGGCGGATCGATGATCGCCACCGAGCTCTCCGACGTGATGTTCGGCACGCCGACGCCGGTGATGTCGGAGGTCAACTTGGGTGTGCTCAAGACCGACCAGGTCAACATCGCGATGCACGGCCACAACCCGCTCCTGTCGGACGTGGTCTGCGCGGCCGCGGAGGACGCCGAGCTGGTCGAACTGGCCCACTCGGTGGGTGCCAAGGGCATCAACATCGTGGGACTGTGCTGCACGGGCAACGAGTTGCTCATGCGCCGCGGGGTCCCGATGGCCGGTAACCACCTGATGCAGGAGCTGGTGCTCATCACGGGCGCGCTCGAGGCGATGGTGGTCGACTACCAGTGCATCATGCCGGCGGTCGTCGACGTGGCGAAGTGCTACCACACCAAGGTCATCTCGACTTCGGACAAGGCCAAGTTCACGGGCGCCACCCATATCTCGTTCGACCCCGAGCACGGCGCGGAGATCGCCAAGCGGATCGTGCGCATGGCGATCGAGGTCTACCCGGAGCGCAACCGCGAGCGTGTCCGCATCCCCGGGCAACCCGTGAAGATGATGGGGGGATTCTCCGTGGAGGCCATCCTCGGGGCGCTCGGTGGCACGCCGAAGCCCCTCGTCGATGCCATCGCCGCCGGCTCGATCCGCGGGGCGGTGGCAGTCGTCGGATGCAACAACCCGAAGTTGCCCCAGGACCTCGAGCACATTGAGCTGACCCGCCGCCTCATTGAGAACGACATCCTGGTGCTGGTCACCGGGTGTGCGGCCGTGGCCAACGGGAAGTCGGGTCACATGGTGCCTGAAGCGGCATCCATGGCCGGGCCCGGGCTGCGCGCGGTATGCGAGTCGTTGGGCATCCCACCCGTCTTGCACATGGGGAGCTGCGTCGACAACAGCCGGATCATGGTGCTGGTGGCGGCGTTGGCCGATTTCCTCGGTGTCGACATCGACCAGCTGCCCGTGGCCGGTGCCGCTCCCGAGTGGTACTCCGAGAAGGCCGTGGCGATCGGGGCCTACGTCGTGGCGTCGGGCGTCACCACCGTGCTGGGCGTGCAGCCACCGGTGTTCGGGAGCCCGCGGGTGGTCGACCTGTTGGCCAACGGGCTCGACGACGTGGTCGGCGCCAAGTTCGTGGTGGAGCCCGACCCGGCCAAAGCCGCTCTGTTCATCCGGCGGCACATCGAAACCAAGCGGGAGGGGTTGGGGCTCCCCTTCGTGGCACCGGAGCAGCTGGGGATCGACGACAACGAGTCTGCGCACACCGTTCCCGTCGCGAGCGGGGCCCGGGTCTGAATCCGATGTGTGACACCTGTGGAGGACACGGCGGCGGGTCGTCTGCCACCCACCAGCACGCGGACGCAAGCCATGTCGGCGATCACGGTGGGGGCACGCGCGTCGCGGTCGTGGGCAAGGGCGGCGTGGGCAAGTCGACGCTGTGCGCCCTCATGGCCCGCCAGCTGGCACGGTCCGGGCGCCGTGTCGTTGCCGTCGATGCCGACGAGCAGCGGAATCTGGCGGCGACGCTCGGCATGAGCCTGACCGAGTCGCTCTCCATCGTCCCCGTGGCCGAGAACGCTGACTACGTCCAGGAGAAGACCGGCGCGCGGCCGGGGGAGGGGTCCGGCGGGATGCTGGTCCTCAATCCCGACACGTCCGATCTCGTCGAGCGGCTGTCTGTCGGGGCGCCCGACGGTGTCCGCCTGGTCGTGATGGGAGGGGTGCGCGAGGCCGGTTCCGGGTGCCTGTGCCCGGAGACCGCGCTGATCTCGAGCGCGGTCGCCGGCATGCACCTCCACCGCGACGACGTGGTGATCATGGATACGCACGCCGGGGTGGAGCACTTCGGTCGGGCCCTCGCGCGGGGCTTCGATTGTGTCCTGGTGGTCGTGGAGCCCACCTTCAACGCCATCCAGGTCGGCGTCGAGTCGGCCGTGTTGGCCGACGCGTTGGGGATCGGCTCCGTGCACCTGGTGGTCAACCGGACACGGTCGGATGCCGACCTCGAGCGAGCGATGGACTACCTCGACCGGTTGGGCGGGCCGGCGTTCCGCTCGGTGACACCCGTAGCCTACGACCCGGCCGTACTGCTGTCCGAGCCCTCGGTCGACGCGCTCCTGGGTGGCACGGCGATCGCCGAAGCTGTCGGCGCGCTGGCGACGCGGGTGGTGGGATCGGCCAGCCCCAGCTTGGCCAGGGTGGGCTGATGCGCGCCGTCGTCATCGGGACCGGCCCGGCGGGGATCACCGCCGCGGAGACCCTTCGTCGCCTCGATCCCGGGGGCACGGTCGTCGCCCTGTCGCTCGAGCCCTTCGCCCCCTACTCGCCGCCCGCGATGGCTGATCACTACCTGACGGGTCGCGACTCGACCCTGTTTTGGAAGGGCAAGGACGTGGCGGAGCGTCTCGGGATCGACGAGCGACGCGAGGCACAGGTCACCGCCATCGACACTGACAACCACGAGGTCGTCCTGGCCGATGGGCAGCGTGTCGGATACGAGGGGCTGGTCGTCGCGTCGGGGAGCAGACTCCATGCACCTCTGGAGGGGGCGGACCTCCCCGGGGTCTTGGACTTCAAGTCCCTGCGGACCGCCGACGAGCTGGTGGGACGCGTGCGGCGGGGTGAGGCGACGACCGCGCTGATCGTGGGCAATGGCTTCATCGGCATAGAGCTGTCGCTTCTCCTGGCCGATCTGGGCGTGGACGTGACCCTGATCGGTCGCCGCGACTGGGTCATGCCGCGAGTGCTGGACCCGGTCACCTCGTCGGTGGCAGAGGCTGCGCTCAGCGGCCGGGGCGTGACCCTGCGACTCGGCGTGCAGGCCGATGCCTTCGTCGGGAGCCCTTCGGTGACGGGGGTCCGGCTCGCTGACGGCATCGTCCTGTCGGCCGACCTCGTGGTGGCCGCGACCGGGGTGAAGCCACACGTCGAATTCGTGAACGGTTCGGGTATCGCCACCGACTGGGGCATCCACGTCGACGACAGCCTCGCCACATCGGTGCCCGGCATCGTGGCGGCTGGCGACGTGGCCGAGGCGGCGGACTGGCTCACCGGCCAGCGGTATGTGCACGCCATCTTCCCTAACGCGGTGGCGCAGGCGCCCATCGCCGCCGCAACTCTTCTGGGACACGACGTGCGCTACGAGGGGGCCGAGGCCATGAACAGCCTCAAGCACCTCGGCGTCCCGATTGTCGCCATGGGTACGATCTCCGAGCCCGACGAGGTGCTGCGCTGGCAGAGCCAGGGCAACCTGCGATCGGTCTACCTGCGGGACGGGCGGGTGATCGGGGCACAGCTGGCCGGAGACATCCGGGCCGCCGGGATCTACCGCTCGCTCATGATGCGCAGGACGCACGTCGGTCGCTTCGGCCACCGCCTGGTGGAGCCGGGGTTCGGCATGGCAGATATCGTCTCCGATGCGCTGCGTGTCGGCGCGCTGGCGTCAGCTCCCACCTGAGGCCGGCCTGGACCCGTGCGGTCCGAGGAGGTCCCATGGAAGAGCCACGCGACGGCCACCCGACGAACTGCTTCGCCCCGGGCCTCCTCGAAGGCCGGGTGGCCTTTGTGACCGGCGGGGCCACCGGGATCGGGAAGGAGATCTGCCGGGTGCTCGGCCACGCCGGCGCCAGCATCGTCATGGCCAGCCGCAAGCGTGAGAACCTCGAGGCGGCGACCCGCGAGCTCGCCGACGAGGGCGTGGACGCCACGTATGGCGTGTGCGACGTGCGCGACCCCGATGCTGTGCGCTCGGTGCTCGAGACGGGCCTGTCGGAACAGGGCCGCCTCGACGTGGTCGTGAACGACGCCGCGGGCAACTTCCCCGCCCCGATGTCGGCGATCTCGCCGAACGGGTTCAAGGCGGTCGTCGACATCGACCTCCTCGGCACCTACAACGTCAGCCGGACCGCCTTCGATCTCTGGCTCGGGGCGCACGGCGGTTCGATCGTGAACATCTCCGCACCGTTCGAGCAGCGGGGCGTGAGCTACCAGGCACACGTGGCGGCCGCCAAGGCCGGGGTCAACTCGTTGACCAGGACGTGCGCGGTTGAGTGGGGGCCCCACGGCATCCGCGTCAACGCCATCGCGCCCGGCTCGATCCAGGGGACCGAGGGGCTCCGGCGGTTCGCCGAGGTGCTGCCCGACGCACCGTCGCGGCCGACGAACCCCCTCGGGATGCATGGCCACGGGGTCGACATCGCCAATCTCACCCTCTTCCTCTGCAGCCCGGCGGCCCGCTTCATCTCCGGTCAGGTCATCGCCGTCGACGGCGCGGGCTCGGTCGACATGCTCCGGCTGGCGGTGGAACGGGCCTGAGCGGTCTGCGCCGGTTCAGCCAGGCTCCCAGCGGGCCACTTGCGTGCGGAGCCAGCCACTCTCCCAGAAGCTCTCCTCACCACCATGGTCGAGCAGATGGCGGTGGGCGGCGGCCATCAGCTCTCTGAGGCGCCGTTCGTCGTGCCCGGTGGAGGACACCGCCTCGCCCAGCCGGATCGCCACGACGGCGTCGCCGCGGGCCAGCGCGGCCTCGGCCCGGTCCAGTGCGGTGTCGGCGCCGGCGGCGTGGACGAGCTCGGCCAGGGCGGCTCCCGCCGGGTCCGGGTGGAGCTCGGTGGTCGACTGCAGCTTGAACCATCCCACGTAGGTCTCCCACAGCGTGCGGACGGCCCACGAGACCTTGCCGTAGCCCTGGCCGACTCGCAGCTCCGGCGGCAGTTCGATCTCCCGCATGAGCGTCCAGACGTCGGCCCCCTCGTTGAAGCCCTCGAGGGCGCGGCGGTGCACGTAGTCGACCGCATCGTGCAGGCGTTCCAGCGATGCCCCGATGAGGTCGGCACCGACGATCGGGTCGTGGCGTCCCGTCACCAGTATCTCGGGTCGTAGCGCGCGGACCATCCGGTTGGTGGCCAGCTGGGGCTCGACGAACCGATACTTGTCCCCCCGGAGGGTGTTGAGGTTCGGGAAGTGCGGGAAGAGCGGCCCGAACAGGTTGCTGACCAGGGCGACCCGGTGCTGGGGCAGCCAGACCACGGCGCAGTCGGTCGTCTCGCCCACCGCCGCCAGGAGCTCGACGCGCAGGCCGTCGACGTCCAGGCCGAGCCGCTCGTCGAAGGTGACGTCCGGCGTGGGCTGCGACTGGCGCATCGGCACGCCGGGGTTCTGCTCGGCGATGCGGCGGGCGTCGGTGCCCAGCGTGTCGAACCAGATCCCGGCCGTGCGCATCCGCAGGCCCTGGATCCGCCGATCGTCGACCTGGCAGGCCGGGTTGTTCGCCTGTGCGATGTAGGTCGTGCCGGGGTCCTTGAACAGGTCGACTCCACCCACGTGGTCGACGTGTGCCTGGGTCGTGACGATGTGGTGGGTGGGCCCGGGACGAACGGCGTCGAAGACGCGCTTGTGGTGCGGCGCCTCGTAGCCCATGCCGGTGTTGACGATGATGCGCCCGTTGTCGGTGAGCACCAGGTAGGCGGCCGTGGTGCCCCCCGAGCGGTACACCAGTCCGTCGACCACGGGGTGGGCCGGGTCGTCGTAGACGGGCGTGAGCAGCTCCTTGCCGGGGCGGGTGTCGATCAGCTGGTCGACCTGCTGCGCGATGTTCACTGGACCTCGATGTTCACTGGACCTCGGATGTTCACTGGACCTCGATTCGTACGGGGAAGCGGTCGAGGTATGCCCCGAACCTCGATCTGACTTCTTCGGGGGTGGTGGAGAAGTCACCACGGAGGTCGTAGAGGACCTGACCCTCTTTGCCGCGCCGGTGGCCGGCCCGGTAGGCCCTGATCTCCGCGCGCGCCTGGTCGGTCAGCTCTATCCCGGCGCAGTCGTAGACGCGCTGGAGGGTTCCCATCTCGTCGGCCATGTACTCGTGGAACAGGACGTCGACCGTGTGGCCCTCCGGGAGCACGGGGCGGTCCCGGAGCGAGGCGTCGAGCAACCGGCCGATGCGGTCGGTCCAGTAGTCGCGGTACCACTCGGGCTTCGGGGAGCGGTAGGCCGCGCGCGACCCGTAGCACAGCATGGTGATGGTGGACTGCACCACGGCCACCGGGTCGCGGTGGGTCACCACGATCGTCGCGTCGGGGAATGTCGCCAGGAGCGGGCCGAGCTGCTCGAGGTGCTGGGGGGACTTGAGCACCCAGCGCGACCGGGGCCGGTACCACTGCAGGATCTGCAGCACGCGCTTCATGTAGGCGTAGTGCGGCGTCTGGTCGTGGGACAGGTAGTAGTCGCGCCACCGAGGTGCTCGGGCGATCCATTCGGTGTTGTAGTTGGAGAAGTCCGGGGCCTGGAGCTCGTTCTCCTCGTGGACGTGGTCGGGCTCCATCGGGTGCATGGCGGCCACCAGCGGCGCCCCGGCCTGCATGGCCTCCCACGCCTCCTGGCAGCGGGTCCAGCGCGGGTCGACGCCGTCGTCGCCGGTGGGCCCCGCCGGGTCGGGAACCGGTTCGTAGGACTCCCAGAGCGGCAGGGAACGGAACCTGGTGTCGGCCGCGAGGAGGTTGACCAGGTGCGTTGTGCCCGACCGCGGGAGCCCGACGACGATGACCGGCTCGGTGATCGGGACGTCGAGGATCTCGGGGTGGCACCCCAAGAGGTCCTGTATGCGCAACCGGTTCGCCGCGTAGCGGACGCAGTCGCCGAACATCAGCATGCGGCCGAGGCCCGTGCGTTCGTCGTCCGCGTCCATCTCGGCCAGCTGGACCGCCAGACGCTCGCGGAAGTCGTCGGGACCGAAGTCGTCCAGACCCGTACGGTCGACGGCGGCCTCGCACACCGCGTCGACGGTGAGCTCGGTGTGACGCGACTCGCCGTACTCGATGCCCGCCCGCTGGATGTCGCTCAGCACGGGCTGAGCCAGGTCGTCGATCCTGATGACGTCGGGCATGTCCGCCGCTTCAGGGGGGCCCGCCTCAGAGGGCAAGGTACCCGCCGTCGACGGCGAGCACGGAGCCCGTCGTGTAGGCCGACGCGTCGCTGGAGAGGAACAACACCGCGGCGGCGACCTCCTCGGGGGTGCCCATGCGGCGCTGGACGCACCGCGCCAGCTCGGCATCGAGCAGGTCGGGGAATGCCTTCATCGGCGACGTCATCGGGGTGTCGATCAGGCCGGGGGCCACGGCGTTGACCCGGATGCCATCGGGTGCCCAGGCCACAGCCAGGTTCCGCGTGAGCGCCACCAGCGCCGCCTTGGCCGCCGAGTATCCCGGCACGATCGTGGTGGAGCGGAACGCCGTCATCGACACCAGGTTGACGACGCTGGCCCCGCCGGCCATGGAGCTGGCACCCAGCGCCCGGCGGGCGCCGACGGTGAGCCGCATGGCGCCGGCCAGGTTCAGGTCGAGCGCGGCCGAGAACGCGTCCGGCTCCCACTCGTCCCGGCCGTCGGGAAAGTTGGCCCCGGCGTTGTTCACGAGCACGTCGAGGCTCCCCAGCGCGCCGGCGAGAGCATCGACGGTGCCGTGGTCCCGAATGTCGAGCCGGCGGAACTCGAAGGCCGACAGGTCGGTGTCGTAGTCGGTGGCCGACGCGTGCGTCCCGGTCACGGTCACCGATGCCCCGGCGGCGGCGAACGCGCAGGACACGGCGTGGCCGATGCCGCTCGTCCCGCCGGTGACGAGGACCGACGTGCCGGTGAAGTCAAAGGCCGACCGGTTCGTCACTGCTCGCCTCCCATCGTGATCATGACGCGTCCCGGAACCCGTTGCCCGCCGGCGGGGGAGCGCGGGCGTGCTCCTTCGAGGAGCACGGTCACGAGGCCACCGATCCAGCGTATCGAAGCAGGGTGCTTCCACCGGAGGGGCTCGGCTAGATTCGGCCCCCGGGGGCGCACGTCGCCGTCCGTGAGGGTGGGGGAGGCTCGGGCAGTTGCAGCACCCAGACGACGAGTTCCATCCTCCGACCGGCGACGACCCCTACTGGACCGAGACCTGTTGGTTCACCTTCACGGTGCCCGAGCGCCGGCTCTCCGGGCAGTTGTACCCGTTCTTCCGGGGCAACCAGGGCGTGCTGGCCGCCGGCGTGTTCTTCTGGGACGAGCTCGGGGCCACCGCGGCCGACGCCCGCTACGCCCGCCAGTTCTGGCACCTTCCGGTGCCCGACCAGCCGCTGTCCGACATCCGCCTGCCCAACGGGATCGCGTTCCGTTGCATCGAGCCCCAGCGACGGTGGGAGCTGGCCTACGACGACCCCGACACGGATGACCCCGAGGCCGCGGTCTCGCTGCGCCTGGCGTTCACCGGGGTGGCCCGACCGAACTACCTGGGGGAGTCCCACCTCGACCAGCCGGGCCGTTTCGAGGGCGTCGTCCGGCTGTTCGGTGAGGAGATCACGGTCGACGCATTCGGCTTCCGGGACCGCTCCTGGGGGCCCCGCTCGCAGTTCGGGCTCGGCCTCCACGGTACACCGGCCCTCCACGGCGGCTACAGCTATGCCACGGCCTCCGAGCGTGACGCCTTCCACGCCATCACCATGGACTTCGGTGACGGCTGCGTCGCCATCCACGGTTCCGTGCTGCGTGGCGGTACCTGGTCGAAGGTGGTGGCGGGGACGAGGACGGTGACCCGGCGTCACGACGGGAGCGCCCACCCGGCCGAGGTCACTCTCGAGCTCACCGACGAGCTGGGCCGGCACGTGCGGGCCGAGGGCCGCTGCCTGAACGGCTTGGGGTTCTTCCTCAACCCCAACCTCTACTCCGTCAACTGCCTGACCAAGTGGACCTTCGACGGTGTCAGCGCCTACGGCGAGGACCACGACAACTGGAGCGCGACCGGCATCCGCCGATTCTTGCGCTCGCAACGAGACCCCAGAAAGGACACGCCATGACGACCAGCGAGGAGCCGCTCAGCACCGAACGGCCGCAGACGTCGACCCGTGACTACGAGCTGTTGCGGTCCCAGCTCGAGGCCTGGTTGCGCGAGCGCCTCCCCGACGCCACGATCAGTGAGCTCGTGGTGCCGGCGAGCAACGGCATGTCCTCGGAGACGGTGCTCTTCGATGTCTCGGTGCCCGGCGAGGACGAACCGCGGCGGCTGGTGGCCCGCATCGCTCCGGACCCCGCGGCCGACCCGGTGTTTCCCGCGCTATGACATGGAGCGGCAGTTCCGGACCATGCAGATGGTGGCCGCGCACACCAAGGTCCCCGTGCCCGCGGTCTACTGGCTCGAGACGGACTCCGCTGCCATCGGCGTGCCCTTCTTCATCATGGAGCGGGTCGAGGGAGTCGTCCCGCCGGACGTCATGCCGTACACCTTCGGTGACAACTGGTTCTTCGACGCCGCGATCGAGGACCAGGAGCGGCTGGAGCGGGACGCGCTCGAGGTCCTCGCCGCTCTGCACCAGGTCGCGGCCGACGGGCCGGCGCGCTTCCTGGCCGGACCCGACGAGAACCGGAGCCACCTGCAGCGCCACGTGCAGGAGCAGCGTGACTACTACGAGTGGGTGGCCGGCGACGGCATACGGTCGCCCCTCATCGAGCGGGGCTTCGAATGGCTCGAGGAGCACTGGCCGGCCGCCGAAGGTGAGGCCGTCTTCAGCTGGGGCGACGCTCGCATCGGGAACATGATGTTCGAGGACTTCGCACCGGTGGCCGTGCTCGACTGGGAGATGGCATCCATCGGGCCTCGCGAGATCGACCTCGGATGGATGATCTACATCCACCGGTTCTTCCAGGATCTGGTGGAGGACCTCGGGATGCCCGGCATGCCGCACGTCCTGCGGCGGGACGCCGTGGCCGCCCGCTACGAGGAGCTGACCGGGTACGCTCCCCGCGACCTCGACTTCTACACCACGTACGCCGCGCTGCGTCACGGCATCGTGATGTTCCGCATCGCCCGGCGCCAGGCCACCTTCGGCGAGGCAGAGATGCCCGAGGACCCCGATCACGCCATCTTGCACCACGTGCACCTGCGCGACCTCCTCGACGGCACCTACTGGGACAACGTCACCGCACGCTGAGAGAGGAGCTGGTCATGCGCTTCAACCACATGGAACTGACCCTGCCGCGGGGTACCTTGACGCGGGGGTTCCGCGAGGAGGTCGACGAGTTCTACGGCGCCGTCTTCGGGTGGAGCGCCCTCGACACCGAGGTGGTCGGCCAGCTCTGCCACCTCTTGATGCCCGACCCGGACCAGTTCATCCTCCTGGCCGAGAGCGACGCCCCGCTCTCCTCTCCCGGCTATGACCATCTCGGGCTGCTCCAGGACTCCCGCGCCGAGGTGGACCGCCTGCTCGCCGAGTGCGAGCGCTTCGCCGAGAAGGACGACCGGGTCCGGATCATCCGTTACGAGGATCTCGTCTACCCGGGGCTCACGGTGCACGCCTTCTACGTGAAGTACCTGCTCCCGGTCTACTTCGACGTCCAGAGCATGGAGCGGGACCCGGCCTGAGATGCGGCCCGTCACACCGGCGGGAGCAAGGCGATGGAGAGGGAGGTCGTCGTGTCACATGTCGAAGGGAAGGTCGTCGTCGTCACCGGTGCCGCCGGTGGGTTCGGCCTGCTGACGTCGAGGATGCTGGCTGAGCGGGGGGCGACGGTGGTCGGGTTCGACGTCCTCGACGCCGAGGGCTGTCTCGTGGTCGACATGGCCGACCGGTCGGGCGTGCGGGCCGCCGTCGACGGGGTCGTGGCCGAGCACGGGCGCATCGACGTGTTGGTCAACAACGCCGGGATCATGCCGCTGGCGTTCCTCGCCGACCACGACAAGGCGGCTGACGCCTGGGACCGCTGCATCGACGTGAACGTGAAGGGCGTGTTGCACGGGATCTACGCCGCCTACGACCACATGGTGCGCCAGGGTGGTGGCCACGTCGTCAACATCGCGTCCATCTACGGGAACTACGGGGTGGCCGGCGCCGCCGTCTACGGCGCCACGAAGGCCGCCGTGATCACGCTGTCGAACGCCCTGCGCGTCGAGGCGCAGGGGAAGATCAAGGTCACCGTGGTGCGGCCGACCGGCGTGCCGGGGACCGGGCTCATGGCCGGGATCATGGACATGGGAGCCGTGCTCCCACTGGCCGGCCACAACGTGGACCGGCTGGTCAGTCGCTTCGGCGGCACCGAGCAGGAGGCACCGGGGCCCGACGACGTCCGCTACTGGGCCATCACGCCCGAGGAGCTCGCGGCGCAGATCGTCTACGCCATCGACCAGCCCGCCGGCGTCGCCATCGCCGACATCACCGTCCGGGCGACGGGAGAGGACTACGTGTTCTGAGGGACCGTACGCTGGGCCGCCGTGACGGCAGACCCGGATCGCGCGGCTCATTGGGACGACGCCTACCGGTCGCGGGGCGTCGAGGCGGTGAGCTGGTTCCAGGGGGAGCCCACGGTGTCGCTCGAGCTCGTCGCGCACCTCGGGGTCGAACGGTCGGCCGCGGTCATCGACGTCGGCGGTGGGGCGTCCCCGCTCGTCGACCACCTGGTGGCAGCCGGGTTCGGTGATGTCACGGTCCTGGACGTCTCCGTCGTGGCGCTCGAGGAGGCGCGTCGGCGTGTGGGTCCGCACGCACCGGTGCGCTGGGTGGGCGAGGACCTGTTGGCCTGGCACCCGTCACGGCGGTACGGGTTGTGGCACGACCGTGCCGTGTTCCACTTCTTGGTCGACGACGCGGACCGGGCGCGCTACGTCGCCACCCTCACCGAGGCCCTCGAGGACGGTGCCGGCGTGGTGATGGCGACGTTCGCGCCCGACGGACCGGAGTACTGCTCGGGGCTCCCGGTGTGCCGGTACTCGCCGGAGGCCCTCGCCGCCGCGCTCGGCCCGGGTTTCACGCTCGTGGCATCGCGCCGGGAGCTCCACACCACACCGGCCGGTGTCGCCCAGCCCTTCACGTGGATCGCCGGGCGGATGGCCGGCCGCGGGGTGGACCGGTCAGGGGGTGATGGGGGGCCGCAGCACCGGACCGGGTGACCCAGGCCGGGACGACGTGGCTCGGAGGAGCGCCGTCCGGACGGCGTTGCGGGTCTCCTTCGGGTCGATGAGCTCGTCGAACCCGAGGTTGCCGGCGGACCGGTAGGAGGCCTGGGTCTCGGCCTCGCGCAGGGCGGCGGCGACGTCCTCGTCGGCGCCGATGGCCCTGCTCGATGCACCGGCACCCATGGCGCCCAGGGTGGCCCCGGGGTAGGCGAACGTGGCCACCTGCCCGTCGAAGCCGATGAGGGACATCACCACCGAGCCGAATCCGTAGGCCTTGCGCAGAGTCACGTGGATCTTCGGTGAGGTGGCGAACGTCTGGGCTACGAACATGCGCGCGCCGCTGCGGAGCACGCCCTGGCGCTCGGACTGGCTCCCGGGGAGCACGCCGGGATTGTCCGCCAGGAAGATGAGCGGGAGGTGGAACGCGTCGGCCACGCAGATGAAGTGGGCCGCCTTGTCGGCACCGTGGGCATCGACCGAGCCGGCCAGCTGGGCCGGGTTGTTGGCGACGATGGCGACGGGCTGGCCGCCGACGTGGGCCAGGGCGCAGACGACCGACGGCCCGAACGAGGGCTGGACCTCCAGCCATTCCGCACCGTCGACGACGGCGGCGAGCACGTCGCGGATCTCGTAGACCTTCCGGTGGTCGCGGGGGACGACCTCGAGCAGCTCGGGCGTGAGGCGTGGCCCGTCGTCGTCGCCGGGGCCGGCCGGCGCGTAGGACCACGCGCTCGACGGGAAGTAGGACAGGTACCGACGGATGAGTCCCAGCGCCTCGGGGTCGTCGTCGGCCAGGTTGTGCACGAGGCCGCTGGCCAGCGCCACCCGTGGCCCGCCGAGGTCCTCCTTGGTGACGTCCTCGCCGGTCGACTCCTTCACCACGGGTGGGCCGGCGGTGAAGACGGCCCCCCGCCGTGTCATGACGCAGAAGTCCGAGATCGGTGCCACCAGCGCCCCGTGCCCGGCCGAGGGCCCGAGCACGGCGGACACCACGGGTACGTTCCCCGAGCAGCGTGACTGCATCAGCAGGTCGGTGGGCGAGCGACCGTGCGTCTCGCCGGTGGTGCGGAAGCCGGCGCCCTCGAGGAGCATGACGAGGGGGATCCGGTTGCGCAGCGCCAGCTCGGCGATCCGGTAGCGCTTCGCGTTGCTGGCCGGGCCGATGCTCCCCCCGAGGGTCGTGAAGTCCTCCGCTCCCACCATCACCGGCCGGCCGTCGACGGTGCCCGAGCCGGCAACGATGCCGTCGGCCGGCACGTCCCCGCCGGCCAGGGTCCCGATCTCGGAGAAGGAGCCGGGATCGAGCAGGTGGCGGACCCGCTCACGGGCATCGAGCGCACCGGAGCCCCGGTGGCGGGCTACTCGGTCGGCCCCACCCATGGCGCGGGCCCGGACGCGTCGCTCGCTCAGATCGCCGAGCGTCTCGTCCCAGTCCGTCGCGTCCGCCACTTCGTTCGCACACAGTACCCGGGGTGGTGGACACTGGGGGAGGTGCCGCTCAAAGTCGACGTCTGGTTGTCCAACTCGGTCATGGGCGCGGCGCTCCGGGCGCGGGAGCTCGAGCGCACCGGGGTCGACGGCGTGTTCAGCTTCGAGAACGCCCACGACGTGTTCTTCCCGCTCGTCGCCGCCGCGCCGGTGTGCTCGCTGGACCTGATGACCAATGTGGCGATCGCGTTCCCCCGCAGCCCGCTCCATCTGGCGCACGCCGCCTACGACCTGCACGAGCTCTCGGGAGGGCGATTCCGGCTGGGTCTCGGCTCGCAGGTCCGGGCGCATGTCGAGAAGCGGTACGGCGCCACCTGGGGCAGACCGGTCGAGCACATGAGGGAGGTCGTGGTGGCCACCAAGGCCATCCTCGACGGCTGGCAGGAGGGCCGGCCCATCGACGTGCGCGGTGAGTACACGACCCACACCCTGATGACCCCGATCTTCGACCCGGGCCCCAATCGCTTCGGGGTGCCCAAAGTCCTGGTGGGAGCACTGGGGCCTCGCATGAACCGCATGGCCGCAGAAGTGGCGGACGGCATCTTGGTCATGCCCTTCAACACGGAGCGACACATGCGCGAGCGGACGTTGCCGGCGATCGAGGCCGGGCTGGGTGCGGCGCGCCGCACGCGCGCCGACATCGAGGTCACCGCCGAGGTGATCGTGGCCACCGGCCGCACGGATGAGGAGCTGGCCGCGGCGGACGCGGCCCGGTTCATCGTCGCGTTCTACGGCTCCACGCCCGCCTACCGTCCCGTGCTCGACGTCGAGGGTTGGGGCGACCTGCAGCCCGAGCTCAACGCGCTCTCGAAGCGCGGCGGCTGGTCGGACATGGCCGCACTTGTCGACGAGGAGGTCTTCGCGACGATCGCCGTGCGGGGCACGCCCGAGGAGTGCGCGGCGCAGATCGCCCGGCGCTTCGGAGGATGCGACCGCGTCTGCGCCTACTTCCCGGGCTACTCGCCCACGGACGACCTGATCGCCGAATTCGCCGCGGCGGTGAAGGCAGCATCATGAGTTGTGTCGTGAGCGTGGTGTCGTGAGCGTGGTGTCGTGAGCGCGGTCGTCTTCGCCCTCGACGGGGGGGTGGCCCAGCTGACGCTCAACCAGCCCGAGAAACGCAACGCGTTCAGTCGTGAGATGGGGGAGCTCCTGGCCGAGTTCTACGTACGCTGCGATGCCGACGACGCCGTCCGGGCGGTGGTCGTGACCGGGACGCCGCCGGCCTTCTGCGCCGGCGCCGACCTCTCGGCGGGAGAGGGGACGTTCCGGCTGCGGGACCCGACCGAGTTCAGTGCGGCCGCCGTCGCCGTGCCGGCGTGGCGGGTCCGCAAGCCGGTGATCGCCGCCGTGAACGGCCACGCCATCGGAGTGGGCTTCACGCTCACGCTCCAGTGCGACATCCGCATCTTCGCCGCGGACGCCACGTACGGCGTCGTCCAGGTCCGCCGCGGTGTCATGGGCGATGCCTACGTCCACTGGACGCTCCCGAGGATCGTGGGGACGTCGGTCGCTGCCGACCTCCTCCTGACCGGCCGGACCTTCGACGGGCACGAGGCGAAGGAGCTCGGGGTGTGCAACCGCGTGCTGCCCAACGAGGAGGTACTCCCCGCCGCGCTGGAGTTGGCGCGTGACATCGCAGCGCACACGGCACCACAGTCGGTAGCCCTGTCCAAGCAGCTCCTCTGGCAGACGTGGGACCTCGACCCCGGACAGGTGGAGCAGCTCGAGACCGAGTACCACCACCGCCTGATGGCCGGGCCCGACGCCCGCGAGGGCGTGCTCGCCTTCCTCGAGAAGCGCCGCCCCGAGTGGCGGGGCCGCCTCGACGATTGAGGGGCGACCCGCGCCGGTGCCCTGGCCGGCAGGGGTACCGGCGCGGAGCGGGCCTAGCCTGCGTTCAGCGCCTGGATCTGCTGGGGTGTGAGGGTGACGACGTTCTTCGGGCTGCAGTTCCAGATCGACTGGGTCGGGTGCGTCACCGACTTGGCGTAGACCCAACCGTGGGTCGTGGCCTGGAGCAGGGCGAAGCACGGACCCGGCACGGGGTTCTCGTTGCCCATCGCCAGCTGCGCCTGGGGCGCTTCGATCCCGCCGGCGGACCAGTTCTTCGTCGCCGCCGCGTTGGTGAGCACGCAGGACACGGTCAGGCTGGCGCCGCAGGCCGAGGCCGACTTGGCCCACAGGAGCCAGGCCTCGGCGGCTTCCTCGTCGTCGAAGTTCACGCTGGCGCCCTTGGCGTAGGTGTGCATGACGTTGATCAGCTGCTGGGTGGCCGGGCTCTGCGAGGCCATCTCGAGCGGCCACCAGTTCGTGTACACGTACAGCGGCGGCAGGTGGAGCCCCTGCATGGCCTTGATGGTGGCCTGGTTGTAGAACTGCACGCCGGCCAGGAGGAATGTCGGGTTGTAGCCGACAGTGTTCATGGCCTGGAGGTATGGGCCGAGGTTCCCGGTGTCCGAGGGCCACACGGCCTGGTAGCCACCCGTCGAAAGCTGCTGGACATACGGCGTCCAGTCGTTGACGGTGAGGGGGGCGACCTGGAACGACTTCACGTTCCAGCCCAAGGCCGTTGCCGCGTCCTCGAACTTGTGCTCCGGCTCGAGGATGTTGGGGTTGTTCTCCGCCCCGAAGGAGGCGTTCTTCACCGCCTGGGGGTACTTCTTGGCCAACGTGGCGAAGTACCCGGCGGAGACGTACTTGGGGTTGATGTTGGACGGGTTGACCTGCAGCGGGGACGTGGAGGCGGCGTCGGAAACCACGTAGCCCGAGATCTGGCCCAGCCCGCACCCCACACGCACCGGGGCGCTCTGCGCGTCGAACACCAGGCCGCCGCCGACGGCCATGAAGTCGTTCTGGCAGGCCTCGTTGGTCACCTGTGCCGCGTTGAACAGCGCGGCGTCGCGGTTGTCGATGACGATGTGGCGCCCGTTGATGCCCCCCGAAGCGTTGCACCAGGCGGCGAAGGCGTTGCCGAACTGGACGAACTCCTTCTCGAGCCCCGGGACAGCAGTGTTGGACTCGTCGTTGAACACGGCGATGTGGATGGTCTTCGGGCCTACGCCGCGCACGGTCGACGACCCGCCGGCGCCGGACCCGCAGATCTTGCCCACGCCGGACCACTGGCCGTTGGTGGCCGGGGCCGAGGCGCCGGCCGTGCTGGTGAGCGACGCCGAGGCCAGGCCGACGAACGTGCCCGCCAGCAGTGTCGTCGACACCAGTAGGGACAGCGCCGTGCGCCTCCCCTCCGCGAAGGTCTTTCGCAATGCCATCCTCGTCGTCCCCTTCCCCGTGCGAGCAGCCGTACCCCCGGCCGTGCGACCGGTCATTGAATCAGAGTCCCAGGGCGAGGAGGGGTCGGGCCACCTCCCCCTGGGACTCGGGACCCCAGTGGCCACTAAGGATTGCATATTTTATCGAAAATGTCCGGTTCGTGATTGGGCCCGGCACGTCGATGACGAGGCAGCGGCGCCGCTCCTCGTCGTCCCGGCACGGGCCTCGGACGCCGATGTGCGCCACCGATCCCCGGCGAGGAAGACTCTCGCCGGCCGATCAGGAGGGACGGGTCGTGACGCAACCGGCGACGACGCAACTCAACGAGCTGGGCTTCTACACGCTGGCCGGGGCGCCGAAGTCCCCGGCCGACTTGATTGGGGAGGTGGCGGCGGGCGAGGCGTCGGGCCTCGGGTCTGCGTTCGTCTCGGAGCGCTACAACATCAAGGAGGCGGCGACGCTCTGCGGGGCGGTCGGCGCGGTCTCCACCACGCTGGGCGTGGCCACGGCGGCCACGAACCACAACACCAGGCACCCGATGATCACGGCCTCGTTCGCCACCACCATGCACCGGTTGACCGGAGGCCGCTTCACGCTCGGGCTGGGTCGGGGCATCGGGCCGTTGTTCGACGCCTACGGCATCGCGCGCATCACCACGGCGCAGGTGGAGGACTTCGTCGGCGTGCTGCGACGCCTGTTCCGCGGCGAGGTCATCCTGGGGCACGACGGGCCCATCGGCAGCTACCCGGTCCTGCACCTCGACGCCGCCTTCGACGAGGACATCCCCATCGGCTTCACTGCGTTCGGGCCCAACTCGCTGGCTCTCTGCGGCCGGGTTATGGACATGGTCGTGCTCCACACCTACTTCACCGACGAGACGGTGGTGCGGGCCGCCCAGACGGTGCGACGCGCTGCGGAGGAGGCCGGGCGGGACCCGTCGGCCGTGCGGATCTGGTCCTGCTACGCCACCGTCCACGACGGCCTGCCAGCGGAACTGCGCCTCAAGAAGACGGTGGGCCGCCTGGCCACCTACCTCCAGGGGTACGGCGACCTCCTGGTGTCGACGAACGGGTGGGATCCGGCGGTCCTGGCCCGCTTCCGGGCGGACGAGGTGGTGAGCTCCTTCCCGGGGGCACTCGACGCCAAGGCCGACACGGCCACCCTCGAGCACGTGGCAAGGCTGATCCCCGACGAGTGGCTCGAGCCGGCCGCCACCGGCTCGCCGGCGCGCTGCGCCGAGCGGGTGCTGCGCCAGTTCGACCTCGGGGTGGACGGAGTGATCATGCACGGGGCCACCCCCGAGGAGCTCGCGCCCGTGGTCGAGGCCTACCGGGGCGTCCGCCCGGCGGGTCCCTTCGACGCGCTCGACCCCAACCCCGGCCGTGTCGCGCCACCGGTGTGACGTCTCGTGGTGACGGCGGTCCCGCGGTGAGCGCGGAGATCGCGCCCATCGACGACGCGGCCGGGCTGACGCCCGGCTGGATGCAGGCCGCTCTCCGAGCGGCCGGCTTCACGGCCGAGGTGCTCGGGGTCGAGGCCGAGCCGGTCGGTACCGGGCAGATGAGCGTCAGCCTCCGGGTCCGGTGCCACGTCGGGTCGGGGTCGCCGGTGCCCGAGACGCTGATCGCCAAGATCCCCTCACCGGACCGCGACGTGCGCCGCCTGGTGAGTGCCGGCTACCGCGCCGAGATCGCCTTCTACGAGGATCTGGCGCCGACCGTCGCCGTACGTGCGCCGCGGTGCCACCTGGCCGTGGCGAACGCCGACGCGTCGTCCTTCACGCTGCTCTTGGAGGACCTGGCGCCGGCCACCCAGGGCGACCAGGTTGCCGGTGCCCCGGTCGAAGCCGTCACGGCCGCGGCGCAGAACCTGGCAGGGCTCCACGGGCCGCGGTGGTGCGACCCGGCCCTCGAGGGTGCGTCGTGGCGGCAGCCCTCGGGCCCCGGCGCCCGCCGCTTCACCGCCGACCTGGTCGCCGGAGCGCTCCCACAGTTCGTGGAGCGGATGGGGACCTCCCTGGCCGACGAGGACCGCGCCACACTGGAGGGGGCGGTAGGGGTCCTCGAGGCGTTCCTCGCCGCCCGACCGGATCGCTTCGCCCCGATCCACGGGGACTACCGGCTCGACAACCTGCTCTTCGGCCCAGGCGGCGCCGTGGCTGCCGTCGACTGGCAGACCCTCGACGTCGGCCTCCCGGCGCGGGACCTGGCCTACCTGCTGGGCACCTGCCTCGGCGTCGAGGACCGTCGCGCCGGCGAGCAGGACGTCGTCGGTGCCTACTGGCAGGATCTGCAGCGGCACGGCGTCACCGGCTACTCCCTGGACGAGTGTGTCGACGACTACCGCCTCGGGCTGCTGCACTGCCCGCTCATCATCGTCCTCGGTGCCGCCTACGGAACGCGCACGGAGCGGGGGGACGAGATGTTCGCCGCCATGGCCGCGCGCTCCTGCCAGGCCATCCGCGATCTCGGGGCGGTGGAGCTGGCATCACAGGCACCGTGAGGCCGGCACCCGCACCGTGGGCGGCGCCGGGGCCGGTCAGCCCGGGAGGCGGCGCCAGACCGCCTGGGGCAGGAGCCGGAAGGTGCCGAACACGAAGCGCAGGACCCCCGGCGACCAGATGACCGTCTCGTCCTTGGCCAGGCCGCGGGCCACGTCGGCGGCCACCCGCTCGGGGCCGACGGCGAAGGGTGCAGCCGGCCGGCCGGCCGTCATCGTGGTGTGCACGAACCCGGGTCGCACGACGTGCAGGGACACCCCGGTGCCCCGCAGCGCCTCCGCCAGCCCGATGGCGAAGGCGTCGAGGCCGGCCTTCCCCGCCCCGTAGACGAAGTTGGCGCGCCGGACCCGGTAGCCGGCCACCGATGACAAGACGACGATGCGGCCGTGCCCCTGGGCGCGCAGGCGCACGGCCGTCGCGCTGAGAGCCGCCGCCGGCCAGGTGGCGTTGACCGTCAGCATCTCGGTCACGCGCCCGGGGTCCGACTCGTCGGACTCCGTCTCGCCGAGCTGGCCCACCGCGACGATCACCAGGTCGACGGGTTCGGCGGCCAGCTCGAAGCAGCGGGCCACGGTCCCCTCGGCGCCTTCGGGGTCGCGGGCGTCGAACGTGACGGTCTGCACCCGGGTCGTCGTCGAGGCCCGCCGGGTCGCCGCCTCCCCCAGGGCGGAGCGGTCACGCCCCGCCAGCACGACGGTGCGCAGGTGCCCCCCGGAGGCCAGCAGGTCGACCAGGGACTGCGCGATGTCCGACGTCCCGCCGAGCACCACCACCGACTGGGGGTTCCCGAAGGCGTCGATCATCGGGGGATCCCAAGTCGACGCGACAAGTCCGAGTCGAGGAGTCCGTCGGGGTCGACGCGGCGGCGCACCGCCGCCATCTCGTCCAGGCGCGGGTACATGGTGGCCAGCAGCTCGGGGCGCAGGCGGGCGTCCTTGGCCAGGTAGACGCGGCCTCCGGCCGCGGCGACGTCCTCGTCGAGCCGATCCAGCAGTCGGGGCAGGCCGGCCGGGCCGACCGGGAAGTCCACGGCCAGCGTCCAGCCCTCCTGGGGGAAGGAGAGGGGCCCGGGCGTCCCCGGGCCGAAGCGCTTCAGGACGGCGATCAGCGACGGCACGCCCGATTCGGAGACGGCGTCGACCGACCGCTCGACGACGTCGCCGCGGTCGGAGCCGACGCCGAGCTGGTACTGCACGAACCCGCCCGCACCATAGAGCAGGTTCCACCGTGCTACGCCGTCGAGCGGGTGGAAGAAGGGGGCGAGGGGCCGCACCGCGTCGTACGACCGCCCCAAGGCGCGGAACCAGGTCTCGTTGAACGCACGAACCGACGCACGGTTCACCAGGCGGACCGGCGGCTGTCGCCACACGTCGAGACGCGGGTCGCCCGGGACTTCGAGCCGGCGTCCCTGCAGGCGGGGCGGGAGGCTCGCCGCCGGGGCGTGGTCGCCGCGGGTCAGGATCGAGTGCACGTCGCCATGCCGCCGGCGGACGCAGTCGAGCCAGGCGACGCTGTAGCGGTGGCTGGCGTCGGTCTTCTCCATCTCGGTCATGAGGTCGTCCAGCCGGGTGAACGGCCTGTTCTCCACCTGCATCCACGTCGTCTCAATCGGAATCAGCCGGAGGGTGGCATCGAGGACGATGCCGGTGAGGCCCATGCCGCCGGCGGTGGCCCAGAACAGCTCGGGGTCTGCATCCGGGGAGACGGTGACGGTGCCGCGCGGGGTGGCCAGGGTCATGTCGACCACGTGCCGGGCAAAGCTCCCGTCGCGGTGGTGGTTCTTGCCGTGGACGTCGGCCGCGATGGCGCCGCCCACCGAGACGTAACGCGTGCCCGGCGTGACCGCCACGAACCACCCCTGGGGGATGACGCGGCGCATGAGCTCGTGCAGGCTGACGCCGGCCCCGACGTGGACGGTCGCAGCGTCCGCGTCGACCTCGTCGACGCTCGACAGGCCGGAGGCGTCCACGGTGAGGCCGCCGCTGCACTGCGCGGCGTCGCCGTAGCTACGGCCGAGGCCGCGTGCGATGACACGGTCCGTCGGGGACGCGAAGAGCGCCTCGACCGCAGCGGCTCCCTGCGGGCGGCAGACCAGGCTCCGTGTCGACGCCGTGCGGCCCCAGCCGCTCAGCGTCTGGGTGGTGGCGTCGGGCGCGCTGGTCATGGCCCGGTGCTCAGCCGTACAGCCCGACGACCATGAGGACGACCCACGAGAGAGCGTAGACCTGGAGGACGTGGTCGTGCAGCGCCAGTTGCTCCGGCTCACCACCGAGGCCGGCGTCGAGGAGCCGGAAGATGTGCAGGACGGCGAGGACCAGCGGGATCACCGTGAGCTCCACCCAGACGACGTTGTGGCCCGCGTGGGCCAGCAACCCGGTCCGGTCGAACGCCCACAGGCAGTACGAGGCAACGGTCACGGTGGCCGCGAGGATCAGCGTCGATCGGAGGAAGGAGTCGGTGTACTGGTCCAGCACGGGCCGGTGCACGCCACGATCGTGCCCCAGGCGGGCGTGTTCAGCCGTCCGCTTCCCGGTGACCACGAACAGGGCGGCGAAGGAGGTGAACACCAAGAACCAGTTTGACAGCGGCACATGGGCCACGACGCCACCGGCCACCGCTCGCAGGATGAAGCACGACGCCACCAGCGCGAGCTCAATGACCGGCTCCTGCTTGAGCCGGAGGCTGTAGGCCAAGCTGACCGCGACGTAGGCGCCGATGACGAGGGCGAAGCTCCAGGGACCGAGAAGCAGCGCTGCGGCGATGGAGGCGGCCACCAGGACGACGCCCGCCCCCATCGCGGTCGCGGGCCGCAGGGCGCCGCTGGCCACCGGCCGGTGGCGCTTGACCGGGTGGTGTCGGTCCGAGGCTGCGTCCACCACGTCGTTGACCAGGTATGTCCCCGAGGCCGCCGCGCAGAAGATCACGAACGCGGCGATCACGCGCACCGTGACGTTCCAGTGCCCGAGAACACCCGCCGCGGCCGGGGCCATGAAGACGAGGAGGTTCTTGGACCACTGTCTCGGGCGCAGCCCCCGCAGCAGCAGGAACGGCGTCGACGACCGCAGGGGTCGGGACTCGCCGGACGGCGGCACGGCCGGAGTCACCTCCTCGGCATCGGTCGGCCTGGAATCAGCCGCGGTCAAGACGCCGCCGAAGAGTGGCTGGACGACGACGCCGCGGACATCGTAATGAAGTCTCGGGCCCACCACGACGCGAAGTAACGGCCCGGGGTGCCGGTCATGTTCGGCAGCAACAGCGTCCCGTTCGTGGCTGTCGCCGGCCCGTTCGGGGCCGCCGGTGTGTAGTAGCTGTAGTTGACCCAATCCGTGTTGATGTCCAGCTCCATGGCGCGCACAGCTCCGGCACGCACCATGATGTTGGCCAGGTCCGAGATGCTGAGCCCAGGGCCGCCCACGTAGACCAGCGCGCCGTTGGAGGTGACCCCGAGGGCCGACCGCCACACGTAGAGGGCGCCGCCGAGGGCCGCCCCCCACAGCCGCGAATTGGCGTCCGACACGGAGGGCGTCACCTGCCCGTTGTCGACCAGCGGGACGAGGTTCTGGCGGACCGAGACGACGTTGGGGTTCATGGTCACGTCGCGTCCCCACAGGCCCACCGTGGCCGAGCCGTCCTTGTAGACGACGAAGGACGCCGCTCCGTCGCGCAGCGGGACGACGGTGCGGTTGTCGGTGTAGTAGCCGCCGTTGGCGTCGGACATCAAGAACCCGGCGTTGAAGGCGCTCACCAGCGTCATGGACGCAGCGGGGGAGACCGGAGCAGTGTGCGTGTAGGGGCCTCCGCCCGGGATCTGGCTGCCTGAGTACAGGGTGGCCCGCAGGAGCTTCGTGTCCATCCAGGCCACACTGACGACGTAGCTGGTGTGGATGGCGCTGGGCCGCAACATGGTGGTGTAGACGGCGGGCAGCCCGTGGACGAGGCGTCCCGCCGGGGACCACTCCCCCTCGCCCGCCACCGCGGAGCTGGCGAAGGGGACGATCGGTGCCGGGGGGGGCAGGTGGGCCACGGTGACCGGCGGGGTCGTGGTGGAGGCCGCCGTCGGTGCCTTGATCGCGCCCTTGGGGAGCGCACCACCCACCTTGGGCTGGTGGTGCGAGTACCACCAGTTCTCGGCCCACGTCACGACGGACGCTCCGCCGTGCTCGCGGAACCACTCGGCGGCGCGCGCACCGTACGAGCTGCCGAGGGAGGGGTCGTTCAGCGCGGAGCCGAGGGACATGGCGAGCCAGAGGAGCATGACGCTCAGCACGATGGCGATCGCGCCCAGGATGCGCCGCCGCCGTCGGTGGACCGGGTTCTTGGACCAGCGCGTCGTCTTCACGGCCCGGCGGTGCACCCCGCGCCCCGGCGGGCGCTTGGTCGGCCGTTCGGCCTCGATCTCGTCGACCGGCGGGCTCAGCACCGTCGTTCGACGAGGTGGAGCGCCTGCCTGGGACAGGCTCGCACCGCTCGCACCGCGTGCTCCTGGAGCATCGGGTTGATGTCGTCGTCGTCGATCACCGGGTAACCCCACGGGTCGAGCTCGATGCGCTCGGGGAAGACCTCGGCGCACACCCCGCGCCCGTCGCAGGAGACAGGGTCGACCACGAGCTCGAGCTTCCAGCGCGTCATGCCCGGCTCACCAGCCGGCGTGACGGTGCAGCGTCGGCTGCGGGGGTGGCGGGCGGTGCGCGCCGGGCTGTCACTCTCGGCGGCGCCTGCGTCCCGGTACCCGGCAACACCCGTGCCCCACGGACGCGCTGGCATGCGCCGCGTCGCTGATGCGCCGCCACCTCCTCGGCGAAGACCTGAAGTCCCGAACGGACGAACCGGACCACGCCGTCCGGATGCCGGCACGCGCCGCGTCCCTCGATGATGTTGCACACCTCGAGGATAGGCTCCGGACGGGTGGCCCTGGCCGTACCGTAGGCCAGAGCCTCCATCATGGCCGCGACCTCGGCCAGGCCGTTCACGCAGGGCCCGCACTGGCCCGCGCCCTGGTGCTCCATGTAGCGCACCACGTCGGCCATCTCCGCCAGAGGGCAGACCTCCTGTGGCAGCAGGGCGACGACACCGGCCCCGAGGGTCGCACCGAGGCGGCGTGCCGCCTTCTCGGACACGGGGAGCTCCCCGAAGTCGCGCGCCGACACCCAGCCTCCTCCGTACCCGCCGAGGAGGACGCCCTGCGTCTCGGCCAGCTCACCCGCCGAGACCCCCGTCGAGTGCGCCAGCGAGGAACCGAGGACGGCCTCGACCACCACCGGGCCGGTCTGGCGCGTCACCGTGAGGAGCATGGTGCCCGGGGTCTCGGGCGTCCCCACTTCCCGGAACCAGGCGCCGCCGTAGCGGCCCACGAGGGCGACGTGCGCCAGGGTCTCCGCGTTCTGCACGAGGGTGGGCCGGCCACCCAGGCCGCGCTCGCGGATGGAGACGATCCCTTGGAAGCTCGGGACCGGTCCACGCTTCCCGCCGAGTTGGCTGACCAACGCGGTCTCCTGGCCGGCCAGGTACGTGTGGGGGCACTCCGCCACGTCGATGCGGATGCGGTCGACATGGCGTGCCTCGCGCTCGTCGACGGCGCGCTGCACCGCCGCCATGCCTGACGACGGCACGTAGACGATGGCTTGGTGTGCATGGAGCGCGCCGGCCGCGAGGGCGAGACCGTCGAGGACGAGGTGCGGCGCGCGCGCCAGGAGCAGTGCGTCCTTGCGGCTTGCCGGCTCGCTCTCCGCGCCGTTGGCCACGACCACCGGCCGGCGCCGGGAGGCTGTCGCCACGCCGCGCCACTTCGTCGCCACGGGGAACCAGGCGCCACCGTGCCCCACGAGGCCGCTCGCCTCGATCTCGTCGATGACGGCTGCACCCGGCCGTGGCGCCTCGCCCCAGCGCTGGAGGTGTGCATCCAGGGAGGGATCCGCGACGTCGGCGCCGCCGAGCCCTCGCAGGAGCCTGAGCCCGGCCCCGGGCCCGGGCGCGACGCGCCGCTCGGCACGTGCCACGCGGCTCACCCGACCCTCCCCGAGAGTTGTCCGCTCAACGTGCCGGCATTCGGGTCGATCGAGAGGTTCAACGTCAGGTTGAGCGAGCCCGTCGGGCCGCTGACCACCGCCCCGATGCTGGAGCCTTCGAGAGCGGTCACGTGCCCGCTCATGGACCCGAAGGTCACCGAGCTCTCGCGCATGGAGACACCGCCGTCGACCGCCGGACCGGTGATCTTCACGACGAGAGGTGTGGAGGTGCCCCGGGGCTGCATGGTCAGGGTGACCTGGGACTGTCCCGTGGCGTCGGGCGCCGTGGTCTGGACGGTGCCCGAAACCGTGGTGCTGAAGGGCGCCGCCGGGATCCCTGGAGTGGAGCCCGACGAGCCAGACGAGCCAGACGATCCCGACGTGGAGGAGGTCGATCCGCCCGGCGTGCCCGACGAGCTGTGTGGCACGGTGGTCGTGCTGGTGGCACCGGAGAGCTGGGCCAACAGAGCGGGTGACGTGCCGGCGCGATGGGACCAGCCGGGCCGCAGCGGGCCGACCAGGGCGAAGACGCCCATGACGACGAGTGCGACGGCGCCGGCGAGCGCGGCACCGGCCCGCCATCCCGTGGAGCGGGTGCGACCGACGACGAGGCGCCAGGCCACGGCGGCGACGACGGTGCCGACGCACACGGCGAAGATCAGCAGCGTCCCGGAGAGCCGCGTGTCGGAGCCGGACCCCAGCCCGTGGACGACGGCGATGGGCCAGCAGGCGTAGGCCAGCCAGTGCACCCCGCGCCAGGCCCGGGTCCCGATGCGGCGGCGCAGCCCGCTGGTGATGGCCACGGCGATGAGCATGTCGAAGGCCAGGGCGCCCAGACCCACCCACACCGGCCGGTAGGGCGAACGGAACGGGATCACCGCGTCGACCAGGCCGATGGGCACGTAGCCGTCTCCGACCGTCGAGGCGATGTGGACGCCGAGCACGGCCAGGCAGAAGAGGGACAGGTTGCGGTGGACCGACTGGGAGAGGAAGCGCGGCCACATCACGGTGGTCCAGCCCACTGAGGCCACCGTGCCCAAGGCGACGGTGGCGGACAGGAGGATCAGGGTCACCAGCCCGGCTGAGCGCGTCAGGTACCACAGCGCGCTCGAACCGTGGCCGACCGTCGAGACGAGCGCGATCACCGGGCGGCCTCGCTCAGGGCACCGGTGGCGCGCGGGTCGCCTTCGCGCTCGGCCGGCCAGCCCTCGGTGTGGGTGACCGAACCGTCGAGTGCCACCAGCCGTGCCGGCAGGCGCAGATCCTCCAGCCACTCCACGGCGCGCGGGCCGAGTACGACAGCGGCCGTCGAGGCGGCGTTGGCCTGCACGCAGGTCGCGGCGGTCACCGAGACGGTTCGCCAGCAGGGCGTGGCGGGCAGTCCCGTGGCGGGGTCGACGATGTGGGAGACCTGGTGTGCGCCGAGCCGCCAGCTCCGCACGCCGATGCCCGAGGAGGCCAGCCCGCCCGAGGCGATGGCCACGGTCTGGGCCGTGCCGGCCGACGTGCAGGTGTCCGCGATGCCGACGAGGAAGCCCTCCGGTGGCGGCTGGCCCGCCGTGGCGACGTCGCCGCCGAGCGAGACCTGGACCCCGCAGCCGAGGCGGGTGTCGATGGCACGGGCGGCCAGGTCGGCGGCCAGGGCCTTCGCCGTGGCGCCGAGGTCGAGGGCCGTGCCGGTGGGAAGCGTGATCGTGCCCCGGCCGCGGTCGAGGAGGACGGATCGCCATCCCGGGACTCGTGCGGCGTCCGGCAGCGTGCCGTCACGCCCGGCGCGCACGAGGGAGAAGTCACGGTCGTAGCCGAGCCGGCTCATCGCCGCACCGACGGTCGGGTCCACGAGGCCCCCCGTGGCGTCGGCCATGGCGAGGGCGACGCCGACCGCCTCGAGCAATCCCGGGCTCACCGGCACCTCCACGCCGGAACGTGCGTTGAGCCGGCTCAACTCGGAGTCGGGGCGGAAGCGGCTGGCCACCTGGTCGATGCGCTCGAGCTCCTCCTCGAGGAGGGTCGAGGCCTCGACGAGCATCGAGCCCTCCGTGACGAAGAGCTCGGCGACCGTGCCGAGCGCGCGCGTCCGGAACGTGCACGCGACGTGCGTCCGCCCGCCCGAAGGCGGGACGGCAGGTGCTGCCATCAACTCGATCCGCTGGTGACCGGCGCGGGGTTGGAGCTGCCCTGCGGGGCCGAGGAAGGCGGGTTCAGGCCGGCGCCGCTGTTGCCGGTGTTGCCGCTGTTGCCGCTCAGCCCGCTGTTGCCGCTCACCCCGCTGTTGCCGCTGACCCCGGCCGGGTTGGGGCTGCCCGTGCTGCTGGTGGTGCCGTGGTGGCCCGGTGCTGCCTTGGCGACGTACACGCCGATTGCGCCAACCGCGGCGACCGTGCCCACGGCGATGGCGGCCGTGATGCTCGAGAGGCGCGCGAGCGCGCCGTCACGACGGGCGGCGGCGATGTGGCGCTGCCGGTCCCTGCCGGCGGGTCGGACACGTCCCATGCCGCACAGGGTACGGAGCGAAGCTGACGGCTACATGAAGAACAGGTGCTCGAAGATAAGGAGTCGGTAAGAGTCGTCCGGCCCGATGTTGGTCCAGGTCAACCGCTGTGGGCACAGGTCAAGGCTGTGGGCACAGGTCAAGGCTGTGGGCACAGGTCAACGTGGCGACGCTCGGCGCCAGGACACCTCCATGCGGGCCCCGCCCAGGTCCGCGACGCCGATTGCCCAGTCACCGTCGGTGACCCGGACGACCGAGTCGGCGATGGCCAGCCCGAGGCCGGTGCCCGAGGCCGACTCGCTGGCCCGGTGGAACCGGTCGAACACCGCCTCGCGCTGGTCCGGCGGGATCCCGGGGCCGGAGTCGTCCACCCGGAAGACGACACGCCCTCCCGCGAGCCGCGTGGAGGCCTCGACGCGCCCGCCGTCGCCGGCGAACTTGCAGGCGTTGTCGAGCAGGACGCCCGCCAGGCGATCGATCAGCTCGGGTTTGGCGTGGATGCCGAAGGGCCCGTCGCCCGCCCGCCGCACGGTGAGGGAGACGTTCCGGTTGGCCGCGAGGACGCCGAAGCGCTGACCGCAGCTCTCCGCGATCTCGCCCACGTCGGTGACCTCGGCCGTCCCTTCACTCGGCGGTTCGTCGTCGGCCCGGGCCAGCCAGAGCAGGTCTTCGACGATCTGGCGCAGGCGGCCGCTCTCCTGTCCGACCCGCTCGAGCACCTCGCGGTAGTCCTCGGGGCCGCGTGGCCTGCTGAGGGCGAGTCCGACTTCGGCCTCGATCACCGAGATCGGGGTGCGCAGCTCGTGCGAGGCGTCGGCGGTGAAGTCGGCCTGCCGGCGGCGGACGAGCTCGGCCGGGGCCGAGGCCCGCAGCCCGACGATCGTGGCGCCGACGAAGACCGCCACGGCGAGGATCACGCCGAAGGCGATCTCGGCGGCCAACAGCGTCGAGCGGACGCTCGTGCCGCCGGCCAGGCTCTGCCCGGCCACGAGCAACGTGTCGCCGGAACGCAGCGAGTCGAAGCGCAGCGCCGACGAGCCGACGGGCAGGGTCACCGGGTCCGGGCCCCAGTGCCGGGCCGGGAGTGGGGGGGACGTCGGGGTCAGGGAGGTGACCACGCCCGAGGGCGCGACCGACCACAGGTAGACGGGAGCGTCATCGACGTCGACCGACTCCGCCGATCCCGCGCCGCCTGTGCCCGGCAGCGTCAGCGTCTGCTGGCGGGTGTCGTCGAGCCGGTCGTGCAGCCTCGTGTCGGTGGTGGCGATGAGGTGGTGGGCGACGATCAGGTTGATGACGACGACGGCGACCACGTAGGCGACCATCACCACGAGCGTGGCCACTGCGGCCACGCGCAACGCGTGCCGACGGTGGGCCCGTGTCGCCCTCACCGTCGGAGCGCCGTCACCCGGTCACCAGCCGGTAGCCGGTACCCCGCACGGTCTCGATGCGCGCCTGGCTCCCGGCCAGCTTCGAGCGCAGTCGGGCGACGTGGACGTCGATGGTGTTCGACCCCACCGCGTCGGCCTCGTCCTCCCAGACCTGCTCCGCGATGGTGCGGCGGGTCAGCACGGCAGGGGACCGACGCAACAGGAGCTCGACCATTCCCGCCTCCGTCGCCGTCAGGGCGACCGGCTCGCCGGCCACGGTGACGGTCCGCGTCGCCGGGTCGAAGCGGAGGTCCCCGCACTCGAGGACCGGGTCGAGCGCCAGTGGCGGGCGCCGCTGCAGGGCGTGGATCCGTGCCACGAGCTCCTCGAAGTCGAACGGCTTGACCAGGTAGTCGTCCGCACCCACGTTGAGTCCCGTCACCCGGTCGCCGGCGGCGTCGCGCGCCGTGAGGATGAGGATCGGCGTCCGGTCGCCGCCGCGCCTCGCTTCGCCGACCACCTCGATGCCGCTGAGCTCGGGCATGCGCCAGTCGAGGACGGCCACGTCGTAGTCGTAGGTGCGTAGGTGTCGCAGTGCCGACCCACCGTCGGCGACGGCGTCCACCACGAAGCCCCGCTCCTTCAGGCCGCGTTCGAGCACGGAGCGGAGCCCCATGTCGTCCTCTGCCACCAGGACCCTCATGACGTGCCCTCGACAGGAGGTGCCGTGTGCTGGTGCGACATGGGCGTCAGGCTACGGCGTGCCGTTCGTCGCGGTGCGGCGGCGCCCTACACCGTTCCCCCGGGGCCGCCGTCTACACTCGCCGCACCGGGTGGTTGAAGGAGACACCGACGTCGCCGATGGCCTGCCCGAACTCGGGGCCCGGCAATGGGAGATCAGGGTAGGTCGTGGGATATCTTCTGGCATCAGCGGGGCACACCAGTGGCCTCGAGAGCTTCCTGGCTTCGGTGGGCTACGCCGCGGTCTTCACGCTGAGCTTCATCTCGTCAATGGGTCTCCCGGTCGGGGCCGAGCTTGCGTTGATCTTCGGCGGCGTACTGGCCAGCACCGCGGGTGCGCACGCGAACGGCGTGCGGCCTCTGTCTCTGGCCATAGTCATCGTGGCCGGCACGCTGGGCGAGATCCTGGGCTCCCTGGCCGGCTACGGCATCGGGCGTTACGGCGGACGGCCATTGGTGGACAAGTTCGGCAGGTACCTGCTGCTGACCCACAAGGACCTCGACCGGGCCGATGCCTGGTTCGCCCGCCGGGGTGAGCCCGTCGTGTTCTTCGGACGGTTCATCCCGTTGCTCCGCTCGTTCGTCTCGTTCGCGGCCGGCCTGGGCGAGATGTCGATCGGCAAGTTCACGATCTTCACTGCCGCCGCGTGCGCCATCTGGGTCACGGCCATCTGCTCGCTCGGCTACAGCCTGGGCAGCAGCTATGAGCGCGTTCTCAAGGCGTTCAGCTACGCCGGCTACGTCATCGCCGTGCTGGCCGTCATCGCCGTCGTGGTCGTCTTCTTGCACCGCTTCCGGGAGTACCGCCACCAGCACGACCAGGTGGGCCGGGCCGACCAGGGCGGTCAGGCCGGCGGGACCCAGGCCGAGGGCTCCGAGCCCGGCGCCTGACCCCTTTCGGGGACGTCCGTCGGCACCGGTCAAGGGTGGCGGCGATCGCGCCGAAAAAGAGGGGAGATCGTTGCCCGAGTCCCCGCGACGGCGGGGTTCTGACGCGTGACGTACCGGACAGAAGAGGGTTCATGGGGGATCAAGGCGGGATCGAGCCGACGCCTCTCTGCGGTGCCGCTGCGCCTGCCGGGCGCCGGCTCCGCGCCGAGACGAGGGACGTGCTGCTGCGGGCCACGGCCATGCTCCTGGGGGCCGACGGGGCCGTGCTCGCCGCCACGCGCCCCGACGACGGCGACGGAGTGCTGTCCTCGCCGGTGGAACTGCCGGACCGCCGCCTGTGGCTCTCGGTGTCGGGCGGCGGGCGGACCGAGCCGTTCGGCGACGCCGACCGCGAGATGCTCGGAGCGATGGCCGCCGTGGGCGCGACGGCCCTGCGCAACGCCGAGCTCTACGCCGAGGCCCGGCAGGAGCGCGACGAGCTGGCGGTCATCACCGAGAGCGTCGGCGAAGGCGTCTGCGCCATCGACGCCTCGGGCCGCATCACCTTCATGAGCCCGTGGGGTGCGCGTCTGCTCGGGTGGCAGGAGGGCGGTGAGACTCCCCGCTTCCTGCTCGACCCGGCGCTGCGCGCCATGACCCAGGGCCAGACGCTGGTGAGCGAGGAGTCACGATTCGAACGCGCCGACGGCACGATCTTCCCGGTCAGCCTGACCGCGTCGCCCGTCCGGCACGAGGCCCAGCCGCCTCAGGCGGTGCTGGTCTTCCGCGACATCTCCGAGCGGCGGGCCTTCGAGGACCAGCTGGCGCGCCATGCATTCCAAGACCCGCTGACCCGGCTGGCCAACCGCCGACTCCTGCTCGACCACCTCGACCACGCGCTCTTGCAGGCCGAACGAGCCGGCACGCGGGTGGCGGTGCTGTTCGGCGACATCGACCTGTTCAAAGGCGTCAACGACGAGCTGGGCCACCAGACCGGCGACGAGCTGCTGCGGGCGCTGGCCGACCGCTTGCGCCGCGCCGTGCGGCCGGGTGACACGCTGTCGCGCTTCGGTGGCGACGAGTTCGTGGTCGTCCTCGAGGGCATCACCTCGCCCGAGGATGCCGACCAGGTGGTGGCGCGGATCCGGGAGGTCCTGCGCGAGCCGGTCCAGTTGAGCGGCGGGCACGAGGTCGTGGCGACCATGAGCATCGGGTTGGCCCTGAGCAGGGCCAAGGGTTCGACACGCGACGACCTGCTCCACGAGGCGGACGTGGCCATGTACCGGGCCAAGCAGCGCGGCCGTGACGGCAACGTCACCGTGTTCGAGGAGGACCGAGCCGCCGCGAGGCCATCGCGCCAGGCTCTCCGCTCTGACCTCGAAGGTGCGCTGCGACAAGCAGTCGAGCGCGGTGAGATGACCGTCCACTTCCAGCCGGTGATCGCGCTGGCCGACCAGCGCATCGTGGGGGCGGAGGCACTCGTGCGCTGGAACCATCCCGAGTACGGGGTCCTGCTGCCCCCGCAGTTCATCGAGCTGGCCGAGGGCAACGGCACCATCCTGCCCATCGGCCACGCCGTGCTCGAGGAGGCGTGCCGCTGGGCCAAGCGGTGGCACGACACCCTGGGCGTCGACCTCAGGGTGGGCGTGAACCTGTCGTCCCGCCAGTTCCAGCAGCCGGGCCTCGAAGTCGAGGTGGCCGAGGTGCTCGAAGCCTCGGGCGTCGATCCGTCGCAGGTCTGCCTGGAGATCACCGAGAGCCTGGCCATGTACGACGTGGAGCAGACCTCGGCCATCCTCACCGGCCTGCACTCCCTGGGCGTCCGGCTGGCCATCGACGACTTCGGTACGGGCCATTCGTCGCTGGGCTACCTGGCCCAGTTCCCCATCGACGTGATCAAGATCGACCAGAGCTTCACGCGCGACATCGACCAGGACCCGGTGAAGTCCGCCATCGTCTCCGCCGTGGTCGCTCTCTCGGACGCCATCGGCGCGAGCACGGTCGTCGAGGGTGTCGAGACGCTGCCCGAGCTCGAGCAGGTCATGACACTCGGCTGCGACATGGCCCAGGGCTTCTACTTCGCGCGCCCGCTCCCTCCCGACGCATTCGAGGCGATGGTGGGGTCGGCGGACGGCGGCGCACCGGACATGCGGATCTTCCGTTGGGGGGCGCTCACCCCATAGCGCGCAGCGCGTCGGCGAGCAGCGGCACCACCTGGTGCCAGTCGCCGACGATCCCGACGTCGCAGTGCTCGAAGACCGGCGCGGTCGGGTCGTGGTTCACCGCCAGGATGGTCCCCGCGGCGCGCACCCCCACAATGTGGTTGAACTTGCCACTCAGCCCGATGGCCACATAGAGGCGGGGCGCCAGTGAACGTCCGGTCACGCCGACCTGGCGCGCGCGCGGCGCCCACCCCTTGTCGGTGACCTTGCGCGTGGCCGCCAACTCGGCCCC
This sequence comes from uncultured Acidimicrobiaceae bacterium, assembly GCA_963781955.1. Classification (GTDB taxonomy): domain Bacteria; phylum Actinomycetota; class Acidimicrobiia; order Acidimicrobiales; family RAAP-2; genus Bog-473. The sequence goes on from CAWAHU010000001.1 coordinate 951,931, forward strand.
GAGCAGCGCGGCGAGCGGGCTCAGCTGTTCGTACTCCTCGGGCGCCACGCCCTGCCCGACGCCGATGACGACCGGCGCCCGTGCCAGCGTCTCGACGTCGTCGTCCCGTCGCTCGTCGAGCACGCGCACCCGACCCCGCCGGCCGGCCCGGCGCGTGACGAGGCGTGCGGGGCGTGCGGGGCGTGCGGGGCATGCGGGGCGTGCCGGGAGCGTGGCCGGCAACACGCCGGGGCGCACCGTCACCATCTGGACCGGGCTGGTGCAGCTGATGTCGGCCACCAGCGCGCCGGCGAAGGCCGGCTTGGCCGCCACCAGCGCCCCGTCGCGCACCGAGAGCGACACGGCGTCGCCGATCAGCCCGGACCCCGTCGCCGCCGCCACCCGCCCGGCCACTTCGCGGCCGAAGGCCGTGCTGGGCGCCAGCACCGCCCACGGCGAGTTCTCGCGCGCATAGGCCACCACGGCGTCGGCCACGTCCTCGGCCACCGTCGAACCCTCTACGACGACCACCACGTCGGCCGCACCGGCCGTCTCCCCTCCCCCCGGGCAGAGCGCGTGCACGGTCGCGCCGGTCTCGTCCGCCAGACGCGCCGCGGCGCCGAGCAGCTCGCGGGCGACCTCGGGGCGCCCCGGTTCGGCCAGCACCGCGACGACGTGGTCGCCGTCGGGCACGGTTCCGACGTGGACCGGCACCGCGCTGTCGGGGGGCGCCGGTCCGGCCGCGCCGTTGCCGCGCAGCGCGCCCGGCGCGCCAGCAGTCGCACGGCCGCGTCCACCTGCTCGCCGAGCGGCCCGTGCACGACGAGGCGCGCCCGCTGGTGCTCCATCGGCCTCGTCGGTCCGACCACGGTCGGGCTGGCCGATGCGCCCCACGGGCCCGGTCCGAGGTCGTCCGCTCCCAGGCGGGAGATCAGCGAGCCGGGCACGGCGGCGCGGCCCTCGGGGTCGACCTTGCAGGGGTCGCACAGGCGCTCGGCCACCGAGAGCACGGCCGGGAGCTCGACCTCGACCTCCTGCATCCCGTCGTCGAGCTCGAGCTGGAGTCGGAGATGGCCACCGGCGTCCTCGAGCCGGCGCACCCCGCCGGCGAAGGGGAGGTCGAGTAGCTGGGCCAGCTCGGGGCCCACCTGGCCCGTTTCGCCGTCGATGGAGTTGCGGCCGAGCAGGACCAGGTCGAAGGGACCGTGGCGCCGCAGGGCGGCGACCAGGGTCAGGGCCGTGGCCAGCGAGTCGGAACCGGCGAAGGCTGGGTCGCACAGGTGGAGGCCGGCGTCGGCCCCCCATGCCAGCGCCTCGCGCAGCACGTCCTCGGCGCCGGGCGGCCCGAGGGTGAGCACGGTGCACGATCCGCGTGTCTGGCGCGCCAGGGTCACCCCCTGGGCGACGGCGCGCCGGCAGTACGGGTTCATCTCGACGCCGACACCCGTCCGCACGAGCCGGCCGTCCTCCAGGCGGAGCGACTCGGCCAGGGGCACCTGTTTGGCCAGCGATGCCACGCGCAACGGGTCACCGGCGGCGCGCGTCATAGGGCGCTCACGCTATCGGGCGGTGCCGCTGTCCCTGCCGCTGTCCCTGCCGCTGGCCCGGCCCGACCCGGCGCGTCAGCGACCCAGGGCCGCGCCCGATGGGCTGCGCGGGTCCGACCCGCCGACGAGGAGCAGCGAGCCGTCGGGGTCTCGCTGCGCCGCGATCACCTGCGCGCAGCCCACGGACACCGGGTCGAAGGCCCCGATGGCGCGCACCCGGTGTCCGAGCGCACCCAGCTCGCGGTGCCACGCCGGCGGTGCGTCGGCCTCGACCACGACGGTGAGGTCCTCGCCCCACCAGAGACGGAAGGGACCGGCCGCGGGCGCATCCAGCGCCAGGCGGGGCGCGCACACCGCCACTGCCGGGTCCTGACCGGCCGCGAGGAGGCGGGCCAGCAGCTGGGTGATGACCTGCGGCTGGGCGTCGCCGCCCATGGCGCCGACGAGATGCGTCAGGGCACCGTCCGGCGCCGTCACCAGCATGGGAGAGAGCGTGTGGGGCGGCCGCCGGCCGGCGGCGACCTCGGCCGCATGCCCGGGCTCCAGCGAGAAGCCCACGCCGCGGTCGTGCAGGAAGACACCGGTGGCCGGCTCGACGAGGTGCGAGCCGAAGTCGAGCGCGTTGGACTGGGTGAGCGAGACCCCGAGCCCGTCCGCATCGAGGACGCAGAGGTGGGTCGTGTCGCCGTCACCGAGCCGGGCCACGTCCGGCGCGCCGCCGGGCCCGACCAGCCGGTCGGGCACCACGTCGGGTGGGGCCGCCGCGCCGTGGTCCACCCGGGCCGATGCGGCGGCCAGCCGTCCCTCGCTCAGCAACAGCTCACCGTCCGCCCCGTCGCAGAGCACGGCCGGGCGGTCGTGGCCCACGGCGCGCCATGCCTCGACCAGCAGATGGGCCCAGGCCGGGTCGTCGGGGTCGCGGCCGAGGCCGGCTCGCTCGGCCACCGCCGCGCCGGCCAGCGTGAGGTACCCCTGCGAGGGTGGCGGCACCGTCCACAGGTCGTGCCCCCACGCCCGCTGCCGCAGCGGAGCGCACCACTCGGCCAGGTCCCGCTCCAGATCGCCCCGCTCGTAGTGGCCCCGGCCGAGATCGAGCAGTCCGCGTCCGAATTCGCCGCCGTAGAAGCCATCGCGCCCATGGCGCGCGATGGCGCGCAGTGTCCGGGCGATCCCGGGCAGGCGCACGAGCTGTCCCACCTCGAGCGGGCCGTTCGGGCACAGCTCGCGTGCGCCGGGGAGCGCGGCGACGAGATGGCTCGAGAGCGCCAGCAAGATGGAGGCCGCGAACCCCTCGGTGGCCAGCTCGATGGCCGGCGCCAGCACCACGTCGAGCGGGAGCCGCCCGTGGCGCGCGTGGAGGGCCAGCCAGCCGTCGACGGCGCCGGGGACGGGCACGCTGCGGATGTCGCCGCGCAGTGGCATGACCGTGTGGCCTTCGGCGCGCAGCGCGGGCCCGTCAGCGCCCGCGCCGGCCCGTCCGACCGACAAGAGGGCCTCGGGTGCGGTGCCGGGCGCGGACACGACGGCCAGGACGTCGCCGCCGAGACCGCACAGGTGGGGTCCCACCACTGCCATGGCCGCCCCGGTGGCGACGGCTGCGTCAGCCGCCGAGCCGCCGCTCGCCAGCATGGCGAGACCCGCCGACGCGGCCAGCTGGTCGGCGGCCGCCACCATGCCGCGGCGCCCCGTGCGCGGCGCGAACGGGGCGAGGGGCAGGCTCACGCGCCAGGCGTCACGGTGCGCGCGCCAGGTGTCACAGCACGACGACCGAGCGCAGGACCTCGCCGCGTTGCATGCGGGTGAACGCGGCCTCGACGTCCTCGATCCCGATGGTCTCGGAGACGAACCGGTCGAGATCGAGGCGGCCTTGGAGGTAGAGGTCGACCAGCATCGGGAAGTCGCGGGACGGGAGGCAGTCGCCGTACCAGCTGGGCTTCAGCGCGCCCCCGCGTCCGAAGAACTCGATCATGGGCAGGTCGATGCGCATGTCCGGCGTCGGGACGCCCACCTGTACCAACGTGCCGGCCAGGTCGCGGGCGAAGAAGGCCTGCTCCATGACGGCCGGGTTCCCGACGGCCTCGATGCACACGTCGGCGCCGTTGCCCCCGGTCAGGGCGCGGACGGCCTCGACGGCGTCGGTCGTCGAGGCATCGACGGTGTGCGTGGCGCCGAACTCGAGCACCTGTGGGAGCTTCCGCTGGTCGATGTCGACGCCGATGATGACCGCCGCCCCGGCCAGCTTCGCCCCGGCGACGGCGGCGCACCCCACACCGCCGCAGCCGAAGACGGCCACCGAGTCGCCCGGTCCGACGCTGCCCGTGAACATGGCCGATCCCAGTCCCGCCATGACGCCGCATCCGAGCAGCCCTACCGCCTCGGGCCGGGCGGCCGGGTCCACCTTGGTGCACTGCCCGGCGGCGACCAAGGTCTTGTCGGCGAAGGCACCGATGCCCAGCGCAGGGGAGAGGGGCGTGCCGTCGGCCAGCGTCATCTTCTGCGTGGCGTTGTGCGTGGCGAAGCAGTACCACGGGCGGCCCCGACGGCACGCCCGGCACTCGCCGCACACGGCACGCCAGTTGAGGACGACGAAGTCGCCGACCGCCACCTCCGTCACGTCCGGGCCGACTGACTCGACGACGCCGGCCGCCTCGTGGCCGAGCAGGAAGGGGAACTCGTCGTTGATCCCGCCCTCGCGGTAGTGCAGGTCGGTGTGGCACACGCCGCACGCCTTGACGGCGACGACCACCTCGCCCGGACCGGGGTCGGGCACGACGATCGTCTCGACCGTCACGGGCGCCCCCTTCTCCGTCGAGACGACGCCCCGCACCTGCTGTCCCATCTCGCTCTCCTCTCCCCTGGAGACCCCGATCCCCTGGAGACCCCGATCCCCTGGAGACCCCGATCCCCTGGAGGACCCCGCGGCCCAGACCGAGTGCACATGATGCCCGATCTCCGGACACACCTGAGGGGTCGACGGTGACATGGGTCGACCCTCAGGGGTCGACGGTCACAGGTCGACCCCTCAAGGGTCGACGGCCACCACGAAGATGCAGAACGGATGGCCGTCGGGGTCCGCGTAGACGTAGAGCATCTCCTCGGGGTCGTGGGAGCGGTCGAGCAGGAGCCGGGCGCCGAGCCCGAGGGCGCGGCAGGTGCTGGGTGGCCAGCGCCGCCGGGTCGGGCACGGTGAGGTCGAGGTGGAGCTGTTGGGGCGTGCCCGCGTGGGGCCATGTGGAGGCCGGGAGCTCGTCGACCTGCTGGAAGGCGAGGCGCGGCGTCCCCGATGGGTGCACGAGGACCAACCAGTCGCGCCCTCGGGCGTCGTCCACCCCTGGCCCCGGTGGCTCGTCCCCGGGCCGGTAGTCGTAGCCGAGCAGCTCCCGGTAGAACTCGGCCAGCACCCGGGCGTCGGATGCGTCGAGCACGACCTGGCGGAGCTCGGGGACGCCGGGGGGATCGGCCATGGGCCCCATTCAACCCGAGCGCCCACATGGCCGCGCCGGCTGGTCGGCCGTCCTGCGGGGACCATAGGGTGAGCGCCCATGGCCGCCACCGGCTACGTCGAGGTCCCCGAGGGTTGGCGGCGCCTGGGTGCGCGGGGCCTGGGCCCGTTCGTCACGAGGGAGACCTTCCGGCGCCCCGACGGCCTGCTCCTGACGTGGGAGTCGCGGTGGCACCGCAAGCACCCCCAGGGTCGGGCTGGTGGCTCGACCTGGTGGGCGCCACGCACCATCGCGTGGTGGATCGGAGTCCTTTTCGCCATCGGCTCGATCTGCTTCGCCGTGGGTTCGTTCCCTCCCTACGCCACAGCTGTCGGCACGAACCCCGACGACCTGACGTACTTCATCGGGTCCATCTTCTTCACCACTGCTTCGTTCCTGCAGTACTACGAGACCGCGTCGACGCCCCAGACGTTGGGCGCCCCACGTCGCGGGGCCCGGTGGCTCCTGCGCGTCCAGCACCACCGGATCGACTGGTGGGCGGCGGCGATCCAGTTCGTCGGCACCGTCTTCTTCAACCGGACCACCTTCAGCGCGCTCGTGGTCGGCCTCGGTGCGTCCGCGGGCCATCACCCCGTTTGGCGACCCGACGCATTGGGCTCCATCTGCTTCCTCGTCTCGAGCTGGCTCTCGTGGGCCGAGGAATGCCATGGGCGGTGGGCCTGGCGGCCGAGGCGGTACTCGTGGTGGATCACGCTGCTGAACCTGGTGGGCTCCGTCGCCTTCGGCGTGTCCGCCGTGGCCTCCTACGTGAAGCCGAACGGCCAGCTGATCAGCCTGGCCCTCACCAACTTGGGCACCTTCGTCGGCGCCATCTGCTTCCTGGCGGGCGCCGTTCTGCTGTTGCCGGAGCGCACCCACGAGAGTGCCGACACCGAGAAGGATCCGGCGCCTTCGGCCGGCAGATCCGCCAGGGCGAGACGACCCGCATGATCAGGACGCTCGACAGTCCCGCCGGCGTGTTCGCCGTCGAGATCGTGGGTGATCTCGACCGAGAGGACTACGACACCGTCGTCCTGCCTGGGCTGCAGCAGCTCATCGACGGCACGGGCGAGATCCGCTTCGTGGTCCTCTTCGGTACGGCGTTCGCGGGTATCGCCGAGAGCGGGTCGGTGACGGACGCCAAGCACTACGTCGACGAGATCGTCCATGGGGACCTGTCCAAGTGGAAGCGGTGCGCCGTCGTCACCGACATCCACTGGCTCCGGCACTCGGTGGCCCTGTTCCGCTGGATGATGCCCGGTGAGGTCGCCACCTTCGGCGCCTCGGACGTGCACGAGGCCATCGCCTGGGCGGCGGAGTAGGGCGTCGGGTCGCCGCCGCCGGGCGTGCCCAACCCAGTCATGCCCAACCGAGTCGTGCCCAACCGAGTCGTGCCCAACCGAGTTGTGCTCAGCCGTCCGGGGCGCGCCGCCGGCCCCGCCAGGTGCTCAGCACGAGGAACCCGGCGGCAGTCAGCGGCAACAGGATGGCGCCGACGGCGCGGTCGCCCGCGATCAGGAAGGCCAATCCGACGACGGCCGCGGTGGCCAGCGCCAGCTCGGGGGTGTCGCCGACGACGAAGTCCCACCAGAAGCGCCCGAACGCGCGCAGCGCGCGCCCGGCCGTGGCCAACGCCGTCACGCCGCCGCCTCGGGCAGCGTCTCGGGTGGGCGCGTCAGGACCGGTAGCCGGGCGCGCATGAAAGCGGTGAAGGAGAAGTAGACGACGGTGAAGAACACGGCCAGGACGGGGATGGCCAGGTCGCTGCCCGGCCAGTGGACGCCGGCGCCCTCCCCGACCCAGAAGACCCCGAAACTGGTCAGCATCACGCCGACGACCGTCTTGATCGTGTTCTCGGGCACCTCGCTCAGCTGGCGTGACACCACGAGGCCCACGACGGCGACGAGGACCACGGCAGCAGCGGCGGTGAGCGCGGCCAGGCCGAGGCGGTGCTGGGCGGCACCCAGGCTGATCACGATGAGGACGACCTCGGTGCCCTCGAGGAACACGCCCTTGAACGCCACGGCGAACCCGACGCTGTCGCGGCCACGGTCGTGGCCCCCCGTGGCGGCGCCGTCGTGGCCGAGCTCGGACACGGTCTCGGTGAAGATGGCGTCCTCGTCGTGCATGGCCTTGTGGCCGCTCGAGCGCAGGATGGCCTTGCGGAGCCAGTTCAGGCCGAGCACGAGGAGGAGCGCACCCACGATCACCCGGAGCGCGTCGATCGGGATGTAGCGCACGAGGGGGATGCCGACGACGACCACGAGCACCCCGAGGACGAGCGCGGCGGCGGCGGCACCCTCCAGGGCCGAGCGCCAACCCCGGCTCACGCCGGCAGCCACCACCAAGGTGAGCGCCTCGACCATCTCCACCAGGCTGGCGGCGAACACGGCCAGGACCAGGACCAGGGTCGAAGAGGTGTGCATCTCGCCTCCGAAATTACCGGGTGACGCCTGCAGCAGTGTGGCCGCAGGGACCCCCGCACCGGCGGTAGTGTCCGTGGGAGTCGTTGACCAGGGATTTCAGGTCTTCGGCCCGAGGAGAGGCGGTTGCGATGGGTGAGGGAGCGACCACGGCGACGAGCGGCCACCTGCAGGGTCGCAACTACGTGGTGGTGTCGGCCGACACCCATGCCTCGCCGGACAGCCTCGACCAGTTCCTTTCGTACGTGGACCCGTCCCATCGCGAGGCGGTCGCTGCCTTCGGCGACATGTCGGCGCTCGCCATCTCCATGTTCGGCGGCTTCGACCCCGGCGAGATCGACGACCCCGACCCGGTGCGTGCCACCGCAGCACGGCGGCTGGCCGGCATGGGCGTCGACGTCCGCGCCGCCGCCGAGTGGCTGGCGCACTACGACGCGGACTGGGTGATCCCCGGTGACGGGGACGGGCGCCGGCTGGCCGTGCTCGAGGAGCAAGGCATCCACGCCGAGGTCACCCTGCCCGGGCCGATCCTGGCCGGCGGGCTTTCGCCCGCCATGTACCTCGGCGGCCGGACCGACAAGGGCCTCGAGGTCGTCTGGCCGGCGCTGCACGGGTACATGCGCTGGCTGGCGGACTTCTGCGCCGCCGCACCGGGGCGCCGGGCCGGCTGCATGCCCATCGACTTCCACGACATGGACCGGGCCGTCGAAGAGGTGGTGTGGGCGCGCGAGCACGGCATCTTCGGGGGCGTGATGCTGCCCGCCATGATGGTGACCACGAAGCTGCCCGGGTACGCCGACGAGTACTACGAGCCCTTCTGGAGCGCGTGCGAGGACCTGGACATGGTGGTCAACCTCCACACCGGCGCGTCCGGCGGGGCGACGGACGCCAAGTACCTGTACGACCCGAAGCACGGCGGCATGCTCGGTCTCTACGAGGTCTTCGTCTTCACCCGCCGTCCCCTGTGGTTCCTGATCTTCGGCGGCGTGTTCGACCGCCATCCGAACCTGCGGGTCGCGGTGACCGAGAACGGCGTCCAGTGGCTGCCCTCGTTGATCCGTGACATGGAGTCGTTCTTCGACACCCATGGCGGGGCGCCGGTGCGCAGCTACCTCGAGATGCGGCCCCGCGACTACTTCGAGAAGCATGTCTGGCTCGGCGGGTCGCTGATGAAGCGCTACGAGGCCGAGATGCGCCACGAGATCGGCGTCGGGCGGCTGATGTGGGGCGCGGACTACCCGCACGTCGAGGGCGCCGCCCCCGTGCACCGTGAGGTCGTGCGCCACGTCTTCGGGGGGATGCCCGAGGATGACGTCCGACGCATGCTGGGCACGAACGCGGTGGAGCTGTGGGGCTTCGACGCCGAACTGCTCCAGGCGGTGGCGGATCGGGTGGGCCCGACGGTGGACGACCTGGCCGAGCCGCTCGCGCTGGACGAGATCCCCGAGACCTTCAGTTGGAGCCTGGCGCGCCCCGTGCCCCTGCTGGCGCAGTCAGCGACGACGGCCTCGCCCGATTCGGCATCATCGGTGATGTAGCCGGGGCGTCCGCGGTGACGCCCGAGTACCAGGCGCCGTTCCCGTTCACCGGAGGGACGATCGACTCTGTCGCGGTCGACCTGTCCGGTGAAGGGGACGTGGTCGACCTGTCCCGTGAAGGGGACGTGGACCACGAGGCCACGGTGCCGGCCTGGTTCAGCATCGACGAGCGAGCACTCCGCCAATGCGGCGCACCGCGGGCACCGAGACGGAGCGCCCACCCAGAGAACGGTCGGGCCGGATCGGGTGTTGTCGTGTGATCTCGTGGTGCCGCGATCGCGTGAGCTCGACGTGTGGCAGGCGCCACCCCGTGCGCAGCGCCACCTGTCACAACCCCGTGGTTCCGTTGGTGCATGCCGTCAGTGCCGACGCCGGGGAACGGGAACTCGCTCACGGAACTAGGTGACGCCCTCGACGCGCTCGTGGCGTGCGATCCTCAGGTGTTCGCCGACGCTTCGTCGATCCAGGCGTTGCACCGGGAACTGGCGCGCCTCGAGGCGTTCACCACCGAGGCCGTGACCGCGTTCGAGGCCGGGGAGGAGTGGGCGGCCGACGGCGCCAAGACAGCGGCGGCGTGGATCGCCACGCGGTGTCGTGTCCCGAGGAGCTCGGCCCGGCGCCGGGTCAGGCTCGGCCGCACACTGCGCCAGCTTCCCGGCTGCGCCGACGCCTGGCTCCAGGGCCGGATCGGCAGCGACCAGGCCAAGGCGATCGCCGGAGCGCGTCGACACCGGACCGAAGAGGCGATGGAGCGGGACGAGCCGATGCTGGTGGACCAGGCGACCCAGATGGGCTTCGAGGACTTCTACCGTGCTCTCTCGTACTGGAAGCAGCTCGCGGATCCCGAGGGCGCCGAGGACGCGGAGATCCAGCGCCGGGCGGCGCGCACGGTCTTCCTGGACGCGAGCATCGGCGGAATGTGGCTCGGGCAGATGACGCTCGACCCGATCTCGGGATCGATCGTCGCCGGGGAACTGAACCGCCTGGAGCACGAGCTGTTCGAAACCGACTGCGCCGAGGCCAAGGAGCATCTCGGCCGCACGCCCCGGCTCGACGAGCTGTCCCGCACGTCGGCGCAACGGCGGGCGGACGCTCTGGTGGAGATGGCCGACCGTAGTCGCAGGGCTCCGGAGCACGGCATTCGCCCTGCACCGCTCTTCAGCGTCTTCGTCGGGTACGAGACGCTGCATGGCCGCATCTGCGAGCTCGAGAACGGAACCGTCCTGGCCCCGTCGGCCCTCGACCCGTGGATCGACTCGGCCTACTTCGAGCGCGCCATCTTCACATTGGGCAACCGCATCGACGTGAGCGTGCGCGCCCGCCTCTTCACGGGCGGGACGCGCCGTGCCATCGAGCTGCGGGACCGCATGTGCACGCATCCGTACTGCTACGAACCGGCGGCGTACTGCGAGGGGGACCACATTGAGCCCTGGTCGCAGGGTGGGCAGACCACCCAGGAGAACGGCCGTCTGCTCTGCGGCTTCCACAACCGCCTCCGCAACCAGGAGGAGCGCAAGGAGCAGGAGCGCAAGGAGCAGAGCGCCAGGAGCAGCAGCGCCACGACAGAGTGCCTACGCAGGCCAGGCCCCCACCCGGTCAGACCCCGGCGGCCTGAGGCGCCGCCCTGCCACCGTCAGCGCGGGTCGGCGACGAGCAGGCGGTACCCGATGTCGACGGCGTCCAGGTCCGACAGATCGGCATGCCGCTCGTGCCAGGCACCACTCGAGAGGTCCGACTCGAGCGCGGCGACGCCGCGGGTGATCACGGCCGGGTCGGCCAGGGCCAGGCCGGAGCAGTTGGCCCGGACCGCCGGGTCGAGGTACGCCTCGGGTCGGCACCAGTAGGCGCCGAGCACCCCGTCTTGCATGTCACGCGGCACGAGCAAGTCGATGACCGTAGTGGCGCCGATGATGTCGGCGACGGCGTCCGCCGTGGGCCCGATCTCCCGAGTGGAGTCGCGCACCTCGGGCAGGTAGTCCTCGAGCAGCCAGAACTGCGAGTGGATCTCGAAGTCGATGGCGAGGACGACCCGGCGCGGCGCCACGCGGCAGAGCTCGGCCAGGCCGGCGGCCGCGTCGTCCCAGTGGTGCACGGTGCAGATGGCGAGGGCCACGTCGGCGCAACCCGTGGGCAGGGGCAGGGCGGACGCGCTGGCCCGCACCACCGGGGCCGCACCGGCCGGGCGCTGGCTCACCATCACGCCGGACGGCTCGACCGCGATCAGGGCGCGGTCGGACGGCTCGTAGGAGCCGGTGCCCGCACCGACGTTCACCACCACGCGTGCCTCGCCGAGCTGCTGCTCGATGACGGCGGCCCAGCGTGGGTCCTCGCCCCGGTGGGCGGTGTAGCCGCGCCCGATGGTGTCGTAGACGGCCGCTGCCGGGGGAGTGGTCACCGTCCGCGCCCCGGTCCGGTGGTGCCCACTCCGGTGCCCAGGCTTACGCTGCTGACTTCTCCAGGATGTGCACGCCGCAGGCGGAGCCCAGCCCGATGACGTGGGTCATGCCCACCTTGGCGCCCTCGATCTGGCGGTCGCCGGCCTCGCCCCGCAGGTGCGTGGCCACCTCCCAGACGTTGGCGATGCCGGTGGCGGCAATGGGGTGGCCCTTCGACTCGAGGCCGCCCGAGACGTTGACCGGGGTCTTGCCGTCCCGCCAGGTGGCACCCGACTTGAAGAAGTCAGCCGCGCCGCCCTCTTCGCAGAGCATCAGGTTGTCGTAGTGGACCAGCTCGGCCGTGGCGAAGCAGTCGTGCAGCTCCACCAGGTTCAGGTCGGAGGGCGACACGCCCGCCTGCTCGTAGGCCTGCGTGGCCGCGTTGCGCGTCAGCGAGTTGACGTTCGGCAGGATCTGGCAGGCCTCCTCGAACGGGTCGGTGGTGAGGATCGAGGCCGAGATCTTGACCGCACGCTTCTGCTGCTCGAGCGACAGGGTCTTGAGCTTCGAGCCCGACACCACCACGGCCGCCGCGGCGCCGTCGCAGTTGGCCGAGCACATGGGCCTCGTGTTCGGGTAGGCGATCATGACGTCGCCCATGATCTGCTCGAGCGTCATCTTCTTGGTGTAGGCAGCGAGCGGGTTCAGCGTCGAGTGCGAGTGGTTCTTCTCGCTGATCTGCGCGAAGAGCTCGAAGCTGGTTCCGCCGTACTTGTGGCCGTACTCCATGCCGATCTGGGCGAAGACACCGGGCATGGTCTGGGTGCCGATGCGGCCGTCGACCGCCGCCACCGCGCCGTAGCGGCCGTGCGGGGTCCAGGTGTTCGAGTCACCCGAGCGGCTGCCGCCGGCGAGGAGGCCGGCGCCGGCAAGCTTCTCGACACCGAAGGCGAGACCCATGTCGGTCTCGCCGGCCTTGATCGCCATGGCGGCCACGCGCAGCGCCGTGGCGCCGGTGGCGCAGGCGTTGGACACGTTGAAGACGGGGATGCCCGTCTGGCCCAGCTGCTTCTGGACCATCTGCCCGGTGGGGGCGGCGGCGCCCATCAGGTTGCCCGCCCCGATGATCCCCATGTCCTTCATCGTCACGCCCCCGTCGGCCAGTGCGCCCTGCACGGCCTCCGAGGCCAGGTCGACCACGTCCTTGTCCGGGTGCTTGCCGAACTTGGTCATGTGGATGCCCAGGATCCACAGCTCTTCCGATGCCGATGCCATCAGCTCAACCTCCCAGTGGTTCGAAGCCGAAGCCGACCGCTTCGGTGCCCTCGTCGTCGGTCCCGATCACCTCGGTGGCCAGCCGCACCTTCATGCCGAGCGACACGTGCTCGGGGTCAGGCGTCACGTTGATGAGGTTCGCCCCCACGCTCGTGCCCTCGCAGTCGATCACCGCTGCCACGAAGGGTACCGGGATGCCCGGCGCAGCGAACGACACGATGGTGAAGGCCCGGACCTCGCCGGTCGTCGGGACGTCGGCCCTCTTGAACTCGGTGCCCTCGCAGGACGCGCACGCGTTGCGGCGGTCGAAGAACCGTGCCCCGCACGAGGTGCACTCGTTGGCCACCAGGTGCGGCTCGTCGCCCAGCACCAGGTAGTCCACCAGTGGGATCTGTTGCGGCATTGTGCCCCCAGACTCGGGATCTCTGTCCTTTTCACCGTAGTGGGATGCCTGCTCGACCGGCGAATTGCCCTTCGGGCGCGCCCCGCCGGCCCGCCGGACCCGTCCCGGGGGCCGGCCGCCCCGAGGCGGTAGGTTCGGTGCCATGCGCACCACACACCTCGGCCGCACCGGCCTCGTCGTCAGCCGCATCTGCCTCGGCACCATGAACTTCGGGCCCGAGACCGACGAGCCCACCTCGCACGCCATCATGGACTCCGCCCTCGATGCCGGGATCAACTTCTTCGACACGGCCAACGTGTACGGCCGCTCCAAGGGACGCGGCGCCACCGAGGAGATCGTGGGCCGGTGGTTCGCCCAGGGGGAGCGCGGCGCGAGAAGACGGTGCTGGCCACCAAGCTCTACGGGGACATGGGGGAGTGGCCGAACGAGGGCCGCCTCTCCGCGCTCAACATCCGGCGCGCCTGCGAGGCCAGCCTCCGTCGGCTGCAGACCGACTACATCGACCTGTACCAGATGCACCACGTCGACCGGAGGTCGCCGTGGGAGGAGATCTGGGAGGCCATGGAGGTCCTGCGGGCTCAGGGCAAGATCATCTACGTCGGCTCGTCGAACTTCGCCGGCTGGCACATCGCCCGGGCCCAGGAGGCGGCGTCCCGCCGCAACCTCCTGGGCCTGGTGAGCGAGCAATCCCACTACAACCTGCTCGTCCGCCAGGTCGAGCTGGAGGTGCTCCCTGCGGCCGAGGCCTACGGGCTGGGCGTCATCCCCTGGTCCCCGCTGGCCAGCGGGTTGCTGGGCGGGGTGGTGCGCAAGGAGAGCGAAGGCAGCCGCCGGTACGCCGGTCACCTCGGGCGGACCCTCGAGGAGCGCCGTCCCCAACTCGAGGCGTACGAGGACCTGGCCGCCGATGTCGGAGTGGACCCCGGCACGCTGGGCCTGGCCTGGCTGCTCAGCCGGCCGGCCGTCACCGCTCCCATCGTCGGGCCGCGCACGCCCGAGCACCTCGAGGGAGCGCTGCACGCCGTCGAGGTCGACCTCGAAGACGTCGTGCTCGAGCGCCTGGACGAGATCTTCCCGGGCCACAAGACGGCGCCCGAGGACTACGCCTGGTGAGCGGCCCTTCTTCGTGACCCCGGGCCGCGCCGGACGCCCCGGCACCTTCGCTCGACGCTCGAACGGCTCCACGAGACAGGCGCAACCCCCATCGGTATGCTGCCGGTGCCTGGCGGTGGCGCCACAGGGATCACCGCAGACTCGTCGGGGAGGCAAGCAATGGACAGCGTCGCAACGATGAAGCAGGTGGTGGCCAGCACGGACAAGGTCGTCAGGGGGACCGATCCGTCACAGCTCGGACTGCCGTCTCCGTGCACGGAGTGGACCGTGCGAGATGTCATCAATCACATCACCGGTGGAGCGACCATGTTCGCGGTGTGCGTGGAGGAGGGATCGGTTCCCGACGACCTGCTCGGCACGCTGATGAGCGGCGACAACCTGGGCGACGACTATGTGGGGGCGTGGGAGACGGCGTCGAAGCGTGCCGTGGCCGCCTTCGAGGCACCGGGCGCGCTGGAGAAGACGGTCAAGCTGCCCTTCGGCGAGATGCCGGCGGGCGTGGCCATCAACATCGCGGTGTTCGACGTCTTGACGCACGCGGCCGACATCGCGAGCGCGACCAATCAGACGATCGAGGACACCGCGCTGGTCGAGACGGCGTTGGAGGTCGGTCACCAGATGATCGGCCCGGACCTCCGGGTGCCCGGGGTCTTCGGCCCCGAGCAACCGGCACCGGCGGACGCCACACCGACGGTGCAACTCCTCGCCTTTGCCGGGCGCAAGGTCTGAGTCGCGCCGGACCGCCCGGCAACAGGCCGGGCCGTCCTTGAATCAGGCAGGTTGACGGCCGTCTCGAATCACGCCCCGAGGAGTCGCTCGTTGCCGGCCGAGACGAGCCACGCGGGGGCCTGGCTCGGGTCGTGATTCCTGCGAGTCGAGCAGCGCCTCGATCTCAACACGGTCGCGCTCTCGCTAACACGTGAAGGCCAAGGGAACCCGACCGGGAGGGCTGCGGACCCCCGTCGTGAGCTCCCAGGGCGTCAGCGTGTGCCGGCCATCTCCGTGTCGGTCTCGGGCTCGCCCGCCTCGGAGCCGGTTGCCGCACCTGAACCCGCCTCGCCCGCCGGGATTGGCGTGGGCACGACGCCTTCGGGGTCGACCGAGATCTTCGGGAGCATACGGTCGAGCCACTTGGGGAACCACCAGTTGGCTTGGCCGAAGAGCATCATCACCGAGGGCACGATGGCCATCCGGATGAGGATGGCGTCGACCAGGATCCCGGCGGCGAGACCGATCCCGAACTCCTTGATGATCCGGTTCCCGCCCAGGATGAACGAGGCGAACACCAGGATCATGATCAGGGCGGCCGCCGTGATGGTCTTGCCGGTGGCGGCGAGGCCGTTGCGCACGGCCACCCCGTTGTCACCGCCTGACTTGATGTACTCCTCGCGCATCCGGGATACCAGGAACACCTGGTAGTCCATGGAGAGGCCGAAGAGGATGGCGAAGAGCATCACCGGGAGGAACGCTTCGATGGGTCCGGTGCCCTGCAACCCGATCAGCGAGCCGAGGTCACCCCACTGGAAGACGGCGACCAGGATGCCCAGCGCCGCACCGATGGAGAGCAGGTTCATGACAGCCGCGGTGAGTGGGATCACCACCGATCTGAACACGGTCATCAAGAGGAGGAAGGACAGCAGTACCACCAGACCCACGAACAGCGGCAGCTTCGAGCCGAGCACGTCGGCGAAGTCGATGTAGATGGCGGTGTTGCCGCCGACGAGGACGTTCACCCCGGTGCCGTGCGTCACCTGCGGGATCGTGTCCGACCGCAGGTGAGTGACCAAGTCCGTGGTCGACCCGTCTTGCGGGGCGGAGCCCGGGTACACATTGACCAGGACGACGTCGCCTGACCCCGTCTTGCTCGGGATGTAGACCGGACTTGCGACGTGATGCACGTCCGCCTGCTTGGTGACGGCGTTCACTACCTCGTTGATCACCTGTTTCTGGTCGGGCTGCACCACGGCTACGAGCATGAGCGGCCCGTTGTACCCGGGCCCGAAGCCCTTGGACAGCATGTCGAACGCGGTCCGGGTCGGTGTCCCTGCCGGGTCGGTGCCCTGGTCGGCCGAGCCCAGCCGCAGGGAGAAGAAGGGGAGGGCCATCGCCACGATGATCAGCAGCGCGGCTCCGGCCGACAGCCACGGCCAGCGCTGCACCCGATCGGCCCAGTTGGGCCAGAAGCCCTTGGAGTCCGAGCCGACCACGCGTGGTCCGTTCTCGGCCAGGTTCTTCTTCTGCTTCCGGCTCATCACCTTCGGGCCGATGAACCCGAGCATGGCCGGCAGCAGGGTGAGGGCGGCGATCATGGTGAGCGCCACACCGATGGCGGCCGCCAGGGCCAGGCCGTAGAGGAAGCTGATCCCGAGGGCGAAGAGGCCCAGCAGGGCGATGCACACGATGATGCCGGCGAACATGACGGCTCGGCCCGAGGTGTTGACCGCGTTGACGATGGACTCCTCGGGGTCCTGGCCGGCCACCAGACCCTGGCGGTGCCTCGTCACGATGAAGAGGGCGTAGTCGACGCCGACCCCGAGGCCGATCAGCAGCATCAGTTCGGGCGAGATGTCCGGCATGCCGATCACGTGGCTCATCAGCGCGATGAGGCCATACGCGGTGCCCAGGGCCAACAGGGCCGAGAGGATCGGGAGCAGTGCGGCGAAGACCGAGCCGAAGACGAGCAGCAGGACGACCATGGCGAGCAGCACGCCGAGCCCGCTGCTGCTGAGGGACGGGTTGTTGGCGTTCTCGGCCAGGGGCCCGGTGTCGGCCACCGTCAGGCCTTCGCCGGAGGTGCTCGTGATGATGTGGACGTACGTCTTGGCCTCAGCGCTCGACAGGGCGTTGGGTTGTTTGTCGAAGTTGACCTGGAGCCAGCCGACGGTGTGGTCGGCGTTGATGTTCGTGCTGTTGACCAGGTTGCCCGACGAGTCGTAGGGGCTCACCGCCACCGACACGTGGGGCAGCGCCTTGATCTCGTTCACCATCGTGTTGATGCGCTGGCCGACGGCGGGATCCGTCAGCTTTGCCCCGCCCGACGTCCCGAAGACCACCTGTTCGGTGTCCCCGGACTGGGCGGGCGCCACCGACTTCAGCAGGTGGATCGCATCGAAGGACTGTGTGTGCGGGAAGTTGAAGTTGTTCGAGAACTGCGTGCCGACCGACTTGGCGAGGAAGCTCGAGACCACCAGGACCAGCAGCCAGAGAAGCACGACGATGCGACGGTGCCGGACACACCACCCGGCCAGGCTGCGCATGTAGGGGGCTCTCCTCGGGCTCGTGACACCGCCACCCCCCGGCGTCCGTGTACGGCGTCAATGGTATCGGTCGGGCCACCGGCTGGGGGTCACCGGGGCGCGCAGCGGTCATGTCCCTGCACGCGCAGCGACCATGTCCCTGTAGCGGCCATGTCCCTGTATCGGCCCGTCGGGTGCGCACCCTGAACAGGCGCTCAGGGGAACTCCCCCCCGGCCCCCGGCCCCGCCCTCGGGGTGGCCCATGACCGAGCTTCAGTGGTCCATGACGGAGCTGGGCCCGGTGCCGAGGTTCCGCTGGTCGTGACGGTGATCGTGGTGGTGGTGCCCCACCCGCCTCCACACGACGAACGCCACCAGCGCCACCAGCAGCCACGGGACGTGGACGAACGGCCACGTCGACATGGAGGCACCGGCTGCGATCGCCACCAGCAGGGCCAAGAAGATCCACTCGATGGCTCGCCGGCGCCGCGGCGCCGGTGCCGGGGGCTCGCTGGGCAGGCGCGGCAGATCGTGGAACAACCCGTTGAGGTCGCCCCGGGTGGTGGCCGACATGGCGGCGTCGAGTCGCGTCTTGAACTCGGACTCGTCCAGGCGGCCCTCGGCGTAGTGCCGGGACAGCTTGTCGGCGACAGCGTTGCGCTCGTCGTCCGACGCCCGCATCGAGGCGTCGTGGGCATGAGGGTCCCGGCGGCCCGTCGGGTACATGGGGTCCCAGCGATATCGCATGCGTGCTCCTCTCGCTCGCTCTCCCGAGCACTCTCGGGTGTTCGGTCTCTGGTGTCCGGCGTCAATCGTCCAGACGTCCGGTGTCCGGAATCAGTAGGCACCCCGGGTCCGCTCGCGGGCGAGCAGCTCCTCGGCCACCGAGACGTCGCTCTCCTCGTCGGGGATGAGCAGCCACCCGGCCAGGTAGACGGGGACGGCCATGCCCCCGAGCAGGGCGAGCAGCACGAAGGCGAACCTCACCAGCGTGGGGTCCACCCCGAAGTAGTCGGCGACCCCGGCCGCCACCCCGGCCAGCATGCGGCCACGCCCAGCCCGGTGGAGGCGCATCCCGCTGGGCGGCAGGTGGTCGGCCATGGGGGAGCTGACGAAGCCGTCGGAGCTCCCGTGCCCAGGATCGCGCCCAGGATCGCGCCCAGGATCGTGCCCAGGATCGTGCCCAGGGTCGTGCCCTCCGGTCGGGCGCTGCTCGTTGTCGTGGTCGCTGTCCATGGGTCCAGCGTGACGCCGTCCCGGCCCGTCGTGAATCCGGTACGACCCTGGTCGGACCCCCACGCGACCCCGAGGCGTTCGGGGGCCGGCTCAGGGAAGTCCCTGATGGCCACATGGGCCAGGTCGCGCGATCATCGGTGCATCGTTGAACCACCCGATCCCGGCCGCCCTCGTCCCGAGGCCGGCCCGCCCACGGACGGGCCGGTGGGCGCGCACGCATGCCAGAGCCCTCACCGCCGGCGTGTTCCGGGGCACCGTCACGACGGAGCGATGAGGCTGCGCGCCCTGCGCCGCACCCCGGACAACCGGGTGCTGGGTGGCGTGTGCGGCGGGGTCGCCCGCGCCACGGGCATCGATGCCACCTGGGTGCGCATCGGGTTCGCCCTGCTGGCCATCGCCAGCGGCGTCATGGTCCTCGTGTACGCCGTTGCCTGGCTCATCATCCCGATGGAGGACGAGGAGTCGAGCATCCTCTCGCGCGCGGTGAACGACCGCCGCGGCATCCGCCTGATCGCGGCCGTCCTCATCCCGGTGCTGGTCCTGGTCCAGCTGGTCACCAGCTCGCTGCACGTCGCTTTCGTCGGATTCGTCGGTTGGCCGACCTTGCTCGCTCTGGGTGTGGTCGTCCTCATCTGGCGAAACGCGAACGATTCCGAGCGGGCCTTCATCGACAACGACGTCGTGCCCATGTTCGGGGCCGACGCCCACGGGCGTGGCCGCCGTTGGCTGCTCGCCCGGGTCGCGCTCGGTGTGCTGGTCGGCGCGGCGGGGATCGTCCTCCTGGTCGAGGGGCACACCACCGTGGCGGCCCTGCGGCCGGTCGGCGGTGCCGCCCTCGTGGTGGCGGCGAGCGTGATCGTCTTTGGACCCTGGTGGCTCAGCCTCGTGCGCGACCTCATCGCCGAGCGCCAGGCGCGGGCCCTGGCCGAGGAGCGGGCGCAGATGGCGGCCCACGTGCACGACTCGGTGCTCCAGACCCTGGCGCTGATCCAGCGGTCGGCCGACGACCCCCAGCATGTGGTGCGGCTGGCCCGGGCCCAGGAGCGCGAACTGCGGGCATGGCTCTTCGAGGGTCGCCCGCCGGGCGCCATCGGGGAAGACGCGACGATGCTCGCCGAGGGTGTCGGGCTCCTCCAGCGCCAGGTCGAGGCCGACCATCAGATTGCCGTGCAGGTGGTCGTGGTGGGGGACTGCCCGCTCGATGAGGCGTTGCGCGCCATGCTCGACGCGGCCCGGGAGGCCACGGTGAACGCGGCCAAGTGGTCCGGGGTGGGGCAGGTCTCGGTGTACGCCGAAGTGGGTCCGGACGAGGTGGAGCTCTACGTGCGGGACCGGGGCCGTGGGTTCGACCCCGACGACGTCCCCGAGGGCCGGCAGGGGATCGCGCAGTCGATCCGCTCCCGCATGGCCCGGTTCGGTGGCACCGCGGTCATCCGCTCGTCGCCCGGGGAAGGCGCCGAGATCCAGCTGTCGATGCCACGCCGGGAGCGAGTGCCGTGAGCACCGGCCGACCGCGCATCTTCCTCGTCGAGGATCACGCCGTATTCCGGGCCGGGGTCAAGGCGGAGCTGGGAGACCAGGTCGAGGTGGTGGGCGAGGCCGACGAAGCCGGTGCCGCCGTGGAGCTCATCAACGAGCGTCTGCCCGAGGTGGTCCTGCTCGACGTGCACCTACCCGGTGGCGGGGGGCAGGCGGTGCTGCGCGGCGTCCACGCGCGCAACCCCGAGGTGCAGTTCCTGGCCCTCTCCGTCTCGGACGCCCCAGAGGACGTGATCGATGTCATCCGGGCGGGCGCCCGCGGGTACGTCACCAAGACGATCTCGGGGCCTGAGCTGCTGCAAGCCGTCCACAGCGTGGCGGCCGGCGACGCCGTCTTCTCGCCCCGGCTGGCCGGGTTCGTCCTCGACGCCTTCGCGCAGGGAGGCGGGCCCGTACCCGATCGAGGGGTCGACTCGGAGCTCGACCAGCTCTCGCCCCGCGAGCGCGAGGTTCTGCGCCTCATCGCCCGTGGCTACACCTACAAGGAGGTGGCGCGCGACCTCATGATCTCGGCCAAGACGGTGGAGTCACATGTCTCCTCCGTGCTGCGCAAGCTGCAGCTCTCCACCCGCCACGAGCTGACCAGGTGGGCTACAGACCGGAGGTTGGTCTAAACAGGGGGGTCATGTCCGAGGATCTGGCCGCCGAGCACCGCGACGCGGCCACGCTGGCGGTAGCGGCTGGCCGGGCATTGATGGAGCTGCGCTCGGACCCACCGGCGCTCCGGGATCTTGGCGGGGCGGGTGACCGGCTCTCCCACGGGTTCCTGGTGGGCGAGCTGGCGCGGCTCTATCCCGACGACGACGTGCGGTCCGAGGAGGGTCTCGAGCACGTGGCCGGCGAGGGGCGCCTCTGGATCGTCGACCCCCTCGATGGCACCCGCGAGTTCCGTCAGCTCGAGCGCAGCGACTGGGCCGTGCACGTGGCGCTGGCCATCGGCGGCGAGCCCGTTGTCGGGGCCGTGGCGCTCCCGGCCCTGGACCTCGTGCTCTCGACCGGCGAGCCGCCGGCCCTGCCACCGTTCCCCGCCGGGGAGCGCCCGCGGCTCGTGGTGTCCCGCAGCCGCCCGCCCGACGTGGCCTACGACGTAGCCGAGGCCATCGACGGGGTCATGGTCCCCATGGGTTCGGCCGGCGCAAAGATCGCGGCCGTCGTCCTCGGGGCGGCGGAGGTCTACGTGCACGCCGGCGGGCAGTACGAGTGGGACTCGTGCGCCCCCGTGGCCGTGGCCCTGGCCAGCGGGCTCCACGCCAGCCGGCTCGACGGGTCCCCGCTGCGCTACGGCGATCCGGACGCCTGGTTGCCCGACCTCGTCGTCTGCAGGCGCGAGTTTGCCGATGCCGTGCTCGAGGTGACGACCCGCCAGCATCGGCCCTACTGGTGACGCCGGGCTTCCGGGCCCGCCTCGGACGTCGCCAGCTGCAACTGCCCCAGGCGCGGCCTGAATCGGCAGGCTGAATCGGGCGCTCGATTCCGGCGGTTGAGTCCGGTGGTCGATTCGGCGGGTTGAGCGGTTGAATCCGGTGGTTGAGTCCAGTGGTCGAATTGACAGGACCCCGCCTCGGTTTGAGGCGGGGTCCTGTCGTTCAGTTCAAGGCGGCGGTCAGATGGCGCGAACGTTGTCGGCCTGAAGCCCCTTGGGGCCCTCCTTGGTCTCGAACTCGACCTTCTGCCCCTCTTCGAGGTTGCGGTAGCCCGAACCCGAGATCGCGCTGAAATGCACGAAGACGTCGTCCCCGCCACCGTCCTGGGTGATGAAGCCGAAACCCTTCTCAGAGTTGAACCACTTCACAGATCCAGTTGGCATGGAAATCCACTCCTCTCCTGGCCGGATTTGACCTCATGTCGTCTGAGGTCATGGCCTTGGCTCTGACGAGCCAGAGGGATTTCCAAAACTGCGTTGTGGTGTTGCCCTCGGAATACCACCTTAGCGCAGGCGGGGGCGTCGGGCACCGGATTTGTGCGGGGTCCGAGGACACGTCACCTGCCCTTCGCTCGATCGGTGGTCCCGAGGGACGGGCCGGAGACCTCGAGGGGCGGTCTGACCAGGTGGTCTGACCAGGCGGCCTGACGGCGCGACCCGGTCAGGCGGCCCGTTGTCGACGGGGCCCTCTCTGCGTAGCGTGGGGAGCGGCGCCTGCGCACGGCGCCGGACGACGAAGGGGGGCCGAGTGACCCTGGCCACGAACCCGTACCTGGAGGGCAACTACGCCCCCGTGACCGAGGAGGTCACGGCGACCGAGCTCACCGTCCGCGGCAGTATCCCCGAGGCGCTGTGCGGCCGCTACCTGCGCAACGGACCCAACCCGGTCAGCCCTCCCGAGCCGGCGACCTACCACTGGTTCACTGGCGACGGGATGGTGCACGGCATCCGGCTGCGTGACGGTCGGGCCGAGTGGTACCGCAACCGCTGGGTCCGGTCCTCCCTGGTGGCCGAGGCACTCGGTGAGCCGGCGCCGTCGGGCAGCGTCCACGCGGGCATGGACTTCGCGCCCAACACCAACGTGATCGGCCATGCCGGGCGCACGTTCGCCATCGTCGAGGCCGGTGCCCGGCCCTACGAGCTGACCGACGAGCTCGAGACCATCGGGCGGTGCGACTTCGGCGGCACGCTCGAGGGCGGTTACACGGCACACCCCAAGCGCGACCCGCTCACCGGCGAGCTCTACGCCGTGTCGTACTTCTGGGGGTGGGGCAACGACGTCGAGGTCACGATCATCGACCGCAACGCGACCGTGCGCTCGTCGCGGCGCGTCACCCTGGGCGGCCCGGTCAGTGTGCACGACACCGCCATCACCCAGCGGTGGATCGTCCTCTTCGACCTGCCCGTCCTGTTCGACGTCGAGGCGGCCACCTCCGGTGCGCGCTTCCCGTACCGCTGGCACGACGGCTACCACGCCCGGGTGGGTCTGCTGCCCCGTGACGGGGAGTCCACCGAGGTGGTCTGGCACGACGTGGAGCCCTGCTACGTGTTCCACCCGATGAACGCCTTCGACGAGCCGGGCGGCGGCGTCGTCCTCGACGTGGCACGCCACCCCTCCATGTTCCGCTCCCATCTGCTCGGGCCGTCCGAGGGCGTGCCCACGTTGGAGCGGTGGCACCTCGACGGCCAGGGTGGCGGGGTCAAGGAGGAGCGCCTCGACGACCGGGGTCAGGAGTTCCCTCGGGTCGACGAGCGTCGGGTGGGGCTGCCCCACCGTTATGGCTACGCCGTCGCCGTCGGCCGGACCGAGGACCTCGTCGGCACCGAGTCGGTGCTGCTCCGCCACGACCTCGAACGGCGAACGAGCGAGTCGCGCTCCTTTGGGAGCGGGGCGACCCTGGGCGAGGCGGTGTTCGTCCCACGCAGTGACGACGCGGGCGAGGCGGAGGGCTGGATCCTCACCCTCGTCCATGACGCGGCAGGCGGCTACGTCGGCCCTGCACGTGCTCAACGCCGAGGACATCGGTGGTGAGGAGCAGGCCGTGATCGAGCTCCCCCAGCGGGTGCCGGCCGGCTTCCACGGCAACTGGGTGCCCGACCCCGGCTGACGCCGCCCCGGGCCGCGCTGCCGACACACCAGGCTGCCTCCCCCGGGGAGGGCTGCGGCAATAGCATGGGCGACGTGATCGTCTGGGGGTGGGTGCAGCAGCACCGCGTCCTGTCGGTGCTGATCCTGGCGCTCGTCATCGTGGCCTCGGCCGGCGGCACGGCTTGGGCGCTGGTGTTCCGCACCGTCTCGTCACCGGTCGGGCTGCGCGAGGCGCTGCGCATGTACCTGAGGGCGCAGGACCCGGGTGCGATGGACCAGGCGGGAGCTCACCTGCCGGCTCCGGGCGTGTACACCTACCGGACGAGCGGGGACGAGGGGCTCAACCTGGTCGGCGTCGAGCGCTCGTTCCCGACGTCCACCTCGATGATCGTGGCCGACGGCCGGTGCGCCACCGTGTCCTGGGTCCCGGTCGAGCAACACTCCGAGGCCGTGGTGGAGTGCCCCGGGGCGGGTGGTGGCCTGACGCTGCCCTCGCTGGTCACCGACGAGTCGATCGCCGGCTCGACCACCCGGTCGGTGGTGACCTGCCCGGCCACGGGCTACCTGCTCCCACCACCGGCTGGCGGGCCGCGCTGGCGCGCCACCTGCTCGCTGGACCATCCGGCCGAGCGTGTCGCCCTGGAGGGCGAGGTCCTCGGGGCGGCCAACGCGACCGTGGGCGGGCAGGTGGTGGCCGTCGAGCACGTCCGCATCACCTTGCGCTACGCCGGCACGGTGCACGGCACCAACCCGACCGACTACTGGGTCGTCCCCGGCAGCGGACTCATCGTGCGCGAGCGCGAGACCGTGGTCATGACGCAGGGCGGCGTCGACTACCACGAGAGGATGGACGCCACCCTGGCCTCGCTGAGGCCGGCCCGCTAGCTGCCCGTTGGCTTGCCCGTTGGCTTGCCCGGCGGCGGGCCGGCGGCGGCCCGGTCCTGCGCCACGGCGTCGTAGGCCTCGTAGTCGGACCCCGTGTCGTCGGCGAACTCGAACTCGAGCAGCCCGGCCTCGCCCCACTTCTGGCGCAGGTAGCCGCCGTTGGCGTCGAGCAGCCCGAGTTTGCGCACGTTGGGCACCAGCTTCGAGAAGAAGCCCCGGGCGAAGCCGCGCATGGGGTTCACCTTGGACTTCTGCGCCGCCTCGACGATGAAGGGAAGGACCTCGTCGGCCGTCGTCCCCATGCGCTCCCACACCTCGGGCGTCGTGGCGCGGCCCCGCGAATTGAGCGTGGCGTCGAGGAGGAAATCCTGGCGTTCGCGCAGCTCGGTCTCCGAGAGGTCACCGTAGAGCTCGCTCAGGGTCAGCACGCCGAAGGCCACGTGGCGTGCCTCATCGGACATCACATAGCGCAGGAGCTTGTGCAGCAGGGGTTCGGTGGTGCGCCGCAGCATGTCGCCGAAGGCGGCGAGCGCCAGCGACTCGATCACGATCTGCATGCCGAGGTACGCGATGTCCCAGCGCGGGTCCTCGAGCAGCGCCCAGATCTGCTCCTTGAGGAACGGGCTCATGGGGTAGGCGTCGCCCAGCTTGGTGCGGAGATACTTGGCGAACACCTCCGTATGCCTCGCCTCGTCCATCGTCTGGGTCGACGCGTAGTACTTGGCGTCGATCCACGGGACCGTCTCGACGATCTTGGCCGCCGTCATCATGGCGCCCTGCTCACCATGCATGAACTGTGAGAGGTTGGCCTTGAGGAGCTCGATGCCAAGCCGCGTGTACTCGCGCTCGCGCCAGGTCGCCAGAGGCGAACCCGGCAGCGTGCCGGCCACCCGGGCCACGGCCAGCAGCGGTGCGTCCTGCTCGGCGACCAGCCGCTCGGGGTCGACGTCGGTCGACCAGTCGAGGTCGGTGACGCTGTTCCACTGCGAACCCATGGCCTTCTCGTAGAGCGTGACCAGTTGGCCCCGGTCGCGCTCGTAGTCCCAGAGGAACAGCATGTCCGCGTGGTCGTGGACGACCTGGACGGCCGCCTCGGCGTCCCGCCGGCCCGGGATCGGAGGGGTCGCCTCGGTGTCCATTGGCCGAGGGTATCCCGTGGCGCGGCCTGCGGGCACGGGCTACTTGCGCTGGCCTCCCATGTTGGCGTTGGGCGCCGCCTTGGCCACCAGTTCGGGGATGACCGAGCCCAGCTCGGCGGGGTCCCAGCGGTCGCCCTTGTCCTGGCCCGGTCCGGCCACCCATCCCTCGGCCACCGAGATGGTGCCGCCCACGACGTTGAAGACACGCCCGGTGACGTCCTTGGACTCCGGGCTGCCCAGCCACACGACCAGCGGCGAGATGTTGGCCGGGTCGAGCGGGTCGAACTCCTCGGGCTTGAGGTCCCGCGAAGCGTCGGCCATGCCCAGGTTCTCGGTCATGCGGGTGAGAGCAGCCGGGGCGATGGCGTTGACCGTCACGCCGTAGCGACCGAGCTCCATGGCGGCGATGATGGTGAACGAGGCGATCCCCGCCTTGGCGGCGCCGTAGTTGGTCTGGCCGACGTTGCCGTAGATGCCCGAAGGCGATGTGGTGTTGATGACCCGGGCGTCGTTGGTCTCGCCCGCCTTGGTGCGGTTGCGCCAGTACTCCACGGCGTGTCGGGTGGGAGCGAATGTGCCGCGCAGGTGCACCTTGATCACCGCGTCCCACTCGTCGATGGTCATGTTGACCAGCATGCGGTCGCGCAGGATGCCGGCGTTGTTCACCAGTACGTCGATGGTGCCGAAGGCGTCGACGGCCGACTGGATCAGCCGGCCCGCCCCGTCCCAGTCGGAGACGTCGTCGCCGTTGGCCACCGCCTCGCCGCCCATGGCGCGGATCTCGTCGACGACCTCACCCGCGGGCCCGGTGGAGGACCCGCTGCCGTCCATCTCGCCACCGAGGTCGTTGACGACCACCTTGGCACCCTGCCGCGCGAACTCGATGGCGTGCTCGCGGCCGATGCCTCGGCCCGCCCCGGTGATGACGACGACCCGTCCGTCACAGATACCCACGTTCAGCTCCTTTTGCCTGTAGTGCTCGCCCTGTACTGTTCGCGCAGCTTCCGCTTGAAGATCTTCCCAGTATCCTCCCTGGGGAGCTCGGCCACGAAGTCGACCTGGCGGGGGCACTTGTAGTGGGCCAGGCGGTCCCGGCAGAACGCCATCAGCTCCGCCCCCAGCTCGTCGGATCCGGTGACCCCCTCACCCGGCTGCACCACGGCCAGCACCACCTCGCCCCACTCCTCGTCGGGCACCCCGATGGTGGCGACGTCGCCGACGGCCGGGTGCTCGAGGAGCACGGCGTCGACCTCGGCCGGGTAGATGTTCACCCCGCCGGAGATGATCAGGTTGGCCGTGCGGTCGGTCAGGTACAAGAAGCCCTCGGCGTCCATGTAGCCCATGTCGCCGAGGGTGAAGTAGTCGTCACGGAAGGCGCCCGCCGTCTTCTCCGGGTCGCCGTAGTAATCGAACGCGGTCGAGGGCGGGGCCTGCAGGAAGACCAGGCCGACCTCGCCGGGCGGGAGCTCGGCGCCCGTGTCGTCGGCCACCTTGACCAGCCCCGGCACCATGGGGCGTCCCACCGTGCCCGGGTGCTCCAGCCAGGTGGCCGAGTCGACCAGGGTGCCCAGTCCCTCGGTGGCGGCGTAGTACTCGACCACCACCGGGCCCAGCCACTCGATCAGTCGCTGCTTGACCGGCACCGGGCACGGTGCGGCGCCGTGGATCACGAAGCGCAACGACGAGGTGTCGAAGCGCCCGCGTTCGTCGGGGGGGACGGCCAGCAGGCGGTGGAACATGGTCGGCACCATGTGGGTGTGGGTGACGCCGTGGGACTCGACCAGGCGGAGGAACTCCACGGGGTCGAAGTGGTCCATGATGACGAGCGGCACGCCGTAGAGGGCCGGCACGGCCACCGAGAAGGCGAGCGGGGCGGCGTGGTAGAGCGGGCCGGTGACCAGGTGGGCGTCGACCGACGTCGCCCAGTCCTCGTCGTAGCCGCAGAAGTTGACCGTGGCCAGCGCGCTGGCCGGGGTGCGGGCGTCGCGGTGCACGCCCTTGGGCCGGCCGGTCGTGCCCGAGGTGTAGAGCATCTGGGTGCCGAGCACCGGGTCGTCGACGGCGGCGCCGTCCTCGGCGCCGAGCACCACCGCGTAGTCCTCGAACCCGGGCGGGATGCCGTGTGCCGCAGTGCCGGCGCCGCGCTCGTCGCCAGCATCGGAGTGGAATACTGCGATCCGCACCAGGTCCGGGCCGCCTGCGGCAGCGGCGCCCGCCGCCACCCCCTGGCCCAGCTCGGCCGAGCAGACGAACGCCTTGGCCTCGCAGTTCTCGACGATGTAGCCCGCCTCCTCGCCGGTCAGATGCCAGTTGATCGGTGTGAGGCGGAACCCGCCGCGCTGGGCGGCGAAGACCAGCTCTATGAACTCGGGGCCGTTCGTGCACATCATCGCCACCGCGTCGCCGGCGCGCAGGCCGCGGGCGCGCAGCGCGTGGACCAGCCGGTTGAGGTTGGCGTCGAGCTCGGCCCAGGTCCGGTCGCCGTGGGGTGTGAGCAGTGCCGGGCGTTGACCGATGCGGGCCGCCCACCACGCGTGGAGCATGCCCCGGGCGGCTGCGCCCCGCTTGTCCTCCGGGACGCTCACGTCCGCCGCGTCCCGATCAGGCGTTCTTGGGGAGCTCCGAGAACGGCGTGACGCGGTCGTTGTTGGGCTCCTTGGGGAGCCCGAGCACGCGCTCGCCGATGATGTTGCGCTGGACCTGGTCGGTCCCGCCGTAGATGGGGGGTGCCTGTGCGAACAGAGCCATCTCGGTGATGCCGCCGGCGAGCGGGTCGCCGCTGGCGTGCTTGAGGGCGTCCTTGTCGTCCTCGGCGTATGCGTGCAGCATCCCGGCCGGTCCGAGGATGCGCAGGCCGAGGTCCCGGGTGAGCCTGACGATCTGGCTCATCGAGAGCTTGGCCACGTTGGGCATGCCCGGGATGTCGCCGCCCTGCTCCTTGACGGCCTTGATCCGTAGGCCGTTCATGCGGCCGAGTTCGCCGAGCGTGTAGAGCCGGGCCAGGTCCTGGCGGATGCCGGCGTCCGTGTTGACGCCACGCGCCTTGGCCTGGTCGACGAGCAGGCCGGCCCCGCTGGCCATGGCCCGCCACGCCCCGCCGGACCCCTTGGACTTCCTCTTGGCCCGCCCCGCCTCGTCCCGCGGCGGCACGGCGTCCCCGACCCGGCGAGTCAGGTGGCCGAGCACCGTCCCGGGCTGTGCCCCGACGCCGCCACCGGCCGCGTTCCCGCCGCCCGAGCCGAGCCCGGCCCGCTCGTTCATGAGGGTGGTGTTGGCGGCGGCCCATCCCTGGTTCACGCCGCCGATGAGCGCGGAGTCGGGCACGCGAGCGTCGGTCAGGAACACCTCGTTGAAGAGGGCGTGACCGGTCATCTCCTTGAGCGGGCGCACGTCGACGCCGTTCTGGTGCATGTCGAAGGCGAAGTACGAGATCCCCTGGTGCTTGGGCACCTCGGGGTCAGTGCGGGCCAACAGCATGCCGAGATCGGCGTACTGGCCGCCCGAGGTCCACACCTTCTGGCCCGAGACGACCCACTCGTCGCCGTCGCGCACGGCGCGCGTCTGGAGGCCGGCGAGGTCAGAGCCCGCCTGCGGCTCGCTGAAGAGCTGGCACCACGCCTTCTGGCCCGTGACGATGTCGCGGACGTAGAGGTCGATCTGCTCCTGCGTGCCGTGGGTGGCGATGGTCGGGGCGGCGAGCAACAGCCCGAGACCGGCCGGCGCGCCGAGCGCACCGAAGGCGCTGACCTCCTGCTGCACCTGCACGGCGTCGGCCCGGGCCATCGCCTTGCCGTAGGCGTTTCTCGGGAGGCTGGGGGCGGCCCAGCCGGCGAGGCCGAGGCGCTCCCACCACTCCCCGACGGTGAGATCGGGGTCCCAGGTGGCGCTCAGCCAGGCCCGCAGATCGCTCAGCAGTTCGTCGGTGCCCGTGGTGTCTGTCGCGGTGTCGGTCACGCCCCGAAGTTACCTCCTCGGCCTGGGGGCGGGCTTCCGGGGCCGAGGCGGGACCACGGGGATAGCCCCCCACGGCCGAGGTGGTGTCCCTCGCCGACCTGGCCGCCTGCTGACGGCCCACCCGCCCGCTCCCCCGCCCGCTGCCCCCCTGCCCGCTGGGCCCCTGCCCGCGGACTCAGTTGGCCCGGCTCGGCACCTCCTGCACGAGCCAGCCGTTCCCGTCGGGGTCGGAGAAGCTGAGGAACGACCCATAGTCGGCCCGCGCCGGGTCGGGGCCGGCCGCCTGGGCGCCGTCGTCGTAGTGGAACACGTCGCCGGCATCGACGCCCGCCTGAGCCAGGCTGCGCCGGGCCTCCTCGATGTCGGTCACGACCAGGTGCAGCCCCTGCAACGACCCGGCCGACCCCTCGTTGCGCATCAAGGTGACCGCGCAGGCCGACCCGGGTGGGGTCAGCTGCACGACCCGGAAGTCCTCTCCTGCCCGGTGGTCGACGTCGACGTGCCAGCCGAGACGATCCCCGTAGAAGGCCTTGGCCTGGTCGACGTCCGACACGGGGACCACCACCAGCTCGAGCTTCCAGTCCATGGTGCTCACCCTCTCACGTTCTTCACACCTCGGTGGGCACGCCGAAGCGCTCCATGTACGGCCCGACGAGCGCGCGGTGCTCGGCCAGGTCCAGTCCGGTGTCGGCGAACGAGTAGTCGTGGCGCGTCGAGCGCTCGTTGTGGCGCGCCGCGAGATAGGCCTCGAGCGCGCCCCGGAACTCCGGGGTGATCGGCAGGCCCCAGCCGTCGTAGAGGCGCTCGATGACGCCCATGGGGTCGGCCACCAGCTCCTTGTAGACCACGTCGGAGATGTGCGACTCGGGGATGTCGCCGGCGTCGCGCTCGGCTGCCACGTGGTCCATCTGCATCTCGAAGCCCATGGCCATGAACTGGACCAGCACGTCGTAGTCGGCATGGTCGGAGTGCATCCAGTGCAAGGTGGCCATGAGGTCGGCCAGCGACCCGATCACGCGCAGCGGGTCGCGGTGGGTGATCACCACCCGCGCGTCGGGGTAGGTGGCGAAGAGCAGGGGCAGCGCGGAGAGGTGCGAGGGCGCCTTGACGACCCAGCGCGTCGTCGGCCGCCCGGTCACCCACTGCAGCGTCTGGAGGTGACGCTTGTGCCAGTCGTAGATCGGTGTCTGGTCCACGCTGCTGCGCCACATGGTGTACTGGGCCACGTCGTAGAGGCCGGTGTAGACGTCGCTCGAGAACTGGTGGGCGAAGATGAAGATGCACTCCGTTGGGAGCCGGCCCCCGTTCTCGTGCATGGCGGTGAAGGCGGGGACCATCTCGTCCATGAGGCGGATCTCGTCGTCGCAGATGTCACCCGAGACGTCGTCGTAGGGGACCGTGTGCAACAGCTCCCACAGGAGTGGTGGGCGGTTGTCGGGGTCGCACGCCAGCAACTCGTGCAGCAGCGTGGTGCCCGAGCGGCCCAGCCCGGTCACCACGATCGGCCCGTGGAGCGGCTCGCGCAGCACCGCGGGCTCGCGCTTCCACAGCTCGACCATGCGCAGGCGGTTTTGCAGGATCACCTGCAGCTCGCCCCGGGTGCGGACGCGGCCGGGCAGGTGCAGACGGGCCTCGGAGTCGAGCGACGCGCAGAGTCGCTCGAAGGGTTCCTCCCACCACGGGTCGCCGAAGTCGTCGAGGCCGGTGGTGGTGCTGGCAGCGGCTCGCAGGACCTCGGGGTGCAGCGAGACGAGGGAGCGCCCGTCGTCGCCCAGCCCCCATCCGAGCGAGATCATCTTCTCGGTCCAGGCGCTGCGCGGCGGGGGAGTCCAGGGCACGGGGGGCAACGGTACCCGCGCCGGAACCGGCGCCGCGCCGGCGGCGCGCCGCAACCGCGGGAGAATGGGGCTGTGCCCGATACCGCAGAAGCCCCCGGCGTCGACGAGATCCTCGACCTGCTCGCTGCCGGTGCCCACGTGCGGTTGCTGCCCGGGGTGGAGCTGACCCAGCTCGATCATGCCCTCCAGACGGCCGCCCGGCTGCGCGCCGCGCATCCCGGCGACGACGAGCTGGCTGTGGCCGGCCTGGTGCACGACATCGGGCACCTGGTTCGGGGTTCTACCGACGAGACGCACGCCGAGGACGGGGCGCGGACCGTGGTCGGCGTGCTGGGCCCACGGGTGGCCCGCGCCGTGGCCATGCACGTGGAGGCCAAGCGGTATCTCGTGGCGGTCGAGGCGCCCTACGGCGACCTGCTGCGCGCCGACAGCGCGGCATCGCTGGTGCACCAGGGCGGGCCGATGCCCGAGGGGGAGGCCGCGTCGTTCCTCGCCCGACCGGGCGCGGCGGACGCGGTGGCCCTGCGCCGGGCCGACGACGCCGCCAAGTTGGAGGACCTGGACGCCGGGGGGCTCGAGGACTGGGCGCCGGTGCTGCGCCGGCTGACGGCCCAGCGCACGGCGCGGCATCCGGGGTAGCGGTCTTCGCGGTGCCGGCGCCTGCCGACGCTCCCGTCTCGGGCCGTTGCGACGCGCGCTTCGCCTCCGTGCGCGACGAGTTCGCGCGCAACTTCGCCGAGCGCGATGAGCTCGGTGCGTCGGTGTGCGTGCTCGTCGACGGCGCCACCGTGGTGGACCTGGCCGGCGGCTGGGCCGATGCGGCGCGCACACGGCCCTGGCGGCTCGACACGCTGGTCGACTTCTATTCGGTCGGCAAGGCGTTCGTGGCCCTGCTCGCCCTGCAGCTGGTCGACGACGGGTTGATCGACCTCGAGGACCCGCTCGTCACGGTGTGGCCGGAGTTCGCAGCGGGCGGCAAGGAGGCGGCCACGCTGCGCCACGCCCTGTGCCACCGGGCCGGTGTGCCGGCCATCCGCGAGCGGCTGACCGACGAGGACCTGTGGGACTGGGACCGCATGACCGGTGCGTTGGCGGCCACCGGTCCGTGGTGGGAGCCCGGGACGCGCCACGCCTATCACACCAACACCTACGGGCACTTGGTGGGGGAGGTCGTCCGGCGGATCAGCGGGGAGTCCTGCGCGGCGCGGCTCGCCGCTGTGGCGGGGCCGTTGGGTGCCGACGTCCACGTGGGGGTGCCCCCGCAGGCGTGGGGCCGCTGTGCCGAGGTCCGCTTCCATGCGGCCGGACCGATCGAGTGGCGGGACCTCGATGCGCTGGAGGGCGATGCCCGCATGGAGATGCTGAGCTACTTCAACCCCCCCGGATACGCCTCGCTCGGCGTGGTCAACACCCGTGCGTGGCGCACGGCCGAGGTCCCGTCGACGAACGGCCACGGCTCGGCCCGTGGCGTGGCGGCCCTGTACGCGGCCCTGCTCCAGCCCGGTCGGCTCCTCTCGAGCGACCTGCTGGCGGAAGCCACGTCGCCCCAGTCCGAGGGGTACTGCCCGATCCTCCACGACGAGGTCACCTTCGGCCTCGGCTTCAAACCGACCACACCGCGGCGCCCGTTCGGTCCCAACCCTGGCAGCTTCGGCCACTTCGGCACCGGGGGAGCCGTGGGTTTCGCCGACCCGATCGGCCGGATCGCCTTCGGCTACGTGATGAACGACGTGGTGCCGCGCTGGCAGAGCACCAGGAACCGCGCCCTGATCGACGCCGTGTACGCCTGCCTCTAGGAGGTCCGCCGACCATTCGCTACCAGCGCTGCAGCGTGCTCTAACGTCGCGCCCGTTGCCGGCCGATCCCGAGAGGGGGGATCTCCGACGACGGAGGAGAGTGGTCAGATGAGCGACGTCGCGATGGCGCTTCGGGCGCCCGGTCCGGTCCCGGGCCCGCGGGTGGAGATCTGGTTCGCCGGGCCGGCCAAGCAGCGTCGGTTGACGGTCGCGTTCCGCATCATCCTCGCCATCCCCCAGTTCATCGTCGTGTACTTCTTGCTCATCGCCACGTACATCGTGACGATCATCGGGTGGTTCGGCGCCCTCTTCATGGGGCGGCTGCCGCGCTGGGTGTACGAGTTCGTCAGCGGCGTCGTGCGGTGGTCGACGCGGGTCGAGGCCTACATGTTCTTGCTGACGGACCAGTACCCGCCGTTCTCGCTCGACGACGAGGACTACGGCGTGCGCCCGTTCCTGCCGCCGCCGGGCCGGCTCAACCGCTGGGCGGTGCTCTTCCGCATCATCTTGGTGATCCCGGCGGCTGCCTTCTACCAGATCGTGTCGTACGGACTCACCTTCCCGTTGCTGTTCGTGGCCTGGTTGATCACGCTCGTCTCGGGCCGCATGCCCGACGCCCTGTACCTGGCCTACGCGGCACTGCTCCGCTACGCGACGCGCGTCACCTCGTACTTCACCATGCTGACGTCGGAGTACGCCTGGGGCATGCTCGGGGACCGGGACGCCGCTCCAGCCCCCGCTCCCGCTCCGCCGCCCGGTGCTTCGTTCGCTCCGGCGGGCACCCCGGCTGGTCCGGCCGACTGGCCACCTCCTGCGTCGCCACCCCCTCCGCCGCACACATCAGCCTCACCGGCCGTGCCACCGCCGTCGGTGCCTGCCTACCCGTCGAGCCCGCCGGGGACGACCGTGCCGACGCCGCCGCCGGAACCCACAGGCTTTCCGCCCCCGCCCCCTCCGCCGTCGTACGGAGCGGCTCCCCCGCCACCGCCGCCACCGGGCTCGGTCCCGCCCCCGCCCCCGACCTTCCCCGCACCAACCCCCGGGGCCTACGGAGCCATGCCGCCGCCGACCGAAGGTGAACGTGCGGTCGTGCCCGGCGGGACGGACGAGTTGCCGCCGTGGGGCCGCCTCGTGCTCGCCGGCGCCGCCAAGGGCTGGATGATCTTCGCCATCGTCTGGGGCTCGGTCTTGCTCATCGGCCAGTCGGTGGTGCAGAGCCTCAACACGCACCGGACGCAGAACACGGCGGTGCAGTACACCGTGGTCCATTCGGACAACGACCAGACGCTCAGCGTCCTGCAGAAGGCGTTCGGAAGCAACGCGCAGGGCGCTTCGGGCGGCCAGCTCGAGTCGTGTTCGGACCTGTTGTGCGTGCGGCTGGTCACCGACGGTGTCGCGGTGGCGTTCGCGCGCTTCGGGGCGGACCTCGACACCCTGAACGTCCCGTCGAGCGCGTCGGACTCGTCGGCCCGTGTGCGGAGCGACGTCCAGCAACTGCACGGCGCCTTCGCCCAGCTGGCCACCGCCTCATCGCTCGACCAGTACCGGGCCGAGCTCCGCCAGGACGGCGTGGCGACGCTGCTCGACAACTACGGCGTCGACGTGCAGAACCTGTTGAACGACCTCAACCCCAACGCCAGCTGACCGCGGTGGCGCCGGTGCCAGCGGTGCTGCCCGCGCCGCCCGCGCTGCCCGCGCCGCCGGTGCCGCTCAGCTGGCCTGGCTGACCGAGCTCATGTTGAAGTCGGGGATGCGCAGCGGCGGCACGATCGCACGGTTGAGGTCCTCGCCGAACTCGCGGCCCAAGGTGCGTACGGGCGTGCCAACCTCGATGGCCCGGCCGAGCAGGTCGACCGGACTCTCGTTGAAGCGGAAGTTGTTCGCCGCGCCGACCACGGCGCCGTCCTCGACCACGTAGACGCCGTCGCGGGTCAAGCCGGTGACCAGCAGTGTGGCCGGGTCGACCTCGCGGACGTACCAGAGGCAGGTCAGCAGCAGGCCGCGCCCGGTCCGCCGCACCATCTCGTCGACCGACGCCGCACCGCTGCCCGGCGCGTCGCAGCGCAAGACGAGGTTGTCGCCGTAGGGCGCCATGGGGACACCTGACCTGGCTGCGCCGGCCCGGTGGGCGCGCAGGTTGGCCAGCTCCCCTTCGTGCAGCCAGTCGACCCGGCCGATGGGCCAGCCGTTGTCGAAGACGGACACCTCCGACCAGCTGGCGCCGGTGGCCACGAAGGGGATGCACTCGGCACCCGGCTCGGCGGGATCGCTCGAGAGGGTGAACGGGAGGGCGGTGATGCGCTCCCCGAGGCGGGTGCGCCCGCCGCCGGCGGAGAACACACTGCGGCCGTCCTCGGCGTCCTGGAGCCCCAGGGCGGAGAAGTCCACCATGGCCATCAGGTCGGCCACCGCGGAGGGCGGCAGGATCACTTCGTAACGCCCCGCGTCGAGGTCCACGGTGCGTCGGCCCCACCCGAGCCGGCGCCAGATCTCGTCCTCCATCTCCTCGAACACCGGAGCGGACGTCGGCGCGCCGACCCAGGCGGACCCGGTGCCGTCTTCCGTTCGCCCGACGAGGTGCACGGCCCCGGTCGGCTGGGAGTGAGCCAGGCGGACCCCGGTCGAGGTGCCGAGGTAGACCGTCGCGACGTCGAGCACGGCGTAGCCGGACAGGACGGCGTCACGGGCCTGGGCGCGGGCCACGGCGGCCGGCAGCGAGGTCAGGACGGGGTCGAGCGCCCAGGGACCGGCTTCTTCGGGCGGGAGGCCGAAGTCACGCCCGACGGGCGGGGTCGCGGGCTCCACCAGCTCGTACGCGTCCTCTGCCGGCGGTGCCTGCCGGGCATCGGCCAACGCGGCCCGCACCATCTCGTCGACGCCTGCGGCACCGACGACGCCGGACCGGCGGGACATCCCGACCGACGGCCCGGCCACGACCACCACGCTCACCGAGCGCCCTTTGGTGGTGCCGTTCGTGGTCGTGGTGTTCAGCGCGAACCGGACGTCGGCGTGACTGGTCTCCTCGACCAGCACGGCGCATCCCTCCGCCCCCGAGGCCCCGGCCGTGGCGAGGCCCCGCTCGACGAGCTCCTGGGCCGGGATCACCGGTGCACCGCGGTCATCGGCCGGACTCCTGGCGCGCGTTGAGCACCCGGACGCCGCGTACGAGCACCGACGGGCAGCCGTGCGACACGGGGGCGGTCTGCTCGGGCTGGCCCTTGCCGCAGTTCATGGCGCCGCCCAGGACCCAGGTCGACGCGCCGCCGGTAGCCTCGAGCGCGCCCCAGAAGTCGGTCGTGGTCCCCTGGTAGGCGACGTCCTTGACCTGCCCGGCCAGCTTCCCGCGCTCGATCCGGTAGAAGCGCTGCCCGGTGAACTGGAAGTTGTAGCGCTGCATGTCGATGGACCAGCTCTTGTCCCCCACGACGTAGATGCCGCGGTCCACCCCCGCGACGAGCTCGGCGGTGGTCGGGCCGTCCTCGCCTGCGTGGGAAACGGAGACGTTGGCCATGCGCTGGATCGGCACGTGCAGGGGCGAGTCGGCGAAGGCGCAGCCGTTCGAGCGTTCGAAGCCCATGGCGCCGGCGATGGAACGGTCGAGCTGGTAGCCGACCAGCACGCCGTCGCGCACCAGGTCGAACGCCTGGGCCTCGACGCCCTCCGAGTCGATGCCGACGGTGGCCAGTCCGTGCTCGACGGTGCGGTCGCCGGTGACCTGCATGACGGGCGAGCCGTAGCGCAGCGACCCCAGCTTGTCGAACGTGGCGAAGGACGTCCCGGCGAAGGCGGCCTCGTAGCCGACGGCCCGGTCGAGCTCGGTGGCGTGGCCGATGGATTCGTGGATGGTCAGCCACAGGTTGGAGGGGTCGATCACCAGGTCGTAGGTGCCGGCCTGCACGGAGGGAGCCGCCAGCTTCTCGGCCAGCAGCCCGGGGAGCCGGGCGAGCTCGTCGTCCCAGTCCCAGTTCCCCGCGGCGTTCGGTGACGCGGCCGGACCGGTCAGGTACTCCCAGCCGCGCCCGACGGGCGGCGCCAGGGTCCGCATGGTCTCGAAGCCGGAGTTGGTGACGCCGAGCACCTCGAGCTGCGCGTGCAGCCGGACCCGGTGCTGCGTGGCCCGCGTCCCGTTGAGGTCGGCCAGGTAGGAGCGCTCGGACACGGCGCGCAGGTGGGCCGAGGTGTGCGCCACGACGTCCTCGGCCCCGAGGCGGGCGCTCCACTCGGCCAGCAAGCCCAGCTTGTCGGCCATCGGGACCGTCGTCGGGTCGACCTCGAAGGCGCTCGTCCAGGCGACGTCGCCGTGCGGCGGCTCGGCGGCAGGCTCGACACGCCGGAGCGAGGCCCGGCCAGTGCGCCGTGCCATCTCCCGCGCCCGTTCCACGAGCGCCGCGGCCTCCTCGGGGCGGACGTCGACCGAGGCCGCGAACCCGACGGCGCCGTCCGCTACGACCCGTACCCCCATGCCGAAGTCGGTGTCGTCGAGGGTGGTCTCCGGGCGGGCGTCGTGCAACCGGAGCGTCTGGGTCCGGATGCGCTCGACCCGGAGCTCGGCGGCCTGGCAGCCGGCGGCCGCGCCGAGCGCGGCGTCAGACAGCCGGGCCAGCTCGGCCGCGGGCAGCGGCATCAGGCGACGGAGGTCGGCTCGCGGAGGGGTAATCCCGCCGCCGTGTAGATGGCGTCGATCAGCTCCATGGTGCGGATGGCGTCGGCCGCCGTGGTCGGGAACGGCGCGCCCTCCTCGACGGCGGCCCGGAACGCCTCGAGTTGGTAGTCGTAGGTCGGCTTGCGGCTGAAGCGCTCCTTGCGGGTGCCGAGCGTCGTGGTGACCTTCATGCGGTGGCCGTACTGCGGGCTGAACGGGTTGAAGACGGAGATCTTCCCGTTGGCGCCCTCGATCTCGGCGTGCAGCCGCAGAACGGAGGTCGAGAACATGGAGCACCCGGTGTGCGCGGTTCCTCCGTCGGGCAGGGAGAAGTGGGCGTCCATGGCCCGGTCGATCCCCGGTGACGAGAGCTTGGCCACGGCGCTGATGACCCGCGGCCCCGGGGCGAGGAGCCGCAGGAGGCTGATGGGGTAGCAGCCCATGTCCATGGTGGCGCCGCCCGCCAGCGCGAGCTGGTAGCGGATGTCGCCCCGGCGCCAGAGCGGCACCGAGAACGACACGTCGATGCGCGTGATGTTGCCCAGCTCACCCGAGCGGACGATCTCGACCAGGCGCTTCGTCAAGGGGTGGTACTGGTAGTGGAACGCCTCCATGACCACGACGCCGGGGTTGGCGTTGTCCGCTTCGGCCACCGCCCGGGCCTCGTTGGCGTTCGCGGTGAAGGGCTTCTCGCACAGGACATGCTTCCCGGCTCCGATGGCGGCGATCGTCCAGGCACCGTGGAGCCCGTTCGGGAGGGGGTTGTAGACGGCGTCGAGACCGGGGTCCTCGATCAGCTCCTCGTAGCTGCCGAGCACACGGGGGATCCCGTGCTTCTGAGCGAACGCCTCGGCCCGGTCGCGGTCGCGGGCGGCCACTGCCTCCACCACGACGCCTCCGGTCCGGCGGGCGGGTTTGACCAGGGCGGCCGGGGCGATGCGCGCCGCCCCGAGGATGCCGATTCTCAGCATGCGGCGGCCTCCCCGCAGATCGCCGCCCCTCGGATCACTTGCAGATATGGACGTCGTAGGGGACAGTTGAGCGTGGGGAAGGCTGGCGCTCCCGCGGCACGAGGCGGGGGAGGCGAGGCGGCCGCCGGAGGGATGTGGCACATTTCGAAGTCGGACGCTAACGCACCCGAGGCCCAGACGGCGTCCGACCGCATCCGCGGTTTGGACGGCGTCCGGGCCCTTTCGGTGCTGGCCATCATCGCCTTCCACTCCGACCTGAGTGCGGTGCCGGGTGGCTTCTACGGGGTGGACGCGTTCTTCGTCCTGTCGGGGTTCCTGATCACCTCCCTGTTGCTCAAGGAGTGGGGGTCGACCGGGTCGATCAGGCTGCGGAGCTTCTGGGCCCGGCGGGCCCGGCGGCTCCTGCCCGCCCTCTTCTTCCTCGTGGCCTTGGTCGGGGTGGTGATGGCCGGCTTCCCGCGGGCGCTCTCGACGCCGCACGCCTTAGCCGCGGCACTGGCCACCGTCTGCGACGTCTCGAACTGGTACTCGCTGCACGCGGGGGTGCCGTACTTCCAGGTGTCAGCCCAACCATCGCCGCTGCTGCACACGTGGTCGTTGTCGATCGAGGAGCAGTTCTACTTCGTGTGGCCCCTGGTGCTCCTGGCCGTGCTCACCGTGGGTGCGACGCGCGGGGCCACCGGGGTGAGCCGCTGGGCCCGCCTGCGCCGGTCCACCGCGGAGCCCGCCGTGCGCGACCCCGCCACCTCCCGCCGCCGCCGGCTGCTCGTCCTGTTGATCGTGGCCTGCACCGGCGTCGTGTGCTCCGCCGCCCTCATGGCGTACTTCGCTCCCCGCGGCTACAGCGCCCGCGCCTACTACGGCACCGACACGCGGGCCCAGGCCATCCTCGTGGGCGCCGCCATCGCCATCGGCCTCACGCTGTGGCCACAGGGGAGCCGCCGCCCCGCGTTCGTGCGCCTGGCGTCGGTGCTGGCCGTCGCCGGCGTGGTCGGCGCCGCCGCCCTCTGGGCGACGACGCCCGACACCTCGACGTTCGCCTTCCGGGGTGGCTTCCTGGTCGCCAGCGTCACGGCCGGGGCCGTGGTGCTGGGCTGCGCCGTGGCGCCGCGCTCGCCCGTGGTGCGCATCCTCGACCTCCCACCGCTCCCGCAATTGGGACGGGTCTCCTACGGCATCTACCTCTGGTACTGGCCGGTGCTGCTGCTCATCAGCGCCCAGCGGCTGCACGTCGGCGTGTACGCGCTCTTCTTGATACGCGTGGCGATCACCGTGGGCATCGCCTTCCTCAGCTACGACTTGATCGAGGTCCCGGTCCAGCGCGGCGCGCTCCGCCGCGTGCGCCTGGCCGTGGCCCTGCCGGTCGGCGCCGTCGTCGCCACGAGCGCCATGGCGGTCAGCTCGCTCGTCCCGGTGGGCGCCACGCAACTCCAGGGGGCTCAGCTGCACCTGCGGTCGTCGGGCCAGGTCGTGTCCACCGATGCCGCCGTCGCGGCCGCCAACAGCGCAACGCCGAACTCGAGCTCGTCGTCCACCTCGTCGTCGGTCTCGACGTCCGCCTCGACGTCGGCCTCGACGTCCGCCTCGACGTCGGCTCCCGGCACCGGGCCGGCCCGCGGGGCGCCATCGACCTACCTCAGCCCCGCCCTCCCGGTCGCTTCGACCAGCAAGCCCGTCAAGGTCCTGCTCGTCGGGGACTCGGTCGCCGGCACCCTGGGGGTCGGCCTGGCGCCCGAGGCGAAGCAGTACGGCGTCCAGATCGTCAACGAGGGTATGCCGGGGTGTTCGGTCTCCATGCAGAGCCAGTTCCGGGCCCTCTTCTACACCGTGGGACCCGACCCGCCCTGTGACGTCGGGGGTGACCCGAACTCCGTCTTGAACACCTGGCGTCAGTGGGTCGACGCCTACAACCCCGACGTCGTCGTGTACGTGGCGCGCGGTGAGACGTACGACCAACAGGTCTGGGGCCAGTGGCAGAACCTGGGCCAGCCCGCCTTCGACGAGTACGTGGCCAACCGCTACCGCCAGGCCGTCAACGTGCTCGGCTCCAAGGGTGCGACGGTGCTCCTCACGACCACCCCCTACTACTCGAGCGGGCTCGATGCCGGGGGCGCAGCGTGGCCCGAGGACGACCCCGCGCGCGTTGCGGTGGACAACGCCACCATCCGCGCCGTGGCGTCGGCTGCCGGCGCGTCGGGCGGATCCGGTTCCCGGGTGTACGTGTTCGACCTCAACGCCCTGGTGTCACCGGGCGGGCACTTCTCGGCCACGGTGGCGCAGGTCAACGTGCGCTGCAACGACGGAGTGCACTTCAGCGAGTCGGGCGGCATCTTGGTGGGGGAGCGGCTGGCGCCCGAGCTCGCCGTGCTCGGCCAGGCCCACGCGACGAGCTCACCGGGTGGCGCCTGGGTGAGTGCCCTGCCACCATCGACGCCGTCATGGTTCCAGACACTTCCCTGCCAGTAGTCCGCCGGGCCACCGCGGCCGACGTCGAAGCCATGGTGGCGCAATTGGCGAAGACCTTCTGGGACGACCCGGTGACCACTCACGTGTTCCCCAACGGTGGGCGCCGTGAAGGGGCGCTGCGCGTGTACTTCCGCACCCAGATGGAGGTGGACTACCTCCCCTTCGGGGGGTGCTACACCACCGAGGACCACGCCGGGGCGGCCGTGTGGGCGCCGGCGGGCAAGCCCCTCCTCACGGGTGTGCGGGCCATCCTCACCATGCTGCCCGTGCTCCCCTACGTCGCCACCAATCTCGTCACCACGCTGCGCCTGCTCAGCACGGTCGAGTCGATGCACCCGCATGAGCCGCACTGGTACCTCGCCACCCTCGGGACTGCCGTCGAGCGGCAGGGGCACGGCATCGGCAGTGCGCTCATGCGGCCGGTGCTCGAGCACTGCGACGCCGAGGGGCTGCCCTGCTATCTCGAGTCCTCCAAGGAGCGCAACCTGACCTTCTACGGGCGTCACGGGTTCGACGTGGTGCGCGAGCTGCGCCTCCCGGGCGACGGTCCTTCCATCTGGACGATGTGGCGCGACCCGAGGCCGGCCACCTGATCGGATCACCGGTCAGGTGGGGTGGATGCCCTCGGGCATGGACAAGGTGTCGTTGACCACCTCGCCGAGCACGTCGATCACCGCCCGAGCCGGCGCCGAGGGCAGGCCGCGCCGGCGCTGCGCCACGCCGACCCGGCGGCGTGGCAGTCCTTCCACCGGGACGAGGGCGAAGCGCTCGCGTAGGCGGCCCGGCACGGCGGTGGCCGGGAGGATGGCGGGCCCATAGCCGTCGAAGACCAGGGAGGCGATGAGTCGCACACCGTCGAGCTCCATGGCCGGCCGCAGCTCGATCCGGGCCGGCACGGTGGCGCTGTCGATCTCGGCGCGCAAAGCGGTGCCCGGTGCGGGCAGCAGCAGCTCGATCTCGCTCAGGCCTTCCATGGGGATCACCGACCTGTCGCTCCACGGGTGGTCGCGGGGCACCACGATCATGAGGTCCTCGTCGAACAGCTGTGCCGCCATGATCTCGTCACCGCTGAGGGGGAAGGTCACGACGGCCAGGTCGAGCTGGCCCGACGCCAGCTGCTGCTCGAGCTGCACGCTGGTCCCCTCGGCCACGTTGAGGTAGACGTGCGGGTGCCGGACGCGGAGCAAGTCGAAGAGCTGAGGGACCAGCCAGCGGCCCGTGGTGCCGATCATGCCGAGCCGGACCGTGCCCACCACCTCCTCGCGCAGGGCGGTGACGTCGGCCACCATGGCCTCGAGTTCGTTCATCACCCGGCGCGCCCGCTCGACCACAACGGCGCCCTCCTCGGTGACCCGCCCCGAGGCCCGGTCGACCAGCTGCACGTCGAGCTCGCGCTCGAGGCGGGCGATGTGGGCCGAGACGTTGGACTGCACCGTGCCGATGGACATGGCGGCGGCGGAGAAGCTCCCGGTGTCGGCGATGCCCACCAGTGCTTGCAGGTGTTTCAGTTCCATGTGGTGATCACCTCAGGGCATGCTCGCGACAGTTGCACGAACAATCAGTATAAGTGATAGTAAGTATCTCCTAAAGCTGGTTGACTGATTGCCGAGGAGGGTCCACAATGGATCCCAGACCGCAGGGATCTGGAAGCCCCCCCTCCAACCCTGGAAGGTCTTGAGAAGGGATCGCCACCCCCCCCGGCGATCCCTTCTCCCAATTCCGGGCCCTGTTTCGCCGGTCGTCGGGGTTTCCGACCCGACCCCCTGGAGGCCGTCGGACAGCTCCGGTGACCCGGCAA
Source organism: uncultured Acidimicrobiaceae bacterium (assembly GCA_963781955.1). Classification (GTDB taxonomy): domain Bacteria; phylum Actinomycetota; class Acidimicrobiia; order Acidimicrobiales; family RAAP-2; genus Bog-473. The sequence goes on from CAWAHU010000001.1 coordinate 995,078, forward strand.
ACCTGCTTTAGGCTGCTGCCGTGGCGAAGACCGCCGCCTTCATCGATCTCGACCGCACCCTGCTCTGCCGCGCCTCGGGGCAGGTCCTGAACCGGGCCATGATCGAGGAGGGCGCCATACCCGAGGGGCATTCCCTACCAGGTGACAAGGTCCTCTACGCGGTCAACGACCGCTTCGGGGAGAACCTGTTCTCCATGGGCCTCGTGCGTGCCGCGGCCCGGGTGGCCCGCGGCTGGCGGCAGGACCAGGTGCGAGCGGCCGGACGCCGCGCCGTGGCCGCCCTGACCGAGCTCGTGGCCCCCTTCGCCCCCCAGCGCCTGGCCGCCCTGCGGGCCGACGGACACCGCCTGGTGCTGGCCACCACCACCCCGGTGGACATGATCGCCCCGTTCGCCGAGGCCATGGGTTTCGACGACCTGATCGCGACCGTCTACGAGACCAGCGACGGCCGCTACACGGGCCGGCTTTACGAGGGCTTCGTGTGGGGCACGGGCAAGCTCAGGGCGGCGCGGGAGTGGGCGGACGACAACACTGTCGACCTCGCCCGCAGCCACGCCTGCAGTGACAGCATCTTCGACGTCCCGCTGCTCTCCAGCGTGGGGTGGCCCCACGCGGTCAACCCTGACCCCTCGCTCAGCGTGGTGGCCGCAGTGCGGCGCTGGCCGGTGGAGCACTGGGACCGCCCGCCCGGCGTCCCGAGCGTGCTCGGCCTCGAGCCGTATCACATGCTGCGCCCCTTCGTCCGGACCTCAACCTTCCCCTACGCCCGGTTCGACATCGCCGGGGTGGAGCACGTACCCCGCCGCGGCCCGGTGCTGTTGGCCGCCAACCACCGCAGCTACTTCGACGTCGCCGCGCTGGCCCTGGTCGCCCGCGCCATCGGGCGCCCGGTCCGCTTCCTCGGCAAGCGCGAGATCTTCGATGCGCCGGTCGTGGGCACCGTGGCGCGCTCCATCGGCGGGATCGCGGTCGACCGCGGCAGCGGATCGAACCGGCCGCTGCGCGACGCCGAGGCGGCGCTGAAGGCGGGGGAGGTCGTCATCGTCCTGCCCCAGGGGACGATCCCACGCGGCTACGACTTCTTCGACCCGGTGCTGCACGGGAAGACCGGGACAGCGCGCCTGGCCGCGACGACCGGTGCCCCCGTGGTGCCCGTCGGGCTGTGGGGTACCGAGCAGGTGTGGCCGCGATCGGCGCGCGTGCCCGACTTCACGCTGGTGTGCCACCCGCCGCGGGTGCAGGTGCGCGTGGGGCGGCCCGTCCCGCTGTCGCTCACCGACGCCAAGGCCGACACGGAGCGGATCATGACGGCCATCACCGCGCTGTTGCCGGCCGAGGCGCGCCAGCGCCACGAGCCGACGGCCGAGGAGCTGGCGCGAGCCAAGCCGCCCCGGTGAGGGCGCAGCTCGCCCGCGCCGCCACGCGGGCGGTGAACGCCACGTCGCGCGGACTCGGCCGTGGCCAGGGCACCGTGGCCGGGGGAAGGGTCGGGCTCCGCATCGACGGCCGGCTGCTCGAGCACCTCAGCGCGGGGCGGCAGGTCGTGCTGGTGACCGGCACCAACGGCAAGACCACCACCACGCGGTTGCTCACGGTGGCGCTCGGCAGCTCCGGCGACGAGGTGGTGACCAACGAGACGGGCTCGAACATGCCCCCGGGCCACGTGGCGGCACTGGCCGGTTCCGCGGCGCGGCGCGCCGTGCTCGAGACCGACGAGGTCTACCTGCCGCGCGTGCTCACGGCGACGGCGGCCGACGCCGTCGTGCTGCTCAACCTCTCGCGTGACCAGCTCGACCGCACCAACGAGGTCCGCATGGTCGCCGCCCGCTGGCGAGCGGCGCTGGCCGCGGCGCCGCGCACGGCGGTGGTGGCCAACGCCGACGACCCGCTCGTGGCATGGGGCGCGGGCGCGGCCCACACGGTGCACTGGGTGGGGGCGGGCCTGCGCTGGCGCCTCGATGCCGTGGGCTGCCCGTCGTGCGAGGGCCGTATCGAGTTCGGTCGCGACACCTGGGCCTGCACGGCGTGCGACTTTGCCCGGCCGCAGCCCGGGGCCTGGCTCGAGCGGACCGCCGACGGCCCGGCGCGCCTCGTGCGTGCCGACGGGCGCGCGCTCCCGTTCCGGCTCGTCCTGCCCGGCGCCTTCAACGAGGCCAACGCGGTGATGGCCGCGGTGGCCGCGGAGGCACTGGGCGTCGACGCCGCCGCCGCGCTCGCGGCCATGGAGCAAGTCGAGGAGGTGGCGGGCCGGTTCACCGTCCGCCGCTTCGGGCCGGTGCGGGCCCGGCTGATGCTGGCCAAGAACCCGGCCGGGTGGGACGAGCTGCTCGACCTGGTGGCGTCCTCGGACGCGCCGGTCGTGGTGAGCATCAACGCCCGGGTGGCCGACGGCGCCGATCCCAGCTGGCTCTGGGACGTGCCCTACGAGCGGCTGGCCGGCCGGCCCGTGGTGGCCACCGGCGACCGTCGGCGCGACCTGTCGGTACGGCTCCAGTACGCCGGGGTGGCGCACACCACCGAGGCCGACCCGCTGCACGCGGTCAGGGCCGCGGCCGCCGGCGAGGACGTGCTCGTCGACGTGATCGGGAACTACACGGCGTTCCACGACCTCCTCGGGGCGCCGGCGTGAACGGGACCCGTCGGCCCGGCGGCCCCGGCCAGCCGCTGCGCATCGCCGTCGTCTACCCCGACCTGCTCGGTACCTACGGGGACGGTGGCAACGGGGTGATCCTGGCCCGACGAGCCGAGTGGCGCGGCCTGGAGGCGGAGCTCATGGGGGCGTTGTCCGACCGCGCCCTGCCCGAAGCCGACCTGTACTGCCTGGGCGGGGGAGAGGACGGGCCGCAGGTGCGCGCGGCGCGGGCGCTCATCGACGACGGGACGCTGGTGCAGCGGGTGGCCGAGGGCGCCGTCGTGCTGGCCGTGTGCGCCGGGTTCCAGGTGGTCGGGCGCACGTTCCCCGGCGCGGACGGCGAGGCCCACGACGGGGTAGGCCTGCTCGACGTCGAGACCGTGAGGGGCACGGGGCACCGCGCCGTGGGCGAGCTGCTGGCCGAGGTCACCGGCGTGCCGGACATCCCCGCCCTCACCGGCTTCGAGAACCACGGTGGACGCACGTCGGTCCTCGAGGGCAGCCCCACGGTGCCGCTCGGCCACGTGACCGCCGGGATCGGCAACGGCGGCGGGGACGGCACCGAGGGCGCCGTGCGCGGGCACGTGCTCGGCACCTATCTGCACGGGCCGGTCCTGGCCCGCAACCCGGTACTGGCCGACCGGCTGCTGTCGTGGGCCCTCGGCGGCGTCGCCCTGGAGGCGCTCGACGACGAGGCGGCGGAGGCGCTGCGGGCCGAGCGGTTGGCGGCGGTGGGGGGCCGGCGGCGGGCACGGCGGTCCCGCGCCTAGGCCTCGGCGACGAGGGGCGGTGTGACCACCTCACCCCGCCGGGGCCACCTCCACGGTGAGCAGGTCGTGCGCCATGACCACCGTGCCGCCGAAGTGTTCCCGGGCCAGCGCCACCCACTCCTCCTCGGCGCCCGGCGGGGGCGCGGGGACCGGGTGCGTCAGGACGAGCGTGCCCACCCGGTTGCGGCCGGCCGTGCGGGCGGCGTCCTCGACGGTCGAGTGGTAGTCGAGGACGTCGAGCAGCCGGGCCAGGCCGATCGGCTCGATCAGGTCACGCCGCACCACGGTGTGCACGAGCACGTCGGCCCCGGCGCACAGCAGGTCGAGCCCTGGGCAGGGGACGGTGTCGCCGGCGATCACCACCGACGCCCCGGAGTCCTCGACGCGGTACCCGAGGGTGGGCCGCACCGGCGCGTGGTCAGTCGGTGCCGCCGTCACCCGTACCGCCCCCTCGGTGAGCACGGTCTCGGGCTGGTCGGGCCCGGGCGCCACCTCGAGCACCTCGGTGCCCGGTCGCCACGCCAAGTCGGCATGATGCGCGAGCCGGTAGCCGATGTCGAGCTCGAGCATGGCCTCGGTGGCGGCCACGAGCGCCGCCGTCCCCACGGGCCCGTGCACGCGCAGTGGGTTGGGCTCGAAGGAGGTGATCCAGCGCGAGGTGATGACGTCGTTCAGGTCAGTGGTGTGGTCGCTGTGCAGGTGTGTGAGGAGGAGGGCGAACAGCGCGGCGGCACTCGACGTCGCCGCGGCCGCCCGCATGAGGACGCCGCGCCCGCAGTCGAAGAGGAGGTCACCCGCGCTGGTGCGGACCAGGGTCGACGGCCCGGCGCGGGTGGGGTCGGGCAGTGGGCTTCCGCTGCCCAAGATGACGGCCTGCATGGCCACGTTGCTACCATCCGGCGGCGGCCCGTGCGAGGGTCGCAGGGGAGGTGGTGCCGTGCCACAGGGGAACGACGAGAGCAGGGCCGCCGTGGTGAGCGAGATGGCTGCGCACGGACTGGGTGGCATCAATCCCGACGAGGCACAGATGCGCGCCCTGCTCGAGTGCGGCGACCCCGGACCGCTGCAGTTCGTCAACCTGCTGGCCTACCGGGACCAAGCGGTCTACCCCGAGGGACACGAGCTGGCCGGAGCCGGGCTCAGCGGCGCCGAGGCCTACGGCCGCTACGGCGCCGTGGCCCTCGGGCACGTGAATCGGCGTGGCGGCACCCTGACGCTCTTCAACGAGGTGCGCCTGGTCCTCGTCGGGCGCGACGTGCCGTGGGACCAGATCGCCGTCATGGAGTACCCGAGCATCGACGCCTTCGTCGACATGGTCCGCGACCCCGACTACCAGGCCGCCCTGGTGCACCGCGAGGCGGGGCTCGCCGAGACGGCGATCCTGGTGACCCGCGCGCTCCTGCCGGGCTGAGGCCGCGGCGGCGGTACCGGCGGTTCAGGCCGGCCAGCCCTTCTCGCCGCGACGTGCCGGGGGCTCGTCGAGCGCCCACGCCCGGCGCCAGGGGGACGCGTCGGGCCCGCGGTGCGCGCGCTCGGCGCCGGGTGACGGTGCCGCCGGGCTGACCGAGCGCCGGGCCTGCCACCAGTCGCTGTGCACCTCGCGCGCCAGTGCGGCGACCGCGGCCTCGACCCGCTCGGAGAAGCGGTGGGCGCTCTCGTCGGCGTCGGGGCTCATGGGCGGGCCGAAGAGGACGGCGATGGGGGAGCGGCGGAGGCGCCCGCCACGGCGCGACTCGGTCCCCGACCCGCCGGGCGCGTGTCCCTCGGGCGCGCCGGTCTTGGGCAGCACGTGGCGCGTGCCGTGCAGGTACACGGGGACCACCGGACGGCCGGTGCGCCGGGCCAAGTAGGCGGCGCCACCCCGGAACTGCTGGGTCCAGCCGTCGGGCGAGCGGCCGCCCTCGGGGAAGATGACCAGGTTCCAGCCGTCCTCGACGAGGTCGGCCGCCGTGTCGGCCGACCGCCGGTTCACCTTGCTGCGCTCGATCGGGATGGCGGCCAGCGCGAACGACCACAGCACCGACTTCCAGGTGCGGTCGAAGAAGAAGTCGGAGGCGGCGGCCACAACCGTCCGGTGCCGGAACTCCACCGGCAGGGTGGTGAGCAGCAGCGGCGTGTCGATGTGGCTGGCATGGTTGGCGGCGAAGATCACCGGCCGCTCGACGTGCCCGAGGTGCTCGAGGCCGCGCACGGTGGCGGGCGCCAGCAGGCGGGCCGTCGGGCGGGTGACGTTGTCCATGACCATGGCCCGGGCCAGGCGCACCGGGTAGCGGCGCGACCAGGCGTGGTCGTAGTCGAGCCCGACCCGGCGCTCGGGGTCGGGTCGTTCCACCGAGGTGGGCCAGGTCGGGGCGGCCACGGGGAAGCGTGCTGCGCGCACCTTGCCGACCAGCCGGTCGACCCCGAGCCGGGCGCCCGCCATCAGCGCACGTCCGACATGAAGAGGGGCGGGTTGCGCACGTGGGTGAGGCTCGGGTTCGGCCCGACCACGTCGGCCGCGATCTCGAGCGCGTCGTCGAGCGAGCTGGCCGGGGAGAAGCCGAGCCGGCGTACCGCCTTGGGGTCGCCGCCCACGACGATCACCCGACCGAGGTGCTCCAGTGCGTGCGCGCACCAGTACCACATGTAGAAGGGGTGGACGCCGTGGTAAGCGTGGCCGGTGCGGTAGAGGTGGACGTACCACGGGTCCGTGGCGAAGGACTCCTCGAACTCCTTGTGCATGCGCACCGGGTCGATCGTCTCGGTGAGGACCTGCTCGTAGAAGTCGATGTAGCTCGGGTGGTGGCCCGGGTGGAACTCGGGACGTGTGGGGTGCCACATGATCACGACGCCGCCCTCGCGCACGAGGGGCTTGCCCCGGTACATGTTGAAGAAGTACCCGAGTCCGAGGCAGGCCACCAGGACCGGGTTCATGATGGAGTTCACGTTGTACGGGCAGATGTAGGGGAGCCCCATGGTCAAGATGTCGGTCTGCCCCTCGACCTCGACCCCCTGCTGGGCCCACACGTGCTCGAGGGTCAGGGCGTGCACGGCCTCGACCTCGCCCGCCTGCACCGAGGTGAGGGCGTGGGGCGACCGCATGCCGTGGAGGACCTGCCGGGCCAGCCGGGGCGGCGTCTTGGCTAGGGCCGTGGAGGCCCCGAGGTACTTGGCCCGGTCACGCACGGTCCACTCCCACTCGCGCCTCTGCAGGAACGTGAAGCCGGACGGGAACGTGTCGTTGTTGAGCGTGGTCTCGATCTGGAAGACGTTCACCCCCGACTCGGCGATGAGCCGGCCCATGCGCCAGTTCGACGAGTGGAGCTCCGAAGAAGGCTGGTCCATGAACGACTTCGAGTGGCGCATGGTCTGCGGATTGTGGTGGTGGCGCAGGCTGCGGTAGCTGGCCAACCCGGTGGCCACGCTCTTGTGCCCGCCGTCCATGGCCACCAGATTGATGTTCACGTAGACGAGGAGGTCCGACGTGGCCGCCCGCTTGTTGATCTCCACCTCCTCGCCGTCGGCGGTCTCGCCGATGAAGAGCAGGTTCTCGGGGTCCTCGGCGTCGTGCTGGGTGAGCAGGCCGTGCGGGGCGAAGGCGTCGTAGACGCGGTCCCCGAGCGCGTGGCGCAGCTCCTCTTCGGTCATGCGGCGGTGCAGGGCGAGCGCCGCCACCAGGACCACGTCGTCCACGCCCGCCTCGGCCGCCATGTCGAGGACGGACTCGATCACCATCTGGCGGACGTCGGGCGCCTGCATCGGCGGCAGGGGCAGCGAGATGTCGTCGAAGCAGATGGTCAGCCTCATGCCGGGGTGCAGCAGCGCGGGCAGGGGGTCGCGGTCGCCCGCGGGGTGCAACAGAGCGTGGCGGATGGCCTGATAGGGGTCCTCGATCGGCGCCATGGGCTCGGGTGCGTAGATCACCCGGCTCCCCTCGGGGAGCGTCTCCAGCCCGAACGACTCGCCGTGCCACACGAGCGTCGGCGGGGTCGATCGGTCGACCTTGAGGACGAAGCCGGGTCGGCGGCTCATCGGGCGGTTCTCCTTGTCTGTGTGGTGCGTGGCGGCGGCACCGGGTGCCCCGCGTCGCGCACGTCGAAGGCGATCTTCACGGCGCCCCGACGCCCGGCGGCTCCGGCGTGGGCGACGGCGTCCTCGAAGCGCGTCAGCGGGTAGGTGGCCGAGACCAGGCTCCCGGTCCCGTGTGCGCCGGCCACGTCGAAGGCCAGCGCAAAGGTCGAGGTGGGGCTCTGCCCGGCGCGCCCGGGCTCGGTGCCGTAGGCGTAGGCGCCGGCCAGCCGGACCTCACGGTGCCACAGGGGGGCGAGGTCGAGCGAGATCTTGCCGGGCATGCCGACCAGCGAGACGGTGCCGCGGGGCCGCACCATGGCCATCGACTGCGCGATGGACTCGGCGCTGCCCACGCAGTCGAGCACGACGTCGGCGCCCCCGGAGAGGGTGGCCGTGGTACCCGCTGCCCCGCCGTAGGAGAGCGAGTGTGAGTGGCGTCGCACGGCACGGGGGAGCTGGTCGGGCGGGAGGGATTCGTCGGCCCCGAACGCGCGGGCGAGCCGCTGCTGGTGCGGGTAGCGGGCCCCTACCAGCAGCGCCGATGGCATGGCACAGCGGCCGGCGTCGGCCAGGTGTCGCAGCGCCGCGGTCACCAGCAGGCCGAGCGTGCCGGCCCCGAGCACGGCCACGACGTCGCCGTCCTCGATGGGGGCGCCGAGCACGGCGTGCACGGCGCAGGCGGTGGGCTCGATCGTGACGGCGTCGGCGTCGCTGAGGGCGTCGGGCACGGCGAAGAGCTGGCTGGCGTGCGCGACCAGGCCGGTGCTCGACCACCCGCCGCCCGTGTCGGCACAGAAGCCCGTCTGGAGCCCGGGCCGGATGTGGCCGAAGGCGATGCGGCCGCAGTTGCCGATGTGGCCGGCGGCACAGGCGGGGCAGGGTGGGTCGATGCCGCCGCGGCGCAGCCGAGCACCGGCTGGAGGACCACCCGGCTGCCCGCGGCCAGGGTGGAGCCGTCGGCCGCGGTCGTCTGGTCGCGCACGGTGCCCACCACCTCGTGGCCCGGGACGAACGGGAAGGACACGATGTCCTCGAAGTAGCGCGAGCTACGCCCGTCCAAGGTGGCCAGGTCGGAGCCGCAGATGCCGGAGAGCAGTGGGTCGACGTGCACCCAGCCCGCCGCGGGCAGCTCGGGCTCATGGTGCTCGACGAGACGCAGCGGGCCCACCGCGGCTCCCTTCCCCGAGCCGAAGGCCGAGGCCACGCGGGCAGCGGCGAAGCGGGGCAGCGACCGCTCGAAGACGAGGGTGCTCACCGTCCCATCACTGCCTTGGGGGTCTTCACGTCGAAGGGGCCGAGGGGGAGCGGGCGGTGTGAGCCTCCCTCCGCCTTGGCCCAGTGCTCGACGTGCCAGCCCCGTCTGCGGGCGATGGCCGAGAGCCGCGACTCGGGGTTCACCGCGACGGGGAACCCGACGGCCTCGAGCATGGCCAGGTCGCTGGCCGAGTCCGCATAGGCCACCGACTCCTCGAGTGACAGCGAGTGCACCTCGGCGTAGTCCGACAGCAGCAGGGCACGGGCCTCGCCGATCGGGGGGAGGGTCGTCAGGTGGCCGGTGAGCTTCCCGTCGCGCTCCTCCATCTCTGCGCAGACGATGTCGTCGAAGAGCGGCCGGATGGGCGCAATGATGAAGCCGAGCGCCCCCGTGATGAGCAGGGTGCGGTGCCCTGCGGCCCGGTGGGCCCGCACCCGGGCGAAGCCGTCAGGGAAGGAGCGCGTGAGGAGCTGGCGGTGGAACAGCTCCCAGGAGTCCTGGCGCAGGCGATCCACCGGCGCGTTCTCGAAGCGCAGGTAGAAGGCGCGCAGGAAGTCGCCGCGGTCGCGGCGGTCGAGGGCCAGGAGTGAGGGCCCCTGGCGCACCAGCTCGGCGGCGAAGCGGGCCCGTCGGGCCGGGGAGAGGTGCCGGCTGGCCAACCAGGCATAGGTGTCGACGACGTTGGAGGACATCAGGGTGTGCTCGAGGTCGAACACGGCCAGGTGCCGCTCGGGCGCCAGGATGGCCTTGCGCTGGCGGTCGGCGCGCTTGTCGACGACCGAGGTGCCGGGCTTTGTGCGCACCCGGGTGTGCTCGAGCACCGAGGGCAAGTGGACGTTGTAGACGTAGTCGCCCCAGTCGATGGTGCCGGGGTCGAAGCAGAACTGCTCGCGGTCCGCCTCGTCGCAGGCCGACCACAGCTCGAGGAGATTGTCGACGCGGTAGCGGGCGTCGGTCTCGGTGTAGGCCCCGTAGAGGGTGACGTAGCCGAGGGCGCGCCTGGCCAGCGCGTGCCGCTCCTCGATCCGGGCGGCCAGCTGCGCCTGCCTGCCCCGGATCGGCAAGGCAGTGATCAGCTTCTCCGCCGCCGTCATCACCGCGTCGGCGCGTTTGAGCTGGCGCTGCACCCGCCCCCGGCCGGGGAACGACCAGTCGGGCACGTTGATGGGTTGCCCGCGGTCGTCGTAGAGGGGGTGGCGCCCGAAGAAGTCCTGCCCGATCTCCACCAGGCGCCCGTAGCGCAGCGGGTTCCGCACCCCGGAAGCCACGTGGTACACCCGCGGGCGCCCGGGCCCGGCCCCCTGGGCGGCCACGGCCAGGATGGCGGCCACCACCATGTCGACCGGGATGACGTCGACGATCCCCTCGGGTACGCCGGGGAACTCTCGCAGGAGGCCGCGTGCGTAGGAGATGATGATCGGCTCCGCCATGCGGAAGCCGCGGATCCAGCCGGGACGTGGCTCGGCCACGGCGGACTCAATGATCGAGGGCCGCACGATGGTGATGGGCACCGTGCCCTCGTACTGCTCGACGAGCGCCTTCTCGCCCAGCGCCTTGGTGAAGGGGTAGGCGTCGGGCCAGCCAAGTGACAGCGCCCGGGACGTGCCGGCCTTGACCAGCTCGTCGCCGACCCATTCGTCGCGCCGCTTCTCGGCCCTCGCCGCGATGAGGTGATCACCCGCGGCGCCGACCTCGGCGCGGGCCCGCTTGGTGAAGCCGGCCAGGCGCTCGGGCTTGCGTGACTCGGCCTGCAGGTCGTCGCGCAGGCGCCGGGCCGAGGTCACCTCGTCGCGCCACGGCACATCGAGCGTGAAGCGGTTCTCGCTGAGGAGCTCTTCTTTCGCCTCCCCCTGGTGGGTGCTGGCCACGTAGGCGGTCGAGACGGCGACGAGGTGGGCGCGCGACCCGGTGTCGGCCATGGCGCCGGCCACCCGGGAGGGCCCGAGCAGGTTGATCTCGACCGCCTGGGTCAGGGGGGCGTCGAAGGAGACGGTGGCGGCGGAGTGGATGACCACGTCGGCGGCGGCCAGCGCGGCGCGCCCCTCGTCGTCGAGGCCGAGCCCGTCGCGGCTGACGTCACCGGCCACGGCGCGCACCCGGCGCGCCATCTCGTCGGCGAAGCCGTCGCCGAGCTGGCCGCGCAGGCGGTCGAAGCAGTCGTTCTTGAGGATCTCCCGGTTGAGCCGGGCCGTCGCGTCCGCGCGCCGCCCGGGCCGCACCAGCACCGTCACGTCGGACTCGGGCACGCAGCGCACGATGCGCTCCACGAGCGCGGTGCCCAGGAAACCGGTGGCACCCGTGACGAAGAACCGACGTCCGCGCAGGTCCTGCTCGATCGGCATCAGAAATGTCTACCACCGGGCATCCGATGTGTCTACCATTTGGTAAGTGACCAGCTCACGTTCCAGTTCACGCGCCAGTTCACGCGCCATTTCACCTGTGGCTCCCCGTGCCCGCACGGATGACCCCAAGGGGGGCGGACGCCCAGCTCAAGACGGAGATCCCTCTGCCGCGCAGGTCCGGGCGAGCTCGGGAGCGCCCGGCGAGCCGACGACGAGGGAGCGGATCCTCGACGCCGCGCTCGGCTCCTTCGCCGCACGCGGCTACGAGGCGACGTCACTCGACGCAGTGGCCAAGAGCCTGGAGCTGACCAAGCAGTCGATCCTCTACTGGTTTCCGTCCAAGGACGCGCTGCTCGAGGCGGTCATCGCCCGCGGCGCGGCCGACCTGACACGGGTGCTCGAGGGGGCACTCGCCGGAGCGGGGGAGGGGTGGGACCGGGTGGAGGCGGTCGTGCGCTCCGTGTTCCGACTGGCCGCCCGCCAGCCCGACCTGCTCGGGCTGCTGCGCGAGGTGGGGCGGCTGGGCCCGCCGGCGGCGACGCAGATGACCTTCGCCCTGGACCCGCTCGTCCAGCGGGCCTCGGCGTTCCTCGAGGCGGAGATGGACGCAGGCACCATGCGGCGCCACGACCCGCGCCTCCTCCTGCTGGCCATCTACTCCACGGTGATCGGGATGGTCACCGAGGTCGAGGTCCTGCGAGCGCTGGGTGAGGAGCCCACGGCGCGCTCCTTGGTGCGTCGGCGGGCCGACGTGCTGCGGCTGCTGCGCGCCGCTCTGCTCGTCTACCCGTGAATTCGTCGTCCTCCAACGGGGCCGTTGCGGGTGCGGCCTACGTGGTGGGCTTGGGTGCCTTCTTCTTGGGGGCCGACTTGGGCGTGTAGCGCTTGGACGCGGTCGGCGGCTTGCGCTCGCCGGAGCTCGACGGGGCCTTCGAGGCGGCTTTCCCCTTGGGCGAGGCCCCGCGGCCACCCCCGCCCTTCGTGGCTCGGCGCTCGGCCGCCTGGCGGGCGATGACCTTCCCGCTCGTGGTGCCGTAGCGGTTGATGCGCCAGGCCCGCAGCAGGAGCCACCCCCCGAGGAGGATGAACAGGAAGCCGATCAGGCCGATGAACAGCGTGAAGGCAAATCCGACGAGGAAGAGGTCGAAAGCCAGCAGCGTCCGCCTGCGTTTCCAGACGACGACGAGCCCGATGACGCACAACAAGACGATGGCACCGCCGAGCAGCCAGGCGTCGGGGGCGACGGCGATGGTGTTCTTGCCCCGCCGGGTGACCTTGTTCTCGGTGGTGATGATGACGGGGATGACGATCCCGGCCAAGAAACCCAGGAGCATGGCGCCGGCACCGAACTTGACCTCCTGGGCGTCGAGCGACGTCATGACGGCCTTGCGCCGCTCGGCCGGGATGATGTCCTCGGCGGCGTCCTTCGGGGCCGACGGGGGCCAGAAGATCTCCTTGATCCGGTCGAGACCGGTCGAGCCCGAGACCTCGTCGTCGCTGTCGGGGGACATGGCGGTCTCAGGGTACCGGCGGCGGCGGGACCCCCCAAATCGCCGCCCGGGGCAGGGGAGGGGTGTGGCGCGGGCTACGGTAGGACCCGCCTTCGGGCCAGGGCGCTTAGCTCAGTTGGTTAGAGCGCAGCCTTCACACGGCTGAGGTCGTGGGTTCGAGTCCCGCAGCGCCCACTCTGTATGCCCGGGTCAGAGCTCCAATCGGAGCGACGCGGCATGTCGGGTTGGCGGATGAGACACGAGAAAGACACGAGATTTTGATTACTCGTGTTTGTGAAATTCCGGTTCATGCTTGACAGCGTGGCTCCGGCACCTGCCTGTCACTTCCGGACGCGGCTCCGGCACCTAGGCGACACTGGCTCCGGTACCTGCTTGACACTTCGTGCCTGAGAGGGTCCACCGCGTGGCGGTTGCCACCTTCTTCGCTGTTGACGCAGTCGTCGACAGGTGCGAAGGAGGCCGACCGTGTTGGTGGAGCTCAAGCTGGTGGAACAGCGCTATCGGGCGGTCATCGACGTCCTCGACGGAATGAGCGTGACCGACGTGGCACGCCGCAACGGAGTGAGTCGTCAGACGTTGCATACGTGGCTTCGTCGGTATGCCGAGGGCGGCATGGCCGCACTGGCCGACAAGAGCTCGAGGCCTGTGAGCTGCCCGCACCAGATGGCCCCACTCATAGAGGCCAAGGTGGTCGAGCTGCGCCGAGCGCACCCGAGATGGGGACCACGAACGATTCGCACCCAGCTGGCCAAGGAGGGGTTCAGCCCGGTGCCTGGACGCTCCTCGATCTATCGCACCTTGGTTCGCCACCACCTCTTAGAGCCGACCCAGCGCAAGCGATCCCGTTCTGACTACAAGCGCTGGGAGCGCTCTCGCTCCATGGAGCTGTGGCAGATGGACATCGTCGGGCGGTTCCATCTCGCTGATGACACTGAGGTCAAGGTTGTCACCGGCGTCGACGACCACTCACGCTTTTGCATCTGTGCCCGGGTGGTGGCCCGGGCGACGGCGAGGCCAGTGTGCGAGGCGTTGCAGTGGGCGCTGCGCACCCATGGGGTGCCCGACCAGATCCTCACGGACAACGGCAAGGTCTTCACGGCCCGCTTCGGCCAAGGTCCCGGACCAGTCCTTTTCGACCGGATCTGCGCCAACAACGGCATCCGCCATCTCCTGACCGCTCCGTATTCACCGACAACGACGGGCAAAGTGGAGCGCTTCCACAAGACCATGCGCTCGGACTTCTTGGTCGATCACGACCGGGTGCATCCGAGCATCGAGGCGCTTCAGGGTGCTCTCGACGAATGGGTGGGCGAATACAACACGCAGCGCCCGCACCAGTCGCTGGGCGATCGACCACCCGCCGAACGCTTCGCCCTGGCCGCTGCGCATCGAGCAGCCGACCTCGAGATGCCGGAGGTTCCCGATGAGGTTCCACTCTCAGCGCGTCCGCCAGGGGTCAGCCGCTGGGTCGACCAGCGCGGTTCGATCGGCCTTGGGGGACTGCGCTATCGGGTAGGAGCGACCTTCGCCGGGGAGTCTGTCGAGGTCGTGGTCCGCTCAGGGCTCGTCGAGATCCTCCACGCCGGAGTCCTCGTGGCCACCCACGCCGAGCGACGGCGAGCGGACAAGGGGTCCGAGCCCCAACGCGCGGCAGCGTGCGGGCCGGTCGCGGCCGCCCACCTCGGGCATGAGCGTGACCCGCCGGGTCGATGGCGGCGGCACGGTCTCATTCGCCGGAGCTGGCTATCGGGTCGGGCGCAGCTGGGCCCGGCAGCTCGTCGAGGTGGCCATCGTGGCCGGCTCGGTCCAGATCTCGGCCCAGGGCAAGGTGATCAGGGTCCACGCCATCCGCCACGACCGCTCCAAGGAGCACGGAGCCTTCGCCACCCCTCAAGGTCGCCCCCGTAAGGCCCAGGTGGCCTGACGGGTTCGAGTGTCAAGCAGGTGCCGGAGCCAGACTGTCAAACGGGTACCGGGTCTTGACATTGATTACTCGTGTTTGAACGCTGGTACTTCGGGTCTGAGCGCGTGGCCGGGCACTAGTCGGTGGCCGCCCCCGGCCACGTCCGCGCTTGCCACAGTTGCATGCGCCCCTATCGGCACCATAGGGATAGTCCTGCGAGCTAGTGCCCCGTCAGCCAACGTTTGAGGTATTCCCGAACGGCATATGGCGGCCACTGGATGACCCGGCGTTCGACTCAGCCCATCGCTTTCAGCGCGGTGCTCCGGCGTCAACCGGCAGACGGCGCTGCCAAAACTCGGTGCAGTCGGGCTACAGCAGCTTCAATCCCGGCTGGGTGGATTTCGTCAGTTCCTCGTTGACTCCGAAGTCGCGGGATACAAGGTCCATCACCGACTCATCTTTGAGGACTTCCGACCACAGCTCACCGGCAAGAAATGCCTCACACGCCTCGCGATCCTGCCACAGGTAAATGCCGCCATAAACGTTGTGATCGGCGTCGTCCAACCAGACCTTCGCCAGGAGGCCGGGCACGGCGGCCATCAACTCTGCGAACTCCCGGTTGGCTTCGATGAACTCGAGTTCGCTGATGTTGGCAGTCCGGTAGGTAACAACCTGAATATGCATGAGATCGGACCTCTCCCTGCAGCGCCAATGGGCGGCTATCGACCGTAACCCGGTCGTGTGCCGACGTCAACGGTGACCATGATTTTGCGGCCGTCGCACTGTGGGCCTGAGAAACAACTGAGATCAATGGCTGTCGTCTCGAAGGTGTAGAAGACTTGCTTCTCGTCGCCACTCGGTTGACCCGCAGATGGGAGGGCGAGCATGTATGCAGTTATCGGTCGGGTGAAGATCAAGCCAGGTCACTCTGACGAAACGCTTGCGATGATCGGCGACCATGGAGAAGCGATGCTGCAGGGAATGACCGGATCAAATGGTGGCTACTGGGCACGAACCGTCGATGATCGGGATCTGATCCAGCATTCCTTTTGGCTGTTCGATACCCAGGAGCACGCCCGGTCGGCAGAAGCGACCTTTAGCGCCCTGCGGGAGATGGCTGATGCACCGGCGGTCTTCGTCAGCGTGGACGTCTGCGAGGTCGTTGGCGAGGCGTAGGTCGGGAGCGGGCTCGAAGATCATCCTGCGAGGTGCCGATACCGAGCAGCGGCCGGGTTGCGCCTCTTCGCCGGGATTGGGCGTCACAAGGCCAACGTCTCGGCCCCGCTTCGGCGGGGTCGTTTCGCGTCAGGCCCAGCGCAGCTTCAGGTGAGGCTCAGGCCTGGTCCAGTTTGCAGACATAGAGTCCGCCTCAGAGACACGGCCGGCGCCTCCACAAATCTCTCGACGTCATCGGGGCGAGGCGCCGGGCGTGTCGCTTTCAGTGAACGCTGCACCCCGATCCCACTCCCAGGGCCCCTGGCGTCGAAGCGTTACAAGGAGGAAGTGATGTCGTTCATCCAGATCATGCAGTTGCAGACGTCCAAGATCGACGAGATCCGAGCGGCCGTCGACGAGTGGCAGAAGGCCACCAAGGGCAGGCGCACCGTAGGGCGGAGCGCGGTCTGCCAGGACCGGGACAACCCGGGCCGCTACGCGGTCGTTGTCTTCTTCGACTCCTACGAAGACGCCATGAAGAACTCGGCGCTTCCCGAGACAGACGCACTCTCGAAGAAGACGACGGCCCTGTCTGACGGCCCTCCCACATTCGTCAACCTCGACATCATCGAGGAACGCCTCGTATAACCCGTTGACGCTCGGGGGGATCATCCCCTAGCCATCGTGGGAACCGAGATGGAGGGGAGAAGCCCGCGAACGTCATCTTGGAGGCTGGCCCGAACCCTGTCGGCAATCTGATTGGGGCCACCTCCGAATCGCGCGGACCGTGCGAACCAGGTTCGGAAGTGCTCGTCGTCGACCCGGCTCGGGGCAACGATCTCCAGGGCTGCGGCCGTGTGTGACCATTCTTTGATGGTGGTCACGACCAGATCGACGCTCTCGGGAGGAACGCCCCAGGGGTAGTCGTCCTCCCGCACGTAATGGGCATAGGTGTTGAGCAGAACAAGGGCGCTCACCCGCTCTGGATGGGTGACCGAGAAGTGGATCGCTCGCACTCCGTTTGAATCCTCGGCCACCAACGCGGGTCGGTCGAAGCCCACCGCGTCGAGCACAGCGGTGAGATCTGCGTCGAAGATCTCTCCCGGTTTGGAGTCCCTGGGGTCACCCTCCGATTCGCCCCAGCCTCTGTCGTCAAACCAGACGGTGCGGCTGAAGGTACCCAGCCGCTTACGAAGGCGAACGAATCCGGGGTCCTCCGAGAGGAGATCGATCGGGTGAACGGGATTCAGGAACACGAGCTGGACAGGACCGCTGCCGCTGATCTGGTACGCGAGGTTGGTCCCATCCCCTGACCTGGTGTAGTGGGTCTCGGGTGCGTCGGTCACCGCCGCATAGTTTGGCCAAACGCGACGGTCGGTGCTCAAAGATTGACCCGGGCCGTTCATAGGGTCGGTTACCAGGCCACCGTCACCAAATGTCGTATGGCGGAGGGGGTCAGGTGTCGCTTGTCGGTAGCGAGGAGCTGCTGTGTCGGCCCGGCCCCGTAGGAGCCGGTGACTTCGACGCTCACCAGGTCGACCGGCCGAAGCTTCGAGCCAGGTCAACTGGCTCTAATGACCAGAGACGATGGTCGGGAAGGGTGCCCATGCCACGCCCGGATCGCCATTTCCAGCAATGCGCCAGCCGCCTTAACCTGCCGCCCCGGTTCCCTCTCTACCAACCGCCGCGCTGGGCGGCAGGGACGGGGCGAGCGGCCGGCGCCCACCGGGAAACCGGGGGCCACACGGCGCGGGGCGGGGGGCAAGGGCTTGGCGGTGAGATGGGGTGTTCTCGTCCGCACAACACAATGGAGGCAGTCGCGTTGGCGGCGGCAGTCCACTCGGTTCCCGAAAGTCTGCGCTGGTTCGGCGGTTAGGGCTCAGGCAGTGTCGCGAGAGCCATTGCAGTGGAGCATCAGAAACCTACGACCGCCGCACAACAGACGCTGCGACGACCGACTCTGATCAGTGAGGACCCAGACGCCCCTGGGCTCAGGGGCGGGCCGCAAACTCGGCAAGCGCCGCGAGCTGCTCGGCCGTACCAACGCTGATCAAGACGTCGCCCGCCTGGATTACGTCCTCGGGCGATGGGTTGGTGACGAAGATGCCATCCGGGCGGCGGATCGCCAGCACTAGAGCCCCGGTGCGTTCGCGCAGCTGCGCCGAGCGCAGGGTGCTGCCCGACAGCGTCGATGCGGCCGAGACGGCCAACTCTTCTAATCGGAACTCGAGCGTGCCGTCGTGCATGACGACGTCGACGAAATCGACCACGAGGGGCTGGGTCACGAATGACGCCATACGGTCACCGCCGAGGTGCTGAGGGTTCACCACCCGGTCGGCACCAGCGCGTAAGAGCTTCGGCTCCGAGGACTCATTGCGTGCCCGGGCGATGATCCGCAGATCAGGTCGCATCGATTTGGCGGCCACCGTCACATAGAGGTTGTCCGCGTCAGTGTCCAGGGCGGCCACCAGCGTGGCTGCCCGTTCGATGCCAGCTTGGAGAAGGGTCTCGTCGTCGGTGACGTCACCGTGCACCGACGTGTACGGCACCACACCGAGCCGTTCGAGATCACGATCGATCACCACGACCTGCCTACCGGCGCTCGCTAGGAACCGGGCTACCTCACGCCCGACCCGTCCCCAGCCGCATACGATCACGTGCCCAGACATCTTGGCGATGTCGTTCTCCATCTTGCGTCTCCTCACGAGGTCTCGCATGTGGCCCTCGATGAGCACCTCCAGCACGGCCGAGAACGTATATAGCGCCGTACCAACGCCCACCAGGATCAGGAAGATGGTAAAGGTCTTGCTGCCCACCCCCAGCTCGCGAGGGGAAGTGAACCCCACCGTGGTGACGGTCGTGACGGTCTGGTAGACGGAATCGAGGAGGTCGAATCCGAGCAGCAGGTATCCCGTCGTGCCGACCACAAGCACGAGCGCCAGGGCCAAGAGGCCAATCCGCACCCTCCGAAATGGGTCACGCACCGGCTCATCATGCCTGACGCGCAGAGTGCGACCTAGCGAAACCCCGGAGTCACCTCCCCGCCCAGCGCTGTTGCGAACGGTACGCTGATCGCGGGAGAGCCGGGAAGCGGTCGGCACGTCGAAGGTTCGCGCTTGAGCCAGAGCACACGTTCTTCTCGCAGTTCGGCAGCAGCCTCGGGGAGCTGTCTCGGCATATCGAGGCCCCTGAACTGATTCGCGGTTCTGAAGTTCGATCGCCGGTTGCCCGACCCGAGGCGCCCCGGTCTCGCACCTTGCCGCCGCTCAGATTGGACCGGCTCAGTCGTGGTAGTGCGCGTCGGCGTCGGCCAGGCGGTCGGCAAGCCGGTCGAGCATCTTGACGCCGATGCTCGGCGTGGTCATCAGCATCGATTTGAACTCACGGCGGTCGAGCACCAGCAAATCCATTGGGGTCTCAGCGACGACATCGGCGGTCCGGATGCCTCCGTGAAGGAGGGCAAGCTCGCCGAAGTAGCCGCCGGTCGCAAACTGGTCCACTCGGCGCCTCCCCAGCAGGCAAGAGGCGACCCCGGAGAGCACCAGGAAGAACTCCTGACCGAACGCGCCCTTTGTGGTCAACATTGCCCCCTTCTCGACGCCTACCGGTGTGCCGAGCTGAGCGATGGTGCGGATCTCGCTTTGCGAGCATCCGGAGAAGAGGGGCACGGCCTTGAGAAAGTCGATCTGCTGCTGTGGGATCCGATGTCGCATGTGATCACCTCCGGTCAGTTTGAACTGCCCGGGAATATCCGCGGGAGCGTGCTGCCATGCAGCCACCCCCCAACACGAGATATATGGATCAAGATAACGGAGGTTGCAGTAAAAGACAATGGTCGATCAATGCTGGGTTCGAGGATCCCTCCTGAGCTGCACGATCATCCGACGCTCTCGGACACTATTCAGCGATATCTCATGTGGTTCTCATCTGGAACTCAGGATGGGCGTTTTAGGCCAACGACAAATCTCAGCTGGGTCTTCTGCAGGGTGGTGCCTATCCGCAAACGCTGCGCAACCGAAAGCCGCCCTTATCGATCTTGCCGCTACGAGGCTACGCGGAGCCGCCCCCGAACTGCCGTAGCCCCGTCAGCCGGTCGAGGTGGACGGGGCAGGCCCACACCCGGAACACCCGGGGCGGAGGTGGGTGTGGGGGGCGGGGAGGGGGCCAGCTGTCCGGACCCAACGGTCCGCCTCTAGGCGACACGCCCGCCCGCACGAATCAGGTCGTGCATCGCCGACTCGACAAAGGCGATGGTGTCGGCCCTCATCTCGGGGGTCATTGAATGGTCGCACAGCGGCACAATCCGAAACAGCTCGTCCACGTAGCTGGCAGCGCACTGCCCCAGCGACCTGGCCGACTTCTTCTCATTGTCCATGACGCCATCTTGCGCCCGGCCGGGTGGCAGCCTCAAGGGCTATTCCGCAACGTTCACCCGCGGTTTATCCAGTCGTAACGGTGCCCGGGGCGGGAAGGCCTGGGGGTGCTTCGCAGGTGGGCGGCCTCCACCGGCCCCCGAACTGCCGGAGCCCTGTCAGCCCCTCGAGGTGCTCGGGGCACGCCCTCACCCTGAACCAGCGGTAACCCCTCGGTGAGTACCACCGCCCGGGGATCGGCCTTCAAAGCTCATGCTGGCTGCGGTCGACGGGCCTGCTGATGCCCAGAGCGTGGACGGCGCCAGCGGTGGCCGAGAACGCAACCTCACGACGGTATTCATGCTGGCGGACCTCGCTGCTGCCGGCGTCGAGCTGCTCGCCGCGCATGGCATCGACGTCCGCGGTCAGCTCGGCTCGCCGTACTTGATGCCGGAGGACCTCTGATTCGTCACACGATTACCGGGCGAGGATGTGGCTGAGGGTTGTGACCAAGGTCCCTTCAATGGGCAGAGCTGCGGCGGCACGATGATGGCTGCACGGCATCCCTACGTGGGAGTGCTCATGACTCGTAGCAGAGCGTTAGTTGGCCAACATACGGCTCTTCTGGATGGTCACGAATCAGTCGTCCAAAGGTTTAACGCCTGGGCGCTTCTTGCGTTCTTCGCCATCGCCTACCTGTTGAGTTGGGCCTGGGTGATCCCGCTGGCCGCAACTGGCCACACCGTCTTCCAGGGACGGGGATGGCCGAGCCATTTCCCTAGCTTGCTTGCCCCCATGCTGGCAGCCTTCGTTGTGACGACTTGGACGACCGGTCGATTTGGAGTCCGGGACCTGCTCAGAAGGATGAGCCGTTGGCAGATCGGATGGCGCTGGTGGCTCATTGCACTCAGTCCGCTCGCGTACCTGGGCTTGACCCTCGGGGTGGTAGCTGCGAGCGGAGGCACGTTGCCCCAGATCGCCGACTTCGCCCGATTCAGCGGGCTGCCATCAGGGCTTGGCGTGATCGGCGTGGCTCTCGTGATCTTGGTTGTCAACGGCTTCGGAGAAGAGACAGGTTGGCGTGGGTACGCGCTGCCGCAGCTTCAGAAGCGGTTCTCGCCCCTGACCTCGACCTTGATCTTGGCCGGTTGCTGGGCGGGTTGGCATATCCCCCAGTTCTTCGCCCTGCACTCCTACAAAGGGTTCTCCGCCGGGACCGGAGTCGGCTTCTTCTTCGGGCTGGCATGTGGCGCGGTCGTTCTAACCTGGCTGTACAACCGCACGGGTGGAAGCATTCTGGCGGTCGTTGTCTGGCACGGCATCTATAACGTCGTCGGTGGGACGAAGGCAGCTACCGGTGGTTCGGGCGCGATCGCTGCAGCAGTCACCACGATGATCATCATCCAAGCACTCGTGCTCGTTGGGTTGGAGATTCGGGCGGGCCGCAACAGGACTCGCTCGGTGCTGGGACCAGCATGACCGCACATCGAGCCAAGGGCCGTTTCTGAGCAACTAACCACTTGGTCAATCCCGTCCTTGTCCTCCTTGCTACGGAGTCCATTGGGTCGGCGCAAAGGGTGACACCTTGCGCAACGGTGACAAGGCTGTCTCCGAACGCCGGGACGGGGCGCGAAACGACCCCGCCGAAGTGGGCCGGAACGTCATAGGTCGCCGCTGGAAGTGAGTGCCTCAGAGCCGGCGTTCGGGGGCAGGTCACGTTGGGCGTCGGAGGGGCGTTTGGCTCACCTAGTACGCCGGCACTCCTGAGGGGCCGACTACAGATCAGGGCGGCGGCCTGGCGGGACACCACGGGGCGTAGCTGGTATGTGGAGGCACTCTGAATCGTCTTCGCCTTCACGGAGTGTGTAGATTTCGGCGCCATGGGTACTGAGATTGGACCTCGGGCGGTGTTGATCTCCCAGGCCGTGGGGGCGTCGACCGGCCCGACCGGAGCCATGTCGGCTCGTCTGATCGACACGTTCCGGTGGCACTACATCAGGTCCACCGATATGCGGGCTCTGTGTGGCCTGATGATCCCGCCCGGCGCCAGCGAGATTTCATGGGCTGACACTCCGGCCGATGAGCGGTGCCCGTGGTGTGTCGGGCGGCTGAAGGCCTGAAGGCGGACCGGATGGGGAGGGTCACCGGCCGGTGTCCGTTAACCGTCCGTGACCTCACAGGCGCGAGTGACGGTTAGGCGAAACCACCCCCGCCAAAGCGGGGCCGCTCGGTCTCCGGGTTCTGGTGGGTCAGGTCATTGCGTCCTCGCCCACATGACTCGCTCGTGTGCAAGATGGTCGGAGCATGGGAATGCCCGCGCCGAGACGAACGATGGCGTACGAGGCCGACTGCACCGCTCCGGCGTCGCAGGCCTTGCCCGCCGACGCTCGTCACCCCCCCGCTGGTCGGTGGTCGGGCACAGGGTCACCGGGTTGCCGTCGAGCGGGCCGAGTCGAGAACTGTTCCGATGTCGAACCGACGACGGCTCCTTGTGAGCCATCTCAACTGCTCACTGGAGTTAGCACCGGACCCCCGCACTTCAAGACGGGTGTCATGTACACGGCCGATTGGGCAGGCGGAAACGGCGAGAGGTCGACTCCAACCCGACGACGGGATACTCAGTACCTGCCGGTGTCGGCACTTTCCCAGATGGCCTGCGGGCAATCCGGGACGCAGGATCTGAGATGTGCCCCGATCTCAACGGCGCTAGCGTCCTGTGGACCGCCAACTGGCATGACGTACCAGTCGAGGGCTTGAGGTGACCGGAGCAGAAGACGCCCCGTCCCCGATAACGCCCGCGGGGGAGGACTCGCTACCTGATCCGCGAGAACCGCTAGCCGTTCTCTTCCAAAGTCTGCGCACATCTGCGCACGGACTCACGTCGCGCGAGGCCGCCCGCCGGTTGGTGGCTCAAGGGCCAAATGAATTGACACGGCGAGGCGGCCGACAATGGCCACGAGAACTCGGACGTCAGTTCACCCACCCGCTGGCGCTCTTGTTGGGTGTCGCCGCGCTGCTGGCGCTGGTCAGTGGATCCCCAGTCCTTGCCATCGCCATCGCGGCCGTTATCCTGCTCAACGCGTTCGTGGCCTTCCTCCAGGAACTCCAAGCCGAGAACGCTGTAGAAGCGCTCGCCGCATACCTCCCCGCTCACGCTCGGGTGCTGCGCGACGGACGGGTTCAGGATGTTGCGGCGAGCACCCTTGTTCCGGGGGACATCCTTGCCATCGAGGAGGGTGACCGCATCTGTGCTGACGCGCGGGTGATCGACGGCGCCATCGAGGTCGACCTATCCACACTTACGGGGGAGTCACTGCCGGCATCTCGCTCGGCGCAAGCGCAGTCCGCGGCAGGTTCACTCCTTGAGAGCCCCAACCTCGTGTTCAGCGGCACCGGGTGCACCGGGGGAGAGGCGCGAGCGGTGGTGACCCGCACGGGAATGAGCTCCGAACTGGGACGAATCGCTGCGCTCTCCGAGCTGGTGAGTCAGGAAGCGAGTCCCCTCGAACGACAGGTGAAACGGGTCGCCTGGCTCATTGGAATCGTCGCCGTGGGAGTGGGGATTGCGTTTCTCCCCGTGGGCTTGGCTGCCGGTCTCTCTGTCGCGGCGGCGGCGAGCTTCTCCATCGGACTGCTCGTTGCCAACGTCCCCGAAGGCCTGCTCCCGACGATCACCCTGGCTCTCGCTGTCGGGGTGCGAGATCTGGCACGTCGCGGTGCGGTAGTCAAGCGATTGTCGGCAGTGGAAACGCTTGGGTCGACGACGGTGATCTGTACGGATAAGACCGGCACTCTGACCCAGAACCGCATGCGGGTCACGAAGATCTGGACGATGGGCGCCACTTATGATCGAGACGCTCCAGAAGACGATTCACAGGCTACGGCCACCGTCGCTGCAGTCGCTAGGTGCGCTGCGCAGTGCACCACGGCTCTATTAGCGGAAGGATCCGATCGGGACGCAGTGGGAGACCCAACCGAGCTCGCGCTGCTCGAACTGGCACAGGATTTAGCAGTCGGTATCAGCGCGAAGGATCGGGATTCTGGCCGGCTCGCGATCTTTCATTTCGATCCGCGCCTTGAGCGCATGTCGACGGTTAATCCTGAGGGCGGCCACATCGTGACGGTGAACACCAAGGGTGCGCCCGAGACCGTGCTACCCCTCTGCGGCAAGATCATCGGAAGCGACAACCAGGTGAGGCAGCTCACCCAAGCAGATCGCGGTCAAATCAGTGAGATTGTCGACCAGTATGCGAAGACAGGACTTCGACTCTTGGCGATCGCCTGCCGAAGCCTCCAGCCCGAGGCGCCCCTCGACGCTCGCGACGATGTCGAGAGCGCACTGTGTCTTCTCGGAATCGTGGCGATGTTTGATCCGCCAAGGCCCGAAGTTGCCGACGCCATCGTTAAGGCGCACGGTGCCGGTATTCGAGTACATGTTGTGACGGGAGACCACCCCCTCACCGCGACGGTGATCGCTCGGAGCCTGGGTATCGGGTCGCCTCGATCGCCGGTCATCACCGGGGCTGAGCTTGATCAGCTGAGCGAAGCTGATCTCGACGCAATGCTCACGGCTGGGGACGAGATCGTCTTTGCTCGGAGTTCGCCGGAAGCCAAGCTGCGCATCGTCGATGCGCTGCGCGACCTCAGTGAGATCGTCGCCGTGACCGGAGACGGCGTGAATGATGCACCTGCCTTGCATCGTGCCGACATTGGTGTCGCCATGGGGCGATCCGGTACCGACGTCGCCCGAGAAGCGGCCACCATGGTGCTCACCGACGACAACTTCGCCACAATCATCGGCGCCGTCGAAGGAGGTCGACGTGTCTACATCAACGTCAGGAAGTTCATTGTCTACATCTTCACCCACGCGGTCCCCGAGGTGGCACCGTTTCTTGTCTTCGCCCTTGCAGGAGGGGCAATCCCCCTGCCGATCACCGTCATGCAGATCCTGGCCATCGATCTGGGAACCGACACGCTCCCTGCGCTCGCCCTGAGTCGGGAACCCGCCGAACCGGGGCTGATGGACCGGCCACCACGGCCACCACGGGAGAGTGTCATCCGACCATCGATGCTCGCTCGCTCGTGGGGCTTCATGGGCATCATTTCGGCGGTACTCGTCCTTGCGGGGTACTTGATCGTGCTTCACCAGGGCGGGTGGCATCCGTACGCCAAGATAGGCACAGGATCACCTTTGCATCATCTCTACCAGCAGGCTACGACGGTCACCTGGCTCGGAATCGTGGCTTGTCAGATCGGCACGGCGTTTGCCGTGAGAACGGAACGTGCGTCGCTGTGGACCGTGGGCGTCTTCTCAAACCGGCCGCTCCTCGCGGGCATCGGTTTTTCGCTTGCTTTCGCGTTCACTCTGATCTATCTGCCGCCACTTCACCATCTATTCGGAACGGCTTCGCTCTCGTTCAAGCAATTGGTGATTGTGGTGCCATTCCCATTCATCGTGTGGGGCGCAGACGAGTTGCGGCGCGCTGTCGTGCGTCATCGGATGGCGAATAGCCTGCCTCGGGCCGAGGCGTAGCGGATATTGATGCTGGCATTGGGCATCGCGGACGACTGGATCGTCTCTGTTGACCGCCCATCGCCTCTCGGAGATGACTCCGTAACAGATCGTTGCGACCCCAATGCAGCGGTCAGGTCGCACTCCGGATCAGTTGACTTATCGTCAGTGACGTCGGCCTTCGCGGTCTCAGCTCAAGGCCGACACGGAGAAAACAGCGAAGCCTTTTGTCGACCCGGTTGCTTCAGCTGGCCTCGTGAGCCGCAAGCGTGGCACCGAGTTGGTCCACTAGGGCGACAGCGACCAGGCATTGTTCCTGACTGATCGGCATTACCGGAGTCGGGGTGAGGAGGAACGTCCCAAGTGTCTTGCCACCACCTCGAACTGGGAGCTCGACTTGCCGGGTCGGCAGGCCGGCTGTCGCCGTCGGCCACCGGAGTGGGTTGAGCCTGACAGTTCCATCATTGGCGATCCACGCTCCCTTACCAGAGGGCTGGTCCCAAACGAAGCGACAGTCCTGGAGTTTAAGCAGCTCCCTCAGCTCGTTAGCAACGGCGATGAGGACGAACTCGGGCTCTTCTCCGCCTGCGATCCGCTCCCCGAGATCGTGGATTCGGGAGATCTCCAGCTGTCCTCGGGCCGCTGCCCGTTGGTGTCGCCGACCCCGCGCGGCGAGTTCACCTACGAGTAGCCCGACCGCGACGAAGAGGAGTTCGGTCGTGACGTCGCTCTGCCGGCTGATGCGGAACGAGCCATACGGACGGGTCAGGAGGAAGTCGAAGGAGGCGGCTGAGACGAGCGCAGCAAGCGCTGCTGCACTCCGATTCCCTATTGACGCAATCGCGACAGTGACGACCACCAGCACCAAGGCGTCATCGGCAGGTCCGAGATGTCCCCGGCTTGGCACCAGCAGGAGAGCCACTGCAATCGGGACAATGACGGCCGCCAGCCAGATCGACGTGGCTCGCATTCGACCCATGGCGGAACTGCTCCCGATTCGGGAAGGCGAATTTGCCATATCTAGTGCTCCACCTCAGCTTGGGGTGTGGACAGCAGCTCGTACGTGGGATTGATCATCGCCAGCTTCCCGCGATGCTTCCCGACCATTCCTTCGGCGATCAGTACGCACCCACTTCGCAGCCCGCTCACTGAGTGCCGGCCCAAGAACACGAGAGTGATCGCCTCGCCACTGCCGTCAACGAGCACGCACTCAAGAGCGGCGACGTCAGCGAGCGAACGGACTCGTATGGTCTTCACTCGGCCTGCCACCTTCGCCCGAGATCGCCACCGCGTTGCCGAGATCGGCTGGGCCTGGGGCAACACGCCGTCGGGCATTTTCACCGGCGCTTGCCCCGCAAGCGCGTCGGAGTTGGGAGCTTCTTGGAGCACAGTCTCAACATCGAGTGGAGTCTCCTGCAGTCCGGGGGCGACGTGGAACGGGATAATCGTGGCGTTCACATGTGGAAGCTGGCTCACGACATCGACGATGCGGTCTGCTGTTTGATCGTGGAGGACCCGGCGCCAAGCCTTGCCATATGACCGGCGGGGCAAGAGCATGCTGACCTCGGTCTCGCCGTCGGTCAGTTCAGCTGCCAACTCCAACGCAGCTCGTCCAAGACGCCGGTCCGGACAGTCGATGACATCCAAGGGAAGTCGAGCGAGTCCCAACTGCTGCCAACGGGAGATCAGCAGCTCAGCGCGCTTGTTGTCGATGTTGAAGTGCACTGCGTGCACGTCGTCAGGAGTAAGCGTCCGCGCATACTGGATAGCGCGGGCGGTTGCCAGGTCGATCTTGTCCACGAGGATGACGACCACATGTCGACGTAGGACTTTTGCCTCACAGGCGGCGACCGCCGCCCCCTCCTCCAAAATGGCGTCTTCCTCTCGGTACTCGCGGTTCATCCGCACCAGTGCGAAGACGATTAGCGGCATGACCACCACGACGACCCACGCACCTTGGGCGAACTCGGCGATCGCGAACACCACAACCACGACCGCGCACACCACAGCAGCGACAGCGTTGATGGCCACGCTCTTTCGCCAGTGCTGGTCTCGATGGCGCCAATGATGTGTAACCATCCCTGCACCGGCCATGGTGAACCCAGTGAACACGCCGATGGCGTACATGGGGATCAGGGCGGCCACCTTGGCGTCAGTGGCCAACAAGAGGGCGATGGAGGCTCCCGCAAGTAGCAGAATCCCATTGGAGAACACCAACCGGTGGCCACGGACAGTGAGCTTCCGGGGTAGGAAGGAGTCCTCGGCCACAAAGCTCACGAGGAACGGGAATCCGGTGAAGCTGGTGTTCGCCGCCAGGATCAGGATCAGGGCCGTGGCGGCCTGGAGTGAGTAGAAAAGGACGCGTCCCGCTGGGGTCGTGCCGTAGACGAGCTTGCCAATCTCGGAGACCACTGTGGGTGTGCCAGAGACGAACGGTACGGAGTGGGTGAGGGCAGCAAGGACCGACACGCCGAGGAACATGACCCCGAGGATCGTGCTCATGAGCACGAGCGTCGTGCGCGCATTGCGTGCCTGGGGCGCACGAAAGATGCTCACGCCGTTGGAGATCGCTTCGGTCCCGGTCATGGCGGAGCTGCCGTTAGCAAATGCCGCGTAGCAAGAAGAATGCGGAAACGCCGAGGATGAGCCCGCCGCTGGCATGCCCAAGCGGGAGCGTGCCCTGGCCGGAGGAGGCCTTCGGGAGATCGCCGGCCGCTTCGCGTCCCAGACCTATGACGATGAGCAACGCCATATTGGCGATGAAGAAGTAGGTGGGCACGGCGAAGACCTGCCCGGCCTCTCGGATCCCGCGTAGATTGCCGAAGGCCAAGATCACAACAAAGGCAATCGACAGTGGTACCGCATAGCTACTCAAAGTCGGAGCGGCCGAAATGATGGCGTCGGCTCCGGCCGCCACCGACACCGCGACCGTGATCGTGTAGCTGATCAAAAGGGCGGCACCGGCGATCTGGGCAATATTCGGGCCGAAGTTGTCCCGGCTGACTACGTAGGAGCCACCGGCCTTTGGATAGGAGCGGACGACGTCCCGGTAACAGATCGTGACTACGGCAAGGACCGCCAGGATGGCACCCGTCATCGGTGTGACGATCGAGAAGGCGGCCAGGCCGGCTATCGGGACCAGGATCCGCAGCATCTCCTCGCTGGCGTAAGCCGACGATGACATGACGTCCGACGAGAGGACGGCGAGGGCCGTCGGCTTGCCAAGCCGCTGTCCGTGAAGCTGGTCGCTGACCAGCGGTGGGCCAAGGAGTACCCGTTTCACGCGGTACCTGAGACTCTCGGGAAGACTCGTGGCTAGCGTGGTGTCGGTTCGGGCTGGCGACCGC
This sequence comes from uncultured Acidimicrobiaceae bacterium, assembly GCA_963781955.1. Classification (GTDB taxonomy): domain Bacteria; phylum Actinomycetota; class Acidimicrobiia; order Acidimicrobiales; family RAAP-2; genus Bog-473. The sequence goes on from CAWAHU010000001.1 coordinate 1,023,907, forward strand.
GTCAAACCATGGACTGGCTGGCGAGTTCCCCGTCTACTGGTGGTCTCGACACTTGGCACGCAACTGGTCTAGCTCGTCGCTCACGCCAAGGCGAGCCAGATGGCCTGCCACGCCCATCTCGACGAGACAACGGGGCTGAGGCGGTTCGGTGAACTAGCCCCGCCCCGGCAGCGAAGGCGGTGGCGAAGACGGTGGCGACGACGATTGAGGCCCGAGCCTCTGCCCAGATGCCCCTTCTCGGATCGCGCCGTTCCATGCCGAAGGGCCATACGAGACCGATCGACCCAGCCACATCGGCGAGGACGTTGAGTCCCAACCCCGGAACCCCGAGGCTCCCCGCCAGAAGCACTGCGGCAATAGCCCACGCAGCCGCGATCAGTCCCCAGAGCCGCTGCCTGACCGGGTCCACGTCACTGTCAAGGGTACTCATCGAAGGACGGTCTTGTGTACCCCGGCAGCCAACCTACGTGGTATCCCCATGGTGCTGTGCAGCCGACAGGGGATACCTACGCGGCTGCCATTTCGAAGCTGAATGGGAGCTCTAAACGTCGGTCCCATTCTCGACGGGGCGTTTCTACGCCCGAACCGGACCAGAGCCGTGGACACCCTCTGCCGGGTGGGGGAGTAGGCCTCTCGAGCGAGCTCATCAGGATCCACCCGACTGAGTTCTCGCTTGGGGTCTCAACAGCAATGCATTTGCCCCGCCCCTCGCTCGAAATGTCGAGCACCTTTGAGACTGGGGTATCCCCTTCGTGCCGGTAGGGGACACACCCACCTACCGCGTACGCCCCCCGAACTGCCGCAGCCCCGTCAGCCCCTTGAGATGCTCCGGGCACGCCCACACCCGGAACCACCGGTCGCCCCTGGGCGAGAACCAGCGGCCGGTCCACGACGGCGTCTCGTGGCAGTGGGTGGCTTGGAGCTGGTGGCTGTACATCATCTGCCAGCACCGGCCCGGCTCGGCGATGAAGCCGGGGCAGGGGTCGCCGGGGGAGGGCATCATTCCCGCTCGGAGCCAAGCCTCCAGGTCGCCGCCGGTGCATCCCACCACCACCACGCCCCGCAGGCCACCTGATCCCGATAGTGGGCGCCCGATGGCTCGCACTGGACGTAGGTCAAGTGGACGCGCCGATCCGGGTCATAGCGCAGCACTCCTCCGCAGCCATTCGGGCACGGCATCACTTTCAAGGTGGCAGCGGCCACGGCTATGCAACCTCTCCACTTGACCGGGGGTGCCCGCGTGAGTGGCCGAGGCACATCCGACAGCGGCGATCCTCGGGCGTTTCGGCCCACGGTTTGCGGGGGTTGCCGTACCCGACGTCGATGCCGCACAAGGTGAGCGCCCGCAGAGCGTCGGCCAGGTGCCACAGGGCCGAGCTGGGGCCGGTTACGTCGTCGCCCAGGAGGTGGAGGAGAATGCCCTCGGGCTCGATCTCGACGGACACGGGGCAAGCGTAGGTCTAGGTTGGATGCGGCGGGGGGGCCTGGCACATCCAGCGTCCGGCCTGGGGGGCGGTACCCGCTCGGGAGTCACGGGGTGGTGAGATGTGGAGATGCGCTCGGGGTTGAGTCGAACCCTCGTCGTGGCGGGAAGCGTGGTAGCGCTGGCACTTTCTGCGTTGCCGTCAGTCGCTGAAGGCGCCGCTCCACGGGCCCGGATCGGTGCCACCAGGGCCGAGTGGTCGGCCTCATATGGAGCACAGTCCGGCCCCGCAACCCTCTGTCACGGGTGCTACGGCAACGTGCTGAACACCTACGGCAAGGGATGGACCTACCAGTTCACCGGTGTGCAGTACTCCGGTGACCGGGTAACCGGCTTCCAGATGAATCTGCCCAAGAGGACCACGATCCAGGGGGCGGAACGGCGCCTCCGCAGGGTCCTGCCGCCAGATGCGCGGATGGTCTGGGATGTCTCAGGAGCCAACTGTCACGTCTCGGTCTTCAGCACGACGCGGCTCGCACCAGTTCAGGCGACCAAGGTGACGGCCCAGTACCAGAGCCTTCACGTACTGCCCCAGGACAAGTCCTTCGATCCGAAGAGCGTTCAAGACGTAATCGTCTCGACTGGCACGAACGCGGCAGGAGGCTGTTGAGACGCCAGCGCCCATCACACTGCCAGCAATACCCAGATGCGAAACGACCCCCCTGGGGAGGCCGGGGGCCGGGGGGTCGTTCTTGGACGCTTCGTGACTGACGTCCCAAAGCTCAGAATACCCCCGCCGGTGATCAACTGACACCCCCCAAGACGGCCCAGGGTGCCCGTGCAGTCTGGCGGTGGGGGCAGAGACGTCAGTGCGCGACCCGACCCCGCATGATTGGCGACGTGCGGGGTTGGGTCGTTGCCGGCACCCCAAATCCCCTAAATCTGCGGCGCTCAGGCTGATGAGACAGAGCAAGGGCCGGCGGCCAGAAATACGCACGTCGATTCTTTGCGGGAGCCGTTTGCCGCAACGGAAACCGGATGTCACGATGGGTTCTAGAGGGCAGGGCGGAGGCGTGAACCCAACGCAAGGGATCGTCTGAAGGCCAGCCTTCGATTGGGGGTGACTGGCCCCGCCCAGACCGTCTGTGGCGGGGTCGGTTCGCGAGCGGACGGCTCGACGCTCGAGGAGGCAGCGGCCCGATGCGTGCCCTGGGCGTAAGGGCGCGACCCACCCGCCAGTCGGTTGGTGGGTGGGTCGGCCCAGACCGCTATTGGGCGAGAGCGGCGCCTCATCCCCCAAGGCGCCCGGGCAACAGTCAGGCTGCCATAGCCCTGAGGGTAACGCCGGGAGCTGAGCCAACTTCGTCCGTCTCTGTCCGTCAGAGGTCGAAAACCAGCGCAAAAGGACGAAGGGTTATGAAGGGTGAAGATGACGTCCCGCCGAGTGGTGGAGAAGCGACCTTCGGTCTGACGTGATGGTAGGCGCGTCGATCCGATGCGTCACCCAGGCGTGATTCAGCCCCAGAAGATCCCGGTGGGGTCGGTCTCGATCTCTTCGAGGATCACGTCGACGGCCTGGTGGCTGTCGAGGTCGAAGTACATGACCCACTTGTTGTTGCGGTCGCCGAAGTAGAGCGTCCAGGTGCCGTCGCCCTCGTAGCGGAGCTGGGCGACAGAGGTCCTGGTCCACTCCCCGGGCGCGCCTTTCCAGATGGGTCGGCACTCGTGGATGGAGATGCTCCTGCCCCGGGTGGTGGCTTCGATGCGGACCTCGTCCTTGAGGCGTTCAGGCACCTTGCCGCGGCAGTAGCGCATGACCTTCTCGACGTCGATGTCGGGGAGGACGGTGGCCACGCCCCGAGGGTAGTGACCTCAGCCGGCCAGCGGCCTGCGTTCGAGGGTCTCCTCGGGCGCCTCCACGAGGGCGGCCGCCTCCATGCGTCGGAGCAGGGCCATCGATGTCTCCGACAGGTAGCGGCGCTCGGCCACCTGCCACTCGTCGTGGGCCTCGACCACCACGGCGGTGACCAGTCGTTCGACACTGGCGTCGTTCGGGAAGACCCCGACCACGTCGGTGCGCCGCTTGATCTCGCGGTGGAGGCGCTCCAAGGGATTGGTCGACCAGACCTTGCGCCAATGGGCTTCGGGGAAGGCGGTGAAGGCCAACAGGTCCTCTCTGGCATCGGTGAGCATGGTGGCCACGTCGGGGAACTGGTCGTCCAGGGTGGCCGCGATCCGTTCGAACTGCTCCGCCACTGCCCGGGCGTCGGGCTGGGCGAAGATCGTCTGGATGGCGGCGATCACCATGTGGGTGCTGTTGCGCTTGACCCGGGTGAGCACGTTGCGCATGAAGTGCACCCGGCACCGCTGCCAGGCCGATCCCACCTTCACCGCCTCGACGGCTGCTTTGAGGCCGAGGTGCTGGTCGGAGATGACGAGGCGGACCCCCAAGAGCCCCCGGGCCCGCAGGGAGCGGAGAAACTCGGTCCAGAAGGCCCCGTCCTCGGAGTCCCCGACGGCGCAGCCCAGTACTTCTCGGTGGCCGTCCATGGACACCCCCGTCGCCACGACCACGGCCCGGGAGACGACCTGGTGGTTGACCCGGCCCTTCAGGTAGGTGGCATCGAGGAACACGTAGGGGAACTCGATGTGGGCGAGGCTCCGGGACCGGAACGCACTGAGTTGCTCGTCGAGCTCAGCGCAGATCCGGCTGACCTCGGACTTGGAGATCCCGGACTCGAGGCCGAGCGCGGCCACCAGGTCGTCGACCTTCCTCGTGGAGACGCCGTGGACGTAGGCCTCCATCACCACGGCAAAGAGGGCCCGATCGATCCGACGCCGGCGCTCGAGGATGGACGGGAAGAAGCTGCCCTGGCGGAGCTTGGGGATCTTCAGGTCCACGTCACCCGCCTTGGTCGAGAGCAGCCGGTCCCGGGTGCCGTTGCGCTGGGTGGTCCGGCTGTCCGTCCGCTCGAAGCGGTCGGCGCCGATACGGGCGGTCGCCTCGGCATCGATCAGGGCCTGGAGCATCAGCTCCACGCCCTGGCGCACGACGTCGATGTCGCCACCGGCGCGGATGGCAGTCAGCAGTTCGTTGAGGTCAGTATCGGTGATGGCCACTGGGTGGTCCTCCTTGGTTGAGCTTGCCGGTTCAACCGAAGATCACCCGGTGGCCACCTCATGACGGTGGACCCCGGGAACTACACCACTCGGGGGGACGTCAACAAGGGTGAATCTACAGGTCAACGCATATTTGGGCTGGTGAGGCCGGTGCCTGGCCCGCCTTCACACGGCTGAGGTCGTGGGTTCGAGTCCCGCAGCGCCCACTCCGTACACCCAGGTCAGAGCTCCAACTGGAGCGACGCAGCATGTTGGGTTGGCGGATGAGACACGAGAAAGACACGAGATTTTGATTGCTCGTGTTGTGATTACTCGTGTTTGAACGCTGGTATTTGGGATCTGAGCGCGCGGCCGGGCACTAGTCGGTTGCCGGCGCCCCGGCCACGTCCGCGCTTGCCACAGTTGCATGCGCCCCTAACGGCACATCGGTGTCATGCCCCACTTCAATATGAGGCTGTCAAAGTGGGGCACCAGAATCTCGGCGTCGCTCCGAGAGTCACCTCGGTGTTGAACAATTCGCGGTCCGTCAGTGACTCCTCGGGTGGGTGACTCCGCGCCTGTTCACCGTTTGGTACCGAGAGTGACCATCTCTTGGGTTTGACCTGGCGTTGACGGGACGGAGTCGGCTCCTCTAGGATTATACTATGGAAATAGGACAGAGCAACAGCGACCCGGCCGGCGCTCAGGTGTCACCGATCGAGTTCCGGCTCGACCCCGCTTCAGGAGTGCCGACCTATCTCCAGCTGGTCCATCAGGTTGAACACGCGTTGCGACTCGGCTACCTCAAACCGGGCGATCAGCTGCCCAAGGTCAGGGATGTGGTCGCTTCGCTGGCCATCAACCCGAACACGGTGTCCAAGGCTTATCGAGAACTGGAAACCAAGGGTCTCATCGTGGGGCGTCCGGGCCAGGGCACCTTCATCTTGGGCACCCTCAGCCAGGTCGCGCTCCCCGAGCTGACCGGGCTTCGGCGTTCTCTGCGGGGCTGGCTGGCCAAGGCCGACGCGGCCGGGCTCGACGAGAGCGGCATTGCGGCACTCGTCGCCAGCGAACTGCGGGATTTCTATGAGCGCCTCGGCAGTTCGAGCACCCGCGGTGGCGCGGCCGACGGCGAAGCGGAGGGGGTTGCATGAACGTCATCGAAGCCGCCGGCCTCGGAAAGTGCTACGGCAGCACGTGGGCCCTGCGCGAGTGCTCGCTCACGATCCCACCCGGTCACGTGACGGCGCTTGTCGGTCCGAATGGGTCGGGCAAGACCACGCTATTGAGCCTGGCCGCCGGCCTAACGATGCCGTCCGCGGGCGGCGTCAACGTGCTCGGCGGTCGAGCGCCCGGGTCGCCTGCCGCGCTGGACGGCATCGCGTTCGTCGCCCAGGACACGCCGCTGTACAAGAACCTGTCGGTCGCAGACATGCTGCATCTGACCCGCAACCTGAACCGACGCTTCGACCGGGCATCTGCCCAAGCCCGGCTCGCCGAGCTCGGCATCCCCCTGAAGCGCAAGGCCGGCAAGCTCTCTGGTGGTCAGCAGGCGCAGCTCGCGCTGATTTTGGCGCTGGCCCGGGGACCGCGGCTGCTCGTGCTCGACGAGCCTATGGCGATGCTCGATCCGCTTGCCCGGCACGATTTCATGGCGACGGTGATGGCCGCGATGGCCGACGAAGGTGTATCGGTGGTGCTTTCTTCGCACGTACTCGCGGAACTCGAGCGGGTGGCCGACTACCTCGTCCTGCTGTCGCGGGGAAGGATACAAGTGGCCGGTGACGTCGAGGACCTGCTGGCCTGCCACCGCCTGCTCATCGGCCCCGCTGTCGAAGCCGAAAGGTATTCCGAACACCTGAGCGTCGTGCACGCGTCGCGCGGCGGAACCCAGGCTCATTTGCTCGTCAGGCAGAACGGGACAGACAGCCCGGTGCCACCAGGCTGGGAGGCGCATCCGGTCGGCTTGGAAGAGCTCACCCTTGCTTACCTGCGCGAGCCCGGCGCGGCGGCGCTACCCGGTCGCGCCCACGGTCGATACGCCGAACATTCGCAGGTGACGACATGACCACGCTGACGACGCGGTCCGTGCCCGTCCATCTGGAGGCGGACGCGAGCCTGCGGCCTTTGCCGTGGCGAAGGATGGCCTGGGTCACTTGGCGGCAGCACCGCTTCGCGCTGACCGGCGTGGCCATTCTGCTGGGTGCGCTGGCGGTGTACCTGTGGTTCTCCGGGCTTCAGCTGCATCACGTCTACGCTGCCGCGACCGCTTGCCACCCGGCCAGCTCAATTGCCTGCGTGAACGCGATGAGCGACTTCACGAGCACCTACGACCACACGGCGACGATCATCCCGGCCCTGCTGCAGGCGGTCCCGGCGCTGATCGGCGCGTTCCTTGGGGCCCCGGTCCTGGCCCGTGAGCTGGAGACCGGCACCTTCCGGTACGCGTGGACCCAGGGTTTCGGGCGGTGGCGCTGGACGCTTGCCAAGCTACTGTCGCTCGCGGTCGTGGTGGCCGCCGCGGCCGGGGCGTTCAGCCTGCTCTTCTCCTGGTACTACCAGCCGTTCATCGCCGACGGTCAATCAAGCCGGCTCGCTGCCATCATCTTCGACCTGCGCGGGGTCGCGTTCGCGTCCTGGACGCTCGTCGCCTTCGCAATCGGCGCTCTGGCTGGCTTCCTCATCCGCCGGGTCGTCCCCGCGATTATCGCCACGCTGGCCATCTACACCGGGCTCGGGTTAGCGGTCGGCATGTTCCTGCGCCGGCACTACCTGACGCCGCTGGTTACCAGCAAACAGAACGTGCCTGCTTCCGCGTTGGTCACTGGCAACTGGGGGACCAAGGGCGGCCAGGTCGCGTTCACCGGCCGTCCCCCTCTGAACCTTGTCCAACAGTTCTGCCCCCCCTCCGCTGTGGGGACCGGGAAGCCGTCGTCGGGAGCATTCGCGCAGTGCCTCGGCCAGCAGGGATACACGCTATGGACCAGCTACCAGCCGGCCACCCGGTTCTGGCCATTCCAGTGGATCGAGGGTGGCTGGCTGCTCGCGCTGTCGATTCTGCTGATCGCCGTAACCGTCTGGCTGGTCCGCCGTCGGGCGACCTGAAGACTGGTCAATCCACACACTGCCCCCGAATGTGCGCAGTCCACTGCGTCCAACGGTGTCCCCGTCCGATGCTCCTATGGGCTGTCAAGCCCGAGTTTGTCGTGAGGTAGAAGGCTGAAGACCTCTCGGGCGACGTAGCGCTTGAGGCAGCGGATGGCCTCCTTCTTCGTCAGACCTTCCGTCCGGCGTCGATTGATGTACTCGGTGGTTCGAGGGTCGTAGACCATGCGGGTGAGCACGATGTGCCAGAGAGCCGAGTTGGCCTGGCGATCACCACTGCGGTTGAGCCGGTGTCGTTGGTTCTTGCCGCTGCTGGCGTCGAGCGGTGATGCACCACAGAGATGGGCGAAAGCCGCCTCGTTGCGGAGTCGCTCGGGATTGTCACCGGCCGCGACGAGGAGGGCCGACGCCGCGTCACTCCCGATGCCGAGGGTGGCGACGAGTTCGGGCGCAGTCTCTTTGACCAAGGGCTTGAGGATTGCGTCGATCTCGGTGATCTCCTCTTCGAGGCTGAGAGCTCGCCGGGCCAACATGCGCAGGGTGAGCTTGGTCAGCGAGACGATGTCGCGCTTGGTTCCGGGTCGATAGGCCGAGGCCCGCTCGAGAAGGTTGAAGACGCTGAGCCCCCGGAGCTCGGCCCTGATGGGATCAGGTGCGGTCGAGACCAGGTTGCGCATCTGGTTGAGCGCCTGGGTCCGACCTTTGCGGGCCGAGGACCGGGCCACACGCAGAACCCGCATGGATTCGACGTTTCCGTCCCTCGTCTTGGCTTCACCGCAGGCCTCGCCCGAAAGGGCAGCCCGGGCGGCCGTGATGGCGTCTTGGGGATCGGACTTGCCTTTGAGGCGCCGACGCTGGCGATTGGGTCGGTCAACTTCGACCACTCTCACGCGCTCGGCTTGGAGATGACGGGTGAGCCCTGCTCCATAGGACCCAGTCCCTTCGACGCCGACCAGCTCGACGGGGCCGAAGTCGCTCAGCCAGCCCAGCAGCTTCTTGTAACCGGATTCGGTCGTGGCGAAGCTCTCGACTCCGAGCAGGGTGCCCCGCTCATCTAAAGCCGCAGCTACATGGACGTCGAGGTGCGTATCGACCCCGCCGGTGATGCTCCGTGCCAAATTGGTCACTGTCATCCCTTCGTTGGTTTGGGTTGGGGATGACACCGCACCGAGCGGAACGACGGACAAGACAGCGATGGGCCTGTTTGAGGCAAGCTCCTATGAGGTCACTCCGCCCGACCGGCAGGTGTCGAGTGGGTGACCGGGCCAGGCCGACGAATCGAACTAAAGACAGTCCCAAAGGACGTCAGCCGGGTTGCTGGAGTCAGACCTGGCCTGGGCACCCACCCACACGCTGATCAATCCGTTCACCGAAGTGGTGGATCACTCAGCGGCCAACTCAATCCTCGCTGCCGGGACTGGGTGCCACCGCCACATGCCGGCAGACTCGGCAGGGGAGAAGCGCAAGTAGGGGCCCGAGGGGCCCGGACCCGAACCCATTGTCACCCCACACGGCCCCTTCCCGGGCCCGTCAAGGCTTCCCCTAAGTGGCGGTCTACGACCGGCCTTGACTGGCCCTGGTCGGCGGCCCCCAAGGTTGGATCCTCCAGTCGCAGTTCGTCGGCGTCCCCTCTCCGACACGCGGATTTGTACATGCGGGCGTGCCGCGCCTTCGATGGACGACTTGCCGGGGTGTAAGTGATCCTCAGGCTCATGATCTCCCCGTAGATCCTCGCCCTCCGTTCGGGCGTCACCTGGGCCAGCGAGCGCAGGACCTTGCACTGCGTGGCCACCCGGCCGTCGCCCCCTCGCCTCGCCGCCGTTCGGGACCTTTTTCTCTTGCGCCAACGGCCATGGGGGCCTCGAAATTGAATCTGTGACTTCAGTGAGCAGCAGACCAACCCGCGCTGAGGGGAAATCGCTTGGTCCGCGGGTCAGCCAAGATTTCTTGGACAAGCTTGCGGGTCGAGTAGCGGCGAGCGGCCGAGCCGAGCTGATCCCGGTCGAGATGCCAGCGACGGGTGACGTCCTGGGCGAGGTGCCGCACAGCACCACCGAAGATCTGGCTGCAGCCGCCGACGCGGCCCGCCGGGCACAACGCGACTGGGCCCGAGTACCAGTCGTCGACCGGTCGAGGGTGGTACTCCGCTTGGCCCAACTTGTGCTCGACCGGCAGGCTGAGTTGCTCGACGTAATCCAGCTCGAGAACGGCAAGGCGCGCCGGCACGCCTTCGAGGAGATCATCGATGTTGCACAGGTGTGCCGGTATTACGCCCGGACGGCCCCGACCCTGCTGCGGCCGCGTCGACGAGCAGGCGCCCTGCCGGTGCTCACCCAGACCCGGGAGTACCACCACCCAAAGGGCCTCGTCGGGGTGATCTCGCCGTGGAATTACCCGCTCACGCTCGGCATCACCGACGCCTTGCCAGCCCTCCTCGCTGGCAACGCCGTTCTCGCCAAGCCGGACACCAAGACGCCGTATTCGGCTCTTCTCGCGGCCGAGCTGCTCGAGGAGGCGGGATTGCCGCCCGGTGTCCTGCAGGTCGTCGTCGGACCGGGCCAGGAGCTCGGCTCGAGCGTGATCTCGCTCTGCGACTTCGTCATGTTCACAGGCAGCACCCAGGTCGGTCGCGGCGTGGCTACCCAGGCGGCTGAGCGGCTCATCGACTATTCGATGGAGCTCGGGGGCAAGAACGCCATCGTCATCCTGGCCGACGCCGACCTCGACAAGGCCGTGCCGGGAGCGGTCCGGGCTGCATTCTCGAACACCGGCCAGCTGTGCATCCACATGGAACGGATGTACGTGGCAGAAGATGTCTGGGGCGATTTCACGAGGGGTTTCGTCGAAGCGACGAAGTCACTGCGCCTGGGGCACTCCCTTGACTACGGGCCCGACATCGGTTCCCTCATCTCGGCAGATCAGCTCGCAACCGTCGACCGCCACGTGGGCGACGCCGTCTCGAAGGGTGCCACGCTGCTCGCCGGTGGCCGGCCTCGACCCGACCTCGGCCCGTGCTTCTACGAGCCGACCATTCTTACCGACACGTCGCCCGACATGGCTGTCTCCCGCGAGGAGACGTTCGGGCCGGTCATCTCGCTCTACCGGGTGAGCAGCACCGAAGAGGCGATCGAGCGGGCCAACGACAGCAACTACGGGCTCAACTTCTCCGTCTGGACGCGGAAGCTCGCCAAAGGGCGGCGTGTGGCCAGCCGGCTCGAGGCTGGAAGTGTCAACGTGAACGAGGCTTACGCCGCGAGCTGGGGCTCAGTCGACGCGCCGATGGGCGGCTGGAAGGACTCCGGCGTGAGCAGCCGCCACGGCGAAAACGGCCTCCTCAAGTACACCAACGCCCAGACGGTGGCGGTGCAACGCGTCCTACCGATTGCGGCGCCCAGCTTCGTTTCGCAGGAGATGTACTCCAAGGCGATGACCGCCGCCATGCGCGCCTTGCAACGCCTGCCGGGGCGGAAGTGAGGCGAGGTCACCTGATCCGGGAATGCAGGCCGGTGGGTGTCATTCGGGCAGCATTTTCGGAGTCAGGACAGCCGGCCGAGCGTCCTACTTCCGGTGACGACTGCCCGCCGGCTGAGGCGAGACGCATCGGTGTGGTTCTCGGCGCTGGCGCCGTGCTTCAGCACCCGTTCGCAAGCCGAGCATGCACTGAGCGAGAGAGGACTGGAGAAGTCAGATGACGAGGATCGCATCGAAGCACGTTGTGATCACCGGGGCGGCCAGCGGAATTGGCCGGGTGATGGCGTCGCGAATGGCGGACCTGGGCGCCGCAGTAACACTGCTTGACCTCAACGGGGACAACCTGGCGTTGGCAGTCCAGCAAATTCGCGACGCCGGCGGCCTGACGCGTGGCTACCGGTGCGACATATCCGACAGAGAAGAAGTTGCTCGTATAGCCCTCCAGATCGTGGAGGAGGGCGGCCCCGTCGACATCCTGGTGAACAACGCCGGGGTGGTGAGCGGCAACTGGCTGCTCGACCTGACGGAAGAGCAGATCGAGCGTACGTTCGGCGTTGATGCACTGGCGCTGTTCTGGATGACGCGCGCCTTCCTGCCTGCGATGATCGAGCGTGACGCCGGCCACATCGTCAACGTCGCCTCCGCCGCCGGGCTGATCGGCACCTGCGAGCAGACCGACTACGCGGCCAGCAAGCACGCCGCTGTCGGCTTCGATGAGGCGCTGCGCATGGAACTCAGGCGGCTGGCTCCCCACGTGCGCACCACGATCGTGTGTCCCTATTACATCGACACTGGCATGTTCGTCGGTGTGCGGACCCGCTTCCCCTGGCTCTTGCCCATCCTAAAGGAGGATCAAGTGGCCGAACGGATCGTCCGGGCCGTGGAACACGACCAGCGCAGGGTCCTCGTGCCGTGGGTGATCCGGGTCGTGCCCATACTGAGACAAGTATTGCCGCTATCCATCTTCGACAAATTGGCGGACGCACTCGGCGTCAATGACGCCATGAGCCAGTTCACCGGGCGCAAGGCAGAAGCCAAAGGCACTTACGGCGCGGGCACTCTCGGGCACACGACGCGTCGACCAACCCCCCGACCTCGTTGAACGGAAGCCGGGTCTCGGGCTTCTCGAGCGCCCCTCGAGGGAGGCGTTGCCGAGCTGCCGGGTGCGGGTCGACGCGGCAGCGTGCGACCTCTAGGCTGGCTTCCAGAGCTGCACGTTCTTCTCGAGCATGGCCGGTGTACTAGGTGAGCTAATCGCCCCTCCGACACTCGCTTGAGCAGGGCTAACTCTCGAACTTTGCCGACGAGCTGTCGACGACGATCGAGCTGATCCCGCCCCTAACCCGCGGAGCAAGCGAACAGTGGCATCAGGTGCGGCACGCGCTGTGCCGACCGGGTGAGGGTGCCCCAGTCCGGCACCATGGAGGCAGGGGATGCACCGGGTCAGCCTTACCCGAGTCCGTCCGGAAGTCGAACGCGATGTCGATCGTCATTCCGGCCCTCAATCCACAGCGGCTACTTGGCGCGAAGCTCCCGGAGTAGCGCGTCGAGGCTGTCTACGTGGTACCTGTCACGAAGTTCCCCAAGGGTGGCATCGTCGGGGAAGTCCTTCAGCTCTGGGTACTGAGCCTTGAGATGTCCGATCTTGGTATCGCCACGCTTCTTCTCAATCCGTCCATCCACATTGCGGTGACGTCCATCAAGTCCAGTCATTCCTCCTTCTTTGGCTGCCGACGATGACCCCTCGGCCGGGTGGTGCTCGACGATGGCATCGGATCCTGGGAAGAGTCCTTCGTGTCCGTCATCGCTCCACCGCACTGTGGTGTTCTCACCCTGTTCTCGGTGAAAGCCGCGCCAAAGGCGGTCGAACAGCACCGCTATTCCAACCAGGACTCCCCCGATCGCGAACACGATGGCGACGAATCGAATCATCTTGACAAGGCGTCGCCCCACGCTGTGGGCCCGGTCTGCGACTTCGAGTACCTGCTGGGCGGTGTCCAGAGCAGACTGCACATGAACCAGGTCGGTTTCGGCCCGGGTGATCGCGCTATCGAACGTGGTCATGGCAGGTCTCCCGTCGGGTAGGTAGTCCGGCAACTCCGGATTGAGCCAGGCGCTGTTGGAGTTGGGGTGCCAGGGCAAAGGTCCGGTTATCCATGCTCTGCACGATACGGTCCGCTCCGAAGGGATGCCGACCCAACGGCCCCGCCGCGCCATACCGTCCCGGCGAAGTGGGGCGCCCTGGGGCTGCACCCGGTGGGGGCACACTGCGAGCGGTCCAGCGCTGCCGGGCACCCGCCACGGTCGCCCGAGTGGACTTTCGGCCCTCCCGCCCTGGCCCGATGGTGGCTAGACCAGAGGTGAGGGCCAAGAGGTCACCGGCTCAATTCCCTTCCTGGGACTCTCGGGCAAGCCGGAGCCGCCGGATACGACGCCTACCGATCACACCCAGCAGAACTGAGCCCCGCACGGGCATCCGCGCTGTGCTGGAGTTCTGAAGGGGTGAGTTCCTAACGGCAGTCAAGCCCCTCAAGCCACATTTTCGGTAGCGTCTTCCTCTGGCGGGTCGGTGGCCGGAGCGACCTTCTGGGCCGACTCCTTTCTGCCTCGACCCGCCGCCTTGTTCCTGAGCAGTTTGGCGGGAGTGTTCCGACGACGGGCTGCCCGAACCTTGGGGTCGATCTTGAACCGGTCGGTGCAGGCAGCCTTGCCTTCCGCTTCGGTGATCGCTTCTCCGAACTCGTCGCGCAGGGCGTAGATCTCACCCTTGCGCCAGCAAGCGGCGATCCGGGTGATGAGAACGGCCGACACTGAGCACAGCGCTGAGTTGTGGTGCTTTCCCTCGACCATGACGAGTCGGTGGTAGCGCTGGGCGAGGGTCGGATCGATGTGCCGGGCGTGATCGGCCGCCAGGTAGAGGGCCTGGCGCAGGCCGGCGTCACCCGCCCTGGTGATGCCCTTGTGCCCCGCCGCCAGTCCGGACTGGTCGACCTTGGGCACAAAGCCGGTGAAGGAGCGCACCCCGGCCAGGTTGGCGAAGCGGTTGAAGTCGCCCACGTTGGCCAAGATGGCCGCCGAGAGGACGGGTCCGAGCCCCGGTGCCGAGCGGACGATGCCCAAGGGATCGGCCTCGTCATAGAGAACGGCGATCCGCTTGTCGGCGGCTTCGATCTCGTCGTCGAGCTGGCGGAGCACTCGGACTTCGGAGGCGATGTCGTGGGCCAACTCGGTGAAGTCGATGCCCCCGCCTGACCACAGGGCCAGGGTCTCGTTCGCCATGGCCAAGAGCTCGTCGGCCTTGTCTTCGCGCCACAGTCCCGAACTCGAGCGGATCAACAGGGCAGCGAGCCGGCTCCGCCCGAGGCGCTTGAGCGCCCGTGGATCGGCGTATTTCTCCAAGATGACCAGGGCGGTCTTCGAAGCGGTGGCCGATCCGAGGGAGTCGGCCCATCCCGGACCGAGCAGCTCGACCAGTGCGTCAAGACGGAGACTGGCCGCGCTGCGGCGCTTGACCAGGCTGAAGCGATGGCGCACGGCCCGGCGCAGTGACTGAGCGGGACCGAGGTTGTCGATGCCCCGCAGGCCCTCAGGGTGGAGCAACGGCAGACGGGCCAGCACCCGTGAATCCAAGCGGTCGGTCTTGATGTGCTTGTTGTAGTAGTCCCGCAGGTCGGCCGACTGCTCGGGTGGCACCAAGATCACCGTGGCGCCGCGTGCTTGGAGCCAGGCCGACAGCGGCACCCAGGCGTTGCGGGTCGGTTCGAGGATCACGGTCACCGACGTATCGGCGGGGATCTTGGCCCACAGGCGCTCGAGGTCGGCAGTCGTCGTGCGGAACCTCCACGACGACCAGAGGAACTCACCTCGCTCGTCGGCCAGGCTGGCCCGGTGGTCGGCCCGACAAGCGACGTCGATGCCCAACCTCACTTCCTTCATGGCTTGGTCCTTTCGCTGGACGGCTGATCGGTCGGCTCTCCGTCGTCGAGCAGTGCACGCTCCGCAGGGGTGTGACCATCCAGACATTCGAGAAGCAGGGGTCCGATTCTGTGATCGGCCGCCGAGTTCCAGAACAGGGATGCACGTGCGTCGGGAGGCTCGTCTGACAGACGATCACCGTTGTGGAGTCGAGCTGTCGCCCGCTCCGATCCCCGTAAAGTCAAGCCAGAAGAACCGACCCGACGCACCCTACGAAGGGCTTCCGCCAAATCGGTGGACGCCCGGAACCAACGCTAAATGCCCCCGTACATTGATACTTCTCTGAGGGTCCACCGCTTGATTGCTGGTCCTCAATAGCTTCGGGAGTGCTGGCGGGTTCGGTCTGACTTGGAGTCCCGTGACGTTGCAAGACGTCGTCGACCGGAACCTTCCAGCCGCACATTGAAAGACGGCACGTCCCGTCTCGAAGTTGGGGTGATTGGTCCGGGTTGCAGCAACAACCTGGACCGCCCGTCGCTCCGATCCGGAACGGCCGTGCCATCCCTCAACACCTTGAGAGAAGGGATGACCATGACCATCGTAGAAGCTGCGCGTGGTGTGACTGGTGGTGTCGACACCCACCTCGACGTCCATGTGGCAGCCGCGCTCGACCCGCTGGGCGGCTTGCTCGGCACGGAGCGCTTCGAGACCAACTCGGCCGGCTACAAGGCGCTGCTGGCCTGGCTCGAGACGTTCGGCGACGTGACCAAGATCGGCATCGAGGGCACGGGTTCCTATGGCTCGGGGCTGACCCGCTTCCTGCGCCGGGCGGGTGTCGAAGTCATCGAAGTGGACCGGCCCAACCGAGAGGAGCGCCGGCGCAGCGGCAAGTCCGATCCTCTCGACGCCGTCGAAGCGGCCCGGGCCGCCCTCAGTGGTCGAGCGAAGGGCAGCCCCAAGTCACGCGACGGTGCGGTCGAGGCCATCCGGGTCCTCGTCGTCGCCAAGCGCTCAGCTCGCCAAGCACGGACCAAGGCCCTCATCCAGATGCGCCACCTCGGCTACACCGCTCCAGAACAGCTCCGTTGCCGCATGAAGGGCCTCAGCGTCCCGGCCCTCGTCGCCGAAGGTGCCAGGCTGCGTCCGTCGCGATCTCCGGACCCGGTGACCGCGGCCACCAAGACCTCGCTGTCCTCGCTGGCCCATCGCATCGAAGGACTCGACCGTGAACTGGCCGAACTCGACGAGCGGATCGAAGCCCTCCTCGTGGCCACAGTGCCCGAGCTCCTCGACGTCTTCGGCGTCGGACCCGACACCGCAGCGGCACTCGTGATGGCGGCCGGCGACAACCCCGACCGGTTGCATTCGGAAGGTGCCTGGGCCCACCTGTGCGGGGTGGCACCCGTCCCCAAGGGTTCCGGCAAGACCAACGGCAAGGTCAAGGCCCACGATGGTGGTGACCGCCAGGCCAACAGCGCGTTGTGGCGCATCGTCATGGTCCGCATCGCACACGACCCCGAGACCCAGCTCTACTTCGAGCGCCGGGTCAAGGAGGGCAAGACCAAGGCCGAGGTCATCGGCATCTTGAAGCGCTACGTCGCCCGCGAGGTCTATCGCTACCTCCCTCGCGGCTAAGTCCTCGGGCTGGGGGTTTGGCTTTCCTTCCCCGTACTGTCGCTCCTCGGAGCTGACTCGCCAGCGACTCGCCGACCCTCAGCCCGGGCAGACGTTCTCGAAAACGCGTGACCTAATAGGAGCTTGTCCTCATCACGAGTGACTGATCAATGTCGTGTCCGCTGTTTTCACTCCCGAGCCCCCGACGAGGGGTTGACAAGTGATAGGAGCTCGCCGGGACGGGGTGCCACCAGGGCATCCAGGCCGGCCCAGGAGGACCGGCCATTTCCTCTGTGGTCGGAATGCTGTCCGGCACGTCAAAGGCCACGCTGCGGGACGCCGCTTCGCGTCGTTCCTTGCTCGCTTTCGGCGAACCTTGACGAGCCCTCGTCACCCCTACTAGGGCGCCGTCACCGCCATGGCTCAGCTGGCGACGACCACGTTGCCGGAGCTCACGTGGTGGATCCGTACCACGAACCCTCCGCCAGCCAGCGACTCGAGCGTGTAGCTGGCTCCGTCCAGCGACGCGTCACGGTCTAGCGCCATGCCGCCAGTCGTGATCGAGCCCGGCCGGAAGGCCAGCCGCAGGACCTCGGTGGAATTTGCGTCGAAGGTGCGGTAGGTGATGCGGTCGCGGCCGTAGGCGACGCGCTGGACGACGGAGGTCGAACCCAGCAGGTGGCTCTGACCCACGGGAGCGAGAGAAGGAATGGCGGCCATGGTCCAGTTGAAGCTGCGGAGATAGTCGGAGTACCCGTCGCTGAACCAGTACTGGAAAGTACCCAGACTCTGTCCGCAGCACGAAACCTCACCGTTGGAAGCCTCGAAGTACGTGGCGTAGTTGAGCGATCGGAAGGCGTTTTCCTTCGCTTGCAGCTTTCCGGTTTCTTCGTAGTAAATGGCGTTTACGGCGGCCCACCTGGAGGTGTCGCTACCGAGCCCCGCCGTCGAACAGCATAGATAGTGCCCGACAGCCGGGCCCTGTTCGTTGATCCCCCATGCTCCGTCGAAGGGGCCGATCCCGAAGTGCTGCTTCACCCACGCGATCAAGTGGCTCACTTGGGTCCGCCACTGAGGGTCGGCGGCACCGGGATTCGGCAGGTTCAAGAGGTACAGCGCTGTGTACGTCGGTGCAGCCTGGTTGAGATCGGTCTGGTCCTTGGAGACGTCTTCGAAGTAGCCCGTCCACAGGTCGTACGTGGGGCTGCGCGGGTTGAGCTGGTGTGAGTCCAGCCACCCCCAGGCCATTCGGCGTGCCCGCACGTACGCCTTCACGTTGCCCTGGTGGATCCGAATCAGCTCGTCGAAGAGTCGTAGGGGGGACACGACGATCCCGCCGAACGTCTCCCCGTCAAGGGTGGCACCCGTCCGCCCGTTGACGCGGAAAGGCCATGGCGTGTGGGTGTTGTCACCCGTCCGGACGTGTGCAGCCAGCGCGTTGGCGCAGCGGATTGCCTCCCGGAGATAGGCGCGGTCTCTGGTCTCCTCGTACATGAGGGCATAGCCGATCCCGACCTCGCCGACCTTGTCCGGCTCTATCCCGCCGTAGTAGCTCTTGGGCATGTCGGACAGGCACCGCCCGTAGTCGGGCTGGTTCCCGCACCCGGTTGGGAAGGGCACACCGGACCAGCTCCAGTTCGTCGGCGTCAAGCCGTGGGCGACCAGGTAGTCGAGCATGCCCCTGACCGTGCTAATCACGGTCTCGTCGCCCGAATACGGGTACCAGGCTAGGGCGGAGTCGACGAACGAGCCGAACACCATTGAGGGATTGCTCTGCCAATAGGCCCCCTGTCCCGTGGTCCCGTTGAACACGGAGTTGACCAAGTAGGTCTTGAGACCGGTGCCAGCTTCGTCAGGGACCCCGTGCTCTAGGAAGTACCAGCCGAGCCGGAGTACCTGGTCGTAGCCGAGCCCTTGTTTAGGCGTGTACCACGCGAGGAGGCCACCGCTGGCGTCGGTGATCGCCTGATGCCACGGCAGCTCCGAGTTCACCGGTGCTGGGGGGGGCGCTGCCGCGGAGGCAAGGGCAGGAGCGGAGGAAACCACTGCGGCGACGGTTGCCACCGCCGCAGTGAGTAATCGCACCAGCCGCCGGTACCGTCTTCCGAGGACTCGGGCGCGCACCTCGATTTCCACCATCAGCGTGTTACCCCGACGCTTGACGTGCGATGAGGTGGGTGACGCTACCAGCAGGGTAGATCGATGTCGAAGACTGACACGTCTCACATATCCTGCCAGGACACCGCCATCGAGCAGCAGCTTCAACAGCTACGCGCCCGAGCGATCCATCGGCGCCTTCTTAGCCACGCCGACATCTAGTGCCGCACACGAACCAGAACGACGGATCTGGGGAGCTGCAAGTGTCCCATAGCGCACGTCCGCCAATCGTGCTGAGGGTGCCCCGTACGCCAATGATGTTGAGGAGCTCCCCGTGAGGGTCCACCGCTGCAGGGTTGGTCGTCGGTAATTTTGGGAGCACCGGAGCCGCCGGTCTGACTTGAGATCACGACGGACATCAATGATGTCCGCACCCCGTCGACCGGAGCTCCGGACACATCAGACGAGACGCGGCGTGCCCCGTTCCAGAGGGGTGATTGGGCCGGTCTGTTGAGACCAGATCGACCCGCACCGTCACTCCTTCTCGGGACGGCCGCGCCACCCCTCAACCGACTTAAGGAAAGGAAGGGATGGCATGACCATCGTAGAAGCCACACGCGCTGTCACCGGTGGCATCGACACCCACGGCGAGGTCCACGTGGCCGCCGTGTTGGACGAGGTCGGTGGCCTGCTCGGCACTGAGTCGTTCGCGGCCGATCCCGCCGGCTACTCGGAACTGCTGGTCTGGCTGGAGGCGTTCGGTGAGATCACCAAGGTCGGGGTGGAAGGGACAGGGTCCTATGGGGCCGGCGTCGCCCGCTACCTCGCCAAAGCAGGGGTCCACGTCGTCGAGGTGGACCGCCAGAACCGCCAGGCCCGACGCCAGAGCGGCAAGTCCGATCCCCTCGATGCCGTGGAAGCCGCCCGGGCGGCACTCTCGGGCCGGGCCCACGGCACGGCCAAGAGCAGGGACGGCTCGGTCGAGGCCATCCGGGTCCTCGTCGTGGCCAAGCGCTCGGCTCGAGGAGCGCGGATCAAGGCGCTCACCCAGATGCGCCAGCTCACATTCAGCGCCCCTGACCAGCTCCAGAGCCGCCTCAAAGGGCTCCCCATCGCCCAGTTCGTCGCCACCGCCCAGGGTCTGCGTCCGACGCGCTCGCCCGATGCGGTCACCGCGGCCACCAAGGCGTCGCTCTCCTCGTTGGCGCACCGGGTGGCGGACCTCGAAGCCGAGATCACCGAGCTCGACGCCATGATCACCCCACTCCTCGAGTCCACCGCTCCCGAGCTGCTCGCTGTCTATGGCGTGGGCATCGACACCGCAGCCGCGCTGCTCGTCGCGGCGGGTGACAACCCTGAACGTCTGCGTTCCGAAGCGGCATGGGCCCATCTGTGCGGGGTCTCACCGCTCGAGGCCTCGTCGGGCAAGGTGACGTGCCACCGGCTCAACCGCGGTGGGGACCGCCAGGCCAACCGAGCGCTGTGGCACATCGTGATCACCCGGCTGGCTTCGGACCCGAGGACCCAGGCCTACGTGGAGCGCCGGGTCAAAGACGGCCGCTCCAAGCGCGAGGCCATCCGCATGCTCAAGCGATACGTCGCTCGCGAGGTCTACCCCTACCTACCTCGCGCTTAGATCCCTGGACCGTGGACCTGGCTCACCTAACGCCTGTCGTCACTTCGACTGACTTCGTCCCGATTTGCCGATCCACGGTCCAGGCCCACCGACTCCCGAAGACGCGTGACCTGATAAGAGCTTGCCCTCTCAAACGAGTGGCCCATCATTGGTCTGTCCGCCATCTTCACCCCCCGAAATTCTCGCGAAAGGGGTTGACATCATCCATAGGAGCATCGGGACGGGGACACCCTGCGGCTCAAGTGGGATTCCCCGCCAGGCCATCCATCATCGGTCGGGACCGAGGGCCTGCGTCGTCAGCCGACCACGCCAGTCTTCCTCAGCGCTGCGATGCGCGACTCGTCGTACCCCAGCCAGTCGAGGACGGCTTCGGTGTCCTTGCCCCGAGTCGGCGCCCCTCGCCATACCCGGGACGGCGTGCCCGAGAACTTCGGGGCGAGCCCAGTGCCCTGGATCGTTCCCCCGATGTCGTCATCCCATTCGATAAGCATCTCCCTGGCCCGATAGTGCGGGTTTCGGGCGATGTCGGGCGCAGCCATCACTTTGCTGCAGGGAATGTTGTGAGCGGTGAGTATCTGCTCAGCCTCGTCGGCGCTGCGGTCGGCCAGCCAATGCACGACGAATTGCCTGATCTCCTCGGCGTAGACGATCTGGTCGACGATTGTCTGGAGCTTGTCCTGGTCAAGGCCTGGGACTACCTGCTTCAGTCGGAGGAACGGCCCCCCCATCGCCCCGATGCTGATGTAGCCATCGCCCGTCGGATAGATGCCGTAGGGCTGCAGGCCTGACGGGTCGTTGTTGCCGGTCCGGGGGTGCTCTTCGCCCAGCATCAGGTAGTCCATCACTACACAGGCCAGGAGTTTGAAGTGGCACTCGTACTGGGCCACGTCGACCACCTGACCGCGACCGGTGCGCTGCATAGAAATGTACGCTGCCAGCGCCGACCACAGGGCGAACAGGGCCGTCACGTAATCGTTGGCGTACGGGTTCGACTTCATCGGTGGGCCATCGGGATCGCCGTTTACGTCCATGAAGCCGCTGAACGCCTGCCCGATGACGTCATAGGACGCCCGCATGAACGTCTCGGGATCGCCGTCCTGGCCGAAGCCCGAGACGTGCACTACGACGAGTCGAGGGTTGTTGCTCAGCGCCCACTCATCCGTGAGCCCGAGGTGCTCGGAGTAGGTACCCGGCCGAGACGACTCGATCCAGATGTCCGCTCTCGCCAGCAGGGCGCCGAGGATCTCCTTGGACTCGGGCGTCGTGAGGTCGAGCACGATGTCGAGCTTGTTGCGGTTCTCCTGTGCCCACCAGGTTGACACCGACGCTTCGCCGTTCTGCAGACGATATGGCGACAGCTCGAGAATGTCGGGGTCCGGAAGAGAAACCCGGATCACTTGCGCGCCGGCCTCTGCCGCGAGCTCGCAAGCGAAGGGCGCGGCGACGACCGTGCCGGTGTCGACCACAGTGAGTCCCTGCAGGGCCCCGAAGAGAGGGAATCCGTCGAGCACGTGCGGCCTACCGGGCCTGTCGATCGGGGCGTTCATTGCGAACTACCTCCTCGTTTGGGTCCTCGGCATTGTCGTCGGGCCCGCTCGTCCTGACGCTCTGCCTCCTAGCCACTGTGAGGAGTGCCCGTCAGGGGCTGTAGGGCACTTGGTCCCGATGTCGAACGGACCGACTGGCTGGGCTCATCCCTCGCGGAAAACTCTGGCCTCCTTAGCCGAGAGCGTGAGGCCGTGGCGGCAGCTCCTGTGAACGGCCACGGCGGGGGGTGAGGCACACCGCGGTATCGGCAATTCCGCTGGGATCTTGCATCTGCGCATCGCGAACTGGATCAGGTGTGACCGGGCAGGTCCCTGGGTGCCCCACTTCACCGGGAAGGTGACGACATTTCGGCACTTCGCTGGCAGTGCCTCAGGCATCTTGACGAGGCCAGCATTGATGTGTCGGGTTCGAAATGTGGTGGTGGCCGAGGCATGCCAGCGATGGACTTCCGGCGCGCTCTCTGCCCCAAAATCGGTATGACTGAGCTGCGATGCTCAGCGGCCGACCATCAGCCATACGTCGCCCGAAGTCGTGGTCCGAGTCAGCTTGATATGCCAGCAACCGGGAGAAGAGAAGCGAAATCCTGTTCCCCATTCGTCTCCCGGACGGTGGTAATCGCTTGCCGCATGAGCTTCGGGCCCGAAAACCAATGGTCGTCGCCTACCGTCGGGTGCGGTCAAGGTGACGCGCAACGGTCCGGTGCCTGTCATGCGCCAAACGATCTTCAATTCGTCACCGCTGCGTGGCGGAACGTGACCAGGCCCAAGAGCGAGGCCCCACAGTTGGCCGTGGACGCTCGTTCCGTGGATCTCGTTCGATGTGCCATCCGCTCCAAATGTCGAAGGTGTGGAACACGTTGCAGCCCGATGCGCGGCGGAGCCATCTGATGCTGAAGATGACGAGCAGCCTGCGCCCAAAAAGCACAAGAGGATGGCTGCGGCGTAGCGAGGGCCACTTCCCATGATCACAGAATGCCAGGTCCGGTTCGCTCGGCCTCCAGTCATCTCTGGATGGTCAGTCGGTCCGACAGCGCACGGTTGTCACGGTCCCAGCCAGGGTGACCCAGTTCGATGCTCCTATGGGCTGTCAAGCCCGAGTTTGTCGTGAGGTAGAAGGCTGAAGACCTCTCGGGCGACGTAGCGCTTGAGGCAGCGGATGGCCTCCTTCTTCGTCAGACCTTCCGTCCGGCGTCGATTGATGTACTCGGTGGTTCGAGGGTCGTAGACCATGCGGGTGAGCACGATGTGCCAGAGAGCCGAGTTGGCCTGGCGATCACCACTGCGGTTGAGCCGGTGTCGTTGGTTCTTGCCGCTGCTGGCGTCGAGCGGTGATGCGCCACAGAGATGGGCGAAAGCCGCCTCGTTGCGGAGTCGCTCGGGATTGTCACCGGCCGCGACGAGGAGGGCCGACGCCGCGTCACTCCCGATGCCGAGGGTGGCGACGAGTTCGGGCGCAGTCTCTTTGACCAAGGGCTTGAGGATTGCGTCGATCTCGGTGATCTCCTCTTCGAGGCTGAGAGCTCGCCGGGCCAACATGCGCAGGGTGAGCTTGGTCAGCGAGACGATGTCGCGCTTGGTTCCGGGTCGATAGGCCGAGGCCCGCTCGAGAAGGTTGAAGACGCTGAGCCCCCGGAGCTCGGCCCTGATGGGATCAGGTGCGGTCGAGACCAGGTTGCGCATCTGGTTGAGCGCCTGGGTCCGACCTTTGCGGGCCGAGGACCGGGCCACACGCAGAACCCGCATGGATTCGACGTTTCCGTCCCTCGTCTTGGCTTCACCGCAGGCCTCGCCCGAAAGGGCAGCCCGGGCGGCCGTGATGGCGTCTTGGGGATCGGACTTGCCTTTGAGGCGCCGACGCTGGCGATTGGGTCGGTCAACTTCGACCACTCTCACGCGCTCGGCTTGGAGATGACGGGTGAGCCCTGCTCCATAGGACCCAGTCCCTTCGACGCCGACCAGCTCGACGGGGCCGAAGTCGCTCAGCCAGCCCAGCAGCTTCTTGTAACCGGATTCGGTCGTGGCGAAGCTCTCGACTCCGAGCAGGGTGCCCCGCTCATCTAAAGCCGCAGCTACATGGACGTCGAGGTGCGTATCGACCCCGCCGGTGATGCTCCGTGCCAAATTGGTCACTGTCATCCCTTCGTTGGTTTGGGTTGGGGATGACACCGCACCGAGCGGAACGACGGACAAGACAGCGATGGGCCTGTTTGAGGCAAGCTCCTATGAGGTCACTCCGTCCGACCGGCAGGTGTCGAGTGGGTGACCGGGCCAGGCCGACGAATCGAACTAAAGACAGTCCCAAAGGACGTCAGCCGGGTTGCTGGAGTCAGACCTGGCCTGGGCACCCACCCACACGCTGATCAATCCGTTCACCGAAGTGGTGGATCACTCAGCGGCCAACTCAATCCTCGCTGCCGGGACGGAAGCGCTTCCGATTCGCCGCCTGCTGTGGCAACCACGAACTGAATCCTCCAATCCCTCACGCGCAGCCTCCAAGAACAACGGCGATGTGCCCATACCGAGCAGCGGCCGGGCTATCCCCGTACGCCGGGATGGAGAGCACCTGAGCCGTAGAGATATGGCAGGATCAGCCGGTGCAGGGGTTGTTCAATCTGCATCTGGCGGCCAGCGGTCGGCCTCCGGTGTCGTGGTACTCATCGCGGAGTTCCCCGAGGGTGGCATCGTCGGGGAAGTCCTTCAGCTCTGGGTACTGACCCTTGAGATTTCCGATCTTGGTATCGCCACGATTCTTCTCAATCCGTCCATCCTCATTGCGGTGACGTCCATCAAGTCCAGTCATTCGTCCCTCTTTGGCTGGCGACGATGACCCCTCGGCTGGGTGGTGCTCGACGATGGCATCGGATCCTGGGAAGAAGAATCCTTCGTGTTCATCATCGCTCCACCGCACGCGGTAGGGAGGGGCGGGCACGATCCGCGGTGAGTGCCTGGACAGGCTCCTCATCCTCAGCCGACGCCATCTCGAAATGGTCCTCGCGGAGTACGTGGATCACTACAACAGGCACCGGCCTCACCGATCCCTCGATCAACGGTGCCCCTCGGTGGTCACCGAAGCGACCGCCCCGATCGCCGATCCCGACTCATCCACGAGTACCGGCTCGTCGCCTGAGCTGGAGGGATGGGGTTATCGGCACCTACAGGTGACTCCGGGGGTTGGGGCTCCAGGTCGACGAGCACGCCCAGCAGCTCAGCACCCGACACACCGTCAACGGTGCTGTGGTGCATCTTGGCCACCAACGCGATCTTCCCGTCCTTCGAGGGGGCCCGGGCCCCTCCAACCCCGGGTGGGGGGCGAGTGCGACGGCTACGCGAATTCTTTCTGACATAGAGTCAGAAACCGGTTCATGACCTACAGCCCCTCCGGGCTCGGCCCCAGGGGAGGACGCGGACCGCGAGAAGGGGTTGGCAGTGGGGAACTTGCGCAGGTACGAGCCGACCCGGCGCGAGCAGCGCGGGACTGGCGGGCTCTCCGCCCGGGCCCTGCGATGCCTGCTGGGTGGGTCGTTGCTCGCCGGGAGCCTCGTCGCTGGCGGCGGTGCGCTGCTCGCCCCCGCCCCCGCCGGAGCCGCGACGACGGCGTCGGGCACCTGCACCCGGGCCCTCGCCCCGACTCCCGCCCAGCAGGCCTCGACGACGGGCATCACGTCGAAGTCGGTCACCGTGGGCAACGTGTCCATCATTTCGGGGCCGGTGCCGGGCCTGTTCCAGGGTGCGCCCATCGGGGTCAAGGCGTACTTCGCCATGATCAACGCCCGGGGCGGCGTCTATGGCCGCAGGCTGATGGTCGACTCCAAGGACGACGCGTTCAGGGCCCAGCAGAACCAGACGGAGACCCAGGGGGCCATCAACAGCGACTTCGCCCTGGTGGGCAGCTTCTCGCTCTTCGATGGCTATGGGTGCGCCGCGCTGGCCAGCAACACCGCCGTGCCCGACGTCTCCGTGACGCTCGACGCCGGCACCAACGCGCTGCCCAACGACTTCAGCGCCCAGCCGTTGTCGGGCTGGGAGACGCTCGGGCCGGTCGAGTACTACAAGAAGCACTACCCCAAGGACATGAAGGTCGGGGCGATCATCTCGGACGTGGCGGCGGCCAAGCATCAGATGGCCCAGCTGCTCGCCGCCTTCAAGAGCGAGGGGTACAAGGTCGCCTACGTCGAGGACGTCAACCCCCTGAGGTCCGACTTCACCACCAGCGTCATCAATATGAAGAACGCGGGCGTGAACGCGGTGGACCTGACCGGCGTCAACTGGCAGGACGCGGCCATCTTCGTCCAGAACGCGGCCACCCAGAACTGGCACCCGGGCCTCATCTTCTCCGCTGGGCCCGTCTACGCCGACCAGTTCATCTCCCACGCCGGAGGCCCCGCTGCGACCAACGGGATCCAGATCGGCCAGGTCTACGCCCTCTACCTCGGCCAGGACGCCAAGAGCGTGCCAGCGGTCAAACAGTTCGTCACCTACGTGAAGAAGGTCAACCCCTCGTGGGTGCCCGACCTCTACACGCTCTTCGGGTGGGCCTCGGCCGACCTGTTCGTGCAGGCACTCAAGGCGGCCGGACCGCAGCCGACCCGGGGTGCGGTGATCGCGCAGCTCAAGAAGATCACGAGCTTCGGGGCGCACGGCCTCGTCGCAACCTCGGATCCAGCGGCGAAGACGTTGTCGCCCTGCTTCCTCATGGCCGGCATCAAGAACGGCACCTACGTCCGCGAGCTGCCGAAGGGCAGCGGGTTCGACTGCAACGCGAAAATGTTCGACGCGTCCGGGGTCTCGTCCTAACGTCGGCGCGACGGTGGATCTCGCGGGTGGGGAGGCAGTGAGGACGTGAGCGTCTTTGATCCACTCGTCCTCCTCTAGCTCATCCCCGTCGAAGATCGCGAAACGAAGAAGCTCCTCGCAGGGACTGGCCCGCTCGATATCCAACATCCGGTCCGGAGCGAGATGTGAAACGAGGAGGTCATTGACACCCTTCGCCCCTTCGTCTAGTTCGGAGAACTGGACCTTTCTCTCGATCGGCGCGGTAGGCACCAGTGCCTTCAGAAGCAGGAGATCAGCCGCGACATTGCTCACGGCGTTTCGATCGCGTCGAGCCTCGCCTCTAGGACGTCGATCTGTCCTTGAAGGTTCCGCAGGAGGAGCAGCGCCACGGTATCGGGGATCTCCACCAGTAGGCCGATCTTGGGTGCCGAAAACCTCATCCGGCCCTGTGTGAACAGGATGAATGGATTGAAGCTATGAAGTGGGTCAACTCGATCTTGGCGATGAGCGGGACGTCGTAGCGGCGCAGACACCCGATCGCACTCTTGGTCGTACCAGATGAGCAACGATCGTGCGGCGGTGGGAAACGACGGGTCTCGATATGCATCGTCCCTCGCCAGAAGGTCGGATGAGATTTTCGGCACCCACAAGGCCGGGAAGGGCAGGATGTCGCGATGCCGCGGGGAAAAGGGACCCACATGACGACGGCGTCGGAGCCGGTACGAGTCCCTGCCCGCCACAGCCTGGGTAACGCCCTGTGGAAGCGGCAGCTGTACCGCTACCCCGACACGCTGCCGCGGATCGGGTACCTGTCGATCGTCGTGCTCACGACGATCATGCTCTACTACCTCTACTACGTGGAGGGCGCGGTCACCCCGCTGATGTTGCCCTACTACCACATGTCATTCCAGTACTTCTTGTACCTGCTGGTGGTCTCGAACGCCATCGGGGCCTTCAGCGCCTTCCTCGGCGGTCTGTCGGACCGGATCGGACGGGC
Organism: uncultured Acidimicrobiaceae bacterium; assembly: GCA_963781955.1. Classification (GTDB taxonomy): domain Bacteria; phylum Actinomycetota; class Acidimicrobiia; order Acidimicrobiales; family RAAP-2; genus Bog-473. The sequence goes on from CAWAHU010000001.1 coordinate 1,051,584, forward strand.
CAACCTGACCATCTATGGCACGTTCGTGGTGGCGTGCATCCAGCTCTTCGCCATCCCGCACATCTCCGAGAAGTTCTGGTTCGCTGTTCATGTATTGCATCATCGGCTTCGTCGAGGGTGTGATCCTCGTCTCGACGCCCGCTCTGATGCGCGACTTCTCGCCCCAGATGGGGCGCGGCGTCGCGATGGGGTTCTGGGCCCTCGGCCCGACTATGGGCGCCCTGTGCGCCAGCCTGGTGGCCACCCACACGCTCGACCACCTCAAGTCCTGGCAGGACCAGTTCATCATCTCGGGCGTGGTCTGCATGGCTGTGGTGGTGATCTCGTTTCTGTTCTTGCGCGAGCTCTCGCCGCAGCTGCGGGACCAGCTCATCGTGTCCGAGCGCGAGCGGGTCCTGGTCGAGGTACGCGCGAAGGGCATCGACGTCGAGAAGGCGATCCGGCACCCAATCCGTTCCATGATGAAGATCGACCTGGTCTCGTCCTCCATCGCCATCTCGGTCTTCCTGCTCTTCTACTACGCCTCGGTCAGCGTCCTGACCATCTACTGGGTGGTGACGTTCAACCGCTCCACCCCAGACGCCAATGGGATCAACGTTTGGTCCGCCGCGTTCCTGTCGGCCGGGCTCGTCGTGGCCGGGGTGCTGTCGGACTGGGCCAAGGTGCGCAAGCCCTTCATGCTCTTCGGCGCCGTCTGTTCCATGGTGATGATGGCGGTCCTCATCCGTCAGACCGGCCATCCGCACACCGGCTACTACGCCAACGTGCTCGTAATCGTGCTGCTCGCAGTCTCCAGCTCGATTGCGTACACGCCGTGGATGGCGAACTACACCGAGCAGGTGGAGTCACACAACCCCGCGCTGACGGCGTCGGGCCTGGCCGTGTGGGGCTGGATCCTGCGGATCACGGTCGCCCTGTCGTTCCTCGTCCTGCCCTACGTCGTCACGACGTCGACGGTGCTCGTCGACAACCAGGCTGCGGGCACCGCGCTGCAGGCCATCGAGGCGGCCCAGCCCTACGCGCCTTCTACATCGCCGGCCGCCTGCGCGCCGAAGCCGGCGCCGGCGACGGTCGTGACGGGGCTGCGAGCGACTGACCAGGCAGGCCCGCAGGCGCTCGCGACGATTCTCGAGGGGTGCAACACGACCCACAACCTGCTCAAGGCCCTCGCTGCAGCCGGCGGATTGTCCAACCAGCAGGTCCAGGGCCTGCTCGCCTACAACCCGCTCGCCACGGCCATTGAGCAGGGCAAGCCCGTGACCCAGGCGCAGATCCACTCGGTGGCCCTCAAGTCCCAGGACCTGGCCAACTTGCTCGTCGCGGAGCAGAAGCTGGTGCCGGCCCAGAAGACATCGCCGAACGAGTGGAAGAGATGGTGGACCGTCTGCCTCATCGGCATGCTGGTCTTCGCCATCCTGGTGTTCACCATGCGGGGGCGTTGGAGCCCGCGGGCGGCGCGGCGCGACCTCGCCGAGCACGAGCGCATGGTCACTGAGGAACTGGCGAAGATGGCCCGCGAGAACCCCGCCCCGGTGCCGTAGCCGGCCTGGCCGGCCGCCCGGTCGGCTGGGAGCCCTGAGCAACTGGTCTCGAGCCAGGTCGCGCGGCAGCCCCAGTGCTGGGCAAGAGGGGCCTCGACGCGCGGAGACACTCACAAGTGGTGCTGCCGGCGCACCTTGGCCCCGGCTTCGCACGTGCCCACCCGTCCGGCGCTTGGAGGGAATCCGAAGAGCAGAAAGACGCTGTTGCGTCCTTTCACACTGGATCAACGTTGGGCGTGGCGCCGACTCCAATCCGAGCACGGTTGCGAGAGCTGCGGCGGGAACTGAACGCAAACTCCGCCTGAGCCAGTCGCCACCCCGCCGGGACGGTCACCCCGCCGCGTGTCCCTAAAGTCACGCCCGATCTGCCGACGGCGTTGCTCCAGACGCCTGATCGGTGGGGAATATGCCGGCCACGAAGCACCCAATGCGGTCCATCCCGCTGAAATACAAGGAGCCGGAATCCTCCTGTTACCCGGCGAGTTGTGTGACCGATGCAGTCGGTCGTACTGCAGCGATACTCCGTCAGATGGCCTTAGGACGCAGGGGGGGGCTTCCTACACAGTGATGACGACGTTGCCGATCTTCTGCTGCGACTCCACATACATATACGCATCAACGATCTTCTGAAGCGGGTAGGTGCGATCGAGGACCGGCGTGAACTGGTGCGACTCGATGAGTCCCTTCAGGTACTCGACCGCTTCCTGGTCGATCCTCGGGATGGGGAAGAGCACCCGTCGGCCCCGTAAGAAGCGGGTCGCGACCACAAGCAGCGGGTTCTGTGACAGCGGACCGAGGTCCGTCGACGTCCAGATACCGCGGGGCTTCAGAAGCTTCCTGCATTGCCAGAACGAGCACTTGCCGACTGCGTCGAAGACGAGGTCATACCGCTGGGTGTCGGCGGTGAAGTCCGTGGTCGTTCGGTCGATGACACGGACGGCGCCAAGTCTGGCGACGAGGTCGACCTGTTCGCTGCTGCACACCGCCGTCACCCGAGCTCCTAGGCTCTTGCAGATCTGCACGGCAGCCGAACCGATGGCACCCGTGGCACCGTAGACGAGGACCTCGGTGCCGTCGTGGACGTCGGCAGCTCGGATGTAGGCGAGGGCGTAGTGCGATCCCTCCGTCGCCGGCGCCATCACCTTGAAATCCAGATCACTCGGCATCTTCGCGACCGCTGCGTCCTGGCCGATGGAGAGATACTCGGCGTGACATCCGAATCGGGCATCGTCGTAGCCGAAGACTCCGTCACCGACGGAGAAGCGGCTGACATCGGGGCCGATCGCCTCGACGATCCCCGCAAACTCGTTGCCGAGGATGGATCGCTTTGGCTTTGTCAGCCCAGTGAAGCCCCGGATGAACCACGGGTGAGCGGCTCGAAATCCGCAGTCGGTCCGGTTAACCGTCGTCGCGTGGACTCGCACGAGCAATTCGCCTGAATCCGGTACCGGCCGGAGGACGTCCGTGACGTGCACGACCTCAGGGGGACCGTAGCGGCTCGCAACAGCGGCCTTCATCATCGCGAGAATGCCCATTGACCGAGGACCCCCGATTGTGGGCGCCGGTTCCAAGACGACAACCGCGGTCTCCGTTGAACGGCGTGCAGCGTAGGCGTCCAGGTTCTTGTCGATCTCTCGCCACCGTGACCACAGACGCTCCCGCTCCTCCCCGCTAGCCGCCCGGGCTTTGACCCGACGCGGCCCGTCCGCAAGATCGACCCGAACGTCGGGGTGGGCCTGCAGGTTCAGCCACCATGCCGGCTCGCCCTCGCCCCAACCGTTCATGGCCATGGTGACGAGGTTCGGCCCATCTTGGAAGTAGCCGACCATGACGCTGCGTTCGAGGCCGGTCCGCCGGCCGACAGTGTTGAGGCGCATGGCGCCCCAGCCGTTCGGCTTCGGCCGCCACAGCCCCACACGACCGCCGGTCAGACGGTACAGACGGCGATGGGCGAACCAGAAACGCCGTATGAACCAGCGACGAAGAGGTCGTGGCTTGGCATTCGAGACGGGCATGTGTGCTCCTTCGTGACTTCTTCGGTGAGCGCCCTTGGCGTGCGATGCCGTCACTCAATATTCGTCCGGCGGCCTGGCGTCGGCCAGGGTCGAAGGTCTCCACTACGACTACAACGAACCCGCCGGGCCACCCATATCAAAGAGATCTGCGACCTTCGAGGTGTCTCATAACGACGCCCCTGCGGGCCGACGGTGTCCCCATGGTGCCTGATTGAGACTTTGAGCAGACCCTGCGGGTGATCCGTAGCGTTGAGAGGTCCTGACGGGCAGGCTCTCTTTGTGCCTGCCGCCGGCTGGTCCGGTTGGCTTTCTTTCGAAGTGCCTCCCGTCTGGATCTCGCCGCGATGTGGCTCGAAGAGGAGTGTGCGCTCGTCGATGCCGGTGAGCACGTCGTCGATGTCCCGCCGACGTTGGCCTCGAGGGTTCGGGTCCTCGGCACCGGTCGCTCGGAGAAGAACGACCCCAACGACGCACTCTCCGTGGCGATTGCGGCCCTGCGCTCTGACTCTCTGCGTCAGGTCGAGGTCGCCGACCACGCCGAGATCATGCGGCTGTTGGCCAAGCGGAACCATGATCTCGGCCGGATGCGGGCCCGGTTGATCTGCCGGCTTCACAACGCCCTGGCTGACCTCTCACCGGGAGGAATGGCCAAGGAACTCGACGTTTCCGACGCCGATCGGCTCCTCGAGAGCTATGAGCCGGTGACCCCGATCGAGCACATGCGACACCAGCTCGCTCGAGAGCTCGTCGACGATGTGCGGCGCCTCGACACTTTGATCAAGGAGTCGCACCGCCGGATCCGCACTGCGGTCCGGGCCTCGAAGACTTCACTGACGGAGGTCTATGGCGTCGGTCCCATCGTTGCCTGCATGGTGATGGGTCACACCGGTGACGTTGGGCGCTTCGCCAACCGGGACCACTTCGCCGCATATGCGGGAGTGGCTCCGATCGAGCACTCCTCTGGAGGTCGCATCGCTCACCGGCTCTCGCGTCGGGGCAATCGAAGACTCAACAACGCCATCCACATCGCCGCTCTCACCCAGATCCGCAATCCCGGAACGGATGGTCGGATCTACTTCGAGCGCAAGGTGGCCGAAGGCAAGACCAAGCGGGAGGCACTGCGATCCCTGAAGCGCCACGTCTCGAACGCCATCTTCCATCAGCTCGTCCTCGACGCTCGATAAGGGGCCCGGGAGGACACTAGGGAACGACTCATAGCTGCGTGGTCGGCTCTGCACCCTGAAGGCCGGCTCTTTAGCGAAGTCACCCCCGGACCCACTCCGAGCCTATGCATTTATGCCGTCTCGTGACGGGTGGACTCGTCGCGCCCAGAACGACCTGGAATTGGGGTGTTGACCCAAAGAGGATTCGTACGGGGCAGTCTCTAGGCGCATCGGCCACCTGGAATGAAATGACGGCAGCGCGGGGCTAGACGGGCAAAACTGCTGACTCGGCCGGCACAACGCCGGTCAAAGACGAGCGGCGGTAGGCCATGACCCAAATCGGACCTTGCGCTCTGTGTGGCGAGCCAGCCGACCGCGTGGCTGACTTCGCACCGAACGAGCCGCTGTACCTGTGCGAGCAATGCCTGGCGAGTTGGGCCCTGGACGCGCTCGCTGAGGAACTCCGGTGCCGTGGCGTCGATCAGCCGACCGTCGACAGGTACGTATCGGAAGCACAACACCACACCCCCGGCTCAGCTTGACCCATCTTGTAAACGGCCGGTCCACCGAGCACACTCCGGTGGCCGATGTGGGCGACGGAATCGTTACAGCGACGGTTCGAACGCCCGACGGCACCATCCTCGGGATGATCTTCAATCCGAACTTCAATCTCGGCTGAAGCGGCAAGAGGAACTGGCTTCTGTGGTTCCAGAGTGCCCCACCATCCCCGGCGATCGGGGCTACCCGGTCGAGGTCAACGACAAGAGAGATCGAGGGTGAACGCACTGGCATCGGGATAGTGGCCGTAAGCCTCGATTCGACGGTAACCCCGTCCCGTATAGAGAGCCTCGGCCTCCGGTTGGAGGGGTCCGGTCTCCAAGATCAGGTGGGCGTAACCAGTCTCCCAAGCAGCGTCTTCGAGAGTTTGCAGCACGCGGGTGCCCAACCCGCGCCGCCGGTATAGCGGGCTTGTCCACATCCTCTTCACCTCACAGGTGCCCCTTCTGTAGCGGCGGAAGCCCCCACCGGCCGCGGTAGTCGGCCCGTCCATGAGCACGATGAACAGCCCGGCAGGAGGGTCGAATTCGACCTCGCTGGTCCTCGTCATCTCGATGTTCTCGCCGTATCGCGTGTCGTACTCGTCGCTCAATCCGACCAGCACGGGCTCCACCTCTACGTCGCCCAACCGGACCCGTCGTATCTCCATTGCCGAGATACTCGCCCATCGTCCACTGCGACGCATCCTCCCCCGTCCCGGCGGTTTGGGGCAGTGCGACCATTGCGAGCGCCACAGCGGCACTGGCTCCGAGCTCCGGGCTCCGGGCTCCAACACTCGCAGGGGTGTTGGAGTGAGATACTCATGGCAGCGGTTGGGATATCTGATGTTTACCTCGTGGACCATTTCTCAGTGAACGACTAGCAGGGCTTCGAGTATCCGACCGATGTGACCGCGTCATGTCTCGCGGATCTGTTTGCCGACAGTTTCGTTCGTCCGATGGGCTGGTCCCGTCGCATCTTTGGCGAGGCGGGATTGATTACTCCGACAAACCGCAGGATGGTCCACATCGTCCATGTCCAACTCCAATTTCTGGCGACGGCACTGTGGAGCCTCGAGCATCACGGACTCATTGCGAGTTTCGAGAAGGTGCCTTCCGCCTCGAATCTCTTGGGGCGTATCGGTGAGCACGAGTTGATGATCCAAGGACTGGGTGAGGGTGAGGATCTGGTGGGCCTCGAGAGACTAGTGCTGTCCGCCCTTCCCGGAACGCCCGTGGTTGCTAAGGACCTGTTGTACCTCGACGCCTTTGACATCGTTCCTGTTGACGCACTTCTCGTTCCGGTTCAAGAGGAAGCAGTCGCGGGCCAAATGTCCTGGTCCTTCCGGAGCGTGAAGATCGAGTTCCGCAATCCCTGAGCTGGTCGGTGCGCGCGCGCTACGAAATCCGGGAGATGGCCAGAAGATCGCTCGAGGCTCAGTTCAGATCTGCCGATGAGGCAGGGCTGTTTGGTCGCGACCAACCCGAACAGTTCAAGAGAGTTCGGAAAACGTGCGCGCTCCCGTTCAAGAGGATTAGAGGGCTCGGCAGTGGTTCGAGCGGTTAATGGGAGAGGGGCAGTGGTTGAACCAAACTTGCCTTAGTCCACTCGCGGTCACCTAGGAGACTGTTGAACAATCCCCATTCGAGGCGTATGTTCGAGCTTGCAAGTCCGGGCTATGTCCGAACCGGAGCGCCGGCATGAAATGGGTTGAAGCCGGCCACCCTGGATGGGCTGTGCCCGAGGTGAGGTCCCATTTTTGACGACCCGGGCTTGCGCGCCCGATCTCAGATGGCCCCGAGCTGCCACCTTCCGTGATGGACCAAGCCGAGGTTGACCAACCGGCGCAGGTTGAGGGCGGCGACTCGATGCGAGAGACCGAGCTGATTGCGCTCGACGCCGCGGAAGTGGACTCGTCGGTTCCCGTGGGTGACGAGCCACGCGATGGAGCGCTCGACCATGGGGCGCCAACGTCGGTACTCCTCGAGCGTGACCCCTTCTTTCCATTGACGACGGGCGGCAGCAAGCTCGTGGTCCTGGGGATGGACGATTGTCTTGAGGCCACGCTGTGAAGTGGTGCAGCGCTCTCGGAGCGCGCAGCCTGTGCACTTGGCGCCAAAGGTTGCCTGGCCTCTTGGGGCGATGGGAACGGTGATGCCGGCCGGACACGTCATCGTGCGGGCTTGGTGATCGACGGCGAAATCGTCACGGCAGAACCCACCGGGGACCGCGCGTCGCAACGGAATCGGCTTGATCAACTGGCGATGACCGCGGGCTCGCAGCTCGGCCCGGGTCTTGCCTGACCCATAGGCCGAGTCGGCCAGGACCTCGAGTCCGTCGGGCTCTGTGGCCACCAGATCGAGTGCGGTTTTGGCGTCCGAGACATTGGCCGGGGTGACGATGGCCGAGGTGACGAGTCCCGTCTCGGGCTCGACGGCGATGTGGGCTTTGTAGCCGTCTCGGTATTCAGATCGTGACTTGTGCATGTGGCGGGTCTCGGGATCGACGACCGAAATGACCCGGTCAGGGGCCACCTTTTGCGCGATCTGCCAGGTGCCATCTTCTCCTTGTTCGACGTCTTGGCCGGCGACCAGAGCCAGCAGTCCGAGAGCCGAATTGGCCTCGTCATCTTCGCTCTCGTCCGCAAAGGCGGCGAGCAGGGTCAGGGCATCGGTGACCAGCCCGTCGACCAGAGCGGCCTTCGCCACTGGGTCGTCCCAGCTAATCAGCGGCTTGTCCGCCGAGTCGTAGTCGTGGGCGGAAAGTGCGACGTGCATCGCACCGGGGACGACCCTGCGCACCCGGCGGACGGCGGCGATCAGCTGGGTGACGGTGTCTTGGGTGGCCACGGCATCGTCGAGCAGGGTCGAGTCGAGGGCCCGGCGGGTCTTGCCCTTCAGGACCCCGGTGGCGTCGATGACAGAGCGCACCGCATCGAAGATCCGCTCGGGCTTGTCGGACTTGCGCAGCCTCGTCCGCCAATACGTGAGGACCGAGAAGTCGAACCCCTCGTCATCGAGGGCCAGCCCGCAGGCCACCTTCCAGCTGATCCGGTCCCGCAGGGCCCGGGCGGCGTCCCGATCGGACAATCCCTCGAGGGCCTGGAGCACCATGACGGACGCCACCACATCAGCCGGGATCGACGGTCGACCACGACCCGAGGGGAACAGATCCTCGAACATCTCGTCGGGGAACAGCTCGTGGCGATGATCAGCCAGGAACGCCTCGACGCTGCCTTCGGGAACCAGCTGACGGCACAGGGCGGCGGCGTCGAGTAGTTCCGGGTTGGATTCGCTTCGTCCTTGCACCTGCCAATTCTCGACGATCCCGGCCCAAATCGCGAGCACCAACAGCGGATTTGTTCAACAGTCTCCTAGCCCGAAAGTGCCGGACGGGGGCACCCGCATGGGCGAAGGTCGGCCGGGGCGCGGGCACAGAGCATGGACGACCCCGTGCACTTGGTGGCGGAAAGAGAACGTCACCATCGACGTACCCCGGCCGAGATAAGCCATCTAGGCCAGCGAGTTTCTTCGGCCGGGAGCGCGCCCGTCCGAGATCATGGAAAGCCGGCGGCATCTCGAAGGGGTACGCCTCGCAGGTGCGAGCCGGGAAGTACACACGCCGCACGTCTCGACGTGGGACGGCGCTAGGTGCTTGGGTTAGTCGATCGCAAACAGCGACTGACTTCGGAACTCGAGCCAGACCCATGTGCCCAGGCATGAGTGAGAAGCTACGACTTCGTCTTCAGGCGACGAAGTCGCCCTTAGACGCTTCAACGAGGTCCAGCAGTTCGCGGATGTGTCGATTCAGGCCGCAAACCGATGCCGATCCTCACCAGCCGTGCCCCGGTCAGAGGTCGTCGATCGGCGGCTCACCGTCGAGCCAGTTCCACTCGCTGTCCAGCATGAACTGGGTCGACCAACCGGCCGGGGCCTGCGGCCACTCCCGGAACAGGAGCAGCGACACCACGACCGCCTCGGCGGCGACCGGGGTCCGCTCGATCGCCAGGGCGCGCACCAGGTCGACGAAGTCGTCGGGACGGTCGGGCACCTCGGCGACGGTGCGCAGCAGCCACTTGTGGTACGGGTACAGCACTCGGTTGTGGGCCAGCACCAGGCGGCAGGCGAACAGCGCCAGCCGGCTCGCCGCCCACCCAGCGAGGTACGGGTCGTCGCGCTTGGCCGCCTCGCCCACGTACCACTGGGCGGCCTGGGCCTGCGCGAGGAAGCGGGCCATGCGCTGTTCGACGCCGGCCTCGAGATAGGTGGCCGCCGCGTGCACCAGCGCATCGATCGACGGGTCGGTCGACCAGGCCACGATCGCCCCCAGGAACGCCGATCGGGCCGGCTCGCTGCCTCGCTCAATGACGGCTTCGAGGAAGGCCCGGTCGACGTACTTGGCATCGACGTAGCCACCCTCGTACTCGCAGAGCTCGGTGGAGAAGAAGGTGAGCTCGCCGCTGGCTCGGCGACGGGCGAACGCCTCATCGGTGACGATCACGAACCCGTCGACGTCGCTGTCGGCGAGGCCATACCCCTTGGTCAGCGAACCGGCCACCACCACGGCGAGCACCTCGTCGTCGTCGGCGGCGGCCTCGGCCCAACGCTCGATGGCGTCTCGATGATGCTGCTGCACGGTCCCTCCCGGTCGACACGATCATCGCAGGCGGTACCACCGGCGGGTGCGTCATCTGCAACACAGCACCCGTAAACTGCACGTGAATCATAGAGGCTTGGCCTAACAGCACCTCTGGCTGATCCAACAAAGACTTGTGAGGGTCGATTTTGTTCGTGTCGGAGGACCGGTCGACCCTGGCGCTACACCAGCCCTGCTCAAGGGGAGACTCCTGCTCAAGGCGGTTTGAGCACGGCCGTGGTCGTGCCCCCAGGCCGGCGAAGTGGGGCATCCCCTCTCGCTTACCGTCCAATCGGCGCTGTGCTGGACATGGCGAACGAGGAAGGCGGATCCTTGTACTGGCCCGGTGGCCGAAGGTGGCCGTCTTAGGGGCCACTCAAGGAAGGAGCACTCTCATGGCCAAGATCCTCTGTGTCCTGTACCCGGACCCCGTAAGCGGATACCCACCCAACTACGCCCGGGACAGCATCCCGGTGCTGCGGGGCTATCCCGGCGGCCAAACTCTCCCAACACCCGAGGCAATCGACTTCCCGCCAGGCCAGCTGCTCGGGTGCGTGTCCGGCGAGCTGGGACTACGCCCATTCCTAGAAGCGGGCGGCCATACGTTCATCGTCACTTCCGACAAAGAGGGGCCCGACTCGGTCTTCGAGAAGGAGCTGCCCGATGTCGACATCGTCATCTCTCAGCCATTCTGGCCTGCCTACCTGACCGCCGAACGGATTGCCAAGTCGCGCAAGCTCAAGCTGGCCATCACCGCCGGCGTTGGCTCTGACCACGTGGACCTGAACGCGGCCATTTCCCGGGCCATCACCGTGGCCGAGGTCACGTACTGCAACAGCATCAGCGTGTCGGAGCACGCGGTCATGCAGATCCTGGCCTTGGTCCGCAACTTCCTGCCCTCTCACGACTGGGTGGCGGAGGGCAGATGGAACATCGCCGACAGCGTGGAGCGGGCCTACGACCTCGAAGGCATGGATGTCGGAATCCTCGCTGCCGGCCGGATCGGCCTCGCCGTCCTGCGCCGCCTGGCCCCCTTCGACGTCCACCTCCACTACAGCGACAAGCGCCGCCTGGCCCACGATGTGGAGCAAGAGCTCGGCTTGACGTTCCACCCTGATGCCGCCAGCCTCGCACGCGCCGTCGACGTCCTGTCGATCCACAGCCCGCTAGTGCCCGAGACCTACAACCTCTTCGACGACGAGCTGATCGGTTCCATGAAGCGCGGCTCCTACATCGTCAACACTGCCCGCGGCGCCATCATGGACCGCGACGCCGTCGTCCGGGCCCTCGAGTCCGGCCGGCTCGCGGGCTATGCCGGCGACGTCTGGTACCCCCAGCCCCCACCGGCCGGCCATCCCTGGCGGACCATGCCCAACAACGCGATGACTCCCCACACCTCTGGCACCACGCTCTCGGCTCAAGCCCGCTACGCCGCGGGAACCCGCGAGATCCTCGAGGACTTCCTCGCAGGGCGGCCGATCCGCGAGGAGTACCTGATCGTCGACGGCGGCAAGTTGGCCGGCACCGGCGCGGCGTCATACAGCGTGAGTGGAACCACCAGCCCGGGCAGCAGCGGTCGGTAACCTAGGGGTGTTCCCAGGGCGCCAGCCAAACTGCGGCATCGTCCCGGCGAACGGGGGCACCCCGTTCTGAGTCCGCGTGCGAAAACGGGGAGGTGGTTGTGTCGGACCCATGACCACGGATACCAACGACGGACGCCTCCCGAATCTGCAATCAAGGGCTCTCGAGCCGTGGAGACCTTCAACGACAGCATCGTCGGGTCATCGCTCACCCGCGGCCAGCATCGGCTCGGCGATGGAAGCCGGGGATAGGTTCGCCGGGGCGGGGGAGCGGCTCGTTCACTCGCCCCTTGAGCGGTAGCGATAACCCTCTAACGTCAGGTGTTCGAGTGGGACATAGCCGGCTGCCCCGGTCCAGCCCATCTTGCGGCGGAGCCGAACTACGTCGAACTTCCAGGCGCTCCTCGGCGCGTCGTCATCCCGATACAACGCCTCGAGCTGCTGACCGGACAGCAGTTCCCCCTCGTGCAGAGCCAGCGCGGCCAGCATGCGGTACTCGGCCGGGGTCAAGTCGACGGGCTTCCCCCGGACCGTTACTTCCCGCCGGTCGAAGTCGATCCGTAAGTCGCCGTCGTCAAAGGTGGTCATCGCTCACCCCGCGGCCAACACCGGCCCGGCTCGGCAATGAGGCCGGGGCAGGGGTCGCCGGGGGATGGCATGGCCTCCATCGTTCCTTGGAAGGGTGCCCGCGCGAGTGACCGAGGCACATCCGACAGCGCCGGTCCTCGGGCGTTTCCGCCCATGGCCTGCGGGGTTGCCGTAGCCGACTTCGAGACCGCACAACGTCAATGCCCGTAGGACATCAGCTCAGTGCCAATGCGCCGACGCCGGGCCCGTTGCGTCGTCGCCCAAGAGGTGGAGGAGAATCACCTCAAACTCCATCTCGGCGGCCACGGGGCAAGCGTAGGCCGGTTTGGTTGCTCGGCCGGCGTGGTGTATGCGGGCCGTCGAGGAACCACCTGAGCCAAGTGGAGCGTAAAGCTCACGGACGAGTGCCCTCGCGGCGTGAGACCTCAGTGGGCTGGCGTCGCCGCGATCCAGAGGGCGACCGCGGTGTGTCGCATGTCGTGCGGGCGCGGCGGTGCGAGCCCAGCGGCGACCGCCTTGCTCCTATGCCGGCGCCTCCAAGCGGGCACCCGGAGTGGGCCGCCCTCGGGCGCAGTAAAGACGAACGCGTCCGGGTCGGCCGGCGCGAACTCGGCCAGGTGGTCGTCCAGGGCTCTGGTCACCGAGCGACGGAGGGACACCTACCGGCGCCCGCAATTGGTCTTGGTTAGCCGTCGGTCAGGCGCCCACCGATCTCGATGACGATCTCGGCCACGTCGACCCGGTCTCGCAGAATGTCGACTCGGCCCACGACGCAGGCCCGCCAGCTCGCCGATGCGCAGTCCACCCCTCGACCCGACGATCACCAGCGCCCATAGCGCGGGGCGATGCAGTGGGCGAGGAGGTCGACTTCGGCCGACGTGAGGAACCGCAATTCTTCTCGCTCGATCCTTGGCCGTTCGATGTCGTCGCAGGGATTGGAGGCAAAGCGCTTGGCGCGGACTGCTCGAACGAGGATCTTGGAGGATCTGCGGAGCTTTGACGGCGGCGGCGGTGGCGGAGGCGCCCGCGTCGAAGACCGACAAGACTGGTCCCCGAGGAGCGCCCCATGACCCAGTTGGTCGAAGCCCGGCGGACGGGTACGAGGGCGGGACGTTGGGTCCCGGAAGGTGCACGGAGGTGAGCACGATGAGCAATGACGAGGCGGCACCGGAGACGAAAGGTGTGACGGCGGAGTTACTTACAACGGTTGACCTTGGCCCTGAGATCGAGGGCATGGCGGGGCGACAACTTCGAATGCGGATGTTCACTTTCGAGCCCGGGGCCGTCTTCGGCCCGATTCACGACCATAAGGACAGACCAGGCATCGTCTACGTACTGCAAGGAACGATCACTGACCACCGAAATGGAGCCGTTAGGGACTATGGGCCGGGAGTGGGCTGGCCCGAGGATAGGAACACCACCCACTGGCTTGAGAACAGAGGAACGGTTCCCGCGGTGGAGATCTCGGTCGATATCATCCGGTTTGCCTAATAGCTCTTCCGTCCAAGCAGGGCTGGGTCGTGACCTTGCCCCCTATCAGTCGCCGGGACCGTGGGGCAGTTCGGCACATCGGGATGGGGCACGTCCGCTCTGATTCCCCCCAAGACACCCACAGCCGCTCCGAGCGCTTCACCACGAAGTGAGGCTCGGGATCATCAGAGCCAACACTCCAAACACCAACAGGATGGCGACGACGAGTGCAACTCTGCCCGATCGACTTCCGGCTCGAGCAGGATGGACCGCCAGGACGACTGCGATGACCGGTGCAATCAACCCCACAAGGGTGGCGACCCCGTAGCAAAGGGTGTTCTGGGCGAACGAGCGCGCCTGCAACGGTTTCGCTGGGTCCAGCGTCACGCCGATCATGGCAGCGACGGCATAAGCGACACCGACCCCGGCGACCACCCCGATCGGACTGAGCGCTATTGCGATCCACGCCCTGGCGGCCGAGGGAGCTACGGGTACGCAACTGGAGAGCTCCAAGCTGCTCATGACTGATGGTCTCGCCAGCAACCCTCGGGGGCAAGTGGCTGGGCCAGGGACTCCATGACAGCCGATGCGAAGGCCTTGGAGGGGGATTTGGCCCGGTACATCTCGCTTGTCCAGTCGGCCAGGAATGCGAAGTTGTCTTCGGACGCAACCTGGAAACACGCGGCATCAGTCGTCGCAACCCTCCGGCAGGCAACGAACAAGCTCGGCCACGACTTGGGTCTTCCCTCCATCACGTCGCCGTGAAGGACTGACGCTGGGCGATCTGGTGGGAGGGGAGACGTAGGGAGCCACTTGGTCCCACGGGCCCGAGGCCAGGAGGGCGAACGAGACGCCGCGGGCGTTCTGGTAGACGGCGCCCGTCGACCTGGCCACCTGGCCCTTCCAGTCCTTCGAGGTCGCTCACACATCGTCGGGTGCGGCGACTCTGTTGCACGGTGAGGTCGGGGCTCGGCGGCTGCAGCGAGATCGGCGTCGAAGTCAGCGGCCCATGCCCCGACGACGAACCAAATTGCCGTCCGGCTCTCCTCGACGGGCCGCACGCTCCAAGAACCCGGCATCGACTCCCATAGAAGCCCGTCGTCCGTGAGCCCCTTCCATGCGCGGTTCAATGAGCACAATGAGGAGCATCATCTCAAAGAGCGTCTGAGCGCGCCTTTCGGCCACGGACGAGGGCGTGATCGCGCTCTTGGTGCGAAAGGACGATTGGATGGACCAGTCGCACGAGGACGCCCGGTCAGCGGGCGCGTCTAGTTAGTAAGGTTCGCAACTGATGCTCGTACCGGAGCTGGATGTCACCGCGCTCGCCACATCGTTGCGCTTCTATGCTGAGGTGCTCGAGTTCCGGATACTGTTCGAGCGGTCTGCGGAGCGTTTCGCGTATCTCGAGCGCGAGGGCGTCGAGCTCATGATCCAAGAAGCTGCCGGACCGGGGCGCCGGTTTCGCACCGCTCCGCTCGAGTTCCCGTGTGGTCGCGGCGTTAACTTCCAGCTCCGTGTCGAGGACGTCGATGCAATCCACGCCCGAGCCGTTGAGGCAGGCGTCAACATCGTTGTGCCGATCGAGGAGTGCTGGTACCGGGTTGACGTCGCCGAAAGCGGCGGCCGCTGGCAGGTGAAAGGACCAACCGAGGCCGGCAACCGTCAGTTCGTTCTCGCTGATCCCGATGGCTATCTGTGGCGCCCGTTCCGCGACCTCGGCATGCGACCCGCCACGCATTGAGCCTGCGCGGCGGAACCCGGCGACGCGTCGTCGTTCGATGCAGATCCGTTTCGTGCCTGCTCAAGCTGCCCAGCGACCTGGCGCCGAGGCGATGCCAAGGCCATGAGCGTGCGACCCTCCATACGGATGAGGTCTCCGGCTCGAGCCCCTCCCGCGCCCACTGGGGGTGGCCAGCTGAGTCGCGTCATCCACGACCCGGCACATTCCTGAGAGCTGTGTCAACGTTTCCTGACCCTCAGTCGTGTTGAGGAGGTGATCACGTCGAGTGCGAATGCAGTCCGACAAGGAATGACCACTTCCGGAGATTTCGAGTCCTTCTTCACCCACGCATTCCCACGGGTCGCACGTATGGCCGGCCGGATCGTTGGTCGAGACGGCGGGGAAGACATAGCAATCGAGGCATTGGCCCGCGCATATTCCCGCTGGACGAGGGTTCAGGCGATGGACAGGCCTGAGGCGTGGGTCATGCGAGTGGCGACGAACCTCGCCTTGGACCAGCTCCGCAAGAAGCGGGTCTACGCGGATCCGCCAACCGCGGCTGAGCTCGAGGAGACGGTCACCGATCGCACGATCGTGCGGAGCTCGATCGCCAAACTCCCGCGTCGCCAGCGTGAGGTGGTCGCCATGAGGTTCCTGGCCGACATGCCAGAAGATGAAGTGGCCCGAGTCCTCGGCGTAACCACGGGTTCGGTCAAGACGCATCTACACCGAGCGCTAACGAGTCTGCGCGTGTCGTTGGCTAGTGAGGAGGCAGGAGGGTTCAATGCCGACAACTTGTGAGACGGAATACTCACCCGAAGAGCTCCACGGGTTCCACGAACGCACCGTCCGTCGCGGCCTTGAGCTTCGCAGGCGACGCCAGGTCATCGTGTCGGGAACTCTCGCCTTAGTGCTGATCGCGGCAGCGATCCCGATTGCAGTGCTCTCGAGGTCCGAAACCAACCCGAGCCCGACCCTGGCCGTCGTCGGAGCGGGGCAGTACGCGGATGTTGCCTGGCACAGCGTCGAGTATCCGGGGCTGAATTTCGCGACGATCCAGTACCCACGGGTGCTTGGTTGTGGTACGAGCTCAGCTCGGACACAAACCGGCTACGTATTCTCCGTCGAGGTGCAGCAGGTCAGCTACGTCCAACCACACGGTGGTCCTCGCCTGGCGATGGTGTTGGTGCGCTGTCGAGCCGGCTCGCCCACGCCGAGCTCGCTCTATGCATTCGATGGTGTCCTGGCCAACGGCAAACCGCAGCTCTTCCAGGTACTGCTCCCGCCCATGGCATCACAGACCTTTTGGTACGCCACGGAGTTCTCGTTTTCGGGTGACCAGATCGTCATGTCGGCGAGGGGTGCCGATGCGAACACACCGATCTGTTGCCCCGATGTGTCTGCAGTGATGCACTGGCGTTGGGACGGAGCTCGCCTCGTCGGGCCCACATCCGTCAGCCGCCCGATGTCGCAAGGCAATACCGATTCGGGCGGATCTGGCGACTGAGCGCTGCGAGCCTTCGGCTCCGTGCCCAGGAGGGATTCGAGGGTTGTCGCTTCGGTCCCCCGCTCGCCGGACTGGACGGTCTACCGGGGCCGGGGCCGGCGGGCGGGGCGGGGGAGCCCTCCAGTGGCGAAAACGTGAGATGGTGCTCCCCAAACCGACGAATTGGTGGCACCCCATCCCGGCGAAGTGGGGCAGCAAGATCGCCATGCCATCGCCCGAAGGCGAAACTACCGAACCTCCCCAGGAGGGAGGCGGTAGTTATCTTCCTGCTATCCCACGGATCTCGTCCTGCCATGACAGAGCATCGTCGAGCGGAAGTGCTGTCTGTGTCTGTAAGACGAAGGCTCCACGGCGGCCGATCGCGAGAGCCGACTTCAGCGCTGTTTTCTCATCGGGATACTCAGTGATGGACACAACAGACAGCCGTCGGTGACCAATAGGTATTGGGATTTGATCGACCCCCCACACTTGGCAACGATTTCGAATGCTGCCACCTGTTCGGCGGTGCGCTCGTCGTCACTCATGTCGTCCCACTTCGAGGTGAACGTCAGCTTGGAAGCGCTCAAATGGGCCATTATGTGATGAACCTCGTTCCCCCGGCGCCACGCGGCACCGTTCACAGATGCTTACCGCCTGTGCGCATTGAGTGCCCGTAGGCACCGGAGATCCCGCGCCTTCCAGGAACGGGGGCACCCCCGCTTCAGGGGCAATGATGTCGATTCCCGGTGAGCTAGCCCCAGTTGGCTTGTGCAGTGCGGATGGCTTCGATCCAGGCGTCGTCAACGGCGACGACAGGGATGACCGTCGATTCCTCGAAGAACGGTGCATACGTGGACGAAGCCACCATGTCCGGGGTCTCGCTCTCGACAATGTTGACGAACGTCTTGCCGTCCGCCCCCGCCCACACCGATTCGGTTCCGGCTGGCAGCCCGGCCTTCAAGAACACCTCGAATGCCTTGCGTGCGCTGTCGACTCCAGGAGCCAGCCGACTGATCACGACGTACTTCATTACTACCCACCTCCCTCGTGTTGCAGGCGGCCCCGGAATGGCAAAGGTCGCCACACTCAGGTTGCGCCCTCTCAGTTCAGGTGTCAACGATTCGGTCCTGAGCAGCTACTGACTGGGAACGTTCGACCGGGACCAGGGCGCTCACGTGCCCCACCGTCCAGGAGTTCGGGGCTAGTCCTGACCCAGGCTGATACCGCCAATGTCGATACGTCCGCCAGGTTTGGTGGGCGAGATTCCCCGCCAGATCCGAGCCGGCCTCAGGCAGGGTTCCCATAGGTGCGGCGAGGGACGATGAGCACGGCAGCGCTGCGCTCTTCGAGCATCACTCGGTCGTATTCGGGCCAGTCCTCGTGAGTTCCCCCAGCGGCTACAAAGACCCCGCGAAGCAGGAGGCGCAGCATTTCGCCATCAACGTCCGGATGCGGGTCGTCTGGTCCAATTACCTGGGCTTCCCCTTCGACGGCTGCCCATCGCCAGCCGACCCGAGCGACAATCGTGGCCCGGGGATCGTTGCGCAGGTTGTCGAGCTTGCGAAGGCCGCGCGCGACAAGGCCCACAACGGGCATATCGGTAACCGGGTGCTGCAAGACCCCGGCGTTGACGACCGAGGCTGCCACACTGCCATCTCTACGGATGGAGCTGAGGACGCACAGCCCGTGGTCGAGAGGTATGAGGTCGCTGAACGCGGAAAGATCTGCCACAGGGACTCCATCCAGTTCCGCGCAAAGGTGGTTTGCGCTCGGACTGAGCCTACGCGCAACCGGAGCGATCCATGGTCATTGCCATTGATGGGTCTCAGTCGTCCGGGTGGGCTAGGTGAGGACTGCTTGGCTGGTCACACATCCGGCGGTAAAGGGCAGTCCGTCGTCATGAAAGGTCTGCCACACTGAGCACATGGCGGAGGGGCATACGCGCCATTGGTGGGAGGACTGGGCCTGGGACGAGACCGTGTTCGAGGGCACCGCCGCCTATTACCGGCAGGGTCGTGAACCATATGCCCCGGCCTTGGCCGATGCTCTCGCCGAGCACCTCCACCTGGATGGTCGCGGGAGCCTCCTCGACGCCGGTTGTGGGCCAGGCACTGTCGCTCTGCTCTTCGCCCACCTCTTCGAGAGCGTCATTGGCCTCGACCCAGATCCCCGGATGCTGGCTGAGGCCCAACGTGCTGCCGCGGAGGACAAATCACTAACGCGAGCTGGGTCCAGATGCGAGCCGAGGATCTCCCCGGATCCCTCGGCACCTTCCGAGTCATCAGCTTCGCCCAGTCGTTCCACTGGATGGACCGACCCCGGGTGGCCGTGCTCGATGCCAATGGCGCCGTCGTCCAAGTCGACCTCGGGCACACTCACCCGCCGAGCCAGGCGCCCCCGAGCGGGCCATACCCACCAGTCCCCGAGGCGACCATTGATGAGCTTCGTCGTCGCTGGCTCGGTCCCGACCGCCGTGCCGATCAAGGGTTCCGGAACACCTCCCCCGACGGAGAGGACTCGGTCTTCCAGGCCGCCGGGTTCGCTCCCGAGCAGCTCGTGGTCGTTCCCGACGACCGGGTCCTTGAGCGTTCGGTCAAGGACGTGGTGGCCCGGGTTCTCTCCACCTCATCAACCGCACCTCACCTCTTCGGAGATCGCGAAGACGATTTCATCCGAGACGTTCGTTACCTCTTGCTAGATGTGTCTCCCGAAGGTCGCCTCAGCGTGGCGCTATCAGACAATCGACTTCGCTTTCGCAGGACCCGCTAATCCACCACGTTCGCATTGCGTGATGTGCAGATGACCACAGCAGCCGATCGAGGGCACCCCTTCGATGACGTCCACTGCGTACGATCTACTGATGGCGATTCGGTCCAGAGTGTCATGTCGGGATCAAACCCAACGCCTCACACGGAGACTCCGAGCGCCTGGACTAGCGGCCGTTCTTGTCGCAGTTGGGGTCACGGCTGCATCATGGATACCGAGGCCGACCACCGCCGCAGGTCTTGTAATGACGCAGCGAATCCCGAGTCCGAGGATCGTTGACGGGGTGCCATTGACTCCGATCACGGCATCACAGCGGATTCAATGCCAGAAGTTTGCCTCACGGCTCAAGATGTCGGTGCCTTGCCCAGGTCTCCTGCCGGTTCCGATTCCGGTTCCTTCGGCGTATTCGGGTCCACCTTGCCTCGGGGTGTTTGGCGAGTCCGCATGTGGACTGGCCGCGATTCAACTCTCCCGGTCGCTCTTCGTGTTGAGTCAATCCAACTTCAAGGTCCCGCCTGGCTACGTGGGAGTGACGTTCCAGCAATACAACGGGGCGGTCGTTCCCATGGAATCTATTGCTGGCGGACCGCTAGGACACTTCGTGTTCATGACGGGCACGACCTTGCCTGGCGTAGTGGGAAATGGGTCGCGTAGAGGCGCATCGCCAGTGCCGACGTACTGCGCGCCACAGATGATGTCAACCCCACTCCGGGTCAACGGCGCCGTTGCCAAGCTGTACCAGTGCTCAGACTCAGGGGGTGGTCCGGGCGTATTCCAGTTGCTCATGGGCCACCAACTTCTGGTGTGGAATCAGGCAGGGATCAAATGCGAAGTGAGCTTCCACGGAATCAGTCAAGTCAACGTCGATTTAGATATCGCAGTCGCAGATTCCACCTGGATGGTGACCTCCGGGCATCGATGAGCATCCGAGAGCCGAAGGGAAAGCTCAGGTGCTCGCCACCGGACGCTCCGACAAGAACGACCCAAACGGTCTTGACTCAAAAGGGGATTCGTACTCGGACGGGGCATACACTTTTGGTCCTGCACAAGTTCGGCCCCGCCGGTCCCTGGGCCCCGGTAGGCCGTCCAGTCCGGCAAGGGGACCTGAAACTCAGGGCTGAACGAAGTCCTTTTGTCCCCTTCGAAAGCCCCCCGGCCGGCCTGCCGCCCTTCCGGGCGCCGTCGGCCGTCCTGTCCGGGTTCGGGCGGTTTCGGGCCCTCCCGCCTTCTCTGTATCACCAGTCTTGATGAGCGAGTTCCCTCCGAAGCACTTGTGGTGACACCCTGCGTGCCACTTCTGTTGCACCGATGACGAGCCACCGCGTGGAGCTCCTCGCCGTGGCTCTTCTCCGACGTGCACGTCCTCCTTCGTGATGAACACGAGAGCGAGAATCAGAGCGCCGATGAGGACTCGCTCTCCACGACGAACGGAACCCGGATTCACGTCGAGTGCTCGGCTTCCGGAACAGGTGCGTTCAAGGGTCGAGGGTGAAGGCCACCGACATGTGGCCCCGACATCCGCTCACATCAAGGCCGAGATCAGGCGGGGTCATCGAGGCAGCCGCTGTATGGCGGAGATCATGGGGATGGGGTGGGGCCGCGCCGGACGCCTTCGTGGTGGTTCCCGCCACGACTGCGCCAGCTCGCCCGTCCCAATGTCCCGGCGTACGGGGTCACCCTCGCGTCGTCATGACACCTACAGTCATGGGGTCTCCCCGAAGGGGTTCCTCATGCCCAATGAATCGACCTCCCCGGACTTCGGACGGGCTGCCCTCATCACGATCGACACGCAAATCGACACCTTGGACGGCCAGCCCTTTGAGATCCCTGGCACTTCCGCCGTTCTTCCTTCAATCTCTCTGCTGTGTCAAAGCTTCCGTGATCGCCGCTTGCCCATCATCCACGTTGTGCGCCTCTACCTCGCTGACGGGAGCAATGCCGAGCCTTGGCGCAAGTCGTTGGTCAGCGGAGAGGTGCCCGTACTGCGGCCAGGCCATCCCGGTCGGTGCATAGCTCCCGCGATCCTGACGTCTCACGTACCGGAACTTGACGACGATCTCCTCCTTCGAGGCGAAATCCAACGCCTCGGACCGAACGAGGTTGCCATGTACAAGCCCCGATGGGGAGCCTTCTATCGGACTCCTCTCGAGGCATACCTCGAACGCAACGACGTCGACACGTTGGTCTTCGCCGGTTGCAACTTCCCCAACTGCCCTCGCACTTCGATCTACGAGGCAAGCGAGCGCGACTTTCGGATTGTTCTCGCCCAGGACGCCATCTCCGGCTTCTACGACAAGGATCGTGACGAGTTGATCGGCATCGGAGTAACAGTGATGGAGTCACAGCAAATCGCCAGTTCGATCGCCGTCGACTAGATCCTTTCGCCGTCCGGCGGCGCTCCTGACCCTGCCCGACCGCGGCACCTCCACCGGCTGTGCCCAACGACGCCATCATGAATCTCCAAGGTTCATTGATGCGTAGAGCCGCCGGAAGATAGGCATGGTCGGCTGCTGAGAGATCTTCGATGACGGGTGATCCTCGGGTTCAACGTGAACCCGTCGAACGTCACGTAGCCGACCATCAAGCCAGTTACCGAACTTGCGCCGGACGCCCAAAGAACTCCCGACAGACTCTCGGCCGGGTGGGGGCGAACCAAACCGATCCAACGTCGATCGACGCCATGCACCTCACACAGTGGGGCGTCGCCCACGGCCGGCGTATCGGGCCCGTCAGTCTCGGGCCCGTCAGTCTCGGGCTCGGTTGGCGAGGTAGATGAAGCTCGGTCCTCGATCGCCGGGGTCAGACGACGCGAGGGTTCCGCCCCACGTTCGTCGGAAGCCTGAGGCCTCGAGTGCCTTCCAGGAGGCGATGTTGTCCTGCTGCAGAGCGACCATGATCTGGTCGGCTGACGGATACCTCTTCCAGGAGGCATCGACGAATTGGGTGATCATTCGGCGCCCGACGCCCCTTCCGACGAGATCCGGTTCTCCTATGAAGTAATCGATTCCGATGCCGCCCGCGTAACCCAGTGCACCCCGAATCGATTCACGCCAGTCCGGGTGCTCATCGATCAGATACCTTTGGGCGTAGCCGATCGGCGCACCGATGAAATGGACGATGAACGCTTCGGTGGGATCAAGCCCTTCGGCGAGTGGGCCATAGTTCCGCTCGATGGAGACGAGGTCGAATGGTTCTTTCCACCAGCGAGCGACGTGAGGCAGGGCGAGCCAAGATGCGAGCCTAGGTAAGTCACTCGGTTGGAGGGGTACGAACCGGAGTTCGTCCAGATTCTCATTGTGCACCACTGACACCGCCTTGGCACCGCACCTTCCCGGCGGTCAGCGGGGCGGTGGCCACCGAAGCCGCTCTTCGACGCAGTCCGCTGAGAGAAGTCGCCAGCAACAGCAACCTCAGCGGATCACGATGACGCGTTCCTCGGCAGTCTTGACAGGCCGGCGGAGGTGGGAGAGCGGACTCTCACCCTGTCAACCCGGTGCCGGACTGGGCCAGGGGGTCGGGGGTTCGGGTCACGACTCCCGCTCCGCCCGGACTGGGCGCCATCCCGATGGTGGATCAAGTCGCTTCAAGTTCGATGACCCACTCACCCAGGGGCGGGATGCCAAACATCACCCGGCACAGCAGTGGGTCACCGACCGGAGTCACAGTCGCCGTGTCGTGCGCCCCCCGCGCGTTCGGCCCATCGTCCTTGAGACGCAAGCGGATCTTCTCCCGAAGCTCTGGGCCGTCCGCGTGTCCATGGACATCAATCGCATGCGTCGCAACGGCCTGGACGACCTCATCCTCCTCCCCGGCGATGGTGAGGGTGCACCCGTTCTTGCTGGGCACCTCTCGGCAATCGGCAACCTTGTGGGCCATGACGACCTCCCTCGTCCGGCACTGCGCCAACGATGGGCCCGTCCCTGGGAGCGTCTCGCTATTCGACTCATCTTCCATCTGTTGTGGGGGCGGGTCAAGGGCCCAAGGCAGCGGCGATTTCGAACTCGGCGATGTAAGCCGGGCCGCCCTTGACTTCCGCTCTTCATCGCTCGAGGCCCCGCCCGGTCCAGCGGTTTTCGGACGAGGTGGTGTGAAGGGCACCCAGACGGACAGGGCCGTGAGCGCAACAAGGGGCGACGAGGTGACGGACGACGCCTGCAAGGACATCCTGATGGCTCCGTGCGCCGAGTTCGCCCGGAAGGCATTGGGACAAAGGTCTCTACTGCCTGCAGCGGAGAGCCTCGCAAGATTGCCCTATGGCAGCTCCTGGCGGTGCGCCGATCGAGGCCGGACACCCACGTTTCGGCAGAGCGCCGACGGCCCTCGACTTGTACTGGATACCGCTAGGGGCGGACGCTCACGTGGTCCGCGCCAGTGGAAAGACCTACGAGGCTTTGGCGGCGCTGGCTCACCACAGATCCCGGCGCGATCTCTTCCACTCCGCTCTGGTGGCCATCATCGACGACGCTCATTTCGCAATAGAAATGACGCCGATACCTGACCCACGGGGATGGGCCGAAAGAGGCGTTGTCGCCGAGGGTGCTGTCGGCTCCACGGCAGCCGGCCGGTTCCGACTCTTCCGATATGAGATCCGTCGATGGCGCGGGGGCGTGATTCCCGACATTGCCAGCGCGGTGGGCAGTCCGGTTCACCTCACAGCCGATCCCGCTCTCGTGCGTGAGGCGCTCAAACTGGTGCCATCTGTTCCCACCCCGGTCTGGGGCCGCGATGAACTCCAGGTTGGCGAGATGTGGAACTCCAACTCGGTGGTTGCCTGGGTTGTGACCCAGCTCGGTTTGGTTCAGGTTGCCGGTCAACCTCCGAATGGAGGGAGGGCCCCGGGTTGGGACGCGGGAGTGACGGTGGCCGAACGGCAGATGTGCGGTTCGTCGGTCACCCGCAGGGTGGCGCCGTGAGCCGAACCCGTCCCGGCGACCGCGCGCTCATGATTCTGGAGTACGCCACCGGGATCGCAGCGCTTGTTGGCGGGCTGATGTTGGCAATGAGGCCGGACGGGTCGCTCTTGCAGGCGAAGCTGTCGGCGCTCTCCGGAAGCCCTTTTGCGGATTGGCGGGTGCCCGGGATACTGCTTGCCGTCTTGGTCGGAGGTGGATTCGTGTTCGCAGCCGAATGGGAACGACGACGTCTGCCTCATGCGCAAGAACTCTCCCTCCTCGCCGGACTGGGATTGATTGCCTTTGAGATCACCGAGCTGGCCTGGATCGGATTTCAACCCCTCGAGGTGATCTTCGTCGTCGTTGGAGCTGCAGTCTCGGTTCTCGCTGTTCGTCAAGGTTCGTCCGCCAAGAGAGCCAACCGATCTAACTCGAGGGGTCGGATCATCCAGGACGTGTCGTGAAGGAGGTTGGAGTGACGTGACCGCAACTGGCCCTGCCGAGGTCCCGATGCCGATCACGTCCGGACGTGAGATGGAGATGCTCCGGCGCTTCCATCCAGACGTGACCTGGACCGGGACGATCAACGCTGACGCCATGGGTCCGGGTTCCCCCCAAATGACGGCCACGGGCAGGGGGATCCATCGAGTGATCCAAGGCGGGCGCTGGATCGTGGGGGACTACGAGCAAGATCAGTTCGACCTCGACGGACGATTCGTGTTGACCTGGCAGCTGCACTGGGTGGCAGGCTGGGACCCGATGCGGCAGGAATACCGCGCGACCTTTGCCGACAACTCTGGCCACGCGGACGTCATGTCCGGTCATGTCGCTGGCGACCGACTGGTCTTCGAGACGGTCGGAGAAGAAGCGGCCCGGCTGCGCCTCGCCTGGGATATCTCGGACCCGTCTGGCATCACCTGGACGAACGAAATCTCGATCAACGACGGTCCATGGTGCCTCGTCGAGACCTACCACCTCGCGCCCACCACATGAGCAGGACTGGAGATCGGCGACCAACCCGTCAAGAGTTGAGCCGGGAGTTCGGCGACGTCCTGCACGACCTTCCTCTCTTCATGACTACACCGCTGTATCGACACTGGCACCTTCACTGGGGCGCAACGTCGAGTGAGGTCGGCGCCGTCCTCCCCGGTGATGAGCTCGTGTCGCACCCTCAGTTCAGAGCAACTCGAGCTATCACGATCCATGCGCCACCAGACCTGATCTGGCCGTGGCTGGTTCAAATTGGATCACGGAGAGCGGGTTGGTACAGCAACGACCTGCTCGACAACGCTGGACGCCCAAGCGCCACCGAGATCATGCCGCACCTTCAGCAGGTCGCTCTCGGTCAGTGGGTGCCGATGTCCCCATCTGGACCGCCGACCGAAGCGAACGCCTTCAAGGTTCATTCCTTCGTGGCCAATCAGTGGCTCCTCTGGACGAAGCCAGACAGCACCTGGTCTTGGCGTCTCTCCCCTCTGGACGATCGCGACGCAACGAGGCTCGTGACGCGCATTGGGGCCTCCTATGACTGGAGCAAGCCAGCCAAAGCAGGGATCGCGCTTGTCCTCATGGAGTTCGGGGACTTCGCAATGTGCAGGCGCATGCTTCGGGGCATCAAATTCCGCGCCGAGAAGCTGGCGCTCGAGTACCCCACCCAATCTCGCACACGCACTGCGTCGGAGGACGGCGTGGCGCAATGAGCACCAGGATCACGCCCCAACCACACCTGAGCGTCAGTCGTATCTGTGACAAAGGACCCTATGGATGAATTCGGTGCCCTTGGACGATGACGGTGTTGGGGTTGTCCCAGGTGGAGGGCCCGCATGACCGTCGACCAGACCGGCGTCCAACCATCTCCGAACGGTCAACCCTATGCAGCGGGGGAGTCCAGTTTCGGCCCACTTCTCGCGTTTCTGATCCTCAGCTACGCGCTCAGTTGGGCGTGGCTCATCCCGTTGACCGCCACTGGTCACACCGTCCTTCAGGGCAGCGGCTGGCCGACGCACTTCCCGAGCCTGATCGCCCCGATGCTGGCGGCGTTCATCGTCACGGCGTACACCACGGGATATTCCGGGGTATGCGATCTTCTGGGGCGGATGGGGAGGTGGCGCATCGGGTGGCGCTGGTGGCTTGCCGCGTTGAGCCCGTTGGGCTTCTTTGGGATCGCCCTCGGGGTCATCGCCGCGAGCGGTGGGTCGATGCCGACCCGCCATGCCTTCACCCAGTACAGCGGTCTTCCGTCCGGCCTCGGAGTTGTCGGAGTCGCTCTCACCGTACTTGTCATCGACGGCTTCGGTGAGGAGACGGGCTGGAGGGGTTACGCGTTGCCCCACTCCAGTGTCGTTTCTCCCCGTTGGCTTCAACGCTGATCCTGGCCGGCTTCTGGGCTGGCTGGCACATTCCCCAGTTCTTTGCCCTGGACTCCTACAAGGGATTTTCCGTGGGCACCGGAGTGGGCTTTGCGTTCGGCCTGACCTGTGGCGCGGTCGTGGCGACCTGGATCTACAACCGCTCCGGTGGGAGCATCTTGGCGGTGGTCGTCTGGCACGGCATCTACGACACCGTGGTCGGGACGAAGGCCGGAACCGGCGGTCCGGGCACCATCGCGGCTGTTGTGAGCACATTCATCATCGTGCAGGCACTCGTGCTCGTCACCTTGGAGGTTCGGGCCAGCCACCGTGGGGCGCGCTCGGTCCTCGGACCACCATGACGAAACACGCCGACCGCGACTTCTGGGCGATGAACCATCTGGTCAATCCCCTCCTGGGTCTCCTTCTCCGCAGTCCCCTGGGCAGACCCCTCGGGCGACACTTGGCCCTCGTGACCTATGTGGGTCAACGCAGTGGCAAGACACATCAGCTCATCGTGCAGTACGCACGAGAAGCGGCAACGGTGTGGATAGTCCCGGGGCAGCCCGAGCGCAAGACTTGGTGGCACAACTTGAGCATGGGCAGCCCGATCGAGCTGCGCCTCGCTGGTCAGGAGCTCCGAGGTCAAGCGATCGCGCTGCGAGGTCTGCCATCTACGTGCGGGAGCTGCCGCGTGCTGCAAAGCCACTCGGGATCCACCGACCTTCAGATCCGGCCGAATCCGTCGGCAGCGTCGTCGTGGTTCGAGTCGATCTCAGCGAAGATCCGTTTGTGTCCGGATGAGCCGGCGGGGAGGCCCTCACGCTGACGGTTCTCTTGCGACAAGGTGTGGACGTCGAGGTGGCCTCGAAGCGGTCTGGTCACCTTGACCCGGCAATGGGCTGAACCTCGCCACTGAGCAGTGGCCGTCTGCCACGTGAGGCGCTGGGTAGCAGTTCAAGAGCGGCGTCGTCCGGGACCTTCGACTCTGCCCTCGACCTCGAAGGTGGGACACGATGCGGCTACCGGGACCGTTCCGGTGGGCGCGGGCCGCTCTCATCTAGGTATGGACGCGTGCCTCCGGTAGCGGGCTTCATCGTGTCGACCGAGAGGTTTCAGAAGGTTCGTGGCCAACTTCGTAGTACACGTGATCGCCGGCAGACGATCCAAGTACCTGGTGCTGGTGTTCTGGCTGGCCGTCGTCGTTATCGTGGGGCCATTGTCCGGCAAGCTGTCCGGGGCTGAGAGGAACGACAACAAGGCGTGGCTTCCTGGGAACGCGGAGTCGACCAAGGTCATCGACCTCGAGGCGGCGTTCCAGTCTCCGAACGTGATGACGGCCGTCGTCGTCTACGAGCACGCCGGCGGTCTGACCGCGAAGGATCGGGCCAAGATCGCTGCGGATGCGCCCAATCTCGGGACGGTTGCCCGGACTGACGGACCCGTCAACGGCCCCGCGATCTCGCGCGACGGTCAGGCCGCGGTGGTGACGGTGCCGCTCGACCTCGGGCCCAATGGCTGGAGGCAGGCAAGCGCTGTCGCCGCGCGGATGGACGCCATTGCGAGGGGGCAACCGGGACTCACCGCGTACGTGACCGGCCCCGCCGGCTTTGCCGCCGCTTCCTCCGATGTGTTCCACGGAATCGATACGACGCTCCTCTACGGGACGATGCTCATCGTCATCGTGATCCTGCTGTTCACCTATCGGAGCCCGATGTTGTGGCTTCTCCCGATCATCTCGGCCGGGGTAGCACTGACCACCGCCGAGGCGGTGATCTATGAGGCCGCAAAGCACGGGCTCACCGTGAACGCCATGAGCGTCGGCATCCTGACCGTCCTGGTGTTCGGCGCCGGCACCGACTACGCGCTCCTCCTCGTTGCTCGATATCGCGAGGAGCTCCGAAAGAACGAGGATCGTCACCAGGCCATGCAGGTCGCTCTGCGGCGAGCCGCACCCGCCATCGTTGCCAGCGCCAGCACCGTGATCTTGGGCCTGCTCTGCCTCACCTTCGCCGAGACGAACTCGACGTCGGGACTCGGGCCGGTTGCCGCCATCGGCGTGGCGGTCGCCCTGATCGCGATGCTCACACTTCTCCCGGCGCTGCTCGTGACCGTCGGCCGCTGGATCTTCTGGCCGGCTCACCCCAGGTACGGATCGGCCGAGCCGACGGCCGTCGGCCTCTGGGCCCGCACGGGACGCCGCATCGCCCTCCACCCTCGCCTCGTGTGGACTGCGACGGCCCTGGTTCTGGGCGTGATGGCCCTTGGAATCACAAGCTTCCACGCCAACGGACTCACCAACAGCCAGTCGTATCGGGGGAACCCCGGGGCCGTCGTCGGCGAGAAGGTCCTCGGTGCCCACTTTCCCGCGGGCGTCGGCAGCCCGGTACTCGTGATCGCTGATGCGGGCTCCGTGGCGCAGGTGCGCCGTGCGTTCGGGGCAACGCCGGGCATCGCGGCCGTCTCGACGCCGGTCATCGCTGATGGGAAGGGTTTCCTCGAGGGCACGCTCTCCGCAGCTCCCGACAGCCAGGCCGCTTCCCGCGCCGTCGATCAAGTGCGAACCTCGGTGCACCGGGTTGCCGGGGCGGATGCCAAGGTTGGCGGTGCCACGGCGATCACCCTGGACGTGGAGCGTGCCGCCGCCCATGACCGGGACCTCATCATTCCGCTGGTGCTGCTCGTCGTCTTCGTCGTCCTGGTCGTCCTCCTCCGTGCCTTGGTGGCCCCTCTCATGTTGATGGCAACCGTCGTGCTCTCGTTGCTCGCCGCCCTCGGGTTCAGCGCCGAGGTGTACTCCCACGTGTTCGGCTTCGCCGGCGCCGACGCGGCTTTGCCGCTGTACATCTTCGTATTCCTCGTGGCACTCGGGATCGACTACAACATCTTTCTCATGTCCCGCGTCCGTGAGGAATCGCGGCGCCGGGGGACCCAGCTCGGGGCGCTGTCGGGTCTCGCAGCCACCGGCGGCGTGATCACGTCGGCCGGGTTCGTCCTTGCTGGGACTTTCGCCATGCTCGTTACGCTCCCGTTGACCACGTTCACGGAGGTGGGTTTCGCAGTTGCCTTCGGGGTGCTGCTCGACACCATCGTGGTCCGTTCGGTGCTCGTCACCGCGCTCAACCTTGAACTGGGAGAACGGCTCTGGTGGCCGCAGCGACTCTGGCGGGGTCCGGAGAGCGTGAGTGATGCAATCGCCACCGAGGAGCCGGAGCTGATCGAAAGGACTTCGGCACACGGCTGAGGTCGTGGGGACCGTGTCCCGCGGCGCCCACCGGGTCGGTCATCCCTGGACCGGGTCCCGGCGCGACTGGCCGAGGCACATCTGGCAGCGGCGATCGTCCGGCGTCTCGGCCCAGGGCCGGCGGGGGTTGCCGTAGCCGACGTCGATGCCGCACAACGTGAGCGCCCGCTGGACGTCGGCCAGGTGCCACAGCGCTGAGGCGGGTCCGGTTTCGTCGTTGCCGAGGAGGTGGAGGAGGACGCCCTCCGGCTCCATCTCGACGGACATGTCGGCCAGCGTAGGCCGCGGGTTCGTCCCCACCCGGTTCGTGATCCGCCGAGGGCGGTCCTCGGGCTCGGGCGTCGCGTCGCCGTCACACCGACTTCGCGTGGGGGTAACCATCGCTGGTGAGGCCAACATCCACGTTAAGAGGGAGCGACTCGGGAAGCCTGGCCGCTCTCCGACTGCCAGCTTTGCCGTCTGCGGAGCGCCACCGGGCGGGCGATCGGGTCGAAATGCTCCCGGGCTCTGAGGGCTTCGCGTTCGAAGGCAGCCAGAGTAGTGGCTGAGGTCGCGTGAGCCGTCGGGGCGAAGTGTACGGTCGAGTTGAGGGCTTCCCAGGCGTCTGCTCGGGAAGAGGCCCGTGGCCAAGGGTCGCGCACCGAGGTGTGTCTGAGTCGAGCGGACGATCGGGACCGTAGGCTGGGTCCGGAGGCGAGACCGATGGACGTCCGGGTGCCAGCAGTGGAGCCGCCACAGGCACAGGTCGCCATCGTCGGGGGCGGCTTCGCCGGGATCCAGGTTGCCGAGGGTCTCGCCGGCACAGCGGTCGGGGTGACGATCGTCGACCAGCACAACTTCCACACCTTTCTCCCGTTGCTGTACCAGGTCGCGACCGCCGGTCTCGAGCCGGCCGATATCGCCTATCCGATCCGAACCATCTTCGGGAAGTCCGACAACGTGACATTCCGCCACGGGCGGGTGACGCGCGTCGACTGGTCCGCCCGCGAGCTGGTCTTCGTCGACGGCTCCCGCCTCGGCTTCGGGCAATTGGTCCTCGCCACAGGAGCGTCGGCGGAGTTCTTCGGCGTGGCGGGTGCCGCTCGCCACGCACTGCCGCTGTACACGTTGGCTGACGCCCGTTGCCTGCGAAACCACCTGCTCTTGACCCTCGAGCAGCACGACGTCCACCCGGTGCCCGGTCGACCGGGCGTGACGTTCGTCGTCGTCGGCGGTGGCCCGACCGGGGTGGAGACCGCCGGGGCGCTCATGGAGCTCCTCGAGATCTGCGTGCGCCGGGATGGGCTCCAGATCGACCTGGCCGCCACCCAGGTCTTGATCATCGATCCGGTCGACCGGGTCCTCGCTCCATTCCCCAGGGCGGCGAGCAGGTATGCCGCCAGGATCCTGTCCCAGCGCGGGGTCGGGCTGCGGCTCGGGGTCTCGGTGGTCGAGGTCCTCCCTGACGGCGTGGTGCTCAGCGACGGGAGCCGGATCGAGGCCGACGGCGTGATCTGGGCGGCCGGTGTCAGCGGGGCGGGGACCCTGGCCGACGATGTCCCCGGCACGGGCGGGCCGCAGCGACGCATCGCAGTGGCTGCCGACCTCTCGGTACCCGGACTCGAGGGTGTGTGGGCAGTGGGGGACGCCGCCGCCGTGCCCACGGGCGCCGGCGACGGGAGCATCTGCCCCCAGGTGGCCCCGGTCGCCATCCAGTCCGGCAAGCACTGCGCGGCACAGATCCTGGCGACCGTCGAAGGCAAGCCCACGGCTCCCTTCCGCTACCGGAACAAGGGCATGATGGCGACCATCGGCCGCCGCGCCGCGGTGGCCGTCCTGCCGCGTGGGCCGGTCCTGCGGGGGACGCTCGGCTGGCTCTCGTGGCTCGGACTGCACCTGGCGTACCTGGTCGGCTTCCGCAATCGGATACGCGTGATGCTCAACTGGACCTGGCGCTACTTCGACTGGCCCTCAGGTCCCCGTCTCATTGTGGCTGACGCCGAAACGGACGAAGGCGAGGCACCCGACTGAGAGACGCCGGAAGCGCCGTCATCGGTCGGCCACGAGCCTTACCTCCCCGATATCGGCGGGGTCGCGTGGGCCCGGATCACGCTCCATGTTTCGATCCTCTCACGGGTTACGCCTGACGGCTCAGCGCTTCGAGCGCAGTGGACGAATCCGAAAGGCCACCGCTCGAGGTGGACGACGCTCTGCGGCCGGGATCACACCCCCGTCGCGCCGCCGGGACTGTCGCCGGTCGTGGCCGGCCCCGGGCCGTCCTGGGCGGCCAGCATGGCCCGGAACTGCTCGGTGGTGTTGGTGAGCGGGAAGGGTTCCACGGGCACCGGGAGATCCAGGCGCTCGCAGATGGGGGCCCATCCCTCGACGGCCGACCACTCGAGCAGCCGGTCGGCCGGGACCGAGGCGCGCACCTCGGCATTGTGCCGTTCGTAGGCGGCGACCATGGCGTCCCGGTCGGAGAAGTCGTTCGAGAAGCGCTCGCCGAGCATGGTGCGCACCGCAGCCAGCCAAGGTCCGAGCACGTCGTCGGTACTGCCCATGTGGGCGAAGATCGTGTCCGAGGCACTGCGGTACCAGCTTTCCGCATCGCGGACCGAGAGCAGCACGAGGGCGTCGGGGTTGGCCGCCGACAACTCGGGCCAGTAGCTGGCACCGGGCCAGTCGACCTGGGCGACGTAATCGTCGAGGAGCGCCGACCAGTCGGTCGGCGCCCCGTTGAAGGCCGCCGTCCACCCCGCGATCTGCGCGTCGTTGCCGAACATCTCGATCATGTGATGGCATCGGCCCCCGAGCAACTGCTCGAGGGCGATCTTCAACGAGTGCGTCCCCGTCCGGCCGACACCGGCACCGACCACGCGCAGACTCATCGCGCTGCCCCCCTTTGGAGTTCGCCGGCTCCGTGCCGGCGCCGGGCAACCTACGTGGGCGCGGCCTGCTTCGGCAACCGCGTCAGGGCACGATCATCTACGAATACGATCGCAAAAGTGGGGGAGGAGCCGGGCGATCAGCGTCCGGTCCACACCGGCGGGCGCTTCTCGAGGAAGGCGGCGACGCCCTCGCGGGCGTCGGCCGAAGCGGTCGCCGCCGTCAGTGCGCGCTCGGTCTCCCGCCAGCCGGACTCGTCGTCGGCCGCTGCCAGCTCGTTGACCGCGGCCAGGCAGGCGCGCACCGAGGCCGGGGCGTTGGCGCAGATCTGGGAGGTGAGCTCGAACGCGCCGGCGAGCGCCTGGCCGGGCTCGGTGAGCACGTTGACCAGCCCGAGCTGGTGGGCGCGCCCGGCGTCGATAGGTCGGCCGGTGAGGATGAGCTGCCGGGCCACGTTGAGGGGGAGCGCGCGCGGCGCGCGGAAGAGCCCAGCGCAGGTCGGGATGACGCCGATGGTGACCTCGGGCAGCCCGAAGCGGGCGGTATGCGCCGCCACCACCAGGTCACAGGCCAGGACGATCTCGAGCCCGCCGCCCAGCGCCGGCCCCTCGACTGCCGCGACCAGGGGAGTGTGGCGGCGGCGGCGGATGATGCCGTACTCGCCGCCGCGCTCGGTCACGTAGTCCCCGGCCGCCGTGAGGTCGCTCCCCGCGCTGAAGACCTCGGCGGTGCCGGTGAGGATCCCGGCCCAGAGCCCCTCGTCGTCGTCGAGCTCGTTGAGTGCAGCGTCGAGGGCGTCGGCCATGGCGCGGTCGATGGCGTTGCGCTTTGCGCTGCGCTCCATCGAGATCACCAGCACGTGCCCTTCGCGCCGGGTACGCACGAGCGGCGCCTCGGCACTCGCGGCCTCTTGCGGGCCCACCGGGCGCGTTACCGGCGCTCGTGCCCGTCGCGCAGGTGCCAGCTCGACACGGCCCCGAACACGGCCGCCTCGGCAGCATCCCCCATGGCGTCGTCGTCCGGATCGCCGGCGCGCCGTAGGTCGTTCAGGCCGGCCGGCGGCTCCACGACGATCATCGTGGCCTCCTGGGAGGGCTCCTCGTCGGGGGGGTCGTCGTAGGACTCGACGCCGCCGTCGCGCACGAGCTTGGTGGGCGAGCCGTCGGACATCCAGCGGGCCTCGTGGCGACGGTACGGGTCTGTGTACCAGCCCTCCGCGTGCTTCTCACCCACCGTGCCTCCTCGGACGTCCCGGAAGACTGATCGTAGCCACGAGGAGGGGAGCGGACTGTCGCCGGTCATGAGGCGCATGGCGTAGGTCGTCAGCACCGGGCCTCAGCTCCCCGCCATGGCGATCACGGGCTTGTTGAGCGGGTGGCCACCCATGGAGCCGTAGAACGGTGCGTTGTAGCTGAAGATCCCGCCGTCCCAGGCCACGAAGCGGTAGCCCGATCCGTCGTGGTTGGCCTCCATTCCGGCGATGGGGGCGTTGAGGTGGAGCCCGCCGGTCGAGCCGTAGAAGGGCGCACCGAAGGAGAAGATGCCGCCGTCGGCCGCCACCTCCCAGTAGCCGCCGGTGCGGGCGTCGGCCGCCATGCCGACGATGGGGGCGACGAGCGGGTGGCCGCCCATGGAGCCGGAGAAGTGGGCGTCGCCGTAGCTGAAGATGCCACCGTCTGAGGCCACCAGCCAGTAGCCGTGTCCGTCGGGTGAGGCAGCCATGCCCACGATTGGCCGGTTGAGGGGGATGGCGCCGGCACTGCCGTAGAAGCCGGCGTCCCCGAAGTTGAAGATGCCGCCGTCCGAAGCGACCAGCCAGTAGCCGCCGCCGTCGGGTGTGGCGGCCATGCCCACGATGGGGGCGTTGAGCGGCTTGCCGCCCATGGAGCCGTAGAAGCCGGCGTCGCCGAATGAGAAGATGCCACCGTCCGAGGCGACCTCCCAGTACCCGCCGCCGTCGTGGGTGAGCGCGGAGGCGACCACCGGCTTGTTCAGGTGGATGCCGCCGGTGGACCCGCAGAACGGGATGTTCCCGTAGTCGAAGACGCCCCCGTCAGAGGCCGAGAGGACGTAGCCGTTGGGCCCGCCCGAGGGTGCGTTGCACGGCACCTCGAGCGGGGCGGGGGCGGGCGTGCCGGCGTCACCGGTGAGCTGGGGATCGTGGTGGAACTGCGGCCACGCCCCCTTCTGGTTCACGCTGGCGCCCGAAGCGTTGGTGTTGTCGACCTCCCAGTGCGTGATGACGCTGACCTGGTTGCCGCCGACCACGGCGTACCCGGCACCGGTGATCCCGATGTGGCCGTTCGGGTCGGCGGTGACCAGGGGCGAGTTCTGGTAGCCGTCGTTGGTCCCCAGCGTGGCCACTTGGGTGCCCGAGCGCCCGTCGAAGACGTCGATGCCGTGGTCGGTCGGCACGATGACGTCCTGGTAGCCACCGCCGGTGAGGTCGGCCGTCACCGGGGAGCCGATGACACGGCCGCTGGTCGCCTGCTGCCACACCACGTCGCCGTTGGTGCCGTTGAGGACGTAGACCGTGCCGGAGTCGGTCGGCTTGTTATCAGTCCCCTCGACC
The DNA here is from genome assembly GCA_963781955.1 of uncultured Acidimicrobiaceae bacterium. Lineage (GTDB taxonomy): Bacteria > Actinomycetota > Acidimicrobiia > Acidimicrobiales > RAAP-2 > Bog-473. Next base: position 1,087,006 of record CAWAHU010000001.1, read on the forward strand.
ACGTCGAGTTGGCCGTTGCCCTGCACGTCGGCCAAGGCGGGCGAGTCGGCCGTGATGCCGTTGAGCGTCTGGCTCCACACGAGGCCGCAGCTGGTGTTGATGGCGAAGACCTTGTGCGAGTCCGACGCGCCGTAGTAGCTGCCGTCACCGACGGCGACGCCCACGCCGCCGCCCGCCAGGAATTGGCCGACGGCAGGCGAGGAGCGGTCGATGTTCTCGGTGGTGTTGTACTGGCAGATGAGGCCGCCCGCCGGGCTGGGGGCGCCCGCGTTACCCGCGCTCGAGAGGATCCGGATATGGCCACCGTTGGCATAGGTCTGCCCGTAGGCGACCCCGGCGCTGGAGTCGCCGCCGCTGACGATCTCGTTGTTGCCGTCCGAGTACAGGTCGGCCACGGCTGCGGTGGAGAACACGGAGTCACCCTGGAACCACGGGAAGCCCGCCAGCGAGGCTCCGTTGGCGGCACCGAGCGCGTACGTGTTCTGACCGAGCGAGCCCGCCTCGACGCCGTAGCCACCGGCGTAGTTGCCCACGGTCAGCGACGCCGCGACGGCGGAGTGCGGCGTCGGGTCCGTGCCCGGGTTGGTCTCCTGGACGAACCACTGGTCACCGCCCCCGGGTGAGATGGCCTGGTAGCCGCCCGAGGTGGGGGCGCCGGCGTCGCCAGTCCCCACGAACACGGTGTCGATGCCGTAGAGGTTGTTGACGGGCGCGACCGAGGGCGAGGAATCGATCGGGGCGCCTGCGTTGTAGGGCCAGCCAGGGACCGTGGTGCCGTCGGACAGGTGCCACGCGTAGACATAGCCGGCGCGGTTGCCCACCACGACCGCGGGACGGCCGTCGAGGTTGGCCACGTTCGGCGAGGACAGCGCAATGGGGTTGCCGACGTCGCCGAGCTGCACGCTCCACTTCTGCGTGGCGCTGAACCCGGCCGCGTGCGCCACCTCGCCGGCCTGGGCGATGGGGGCCGCCGTGACGGTGGTCGACAGGGCCAGGGCGGTCGCGCCCGCCAGCACGGACGCGCCGAGCAGGGACGCGCGCCGGCGCGAGGCGCGCCGCACGGACGCGCCGGGCCGGGAAGCCGGACCGCGGCGCTCCGCCACACGGCGAGGTACGGGGGATCCGGGGCGCAAGGGCAGGGAAGAGTGCGGTGGCCCCACGGGGTGTCTATCGGCACGCGGGGCGGCCATCTTGAACGTGCGGAACGGCGTGCGTGCCACAAATGGCAGGCCACGGTGGGTGCTAGCGGCTTGCCATGGCCGGTACCCGCCGGGCGGGGTGCCGCAGCTCGTGGCGTCCCGCCGCCTACGATGCACCCGGTGAGCGGCTCCCTCACGAACCCCCTCGCCCAACCGGCGGCGTACTGATGGGCCGTCGCATCCGCTGGCTCGGGGTCATCATGGTGGCCTGCCTGGGGCTGGTGGTCGCCCAGCTCGTCAACATCCAGCTGGTGAAGGCCAAGGCGCTCCAGAACTCGCCCGACAACCCGCGCGTGGCCGCCCTCAAGTTCGTGAACCCGCGCGGCGAGATCCTGGCCGCCGACGGCACCCTGCTCGCCAAATCGGTCCCCACACCCGCCGCCGCGACCGCGGCCGGCTACGACTACAAGTACGTCCGCCAGTACCCCCAGGGCCCCCTCTACGCCGGCATCACCGGCTACGACTCCGCCCGCTACTACGGCATGGACGGTATCGAGCTCCAGTACGACTCGTACCTGGGCTCGCACCAAGAGGCCGCCCAGACGCTGAGCCAGCTCTTGTTCCGCGAGAGCACGCCGCGCACCACGGACAACGTGACGCTGAGCATTGAGCCGTCACTCCAGCAAGCGGCGTGGAACGCGCTGACCACGCTGCCGCCCGGCGCGAACAAGGACGGGGCGGTGGTGGTGATCAAGCCCTCCACCGGGGAGATCCTCGCCATGGTGTCGAACCCCACCTTCGATCCCAACACCCTGGCCGATCCCTCGCTGCAGGCCGAGCAGCTGGCCTACCTGAGCTACATCCAGCCCGACCACGAGGGGTTCCGCCCGCTCCGCCCCCTCGCCACCCGGGAGACCTTCCCGCCCGGTTCGACCATGAAGGTGGTGACGAGCACCGCCGTGTACAACCTCAAGCCGGTCCTGGCGGGGTTCGACTACCCCGTGCAGCAGTGCCAGACGTTCTCGGACTCCAACGTGCCGCTGTGCGACCTCGGCGGCCCGTGCGGCGGGACCCTCGAGGTGATGTTGCCGGCGTCATGCGACCCGGGCTACGCCGAGCTCGGCGTGCAGCTCGGTGTCCCGGTCATGACCAAGCAAGCCGAGCTGTTCGGCTACAACTCGGTGCCCGGCCTCGACTTGCCCCGCGTCGTGCCATCGGTCTTCCCGTCGCTGCAAGCCAATTCGCAGGCCTTCTTGGCGCAGAGCTCCATCGGGCAGTACAACGTGGCCACCACTGCGCTCCAGAACGCCATGGTGGCGGCCGGGATCGCCAACAAGGGCGTCCTGATGACGCCGCACCTGATGACCACCATCCGTGACTCACAGGGGGCGGAAGTCACGTCGTACACGCCCAAGGCGGCGGCGTTGGTCGCCACGTCCCAGGCGGCCCAGCAGGTGACCTCGCTCATGGAGGGCGTGGCGACGAGCGGCACGGCCAGCGTGGTCGGCTTCCCGCCGTACCTGTGCGCCGCGGTCAAGACCGGGACGGCGCAGACGAGCCGGGCCCACCCGCAGACCGACACCTGGATGATCGGCTTCGCGCCGGCCAACAACCCCCAGGTGGCGGTCGCCGTGGTGGTGCCCCAGCAAGACGTCTCCTCTGACGGCGCCCACGTGGCCGGCCCCATCATGAAGTCGGTGCTCGAGGCCGCCGTGCCCGCGTCCTCGGTGTCGCAGCCCTGCAACGTGCAGCCGGTGCCGGCCTCGTCGTTCACCTCGAACGTCAACGGCAGCGGCAACGCCAACGCCAACGCCAACGGCTGAGCAGCCCGGGTCCCGAAACTCGGGCTTTCCGTCAGCGCCTGACCCGGCCACTTGATTCCACGGGACCCGCCTGGCAAAGTTATCTGCGTGACTACGCAGATAGTAAGTCCCCACGACAGGACACCGGCCTGGACCCCCGCGGACGGGGAGTTCCGCTCGGCCGTGGGCATGCTCAAGCTGCTGGGAGACGAGACCAGGCTGCGGGTCATCTGGGCGCTCCTCGAGGGCGAGCACCCGGTCAACGAACTGGCTGAGCTCGTCGGGGCCCAACCGGCCGCCGTCTCGCAGCACCTGGCCAAGCTCCGCCTGGCCCGCCTCGTGCGGAGCCGCCGCCAGGGGAACCGCATCTTCTACGTCGTCGACGACGCCCACGTGCGCCGGCTGGTCGAGGAGGTGCTCACGCACGCCGACCACGTGACGGCCGGTGGCTGAGGCGGGGCACAGCCACGCGCCCGTGGGCGGGGCGGCCACGGACCGGCGCGCGCTGGTCCTGGCACTCTCGCTCCTCGTGGGCTTCATGGTCTTCGAGGTGGCGGCAGCCGTGGCGTCGAACTCGCTGGTCCTCCTGGCCGATGCCGGACACATGCTGGTTGACGTCGGTGCCATCGCGGGCTCGCTCGTGGCCATGCACCTGGCGGCGCGGCCCGAGACGGGATCCCACACCTACGGGCTCAAGCGCGCCGAGATCCTCGCGGCCGCTGTCAACGCCATGGCGCTCCTGCTCGTGTCGGTGCTCGTGACCTACGACGCGGTGACCCGCCTGGTGCACCCGTCGTCGGTCGATGGCGCAGTCCTCATCGTGGTGGCGGCGGTGGGTGTGCTGGTCAACCTGGCCGCCACCGTGACCATGGCCCGTGCCGACCGCCGGTCGCTCAACATCGAGGGGGCCTTCCGCCACATCCTCACCGACCTCTACGGCTTCACCGGGACACTGGTCGCCGGAGTGGTGATCGTCCTGTGGGGGTTCGACCGGGCGGACGCCATCGCATCGTTGGTGGTGGTCGTACTGATGGTCAAGGCGGCGGTGGAGCTGCTGCGGCCCTCCGTGCGCATCCTGCTGCAAGCCACCCCCGAGGAGATCGACCTCGAGGAGGTCCGCCGCCACCTGCTCGAGCTCCCCGAGGTCCAGTCGGTGCACGACCTGCACGCGTGGACCCTCACCTCCTCGTTGCCCATTCTCACGGCCCACGTGGTGGTGACCGACGAGTGCCTGTCCTCGGGCGAGGTCGGCCGCGTGCTCGACCACCTCCAGGGCTGCTTGGCGGGCCACTTCGACGTGGCCCACTCCACCTTGCAGTTCGAGTCGTCGGGGCACATCGAGCACGAGCTCGGTGGGCACGCCTAGCGCCTCCCGGACCGCAGCGGGGCAGCCGGAGGACTTCCGGCCCTGACGTCGCGGCGCGGGGCGGTGCACCATGGCGGAGCGGTGGATTGAGCGGTGGATGGAGGTGCCGATGCGGCGGGCTGTCCTCGGAGTGCTGGTCGTCACCCTGCTCGCCGCCTCCTGCGGCACCGCGGCCGGGCCGGGGAGGCAGGGCAGCGGGGGAACGGAACGACACGGATCGAGCACGACGGCGACCACAGTGGTGCGATCGACCACGACGAGCGTTCCCAGTGCCCTCGACACGCTCGGTCCCTATCTGACCCAGGTGGCAGCGGTGGGCGCGTCGCTGAAGAAGGCGGCTGCCGCAGTCAACGGGGACATCGGGGCGCAGACGCTCACCCTCAGCCCGTCCACGGACGCCGCCGTCGTGGCGGCCGACCCCACGACGGCGGGGAACGCCATCCCGGCCGGCCTGCCGCCGGCGCTGCTGGCCGTCGTGATGCTCGTCCAGAGTGACCTCGTCTCGCGCTGGGCGGCGCTCGAGGGGTTCCGGAGGCTCGGCTCGACACCAGTGGCGCGCGGCGACCAGCAGGCTCAGGAGGCACTGACCTGCCTGGCCAACGGGGGGACGGCGGCGGCGTCGATGTCCGCCGACACCGGCGCCCTCGAGACCGCGGCCGCGCGGGTCCCCCCGGTGACCCCGTCGGCGTCCGACTCGCAAGACGCAGCCGACGTCCGGCTGCTCCTGCAGTTCCTCGAAGGGCTGAACCTGGGTTGTGCCTCGTGCGGAGGTCAGCGCTACACCACGATGCCGGCGATCGTGTGGTACCCCGCGCCCATGCCCTCGACGATCAGCGGTGTGCCCGCGACCAACGGCACCATCAACGGGGTGGAGTTCTCCTCGAGCTACACGGCGGATGGGGGCTGGAACATCCAGATCCACGCCTGCTGAGCCCGGCCGCCGTCACCGCGGCGGTATCGACGTGGCCGCCGTCACCGCGGCGGTATCGACGTGGCCGCCGTCACCGCGGCGGTGCGAACGCGGCGACCAGCTCGACGTGCTCGGTCATGGGGAAGATGTCGAAGGCGCGCAGCGACGTGAGCGACCAGCCGGCGTCGAGCAGCGCGCGGGCGTCGCGAGCGAACGAGGACGGGTCGCACGACACCGAGATGACGCAGCGCAAGGTCGGCGCGTGCGCGGCCAGCGCTCCCATGACCGCGATGCCCGCTCCCTCCCGGGCCGGGTCGAGGACGACCAGCTCGGGTCTCCCGATCCCCTTGGCCACCAGCTCCGGCGTCACCTCGTGGCGCAGGACGCGGAGCGACCCGGAGCCGGCACCGTTGTGCCGGGCATCCGCGCAGGCTCGGGTGTCGCGCTCGACGGCGAGCACCGAACCCCCTGGTCCCACGGCGGCGGCCAGGGGGACCGAGAACAGGCCGGCCCCGGCGTAGAGGTCGACCACGCGTTCCCCCGGCACTCGCCGGCCAGGGACAGGACGGCGGACAGCAGCGCCTCGGCTGCACCTACGTGGGCCTGCCAGAAGACCCCGGCCGAGACGCGGTAGGTCCGTCCTGCGACCACCGCGTGCACGGCGCCGGGTGGACGGCGGACCTGGCCGCGCACGACCAGCCCGGCCGCGATGCCCGGCAGGCGGGGGACGGCGCGCCCGCGGGTGCTGACGCGCACCACGGCGTCGGCGGGCCCCCCGGTGCTGCCCGTAGACACCTCGAGCTCGGACACGCCTGGCCAGTGGGCCACGAACGCTCCGGTGGCCGCCACCGCCGGGCTGGCGACTGGGCACGATGCGACGAGCTCGACGGCATGGGACCGGTGCCGCCGGAATCCGACAGCACCTCCGGCGCCCACCGCCAGGCGCACGCGGGATCGCCAGCCGAGCCCGTCGTGGTCTCCGGGCACCGGCTCGACCGCGACGCCCGCCTCGATCCCCGCCAGCCGCGACAGCTGCTCGGAGATGCGCGACGCCTTCAGGCGCCGCTGCGCGGCCGGGGCCACGTGTTGGAAGTCGCAGCCGCCGCAACGGCCCGGGCCGGCGTGGGGGCACGGCGGCTCCACCCGGTCGGCCGACGGGGTGAGGACCTCAACCGCGTCGGCCCGCAGGTAGGACGAGGTGGTGCCCGTGATCCGGGCACGCACGCGCTCGCCGGGCAGCGCGTGGCGGACGAAGACGACCTTCCCGTCGGGCGCCCGGGCCACGCAGCCGCCACCGCCCGCCACAGGGCCGGCTTCGAGCTCGAGCAGCGCTCCTGTCTCGTCGGGATCGCCTTGGCCGGACACGTCCCCGGAGCGTAGGCGGGCGATCTCCGGCAGAATTCCCCGACGGGTTGTCGATCCGGGCCGTTCCTGTTCGTCGTGAGGACGACACTGCGATCCGGAGCGACTGGCCCCGGGTCGCACCGAGGCATACGGGAGGACCACATGCGATACCTATTGATGATCGCCGTCGACGAGAAGGCCGCCGCTGGGCGCTCACCCGACGAGGCCGGCCAGGACATGGCCGGATACGAGGAGTTCATGAAGGTGACCGCCGATCGCGGCGTGCTCCGGGGTGGCGAGCGGCTGCGGCCGACGGGTGACGCCACCACGGTACGGGTGCGCAACGGCGAGGTGCTGACGACCGACGGACCCTTTGCCGAGACCAAGGAGCAGCTCGGCGGCTATTTCGTGGTCGAATGCGCCGACCTGGACGAAGCGATCGAGGTGGCCGCCCTCATCCCCGGGGCAGCGAGCGGGTCGATCGAGGTGAGGCCGATCTGGGAGATGTGACGCCTGACGTCGAGGCTGCCGTCGTGGCGGCCTTCCGCGACGAGTGGGGCCGGGTCGTGGCCACGCTCGTCCGGCTGACCGGCGACTGGGACCTGGCCGAGGAGTGCGCGGAGGACGCCCTCGCCGCCGCGCTGGAGCGCTGGCCGGCCGATGGTGTCCCGCGTCGCCCCGGCGCGTGGCTCACCACGGTGGCGCGACGGCGCGCCGTCGACCGGATCCGCCGCCGTCAGGTCGGGGCGGCCAAGGAGCAGGAGGTCGCAGTGATGGCGACTCTCGAGGACGAGCCCGCGGGTGGCGCCGGGGTGCCTGACGACCGGCTGCGGTTGATGTTCACGTGCTGCCACCCGGCGCTCGGACTCGAGGCACAGGTCGCCCTGACCCTGCGCACGCTGGCGGGGTTGACCACGGCCGAGATCGCCCGCGCGTTCGTGGTTCCCGAGCCGACGATGGCGCAGCGCCTCGTGCGGGCCAAGCGCAAGATCCGTCACGCCGGTATCCCGTTCGCGCTGCCGCCGCCGCACCAACTGATGGAACGGACGAGAGGGCTGTTGGCCGTTCTCTACCTGCTGTTCAACGAGGGGTACTCGGCCACGTCGGGGAGCGAGATGGTCCGATCCGGCGTCAGCGCGGAAGCCATTCGGCTGACCCGGGTCCTGTCCGAGCTGATGCCCGACGAGCCTGAGGCACTGGGCCTGCTGGCCCTCATGCTGTTCCACGATGCCAGGCGTGCCGCGCGTATCGATGTCAGAGGTGACCTCGTGCTGCTCGAAGACCAGGACCGCACGCTGTGGGACGTCACCGCCATCTCCGAGGGGATCGCCGTCCTCGATGCGGCGGCCCGATTGCGCCGGCCGGGCCCGTATCAGCTCCAGGCGGCCATCGCAGCGTGCCACACCCGCCCCGACGGCCGGACGGACTGGGCCGAGGTGACCGCGCTCTACGACGCGCTCTACGCCATGTCGCCGTCGCCTGTGATCGGCCTCAACCGTGCCGTGGCGGTGTCCATGAACACGGGACCGGAGGCCGGCCTGGCCCTGGCCGACGAAGTCGAACGAGACGGCGCGCTGCAGGGCTACCACCTGCTGCCTGCCGCGCGCGCCGACATGCTCCGCCGGTTGGGTCGTCACCACGAGGCGGCTGATGCCTATCGCCGGGCGCGGGATCTGGCCCGGACCGACGCCGAGCGGCGGTACCTGGACCGGCGCGCCCGGGAGGCCGCGGGGCCGCCGTCAGCTTGGGGGCCGCCGTCGGCTTGACAGCCCCGGGCGCCGTTGCCATCGTCGCGTGCCCATTCGGGCACCGAAGTCGACGACCGAAGCCGAGCGCCAGGAGGACGAGACGACCATGTTGCAGGACAGAGTGGCGGTGATCACCGGGGCGGGCCGCGGCATCGGCCGCGAGCACGCGCTCCTCTTCGCATCGCTCGGGGCCAAGGTCGTCGTCAACGACCTGGGCGGCGCCGTCGACGGCTCCGGCGCCGACACCTCGGCCGCACAGGCGGTGGCCGACGAGGTCGTGGCGGCCGGGGGGCAGGCCGTGGCCAACACCGACAGCGTGAGCTCCTTCGAGGGGGCCAAGGCGCTGGTCGAGCAGGCCGTGTCCACCTTCGGCGACCTCCACGTCGTGGTGAACAACGCCGGGATCCTGCGCGATCGCATGCTGGTGTCGATGAGCGAGCAGGAGTTCGACGACGTCATCGCCGTGCACCTCAAGGGTACGTTCAACGTCACCCGCCACGCTGCCGGCTACTGGCGCGAGGCGGCCAAGGAGGGAACGATCTCCGACCGCGCCATCGTCAACACGAGCTCGGGAGCGGGCCTGCACGGCAACGTGGGCCAGACGAACTACGCCGCGGCCAAGGCCGGCATCGCGGCGATGACCGTCGTGAACGCAATGGAGCTGCACCGCTACGGCGTGCGGGCCAACTGCATCGCTCCCGTTGCCCGGACCCGGCTCACCATGCAGACGCCGGGGATGGACGGCCCGATGCAGCAGCACGTCTTCGACCCCGAGAACGTCTCGCCGCTGGTGGCCGTTCTGGCTTCCGAGGCCTGCTCCTTCAACGGCCAGGTCTTCAGCGTGTACGGGGGATCGGTCGGCATCTACGCCGGCTGGTCCATCGCCGAGTCGGTGGAGACCGACGACCGCTGGACGCCCGAGACCCTGGCGGCGGCCATGGACGCTCTCCCACGCACGGTCGAGGTGAACAGCCAGATCTCCCAGATCGCCCAACACATGGCGCGCTGAGACCGCCCCGGACCGGCGGTCGCGAGCGCCGGGGACACGGTGGTCACCGGACCGTGACCCCGCGACCTGCGTAGGCTGCGGTGCCATGGGCGCCACCGACGCTGACGGGCTCCAGGCGGCGTGCGCGACGGCCGACGTGCACCCGCTCCTGTGCGCGGTGGCCGAGGTGACGGGTGATCTCTCCGTGCTGCGCGACACCTTCGCCCCCGACCAGCGACAGCTCTTCGTCCCGGGCGCCGGTCTCGCGCCCGGGCAGCAGGCCGAGGCGCGCCGCCTGGCCGCGGACGCCCTGGCCGCCCACCCGGGGCCCGATGGGGCGCGCCACCAGCTCACACCCGATGGGCTCCGGCAGGTCTACGCCTTCCTGACCGGCAGCGCACGCCGGGCCGAGCGCTGGGAGGCGTTCCTCACCGAGGAGCTGGCGCCGGCGGGGACCGATCCGCGTCGGCCCTCGTGGCACGTGTCGGAGTTGGGGCGAGGGTTCCGGTGTGCCGTGATCGGTGCCGGCGCCTCGGGCCTGGCCGCGGCACACCGGCTGCGCCAAGCCGGGGTCGAAGTGACGGTGTTCGAGAAGAACCAGGACGTCGGCGGGACCTGGCTCGAGAACGTGTACCCGGGCTGCCGGGTGGACGTGCCCAACCAGCTCTACAGCTTCTCGTTCGCCCAGACCAACGACTGGGTCTCGCAGTACTCGGCCCAACCCGAACTCCTGGCCTACCTGCAGCGCACGGCCAAGGAGCTCGGCCTCTCCGAGTGCATCCGCTTCGGGAGCGAAGTCACCGAGGCCCGCTTCGACGAGGCAGTGGGGACGTGGGCGCTGACCGTGCGCAGCGGGGATGCCAGCGCGGCCGCGGGCGAGTTCGACGCCGTTGTGTGCGCGGTGGGCCAGCTCAACCGCCCGTCGTTCCCGGCCATCGAGGGGCGCGAGGAGTTCGGTGGCGAGTGCTTCCACTCGGCGGCCTGGGAGGACACGGTGCCGCTGGGTGGCCGCCGCGTGGCCGTCATCGGGACCGGGGCCAGCGCCGCCCAGTTCGTCCCGCTCGTCGCGGACGAGGTGGCCCACCTCGACGTGTACCAGCGGACGCCGCCGTGGATGATGCCGACGGCCAACTACGGGGACCCGCTGCCGCCGGCCTTCGCCGACCTGGTGGCCGCGCTGCCCGGCTACGGCCGCTGGGACCGCCTGTGGCAGTTCTGGTTGCTCCACGAGGGGATGCTCGGAGCGGCGCGCGTCGACCCCGGGTGGGACAGCCGGACCGAAGCGGTGAGCGCGGCCAACGACGCCGTGCGCTCGATGCTCCTCGACGTGCTCCGGGCCCAGGTTCCCGACGACGAGCTCTTCGAGAAGATGGTCCCGCACTTCCCGCCGTTCGCCAAGCGGGCCCTGCGTGACGACGGGAGGTGGGCCGCCACGCTGGCCCGGCCCGACGTCGACCTGGTGACGAGGCCGATCGAGCGGATCACGGCCGGCGGCGTGCGGACGACCGACGGCGTGGAGCACCCGGCGGACGTGTTGATCTACGGGACGGGGTTCCGGGCCTCGGGCTTCGTGGCGCCCATGCGTGTCGTGGGCCAGGGTGGCGTGGAGCTGAACGAGGAGTGGGGCGGCGACGCCCGCGCCTACCTCGGCATCACCGTCCCTGGTTTCCCGAACTTCTTCATGCTCTACGGTCCGAACACCAATCTCGTCATCAACGGCAGCATCCTGGTGATGGTGGAGTGCCAGGTACGTTATGCCGTGGAGGCCATCGGGCGACTGCTGCGCAGCGGGCAGCGCACCATGTCGTGCCGTCGCGAGGTCCACGAGCGCTACGGGCGCGAGATGGACGAGGGCAACGCCACGATGGTGTGGGGAGTGGCCGACGTGCCGTCGTGGTACCGCAACGCACGCGGCACGGTGACGCAGAACTGGCCCTTCGACCTGCACCAGTACTGGGAGCGGACGCGGGAACCCGACCTGTCTGACTTCGAGCTGGCCTGAGGGCGACGGAGATGCCGTGAGCGCGGACGCCAGCGCGGACGGGCACGGTCGACGGCGCGCTAGCTCCGGCTCGCCCTACGAGGCCGCTATCGGCTTCAGCCGGGCCCTGCGCGTCGGTGACCGTGTCGTGGTCTCGGGCACCGGACCGGTGCTGCCAGGCGGCGGGTGCCCCGCCGGCGCCGCGGCGCAGGCACGCCGCTGCCTCGAGATCATCGCCGGCGCGCTGGCCGAGGTGGGCGCTTCGCTGTCCGAGGTGGTGCGCACGCGCGTGTACCTGACCGCGGCTGGCGACGCGGACGTCGTCGGCGCCGTGCACCGGGAGCTGCTCGGCGAGGCCGCCCCGGCTGCCACCATGGTGGTGGTGGCGGGACTGCTCGACGCCGCCTGGAGGGTGGAGATCGAGGCCGAGGCGGTGATCTCCGAGGCAGTGATCTCCGAGGCGGTTGTCTCCTCCGAAGAGATGGACTAGGGGAACCTCCACCGCCCCCTGCATTCGGGCATCGGGGACGGGCCGGTAGTGTCGCCCCCCGTGGCCGGGGGGAGCAGGTGGCGCTCACGGCGCACGTGGGTGTTCGTGGCGGTGGCGACCGTGGCCGTGCTCGTGCTGGCCTTCGTCGGCCTGACCTTGCGGCTCTTCGTGTACCCGGACCTCAACGCGCCGCAGCGTTCGGACGCCATCGTCGTCCTGGGCGGCAACGGCACGGCACCGAGGCAGACCGGGCTGCACCTGGCCCGGGAGGGCTACGCGCCGGTGATCGCGATCTCCATCAACGGCGCCGATACCTGTGTGCCCTTCGAGCGGGCGCCGACGCACGGCGCCCGGGTGATGTGCTTCCGGCCGTTCCCCAGCACGACCCAGGGCGAGGCACGCGCCATCGCACACCTGGCGTCCGCGTACGGCTGGCACCGCGTGATCGTCGTCATGCAGGTGACGCAGGCCACGCGGGCACGCCTGCGCATCGGTTGGTGCTACCCGGGCCAGGTGCTCGAGGTCGGGTCGGACCCGTCGGGGTTCGTCGGCTGGGTGCAGGGCGTCGTCTACGAGTGGGGCGCGCTGATCAAGACGCTCGTCGTCACGAACGGCTGCTGAGGGCGAGGCGCGAAGCGACACGATTGCAACCGTCCTGCGACGTGGCCGCCCAGGTGCGCGCGGTACCGTGCCGACGGGTGCCGGAGGGGGACTGGCGCGAGGGGGGAGCAGTGCAGGCGAGCGTCCGGGTCGTCGGGTCACCTAGTGGGCCGACGACCGACGCCGCCCTGGCACCGCAGGCGGGCGAGCAGCCCGGCTCCCGCCAACCCCGAGCTCCGCGTCGCATCTCGCGCCGGGCGATCGAATGGGCCGGCCTCGCGCTCGGGATCGGATTCGTGGCCGCCGTGGGGCTCGACCACACCCTGTCCAACGACGAGCTGTGGTCGATGGCGGCCGGCCAGTGGATCCTGGGCCATCATGCCCTCATCGGGTCCGACCCCTTCAGCTACACGGAGGCGCACCGGCACTGGGTCACCGACGAGTGGGGCTCCGAGGTGGCGCTGGCCGGCCTGGCCCGGGCCTTCGGCGCCGCCGCCTACGAGGTCTACGCCATCGTGCTCGGTGCGCTGTGCCTGACGGCGTGCAGCGGTTACGCCAAGGCCGCGGGGGCCCGCGGGGGCCGCGTGGTGAGCATCGTCCTCCTCCTCGCGTTGGGACTCGCCGCCACGCTGGCGTCGGACCGCGGGCTCGACTTCTCGTTGGTGTGGTTCCCACTCGAGCTCCTGCTGTTGACCAAGGCCCGGGACGACCCGCGCTGGCTGCTCGCCCTGCCGCCTCTGTTCCTGGCCTGGGTGAACACGCACGGGTCGGTCCTCCTCGGCCTGCTGGTGCTCGCCGTCGAGCTGGCCTGGTCACTGGTGCCGCCACCCGCTGTGGCGCTGCCTGCGGGTCATGCGGCAGTCGCCTTGGAGCGGCTGGCTGGCGCTCACCCTCGCCGGAGGGGTGGCGGCCGCCTGCATCACCCCGTACGGGCCCAGGCTCCTCCTCTACGACCTCGACGTGGCGCGCAACGGGCAGATCGCTCGCTACATCAGTGAGTGGAACTCTCCGGACTTCCACCAGGTGATGGTGGTGCTGGTCTATTGCGTGCCCCTGGCCGTGTTCGTGGCCTGCGTGCAGGTGCGGCGGCTGCCCGCGCTGGAGGGATCGCTGGCCGTGTTCCTCTTCGTCGAGGCGCTGCGCACGCAGCGCCTGGTCGTCTACTTGATGGTGCTGGCGGCCGGCTTGGCGGCGGTGCTGCCCCGTCGCCCGCCTTGGGGGGCGACGGCACGACGGTGGGCCGGCGCCGCGCTCGTGGTGCTGGCCCTCGTCATCCTCGCCGCGCCGTCGGTGCCGGCGGGCACGCTCTCGCCCGGCTTGCCGGTCCAGGCGTTCGACTACCTCAGGACGCACCCCGGGCGCGTCTTCACCGAGTACACGTGGGGCGACTACTCCATCGCCCGTCACCGGGCCACTTTCGTCGACGGGCGGACCGACCTCTTCGAGGGACCGGTGCTCGACCGGTTCTTCGCCGTGTCCTCCCTCACGACGGATCCCGACCCGGTGCTCTCGGCCTACGACGTCTCCTACGTGGTGTGGTCGCCGCGCAGCGCGCTGTCGGAGTATCTCGCCCACGACCCGCGCTGGCGGATCGTCGACCGGTCTCCGGCGGCGCTCGTGTTCGCCCGCACCGCCTCGAGTCCGCGGAGCTCGCCGTCCTCGTCGGCCCAGGTGCCCACCACGCCGTAGCCGTGACGGGCCAGCCCGGCCTCGAGGAGCACGTCTTGCGCCCCGCCCAGCTCGAGCAACACCGATCCACCGGGGCGCAGGAACTCGGCCGCCGAGGCCACGATCCGCCGCAGCAGATCGGTGCCGTCGTCCCCGCCGTCGTAGTGGTCCGGGTCCTCGAAGCGGAGAGTGTCGCGCGGGAGCAGCGTGAGCGCTCCGGTCGGGACGTAGGGAGCGACGGCGACGACGACGTCGACGCGGCCCCGCAGGTCGCCCGGCACCGGCGCCAGGAGATCGCCGAGCCGAGCGTCCACGCCGTTGGCCCGGGCGCACTGCACCGCGCGCCGGTCCGCGTCGGTCGCCAGCACGCGGGCCGACGGGCGGGCGCGACGGAGTGCGGCGGCCACGGCGCCGGACCCCGTGCACACGTCGACGGCGACGCCACGCGGGCCGAGGCGGGCTGCCGCCCGCCGCGCCAACTCGAGGCTCTGCCAGCGCGGCACGTACACCCCGGGGTCAACGCGCACGTCGAGCTCCCCGAAGGCGGCGTGCCCGGTCACCCAGGCCAGCGGTTCGCCGGCCTCGCGCCGCACCGTCATGGCGGCCAGGCGCACCTCGTCGCCGCCGGCGGCGGCGGTCAGCTCCCGTGCCTCGTCGGCGGCGGCGACGCACCCGGCGCGGACCAGGCGCGCGGTGAGGGCGCCGAGCAGATCGTGTCCGTCGTCGTTCAGTCGAGCATCGCTCCGGCGATCCGCGCCCCGGGGTCCTCGCCGTCCGTCGGGCGGGGCTCGTCGGCCCGCCCGACGGCCTGGCCCTCTTGCTGGCCCTCGGCCCCGACCTTCGGCCCGACCGATTCGAGCGCACCGTGGTTGGGCAGGAACAGCGTCGGGATGAACGCGATGAGGATGGCGCCCACCGACCACCAGAAGGTGCGGGCGAACGCCGCTGCCACCGGGTCGGCCACGGCGGCCGGCAGCTTGGTGACCGACCCGAGGACGGCCGACCCGCCGACCGCCTTGCCCGTCGCCGCCAGGTTGGCCACGATCTGGCGCTCGAGGACCACCGCGAAGAGAGCGGTGGCCACCGAGCCGCCGACCAGCCGCATGATGTTCATGACCGTCGAGGCCTTGGGGATCTCCGCGTGGTTCAGGTCGAGGTAGGCGGCTGCGGTCACCGGCATCATCGTCATGCCCAGGCCGACGCCGCGAGCGAAGAGCGTCACCGCCAGCACCACCTCGCTCGTCGAGGCGGTGACGAAGGCCAGGGGCACTGTGGCCGCCGCCATGAGCAGGATCCCGAAGGGGACCACCCGGCGCGGGCCGACGCGGTCGGTCACGCTGCCCGCCCAGCGCATGATGACCGCCGCCCCGATGCCCTGCGGTGCCATGAGGAGCCCGGCCATCCAGGCCGGTTGGCCCCGCGCCACCTGGTAGTAGAGCGGCAGGAGGAACATGGAGCCGAACAGCGTGGCCCCGATGACGAAGATGCAGATGTTGGCGATGGTGAAGCTGCGGTTCTTGAAGGGGTGCAGATCGAGCAACGGGTGCCGCCGGTGCAGGGCGTGGAGGACGAACGCCACCAGGAGCACCACGCCGAGCACGAAGCTGATCAGGACGGGAGCCCCGGTGATCGTGCCCTCGGTGCCCACCGCGCTCAGCGCGTAGACCAGCGCGGCCAGCCCCGGGGAGAGCAGGCAGAAGCCCATGGTGTCGAAGGACGTCGGGAAACGCTCCTCGTCGCTCGAGCGCTGCAGCCAACGCTGCCCGAGGACCAGGGTGACGATGCCGATCGGCACGTTGATGAGGAAGATCCAACGCCAGCTGGCGTTGGACACGATGAGGCCGCCCACGATCGGACCGAGGATGGGACCCATCACCATGGGCACGCCGATGATGCTCATGACGCGGCCCATGCGCTGCGGCCCGGCGGCCCGGGCCAGGATCGACTGGCCGACGGGGAGGAGCATCCCGCCCCCGATCCCCTGGACCACTCGGAACGCGATGAGCGAGTTGGCCGACCAGGCCAGCGCGCACAGGGTGGACCCGGCCACGAAGAGGACGAGCGAGACCGTCCACATCGACTTGGCCCCAAAGCGGTCGACGGCCCAGCCCGACACGGGTGTCGCCATGGCCAGCGCCAGCAGGTAGCCGGTGGCCACCCACTGGATCGTGGTGACCGACACGTGGAAGTCCCGGGCCAGCGTGGCCAGCGCCACCGCCACGATCGTCGTGTCGAGGATCGACATGATCGACCCCAGCACGACCACCGTCGAGGTGCGGCGCAGCTCGGGGGAGAGCCGGAAGGGCACCGCCGTGACCGATGAAGAGGATGCCATGGGAATAGTTGACAATACTCAAAAATATGGGATTGTCAAGGATCCCCCGGGATGCGAGAATCTCGTCCATGGGCGTGGCTGAGGAGGCCTTCGAGCGCTTCCGTCGGGTCGCCTTCGAAGGCGAGATCACCGAGCGCATGGCCGCGCTCGCCGTGAGCATGAAGCTGTCACCCGGGCTGACCAAGACGCTGGTGCGCCTGGCCGGCGAGGACGCGGTGTCCATGGGCGAGGTGGCCCGGCGCATCGGCTGCGACCCCTCCTATGCCACCGCGCTGGTGGACGACCTCGACGCCAAGGGGCTGGCGCGCCGGGAGCCCGCACCCTACGACCGCCGGGTGAAGATCGTCGTGCTGACCGATGCCGGCCGGGCGCTCGCCGGCGAGATCGAGCGGACGCTCTCGGTGCCGCCGGCCGCCTTCTCGGCCCTCACGGCAGCCGAGTTGCGCCAGCTGCGGAACCTGCTCGACAAGGTGCTGGCAGCCACCGAGGCCGCGCCTGCGCCGGTACCGCGCCTCGAGGTGGGGGCGGCCGCGCCTTGACCCGCCGCCGGGCGGCGGTCGCGTGACGGCGGCGCCGACGTCGCCGGCCGTACAGGTCCAGCACCTCGCCAAGTCCTACGGCGACACCGTGGCCGTGGGCGACGTGAGCTTCGAGGTGCAGCGGGGCGAGGTGTTCGCGCTGCTCGGGCCTAACGGGGCCGGGAAGACGACCACGGTCGAGATCCTCGAGGGGTTCCGCACTCGCAGCGGGGGCACGGTCCGCACGCTCGGCGTGGACCCGGCCGACCGCGCCACGCAGCGCTGGTTGCGCACCCGCATCGGCGTGGTGCTCCAGGAGCTGGCCGTCGAGCCCTACTACTCGGTGCGCCAGGTGCTGAGCCGTAACGCCGGCTTCTACCCCGACCCGCGGCCGGTCGACGAGGTGATCGAGCTCATCGGCCTGGTGGAGAAGGCCGACGACCGGGTGAAGCGCCTCTCGGGGGGCCAGCAGCGCCGCCTCGACGTCGGCCTCGGCATCATCGGCAACCCCGAGCTGCTCTTCCTCGACGAACCGACCACCGGCCTCGACCCCTCGGGCCGCCGCGAGACGTGGGACCTCATCCGGCGCCTGGCCGCGGCGGGGACCACCGTGCTCCTCACCACGCACTACATGGACGAGGTGGAGGCGCTGGCCGACCGGGTGGCCGTCCTGTCCGACCACCGCATCGTGGCCAGCGGGACCCCGGCCTCGATCGGGGGGCGTGACCTGGGGGCGGTGACCATCCGCTTCCGCCTGCCGGACGGGGTCACGGCGGGGTCGCTGCCCGTGCTGCCCGGGGGGGCCCGGGTCGAGGCGGGCACCGAGGACGGGCTGGTCGAGATCCGCACCGAGAACGAGGTCCGGGTCCTGCACGAGCTCACCGGGTGGGCGCTCGCCGCCGGCCACGAGCTGCGGGGGTTGTCGGTGGAGCGCGTCTCGCTCGAGGATGTGTACCTCGGCCTGACGTCGGGTGAGTCGGCCGACCGCGAGGAGGAGCGTCGGTGAGCGGCGTGGCGCGCGGCACCGAGGCGCCCGATCCCGAGGTGCCCGTGCGCGGGTCGTTCCGGGGGCTGAGCGACCTCCCGCTGGTGGCGCACCAGCTCCGCTTTGAGCAGCTGTCGTTCTGGCTGAACCCGGTCGGGGCGCTCATCACCATCGTCTTCTCCGTGGTGTTCGTCGTCATCTTCCTGTCCACTTCGGGCCACGCCACGGCTGAGTCCCTGCGCGCCATCAACCTGGGCCAGTACTACCTGCCCGCCTTCGCGGCGTACGGGGTGATGGCCGCCTGCTTCAACATCCTCGCCATCACCTTGGTCAACCGGCGCGAGATGGGGTTGCTCAAGCGGTTGCGCCTGAGCCCCCTCCCGACCTGGATCCTGCTGGTGGCCATCTTCGTCAGTTCGGTGATCGTGGCCTGCATCCAGATCGTGCTGCTGCTCCTGGTCGGCCGTCTGGGCTACTGGCATCCACGGTCCGCACGACCCGGCCGCCTTCGCCCTCGTGCTGGTGGTCGGGATGCTGACCTTCACCGCGCTCGGCGTGGGGTGAGCACCCTGGTGCCCAACGCGGACGCCGCTGGTCCGGTCGTCAGCCTGGGCTTCTTCATCCTCATCGCGCTCTCGGGCCTCTACTTCCCGGTCAAGGCCGGCAGCGGCCTGGCCACCTTCACCGACTTCTTCCCCGTCCGGCACCTGATCCTCGCCTCGGTGGACACCTTCAACGGGATCCCCGGTACCTCGCCGTGGAACGACGTGGGCGTCATGCTGCTCTGGGGCGCCGCCGGCGTGCTCGTGGCCCTACGCCGCTGGGACTGGTCGCCCAAGCGGGGATGAGCTCCGGGCACGGTACGCGCCGAGCGGCTAGAAGAGGGCGGTGAGCTCCGACAGCCCGCGGCCCGCGCCCTATCGCCTCGCCCCCTACGCGGCCTCGGACCCCGACCGGCCTGCCGTCATCACCGCGTCGGGCGCACGCGTGACCTTCGGCGACCTCGAGGCGCGCTCGTGCCGGTTGGCCCAGGCCCTCTTCGCGCGGGGGCTGCGGCCGGGCGACCACGTGGCCGTGCTTCTCCCCAACGAGGAGCGGACGTACGAGGTGGTGTTCGGGCTGCAGCGCTCGGGTCTGTACTACACGATGGTCAACACCCACCTGGCGCCCGAGGAGGCCGCCTACATCGTCGTCGACTGCGGCGCCCGCACCCTCATCACCTCGGCCTCGCTGGCCCCGCTGGCCGAGGCCATCGTCGCGCTGACGCCCGCCGTGGAGCTGCGCCTCCTCGCCGGCGACGCCGAGCTGCCGGGCCACAGCTCCTACGACGAGTTCGTCGCCGGCTTCCCGGCCGAGCCGCTGCCCGAGGAGCTCGAGGGGTTCCCGATGCTCTACTCGTCGGGCACGACGGGGCACCCCAAGGGGATCCGCCGCCCGCTGACGGGCGAGCCCTTCGGCGCCTCGGCCACCCTGGTGCCGATGCTCGAGCGCATCATGGGCTTCACCGCCGGCGACGTCTACCTGTGCCCGGCTCCCCTGTACCACTCGGCCCCGCTCGTGTGGTCGACCACGGTGCAGCGGATGGGTGGCACGGTCGTCCTCATGGAGCGGTTCGATCCCGAGACGTGCCTGGGGCTCATCGAGCAGCACCGGGTCACCCACGCCCAGTTCGTCCCCACCATGTTCGTCCGCATGCTCAAGCTGCCCGAGGAGGTGCGGGCGCGCTACGACGTCTCCTCCCTGCGTTCGGTGGTGCACGCGGCGGCGCCCTGCGCCCCCGAGGTCAAGCGGCGGATGATCGAGTGGTGGGGGCCGATCATCCACGAGTACTACTCGGGCACCGAAGGGATGGGCATGACCTGGATCACCTCGGCGGAGGCCCTCACCCACCCGGGCTCGGTGGGGCGCTCCATCTGGGGCGACGTGCACGTCTGCGGCGACGACGGCGAAGAGGTGCCGGCCGGCCAGGACGGCGTCGTCTACTTCGCCGGGCGCGCCGGCGTGACCTTCGAGTACAACCACGACCCCGAGAAGACGCGCCAGACCTTCAACGACAAGGGGTGGGCCACCTTGTGGGACGTCGGCCACGTCGACGACGAGGGCTATCTCTACCTGACCGACCGGAAGCTGTTCATGATCGTCTCGGGCGGCGTGAACATCTACCCCCAGGAGATCGAGGACGTCCTCGTGCTGCACCCGGCGGTGGCCGACGTCGCCGTCTTCGGCGTTCCCGAGCCCGAGATGGGCGAAGAGGTCAAGGCCGTCGTGCAGCCCGCTCCCGGTGCCGTCCCCGGCCCCGACCTCGCGGCGGAGATCCTCTCCTTCTGCCGCGACCACCTCTCGCACTACAAGTGCCCGCGCACGGTCGACTTCACCGACGAGCTGCCGCGGGGCGAGAACGGGAAGCTCTACAAGAAGGCGCTGCGCGACGCCTACTGGGCCAGCTCGGCCCCCAGCACCGGCTGAAGGTCCGGCGGCGGGGTCACGTCGGCGTACCAGGCCAGGACCAGCGCCACCGCGGCGCCGAAGAGCAGCACGTCGGTGATGCCCACGGCGGCCACCACCGGGCCGATGAGCAGGTTGCCCACGCCGACCGTCCCCCCGAAGCCCATCATCCACAGGGCCATGACGCGACCCCGGACGTTCTCGTGCACGCGAGCCTGCAGCGTGGTGTTCAGCGCGGTGACGAAGGCGAAGTAGAACGCGCCGAGGACAGCCACGTTGACATCCGCCGGCAACGGGTTGCGCTCGAGCGCGAACCCGGCCAGGGCCACGGCGTAGCCGAGCAGGCAGACGCGGACCAGGAGCGGCTTGGAGACGCGGACGAAGACGGTGCCGATGGAGAGGGCGCCGAGCAGGGCGCCGATACCGAAGCAGGCGTAGAGGATGCCGTACTGGGCCCCCTTGGACAGGTCGATCCCCAGGTTGTGCGCGGCCACGACCGGCATCTGGCCCACGAAGGCGAGCGCCAAGAGCGAGAAGGTGAACACGGTGAGGAGGCACCGGCCGACCACCCGGTCGTGCCGGGCCACGGTGAGGCCGGCCGTGAGCTCGCGCCAACGGCTGGCTCGGACCTTGGGCTGGGGGACCGGGGGCAGGGTGACCATCAGCAGGGCGCCCACGACGAAGAGGTACGTGAGCGCGTTGAGGCCGAACACCCACGAGGGCCCGACGAGCGAGTAGAGGATCGCGCCGATGACGGGACCGACGACCCGTGACCCGTTCATCTGGGCGGAGTTGAGCGAGATGGCGCCCGGCAGGTCCTCGCGGCCCACCAGCCCGGGCAGGATGGCCGAGTACGCCGGGCCGAACATGGCGCTTCCCACGCCGACCATGAGCACCATGAGCACGAGCAACACGTGCGAGGGCTGCGGGGAGAGCACGACCAGGGCCAGCGCGAACGAGAACACGAGCTGCTCGAGGGAGAGGATGATCAAGAAGCGCCGCCGGTCGACCCGGTCCGCCATGAGCCCGCCCACCATGGGCAGCACGAGGGTCGGCGCGAACTGGGCGAAGATCAGGACGCCGACGAAGGTGCTCGAGTGGGTGAGGTCGTAGCCGTAGGCGCCGAGGACGACGTTCTGCATCCAGGTGCCGACGTTGGACGCGAAGGCCCCGAGGAAGACGATACGGAAGGTCCGGTGCGACAGGGCCGCCATGGCCGTGCCCCGGCGGGCCGGGATCGGGCTGTCGCCGTCGACGACGGCGTCCTCGATCTCCTCGATGGAGACGAAGTCGTCGTCGGCGGGGGCGTCGGGCACGCGCCCAATGGTACGGGGCCACCCCGGCCCCGCATCCGGGCTCACTCGATGGCGGAGAGCCTGGTGTCGGCCAGCGGCCCGCTCTTGCGCACCGCGGCGACCACCACGGTCAGGCCGGCCACGCCGGCCAGGGAGAGGCTGGTCAGGCTGAAGGCGTGCGCGGCGGCCGACGTGGACCCGCCGCTCCCGCCGTTTCCGGCGAAGACGGACGCGGTGACGGCCAGACCGAGGGCCGTGCCCATACCGCGGGTCGTGTTGAGGATGCCCGACGCCATGCCCGCCTGGTCGTCGGGTGCGGCGCCCATGATTGAGGCATTGTTGGGCGAGGTGAACAGCCCGAGCCCGATCCCGACGGCGGCGATGAGGAGGACCAGGACCGGCGGCGGCGGACGGAACAGCCCCATGGCCAGGAGAGCCAGGCCGACGAGGGTCATGCCCGCCACGGTGAGGGGCCGAGCCCCCAGCCGGTCCGCCCACCTTCCGGCCACCGGTGCGACGACGGCGAAGGCCAGCGGCATGGCCATGAGGTCGAGGCCGGAGTGCGCCGTCCCGTAGCCCAGGGCACGCTCGAGGTAGAAGGGCACCAAGAGGAGCACCCCGAACATCACCAGGTACGAGCCGAGACCGCTGGTGATGCCGAGCGAGAACCGGGCCCGGCGGAACAGCGCCAGGTCCATCATGGGCTCGGCCACCAGGTCCTCGCGGAACAAGAACGCCGTGCCCAGCACGATGGCCGCGACGAAGAGCCCGAGGATCACCGGTGAGCCCCAGCCCAGCTGGCCCCCGAACGAGATGGCCGAGAGGAGCGCCACGACGGCCGGGAAGAAGAGCGCCAGCCCGAGCCAGTCGAAGGGTGCCCGGGCGGCCAGCTCGCGACTGCGGGGAACGAGGAGCACGGCGGCCACGGCGCCGACGACGCCGAACGGCACGTTGACCAAGAAGATGAGGCGCCACCCGCCTGCGGACAGCAACAGCCCGCCGACGCTGGGGCCCAGGGCCAGGCCGAGTGCCTGGGCCGTCCCCTGGACGCCGATGGCGCGGCCGAGAGCGCGGCCCGGGACGACGAGCATGATGATGGCCAGGCTGTTGGCCTGGAGCATCGCCGCGCCGAGGGCCTGGACGGCCCGGAACGCGCACAGGGCCCCGAGGCCCGGAGCGAGCCCGCAGAGCAGCGAGGCCAGGGTGAAGACCACGAATCCGTAGACGTAGATCAGCTTGCGGCCCCACATGTCGGAGAACCGGCCGACGGCGGTGACGGTGGCCACCAGGACGAGCAGGTAGGAGAGGCCCACCCAGGCGACCTCGCCGACCGTGGCGTCGAAGGTGCGCTGCAGCGTGGGGAGCGCGACGGTCACGATGGAGGCGTCGAGCTGCCCCATGAAGGCGCCGACGCACACGGCGGCCACGGCGAACCAGTGCGCGTCCTCGCGCTCGCGGATGGCTTGGGGCCGGCGGGGTTCGACGATGAGCCGGTCCCAGACCAGCGTCCACGGGCGAGCCGTCCCGGGCTCGTCGGTCACGCGGCTGCGCCGGGCC
The DNA here is from genome assembly GCA_963781955.1 of uncultured Acidimicrobiaceae bacterium. Classification (GTDB taxonomy): domain Bacteria; phylum Actinomycetota; class Acidimicrobiia; order Acidimicrobiales; family RAAP-2; genus Bog-473. Next base: position 1,110,177 of record CAWAHU010000001.1, read on the forward strand.
GGTCTTCCCGGGACCTGCCGGCCGGTCCCATCACCCCGGCCAGAGCGGCTCGGGCACCTCGAAGCCGACGGCGCCACCCCAGACGTTGCGGTACGAGACCTCGTGGACGGGGCGCCGGGACCCGACGCCCCAGGTCCCCGTGGGGTAACCGAAGCTCACCGTGCCCGACAGCACCCAGCCCTCGTCGGTCGGGACGCCGAGGATCTCGAGGGTCTCGTCGGGGTGGAAGAACTGCAGCAGCGCGGTCAGGCAGCTGCCGACGCCCTCGGCCCTCGCCGCCAGCATGGCGCTCCACACGGCGGGGTAGATGGAGCCCCCCGTCGGGTCGTACTGGCTGAAGGGGAACAGGAACAGCGGCACCTTCTCGAAATTGTCGGCCAGCCACTGCGCCGAGCGCTGCACCTTGAGCATCTGGATCGACTCGGGTGCGTCGGGGTCGGCGCGCGCCGCGTCGAGCTGGGCCTTGTAGACGCTCTTCCACAGCTCACCCATGGCGTGCTGGTAGAGCGGCGCCAGCGCGGCCTTCTTGGCCGGGTCGTCGAGCAGCAGGAAGCGCCAGTTCTGTTGGTTGCCACCCGAGGGGGCCCGGACGGCGGCGTCGAGGATGCGGGCCTGGACGTCGAGGGGGATCGGGTCGGGCCTCACCCTGCGCATGGCGCGGGTCGTGTACAGGGCTTCGTGGAGTTCCATATGCCGGGCACCTTACGCGGCGATCACCCCGGCGGCGGGGGCCGAACCCGAGGAATCTCAGTGGTTTGGCGCGAGAGGTGTGGTCAGCCCACCGCCGCCAGGCAGATGTCGGGGTTGTTGCGCGAAGTCCTGTCCGAGACGGTAGGAGGGGCTGTAGGAGCCAGGTGGGCTGATCCAGACGTGGCCGGCCGCGTCGTACTCGATCACGTAGTTGGCGGTGCTGGGCGGAGCGTGCAGGTAGGGCCCGCGCCGAGCCGGAGGTGAGCGGGCCGTAGTTCGACGCATACGTCGACGCACTCCAGGTCGAGGGCGGCGTCGGGTAGGCCCCGTGCTCTGCTTCATAGGTGGTGAGTGCCAGGCCGACGCTCTGGCCATCGGCTTGGCACGCGGCGACCTCGGCTGACGACGGCGTGCGGCCGAGCGGCGGGTTGGCCGCGGTGGTGGAGGTCGAGCCTGTTGCCGACGACGACGGCGCACTCGTCGCGGGCGCGGTGCTCGAGCGGTTGGACGATCCGGTCGACGCCACCACGAGGATCACGGCCACGATCGCCGCGACGACGCAGAGGGCGGCGGCGGCGAGCCAGCGCCTCGACGTCGACCGCCGAACGCCGGACGCCGTGGCGGGTTGCGGCCCGGAGCCCCCGGGTGCGGCCGCGGGGCCCATGGCCGACGCGCTGCCGGTGGGGGGCGCCAGGTCGGTCCACCGTCCGCCGGCCCAGAGGCGACGCGCCGTCCAGCGCTCACCGTCCCAGAAGAGCTGCTCGTTCACGTTGCCCCGGGACGGGTACCACCCCGGCGGCTTCGCTGTTCCCGGCGGCGGCGGAACCGGCACGCCTTCATCGGTCACGGCCGCAACCTCCCCATCGCTGCCGAACATGGCGGTGCCGCTCAGGCCGAGCTGGCCTCCATGAGGACCTGCAGCCTCTCGACCGCCTCGATGTACTCCTCGACGATCCCGAGCACCACGTCGCGGGTGCGCCGCACCGACGTCGCCCGTCCGATCACCTGGCCGCACGGGTTGAAGTTCACGTCCCGGGCCTCCTCGGGGTAGGCGTGGCCGCGCGAGACGCACTCGATGGCCACCATCATCTGCAGCGGCATGCCGAGCGGCTTGGGGTTACCGGGTGCCTCCCACGCCTCGGTCCAGTCGTTCTTGAGCAGCCGGCACGGCTTGCCGGTGAACGACCGGGAGCGGACGGTGTCACGGGAGGTCGCCTTGAGGTACGACTCCATCTGCTTGGGCGGCACGTCGGCCTCTTCGACGGTGAGCCACAGCGACCCGGTCCAGACGCCGGCCGCGCCCATCACCATGGCTGCCGCCATCTGGCGCCCCGAGCCGATGCCACCGGCAGCGAGCACCGGGGTGGGGGCGACGGCGTCGATGACCTCGGGCCACAGCACGATGGAGCCGACGTCACCGGTGTGGCCGCCGCCTTCGGAGCCCTGGCAGATGACGATGTCGACCCCGGCGGCCTTGTGGTTCAGCGCGTGCTTGACCGAGCCGGCCAGCGCCGCCATGAGCATGCCGTGGTCGTGCACCTTGGCGATGACGTCGTCGGGCGGCGTGCCGAGCGCGTTGGCCACCAGCTTGACCTTGGGGTGGCCCAGGATCACCTCCACCAGTGGCGCCGCCGTGGCGGCGGTCCAGCCGAGCAGCTCCCGGCGCGGGCCACCTTCGATCTCGGGCACCCCGTGGTCAGCCAGGATCTTCTTGGCGAAGGTGCGGTGCTCCTCGGGGATCATGGCCTTGAGCTCTTCCTCGAGTTTGACCGGGTCGATCTCGCCCATGCCCTCGTACTTGCCCGGGATGACGATGTCGACGCCGTAGGGGTTGTCGCCCACGTGCTCGTCCAGCCAGTTCAGCTCGACCTCGAGCTCGTCGGCGCTGAAGCCCACGGCCCCGAGCACGCCCATGCCGCCGGCGTTGCTGACCGCGGCCGCCACATCGCGGCAGTGGGTGAAGGCGAAGATGGGGAACTCGATCCCGAGGCGTTCGCAGAGCTCGTTGTGCACAGGGAGACCTCCTTGGTCTTCGGCGCGGCGCGTCGGACGCATGCGCTCGCCGCGGGCGCACCGTGCCCCCACCGGCGGTTGCCGGGCAGGTGCCCGCCAACTAGAACGGATTCTACTTTTTGGCGGGAGACGCTGCTGCAAAGGGAGGCTCGCCATGCCCATTCGTACCGACCCGGTGCTCCCCGAGGAGGACTGGCAACTCCGGCTCGAGCCGCCGACGGACGGCTCGGGCATCGGCACGCTGACCCTGTGCTACCCCGAGAAGCTCAACGCATGGTCCTGGGAGGCCACGCGCCAGCTGGGCGTGGTGGCCGACCGGGCCCGGTTCGACGACACCATCCGCGTCCTGGTCGTCAAGGCCGAGGGGCGCGCCTTCTGCGCCGGCATCGACCTCGGCCTGCCCGAGGACCGGGTCACCGGCCGCTCGCCCGCCGAGAAGGTGCGCAACTACTACGAGGGCATCCGCTGGGTGCACGAGCGCTTCCGGGTCTTCCACGACCTGCCCCAGCCCATCGTGTGCGCCGTGCACGGCTACTGCCTCGGGTTCGGGTTCGAGCTGGCGCTCATGTGTGACATCCGGGTGGCGGCCGACGACGCCGTCTTCGCGCTGCCCGAGGCGCAGGTCGGTGTGTCGGTCGACGCCGGGGGAGACCTGCGCCTGGCCCACGAGGTCGGTGCCGGGTACGCCAAGCTGCTGGCGCTGACGGGCCGGCGCATCGACGCAGCCGAGGCCCACCGCCTCGGCCTCCTCCAGCAGGTGACGTCACGCGAGGAGCTGGTCCCCGCGGCGATGGCGATCGCCGCCGAGATCGCGGCCAACGCGCCGCTGGCGGTCCAGTCGATCAAGCGCACGATCGACGCCTTCGCCTACCGGGGCCTGCACGACGTGATGAAGTTCGAGGCGATGAGCGCATCGGTCGAGTTCGTGAGCGACGACGCTCCAGCGGGCTACGCCGCGAAGGCCAAGAAGCGGCAGGCCCACTTCGAAGGCAAGTAGCTAGGCGCCAGGCGCGCCCGCGGGCTCCTCCTGGTCGGCGAACTGGGTCCGGTACAGTTCGGCATAGAGGCCGTTCTCGGCCAGGAGCTCGGCGTGCGTGCCGCGTTCGACGATGCGACCGTCGTCGATGACGAACAGCTGATCGGCCTCGCGCACCGTCGAGAGCCGGTGGGCGATCACCAACGAGGTGCGCCCGCTGAGGGTCTCGCGCAGCGCCCGCTGGACCGCCGCCTCCGACTCCGAGTCCAGGTGCGCCGTCGCCTCGTCGAGCACGACCACGTCGGGTGCCTTGAGGAGGAGGCGCGCCAGCGCCACCCGCTGCTTCTCTCCGCCCGAGAGCCGGTACCCGCGCTCGCCGATGACGGTGTCGAGCCCGTCGGGCAGATCGGCGATGATGTGGCCGATCTGGGCCTGGCGCAACGCCTCGAGCACCTCGGACTCCGTGGCCTCGGGCCGGGCGTAGAGCAGGTTGGCCCGCAGCGTGTCGTGGAACAGGTGCGGGTCCTGGCTCACCACCCCGACCACGTCGCGCAGTGACGCCATGGAGGCCTCCCGCACGTCGATCCCGCTCAGTCGCACCGCGCCGCCGGTCACGTCGTAGAGGCGCGGCACCAGGTTCGAGATCGTCGTCTTGCCCGCACCCGACGGGCCGACCAGTGCGACCATCGTCCCGGGCTCGACCCGGAACGACACCCCGTGGAGCACCTCGCTGCGCAGGCCCGACTCGAGCACCGCCACCGACTCGAGCGAGGCGAGGGAGACCTCGTCGGCGCTCGGATAGGTGAAAGAGACGTCCTCGAACTCGATGGACGTGCCGCCCCGGGGCACGTCGACGGCGTCGGGTGCCTCGTCGATCTGCGGCACGATGTCGAGCACCTCGAAGAGGCGCTCGAAGGACACGAGCGCCGTCATGACGTCGAGGTTCAGGTTGGAGAGCTGGGTGAGCGGCTGGTAGAGGCGGGTCAGGTAGCTGGCCAGGGCCACGACGGTCCCGACCTGCAGCGCGCCGTCGATGGCGGCCACCCCTCCCACGCCGTAGACGATGGCCGTGGCCAGAGAGGCCGTCAGGCCCAGGGCGATGAAGAAGACGCGCTGGTAGGTGGCCTGGGTGATGCCGATGTCGCGCACCCGCCCGGCCTTGTGCTCGAAGGCCACCGCCTCCTCCTCGGGGCGACCCATGAGCTTGACGAGCATGGCCCCGCCCACCTGGAAGCGCTCCTGCATGACCATGTTCATCTCGGCGTTGAGGTCGTAGCCCTCTTTGGTGAGCGAGCCGATGCGGCGTCCGACGAGCCGGCCGGGGACGAGGAACAGTGGCACCAAGAGCAGCGCGGCGAGCGTGATCTGCCAGCTGAGGAAGAACATGGCGGCGATCACGATCACGACGGTGACCAGGTTGCCCACGACGTTGGAGAGCAGGTCCGTGAAGGCCTGCTGGGCTCCGATGACGTCGTTGTTGAGGCGGCTCACCAGCGCGCCCGTCTGCGTGCGGGTGAAGAAGGCCAGCGGCATGCGCTGGATGTGCCGGAACACCTTCGAGCGCATGTCGTAGATCAGGCTCTCGCCCAGGTAGGCCGAGATGCGCCGCTCGGTCAGGCCGAGCGCGGCGTCCGCCAGTGCCAAGACGGCTACGAGGACCGCCAGCGCTATCACCAGCTGCTGGTCCTTCTTGAGGATCCCGTTGTCGATGAGGGACCGCAGGATGAGCGGGTTCACCGCGATGATCACGGCGTCGAGGATCACCACCGGGACGAAGACGGCGAGGATCTTGCGGTAGGGGACGGCGAAGGTGAGCATGCGCCTCGCCGTGCCCTTCTTGACCCGGTGCTGGAGGACGGACCGGTCCCGCCGCATCGAGCGCAGCCCGGCCCAGGCACCTTGCCCGCCTCCCATGCCGTGCCCGCGCATCCCCATGGGCTGCAACCTACTGTCGGCACCCGGCGCGCCGTGTCAGCGCCGGCCGTGGGCCCGGCCGTGTCAGCGCCGGCCGTGGGCCCGGCCGTGTCAGCGCCGGCCGGGTGAGGCGGAGCCACCCACGGCGTGGACGCCGCCGTCGACGTGGAGGATCTCGCCGGTCGTCATCGGGAAGAGGTCGCTGAACAGCGCCACGCACGCCTTGGCCACCGCGCCGGGGTCGTGCACGTCCCAGCCGAGTGGTGCCTGGTCCGCCCAGGTGTCCTCGAACGCGCCGAAGCCGGGGATGGACTTGGCCGCCATGGTGCGGATCGGCCCCGCCGCCACGAGGTTGACCCGGATGTGGCGCGGGCCGAGCTCCTTGGCCAGGTAGCGCGACAGCGACTCGAGCCCGGCCTTGGCCACCCCCATCCAGTCGTAGACCGGCCAGGCCACGGTGGCGTCGAAGTCCAGGCCCACGACCGAGGCGCCGCCGTCCCGCCCACCCGCCTCGAGGAGAGGGAGGAACGCGTCGACGAGGGCCTTGAGGGAGTACGTCGAGATGTGCAGGGCGACCGACACGTCCTCCCAGCCGGCGGCGAACATGCCGCTGCCCAGGCAGTCCGCCGGGGCGAAGCCGATGGCGTGCAGCAGGCCGTCGAGCCGTCCCCAGCGCGCCGCGAGGGCTTCGCCCGCCGCCGCCAGCTGTTCGGGTGAGGTCACGTCGATCTCGAGCACGTCGGGCTCGACGGGCAGCTTGCGCGCCGTGCGCTTGGTCAGTGACAGGGCGCGCCCGGCGCCCGACAGGACGATCTCGGCGCCCTCCTCCTGGGCCAGACGCGCCACGGCGAACCCCAGCGAGGCATCGGTGAGCACGCCGGTGATCAGGAGCCGCTTCCCGTCGAGGAGTCCCATGGCTTCAGCGAGGTTATGCGAAGGTAGGGGCATGCACGTGGGGATTCTCGGAGGGACCGGCCCGGCCGGCCGCGGCGTGGCGGTCCGCCTCGCCGAGGGCGGTGTGGACGTCACCATCGGATCGCGCGACGCCGAGCGCGCGGCGGGAGTGGTCACGGAGCTGGCCACGACCTGGCCCGGCCTGGCCGGGTCGATCGGGGGCGGCGACAACGCCGCCGCGGCAGCGGCGCACCTGGTCGTGGTCGCCACGCCGTGGGACAGCGCCATCCCGACGGTGCGGGCCTTGCGCGACCCGCTGGCCGGCAAAGTGGTGATCTCGATGGCCAACGCCCTGATCAAGGAAGGCCGCGAGATGCTCGCACTCGTGCCTCCCCGGGGATCGGTGGCCGGCGCCGTCCAGGCGGTACTGCCCGGCAGCCTCGTGGCCGCGGCCTTCCACCACCTCCCGGCCTCCGAGATGGAGAACCTCCGTTCGGGCCTGGAGGCCGACGTGTTGGTCTGTTCGGACCATCCCGAGGCCACGGCGGCGACTGTCGCGCTGATCGAGGACATGAAGGGGCTGCGGCCGCTCGACGCAGGCAGCATGAGCCAGGCCGCGGCGATCGAGGCCTTCACGGCCGTCTGCATCACCTTGAACATCCGGCACAAGGCGCACTCGACGCTGCGACTCGCCGGGATCTGACGGACCGGACGGGTCTGCGCGGGACGCACGGGGACACGGGGATAGGGGAGGGAGCAACAGGGTGCGGCTCTACGACACCGCGCGCGGCGAGATCGTGGCCCTGGAGCCGGGCCCGCTGGTCACCATGTACTCCTGCGGCATCACGCCCTACGACGCCGCCCACCTCGGCCACGCCGCGGTGTACCTGGCCTTCGACGTGCTGCAGCGACGCCTGCTCGACGCGGGTCACGGGGTGCGATGCGTCCGCAACGTCACCGACGTCGACGACGACATCCTGCGCAAGGCGAGGGAGCTCGGCGTCCACTACCTCGACCTGGCCGCCGAGGAGATGGCGCGCTTCGACGCCGAGATGCGGCTGTTGAACCTGCTGCCGGTCCACTCCGAGCCGCGCGCCACGTCGGCCATCTCCGAGATCCTCTCGCTGATCGGGGAGGCGCTCGACGCCGGTCACGCATACGTCTCGGGTGGCTCGGTCTACTTCAGCGTGGCCAGCTTCCCCGCCTTCGGCCGCATCAGCGGGTTCGGCCGCACCCGCATGCTCGAGCTGGCGGCCGAGCACGGCGGCCACCCAGAGGACCCCAACAAGCGCGACCCGCTCGACTTCGTGCTCTGGCAGCCCTCCCTGCCCGACGAGCCAGCCTGGGACTCGCGCTGGGGTCCGGGGAGGCCCGGTTGGCACATCGAATGCTCGGCGCTCGTGCTGCGGGAGCTGGGCGAGACCATCGACATCCACGGGGGTGGGCGCGATCTGGTGTTCCCGCACCACGAGTGCGAGACCGCCCAGTCGGAGGCGGTGACCGGCCAGCCCTTCGTGCGCATCTGGTTCCACGTCGGGCTGGTCGGGCTCGATGGCACGAAGATGTCGAAGTCGCTGGGCAACCTCGTCTTCGTGGGCGACCTCTGCAAGGAGTGGGATCCCGCCGCCGTGCGCCTGGCGCTCCTGGCGCACCACTACCGGCACGACTGGGACTGGCGGACTGACGCGGACATGCCGGCCGCCGCCACCCGCCTCGCACTGTGGCGCAGCGCGGAGGCGGGGGAAGGCACCGCGGCGCTGGACGCCGTGCGGGAGGCGCTCGACGAGGATCTCGACACGCCGGCCGCGCTGGGCGCGCTCGATGGTGCGGCGACCCGGGGCCACTCGGTGTCCGGTGGGGCCCGGCTGCTCGGCGTCGAGCTCTGAGCCGGCCGAGTCGAGCTCTGAGCCGGCGGAATCGTCCTGGCCCGGCTGCTCCGAGCCGGGGGAGTGGACCGGAGCGCCTGGGGCGGTCCGGTACCCTGGGTGACCAGGGGCATCGACTCGAAGAGGAAAGGGTGCACGATGGCAGGCGTCATCTCGGTGGTACTTCCCGACGGCTCCGCGCGGGAGGTCGCTGAGGGAACGACGGCGGCCGGCCTGGCCGCATCCATCGGGTCACGACTGGCCAAGGCGGCTGTCGTGGCCACCGTCGACGGCAAGGAGGTCGACCTCGACACCGAGCTGACCGACGGGGCCAAGGTGGCGATCGTCACCGCGGACAGCGACGCCGGTCGCGGCGTTCTGCGCCATTCGACCGCGCACGTCATGGCCCAAGCGGTGCGCCGTCTCTGGACCGGCGCCAAGTACGCCATCGGGCCGGTGATCGAGAACGGCTTCTACTACGACTTCGAGCTGCCCGAGGGGGCGCACTTCACCGACGAGGACCTCGAGCGCATCGAGGCCGAGATGCGGGAGATCATCAAGGAGGACCAGCCCTTCGTCCGCCACGAGCACTCCCTCGCCGACGGCCTCGAGATCTTCGCCGACCAGCCCTTCAAGGAGGAGATCATCCGGGCGGTGGGGGAGGGAGCCCATGAGGTGGACGCCGCTGGGTCGGTGGTGAGCACCTACCGCAACTCGGACGCCTTCATCGACCTGTGCCGGGGCCCGCACGTGCCCTCGACCGGCCGCCTCGGGCACTTCAAGCTGATGCGGGTGGCCGGCGCCTACTGGCGCGGCGATGAGAAGCGCCCGCAGCTCCAGCGGATCTACGGGACGGCCTGGGAGTCCGAGAAGGCGCTGGCCGCCTACCTGCACCAGCTCGAGGAGGCTGAGCGGCGCGACCACCGCAAGCTCGGCGTCGAGCTCGACCTCTTCAGCTTCCCCGAGGAGATCGGCTCGGGCCTGGCCGTGTTCCACCCCAAGGGTGGCACCATCCGGCGCCTGATGGAGGAGTACTCACGCCAGCGCCACGTGGAGTCGGGCTACGAGTTCGTCAACTCGCCGCACATCACCAAGAGTGCGCTCTTCGAGGAGTCCGGTCACCTCGACTGGTTCGCGGACGGGATGTACCCGCCCATGGAGCTCGACGGGGGGACGCAGTACTACCTCAAGCCGATGAACTGCCCGTTCCACATACTCGTGTACCGGAGCCGGCAGCGCTCCTACCGCGAGCTGCCGATGCGGCTCTTCGAGTTCGGCACGGTGTATCGCTACGAGAAGTCCGGCGTCCTCCAAGGCCTCACCCGCGTGCGCGGCATGACCCAGGACGACGCCCACATCTTCTGCACCCCCGAGCAGATGGACGCCGAGCTCGTGCGCACGCTGCACTTCGTCCTCGACCTGCTGCGCGACTACGGCCTGAACGACTTCTACCTCGAGCTGTCGACCAAGCCACCGGGCAAGGCGGTGGGGACCGACGAGGAGTGGGAGACGGCCACCGAGGCGCTCCGCCGGACCGCGCTCGAGATGGACCTCGACGTGGTCATGGACGAGGGCGGCGGTGCCTTCTATGGGCCCAAGATCTCCGTCCAGGCCAAGGACGCCATCGGTCGGACCTGGCAGATGTCGACGGTGCAGCTCGACTTCCAGCTGCCCCAGCGCTTCGGGCTCGAGTACGTCGGCGCCGACAACGCCCGGCACCGGCCGATCATGATCCACCGGGCGCTCTTCGGGAGCGTCGAGCGGTTCATGGCCGTGCTGATCGAGCACTACGCCGGCGCCCTCCCGACTTGGCTCTGCCCCGAGCAGGTGCGGGTGATCCCGGTCACCGACGGCCAGGCGGGCGACGCACAGGGCATCGTGGCGGCCTGTGCCGTGGCCGGCCTGCGCGCCACGGCCGACCTCGGCGCGGAGAAGCTGGGTGCCGCGGTGCGGCGGGCCTGGGTGGCCAAGGTGCCCTACGTGCTCGTCGTGGGCCCCAAGGACGTGGCGGCCGGCACCGTGGGCGTGAACCGGCGCGGCTGGCCCGGCAAACCCGAGCAAGGGGTCCCGGTGGCCGACGTGGTGGCCGAGATCGCCGGTGAGGTCGCAGCCAAGGGACGGCCCGAGGACCGGGTACCCGACATGGACGGCCAGGCCGGCGCCGAGCCGGCATGAGCCTCGACCACCTGTGGGCCGGCTGGCGCCGGGACTACATCGTCGAGGCCACCGCCCGTGAGCGCACGGAGGGGATCCGCCACGAGGAGCACGCGTGCGTGTTCTGCCGCCTGGTGGCGAGCGGGGAACCCTCCGAGGACAACCTGGTCGTGTGGCGGGGCGACCTGACCTTCGTGGTGATGAACGCCTACCCCTACGCCAGCGGGCACGTGCTCGTGATGCCGTTGCGGCACGCCTCGGCCATGGCCGAGCTGACCGGGGACGAATCGGCCGAGCTGTGGTCGGCCACGCAGCGCGCCGTGGCGACCATCGAGGCGGCCTACGAGCCCGACGGGCTCAACCTGGGCGCCAACCTGGGCCGGGCCGCCGGGGCCGGGATCCCGGCGCACCTGCACCTCCACGTGCTGCCGCGCTGGTCGGGCGACACCAACTTCATGACGTCCGTGGCGGGGGCCCGGGTGATGCCCGAGACGCTGCCGCTGTCCTGGAAGAGGCTCGCCGACGCCTGGCCCGGCTGAGCCGACCGACCGGCGGCGCCTCTTCCGGCGGGCCTGGCCCGCCCTGCGGGTGGTGGCCGGGTTCGCGCTGGTCGCGCTGGTGGTGTGGGTCCTGTCGTCGAAGACCTCCGAGCTCGACGGCGTCGGCACCATCCTGCGTCGTTTCGACTGGTGGTGGGTGCCGCCCGCCGTCGTCCTCGAGATCGGCTCGTACGTCTGCTTCGCGGCCATGCAGTACGAGCTCTTGAAGGCCGGCCGACTGCGTGCCCCGTGGACGCCGCTGGTCAAGCTGTCGTTCGCCTCGCAGGCCATCACCAACTCGCTCCCGGTGGGCAACGCGTTCGCCTCGGTCTACGGGTTCCGCTGGTTCCGCCGCTTCGGCGCCGACAACACCCTGGCCGTGTGGGCCCTGGCCGGGACGCTCGTCGCCGCCACCATCAGCCTGTCCATCGTGGCCGTGCTCGGGCTCGGCGTGGCCACCGACGAGGGCGCCTCCTTCGACCTGGTCCCCGTCCTCATCGGCACGTTCCTGGTCATGCTGGCCATCGGGTCGCTCTTCGTGTACGAGCGCCCGCTGCACGCCGTCGTCTCGGGCGGGGTGCGGGCGTCGGTCAAGCTCACCGGCCGGCCGCACGGGGACACCACGGCGCAGATCGACCACGCCATGGCCTGGATGACCGCGGTGCGGCTGAGCTGGGGTCAGATCGGGCGCATCATCTCGTGGGGGACGGTGAACTGGCTGCTCGACTGCGCCTGCTTCGCGCTGATGTTCGTGGCCATCGGCGCGCCCATCCCCTGGGAGGGCTTGTTGCTCGCCTACGGCGCCGGGCAGCTGGCCGCCACCCTGCCGATCACCCCGGGCGGCCTCGGCGTCGTGGAAGGCTCCATCACCGTCGCGCTGGTGGCCTTCGGCGGCGCGGAGGCGAGCACCGTCTCGGCCGTGCTCATCTACCGCCTCATCAGCTTCTGGATGATCCTGGCCATCGGCTGGGCCTTCATCGGCCAGCTGGCGCTGCAGGTGCGGCGGGGGCGCTGGCCCCGCCAGGCCATGGCCAGCGAGGTGGAGGCCGGTCCGGAGTACTACGCGCCGGGCGCGGCCGGCGCGGGCACCGCGCCGGCCGTCGCTCCCGCCCTGGCCGCCGGCGCCGTGCCGGACCCAACCGCCGGCCTCGCCGAGCGCCCGCCTCCGGGCGCCACCGACGGGCCCGGCCCCGTCATCGCCCCGGAGCCGGCCGAATGAGAGCCCGCGCCCGCGCCCGGCGCCTGGCCTCCCGGCTCGCCGTGCTCTTCGCGCTGGTGCTCGCGGGCTCCGTCCTGGCCGCCTGCTCGTCCGCCCGGAGCGACGTCGGGACCACCGACGAGTCGTGCTACCAGGCGATCCCCGTGGCTGCGCAGGCGGTCGGCGGCCACGGCCACCTCGCCGGCGTGCGCCGCTACACGCTGGGCAACCTCCACGGCCTGGCGCCGCGCCTCGCCGACCGCCTGGCCGACGAGCTGCCCAAGGGCCAGGGGGTGTGCCTGGTCGCGTACTCGGGTCACTTCGAGGCGTCGCAGGTGACCAAGCCGCTCGGCCGGACTTCGGGCCCTCTGGCCGTGGCGGTGGTGACGTCACCGGACAAGAAGCTGCTCGGCACGCTCATCCTCGAGCGCATCCCGGTGCGCTTTGGTCACACGCACCCGTTTTGATCCACTCTGATACACCCGTCCGGGTGGAGCGCTCAGCCCTCGGGCGTGGGGAGCGTGAGCGAGCGGGGCGGCCGGATTCATGGCGACCGTCGGCGACTTGATGCTCGGCCCGTGACCACGACCGAAACATGGGTCGGTCGGCATATGGACGGGGTTCGTGGTGGTGTGTTAGCCAAGCCCAGTAGCACTCCGGTCGGTTCTGGTACGGCAGGACAGATCGGCGCGCCGAAGTGCTCACAGACGAAAGGGGGCTGCCGCCACCAGCACGGGTACTAGGAGGGGGAGAACAGAGAGCAGAAATGGGCGTCGTCTACGACACGCATTACGAGCGCAAGAGCCTAGAGGCGCTCGCCAGGGGCATCTTCTACTTCGGAGTTCTCGCATCGTTCCTGGACGGCCTCTTGACGTGGCTCGTCGTCCGCTCGGCGGGCGTCAACATTGAGCAGAACTGGGGCATGGGGTGGTTCATGCGCCACTTCGGCCTCGTGCCAACCGTCATCGGCAGGGTTGCCATCGGCGCCTTCTGCTTCTGGTACGTGGCGAACCTGCTCGTCGGCCGACGGCTGTTCGTACGCCAGAAGCGGGCCGACAAGTACCAGCGGTTCATCTCGAGGACCGACCGCCCGGCATGGAGGCAATGGTTCGTGGAGCACCGCGCGCACCTCACCGCCATTGAGACCGTCTTCATTCTGTGCGCGACATCGGCGGTTGTGGGGAACAACATCAACGCCGCCATCGTTTACTTCCACAACCTGCACGGGGGATGAATGGCGAGGCGTCCGAGCTGGTGGCGTCCCGTCCCTGGAGTAGATCGACGACGGGCGTAGGTTCCTTAAGGAGCTACTAACCCACGAATCTGAAACCCACACCGGCGTCACGACGAGCATCCGGGGCAGATCCACCCTGATCCACCCGCCCGGGTGGAGCGCTCAGCCCTCGGGCGTGGGGAGCGAGGCCACCAGGTGGTCGGGCAGCGGGTCGTAGTGGTCGTGGGCCACGGTGAACGAGCCGCGGCCACCGGTGATGGCCCGCAGGTCGACCGCGTAGCGGGTGAGCTCGGCGGTGGGGGCCGTGGCCGTGATGGTCTGGGAGCCCTCGTGGGCCGGCTCGGTCCCGACGATCTTGGCCCGCCGCGAGCTGAGGTCGCCCATGACGTCACCCTGGCAGTCGGCCGGGATGGTGACCTCCAGGCGCGAGATCGGCTCGAGCACGATCGGGCCGGCCTCGGGCATCGCCGTCCTGACGGCCAGCGCGGCAGCCATCTTGAAGCTGACCTCGTTGGAGTCGACCGAGTGCGCCTTGCCGTCGTCGACGGTCACGGCGACGTCGACGATCGGGAAACCATGCAGGCCGCCGCCGGCGAACGTCTCGAGCACGCCCTTCTCGACGGCGGGGATGTACTGGCGCGGGATGGCGCCGCCCACCACCTGGTCGCGGAAGGCGAAGCCCTCGCCGCGCCCCAGGGGCTCGAGGCGCAGGTGGCAGACGCCGAACTGCCCGTGGCCGCCCGACTGCTTCTTGTGCTTGCCCTCGGCTGCCGCCGGCCGCGTGATCGTCTCGCGGTAGGCGATGCGCAGGTCCTCGCGCTCGACGCGCACGTTGCACTTGCGCTCGAGCCGCTCGAGCGTCACGCCGAGATGCACCTCGCCGTTGACGCCGAGGATGGTCTGGTGCGTCTCGTCGTCCCGGGTGACGCTCAGCGTCGGGTCCTCGTCGCAGAGGCGCCCCAGGGCCGACATGAGCTTGTCGTCGTCGGCCCGGGTGGCGGGCTTCACGGCTACCCGGAGGGCGGGCGCGGGCAGCTCAGGCGGCGGGACGACGACCGGCTGACCCTTGGGGGCCAGGGTGTCGCCGGTGCGCGTCCCGTTGAGGCGGGGCACGGCGACGAAGTCGCCCGCCGGGACGCTGGTGGCCGGCACCATGGCGTGGCCGGCGATGCTTCCGATGGCGTGCAGGCGTTCCTCCTCCTTGGTGCGCGAGTTCACCAGGACGGCGTCGGGCTGGAGCGTGCCCGACACGACCTTGCAGAGCGACATCTTGCCGGTGTGGCTGTCGGTGAACGTCTTGGCCACGGTGAGGAGGGTCGGGCCGGCCGGGTCGCAGGGGATCTCCGCGGTCTCGGTCCCCGCACTGGCCAGCACGGGTGGCCTCGAGGCCGGCGTCGGGCACAGCTCCTCAATGAGGCGGGCCAGCCGGTCGACGCCCACGCCGCTTGCGGCCGAGCAGCACAGGACCGGGAACACGCTGGCCGAGGCGACGCCGCCGGCCAGGCTCTTCTCGAGCTCGGCGTACTCGAGGGTCTCCCCGTTGAGGTAGCGCTCCATCAGGTCGTCGTCGCCCACCACGATGCCCTCGACCAGCTGCTCGTGGACCGCGTGCTCTTCGTCGACGAGGTCGTCGGGGATCGGCCCTTCGTGGCCCGAGGGCGGGACGGTGCCGTCGATGGCGGCTCCCGGCGCCGGGACGTCGTAGTGGGTGGCCGTGTCGTCGAGCAGGTCGATGACGCCGTGGAAGTCGGTCTCGTGGCCGATCGGGAGCTCGACGGGCGCCACGCCGGCGCCGAATGTGTCGCGGATCTCGGCCAGGGTGCGGTCGAAGTCGGCTCGCTCGCGGTCGAGCTTGTTGACCACGATCACGCGGGGCACCCCGAGGCGGGCGGCCGCTCGCCAGGCGTCCTGGGTCTGGGCCTGCACGCCGTCGGTGGCGCTGACCACGACGACGGCGAGGTCGACGTTGGCCAGCGCGCTGATCATCTCCCCGGTGAAGTCGGCGTAGCCCGGGGTGTCGAGGAGGTTCACCTTGACGCCGTTGACCGTGAAGGGGGCCAGGCTGGTCGAGATCGACAGTTGGCGGGCCATCTCCTCGGGCTCGAAGTCCATCACGGTCGAGCCCTTCTCCACCGAGCCCCGGCGAGCGATCGACCCGGTGGCGGCCAGGAGCGCCTCGGCCAGGGTGGTCTTGCCGGCGCCGTGGTGCCCGACGAGGGCGACGTTGCGGATAGCGGTCGGGTCGTGTGGCACGTGTCCTCCGTCCCTCGGTGTGTACCGGCGTGTGCCGCTGAGTGTAGGACCGGCCGCCCGGCGCTGCTCGGCGAGTGCGACCCGCCGGACGCTCCCCGGGTTGCCCGTCCTCGGCCGCCGGGCTCAGGCCGGGCCCGGACCCTCTTCGGCCTGGGCCCTCGACCGCGCCGTGGTCGCCAGCACGGCGTCGTACTCGTGGCGGACCGAGTAGCGCACGAAGAATCCCAGCGTGTCCACCAGCAGCCCCCACACCGCCTTGATGGAGACGGTGCTGCCGAAGCGCTCATCGATCCGCACCGGCGCCTCCACGATCCTCGTGTAGCCGAGGCGCCGGGCCAGCACGAGCAGCTCGAGGTCCAGTGCGAAGCGGCTCTCGCGCAGCAGCGGCAGCACCTCGGCGATGACCCGGCGGTCGACCAGCTTGATCCCCACCTGCGTGTCACGCACGCTGAGGCGGAACAGCAGGTGGATGAGGCGCTGGTAGCCCCACGAGTAGAAGCGTCGTAGTGGGGGGTAACGCACCACAGATTCGGGGTGACGTTTGGACCCGATGATGATGTCGGGCTGCTCGGAGCGCATGATGGAGACGAAGGGGGCGAGGAGTTCGGGGGAGATGTCGCCGTCGGCGTCGATGAAGCCGAGATACCGCCCCCGTCCCATCCCCAGGCCCACGCGCAGCGCGTGCCCCTTGCCGACATTGGTGTCGAACGAGACGCGGCGCACCACGGTCTCGGGGAAGCCTTCGAGGGTGATGGGGCTGCCGTCGGTGGAGCCATCGGACACGGCGATGATCTCGAAGGTCATGCCCGATGCGTCGAGCACCCCGACCATCTGCTCGACCGTGGCCCGCAGGCGGCTGCCCGGGTTGTAGTAGGGGACGACGATGGTGACGTCGATCGTGGGGTCGGGGAGCCTGGGCTGTGGCACCGCGGGGCCGGTCACCTGTGCCATCACCTCTCGTGCGTGCCCGCGGGCAGGAGGACCTGGGGGTCCCCCGTCCGCACGAGCGGAGCATCTCGCCCGGGAGGCTACCCGACAGGTCCGGCGGACCGGTTCACGCCCCTGACCTGGTCTTCGGTCTTCGGGGCGTCCCCGAGCGGTACCGTCGCCGGACCGCTGCGCACCCGCCGCCGCCCCCGTCGGGGCCCGACCAGGTCGACCCCCCGGGGGGAGTGCCGCCGATGGTAAACTTTCGCGAACAGTGCGGACCGCTCTCGGCCGCGCGCGACGAGGAGCCCAATGTTCGACGGCCACTTGCGAGAGTCCGTCGACCGGAAGACAGGACCGGTCGGCGAGGCGCTCCACCGTCACGGCATCACTGCCGACGTGCTCACGGCCACGGGACTGGTGTCCGCCACCGTCACGGCCGTGCTTGTCGCCACCGGCCACCTCTATCTCGCCGTCGTGATGCTCATCGTCACGGGCATGCACGACCTCCTCGACGGCCCGGTGGCCAAGGCCGCGGGTACGGCGTCGGTCCGGGGGGCGTTCTTCGACTCGGTCACCGACCGGGTGGCCGACGCCGTCTTGATGTTCGGCTGCGCCTGGTACCTGCTCGACACCGACGGCGGCAAGATCGCGCTGCTCCCGATGGCCATCTTGTCCATGACCGCCCTGATCTCCTACGAGCGGGCGAAGGCCGAGTCACTCGGCCTTTCGGCCAAGGGCGGTCTCATGGAGCGCGGCGAGCGCATGTTCCTGCTCGGTGTGGCATTCCTGAGCCCAGTCATCTTCGTGCCCGTGCTCTGGATCATGTTCGTCCTCATCACGTTCACTGCCGTGTCTCGCTTCGTAATGGTCTGGAACGCCGCGTCGGGCCGTGACGCCGTGATCCGCGGGCGCATCGAGGCGTGGCGCGAGGGCCGGGTCGACTCGCGCTGGCGTGCCCGGCGCGAGGCCCGCTCGTCGACAGGCGTCCCGCATCGTGACATGGCACGCACCACGACTGCTCCCGTCGGACGCTGGCGGGCCCGGCGTCAGGAGACGCTGAGCAGCCGTTCGGGCAGGACCCTGCGTGAGCGGCGGGCGGCCCGCAGCCACCCCGACCGTCCCGTCCGGGGTCGCCGGCGCCCTCCGACGTCCGGCCCGTCGTCCGTCTGACCCCCGGGGTCGGCCCGACGCTCTCCCGGGTCCCTCGTGACTGCTCCCGACCTGCCCCTGCCCCCGTCCCGGTCCGCATCCGCGTCCTCTGAGGCGACGCCCGCCGCCCCCACGAACGCCGTTCCCGCCGGCGCCCAGACAGCTGGCTCGCAGCCATCCGGCTCCCATGCGTCCGGTTCCCCGACGGTCGTCGTCGGGTGGCGGTCCACGGCGAAGTACGTCACCTACCGGGGGCTGGGGACCGCCATGGGCCGCCTCCCCGAGCCGGTGTCCACGGCCGTGGCGCGTGGAGCGGCGCGCCTCATGGCCTGGCGCGGTGGCCCGGCGCTGGCCATGAACGAGCTTCACCTGCGGCGCGTGCTGGCCAGCGAGTGCGTCGACGGCGTGGAGCCGGACCCCGCGCTGGTGCGGCGCTGGAGCCGCCGCTCCTACGACGCCTACGCGCGCGTACTGGGCCGACGGCGCCCGCTTGCCGTACGTCAGCCGAACCGACGTGCATGCGCGCTTCCGCCTCGAGGAGGGTCAACAGCACCTCGATGCGGCCTTCGCCGCCGGGCGCGGCATGGTGATGGCCCTGCCGCACGTGGGCAGCTGGGAATGGGGCGGCTACTGGCTCGCGCTCGAGGGGATGCCCATGACCGCGGTGGTCGAGCGCCTGGAGCCCGAGCGCCTCTTCGAGTGGTTCGTCGAGCAGCGCGTCTGCCATGGGTCTCACCGCCGTCCCGTTGGGTGACGGGTCGGGGGTGGCCCTCCTGCGCGCGCTCAAGGCGAACGAGGTGGCGGGTCTCGTGAGCGACCGCGACCTCGTGGGCAACGGGGTGGAGGTCGAGTTCTTCGGGGAGCGGACCACCTTCCCAGCCGGCGCGGCCACGTTGGCGTTGCGCTCCGGGGCACCGTTGATCCCGGTGGTCGTGTACTCGGGTCCGGGCAAGGACCACACGGGGGTCGTGCATTCGCCGATCGACACCGCCCGCCGTGGGACCGTGCGCCAGGACGTGGCCCGGATCACCCAGGAGCTGGCCACCCGGTTCGAGTACGACATCCGCTGCCAGCCCGAGCAGTGGCACCTGTTCCAGCCCAACTGGCCGGGTGACGCCGAGGCGCTGGAGGCGAGGCGGGGCGCGCAGACGTGAGGATCGCCATGGTGTCGCCCTACGCGCTGTCGCGTCCCGGTGGCGTGCAGGGCCAGGCCGTCGGGCTGGCCCGTGCGCTCCGGGCGCGGGGCCACGAGGTGACCGTGGTGGGGCCGGCGGACGACGACGTCGCCGTCGCGGCGTCGGCCGGTGCCTGCCACGTGATCGGCGGGGTCACCGGCATCCGGTCGAACGGTTCGGTGGCGCCGGTCACGCTGTCACCGGCGGCGGCGGCGCGTGCCGAGCGGTTCGTTCGGGCGGGCGGCTTCGACGTCGCCCACCTCCACGAGCCGCTGGCACCGGTTGCCGCCTACGGCGTCCTGCTCCGGAGGCCCGTGCCACTCGTCGGGACGTTCCACCGGGCCGGGGTGAGCCGGTGGGTGGCGGTCGCCAAGCCCCTGGCCGAGCTGGCGGGTCGGCACCTCGACGTGCGGGTGGCGGTCTCCGAGGCGGCCCGCGACACCGCCGAGCGCACCTGCGGGGGGACCTACGAGGTGCTGTTCAACGGCATCGACGTGGAGCGCTTCGCGTCGACGCCTTCCCGGCGCGACGAGCGGGGCCGGCCGGTCGTCGTGTTCATCGGCCGCCACGAGGAGCGCAAGGGGCTCGGCGTCCTCCTCGACGCCTTCGGCGAGGTGCAACGCCCTGCGGTCCTCTGGGTGATCGGCGAGGGGCCGGCCACGGACTCGGAGCGGCGCCGCCACCCCGAGTCGGACCGGGTCCGGTGGCTGGGGATGCTCCCCGACGACGAGGTCGCGGCGCGGCTGGCCGGGGCCGACGCCTTGTGCGCACCGTCGCTCGGCGGCGAGTCCTTCGGGGTGGTCCTGCTCGAGGGCATGGCCGCCGGCTGCGCCGTGGTGGCCTCGGACCTGGAGGGATACCGCGCCGCCGCCGGAGGCTACGCCGCGCTCGTCACCCCGGGGGACGCCTTGGCGCTCGCCGGCGCCCTCGAGGCGGCCCTGGCCGACGCCGACCAGGGGAGCGGGCACTCCTCGCCCGAGGCACGTGCGGCAGCCCTGGCCCACGCCCGGGCCTGGTCGATGGACGCCCTGGCCGACCGCTACGTCGACGTGTACGAAGAGGCCGTCCGCTCGCACACCGCGTCCCGCCGCACGCCGTAGGCTGGCCTCTCCATGGCCGAGCAGAACGAGAGCACCGGGGCCCAGCCCGCCAGGTCGGAGAGCGGGTCGGCCGGAGGCTCCCCAGGCGGCTCGGCAGGCGGCCAGAACCGCAACCGGAACAGGAACCGCAACCGCAACCGAAACCGCCGCCCGGACTCCGACGCGAACGGCGGGTCCGGATCGGCTGGGGCGGGTGGTTCCGGATCCGGCGGCTCCCGCTCGAAGGGCGGCACTGGCGGTTCCGGATCAGGCGGTTCCGGATCAGGCGGTTCGGGCTCGCGGGGTTCCTCGGGCGGTGCCGGCAACCGGGGCAGTGGCGGGGGCAACAGGGGGGGTAACGGGAAGAAGCCGAGCAGCGGCAACCAGCGGCGCAGCCGAAGCGGCGGCGGACGGCCTACCTCGTCAGGATCGAGGGGGGGCGATCGATCCCGATCGACGGGAGGTGGGCCGACGGCGGCCCTGGCGTTGACTCCCGCGCAGCCCGTCGAGCCACTCCCGGTCGAGCCGGGCCTGGGCGCACCGCGTGTCCTGCCCTCCGAGGTGGCGGCGAATCGGCGACGCGCCGTCGGCTTGTGCGCCTACACGGCGGTCATGCCCGCGCTGCTGCTGGGACTCCTGTTCGCTGTCGCCGTCCACGTGATCGCCGGGATCATCGCGTTCGTGGCGTTCGGCGCGGCTGCGATGTACGGGCTCTGGCGGCTGGCGCCGTCGGTGGCGCTCGGCCGGATCGGGGCAACAGTGATCGACGAGCACGACGACCCACGGCTCTTCAACATCACCGAGGGCCTCTGCGCCACCTTCGGCCTCGCCATGCCCACGATGCGCGTGCTCGACGACGACGTACCCAACGCTTGCGTCCTCGGACGTGACGCTCGACGCGCCGACCTGGTCGTCACGCGCGGGCTCCTCGAACGGCTCGACCCCATCGAACTCGAGGGCGTGATCGCCCACGAGCTGGCGCACGTGAAGCGGGGCGACAACGGCGTGTCCTGCGTCGGTGTCACGCTCGGGACCCTCTTCGGTGGGGAGAAGACCCTGCGGCGTTGCGTGGGGACGAACCGGGAGTACCGGGCCGACGTGGTGGGTGCCTCCGCGGTGCGCTACCCCCTGGGTCTGCTCAGCGCGCTGCGCACCATGGCCGAGGCCCCGCCTCCGGTCCCGGGGTCCTTCTTCGCCAGCCCGTCCCGCTTCGGCCCGACCCGCTGGGTCTGGATCGACCCCTCGGTGGGGTGGCGCGACGAGGAGCAGCTCCCCGGCGACCTCGACGTGACCATGGTTCGGGTGGCTGCGCTGAGCGAGTGGTGAGCCAGTGGTGAGCCAGTGATGAGCCAGTGATGAGCCAGTGGTGAGCCAGTGATGAGAAGGAACGCTCCTCCAGCCCCGTAGACTGTGACCATGACGACCGGGACCTTCACGGTGAAGCGGGGGCTGGCTGACATGCTGCGCGGCGGCGTCATCATGGACGTCGTCAACGCCGAGCAGGCGAAGATCGCCGAGGACGCCGGCGCGGTGTCGGTGATGGCGCTCGAGCGTGTGCCTGCCGACATCCGCCGTGACGGGGGCGTGGCGCGCATGAGCGACCCGGCGCTGATCGAGGAGATCATCGAGGCGGTGACGGTGCCCGTCATGGCCAAGGCGCGCATCGGCCACTTCGCCGAGGCTCAGGTGCTCCAGGCCCTCGGCGTCGACTTCGTCGACGAGTCCGAGGTGCTGACGCCTGCCGACGAGGCGCACCACATCGACAAGTGGACCTTCACCGTTCCCTTCGTGTGCGGCGCCACGAACCTGGGCGAGGCGTTGCGGCGGATCTCGGAGGGTGCCGCCATGATCCGTTCGAAGGGCGAAGCGGGGACAGGCAACATCGTCGAGGCGGTCCGGCACTTGCGCTCCATTGTGGGCTCCATCCGCTCCATCACCCAGGCCGACTCGGCCGAGCTCTACGGCTGGGCCAAGGAGTTGCGGGCGCCGGTCGGGCTGGTCCAAGAGATCCACGACACCGGACGTCTGCCCGTGCCGCTGTTCTGCGCCGGCGGCATCGCCACGCCCTCCGATGCCGCCCTCGTCATGCAGCTTGGTGCCGAGGCGGTCTTCGTGGGCTCGGGGATCTTCAAGTCGTCGGACCCGGCCCGGATGGCGTCGGCTGTCGTGGAGGCGACGGCCCACTACTCCGACCCAGAGCACGTGGCCAAGGTGTCCCGCGGCCTCGGAGAGGCGATGCGCGGCCTCGAGGCGTCCCAGTACGGCGAGCATCTCGCTGACCGGGGGTGGTAGAGGAGCCGACCGGCGCCGGGGGACCTCCGCCATCGCTCACCGTCGGCGTCCTCGACCTGCAGGGCGACGTCAGGGAGCACCTGGCCGCCCTCCATGACGTGGGGTGTGGCACGAGATTGGTCAAGCGACCCGCGGATCTCGACGGGATCGCCGGCCTGGTGCTGCCCGGCGGGGAGTCGACCACGCTGTCGATGCTGCTCGAGTCGACCGGTCTTTTCGACGCCGTGGCATCCACGGCGTCGTCGGGCCTCCCGCTGCTCGGCACCTGCGCCGGCCTGGTCCTCGCGGCGCGTGACGTGCTCGACGGACGTTCCGATCAGCGCACGTTCGGCCTTCTCGATGTGGTAGTCCGGCGCAACGGCTACGGGCGCCAAGTGCAGTCCTTCGAAGCCGAGGTGCCGCTGCGCTGCGGGGTGGGGCCGCAGCTGCCGGCGATCTTCATACGGGCGCCGCTGATCGTCTCTGTCGGTGGCCAAGTCGAGGTCCTGGCTACGCTCGACGGGGTGCCCGTGCTGGTCCGTCAGGGGACCGTGCTCGCCTCGTCGTTCCACCCCGAGCTCACGCCGGACCGCCGGGTGCACAGGATGTTCGCGGCCATGTGCGCCGAGCGGACCGGCGCCGGACGTCAGTCGCTCGAGGCGCTCAACGGTTGACGGCTGCCGCGTCCGCCGCCGCGAACGCCCGGACGATCTCGGAGGTCACGGCCTCGGGGTCCTCGAGCGGCAACATGTGGCCGCGGTCGCGCAACGTGACCAGCCGCGCCCCGGGGATGGCTCCCGCGATCTGATCCGCCTTCGCCTGCACGGTCAACGGGTCGCGCTCGCCCGCGAGCACGGTTGTGGGGACCCGGATGCCGGCGATGCCCTCGAGCAGGTCCAGCGACGCGAACGAGACCAACAGGTCGCCGCGCACGACGCGGTCGCAGTCGGCGAAGAGCCGGCTGGTCAGCTCCAGGTGCGCCCGCTCGGGGTCGACCCCGAAGACGCTGCGTACGAACACGTGCCCGTTACGCGCCTTGAGGGCACGCGAGACCAGCGGGGACGTGATCATGGCGCGGGACGCCTGCGTGCCCGGCGACGATCGCCCGCCGATGGCAGTGGCCGACGTGGCAACCAGCACCGTCGCCCTGGTTCGCTGGTGGAACAAGGCGGGGCGGGTCGAGGCCAGCGACATGATCGTCATGCCGCCCATGGAGTGCCCGGCGAGCACGGCGTCGCGCACGTCGAGCATCTCGAGCACGGTGGCCAGGTCGTGTCCCAGGGTGTCGGGCCGCAGGGGCGCCGTGCCCCGCGAGCTGAACCCGTGCCCGCGCTGGTCGTAGAGGACGACCCGGTGCCCCTGCTCGACCAGACGCCGGGTGACCGGGAGCCAGATCTCGTGGCTGCAGCCCCAACAGTGGGGGAGCACGACGACAGGGGCCTCGGGGCTGGGGCCCGCGAGGTCCCACACGGCCAGGACGGCGCCGTCCCGGGTGCGGATCTCGAAGTGGTCCGGTCGCTCCAGGCCGCCCCATCCGAGTCCGCCCTCACCGTCGGAGCCATCCGAGGCTTCTCTCGCGGCAATGCGGCGGCGCAGCGTCGTGACGGCGGCCACCGAGGCGGCAGTGGCGGCCCCCGCCGCGGTGAGCCCCCCGCCGACGAGGAGCAGACGCCGGGAACGCCCGCTGCGCCGGGCGGTGCCGCCCGGCGAGACTGGTGCTGCTGTCATCTCTCGGATCGTACGCGGGTGGCCGGTCCCGGTGGTGCACCGGCTCCCCGCGAGGGCCACGGGCGGGGCGGCCCCTGCCCAGGCCGGCTGCCGCGTCGATAGAATTGCGCCCTACGCCTGGACGTGGGCCGCTCTCGCCAGCGGCCGCCGCTCCGAGCGGCACGCCACAGCGCCGAGACAGGGGAGCCAGAGCACGACATGTCGGGTCACTCGAAGTGGGCGACGACCAAGTACCGCAAGGGCGCCCAGGACAAGGCCCGGGCCAAGGTCTTCGCCAAGTGCATCCGCGCCATCGAGGTGGCGGCGCGTGACGGCGGTGGGGACCTCGAGTCCAACGCCACCCTCCGGACGGCGTACCAAAAGGCGCGGGCGGCGTCGGTGCCGCTGGACACGATCGAGAAGGCCGTCAAGCGGGGCACGGGCGACCTCGAGGGAGTCCGCTACGAGTCGATCACCTACGAGGGTTATGGCCCGGGCGGGGTGGCGATCATGGTGGAGGCGCTCACCGACAACCGCAACCGCACCGGTGCCGAGGTGCGCAACATCTTCAACCGCAACGGCGGCAACATGGCCGAGCCCGGGTCGGTGAGCTGGCAGTTCGAGCGCAAGGGCATCGTGACGGTCACGCTCGACCAGGACGAGGACAAGGTCATGGAGATCGCCATGGAGGGCGGGGCCGAGGACATGAGCAGCAACGGCGCCGCCTGGGTGGTGACGAGCGCCCCCGGTGACCTCGAGGGCGTGCGCCGTGCCCTCGACGATGCCGGCATCACGCCCGAGTCGGTCGACCTGTCGTTCGAGCCGACGACACCGGTCCCTGTCCCCGACGAGTCGGAGGCCAAGAAGGTGCTGCGCCTGCTCGAGGCCATCGACGACAACGACGACGTCCAATCCGTGCACTCGAACGCAGACATCCCCGACGAGGTCCTCGCCGGGTTCGAGGGCTAGGCGGGTCACCCCGCCGCGCCGGCCCTCCCCGAGCCGGCGCGGGTCCGCCACCGGGCGGCCGTGCGCCGCTAACATGCGAACGCATGTTCGTACTGGGCATCGACCCGGGACTGTCGCGGTGCGGCTACGGCCTGGTCGCCAAGGGCGAGGACGGGGCCCTGGAGGCCCGTGCGGCCGGCGTCGTCGAGACGGATCCCGAGGCGCCACTGGCCGAGCGGCTGCTGGTGCTGCACACCGAGCTGCGGGCGCTCGTCGGTGAGCTGCGGCCCCGGACGGTCGTCGTGGAGCGGGTGTTCTTCCAGGTCAACGTCAAGACGGCCATGTCGGTGGGCCAGGCCAGCGGCCTGGCGCTCCTCGTGGCCGCCGAGGCGGGGTGCGAGGTGGCCCAGTACACGTCGAACGAGGTGAAGCAGGGCCTGGTCGGCTACGGCGCCGCCACCAAGGCGCAGGTGCAGCGGATGGTGGCGCAGGTGCTCGGCCTGAAGGAGGTGGCGGGTCCGCCCGACGTGGCCGACGCGCTGGCCTTGGCCGTCTGCCACCTCACGACGGTGCCGCTGCAGCGGGCGGTGGACGTGGCGCTGGCGTCGGATCAGCGATGACGGGCGACAAGCGTCGGATCAGCGATGACGGGCGACAAGCGATGACGGGCGACAAGGGGAGC
Source organism: uncultured Acidimicrobiaceae bacterium (assembly GCA_963781955.1). GTDB lineage: Bacteria > Actinomycetota > Acidimicrobiia > Acidimicrobiales > RAAP-2 > Bog-473. Next base: position 1,135,848 of record CAWAHU010000001.1, read on the forward strand.
GAGGGATGATCGGACTGCTGCGTGGGCCCGTGGTGTTGCGCACGGGCGAGGGCGAGGTGATCGTCGACGTGTCCGGGATCGGCTACCGGGTGACCGTGACGCCGGCCACGGCGGCGACGCTGCTCGCCGGCGGGAAGGGAGCCGAGGCGACGCTCTACGTGCACACCCACGTGCGCGAGGACGCCCTCGTGCTCTACGGCTTCGTGCACGACGACGAGCGTCGCTGCTTCGAGGTGCTGTTGTCGTCCCACGGCGTGGGCCCGGCGCTGGCGCTGGCCATCATGGCGATGTTGTCCCCGGCCGCGCTCTCGACGGCGGTGCTCGAGGACGACCTCGAGACGCTGTGCTCGGTGCCCGGCGTGGGGCGCAAGACGGCCGCCCGCCTGCTGATCGAGCTGAAGAGCCGGCTGGACCTGCCAGATCTGTCCCTCGACACGGCCGCAGCCGCGGTGTCGAGCGCGGCGGACGCCAGCGGTCGGGCCACCCGCACGTCGCGGGCGGAGGCCCGAGCTGCGCTGGCCGAGCTCGGCTATGCCCCCGACGAGATCCGCGCCGCGCTGGACGGCCTACGCGACGATGTCGGTGTGGAAGAGATGCTCCGGCTCGCGTTGCGCGAGTTGGCGTCCCGGTGAGCCCGCGGGCCCGGCGCGAGGTCCTGGCCGTCGAGGACGTCGAGGGCGTCGAGGGCGAGGACGCCAGCCAGGCCGACCCCGTGTCGAACCGTGTCGTCGACCCGTCGGCGTCCGACAGAGACGAGGAGCTCGAGGAGGTCGGCCTCCGGCCGCGCTCGCTCGGTGAGTTCGTCGGGCAGCCGCAGCTGGTCGAGCACCTCGGCATCGTCTTGCAGGCGGCCCGGCAGCGCGGACAGGCGGTGGACCACATCCTCTTCGCCGGCCCCCCGGGGCTGGGCAAGACCTCGCTGGCCGGCATCGTGGCGGCCGAGATGGGCGCCGGGCTCCGCATCACGGCGGGCCCCGTCCTGACCCGGGCCGGCGACCTGGCCGCCCTGCTCACGGACCTCCAAAACGGGGACGTCCTGTTCATCGACGAGATCCACCGCCTGCACCGCTCGGTCGAGGAGATGCTCTACTCGGCCATGGAGGACGGCCGCCTCGACATCCTCATCGGCAAGGGCCCGACCGCCCGCTCCATCCGCCTGGAGCTCCCGGGCTTCACCCTGGTCGGCGCCACCACCCGCACGGGCCTGGTGGCGAGCCCGTTGCGAGACCGCTTCGGGTTCGTGGGTCGCCTGGACCTCTACGACCCGACGGATCTCCGGGCCATCGTCGTGCGTTCGGCGCGGATCCTCAAGGTGCAGATCGACGAGGACGGCGCCACCCGCATCGCCGAGCGCTCTCGGGGGACGCCCAGGGTGGCCAACCGTTTGCTGCGCCGTGTGCGGGACTTCGCCGAAGTGCGCGGGGAGGGCTTCATCGACGGTGCCACGGCCAGCGAGGGACTCGAGCTCTTCGGCGTCGACGCGCTGGGCTTGGACAAGGTCGACCGGGCCATCCTGATCACGCTGTGCACGCGGTTCGGCGGGCAGCCAGTGGGCCTGACGACTCTGGCCCAGTGCGTCGGGGAGGAGCCCGACACGATCGAGGACGCCTACGAGCCGTACCTCGTACAGAGCGGTCTCGTCCAGCGCACGGCGCGCGGCCGCGTGGCCACCGAGCGCGCCTGGGCGCACCTCGGCGAGCGCGCGCCAGACGCACGAAACACGCAACCACTCTTCTGACGGGCCGGCCACCGGACCCATCGCGCGCAGGGATCCACACTTTCCCCTGCCGGTGCGCGGTCGGTTGCGGTACCGTTTCGGGAACGCATCACGAGCCGGAAGCGAGGTGACCCGATGGCAGGGACGATGACGCCGCAGATGATCCGCCGCACCGACGTGGCCGCCGTGGCCACCGGGCCGGCTCGGGGCGCCGAAGGAGGCCGGAACCGCATGGTCGGGCCCGACCTCGTGCCGACGGCCTCCTGACGCCGGTTCCGCTTCGGGGCTGAGCGCCCGCCTGCGTCCGGGAACAGCCGGACAAGCCGGGCAAGCCCGAAGCCACCCGACGACGCCGCACCACGAGTGCGCTCGCGTCACCGCCGGCGTTTCCCGGTCGCCCGGCACGCCCCTCAGTACGCCCGTCGCACGGGCCGCGCCCACACGGGCGCCAACCTCGCCGAAACCCACGATCTTCCGACTGGAGCACCCCATGGGTCACCGGACCCTCTTCCCGAACGCATCGACCAGGGCGACCCTGGCCTATTGCTGGGGCCTGATGAGGCCCGACCGCGTCGCGTTCGCCGGCAGCTCCATCGCCATCGTCCTCGGGACGCTGGCCAACGCCGTGGCGGCGCCGCTGATCTTCGCCGCCGTGCTCGGCCGCATCGCCGACCTCGGGCCGCACGAGGGTCTGTGGACCTCGTTCGGGCCGCTGCTCGTGGCCTACGCGGTGGTGCTGGCCGCTGCCGTCGTGTTCGGCCGCATCGGAGGCTGGCTCAACTGGGGTGCCACGCTGCGCTCGTTCGGACGCGCCATCTCCGAGGGCTACGACCACCTCATCGAGTTGAGCCACGGCTGGCACGCCGACCGACCCTCGGGCGAGGTGATCGCCACCCTCGAGACCTCGAGCTGGGCCTTCGTGGACCTGATCGAGTCCATGGTCTGGGGCATCCTGCGCATCGGCGTGACCACGCTCGGCGCTCTCGTTGTGCTGGCGATCGTCGCCTGGCCGGTGGCCCTGGTCATGGCCGCGCTGGTCGGGGCGTTCGCGCTGGTGCTCCAGCACCGGATAGGCACCGTGGTGGCCGCCGAGACCGAGTTCTCCGATGCGCACTCGCGCGCCACCGGCGTGGTGGCGGACACCATCACCAACCTCACCACGGTGCGGGCCCAGTCGGCCGAAGGACGCGAGCAGGTCCACGTCGACTCGTTGGTCGACGCGGCCATCCGTGCCGACCTGCGGGCACGGCGCGTCTTCACGGCGACCCGCATCCAGATGGAATCGGCCATGGCCTTCTTCAACTGGGCTGCGGTGGCCGTGGGAGTCGTGCTGGCGCTGCACCATGTCGCAGCGGCGGCCGCGGTCTACCTCATCTTGTTCTACGCCACCTTCGTGGGCACCAGCCTGGAGGAGTCCTTCGAGTTCATCCGGCTCATCGCGCGCGCCATCGGCCGCTGCGCCAAGTTTGCGGGGATCGCGGCGACAGAGCCCGACATCGTGGACGCGCCGGGGGCGGGTGAGCTCATGGTCCAACGCGGCCGCGTGGAGTTCAGAGGGCTTGGGTTCTCCTATCGCGACGGCGCCCCGCTCTTCGACGGGCTCGACCTGCGGATCGAGCCGGGAGAGCACGTCGGGCTCGTGGGCCCGTCTGGTTCGGGCAAGACCACGCTGACCAAGCTGCTGCTGCGCTTCGCCGAGCGCGACGGCGGGTTGATCGCGATCGACGGACAGGACATCGCCGCGGTCACGCAGCACTCATTGCGACGGCACATCGCCTATGTGCCCCAGGACCCCCAGATGCTCCACCGCACCATTGCGCAGAACATCTGCTACGGGCTCGAGCGCGACGGCGTCCCGGACATGGACCTGGTCCGGGCCGTGGGCCGGGCGTCGCACGTCGAGGAGTTCGTCGAGCGCCTGCCCGACGGCTACGACACCGTGGTGGGCGAGCGCGGCATGAAGCTGTCCGGCGGCCAGCGCCAGCGGGTGGCCATCGCGCAGGCGATGGCCAAGGGGGCGGAGATCCTCGTGCTCGACGAGGCCACCTCGGCGCTCGACTCGGAGTCCGAGTCGCTGGTGCAAGAGGCCCTGTGGGAGCTGATGGATGGCACCACGGCGATCGTGGTGGCGCACCGCCTGGCCACCATCGCCCGGCTCGACCGGATCGTGGTCCTCGACCGCGGCCACGTCGTCGAGGAGGGCACGCACGCGCAGCTGTTGGCGGCGGGTCGGTCCGGTGTCTACAGCCGGCTCTGGGCCCACCAGTCGGGCGGTTTCGTGGCCGCCTGACTGGTGACCGCCGACCGGTGACCGCCGACCGCCTGGCCGTCCTCAGGCGGTCGTGCTCGCCGTCTCGGCCGCGCCCGCCGGCCCCTGCCGCTCGGAGGCGCCGGCCGCCGTGCCGGGCCGGCCGGCGTGGGCCTCCGAGGTCCGCAGGGGGATGAAGACCCGGAAGGTGGTGGACCAGCCGGGCGTGTCGGCGATCTCGACGAAGCCCTCGTGGGCCTCGGCGACCGACTTGGCGATGGCCAGGCCGAGGCCCGTCCCGGGCACTCCCATCTCGGCCGACGAGGCGATCCGGTAGAACCGCTCGAAGAGGTGGTCACGCTCTCCCTCGGGGATGCCCAGCCCCTCGTCGAGGACCTGCACCCGGCCGTACGCGTCGGTGGAGTCGACGATCACGTGCACCCGCCCGCCGCGGGGTGAGAACTTGATGGCGTTGGAGAGCAGGTTGCCCAGGAGCTGGTGGAGGCGGGTGCGGTCCCCGAAGATCGGCACCTGCTCGTCGACCGGTTCCAACGACACCACGACGCCGGCCACCGAAGCCGAGGTCTGCATGGCGTCGACCGCCTCCTCGGCCAGGAGCGCGAGGTCGAGCTCGGTGAAGGCCACCCGCAGGCCCCGCCCGGCTCCCGGGTCGGCCAGGAGGTCCTCGGCCACCCGCTGCAGCTGCTCCGCGTTGCGCTCGATGGTCTGGAGCATGCGCACCTGGCTCTCGGTGAGCTCGTTCGACGCGTCGAGCATGAGCTCGACGAAGCCCCGGATCGAGGTGATGGGCGTGCGCAGCTCGTGCGACACGGTGGCCACGACGTCGTCCTTCATCTTGGTCAGCTCGCGTAGCCGGTTGTTCTGCTCAATGAGGGACTGCGTGACCTCCGTCTGGATCGCGTAGAGCCGCTCGCGGTCGGCGGCCAGCTCCTCGCGCTCTGTGACGTCGATGGCGACGACCACGTACCCGCCGTTCGAGGGTGTCAGGGCGTCGTCGAGCTCGGCCCGGCCTCCGCCGGATTCCTCGGCGCCCGGGTCGGCCTCGCCCTCCTCCGCGTAGGAGTCGAGGGCCGGGTCCGGGTCCGGGCCGGGGACCGGCAGTGCGCGGACCCGCACGACGCAGCGCCGCTGCTGGCCGTCCTTGCGGGTGGCCGTCCAGGGGACCTCGGCGGCCGCCTCGGCGTCGAGCGGTTCGAGGGCGTTGCGCATGGAGTCGATCGTCTGGCGCCGTTCGTCGATCTGCGCCGGGTCGATGAAGTCGGCGATGGAGCGCGTGCCCACGACCTCGGCTGCGGTGTACCCGAGCATCTGCTCGGCGCCAGCGGAGAAGAAGGTGACGGTCCCCGACGGGTCGACGCCCATGATCGCGCTCCCGGTGGCGGCCCGCAGCAGGGTCTCGAGACGGTCCCGCGCCCAGTGGGCCTCACGGGCATTGCGCCGGGCGATGCGGGACTGCTGGGCCAGGTTGTTCAAGACGCTGCGGTCACGCGAGACCATCGTGTACACGGTCGACGCCACCAGTGCCGCCACCGTGGCCATGACCGCCACCTGGCGCCACTCGAGGGTGGGGTACTTCGGGGCGCCGACGAAGAGCAGCGGTACCAGCAAGGCCAGGTCGAGGCAGAAGAGGCCGATCAGCAGGTGGAGGCGGCGGCCGTAGAGCGCCAGCCAGACGATCGGCAGCAGGAACACGGCCACCAAGCCCGAACCGGCGCCGCCCTGGGCGTCGCGGATGATGGCGATGACGGCGATGTACCCGATGGGGATCACCAGCCAGGCCCATTCGGGGAGCCTCTCCCAGGGGAGCAGGAAGGCGGCCGCCACGAGCACGAAGAAGATGACGCCGGCGACCGAGATCTCCCGGCGGGCATCGTGGGGGAACGGGATGACGGCGATGAGCACGGTTCCCACCGCCACCAGTGCGAACACCGGGAGCCGCACGCGCATCGAGCCGGAGAAGCCGATGGGTAGGGCGTTTCCGGGCATCTGCTGCTCGCGACGCCCCCGGGAGTCGGTCTGGGTCTTGCGCTTCGGGCTCACCGGCTCCGGGACCGGTAGCGGTAGCCGAAGCCGCGCACCGTCTCGATCGGGCTCGGACCTGCTTGCGCGTTCCCGGGCTTGGCGGGGGTCCCCCCCGCTCCGTCGTCGTCGGCCTCGTCGCCGGCGTCCTCGCCACCGTCGTCCCAACCCAGCTTGCGCCGGAGGCGGAGCACGGCGTACTTGACGCGCGACGGGGCGAGCCCGCTGGGGTCGTCCCAGGCCAGCTCGATGAGCTGATCGGCTGACAACACCTGCCCCTGGTGGCGGGTCAACGTGGTGAGCAGCCGGTATTCGGTCGGCGTCAGGACAACCGAGGAGCCGTCGATGGTGACCTCGCGCTGCGCGTAGTCGATGTGGAGGGTGCCGTCGTCGAACGTGGTGACCGGGTCCTGCTTGTCGCGGGGCCGCCGGTTGATGGCCTGAAGCCGCGCCAGCAGCTCGACCCGGCTGAACGGCTTGGTGAGGTAGTCGTCCGCCCCGGCGTTCAGCCCCCGCACCTTGTCCCGCTCGGTGCTGAGGGCGGTCAGCATCAAGACGGGGGCGTCGCTCATGTCCCTGATCCTCTCGAGGACCTGCCAGCCGTCGAGGTCGGGGAGCCCGACGTCGAGCACGACGATGTCAGGGTGGCTCTGGTGGAACTGACGCACCCCGTCACGGCCCTCGGTGGCCTCGGAGACGACGAACCCCTCGCGTTCGAGCAGGGTCCGAAGGAGCTGGCGGATGTCGGCCTCGTCCTCGATGACCAGCACGGAAGTACGTCCGTCACGCATCAGGGTGCAACTGTACTGGCCAGAGGGTGGCGTGGAGTGCAATACCGGGCGCATGGGGCACGGAAACTCCCAGCTCAGGCAGACGCCCAGCTCAGACAGAGAGGAGCGGAAGGTGCGCCGGTCCGGGCCCCCGGCTCCCCCGGATCGTTCCGTCCGGCGGCCCTCGGGACCGGCGCACCTCTTCGCTGCTCCTCACCTCTCGGTGTCCCCTCTGTGGGAATCCGGTCCCCTCCTTCGGACTCCCTCGGTCGCCCCCTCCGACGACCACACCGTGAGGCTGGTGTAACGACGGTGTGCACTGTGCTCGGGCCCCGTCGCATTCGGGGGGCGATTTGGGTTGCGGTCGGGTTGCGCGTGCCCCCCGCCGGGCGTACCCGCAGCCGGGCGTCGGGCGCCGGCTCCGACCCGCTCGATGCGCCCCCAGAACAGCGGCGACGGGCGGGTGACACGCCACCCGAGTGCCCCGGCGGCGGGGAACTCACGCACTAGGGTGGCACCCCGCAACCGAATCAGCTCCAAGGATCCCCATGACACCCACCCCGGCGCTGGTCCACTTCGTCCTTGCCGCAAGCTCCTCGAAGTCGACCTCCAACCCGCTCATCACCCTCCTCCCATTGGTGGCCATCGGTCTCCTCGGGTACTTCTTCTTCATCCGGCCCCAGCAGCGCAAGGCCCAGGCGGCCCGCCAGGCGCAGGGCAAGGACATCGAGGTGGGGGACGAGGTGCAGACCGTGGGCGGTGTCATCGGCACGGTCCTCGAGATCCACGGTGACCGCTACACACTCCTGACGGGCGCCTTGGGAGACGACGGCAACCTCGACGGCCCGCAGCCCACGCGGATCGTCTTCGTCCGGCAGGCCATCGCTCGCAAGATCGAGCCCATCGAGGATGTCCGTGTCAGTGGTGGCACGGACGTCAAGCACGCCACGGACGCCACGGACGCCACGGACGCCGCCGACGTCAGCGACGCCGCCGACGTCACCGACGCTGGCGCGCCGGAGGCCGGCGGCAAGGGGTCCGCGGCTGACCACGTCGAGGAGGCCGACGAGGGGTGAGCCCCAAAGCCGGGGGTCGGGCGCGTCGGCGCCAGCGGCGCAACCTGCTCATCAGTGTGATCGCCGTCGTCGTGATCTCGTTGGGCGCGTTCGCGGCGGTGGTCGCGGCGCGCTGGTCGCCCCGTCTCGGATTGGACCTGGCCGGCGGCGTGGCGGTCGTCTACTCGGCCGAGGGCCAACACATCACACAGGCGGAGCTCGACGAGACCGTCAACATCTTGAACATGCGGGTGAACGGTCTCGGGGTGTCGGGCGCGCAGGTGCAGTCGACCGGCAAGAACCAGATCGCGGTCTCGATCCCAGGGGTGACCGACGCGCAGCAGGTGCTCGACCAGATCGGGCAGACGGCGCGCATGTACTTCCGCCCCGTGCTGTGCTTCGCCTACCCGCAGCCGGTCCCGAAGGCGTCGAAGACCGGCGTGCTGCCCCGGGGCGTCGAGACCCTCCCGGCCTGCGGGCCCAACTACCAGCTGACCGCGGCCAACCTGAACGTGAACACGGCCACCGGGCAGGCGACGAACAACGTGCCGCCCGACCCGCAGTTCACGTCGTACCCCTCGACCGCGGTCGAGAAGCCTGATTACGAGCACAGCACGGTGCTGCTGCCCGGCCTGGCCGCCAGCGGCGCCGGCGGCAGCGAGCGCTACATGCTCGGGCCGAGCCAGATGACCGGCCAGGCCATCGGCAGCGCCCAGGCCACCCAGAACCAGACGGGCGCGTGGGTCGTCGACTACACGCTGAACGGGTCGGCCAATTCGGCACTGTGGGACAAGGTGGCCGAGGCGAACTTCCACCAGCTCCTCGGGATCGAGCTCGACGGGGTGGTCTATTCGGCGCCCATCATCCAGCCCAGCCAGAGCACCTTCAGCTCGTTCCAGGGCAGAGGTGAGATCTCCGGCAGCCTGACCCAGCAGGACGCCCAGAACCTGGCCCAGGCCATGAACTACGGCGCGCTACCGGTGACGCTGCGCGCCGCCACGTCCCAGACGGTGTCGGCCACCTTGGGGCACTCGGCGCTGGTGGCGGGCCTGGGTGCCGGCATCGCCGGCCTGATGCTGGTGTTGATCTACGTCCTCATCTACTACCGGGCGCTGGGACTCGTCGTGATCTCCGGCCTGGTGCTCACCGCCATGGTGCTGTGGGCGATCATCTCGGCCCTCGGGCACACCTCGGTGGCGCCGAGCTTCGACCTGGCCGGCATCACCGGCCTGATCGTCTCCATCGGCATCACCGTCGACTCGTACATCGTCTACTTCGAACGCCTGAAAGACGAGACCAGGTCCGGGCGGTCGGTCCGCACGTCGGTGGACCGCGGCTTCAAGAGCGCCTGGCGCACGGTGTGGGCGGCCGACTTCGTCTCGCTGCTGGCGGCCATCGTCCTCTACATGGTGGCCGTGGGCAACGTGAAGGGCTTCGCCTTCTTCCTCGGACTGTCGACCATCCTCGACATGGCCTTCACCTGGTTCTACACGCGCCCCCTGGTGATCCTGCTCGGACAGAGCGATCGCCTGCAGGGCTCGGGCGCGTTCAGCATCGCCACCGGTCTCGGTGCCGGGCCCCAGGGCCCGGCCGCGGTGCCGGTGCGTGGCGCGCCGGTAGGCGCCGGGGCGGCCGGAGGCGGCGCGTGAGCCCCCGCCGCCGCGGCCGGGGTCGCGGGCGCGGCGCGGGCGGGCCCGGTGAGCCCACACCCGACGACGAGCAGCCGGGCGCCGACGAGGTGGACGTGGACGAGGCCGACGACGTCGAGGACGCCAGCGCGCTCGCCGAGGTGAGCGAGGAGGATGTCGAGGCGCTCGAGGAGGACGTCGACACCGAGGACCTCGACGAGGACGAGCGCATCTCCCTCGACGACGCCGCCCGCGCCCTGCTGGCCAAGCCGCGCCGGGGCCATGGTCCCATCGCCCGCCTCTACCGGGGCGAGACGCGCTTCGACTTCGTGGGCAGGCGCAAGGTCTGGTTCAGCATCTCGGCCGCCATCATCATCCTCGGCATCGCCTCGATCGTCCTGCGCGGCGGGCTCAACCTGGGGATCGAGTTCAAGGGCGGCACCCAGTGGACCATCGCCGCCCCCGGGGTCACCCAGACCGAGGCGGCCGACGCCGTGAAGGGCACCGGCGTCATCGACCCCACCGTCGAGCTCCTGGGCTCCGGGGCCCGCCAGACGCTCACGGTGCAGTCGGACATCAACCGGCTCTCCCAGGCGCAGCAGCAGGCGGTGAGCAACAACGTGCAGAAGGCACTGCTCACCCTGACGGCCGCGCACGCACCGGCGTCCTCCTCGACCACCACCACGACCGGCGCGTCCTCGACGACGACCACCGCGGCGAAGGCCACCCCCACCTCGACCCCGGCCACCGCCTCCACTTCGACCTCGACCACGACGACCACCGTCCCAGCCGACAAGGTCAGCATCACCACGGTCGGCCCGACCTGGGGGTCTTCGATCACCTCCAAGGCGATCCAGGCGCTCATCATCTTCTTCATCGTGGTGGCCATCTACATCAGCATCCGCTTCGAGCCCAAGATGGCGTTGGCCGCGTTCATCGCCATGGTGCACGACGTACTGATCGCCATCGGCATCTACTCGATCTTCGGCTTCCAGGTGACGCCCGACACCGTCGTGGCCATCCTGACCATCCTCGGGTACTCGCTCTATGACACCGTGGTCGTCTTCGACCGGGTCCGCGACAACACGCGCGGCATCGGGAACAGCGGGCGCCTGACCTACCCGCAGATCATCAACCTCTCCATGAACCAGACGCTGGCCCGCTCCATCAACACGTCGATGGTCGCCATCCTCCCCGTGCTCGCCGTGCTGCTGATCGGCGCCCAGTTCTTGGGTGCGGTCACGCTCCAGTCCTACGGTCTGGCCCTCTTCGTCGGCCTGTTGTCGGGTGCCTACTCCTCGATCTTCATCGCCGCCCCCGTGCTGTGCATGATGAAGGAGCGCGAGGACCGTTGGATGGCGGTGGCCGACCGCTTGGCCAAGCGAGGACAAGATACGGGGTGGTACTCGGCGCTCGACGCGGCCGCCCTGGGCCAGCAGATCAACGTGGCCGCCGCGGGCCAGACGGGGCGTGGCGGGGGACCGGCCGGGACGCAGGCGCCGGCCCGGTCCAAGCAGAGCGGCCTCATCCGCCCGGGGTCGGCCGGATCGCCGGGCACGGCCGGTGGGTCCGGCGCCGGGACGGCCGTGATGGACGCGCCGGGCGGCGGGGCAGCGGCCGGTGACGGGGGACAGGCGCCACGTCCCCGCAAGACCAAGGGCAAGCGCCGCCGCTGAGCCGGGCCACCGCCGCGGCGGGGCCCATGCGCGAGGGGCCGGTGGGCGTGGCGCCTATCCTGGACGGATGGTGGCCCTGACCCGGGTGAGCCCCGCCGAGACGGGGTCGACCCCGCCGGTGCTCGATGCGATCGACGCCGACGAGGATCTGCGCGAGCTGCTGACGCCGCTCCTGGTCGAGTTCGCGCGGCAGCGCCCCGAGGATGACACCCGCATGATCGTCGAGGCCGCCCGCACGGCGTACCAGGCCCACGACGGGCAGTTCCGCCGCTCCGGTGAGCCCTACATCACCCACCCGGTCGCCGTGGCCACCATCGTGGCGGAGCTCGGGCTGGACGCGGTCACCGTGGCGGGCGCCCTACTGCACGACGCCGTCGAGGACACGGGATTGACCCTCGAGGGGATCGCCGCGGCCTACGGCGAGGGCGTGGCCCGTGTGGTGGACGGGGTCACCAAACTCGACCGCCTGCAGTTCGACTCCAAGGAGGCGCAGCAGGCGGCCACCATCCGCAAGATGCTCGTCGCCATGGCCGACGACTGGCGGGTCCTGCTCATCAAACTGGCTGACCGGCTGCACAACATGCGCACCCTGGCCGTGATGCCCGAATGGAAGCAGCGCCGGACCGCGCAGGAGACCTTCGACGTCTACGCGCCATTGGCCCACCGGCTGGGCGTGCAGCAGGTCCGATGGCAGCTCGAGGACCTCGCCTTCGCCACGCTGCACCCCAAGCGCTACGCCGAGATCGAGCAGATGGTGGCGGCCCGGGCGCCCCAGCGCGAGGAGTACCTCGAGCGGGTCCTGGTCCAGGTGCGCGAGCGTCTCGACGACATGGGCGTCGCGGCGGACGTGACCGGCCGACCGAAGCACCTCTGGTCGATCTACGAGAAGATGGTGGTGCGAGGCAAGGAGTTCGACGACATCAACGACCTGGTGGCGATCCGGGTCGTGGTCGAGTCCGAGAAGGACTGCTGGGCCGCGCTGGGCGCCATCCACGCCATCTGGGCCCCCGTGCACGGACGGTTCAAGGACTACATCAACACGCCCAAGTTCAACATGTACCAGTCGTTGCACACGACGGTCATCGGATTGGACGGCAAGCCGGTCGAGGTCCAGATCCGCACCTTCGAGATGCACCACCGGGCCGAGTACGGCATCGCGGCGCACTGGGGCTACAAGTCCAAGGAGGACCACTCCTCGGAGATGGCATGGTTGCAGCGCATCGCCGACGTGGAGCGCCACACCGACGATCCGATCGAGTTCCTCGAGGCGCTCAAGCTCGACCTCGAGCAGGACGAGGTCTACGTCTTCACGCCCAAGGGGAAGGTGATCGCGCTGCCGGCGCGCTCGACGCCGGTCGACTTCGCCTACTCCATCCACACCGAGGTGGGTCACCGCTGCATCGGGGCAAGGGTGAACGGCCGACTCGTTCCGCTCGAAACCCAGCTCTCGAGTGCGGACACGGTCGAGATCTTCACGTCGAAGTCGCCGACCGCCGGCCCGTCACGGGACTGGCTGCAGATCGTGGCGTCGTCGCGTGCTCGGAACAAGATCCGCCAGTGGTTCTCCCGCGAGCGCCGCGAGGACGCCATTGACAACGGGAAGGAGGAGCTGGCCCGGGCGCTGCGGCGCGAGGGCTTGCCCCTGCACAAGATCGTCGGTTCCAGCGCCCTCGAGCAGGTGGCCCAGACCATGAACCTGGCCGACCTCGATGCGCTCTACGCGGCCATCGGCGAGAGCCAGGTCTCGGGGCAGTCGATCGTCCAGCGCCTGGCCAAGGTCCTGCTCGGCGGGGGTGAGGGCGACGACCAGCTCCCGACCACGGCCCTGCCCGGGACCAGCCGGCCGCGCGGCCATGGGCGGCGCACCGGGACCGGCGTGTACGTCGAGGGGCTCGACGACGTCATGATCCACTTGGCCCGGTGCTGCACCCCGGTCCCCGGGGACCTGATCGTCGGATTCGTGACCCAGGGCCGGGGCGTCTCGGTCCACCGGGCCGACTGCGCCAACGCCGCCGCGCTGGCCGACCGCTCGCGTGAGCGCCTGATCGACGTCGAGTGGGACCGGGGCAACGACGGCGTGTTCGTGGCGACGATCGAGGTACAGGCCTTCGACCGCTCACGCCTGCTGAGCGACGTCTCGCGGGTCGTCTCCGAGCACCACCTCAACATCGTGGCGTCGCGCACCAGCACGAGCGCGGACCGGGTGAGCCGCATGTCCTTCGACGTCGAGCTGGCCGACCCCACCCATCTGCACTCGCTGATCAGCGCGCTGAAGCACCTCGACGGGGTGTTCGACGCGTATCGTCAGCTCCCTGGCAAGAAGGTCTGACCACCCCCGACCATGAGGACGCTCCCGTGACCGCGGGCCAGCCTGGCGCGCCCGCCGTACCCCTCCCGGCCCGGACCCCCAAGGGCATGCACGACGTGTTGTGGCCCGAGTCTCTGCGCTGGGAGTCCACGGTGGCCCGCTTCGCCACCCTCGTGGGCGCCGCTGGGTACGGCCTGGCCATCACGCCGGTGCTCGAGCATGCCGGTGTCTTCCTGCGCGGCATCGGGGAGGGGAGCGAGGTCGTGGGCAAGGAGATGTACGTCTTCGAGGACCGCGACGGGCAACGCATGGCGCTGCGGCCAGAGGGCACCGCGCCCATCGCCCGGGCCTTCGTCCAACACCACCCGGTACCCCCGTGGAAGGCCTGGTACGTGGCGCCGTCCTTCCGCCACGAGAACCCGCAGCAGGGCCGCTACCGACAGCACCACCAGCTCGGCGTCGAGGCGCTCGGCCCCGAAGACCCCGACCTCGACGTGGAGGTGGTGTCCCTGGCCCACGACTTCTTCGCCGGCGAGGGCCTGCGCGCGGTCTCGCTCAAGCTGCACTCCATGGGCGACGCCACCTGCAAGCCGGGCTACGTCGCCCTCCTGGGGGAGTTCCTGGCCGCCCGCGAGGACATGTTGTGCCCGGCCCACCGCGTGCGCCACCTGGAGAACCCCCTGCGCGTCCTCGACTGCAAGACCCCAGAGTGCCGGTCGGCCACCGAGGACGCCCCGCACTTCTTGGACCACCTGTGCAACGAGTGCGCGGCGCACTTCGCCCGCGTGTGTGCCGGGCTGGACGCGCTGGGTGTGGGCTACGTCATCGACCACCGCCTGGTGCGCGGGTTCGACTACTACACCCGCACGACGTTCGAGTTCGCCGCCGACGCGCTGGACGCGGCGCAGAACGGGATCGGCGGGGGCGGTCGCTACGACGGCCTGGTCGAGCTGCTCGGAGGCGACCCGACGCCCGGCATCGGCTTCGGCATCGGGATCGAGCGGGTCCTGCTCGCCTGCGACGCCGAGGGCGTCAACTCCACGGGCGAGGCGCTGGCGGCCCACCCGCTCCACGCCTACGTGATCGACACCGCCGGAGGGGAGGCCGCGGTGACGCTCACCGCCGAGCTGCGCCGGGCCGGCCTGCGGGCCGACCGCGCCTTCGGCGGGCGCTCCATGAAGTCCCAGATCAAGTCGGCCGATCGCTCCGGCGCCCTGGTGGCCCTGGTGGTCGGACCCCAGGAGCTGGCGACGGGCAGCGTCGGCCTGCGCCCGCTGCGCAGCGAGGAGGGGCAACGGACCGTGCCCCGGGCTGCCATTGTGGACGAGCTGAAGGCCTTCCTGGCCGCGCACCACTCCTGACCCGAGCACTGACCGAACCCTCACCGAGCACCGACCGATCCCAGAACCGAACCGGACCCCCCACACCACATGCCCAGCGAATCGCCCCAGCCGAACCGCCCCACCACCCAGCGCACGCACCTGTGCGGCGTGCTCCGCACCGACGACGTGGGCACCTCCGTGCGCCTGTGCGGCTGGGTGGCCCGCCGGCGCGAGCACGGCGAGCACCTGGCCTTCGTCGACCTGCGCGACCACTCGGGCATCGTGCAATGCGTCATCGACCACGCGACCGACGTCCGCTCCGAGTGGGTGATCGCCGTCACCGGTACGGTGCGGGCCCGACCCGAGGGGACGGTGAACGCCGGCATCGGCACCGGGGAGATCGAGATCGGCGACTGCACGGTGGAGGTCCTCAACGAGGCTGAGCCGCCGCCGTTCACGGTCGACGAGCGCACCGAGGCCGACGAACCGGTGCGACTGCGCCACCGCTACGTGGACCTGCGCCGGCCGCGCATGCAGCGCAACCTGCGTCTGCGCGCCCGGGTCAACGCCGCCATTCGCGCCGCCATGGACCGCCAGGGGTTCGTGGAGGTCGAGACGCCGTTGCTGTGGGCACCCACCCCGGAAGGCTCACGCGAATTCTCGGTGCCCGCCCGGCTGCACCACGGGAGCTTCTACGCGCTGCCGCAGAGCCCGCAGCTGGCCAAGCAGCTGCTCATGGTGGGCGGCATGGACCGCTACTACCAGATCGCGCGGTGCCTGCGCGACGAGGACTTCCGCGCCGACCGGCAGTTCGAATTCAGCCAGCTCGACATGGAGTGCTCCTTCGCCACCCAGGACGACGTGATGGGCTTCGTCTCCGAGGCGGTCCTCGATGCGGCCGAGGCGGCGACGGGGGAGCGGCCCCCGCCCATCGAGCGCATGACGTGGGCCGACGCCCTCGACCGC
This sequence comes from uncultured Acidimicrobiaceae bacterium, assembly GCA_963781955.1. Lineage (GTDB taxonomy): Bacteria > Actinomycetota > Acidimicrobiia > Acidimicrobiales > RAAP-2 > Bog-473. The sequence continues at coordinate 1,151,578 of CAWAHU010000001.1, forward strand.
TATGGCACCGACAAGCCCGACCTGCGCTTCGGCATGGAGCTGGTGGACCTGACCCCGGCCTTCGAGGGCACCCAGGTCAAGGCCTTCTCCTCGCCGGTCACCAGGGCCATCCTCGTCTCGGGCGGCGCCGAGTTCCCCGCTCGCGGCTCGACGAGCTGACCGAGCAGGCCAAGAGGGCCGGGGCGGTCGGCCTGGCCTGGTTCCGGGTGACCTCGGGCGACGGCGGCGAGGCCGGCGGCGGCCCGGGCGGGCGTCCGGGGCTCGACGGCCCGTTGGCCCGCCACCTCTCGGAGTTCGAGCAGGTGCGCGTCCTGGAGCTGACGCAGGCGGTACCGGGGGACTTGATCCTGGTCGTCTCCGACGTCCACCGCACCGCGTGCAGCGTCCTCGGCACACTGCGCGTGGCCATCGCCGCACCGCCGGTGGGCCAGGGCCCGCACCGCTACGTGTGGGTGGTCGACTTCCCGATGTTCGAGGGTATCGGCGCGGACGGGAACCCCCACCCGGCGCACCACCCGTTCACCATGCCCTACGCCGAGGACCTGCCGCTGCTGGTGAGCGACCCGTTGGCCGTGCGCTCGCAGGCGTACGACCTGGTGCTCAACGGGTGGGAGCTCGGGTCGGGCAGCGTGCGTATCCACCGCCGGGACATCCAAGAGCAGGTGTTCGGCGCCCTGGGGATCGATCCCGCCGAGGCGGAGGCCCGATTCGGGTTCCTGCTCGGAGCCTTCCGCTACGGCGCCCCGCCCCATGCCGGGTTCGCCTTCGGGGTCGACCGCCTGACCGCCATCCTGGCGGGGGAGGAGAACATCCGGGAGGTGATCGCCTACCCCAAGACGCAGTCGGGCCACGATCCGCTGACCGGGGCCCCGGCACCTCTGCCGCCCGAAGCCCTGGCCGAGTTGGGCATCCGCGTCGTTGCACGCCCGGCCGCGCCGGTCATGCCGGGCCAGGGGCGGCAACGCCGCCGGCAACGCCGCCGGGGTGAGCCTGTTCGAAGACGCCGCGGAGCGCCGTCTGCGGCGCCAGGCGCCGTTGGCCGCCCGGCTCCGGCCGCGCACGCTCGACGAGGTCGTCGGGCAGCAGCATCTCGTCGGGCCGGGCGCGCCGCTGCGGGTGCTGGCCGAGACGGACCGCGTCGGGTCGTCCATCCTCTGGGGGCCCGCCGGCACGGGCAAGACCACGTTGGCCCATCTGCTGGCCGAGACCACGTCGAAGCACCTGGCCACCCTCAGCGCCACGGCCGCCGGTGTGAAAGACGTGCGCGAGGCGCTGGCCGAGGCCGAGCGCCGCCTGGGCGAGCAGGGCAAAGGGACGATGCTGTTCATCGACGAGGTGCACCGCTTCTCCAAGTCGCAGCAGGACGTGCTGCTCCCCGCCGTCGAGGACGGACTGGTCGTGCTGATCGGCGCCACCACCGAGAACCCCTACTTCGAGGTCAACCCGCCCCTGTTGAGCCGGGCGTCCCTCTGGCGGCTGCACCCCCTCTCCGCCGACGACCTGCGCGCGCTGGTGCACCGCGGCCTCGCGGCCGAGGGCGCGGACGCCGACGGGCCAGCGGTGGATGCCGTGGTGGCGGCCTGTGAGGGCGACGCGCGCGCCGCGCTCACCACGGTCGAGGTGGCGGCCGCGCTCGCCCGGGCCCGGGCCGAGTCCAACGCGCCCGACGGGGGCGGTGGCGGGCCCGTCGTGGTGACCATGGACGACATGGCACGTGCCCGCGACGGGCGATTGTTCCACCAGGGGGCCGACGAGCACTACGACCAGGTCAGTGCCCTCATCAAGAGCATCCGGGGGTCGGACCCCGACGCCGGCCTCTACTGGATGGCCCGCATGATCGAAGCGGGGGAGGACCCCCGCTTCGTGGCGCGGCGCCTGGTCATCCTGGCCAGCGAGGACGTGGGGCTGGCCGACCCCCAGGCGCTCCTCGTGGCCGAGGCGGCCGCCCGGGCGGTCGAGTACGTCGGGCTGCCCGAGGCGGCCCTGAACCTGGCCGAGGCAGTCGTCTACCTGTCCCGGGCGCCCAAGTCGAACGCAGTGACCGTGGCGCTCGGCCGGGCGCAAGCCGACGTGCGCTCGGGGTTGCCACAGGAGGTGCCGGCGCACCTGCGCGACGCCCACTACAAGGGGGCGGCGGCCCTCGGGCACGGCGAAGGGTACGTCTACCCCCATGACGACCCCTCCGGGGTGGTCGACCAGCAGTATCGTCCTCACGCGCTCGAGGGTCGGGTGTACTACGAGCCGTCACCCCATGGCGCCGAAGGCGAAGCGGGGCACGGTGCGAGCAGGGAGGCCGATTCGTGAACCTGGCGCTGAGTGCCCGGCGGTCCGGGGGCGCCCCCGGCACGCGGGCCACGAGGGGGCGGCCGAGGGTGGCGGCGTTGACGGCGGGCGCGCGGGCGCGCTGGGCGCGGCCGCGCTGTGCGCCGCGGCGCTCGTCCCCGGCGGCGTGGCGGGGGCGTCCCCGTCGGGGCCCTGGTCCACCCTGCGCCAGTCGGCACCCACGGTGCCCACCGGCACCGAGCGGCTGGGCACGGCCCCGTCGGGCCAGGTGCTCAACCTCGACGTCGTGCTGGCTGGACAGGACCCCGCCGGCCTGGCCGCGGCCGCCGATGCCGTGTCGACGCCCGGATCCGCCCAGTACCGCCACTACCTCGACGCGGCGCAATTCGCCGCCGCCTACGGCCCCAGCGCCGCCGAAGTGGCGCAGGTGTCGTCCGCGCTGCGCGCCGAGGGGCTCACCGTCGGCACGGTGGCGCCCGGCAGCTTCCTGCTGCCCGTGAGCGGCACGGCCGGTGCCGTCTCGGGCGCCTTCGCAACGTCGCTCGAGTCAGTCCGAGCCCCGGGGCGGGACCGGGCGGTGGTGAACACGTCCTCACCGGAGGTGCCCGATGTGCTCGCCGGCGCCGTCACCGGGGTGATCGGCCTCGACGGCCTGTTCAAGGAGCACGCCATGCTGGTCCCGGCCCCCGGCACTGGCTCGTCGGGCACTGGCTCGTCGGGCACTGGCTCGTCGGGTGCCACGGGCGGCGCGCTCGAGCCCAACGCCGAGGTGGCGAACGCCGCCGTGCCCCAGGCCTGCGCCGCCGCCCAGGCCAGCGCCGTCGGAGGGTCCTACACCACGACGCAGCTGGCGTCGGTGTTCGGCCTGAACCAGCTCTTCGCCCAGGGGCGCACGGGCATCGGCCAGTCCATCGCCGTGGTCGAGTTCGAGCAGTACCTCTCGAGCGACGTGGCGACCTTCCAGGGTTGCTACGGGCTGAAGAACGCCGTGCGCAACGTGGTCGTCGACGGTCCGGTCGGGGGTCCCCCGGGGGGGTCGGGCGAGGCCGCGCTCGACACCGAACTGGCAGCAGTCAACGCGCCGTCGGCCTCGCTCGTCGTCTACGAGGCGCCCAACAACGGCGAGACAGCCGCGCTCGACCTCTTCAACCGCATCGCGTCCGAGGACAGCTCGCAGGTCGTGACCACGAGTTGGGGCCAGTGCGAGGCCGAGATCCCCACGGCCGACCTCCAGGCCGAGAACCAGATCTTCCAGCGCATGGCACTCCAGGGCCAGACCGTGGTGGCGGCTTCGGGCGACGCCGGGTCGGAGGACTGCTACCCGGTCTCGACCTCGCTCGGGGTCGACGACCCCAGCGCGCAGCCCGACGTGGTCGGGGTGGGCGGGACCTCCCTGACGAGCGCGTCCGCCGGGTCTCAGGCCGTGTGGAACGACTGCCAGGGCCAGCCCTCGCGCTGCGCGTCCAGCTCCTTCACCGGTTCGGGGGGTGGCGGCTACTCGCACCTGTGGGGGGCCAACCCCGGGCAGCCCACCGCCTCGGGCGGCGGCACCAACCCGTGCGGCGCCGGGCAGTGCCGCGCCGTGCCTGACTTCGCGTTCCCGGCCAATCCATCGGAGGGGGGTGTCGTGGCGTACGCCTCGGGGCAGGGTGGCTGGGCCCGCTTTGGGGGGACCAGCGTCGCCGCCCCGACCAACGCCGGCCTCTTCGCCGACACCAACCAAGGCTGCACCAGCCTGCTGGGCCGGGTAGGGCCGGCCCTGTACTCGGCCGCAGCGTCCGGCAGTGCCTTCACCGACATCGGGTCGGGCAACAACGACTTCACCGGCACCAACGGCGGCCTGTTCGCCGCGGTCAGCGGTACCGGACTGAGCGGCTACGACGCCGCAAGCGGCCTCGGCACCCCCGTCGACCAGAACCTCTCCCCGGCCCTGCAGGGCGGCGGCGGCTGCCCGTCGGTGGCCGCCGTGAGCCCGAGCACCGGGCCGATCAGCGGGGCCGGGGCCATCACCGTGACCGGCGGCGGGCTGGCCAACGCCTCGGCGGTGACGTTCGGTGCGCAGGGGGTCGGCCAGATCGTCGCGAGATCGGCTGGCTCGCTCACTGTGGTGCCGCCCGACGCCTCGCGGGCGGTGTGCGTCGACGTCACCGTGACCACGCCGCTCGGGATCTCGGCCATCTCGCCCGCCGACCACTACGGCTTCGGCGGTGACCTCGACTGCGGGGACGGGTACCGCTTCGTGGCCTCCGACGGGGGCATCTTCGACTTCGGGAGCGCCGGGTTCTACGGGTCGATGGGCGGCACACCGCTCAACAAGCCGATCGTCGGCATGGCTTCCACCGCGAGCACGAACGGCTATTGGGAGGTGGCCTCCGACGGTGGCATCTTCAGCTTCGGCGACGCCGGGTTCCACGGGTCGATGGGTGGCACGCCGCTCAACAAGCCGATCGTCGGCATGGCGGCCACCCCCGACAGCCAGGGCTACTGGGAGGTGGCCTCCGACGGCGGCATCTTCGGCTTCGGCGACGCCGGCTTCTACGGGTCGATGGGCGGCAAGCCCCTCAACAAGCCGATCGTGGCCATGGCGGCCACCCCCGACGGCCGCGGCTATTGGGAGGTGGCCTCCGACGGCGGCATCTTCAGCTTCGGCGACGCCGGCTTCTACGGGTCGGCCGGCTCGCTGCGCTTGAACTCCCCGGTGGTGGGGATGGCGGCGTCACCCGGCGGCGGCGGCTACTGGCTGGTGGCGGCCGACGGCGGGATCTTCACCTACGGGTCGGTCGGCTTCTACGGGTCGGCCGGGTCGCTCCCGCTCAACAAGCCTGTCGTGGGCATGTCCGCTGCGCCCGACGCCCACGGCTACTGGCTGGTGGCGGCCGACGGCGGGATCTTCACCTACGGGGACGCCGGCTTCTACGGCTCAACGGGCGCGATCGCGCTCAACCGGCCCATCGTGGGCATGGCGTCCGCCTGACCCGGCTCCAGCGCCGAATTCGGCCCCGGTAAGCTCGCGACATGGACGCCAACGGACTCAGGGCGGCCTTCACGCGCTTCTTCGCCGACCGTGGTCACGCCGTGGTGCCCTCGGCCAGCTTGATCCCGCACGACCCCTCGGTCCTCTTCACCATCGCGGGCATGGTGCCCTTCAAGCCCTACTTCCTGGGCGAAGAGCCGGCCCCGTGGCCGCGGGCCACTTCGATCCAGAAGTGCTTCCGGACCCCGGACATCGAGATCATCGGCACCGACACGTACCACTGCACCTTCTTCGAGATGCTCGGCAACTTCAGCTTCGGGGACTACTTCAAAGAAGACGCCATCCCGCTGGCCTGGGAGCTGCTCACCGAAGTCTTCGGACTCGACGCCGAGCGCTTGTGGGTCACGGTGCACGACAGCGACGACGAGGCGGAGCAGATCTGGGTCGACAAGGTCGGCGTGCGGGCCGAGCGGGTCCAGCGCATGGGCGACGAGGACAACTTCTGGGCCATGGGCGACACCGGGCCCTGCGGCCCCGACTCGGAGATCTTCTTCGACAAGGGCGTGGCCTACGGGCACGACGGCGGCCCCAAGCACGGCGGGGACGAGCGCTTCGTCGAGATCTGGAACCTGGTCTTCATGCAGTTCAACCGCGACGCGGAGGGCGTGCGGAGCGAGCTGCCGCGCAAGAACATCGACACCGGGGCCGGGCTCGAGCGCATCCTGCCCATCCTTCAGGGTCACGACTCCATCTTCGACACCGACCTGTTCGTGCCGATGATCGAGGCGGCGTCGTCGGTGCTCGGCGTGGCCTACGGGAGCGACCCGCAGACCGACGTCGCCCTCCGCGTCCTGGCCGACCACGGGCGGGCGGCCTCCATGCTGGTGGCCGACGGCGTCCTGCCGGCCAACGAGGGCCGTGGCTACGTACTGCGCCGCGTCCTGCGCCGTGCCGTCATGGCGGCGCGCCGGGCCGGCGTCGAGAAGCCCGTCGGTCCGGCGCTGGTACAGGCGGCGACTGAGGTCCTGGGCCAGGCCTACCCGGCGTTGGCCGCCCAGCACGACCTCGTCGTCAACGTGGTGGCCCGGGAGGAGGCCGGCTTCGACCGGACGCTGCGGGCCGGGCTGGTCCGCTTGGAGGAGGCGTTCGCCAGCGGCACCAAGGTGCTCGGCGGCGACGTCGCCTTCACGCTGCACGACACCCACGGCTTCCCCGTCGAGCTCACCGAGGAGCTGGCGCGCGACGCCGGGGTCGAGGTCGACCGCGCCGGCTTCGACGCCGCCATGGCCGAGCAGCGCGAGCGGGCGCGGGCGGCGGCCAGGTCGGCCCGCGCCGGCGACGAGGCCGCCTACCGGGCGCTCCTCGAGTCCGAAGGGGCCACGCCCTTCGTGGGCCGGGACGCCGAGAGCTACGAGGTCCCCGCACGAGTCGTCGCCGTCCTCGAGGCCGGCGAGGGGGACGTCGTCGAGATCTTCTTGGACCGGACGCCCTTCTACGCCGAGGGCGGCGGCCAGGTCGGCGACACCGGCACCATCGTCACCGAGTCAGGGATCGCGGACGTGCTCGACACCCAGTTCGCGGTGCCGGGGCTCATCGTCCACCGGGCGCGCCTGACCGGCGAGATCCGGGCCGGGCAGGACGCGCTGGCCACCATCGACGGTGCGCGCCGCGAAGCCACCCGGCGCAACCACACGGCCACGCACCTGCTGCACGCCGCCCTGCGCGCCGTGCTGGGTCAGCACGTGCGCCAGCAGGGGTCCCTGGTTTCCCCGGACTACCTGCGCTTCGACTTCTCCCACCACGGCGCGCCCAGCGCCGCCGAGCTCGAGGAGGTCTTTGCCCGGGCCAACGCCGCCGTGCTCAGCGACGCCGGTGTCGAGACCGTCGAGACGTCGCGCCAGGAGGCCGAGCAGATGGGTGCCGTCGCCTTCTTCGGCGACAAGTACGGGGCCGCGGTGCGCGTCGTGCGGGCGGGGGAGACGTCGTTGGAGTTCTGCGGCGGCACGCACGTCGACTCCCTCGGACAGATCGGGCCGATCACGCTGCTCTCGGAGGGCTCCATCGGGTCGAACACCCGGCGCGTCTTCGCCCTGACGGGCCGGGCGTCGCTCGACCGGGCGCGCGAGCGCGAGCGCCTCGTGCAGTCCGCCGCCGAGCTGCTGCGCACGGAGCCCGACGAGCTGCTGGCCGCCATCGGCCGGGTGGTTGAGCGCAACCGCGAGGCGGAGAGGGAGCTGGCGCGCCTGCGCCAGGCTTCGAGCGAGGCCGAGGCGAAGACCCTGGCCGCCCAGGCGGCGGCCGACAGCGGCATCGTGGTGGCGCGACGCGACGACGTGGAGCCCGACGCGCTCCGCACCCTGGCGCAGGCCGTCCTGCGTCACGACGGCGTGCGCGCCGTCGTGCTCGGTGGCTCGCCCGACGGGACCAAGGTGGCCATCGCGGCGGCGACGAGCGGCACGCCCGACGCCACGGAGCTCGTGCGCGCCCTGGGCAAGATGGTCGGCGGCGGCGGCGGCGGCTCAGCGGAGGTGGCGCTGGCCGGCGGAAGGGACACCTCCCGGATCGAGGCGGCTCTGGCCGAGGCAGAGCGGCTCCTGACGGCGTGAGCGGCACGGGAACCGGCCGCGGGGCGGCGCCCGGCCGGCACGTGCCGGGCCGGGGGCGCGTGGTGGCGATCGACCTGGGATCCCGGCGGATCGGGGTGGCCTTCAGCGACAGCGGGCGCAGCCTGGCCAGCCCCTGGGGGGCCATCGAGCGCAGCGGCGACCCGGGCCACGACCGGCGGGCCGTGGTCGACGCGGTGCGGGAGATCGAGGCGACCACCGTGGTGGTCGGCCTGCCTCTCAGCCTCTCGGGGGCACTCGGGCCGGCGGCCCGGGCCGCCCTCGACGAGGCGGACGCGTTGCGGCTGCTCCTCGAGGCGCTCGGCGTCCAGGTCGAGACGGCCGACGAGCGCTTCACCACCGTGGAGGCCGAACGGTCGCTACGCGCTGCGGGGAAGAAGGGCGCAGCGGCGCGCCGCGTCGTGGACAGCGCGGCGGCCATGGTGCTCCTGCAGTCGTGGTTGGACGGCACATGAGCGGGCCCGGGGGCGGGGATGGCCCGGATGACGGTGCCGAGGAGTTCCCCTGGCCGCGCCCTGCGCCGCCCGACCCCGAGCGCAGCGACAATGCGGACTCTCAACCTGAACCTCAACTACAACGTGATGGCGAAGGGGACGGCAATGACTCTCAACGTGAAGGTGAGATCGAGGCAGTACCGGAAGACGGACCCGCCGACCCGGCCGGGCGCCACGCGGCCCGCCGGGCCCGCGTGCGCCGCCGGCGCCGGATCGTGGGGGGTGTCGCGGGCGCGTTGCTCGTCGTGGTCCTGGCCTTCGTCTTGTGGTACGAGCTCGAGTCCGACGCGCTCGGGCCGGCGGGGCCGCAGGTCGTGGTGACGGTCAACCAGGGGGAGTCGAGCAGCGCGGTGATCGACGCACTGAGCCAGAAGGGCGTGATCGGCAGCTCGTTGGCGTTCCGGATCTCCGACGTCTTCCACGGCACGCCCACCGTGCTGCCCGGCAGCTACGCGCTGCACCAGAACCTGACGTTCGCGCAGGTGCGGGCCATCCTCGCCCGTGGGCCCAACGTGTACCCGGTCGAGGTGCGGCCCGGCTACACCCTGGCCGAGGTGGCGGCGCGGGTGGGCGACGTGCCCGGCCACACCCCGGCCGGGTTCGAGAAGACGGCGTCGAGCGGAGCCGTGCACTCGACCTTCTCGCCGCCGGGGTCCGACGACCTCGAGGGAATGCTCGGCACGGGCCAGTACCTCGTCCTCCCGGGCGAGAGCGACCAGACACTGCTCACCGACATGGTGCAGCGCTTCGACCACGACGCCACGGCGGCCGGGCTGAGCACGGCCTCGGCCGCCTCGCTCGGTCTGACCCCGTACCAGGTGATCACCGTCGCCTCGGTGGTGGAGAAGGAGGGGTACTACACCTTCAACATGCCCAAGGTGGCCCGGGTGGTCTACAACCGGTTGGCCCAGGGCAAGCCGTTGCAGATGGACTCAACCGTGCTCTACGCACTGGGTCAGGACGGGGGCCCGGTCACGGCGGCCGACCTCAAGATCCAGTCTCCCTACAACTCCTACCTCCACACGGGCCTGCCCCCGACCCCGATCTGCATGCCTTCGTCCACAGCGCTGGCCGCCGCCGTCCACCCGCCGGCGGGCGCCTGGCTCTACTTCACCCTCGTCGAGAAGAACGGGACGATGGCGTTCGCCGACACCTACGCCGAGCAGCTGGCCAACGAGCAGCTGGCCAAGGCCCGCGGGCTGCCCTGATGCCGGCGGGCGGGGCGCCGGCCGGCGCCAGCGAACCGGTGGTCGGGGCCACCATGGAGGACGTCCGGCGCGCGCTGGGCCCAGAGGTCAGGATCGTGGGAGTCATCGGGAGCCCGGTGGCCCACTCGCTCTCGCCGGTGCTGCACGACGCGGCCTTTTCCGGGCTCGGCCTGGCCGGGCGCTGGCGCTCCTTCGCCTTCGAGGTGGCCGAAGGCGACGCCGCGACCGCGCTCGACGCGTTGCGCCGGGCGGACGTCACCGGGCTCTCGATCACGATGCCGCACAAGGCGGCGGTGGCCGCGCTGGTCGACGAGTGCAGCGAGACGGCGCACCGACTCGACGCCGTGAATTGCGTGGTCAACCGGGACGGGTCCCTCTACGGCACCAACACCGACGGCGAGGGGTTCGTGGTGTCCCTGGCGCGCGGTGTCGGGTTCGACCCGGCCGGGCGGCGCTGCCTGGTGATCGGCGCCGGGGGCGCGGCGCGTGCCGTGGTGCTGGCGCTCGCGGGTGCCGGGGCGTCGGCTGTCGTGGTCGTGAACCGCACGGTGCCGACGCGGCGCGGCCGCCGCGGCCCTGGCCGGGCCGGCCGGCTCGGTGGTGGACCCGGGCGACCTGGCGGTGCTGGCCGATGCGGTGGAGGCGTCCGACCTGGTGGTCGACGCCACGCCTGTTGGCATGGCGGGCACGGCGGCCGCGGCCGCCGGTCCGGGTGGTTGGTTGGTCGACCCCGGCACCTTGCGCCCCGGGCAGGTGGCGGCCGACCTGGTGTACGCGCCGCGCCCGACCCGCTGGCTCGCCGAGGCGGCGGCGGCAGGGGCGGCGGTGCTCGACGGCCTGGGCATGCTCGTGCACCAGGCCGCGGCGCAGCTGGTCCTGTGGACCGGCGTGGAGCCGCCGGTCGGGGCCATGTGGCGCGCCGCCGAGGCGGCCAGCCCGGCCGGAGCCTGACCGCCTAGGGCGTGCCGGGCGTCACCTCGGCCGGCCAGTAGCCGTCCCGGGCCAGGGCGCCGACGACTTCCTCGCGCAGGGCGCGGGTGAGCGGGTCGCGCTGGGACGGGACGGTGAGGAGCATGACACGCATCGTGATCGTGGCCGAGCCGGCGGCGTCGAGGCCGACGATGCGCGGCGGTTCGGTGCAGTGCGCCGCGAACTCAGGCGACGAGGCCACGCGGCGAGCGGCCCCCTCGATGATGCCCCGCACCGTGTCGAGCTCGGCCGCGGCGTGCCCGGGCAGGGTCAGGTCCACGATGGCCCGGGCCCACCCACGCGTGAGGTTCCCGATGAGGCGGATGTCGCCGTTGGGGATGACGTAGAGGGTGCCGTCGACGCTGCGAAAGCGAGTGAGGCGAATGGTCACCTCCTCGATGGTCCCGGTCACGCCCCCCACGGTGACGGCGTCGCCCACGTTGTACTGGTCCTCGAGGGTCATGATGATGCCCGAGAAGTAGTCGCGCACGATCTGCTGCGCGCCGAAGCCCAGGGTGGCGCCGATGATGGTCGCGCTGGCCAGCAGCGGCGTCAGGTTGACGCCGAGCATCCCGAGGATGATGGCGCCGGCGACCACGAAGACGAAGAGGCGCCAGACGTGGGCCACCACCCCGGTCATGGTGGCGACGCGGGCGGCGGCCCGCCTGGACCCCGATCGGGCCGCCGTCTGGTCGGCCACCCGCGCGAGCACCCGTCGGATGGCGGCCGTGCCCAGCCGCGCCACCACGAACGCCACCAGGACGACCAGGAGGATCTCGATGGGGCGGATCACCAAGTCGGTGACGGTGGAGGCCGTGTCCGGGCTCACCCCCGCCTTGAGGAGCAGGTGGTAGAGCCAGCCGCCGCCCTGGTCCACCGGTGCGGCGGTGGCCGCGGCCAGGGCGGCCGGCGGCGCCAGGGGGAGAGGGGTCACGGCCGGTATTCTGTCCCCGAATCCGCGATATGACCACCATTGCCCGAACACACGTTGCGCCGCGGCGCAGCGTGCTCCCGTTCGACGTCGTCCTTGTCGCCGCCACCCTGCTGGTGTCCTTCATCGGCGTCGTGATGGTCTACACCGCGACCCGGGGCTCGCTGCTGGCCCAGGGCGAGGACCCGAAGGCGTTCCTCAAGAAGCAGGGCCTCTTCGTCGTGCTGGGGTGCATCACCATGGTCGTGGTGGCGCTGATCGACTATCGGCGGTTGGAACCGCTGACCACCCTGCTGTACTGGATCATCGTCATCGCGCTGCTCGGCGTGTTCGCGGTGGGGAGCAGCGCCCAGGGGGCGGCGCGCTGGTTCGCCGTCGGGCCCATCCAGCTGCAGCCTTCGGAGTTCGCCGTGCTGGCCCTCGTCCTGGCCGTGGCGTCCTATTGTGCGCGCCGCGACGAGGAGGGCCTGGCGTGGCGTGACGTCTTCCGGCTCCTGATCATGGCCGGCATCCCGATCGTCCTCGTCATGGTGCAGCCCGACCTGGGCACGGCGATGATCATGACGATCGTCCTCCTGGTCATGTTGGCCGTGGCGGGCCTGCCCATCCGCATCCTCGTGATGCTGCTGATGGGCACCGCTCTGGTCGCGTTCATCGCCATCGAGGGGGGGCTGCTGCACCATTACCAGATCGCCCGGCTGACCACGTTCTTGAACCCGAACAACAAGAGCACCAATCCCTACGTGCAGTCCGCCATCTACAACCTCCAGGAGGCCAAGAACGCCATCGGGTCGGGCGGCCTGTTCGGGTCGGGCATCGGCCACGGGGCCCAGACGAACCTGGGCTATGTGCCCGAGCAGCAGACCGACTTCATCTTCACCGCGGTGGGCGAGCAGCTCGGGTTCGTGGGCGGCGCCGGCGTCCTGGCCCTGCTCGGCGTCATCGCCTGGCGGGTGCTGCATGCCGCCGTGGTGGCCCGGGACACCTTCGGGCGGCTCATCTGCGCCGGGCTGTTCGCGTTCATCGCGTTCAGCGTGTTCCAGAACGCGGGCATGACGATGGGCATCATGCCGATCACCGGGATCCCGCTGCCCTTCTTGAGCTACGGGGGGACGGCCGTCCTCGTCTTCTACACCGCCGTGGGCCTCGCGCTCAGCGTCGGGGCGCGCCGGAGGGCGCGGTGACCGAGCCGGCCGTCAGCGGCGGGGCACCCGTGGCGTCCCCGCCCGTCTACCGGGTGATGAACGTCGACGACGTCTCGCTGGACCTGCCCTCGCAGTACCCGAGCGTGACGCTGGTCGAGGCCGAGCCCCCCTTCCGGTCCCTGGTGTTCCCGGTGGGCCTGACCGAGGGGACAGCGATGGCCCAGGCCATGCGCAGGATCGAAGGCCGGCGCCCGATGACGCACGAGCTGTTCGCGCACGTGCTGCGCCGCGCCAACATCGACGTGATCGCCCTGCGGGTGGTGGGCCGCGAGGACGGGAACTTGCTGGCCGAGCTCGACCTCATGACGCCCGGGGGGCGAGAGCGTCTGGACTGCCGGCCCTCCGACGGGATCGTCCTCGCCCTACGCATGCCCGTCCCCGGCGTCGTCCTGGCCGACGAGCGCCTGCTCGAGGAGCTCGGCGACGTCGTGCCGGCCCCGGTCGGCGAACCCGCGCCGCGAGCCTCGGCTGGGGGGCCCGGTGGTGGAGCGGTGTCCTGATCTGATCTGATCGGGGCATGACCGTGATCAAGATCAACGCAATCACCGTGCCCGAGGAAGCCGGCGACGAGCTGGCACAGCGGTTCGCCGCCCGTGCCGGCGCCGTCGACGGGCAGGAGGGCTTCGAGGGCTTCGAGCTGCTGCGCCCGACCGACGACCGTCGGCAGTGGCTCGTCGTCACCCGTTGGCGCGACGAGAAGTCCTTCCAGGACTGGGTGGCCTCGCCGGCATTCGCGCACGGGCACGCCGGCGCAGACCGGCCCGCTCCCCACGGCGGCCCGGTGTCGGTGGCCTCCGAGGTGTGGTCCTACGAGGTGGCCGGGGGTTCGACGCCGACCTGAGAGTCAAGACGGGAGTCGACACCGCCGGGCGCGGCCCCTACGATCCTCCACCGGTACGACCCGTGTCGCACCTCCCGTGGCGCCCGAGGCGAACACGAGCGCGGGGGAGGGTGCCGACGAGCGAGGAGCCGCCGCATGACCCCCGACGCTGGACCGGCCCAGGCCAGGCCCTTGACCACCCAGGAGCTCGATCAGTCCAAGGACTCGATGCTCGGGGAGCGCTTTCTCATCCACTTCAGCGAGGACACGCTGCGGCAGCGCCCGCTGAGCATCCGCCTCATCATCGAGTTCCTGGGCACCTTCATCCTGGTGACCGTGGCCGCCGGATCGGGTGTGATCAACCACTACGTCGGGAACAGCCCCATCAGCCGGAGCGCGGCGGTCATCGCCCCCGGAGCGGTCGTGATGGCGATGATCTACGCCCTCGGCCCGTTGTCCGGTCTGCACATCAACCCCGCGGTGACGATCGCCTTCACGGCACGCCGAGTCTTCAGGGCGGTCTGGGCCATCCCCTACATCGTGGTGCAGTTCGCCGGTGCCATCTGCGCCGCGCTCGTCCTGCAGGCCATGTACACGCACGTCTCGTCGGGTAGCAACTACCCCATCGCCAAGCCGGGCGGGGAGTGGCGCTCGCTCGTCATGGAGATGATCCTCACGGCCATCTTGGTCACGGTCATCCTCAACACGGCCACCGGCTACCGCAGCATCGGGCACAACGCGGCGCTCGCCGTCGGCTCAACGGTGGCCCTCCTCGGACTCTTCGCCAGCCCGATCAGCGGCGCCTCCATGAACCCGGCCCGCACCCTGGGCCCCGACATCGTGTCGTGGGACTTCACCGGCTGGTGGGTCTACATCGTCGGACCGATCGTCGGTGCGATCATCGCCGTCGCGATCATCACTCTCGTGCGCGGGCTGCCGCAGAAGGCCGAGGAGGAGGCCGCCGAGGGCGGGGCGCTGCCGCTCAGCCGCGAGGGCCTCAGCTCCAACTGACGCCCGTGGGCCGGCCGGGACCGCGCCGGTCCCGACGGTGGACCCGTCTCAGCGGGTCGGCACCATGGGCCGCTCGCCCGGCGCCGCCGCCGCGCCCACGGACGCCATGGCCATCTGCGCCTTGGCCCCCTCGTCGGAGATCCGGATCAACAGCGCGATCAGCATGTAGTTGGCCAGCAGCGAGGATCCGCCGTAGGCCACGAACGGCAGCGTGATCCCCGTGAACGGGAGCAGGCGGGTGACGCCCGCCATGATGAAGAAGGCCTGGAACCCGAGGATCAGGGTCAGCCCGGTCGCCATGAGGCGGGAGAAGTCCGAGCGCGCCGCCTGGGAGACCCGGAAGCCGGCCCCGACCAGGAGCATGTAGGCGAAGACCACGGCGGCCCCGCCGACGAGGCCCATCTCGGTGCCGATGGCGGAGAAGATCATGTCGGTCGTCAGGAACGGGATGGTGCCGCTCGAGGGGTCGAAGCCCAGTCCGGTGCCGCCGACGCCGCCCTGGGCGAAGCCGTACCAGCCCAGTCGCAGCTGAGCGCCGCCGGAGTTGATGTTGGTCTGCGTCTGCCAGGGGTCAAGCCACTCGTTCACCCGGAGGTGGACTTGGCCGAAGTAGCGCGCCGCCACGTAGGCGCCGACGGCGAAGAGCAGCGCGCCGAACACCAGGTACCCGATGCGGCCCGTGGTGATCCAGAGCATGCCGATGAAGAGGGTGAACAGCAGAGCGGCGAAGCCGATGTCGCCCTCCAGGCCGATGACGGCCATGGCGGCGCCCCAGGCGACCAGGATCGGGATCAGCGGACGGGGATCGAGGAAGAGGCGGTTGCCGATCTGCGCCGTCGGGATGGAGAGCATCTCCTTGTTCTCGGCGAAGTAGGAGGCGAAGAAGATGCACAGGAGCAGCTTGGAGAACTCGATGGGCTGGAAGCGAACCACCCCGACATGCACCCACAGGCGGGCGCCGTTGATCGGGCTGAAGAACAGCGGCGCCAGCAGCATGATGCCGGCCAAGAGGAGCAGCATGTAGCGGTAGCGGTCGAGGTCACGCGTGTAGCGCACGACCAGCAGGGTGAGGACGTAGAACAGGACGCCGAGGGCCACCCACCCCGACTGCTGGCGGGCATAGAGCGGGTTCCAGCGGGCGATCACGACATACCCGATGCCGTTGAGCAGCGCGGCCAGGGGGAGGATGACGGCGTTGGCGTCGGGGGCCAGCCACCGGTTGGCCATGTGGGCCGCCAGGGCCAGCCCGAGCACGATCCCGAGGAAGGGCCCGATGTTGGGGGGGATCTTCGACTTCACCCCGAGCTCGGCGATCACGTAGAGGGCGACGATGAGGAGCGATCCGAAGATGAGCAGACCCATTTCGGTGCGCCGCCGAGGCTTGGGGCCCAAGACATAGCGCGGGATCGCTGTGCGGCGAGGACCGGGCGGCACCGGGCGAATCGTAGTGGTGGGGGGTATCATCTGTGGTGACATGCGGTCCGGTGCTGGGCCACCCGCCTGGTCCCGCCGCTCGCGACCCATCGCTCCCCATGACCCAGACCCAACCGCAACCCCGATCCCCCGAGCCGGCCGCCGAGGGTTCGGGGCACGCTGCGGGGGGTGGAGCAGCCGACCTCGACGGCACCGCCGGGCACCCGCCGTCCGAGGCTGCACACCGGACGCCGCCGACGTACCAGCAGATCGAAGCCTTCGGCTTCCAGCGCTTCACCAACCGGGAGCAGTCGCGGCTCGACTTCGGGAACCGGCTGCTCGACCTGGCGGAGGACGACGGGCAGCCGCTGCTCGAGCGGGCGAAGTTCCTCGCCATCTTCTCGGAGCTGCTCGACGAGTTCTTCCAGATCAGAGTGGCGGCGCTCGAGGACCAGGTGGCCGCCGGCGTGCGCACCCGCAGCGTCGACGGGCTCCGCCCCGGGGAGCAGCTCACGATGATCCGGGGTCGCGTCGAGGAGCTGGTGCGCCGGCAGGACCACATCTTCTTGGACCTCATCGCCCCGGGGCTGGCCGAGGCCGGCATCCGGCTCTCCGACTGGTCGTCGCTCGACGACGACGACCGCGACCACATGGTCGACGTCTTCCAGCGCAGGATCTATCCCGTGCTCACCCCCCTCGCGGTGGACCCCGGCCACCCCTTCCCGTACATCTCGAACCTCTCGCTCAACCTCGTGGTCGAGGTGGAGGACCCGTCCACCGGCGAGCGGCGGATCGCCCGCGTCAAGGTGCCCCAGACACTGCCCCGATTCGTCGTCATGCCCGACGGCGAGCGCTTCGTGCCCCTCGAGCAGGTGATCGCCGCCCACCTGGACTCGCTGTTCCCGGGCATGGCCGTCGGGCATCACCACGTATTCCGGGTGACCCGCAACGCCGACCTGGCGCTCGAGGAAGACGAGGCCGACGACCTGCTGGCCGCCATCGAGATGGAGCTGCGCCGGCGTCGATTCGGCAAGGCGCTACGGCTCGAGGTGGAGGCCGACACCGGCCAGGACCTGGTGGACATGCTGGCCTCCGAGCTCGAGGTCGGGGCCGACGGGGTGTTCCGCGTCGGTGCCCCCATCGACCTCAGTGGGCTGTGGGGCGTCTACGGGCTGGACCGCCCCGACCTGCACGCCGAGACGTGGACTCCGATGACGCCGCCGCGGCTGGCCACCGCCGCCCAGGACCCGGCCGAATTCTTCGCCATGCTGCGCGAGCGCGACCTGCTGGTGCACCACCCCTACGACTCCTTCGCCACGTCGGTGGAGGCCTTCGTGGCCGAGGCGGCCAAGGACCCGGCGGTGCTCGGGATCAAGCAGACCCTCTACCGCACCGGCGCGGACAGCCCCATCGTCGCCGCGCTGATCGAGGCGGCGGAGAACGGCAAGCAGGTGGCAGCCGTGGTCGAGCTCAAGGCCCGCTTCGACGAGGAGGCCAACATCGGGTGGGCACGCGCCCTCGAAGAAGTTGGCGTGCACGTCGTGTACGGCATCGTCGGTCTGAAGACGCACTCCAAGACGGCGCTCGTGCTTCGACGCGAGGACGACGGCGTCCGGACCTACTGCCACGTGGGCACGGGCAACTACAACTCCAAGACGGCTCGCATCTACGAGGACCTCGGGTTGCTGACGGCGGATCCCGACATCGGTGCCGACGTCGGCGAGCTCTTCAACTACCTGACCGGCTTCTCGCGCCACGCTGACTACCGCCAGATCCTGGTGTCGCCCGTGACCGTGCGCCGGAGGATCATGGCGATGATCGAGGAGCAGGCCGAGACCGGGCCTGCCGGGCGCATCGTGATGAAGGTCAACGGCCTCACGGACGCCGCCATGATCGATGCGCTGTACCGCGCGTCGGGGGCGGGTGTGCAGATCGACCTGGCCGTGCGCGGGCTGTGCCGGCTCCGGCCCGGCATCGCCGAGCTCTCCGAGAACATCCGGGTGCGCTCCATCGTGGGCAGCTTCTTGGAGCACTCGCGCATCTACCGCTTCGGCGGCGCCCCCGCCGACCCGGCGGCCGGACCCGGGCTGCCCTTGAAGATCTTCATCGGCTCGGCCGACCTCATGGGTCGCAACCTGGACCGCCGGATCGAGGTGGTCGTCCCGGTGCATGACCCCGAGCTCCAGGCCCGCCTCTTCGAGGTGCTCGACCTCGTCTTCGCCGACGACACCAATGCCTGGGAGCTGGGCCCGGACCGGCGCTGGCGCCGGGTGAAGAACGTGCACGGGGTGAGCTCGCAGGACCGGCTCAAGGAGTTGGCCCGGGAGCGGGTCCGCCGCCGTCTCGACTCGGACCTGCGGGTCGAGACGGGCGAGGACGGCGCAGCCGCCGGCTGAGCCCGCGGCGCGCCGTGGGCTCCTGCCCGGCGTCGGCTGCTCCGGGCTCGCAGACCAGGACCTGCCGCGTAGCACCCGGCGTCGAGGGGCCCCGGCGGGGCCGACTCGGTCCGGGCCACCCGCCAGCCGGTGACGACGAGCAACTTCTCGGGGTCCCCGGGACGGTAGAGCTCTCGCCCGGGCCGCGACACCCTGTCGCGCAGCTCACGGAGCGCGCGCCGCGCGCCGGCCGCCTCGGGTGCCACCTCGAACCCGGCCACCAGCGTGCTGCCGGGGGCAGCCCGGGAGCGCAGGGCGCCCAAGAGGCCCGCCGTCGTCTCGAGGGAGCGGGCCAGGGCGACGTCCTCGCACACGAAGAGCGAGGGGCGGGCAGCGTCGTGGCCGGCCGCGTCGAGGGCCGGGCCCACCCGCCCGGCCTCGAGGCCCTCCACGGCGACGTCGGTCACCCACTGTCCCGCGACTTCGAGGGCGCGCAGGCGCCGCCGCTTGTCGGCCAGCAACCCGGGTCGCTCGACGTCGAACCAGCGGGCGGGCCCGCCCCCGAAGCGCAGCGCCCGGCCGTCATAGGCGGCGGCCACCAGGACGACCTGCTCGGTGCCGCGGCCGAGCGCACGCGCCACCTCGGCGTCCACGGCGCGCGTCCGCAGCTCGAGGGCGCCGGTCGGGCCTAGGGCGGGCGTGGCACGCCCGGCCACATCGCGGTAGAGGCGCTCTTCGGCGTCCACGTCCCCCGCGGGGTCGAGGGGCGGGTGCGACCGAGCCGGGCCCGTTGCGCCGCCACCCAGCGGTCGGTGACCGTGGGCCGGGTCGCGTGCATCAGGCCCGCCGGGTCAAGAGGGGGTGAGCGCCTTGGCCGTCGCCTGGGCGGACTCGGCCGGGGCGGTCCTCGGGAGCCGGAAGCGCAGTGACAGGTAGGCGGCGCCGCCGAAGGGGATGGGCAGCCAGAAGTTGACCAGCCGCCAGGTGAGGACGCCTGCGGCGGCCAGGTCGCCGGGTACGCCGAAGCCTTTGAGCACGGCGATGATGGTCAGCTCGATCACGCCCAGGCCGCTCGGGGTGACCGGGATCACGGCCAGGATGTTGGCCAGCCCGAAGGCGACCAGCACGTCGACGGGGTTGACGCGCGCCCCGAACGCGAAGAGGAAGACCCACAGGGAGGCGGCGTCGAGCAGCCAGTTGGCCGCGGCCCAGATGCCCGCCCGCAGCAGGATCTCGGAGCTGGTGAAGAGGATCTTCATGCGGTCGGCCACCTTCTGGACCAGGGAGGTGACGGTCTCGGCCCGCACGAACGGCAGGCGGTTCGCGACCTTGGTGACGAGGACGGCGGCATGTTTCTCGCCGCGCGTGAGGAAGAAGACGACACCCGCGAAGAGCGCGAGCAGCAGGACGCCGAGGATGGCGGCGAACCCGTAGGCGGGGTTGTAGCCCTGGAGCGGGATGGAGACGAGCAGGGCGAGCCAGAAGATGACGTTGAGGACGACGGCCGAGCCGATGCCCTGGGTCGCGAGGCCGGTCGCCGCCGTGCTGCCCGACACCTCCGACTCGGTGAGCAACCGGTAGCTGGCCGCCGTCCCCGGCACCGTCCCGCCCGGGACGGTGTGGCTGATGGCGAGCGCCCACATGTTGATGCGCAGCACGCGGAACCGGTGCGGAGCTCCCGGGGAGAGGACCGCGTGCGTGAGCTCGGCGTAGGCGACGAGTGCCGCCACCTCGAGCAGCGCACCGAGGAGGAGCCACATGACGTTGAGCTGGCTCAGCCGGTGGAATTCCCTGCGGGCGCTGGCCAGCTCGGGCAGGAGGACGTACTCCGCGACGAAGAAGCCCACGAGCACCGTGAGCGTGACCTTCACGTTGCGGGGGAGGAAGCGGCGCCGCTGGCGGGGCGCGCGAGGCCGCACCGCCCCGGCGGGCACGGCCCCGTGCGCGCCGGTGTCCGCGCCGGTGTCCCCACGCGTGCCGGCGTCGTCCCCGGCGTCGTCCCCGGCGGCGTCCCCGGCGTCGTGCCCGGCGTTGTCCCCGGCGTTGTCCCCGGCGTCGGCGGGATCCATGGCCGTCAATGCTGGCACGCCGGAGCGCCGAAGAACCGCATTTCCCGAGGCCGGACCTGCCAAGCTGGGACGCATGACCGCGGACGCCCCCGACACCTGGCGGTCGAAGCTCTCGGGCAGCGCGGACCGGCGGGGCATCCCGCTCGGCACCATCGTGGCCTCCGCCGTCGTGGTGATCCTGCTGCTGGACCTGAACGCGGCGCTCATCCTTGGGCTGTGGGTCCTGCGCACCATCTTGGTCTACGCAGTCATCGCGTTCTTCATCACGCTCCTGTTCACGCCGGCGACGCGCGCCCTGCGCCGCCGGGGCATGAGCCACGGGGGCGCGGTGCTGCTCGTGTTCCTCCTCGGGGCGTTGGTCCTCATCGGGTTGGTGTACCTGTTCACTGAGCCCCTCGTCACGGCGGCCGTGCACTTCGGCAAGCAGGTGCCCCACCTCATCGCGCAGACCAAGAAGGGACGCGGCCCACTCGGTCGCCTCGTCTTCCGGCTGCACCTGCAGAAGTACCTCTCGGAGGGGTCGGCCAAGTTCAGCTCCCAGCTCACCAAGGTGCTCAAGCCGGCCACCGCGTTCTCCGTCGGTGCCGCGGCGGTGTCCACGGTCGTGTCCATCGTCACGATCGCCATCCTCACGTTCTTCACGATGCTCGAGGCGCCGCGCATGTGGAACGGCTTCCTGGGGCTCTTCCGGCCGACCACAGCGGACCGCCTGCGCCGGGTGATCGACGAGTCGATCAGCTCGGTGACGGGCTACATGCTGGGCAACGGCCTGACGTCGCTGATCGCGGGCGTGATCGTGGGGGTGACGCTGACCGTCCTCGGCGTGCCGTTCGCGCTGCTCCTTGCTGTCTGGGTGGCGTTGGTAGACTTGCTGCCCCTGGTCGGGGGGTTGCTCGCCGGCGTGCCGGTCGTGATCATCGCCGCCATCCACTCCGTGCCCGCGGGCATCATCATGCTGGTGGTCTTCCTCGTCTACCAGCAGCTCGAGAACCACGTGCTGAACCCGATCGTCATGAGCAGGACGGTCCAGCTCAACCCGTTCTGGGTGCTGGTGGCGGTCCTGGTCGGGGCCACCCTCGGCGGACGGATCGCCGGGGGTCTGGGCACCTTCGTCGGCGCCCTGGTGGGCATCCCCTTCGGTGGCGCTGTCCAGGTGATCGTGCGCGAGCTGCGGCGTGGCCCCGACGCCGGTGTGGAGCAGGCGGCCATGGTGGCGTCCGATCCGGGGGACACGGAGCGGCCAATTCCCCCCTGAGTCCGAGCGGCTCCTCAGGCACGATGAGTACCAAAGGCCCAGGCCAGAGGCAGGACAGCGCCGGCCGCCACGGCGGCGGCGCACGGCGTTTTCCGCATTGAACACGTAGAGTGTCCGCATGCGGCCGCTGGTGGTCATCCCGACCTACAACGAGTCGGAGAACATCGAGCGGATGCTGAAACGGATCCGCGCGAGCCTGCCCGAGGCAGGCATCCTCGTCGTGGACGACGGGAGCCCCGACGGGACGGGCGACCTGGTGAAGGCGGCGGCCGGCGAGATGCCCGACGTACACCTGCTCGCCCGCACGGCCAAGTCCGGGCTCGGCAGTGCCTACCGCGCCGGATTCGCCTGGGGCCTCGAGCGCGGCTACGACGCCTTCGTCGAGATCGACGCCGACTTCTCCCACGACCCGGCCGCCCTGCCCACCCTGGTGGCGCCGCTCGACGAGGGTGTGGACGTGGTCATCGGGTCTCGCTACGTGGCGGGCGGCAGCATCCCCAACTGGGCCTGGTACCGCCACCTGCTGTCCCGTGGCGGCAACCTGTACGCCTCGGCCATGCTCGGTCTCCACGTGGCCGACTCGACGGCCGGGTACCGGGTCTACTCGGCCCGGATCCTCCAGCGCCTGCACCTCGACGGCGTCCGGGCCGAGGGGTACGGCTTCCAAGTCGAGATGACGTACCGGGCCAAGCAGTGCGGCGCGGTCATCCGCGAGGTGCCGATCAGCTTCGTCGACCGGGAGGCGGGTCAGTCGAAGATGTCGTCGGTCATCGTCATCGAGGCACTCGCGCTCGTGACGTGGTGGGCACTCGGCCGCCTCGTCCGGGGCACCCGCAACGCCGTGTCGGGGAGGGCCCGAGACGGTGTGACCAAGGCGCCGGGCAGCGTGGCGTGAGCGCCGAGGCCCCCGGCGCGCGGATCTTGGTGGTCGACGACGAGCCGACCATCGCCGAGCTGCTCTCGACCGCGTTGAGCTTCGAGGGCTACCAGGTCGGAGTGGCGTCTACCGGGGCTGAGGCGATCGAGCAGGTCCGCAGCTTCCGCCCCAATCTGGTCATGCTCGACGTGATGCTGCCGGACTTCGACGGCAACGAGGTGTGCCGGCGGCTGCGCAACCAGGGGGAACAGGTCCCGATCATGTTCTTGACGGCGCGTGACACGGTCGAGGACAAGGTCGAGGGCCTGCGCCTGGGCGACGACTACGTCACGAAGCCGTTCAGTATTGAGGAGCTCACCGCACGCGTCGGGGCCATCCTGCGGCGGGCCGGGGAGGCGGCCGCAGCCGACAACTCCCGGCTCCGCTTCGCCGACCTGACCATGGACGTCGACACCCACGAAGTCTGGCGTGACGACGCCGAGGTCGAGCTCACGGCAACGGAGTTCAACCTGCTGCGCTACCTGCTGGAGAACGCCCGGCGGGTCATCTCCAAGTCCGAGTTGCTCGACAACGTGTGGGGCTTCGACTTCCACGGCGACCCGAACATCGTGGAGACGTACATCAGTTACCTGCGCAAGAAGATCGACGATCGGGAGCCGGCGCTGATCCACACCATCCGCCGCGTCGGTTACACCCTGCGCCTGCCACGAGAAGGATGACCCGGCAAGGATGAACGTGTTGCGATGAGCCTCCAGAAGCGGCTGGTCGCCCTGGTGGCGCTGCTGCTCGTGGTGGGCCTCTTGGTGGCCGACCTCGCCATCTACACCTCCGTCCGATCGTTCCTCTACGGCCAGGCCGACAACACCCTTGTCCAGAACGAGGCGCTCGGGTTCGAGTTCCTCGCCTATGCGGAGCAGCACGCGGTGGCCGTCGACCGGGCATCCCTGTCGCGTCACGTGTCGCCCGAGGTGTACCTGACCCTTCTCGACGACAAGGGTCGCGTGATCCTGCGCCGCCCGTCGGGCTCGCCCACCCGGCCGGACCCGGCCCCCGTGCTGACGAAGTCCCTCCCGGTGCAGCGCGTCCCCGACACGGGCCGACGCTCCAAGGTCGGCCGGTACGCCGGCACCTTCCACCCCAACCCCGACGCCGTGGTGCTGGCCAGCAGGGGCGATCCGGGAGGCCAGTACCGCACGCTGGCCGTGACCGTGCCCCAGGGCACCCTGGTCACGTCGATCTCCTTGAACCCCACGAACGACACGCTGGCCTCACTGCGGCGGGTCGAGCTCCTCACCAGCCTGGCCATCCTCCTGGCCATGGGCGTGCTGGTGCTCGTGGTTGTCCGCCGCGGTCTGCGCCCGTTGCACCAGATGGCGGGCACGGCCGACGCCATCGCGTCGGGCGACCTGGCCCGCCGCGTACCCGAGGGCCGGGCGGGCACCGAGGTGGGGCGCCTGGGCCTGGCGCTCAACGAGATGCTGACCCAAATCGAGGGTGCCTTCGAGGAGAAGTCCGCCTCCGAAGAGCGCCTGCGGCAGTTCGTCGCCGACGCCTCGCACGAGCTGCGGACGCCGCTCACTTCCATCCGGGGCTATGCCGAGTTGCTGGCGCGCGGCGGCTTCTCCGACGAGGTCGGGCGGCGCAGGGCGCTTCAGCGCATCGAGGAGGAGGCCACCCGCATGAGCGGTCTGGTCGAGGACCTGCTGCTGCTGGCCGAGCTGGACCGGGGCCGCCCGCTGCGGACGGAACCCGTCGACCTGCAGCAGATCTGCGCCGACGTGGTGGGTGACGCCGACGCGGTGCCCCACGGCCACCGGCTGCGTCTCGTCCGGGGCGACCCGGTCGTCGTCCTGGGCGACGCCGAGCGCCTGGCGCAGGTGGCGCACAACCTGGTGCGCAACGCGCTCGCCCACACGCCCGACGGCACCGAGATCACTGTGTCGGCGGGTGTGTCGCGGGGCATGGGGAGCATCGAGGTGTCCGACAACGGTCCCGGCATCGCCCCCGGCGAGGCGCCGCGGGTCTTTGACCGCTTCTACCAATCCGATCCGTCCCGTTCCGCGTCGGGGACCGGTTTGGGCCTCGCCATCGTGCGCGCCATCGCCGAGGCACTGGGCGGGACGGCCGAGGTCGTCGCCACCCCGGGACCCGGCGCCACGCTCCTCGTGCGGATCCCCCCGGCCGGACCACGCGCCGGCCCCGGCGCCGGTGCCGGCGGTCAGACCCTCCGGCCGGGCGCGCCCCGGCCGGCGCCGGGGCCCGAGACCCCGGCTGGAGCGGCCTCATCGCAGTCGGGCTGAGGCCCCCGGGAGAACGGTGTCGAGCACCGTCGCGAGCTTGGCGTGGGTCTCGACCGCCTCCGCCGCCGGGTCCGAGCCGGCCACGATGCCCGCTCCGGCGCGCAGCGTGACGGCGTCGCCGCCGTCGGTCAGGAGCGCGCTGCGGATGCCGATCATCCACTCACCGTCACCCCCGGCACCCACCCAGCCCACGGGCCCGGCCCAGGCGCCGCGTCGCCCCACTTCGTGCGTGGCGATGAACGCCAGCGCGTCCGCTCGGGGCGTGCCGCCGACGGCAGGTGTGGGATGGAGGCGATTGACGAGCTCGAGTACGCTCACGGGCGACGCGAGACGCCCCTCGATCCGCGTGCCCAGGTGGGCCACGGAGCGGAACGCCACCAGCGAAGGCTCGGGTGGCACCGTGAGCTCGTCGCAGGCCGGGGCCAGCGCACCGGCGACCTCCTCGACGACGTAGCGGTGCTCCTCGCGGTCCTTGCCCGAGTGGGCCAGGTCGCGCTGGGCGTCGGCGTCGGCGCGGGCAGTTTCCCCGCGCGGCACGGTGCCTGCCAGCGGGTGGCTGGCCACGCGGCTCCCGTGGCGGGCGACGAGCAGCTCCGGACTGGCGCCGAAGAAGGTCCCGTCGCGCACGGGCATGGAGAAGATGGTGCACTGCGGCTCGCCTGCCCGCAACCGCCGCAGCACGGCTGCCAGGGGCAGCTCCCCGTCGAAACGCACGGTGGCCGGCCGGGACAGCACCACCTTGCGCAGTGCGGCACCCGGGGCGCGCATGGTGGCCACGGCGTCGGCCACCATGTCCGCGTACCCCGCCGCGGGCATGGGTGTGTGCACACCGGTGACCTCCGGCTCCGACGCCTCGTCGGGCCGCGTCCCGTACTGCCAGAGGACGGCGTCGAAGAGCTCGTCGGTTTGCGGCAGCGCGGCGTCGGCCGGGCCGACCGCCGTGGCCCACCGCCGTGTCCGGCCCTCGGGGTCGCGCGCGATGCCCATGGTGAAGCGCGGGATGACCAGGAGCCCGCCCATGCACTCGAGGAACGGCAGCGCGCCGAGGGCCACCGGCCCGGACCCGAGGCATCCAACCGGGTCGTCACAGGGGATGGCGTCCAACGCCGCGGCGGCCTGCGCCGCCTCGACGAGCAATGCCGTGCCCCAGCCCACCAGGGTCAGCCCGGGACGATCGAACAGGACGGTGGGCCCGGCGTCGAACTGGAGTGCGTCCGGGCCGTACTCGAGCGGCACGGTCCGCGCGTGCAGGGGTGCGATCACAGCATGCCGGCGCGGGTGGCCACCACCAGTTGGCTCAGGCCACCGGCCAGGGGCCGGATGCCGACGGCCGAGAAGCCGGCGTCGACCAGCATCCGGCGCAGGACGGGGCTCGGCGGGAGGTAGGCGACCGAGCGCGGCAGGTAGCGGTAGGCGGCCCGGTCGGACAGCGCGCCTCCGAGGACCGGGACGGCGCGGTTGAACCACAACTCGTAGCCCCCGCGCCAAAGCCGTGACGAGGGGGCGTCGACCTCGAGCACGGCCAGGCGGCCCCCGGGTCGAAGCACCCGGGCGCACTCGCCCAACGTCGCGCCCAAGTCCGTGAAGTTGCGCAGGGCGTAGCCGCACACCAGACCGTCGAACGCACCCCAGGTGAACGGGAGCGCGCTGCCGTCGGCCTCCACCAGCGGGGTGCCAGTGCCGTTGGCGGCCAGCATGCCGGCGCTCAGGTCGGCGCCGACCACGCGGTAGCCGCGACGGAGCGCGAGGCGCGACAGGTCACCGGTGCCGCAGGCCAGGTCGAGGACGCGGGCGCCGGCCGGTAGCGCCAGGGATTCGACGGTGGTACGGCGCCAGACCTGGTCCAGCCCGAAGGTCATGAGCCGGTTCACCATGTCATAGCGGGGCGCGATGGTGTCGAACATGGCGCGTACCCGCGCCGTCTTCTCCGGGCCGGTGGGCAGCGGCTCTTCGGACGCCTCGGGGGCGGCCGGAGTCGCCGGTGTCACCGGGCCCGCGTCCACCGCTGCCGCCTGCTGCCGCGATCGGGCACCCGAGCCACTCAGCGGAAGTAGCGGTACACGACCTGGGCCACGCAGGCCGGCTTCGGCGCGTCCTTGACTTCGAAGACGAGATCGAAGGTGACCTGCACCCCGCTGCCGGTCTCCTCGACGTCGGCGACGGTCACCCCCATGCGCAGATCGGACCCAACCGGCACCGGAGAGGGAAAGCGCACCTTGTTACAACCGTAGTTCACGCCGAAGGTCATCTTCTCGACCGTGAGCACGCGGTTGAGAAGCACAGGAGCGAGGGACAGGGTCAGGTACCCGTGGGCGATGGCTCCGCCGAAAGGACCGTCCTTGGCGCGTTCGGGGTCGACGTGGATCCACTGGTGGTCGTCGGTTGCGTCGGCGAAGAGGTTCACCCTGTCCTGGGTGATCGTCTCCCACTCGGAGTAGCCGATGTGCTGTCCGACGAGGGTGTGGAATTCGTCGACGGCAACGGCGGTGGTCATGGTCTGCTCCTCACTGATGGGCGGGCTCGGGCTCACTACCGCTGCTGGACGCTACCCGCGCCGGGGACCTCACTAGGGTGGCCCTGGTGAGCACCGCCGGCGAGCACGACTTCAATCCCCCACACCGTCATCGGGACGTGCGGGGCGGAGGTGCCCGGGCCGCCGTCTTCGGGATCAGCGACGGCCTGGTGACCAACGTGTCCCTGGTCCTCGGCATGGCGGGGGCCAATCCGGGTGGGTCCATTGTCAAGCTGGCCGGCGTGGCCGGGCTCATCGCCGGCTCCTTCTCCATGGCGGCCGGGGAGTACGTGTCGATGAAGGCCCAGCGTGAGCTGATGGAGCGCGAGCTCGAGGTCGAGCGCCGCGCCATCACCCATCACCCCGAAGGAGAGGCGGCGGAGCTCCGTGGCATGTACGTGCAGCGGGGGATCGACCCTGACGTGGCCACCGACATGGTCAAGGAGGTGCACCGCGACCCGGATCTCGCGCTCGAGGTGCACGCACGCGAGGAGCTGGGCATCTCCGTGCAGAGCCTGGGTTCGCCCTGGCAGGCGGCGGCGGCGTCGTTCATCACGTTCGCCATCGGCGCCTTCATCCCCCTTCTGCCGTGGCTCTTCACGTCGGGAACGGCCGCACTCGTCATGTCGATCGCCTTCAGCGCCGTGGCCGCCGTCGTGGTTGGGGTCGTGCTGGCCCGGTTCACCGAGCGCTCACCGTTCGCCTCCGCGCTGCGCCAGCTCGTTGTGACCGGGGTGGCCGCCACGGTCACCTACGGGGTCGGACGCGCCATCGGCACCGGCGTCAGCTGATCCAGCGCGGGCTCACGACGGAGCCCCGCGGCGCGGGTCGCGCCGGTAGCAGCGGTCCACATGATCGACGGTGAAGCCGAGTGAGCGGTAGAGCGACACCGCCGCCTCGTTGTCGGCGTCGGTGTAGAGCATCCCATGGTGCACGCCGCGTCCGGCCAGGGACTCGAGCCCGGCCACCGTGAGCGAGCGGCCCCAGCCGTGGCCGTGGTGGCGCGGGTCGACGGCGACCACGTAGATCTCCCCCAGAACCGGTGTGGCGGCGCGGTGGACCTTGGTCCAGCAGAACCCGATGAGGCCAGGGCCGTCCGGGTCGTCGGCCACCAAGAACCCCTTCAACTCGACCCACGGGGCATTCATGCGGTCGCGGAGCTGGTCCACCGTCCAGCCGCCCTGCTCCGGGTGGGTGGCGAAGGCACGGTTGTTGGTGTCGACCCACACACCCTCGTCGCGTCCGGGGACGAACGGCCGGGTGGCGAGCGGGCGTGTGGCGGCCATCACGCCGGGATCGAGCGGCAACGGGACGCGCATCTGGAGCAGGTCGCGTTCGGGGTCGAACCCGAGGGCGGCGGCGCGCCGGTCGTCGGAACGGCTCGCCTGCATGGCCCACATCTCGACGGCGTGGTCGGCTGCCGATTCGGCCACGGCCCGGCGGGCCAGAGCGGTCGTCAGGTCACCGGCGCTCCCGGCGACGGCGCCGCCCTGGGCGTCGTCGTGCCGGGAGGCGGGGTCCACGACGACGTGGACCACCGTCGAGCCGTCCCGGCCGGGGGAGAGGAGCGCACAGCCCCGCACGAGGTGCTCGCCCCCGGGACCGCGGGCGAGCACCAGACGTTCACCGACCGGCCGGGTTGGATGCAGGAGAGCGAGGCGTTGCGGCTCGGGCAAGGCGGGGTGTCCGTCCACCTCCTCGGCGCGGGTCAGCAGGCCGCTCAGGGCGGAGCGGTCTGCGGGTTCGAGCGTGGCGAGGCTGGTGACGACGAGCTCCTCCCGACCGTTGCCCCCAGCACTCATCGGATCAACGTAACCCGGTACGTTGATCCGGTGGCGAAGCCCCGGACACCCAAGGGCAGGGCGCGCCTGGCCATGGAGCGCCTGGCGGCGCGCTACCCGGGCAGCGCGGCCGAGTTGTGTGCGCTCGACTTCCACGACCCGTTCCAGCTGCTGGCGGCCACGATCCTGTCGGCCCAGAGCACCGACGCCCGGGTCAACATGGTGACACCCGCCCTCTTCGCCGCCTACCCGGACGCCGCCGCGCTGGCTGCGGCCAACCCCGAGGACGTCGAGGGGATCATCCGGTCCACCGGGTTCTTCCGGGCCAAGGCACGGAGCCTGATCGGCATGGCGGCCACCGTCTCCGAGCGATTCGGGGGCGAAGTGCCCGCGGGGCTGTCCGACCTGGTGGCGATTCCGGGCGTCGGTCGCAAGACGGGCAACGTCGTGCGGAGCGTCGCCTTCGGCCTGCCCGGGCTGCCGGTGGACACGCACGTGCTCCGGGTGAGTCAGCGCCTCGGGCTCGTCGAGGAGCTACCGGTCACGGCCTGGCGGGACGCTGTCAAGGTGGAGCACGTGCTGAACACGTTCATCCCCGCCACCGAGCGCGGCGCCTTCAGCCTGCGAGTGATCCTGCACGGACGCGAGACGTGCCCCGCACGGCGACCTCACTGTGCTGCCTGCCCGCTGTCGGACTTCTGCCCGTCTGCCGTATTCCCCGCCGCCTGACTTCTGCTATTCGAGGCACCTGGATCTGGTAGGTGAACAGCGTGGAGTCGCGGGCTACCATGTGGCCGGAACCGGTTCCCGCCACCTGGTTCCACGAGGGCCGACGCCAGGATCCGCCTCCTGGTCGGCTCGCACCAGTGCCGGCCTTTGGGCCGGCACTGGTGTTTTCCCGGGACGGTCGCACCACCGGGAGGACGGTGGGCGCGCTGGTATTACTTCAGGTGTTACCCTCGGCCCCATGGTCACCAAACGTTCGGTGTCGCTCGACGACGCGGTGGCCGCCGCGGTCGAGGAGGCGGCTCGCCAGGACAGCGTCTCCTTCAGTGCGTGGCTCTCGTCGGCAGCCGAACGGCAGTTGCGCGTACGCCAGGGCCTCCGCGGTGTGGCCGCGTGGGAGGGCGAGACCGGCTCGCTCAGCGCCGAGGAGGTGGCGGCTGGTGAGGCTCTGCTGGCCCGCCTCCGTTCGGGGATGTCCGGCGTTGCGTCGCGCGTGCGGCGCCGGTGAGCCCGGACACACGCCGCGAGGGGCTGGTCTACGGGCTGGGTGCGCTGCATGCCGCAGCACGCGGCGACAGGATGATGTGGGCCCTGCACCGGGCCGCGCTGTCTAACGGGATCGTGCCCGTCGTGCCCGCGATCACCGCCGCTGAGGGATATCGGACCGAGGGACGCCAGGACCGCGTCAGTGAGCTGCTGGCCGGCACGGAGGTGGAGCCGTTCACGGCCGACACGGCCCGGCGGTCGGGCGAGATCGCGGCACGGTGCGACACGTCGGACCTCAGTGCCATCGCCGTCGTCGAGGTGGCCGAACGCCGCAACTGCGCGGTCGTGTCCCAGCGCCAGCCCGTCCTGCGCACCGCGGCCTCCCTGCTCGGCCACGAGCTTGTGCTCTACGCCGTCTGACCGCGCTGCGCTCAGCCGCGGGCGGCCTGCGTGAAGCGCCGGAGCCGGCGCAGCGCTCCACCCAGCGCACGCTCGACGGCGACCAGCTCGTGGGCCATGTCCTCGTCGCCGCTGGCCAGAGCGCCCTCGGCCAGCGAGGTGACGCGCTCGTGCAGCTCGGCCAGGGACGAGGACAGGGACGAGATCTCGGCGGCGGAGGACATCCCGCCATGTTGGCCCATCCTCGGCCCAGGTGGGAGATGGGGTGGGGAACGCCGCCGGTAGCCTTGTGAGCTCATGCCCCTCCGTGTCATCGACCTGCGCGGCACCGAGCCGCCCTTCGACGCCGCCCTGCCGCGCCCGGTGCCTCCCGGCCTCGACGTGCACGACGCCGTGGCCTCGATCCTGCGGCAGGTGCGCGAGGAGGGCGACGCTGCGGTCGCCCGCTGCACGGCGACCTTCGACGGGGTCGACCTGTCGGGAGGGATGCGGGTCGACCGCTCTCAGCTCGAGGCGGCGCGCGCCGCCGTGCCGGTTGCCCTGCGCGAGGCGATCGAGGTGGCGTTCGCCCGCATCCTCGCCTACCACGCGCACGAGGGGCAGCCCCCCGGCGACCTCGCCGGGGACGGGGTGACGGTGACGCACCTCACAAGAGCGGTGGCCCGAGCCGGCCTCTACGCCCCCGGCGGGCGCGCCCGCTACCCGTCGACCGTCCTGATGTGTGCGGCGCCGGCGCGTGTGGCCGGCGTGCCCAGCGTCGCGCTGTGCGTCCCACCCGGGCCCGACGGGCGGATCGACGACGCCACGTTGTGCGCCGCTGCGGTCGCCGGCGTCGACGAGGTGTTCCGGGTCGGCGGCGCGCAAGCCGTCGCCGCCATGGCCTACGGGACCGAGAGCATCGTGGCGGTGGACGTGATCGCCGGTCCGGGGAACGCATACGTGGCTGAGGCCAAGCGCCAGGTCTCCGGCATGGTGGGCGTGGCTTCCGCATTCGCCGGCCCATCCGAGATCGTGGTCGTCGCCGGACCCGGGACGCCGGCGGCCTTCGCCGCCGTCGACCTCGTCGTGCAGGCCGAGCACGGGCCCGACGGGATGGCCTGGCTCGTCTGCTGGGACGCGACGCTGGCAGCGGCCATCGTCGAGGAGGTCGACCGGATCGTGGCCGCGTCGAGCCGTCGGGCCGACCTGGAGTCGACGCTGGCCGGCGCGGGCGTGGTCTGCCTCGTCGACGGACCCGACGAGGCGGTGGCCGTGGCCAACGTCGTGGCGCCCGAGCACCTGCAGCTGATGGTGCCCGAGGCGGAGGGCCTGGCCATGCTCGAGTCCGTGCAGAACGCGGGCGCGGTGTTCATCGGGGAATGGTCGCCGGCGAGCGTCGGCGACTACATAGCCGGACCCAATCACGTGCTGCCCACCAACCGCACGGCGAGGTTCGCCTCGGCGCTGCGCGCCGACGACTTCCGCAAGCACATCCACGCCGTGCGGGTGACGCCCGAGGCGCTGCGTACGCTCGGGCCTCACGTCGTCACCCTGGCCGAGACCGAGGGGCTGCCGGCCCACGCCGACTCGGTGCGCCGCCGCCTGGCCGCCCTCGACGAGCAGCGGGGCGCGCCATGAGCGCCATGAGCGCCCCGGCACCGGGCGCGCCATGAGCGCGGTGCCGCCGGTGCGGCCCGACCTGGCCCTGGCCGAGGGGTACCACTCACCGCAGGTCGAGGCCGAGGTCCGCCTGAACACGAACGAGTCGCCCTACGAGCCCCCGGAAGCCTGGCGGGCGGAGTTGCTCGCCGCCCTCGCCGAGGTGCCGTTCCATCGGTACCCGGACCGTCCGGCCACCGAGCTGCGAGCGGCCCTGGCCGATCACCACGGGGTCACGCCCGAGGAGGTGTTCTGCGCCAACGGCTCGAACGAGGTGCTCCAGTGCCTGCTCCTCGCCTTCGGTGGGCCCGGTCGGCGCGCGCTCGTGTTCGAGCCCACCTACGCGCTCCACTCCCACATCGCGCGCATCACGGCCACCGAGGTGGTGCAGGGCGAGCGAGACGACGGCTTCCTGATCGAGCCCGGGGACGCCGCGGCGGTGATCGCGGCGGCGCGGCCCAAGGTGACCTTCGTGTGCTCGCCCAACAACCCGACCGGTCGGGCCGAGCCGCCGGCCACCGTGGCGGCAATCTGTGCGGTCGCGCCCGGCCTGGTCGTGGTCGACGAGGCGTACGGGCAGTTCTCACCCTTCTCGGCGCTCGACTTGCGCGGGCCGGCGCATCCCGGCTTGGTGGTGACGCGTACCTTCTCAAAGACCTGGGCCCTGGCCGGGGCCCGCCTCGGGTACCTGGTGGCCGACCCGGCGGTGGTGGCAGCGTGCGAGGCCGTGGTCCTGCCGTACCACCTGTCGGTGCAGACGCAGCTCGCGGGGCAACTGGCCCTGCGGCATGCGCCCGAGATGGTGGAGCGGGTCGCCCGCATTGCCGAGCAGCGCGGGCGCGTGGCGGCAGCCCTGGCCGGGTTGCGGGTGGACACCTGGCCGTCGGACGCCAATTTCATCCTGTTCCGCCCGCGGGCGCGACGCCGACGAGGTGTGGCGGTCCCTGCTGGATCGCTCGGTGCTGATCCGCAACTGCGCGGGCTGGGAAGGCTTGCGCGGCTGCCTGCGTGTCAGCATCGGGACGCCCGAGGAGAACGATCGGTTCCTGCACGCCCTGGAGGAGAGCCTGTGACAACCCGCACCCGCAGCGCCAGCAAGGAACGCGTCACCAAGGAGACAAAGATCGATGCCACCTTGGTACTGGAGGGGACCGGACGCACCGAGGTGGCGACCGGGTTGCCCTTCTTCGACCACATGGTGGAGCAGCTCGGGCGCCACGCCGGCTTCGACCTGACGGTGCACGCCACCGGCGACCTCCACGTCGACGCCCATCACACGGTCGAAGACGTGGGCATCGTGCTCGGCGGGTGCCTGGCCGAGGCACTCGGGGACAAGGCGGGGATCCGCCGCTTCGCCTCCATCCTGCTGCCGCTCGACGAGGCGTTGGTCGAGGTGGCGCTCGACCTCTCGGGTCGGCCCTTCCTGGCCTACAAGGTGGAGTTCGCGCCGGACACGCCGGGCCTCGGGACACCGCCATTCGATCCGCAGCTGGCCGAGGAATTCTGGCGGGCCTTCGCCACCGCGGCGAACATCACGTTGCACGTCCGCCGGCTCGAGGGCAAGAACACGCACCACGTGCTCGAAGCCAGCTTCAAGGGTGTGGCCCGCTGCCTGCGCGACGCGGTGCGGGTCGAAGGGGGCGGGGTGCCCTCCACCAAAGGCAGCCTGTGAGCGCCGGGCCGCGCATCGCCGTCCTCGACTACGGCATCGGCAATCTTCGCTCGGCCGAGAAGGCTCTGCAGCACGTGGGCGCGGCGGCGCGGCTGGTCGACGACGTGGCGTCGGTGGAGGCGGCGCAGGCCGTGGTGCTCCCCGGCGTGGGCGCGTTCGGCGCCTGTGCCCGAGCCCTGCGGGCGAGCGGGTTGGCCGAGCCCGCGCTCGCGGCGCTGGAGGCCGGCATCCCGTTCTTCGGGGTGTGCGTCGGGTTCCAGCTCCTCTACGAGGCGTCGGTGGAGAGCCCGGGTGTCGAGGGCCTCGGTGTCTTCGGGGGTACGGTGGGGACGCTCCCGCCGGGGGTCAAGCACCCGCAGATGCAGTGGAACGTACTGGAGCCGCGTACGGCGGAGCAGCCGGTTCTGCTGCGCGGACTGGGTGCTCACCCGTGGGTGTACTTCGTCCACTCCTATGCGCCGCCGGTCGGGGACGAGACGGCGGCCGTTTGCGACTACGGGGGCCCGGTGGCCGCCCTGGCCACGCGGGACAACGTGTGGGGGGCCCAGTTCCACCCGGAGAAGTCGGGCTCCACCGGGCTTGCCCTGTTGGCCAATTTCGTTTCCCTGGCCGCTCGGGCCGCCTGATGGACCTGTTGCCGGCCATCGACCTGCGCGCCGGTGAGGCCGTGCGACTGCGCCAAGGGGACTTTGCTCGCCAGCAGCGCTACGGCGATCCGGCCTCGCTGGCGGCCCGCTATGTCGCCGGGGGCGCCCGCTGGATCCACGTCGTCGACCTCGACGGAGCCCGCACCGGCGTTCCGCACGAGCGGGCGGTTCTCACCGAGATCGTGCGGGTGGCGAAGGGCGCCGGTGCCGCCGTCGAATTCGGCGGCGGGATCCGCACCGAGGACGACGCCGAGGAGCTGCTCGAGTCCGGTGTGGCCCGCGTGGTGCTCGGCACCGCGGCCCTCGAGGAGCCCGCCATGGCCGGGCGGAGTGCCAGGCGTTGGCCCGGACGGGTCGCCGTTGGCCTCGACTACCGGATCGGCGCAGACGGCGTCGCGGAGGCCCAGGCCCAGGGCTGGCTGGCCGGCTCGGGATGGGCGGTCACCGAACTGCTCGAGCTGTGGGCACACGAGCCGATCGGCGCCGTCGTGGCCACGGCCGTCTCGCGCGACGGCATGCTCTCGGGTCCCGATACCGATGGCCTGCGCGCCCTGCTGGACACCACGGCGCTCCCGTTGGTGGCGTCGGGCGGCGTCTCGGGGGCGGACGACCTGGCGCGTCTGGCTGCCTTGGCCGGCGGGGGTCGGCGCCTGGCCGGGGCGATCGTGGGCAAGGCCCTCGTGGAGGAGCGCTTCACCGTCGAGGAGGGGCTGGCCGCGTGCGCAGCATCCGGCTGATCCCCTGCCTCGACGTCACCGACGGCCGCGTGGTCAAGGGTGTCCGCTTCGTCGACCTCACCGACGAGGGCGACCCGGTCGAGTTGGCGGCCCGTTACGACGTCGAGGGGGCGGACGAGGTCACGTTCCTCGACATCACAGCGTCCTCCGACGGCCGCGAGACCATGGTCTCGGTGGTGGCGCGCACCGCCGAGCAGGTGTTCATTCCGCTCACCGTGGGCGGCGGCGTCCGGGTGGTCGACGACGCCAGGCGGCTCCTTCGGGCGGGGGCCGACAAGGTGGCGGTGAACACGGCGGCGGTCGAGCGTCCCGCACTCGTGGGGGACATCGCGGACGAGTTCGGCGGTCAGTGCGCCGTGGTGGCGATCGACGCCCGGGCCCGGGCGGACGGATCGGGCTGGGAGGTCCACACCCACGGCGGGCGCCGGCCGGTGGGGCGCGACGCGGTGGCATGGGCGGCCGAGTGCGCCGCTCTGGGGGCAGGTGAAATCCTCCTGACCTCCATGGACCGTGACGGCACGCGCGACGGCTTCGACCTGGCGCTCACGCGGGCCGTGGTCGACGCGGTCGACATCCCGGTGGTGGCGTCCGGCGGCGTGGGTCGCCTCCAGGACCTCGTCGACGGCGCGGTCGTCGGGGGCGCCGACGCCGTGCTGGCGGCTTCGATCTTCCACCGGTGCGAGTTCACCCTGGGGGAGGCCAAGGCGTACATGGCGGCGCAGGGGGTCACTGTCCGCCCAGCTCCCTGACGCGCGGCTGACCTGGACGGCCGCCCTCGTGCGGTACCGTGCCTAGGTGCCCACGCCCACGAAGAACGGGTCCGACGCCGCTGACGACGGACGTGACGTGCCGGTGGCCGCGAAGGACGAGCAGCCGTCGCCGAGCAGCCCGTCGTCGAGAAGCCCGTCGCCGAGAAGCAGCCCGAGCGGGGCAAGCAGCCCATCACCGTCCTCTTCGACCGCGTGATGGTGCAGACCTCGCCCACGGACGGGGAGCGTCGGTCGCGTGCCGGCATCCTGATCCCGGCGACGGCGCAGATCACCCGTCGCTTGTCCTGGGCCGACGCGGTCGCCGTCGGGCCCCACGTCCGGACGGTCAAGGTCGGCGACGCCGTGCTGTTCAACCCCGAGGACCGCTTCGAGGTCGAGGTGCAGGGTGAGGAGTACGTGATCCTACGCGAGCGGGACATCCACGCCATCGCCTCCACCCGCAACGATTCGGGCACGGGGCTCTATCTGTGAGCACGCCGACACCCGCAGCCGCGGGCTTCCCCGAGGGCGTACCTCTCGTCATCGACGAGGAGCTCGTGGCCGCGGTCGACTTCGCCAAGGGTGAGGGCCTGGTGCCGGCCATCGTGCAGGACGTGTCGGACGGGACGGTGTTGACTCTGGCCTACATGGACGCCGAGGCCCTGCGCCGCACCTTGGCTTCGGGCCGATCGTGGTTCTACAGCCGGAGCCGCCAGGAGTACTGGCAGAAGGGCGAGACGTCAGGCGACCGCCAGTACGTGCGCGAGGTGCGCGTCGACTGCGACGGTGACGCGCTGGTCTTGCTGGTCGACCAGCACGGGCGCGGTGCGTGCCACACGGGCGAGCACTCCTGCTTCTACCGGACCGTCGGGACCGGGCCGGGGGTGCCCGCGCCGTGACTCCAGGAGCCGGCCCGGGCGCGCTCGGCTTCCGGCCCGATCCCGCCGAGTTCGCAGCGTTGGCGAAGGAGCACGCCATCGTGCCCGTGTGGTGCGAGGTCGTGGCGGACACCATCACCCCGGTGGCCTGCTTCGCCAATGTGGTGGGAGAGGAGGACGGGTTCCTCTTCGAGTCGGTGGAGGGCGGCGAGCGCTGGGGTCGCTACTCCTTCGTCGGGCGGCGGCCCTTGGCCACGCTCACCGCCCACGGGCGTGCCGTCGACACCACGGGCCGCCTCGGGCTGGAGCCGAGCAACGACGGCATCCTTTCCGCCGTGGAGGATTTGGTGGCGCGCTATCAGTCCCCGCGACTGGCCGGGCTTCCGCCGCTCCACGGGGGGCTGGTGGGGTATCTCGGCTACGACGTCGTGCGCGAGGTCGAGCGCTTGGAGCATCCCCCCGCAGACGACCTGGGGTACCCCGACGCGGCGCTGGTCGTGATCGGCCAGTTCTGCGCTTTCGACCACTGGCGCCAGCGCATCGTCCTCGTTGACAACGTGGTGGTGCCTGCCGCAGCCGGTGGGGAGGTGGACGATGCGGCGGTGGCGGCCGCGTACGAGACGGCCTGCGCTCGCCTGGTCGAGCTGGCCGAGGACTGCGCTCATCCGGTCGGGGCGCCGGGCCGGCTGGCGCCGGCTCCTCCGCCGGGCCTCGAGAAGGCGGAGGCATCGCGGACGATGACCTCCGCGGAGTACCAGGCAGCCATCGGGGTGGCGAAGGAGTACATCACGGCGGGCGACATCTTCCAAGTGGTGCTCTCCCAGCGCTACGACCTGACGCTCGACGCCGACCCCTTCGACGTCTACCGGGCGCTGCGCCTGCTCAACCCGAGTCCGTACATGTACTTCCTCCGCTTCCCGGGTTTGACGGTGGTCGGTGCGTCGCCCGAGCCCATGGTTCGGCTGCGCGACGGTGTGGTGATCTCGCGGCCCATTGCCGGGTCGCGGCCCCGCGGGGAGAACGAGCAGCACGACCGCCTGCTCGAGGGCGAGCTGGCCGAGGACCCCAAGGAGGTTGCCGAGCACATCATGTTGGTCGACCTGGCCCGCAACGACGTGGGCCGGGTGGTCCGCTTCGGGAGCGAAACGGTCGACGAGCTCATGACGATCGAGCGCTACAGCCACATCATGCACATCACGTCGCAAGTGTCCGGTGAACTGGCGGACGGGAAAGGCCCAATCGACGTGCTGCGGGCGACGCTGCCCGCGGGCACCCTCTCGGGCGCGCCCAAGGTGCGGGCCATGGAGATCATCGACGAGCTCGAGCCGACCAAGCGCGGCGTCTACGGCGGTGTCGTGGGGTACATCGACTTCTCGGGCAACCTCGACACGGCCATCGCGATCCGCACGATGGTGGTCGCCCCAGACGGACGGGCCAGCGTGCAAGCGGGCGCAGGCATCGTGGCCGACAGCGACCCGGAGCGCGAAGACGAGGAGTGCGCGCACAAGGCGGGTGCCCTCCTGGTGGCCGTCACCGCGGCGCGGCGCATGTCCGAGCACGGGCGCCGCGACCGGGTCTCGTGACGGCCGACCTGGCGGAGGAGACGGCCGCGCTGCGGCACGGCGCCGGCGCCTTCCGGTCGCCACGTGACGTGTTGGCGGTGCGGGGTCCCGACGCGCCGGCCTACCTCCAGGGCCAACTGAGCCAGGACCTCGAGCGCCTGGGCGCGGGGGAGTCGGCCCACAGCCTCGTGCTCGAGCCCGACGGCAAGCTGTGTGCGCTGGTGCGCGTGACACGGGCCGGCGCGCTGGAGTTCCTGCTCGACGTCGATGCCGGGTTCGGCGATGTCGTGGCGGCGCGGCTCGGGCGTTTCCTGCTTCGCTCCAAGGTCGAGATCGAGCGGCTGGACTGGCGATGCCTGTCCGTGCGGGGCGACGAGGCCGTGCAGATGGCCGAGGGGCTCCGGGCGGCGTCCGGCGCACGCGGCGCAGTCATGGTGCCCTTCGAGTGGAACGGCTGGTCCGGCGTCGACCTGCTCGGCCCGCCCGACGCTCTCCCCGGGCCCGAGCACGTCGATCCCGGCGTGGTGCCGTGCGGCTCTGCCGCGGTGGAGGCGTGTCGGATCGCCTCGGGCGTCCCGGTCATGGGCGCCGAACTGACCAGCAAGACGATCGCAGCCGAGGCCGGGCTGGTGGAGCGGACGGTGAGCTTCACCAAGGGCTGCTACACGGGGCAGGAGCTGGTGGCGCGCCTCGACGCCCGCGGGTCGAACGTGGCCCGGCGGCTCGTGGGTGTGGTGGCACCGCCCGGGGACCCCGAGGGCAAGGCCCCGCTGTTGGCTCCGGGGATGACCCTGCACGGGGGCGACCCCCCAGACGGCGGTGTGGCCGGTGACAAGGTGGCGGGCAGCGTCACGTCGGCCGCCTGGAGCATCGAGCTGGGCTCGTGGGTGGCGCTCGGCTACCTGCACCGCAGCGTGGTGGCGCCCGGCCCCGTGCGAGTGCGCGCCGGAGACGGCACGGGTGGCTCGCATCAGGCCCGTGCCGAGGTGCTCCCGCTGGTGGGGTCGGGCGGGTTGGAGAACCCGCCCGACTGATCAGGCGCTGTCGGGTGCCGCCCGTACCGGGTCCGGATTCCGTTGTGCAGGGCCGGGGCGCCCGGCGGGCGCTGCTGGTGGCGCTCGGCGCGGCGTATGCCGCCATCGCCGCGGCCACGAGCCCGTTCACCTGGCCGGCCGACGTGCTCACCGCCCTGCCGATCGTGGCCCTCGCCGTGATGGCGGTGGCCCGCTGGCCCCGGCACCCTCGACCGGTCATTCCCGCGGGTGCGCACCCGTTGCGCCCGTGGGTCGTGCTCCTGGTCGCTGGGGTGCTCTGGGAGCTGGTCGAGTACGCAGTGCGGGGCGAGCGCCGGCTCCACCCGACGCTGAGCTCCATGGCCGACAACCTGGACCGGCACTGGCTCCTCAAAGCGGTGGTGTTCTTCGGCTGGCTGTGCCTCGGCGCCTGCATCATGGTGGTGGGGCGGGCGCGCCGAGGGGACCGTTCGCCGTGAGCGGCACCCCGGCGGACGTGCTGTGGTCGGTGCTGGGCGCGGCGGCACTCGTGCTGTGGGCCGTGTCGCGACGGGCGCCGACGGCGGTGGCGCCCCCGTCTGCAGTGCTGGGCCGGCTCGCCACGGGGCCTCTGGCGCGCGTCCTCCTGGTGCTGGCCTGGATGTGGGCCGGCTGGCACCTCTTCGCGCGCTGACCCTACGAGCCCGCGCTCCCGGTGGAGCCTGGGCGAAAGGGTGCGCCACTACGCTGCTACCTCATGCCCACCTACTTGGCGGACATCCTCGCAGCCCATCGGGCGTGCGCCGCGGCGGACGGCCGTTCCGTGGCTGACCTGGTCGAACGGGCCGCGGCCTCGCCGGCGCCCCGGGACTTCGCCGGCGCCCTCCACGGCGAGGGCCTCTCGTGCATCGCCGAGATCAAGCGGCGCTCGCCCTCCAAGGGGGACCTCGATCCGAGCCTGCAGCCGGAGCTGGTGGCCAAGGAGTACGTGGCCGGCGGTGCCGCCTGCCTTTCGGTGTTGACCGACGCCGACTTCTTCGGTGGTTGCGCCGCGGACCTGGTGGCGGCGCACAAGGCCTCTGGCCTCCCCGTGCTCCGCAAGGACTTCACGGTGGGCGAGGCCGACGTTGCCGACGCGCGCCTCATGGGTGCGGACGCCGTGCTGCTGATCGTGGCGGCGCTCGTCGACGACGAGCTGCGCGCCTGTGCTGCCCTGGCCGAGCGGCTCGGCCTCACCGCCCTCGTCGAGGTGCACGACGCCGAGGAGCTCGGACGCGCGCTGGCGGTCGGGGCACGGGTGGTCGGGGTGAACCAGCGCGACCTGCGCACCTTCGAGGTCGATCACGACCGAGCCTGCGCGCTGGCCGCGGCGATCCCCGCGGACGTCGTCGCCGTGGCCGAATCGGGTGTTCGCGGGGCCGAGGACGCCCGGCGCCTGGCCGATGCCGGCTACGACGCCATCCTGGTCGGCGAGACGCTCGTACGGGCGGCGGATCGGGCCGCGGCGCTGCGTGAGCTTGTGGGGCACCGGGTCGGGACACGGTGAGCGCACGGTGAGTGAGGGGATGCTGGTCAAGATCTGCGGCATCACGTCGGAGTCCGATGCGCTGCTCGCCGTCAGCCTCGGTGCGTCCGCCGTGGGGTTCGTCTTCGCGCCCTCCGTGCGCCAGGTGCCGGTGCAGGTGGCCGGGGACATCGCCAAACGGCTGCCCGATCACGTGCTCACGGTCGGTGTGTTCCGCGACGAGGCGCCCCAGCGGGTGGTGGATGCGGTGCGCCTGGCCGGGCTCGGCGCAGCGCAGTTGCACGGACACGAGACCATCGAGCAGACGCGCTGGGTGCGGGAGCGGGTGCCGGTGGTGATCAAGGCGTTCCACGCCGGCGAGATCGCCATCAGCCGCTTCGAGGAGTTCGGTGCCGACTACCTGATGGTCGACGGCGACAACCCGGGGTCAGGGCAAGTGTTCGATTGGCGCCTGGCCGAGGGCGTGGCGGACCACGACCGCCTCATCGTCTCGGGTGGGTTGCGTCCCGATAACGTGGCCGACGCCGTCTCGCACCTGCGGCCGGCCGGGGTCGACGTCTCGAGCGGCGTGGAGGCGGCCCCCGGCCGCAAGGACCCTCTGCTCCTGCGCGACTTCATCACCAACGCGCGCCGGGCTGGCGCGGCGGTCGGTCGTCATCGCGATGCGGACACCGGCACCGAGGCCGGTGCTGAGCCGTACGACTGGAGGGAGGGATGAGCAGCGACGACCTGATGGGACGCCCCGGACCAGACGGCCGCTTCGGTGAGTTCGGCGGGAGGTTCGTCCCGGAGTCGCTCATGCCGGCCTGCCTCGACCTCGAGGCTTGCTTCGACGAGGCCTGGGCCGACCCGGCATTCCACACCGAGCTCGACGGGCTGCTGCGCACCTACGGCGGGCGGCCCACGCCGGTGACCGAGTGCGCACGCCTCTCGGAGCGACTGGGGGTGCGGGTCCTGCTCAAGCGCGAGGACCTGGCCCACACCGGGTCGCACAAGCTGAACAACGTCGTCGGCCAGGCGCTCCTCACCAGGCGGATGGGCAAGCGCCGGATGATCGCCGAGACGGGTGCCGGGCAGCACGGCGTGGCGTCGGCCACCGCGGCGGCGCTCTTCGGTCTGGAGTGCACGGTCTTCATGGGTGAGGTGGACACCCATCGTCAGGCGCTCAACGTATTCCGCATGGAGCTGCTCGGCGCCGAGGTCCGGTCCGTCACCTCGGGCAGCCGTACGTTGAAGGACGCGGTGAACGAGGCCATGCGCGAATGGGTGGCCACGGTGGAGACCACGCACTACTGCCTCGGCTCGGTGATGGGGCCGCACCCGTTTCCCTACATGGTGCGCCAGCTCCAGAGCGTGGTGGGCGAGGAGGCTCGAACGCAGTGCCGCGACGTGCTGGGCGGGGCCGACCCCGACGTGGTGGTGGCCTGCGTCGGCGGCGGCTCGAACGCAGCGGGGACATTCGCCGGCTTCGTGCACACCCGCGCCCGGCTGGTCGGGGTGGAGGCGGCCGGCGGCGCGGCGAACACCAACGGCATCCCCGGCGTCCTGCACGGCATGCATTCGCGCCTGCTGCAGGACGAGGTGGGCCAGATCCTCGAGGCCGAGTCGATATCGGCCGGGCTGGACTACCCGGGGCTGGGCCCTGAGCACGCTCACCTGGCGTCGATCGGGCGGGCGGAGTACTCGACCGCGTCCGACGACGAGGTGCTCGATGCCTTCCGCTTGCTCAGTCACACCGAGGGGATCATCCCGGCCCTCGAGTCGGCCCACGCAGTGGCATGGGTGGCCCGGTGCGCGGGCACCGACGCCCTGCCGGCCGGCTCGACCGTCATGGTCACGCTCTCGGGCCGCGGTGACAAGGACGTGGCCCAGGTCCGCGAGATCCTGGGCCGGCTCCCCGGTGCCTGATCTCGAGGCCGCGCTGCGCGAGCGCCGGGCCGCCGGACGCAAGCTGCTCATTCCGTACCTGCTGGGCGGCATGACCGAGGAATGGACCGAGACCCTGGCTGCGGTGGTCGCTGCGGGCGCCGACGCGGTGGAAGTCGGCATCCCGTTCTCCGACCCGATGATGGACGGGCCGGTGATCCAGGAGGCCGCCCTGCGTGCCCTTCGACGCGGGACCGTCCCCGACGAGGTCCTCGACGGCATCGCCCGGGCCGAGGCCCCCGTGCCCATAGCCGTGATGACCTACTACAACATCGTCTTCCGGGCCGGCCACCGTCGCATGGCGCGTTCGCTGGCCGCGGCCGGTGTGACCGGGGCCATCATCGTCGACCTGCCCGTCGAGGAGCTCGACCCCTGGGCCCTCGAGGCCGACGCGGCCGGGGTCGACACGGTGCTCCTGGTCGCCCCCTCCAGCCCGCCGCAGCACGTGGCGCGCATCTGCGCCCGGGCACACGGGTTCGTGTACGCGGTGGCCCGGATGGGGATCACCGGGGAGCGGGGCGAGTTGGGCACGGACGCGGCACAGGTCGTCCAGCGCATCCGCGCCTGCACCGACACGCCGGTGTGCGTGGGCGTCGGGGTCTCGACGCCCGAGCAGGCGGCCGAGGTGTGCCAGGTGGCCGACGGGGTA
Source organism: uncultured Acidimicrobiaceae bacterium (assembly GCA_963781955.1). GTDB lineage: Bacteria > Actinomycetota > Acidimicrobiia > Acidimicrobiales > RAAP-2 > Bog-473. The sequence continues at coordinate 1,195,265 of CAWAHU010000001.1, forward strand.
GTGGTGGGCTCAGCGCTGGTGCGGCGCCTGCTCGAGGGGTGCGGGCCCGACGGAGCCGCCGCCTTCGTGCGTTCGTTGCGGGAGGCAATCGACTGATTCCCCCGGGCTTCCCCCCGGGTGTCCTTAGGGGCCTGACGAGCCGGACCCGCCCGCTCTGAGCGCCCGCTCCACCGCGCGGGCGATGGCGGTCTGCCCCGACGCGTTGGGGTGGGCGGCGCGCCACACGTAGTCCTGGAGGTCGAGCTCGGCGGCCTTGGCACGCCGGTCGAGCGACGCACACGGGAGCACGGCGAGGCGGTCACACGAGGCGGCCCCGGCCACGCTGGCGGCGTCGACGGCCAGCGTGGCGTCGGGCACGGGCTCGCCGGAGAAGATCCACGGGTCGGCCGTGCAAATGCCGTGCCCCTCCATGGTCGACGAGATGTCGACCAGCTCGATGTTGGTCACGTGGTCCGCCCGGGCGTCCGACACCGCGCCGGCGATGGCGGCGTTGAGCGCCCCGCCCACCACCAGGGCGTCGGCGTAGGTCGCCGCCGTGTTCACCTTGAGGCCGGTACACACCAGGTTGGTGTGGAGATGGGACGCCGCCGAGTCGTCGGCCACCTGTCCGGGGCGCGGGATCGGTTGGTAGTAGTTGAGGACGACCACCCTCGCCGCATGGGGCGCGACGGCCTCGATGGCCTGGGTCAGGCTGGTGCGTACGTTCGAAAGCTTGGCCGCCAGCTCGGGGGTGACGCCCCCGTTGGCCAGACACTGGGTCCCCAGGCCGAGACCGACCCCCGCGGCGCGGGCCAGCGCGTACTCGAGGCAGGCGGCGAAGTCGATGTCATCGGCGCCGTCCTGGAGCAGCACCAGGCGGGCCGGGTGCTGCTCCAGGCCCGCCGCGGCCACCTCCTCGCCCAGGTAGCGCGCCCGCTGGGGCGGACACTGGCCGTCCGGGTTGGTGTTGTCGGAGGGGTCGGACACGGCGCCGCTGATGGACAGCTGGTCACCGGTGAGGTGGCAGTTGGTGGGCCGCACCGTCATGGTGAGCCCCAGGGCGTGGGCCACCGTGCTCGGGTAGGCCACCGGGGAGGGCCCCTGGGACACCCAGCTCTCGGGGAGGCCGAGCCGGGGGGTCACGTAGGGGTTGTGCAGCCCGTGCCCGTAGGGGACCGAGTCGCCCAGCGCGACGGCACGGGTCGACGTCTGGGGGGACGGCTCCGACTGCTGATGACCGCCACTGGTGGCGAGCACCAACGCACCGGCCACCAGAGCGACCACGACCACGACGGCCACCACGACCAGCGCCGTACGGGCCGGTGACCGGCGCGTCGCGGCGGCCCAGGTGTGCAGCCTTCCCATCGACGGACCTCAGGACTTCAGGCGGATCCCAGCGGATCGCAGTCGGACTCCCGGCGGGTGCGCCGGCCGCTGCCCGGTGGCAGCGCAGGACATGGCGACACTACCCGTTGCCCCGCCGCCAACCCGGTCAGGGCCGCTGCCCTGCCGAGTTCAGGCCGGAGGCACGAAGACCAGGCAGCCGTTGTGGCCCCCGAAGCCGAACGAGTTGGAGAGTACCCCCGAGGGCTCCCAGGGCCGGGGCTCGCCGTGGACGACCCGGATCGTGATCTCCGGGTCCGGCTCCTCGAACCCGGCGGTGGGCGGGATGGTGGCGTGGTGGATGGTGAGGACAGACGCCACCGCCTCGATGGCCCCGGCTGCGGCCAGCCCGTGGCCGGTGACACCCTTGGTGGAGGTCACGAGTGGCCCCGGCTCGCCGAAGACCTTGGTGATGGCTCGGGCCTCGGCCAGGTCGTTGAGGGGCGTCGAGGTGCCGTGCGCGTTGATGTGCCCCACCTCGGCCGGCGAGACGTCGGCGTCGGCCAGTGCCAGCTCCATGCACGCCACGGCGCCCGCGCCGTCGGGTGCAGGCGCAGTGATGTGGTGGGCGTCGGAGGTGCTCGCAGCGCCGGCCAGCTCGGCATAGATCGTGGCGCCGCGTGCCACGGCGCGGTCCCATTCCTCGAGCACGAGGGCGGCAGATCCCTCGGTCATGACGAAGCCGTCGCGGCGGGCGTCGAAGGGACGGGAATGGCCGGACGTCGAGAGCGCGGTCATGTTGCCGAATGCGGCCTGGGCCACCGCCACCATGCTGGCTTCCGCACCGCCCCCAATGGCCACGTCGCAGCGGCCGGAGGCGATCAGGCGGGCCGCGGCGGCCACCGAGTGGGTCCCTGCCGCGCACGCGGTGCAGATCACCTCGCACGGGCCCCGGAACCCGTGGCGCATGGAGATGCCCGCGGCTCCGGCGTTCACCATCATCATGGGAACGAGGCGCGGCGAGACGCGGTCGGGCCCTCGTTTGTCGAAGACCAGAGCTTGCTCCACCAGCGTCTCGAGCCCACCGACACCGGTGGCGAACACCACGCCTGCCTTGGCCGGGTCGATGTCAAGGTCACCTGCGGCGCGGACCGCCATGTCCGCAGCGGCCATCGACAGCTGCGCGAAGCGGTCGAGCGTGCGCACCTCCTTGGGCCCGAAGAAGTCCGCGGGATCGAAGTCACTCGCCGCTCCGCCGACGACCGCCGGGTGGAGCAGCCCTTCCCAGAACGCGTCGACACCGACGCCGCAACAAGTGACGGCACCCAGACCGGTGACTGCCACCCGCCGCCCGCGCGCCGGACCGTCGGGACCGAGCCCCAGCTGCATCAGAGCTTCGAGGAGATCAGGTCGAAAGCCTGGCCGACGGTGGCGATGTCCTCGAGCTCGGTCTCCTCGACGGTGATGTCGAACGCCTCTTCGAGGGCCATCACGAGCTCCACGAGGTCGAGGCTGTCCGCGTCGAGATCTTCGGCGAACTTCGCCTCCTTGGTGATCTTCTCGGGCGGCACCTGCAGCACCTCAACCGCACACTCGCGGAATTTCTCGAACGCTGCGTCGCTGTCCACTCTTTCCTGCTCCTTTGTCCGTCGGTTCTCAGAACGCTACAGGCCCATGCCCAGGCCGCCGTCGACCGGCACCACGGCCCCGGTCACGTAGGAGGCGGCCTCAGAGGCCAAGAAGCCCACGACGGCCGCCACGTCTGCAGTGGTCCCGGTCCGGCCGAGGGGGACCTGGCTCGCCATGGCCGCCACGCGTTCGGCGCCCAGGGCGGCCGTCATGTCGGTGTCGATGAGGCCGGGCGCGACCACATTGACGGTGATGTGCCGGCTGCCCACTTCGCGGGCGATCGCCCGGGCCATCCCGACCAGGCCTGCCTTGGAAGCGGCGTAGTTGGCTTGCCCGGGCAGTCCGACGAAGGCGCCCACCGAGGAGACAAAGATGATGCGGCCTGTGTGCAGGCGCAGCATCTTGGCCACGGCCCGCTTGGCCACCCGGAACGATCCCGTGAGGTTGGCGTCGATCACGTCCACGAAGTCCTGGTCCTTCATGCGCAACATGAGTGAGTCCATCGTGATGCCGGCATTGGCCACCAGCACCTCGACCGGCCCCCAGCGGTCCTCGATCGCGGCGAAGGCGGCCTCGACCTCGTCGGCGCTGCGCACGTCGCAACGGACGGGGAGGAATCGCTCGGCGTCGGCTCCCTCGGGTGTCGCCGGCGGTTCGGCGGAGCGGTAGGTGGTGACGACCTGATCCCCGTTGGCCAGGAACCAGTTCACGCAGGCGGCACCGATGCCGCGGGTCCCGCCGGTGACGAGCACGACCGCCATCAAGCCTCCTCGGGCACCCGGAGCCACACCAGGGGCTGGCCCTCCTGCACGCGCTCGCCGTCGGCGGCTAGCCAGCGGATGACCTGTCCGGCGAAGGGCGTGCGGACCTCGGAGACGCCGACCCGGCCGACGAGCTCACCGACCGCCACGTTCGACGGGTCCCCAGGGTCGTCGGCGGTGCCGGGCAGGAGTCCGGTCCCCGGGGCCCGCAGCGAGGGCTCAGGGCTGAAGATGCCGCTCGAAGGGCTCACGACGACCCGTTCGGACATGTAGAGGTGCTCGCCCTGGTGCAGGGCGGGTTCGGCCCGCCAGGTCCCCGCGGCGCCGATCTTGTCCATGAGGGTGTCGAGGTCCTCGGGCTTGGAGACCGACAACGACTGGATCTCGGGCAGGCTCCGCTTGGCCAACCCGCTGAGCACCCCTCCCGGTCCCAGCTCGACCAGGGAGGTGAGGCCGAGGCCGGCGAACGTCTCGAGCGTCTGGCGCCACCGCACCGGGCTGCACAGCTGCGCCGAGAGCAGCCCAGGCCACTCGGCGGGGTCATCGTGGACGTGGGCGTCGACGTTGGCCACGACCCGCACCTCGGGGGCGAGGAAGGTCACCTCGGCCAGGGACTTGCGCAGGTCGGCCCGTGCTCCTTGCATGAGCGGTGTGTGGAAGGCGCCTGACACCTGGATCGGCATGACCCGCTTGGCGCCGAGCCCCTTGGCCAGCTCGCCGGCGCGCCCCACCGCCTCGAGCGTCCCGGCGATGACCACCTGCCCGGGTGCGTTGTAGTTGGCCACCCACACGTCGCCCTCGGCCCGCATGCACGCGGCCTCGGCGTCGTCGTCGGCGATGCCGAGCAGCGCCGCCATGGTGCCCGGTGCCTCCTCGCCCGCCCGGGCCATGGCCTGGCCGCGCGCCACGACCAGGCGGATGCCGTCGTCGAAGCCCAGAGCCCCGCTGGCGACCAGCGCGGTGTACTCCCCGAGGCTGTGGCCGGCGCACGCGGCCGGGGTGAGGCCGATGCGCTCGACCGCGTCGAGCACCACCAGGCTGAGGACGGTGGTGGCCAGCTGGGCGTTCTCTGTCTGAGTCAGCTCGTCGATGTCCGCTTCGAGCAACAGCGCCGACAGGTCGCGCTCCGCGGCCTCGGAGGCTTCGGCCACGACCTCCCACGAGGGGTGGTCCACCCACGGCTGACCCATGCCGGCTCGTTGCGATCCCTGCCCGGGGAAGGTGAAGACCAGCACGTGTTCGAAGGCTCCCATCGACGGCGCGAGCGGACGAGCCCCAGTGTGGCATGCGCGGACCGGCACGGCCCATGTCATCGGGCGCGGTCGCACCGGCGGTGCGCACGGTCGCCCGTCGTGGCTGCTCGTTCCTGGTTACCCGCCGGAAACCCAGTGCGACGACCGGTGCGAACGGCCGTCCCTGATCAGTGCGCGGGGGTGGGTGCGAACGACGTCACACACCCCTGGAGGGCGCCGACGGCGGCCGGGTCGGCGGTGGCGGGCCCATTTGACCCGCTGCCCGAGCCGCTGCCCGACCCGCTGCCCGAGCCGCTGCCCGAGCCGCTGCCCGAGGCGTCTGCCCGGCGTGGTGGTCGTGGTCGTGGTGGTCGACGTCGGGTCGGTGGTCTCGGTGCCCGAGCCGGCCCCGGCGGTGGCGACGGCGCTCGTCGGCTGGCTCCCGGGACCGGTGGTCGTGGTCGTCGTCGTCGTGGACGTCGTCGTGGTGGTCGTGCTCGTGGTGGTCGTCGTCGAGGTCGTGCTGGTGGTGCTCGTACTCGTCGTGGAGCCGCTGCTGGAGCCCTGTTGGGACGGGACGGGCGTGGCGGCGAGGGTGATCGAGGTGCAGGCGCCGGCCGTCTGCATCGTGGCGAGATCGGCCAGCATCTGGGCCAGGGCGTGGTGCTCGGTCTGTTCGTCGGAGGTGAGCGTGGCGGCCATCTGACCCAAGGCGCGGGCGGCGTCCTGGCGTTGTGCCTGGGCCGCCTTCAGAGCCCCCAACGCGGCGGATTGGCGCGCCAAGAGGCCTGTTGCCGTGGCGTTCTGGTACTGCTGGGCCACCACCCCGTTGGCGTTCTTGGGCCCGAACGTCGGGGAGCCGGGCTGCCCGCCGGCGAAGCTGCTCGCCTCGAACAACCCACTGCTCTCGTACTCGGCCACGGCGAACTGCCGCAGCGAGCGTTCGACGACGGCATAGGCGGTCTCGGCGCCCGAGACCGTGCTCTGCGTCACGGCGAGGTGGACGTAGTGCTCGGACACGGCGCTCTGGTCTGCGGTCACGGCGCTCAGGGCCTGCTGGTAGGAGCGGAGGTCCGACTGCACGTTGGTGTAGACGTCGAGCGCGGTGGAGTGCGGCAGTGGCGGCAGGTTGCTGGCCGCGCCGGCGACGATGGCGGTGAGGTAGCACGGAGTGCCGTCAGCCGACGGTGCGCACCACGCGCTCTGGTCGACGAGGGCGAGGAACGCGGCGGGTGGTGCCACGTTGCCGGCCCGCAATGCGGCTGTGATCGGCCACATGTTCGGCTGGAGCAGTGTGGCCACGGAGGCCGCGCATCCGGCCAGCCAGTTGTCGAAGGCCGGGAACCCGTTGGACGACATGACCAGGGGCAACGGGGCACCCGTGGCGTCAGTGGTCCGCCCGGTATTGAACGGGTTGTAGGCGGCCGTGTTGTTGGTAGAGCCGCCCTCGACCGTCTGCCACTCGTCGAGGTTGGCGACGTTGGCCTGGGTGGCCGGTGCAGTGAGGCCTTGGAGCACGCAGAGCTCCCATCCGGGCGGGAGCGGGGTTCCTCCCGATCTCGCCCCGGCCGACGAGGCGCCCGCCCACGTCCAGGCCAGCGCGCACAGGGCGGTCAGGACCACGGCGAGAGCGAGTCGGACGATGGGGACGGTGCGGGTCATGGACGATGGTGGGACTGCGAATAGCGCCGTTCGTGCCGGCGGTGGATGCCGCGGCGCTTCATCGGGCGGATCCGGATCGTGGACGATCAGCTTGACACAGCAAGGACCTACGCCTTTCCCGCCCCTCTGGTTCTCGGCGCCTCCACCCCCTGAATTCACCTTCTTGTGGACTTATTTCACCGTCCCGTGGAATTCCGGGCGCCACGCCAGTCCGAACAGCCGTCGATGGCCGCCCAACGGGAAGACAACGCAGGGGGAGCAGAGAGAGTCGACCGTGCTCATGGCAGCGGTCTAGGGTGCCCCCTCTGCCGTCCAAAATGGGGGACCGCCGTGTGGGCACAACTGATCTCGACGCGCATCAAGCCTGGCCAGGAGGACAAGGTGCAGGAGCTGTTCGGGCATCTCGAGTCGGCGGAGCAGCCGGATTCGGGCCTGCTGCGGTCGACAGCCTTTCGTGACAATGCCGACCCCACCCGGCTGCACATGCTTGTCGTCTTCGAAAGCGAGGAGAAGGCGCGAGCGCGGGAGCAGGACCCGCGCCGCTCAGAGGGGCTGGCCGCAGCGAACGCCGTGATGGCGGAGATCCTCGACGGGCCGCCCGAATTCACCGATCTCACGGTCGTCTACGACGCCGCGCGCTGAGCCCCCGAGAGCAGGAGGCCCCGCGGCCGTCGGGAGGGTCGTACGGAGTCGCCCCTTGCGCCGATGGGCAGCCGTACGCTTGGCCAATGACGCTCGAGGCAGTCGAACTGCTGCGTGTCGCTGCGAAGCGCGCCGTGCGTGCCCGGGGACCGTCGCGTGCTGCGTGACCGGCCGTGAGGTCGGCACCGGTCCCCATGGTGTTCGCAGAGATCACCTGCCCGCGGCCGGGGTGCGGTCAGCTCCTGGCGCAGCTGCTCCGTGACGGCGAAGGCAGGCTGGCGGTGCGGCATCGGGACGCAGGCGCAGAGCGCGACCCGTCCGTGCGCGCCGGTGACATCGAGACTCGGGACTTGCAACCGCCCGTGGCCGTCGAGCACGGACCGGAGGCGGGCTCGGTGCAGTTGTGGGTGTGCCCGTGTCGCGACGTGCGGTGCGGGGTCGTCTTCGTGCTTGACGATGCGCAGCTGCGCCAGGTGCTCGGCCACGTCCACAGGCGTCGCACCCCGCTGTGCTGGCGACCTGATGCCGCGGCCGTCGAGCGCTCGCGGCGGCTGTGGCCGCGCACGCACTCGCCCATGCGACCGGAGGAGCGCCTCGTGCCATCGCTGGGACAACTCCCACCCATCGCTCGCGGCGACCTCCGTCCCATCCGTGTCCGGCCGCCCGAGGAGTGACGACGTCGATATTCTCTGCTCTCACTCGTTGCTGTCGGATCCTCGAAGCCCTTCGCTTCAGGTTTGGAGTCGTCCCGGTGTTCTCGTCTTCTGGTGATGGAGATGTACCTGACACGCTGCGGACTGACCTCCTCGTAATCGGGAGTGGTCCGGCGGGGATCGCATTGGCGAATGAGTTCCTCGGATCCGATGTTTCCGTGCTGGTGGCAGAGAGTGGCGCGGTCCGGCGATCTCCTGCTGATCGTTTGAACGAAATTGACAGTATCGGGATCGAATACGTCGGCGGCACGCTCGGCCGTTCGCGGATGTTCGGAGGTACCGGACAGAAGTGGGTCGGACAATGCTTGAGGCTCGATCCATTGGATTTTGAGCCCAGGGATTGGATCCCGGGCAGCGGATGGCCCATCGGATACGACGATCTCGAGCCGTTCTATGAGCGAGCCGACCAGCTGTTCCACGTCGCGGGCGAAACGTATGACGGAAGCATCCTCGGGGATGTCTACGAAGAGGTTCCGCAGTTCCGCGAGGACATCCTCGTTTCTCGCAATACGGTCTTCAGCCCAAGTCGGAAGCTGGGCAGCGTCTTCCGGAGCACGTTCAAACACTCCCGCAACGTGCGCGTACTCTTCGACGCGACTGTGGTGCGCGTTCTCTCGAATTCATCGGGGGACCGGGTAACGGGAGCTGAGATCCGTTCCCTTCGGGGACGTGTTCTACGAGTCGAGTGTGAGGCAGTCGTACTGTGTTGTGGAGCGATAGAGAACGCCCGTCTCTTGCTGTCGTCAGGTACTGACGGCGCGCCCGGCATCGGGAATGACTATGGATGGGTTGGCCGGTCGTACCAGGATCATCCCTATTCGACTCCAGCCGAAGTTATTGGCGCGTCCGATCTCCTCCAGGAGTGGTATCAATCGGTCTTTCGAGGGAAGGTCCAGTATTTGCCCAAGACTGCACTGTCCCCTGAGTTTCAACGCCAGAGACGAGTGCTCAACGCGGTAGTGGGGCTTCGGTTCGAGCGTGACAACGATTCGAGCTTTGGAGCGGCTTACAGGCTCTTTCAGGCAGTCCGAGAGGGGGAGCGACCATCAGCGTCCGATGGTCTGCAGCTTCTCTCCCACCCGAGGGCTATCGGTCAACTCCTCAGGTGGCGGTTCGGCGGCGGCTCCACCATGCTCGAAAGGCCCACCCGGGTGCTTGTGGGGGTCATCACCGAGCAGCCTCCGGAGTGCGACAGTTACGTCGGGCTCTCCGATCGACGGGATGCCTTGGGTGCGCAACTACCGCAGATCCACTGGAATGTCGGTGAGCTCGAATGGAGGACTGAAAGAGCCACGGTTGAAGCCGTCGCGTCCGAATTCGCCCGATGCGGGCTCGGGGACGTACGTCCGTTCCCGTGGCTGGAGAGTTATCGAGAGTGGCGACAACATCAGGTGGATCAGTATCACCATGCAGGGACAACGAGGATGTCAACCGTGCCCGCTCTCGGCGTGGTCGACGTCAATTGCCAGGTCCATGAAGTGATCGGGCTCTACGTCGCCGGGGGCTCGGTATTCCCCACGTCGGGCTATGCCAATCCGACGTTGACGATCGTTGCTCTGGCGCTCCGTTTGGCCCATCATCTGGCTGGGCGGTGAAGGCCGTCGCTGGACGGGATGGCTCATGCCGGTATCAGAAGACAGTCTGTCCAGCTCCGAGCTGTGCGAGCTCAAACCGGACCCTCTCGCAGCATGATTATCGAGGCCATCGTCAAAGGGATTCAGCCTGACCCATGCAGCCCTCCGATCCCGAGCATCATCCCGGTCATCCAAAACTGACAGTTGCCGTCCTGATCACGACGTTCCGACGTTCGGAGATGCTCAAGGCACTTCTCGGATCGTTGCGCGAGGGCACGCGCACTCCGGACGAGGTGATCGTCGTCGACAACGACCCGGATGGATCCGCCGACCCTGACCCGATACCGGGATTGCCCGTTCGCGTGATACAAGCCGGCCTCGGACTGAACCTCGCTGGGGCGCGCAATGCCGCATGGCGGTCAGCCGAATCGGACCTGTGTATCTTCATCGACGATGACAACATCGTAGAACGCGATGCCATCGCCGAGTTGGCACGAACCTTCGAGACCTCCCGAATCGGACTTGCCGGTCCCGTCATCTACGCCGGTGACACCGGAACCGTCTGGTGCGGTGGCATCCGGCGCTCGGGTTGGACCGGTGTGACGCGCTGCATGCTTCGCGGCCAGTCGAATCTTCCCGCGGCGGCGACGTGGCACACCGATGACATGCCCGATGCGTTCGCTGTACCGGGCGCAGTCCTTGAGGAGGTCGAGGGTCTCGACGACGAGCGATTCCCGATCCATTACGACGAAGCAGACCTCGCCGTTCGCATTCGTGACCTCGGGTTGCGGACCGTCGTTGTGAGGGATGCGAGAGTGCGGCACTACGGTTGGGTGGGGATCAGTCCAGGGCACGGGATCTTCCGGGCGATGACGATCCACAGCGCTCAACGGGCCCGACAGATGGCTCTGTCCCGCGTTCGCTTCCACATGCTGCACTCACGGGGTCTCCGGAGGTTGAGTTCGGTGGGGGTGTTCATTCCCATCTGGACGATCGTGACGATGGTCGCCTGCCTGCTCGCCGACGGGTCCTGGACTGACCGCATCACCACTGTGCGCGCCGTCGGAGCGGGAACGCTCGCCGGGTACCGTGAGGTCCTCGGCGGACAATGAAGAGCCCGCAAGCGACCTGCGGGGACCTCCGGCGGGCGGCCACCCCGGGCGAGGGCGGGCCACTGATCGAGTTGGGCCAAGAGGACGACTCCTGGCCAAAGAATGGCTTCTGGCCCGACAATGGCTACTGGACGTTTGAACCAGACGACTGACCTCGTTCCGTCCGCGGCCCCCACGGGCTGACGAGGCAACCAAGGAAGCGTGCCATGCCAGAGACATTCACCGGACCTGTGGTCATCGAGCAGCAGTCCGGGACCGACCCCGCGGCGGTCACTTTCATCATCAGGGCGACCAGAGGAGCCGTCGCCCAGTTGTTCCAGATCGTGGACGAGAGCGGCGCTCCGATCCAGACCGTGGGAGCCACGGGGGGCCCGGCAGCGTGGGGCGACCGGATTGGCGCCTCGCCGGGCCTCTACCAGGCGGAGTTGGCGATTGACGGTGGGATCAGCGTGCCTGCGCTCGTGTTCCTGACGCGGGCCGAGCTCGGCAACTACACGACGGCTCCTCACTACTGGCTCTGCCAGGTCGGTCCGCCGACGAGCACACTCGCGAACCTCAGGAACAACCTGGGCGACTACATCGCATGCCAGCCCGGGGACCGCTATAGCAGGATCGACACGCCGACCGTGGCCAACCAACGCGAGTACATCTGCGTTGCCGCGGGCACCCCGGCCGCCGGGGAGACAGCCGGTACATGGGAGGCGATGTTCTGAGTCTCCGACCCGTGGTCACGCTGGCCAGATGGCGGACTCATGCGGACCACACTGGTGCCCCGACCAGCGCTACCAGCTGATCACGTCACCCACGCGGAGACCGGGCAGCGACGAGAGCGAGACTTCACTGTCCGGATCCGAGGCCACCGAGGTGCGACGTGATCCACAAGAGTCCTTCCCCGATCAGGTCATCTCGGACCAGGCGCTGACGGAGTTCGTGTTCGCCGGAGGGGGCTGACCAGCGTTCACCGATGGTCCGACCGGACGGGTCGTCACGTACGGCGCGCTGTTCGACTCCATCCGGCGCCTCGGTGTCGGACTGGCCGCATCGGGCTTCGGTCCCGGTGACGTGCTGGCCATCATGGCCCCGAAGGTGCCCGGGTTCGCCTCGGCGTTTCACGGTCCAGCGCTGGCGGTCCGAGCCGTGACCACGCTCAATCCCACATACACGGCGCCAAGGCTACGGGATGACCGAGCTCTCGCCGGTCTCGCACTACACCCCGTCGGGCGGATGGAGCCCGCCTCGGTCAGCGTGACGGCGCCGAATACGGAGACGATGATCGTCGATCCGGGTTCCGGAGAGCCGCCCGCTTTCAACGAGACGGCGAGGTGTGGGTGCGCGGTCCCCAGGTGATGAAGGGGCTAGCTCAACAACCCGTCGGCCACGGAGGCGACCATCGTCGCCGACGACTTGCTCCGCACCGGGGACAGCAGCCACATCGACGAGGACTCGCACCACTTCGTCGTCGACCGCCTCAAGGATCTCATCAAGTTGAAGGGCTTCCAGGTGCCTCCGGCGAAGCTCGAGGCACTCACTCCTGCTTACGCACCCGGCGGTGGCCGACCCGGCGGTCGTCAGCCCGACGAGGAGCCCGGGGAGGTCTCGGTCGGTTTCGTCGCCCTGAAGCCGGTCGGCACGTCACCGAGGAGGAGTTGGATCAGTTCGTGGCCGGACAGGTTGCCCACTACAAGCAGCTCCGCGACGTCACGTTCGTGGACGAGATCCCCAAGTCGGCGTCGGGCTGATCTCGACGATCAGCCCGGTCCGGGCCTGTCCGCGCGTGCCCGGCGCGCGACTTCGTCCGGCTCAGTGCACCCCAGCCTTCGGCGGGAACAAGTGGTGCGGGTCTAGCTCCAGCCCGAACACCGTCAGTTCCGCCTCGCTGGGCGGCACCAAGGGCATTGTGCTCGGCGCAGGGCAGTCACCCCGCCGCCGGCGGGTGAGCTCGTGCGGGCGAGCCGAGCGGCTTGGCGCCCTCGGCGGCCAGCGCGGCCGGGGCGGCCCCGGGCGCCGGAGCCCTGTGGTCGGTCCTCGGTTTGGCCTTCAGGATCATCGGAGGTCGATTGTGATCACGCCGCAACCCGCGACGAATCATCCCCGGTTCGCAATCCAATCGGGCCTACCCCCTTATGCCGGGCGGAGGCATCCGTTATGGTTGCGGTGCGGTTGGGTGTGACGCCAGTCCTGAGCGGCGGCTGAAGGAGCGTCATGACCGACGTGGCTACGAATCGATCTCGTGGCGCACCCCATGAAGCGGCTCCGTTCTGCTGTTTGGGGGAATCGTGAGCCTGGACCGACTGCTGCGCTCGGCACGACGGGCAGCCTTTCGGGTGCTTCTGATGGCGCTCGTGCTCGCGCTCCCCGGGTATGGGGCTGTGCTCATGGTTCCGGCGGCCGCAAGCTCTTCAGCCGACTCGGGAATCTCGGGAGGCTCGATCGGCATTGGTGGCGGTGCGCAGGGGCAGGACTGTCAACCGAACGTCGCTCCGACAGTCGGCGTCAACTCATTCTTTGACACGGCCATTTCGCAGCAGCTTGGACCTGGCTGGATCGCTGGCGACGGCACGTATTCGGCTCAACTGCCTGGCGGTGGGGAATCCTTCGTCTTCGCGGACACGCTGATCGGAGCCGCGCAGTCAAACGGGACGGCAAGCGTCACTGGGGTGATAGCGAACAGCGAACTCGTCGGTTCGACGGCTGCCCTGCAGAGCGATTATGGAGGTTCCTATAACGCTCCTGCACCCCTGATTCTCGATGCTCAGGGTGGTGGCGCACACTGGCAGCCCTCTGCTACATACGTCGAGAACGGCCAGCAGCTGGTCTTTGTGAATGAATTCACACCCGTCTCGGGGAGCTTCTATGACAAGTTCGTCGGACGTTCAGGGATCGCCGTCATGTCGATTTCGGCTAGTGGGACTCCAACGTACAGCTCTCTGGGCTTGCTTCCCACCGACGCCAACACACAGTGGGGAATCGCCGTGACCATGGATGCGGCATACATCTACGTGTATGGCATCAATTCACCGGCTGGTGCGTTCCAGGGCATGGAAGTTGCTCGCGTGCCACAAGGTCAGTCGCTCAATGCCGCTGCCTGGCAGTATTGGAACGGAGCTCAGTGGGTGACCGGCCAGTCAAACGCCATCGTCATAGGCACGGGCAACAGGCTCACGGGGGTGATGCCTCAGGCGGGCGATAACGGCTACGTCGCCGTTTCAATCCCGAACGGCATCTTGGTGGATACAACCGTTGACCTGTCGTATGCGTGCACGCCACAAGGTCCCTGGAGCACGCCACAGCCCATGTACACCATCCCACAAGTGGGTGCGGGCCACAACGGGGAGATTGCCTACACGCCCACATTCCACCCGGAGATCTCGGGCCAGGGTGGTGTTGTTGTCTCCTACAACATTAACTACACCGGCAGTCTCGCGACGTTGGAGCAGAACGTCCATGCCTACCAGCCACAGTTCTTGACCTTCTCTGGGGGCAACGCCACCGACACCATCACGTTCAACACCCAGGGTGGCAGCGCGGTGGCCCCCGTGAATGGCCTCGACGGGACCTCCGTCACCTTGCCCGGCGCACCCATTTACCCTGGTTACACCTTCGCCGGGTGGAACAGCGCCACTGACGGGAGTGGCACCACCTATGGGGGCGGGGCCGCCTACACCCTGGCCGGCTCGGCCACCCTCTACGCCCAGTGGACGCCCACTATCGATACGGTGAGCTTCAACACCCAGGGCGGCAGCGCGGTGGCCCCCGTGAGCGGCCTCGACGGGACCACCGTCACCTTGCCGGCCGCACCGACCCGGGCCGGCTACACCTTCGCCGGGTGGTTCGCCGCCGCCTCGGGTGGCAGCGCCTTGACCTCGCCTTACACCCTGGCCGGCTCGACCACCCTCTACGCCCAGTGGACGCCCAACCCCACCGACACCCTCACGTTCAACACCCAGGGCGGCAGCGCGGTGGCCCCCGTGAGCGGCCTCGACGGGACCTCCGTCACCTTGCCCGGCGCGCCCATTCACCCTGGTTACACCTTCGCCGGGTGGAACAGCGCGGCTGACGGGAGTGGGACGACCTATGGGGGCGGGGCGGCCTACACCCTGGCCGGCTCGACCACCCTCTACGCCCAGTGGACGCCCAACCCCACCGACACCCTCACGTTCAACACCCAGGGCGGCAGCGCGGTGGCCCCCGTGAGCGGCCTCGACGGGACCTCGGTCCTCTTGCCCGGCGCGCCCATTCACCCTGGTTACACCTTCGCCGGGTGGAACAGCGCGGCTGACGGGAGTGGGACGACCTATGGGGGCGGGGCGGCCTACACCCTGGCCGGCTCGACCACCCTCTACGCCCAGTGGACGCCCAACCCCACCGACACCCTCACGTTCAACACCCAGGGCGGCAGCGCGGTGGCCCCCGTGAGCGGCCTCGACGGGACCACCGTCACCTTGCCGGCCGCACCGACCCGGGCCGGCTACACCTTCGCCGGGTGGTTCGCCGCCGCCTCGGGTGGCAGCGCCTTGACCTCGCCTTACACCCTGGCCGGCTCGACGACCCTCTACGCCCAGTGGACGCCCAACCCCACCGACACCCTCACGTTCAACACCCAGGGCGGCAGCGCGGTGGCCCCCGTGAGCGGCCTCGACGGGACCTCGGTCCTCTTGCCCGGCGCGCCCATTCACCCTGGTTACACCTTCGCCGGGTGGAACAGCGCGGCTGACGGGAGTGGGACGACCTATGGGGGCGGGGCGGCCTACACCCTGGCCGGCTCGACCACCCTCTACGCCCAGTGGACGCCCAACCCCACCGACACCCTCACGTTCAACACCCAGGGCGGCAGCGCGGTGGCCCCCGTGAGCGGCCTCGACGGGACCACCGTCACCTTGCCGGCCGCACCGACCCGGGCCGGCTACACCTTCGCCGGGTGGAACGCCGCCGCCTGACGGGAGTGGGAGCGACCTATGGGGGCGGGGCGGCCTACACCCTGGCCGGCTCGACCACCCTCTACGCCCAGTGGACGCCCAACCCCACCGACACCCTCACGTTCAACACCCAGGGCGGCAGCGCGGTGGCCCCCGTGAGCGGCCTCGACGGGACCTCGGTCCTCTTGCCCGGCGCGCCCATTCACCCTGGTTACACCTTCGCCGGGTGGAACAGCGCGGCTGACGGGAGTGGGACGACCTATGGGGGCGGGGCGGCCTACACCCTGGCCGGCTCGACCACCCTCTACGCCCAGTGGACGCCCAACCCCACCGACACCCTCACGTTCAACACCCAGGGCGGCAGCGCGGTGGCCCCCGTGAGCGGCCTCGACGGGACCACCGTCACCTTGCCGGCCGCACCGACCCGGGCCGGCTACACCTTCGCCGGGTGGTTCGCCGCCGCCTCGGGTGGCAGCGCCTTGACCTCGCCTTACACCCTGGCCGGCTCGACCACCCTCTACGCCCAGTGGACGCCCAACCCCACCGACACCCTCACGTTCAACACCCAGGGCGGCAGCGCGGTGGCCCCCGTGAGCGGCCTCGACGGGACCACCGTCACCTTGCCGGCCGCACCGACCCGGGCCGGCTACACCTTCGCCGGGTGGTTCGCCGCCGCCTCGGGTGGCAGCGCCTTGACCTCGCCTTACACCCTGGCCGGCTCGACCACCCTCTACGCCCAGTGGACGCCCAACCCCACCGACACCCTCACGTTCAACACCCAGGGCGGCAGCGCGGTGGCCCCCGTGAGCGGCCTCGACGGGACCACCGTCACCTTGCCGGCCGCACCGACCCGGGCCGGCTACACCTTCGCCGGGTGGTTCGCCGCCGCCTCGGGTGGCAGCGCCTTGACCTCGCCTTACACCCTGGCCGGCTCGACCACCCTCTACGCCCAGTGGACGCCCAACCCCACCGACACCCTCACGTTCAACACCCAGGGCGGCAGCGCGGTGGCCCCCGTGAGCGGCCTCGACGGGACCACCGTCACCTTGCCGGCCGCACCGACCCGGGCCGGCTACACCTTCGCCGGGTGGTTCGCCGCCGCCTCGGGTGGCAGCGCCTTGACCTCGCCTTACACCCTGGCCGGCTCGACCACCCTCTACGCCCAGTGGACGCCCAACCCCACCGACACCCTCACGTTCAACACCCAGGGCGGCAGCGCGGTGGCCCCCGTGAGCGGCCTCGACGGGACCACCGTCACCTTGCCGGCCGCACCGACCCGGGCCGGCTACACCTTCGCCGGGTGGTTCGCCGCCGCCTCGGGTGGCAGCGCCTTGACCTCGCCTTACACCCTGGCCGGCTCGACCACCCTCTACGCCCAGTGGACGCCCAACCCCACCGACACCCTCACGTTCAACACCCAGGGCGGCAGCGCGGTGGCCCCCGTGAGCGGCCTCGACGGGACCTCGGTCCTCTTGCCCGGCGCGCCCATTCACCCTGGTTACACCTTCGCCGGGTGGAACAGCGCGGCTGACGGGAGTGGGACGACCTATGGGGGCGGGGCGGCCTACACCCTGGCCGGCTCGACCACCCTCTACGCCCAGTGGACGCCCAACCCCACCGACACCCTCACGTTCAACACCCAGGGCGGCAGCGCGGTGGCCCCCGTGAGCGGCCTCGACGGGACCACCGTCACCTTGCCGGCCGCACCGACCCGGGCCGGCTACACCTTCGCCGGGTGGTTCGCCGCCGCCTCGGGTGGCAGCGCCTTGACCTCGCCTTACACCCTGGCCGGCTCGACCACCCTCTACGCCCAGTGGACGCCCAACCCCACCGACACCCTCACGTTCAACACCCAGGGCGGCAGCGCGGTGGCCCCCGTGAGCGGCCTCGACGGGACCACCGTCACCTTGCCGGCCGCACCGACCCGGGCCGGCTACACCTTCGCCGGGTGGTTCGCCGCCGCCTCGGGTGGCAGCGCCTTGACCTCGCCTTACACCCTGGCCGGCTCGACCACCCTCTACGCCCAGTGGACGCCCAACCCCACCGACACCCTCACGTTCAACACCCAGGGCGGCAGCGCGGTGGCCCCCGTGAGCGGCCTCGACGGGACCACCGTCACCTTGCCGGCCGCACCGACCCGGGCCGGCTACACCTTCGCCGGGTGGTTCGCCGCCGCCTCGGGTGGCAGCGCCTTGACCTCGCCTTACACCCTGGCCGGCTCGACCACCCTCTACGCCCAGTGGACGCCCAACCCCACCGACACCCTCACGTTCAACACCCAGGGCGGCAGCGCGGTGGCCCCCGTGAGCGGCCTCGACGGGACCACCGTCACCTTGCCGGCCGCACCGACCCGGGCCGGCTACACCTTCGCCGGGTGGTTCGCCGCCGCCTCGGGTGGCAGCGCCTTGACCTCGCCTTACACCCTGGCCGGCTCGACCACCCTCTACGCCCAGTGGACGCCCAACCCCACCGACACCCTCACGTTCAACACCCAGGGCGGCAGCGCGGTGGCCCCCGTGAGCGGCCTCGACGGGACCACCGTCACCTTGCCGGCCGCACCGACCCGGGCCGGCTACACCTTCGCCGGGTGGTTCGCCGCCGCCTCGGGTGGCAGCGCCTTGACCTCGCCTTACACCCTGGCCGGCTCGACCACCCTCTACGCCCAGTGGACGCCCAACCCCACCGACACCCTCACGTTCAACACCCAGGGCGGCAGCGCGGTGGCCCCCGTGAGCGGCCTCGACGGGACCACCGTCACCTTGCCGGCCGCACCGACCCGGGCCGGCTACACCTTCGCCGGGTGGTTCGCCGCCGCCTCGGGTGGCAGCGCCTTGACCTCGCCTTACACCCTGGCCGGCTCGACCACCCTCTACGCCCAGTGGACGCCCAACCCCACCGACACCCTCACGTTCAACACCCAGGGCGGCAGCGCGGTGGCCCCCGTGAGCGGCCTCGACGGGACCACCGTCACCTTGCCGGCCGCACCGACCCGGGCCGGCTACACCTTCGCCGGGTGGTTCGCCGCCGCCTCGGGTGGCAGCGCCTTGACCTCGCCTTACACCCTGGCCGGCTCGACCACCCTCTACGCCCAGTGGACGCCCAACCCCACCGACACCCTCACGTTCAACACCCAGGGCGGCAGCGCGGTGGCCCCCGTGAGCGGCCTCGACGGGACCACCGTCACCTTGCCGGCCGCACCGACCCGGGCCGGCTACACCTTCGCCGGGTGGTTCGCCGCCGCCTCGGGTGGCAGCGCCTTGACCTCGCCTTACACCCTGGCCGGCTCGACCACCCTCTACGCCCAGTGGACGCCCAACCCCACCGACACCCTCACGTTCAACACCCAGGGCGGCAGCGCGGTGGCCCCCGTGAGCGGCCTCGACGGGACCACCGTCACCTTGCCGGCCGCACCGACCCGGGCCGGCTACACCTTCGCCGGGTGGTTCGCCGCCGCCTCGGGTGGCAGCGCCTTGACCTCGCCTTACACCCTGGCCGGCTCGACGACCCTCTACGCCCAGTGGACGCCCAACCCCACCGACACCCTCACGTTCAACACCCAGGGCGGCAGCGCGGTGGCCCCCGTGAGCGGCCTCGACGGGACCACCGTCACCTTGCCGGCCGCACCGACCCGGGCCGGCTACACCTTCGCCGGGTGGTTCGCCGCCGCCTCGGGTGGCAGCGCCTTGACCTCGCCTTACACCCTGGCCGGCTCGACGACCCTCTACGCCCAGTGGACGCCCAACCCCACCGACACCCTCACGTTCAACACCCAGGGCGGCAGCGCGGTGGCCCCCGTGAGCGGCCTCGACGGGACCACCGTCACCTTGCCGGCCGCACCGACCCGGGCCGGCTACACCTTCGCCGGGTGGTTCGCCGCCGCCTCGGGTGGCAGCGCCTTGACCTCGCCTTACACCCTGGCCGGCTCGACGACCCTCTACGCCCAGTGGACGCCCAACCCCACCGACACCCTCACGTTCAACACCCAGGGCGGCAGCGCGGTGGCCCCCGTGAGCGGCCTCGACGGGACCACCGTCACCTTGCCGGCCGCACCGACCCGGGCCGGCTACACCTTCGCCGGGTGGTTCGCCGCCGCCTCGGGTGGCAGCGCCTTGACCTCGCCTTACACCCTGGCCGGCTCGAAGACCCTCTACGCCCAGTGGACGCCCATCCCGACCGTCTCGAAGGTCAGCCCGAGCAGCGGACCGACGGCGGGCGGGACCACCATCACCGTCACCGGCACGGGATTCGTCTCGGGAGCCAGCGTGGTCATCGGCCAGGGCAACGGGCTCACCGGGGCCATCGTGGCCACCGTGACGTCGGTCACGGCGACCACCATCACCGCGGTCACCGGCGGGGGTGCCAAGGCGGGAACCTTCAGCGTGTACGTCACCACGCCCGGAGGGACGAGCGCCGCCAACAGCGGCGACAACTTCACCTACGACCCCATCCCGACCGTCTCGAAGGTCAGCCCGAGCAGCGGACCGACGGCGGGCGGGACCACCATCACCGTCACCGGCACGGGATTCGTCTCGGGAGCCAGCGTGGTCATCGGCCAGGGCAACGGGCTCACCGGGGCCATCGTGGCCACCGTGACGTCGGTCACGGCGACCACCATCACCGCGGTCACCGGCGGGGGTGCCAAGGTCGGGACCTGGGACGTGTTCGTCACCACGCCCGGAGGGACGAGCGCCGCCAACACCGGCGACAACTTCACCTACGACCCCATCCCGACCGTCTCGAAGGTCAGCCCGAGCAGCGGACCGACGGCGGGCGGGACCACCATCACCGTCACCGGCACGGGATTCGTCTCGGGAGCCAGCGTGGTCATCGGCCAGGGCAACGGGCTCACCGGGGCCATCGTGGCCACCGTGACGTCGGTCACGGCGACCACCATCACCGCGGTCACCGGCGGGGGTGCCAAGGCGGGAACCTTCAGCGTGTACGTCACCACGCCCGGAGGGACGAGCGCCGCCAACAGCGGCGACAACTTCACCTACGACCCCATCCCGACCGTCTCGAAGGTCAGCCCGAGCAGCGGACCGACGGCGGGCGGGACCACCATCACCGTCACCGGCACGGGATTCGTCTCGGGAGCCAGCGTGGTCATCGGCCAGGGCAACGGGCTCACCGGGGCCATCGTGGCCACCGTGACGTCGGTCACGGCGACCACCATCACCGCGGTCACCGGCGGGGGTGCCAAGGTCGGGACCTGGGACGTGTTCGTCACCACGCCCGGAGGGACGAGCGCCGCCAACACCGGCGACAACTTCACCTACGACCCCATCCCGACCGTCTCGAAGGTCAGCCCGAGCAGCGGACCGACGGCGGGCGGGACCACCATCACCGTCACCGGCACGGGATTCGTCTCGGGAGCCAGCGTGGTCATCGGCCAGGGCAACGGGCTCACCGGGGCCATCGTGGCCACCGTGACGTCGGTCACGGCGACCACCATCACCGCGGTCACCGGCGGGGGTGCCAAGGCGGGAACCTTCAGCGTGTACGTCACCACGCCCGGAGGGACGAGCGCCGCCAACAGCGGCGACAACTTCACTTACCACCCGTAGGCATCACCGTCGCACCCTCTGGCCTGCTCCGGAGGGTGCGAAGCGGAGCTCCCGTCGGAGCGGTCAGGGCCAGTGATGTCGAATCCGGTTTGAGCTGCCTCACCAGCATGTCCTGCGGGGCCGGGAGGGTGGGCCGGAATTTTCCCATCCGTGTTGGTGGTGGGGAGCTTGTGACCGCTCTTGTGACCACGGACCCAGTGCCTTGGGCCGGTCACCGGGGACGGCCTCGGTCCGCCGATCAGGCGTGGGGCGGCGTGGCAAAGAGGCGGCGTGGCAAAGAGGCGGCGTGGCAAAGAGGCGGAACGCCCGTCCTCCCGGACGATCTGACCGCCCTGGGCTCGGTGCCCGGAGCGGGACTCGAACTCCAGCAAGGGATGTCCACCTAGTTGCTCTCGATCCACGACCGTCCAGGTCAGAGGGTCGCGGAGGGGTTCGGCCTGAGTCGTCGTCCGGCTCGATTCGGACCCGTACGGCACCGTTTGTGATCACGTTGTGAGCGCGGACCGGCTCTGCGCGAGCGGAGTGGGACCCGGTTTCGCACGCCCTCCTCGCCACCTGCTTCACGGTGTCCACCCACTGTCGGTATACTCCCCGTGTCGCTACAACACGGGAGGACGACATGCCGAAGGTCACCATCTACTTGCCGGACCAGCTCGCAGAGCAAGCCAAGGCCCTCGACCTCTCGTTGTCGCCGATCTGCCAGGAAGCCATCAGGACAACGATCGACAGGAGGTCGGCCATGCAGGCAGCAACGAAGGACATCGAGAAGGTCGCAGCGAGGCTGCGCGAGACCATCGACGCCGAGGACGCCGAGGCGAAGAGCGCCGGCCACGACGCTGGCGTCCTGTGGGCGCGCGAGACGGCGACCATGAGCGAGCTGACCATGGTGGTCAATCAGACGTTCGCCGAGCACTGGGTCAACGGTCCGGCCGACTTCGTGGCCAGGACCATCGGGGAGGATGCGGTCTACGACCTCAGCGCCGAGCCAGACGAGGTCCGACGTCCTGGTCGACCTCGTCGAGGACGCCATCAGGCCGAGGGTCAGTGGAGCGACGCCTGGGTCGAGGGCTTCGTCGAGGGAGCCGAGACGGTCCTCACGGAGGTCTCACCGCTCATCTGAGATCGACTGCGCCGGGGGTCTTCACCCTCCTTCCCCCGGTGCCGTTACCGAGGACCACCCAGTCCGGCTCAGCCGGGGGGAGCGCCCTCACCCTTCGGGGTGGGGGCGTTTCCGCGTCTAGGCGGTCTCAATGGGGTACCGCTCGACCTCGACCACGGGCACGGGCTCGTCGCCCACATCAGGGGGAGCCGTCATCGTGGTGGTGGCGGCGGTGGCTTGTACTTCGGGTGCGCCTCGGGCGGATACCACTTGCCGTCAGACGCTCGCCAGAACCCCTTCTTCGGCACCCACACCTGCTTCCTTCGCGGACGAAGGCGTGTTGGTCCCGCCCCCTGGGGAGATTGGGTGCCCGGAGCGGGACTCGAACCCGCACGCCCTTTCGGACAGCGGCTTTTGAGGCCGCCGCGTCTGCCATTCCGCCATCCGGGCCAGAACGCCCGAGCGTACAAGCTGCGATGCGGCGCGCATGGGCCCCCGGGCCACGATCTACCGTGAGGAGGTGGCGGGGCAAGACGAGGAGGTCGGACCAGGTGACGGGCGGACCGTCAAGCTCGAAGGCGTCGAGCTGGTTCATGTCGAGGTCCCCTTCCGCACCGAGGTGGGCACCGCCGCCGGCGTGCACCGCCGGCGGCCGCTCCTCTTCGTGCGCGTGGTGGCCGGGGCTGGGGAGGGGTGGGGCGAGTGCGCCGCCCTGGCCGACGGCACGTCGGTCGACCCGCCGTTGGGCGAGGTCACACGCGCACTGGTCGAGCGGGGCGTCCCCCGGCTGACCCGGGCCAGCGCCCGCCGGGATGGGTCGCTGCCGCCGGCGGCCGCCGTCCCGCAACTCTTCGGGACCACCGCGGTCGACCGCCAGCTGGCCGCCACCTTCGAGATGGCGGTGACCGACCTCGAACTGCGCGCCGAGAACCGTTCGCTCGCCGAGGCGCTCGGTACGGGTCCCGGGTTCGAGTCGATGCCGGTGGGTGCGGTGGTGGGAATCCCCGATGACCGTGAGCTGCGCACGCTACGGGCTGCCGTCGACGCCGCCGTCGCCAAGGGCGCGGCGCGGGTCCGTCTCAAGGTCGAGCCCGGATGGTGCGCGGGAGCAGTGCGCGCCGTACGACGCCGGCACCCCGACCTCGCCCTCCAGGTCGACGCCAACGGGTCCTTCCAGCTCGACGACGACGGCGTCACCGAGCTGGCCGCCCTCGGGGACCTTGGGGTGGTCTGCGTCGAGCAGCCGCTGGCGCCGGCCGACCTGGTGGGGCACGCGGAGCTGGCGCGTCGCATCGTGGTCCCGATCTGCCTCGACGAGTCGCTCTCCTCACCTCAGCGGGTGCGTGACGCCCTGCGCTACGGCGCATGTGCGGTGGCGTGCCTCAAGCCGGCGCGCCTGGGCGGGGTGCGCGCGGCCCGGGCGGCGCACGCGGCCTGCACGGAGGCGGGGGTCCCCGTCTTCGTCGGTGGCTTCTTCGAGGCCGGGCTGGGCCGCGCCTCGAACCTGGCGCTGGCCGCCCGGCTCAGCCAGGACGCCACGGGCCTGGTCGGCGACGTGGGGGACCCAGCCGAGTACCTGGCCGTGGACCCATGCGGCTACCCGCCCGTGCACCGGGGCTGGGTTCGCGTGCCCGACGGACCCGGGGTCGGTCACCCGCCCGATGCCGGGGCCCTGGCCAGGCTTCACGCGCAGCGCGAGTGGTATCCGGCCAGGGAGGTCGCAACGTAGACTCGGTGACCCATGCATCGCGTCCTGCTGGAACGCCGCATCCGAGACGTGCACGCCCGGCTGGTCCGGGCGCGCCAGGAGCTCGCGGTGCTCGACGAGCAGCTGGCGGTGGTGCGCGAGTCGACCGACGAGGCGCGCGTGCGAGCACTGGTCTCCGAGACGCCCCTCGCCACTCAGGAGCTCAACGAGGCCGAGCGCCACGCGGAGGTCATGGCCCGGGCCCGGGATGCACTGTGCCAGACCGTGATCGACCTCGAGCAACGCCAGGACGAGCTGCTCGCGTCGGTGGGGACCGGCGGGTGACAAGAGCCGCGGAGGGGCCCGTGTCCAGCGTGGCACGGGTGGTCATCGCCGAGGACGAGGCCATCGTGCGCCTCGACCTCAAGGAGATCCTCCTGTCCGCCGGCTACGAGGTCGTCGGCGAGTGCGGCCGCGGGGACGATGCCGTGCGGCTGGTCGAGGAGCACCGGCCCGACTTGGCCATCTTGGACATCAAGATGCCCGGGATGGACGGGTTGCGGGCCGCCCGCGAGATCACCTCCCGGCACCAGGTGGCTGTCCTGCTGCTCACCGCCTTCAGCCAGCGCGACCTGATCGAGGAGGCTCGCGACTCGGGCGTGTCCGCCTACCTGGTCAAGCCGTTCCAGCCGCGCGAGCTCCTGCCGGCCATCGCCGACGTGCTGGCCCGGGCGCGCCAGGAGTGGGCCATCGACGCCGAGGCGTCGGGGGACGGGGCCGAGGACAAGATCGCCACCCGCCGCCTGGTCGACCAGGCCAAGCAGGTGCTCATGGACCGAAACGACCTGCCCGAAGCCGAGGCGTTCAACTTCATCCAGCGCACCGCCATGCAGACGCGGAGCCGCATGCGCGACGTGGCCCAGCAGGTGGTCGACGGCACGCTGACCCCCTGAGGCAGGTGCCGGCCGTGGTCCCGCCGGGCCGCCGGCGGGGTGCGCCGAACCCCTAGTCTCGAGGTGATGGCCAAGACGCAGGAGCCAACCGGGCCGCTGCTCCTCCTCGACGGCATGTCGCTCGCGTTCCGGGCCTACTTCGCCCTGCCCGACACGCTGGCCACCTCGTCGGGGGTGGTGACCAACGCGGTGCACGGCTTCACGTCCATGCTCGTGTACCTCATCCGCGAACAGCACCCCTCGGCGGTGGCGGTGGCCTTCGACGCTCCGGGCGACACCTTCCGCGACGAGATGCTCGAGGACTACAAGGCGGGCCGGGCCCAGACGCCGTGGCTGTTGCCCCCGCAGTTCGACATCATCCGCGAGGTGATGGCGGCGCTGGCCATCCCGGTGATCGAGGCGCCGGGCTTCGAGGCCGACGACGTCATCGCCACCTTGGCCACCGAGGCGGCCGGGCGGGGGAGCGAGGTGATCGTCGTGACCGGGGATCGCGACAGCTTTCAACTGGTCAGGGACCCCTACATCCGCGTCCTGTACAACAAGCGTGGCGTGAGCGACTACGCGCTCTACGACGAAGCCGGCATCGTCGAGCGTTGCGGGGTGCCGCCCGCCCAGTACGTGCTGCTGGCCGCCCTGCGCGGCGACCCCTCGGACAACCTGCCCGGCGTGCCCGGGGTGGGGGAGAAGACCGCGGCCAAGCTGTTGACCAAGTACGGCGACCTCGACGGCATCTTCTCCCACCTCGACGAGCAGACGCCGAAGCTGCGCGAGAACCTGGCCGCCCACGAGGACCTGGCCCGCTCGAACGCCCGCATCATCCCGCTCGTGTGCGACGTCCCTCTCGGCGTCCACGCCACCCAGCTCGCGCTGGGCGGCTGGGACCGTGCCGTGGCCGAGACCACCTTCGAACACTACGAGATGAAGACGGTGTGGCAGCGCCTGGCCGAGCTGCTCGACGCCGGTGCCCTCGGCGAGCCCGCGCCCGGGAGCAGACCGGGTCCGGCCGCCCCGGCGCAGGGTCAGCACGTCGCGACGGCCCTCGGCAGCTCGGCGCCGGAGGGCGGCGCACCCGCGTTCGAGCTGCGCGACGTCGCCCTGCCCGCCACGGCGAGCGAGGTGACCAAGCATTTGGGCGAGCTCGGCACGGGCTGCCTGGCCCTGGCCGTCCGCTGGAACGGCATGCCCGGGCGCAGCGATCTGGTCGCGCTGATGCTGGTGGCTACCGAAGGTGAGGAGGCGGGCCTCGGGGTCCTGGTGCCCGGGGACCTGCTCGGCGCCGTCTCGGTGGTCAAGAAGCTCAACACCGTGCTGGGCCGCCCGATCGTGGGTCACCACGTGAAGGAGGCCATGCGGTCGCTGTTGCCCCTCGGCGTCGACGTGCGGGGCCTCGAGATGGACACGGCGGTCGCGGCCTACCTGCTCGACGCCTCGACCGGCGAGTACGAGCTCTCCCAGCTGCGCGAGCAGACCGGTCAGCTCACCCTCGACATCGCCGAGCCGGGCGAGACGGAGGCCGACCTGGCTCGCGAGGCGGCGGCCGAGGCGTGTGACGTGGCGGCCATGGCGGCCGGCTTCCGGCGGCGGATCGAGTCCGAGGACATGGTGCTGCTCCACGACGAGATCGAGACGCCGCTGGTGCGCGTCCTGGCCAAGATGGAGGTGGCCGGTATCGGCATCGACCGGGGCGAGCTCCAGTCCATCGCCGACTCCCTCAAGGACTCGGTGGCCCGGCTCCAGGAAGAGGTCCAGCGGCTCGCGGGCCACGAGTTCAACGTCAATTCCACCCCGCAGCTGCGCACGGTGCTCTACGAGGAGCTCGGTCTCACCCCGGGCAAGAAGACCAAGACCGGATTCTCCACCGACGCCCGCACGCTCGAGATCCTGCGCGGAGCACACCCGATCATTGAGGCGCTGCTCGACTACCGGGAGGTCGAGAAGCTGCGCTCCACCTACGGCGAGAGTCTGCTGGCCGAGGTGCAGCCCGACGATCGCATCCACGCCTCGTTCGGTCAGACGGTGGCCCGCACCGGCCGCATCTCGTCGGACCGTCCCAACCTGCACAACATCCCGGTGCGCACCGAGCTGGGAAAGCAATTCCGCCGGGCCTTCGTGCCGGCCCCCGGGTGCGCCTTCCTGGTGGCCGACTACGACCAGGTGGAGCTGCGCTGCATCGCGCACCTCTCGGAGGACCCCGGCCTCATCGAGGCCATGACGTCGGGCTCCGACGTCCACCGCATGGTGGCGGCCGCCGTGTACGGGATCGCGCCCGAAGAGGTCACGCACACCCAACGCGAGTTCTGCAAGATGGTCTCCTACGGCCTGGCCTACGGCATGGAGGCGTACGGGCTGAGCCAGCGGCTCAACGTCTCTGTCGACGAGGCGGCGGCCATCATGGAGAGCTACTTCGGGGCCTTCCCCCGCGTGCGCCAGTACATGGACGAGACGGTGACCGAGGCCAAGATCCGCGGCGCTACGCGCACGCAGTTCGGCCGGGTGCGCCCGCTGCCCGACCTGCATTCGTCGAACTTCCGCGTGCGCCAGGCGGCTGAGCGCCAGGCCATGAACGCCGGCATCCAGGGGCTGGCCGCCGACATCTTCAAGCTGGCCCTGGTCCGGCTCGACGGTGACCTCGAGGCTGCCGGCCTGACCAGCCGCCTGGTGCTCCAGGTGCATGACGAGGTGATCGTCGAGGTGGCGGCGGGGGAGGAGGACGAGGCGCGCCGCCTCACCGAGTCTGCCCTGACCGGGGCGGCCGACCTCAAGGTGCCGCTCACCATCTCGGTGGCCACTGGGGCCAGCTGGGCCGACGCCAAGGGTTGACGCCAAGGGTTGAGGCCAAGGTTTGACGCCAAGGGTTGACGGCGAAGGGTGCACGTCGAGGGTTGACCCGGGTTCGTCGTCGGGGACCACGCCCGGCCAGCTGGTAACATCTCCTGCTTGCCCGCCGGCCCGGTGGCGGCGCAACCCGTATCCCACGAGACGACGACCCCGGCGCGGTCCTGCGGGCGGAGGTCCCACCCGCTGTGAGGAGCTTCACCATGGCTGACGCACGCAGCACGCTGCTCTCCCCCGAGCAGATGGGCACCTTCGACGCCGAAGGGAACTACATCCCCCGTCCGATCGTCGACGACGACCTGGGGGACGCCGACCTCGAGCAGGCGATGGGGGACTCGATCGTCGAGTTCGACGACGGGGACGTGATCGAGGGCACGGTCGTCAAGATCGACCGAGACGAAGTGCTGCTCGACATCGGCTTCAAGTCCGAGGGAGTCATCCCCGCCCGCGAGCTCTCCATCCGCAACGACGTCGACCCGAACGAGATCGTGAAGCTGGGTGAACACGTCGAGGCTCTCGTGCTCCAGAAGGAGGACAAGGAGGGACGCCTGGTCCTCTCCAAGAAGCGGGCCCAATACGAGCGGGCCTGGGCCACCATCGAGGAGAAGAAGAACAAGGGCGAGATGGTCTCGGGCCCGGTCATCGAGGTCGTCAAGGGTGGCCTGATCGTCGACATCGGCCTGCGCGGCTTCCTGCCGGCCTCCCTGGTCGAGCTGCGCCGGGTGCGCGAGCTCCAGCCCTACGTGGGCAAGGAGATCGAGGCCAAGATCATCGAGCTCGACCGCAACCGCAACAACGTGGTCCTCTCGCGTCGGGCCTGGCTCGAGGAGGCCCAAAAGGAGCAGCGGGGCGACTTCCTGCAGAACCTCAAGCCGGGCGAGCGCCGCAAGGGCGTTGTCTCCTCGGTCGTCAACTTCGGCGCCTTCGTCGACCTTGGCGGCATGGACGGCCTCGTGCACGTCTCGGAGCTGAGCTGGAAGCACGTCGACCACCCCTCGTCGGTGGTGGCGGTCGGCGACGAGATCGAGGTCGAGGTGCTCGACGTGGACCTCGACAAGGAGCGCATCAGCCTGTCGCTCAAGGCCACCCAGTCGGACCCATGGCAGGAGTTCGCCGACAGCCACGCCGTGGGCCAACTCGTGTACGGTCGCATCACCAAGCTGGTGCCCTTCGGGGCCTTCGTGCAGGTGGGCGACGGGATCGAGGGTCTCGTGCACATCTCGGAGATGGCCGTGCACCACGTCGACCTGCCCGAGCAGGTGGTCACGCCCGGCGAGGAGCTCTGGGTCAAGATCATCGACATCGACCTGCAGCGGCGCCGGATCTCGCTGTCGATCAAGCAGGCGGCCGAGGGTGGCGAAGTCTCCGAGGAGTACCGCGAGGCCTTCGGTGAGCACGCCTACGACGAAGAGGGCAACTACATCGGATTCGACTACGCCGAGGGAGAGTTCACCCCCGAGACCGAGGCGCAGGCAGCCTGGGCCGAGTACGCCTCCGAGGTGGGCTCGCAAGCGACCGCCCCCGACGGTGAGGGTGAAAGTGAGAGCGGGGGCGTGAGCGCGGCGCAGGACGAGGGCGCGGCCGAGGCCGAAGCCGGCCAGGTGACCGAGGGCGCCGCCGAGTAGGCCATGGACGACGGGCGGGCGCGCCGGCTGTTGGCCGCGGAGCGGAGCAGGGTCGAAGGACTGCTCGAGGCCGATCCCGCAGCCGAGCTGACCGTGGAGGAAGAGGCCGCGTCCTGACGCAGCGCGGTCACCGCACCCAGAGGTCGGCGGTGTCGACGTCGAGTGTGGCGCACAGCTCGTTCAGGACGTCGACCAGGAACACGGCGCGCGCGGTCAGGCCCGTCCCCTCGCTCCAGTCGCGAACATCGACCGCCCGCCGGACGGCCTCGCGCACGAGCTCGGTGGCGTCGTCACCGGTGCGCTCCTTCCATCTGAGGTCCTCCCACCGCCAGGGTCCGGCGGGGAAGGGCTCGGGGATCGGCTCGGGCACGGTGCTCCACCTCCAACTCCGATGTGAACAGCGCCATTCTGGTGTGCGGAGCCGGGCTGCGCACCGGGTCCCGCCTGAGCCGCGGCGGTGCAGGCCTCACGCCGGGCCTCTGGTGGGCGCTCAGGTGGGGCTGGTGTACCAGCCCTCGGTGTAGTTCCGCCTCGCCCCGGACGTCGGGTCGGAGTAGGAGACGGTGACGGTGGTGAATTCGACGCCGGCCGAGGTGGCGACGGGCCGGCTCAGCTCGATGCTGGCGCCCGGGGACGACTCGAACCGGCCGTGCGCGCAGTCCGGGGTGCAGTCGTTCTGCCAGTAGGTGCCGCGGCCGAACGCAATCGAGCGGGTCCACGAGGACCAGGTGACGCCGTCGAGGTACGCGTTGCCGTCGCCGCAGGCCAAGGTGAAGCGGCTCGGCTCGACCTGTGGGTGCACGCAGTCGCCGGCGACCTGCGTGACGGCCGACGGTGTCGGGCCGACGGCGGCCGTGGCCAACCAGTAGCCGTGCCCTCCCGGCGCCGCCATCGCCATGACCGGGTGGGGCGGCGGTGTGGTCCCCAGGGAGCCCTCGAACGCGGCGTCCCCGTAGGCGAACACGCCCCCGTCGGCGGCGACGAGCCAATAGCCGCCGCCGTCGGGGGTGGCGGCCATGCCGACCACCGGGGCGTTCAGGGGCAGGGTGGCGGCCGAGCCCTCGAACGCGGCATCCCCGTAGGCGAACACGCCGCCGTCGGCCGCGACGAGCCAATAGCCGCCGCCGTCGGGGGTGGCGGCCATGCCGACCACCGGGGCGTTCAGGGGCAGGGTGGCGGCCGAGCCCTCGAACGCGGCATCCCCGTAGGCGAACACGCCGCCGTCGGCCGCGATGAGCCAGTAGCCGGCACCGCCGGGTCCCGCCGCCATGCCCACCACCGGCCCGTTCAGCGACCCGCCGGAACTCCGGATGGAGTCGAGCGAGCCGTGCGCCGTCGCGTCGCCGAGGGCGGTGACTTCCCCGATGCTGTCGACGAGCCAGTAGCCCTTTCCGTCGGACGTGGAGGCCATGCCCACCACCGGCACGCCGGGCACGGTGCCCGACCACGACCCTTCGAAGGTGGCGTCCCCGTAGGCGAACACGCCCCCGTCGGCGGCGACGAGCCAGTAGCCGGCACCGTCCGGTGTGGCCACGATGTCGGCCAGCGGCGCGTTCAGCTGTCCCGGTGCGCCGTACGAGCCGGCGTCGCCGAAGCTGGTCACGGTGCCGGTGCCGACCGGCGAAGCGGCAGAACCCGTTGCAGGGACCCCGAAGGCCGCGGCTGACAGCACGAAGGTCAGGGTGGAGAGCCTCATGAGCAACCGCGGCGCGTGCACCTTTCGTTTCTAGCGCTCCAGGTGGTGCCAGAGCACGCGGGCAAAGGTGGCGGCCGATTCGGGGCTCGTGACGAGGAACAGCACCGGATCGAGCAGCTCGAGTTCGAGCAACACCGGGGAACCGTCCTCGGCGTGGACCATGTCGACCCGGGCGTATGCGGTGGGGCCGTGGACGGCCTCGGCCGCGGCCAGGGCCCGCCGCCCCAGGGCGAGCTGATCGGGCGAGGCCGTCGAGGCGGTGACGACCTGGTTCTCGACCAGGCTCTGGCGCGGGCCGGCGCCCCGACGGATCATCGGCGCCTTGGACAGGGCGTGGCTGAAGGCGCCCCCGAGGAAGACCAGCCCGGTCTCGCCCTCGCGGTCGACCGCCGGCTGGTAGGGCTGGGCCATGGCGGTACGCCCGCCGGCCCCGAGCACGGCCACGTGGTCCCGGGCGGCCCCGTGCTCGTCGGGCCGGTAGCGGGCCGTGGAGAACCCGCCGCCCGAGACGGCCGGCTTCACGACGATCTCGCCGGCGGGCAGCTGGACCGACGCCGGGTCGTCCGACGGCTCCACCCAGGTGGTCGGCACCACCGGCACGCCGGCCAGCGCCAGATCGCGCAGGTAGCGCTTGTCGAGGTTCCAGCGCAGCATGGCCGGGGTGTTCACCATGGGCACGCCGAGCTGCTCGCCCACCCGCTCGGTCCAGCGCACGAACGCCTGCGGGTGGTGCACGTAGTCCCACGTGCCGTTCGCCACGACCAGGTCGTAGGTGGTCCAGTCAGCCTCCGGGTCGCTCCACACGACCACCTCGGCGTCGATGCCGACCTCGGCGAGCGCATCTCGCTGTAGGGGCCAGTCCGCTTCGAGCCCGGGGTACTCCGGGGGTGCGGTGCAGGCGACGCGCGACCGGCGCGCCACTCAGTCCGCGCCGAGCGCGTCGTAGACCATCGACGCCAAGGTATTGATGGTGGCCTGCCCGTAGGCGTCGGAGGGGTTCTCGTCGGTCAGAACCGCGAAGACGTAGTCGCGGCCGGCCCAGGCGATGTGCCCGATGCTGTTCACCTCGGGTCCGGAGGGGCCGGTGAGCTGGCCCGTCTTGATGGCGGCGCTGGCCGCGGGCGTGCCGGCGGGCACTCCCCAGACCTGGCTCGGCTCGACGGCGTGAAGGAGGGAGAGGCCGTAGGCCCGCGAGCTGTCGGAGAGCAGCACGTTGGGGTAGGCGAACGTGCTCACCACCTTGACCATGTCTGCGGCGGACGTGGTGGTGAGCGCCCACGCGGTCACCGGCGCGCCGTAGGGCGGGGTGGTCGACTCCAGCCCGAGGCGCTGGTCGAACGCGCCGAGCCCGGTCGCGCCCCCGGCCGCCGCATAGAGGGCAGTGGCGGCGTTGTTGTCGCTGACCTCGATCATCGGGGCCATCTGGGCGGCCTGTGCGGGTGGGAGCCCACCCCCCGGTTGGTCGGCGGCCAAGAGGGTGGCCATGATGTCGACCTTCACGATGCTGGCGGTGATCTGGGTCTCGCCGGGGTGCAGCTGCCAGGTCAGCCCGGTCCGGGCGTCGTAGACCGCCATGGTCACGTCGTCGTTGCGCGTGGCCAGGAACCCCGTGACGGCGGGACCCAAGGGCGACGGGGTGCTGCCGTAGGCGACGCGGTAGCCACCGCCCTGCGCCGGGGCGATGCCCACGGCGGGCACCTCGGGGGTCGTGCTGAGAGCGGACCCCTCGAAGGATGCGGAGCCGAAGCCGAACACGCCGCCGTCGCGTGCCACCAGCCAGTAGCCGCCGCCGTCGGGCGTCGCCGCCATGCCGACCACGGGCGCGTTCAGCGGCTGCCCGCCCTCGGAGCCGTCGAACGCGGCATCCCCGAAGGCGAAGATCCCCCCGTCGCGTGCCACCAGCCAGTAGCCGCCGCCGTCGGGCGTCGCCGCCATGCCGACCACGGGCGCGTTCAGCGGCTGCCCGCCCTCGGAGCCGTCGAACGCGGCATCCCCGAAGGCGAAGATCCCCCCGTCGCGTGCCACCAGCCAGTAGCCGCCGCCGTCGGGCGTCGCCGCCATGCC
The DNA here is from genome assembly GCA_963781955.1 of uncultured Acidimicrobiaceae bacterium. GTDB lineage: Bacteria > Actinomycetota > Acidimicrobiia > Acidimicrobiales > RAAP-2 > Bog-473. The sequence goes on from CAWAHU010000001.1 coordinate 1,228,331, forward strand.
GACCACGGGCGCGTTCAGCGGCTGCCCGCCCTCGGATCCCGCGAAGGGCGCGTCGAACGCGAACACGCCCCCGTCGGCGGCCACCAGCCAGTAGCCGCCCGAGGCGGCGTCCCCGGCCAGGCCGACCACAGGCTGGGTCAGCGCGAGGCTGCCGGTCGAGCCGTGGAAGTCCGCGTCGCCATAGCTGAACACGCCGCCGTCGGATCCGGTGAGCCAGTACCCGCCACCGTCGGCGGTCGGCGCGACTGCTACGACGGGCCGGTTCGGGGAGGCAGCCGAGAGGTCGCCGAGCGCCGACGCTCCGAATCCGTGCACGGAGTCGGCACGGACACCCGGCGTGTCCGCGCCGGCGCGTGTGGCCGGCATGGGTCCGATCCCCACGAACCCAGTCAGCAGCAAGGCGGTCAGGAGGGACCACGCGGTCAGCAGCAACGAGAGGAGCGTGGTCTTGAGGGCGCTGCGCCGGACCGTAGACCGGTCGACGGCGCGGTGCGGGCTTCTCAGCTGCCGATGGGGAAGTGACATGCCACTTGGTGGCCGGGAGCGATCTCGCGCAGCTCGGGCACCTCCTCGGTGCACTGCTGCTCGGCGCGCGGGCACCGGGTACGGAAGCGGCATCCCGAAGGAGGGTTGATCGGGCTCGGGGGCTCCCCGGTCAGGGCCACCGTCGTCCGTGTGGCCTCGGGGTCGGGCTCGACAGCGGAGGCGAGCAGGGCCGACGTGTAGTGGTGTGCCGGCGCTTCGTAGAGCACGTCAGAGGGGGCGATCTCGCACAGCCGGCCGAGGTACATCACGGCCACCCGGTCGCTCACGTTCTTCACCACGGCCAGGTCGTGGGCGATGAAGAGGACCGTCAGGTGGTACTCCTGTTTGAGGTCCTCGAGAAGGTTGAGGATCTGCGCCTGCACGGAGACGTCGAGGGCCGAGACCACCTCGTCGCAAACGAGGAGTTTCGGTTTGAGCACGAGGGCGCGGGCGATGCTGATGCGCTGGCACTGCCCGCCCGAGAACTCACGGGGCCGGCGGCCACCGTTGAGGTGGGGGTCGATGCCGACCTTCTCGAGCATTGCGTTGGAGGTCTCGCGGCGTTCGTCCTTGGTGCCGATCTTCCAGATGGTGAGTGGCTCGGAGACGATGTCGACCACCCGGCGGCGCGGGTTCAGCGACGAGATGGGGTCCTGGAAGATCATCTGGACCTGGGTGCGCATGGAGCGCAGGTTGCCCCGGCTGATCGAGGTCATCTCGGTGTCGCCGAAGCGGATGCGCCCCGAGGTCGCCTTCTCCACCTGCACGATGGCGCGCCCGGTGGTCGTCTTGCCGCAGCCCGACTCGCCGACCAGGCCGAGGGTCTCTCCGGGGTACATGTCGAAGGTGATGCCGGCCACGGCCTGCACCGTGGTGTTGCCCTTGTGGAACGACACGTGCAGGTCCTCGACCGAGAGCAGGGGCTCGCGGGTGTCCGGCACGGCGGGCTCGACGGCTGCTTCGGTCACCGGGTCTCCTGCTCGGCGGTCGCGCCGGCCGGCTGGTCCGGCTCGGCCGAGGTCAGCGGGTACCAACACGCATAGCTGTGGCCGGGCGCCGCCTCGACTAGCGGGGGCTTCTCGACGTGGCACCGCTCTTGCGCGTACGGGCAGCGGGGGGAGAAGGGGCACCCGGCCGGCGGGCGGAGGAGGTCGGGCGGCCGCCCTTCGATGGCGGTCAGCCGTGTGTGGCTGGGGTTGGCCAGGCGTGGCATGGAGTTGAGCAGTGCCTCGGTGTAGGGCATGGCCAAGCTCTTGAACAAGACGTTGGTCGGTGCCCGCTCGACCACATTGCCGGCGTACATCACGATGATCTCGTCCGTGCGGGTGGCCACCACACCCAGGTCGTGGGTGACCAGGATCATGGCCATGTCGCGCTCGTGCTGCAGCCGGCCCAGCAGGTCGAGGATCTGGGCCTGGACGGTCACGTCGAGCCCGGTCGTCGGCTCGTCGGCCATGAGCAGGCGGGGGGCGCAGGCGAGCGCGATGGCGATCACGACCCGCTGGCGCATGCCGCCCGACAGCTGTGCCGGGTAGGCCTCGTAGCGCTCCACCGGCGAGGGGATCCCGACCTGCATCAGCAGCGAGAGTGCCGTCTCCTTGGCTTCACTCTTGGAGAGTTTGAGGTGGATGCGCAGGGGTTCGGTGATCTGGTTGCCGATGCGCTGGACGGGGTTCAACGACGTCATCGGGTCCTGGAAGACCATGGCGATGTGGGTGCTCCACAGCTGGCGCAGCTCGTCGTCGGGGACGTTGAGGATCTCGGTGCCCTTGTAGCGGACCGAACCGGTCTGGATCGTCGAGGCCCGGGGGAGCAGGCCCATGATGGCCCGGGACAGCACCGTCTTGCCGGAGCCGGACTCGCCGACGATGCCGAGTGTCTTGCCCTGCTCGAGTTGCAGGGAGACACCCTGAACGGCCCGGAGCCGGCCCCGGCTGGTGTTGAACGCGACTTGGAGGTCCTCGACCTCGAGGAGCGGCGCCCCCGGTGGCGGGGGCTCCGTCAGCGACGGGCTGCTCACAGCTTGATCTCCGTGACGTCGAAGTACGCGCGCAGCTTGTCGGCCACGACGTTCAGGCTGAAGAGGAGCAGGAACATGGCCGCAGCGGGGAAGATGACGAGCCACGGGTTCGTTTGCCCCTTGGCCCCCGTGAGCAGGCTGGCCCCTTCGTTGAGCATGTTGCCCCAGCTCGGTGTGGGCGGCTGGACCGACAGGCCGAGGAAGGCCAGGGAGCCCTCGAGCACGATGATGGTCGCCACGGCGATCAGCCCGAACGAGACGACAGTCGGCGTGATGTTCGGCAGGATCTCGCGCATCAAGATCCGCGTGTCGCTCGCCCCGAGTGCCTTGGCCGCCAGCACGAAGTCGCGCGTCGCGTACGACAAGGTGGACGCACGCACCACGCGGAAGATGAGCGGGGCGGCGAAGATGCCGATGATGAGGGTGATCTTCATCAGGGAGTGGCCCCAGAAGGAGACGATGGCGATGACGGCCACGATGGCCGGGAAGGCGAGGAACACGTAGGAGCCCGTGTTCAAGACGGTGTCGATGCGGCCGCGCCGGAAGGCGGAGATCATGGCCGGGATCCCCCCGAGGACGAGGCCGATGAGTGCGCCACCGAAGCCGACCACGAGCGACACCCGGGCCCCGTAGATCAGTCGGCTGAGGATGTCTCGGTAGAGGTCGTCGGTGCCGAGCAGGTGGCTCCACCCCGGGCCGGCGTTCTGGGCGCTGTTGTAGTTGCCGAGCGTCGGGTTGGGCAGCGGCAAGACGAAGGCGAAGGTGGCGAGGAAGGCGACCACCACGATGAAGCCGGCGCAGATCCAGAAGAGCGCCCCCAGCTTCTTCCTGGCGGGGTCCACCGCCGCCTCCGCTTCGATCTCCCCCTTGATGTCGGCGAATGCCTCGTTGGTCGGATGGGTCAGCTGCACGCTACTCACGGGCGATCCTCGGGTCGACGATGGTGAACAGGAAGTCGAAGATGAAGTTGATCAGGACGATGGCGATGGCCACGAACAGTGTGATGCCCTGCACCACCGTGTAGTCGTCCTGGTTCACGCTCGAGATCAGCTGGTAGCCGAGGCCCGGCATCTGCAGCAGGAGCTCGACGATGAACGTGCCGGCGATCAGGCTGCCGATGGTGACGCCGGCCGAGGCCAGCAGGGAGATGGACGACGGCCGCAGGGCGTGGCGCCACATGATGCGCCGGTCCGAGATGCCCTTGGAGCGGGCCATCGTGATGAAGTCCTCCTGCAGGGTGGAGATGAGGTCGTTGCGCAGGAGGCGGAAGTACACCACGATCGACCCGAGGGCGAGCACGATCCCCGGCAGCGTCATCGTGTGAAGGTTGGAGAAGAAGTTCTGCGTGATCGGGACGTAGGAGGCTGGACCGGGGAACACGTGCCAGTGCACGGCGAACAGGAGCACGAGCACCGGTGCGATCACGAAGGGTGGCAGGGCGAGCATGCCGAACGTCGTGCTGTTCGCCGCGTTGTCGAAGAACTTGTTGGGCCGCCGCGCCGAGTGCATCGCCATGGGGAAGGCGATGGCGAAGGCGATGATCTGCGAGATGATGATCAGTTCGAGGTCGATGGGGAACGACTGGGAGATGATGCTCGTGGTCGTCTGGTGGGTCGTGTACGACTGCCCGAGGTTCCCCTGGAACACATGGCCCATCCAGATGAAGTACTGCTGCCAGAGGGGCTTGTTCAGACCGAGCTGCGCGTTGATCGTGGCCACGTTCTGTGGCGTGGAGTTAGGGCCCAGGATCGTGGTGGCCGGGTTGCCGGGAAGGAGGTGGACGAGGAAGAAGGTGGCGATTGAGACGAAAACGATGATGATGACGAGCAGGAAGACACGCTTGGCGATGTAACGCACCACGACGCTTCCTGCCCCCCTTCTGCCTGCCCGGGTTCTTCGCTTCCTGTCGGCCCCACCGGCGGCGGATGATCCTAGACCGAGACCCCGTTGTCCTACCATGCGCCCATGTCCGACGAGGTCCCGGCCCTCAGCGGTCGCACGCGCCTGGTCGCGGCGGCCGGGGTGGTGCTCGTGGTGGCCGCCGGGATCCTGCTCCGCTTCTGGACCCGGTCGGGCCTGTGGCTCGACGAGGCACTGACCGTCAACATCGCCCGCCTCCCTCTGCACGACATCCCCGACGCCCTCAAGCACGACGGGGCCCCGCCGCTCTACTACTACCTGCTCCACTTCTGGATGCTCGTCTTCGGGGAGTCGAACGTGGCGGTCCGGGCCCTGTCCGGGGTGATCGCCGTAGTCACGCTCCCGGTGGCCTGGCTGTGCGGCCGGCGCTTCGGCGGCCGGGCGGTGGCCTGGACGATGGTGGTACTGCTGACCAGCGCCCCGTTCGCCGTGTACTACGCCACCGAGTCGCGCATGTACGCGCTGGTCATCTTCCTCAGCGGGTGCGGCTTCCTGGCGTTGCAGCGGGCGGTCGCGGCACCTCGGGCCGGCAACCTGGTCGCGATCGCCGTGGTGGCCGCGGCCCTCCTCTACGCGCAGTACTGGTCGATCTACCTGGTGGCCATGGTCGCCATCTGGCTGGTGGCCTCCATCGTGCGTTGCCGCCGCCGAGGCTGTCCTCAAGATGCGCCGTGGGCGCCGTTGGTGGCGCTGGCCGCCGGGTGCCTGCTCTTCGTGCCCTGGCTGCCCACGTTCGCCTACCAGGCCAAGCACACGGGGACTCCGTGGGCGGCGCCGCCCAACTTCTCGGCGGTCATCAACGCGTTGACCGGGTTCACGGTGAACCAGGGCTCCACGTTGCAGACGGCGACCAACCAGGGCCGACTGCTGGCCGTCATCTACTTCTGCATGCTGGCGCTGGCCGTCTTCGGTGCCGGGGTGAGCGGCCGGATCATCGAGCTCGACCTGCGCACCAGGCCGCGGGCGCGCGGGGTCGGCTTCGTGGTGCTCGGGACCCTGTTCGCTGCGATCGCCGGCGGCATCGCGACCTCCAGCGCATTCTCCTCCCGTTACGCCGCCGTGGTGTTCCTCCCGTTCCTCCTCTTGGTGGCGCTCGGCACGACCACGCTCCTCAACGCCAAGACCCGGGTCATCGTGGTCGCCGTGGCGGCGGTGGCGGGACTGGTCGGGTGCGCCCAGAACGTGACGACCCAGCGCACGCAATCCGGCGTCGTGGCCGCGGCCATCAACGCGCAGGCCAAACCCGGGGACGTGATCGCCTTCTGCCCCGACCAGTTGGGACCGTCCGTCTACCGCCAGCTCGAGGACCCGGGCCAGTACCAGATGGTGACCTTCCCGCGCCGCACCGGGCCGGCCATCGTGGACTGGGTCGACTACGCGAATGCCGTGCGCGCCGCGAGCCCGACCGCCTTCGCCGACTTCGTGTTCACGAAGGCCACCGCGAGCGGTGCGCACATCTGGCTCGTCTGGGAGCCGAACTACCAGACCTTCAACATCAAGTGCGAGACCATTGCCACCACCCTCCTGAGCGAGGCGACCAAGAACGGTGGCGGCGGGCACAACGTCGTCGTCAGCCACCCTGCGCTGTTCTACGAGCCGATGAGCCTGACCCAGTATGCAGCGGGGTGACCGGCGAGTGACCCGCCCGGTGGCGGGAGCGGCGGTGTCCGTGTGAGCAGTGCCTCGGGGGCCGGGGCAACGCTGCACCGGTGGTGGCGCCGACTGCCCGAGCCGCTGCGGGCCGCCCTCCCGCCGTACCTGGTGGCGCGGGTCGTGGTCCTCGGTGCCCTCGGCCTGGCGCACTTCGTGGTGGACCGGACCCACCCGGCGCCGGCGGGCGTGGCTGCCCGCGTGCACGAGGGCCTGCTCGGGTGGGACGCCGGCTGGTACGAGACCATCGCCCGCCACGGCTACGGGTCGCTCGGGCGCGAGTCGCTGCGGTTCTTCCCCGCCGTGCCGCTGCTCACCCACGTGCTGGCCTGGCTCCCCGGGCTGGGTGACGGCGCCGCCTTGCTGCTCGTGGCCAACGCGGCCGCTCTGGCCGCCACCGCCATGCTCTACGTCCTGGTGCGGCGCGAGACGGGCGACCCCGCGGTGGCCCACCGCTCGTTGTGGGTGCTCAGCTTGCTGCCGGCAGCCTTCGTGCTCGTGATGGGCTACGCCGAGTCGGTGCTCCTGGTCTTCGTACTCGGGTGCTTCCTGGCCCTGCGCCCGCCCCCGAGCAGCGCCGGCCAAGGCCCTGGGGAGCGTCCGCACTTCTGGGTGGCGGCCCTGCTGGCCTTCGGTGCCGCCCTGACCCGCCCGGTGGGCGTCCTGCTGGCCGCAGCCGTGATCGCCGAGCTGGTGCGCTGGTGGCCGAGGCTGAGCCGCAGCGACCGAGTGGCCGGCATCGTGGCGACGGCCGCCCCCTTCGCCGGGTTGGCGGCCTTCGGGGCCTGGTCCAAGCACGTGGTGGGGGACTGGTGGGCCCCGCTGCGTGTCCAGCTCCAGAGCTCGCACCACGGGGGGCTCTCGAACCCGCTCTCCACGCTGTACCACGATGCCGACGGTGTGTTGCACCACCACGTCGGCACTGCGCTCCACGTGCCGTGGGTGCTGGTCGCCGTGGCGCTGCTCGTGGTCTGCTGGCGGCGCCTGCCCGCCCCCTACACCCTGTTCGCTGCGGCCGTCCTGGTCATGGCCGTCGCCGGGTCGAACCTGGACTCGTTCGAGCGCTACGCGCTCGAGCGCCTTCCCGCTGACGGTGGCGGCCGCGCTCGTGCTGACGAACACCCAGGTCGAGCGGGCGGTGCTCGCCCTCCTGGCGAGCGGCCTGGCCGGCTACGCCCTGCTGGCCTTCGTGAACATCTCGGTCCCCTGAGCCGCCCCGGGGGCACCGCCGGAACGGCCCCGGGGGCACCGCCGGAACGGCCCCGGGGGCACCGCCGGAACGGCCCCGGAGGCACCGCCCGTCCCTGGGGGGCAGCAGGGGGTCAAGTAACCTGCTTGCCACCATGTCCGACTCCGCGCAGGCACCCGTCGTCATCGCCGGCGCCGGCCCCGGAGGCCTGACCGCCGCCTATCTGCTCACCAAACGGGGTGCGCGCCCCGTGGTGCTCGAGGCGGACGCCGTCGTCGGCGGCATCAGCCGCACGGTGGAGCGCGACGGCTGGCGCTTCGACCTGGGCGGCCACCGCTTCTTCACCAAGGTGCCCGAAGTCGAGGCCCTCTGGCACGAGATCCTCCCCGAGGGCGACTTCATGCTGCGGCCCCGCATGAGTCGCATCTTCTACAAGGGCAAGTTCTACGACTACCCCCTCAAGGCCATGAACGCCTTGGGCAACCTGGGTCTGGGCGAGGCCTTCCTGTGCGGGTTCTCCTACCTGTGGGCCCGCCTGCACCCGCCCAAGGACGAGTCCAACTACGAGAACTGGCTCGTTGCGCGCTTCGGGTGGCGCCTCTACCGGACCTTCTTCAAGACCTACACCGAGAAGGTGTGGGGCGTGCCGGTGTCCGAGATGCCGGCCGACTGGGCGGCCCAACGGGTCAAGAACCTCGATCTGCGCAAGGCCGTGTTCAACGCCGTCATGCCCAAGCGCAACCAGACGGACATCACGACCCTCATTGAGGAGTTCCAGTACCCCAAGTACGGCCCGGGCATGATGTGGGAGGTCTGCACGGACAAGGTGCGGGCCGCCGGCGGGACGGTCGAGATGGAGGCGCGGCTCACCGGCATCAACGTGGAGGGCGGACGTGCCGTGTCCGTCACCTACGACCAAGGCGCGACCGAGCGCACCGTGGCCGCATCGCACGTCGTCTCCACCATGCCCATGCGCGAGCTGGTGCACACCATCAGGCCCGCGCCGCCGGCCGAGGTGGTGGCGGCCGCCGACGACCTGCACTACCGCGACTACCTCACTGTGGCACTCGTCGTGCCCGAGGCGCGCAGCTTCCCCGACAACTGGATCTACATCCACGCCACCGACGTCGAGGTGGGGCGGATCCAGAACTACGGGTCGTGGTCGCCCTACCTGGTCAAGGACGGGCGCACCTGCCTGGGCATGGAGTACTTCGTCTTCGAGGGAGACGACATGTGGAACAAGCCCGACGACGAGCTCATCACGCTGGGCACCAAGGAGCTGATCGCCCTCGGGCTGGCCGCAGAGGGCGACGTCGAACGCGGCTATGTGGTGCGCGTGCCCAAGGCCTACCCGTACTACGACTTCAGTTACAAGGCGAACGTCGAGACCATCCGCAAGTGGATCGAGGCGGAGGCGCCCAACATCCACCCCGTCGGCCGCAACGGGATGCACAAGTACAACAACCAGGACCACTCCATGTACACCGCCATGCTGACGGTGGAGAACATCTTCGGCGCCGACCACGACGTGTGGACGGTGAACGTCGAGGAGGAGTACCACGAGGCGGGGTCCACCGGGCGGGACGCCCCCGTGTTGCCACGGCGGACGGCCGCCACGGCGGGCCCAGTCGACGCTGGCTGAGCACGCGGCGCCACCGGCCCGACGGTGGCGCCCGTGGATGACCCTGGCCGCGGCCGGGTTGGCCTACCTGGCGCTCGGGTTCGCGCTGTGGATTCACGCCTGGACTGACGGCGCCACCACGCACACGCTCTGTGGCTGCGGCGACCCGGCGCTGTTCTTGTGGTTCTTCCAGTGGCCCGCCACCGCGCTGGCCCACGGGCAGAACCCCTTCTACTCGTCGGCACTGTTCCACCCGACGGGGATCAACCTGCTGGCGCAGACCTCGGTCATGGGGCTGAGCCTGCCGCTGGTGCCGGTCACCTGGATCTGGGGTCCCGTGGCGTCCCTCAACGTGGCCTCGACGGTCACACCGGCACTCACCGCCTTCGCCGCCTTCGTGGTCGTCCGTCGCTGGGCGCCGTGGACGCCCGCTGCCTTCGTGGCCGGCCTGCTCTACGGCTTCTCGCCCTTCGTCCTCACCAGCCTGGAGTTCGCCCACCTGATGACGGCCGCGCTCATGGTGCTCCCGCTCGTCCTGGCCGTCCTCGACGAGATCCTTCTTCGCCAGCGCCACAGCGCCCTGTGGTCGGGGGTGCTGCTCGGCGTCCTCGCCTTCGTGCAGTTCTTCTTGTCGACCGAGCTCCTCGCCATCATCGTGATCACCGCGGCCGCGGGCGTGGCCGCCCTGGTGGCCTATGCCGCGCTGGCCGAGCGCGAGGCGCTGGCGCGGCTGGCCCCGCACGCGGCCAAGGCCCTCGGCACCGGCGCGGTGGTCGGCGTGGTCCTCCTGGCCTGGCCCACCTGGTTCGCGCTGGCCGGCCCGGCCCACCTCTCGGGCTTGGTATGGCCCGACATCCCGATCAGCGGCTTCCTCCCCTCGAGCTTCGTCACCGCCGGCTATCCGAATCCCCACGACGTGTTCATCGTGCTCGGGGGCTACGGGGGGTCGCCGCTCGGCTCGGCGGCCTATCTCGGGTGGGGCCTGCTGGCCGTCCTGGTTGTGGGCACCCTGGCCTTCTGGCGAGAGCGCGCCCTGTGGTTCTTTGCATTCCTCCTGGTCCTCGTGGCCGTCCTCTCGCTGGGCGCCCGTCCTCATCAGTGGGAACCGGTCCGGGTCTTCTCACACATCCCCGTGCTGGACGACGTGATCGTGCAGCGGTTCATGGCCGTCGGCTTCCTGGCCGCCGCCGTCATGCTCGCCGTGATCCTCGACCGGGTGCACCGCGTGCTCGCCGGCTGGCGGGGTGACGTGGGGGCACTGGCGCTCACGGGTGTCGCGCTGGTGCCGATCGGAATGACCTTCGGCGACCGGCTGCCCTTCGCCATGCGGCCGGTGGTGCTGCCCCGGTGGTACCAGCAAGTGGCGCCGGCGTTGCCGCCCGGACGCGTGCTGTTGCCCTACCCGACGGCCTTCTCCGGCAACCAGTCCGCCATGGCCTGGCAGGCGGTCAACGCCATGCACTACAGCCAGGCCGGGGGAGGGGGGCCGCAGGGCGTGGCGCACCGTGCCGGCTCGGCGGCGGCGGGGTTCGAGGTCCTGGCGGACCTCGGGTCGCCTCTCGCTGTCCCCCTGCCCGCGGGGACACCGGCGCAGTTCGCCGCCGTGCGCCACGCCTTGGCCGTCTGGCGGGTGAACACGGTCGTCATCGCCCCCAACCCGGGCGCGCCGAGGGTCGAGGAGGGCACAGACCCGGTCTACGCCGCCGCCTTCATGACGGCTGCCCTGGGCGCCCCGCCCAGGTTGCAGGCCGGTGCCTGGGTCTGGGCTCACGTCCAGCTGCGGTTGCATCGGCCATTGCAGGTTCCGGCCGGCGCGGTCACGGCCTGCGCGTTCAAGGTCGAGGGGAGGTCGGGTCACGTGTCCGTCTCCCTGCGGGCGCCCGACTGCGTGACCAGGGCCGCAAGCGCGCCCTGACCGGGCCACCGGTGTCCCCGGGCGGTCCTCGGACGCGCTGAGGGGACCGCCCGCCTCCTCCTCGGGGACTGCCCCAGCCTCAAGGGCTGCCTCCGCCGGGCCGACGCGTAGAGGTCGGCTTCCACGAGGAGGGCGTGGCTGGCGTGAGGGGAACCTTCCTGCGGGCTCTTGGCGGTGCCGGCTGCGCTCTGGCGGCTCTCCTCGCCACGTCCATGCCCGGACCGGTCCCGGCCGGCGCCCGGGGCAGCGAGGGCCCCCCCGCCGGCCTGAGCAAGTCGGAACGGGTGGCATTCGTGCGGGCCGGGGCCTTCGCGCCGCGCCCGGTGCGGTTGCTGGTGGTGGGGGACTCGATCGCCCTCACCTTGGGGATGGGCCTCTCCGTCGGAGCCCGGGCTCACTACGGCGTGGTCGTCAGCGACGTCGGGGTCATCGGCTGCGACCTGGACCCGCAGATGTCGGTGTTCCTGGCGGGTGCCGTGACGCGCGCCCCCCAGGGGTGCGCGCAGTGGCGCGGCCAGTGGCCCTCGCTCGTGGCGGCGGAGCGGCCGCAGGTCGTCGCCCTGGGGCTGGGGCGCTGGGAGACCCCGGACCACCTACTGGACGGGCACTGGGTGCACGTCGGGGAGCCCGCGTTCGACCGCCACCTGGCGGCCGACCTCCAGGCGGCAGTGTCCATGCTGCACTCGTTTGGTGCCAAAGTTGTGCTGTTCACCATGCCCTACGTCGACCCCACCAACCGCCAGCCCGACGGCCGACCCTGGCCGGAGGACACCGCGGTGCGGGCCCAGGCCTACAACGCGGTGGTGCAGCGGGTGGCGCACGCCGAGCCGGGGGTGGTCAGCGTCATCGACCTCAACCACATGTTGAGCCCGCGTGGCACCTACACCGACTGGGTCGGCGGGGTCGAGGTCCGGACGCCTGACGGCATCCACATCAGCGTGGCCGGCGGCGAGCTGCTGCGCCCACGGATCCTGCCCGCGGTGGACAGGATCGGCATGGAGGACGAAGCGGGGGCCAGGTCGCGCGCGTGAGCGAACAGGACGCCGTGGCGGCGCCGGCGGCCGAAGTGGTCGTCGAGTCCGTGCCGGCGGCCATGGCGCTGGCGCCGAGCGCGGCCGCGCCCACCCTGGGCGCCGAGATCCTCCTCGACGAGCAGGGCCACACCGGCGTCCAGTCGATGCGGGCAGGCTTGCTGCAAGCGGGCCCGCTCGCCGCGGCGGGCGTGCTGGCCAACGGGGCCGGCGTCCTCCTCACCATCGTGCTGGCCCGGCTGCTGGCCCCGCACAGCTACGGAGTGCTCAACCAGCTGACGGGTCTGTACCTGATCTTGTCCATGCCCGGTTCGGCCGTCGTGGTCGCCGTCGTCCGCCGCGTCACCATGTGGCACGAGGACGGGACCGGCCACCTGGTGCGGCGCTGGGCCGGCCGGGTGCACCGGCAGGGGACGCTGATCGTCCTCGTGTGGGCGGCGGTCGTCTTCGCCTGCCGCCACGCCGTGGCCGTGCTGCTCAACCAGCGGAGCGGCGTCGGGATCGCCGCCATCCTCACCGCGGCGGCCTTCTTCGTGCTGCTCTCGCTCGACCGCGGCCTCCTCCAGGCGCACCGCTCGTACCGGCCCCTGGCGGGCAACCTGCTGGTGGAGGTGGGGGTCCGGGTCACCGCGGTGCTCGTCCTCGTCCTGGCCGGCTTCGGACCCTCGGGCGCGGCGGTCGGCGTCCTGATCGGCGAGGTGGTGGCGGCCGGGCACGCCCGCTGGGCCGCGGTGCGCGCCTGGTCCGTCGACGGCCGGACCCCGCGCCGCTGGGCCTCGGGCAGCTGGTCCGGGGCGCTGAAGGCCGACCCCGTGCTCGGCGGCGGCACGGCCGAGCGTCGGACGGTCGTGCTGGACCTGATCATCGCCTCGATCTCGCTGTCGATGGTGGCCGTCCTCCAGAACGTCGACGTGCTCGTGGTGGGGCGCGACAACCCGACGCACAGCGGTGCCTACGCGGCGGTGTCGGTCACCAGCAAGGCGATCGTCTTCGGGGCCATCGTCCTGGGCGGCTACCTGCTCCCCGAGGCGGCCATCCGCTGGCGCCAGGGCGGACATGCGCTGCGCCAGCTGGCGGTGGTCATGCTCCTGCTCGCGGTCCCGTCCGTGCTGCTGCTCGGCATCGCCGTGGCGGCCCCCGAGCTCCTGCTCCAACTGGTGTTCCACCACGACTACACCTCGGCCGCCGACGCGCTGGCGCCGCTCGTGCTGGCGATGATCATGCTCAGCATCTCGGTGGTGCTGACCATGTACCTCCTGGCCGTGGGGCGGCGGTGGGTGGTCGGGGTGCTGGTCGCCGGCGCGGCGGCGCTGACCGTGGCGGTATCGCTCGTGCACGGGGTGCCCCGGGCCACGGCACTGGTCGACCTGGGGGTCCAGGCGGCGGTCCTCCTCGTGATCCTGGTCGGCTTCGTCGTCCTGCACCGCGTCCGGATCAGGGGCGGGGGCGCTGGGCCGGAGTAACCTGCTTCCCCGATGACGCCGGCCCCCGGACCGCCCTCCCCTCACCCCGCGCGGCTGCTCCCTCGGTGACCGAGGATCAGCGAAGGGCCGCCGCGGACAGCGGCCCCGAGCGCGCCGCGCCGCCCGAGCCGCCCCGGAGCCCGTCCCGGGCCCCCGGGGGCGGGCTGGAGGTCGCGCCCGCCTCGGCCCGCGAGCTGGCCGACATCGCCGCCGACGCCGGCCTCAAGCGCGTCCACTTCGTCGCCTGGCGCGACTTGGAGGACCCCGAGGCGGGCGGATCGGAGCTGCACGCCCACGTGGTGGCGTCCTATTGGGCCGCGGCCGGGCTCGACGTGACGTTCCGCACCTCCGCCGTCCCCGGCGCGCCCGAGGCCGTCACCCGCAACGGCTACCGGGTGCTCCGCCGTGCCGGGCGCTACGCCGTCTTCCCCGGTGCCGCCTGGGAGGGCGTCCGCATGGGGCACCGACCCGGGGACGCGCTTGTCGAGATCTGGAACGGCATGCCGTTCCTCTCCCCGCTGTGGTACCGCGGGCCTCGCCTGGTCTTCTTGCACCACGTCCACGCCGAGATGTGGGGGATGGTCCTGCCGCCGGCCCTGGCCCGGGCCGGGGACGCCATGGAGCGGCGCATCGCGCCGCGCTTCTACCGCTCGAGCCGCGTGGTGACGCTCTCCGAGTCGTCGCGCACCGAGATCGTCGAGATGCTCGGGCTCCCGCCGGGCCACGTGACGGTGTCGCCGCCTGGCATCGACGCCTGCTACACGCCTGGCGGCGAGCGGTCGGCCACCCCGCTGGTGGTGGCGGTGGGCCGGCTGGTTCCCGTGAAGCGCTTCGACGTGCTCCTGCGCGCCCTGGCGTGGGTCAAAGAGGCCGTGCCGGGACTGCGGGCGGTCATCATCGGCGAGGGCTACGAGCGGTCCGCTCTCGAGGAGCTGCGGTCGGCGCTCGGAGCGGACGACTGGGTGGACATGCCGGGCCGGGTGGGCGGCGACGAGCTGGTCTCGTGGTACCGCAGGGCCTGGGCGGTGGCCAGCACATCGCAGCGCGAGGGCTGGGGGATGACGCTGACGGAGGCGGCCGCCTGTGGGACGCCTGCGGTGGCGACGGCCATCGCCGGCCACGTCGACGCCGTGCTGGACGGAGAGTCGGGACTGCTCGTGGCCGACGGGTGCGGGTTCGCCGACGCGCTGGGCCGCATCCTGACCGACGACGCGCTGCGGGGCGGCTCTCGAGGGGCGCCCTGGAGAGGGCTCGCTGGTTCACCTGGGACGCCACGGCGCGTCGTTCGCTCGAGGCGCTGGCCGAGGAGGCGACCAACCGCTCCTGACCGGTCGGGCGCTCAGTCGCCGTCGGCGTCGTGGGTCGGCTCTGTCGGCTCTGTCGGCTCTGTCGACTCTGTCGGCTCGGACCCGTCGGTCGGCGCATCCGGCTCGTCGGCTGTGTCCGGCTCGCCGGCGTCGTGTCCGGCTCGTCGGTCTTGGGGGTCGTCCCCGGCTGATCCGTTGCCCCCGCGGTGCCAGCCGTTTCGACGGTGTCGAGCGCGACAACGGCGCCGCCTGCCCCGGCCCCGAGCGCCACCGCCCGCAGGCGGCGCCGGCCTTGCGGCTTGCCCAGCCGGGGCCCGAGCCCCGAGATGACGGCGTCGGCGAGCAGGAGCACCACCCCGAGCCAGATCAGGTTCCCGGCGGTCTCGAAGCCACCCGCCCAGTTGGCGCCCGGCAAGTAGTGGTGCACCTGCTGGCCGCGGACCACGTTGATGCAACCGGCGGCCACGAAGGCCACCCCGCCGATCGACGCGATGGCGCGGGTCCACGGGACGAGGAGCCCGAGGACGACCAGTGCGGCCACGGCGGCGCCGGCCGCGGGCGGCACGACGAGCAGCGTGACGCCCCCGGTCAGGGCACCGACGACCACGGCCCGCAGGTACTCGAGCCAGCCCCGCCTCCGCTCCGGACGCGGGGCGGGGCGCCGGGGAGCGCCAGTGCCGCGGCGTCGAAGGGGACCGCCGGCCGTTCGGGGGCGTCGGGGCCCGCCGGGCCGCGTAGCCGGCGCGGCAGGCGGGCCCGCAGCCAGCGCCGCGAGCGGACGGGGAGCAGGCCGAGCAGCAGGCAGAGGAGCAGGGTGGCGCCGGAGACGGCCAGCGCCACCCACACCTTGCGCTGGGGCGTCCAGGTGAGTTCGACCGTGAAGCTCGCTCCGCCCAGCGCGTGCAGGTCCGCGGCCGTGACGGGCCAGCCGTTGGCGAAGCCGTCGACGAGCTGCGGCGCCCCGAGGTTCACCGCATGAGAGCCCGCGGGTGCGCCCGGGCCAGGTTCAGCGACGGCCTGCCAGCCTGCGTTGACGCTCTGGCCGAGCACGAGCTCGAAGGGCTCGGTGGCGCCGGTGGTGTCGCCGGTGTGGCCGTCGATGTGCGACGAGGTCGCGGTGACGGTGGCGGTCGGGCCGGGCTGGGTGGCCGCCAGCAGCGGTGTGCCGGCCGAGGTCGCCGTGGGGGCCGGCGCGGCGCCGCCTCCCGGAGCCGAGTCCAGGTTGAGCTGGTCTATGTCCCATCCGGTGCAGGTGGCGGGCACTTGGGCGCACGGGGGGTTGTGGCCGACGGCCGTCTCGACCGTGTGGGGACCCGGGCCGAGCGTGATCCCCTTGGTCGAGGTGGTGCACGGCACCACCTCGACCTGCGCGCCGCTGACGGCCTGGCTGGTCGACCCCACGACGGCGACCGGCACCGGGTGTCCGTCGATGCTGAGGAGGTTCGAGACGCACGTGCCCGGGAGCTGCGCCGGCGTCGGGGCTGAACGGGCCCCGGGGATGCCGATCTCGGCGATCCCGAGGGGCAACGCCAGTGGCCCGGCGGAGTAGTAGTTGGCGGCGTACTCGGGCCTGACGCCGGTGAAGGCGACGCTGAAGTGGGAGCCGGTGAGGGGGGCGAACGTGACCGGCACCGACGTCACGGCACCCGGGACGGTGCTGTCCGAGATGGCCGGGAGGGTGACGGTGCGCACCTGGTCGCCCGAGGTGATCTTCATGGACGTCGGGACCGAGTGGCGGCCGTCGGCGATCACTTGCATGTCGAGGTGGTCGAGGGTCCGCGGCGTGGTCAGGTCGTAGTTGAGCGTGGCCCCGACCTGCGCGTTCGTGCCGAGACCGGGCTCCCAGGCCGTGGTCGGGTCGCCGTCCACCGTGGCCGACGCGGTTTGGGCCAGCCCGCCGGGGAGCCGGCCCGAGGAGTAGGCGTCGCGGACCGTGGTCAACCCCGTCGGGGAGCGCCCGAGCAGACGGTCGATCTCGTCGTCGGGGATGAACGACGACAGGGTGGCGCTGCCCGACAGGCTGAAGGTGCGCGCCGTCGGCAAGGTGAACCGGCGGGTGATGGTCGTCTCGGGGTCGCTCCGGGGTGGGAAGCCCGAGGTGCGCTGGCGGGTCATCACGACCGTGAGGCGGTCGGCGGCCGACGCCGCGCCGAGCGTGGAGAGCATCTGGGTGGGCATCTGGATCACCTGGCGCACCTGTTGGCCCGGGACCTCGATCTCCGAGAAACCGACGGCGGCGGCCGACAGCGGGGAGGCCGTGTCGTTCGTCGTGCCGTCGATGGTGACCCGCAGCGTGTGGAAGGTGCGGGCCGGGAACGTGAGCGTCTGTCCCGGAGGCACATGCGAGGCCGGCGTCAGGTGGTAGCGGATCGGGTCCTTGCCGTCGAAGCTCAAAGTGACGCCCGAGATCCAGCGCGAACGGTCGCCACGCTGGGGCTGGACCACGGTGATGTGGTCGGTGCTGACGGGGTTCGTGAACTGGGCCTGCCACCATTCGCCGGCCGGGTCGGGCACGAAGGTACCGGCGATCCAGGCGGTGTCGACGTTGCCGTCGATGGCACTGAAGGCCTGGTCCTCGGGCGTGTAGGAGACCGAGTTGCCGTAGCTGCTCGCCGTGACGTTCACGGCGCCCTCGTAGGTGGCGTAGGTCTTCGAGGTGATGCCGGTGCCGGGGAAGAGCTCGATCGGGCTGTCGCTCTGGTCGGTCTTGGCCGGGTTCTCGCCCGGCGTCTCGGTGGCGCCCGCGTTGGCCGTGAGCGTGTCCCAGCGGAAGGCCTGCTTGCGGTTGGTGTCCGTGAGCACGAGCTGCGCACCCTGCGAGGCCAGGTTCTGGAGTTGCGCCGTGTGGCGGGCCGCCAGGGTGCCTGCGTAGTAGACCGCGCTGTTGGTGTCGAGCAGCCCCAGGCCGGCCAGGTTCACCAGGCCGGTGGCGTCGCCCTCCATGACCAGGGCACCCGTGTCGGACTCGCCCCGCAGCAGCGGGCGCGGGTCGGGGACGGTGTAGGTGGCGATCGGCGCCGGCCACGGCGGCGTTCCCTGGACGCTCAGATCCTGCTCGTTGAGGGTCGAGTTGATCGACACGTTGGGACGGGGCGACCCGAAGGTGCGCCGGTCGGTCAGGCCGCGGGGAGTCTGACGCATCAAGGAGGCCAGCAACAGGGGTTGGGGCACGCCGTATCGCTCGTACTGCTGGTCGTACTCGGCCACCACGTCCCCGGCGCCCATGAGGCGCGCCATGGGCGCCAGCGTGTTCGGGTTGGCCACGAAGTCCTGCATGGGGCCGTCCAGCGCATAGAGGGTGTCGGCGGTGGCCATGGAGCCCATGATCTGCTGCTCGCGGGTGATGAAGTCCCGGTTCAGTAGGGCGGACTGCGGTGTGTCGACCGTGTCGCCCCAGCGGTAGGCGGCGAAGTCGTTGCCCGGGACGGCCAGGACGCGAGTACCCGGGTGGGTCTGGTTGAGGTGGTGAATGGCGGCCAGTTGGTACGAGGGGAGCGAGGCCGGCTGGGTGAAGTTGTTCGCGATGAAGTCGCCCTGGAGCACGGCCGGCAGGTTGGCCACCACCAGTGCGGCCACCAGGACCGATGTGACGGTCCCGACGATGGAGAGGCGGCGCCACAGGGCGGTCAGGCCGCTGCCGAGGAGCATGAACAGGGCGAGGAGCACGAGGGGCGTCGCCCGGTCGGTCGAGCGCAGCGCCAGGCCCGCCGTCGTGTTCGTCATGAACCACTTGAGGCCCCCGCCGACCACCGTCGGGTGGGCGAAGGGGAACGGCCCGACCGAGAGCACGAGGCCGACGAAGAGGAGGATCAAGAAGAAGGCCCGCTCGCGCCAACGCACGAACGCTGACGCGACGATGGCGACGACCGGGATGGCCAGCGACGAGGCGATCTGCGAGATGTTCTGGGTCAAGCGGATGGCGGCGTTCGTCCAGGCGCCCAGGTGGTCGTTGCCGTAGAAGTACCAGTAACCCAGGCCGCGCAGGATCTCGACCGGGTTGGAGGTGGCGGACGTGGACGGGACGGTCTCGGTGAACTTGAGGACGTTGACGCCGTAGGCCGCCTCGATCGTGAGGCCCGCCATCCACCACAGGCAGGCCCCGAGGGTGAGGACGCCGATGCGCAGCGCCGTGGCCAGGGCATGGCGCCACGTCGACTCGCGCAGGACGACCACCGCGAAGAGGATCCACAACACGGGTCCCACGCCCACGTAGATGATGGAACTGGCGTTGATGCCGCTGACCAGCGCCACGACCACGGCGAACAGCGCCGGTTCGCGCCAGCCGCCGCGCCGCAGGGCCACGATGGTCAGCCCCAGCATGAAGGGGAGGCCGGCCCACGGCAGCAGGATCACCGAGATCCGGCCCGAGTACTGCAAGAAGTACGGCGAGAGCATGTAGGCCGCCGCCGCCGCGGCCGGCCCGGGACCCGAGAGCCCGAGGATGCGCGACAGGTAGAGCACGCCCAGCCCGGCGGCGAAGAGGATGGAGCCGAGCCACAGGCGCTGGGCCACCCACACCGGGACGCCGAGCAGGTGGAAGACGGCGAAGAAGGGCCCCATCGGGAGCAGGTAGCCGAGGTACTCGTGCGTCACGGTGCCCAGGCCGACGGAGGGGTTCCACATGAAGGCCGCCTGGCTCAGGAAGCGCACGGGGTCGAGGTACAGGTACGTCTTTGTGTCCGGCGTCACCTCGCCGGGCCGCACGCTGAGGAACGGCACGTAGGCCAGGACGGCGAGGATGCCGGCCCCTCCGAGCCACCACCAACGGCCGCCTGTCGCGGGTGCGGGCCGGGGCGCGGCGTGCCGGGCGCGGCTGGCCGTGGCTGTCAGGGACGTGGACATGGGGGGCGGATGGTCGCCGGGTAGTGTAAGCAGGCGGCGCCACGACGGCGTGTCACACGAAGGGAGCGCCCGTGGCCACCAGCACGAAGGCCCGCCTGACGGGTGAGCGGCCCCAGCAGGGTGTGACGCCCGACTCGTTGCTCGCCCTGCACGAGGCCGGCTATCGCGCCGTGTTGGAGCGCATCGGCCCCGGGCGCCTCCTCGACGTCGGGTGCGGCCAAGGGTTCGAGTCGGCCCGGTTCCTCCAGGACGACCGCCGGGTGGTCGGGGTGGACTACTCGGCCGACGCCGTGTCGACGGCGGCCTCCCGTTACGGGCCGGCAGGCCTGGTCGTGGGCCAGATGGACGCCCGGAACCTCGGGCTGAGCACGGGGAGCTTCGACGGGGTGTGCTCGTCGCACCTGATCGAGCACTTCAGCGAACCCGAGCCCCACGTGGCCGAGCTGGCGCGCGTGTGCAAGGACGACGGCCTGGCCTGCGTCCTGACCCCCAACAAGACGGCGGACTTCGAGAACCCCTTCCACGTCCACCTCTTCGACCGGGCCGAGCTGGTCGCCATGCTGCGCCGGCATTTCGGCGAGGTGTGGCTCGGCGGCGTCGACGCGGCGCCACACGTGAAGGCCGACCTGGCGGCGAGGCGGGTCAAGGCGAACCGGTTGCTGCGCCTCGACGTCTTGGACCTGCGGCACCGGATCCCGCACGGCTGGTACGTGTGGGCCTACACGCGCTTGCTGCCGCTCGCGTACAAGCTGGTGGCCCGCAACGACAGTGGCGGGGCTACGGGGATCACCGCCGACGACTGGTTCGTGACCGACGAGGTGGACGACACGACGCTCGTGCTCTTCGCCGTGGCTCGCAAGCCCAGGCGCGAGCAGCCCGCCTGATGCTGGCGGTGGGCCTGACCGGTGGGATCGGGTCGGGCAAGTCCGCCGTAGCCGACCTGCTCGTCGAGCGCGGCGCCGTGCTCATCGACGCCGACCAGGTGGCCCGGGACGTGGTGGCACCCGGGGGGCCCGCCTACCAGCCGCTGATCGACCGTTTCGGCCAGGGCATCGTGGCCCCGGACGGCACCATCGACCGCCCCGCCCTGGCCGCCCTGGCCTTCGCCGACGAGGAGTCCCGGCTCGCCCTCAACGCCATCACGCACCCGGCCATCGGGATCGCCATGATCGAGGCGCGTGACGCCCTCGAGGGCACCGACGCGATCGTCGTCCTGGCCATCCCTCTCCTCACGGCGGCCCACCGCGAGACGGTGCGGCTGCACAAGGTGGTCGTGGTGGACTGCCCGACCGACGTCGCGCTCGAGCGGCTGCTCGCCCAGCGTGGGTTCGACCGCGCCGATGCCGAGGCCCGGATCCGCTCCCAGATCTCCCGGGAAGAGCGGGTCAAGGAAGCCGACTACGTGCTCGACAACTCGGGCGACCGGGAAGCCCTGGCCCGCCAGGTGGGCGAGTTGTGGGACCGCCTCGAGGAGGCGGCCGCAGAGCACGCGGCGGGAGGGGCTGTCACACCCCACGGGTAGCCTCGGTGGGCCATGCCCGCGTTCGAGGTCGTCTCCCCGTTCAAGCCCTCGGGTGACCAGCCGCAGGCCATCACCGCCCTGTCCGGGGGTGTCCGGCGAGGGGACCGCTGCCAGACGCTCCAGGGGATCACCGGCTCGGGCAAGACGGCGACCATCGCCTGGATGGTCGAGCAGGTCCAGCGGCCGACCCTCATCATCGAGCCGAACAAGTCCCTGGCGGCTCAGCTCTCCTCGGAGCTCCGCGAGCTCTTCCCGAAGAACCGGGTCGAGTTCTTCGTCTCGTACTACGACTACTACCAGCCCGAGGCCTACCTGCCGGCCACCGACACCTACATCGAGAAGGACTCGTCGATCAACGACGAGATCGACCGGCTGCGGCACGCGACCACGTCCTCCCTGCTGATGCGCCGCGACGTGATCGTGGTGGCGTCGGTCTCGTGCATCTACGGCCTGGGCTCGCCGGAGGAGTACCGGGACCGGATCCTCGGCCTGGCCGTGGGGGAGCAGGTCGACCAGCGCGAGATGCTGCGGCGCCTGGTCGACCTCCAGTACGCCCGCAACGACGTCAACCTGGTCCGGGGCACGTTCCGGGCACGGGGCGACACCGTCGAGATCCACCCCGCCTACGAAGAGGCGGCGCTGCGGGTGGAGATGTTCGGCGACACGGTCGAGCGGATCGTGCCGTTCGACGTGATGACCGGCGAGATGGGCGAGGAGATGGAGGACGTGGCCGTGTACGCCGCCACCCACTACGTGACCGGCGACGACACCATCCAGCGGGCCGTCGGGTCGATCGAGGTGGAGCTGCGTGAGCGGCTCCAGGAGTTCGAGCGGGAGGGGAAGCTCCTCGAGGCCCAGCGGCTTGCGGGTCCGCACCGAGCACGACCTCGAGATGCTCGCCGAGACGGGCGTGTGCTCGGGCGTGGAGAACTACAGCCGGCACCTCGACGGGCGGGCGCCGGGCGAGACGCCCTACACGCTCCTCGACTTCTTCCCCAAGGACTACCTGTGCGTGATCGACGAGAGCCACGTGGCCGTGCCGCAGCTCCACGGGCAGTACGCCGGCGACCGCTCCCGCAAGGACATGCTGGTCGAGCACGGGTTCCGGTTGCCCTCGGCCCGGGACAACCGGCCGTTGCGCTTCGACGAGTTCGTCGAGCGGGTACCCCAGTGCGTCTTCGTCTCCGCCACCCCGGGGTCCTACGAGATCGAGCAGTCGGCCCAGGTCGTCGAACAGGTGATCCGCCCCACCGGCCTGGTCGACCCCGAGGTCACCATCGTGCCCACCAAGGGGCAGGTCGACGACCTTCAGGCCCGGATCACGCGCACCGTGGCGGCCGGCGGCCGGGTGCTGGTCACCACGCTGACGAAGAAGATGGCCGAGGACCTGACCGACTACCTGGCCGAGGCCGGCGTCAGGGTCCAGTACCTGCACTCGGACATCGACACGATCACCCGCATCGAGATCCTGCGCGAGCTGCGGCTGGGCACGATCGACGTCCTTGTGGGCATCAACCTGCTTCGCGAGGGCCTCGACCTGCCCGAGGTGGCCCTGGTCGCCATCCTCGACGCCGACAAGGAGGGGTTCTTGCGGTCGGCCTCCTCGCTGATCCAGACCATGGGCCGGGCGGCGCGCAACGTCGACGGCTCGGTGGTCCTCTACGCCGACACCGTGACCGACGCCATGCGCGAGGCCGTCTCGGTGACACAGCGGCGCCGGGCCCTCCAGTTGGCCTACAACGAGGAGCACGGGATCGACCCCCAGACCATCCGCAAGTCGGTCACCGACATCCTCGAACGGCTGCGGGGTACCAGTGGAGGGGTGGCCAAGGCCGGTCGCAGCCGGGCCGAGGTCCGCAAGAACGCCGCCGTGCGGGGCAACCGCCGCCCGACCCTGCTCGCCGAGGGGGCGGCGGCGTCCCCGGCCGAGGCCATGGAGCTCATGACCCAGCTCGAGGCTGAAATGAAGGCCGCGGCCGCCGACCTCCGCTACGAAGAGGCGGCCCTGCTGCGCGACGAGATCGCCGAGTTGCGCTCGTCGGTCCCCGGGTAGCCCCGCCGACCGCCGCCCCGGGCGGGCCGCTCAGCCCTTGACGGCACCACCGGGAATGACGGAAATGCAGCCGAGCTAGCGTCGGCGCCATGCCGACCACGACCCAACTCCGGGAAGCCATGGAGCGCTACGCGGCGACCGTGAGCTCCAAAGACGCCGATGCCTACGCTGCCCTCTTCACGTCCGACGCCGTGCAGGTTGACCCGTATCCATCGACCAACGTGGGCCGGGACGCCATCAAGGACTTCATCGAACGTTCCTTCGACGCTTGTGAGACCTTTCGCTTCGATGTCGGCGAGGTCCACCCCGTCGCGGACAAGGTGGCGATCACCTTCCACATCACGCTGACCATGGCAGGGGGCGTCACCATGCACATCCGCGGCGTGGAGGTCTTCACCATCACCGACGACGGACTGATCTCGGCCGTCGAGGCCTACTGGGGCGACGACAGTGTGCAAATTCGAGGAGGGTGCGGGTTAACCTCGTCACACACCCTCGTGGGATTGGCGGAAGCATTGGAGGCGGAGTTGCGTCGATTGGCAGGGTTCGTCGCGGGGGCCACCCTTGTTGTCGGTTCGTTGTTCGTTCTGGCGCCCGAGGTCGCGAGCGGCGCCCCCGGTCACCGGAATCATCAAGGTGTTCGCCGGCAGCGGCACCCAGGGTTTCTCCGGCAACGGCGGATCGGCCACCTCGGCCGAGTTCTTCGACCCGTCCGACGAGGCGGTCTCGTCGCCCTCGGGCACGGTGTACATCGCCGACATGAAGAACTGCCAGGTGCGCCAGGTGGCGTCGAACGGCATCATCAGCGCCTTCGTCGGCGCGGGGACGTGCCAGCGCGAGCTCTGGCAGCATCCCCTGACGAACGTCCCGGGACCGGTCGCCACGCCGTCATCGGCATGCCGACCGGTGTCGCCGTGGACGCGTCGGGCAACGTGTACATCGCCGACTGCACCAACTACACGGGCACGGGATCTGGATGCACGCAGGGGTACATCCTCAAGGTCTCGGGCGGTGCCATCTCCGTCCTCCCGACCTCGACCCAGATCGGAGCACCGTGGGGTGTGCGCACCGAAGGTGGGAACGTCTACTTCAGCGACGTGGTGAACAATGTCGTCGATGAGGTCAGCAGCACGGGCGGGGCGGTCACCACGGTGGCCGGCAACGGAACCGCGGGTTACTCGGGAGACGGCCAATCCGGCAACGTCGGCCCAGCTGGACGACCCCACCGGGCTCTACGTCGACGGGTCGGGAACATCTTCATCGCGGACTCGAAGAACGCTCGGGTGCGCGAAGTCTCAGGTGGCACCATCAACACGATCGCCGGCAACGGCACGGTCGGGGTTTCGGGTGACAACGGCCCGGCTACCTCAGCCGAGCTCACCAAGCCCTTCGGCGTCGTCGAGGACGCGAACGGCAACCTCTACATCGCCGACTACCTAGCGTTCTGCGTCCGCGCCGTGAGCCCGGGCGGCACCATCACCACGTACGCCGGCACGTGCGGCACGCAAGGGTACAACGTGAATGGCGTTTCGACGCCCTCGGCGCTCTTCGGGGGTCTGTCGAGCGACTCGCCACCCGGAGGTCCCTCGCAAGTCGTCTTCAACGCCGGCGGCGGACTCTTGATCAACGACTACGGGGATAACCAGGTCGACGTGGTCGAGCCATCGTCCCCGCCGCCCACAAGGCCCACAATCACGAACCTCCCCTCACAGGCCTCGGTCGGCGGGCAGTTTCGTAGCCACGGTCAGCACGACGAGCAATGGCGCCACGTCGGTGGCGTCCAACAGCACCACCGAGTGCACGGTCGGTTCCGACGGGCACACCGTCACCTTCGTCGCCACGGGCACCTGTTCGCTGACGGCGAGCGTGGCGGCGACCACGCAGTACGCGGCCGCCACGGGGGTGCCCCAGACCTTCACGATCGGCCCGGTCACCTCCGGGTCCCAGACCCCCACGCAGGGCTACTGGCTGGTGGCGACCGACGGCGGCATCTTCAACTACGGCACCGCCGGCTTCTACGGCTCGACCGGAGCCATCCACCTGAACAAGCCCATCGTGGGCATGGCGGCCACCCCCGACGGCAAGGGCTACTGGCTGGTGGCCTCCGACGGCGGCATCTTCAACTACGGCGACGCCGGGTTCTACGGCTCGGCCGGCTCGATTCCGCTGAACAAGCCCATCGTGGGCATGGCGGCCACCCCCGACGGCAAGGGCTACTGGTTGGTGGCGACCGACGGCGGGATCTTCTCCTACGGCGACGCCACGTTCTTCGGCTCGACCGGGGCCATCCACCTGAACCAGCCCATCGTGGGCATGGCGGCCACCGCCGACGGCAAGGGCTACTGGCTGGTGGCCTCCGACGGCGGCATCTTCAACTACGGCGACGCCGCCTTCCAGGGTTCGGCCGGCGCCATCCACCTGAACAAGCCCATCGTGGGCATGGCGGCCACCCCCGACGGCAAGGGCTACTGGTTGGTGGCGACCGACGGCGGCATCTTCAACTACGGCACCGCCACGTTCTACGGCTCGACGGGTTCCATCACGCTCAACAAGCCCATCGTCGGCATGACGGCCACCGCCGACGGCAAGGGCTACTGGCTGGCGGCCTCCGACGGCGGCATCTTCAACTACGGCGACGCCACCTTCGAGGGCTCGGCGGGTGCCGTCCACCTCAACAAGCCCATCGTCGGCGAGGCGGTAGCCTCCGCCGGCTGAGCTCGGTAGCTGACGCGACAGCGTCATGCCGTCGGCGACGGCATGACGCTCAACCCAGCGTTCACATGTCGGCCGGGACGATGGAGATGGTCCGCAACCGGGCGCACGAGGGCGCCTGGTTGTCCGACGATCTCGCCATGTCGTCCCAAACCCCTACATTTGGCGATTCCCCTCCGCTACCATGCGCCCACCAGCGTTCCACCAGATGCGGACCACTGGGAGAGGGAGGTGCGGGTTTCATGAGGTGGCTCACGGCGGACTCACGACGTCTTGAACGAGGGAAGACGCGCCCGGCCTTGGGGACCCTGGCCGCGCTGTGCTTGTGCGCGACCGGTATCCCGTTGGTCGCGGCGCTCGGAACTGCCAGCCCGGCCGGAGCAGCTACGCCGGCCGGCAACATCTTCGAGGTCGACCTCGGCACGACCGGGAGCGGCTCGGTCAACGGATTCCCGACGTCGGCTACGGGGAACGTGGCGCCTTCGCTCACGACGACGAACGCCGTCTCCGCACCGGCGGCCGGCGTGTTCGACCCGGCGGGCAACCTGTGGGTGGCCAACCTCGGGGAGGCGTCCGGTACCACCGGAAGCGGGAGCACGATACCGAGCATCACCGAGTACACGCCCACCGAACTGTCCACGGGCGGTGCGCCGAGGCGTACCATCACCAACTCGGGCTGGGGGCCCGCTGCCGGCCCGAGCGGACTGGCCTTCGACGCCGCCGGGAACCTGTGGGTGGGGCAGCTCGGTGGGAACGTGGTCGAGTACAGCGCCGGCCAGCTTGCCCCCGTGGGCAGCATCACCTCGACGCCGGCAGCCACCCTCACGGTGGCATCGGCGTTCGTCGGCGTGACGTTCGACTCGGGCGGGAACCTGTGGGTGACCGCCGCGCCGATCACCGGGGCTACGTCGGCAGGCTCCATCGAGAAATTCCCGCCCAGCCAGCAGGTCAGCTCGGCGCTGCGAGCGTGACGCTGTCCGGAGCTGGTCTGATCGAGCCCGGCTACCCGACGTTCGACGCCTCGGGCAACCTATGGTTCTCCGAGATCGACGGCGCCAACGCAGTGGCCAAGCTGACTCCGGGCCAGCTGGGCTCCACGGGTACCCCGACGCCGGGTGTGATCCTGACGCTGGTCAACGGCGGCCAGCCACGGGGCACCCTCTTCGACTCGGCCGGCAACCTGTGGGTCACGGACTCGGCCAACGCGGCTGTCAACGAGTACTCGCCCGGCCAGCTCACCAGCACGGGCTCGCCGGTCCCGTCCAACCAGATCATCGGTGGGAACACGGGGTTCGTTTCCCCCGCTGACGTCGTGCTCAAGGCGGCCCCGACGATCACGTCGGTGAACCCGTCGCAGGGCAGCGCCGGGGCGACGGTGACCATCGACGGCACCGACTTCACGTCGCCCCCGACGGTGACCTTCGGCTCGACGGCCGCCACCAACGTGACCTACGTGTCGCCGACCCAGCTCACGGCCACGGTGCCCGCGGGGTCCGGGACGGCGAACGTCACGGTGACCTCGCTGGGAGGCACCAGCGCGCCAGCCACCTTCACGTACGGCTCCACGCCGCCGCCACCACCACCCCCCACGCAGGGCTACTGGCTGGTGGCGACCGACGGCGGCATCTTCAACTACGGCACCGCCGGCTTCTACGGCTCGACCGGGGCCATCCACCTGAACAAGCCCATCGTGGGCATGGCGGCCACCCCCGACGGCAAGGGCTACTGGCTGGTGGCCTCCGACGGCGGCATCTTCAACTACGGCGACGCCGGGTTCTACGGCTCGGCCGGCTCGATTCCGCTGAACAAGCCCATCGTGGGCATGGCGGCCACCCCCGACGGCAAGGGCTACTGGTTGGTGGCGACCGACGGCGGGATCTTCTCCTACGGCGACGCCACGTTCTACGGCTCGACCGGGGCCATCCACCTGAACCAGCCCATCGTGGGCATGGCGGCCACCGCCGACGGCAAGGGCTACTGGCTGGTGGCCTCCGACGGCGGCATCTTCAACTACGGCGACGCCGCCTTCCAGGGTTCGGCCGGCGCCATCCACCTGAACAAGCCCATCGTGGGCATGGCGGCCACCCCCGACGGCAAGGGCTACTGGTTGGTGGCGACCGACGGCGGCATCTTCTCCTACGGCACCGCCACCTTCTTCGGCTCGACCGGGGCCATCCACCTGAACAAGCCCATCGTGGGCATGGCGGTCACCGCGGACGGCAAGGGCTACTGGCTGGCGGCCTCCGACGGCGGCATCTTCAACTACGGAGACGCCACCTTCGAGGGCTCGGCGGGCGCCGTCCCGCTGAACCAGCCGGTGGTCGGCATCACCTCCTGAACCAGCGGTCTGCACCGGGACGGCCCTGCCCTTCGGGGCGGGGCCGTCCCCGCTGGTGCATCGGACCCGATCACCCTGACCAGTGCCTGGGCGCCCGGCTCTCGCACAACGGCTGCACAACCGGCTGTGTCACCCCCGGTGCCACGGGGTTAGTCTCGGCTTCGTCGGGGAGGCGGAACCACAGGAGGGATCCGGACATGCGTCGAGGGTTGGCTGCCGTCGCGGGGGCGACACTCATCATCGGGTTGGGTCTGGGGGCCGTGCCGGCCGGTGCGGCCGGCGGGTCTGCACCGGGGACGATCAACGCGTTCGCCGGCACCAGCGCGGCTGGGTTCACCGGCAACGGCGGGCCTGCCTCCCAGGCTGAGTTCAACAACCCGTCGGACGAGGCGATCTCGGCCTCGGGCACCGTGTACGTCGCCGACTTCAAGAATTGCCAGGTGCGCCAGGTGGCGCCGAACGGCACCGTCAGCGCCTTCGCCGGCAGCGGGACGTGCCCCGCCGACACGACCAACGTGATCGTGACGGGCCTCGGCGGACCAGCGGTCAACGCCGCCATCGGCTTGCCCACCGGCGTCGCTGTGGACGCCTCGGGGAACGTGTACATCGCGGATTGCACCAACTACAACGGGGGATGCTTCCAGGGGTTCGTCCTCAAGGTGTCCCCGAGCGGGGTCATCACCGTCTTCGCGGGGAACGGCACCTACGGCAACACCGGTGACAACGGCCCGGCGACCTCGGCCGAGATCGGTGGCCCGTGGGGCGTCCGCACCGACCGTGCCGGGAACGTGTACTTCTCCGACGTGCAGTTCAGTGTCGTCCGCAAGGTCGACCCGAGCGGGATCATCACGACGGTGGCCGGGGACGGGGCGTTCGGGTACTCGGGCGACAACGGTCCCGCCACCCAGGCGGAGCTCAACGACCCGACCGGGTTGTACATCGACGCGTCGGGCAACCTCCTGATTGCCGACACGGGGAACTTCGTGATCCGCCTGGTGACGCCCAATGGGATCATCAAGACCTACGCCGGCAACAACGCGGCCGGGGCCGGCACCTCGGGCGACGGGGGTCCGGCGACCGCGGCCCAGCTCCAGGCGCCCTTCGGCGTCGTCGAGTCCAACGTGGGCGTGGTCTACATCGCCGACTACCTCGCGCAGTGCGTCCGCGAAGTGTTCCCGGACGGGAACATCGCCACGTACGCGGGGCAGTGCGGCACCCAGGGCACCGGGAACCAAGGCAACGGGGGGCCGGCCTCGTCGGCACTCCTGGACGGACCCTCGCAGGTGACGTTGGACCTGAGCGGCAACCTCTACATCAATGAGTACGCGGGGAACCAGGTCCGCATGGTCACCGCCACCGCGCCCACCGGGCTGGGGTACTGGCTGGTGGCCACCGACGGCGGCGTCTTCAACTACGGCGGAGCCGGGTTCAACGGCTCCGCCGGCTCGATCCACCTCAACCAGCCGATCGTGGGCATGGCGCGCATGCCGGACTGGGGCGGGTACTGGCTGGTCGCCTCCGACGGGGGCATCTTCAACTACGGCAACGCCGGCTTCTACGGGTCCACCGGGGCCATCCACCTCAACAGACCGATCGTGGGCATGGCCGAGACCCCTGACGCCCGGGGTTACTGGCTGGTGGCCACCGACGGGGGCATCTTCAACTACGGCGACGCCGGGTTCTTCGGCTCGGCCGGCGCGGTCCACCTCAACCAGCCCATCGTGGGCATGGCCCCCACCCCCGACGGCAGGGGCTACTGGCTGGTAGCGGCCGACGGGGGCATCTTCACCTACGGCGACGCCGGGTTCTTCGGCTCGGCCGGGGCCATCCACCTCAACAAGCCCATCGTGGGCATGGCGGCCACCCCCGACGGCAAGGGCTACTGGCTGGTGGCGACCGACGGCGGCATCTTCACCTACGGCGACGCCACCTTCTACGGCTCGGCCGGGGGCGTCCACCTCAACAACCCGGTGGTGGGCATGGCCTCGACGCCGGACGGCAAGGGCTACTGGCTGGTGGCCTCCGACGGGGGCATCTTCAACTACGGCGACGCCGGGTTCTTCGGCTCGGCCGGCGGGGTCCGCCTCAACAAGCCCATCGTGGGGATGGCACCCGGGCTCTGACCGCCTGGGCGGCCGGTCACCCGGTTCGTCCGGCCAATCGGGGTGTGACGAGGTCGGTTGCACCAAGTTGTCACACGCGCCCGGTCGCCCCGTGCTCGCGGTGGCGGACCCGGTTAGTGTCGGCGTCTCGGAGGGGCTAGGTACGTCGAAAGGGAGGGTTCACATCGTGCGTCGACACCTGGCCGTGCTCGCTGGAGCCACACTCGTCATCGGGTTCGCATTGGGCCTGGCCCCCGCCGGGGCCGTCCGCAGCCCGACCCCGGGCACGATCAACGCCTTTGCCGGGACCGGGACGGCAGGGGCGGCGGGCGACGACGGGCCCGCCACGGCGGCCCAGCTGCAGGCCCCTGAGGACGTCGACGACCGACGCGTCCGGCAACACCTACATCGCGGACGACGGCAACTGCGAGGTGCGCAAGGTGTCGCCCGACGGCACCATCACCCGCTTCGCCGGCACCGGGTACCTGCGGGGCCTCCACGGGCATCGGCGGCCCGGCCGTGAACGCCGAGCTCGAGTGACGCCAAGGGCGTGGCCGTGGACGCGGCGGCAACGTCTACGTCGCCGACTGCAACCAACAACCAGGTCGCAAGGTCTCGCCCCGGACGGCATCATCACGGCTTTCGCCGGCACCGGGACGGCCGGGTACACCGGCGACCACGGCCCGGCCACGTCGGCCGAGCTGAACTTCCCGTGGGGCGTGCGGGTCGACCGGTCCGGGCAGACGTGTTCATCTCGGACGGGAACACCAACGTCGTCCGCAAGGTCGAGCCCCGAGCGGGATCATCACCACGGTCGCCGGCAACGGGACTCGTCGGATACAGCGGGGACCACGGCCCGGCCACGGCGGCCGAGTTGGACGACCCGACAGGGCATCGTCGTGGACGCCTCGGGGAACCTCTTCATCGCCGACAATCTGAACTTCGTGGTCCGCCAGGTCGACACGACCGGGATCATCACGACGGTCGCCGGGAACGGCACGTCGAGTGGCCTGTCGGGCGACGGCGGGCTGGCCACCGCGGCCCAGCTCAGCGACCCGTACGGGGTCGCCGTGGACAACCTGGGCAACCTGTACATCGCCGACTACGGCGGGCAACTGCGTGCGCAAGGTCACCGCGACCAGCGGGCTCATCTCGACCTACGCGGGGACCTGCGGCACCTCGGGAACACCGGGAACGGCGGGCCGGCGTCGGCCGCCCTGCTCAAGGCGGCCGACTCAGGTCTGGCTCGACCTGAGCGGGAACCTCTACATCAACGACACCACGGACAACACCAGGTCCGCAAGGTCACCCTGGCCTCGCCGACCGGGCTGGGCTACTGGCTGGTGGCCGCCGACGGGGGCATCTTCAACTACGGGGACGCCGCCTTCCAGGGCTCGGCCGGCGCCATCCACCTGAACAAGCCCATCGTGGGCATGGCGCCCACCCCCGACGGGAAGGGCTACTGGCTCGTGGCCACCGACGGCGGGATCTTCAACTACGGCGACGCCGGGTTCTTCGGCTCGACCGGCGCCATCCACCTGAACAAGCCGATCGTCGGCATGGCGGCCACGCCGGACGGCAAGGGCTACTGGCTGGTGGCCTCCGACGGCGGCATCTTCAACTACGGGGACGCCACCTTCCAGGGTTCGGCCGGCGCCATCCACCTCAACCAGCCCATCGTGGGCATGGCGACCACGCCCGACGGGCAAGGGCTACTGGCTGGTGGCCACCGACGGCGGGATCTTCAACTACGGCGACGCCGGGTTCTTCGGCTCGACCGGCGCCATCCACCTGAACAAGCCCATCGTCGGCATGGCGCCCACCCCCGACGGCAAGGGCTACTGGCTGGTGGCCTCCGACGGGGGGATCTTCAACTACGGCACCGCGACCTTCCAGGGCTCGGCCGGCGCCGTCCACCTCAACAAGCCGGTGGTCGGCATGGCGCCCACGCCCGACGGCCAGGGCTACTGGCTCGTGGCGACCGACGGCGGGATCTTCAACTACGGCGACGCCGGGTTCTTCGGCTCGACCGGCGCCATCCACCTGAACCAGCCCATCGTGGGGATGGCCCCCGGGCTCTGATCGTGCCGACGGTACGGCCGGCCCGCTGAGGGCCGGCCGTACCTGTCACACCGCACCGGTATCCTCACCGGATGGCCGACCGTCTCGTCGTCCGCGGGGCTCGAGAGCACAACCTGAGGGACGTCTCCCTCGACCTGCCCCGAGACGAGCTCATCGTCTTCACCGGCCTGTCGGGGTCGGGGAAGTCCTCGCTGGCCTTCGACACCATCTACGCCGAGGGCCAGCGCCGCTACGTCGAATCCCTCTCCGCCTACGCCCGCCAGTTCCTGGGGCAGATGGACAAGCCCGACGTCGACTTCATCGAGGGCCTCTCGCCGGCCATCTCGATCGACCAGAAGTCGGCCTCGCGCAATCCCCGTTCGACCGTCGGCACCATCACCGAGGTCTACGACTACCTGCGGCTCCTCTACGCCCGCATCGGTCACCCGCACTGCCCCGTCTGCGGCCGGCCCGTGGCCCGCCAGACCCCCCAGCAGATCGTCGATCGGGTGCTCGAGCTGCCCGAGGCGACGAAGTTCCAGGTCCTGGCCCCGATCGTCCGCGGGCGCAAGGGCGAGTACAGCTCGCTCCTCGACGACCTGGCCAAGCAGGGCTTCGCCCGGGTCCGGGTCGACGGGGTGCCCGTCGAGCTGGCCGACCGCTCCGACGTCACCCTGGCCCGCTACGAGATGCACACCATCGAGGTGGTGGTCGACCGGCTCGTCCGGCGCGCCAACATCCGCCAGCGCCTGACCGAGTCGATCGAGACCGCCCTGGGGCTCACCGGCGGGACGGCCGAGGTCCTGGTCATGAACGGCTCGGGGGACGGCGGAGGGGAGGCCGACGAGGCCATCACCTTCTCCCAGCACTTGGCCTGCACCCACTGCGGCATCAGCTTCGAGGAGCCCGCCCCCCGGAGCTTCTCCTTCAACTCGCCCTATGGGGCCTGCCCGGCCTGCCTGGGCCTCGGGACCCGCTTCGAGGTCGACCCCGAGCTGGTCGTGCCCGACGAGTCCCTCTCGCTGGCCGAGGGCGCGCTCGCCCCGTGGGCCGGGGCGCGTAGCGAGTACTTCACGGGGCTCCAGGGCGGGGTGGCCGATCTCGGCGGCTTCTCGGTGGACACGCCGTGGAAGAAGCTCAAGGCCAAGGACAAGAAGCTCGTCCTCTACGGGACGGGCGCGCGCACGGTGCACGTCCGCTACAAGAACCGCTTCAACCGGTCCCGCTCCTACGACGCCCACTACGAGGGGATCGTGCCGTGGCTCCAGCGACGCCATGGTGAGTCCGAGTCGGACTGGTCGCGCGAGCAGATCGAGAACTACATGCGCGAGGTCGACTGCCCCGAGTGCAAGGGGGCGCGGCTCAAGCCCGAGTCACTGGCGGTGACCGTGGGCGGGCGCAACATCCACGAGCTGTGCAGCCTCTCGATCACGGCCGCGGTCGGCGCCATGGCCGAGCTCGAGTTGACCGAGCGCGAGCACATGATCGCCGACCGGGTGCTCAAAGAAGTCCGCGAGCGCATGCAGTTCCTGCTCGACGTCGGGCTCGACTACCTCTCCCTGGCCCGCTCGGCCGGCACGCTCTCGGGTGGCGAGGCGCAGCGGATCCGCTTGGCCAGCCAGATCGGAAGCGGCCTCGTCGGCGTGCTCTACGTGCTCGACGAGCCGTCGATCGGACTGCACCAGCGGGACAACCAGCGGCTCATCGCCACCCTCGTGCGCCTGCGCAACCTGGGCAACACCGTCATCGTGGTCGAGCACGACGAGGAGACCATCCGCACGGCCGACTTCGTGGTCGACATCGGCCCCGGCGCGGGCGAGCACGGCGGGGCCATCGTGCACGCCGGCCCGGTGAAGGGTAAGGGCGGGTTGCTCACCAACAAGGCGTCGATCACGGGCCAGTACCTCTCGGGCAAGCGATCGATCCCCGTCCCGGCCCGCCGGCGCCCGGGCACCGGTGAGGTGGTCACGGTGCGCGGGGCGCGCGAGCACAACCTGCACGAGATCGACGTTGCGTTCCCCCTCGGCTGCCTGGTAGCGGTGACCGGGGTGTCGGGCTCGGGCAAGTCCACGCTGGTGAACGACATCCTCCTGCGCTCCCTGGCTCAGCACCTGCACCGGGCCAAGGCCTTGCCCGGGCGCCACCGCCGCGTCGAGGGCGTCGAGCACCTCGACAAGGTGGTCGACGTGGACCAGGCGCCGATCGGCCGCACGCCGCGCTCCAACCCGGCCACCTACACCGGGGTGTTCGACCACGTGCGCAAGCTGTTCGCCCAGACGGCCGAGGCCAAGGTGCGCGGATATGCGCCCGGGCGGTTCTCCTTCAACGTGCGCGGCGGGCGTTGCGAGGCCTGCGCCGGTGACGGGACGATCAAGATCGAGATGCACTTCCTCCCTGACGTCTATGTCCCCTGCGAGATCTGCCACGGGGCGCGCTACAACCGCGACACCCTCGAGATCACGTTCCGGGGCAAGACCATCGCCGACGTGCTCGACATGTCCTGCGAGGAAGCGCTCGGCTTCTTCGAGCGCCAGCCCCCCATCGCCCGCCACATGCAGACGCTGGTCGACGTCGGCCTCGGATACGTCCGCCTGGGCCAGCCCGCACCGACCCTGTCGGGTGGCGAGGCCCAGCGGGTCAAGCTGGCCAGCGAGCTGAGCCGGCGTCCCACGGGCCACACCTTCTACATCCTCGACGAGCCGACCACGGGCCTCCACTTCGAGGACACCCGCCGGCTGCTCGAGGTGCTCGGACGGCTGGTCGAGCAGGGGAACACCGTGATCGTGATCGAGCACAACCTCGACGTGGTCAAGACAGCCGACTGGATCATCGACCTCGGGCCCGAGGGCGGCGACAAGGGCGGCAGGGTCATCGCCGAGGGCACGCCCGAGCAGGTGGCCAAGACGGCGGGCAGCTACACCGGCGAGGTGCTCAAGCCGGTCCTCGGCCTGGGGTAGGGGAGCGGGCCGGCGCCACCCCTAGGAGGAACGCCCGAAGGCCGCCGACGGGCGGTCGAGCCTCTCGCCGTCGAGGAAGGTGTCGACCTTCTCGTTGTAGAAGGCGATGAGCCCGGCGATCGGGAGCAGCTCGCGGGTCGGGAAGTCGTAGGACCAGGCCACGTCGGGGTGGAGCCGCCCGCCGACGTGGGCGGACCAATAGCCACCCGTCGTGCCCTTGTAGGGACAGGCGGTGACGGTGTCGGACGGGACCAGGTGGCTGAAGTCCACGGCACCGCGATCGAGGTAGTAGCGGGTCGGCAGCCCGGTCTCGAAGACCATGACCGGCGACGACGACGCGGCCAGGACCACCCCGTGGGACTCGACCCGCACGGTGCGCGTCGAGCGCAGGGCGTCCACCCGCACGTAGGGGCTGCGCGGGTGCACGAACACCTGCTCGTCCTCCTCGAACCAGGAGTCGAGGGCGTACCACTCGAGGCGCACGGTGTCCTCGAGGCCCTCGACGGAGGCTGCGGTCAACACCGTGGCCGCGCCAGGTCGGTACACGTCGCCGACCCGCAGGGCGTGGCGGCGGACCGTGCCCCGAGGTGTCTCCTCGGCCGTCCCCTCGTCGACCAGCGCGCCCGGCCGGACGTCGGCGCGCGGGACGTACCACAAGGGGAAGCCGGGCCATTCCCACACGTAGAGGGCCCGCGTGGTGTCGACCACCGCCTGCCCGGCCAGGAAGGCCCGGATGCGGCGGGGCACCGGCTCGATGTGGTTGACCGGGGTGAGCTTGGACGGGAAGTCGCGCACGGGTGCCCGCGGGGTTCAGGTGATCGCGAGCATGCGCTCGAGTGCCACCCTGGCCCACTCGGCCACGTCGGGGTCGACGACGATGCGGTTGCGCACCTCGCCTTCGACCAGCCCCTCGAGCACCCAGGCCAGGTGCGGGGGATCGATGCGCGACATGGTCGAGCACGGGCAGACCAGCGGGTCGAGGCAGACGACGGTCTTGTCGGGCGACTCGTCGTCGAGGCGGTTCACGAGGTGGATCTCGGTGGCCACGCCGATGACCGAGCCGCCAGGCGCTCCAGCCACCGCCTTGATGATGGCGTCGGTGGAACCGATCACGTCGCCGAGCTCCACCACCTCGTGGGCGCATTCGGGGTGGACGAGCACGAGCCCGTCGGGATGGTCGGACCGGAACGCCTCCACGTGCTCGGGGCGGAAGCGCTGGTGCACCGAGCAGTGGCCCTTCCACAGGAGCAGGGTCGACTCCTTCACCTCTCGGTCGGTCAGGCCCCCGAGAGCGAGGCGCGGGTTCCACACGCGCATGTCGTCGGCACCGAAGCCGAGCTGGTACCCGGTGTTGCGACCCAGGTGCTGGTCGGGGAAGAAGAGCACCCGCTCCCCGCGTCCGAGCGCCCACGTGAGCACGGCCCGGGCGTTGGACGACGTGCAGACCGCGCCGCCCTTGCGGCCCACGAAGGCCTTGATCGCCGCGGCGGAGTTCATGTACGTGACGGGCACCAGGCCGTCGACGTCGATCACACGGCCCAGTTCGTCCCAGGCCTCCTCGACCTGTTCGATGTCGGCCATGTCGGCCATGGAGCAGCCGGCGTTCAGGTCGGGCAGCACCACCTGCTGGTGGTCGGCGGTCAGGACGTCGGCCGATTCGGCCATGAAGTGGACCCCGCAGAAGACGATGAACTCGGCCTCGGCCTGGCCGGCGGCGGTGCGCGAAAGCCCGAAGGAGTCCCCACGGGCGTCGGCCCAGCGCATGACGTCGTCACGCTGGTAGTGGTGCCCGAGGACGAAGACCCGTCCGCCCAGCGCGGACTTGGCGGCGCCGATCATGGCGGCCAGCTGGTCGTCGGTCGCGGCGGAGTAGCGCTCTGGCAGCGGCGCTTGGAGCCTGAGCATGTCGTCTGCCCCCTTCGAGGGAGAGCATCGATCTGGCCGGCGGGGACAGCCTGGTCGCCCATCCGCGGGTATGTCGGCCTCGATGCGAGGTTGTCTGCCGGATACCAGGCCGGCAGGGCCAGTGTACCGCCCGTGACCAGCGCCTGCGCGAGAGTGGGCGCAATGGGAGCGAGGGCCTGATGCAGTACCGGCCACCGACGGGGTCCATACCCGACGCCCCGGGGTCGTACCAGTTCTACGACGCCGAGGGCCGGGTGCTCTACGTGGGCAAGGCCAAGTCCCTGCGCCACCGGCTGCCCAACTACTGGCAGGACTCGGCCCGGCTCCCCCCGCGCACCGCCCAGATGGTGGCACAAGCCGACCACGTCGAGTGGGTGGTGGTCGACACCGAGGTGGATGCCCTGATCCTCGAGCACTCGCTGATCCAGGCGCACCTGCCCCGCTACAACGTGCGCCTCAAGGACGACAAGAGCTACCCGTGGCTGGCCGTGACCCTCAACGAGGAGTGGCCGCGGCCGGCGGTCGTGCGGGGACGCAAGCGCAAGGGCGTGCGCTACTTCGGGCCCTACGGCAACGCCGGGGCCATCCGGGCCACGCTCGACCTCCTGGTGCGCAGCTTCCCGGTGCGCACGTGCTCGGACACCAAATTCGCCCGCCACGAGCGCCTGGGCCGTCCGTGCCTGCTCTACGACATTGAGCGCTGCTCGGGCCCGTGTGTGGGTGCGGTCGACCACGAGGCGTACGGCAACTACGTCGAGGACCTCATGGGGTTCCTGGCCGGCGACACCGAGCCCGTGTTGGTGCGGCTCGAGGGCGAGATGCACGCGGCGGCCGACGCCTTGCAGTTCGAGCGTGCGGCACGCCTGCGCGACCGCATCGCCGCGGTGCACAAGGCGGCCGAGACGCAACAGATGGTGTCGGACCGGGCCGAGGACTTCGACGTCGTGGGGGTGGCGGAGGACCCACTCGAGGCGTCGGTGCAGATCTTCCGGGTGCGGCGCGGGCGCGTGGTGGGCCACCGGGGCTTCGTGGCCGAGAAGGTGGAGGACCTGAGCGCCCCCGAGTTCATGGCTCTCGTCGTGTCGCAGGTCTACGGCGCGGACGGCGCAGAGGTGCCCCGGCGGGTGCTGGTGCCCGAGGAGCCCGCCGATCGGGCCCTCTTGCAGAGCTGGCTGCGTGCCGTGCGCGACGGGCCGGTCGACATCGCCGTCCCGCGGCGCGGGGCCAAGCGCGCCCTGCAAGAGACGGTCGCCCGCTCGGCCTCCGAGGACCTGGCGCGGCACCGTTTGCGCCGTGCCGCCGACCACAACGCGCGCTC
This sequence comes from uncultured Acidimicrobiaceae bacterium, assembly GCA_963781955.1. Taxonomy (GTDB): domain Bacteria; phylum Actinomycetota; class Acidimicrobiia; order Acidimicrobiales; family RAAP-2; genus Bog-473. The sequence goes on from CAWAHU010000001.1 coordinate 1,266,782, forward strand.
CAAGGCGCTGACCGAACTGCAGAGCGCGCTGGGCCTGCGCGAGGCCCCGCTGCGGATCGAGTGCTACGACATGAGCCACCTGCAGGGCACCGACTACGTCGGCTCCATGGTCGTGTTCGAGGACGGCCTGTCCAAGCGCTCCGACTATCGGCGCTTCACGGTCAAGTCGGTGCCCGGGAACGACGACTATGCAGCCATGGAAGAGGTCCTCACGCGGCGCCTGACCGCCATGCGGGAAGAGCCGCAGCACGCCGAGGGCGGGCGCCCCCGCCGGTTCGCCTACCGGCCCAACCTGATCGTGGTCGACGGGGGCAAGGGACAGCTCAAGGTGGCCGAGCGGGTGGTGGCCGCCCTGGGTCTCGAGGGGGAGGTGGAGCTGGCCTCCCTGGCCAAGCAATTCGAGGAGGTCTTCCGCCCGGGCAGCCCGGACCCGGTGCGCCTGCGCCGGGGCTCCGACGCCCTCTACCTGCTGCAGCGGGTGCGCGACGAGGCGCACCGCTTCGCGATCACGTTCCACCGGGAGCGGCGGGGCAAGCGCATGACCCGGAGCGTCCTCGACGGGATCGGGGGCCTCGGCCCGGCCCGCAAAGCCAGGCTGGTCAAGGAGCTGGGCGGGGTCAATGCGGTGCGGGGCGCCTCCCTCGAGGAGCTGCTGTCCCGCTCCTGGCTGCCCGACGAGGTCGGGCTGGGCGTCTACGAGGCCCTTCACGGACCCGGGAGTCGGTGACGTGAGGGCCTCAGGGGCGTTCGGGGCCGTGGTGTGCACGGTACGGCCCAGCGTGCGCAAGGCTGGGGGGCGATGAGCGAGTTCGTGGTCGTGACCGGGATGTCGGGCGCCGGCCGCTCGACGGCGGCGGCCGCCCTCGAGGACGTGGGCTGGTTCGTCATCGACAACCTGCCGGCGGCCCTCATCATGAAGATGGTCGAGATGGTGGACCGTCCGGGTTCGGGGATCGACCGCGTGGCGCTCGTCATCGGCCGGGGCGGCAGCAACACCGGGCCCGAGTACTTCGACGACCTGCCCGACGTCCTCGACGAGCTGCGGGCCGGCCACGTCCAGGTGCGGGTGGTGTTCCTCGACGCCGCCGACGACGTGCTGGTCCGGCGCTACGAGGGCACGAGGCGCCGCCACCCGCTGGCGGCACGCGGCGTGGAGGAGTCGATCGCCGACGAGCGCCGGCTGCTCGGGCCGGTGCGCGAGCGGGCCGACCTGATCGTCGACACGGGGGAGCTCAACAGCAACCAGCTCCGGCTGCGCGTCCTGGAGGCCTTCGGCGACGAGGCCACGCCGCGCATGCAGACGTCGGTGATCTCCTTCGGCTACAAGCACGGGATCCCGCTCGACGTCGACGTCGTCTTCGACTGCCGCTTCCTCCCCAATCCGTTCTGGGTGGAGGAGTTGCGCCCGTTCAGCGGCCTGGACGAACCGGTGCGCGACTACGTGCTCGGCCAGCCCGAGTCCATGGCGTTCCTCGACAAGGTGGACGAGCTGCTGACGAGCATCCTGCCCTCCTTCGTGCGCGAGGGAAAGGCGTACCTGACCATCGCCATGGGCTGCACCGGGGGCCGGCACCGCTCGGTCACCCTGGCCCAGGAGCTGGCCTCGCGCCTCGGCCGCCACGGCCAGCCGGTCTCCGTGTTCCACCGGGACATCGACCGGTGAGCGTCCCGACGGCCGACGACGCGCTCAGCGGGGCCGGGACCGATGCGCCCGGCGGGGGAGGGGACGACACGGGGCGCCGGCCGTCGGTGGTGGCCATCGGCGGGGGGCACGGCACGGCGGTGACCCTGAAGGCGGCCCGGCGTTACGCGGGCACCATCACGGGCATCGTCTCGGTCGCCGACGACGGGGGCAGCAGCGGGCGCTTGCGTGAGCTGCTCAACGTGGTGGCCCTGGGGGACATCCGCAAATGCCTGGTGGCCCTGGCCGACGAGGGCTCCGCACTGGCGGCGGCCTTCGAGCGCCGTTACGAGGTGGGCGAGCTGGCCGGCCATGTGCTGGGCAACCTCATCCTGGCCGGGCTCATCGAGGCCACGGGCGACCTCGTCGAGGGCATCGACGAGGCGGCCCGGTTGCTCGGCGCGCAGGGGGACGTGCTCCCGGCCACCACCGAGCCGGTCGTGCTCAAGGCCGAGTGCGGTCACGGCACGGTGGCGGGCCAGGTGGCCGTGAAGGGGGCGGCGGACATCGAGCGGGTGTCGCTGGTCCCCGCGGACGCCCAACCGCCCCCGCTGGCCGTCGAGCGCATCGCGTCGGCCGACCAGATCGTGATCGGTCCCGGGTCCTTGTTCACCAGCGTGCTGGCCGCCGTGGCGGTGCAGGGCATCGCCGAGGCGGTGGCAGCCTCGGCGGCCCAGGTGGTCTACGTGTCGAACCTCCATCCCGAGATCCCCGAGACGGAGGGGTACGACGTGGCGGCCCACGTGGGTGCCCTGGCCAGGCACGATGTCGTTGTTGACGTCGTGTTGTGTGACACCATCGGTGGCATGGGCATCGGCTCGACGGGTGTCGCGGTCCGCGATGTCTCGCTGACCGGGCAGAACGTCCTGGTGCACAGCCCGGCCAAACTGGCGCAGGCGCTCTCGGGTCTGCTGGCATAGTCCTCCGGGGCCTCGGGAAGGGAAGGGACGACAATGACGGTGCGGGTCGGGATCAACGGCTTCGGGCGCATCGGGCGCAACTACCTGAGGGCGATCCTCGAGGCGGGCGCCGACATCGAGGTGGTCGGCGTCAACGACCTCACGTCGCCCGAGATGCTGGCGCACCTGTTGCGCCACGACTCCACCCAGGGGAATCTCAAGGTGCCCGTCCAGGTCGAGGGGAGCAGCCTGGTGGTGGGCGAGCAGCGCATCCGGGTGCTGGCCGAGCGCGAGCCGGCGACGCTGCCCTGGGACGAGCTCGGCGCAACCGTGGTGATCGAGTCGACCGGCCGGTTCACCGACCGCGCCCACGCGGCGGAGCACCTGGGCGGCTCGGTGCAGCGTGTGATCATCTCGGGACCCTCGGGCGACGCCGACGCCACGTTCGTGATCGGCGTGAACGACGGGGACTACGACCCGGCCACGGACGTCGTGATCTCGAACGCGTCGTGCACCACCAACTGCTTCGTCCCGATGGTCAAGGTGCTCGACGACACCTTCGGCATCGTGAGCGGGCTCATGACCACGGTGCACGCCTACACGAACGACCAGAACCTGCTCGACCTGCCGCACAAGGACCTGCGCCGGGCACGGGCGGCCGCGGTCAACATCGTGCCCACCTCGACGGGTGCCGCCAAGGCGACGAGCCTGGTGCTCGAGTCCATGAAGGGCCGCCTGGACGGGATCTCCCTGCGGGTCCCCGTCGTGGCGGGCTCCATCACCGACTTCACCGTCGCCGTACGTGGGACACCGTCGGTGGACGACGTGAACGCCGCCTTCGCCGAGGCTGCCGGCAAGCCGCCGCTGGAGGGCATCTTGGTGTACTCCGAGGAGCCACTCGTCTCGAGCGACCTGCTGGGGTCGCCGGCCTCGTGCACCTTCGACGCCGGCCTCACCATGGTGATGCCGGTCACCGACGAACTCACCTTGGTGAAGATCAACGGCTGGTACGACAACGAATGGGGCTACTCCAACCGGCTGGTCGACCTGACCGTGCTGGTGGGCGGCTGAGCCGGCGGGAGCCGGACGGGACCGATCAGGAGACCGAGGAGGCACCATGGCGTCGAACCCGTTGCGCGGCATCCCGCTCCTCGAGGACCTCCCCGCGCTCGAAGGGATGCGGGTGCTGGTCCGGGTCGATTTCAACGTCCCGCTCCACATCGGCGTGCGGGGCGTGGCGACCGTGGCCGACGACTTCCGGATCAAGGCCGCAGTGCCCACCCTGCAACGTCTGCTCGACGAGGGCGCCGAGGTGGTGGCCGCCTCGCACTTGGGGCGACCGTCGGGTGCCCCGGACCCCCGTTGGGAGATGGACCCGGTGCGGGCGCGTCTCGAGGCGCTCTGCCCCGGGGTCGAGCTGACCGAGAACCTCCGCTTCGACCCGGGCGAGAAGGCCAACGACCCCGCCTTCGTGCGGCGCCTGATCGACGGGTTCGGCGCCTACGTGGACGAGGCGTTCGGGGCCGCCCACCGGGCTCACGCCTCCATCGTCGGGCCTCCGCAGTTCCTGCCCAGCGCGGCGGGCCTGCGCTTCGCCCGGGAGATCGAGGTCCTCGGGGGGATCCTCGAGGACCCGGCCCGGCCCTTCGTAGCCGTCGTCGGCGGCGCCAAGGTGGCGGACAAGCTCGAGGTGCTGAAGGTGCTCGCCACCAAGGTGGACACCCTCGTCGTCGGCGGCGGCATGGCCTACACCTTCCTGGCCGCCCGGGGGCAGCACGTGGGCAGCTCGCTCCTCGACGAGTCGCACCTCGAGGACTGCCGGGCCCTGCTCGACTCGAACGTGCGCATCCTCCTGCCCAGCGACACCCGGGCCCTGGAGCCCGGCGGCACCTTCGGTCCGCCCACCGAGGGCTTCGAGCCCCGGGGGAGCGTCAAGGTCATTGAGGGGGACCTGCCCGACGGTTGGACCGGCCTCGACATCGGACCGGACTCGGCGGCCGCGTTCGCCGAGGTGGTGGCCGCGGCGGGGACGGTGCTGTGGAACGGACCGCTCGGGGCCTTCGAGGATCACCGCTTCGGGGACGGCACCCGGGTGGTGGCCGAGGCGGTGGCCAACTGCCCGGGCTTCTCGGTCGTGGGCGGCGGCGACAGCGCCAGCGCGCTGGACGAACTGGGTCTGTCGGACCAGGTGGGCTACCTCTCGACGGGCGGGGGGGCCTCCCTGACGTTCATTGAGTCAGAGGGGCACCTGCCCGGCATCGACGCCCTGCGCCGGCGCGCCCAACGCGCCCCAGGGGTGAGCGCTCGCCGCCCGCTGATCAGCGGGAACTGGAAGATGCACCACGACCACATCGAGGCGCTGCACACCGTGCGCGACCTCGGGCTCCGGCTCAAGGCCGAGGACGTGGCTCTCGTGGACGTGTCGGTTCACCCACCCTTCACCGATCTGCGGACGGTTCAGACGCTGGTGGAGAAGGAGCACATCCCGGTCGCCCTGGGGGCCCAGCACTGCTCCGACGAGGACGCCGGGGCCCGTACCGGAGAGGTGAGCCCACGCTTCTTGGCCCGCCTGGGCACCACCTACGTCATCGTGGGCCACTCCGAGCGGCGCACCCTCTACGCGATGGACGACGCCACCGTGGCCGCCACCCTGCGGGCGGTCCTCCGCCACGAGATGACCCCGGTGGTCTGCGTGGGGGAGAGCGAGGAGCAACGGGACCGGGGGCAGACCGAGGGCGTCCTGGAGGAGCAGGTCCTGGCCGCCCTGACCGGGCTGCCGGGCGACGTCGTCGGGGGCCTGGTCATCGCCTACGAGCCCATCTGGGCCATCGGGACGGGCAGGGCGGCGACGGCGGTCGACGCCGAGGACGCCTGCGTGTTCATCCGCTCCCTGGTGGCCAAGCTGGGCGGTGACGAGGCGGCGGCCGCCGTCCGCCTGCAGTACGGGGGGTCGGTCAACGCCGAGAACGCCGAGGACCTGATGGCCGAGCCGGACGTCGACGGGCTCCTGGTCGGAGGGGCGAGCCTGGAGGCGGCCTCCTTCACCGACATCATCCGGACCGCCGGCGCCTGCTACCGTTCCTAGGCTGATCAGGCGACGTCAGGCCGCGAGTTGGAGGCCCTTCCGGTGTTGGCAACCTTGGACGCACTCACATGGGTGTACATCGTGGTCGAAGTGCTGTCCGCACTGGGCCTCATCTTCCTTATCCTCATGCACAGCGGGAAGGGAGGGGGACTCTCCGACATGTTCGGTGGCAGCGTGGGCGCGGCGGCCCAGGGCTCGACGGTAGTGGAGCGAAACCTTGACCGCATCACGGTCACCGTGGCGATCATCTTCGCGCTGGCGACGATCACGCTGGATCTCAGACTGCAGTGACCGGCCGGGGCGCTGGCCCCCGGCGCGGGCGCTGGGCGGCCGGGGCACTGGGGGCATTGGCGCTGCTCCTCACGGCCTGCGGCACCACCAGCACCAACAGCGGCACGACGACGGTGACGTACGTCGCGGTGCCCGGGGGGCGGATCTCCTTCGGCACCACACAGGCCCCGACCGGGTGCAACCCGCACACGCCACTCGGTGACACCCCAGGCACCCGGACGATCCTCGGCGCCGTGCTGCCGAGCCCGTTCGTGGTGAACGGCAGCGGCGTTCCGACGGCCAACTCGCAGCTCATCAACTCCTCCGAGCTCATCAACACCAAGCCCGAGACCATCGTGTACACCTTGAACCCCAAGGCAGTGTGGTCTGACGGGGTGCCGATCAGCGCCGCCGACTTCGAGTACGCATGGCAGCAGCAACGCGGGGACGAGACGGTTCCGGCGGACCAGGTCTCGAGCATCGCCGGCTACCGCGACATCGCCTCGGTCACGGGCTCCAACGGAGGGCAGACGGTCACGGTCAAGTTCAAGACCACGTTCGCGGACTGGCAGATGCTCTTCGACAACCTGCTGCCGGCCCACGTGATGGAGAAGGTCGGATGGGACCCGCCCTGCTCCACCGTGAACCCGGCGGTCGACCTCTCCGGGGGCCCGTTCAAGATCGACGCCGTCGCCGCCGACCGGATCACGTTGGTGCAGAACCCCAAGTGGTGGGGCACCCCGGCCAATGCTCGCTCGGTCACCGTTCACATCGCTTCGTCCACCGACCAGCTGGGCCAGTGGATGGCGTCCCGGTTCGTGCAGGTGGCGCAGCCAGAGACGGTCACGCCGCAGTTCCTCACCGAGATGACCGGCCTCCCGAACGCCCAGAGCGAGGTGGACACCTCGGCCGATCTGCTGCAGCTCGACATGGCGAGCTCCATGGACAGCACGCTGTCGCCGGATATCCGCGTGGCCATCGCGCTCAGCATCAACCGTCAGGACCTGGTGAACCGCCAGGCCAGCTGGGCCGTCCCCGGCCTGGCGGTGGCGGGCAGCCACCTGATGATCCAGGGCCAGCAGAACTACAAGCCGACCTCATCGGGCGCCAGCACGACGACCGTACCGGCCCCGAGCTCGTCGACCTCGACCACCGTCATCGGGGCCGGAGGGAGTGTGAACTTCCCGGTCACGCCGGTCCCGTCCCAGGCGACCTCCCTGATCGAGGCGACCGGCCTGGTGCGTTCGCCGGGTGAGCCCTACTACCACTTCGCGTTCGGGGCGCCGTACCAGCTCCACATCGCCTACGACGCCAGCGACCCCTGGGCGGCAGCAGCAGCGCCGGTGGTCATGGACGAGCTCAAGAGCGCCGGCCTCGACACCACGCTCTACGCCGTCGACGGAACCGCCAAGGCGGGGGCCGTGCTGGCCAACGGCTACACCGACCTGGCGTTGCTGCCGGTGAGCTTCACCCCCTACATGAGCCAGACGCAGGCCTGGTATACGAATTCCCTCGGCCCGGCGGGCAAGAACGGCTCGCAGAATTGGACCGGGTACGCCAACGACCAGTTCGACCACACGGTGCAGACGGCATCCCAGCAGCTCAACCCGAACACGGCCCAGACCTACTACAACCAGGCGGACACCCAGCTCTGGGACGACATGGTGTCCCTACCTCTCTACGCCGAACCCACGGCCATCGCCTGGAGCAGGAGCATCGGCGGGGTCACGCCGACCCCCCGCAGCGACAGCCTGCTCTGGTACGCGCAGCTCTGGGCGGTCCGCAAGGCGGAGTCCACCAGCAACACGACGCCGTCGCTGCCCGGGCAGTAGGGCGCGCTACGATCTTCCTCCGCCGCATCTCGGTGCGGCGGGTCACGTCGGAGTGGCGGAATAGGCAGACGCGCTAGCTTGAGGGGCTAGTGCCCGCAAGGGCGTGGGGGTTCAAGTCCCCCCTCCGACACGCACCTGAGCACACGCGGCCTGGCCTCGACGGTGACCTGGTCCGGCTCGTCCGGGTGGTACGTGATCCGCAGGCCCATGGTCTCCCCGTAGATCGCTGCACGCTGCTCGGGTGTCGCCTTGGCCAGTGACCGCAGAACCTTGCGCTGCGAGGTCACCAACCCGGATGTCGGCCTCGGAGAGCCGCTGAGCGGTCGATGCGGTCGACGCCAGCTCGCGCTCGGCGTGGGCACGGTAGGCCTCGACCTCCTTGATCCAGCCGGCCACGACAGCCGGGTCGGCCCCGGCCTCGAGGGCGGAGCGGTACTTGGCCAGCCGGGTGTCGCAGTCGGCGAGCTGGCAACGCGCCGCCTCGGCCCGTGCGACTGCACCGTCGTCGGGCTCCTGCGCCGCTGCCAGTGCGGCCACGGCGCCGTCGAGGTTCTTCGGGTCGAACACGGAGAGCAGCCACTCGTCGAGGCCCGGCAGCAGGTCGCCTTCGCGCACGTAGACGATGCTGGGGTGATTGCCCGTCGCCCCGACCGACGCTCGATTAGATGACAACTCCACTCAGGAATGCATTGATGATGCCTTAGGACAGACCACGGCGGGGCCGGGCGGGACCCCTGAGCGAACCTGGCACTGGCCCGCAGCCATTCAGACCCGATGGGGCTCAAGAACCCCAATCTGGCCGCGGACCATCAGCGATACTCCGGATTTGGGTAGTCGAAGCGGCAGCCGGCATCCCAGGCGGAGCGCTGGTTGCCATGGACCGGGATCCCTCCTGCATCCTTCAACATGCGTGCCAGATGGAGGAGGTTCCAGGTCATGAAGGTGGCGTTGCGATTGGTGAAGTCGTTGTCGAGCCCGCCCGAACCTGGGTCGAGGTAAGACGGGCCGGGACCGGCCTCGCCGATCCACCCGGCGTCGGCTTGTGGCGGAATGACGTAGCCCAGGTGCTGGAGCGAGTACAGGATGTTCATGGCGCAATGCTTCACGCCGTCCTCGTTGCCGGTCACGAGACAGCCCGCGACACCGCCGTAGAAGGCGTACTGTCCGGCCTCGTTGAGCAGGTGTGAGTTCCCATAGAGCCGCTCAATTACCTTCGTACAGACGGAGGTCTTCTCTCCCAGCCAAATGGCTGTGCAGAGCACCAAGATGTTCGCTGCCTGCACCTGCTCGAAGATCGCCGGCCACTCATCGACCTCCCAGCCATGTTCCGTCATGTCCGGCCAGACACCCGTGGCGATCTGGTGATCGACGGCGCGGACCACGTCAACGGTGACGCCCTGCCGGCGCATGATCTCCATGGACCGGTCGGCTAGTCCTTGTGTGTGCGATATCTCAGGCGAACGCTTCAAGGTGCAGTTGATGTAGAGGGCTCGCAGGTCGCTGAAGTCCCACTGGCTCTGCTCGCAGAGCGCCTCTTGTTGGCTGGAAAGTTGGGTCATCCGTGCTCCTTGCTCTTCGTCCGTCGATGGTGGGTCGTGAAGGATTCAAGTTCTTCGCTCACCGCGGAGACTCGAGTTACTCAGATCGCCAGCGTCGGTACAGCTCGGTGAGGTCCGCCTGGGCCTCAGGCGTCAGGTCGTCGGGCTCGACGGTACCGGTCATCTCGATGGTCACCTTGATCTGCTCCAAGTAGGCGGAGCAGTTGGGACAGCCTCGAAGGTGCGCCTCGAAGCGACGCCGGTCTCGACGTGAGAGCGATCCCTCGAGGTACTCCGTGACCAGCTCGACCGCCTCCTGGCACACGATGTCCTTGCGTCGCAATGAGAGCATGGATTCAAGCCTTCGCTATGTGAGCTTCGAGGATCTCGCGTAGGCGAGTCCTGCCCCTGTGCAAGAGGATCCGTTGATTGCCGGCACTGATTTCGAGCAGATCACACACCTCGTCACTCGAGAGGCCTTCCATGTCGCGCAGCACGACGACCTGCCGCTGGCGCGGAGGAAGGTCCTCGAGGCCGGACTGGACGATCGGCCCCCAGGCCGCGGCGTCGACGCGGTCCTCGCTCTCCTCGGTCCACTGCTCGACCGGGTCGACCCAGTGCCCGGTGGTGTCGAATCGAACCGGGTCGACAGCATGGTGCGGCTCGAGAGCTGCATGTCGCTGCTCGCGAGAGCCGGCTGAGCGTGCCCGGTTGATGAGGATCCGGAAGAGCCACGTCTTGAACGCGGAGCGCCCCTCGAACCTTTCGATGCCTCTCACGACTCCCATCCAGGTGTCCTGAACTGCTTCCTCGGCAACGGCGCGGCTGGGGACATAGGTTCGAGCCAAGCGCAGCAAGGGCTGCTGATAGCGCGCCACCATCGTCACGAACGCATCCTCGTCGCCGCTGCGCAAGCGGGTGAGCAACTCGAGGTCCGTGTCCACGATCCGCAGCGTAGGTCTCGGAGCGGTACGGAAGACAGCACCGGTCGTCCGGGTCGGTCGGGCCATTCCTCGCCGCTTCGTTGAGCACCGACTGCTGGGCACACATCTCCCGTCCTCGCGGGGTCGGAAGCCGTTACGGGCCGGCCGGACGCGCTGGTCGACCCGCACGTAACGCGGACGACCGACGAGCGGACTGTGCATGGTGACGTACCCATCGAATATGGAGGAGATGCAATGAGGAGACGGTTTCGACTCACTGTCGGTGCGGGAGCGATCGCGGGGCTCTCGACCCTGGTTGCGCCCGCTGTCGCAGGTGCAGACGCCCCGCCCGTACCCGCCTTCGCAAACGGCGCCGGTCACGTCGTCTTCGTGCAAACCGACAACACCGCGGGGAACCAGGTCGTTGCCTACGACCGGGCCGGCGATGGCAGCCTGGCCCCGGCCGGCACCTACAACACCGGCGGACTGGGTGGTCAGCTGACCGGTTCGGTTGTCGATCACCTGGCGTCTCAGGGGTCCCTCATCTACGACGCACGCAGCCAATCGCTCTACGCCGTGAACGCGGGCAGCAACACGGTGTCGGTCTTTGCAGTTCGAGGAGACCGGCTCTCGTTGCGGCAAGTGGTGAGCTCTGGCGGCACATTCCCCGTCAGTGTTGCCGTGCACGGAAGCCTCGTCTATGTCCTCAACGCCGAGAACGGTGGGACGGTTCAGGGCTACGTGAACTTCTTCGGCCATCTCTTCGCCCTTCCGGGATCGAACCGTGCTCTTGGTCTCAACCCGACGGCGACGCCGCAGTTCGTCAATACCCCTGGTCAGATCGCCTTCTCGCCTGACGGTTCCCAGGTGATCGTGACGACGAAGGCGAACGGCAGCGCCATTGATGTCTTCGGTGTCGGGCGATTCGGGCTCCTTTCCCCGTCGCCCGTCGTCAATCCGGAGCCCGGTGCCGTGCCCTTTGCCATCTCCTTCGACGGGGCAGGACATCTCGTTATCGCTGAGGCGGGCACGAACGCCCTGGCCACCTTCAGTCTGAACCCGAGCGGGACCGTGTCGCCGATCAGTGCTGTGGGGACCGGTGCGGCGGCAACGTGCTGGGTGGCCCAGGCCCAGGGGTACTTCTACGCCTCCAACGCCGGCAGTGCCAACGTGAGCCAGTTCTCGGCCTCGACCAGTGGTGCACTTGCACTGCTCGGACAGACGGGAACCGACCCTGGCACCGTTGACGCCTCGGCGTCCGTCGATGGGCAGTACCTCTATGTCCAGACCGGTGCAAACGGCATCGTCGATGCGTTCCACATTGGCGCCAACGGATCTCTGGCCCAGATCGGATCCGTGACGGTCCCAGGTGCTGTCGGGGGGGAAGGCATCGTCGCCTTCTAGCCCACGCCACTCTGCGACGGGCGGCGCCTCGGAGTTCGGGGCGCCGCCCGTCGCGCGGCGGATCGCAGCTGAGCGACTTGCGGGAACTCGGTGTCAAGCTCGACACATCGCGGAAGGGTTCCTCCAGCTGGGGACAGATGGGCGTCTGAGGAATACAGTGATCCAGTCAAACGCCCACAGACGAATGGTGTGCGAATGCCCACCAGCAAGGAGTTCACTTCCCGTGATTGCCGTCTACATCGTCACCAAGAATATGACTGTTCAGCAGCACGCCAAAGGGCGCGAGCGACTTCGTGAGGCCGGGGCACCGGAGAGCGCCATGAAGCTCCACTCATGTTTCGGTGAAGATGGTCAGCTTCAGGTCTTCGATGTTTGGGAGAGCCAGGAGGCGTTCGATGAGTTCCTCACATACCTCGGGCCGGTCATGGTGGAGCTGGGCATCGAGCTGGGACAGCCACCCGTCATCATGCCGGTTGTCGATCTTGTCCTGCAGTAGCGGCTGGGCCTACGTGTACGCGCCTACGGTGTTATCTGCGGATGGCGGGGTGCACCGAGCAGTCCGCCCGAGTGCCCCCGTCGACTAGCCCCATTGCCACCGCAACTTCGCGAGCAGCGGAGAATCATCATGCTGTTTGAGGGTGCTGTGTTACAGGATTCGCACCCTGCCGGCCTTCGGCGGGCTTATCGTCGCAGGTCCAGAGGCCGAATCCGCCAATCGGGTTTCGCGTAGTCCGGCCCTCCGACACGTACTCTGAACAGGAAGAACGCCCGGCCGTGTGGCCGGGCGTTGTCGCGAGGATCGGGCGCGTTGCCTCCGCGTCGCCTTGTGAGATGTAACGGGCGTGATCGGCACCACCTCGGCGCCGGCATCCGCTTCGGACCATTCCAGACGCAGCAGCGCGCCCAGGCGGTCAGCAACCTGTCGGTGGCGCTCGCCGGCGGCGTGCTGATAGCGCAGCGCCACCGTGTGGGTGCGGTGGCCGAGGCGGTGCATCAGTTGGGGGAGGGTGGCGCCGGCAACCGCGGCCCACGTCGCACCCGAGCTGCGCAGGTCGTGGAAGTGCAGTCCGGCGACCCACGCCTTGCGGCAGGCGTCGCCCCACCGCGGGCGGAACTTAGTCCTCTGCAGCGGGTGGCCCTCGGGGCTGGTGAACAGCAGGGCGTCAGGCTCGGCACCGACGTAATCGGCTGGGTGGTCCTCGAGGATCGGGCCGACCTCGGACGGGATGTCGACCGCCCACCCGCTGTCAGACTTCGGCGACTTGAACGTGGTCTTGCCACCGGCCAGCTCGACCAGCTGCTCGACAACATGGATCTTGCGGTGAAGCAGGTCAACGCGGGAGCGCCGCAGCCCGGCCAGCTCCCCGAACCGAAGGGAGCACCAGGCGTTGAGGATGACGAGTGCCCGATACTGCGGCTCGATGGCATCGGCGATGGCGAGCACCTGCTCGGGAATGGCCACCGGCCGCTCCGGCGCAGTCTCCCCGCCCGCGCTCTTGATGCGGTACGGCTTAATGGGGATCTTCTCGTCGTCCACAGCGACGTTGAGGATGCACCGCAACAACCGGTACGCCTTATCGGGCTTGTGTGCTCGTCGGATGGTCCTTCCGCGCCTTGACCAGCCTGGTCCGCACCATCTCAAGAGCGAGCTGCAACCCTTCGTGTCAACAGCCCCGATAGATGAAGAGTGCCGCTAACAGACCACCCCACTCGTGAAGAACTTCACCTGGGATCTCCCGCAGTGGCTCCGTGACGGGAACGACGACTACCTGCCCCGGAAAACAACGTTCCGTCAGTAAGCGGGCGCGTATGGTCTGGGTTCGACCCGGCACGATCATGAGACTGTGCCAGTGGTGGCGTTCGGCGTATTGTCCCGCCCATCGCGCTTCGCCCCTTGTGTTGTTGGTGACGTCGAAGAAGCACACGACCGAAACCCGAGGCACCTTGGGGCAGGGCGTGTCGTTGCCGCGTGAACCCTGAGAGAAGAGGAGCACCGGGGCATACCCGTCCTCGGCGAGAGACACGGCCTCCGTCTCTCGGGCTCGTTCATCATCGCCATTCAGGCTCAAGATGCCGTCGACGTGTGTTGGTTGGTCTGTTGGCGGGAAAATGAAGAGCGCCAGCGTTGCTGCCACGAAGACCACGACCGCGGCGCCGAGAGTCCAGAGCAGTCGCCGACGCCAACGGCAACGGCAACGGGACCTTGGGGCGCTCTTGGCCAGAGCTCCATCATGTGAGCCGCTGTTTGGGCTCGAGCCGCTCTCCGAGTGATTTCCGCCGCCCTCCAGGCGTTCCTTTGCGAGAGCGTTCATCGACTCGTCGCCTCGAACACGGAATGACGAGAACGTGGCGCCTGCGCTTCCTGTACGAACACCACCCTGACAGGGCTCACTAGGGGAACGAGCGCATTTGAGCCACTACGAATACGTCCCGAAGTACCCCATCGGCGGCTACGGGACACGGAGCGTTCCGAGAAAGCGCTCCTCGCCTTCCCCGGGCCTCACCGAAGTGCCGGAGGGACGCGAACCGACCCCGCCGAAGCGGGGATGTTTCGCAGGTGATGTGATCTGGAGTCGAACTACGGCTGCACGACGGCGTGAAGCTCGAAGTACTCCGCCGACATTGCATCCAAAACCTCAGGCGGAAGATTTGCCGAGACGTGCTCCTTGAACCACGAATCATGCTGCGCTCGACTCTCCCAAACCTCGCCCACGTTGAACCCGTCGGAGGTTGGGTACGCGACGTGGATGATGAAGCCAGGCTGGTTCTTCACCAGTTCGTGGAGTCCGGGCGCTGCCTGGTCGTAAGCCGCCTTGTCCATTCCGGTGGCGCTGATCCTCACAAGCACGCTCATTGAGTCTCCGTTCGTTGTTGGAGTCGAAGGCTATACCGGTTCCTCTGACGGGACTCATTCGCTGCCAAGAAGGCAACGCGAACGGGGATTGGGTCCACGGCTCAGGGCATCTAGACGCGTAACGATCCCGCCGAAGCGGGACGGATCGCTCGGATGGGAGTTCCCCACTGCCGGCGTACTGGGGCACTCAGTGCCGACCTACGAACGCGGCCTCCACGTCGCCGACGGTCAGTGGGACTGCTGCACGATCCGGTGACACCTGACCTGTGGTGCCGAGGGGCACCGCTTGGAAGGATGTCGCGATGCCCAAGCCCTATCCAAGGAGTTCCGCGACGACGTCGTAGCGGTGGCGCGGAGCCGGCCGAAAGGCACGACGCTCAAACAGATCGCCGACGACTTCGGGATCTCGGATTCATGCCTGGCCAACTGGCTGGCCGTGGCCGATGCCGATGAGGGCCGGCGAGCGGGGCCAACCAGCGAGGAGATCTCCGAGCTGCGGGCGGCCAGGAGGAGGATCCGCCTGCTCGAGCAGGAGAACGAGGTCCTCCGCCGCGCCGCGGCCTATCTGTCGCAGGGGGACCTGCCGCCAAAATGATGTACCCGCTCGTCCGAGAGCTGGCCGATGACGGGATCCCTGTCACGGTGACGTGCCGGGTGCTCAAACTCGTTCGCCAGGACTACTACCGCTGGCTGGCCGTTCCGGTCACCGCTCGTGAGCTCGAAGAGGCCTACCTGTCCAACGCCCTCTTCGACGCCCACCACGACGACCCCGAGTTCGGGTATCGCTTCTTGGCCGACGAGGTGCACGACGATGGCTTCGAGGCCTGCGAGCGCACCGTGTGGAAGGTCTGCTCGCAAAACGGCTGGTGGTCCAGCTTCGGCAAGAAGAAGACCCGGAAGAAGAAGGCCAAGGTGCACACGCCGGCCTATGACGATCTCGTCCGGCGCCAGTTCTCGGCCGATGCCCCCAACCACCTCTGGCTCGGCGACATCACCGAGCACCCGACGCGTGAAGGCAAGCTCTATATCTGCGCCATCAAGGACGTGTTCTCCAACCGGATCGTCGGCTACTCCATCGACGAGCGGATGAAGGCCCGTCTGGCCGTGGCTGCTCTCAACAACGCGGTGGCTCGACGAGGCGACGTCGCCGGCTGCGTGTTTCACACCGACCGGGGCTCGCAGTTTCGTTCCCGAAAGGTCCACCGCGCTCTGACCCGCCACCGCATGGTCGGATCGATGGGACAGGTCGGCTCAGCAGGCGACAACGCCGCAATGGAATCCTTCTTCGCCCTTCTGCAGAAGAACGTCCTCAACACCAAGCGCTTGGGAGACCCGCGAAGAGCTCCGGATCGCCATCGTCACCTGGATCGAGCGGACCTATCACCGCCGGCGTCGCCAGGAGGCCTTGAGTCGATTGACCCCCGTCGAGTACGAGGCCATCATGACCCCACTGAACACCAAAGCTGCCTAACCGAACCTGTCACCGAATCGTGCAGCAGTCCCCGATGGCTTGTGTCGCCCTACGGAATGGTGTCCTGGGTTCACAACGTGCGGGTAACCGCCCCAATCTTCGATACCAAGGGCGACGACCCGGTGGAGAAGTTCATCGAAGAGGCACCCCGCCATCCGGTGTTCAAGCTCACCGCCACCTCTCCCTGGCTGCCCCACTTCGCCGGGCTGGGGATACGTCCCAAGCCGCTCGTCGCCGCCCTCGGTGGAACGGCTCCTCGCTGCCGTGTCGTGTCCAGCCTCCGGTCCCGTCTCCAGAACCAGTCGAGCGGGGATTTGGGACCCAAATGGCCACCAAGCCGGTGGCGGAGCACCATCATGGGTGGCGTATGGCGCGCCAGCGGGTTTCGAGTAGTGTCCGTCGCAACCGCACGGTGGCCGGTTCAATCGTCATCACCTCCTTGATTGCTCTGGGTGTGGCTACCAACTCATGTGGCGGTCCAGGTCGCACCATCGCTCCCAAGACAGCGCCACGGGTGAGCTCAGCGACGACGACGTCGCAGTTCTCCGGCCCGGGGACAGGCACTGCGCATGTGGCGCCAGGGTCCGACCCGAGTGTGCTCCCCGGTCCCGTCTTGATGGCCGATGAAGGCAACAACCGCTTGATCGTGGTCGACGCCCTGGGCCGGACTCTTTGGACATGGCCACAGCCTGGCGACCTCCCTCCGGGAGTCTCGTTCAAGAGCCCAGACGACGCCTTCTTCACTCCGAACGGGAAGCAGATCATCGCCACCGAAGAGGAGTACTCGGTGGTCACCTTGATCGACGTGGCCTCGCGCAAGATCCTGTGGCGTTATGGCACGCCGGGTGCGCCGGGTGACGGCCCGAACCAGCTCTCAAACCCCGACGATGCGCTGGTCCTCCCTGACGGTGACGTGTTCACGGCCGATATCAAGAACTGTCGCCTCCTGTTGATCACCCCGCCCGCACAGGTGCCAGCCCGCGTCTACGGCACGACCACCCAGGCCTGTCAGCATGCACCGCCGGCGCACTTCGGAAGCCCCAACGGCGCTTTCCCCATGGCCAACGGGCACTACCTCGTCACCGAGATCAACGGGGACTGGGTTGACGAGATGGACCTGGCCGGGACGATCTACGCCTCATGGCACCCTCCCGGTGTCAGTTACCCGTCCGACAGCAACGAAGTGCGCCCCGGCACCTACCTGACAGTGGACTACGCCGAACCAGGTCAGATCGAGACCTTCGACGCTGGCGGTCGGCTCCTGTGGCGCTACCGGCCCACCGGAAGCTCCGCTCTCAACCACCCCTCGCTGGCCCTACCGCTCCCCAACGGCGACGTGATCGCCACCGACGACGCCAATGACCGGGTCATTGTGGTTGATCCGAAGACCAACGCCATTGTCTGGCAGTACGGGGTTCGTGGTGAGTCGGGCGACGGTCCGGGGCTCCTCAACGCGGTGGACGGACTTGACCTGGTGCCGCCGTACTCCGATCTCGTCGTCCACGCCCCAACCATGGGTCTCCCACCGGCTCCGACGGTGTCGACCTACGCCACGCCCTGAGTTGTCGAACTGCCTTATGAGTGTCGGACACGGTTCGCCCTGTCACCAAGCCCTTCTTCGGTCGGCGCCTCGTCGCCTTACGCACAGCTCCGGCGTCGAGTCCGTTGGGGGCTTCAGCAAGATGACGTAGCGGCTGTGACGCTCGTTCTGCCTGCCGGGTGCCTGGCGACGCGCTTGATGGGGATCCCCGCCTCACGCATGTCCCAGATGGTCTGCTTCTCAGCATCGCTGAACCGTCTCACTGTTCAACCTGCTGATGGACCACATCACTGTTCGCCGATCAGGCTGGTGTTGCAATGATCCCTTGAGGACAACGGCGATCGGGGGTACCCTTTGGTGGCGACAGCGCGTCCGTTGCATGAGTCTCCCGGAATGACTTGAGGGTCAGCGATCACGTTGTCAGGCGGACACGGCAAACAGGCGCCATTGGTCTGGAACCCCTTTGAGATCGTGCTCTCCCCGCTCCTCAAAGCAGATCCCCGATCCGGCAACCAGATCCTTGACTGTGCTCGAGACAAGTACCTCGTCCGGACCGGCCATTGCGCCGAGACGAGCCGCAATGTGAACGGCGAGGCCGGCCAGATCGTCGCCCCGCACCTCGCACTCTCCCGTGTGCAGTCCTGATCGCACGCCGAGTCCCAGGGACTTGGTTGCCTTGGCGATGGCCTGCGCACAGTGGATGGCCCGTGCGGGTCCATCGAAAGCGGCCAGAAAGCCATCACCCGTGGTCTTGATCTCTTTTCCACGGAAGTGGCTCAGTTCGATGCGGACCGCCCGGTCGTGAGCATCCAGGAGGTTGCGCCAGCGACGGTCGCCCTCGGTGGCGGCCCGCTCGGTTGATCCAACGATGTCAGTGAACAGCACGGTCGTAAGGAATGCTCGTAGGAGACGTGACCTACTCCGCCGCCAGGAGGTCGAAGGGGTCGATGATAATGGACGTTCCGAAGACGCCTCCCCAGGGTGGTCAACCCCCGAGGCATGAAGTACATGGGCCCGGGTCCGCATCGGTCGTCCTTGTCCGGTTCAAAAGCAGACGTGCCGCTGAGCGCATGGTGGCTTCGCTCGGTCGTGACTTTCGAAAGAACGCACACAAGGGCAGGGCGGCAGCGTTCATCGTCACCCATAATCACGATGGTTCATTCAAACTCGTCCAGTCCCGCGTATTGACGAGCAGGGGTCTGGCTGTCTCGGCAACCAAGTTGACTGCGGGCATCCTGACCGGGCTCGGACTCCTCCAGGCGATCTCGGTATTTGGAGGAACCAAGACTGCGACGCACGCAGGACGCCAGCACCAATCGCACGTCGGCCAAGAGGACAAGCGACTCGCCGAGCTGCTCGATCAGCTCGGTCCGAAGGCGGCCTGCGTGGTATTCCACTGCATGGACGACGCCGCCGGACAGGTTGTCGCCACGGCGGCAGCCAAGCGTGTCGGGGACAACTTGCAGTTCTCCCACGCCGAGTTCCTGGCCGTGCTCGACCGCCTGGGCAGCGAATACGACTGGGTGCGTCCTGTCATTGTTGAACCCACCCCAAGGGTGAAGAAGCACAGAAAGGGCCGCGCTTGATGGCCGATACCGGCCGAGCCCTGGGTAGCCCCGAACGCCGGGAGCGGGCGTGGCCATGGGTGCTCAAATGGACTCATGAAGGTGTCGATCCGTCAGGCTGGTGTCGATGACTGCCCGGCACTGGCCGCCCTGCATCTCCGTACAGCCCTCTTCGCCTATGCATCGATCTTTCCGGCCGATGCACCTCGCCCGAAGCTCGATGACCTGACACTTGACTGGGAGCGACGGCTCGGAGAACTCCATACTCCGAACGTTCGTGGTTATGTCGCAGCCGTGGCTGACCAACTCGCCGGAGTGGTCGTCGCCGGTGCTGATCCCGACCATCTCGAAATGGGCCACCTCACAAGGTTCTACGTCGATGCCCCTCATTGGGGGCAGAGCATCGGGAGGTTGCTCTACGACGCTGCCATCTTCCATCTCTGCCAAGTCGGCTATGAGCAGGCGTCATTGTGGGTTCTGGAAGGCAACACGCGAGCCAGATCCTGGTACGAGCGCCTTGGATGGACCTGCACCGGCGAGCGCAAAGTAGCTGCGAAGAACATCGCAGTCGAGGATGTCCGCTACACCCTGTCCCTCTAAGACATCGGGCGAATCGCAGTGCAAACTCACGATTGCCAGGGTGTCCCCGTTCGCTGCCGCCGATTTCCGAAACTCCCCAGGGGCGATCATCGAAATTCCCCACTTGCCTGACCCGGTGAGTTGTGTGATCTGAGGCTACTCCTTGGCCTTGGACACCCCCTTCCTGAGCTCCTCGGTGCGGGCCCGATGGGAGCGCATCCGGTAGCTCTCGCCGTCGATGTTGAACACGACGCTGCGGTGCAGCAGGCGGTCGAGCATGGCGGCGGCCACCATCGGGTCGTCGAAGATCTTCCCCCACGAGCTGACCCCGAGGTTCGTCGTCATGACGATGGAGCTCTTGAGATAGCGCTGCGTGATGACCTGGAAGAGCGCAGCAGCCGCCTCAGCTTGGAGGGGCAGGTAGCCCACCTCGTCGATGACCAAGAGTCTCGGTCCGGCGAAGAAGCGCATGGTGGTGGCCCACCGCCCTTCGAGGGCGGCACGGTGACAACGAGCAGCCAGATCGGCGGCCGTCGTGTAGTAGGTCCGATAGCCGGCGTTGATGGACGCTCTGGCCAGGCCGACGGCCAACATGGTCTTGCCGACACCGGGCGGCCCGATCAGCAGCACGTTGGTGGCGTCTTCTAAGAAGCGCAGGGTGCCGAGCTCGCTCATCAGCTTCTTGTCCACCGAGGGCTGGGCGCTGAAGTCGAAGTCATCGAGTGTCCACGGGGACGGCAGACAGGCGAAGCGCTCGAGGCCGGCCCGGCGTCTGATCTCGGTGGCAGCGACCTCGACCTCGAGGAGTCGATGTAGGAACTCGGAGTGACCGAGCTTCTCCTGCCGGGCACGGTCGAGCTCGCCTGGCAGCGCTTCGGCGACAGCCGAGAGACGTAGGTAGGCCAGATGCGAACGGATCTGTTGATAGGTCGAGGACTCGCTCACCGGGCCACCTCGTCATAGACCGAGAGGTCGACGACGGGCTCACGCCCGATGGGCCCGAGCAGGCGGGCCGCCTCTTCGAGTGCCTCTTTGCCCGGTGGACGATTGGCCTTCTTGTCGCACGGACGAGCCGTGGTGAAGGCGGAGAGCACGGCGGCCTCGAGCGCTTCTTTGTGCTCGACACTGCGCACGAGGGCCCCCGATCCTGCCGGGGCCAAGCGATGGGTGACCAGGATCGCTCCCGAAGGAGCCACCACGTCGATGGTCGGAGAGCTCAAGCGGTGCCGGACGAGCAGTGTCGTGCCGGCCAGTCCGGGCGGCACCGAGTAGCGATTGCCCGAGAAGGCGACGCTTGCGTTGTCGGCGACGACACGCTCGACCTCGGTGGTGGCCGGGAACGGGTGAGCCGGCAGGGCGAGCAGCGGTTCGGCATCGGCCAGTTCACCGACCGTGGTCCGCTCGCCGTTCGGTCCGCGGCGTGCGCGTTCGTCGCCCGTCGTGGCGCAGAAGACGTCGAGCGAGCGTTGGGCGTCCTCGGGGTTCTTTGCGCTCATGGTGCGCCACCAGCGGCCCGAGGTGAAACGGACCGAGGACTCGACCGCACCCTTGCGATTGCCGCGCCTGGGCGGACAGGGTTCGACGACGGCCCCGTAGTGCTTGGCCACTGGTGCGAAAGAGGGCTGGACCTCCCTCGTCCCCGGCACGATCACCGTCGCCAGGCGGTCGGTCCGCCACACCCTCGCCGTCCCGCCCAGGCGCCGCAGCACCTCGTCCATCGCCTCGATGAGGTGGGCCTGGTCCATCTTCTCGGCCAGCACGCCACGCACCTTGCCCGAGTGCGACAACGTGCCCAACAACACGTAGGCCGTCCCTCCCCACGGGGCACCCCGTCGCTCGAACCAGTCCCACTGGATCTCCTCGCCGGGCGGATGGTCGATCTCGACGGTGTCGCGGCCCTTGACGCCGGCACAGGCTTCGCAGTGGGGCCGGAGCCCGGCCGCCCGCACCTGGCGAACGAAGGAGGGGTAGCTCAGCGGATAGCCGAGCCGGACGACCTCGTCATAGAGGGCCGAGGCCCAGACGTGCGGGTCGTCGACGAAGCGCGCCGCCAGGTACTTGGTGAACGGCTCGAGCGGATCGGGAGCTGATCTGGCCCGGACGCCGGGGACCCGCTCCCCGTTGATGTAGGCCCGGACCGTCTTGCGGTCCCGGCCGAGGTGGCGGGCGATCGCCGAGATCGTCCAACCCCTACTTCTCAGTGCATGTGCTTCCACGTCTTCCCCATGTGTGAGCATGCGGAGCGGGTTCTCCCTTCGAGCTGGTTGCTTGGTCGCTCTCAGCTTCGAAGGGGGGCCCAACCCCGCGGGTGGATGGTTCAGCTCACCGGGACAGGGTGGGGAATTTCAGTGATCGAGGGTGGGGAGATTCAAAAATCGCGCACATCGCCGGGACGGCGGGGCGGTTCGGCACTTTCGGGCTAGACCCCCGTTGGGGCGGATGGAAATACGGACTTATGGGGCGGGACGACAGAGGCCGACAGGCGGTAGCGGCTCGATCGATGGCGAGGGGCGACGACCAAGCAACCCCGTGCTCGGACGAGGGCCGATGGCGACGCTTTCAGTCCGACGCCTCGGGGATGAGTTGGATTATCATCTCCCCACATACGGGACATGCGCCTGTGGCTACCCGCCTTCCATCGGCCAGGCGTATCGTCTTGCCGGTGAATGGGCGCTGTTCCGTGCAGATTATGCAGTAGTCAATGTGTTGATCGCTGCCTGGTCCGGTCTGCATAGCTCTCCTACCTTGGTTGGCAACGCTGCGCTGACCCCGTGTCCCCTCCGCTCACTGACCCTCAATCTGGATGATGACAGCGCCATCCGCCGCCCGAGTAGAGCCGACCTGACTGAGCGGAGACAACTTTTCGACAACACTTGGCCCCCAGCCGTCAGGGCAGGGGAGAAGCGGTGGATACCGAGCGGGAGCTGCGGGGCGTGCGAAACCACACATCGACGACCAGCCTTGCACGTCATGACCGTATGGGACGACGCGCATCACGCCCCCTTGGTCATCATCTGCGAGGGGTCAACGGACACTGAATCAAACGCTACCTTGGCTCCGTTGCGGTGCCCCGTACGCCGGTACGGTGCCACGGCCATGTCCCGGTCGCACACGACGGGGGAGAGGCGCAAGTAGGGTCCGGCGGGCCGGACCCGAGCCCATTGTTACCCGCTCACGGTCCCTTCCCGTGCCCGTCAAGGCTTCCCCTGCGGGCGGTCTGCGACCGGCCTTGACTGGCCCTGGTCGGCGGTTCCCAGGGTTGGATCCTCCAGTCGTAGTTCGTCGACGTCCCCCCTCCGACATGCGCTCTGACTAGGAAACGCCCGGCCGTGCGGCCGCGCGTTTCCGTACCCAGGGGGATCGTTGCCCCCGCGTCGCGTAACGAGATTCAACGGGGTGTGACCAGCCGTTCCTCGCCGGAACCTCTGGTTCGGCGCTTGCCGGTGTTCCCGCCGCCACCCTGACGCTCGCCGCTTCGACGCTGAGTGTTCCGGTGGTGCTTCTCACCTAGTCGGGGATGGTGTCCGCCGGTCCCTTTTGCGGGCCGGCGAGCCGGTGGAGTGGGGTGGGGTGACGCGAACCGGCACCATGGGGGCACTGCCCTAAGAGGCTCCGGGCATCCGCTGGTGCGAAGGCCCTACTAACCGCGTGTCGATACTGAAAACAGACTCTTCGGGTCGCAGTGCCAGATCTGATTGTTCGGACTTGTGTCGGCATAGTCGTAAACGAACTTCTGGCCCTTCACCTGCATGAGGGCGAAACAGGCACTCGGGGTCGGACTCTGATCCGACATTCCGAGGTGCGCGATTGGCGCATAGACACCACCACCTGTCCACTCAGTCTGCGATGCGGCGTTGTGGAGTACACAAGAAACCGAGAGGTCGCCGCCACACGCGGACGCTGACTTCGCAAACAACAGCCACGCATCGAGCGCGTACTCGTCATTGGTGTTGATGGGGTCGTGGGCCGCGTAGCGGTGCATGAGTGCGATGAGCTTCTCGACCCCAGCGCTATGCGACGCCAGTTCGAAGGGCCAGGCCTGTGTCGCGAAGTAGATCGGGGGCAGGGGCCCGGACACTGCCGTCTGGGTGGTCGGCTTGCCGAGCTGGTCGGGGATGCCGAGACCCAAGAAGATGAACTTGGGATCGAAGTTGGCGATCTGCATGGCCTGGAAGTAGGTCTGCACATTGGTGCCGGTCGGAGTCTCAAGCGCTTGGACGCCCTTGGACTGTGCCTGTGCGACGTAGGGTGCCCAGTCGGTCACGGCGAAGGGCGGTTCCTGCCAGTTGACGACCTTCCAACCTTGCTGCTCGGCCGCCTGCTCCCACTTGCGGGTTGGATCAAGAATGGCCGGTTCATTTGCTGCCCCGATGCCGAAGTGTTTGACAGCCTGCGGGTATCGACGACCCAACGCTGCGTACCAGCCGGCCTCGATCTCGTCCACTCGGATGTCCTGGGGGTTCACCTGGAGTGCTGCCGAGTCAGCCTCGTTCGAAACGACGTAGGCGGGGATGCTGCCGAGCCCGCAGGTCACCCTGACCGGGGTGGCCGAGTTGTCGAACACCAGACCGCCACCAACCGCCATAAAGTCTTGTTGACACGCCTCTTCGGTCACCTGACCTGCGTTGAACAGGCCGCCGTCTCGGTCGTGGATCACAAGTTTGCGCCCGCCGATGCCGCCGGCCGCATTGCACCAGGCGGCGAAGGCCTGCGCCAGCTCGAAAAACTCCCTATTTAGACCCGGCTCGGCCGTGTTGCCAGGATCGGCGAAGGTGGCGACATTGATGGAACGAGAGCTCACCCCTCGCGCCGTTGCCGCTCCTCCGGGGCCAGACGCGCAAACTGTGCCGATTCCGGGCCAAGAGCCCTTGGCTTGTGAGGGGCCCGTTGTAGATGCTCCCGCCCTGCCTAATGGCGCCACCGCAATCACAAAGGTGGTGACGGTTGCGAATAGATGGCGATATCTACGCATCCCCCATCTCCTGAGTCGCGCGGCCGAGACGAACAATGCGCACTCTACTGGTGTTGATGTCCACCGAGGGGTCTGCCGCACGGGCTCACTGGCTTGGTATCCCAGATCGCTCGATGAGCGACAGGGCACGATGGGCTAAGACAATGACGTCTAATGAAACGATGGTCATCGACGTTTTGGCACTGGACGCCCGGGAGACCAACACCCTGACGGTGACCCCCCTACTCGGTCTTTGCAGATGGGCGCTTGGTCGTACCCCTCGAGCTGACACCCCTGCCCCCGTACGCCGGGGCGGGGACGCGTTCACAACCGGGGCGGGAACGTGCTCCAACCGCGGGTTCGATCGAGGACTTAGGTTGGAGACCGTGCCCGAACCCTCAACTTCATCTGAGCAGGTGCGCGACTACCTCAATCACTTTGTCGCATGGTGCCAGGCCGAGCAATCGGTCCGGGGCGTGATCCTCCTGGGATCAGCGGCCCAGGACAGTGCATTCGATCCGCTTGCCGACCTCGACTTAATGGTCATCACCAAGCATCGACGCCGGTTGTCCTCACTGGAATGGTTGGAATTGATTGATCCGGAACCGTTGTTCTCATGGACCTATCAGTCGCCGGTCGGGGGTGAGACGGTCCGTCAAGCGATCTACGGCGGCCCGCTTGTGGTCGACATCGCCCTGGTGTCCAGTGTCCAAGCGTTTCTCCTTGGACTAGCTGTCGTGGGCCTCTCCCGACGCTCCGTGGTTCGTCGTCATCTGCCGGGGTCGGTGACTCTGCAGCTGGACGCATGGCTGGCCATCACAAGACGAGGGACCAAAGTGCTCCTCGATAAGAACGGTCTGGCGAATCGCATGGCCGTTTCCGTAGCGCAAGTGTCCCCTAAGGTCCCGACGCAAGAGGTCTACCTCAACACTGTGCATAGCTTCTTCGGGTTGATTCTGTGGGAATCAAAACAGCTCGTCCGTCATGAGCTGTGGATGGCCTTGGAGACGGTGGATCACCAGGTCAAGCAATGCCTTCTCAAGATGATTGAGTGGGCTACCATCGCGACCAATCCCCAGCTTGGCGACACCTGGTATGGCGGACGCCGGATGCACGAATGGGCGGACCCAAGGTGGGTGAAAGCCCTCAGTCAAACGTGGCCAACCTATGACGTTGACGGAGCGTGGGACGCGCTCCTTGCGACGTTAGAGCTGTTCTCGAACGTGGCCAAGGAGACAGCGCAGTCTCTTGGGCTCCGGTACCCGGTCGATGGAGAGTTGAGAGTTCGGAGTTGGATCAATGCTCGACGACCAGCCACCCTGTCTGATGATTGACGAGTCCCTCGGTCAACACCTCTCGGCCTGACGCATTTGGACCGGGTCCGCCTTCGAACGGAGCAATATCCGTTGACACGCTCGTCCCCTGGGGCTAGACGTGCCGGATGTCAAACAAGAGCGCAATCGTGACCGGGTGTTCGAGTGGTATTGGGAGGGCAACCGCCCTGGAACTGACCGCACGGGGCTACGAGGTCGTCGCCACAGCGCGACGCCACGAGTCGATCGCCCATCTGGCCGTCGCGCGTACCTTGACCCTCGACGTCGACTCTGATGAGTCCGTGGCCGCTGCCCAGGCCACCGTCGGCCCCGTCGACGTCCTGGTGAACAACGCGGGCTTCGGAATCGACGGACCCGTCGAAGCAGTTCCCCTCGTCGAGGTCCGCCGTGCTTTCGAGACGAACTTCTTCGGCGCGGCGCGCATGATCCAGGCCTTCGTCCCCGCCATGCGCGAGCGGGGCTCGGGCACGATCGTCAACGTCACCTCCGTCGCGGGAATCGTCGGCGGCCCCTTGGCCGGGTTCTACTCGGCGACCAAGTTCGCCCTCGAGGCGCTGTCCGAGTCACTGCACCTAGAGGTCGGTCACTTCGGCGTGAAGGTGCTCGTGGTCGAGCCTGGCGCGATCGCAACGCGCTTCGGGGACAACATGGTCGACCTCCGCGGCCAACCCGGACCCTACGCGGAGCTGGCCACGAAGTGGGAGAGCGCCATGGGTGTTCTTGGTGGCGGGGAGCCGGCACCAGGTCCCGAGCTCGTGGCGACGAAGATCTGCAATGCGCTGGAAGCAGAGCACCGCCCGCTCCGCCTGCCCGTCGGCGCCGACGCCGAGCTGATCGCCGCGAGCCGCCAGGGTGCGAGTTACGACGACTTCGAGGCGGCCATGCGCGAGATCCTTCAGCTCGACTGGTAGCGCCCCGAACTCTGGAAGTCCGTCGATCTGCCGGACACGTGGGTTGGGCAGACGCCTAACCAGCAACGAACGGGGGATACCCTGCGCCAGGGCTGGGTGGAGCGTCCTAAGAGGAGATCAGGGCGGATCCAGTCTCAGATCCGGCGCCGGATGTGGGAGCGAGCCACTCACGCAGTGCCTCATAGACAGTGGGATGGTTGAGCAGATTGAAGTGGTGGAGCCCCCCGAAGTGGCGCGTGTGCTCGAGGGGGAAGGGGATGTGCCCGCCAGTGCGGGATTGGCCGCGGGCACTGTCGGGCTGGACGAGGAAGTCGCCCACCAATCGACCGAGCGGATGGTTATGGCTTGCTGTCACTGTGGCGCTGATGGCGTAGTGATGGGCCCAAGGGATGAGAGGAATGTTGCTGGGTTCGCGCTGCGATCCGGGGCCAACGCTGCGCCAATCGTCGTCGAGCAGATAGCCGGCCCTTAGGTCCTTGATTCCCGCGCTGCGCCTGTCGAGGATCGAAGCCAGCGGCCGACTCTCATCGAGCTTGGCGAACACGCCGCTGAGACGGCTCACCCACTGCTCGAGGCCCGCCCCCAGATGCGGAGTGCCGAGGTAGAATACGTGGCGCAGCACCGATAACCACGAATGGTTTCTCTGACGCCCATAGTGGCACGCGCTGCGGGAAACCAGCCCACCCATCGAATGACTCACGAGGATCAATTCGGCTACCGGAGTCGGCCAGGCTGCCACGACATCATCCAGGAGTGAGGTGAGGTGCTGACCGTTCTCGGAGATGTGGAGGCCAGTGTTGTAGCGCACATACACGGGGGTGTAACCAAGATCTTCAGCGAGCCGTGAACCATATGTGGATTCGGTGCCCAAGCCATGGCGATCCGCGTGCAGCCTCCACGACTCCTCGGTTTCGCCCAAGCCGTGAAGGAAGACTGCTACCTTCGACGTCGCCTCGGGGAATGCGACTTCGAGACACGCGCGCTGAGGCACGACGTCTGCTCGAACACGTCGAACAGCCATCGGGATCGCCAGTGGGCTTCCCTGGTCGGCAAGCTCATCACCCAGGGTCGCATTCAGCACCGCCAATGCCAGGTTGCTCCGGGGAGTCGACCCTGCGGGAAAGGCTGAACCCGCGGTAGCACCGACAAGTTCGCTGCCGACTATGCCAGCAGCCAGACCCGTCTCTCGGATCAAGGTGTAGACGACGGTGGCGATGAAGTCGTGGATAACTCGGGCTGGGAGACTGACTGGGGCAGCAAATGCGAAGATTCTGCCTGCGACGGCGCGATGCACCTGCTCGACGTGCGAAACGGTGTCAGCCAGCGTCCGAGTTGCCAGTTGGCCGCTGGCGCAGATCTCCTCAGGCTTCATTACCCTCCCTCGAACCAAGGCTCGATCCTACAAATATGGCCCTTGGAGACGCCGACCAACGCCATCGTTGGCAACGGGGTCGGGCGAATGCAAGCCCAAGAACACTAGAATCTTCCAGAGAGTGGAGAGTTCAGCCAACTGCCGAAAGATGTCGATCTTTCCCGCATGAGGTCGTACTGAAGTCGCGATCATCGGCCTCGTGATGCAGACCAACGACGACGCTCTGCCCTTCAGTCCGAAGCCGCGCCGGTTTGGACGTAACCGAGTGACGTCCCGCCAGGACGGCGTGGCGAATCGACCTGATTTCCCGTGGCGAACGAGACCATGCGCCGACTTGGCGAAGTACATCGGCGGCCATCCGTTCGGCAGCATCGGCGAGATCATCGATGTCCCGATGACCGCTCACTTCTTGGGTGGCTGCACCATCGGTGACAGCCCAGAGGCCGGTGTATCGATTCCCAGCACCGCCTCTACGGGCCTTCGGGACTGCACGTGGTCGATGGGTCGGCGGTGACCGCCAACATCGGCGTCAACCTCTGTTTGACCATCACGGCACAAGCCGAGCGGGCTATGACGATGTGGCCCGACCGCGGTGACGCCGACCCGAGGCCAGCGATCAACGAGCCGTACGCACCGATGCCGCCAGTGTTGCCGGCCTTCACAGTGCTCCCCGACGGCACCCCGGCAGCCATCCGCTACGACGGAAGTGGTGGCCGGCGCGACCCCTAGCCTGATTTGCGGCACCCATGGCACACAGGAGGCGAGAGCCGGTGAGATGTTCGAAGACCCTCGGAGGCCAACTGCCGCTCAAGACGACCCTCAAGGACGAATATCAGCCCTGTGGGCTGCTCAACCCGCTGCCTTCTCGAGCTCAGTGAAAGCCGCTGACGTCGCGTCGGCGAGCGTCCAAGGATCTTCCACGATCTCGGGGCATACGACGAAGCCGAAATCGATGTGGTCGAGATAGCTGAGCACGGTGACGTTCAGCCCGCCGCCATCGAGCAAGGGGCCAATCGGGTAGTTGGCCACGAGCCGCGCCCCACCGATGTACAGCGGGAGCGGCGGGCCTTGGACGTTGGAGACGATCAGGTTGAAGATCGGCGGGTGACGGTCGGCGAGACGGAGCCGGCTGTAAGCCCGGACTCCGGCGGCGAGGAGTCCGGGTGGGGCGATATCGGCCAGGTCGAGGATGAGGTCATCGCCGAGCGCGTGCTGCATCACCTTTGCGCTATGAGTCGAGGTATGGATAGCCCGAAGCCGCTCGACCGGATCATCGAGTTGCGTGGGCAGGGCGGCGCCCATCACGGTGGTGGCGTTTCCCCACGCGCCCCCGGATGCATCCCCCCCGTCGTTGACATGCACCGCGACAGGTATCTGGGCGATCAGCGGCTTGCCGGGTAGCTCGCCGCGATCGGCCAGATAACGACGTAACGCGCCGGTGCAGATGCCGAGCACCACGTCGTTCACCGTCACCGAGAAGGCGTTCTTGATCGCCTTCACCCCGGAGAGAGGGACCGAGCAGTAGGCGAACCCGCGATGGGCGGTGATGGACCGGTTGAGCGACGTACGCGGCGCCTGGAAGGGCAACGTGACCGCCAGCCATTCCGGGGAGGTGTGAAGCCGGAGCATCCTCAGGGCGGAGCGACTGAGCTGGACAGAAGTGCGGGCCGCCCGCAGCGGGGTGGCCGCCAGCCTGGGGAGCGCCCGCAGGGCCATCTCCCACCCGGGCGGGATTCGCTCGCCCTGCAGCACGGGTGTATCGGGCCGGTCCAGGGGGGCGCCGGGGTCGAGGTCGTAAAACACCTCGTACAAGCGGGAGCCCCGAACTCCGTCTGCCAGGCAGTGGTGCATCTTCGTGAGTAGAGCCGCGCGGCCATCCTCGAGGCCCTCGATGAACCAGATTTCCCACAGGGGGCGACCCCGTTCGAGCTTGTAGGCGAACAGATCGCCGACCAACGCACCGAGCTCACGGGGGCCGCCCGGGGCTGGGACGCCGACGGGGCGGATCTGGCGGTCGAGATCGAGGTGCAGGTCGTCCACCCAAGCGGGGCGATCGAGGCCAAAGGGAACCTCAACTAAGCGGCGCAAGAACGGGCCAAGCAGGCCTGCCCTGGCCTCGACCAGCGAGCGCAACCGATTCACATCGAAGCCGCCTGGGGCGGTCGAAGGGTCGATTACAGCCAGTGTGCCCAAGTGCATGTGCCAATTCGGTGTTTCGCCGTATACGAAACTGGCGTCCGCACCACTGAGCCGCTGCATCTGACACCCCCGAAACACCCAGAGCGATCGTACGCCGCGTCAGCCTTCCGGCTAGTGCCGAAGGTCCCCAAACGTCTAGGTGGAGTGACCAGGGTCTGACGGACACCGGTTCTCTTGGTTTATGCAGGCTTGCTAGTGACGAGGTTACCGCGCCCCTTCAGCCCCTCGATATGGTCGAGGCAGGCTCACACCCGGAACCACCTGTCGCCCAAGGCGAGAACCAGCGGCCCGTCCACGCCGGCGCCTGATGACGGTGGGGTCGGGGCTGGATGTGGGTCGTGCGGACGTCGAAGTACCGACGAAGAAAGACGGGGAGCGGTGGGATGACCAAGGCCGCCGACGGACGACCCTGTGAAGGGGGGGCAAACACAGGGCCGCCCGGGCAGCTGCGGGTGTCAGGGCGGTAGCCCAAGGAGGTAACAACCCCGCCCCTGCAGTTGGCACCCCACCCGCTGGATCCAGATCCTACCGGTGCCCGTCGGGGTGCCGTGCCGGCGTTCGCGCTTTGTTCGCGACCCCGATGCGAAGCGGCCCCGCCAGGGTGGAATGGGCGGGGTGGTAGGCGCACCCCGCCGCCCCCCGCCCCCCTGCCCGGCGTTGGCGGGTGGGTCGGTCCAAACCGCTGTTGGCTATTGGCGCGGAGCCCCGGCAACACGGACCTCGGGGGCGGACCAAAAGGGCCGCGGAAGTCTTCGGCCGGGGTGCAGCCGCAGCATGATGGGGTCCGCTGTCGTCCGGAACGCTGGTCCCGCCCATGCCCAGCGGTGCCGGTTGCGACCGGCCGACGTAATCATTGGATCGCGCAGTGCCGGCGTTCTGAGGCAGAGCAAGCGACCACGGTGTGGTGGTGACCCCTTTCCGACGGCCAACCTGCTGACATGGATACTCGCGGTCGTTGGGGTAGAGACGAGTGGTTCGTCGTCCAAACCAACGAGTGGTCGCACTTCTCGTTCCCGGGACGGTCGACTTGGCGCACCGCCTGTGATCGACAGACCTTGGACACCGTTGTCCAGGCAATCAGCGTCGAAAGTCAATCACGTTGGTGTCACTCCGATTCCTTGACCACCAGAGACGATCCGTCGTCCATCTTGGCTCGGGCTGACACACGCCTGAGCGTCCTCGCTCCCGTGGTGTCCGGACGAGCAGGAAGTTCCCTAGACCTTACGGAGCTGTGTACGGAGAGCTGCGCTTACTTGGTCAGCGAGAGCGACGGCTACCATCCGCCGTCGGTATGACACCGCGTACCCCGGGGTGGGCGTGAGCACGAAACGGCCCAGGAGCTCACCCCGGCGTTGCACGAGGAGCTCCATCTCCGGCCCGGGGAGGCCCATGCGATGGACACTCCAAACGCGTCCGCCGAGCATGACCTGCCCGTCGTGCTCGAGGCGCATCATGGGACGATCACCGAGGCCGGACTCGTAGCGACAGGCTCGCAGGTGTAACAGCTGAACCATTTCGCTCTGCACCCGATCGAGTACCTGGGAAGCTGGAGCACCCGAGGCAACCATTTCGGCCATGTCGTAGATCAGCGCGATGTAGTCCGCCTCCTCGGCCGCCGTCGCATGGTGATGGCGGTTACGAGCTGCCAGCTCGGTCACGATGATCCCGACCGCGAAGAGGCACACCGCCGTTTCTACGTCGGGACGGTGCGTGATGGCAAGCCTCTCATAGGGCTGGGTGAGGAAGTAGTCGAACCACAATGTGGCGCTGACCGTGGCGACGAAGCCGGAGAAGCGGTTGCCAAGGGCGGCCACCGCAACGATCACGGCGACCAAGATCAGTGCCGACGCCGTATTAGCGAAACTCAAACGGAATGGGACCAAGATGGCTGCGACGCCGAGCGGCAACACGACGGCAGCGACGAGGGCGAGTTGGTCTCGATACGGCCGGATTCTGTCCATGGTTGCCTCGCTTCGATCAGGTCCGCTCAGTTTCTCACGGCGGAAGCGGAGTCGGAAGGGCCAGCGGCGGCCGTGAGGTGCCCTGGTCTGGACTGGAGTGCAGGGTGGACCTCTCAGCGAGCCCCCGGCCTACGCCGCGGGCATCCAGGGCCGCATGGGACTCGAAGCTCCTCTCTCGACGGTGTTCGTCAGCGATACTCCGGGTTTGGGTAGTCGAAGCGGCAGCCGGCAACCCAGGCGGAACGCTGGTTGCCATGTACTGGGATGCCACCCGCGTCCTTCAACATGTGCCATGTGTTTGGATCGCTCCGACAGTGATTCTCCTAGTTGGCGTCACACGTTGCGGTGTCGAGACGAAGAGCATGAGGTTCAGTGCGAATTTACGACTGGTGACCAGCGGAAGATTTCGCGGGACGATCGATGCGGTGACCTGACCGATCCCCCTTGTCGGTCCCGCCTCGGCCGCTCTGGACCCCGGGCACCGACTGTCGTGCAATGACCCACGCGTCGGCGAAGATGGTCGGGCAAACACTCGGACGGTCGATTCATCGATGGAGACGGCTGAGAATCGTCCCGAACCGAACATGGCCGCTCGCAGTCGTAGCGTGTTCCTGGGAATCGAGGGGGTACGGCGGAGTCGGAAGAAGCCAAGCATTGTCACACCATCGAACTGACTCCGACTCCCAGAAAGACTGCAACAATCAGGGTCGCACTACTGCTTCCAGAGTCGCCCTGGGCCAACCGATCAAACCAGTAGTTCCGATGAGCAGTGGGAGAGTCCCGAGAGCGAACGAGTACCACGGATTGACCTTGGCAGCCTCCCGGCGAGTTGCGTCGACGGTCTCATCTCTGGCAAGGACGGCCTGATGATCCTGTTCTCGCACTGCTTCAGGACATGTGGGGGGTTGGGTGTCTTGCCGGTGTGCTTGCAGGGCCACACGTCCTCTCTCCTTGAGTCCAACCTCCTCGTAGGTCCTCGGCCCGAATGGTGAAGACGCGCCGGGCGACCGATGCCATCTCGTTGGACACGCATTCGCGGTCGGTGAGGTCGTAGCCGGTTCTAGGGCGGTTGATCCACTTCCGCGGGCGCACAGCTTGCTGCATGCCCATGGCACGTTCTCGGCCAGCTGTCGGTGCCAGAACTAGGCTTCGGCACTTGGCCTGGCTGAGAGAACGCGGCGGCGCGGAGGGTGGGGATCCATGGGAACAGACATGCAGGGATTGAGGGTGACCGGCTCCGACGAGGCGACGGCCAGGTACGACCAGGCGTTGGGCCATCTCATCCGCTTCGAGGTCGAAGTGGTCGAATCCCAAGCGGCCGCCCGTGCCTCTGATCCTCGGTGTGCCATGGCCGGCGTCTTCGGCGCGTACCTGTCACTTCTGTCGACCGAGGCCAGCAGCGTCGCGGACGCACGCGAAGCTCTGGCGAACATCGAGGGCGAGCGCCACGCGCTCTCGGCCCGGGAGCAAGCCCATGTGTTGGCCGCCGAGCGCTGGTTGTCCGGTGACATGGTGAGTGCAGGTGCAACCCTGGCCGAGATCTCGTTGCAGTACCCGCGCGACCTCCTCGCCTTGGCGGTTGGTCATCAGATTGATTTCTTCACCGGTAATGCCGTCAGCCTCCGCGATCGAATCGGCCGGGCTTTGTGGGCATGGACGCGCGACGACCCGCATCACGGGTTCCTCCAGGGCATGTACGCCTTTGGTCTGGAGGAGTGCAACCTCTACAGCCTCTCCGAGGAGATGGCCCAGCGCGCCGTCGAGAGCAATCCCGACGACGTGTGGGGTATCCACGCCATGGTCCACACCTACGAGATGCAGGGTCGGATAGCCGAGGGCGTGCGGTTCATGCGGGATACGGAAGCTCATTGGGCCACCGGGAACTTTCTGAACGTCCACAACTCCTGGCACTACGCCCTCTACCTGCTCCAAGGAGCCGATGTGCGCGGCGCACTCGCGGTCTATGACCGCGTGCTGCACCACGACGGCTCCGAGGATGTCGCACTCGAGTTGCTCGACGCCTCGGCTCTGCTGTGGCGCCTGCACCTCGAAGGCGAGGAGGTTGGTGACCGCTGGCAGCCACTGGCCCAGGCTTGGGGGCGCCTACTCACGCCTGGCTACTACCCGTTTAACGATATGCATGCCGCAATGGCTTTCATTGGTGCCAATGACCTTGAGCGTGCCCGGAGCCTCGTCTCGGACCTCGAGGCGGTCGTCGAGAAGGGTGACCATCGGAACACCGGCTGGGAAATGACGAGTCGCGTCGGGCTCCCCGTGTGTCGAAGCCTCGTGGCCTTCGCCGACGGAGCCTACGTAGGGGTTCTCGACGACCTCTGGCCAATTCTGGGCAGGCTTCACGAGTTCGGCGGTAGCCACGCGCAACGAGACGCCGTGGAGCGAACGCTCCTCGAGGCAGCCATCCGCGCTCCGCGGTCGGACGTTGCGCACGCGCTCGTTGCCGAACGCCTCGGTGTCAGAGAACGGAACACGTACGCCTGGTTGAAGTATGCCCAAGTCATGGCAGACGAAGGAGACCAAGCCGGCGCCTCGGCGGCGCGGATCCGGGCGAGCGTGCTGGCCGATGACATCCTTGCTGCGGTGAAGGCAAGTGGCACGGAGCACGGCTGAGATCGGGCTCCTCGTCCAGTAAGGGGTCGCTCCCCGCCGGGCGCCTGCCCCTCAGCCGGGGGACCAGGTCCGGTCGAACCACCGCTGGATCCGGCTCGATCCGAAGTGTGACTTCTCAGCCGCGATCGCCTCGGACGGGCCATCCAGGGCGCCCACGGGAGCTTGCCCGCTCAGGAAGGTGACATCCACCTTTCCCACCTCGTCACGTCCGAACTCCAAGTAGCAGACACCACGCCCGTCGTAGCTCGATCCGGCCGACGTGCCCTGGTGACGCGTGATGAGCTGGGCCGCAACGACCGATGCCTGCCCTTCGGAGAAGACGCCCGCTTTCGGGGTGCCGACGCTGGTGACGTCGCCGATGGCATACACGTCGGGGAACTGCGTCTCCAATGTGAACGGGTCCACGGGCACCCACCCGTCAACTGTCATGCCAGACGCCTCGACCACCGGGGGGACGTGGTGACGCGGGACACCGAGGAAGAGGTCGAAGGGCATCCCTGTGCCGTCGGAGAATTCGGCCAACTTCCGAACAGGATCGATCCGTTCCACGAGTCTCTCGGGATGCCACGAGATGTCGCGTTCGGCGAACGCCGCCAACAACGCTTCCGAGGCGGCCGGTGACGGGGGTATGGGGGTGCCGAACGGCATCACGAGCGCGATCGTCGAGTTGGCGCGGATCCCGCGATCAGTCAGGAAGTCGTGCATGAGTAGTGCCGTCTCGCTCGGCGCCGGCGGGCACTTGAACGGGGTGGAGGTCACGCCGATGACGACACGGCCCCCTTGGAACTGGGCAAGGACATCGCGGATCGCGAAGGCGCCCTCTGGGGTGTAGAACTCGTGTCCGCCCTGGACGAGGCCAGGCGTGGCCAAGGGGTCCAGGTCGGCACCGAGTGCGACCACCAAGACGTCACCCTCGAACGTGCCTGAGCCGGTTTCAACCCGCTTCGTGTCGGGGTCGATCGAACGGATTTCGGTCTGGACGAACCGGACGCCGGGCTTGACCATGTCTCGATAGTGGTGGATGACCTCATGGGGTCGCCGCCTCCCGAACATCACGTCGAGCTTGGAGAACCCGAAGATGAAGCCGTCGGACCGGTCGATCAGCAGGACCTCGACGTCGTCTCCCAGATGCTCCGAGAGCGTGGCTGAGAGCTCGAGCCCACCGAAGCCAGCGCCGAGCACGAGGACGCGCACCGCTCAACCATAGCGAACGCTCGCCCGGGCCCGTGGCCCCCTCCAAACGGCCGCCCCGCCTGGCGTGCCCCGTCCTTTCCGCTGGCGTCGCCCCTGGCACTCCCTCCCGAGTCCTGCGAGTGACGGCCAACCCCGTGATCGGCGGCTGACAATTTGAAGTCTGACGGCATGCTGATGACGGCATACTGGTGGCATGGAAACGTTGCGTCACTCCGGCTCAATCGTCGTCGACTGCTCGCCTGAGGAACTCTACGACTTGGTCGCGGACGTGACCCGCATGGGCGAGTGGAGCCCGGTTTGTAGGGCGTGTTGGTGGGATGAAGGCGACGAACCGAGCGTTGGTGCCATGTTCACCGGGAGGAACGAGCTGCCGGAGCGAACGTGGGAGACGCGCTCGGAGATCGTCGTGGCCGACCGTGGTCGCGAGTTCGCGTGGGTTGTGGCCGAACCGCCAACTCGCGCTCGTTTGGGGCTAATCGTTCACCGCCGTCGACGGCGGGACTGAGATCACCCGAAACATGGGAGCTGCCCCCCGAGGGCTCGGCCTTCTTCGAGACGGTGTTCGGGTGCGAATGCGGCGAAGGAGATCGACGTGCGCCGCGACGCGGCGAAGCAGGGCATCGAGGTGACGCTGGCTGCCATCAAAACTGCAGTTGAGACCTGACGTCGCAGCCCGGTCCGGCGACGCTCGTGCTCGGATCGGTCGAGGCGCAAGGCGGGCGGGCCGAGCAGGCAGGGGCGTGAACGTGACCAAAGCGGTCCAGAGCACGACCCGCACCCTGGTGTACGGCCCTCCCACCCCGCCTCCTATCACCACTTGGTGAAGGTCGGCGGTAACTTGGCCTCGGTCTCGGCCAGGTGCCTTCGAATGCCCGATAATCTGCGTCCATGAGGGTCGCCCGAATGAGGAGAGCAGTTGTCTGACGCACCGAGCCACGAGTACACGCAGGGCTTGTATGGCTGGATCACCCACACGGATATCGCCAGTACCGATCCTGCTGCGACTCGCGACTGGTGCGCAGCGGTCCTCGGATGGACTTTCCAAGTTCCATTTGCAACGCCAGCGGGAGACTTGCACCTGTTCGCGTACTCCGAAGCCGGCGGGGGCGGCATCCGAGGGGTTGCACCCGGGGAGGCGCCAGGGTCAACGCCGACCGTCCATGTTGAGGACACCCAGGCTGCCTACGACGCGGCACTTGCTGGTGGAGCCGAAGCCGTTCGCCCACCGACCAAGGTCATGGACGGGGTCTGCGTCGCGATGGTGCGCGCGCCCGGCGGTGTGTTGATCGGCCTGTCGGGACCAACCGCGTAGGCGCCGTGTTCTCTGCGAAGTGCCGGGGTGAACGACCGCTGCACCGCGTGACGAACTGCCCCAACGTCACGGCGAGCTCCTATCACTTGTCAACCCCTCGTCGGGGGCTCGGGAGTGAAAACAGCGGACACGACATTGATCAGTCACTCGTGATGAGGACAAGCTCCTATTAGGTCACGCGTTTTCGAGAACGTCTGCCCGGGCTGAGGGTCGGCGAGTCGCTGGCGAGTCAGCTCCGAGGAGCGACAGTACGGGGGAAAGCCAAACCCCCAGCCCGAGGACTTAGCCGCGAGGGAGGTAGCGATAGACCTCGCGGGCGACGTAGCGCTTCAAGATGCCGATGACCTCGGCCTTGGTCTTGCCCTCCTTGACCCGGCGCTCGAAGTAGAGCTGGGTCTCGGGGTCGTGTGCGATGCGGACCATGACGATGCGCCACAACGCGCTGTTGGCCTGGCGGTCACCACCATCGTGGGCCTTGACCTTGCCGTTGGTCTTGCCGGAACCCTTGGGGACGGGTGCCACCCCGCACAGGTGGGCCCAGGCACCTTCCGAATGCAACCGGTCGGGGTTGTCGCCGGCCGCCATGACGAGTGCCGCTGCGGTGTCGGGTCCGACGCCGAAGACGTCGAGGAGCTCGGGCACTGTGGCCACGAGGAGGGCTTCGATCCGCTCGTCGAGTTCGGCCAGTTCACGGTCGAGTCCTTCGATGCGATGGGCCAGCGAGGACAGCGAGGTCTTGGTGGCCGCGGTCACCGGGTCCGGAGATCGCGACGGACGCAGCCTGGCACCTTCGGCGACGAGGGCCGGGACGCTGAGGCCCTTCATGCGGCAACGGAGCTGTTCTGGAGCGGTGTAGCCGAGGTGGCGCATCTGGATGAGGGCCTTGGTCCGTGCTTGGCGAGCTGAGCGCTTGGCCACGACGAGGACCCGGATGGCCTCGACCGCACCGTCGCGTGACTTGGGGCTGCCCTTCGCTCGACCACTGAGGGCGGCCCGGGCCGCTTCGACGGCGTCGAGAGGATCGGACTTGCCGCTGCGCCGGCGCTCCTCTCGGTTGGGCCGGTCCACTTCGATGACTTCGACACCCGCCCGGCGCAGGAAGCGGGTCAGCCCCGAGCCATAGGAACCCGTGCCCTCGATGCCGATCTTGGTCACGTCGCCGAACGTCTCGAGCCAGGCCAGCAGCGCCTTGTAGCCGGCCGAGTTGGTCTCGAAGCGCTCCGTGCCGAGCAAGCCGCCCAGCGGGTCGAGCGCGGCTGCCACATGGACGTCGAGGTGGGTGTCGACACCACCAGTCACACCACGCGCAGCTTCTACGATGGTCATGGTCATCCCTTCTCTCAAGGTGTTGAGGGATGGCACGGCCGTTCCGGATCGGAGCGACGGGCGGTCCAGGTTGTTGCTGCAACCCGGACCAATCACCCCAACTTCGAGACGGGACGTGCCGTCTTTCAATGTGCGGCTGGAAGGTTCCGGTCGACGACGTCTTGCAACGTCACGGGACTCCAAGTCAGACCGAACCCGCCAGCACTCCCGAAGCTATTGAGGACCAGCAATCAAGCGGTGGACCCTCAGAGAAGTATCAATGTACGGGGGCAGGTCGGATCGGACAGAGGCGAGGACGGACACGGGCCTGAGCGAGGCTCAAGCGGTTCGAGAACTGGCCCTGGGGCCGCACGCGGCTTCATCGTCAAGTGCGTAAGAATGCCCGCAATGGCGTTTGGTCAGCAGTCAGGTCCACCGGCCTCGGCCAAGCAGGTACGAGAGCTGTTGGACCTCCTCAAGGGAGCCGGACATTCCGACTTCCGCGATGCACGGGGCCCAATGGGCTTCACCCAGCGTCAGGCCGGCGGAAAGTTCACACGCGACGAAGCGGCGGCGTTCATCGCTCAGCTACTGGATGCAGAGTCTGACGGGAGTCGTGCCACTGCTGTGCCAAAGTGGCGGCAATCCGCCCAAGAGCAGATGTTGAGCTCTCTGCCTTCCGAACAGCTCGCTGGTGAGCTTCGTCGTCGCGGATGGACCGCCATCGAGCCCTTGAGCCCTAAGCCCTAGAGCCGGCGTACTGGCACCCTTCGGATAGCCGATACGTGGCATGTGCCATCTTGTGTCCGAGTCAATGATGTGCCGCCGAGTGTCTCGGAGGCTGACGCCGGCACTCCTCGGCGCGAGCGTGCGCAATGCCCTTCGGCCCAGGCCGGCGAAAGGGGCAGCCCGCGGCTTGCTCTGTCCCGGACCGATGGTTCAGTTCACGACTCGAGGAGTTCGAGGAGCCATCCCGGCCCGACGACGTGGGCTCCGAGGGCCTCTGCCCGCTGCCGCAACTCGCGATCCGCCGTGACGAGCGTGATCACCTGATCAGAGGCGTTCGAGGCGACGTCAATGAGCATGTCGTCACCGCTGCCAGCAGCGTGGAGGACAGTGACGCCGTCGGCGACGCCGGCCTGGACGCCCTGCCGAGCCTGGCCTTCCAGAATCACGACGACAGGTTGGGCGACCCGTCCCGAGTCAGCGGCCGCGCGCACCTGGTCCACGAACGCTCGGGCGGCCCCAGCTCGGTCCCGCCACCAGCCAGTCGGACGAGACCCGACCACATTTGCTGCATCAATGAGAAGCACTGCTCCAGTCTGACCGTTGTGCGGTGCCGTGCCCCCGTCACGGCAAGCCCCCACCAGGTGAGCGGGGACACCCCGTTCCGAACCCTTTTGGGAGGATCTGCGTCATAGTTGCACGGTGAGTTTCACGTTTCGTCGCGTGACCAGTCTTGGGTTCGCCCTCTTCATCTCGACCACGACGCTCGCACCGCAGGAATCCGGTGCAGCCGCTCCAGCGAGCGAGCCGAGGGTCGGCGCAATGCTCGACCGCGCCCTTCACGCATGGTCGGGCTTCCCGGTCGGGTCGTCGCCTCGCCCCCTTCTCTTACTCGAGGGGTACGTGTTGAACCCCGAGGGCGGATTCCGAGACGACGCTAGCAAGGGCGCATTCGACAACGGGGAGGTCATTGCGCCTTCGACTTGGCCGGAAGCTCCTCGCTCGTCGATGGGATTGCCGATTATCAGCGCCGCCGCCGCCTTCAAGAGGTTGACCACTCCGACAACGAACACCGTGGGCTCGCCCCCACCGCTCGGAACCACCGGCGTCCAGCTGGGATCAGGTCTCTTCCTCACGGATCGAGGATGGCGGGAGCTCCCGGCGTGGCTCTACTCGCTCTCGGGAGTCGAGAACCCGGCGACGGTTCTCGCCGCAGCGCCTTCGGTCATCTATTCAGCGCCGGTTACGACGGGTGGTGTCTCCGCTGCGCAGTTGTCGGTGAAGATTGGCGCACGTGGTCGGCTACTCGTCGCGAACTTCGCTGGCGCCCATTCCGGTACTGGGCCCTGCACCGCCGACTACTCGCTCTCTGTCAAGGAGTCCAAGCAGGCGACCGCTGTCGCAGTGATCGGGCACGTGCACGCCGGAGGCTCCGTGGCTTGCACGTTGGTTGGCTACCCGAGGCATGCGTCCGCGACGCTGAAGGCTCCGCTGGGGGCGCGGGTCGTCGTTGATGCCCGGACCGACGGTGCCGTGTCCGTTACACCTGCACCGTCCGACAAGGCCGGTCATTCCTGATCCCGGTCCAACGGGACATGGGCACCTTTGCCCAACATCCCGACAAGGTCGGTCTGGGCTCGACTCACCCGTCGACACCTCGCCAGCCCAATCACGAACGGCTGATCGATCCAGCCAGAAAGGGGAGTGCGGCTGTCGTGACGGCGGCCACTACCACTGTAGTGCCCATAACTCTACTTATAGGCGTTACTGGCTGGATCTTCTCGTACCGACGTGGTGCGTTGGTCCCGCGTTGCCCCGCGGAGCGTGATCGATGTGACCCCGGCACCGACTTCGGCGGTTGTCTCACGAAACCGCGCCCTGCATGGCTTTAGTCGATATGTCCGCTGGTTGTGAAACCGGGGTCCGAAGGGCCCTACTCAGCGCCGCGGTGTGCGATCAGGATGCCATTGCTGAGGCAGGGAGATTGGGCTATGAGGAACACGCAGACATGTCGCGTTTGCCCGAACTGCGGCGCGGTGGGGAAGGCCGAACGATCCGTGTGCGATCAATGCGGGCAGCTCACCGTCCTAAGGGTCACTCGGGCTATCGAGCGCGCCGGGCGGAGCAGCCATTCGGGGTCCGACTCGTAGCGCTTTCGTGAGCAACCTTTGACGCCCGCAGGTGCCCACGGACCCGAGCCATCTCGGCCCTGAACCAGCCCCGATGGTGTCCCCGTGGCGCCGAGTCATGCCACCGTCCCGACACCAAGGCCATGGAAGGTGATCAAGCGCGGTTCGTAACCCTAAGCTAGAGCGAGCTGAGTCCATTGCTGCGATCGGTGTCCTGAATGCCGTCGATCTCGTGGCACGGGATGGGAGCAAGTCAGTTGCCATCGTGGCTGACGTTGAAGATCCCGAAGCAATGATGGCGGACCTTGCCTCACCGCCAGGTGAAGTAGGCGCCGCCATGGAGCGGCATGGGGTGCTCACGCCGCTGACGATCTACATCGAGAAGTAGGCAACGCGGGGTCACCGGCGTCCTGCGATCAGAAACACGGGGGCGTTCCAGACCAGGCTCTTCACCTCAGACGAGAGAAACCGGCGACCCTCCCTCGCCCCGCGGGATGTTTGAAGTCCTGGCGGTGCACTGATGCCCGACGTCCCGTTACTGGACCCCGGTCCGTTCCTTCGGTCACAGGCGTTCGCGCCAGCGAGCATTTGCCTCGTCGAAGAGCCGCTGCGTGCGTTCGAGATCGCGTGGGCGCTCCTCGTAGGTCTCGGGGTCCCATTCCGAACGCTCAACCGAGAAGAAATCGCCTCCGTACACATGCAGGGCCACTGCGAAGTTCCTGCGTGAATTGGCGACCGAGTGGATCACGTCGTCCCCGAGGACGAGAACTTCGCCAGCCGGCAACTCCCGACCACCAGCTCGTTCGAGACCACCCGGGGTTCGGTGGAAGAAGGCATTGTCCTCCTGGCCGCCATACATGCCGATGACGGCCCACATCCGATGTTCGTGGGGGTACAGGGTCATGCCCGGTGTCCACGCCACGTGGAGCACGGTGAGATCAGGGGCATGGTGCAGCGTGGAGATTCCACCTCGATTGACTGGACCGAGCGCACGCTCGAGTTCGCTGGCGTCGGCGACGAGCCTGGCCAGGACGTCTCGGATGGCCAGGAAGGGCGTGTGTTCGCTCAGCGCCTCTTGACAGCGTGCCACGACCTCTTCGACATCCAGGGCCATCCCGACAGGTTAGGACCGTTGTCCGGTCCCGGCCTTCGGACCTCGCTCCGGACCCGGCGAATCCTCCGGACCCAGGGAACATCGACATGCTGCAGCTACGCCGGCCCGATCGTCGCCCAACCCAGGCGAAGGGCAGATCCAAGCAGGCGGCTGTGCACCGTACGGACATACGGCCGCCTCCGGGCCGGCTACCTGGGAAGAGCGGGGCCTGGGGTGACGGGCAGCTCGGAGAGGCCGCGAAGCACGAGTCCGTCGCCGTGGCCCCAGCGCAGTTCGTTGTTGAGGACGGCCAGGGCGAGGTGGGGGAACCGGCTCAGCAGCGACCCGATCGCCAGTTGGCCCTCCATTCGGGCCAGGCCGGCGCCGAGGCAGTGGTGGACGCCGTGCCCGAAGGCCAGGTGACGGGCCAGGGCCCTGTCGATG
This sequence comes from uncultured Acidimicrobiaceae bacterium, assembly GCA_963781955.1. Classification (GTDB taxonomy): domain Bacteria; phylum Actinomycetota; class Acidimicrobiia; order Acidimicrobiales; family RAAP-2; genus Bog-473. The sequence continues at coordinate 1,309,982 of CAWAHU010000001.1, forward strand.
TCGAGCTGCTCAGAGCTCGAGTACCGGTGTGCGTCACGATTGGCGGCCGCCAGGCAGATGATCACCTGCGCCCCGGCGGGGATGGTCTGATCACCGAGCTCAATCGGTTCGATCGCGTAGCGGAAGGTCGAGTGCGGGACGGGAGCGTCGAATCGCAGAAGTTCCTCAATCGCCGCCGCCAGCTTGGCGGGTTCGGCACGGAGCTTGGCGAGTTGCGTGGGGTTGGTGAGCAGGGCGACGACGCCATTGCCGATGAGACTGGTGGTCGTGTCGTGTCCGGCCACGATCAACTGGAAGATCGTCGAGAGCAGCTCTTGGTCGTCGAGTCGCTCGTCGCCGTCTCGCGCGTCGATCAAACCGCTTACGAGGTCGTCACCTGGAGCGTCTTGCTTGGCCTCGACCAGCGCGCCCAGTGTCGCCACCACCGCGTCGGATGCCACCTTGGCGCGGGCGTACTCGGCGGGTGTCGAGGTAGGGACGAGCATCGCGGTCAGGTCCCGACCCAGCGACGACCGTCCAGATTCGGGCACGCCGAGCAATTCGCAGATGACCGTGAACGGCAGCGGAAACGCAAAAGCGGTGACCAGATCGACCGGGCGGTCGGGTCCCTGGGCGGCGAGATCGTCGAGGAGGTCGTCGACAATCTTCTGTACCCGCGGCCGAAGCGCCTCGATCCGGCGGGGGGAGAAGGCGCCTGAGACCAGACGGCGCAGCCGGGTGTGGTCGGGTGGGTCGACGCTGAGCATGTGCCGGGCGAACGCCGGACCGGGCAGACCCTCGGCCACCACACCGGCGCCCGTGGCCAACGCCGCGCGCATGTCCTTGGACAGCCGCGATTCGTTGAGAGCGGCGAGGGCCTCGTCGTAGCGGACCACCAGCCAGGCAGCGTGCCCGTCGATCAGCGTGACCTGGTGCACCGATCCCAGCTCGCGGACCGAGGCGAACAGCGGGAACGGGTCGTCCCGGTCGAATCCGCCCCAGGCAGCCAGTGCCTCCGGTGTCGTCATTCGTTGCCTCGCGGTGGAACGATAGCCCCAACGTCGTGCCCGGGTCCGGCCTGCCCCCCGCCCCTCGACGCATCTCGACGCATGGTCGTATCGTGTGTCCACGTGGGGCCTCTTGAGGACCAGTGGCGGGGTGTGGACGAGGGCTGGGGCCGGCACGCCGTGGAGTTCGCCACCCTCTGTGAGCCAACCAACTGCCGGGAGTACGTCGCCATGCACCACTGCTTGGGCGTAGGCAATGGTGACCGGCTGCTCGACGTCGCCTGTGGGGCCGGCTTGGCTTTGGAGCTTGCCGCTTTGCGCGGCGCTCGGTGCGCTGGGATCGATGCGTCGTCCCGGCTCCTCGCGGTCGCCCGGGACCGCAGTCCGGACGCTGACCTCCGGGTCGGCGACATGCAGGCCCTGCCGTGGGACGACGGAGCTTTCGATGTGGCCACCAGTTTCCGCGGTATCTGGGGCACGACACCAGGCGCCGTGGCCGAGGTGTACCGAGTTCTTGCCCCCGGTGGCCGGATCGGACTCACGGTTTGGGGCCACATCAAGGCGTCGCCCGGAGCATGGGCCCTGGCACCGTTCGCGCTCGCCGCCGCCCCCAAGGTGGAGAACCAAGCGGCCATGGTTGCGCTCGGTCGGCCCGGCGCCGGCGAGGCCTTCCTGGGGGACGCCGGCTTCACAAACGTCGAGCGTGTCGAGATCCCGTTCGTGTTCGAGTTCGCCGACCCTGAGGCCTACGCACGTGCTGTGGCCACGACCGGTCCGGCGTACGAGGCCATCGAGGCCGTGGGCGAGACGGACTTCCTGCAGGCTGCGGTTGAGCTGGCCCGGGAGAAGGTGCGCGACGGGCTCCCGCTCCGGGCGGCGATCGCCCTAGTGGGCTACCTAGCCCGCAAACCGGCCCGGCGCGTCATCGCGGCGAGCGGGCATGCGGAGGCATCCGGCGCCGCGCCCCCCGGCGCCGGCTTCCTCGCCGCCCCGGCGCCCACGCCCGGGGCACAGCGCCTGTTCGACGACGACGTCCGGGGGGTCGGTCATGTGACGAACGTTTCGCGGCTCTGGGCGTACCTGCCGACGACGCTGCAGGGCCTGTCCGACTTGATGGACCAAGCAACCGGGGCGGGCTCGCTCAGCTTCCGCGAGCGGGGAGTGCTCGTGACGGCTGCCGCCTCGGCATTGGGCGACTCCTACTGCTCGCTGGCGTGGGGCACGAGGCTGGCGGACGTGGCGGGCCCTGACGTGGCTGCCGCGGTGATTCGGGGCGACGACGAGGGCCTGGATCCCCCGGAGCGGGCGCTGGCCGAGTGGGCCCGCAGCGTGGCCACCGACCCGAACGCCATCGCTGCCGACGACGTCCAGGCCCTACGCGACGCAGGCTTCGGCGATGCTCAGATCTTTGCCATCACGACCTTCGTGGCGTTGCGCCTGGCCTTCTCTACAGTCAACGACGCCCTGGGGGCACGCCCGGACCGCCAGCTGGGCACCTCGACCCCCGAACCGGTACGTTCCGCCATCACCTTCGGCCGCCCGGTCGGGGACGGTGGTCATCAGCCGGAGGCGTAGTTCGCTACGGGACGGGCTGGTCGACGGACCACTTTGCACGAACCGTCCTGAGGGCTAACGTCGGGATCGCCAGTCATCCGGGGCCGAACGTCGGGCTTCCAGGGCGCGATGGATGGCTCCCGATGGGGGCGACAGAGCCCGCGCGATCTCGTCAGAGATCGAGAGCAAGGAGGCAAGCAAATGACGACCACGGATACCCCGGTCGACAACGGAGTCAATGTCGAGGCGTTGCTGGGCGCCCGAACCGCGCTGACCGAGGCGCCCGAGGCGGCCCAGTTCCAGTGGCGGGCAACCTGTGAGTGGGAGAATGGCACCCACAGCCGCTCGACTGTCGAGGGCTTCTTCGGTCTCGGTGAGGAACAGAGTCACCGGACCCGGCACTCCTTCGACACTGATCACCCCGAGATCTTCGCCTCCCAAGACAATGGTGTGACTCCGCCCGAACTCGTGCTTGTGGCCCTCGCCGGCTGTCTGACGGCGGGCGTCGCCTCGGTCGCACAGAATCGTGAGATCCAGTTGCGCCGGGTTTCGGCGACGATCGAAGGTGCCATGGACGTACGAGGCGTCCTGGGCGCCGACAGCGACGTGCGCAACGGCTTCCGCGACATCAAGGTGACCTACGACATCGATGCTGACGCTTCACCCGATGACATCAGGGCACTGGTTGCACAGTCGCAGAAGCGCTCGGCTGTGTACGACATAGTCACGAATCCGACGAACGTGAGCGTGCAGGTCCACTGATCGCACGGCGAACCCCACGGAAGGGCGCTTTCTGTGCGGACGACGACCGTGGTCATAGGGGCCGGACATGGCGGACTCGCGATGAGCCGCTGCCTCTCCGAGCGCTCGATCGACCATGTGGTCCTCGAGCGGAACGAGGTTGCCAACTCGTGGCGGACCGAACGATGGGACTCGCTTCGGTTGCTCACGCCGAACTGGCAATGCCGCCTTCCCGGCTATGCGTACGACGGCGACGATCCCGACGGCTTCATGTCGATGCCGGAGATCGTTGATTTCATAACCAAGTACGCCAAGCTGATCGCGGCCCCGGTGCAGTCCGGCACGACGGTGACGTCGCTGAGCCCTGCCAACGGTGGATATCGCGTCCTGACCGACCAGGACGAATGGCGGTGCCAGACGGTCGTGCTCGCCACGGGGGCGTTCAACGTGCCACATGTGCCGCCCTTTGCCGAGGCAGTGCCAGCGTCGGTGACGATGATGACGCCGTTGGAGTACAGGAACGCGGAACAGCTTGGGGAGGGCGGGGTGTTGGTGGTCGGAGCGTCCGCCACTGGTGTGCAGATCGCGGCCGAGATCCAGCGTTCTGGCCGGCAGGTCACATTGTCCGTGGGAGAGCACGTGCGCGGACCGCGCACCTACCGGGGGAGGGACATCCATTGGTGGATGGAGGCTGCTGGTGTGCTCGATGAGCGATACGACGAGGTCGACGACATCGTGCGGGCCCGGCGCGTGCCGTCCATGCAGCTCGCTGGTACGCCCGAACGGGCGACGTTCGACCTCAACGCACTCACGGACATAGGTGTGAAGCTGATCGGCCGACTCACCGGAATCAATGGGAGCCGTGCGCAATTCTCCGGATCGCTGCACAACAAGTGTGAGCTTGCAGACCTCAAGCTCAACAGGCTGCTCAAGACCGTTGACGAGTGGGCGACAGCGAACGGCCTGGACGACTCGACGCCGCCGTCGCACCGGTTTGCACCGACCAAGGTCGACGCATATCCGCCCCTGGAGCTGGACCTCGCTCGAGGCGAGATCGAAACCATCATCTGGGCGACGGGATTCCGACCGGACTACTCCTGGCTCGACGTCATGGTCCTGGATGGCAAGGGGATGATTCGACACGACGGGGGGGTCGTCGAATCGCCCGGAATGTACATGATCGGAAGCCCCTTCCTCCGTCGACGAAAGTCGAGCTTCATCGATGGCGCTCGCGCCGACGCCCAAGAACTCATCCTCGAACTTGGTGCCCATCTCGACCGTCGAGCCTCACCAACGAGAGGCTGACAGGCAGACCGGGACTCCGGGGGGAGTCCCTCAACTCCCCGTGACGATGAGTGGGCGAGGCCAACGATGTCCGCGTGCCTCATTGCACGAGGACGTAGGTGTGTGCTCGGTTGGGCTTTCGATAACGCATGTGCAGGCAAATCGCACCGCAGGTGAGCGCTGCATAGAAACACCACAGTGAAGTGAAGCCGTCCGCGGTCAATCGGGCGAGGACGATGACGGCAACCACATTGGCAAGGCCGAAGATCACAATGTCGCGGTAGCCCGACACCAGGAGGGATCCGCAGGTGGCGAGGACGTAGAGGCCGACGACCAACACGCCATGTTGAAGGCCGATGCTGTAAGCGAGATGGTAGGAGCCGAGTGTGACGGTGACCGAGCCATTGAGCATCGTCACCAACAGAACCACGGCAACTCCAAAGCCCAGCAGCACGAAGGGTGCGATCCTAAGTCGCCGACGTTGGGTGGGTTGCAGCATCATCACAGTGAGTGGCACGAGCACCGGCACGACAACCAGAGCGATCAGCAGGTAGACCCAGGTGGCGGCTCTGCCCACCTCGTGTGGAACGTCACCGCGTAGCTGCCACCAGACCAGTGATTCGATGAGCAGATGAACGCCAAGCACCAGGGGCAGCACAGCGAGGAGCACGTACTGCTTTCGGCCCCGTACGTGCCGGCACGTATCAATGCCTATGGCGGTGACGACGAGACCACCGGCGACGTCACCTTCCGGGGAGAAGCACACGAGATGACCGTAGCCGGGATGGACCGATCACCCCGTTGGCGCCGGTGACATCCGGCTGTCGGACTGGATACCGTCAGCGACCCGGTCGGGCGGTGGCGCCCAGCGAGGCTCGCTGAGGGACATCTGTGCGCGAGAGTGAGCAGGCCGTTCGGGATGTGAGCCCCCGGCCCACGGTAGGGACGGCGTCACCTGGACCTGACCCCGACCTGACGTACGCGGACACCCCGTCTGTGACACGGTAGGGAGTATTCCGCCTGCCGCGATGTCAATGGGGGTGCGGCGCGGTTGTGAACTGGGGGACGCCATGACGTCAGAGTTGATCAGCCACAGAGATGCTCAAAGCGGACGAGCCCGCCGGCGCATGACGAGCGGTCTCGCGGCGAGTCTCGCCGTGAGCATCGTCGCCTTCGTGTGCGGGGGAGCGGTGAGCTCGGCCTCGCCTACTTTGCCCGGCGTCACCGTGGACGGGCCCATTCGGGTCGGTTCTCCTACCTTCGACAAGACCCTTTACGGGAATGACTTCGATCTGTCGAAGGTCGGCTACGAGAAGTCACAGTTCTTCGTTTCGGGCACCGCCAGCTCCTTCGTGCCGGCGAGCCCCTTGAGGAGCGACGGCAAATGGACGGTCTCGACGGGTGCGAGCGCGTCCTACGAGACGCGCATTGCCGTCTACCGCCCGATCGACCCGAAGAAGTTCAACGGGATGGTCATGGTCGAGTGGCTCAACGTGAGTGGAGGGACGGACGACGCTCCGGAGTGGACGATGTCCCATGACGAGTTGATCCGCGAGGGGTTCGCCTGGGTGGGGGTGTCCGCCCAGCAAGTCGGCGTCGACTCCGCGAAGACCACAGATCCCGCTCAGTACTCCTCGCTCTCGCACCCGGGCGACAGCTTCTCCTACGACATCTTCTCGCAGGCCGGCCGAGCGGTCCGTGACGACGCAGCAGTGATCCTCGGTGGTCTGCGGCCACACGCGCTGATCGCAGCTGGTGAGTCCCAGTCGGCCGGTCGTCTCATGACGTACACCGATGCGGTACAGCCGATTGCGCACGTCTACCAAGGCTTCCTGGTGCACAGCCAGTTCGGCACCGGCGCCCCACTCTCGCAAGACCCGCAGACCGGATATTCGTCTCCGACCCCAACGACGATCCGTAGCGACCTGGGCGTTCCGGTCCTCGAGTTCGAGACCGAGACTGACGTCGCCAACAGCAACCTCACCGACCGACTGCACTACGGCAATCCGAAGTGGTTCCGACTCTGGGAGGTAGCTGGCAGCTCGCATTACGACTACTACGGTCTCGCCATCGGCCCCGACGACACTGGCAACGGTCAGGGTGCGCAGAAGAACCTGGCCGCCATGCAGAACCCGACGCGCACTCCCGCGGGTGGGTTCAGCTGCAACGTTCCCATCAACACCGGCGGAACCCACTGGGCACTCGACGCTGCGGTCTCTTGGCTCCAAAGGTGGGTCGCGGACGGTACGTCGCCTCCCCGGGCTCCCCTTCTGGCGACCACCCATGTGTCGCCGGTGGCGTTCGCGCTCGATGCCGGCGGAAACGCCGTTGGGGGCGTGCGAACTCCACAGGTGGACGCGCCGATCGCCGCCCTGGGCAGTCAGGGCAACAGCGGGGGCTTCTGTTTCCTCTTCGGCTCCACCGTGCCGTACAGCGACGCGCACCTCGCGAGCCTCTACAAGAACCACGGCCAGTTCGTGTCAGCCTGGGCCCGTGCAATTCGAAGCGAGCGCGCGCATGGGTTCCTCCGTCCGGCCGACGCCGTCGAGCTGCTGCACTCTGCAGCCGTATCTCAGGTCGCGCAACAGGCCGGCTGATCTTGAGTCGTCGATGCTCACGTGGGTTGACCGAGCAGCTCTAGATTGGTTGACTTCGGGCTGCCCGTCTCGGTGCGGTCCGGGAGCACACTGCAGGCGGCGCGAGGGTCGGTGAACGTATTGCGAGGGGGTCTAATGAGTCGGGTTGGCAGGCTTGGTCTCTGCGGTCTGCTGTCTCTGGGCCTGGCCATCGGGGTCACCGCTTCGGCGAGCGCCCACCAGGGACGGTCGGGGCCTGTCGAGCAACCCAAGGTCAGAGTCCTGATGCTCGGCGACTCGGTGGCGCTCACCTTGGGCTGGGATCTCGGACACCCCAGCCTGCGAGCGCGCTACCACTACACGTTTACCAACTTCGGCATCGTCGGTTGTGGGGTTGCGATGGGGCCGGCCGTCAGGCTCAATGGTGTGGCAGTACCGTCGCAGGCCCAATGCGATGGGATTGCCCCAGCGGAAGGGACGCCTCTGGGGCAACAGCCATGGCCTGCGCAGTGGCAAGCCGAGCTCACGAAGTACCACCCGAACGTAGTGGTGGTTCTCGTAGGACGGTGGGAAGAGGTTGACCGGGTCTTCAACGGACAGTGGACCAGCATCTCGAACCCGACGTTCGCCGCGTATATCAAGGCACAGCTGGAGTTGGCGTCAAACCTGATCTCGTCCGCAGGAGCGAACGCGGTCCTCATGACGGCACCGTGTGATGACGCCGCACCGGAGCAGCCCGGCGGTCCGCCGTGGCCGGAGAATGATCCCGCTCGCCTCGCCGTGTACAACCAGTTGGTACGGCAGGTGGCGGCCGAATTCCCCGCGACGGACTCCGTTGTTGACCTCGACGGTCTCGTCTGCCCGGGTGGTACGTACGCTTGGAAGTACCGGGGCAGGACCATCCGTGAATCTGACGGCGTCCATTTCACCGCCACGGCGGGTCTCCAACTGGGTCCAGCTCTCCTCCCGGCGATCTTGGCGTCAGGTCGGGCCCAAATCGAGCGGGTGGCGAAGCAATCTGGGGGATGACGCCCGGTTCGACGCCGCTCCTCCCAGCACCCGCTCCTCGAAGCACCCGCTCCTCGAAGCACCCGCCTCCGGACACGACGCTGGCCCCGTCTAGCACTGCACGACGGGGCCAGCACGCACCTCGCCCCTCCGATCTGGCGCCGAGGACGCTTCATTGGCACCTTCGCCTCTCGGCGCTGCAACCCCCTGGAAGAACGGGCAAAACGATTGTGCCACCAGACGTCCAGAATTGCTCACGGACGGATCTGGTCCGGCTTCCCTCCCCGCGCCCGCCCCTCCGGCAGGTCGGGCCCCGTGATCCGGTGACCCGCGAGCTCCAGGGCCTGGACGGCGCGGTCCAGGTCGCGCCGGGGGACGAGGAGATAGTCGGTGTCGTACGTCGAGATTGCGAAGATGCTGATCGCGGCGTCGCGAAGGCTGTCGGCCAGGGCGGCGAGGATGCCCACGGCGGCCAGGTCCAACGGGCCGGCCACCTTGAGGCACGCCCACCCCCCAGAGTTGGGCACCGAGGGTGGCACCCGCTCCTCCGGGCAGACCACAGAGAGCTCCTCGTCGGTGCGCGTGATGCTCAGGAAGGGTCCGGGATCCCGGGTCCACTCGGGGAGGGTTGCCGCCGGCTCGAGGCGCACGACGGCCAGAGGGCCTGCCAGGACGGATATGTCCAGGCCGAGAGTCGGTTTGCCGTCCTCGCTGCTCACGGAGCGATTGTCCCACCTGCTCTCCGGTACGGGGAGGTGTGCGCCATGGTGCCTCACTGCGGGTGCTGGTTGGCCGTACACTTCGCCGTTCACGGAGCGAGTGACCGGGAGGACATGGTGAGGCAGAGGACGACGGCGGCACGAGTGGGCCTGATGGCGGCGATGGTCGCCACCGGTGCGATGACCGTGATGGCGACGGTCGTAGGCGGTGCCGGCATCGCCGGGGCGAGTTCGTCGACGTCGAATACCATCCCGACGGCGCCGGAGAATTCGACGATCGCCGCATCGGTGCCCTCCTCAGTCAAGTCGGGCGGGCTCCAGGTCGCCATGGACGCCACCTATGCGCCCGACGAGTTCATCGCTTCCGACGGATCCACCCTCGTCGGCATGGACGCAGATCTCTCCAATGCCCTGGGGCAGGTCATGGGTGTCAAGGTGACTCTGAACAACGCGACGTTCAACACGATCATCCCGTCGCTTACGTCCGGCAAGTTCAACTTTGGCGCATCGTCCTTCACCGATACCAAGGCGCGCCAGAAGCAGGTCGACTTCGTCGACTACTTCCTCGCCGGTGAGGGCTATTACGTGAAGGCGGGTAGCTCGTGGAGGCCCAGCGGTCTGGCCGCGCTGTGCGGGCATTCGGTCGCCGTCGAAAGCGGCACTACCGAGCAGACCGATGCACAGGCCCAGGCCGCCAAGTGCAAGAAGAGCGGGAAGAAGAGCGTGAACGTCGAGTCCTTCTCGGACCAGAACCAAGCCAATCTGGCCGTATCGTCGGGCCGGGCGCAGGCCGGTTTCGCCGACTCGCAGGTGGCCTCCTACATCGTGGCGCAGTCGAACGGGCAGTTCGCCAACAGCGGGCACGCGTTCGCCGTGGCGACCTACGGGCTGGCCATCCCCAAGGGGATCGGCCTCACGAAGCCGGTCGACAACGCGCTCGCTGCGCTGATCAAGGACGGGATCTACCTCAAGATCCTCAAGAAGTGGGGTGTGCAGATGGGTGCGGTGAGCCACCCAACCGTCAACGGCGCCAAGAGCTGACGCCGTAGCCCGGGGCACGAGCGCCGTACCGGTGACGGGGGACCACGGCCGAGAGCGGCTCCCGTCGCCAGTTCGGGGTGCCACCCCTGGCGCGTCGAACTCGGACGCCGAGCAGATCAAGGCGGTGCCCGTGCGGCACCCCGGCCGTTGGGTCGCCGCGGCGGTCATCGTGGTCCTGGCGGCCATGCTGGTCCACACGCTGGCGTTCTCGACCGTCCAACGCGGCAGCCAGACCCAGTCACGGTTCCAGTGGAACGTGGTGGGCCAGTACTTCTTCTCCTCGCAGGTCCTCCACGGACTCTGGTTCACGATCGCCTTGACCGTGATCGCCATGGTCGCGGGCATCGCCCTGGGCGTCGTACTGGCCATCATGCGGCTGTCGCCCAATTCGCTGCTGTCGGGCGCGGCCTGGGTCTACATCTGGTTCTTCCGGGGGACGCCCGTCCTGGTCCAGCTCATCTTCTGGTTCAACCTGAGCTACCTCTTCCCCCAATTGACCCTCGGCATCCCCTTCGGGCCGGCCCTGGTCCACCTCAACGCGAATTCGATCATCACGTCGTTCGTGGCTGCGGCCCTGGGCCTCTCGCTCAACGAAGGGGCGTACATGTCGGAGATCGTCCGGGCCGGGATCATCTCCGTCGACGAGGGGCAGACGGAGGCCGCCCAGTCACTGGGCATGGGACGGGGTCAAGTGCTGCGTCTCATCGTCCTGCCGCAGGCCATGCGTTTGATCATTCCGCCGACCGGGAACGAGGTCATCTCCATGCTGAAGACCTCGTCCCTGGCGAGCGTTGTCCTGGTGACGGAACTGCTCTACTCGGTGCAGCTCATCTACGCCCGCACCTATCAGACCGTCCCGCTGCTCGTGGTGGCCAGCCTCTGGTACCTGGCCATCACGTCGGTGCTCATGGTGGGGCAGTACTTCATCGAGCGGCGGTACTCGCGGGGTGCGGCCCGGCCCCGCACGCCCAGGCTGCTCGAAATGTTCTTTCGGCTACGCCCCAAGACGGAACCGATCGGGTCTCCCGGTGACATCGATGTGGAATTGCACAACTGGAGCCACGAGTGGCATTGAACGACGGCAACGGTCCGATGGTGCGGGCCGAGCGGGTGCACAAGTCCTTCGGGCGGCTCGAGGTGCTCAAGGGCATCGACATCGAGGTCCCGGTCGGCTCGGTGCACTGCATCATCGGGCCTTCGGGCTCGGGGAAGAGCACCTTCCTGCGTTGCGTGAACCACCTCGAGAAGATCGACCGGGGACGCCTCTGGGTCGACGGCGACCTGGTCGGATACCGCCAGCAGGGAGAGAAGCTGCACGAGCTGAAGGACCGCGAGGTCTGTGCCCAGCGGGCCCAGATCGGGATGGTGTTCCAGCGCTTCAACCTGTTCCCCCACATGCGGGTCGTGGACAACGTCACGGTTGGTCCCCGTCGGGTCAAGGGCGAGTCCCAGGCGGTGGCGACGGAGCGAGCCGAGCGGCTCCTGGCTCGCGTCGGGCTGACCGAAAAGGCAACGGCGTACCCCAACCAGCTCTCTGGTGGACAGCAGCAGCGGGTGGCGATTGCCCGGGCGCTGGCCATGGAGCCGAAGCTCATGCTGTTCGACGAACCGACGTCCGCTCTCGACCCCGAGTTGGTCGGAGAGGTGCTCGACGTCATGCGCGGCCTGGCGGAGGAGGGCATGACCATGATCGTGGTGACCCACGAGATCGGGTTCGCCCGCGAGGTGGCGGATCAGGTGGCGTTCATGGACGAGGGGGTGGTGGTGGAGGCCGGGCCGCCGCAAGCCGTCCTGGCCGACCCCTCGCACGAACGCACTCGGTCCTTCCTGTCCAAGGTGCTCTGAACCTTCCTCGACCTTCCTCGGCCCGCGGGGCGGGCCGACGGGCCGACGGGCCGTCGTGTGCGGCGTGGAAGACGTCGGCCCTCAGGAAGCGCCCTGGGTCAGGTAGTCGGTGCCGTCGTGGGGGAGGTACGGGCACATGGCCTGCTCCTTTCTGCTCTGGGCTGCTCTGAGTTCTCCGGGTCTGCGTTGAGTTGTCCGGGAGTTGTGTTTGGAACCTGGATTCAGGATGCGCCCTCCGGGGCGCGGCGTCTGTCACCCAGGCGACGTTCGCAGTGTCACGAAGGCGACAGTTCTGTGCGTGACGCTCAGCGGGCCCGGCGGGCGATCTCGAGGGGGTCGGTCACGGCGATGCGGCCCCGAGTGAGGCTCACGAGGCCGTCGTCCTGGGCCCGGCGCAACACCTTGTTGAGGCTCTGCCGGGTGGTACCGGCCATGGAGGCCAAGTCGTCCTGGGTCAGGGGGATGGAGCCCCGTGACGCGTAGACCTCGCCGAGCATGGCCAGGTGTCGGTAGACGCGCTTCTCGACGGGCATGTAGAGGGCATCGACCAGGGTCTGCGACGTCGACCTGAGCCTGGCGTCCAGCGCCACGACGAGGAGCCGGAGGACGCTCGGGTGGTCGGTCAGCAACTGCTCGAACGCTGTTCTGCTCAGCGAGAGGGTCTGGACGGGCTCGAGGGCGAAGACCGAGGCGGACCGGACCGCTGGCGAGGAGATGAGCGCCTGCTCACCGAAGGCGTCACCTGGAACCAGGACGTTGAGAGTGGCGACGTCACCGATCGGTGTGGTCACGCGCACGGCGACGGTACCCTCGGCCAAGAGGTGCAGGCTCTCGGCCGGGTCCCCTTCCCGGAAGACGGCCTCGCCCTTGGCGAAGCGCCGGCGGTGGCAGGTCGCCAGGAGCGAGCGCCTGTCGTCTTCCGCCATCGCCGAGAGGAGCGACCACTCCACAACGGCCCCTTTCGGATCACTCGACCGGTGCCGCACCCGCAGTGGACTGTCGTACCCGCCCACCTCGCAGTGCGCAGCATCCAGACACTAGGCCGGTGAGGTGGTTCGTCGGCGTCCGGTCGTTGACGGGGAACGGATGTTGCACTAGAGAGTCTGTGAGGCGCGGGAGTCCGCGTCGGGATCCCGTCGAGGACGGGACGGGAGGATCGGTAGCCGATGGGCGGTGAAGCGGTCGTTCCCTGGACGGAGCCGGGTCGTATCCGGGCCGTGCTCTCGGAGGCGTCGTCGCACGCGGACCGACGGCGATCGACGAGGTGACGGGTGCCGTGTGGGTGTTCCGCCACGAGGAGATCGGCCGACTGGCGCACGACTCGCGGATGGCCGGCGTCGGGTTGAGCTTCTTCGACCTCATGGGGATCGAGGGGCAGCTCCGCGACTGGTACGGCTCGCTCATGTTCACCAATGAGGGTGATGAGCATGTCCGGCTCCGTCGGCTGGTGAACCGAGCCTTCACCCCCAGGTCGGTCGAGCAGCTCCGCGGGGGTGTTGCGTCCCTGGCGGCCGAGACTTTCGTGGATCTCGACGCCCGCGGCGGGGGCGACCTCGTCGGATCGTTCGGCCGGCTGGCCATCCGGGCCATGTGCCGCCTGCTGGGCGTACCCGAGGAGGACGTGTCCGTGTTCGGCGACTGGGCAGACGCATTGAGCCCTGTGTTCGGCTACATGGATCCCGAGCAGATCCGCTCGGCCGAAGCGGCGCTGGGCGAGCTGCTCGGCTACGTGGGTGCTCTCGTGGCGAGGCGGCACGGTGATCCTGAGGACGACCTCATCACCGCGCTCATCCGAGCCGAAGAGGAGGGTGACCGGCTCACCCGGGAGGAGGTGGTGACGATGGTGGCCAACCTGCTCGTCGGCGGCCACGACACGACCACCAGCCAGATCGGCTGCTCGCTCCTCTCGTTGCTGACGCATCCCGATGCCGTGGGGCGCATCCGGGCCGGAGAGGTCGGCCTGCCCTCCGCGATCAGCGAGACCCTGCGCTACGAGCCGAGCATCGGGCTCATTCCGCGCACGGTGGCGGGCGAAATCGACATCGGTGGGACGACCCGCCCGGCCGGGACGGTCGTCTTCCTGTCGGTAATGATCGGCAATCGGGACCCGGCGGTCTGGAGTGACGCGGACACGTTCGACGTCGGTCGGTTCGAGTCGCCGGGTACCCCCCGCCTGCTCTCGTTCGGTTCCGGACCGCACTATTGCCTCGGCACGAACCTCGCCCGTATGACGCTCGAAGAGACCGTCGGCGGAATGGCCGCCCGCGACGTCTCACTGGTCGGGGGGTCGGACGCGGTCGAGTGGCGGCAGGTGTTGGGACGGAGCCCGTCGTCTTTGCCGGTCCGCGTCGGGTAGGCGTCATCACCGCCGCGGCGGTGTCACTCCCCGCGCACCTGCGCCCAGGCCCGGTCCAGACATGCCCGGGCTGCCGTCGCCTTCGGATGACCTGCGTACGCCGCGAAATGGATGACAAACTCGCGGAGCTCCTCGATCGCGATGTCCCCGGTGCGCAGGGCCGCGCCCAGGTGTGTCTCCATGGCGACCGGTGCACCGGTCATGCAGGCGCACGTGATCGAGATCCAGCGTCGCTCCTTGCGCGTGAGGCCAGGTCGTGTCCAGATCTCGGCGAACACCTGGTCGATGACCACGTCGGCGACGAAGTCGTCTCCCCGCTCCGGTGCGGCGATCCCGGTGACGTCTGTGAACATCTCCGCGCCGCGCGCCCAGCGCTCATCAGCGGTCATGTTGCCTCCCCGAGGTGGTCGATCTGAGACTGGAGGAACGATTCCCGGTCGCTGGCGTGCCGGCCCACCATGGCTGAGGCCTCCGGGTCCGTGAGCACGAGCAGTGTGTCGTCGAGGATGCCCCGCACGACCAGCTCTCCCGCCTCTTCCGCGCTGATCAGCGGGACCTGCGGCGCCTGGACAGGCGTCCACGGTCCGTACTCGCGGATCTGCTCGACGATGTTGGTGAGCACGCCGGCCGGGCAGAAGCAGGTCACGCCGACGCCGCGCGGACGGAGGTAGAGCGCCAGGGACTCGGTCAGGGCGACGACGCCCGCTTTGGAGGCGGCGTAGGGGAGGCGGTCGTAGGCGTAGGGGAAGAGCCCCGCCGTCGACCCCGTCGTGACCACGTGGCCGGAGCCCTCCGCGAGAAGCCGTGGCAGGAAGGCCTGCAGCACCCGTACCGTCCCCAGCAGGTTCACGTCGACGACCGAGGACCACGCGTCCAGCGGGATCTCGAGCGGCAGGCCCTTGGCGATCACGCCGACGTTGCTCATGACGATGTCGACGCGACCGAAGGCGGCCTCGGCGACCCGGGCCAGGTCGGCGACGTCCCCATCGTCGGTGACGTCGCAGCGGGTGTCGGTCGCTCGCCCGCCGAGCTCGGCGACCTCGTCGGCCACCGCACGGGCCCTGCCTGCGTCGATGTCACTGACGACGACGTCCGCCCCCCGGCGGGCGAGCGAAAGGGCCGTGGCCCGTCCGATCCCGCTTCCGGCGCCCGTGATCACCGCGACAGCCCCGGCCACGGTCTCCATCGGCGAGTCTCCCGTCCGTCTCGTGCGCCGCGGTCAAGTCACATCGAGGGTGCCGAGGACCAAGAGCCGGTCACCGGCTCCCGCGTCCCGGACCCTGACGTGCACCATCGCCGTGCCGCCGCCGACTGTCACAACATGGGGGACGGCGCGCGCCGGGCCGACTCGGCCGGGTGCCAGGTACCGGATCATGGCGCTGCGCACCCGCCCCGGGCGCCCGAGCGCGGCCGAGCCGGCCGTCTCCGCCGCCACGTCGAGCAGGCACCCGGTGACACCCCCGTGGAGGATCCCCCACGGGTTCCGGAGCCAGTCCTCGATGTCGACCTCGACGGATCCGTCCTCGTCGGCCCGGAAGCCGAGATACGCGGCGATTCGCTCCCCGCCGGCCGGCGCGCCCTGGCTGACCTGGAGCGGTCGGCCCACGGGGACTTGCAGCTGCGAACGCTCGAAGGAGAACGGGAACGGACGGCCGGTGCACGTGCCCCCGCCCACGACGGTCCCGGTGGTCTCGTCGTGGAGCGTGAAGGTCGACACCGCCGTCGTCTCTCCGGCACGCAGGACTTCGGCGTCGACGCGCAACGACCCGGCGGTCACGGGCACCGTCATCTCCACGTGGAGGTCGGTCGTCACGGTCCAGCGCTCTCGCTCGAGCACGGCCACACCCATGGCCAGGCCGGTGGCCAGGTCGACGGCGTAGCTGACCGCACCGAGGCGGATACATCCGGAGCTGTCGAGCAGGTCGTCGCGTACGACGATGGTGCAGCTCACGGAGTCTTCGCCGGTGCGGATGGACGTCGTGCAGAAGAATCCGACCAGGTTCTTGGGCACGTCCGGACCAGGCAGCGTGCTCGACACGAGCGAACTCTACACAGCGCCCCGGGTCGAGCCCGTCCGGGCGGTGGCTCAGTCGGCGCCGTAGAACGGCGCGTCGAAGGCGAAGACCCCGCCGTCGGAGGCCACCATCCAGTAGCCGCCCGTGGCGTCGTCCGCCGCCATGCCCGTGACGGGGGCGTTCAGGCGGATCCCGCCCGTGCTGCCGAGGAACGGTGCCGCGCCGAACGCGAAGACCCCGCCGTCGGACGCCACCAGCCAGTAGCCGCCGCTGCCCGGGGGCGTCGCCATGCCGTTGATCGGCTGCTGCAGGTGCAGGCCGCCGGTCGAGCCGTAGAAGGGCGCGCCGAAGGCGAAGATCCCGCCGTCGCTCGCCACGAGCCAGTAGCCCCCCGTCTGCGCGTCCGAGCTGACGCCCACCACCGGGGCGTTCAGGGGCCGCCCCCCATGGAGCCGTCGAATGCGGCGTCGCCGAAGGCGAAGATCCCGCCGTCGCTCGCCACGAGCCAGTAGCCCCGTCCGTCCGGGGTGGGGGCGAGGTTCACCACGGGGGCGTTCAGGGGCCGGCCCCCCATGGAGCCGTAGAAGCCGGCGTCACCGAAGGCGAATGTCCCGCCGTCGGCGGCGACGAGCCAGTACCCCCCGCCATCGGGGGTGGCGACGATGTGGGTGATGGGAGCGTTGAGCGGCGTTCCCGCCATGGACCCGTAGCCCGGGAGGTTGTGGGCCGACACGGCGCCCTCGGCGTCGGCCAGCCAGTACCCCGACCCGGACGGTGGCGCCGCGATGCCGGTCACGGGACCCGGGAAGGTACGGGCCTGGCCAGAGTCCGGGCTCACCATGAGCGAGGACTCGTCGACGGCCTCGAAGGCGCTGGCGGGGATCCGCTTCAGCTCGTCGACGAGCGCCGGGGGCCACGAGGGGTCGGCGGTTCCGCCGAAGTACCAGTTGCTCCCGTTGTCGGCGACGATGAGGCCGTAGCGTTGCATGGCCCGCAGGACGACCTGGGCCGGGGGGGAGAAGCCGCTGATGTCGAAGTTGGTCTTGAGCCGGAAGCGGGCGCCCATCGGTGGCAGGTTGGGGTCCGAGCGTGCGCCGGCCTCGTGGCGGGCCGGCCAGATGTAGCTGGTGTCGGTCGTGTCGGCCGTCATCCGTATGGCGTGGGTGATGCTGCCCGAGAGCACCTCGTCGTAGCGCGCGAGGCCGGGCAGGATCGGCAGTCCGGCCGCGTCGGCTGACGTCCATCCGGCGGGTCGCAGGACGTTCGAGTTCAGGTTCCAGACGGCGCCGGAGCCCGCGGTGGAGCCGCCCGCGCTGTAGTGCGCGTCGTAGAGCTCGTAGAGGGTGCACGTGGTCGGGTCGACCATGAGTGCGTGTCGGTCGCCCGTCGAGCTCTGCCCCCCTTCGATGGGCGTGTCCGGCCCGAAGGGGTAGGGCCCGGGGTCACTCTCGCTCGCGTACTGGAACGACACGTTGACCAATGCATGGCCGGAAGGCACCACGGTGTAGGGCATGCCGTAGGGGTTGGTGGGGTCACCGGACGGCCCGAAGTCGGGGTGCAGGTTCGTGCTGCCCGAGTTCATGCTGGCCAGCCACTGCGCCGAGTGCGGGTTGACGGGGAGGTTCGTGACCGGCGTGTTCCAGACGTTGTCCGAGGGGAACATCGGGCAGCTCGCCCCTCCGGGGAGGGGTGTGCCCGCCGAGGCGAGGCTCGGGCCCGCCGTCGACGTGGCGAGGGTCAGCGCGCCTGCGAGCAACGACGCACCGCACAGCGCGCGGGCGACACGACCTGGTTTCATGCGGGCCCCCCTCTGTCTTCCCGGACGGCCCCCAGTGTCGCGCAGCGCGCTCCACGGGCGAGGCCCACGGAGCCCGAGTCCCGCCGTCTGTCCGCGAGTTGTGCACGCATTGCGCGGCGGGGGGGCAGTCCTGAGAGAATGCCCGCATGGCCGAGAACGGGGTCGACGACTACCTTGCTGCGCTTGACGAGCCCAAGCGCAGCACCCTCGAGGCGCTCCGGGCCACGATTCTCGAGATCGTCCCCGAGGCTGAGCAGGGGATCTCCTACGGCGTGCCGGCATTCCGTGTGCAGGGGAAGGTGGTCGCCGGCTTCGCCGCCTTCAAGAACCATCTGAGCTACCTGCCGCACAGCGGCTCGGTCTTCCCCGAGCTCGGTGCGGAGCTGGCGCAGTACAAGACCTCGTCGGGTGCGTTGCAGTTCCCCGTCGACCAGCCGCTCCCCGCATCGCTCGTGCGACGGCTGATCTCGGTGCGCGTGCGCCAGGCCCTGGGCGGCGGTGCACGGTGAGTGGGCCGCTCGAGGGCATCCGCGTGGTCGAGCTCGGCGTGTGGGTGGCCGGTCCGGGGGCCGCAGGCATCCTGGCTGACTGGGGCGCCGATGTGGTCAAGGTAGAGCCGCCCGAGGGGGACCCCGCCCGGAAGCTCGGGCGGATGATGGGGGGCGACCTGCCGGTGAACCCGGTGTTCGAGCTGGACAACCGGGGGAAGCGTTCGGTGGCGCTGGATCTCTCCACCGATCGGGGGGTCGAGCTCGCGCACCGGCTGGTGGCCGGGGCCGACGTGTTCCTCACCAACCTCCGGCCTGCCGCGCTCGGGCAGGTGGGCTTGGGTCCCGAGGAGACGACCGGGCGCCATCCGGGCCTGGTGTACGCCATCATCACCGGGTACGGCCTCGAAGGCCCCGATGCCGGGAGGGGCGCGTACGACATCGCAGCCTTCTGGGCCCGCGCCGGCATCGCCGAGTCGCTGCGCGCGCCCGGTGGCCCCTTGCCGTTCCAACGCGGGGGCATGGGCGACCACACGGTGGCCATGACCGGTGCGGCCATGGTGAGCGCGGCCCTGGTCGAGCGGGCCCGCACTGGACGGGGCCAGCTGGTGTCGACGTCGCTGCTGCGCCAGGGCGTCTACACGATCGGATTCGACGTCAACGTGGCCCTCATGTGGGGTCGATCCTTGGGGATCGGGACGCGGGAGACCATGTACAGCCCGGTGCTCAACAACTACACGGCCGGCGACGGCCGCTCCTTCTGGATCGTCGGTCTCGAGGGCGACCGGCACTGGCCTGCGCTGGCACGTGCGGTGGCTCATCCCGAATGGATCGACGACCCCCGCTTCGTCGACGGCCTGAACCGGGCCGTCAACGCCCGGGTGCTGATCGGCTTGCTCGACGAGATCTTCGCCTCCAGGCCGCTCGATGAGTGGGCCGCGGTGTTCGCGGGTGAGCCCGAGCTGTTCTGGAGCCCGGTGAACAGCATCGACGACGTGGTCGCCGACGAGCAGTTCCACGCCGCCGGGTCGGTGGTGGAGGTACCCGACGAGGAGGGCAGTCTCCCCATGCTGGCCACGCCGGTCGACTTCGGGGGGCGCCCGCCGTCGCCGCGGTGGCGGGCGCCCGGGCTCGGCGAGCACACACACCAGGTCCTGGGCGAGTTGGGGCTCGAAGACGCATCCGTCGAGGCACTGGTGGCCGACGGCGTCGTGGTCCACGGATCACGCGGCGGCGACGAATCGGGGCCGGTCACCTGAGAGGTGGCGCCGGATTCCACGTGCGGCCCCGGGAGCCGCTGGCTAGCTTTGGCCCGTCAAACCCACACGGGAGGGCAGCGCCATGGATGAGTCGGTCCGCCAGCACAAGTTCGTGCTCGACGAGTCGGAGATGCCGACCGCCTGGTACAACCTCGTACCCGACCTGCCCGAGCCGCCCCCGCCGGCCCTGCACCCGGGCACGCTGGAGCCCGCCGGCCCGGACGACTTCGCCCCGCTGTTCCCGATGGACCTCATCCTCCAGGAGGTCTCGCAGGACCGGTTCATCGAGATTCCTGGAGCCGTCCTCGACGTCTACCGTCAGTGGCGCCCGAGCCCACTGTTCCGGGCGCACCGGCTCGAGCAGGCCCTGGGGACACCCGCCCGCATCTACTACAAGTACGAAGGGGTGAGCCCGGCCGGGAGCCACAAGCCGAACACGGCCGTGCCGCAGGCGTACTACAACGCCAAGGCCGGCGTCCGGAAGCTGACCACCGAGACCGGGGCCGGCCAGTGGGGCTCGGCGCTCGCCTTCGCATGCGCCCTCTTCGGCCTCGAGTGCGAAGTGTGGCAGGTGGGTGCCAGCTACGACCAGAAGCCCTACCGGCGCCTCATGATGGAGACCTTCGGCGCCTCCGTCCACCGCTCACCATCGGAGCTGACGGCGGCGGGCCGCAAGTACCTGGCCGAGAATCCCAATCACCCGGGCTCGCTCGGCATCGCCATCTCCGAGGCTGTCGAAGTGGCGGCGCAGGACCCCGAGATTCGTTACTCGCTGGGCAGCGTGCTCAACCACGTCCTGCTGCACCAGACCATCATCGGTGAGGAGGCGCTGCTGCAGCTGGCCAAGGCGGGCGAGAAGGCACCCGACGTGATCGTCGGGTGCACGGGGGGCGGATCCAACTTCGCTGGGCTGTCCTTCCCGTTCCTACGCGAGAAGCTGGCCGGGAAGATGTCCCCCACCATCCGGGCGGTGGAACCGGCCTCGTGCCCGTCG
Source organism: uncultured Acidimicrobiaceae bacterium (assembly GCA_963781955.1). GTDB lineage: Bacteria > Actinomycetota > Acidimicrobiia > Acidimicrobiales > RAAP-2 > Bog-473. Next base: position 1,330,646 of record CAWAHU010000001.1, read on the forward strand.
CTCACCCGGGGCGTCTATGCCTACGACTTCGGTGATTCGGCGGGCATGACCCCGCTCATCAAGATGCACACGTTGGGCCACGACTTCGTGCCGGACCCCATCCACGCCGGGGGGTTGCGCTACCACGGGATGTCCCCGCTGCTCAGCCACGTCTACGAGCTGGGCCTGATCGAGGCCATGGCCGTCCCCCAGACGGAGTGCTTCGCCGCGGGTATCGAGTTCGCCCGCACCGAGGGGATCGTGCCGGCCCCCGAGCCCACCCACGCCGTCGCCGCTGCCGTGCGTGAGGCGATCCGGGCCAAGGAGACGGGGGAGGAGACGGTCATCCTCACCGCCCTGTGCGGCCATGGCCACTTCGACCTGGCGGCGTACGACGACTACCTCAACGGCCGCATGGTCGACGAGGACGTCACCGACGCGCGACTGGCCGCCGGTCTGGCCACCATGCCCCACGTGAGCTGAGTCACCCATGCTTCACGTGAGCTGAGCCCGCGGTCCGGCGGCACCTTGTTGTGGTGTCGTTGGCGGACATCGGTCCGAACGGCTCTATTTGCCTCTCCCGCATCCATTGAGAATCGGGTGGGGGTGGCACCATGGACGAGTTGACAGAAGTCGAATGGCGACTCAAGGCGATGACCGTCCTCTATCGAGTGACGGCCGCCGAACGACGCTTCTCGGCCTCGCTCCGGTTGAACGAGGTCACGATCCTCGCGGCGGCGGACGAGCTCGAGGCGGCGACGAGGGACGCCCTGGCGTGGATCTCGTCGAACCAGTGCCCCGACGCGCGCCTCGGGGCGCACATCAGCGGCATGTTGGGCACGTGCGCGGAGGTCGCTGCGACCGCTGAGCACGCCATCGCCGAAAACCCCGGTGACACGGCGGCAGTCCTCGGGCGGCTCGGGGACCTCATGCGCGTGATCGACATCGACTGGGAGGCGTGCGACCCGTGGTAGGAGGAGGACGAGGCGGATGACGGTGACACAGGTCGACCAGGAGGAGGATTCAGCGGAGGCCTTCATGCGCTGGCTCATGATGCCCGGGCTGCCCGACGTCGCTCTGGCGTTCCACCAGATGGTGCACCGCCCGGACTGGCAGGCCGAGGCCGCATGCCGCGGACAGGGTTCGGCCGGCTGGGTGTCCGAGACCGACACGACGCTCTACGAGAAGCAGAAGGCGGTGTGCGCCGGATGCCCGGTCCGCGAGGCGTGCCTCGCCTATGCCTTGGCCAACAAGTCGCTCAAGGGGTGCTGGGGCGGCACTTCCGAGGCGGAACGGCGGGAGCTGCGTCGGCGTCGGGCGGCGTGACCCACGGGCGGGCGGCGTGACCCGGCGGCGGGTCACGGTCCGTGACCCGGACATCCCCTCCTGACCTCGGGCGACGGCGCCGCCACGGTGGTCGTTTGCCTGCCCCGGAACTGCTCGCGCATGGCGCGGTAGCTTGACCTCCCATGGATGGGTTCGCCGGTGAGGACAGGCTTTCCGAGATCCTCGAGTCGTTCGATGTCGCCTCCGACGAGCTGCAGAAAGCGGGGCAGTTCAAGGAGGCGACCGAGGAAGCCTTCCTCGAGGACTTCCAGCCGGTCGCCCGTTCGGTCGTCAAGCCCTACTTCGACGCCGTGGCCGAGATGCTCCGCGACCACGACCACCAGGCCGAGGTTGTCGTGTCGCACGGCGAAGGTCCCGACGACCCGGGTGCGGCCATTACGGGGGTCGCCCTGTGGTTCTCGCCGCGCGGCAAGCCGGTGAAGATGCTTGGGCGCCTGGAGGCGCGCTCGGGGCAGGTCCCCCATGTGATCGTGCGCTGCGAGCCCTCGCGGTTCAAGGTCATCACTTTCGAGGGGACGATCGGCGGCGTCTTCGGCGGCTCCGCCGGGGCGGGCGTGATGTGGGACCTCACCGACGTCACCGAGGACGCGCTCTCGGAGCGCACGGTCAAGGTGGTGCAGGAGGCGCTCGCACTTCCCTGAACGCGCACGGCCCCAATGGGGGCCGATCGCTCGATGTTGTGCGGTCGTTGTGTGACGGCGATCCGAACGGCTCTATGGGGTCGGTCGCAGAGTCGCCACAATCGGGTCAGTGGACGACATCCCCACGACACTCCAGTGGCGGCTCAAGGTCACGACGGTGCTCCATCGTGTCACTGCCGCCGAGCGTCGGTTCGCAGCGTCGCTACGCGTGAACGAGATCACGATGCTCGCGGCGGCGGACGAGCTCGAGGCGGCGACCCGCGAGGCCGAGACGTGGCTGGCCGCCAATCCGTGTCCGGATCTGAAGCTGGGCGCCCACATCTCGTGGATGCTCAACACCTGTGTCGAGGTGGCGCTCACGGCGCAACGGGCCATCACCGATCCCTACACGGACACGGAGACCGTCATGAGCCGGCTCCGTGACCTGCTGGTGACGATCGACTTCCACGCACAGACCCTCGACACCTGGTAGCGCGTCCCGCGGACAGGGACAGGATCACGGGCGACGACCCACCGCGGCGACCCGCCGCGGCGACCGGGAAACGGCGACCGAACACGGCGGACAGGCGTCGCGACCAGGAAGGGGTAAGGGCGGGGCGACGCAATTCCCAGACACCTCCGTCGCCCCGCCCTTACGCCACCATCGTGCAAGAACGGGGGCTGCCGGGAATAGAGCCGTTCGAACGCACGGGGATCAACGTTTGGACAACTTCCACAAGTTCTCCCGAACCGTGGACACTGCGGTAACGGGCATGGCGGGCTACCGTTTGGCGCCTCCGCCCACCGGGGGACCGACCGACTCCGGGCACGAGGAGAGGGGATCCCGGGTGGCGTCGATGCAGCAGCACCCGGCGAGGGAGTGGGTGGTCGCCGCCCTCCTATGCGGGCTGATGGTCGTCGAGGGCATTCGCCAGGGCGGGTTCTGGCAGACCGAAGCCCTCGTCGGGGGCCTCGGTGCGCTCGGCCTCCCGGTGGCCGCGCCGGTGGCCAACCCGCCCGCCCGCCCGCCGGGACGCCGCGGTGGTGGTCGCTCTCCTCGTGATGGCCGGCTGGTGGGCGCTCAGGGCGCAATCGACCGATGGGTTGTCCCACGTCCTCCCGCTCGGGGCGAGCATGGTGGCCTTCGCGGCGGCCTTCGCCGCCGTCCGCCCGCTACGTGGGCTGGCCCGGGAGGCGGCCGGACTCGGTGCTGCGGGACTCGGCGCCGCCGCCATCGTGTCGTCGCCGGACACTGGTGCCGTGCCCTGGCTGGGTGCGGTGCTGGTGCTTGCCGTCGGCCTGGCCGCGCTGGTCGAGTGGGACCCGACCCAGGTGCACCTGGGGCGGATCGCTCGGCTCGCCCTCGGCGCCGGCCTGGTTGCCGTCGTGGTCGCGGCGATCGTTCCCATACGTCACGAGGTGGCGTTGCGCGCCTTCGCGCCGAGCGACCAGGACCGCTCGGTGGAGTGGTCGGCCGCCTGGCACCAGTGGCGCAGCGCGCCGTTCATCGAGGTCGGGCCCGACCGGCTCTTGACCTTCCAGGCGCCCGACGGGACGTTCGCTCACTTCGCCCACAACGAGTATCTCCAGATCGCTGCCGACGGTGGGATCGTCGCGCTGGTCCTCTTCGCGTTCACCGTCGTGTCGGTCGTGCGGGTGGTCCAGCGGAGCGACCTGGTGGGGTCCTGCGCCACCGCCACGCTGGTCTGCTTGGGCGGTCGGAGGCGCGTTCGATTTCGACTGGCACCTGGTCGTCATCGGGCTGCTCGGCGGGTGGTGCGTGGGTCTGGACTGCCGGAGGGACGGCGCGAAGTCCGAGCCCTCCGAGGCCGGCTGCTCCACCGGCCAGCACGCCGGGCCGCCAGGCGCGGCTTGCCGTGTGGAGCGCCGAAGAGGGTCGGCGGGGGTGGGACCAGCGGAGGGTTGTAGAGGGCGGGGTGACCATTCCCCCCAGGCTCCCGGGTCACCCCACCCCCTGGGTCGATTGTGGGGAGCAACCCCAGGAGCGACTAGAGCCGTTCGAACCCAAAGAGTCACAACCCACGGACAACTCGCCACACGCCGGCGCCACGCTCCGTCGGCGGGCGTTGGTCAGGTGGTGAGGCTGCGCCGCCGGCGTGTCACCAGCACGGTTGCGACGCCGAGGAAGAGCACCGTGGCCAGGAAGAAGGAGTTGGCGGCGACGAGCTGCAGGAGGGTGAGATGAAGGTCAGAGGTGCTGCGGAAGGGGACCCACCAGATCGGCGCGCTCCAGAACAAGATGGCGGCACCCGCGGCCATGGCCAGGCCGTGGCGGGGGCGGTCGTCGGCCAGGGCCAGCCACACGATGGCCGGGACCACCCACACCATGTGGTGCACCCACGAGACCGGAGAGACGAGGAGGCCGGTCCCGGCACAGACCAGGACGCCGAGCATCGGGGATGACCGCCGGTGCGCCTCGGCGGCCACCCACAACCCGGCGGCGGCCAGGGCGACGACGAGGGGCAGCACCACGGCGTCGGAGCGCAAGCCGTGCGACACCCGGTCGACCACGGCCCAGAGGTCCTGGTTGCGCACGATGGAGATCTTCCCGGCACGTCCCGGCCTGAACACCGCCCGGGTCCAGTAGTACGAGGAGGACGTCGGTGAGGCCAAGAACGTCACGAACTCGCACACCACGAAGGTGACCATGCTCTGCACGGCACCGCGCCTGCGGCGGGTGAGCAACAAATACGGCACGAACAGCAGCGGGGTCAGCTTGATCGCAGCCGCCAGTCCGATGGCGATGCCTTGGGGCACCTGCCACCGCCCCACGCGCCGTTCCGTCAGGAGGTCCCACATGATCAGGAGCGCGACGACGAGGTTCACCTGACCGAAGCCCACCGTGACCAGGACGGGGTTGAGGAGGAGCGCCGGCATGCTGAGCGTGAGTGCCAGGCGCGTGACCGTGCCGCGGTCGAAATCGGGACGCACGGCGCGCAGGCTCACCACGATGAGGCCGAGGAGGGCGGCGAGGTTGCCCATCGTCCAGACCGCCTGCACCGCGTGGACCGAGCCGACGAAGTGATGTGCCGGTGCGAAGAGGAGCGCGGCGAAGGGTGGGTAGGTGAAGAGCAGACCCGTGTTGCGCAGGCCGAACGAGTAGAGGTGTGGGGTGAACACGAGGCCCCCGCCCAGGCGCAGATAGACGCCGAGGTCGACCTCGTACGTGTGCAGCGCCACGAAGACCGTGTATGCGAGCGCGGCGGCGAACGACAGCAAGGCGGGGGCCCATCCGATGCGCTGCACCAGTCGGGAATCCTCGCGCCGATCCCGTGGGGCCCGCCTCTCGGACTCTCGCGTCACGTGGCGCGAGGCTACCCAAGCGGTGGCGGCGAGGCCGGGGGCAGGTGGGCCAAACCCCCCGCGACGGGGAAGGGACGGGGAGTGCGGCGACGTCAGCCGTTGGGGACCGAGAGCGGCGGCACGGTCGTGCTCGGGACGGTGACCGGCCCGCCCCCGCCGGTCGTCGCGCCCGATCCCGAGGAGACCGAGGGTGGGTTCCCCGCCCCGGGGGTCAGGTGGAGCAGGACCTCGAGCGTGCCGTTGCCGGCCGTGGTCACGAAGCCACCGATGCTGGGGTTGGAGATGTTCCAGTCGGCGAACGTAATCGCAATGTCGGCCAGGGCCACGATCTGGCCACCCGTGCGCTCGGCGGAGACCGGGAAGGTCACCGACTTCGTCACCCCGTGCATGGTCAAGGTGCCGGTGGCGGTGCTGTGCGTCACGACGCCGACGGCCGGGATCGGCCCGAGGGCGATGAGGGAGGTCATGGTGAAGGTGGCGGTCGGGTACTGCGCCACGTCCATGATCTGGTTGTCGAACCGGGCGTTGCGCTGAGGCTGGTCGCTGGTCACGCTCGCCATGTCGACCGTGAACGAGCCCTTGGTGACGGTCGAACCTGAGACGGCGATCGAGCCCCAGATCTTGCTTGTCCGGCCCACCGCCGTCGCGCTCTGCCCGATGAGGACCTCGTTGACCCGGTAGTCGGCCAGGGAACCCGTCCCGACGTTCCACGTCCCGTCGACCGGCGATCCCGACGCTCCGGTTGTCGCCGGGTGGAACCTAGACCTATAGTAGAGGTTGACATCGAGGGTTGTGACGAGGGCAGTTGGAGCTTGGCGGGCGCCGGTCCCTCAATGAGGTGGATGTAGACGAAGGGCCCGGCGGCCGCGGCGGCGACCACGACGACGACCACCCCGACGATCCACCGGAGAAGGCGGCGATTCCGATTCTCAGCCATGCCCAACTTGGTCGACCGGCCTTGGGGCGCGCTGTGTCCCCGCTGTGCCGCAGTGCGGCCGGCGCCATGGCATCCGCGGGCCGCCGGAAAGGGTCGCGACCAGGATCGACGGCCGCCGGCTCGGAGGCGGTCGGGTCGACTCGTCGGCGACCCCCGCCGGGGGCTACATTCAGGGCGCTCCCTGATGTGCCAAGGAGTCGTGGTGTATGGCCGAGGGTCAGCGGTTAGGCGGTAGTTCGGCATTCAGCGGAGTCGTTGCGCGCCGCCCGTGTCGTCCACGCTGAGGAGGGATCATCGAATGACAAGGGCGAGGATTGGCGCGGTCGCGGCAGCGGTCTCCGCGCTGGCGCTGGGACTGAGCGCGCTGCCGGCAGGTGCTGCCACCGCCACCACGCCGACGATCACGAACGTTCCGGCTTCGGGCCTCATCGGCGGCACCTTCACGGCAAGCGTCAGCTCCACTCCGACCTCGGACGGGGCGGCGTCGGTGGTGTCGAACACGCCGGCCGTCTGCACGGTGTCGACCAACGACAATCTGACGGTCACCTACGTCGCGGCCGGAACGTGCAGTCTGACCCCCGAGACGGCGGCCACCACGAACTTCGACCAGGGTGTCGGTACCGCGCAGACCTTCCCCGTGACGACGGGCAGCGCCACGGCGACGATCGCCACCGCGATCAACGACGTCGCCACCACGCAACCCTGGACGGGGACCGAGACGACGGGCGCCTCCGCGTACGACACGGCCGCCGTCGGCGGTGGATCGGGCACCCCGACCGGCACCGTGACTTTCGCGCTCTACTCGGGATCGGCCACCTGCACCGGTCTGCCCACGACCTATGGCTCACCCACGTTGTTGTCCGGTGCGGCCCGGTCCACGAACGCCGGTCCGCTCGGCGCCAACTCCTACTCGTTCCAGGTGAGCTACAGCGGTGACGGCACCTACGCGGCCGCCAACAGTCTCTGCGAGCCCTTCGCCGTCGGCCAGGGCACTCCGACGATCAGTACCGGCGTCAAGGACTCCGCCACCGGCAACAACTGGACGGGCACCGAGGTGGCCGGCGCTTCTGCCTACAACTCGGCCACCGTGACCGGGGTGTTCTTCGTCCCGACGGGGTCGGTGACGTACTCCTTCTTCACCAACGGCTCGTGCACGGCGCCGGCCGCAACGACCCAGACCGGGGCCGCCCTGAACCCGTCGGGCGTCGCGGCGAACTCGTCGGCGACCGGGGCGTTGAACAAGGGTGGCTATTCGTATCAGGTGACCTACGTGGGCGACGCGAACTATCTGACCGCCACCGGCGTCTGCGAGCCGTTCGGCGTCGGCATCGCAACGCCCACGACGCCGGTGATCAGCAACCTCCCGGGCAGTGCGACCGAGTTCGGTTCCTTCGTGGCCAACGTCTCGACGAACGGCGACGGGCCCAAGTCGGTCGCCTCGAGCACGACGAACGTCTGCAGCGTCGGCCCCGACGGCCGCACGGTCACGTTCGTGCTCTACGGCACGTGCACCCTGACGGCGCTGGTGGGGACCGGGAACAACTACGCGCCCTCGGCCGGCTCGGCGCAGTCCATTCCGGTGAACGCCGCCCCGCACGGGTACTGGCTGGTCGGCTCCGACGGCGGCATCTTCTCCTTCGGCGCCGCCGCCTTCCACGGTTCCATGGGGGCCACCCCGCTCCAGCGGCCCGTGGTCGGCATCACTCCCACGTTGGACCGCAACGGGTACTGGCTGGTGGCCACCGACGGCGGCGTGTTCAGCTTCGGGGACTCGAGCTTCTACGGGTCCATCCCGGGCCTGGGACTGCACCCGGCCGGGTCGGGGCAACCGCACAGCCTCAACGCGCCTGTCGTGGGCATCGTGCCGTCGATCACGCAGCACGGCTACTTCATGGTGGCATCCGACGGCGGCGTCTTCGCCTTCGGTGACGCCCACTTCGCCGGGTCGTGCCCCGGCGTCGGCGGCTGCGCTGGCAGCGCGGTGGCCGTCCTGCCCGACCGCTCGGGCAACGGCTACTGGCTGGTGACCAACGAAGGAGCCGTGTACGCCTTCGGCGACGCGCAGTACTACGGCGCCGCCGGGCCCTTCGGCGCCCTGTGCGTCGACGCCATCGCCACGCCCGACGGGCGCGGGTACTGGATCCTCTACGCCAACGGCACCGTGCTCCCGTTCGGTGACGCCAGTTCCCTCGGCTCGCCGGTGGGGTACGTCAACACGTACAACCCGGCGACTGCGATCCTCACGACGGCCGACGGTCACGGCTACTGGGTCACCACCACCCGTGGCGACGTGTTCTCCTACGGGAACGCGCCGTTCCTGGGCGGGATGGCGGCCACCAACCTCAACGGCAAGATCATCGCCGGTAACGGCTTCTAACGACGCTCGGCCTCGTGGGGGCGCTCCGGCGCTCGTGTGTGCTCGGCGGTGTGCTCAGGCGCCCAGCGCCTCAGCCGCCGGTTCGGGCAGCTCGGCGATGACCGCGACCACGAGGGCCGGCATGCCGCACCCCGAGACCGCGGCGGCCCGCTGGAGCAGTTCGGCCAGGTAGGTCGCCAGGGTCACGACGTCGGCCCGGGGCGAGCGTCCGACCAGCGGGACCGGCTCGGATGCCGCGTCGAGCTCGCAGGCGTCGAGGACGGCGCGGCGAAGCTCGACCAACGCTTCCCGGGCCCGGAGGACCGAGGTGCCGCTGCGCCGGAGCCACAGGGAAAGGCCCAGTTCGAGGGACAGATCGCCTGAGAAGGGCGCCACCGGGCCGAGCTCGGCCAGACCCCTGAGCAGGGCCTGTGCGAACCCGGTGTTGGGGCCCTCGGTCATGGGCTCAGTGTGCCGAATGGCTGTGACAAGGTGGTGGACCGGCCCTCAGCTGGTAATTTGTCTCACGTGCCACGCACGATCTGGAAGGGGGCGCTCAGCTTCGGGCTGGTGAACATCCCCGTCGGTGTCTACCCGGCCACCTCGGACAAGGGCATCCACTTCAACCAGTTCGAGGAGGGCACCTCGGACCGGATCCGCTACAAGAAGGTCAACGAGCGCACCGGGAACGAGGTCCCCCAGGACCGGATCGTGCGCGGCTTCGACCTCGGCGGCGGCGAGTACGTCATCATGACCGACGAGGAGCTCGAGTCCGCCGAGCCGAAGAAGTCCCGGCAGATCGAGATCTCGGACTTCGTCGGGCTGGCTGACATCGATCCCGTCTACTTCCGCTCGAGCTACTACCTCGCCCCCGAGGGCGAGGGGGCGGACAAGGCCTACGCCCTCCTGCGGCAGGCCATGGCCGAGGAGGGGAAGGTCGCCATCGCCACTCTGGTCATGCGCAACAAGGAGTACCTGGTGGCCATCCGGCCCGAGGAGGACGCGCTGGCACTCCACACCATGTACTTCTCCGACGAGGTGCGCTCGCCGGGGCGCGACCTCGATCTGCCCGAGGACGCCGAGGTGAGTGAGCGCGAGCTCTCCATGGCCCAGCTCCTCATCGAGTCGATGGAGAGCGAGTGGGACCCCGCTCGCTACCACGACACCTACCGCGAGAAGGTCGAGGCGCTGATCGAGGAGAAGCGCAGCGGCCACGAGATCGTGATCCAGGCCGCGCCCGAGGCGCCGGCCAAGGTGGTCGACCTCATGGAGGCGCTCAACGCCAGCATCGCCGCCGCGGCCCGGTCTGGCAACGGTTCGGCCAACGCAGCAGCGGGGGACAGGGCCGCGGCCAACGCGCCGGCCACCAAGGACGAGGGGCGCGCGTCGTCGCGGCGGTCAGCCGCGGCCACGAAGCCCGCCAAGGCGGCGAAGTCCGCACGGGCGGCCAAGGTGGCGAAGGAAGTGAAGGTGGCGAAGGTGGCGAAGACCACCAAGGCCGTCAACGCTTCGGCCCGGGCCAAGGCGCCCGCCAAGCCGGCGGCCAAGCCGGCCGCCCGGCGCAAGGCCTCCTGACTCAGCCGGGATCGGCCAGCAGCCGCTCGAGCCCTTCGCGCAGCGTCCGCAGCTGGCGCTCGAGGTCCTGGAGCTCGCGCACCAGCCCCATGGCCTCCTCGCGGTCGAGGGCGGGCGCGCCCGGGCGGAGCATGGCGATCGAGCGGCGCAGCCACTCGAGCTCGTACCGGCGCTCCATGCGGGACGAACATACGTTCGCCACCGGCGACCGGCAAGCCGCGACACCGACGGGGGGTCCCGGCGCCGCGGCAGAATACGGAGGTGGCCGCGTCCAACCGCCCGCACGGCGATGACGATCCGCCCGATGACAACCCGAACCTCCACACCGGGGACATGGCCCGGCGGGTGGCCCGCCGGCGTGCCGAGATCGGCCGGAGCGTCGAGGAGGTGGCGGACAAGGCCGGCATCGACCCCGGCTACCTCCGCTACTACGAGGAGAGCTCCGGGGTCCGGCTGAGCGCGGGGACTGTTCTCTTGTTGGCTCTCGCCCTCGAGTGCACCCCCGAGGATCTCTACGGCGGGCGCGTCGACCGACCGCCGGGGCGCGGCCGCGCCGGCCGCCACCCCGTGCTGCGCGAGCTGACCCGGGAGCAGTGCGAGGCCCACCTGCGCGCCGGGGGCGTGGGGCGCGTGGTCTTCCGCAGGGGGCGCGGGCCGGTGGCCCACCCGATGAACTACGTCGTGCGCGACGGCGAGGTCGTGCTCAGCACGACGCCGACCCAGGCCCGCCTTCTCGGGGAACAGGGCCGCGTCAGCTTCGAGGTCGACCGCGTCGACGAGGCCATGAGCGAGGGCTGGAGCGTGCTCGTCACCGGGCCGGTGCGTCTGGTGGACGACGCTGAGGAGGTCGCGGCACTGTCCACCATCGGGCTGGTCCCCTGGGCCGGCGGCGACCGCCACGCGCTGGTCCGCATCAGCCCCGACGAGGTGACGGGCCGGGTCATCGTGACGCAGGCCGCCACGGCCTGACCGCCCCCTGGCGGATCCCGGCCGACCCCGCCCGCCGCCTGCCAACAGCCCGCCGTCCGCCCGCAGCCCGGCGGCTGCGATCAGCCCGACGCCATGTGCAGCAGCAGCTGCGCATAGTCCTCGAGGTGGCGGTCGCTCAGGAAGTGGCCACGGGCGTGGCGGCGGGCCCGGCGCCCGAGGCTGACGAGCTGCTCGGGCTGCGCCAGCATGTCGAGCAGGGTGCGGCCGAAAGCGTCGAGGTCGTGGGGGTCCTCGAGCAGGACGCCGGTGCCAGGTGCGATCTGGTCGACGATGCCGCCCACGGCCGAGGCCACCACGGGGCGCGACTTCCACATGGCCTCGGTGACCGTGAGGCCGAAACCCTCCTGGATCGACTTCTGCACCACGACGGTGGCGTGGCGCTGCGCCGCGTTGACCATGAGGGCATTGGCTTCCACGTCGTCCATGGGGAGCGTGGCCAGCCGGATGTCGGCACGCGCCCGTGGCGGCAGCGCGTCCCAGGCCGCGATGCACTCGGCCAGCACTTGGCCGCCCTCGGGGTCGTCGACGACGCCCTCGACGGCCGGACCGATGAGGGCGAGCCGGGCGTCGCCGCGGCCGGCCACGTGCTCGGCGAACCCGTGCAGCACGCCCACCATGTCCTTGAGCGGGTCCCACCGGCAGACCTGGACCACGACGCGGTCGCCCGGTGCGAAAGGTCCGGCGCCCCCAAGCACCGCGCCGTGAGTCGCCGCGCGCTCGTCGGGCAGGAGGCCCACCTGCCCGAGCAGCCCGGTGACCCGGTTCGGGCGCAGCAAGCGGTTCTTGGCCGAAAGCGGGTCGATCGACGGCAGAATGACACGCACGTCGGCCGTCGCGAGCTGCGGGGGCACGTAGGACCGGCGGGAGAAGACGAAGGTGTGGCACTCGGCGAGTTGAGGGAGGAGGAACGCCCATGCCTCCTCGGTGTGCTCGTTGGCGTGGTCGGCGCCGATGTGGCAGCGCCAGGCTACGCGTGCCCCGCGCCGCACGATGGCGCCGGCCAGCCCGGCCGTCTGCGGGTCGTGCAGGAACACGACGTCGCCGGGATGGATCCGCCGCACCAGCTCCTCCGCGTTGGCGCGCAGGACGGCCTCGTAGTGGTCCGATTCGGGACGACCGAGCTCACCGCTGTCACCCGGCGCGCCGTGCATGCGGTTGTGCAGTCGCTTGGTGATGGTGAAGAAGCCCGGGTCGGCGCCGATGACCACCCAGCGCGAGTCAACACCCATGCCCCGCGCGTAGCCGACGAGGACCGAGAGCATCTCGGCCACGCCGCCCCCGTGTGCCGTCGAGCTGATGTTCCAGATCCGCCGCGTGCCGATGGCCCGCCGCACCCCTGACGCGGCTCGCGTCAGATCGGCCGTGCGCTCCGGCCCGACCAGCTTGGCCAACCGTTCGACCGACCGTGCCGGGACCTCCACGTCCGCGGACATCGTCACCCTTACCTCCCCTGCTTCCCCAACCTGATCTGCCACGCGTCTCGCCGCAGAGGTTCAGCCTCGGCCCGTCGCCGCGGTGACGGCCACCGCAACAGAGGCGGGGTCGTCGGCGGTGATCACGAAACGGCCGTACTCGGTGCCGTCGAGCTCGACGACCACGCCCGGTCCCTGGCCGTGGACGGCGGCGAAGTCCTTGCCGAACGAGCCCCGGCGCGTGCCGACCGCGATGACGCCGGGCAACCCCGTGCCCGGTGCCCGCATGCCGCGCAGCTCGCCCCACGGGTCGTCGACCACGCGCACGGCGGTGACGCTAGACAGCGGGACGCGGATGTCGCCATGGAAGCCCTCGGCCTTCTCGCGGGTGCCGAGGTGCAGCACGAGGTCGTCGCCGTCGGGCCGCAGGTCCGCCATAGCGCTCGATTCTAGAGAAGCCAGCTACAGGACGGGTAACGTCAGCGCATGTGGCCGCCGCCGCCCGCCGGGACGTGGGTCGTGGACCTCGACGGCGTGGTGTGGCTGGCCGGCCGGCCCATCCCCGGCGTCGACGAGGCGGTGGCGCGCCTGCGCAACGCGGGCGTGCGTGTGCTCTTCGCCACGAACAACTCCGTGCCGACACGGGCCGAGTTGCACCACCAGCTGGCCGGCTGCGGCATCGCGGCGGACGATGCCGACCTGCTGCGGTCGGCTGACGTGGCGGCGGAGATGTTGCAGCCGGGAACGACGGCGGTGGTGCTCGGTGATGAAGGGGTGAACGAGGCGTTACGGGCACGCGACATCAGCGTCGTCCCCGAGGGCCCGGCCGACGCGGTGGTCGTCGGCCTCACGCGGGCGTTCACCTACGACGCCGTGGCGCGCGCCGCCGCCGCCGTGCGCGGCGGCGCTCGCTTCGTGGGGACCAACGAGGACCCGACCTTCCCCACGCCCGATGGCCTGGAGCCCGGGGCCGGCGCGCTGCTGGCCGCCGTGGCCACCGCCGCCGGGGCCGTGCCCGAGGTGGCGGGCAAGCCGCACCGGCCCACGGCCGACGCCATCGAGGCGCGGGTCGCGCCCGGTGAGCTGCGGGTGATGGTGGGGGACCGGCCCGCCACCGACGGCGCGCTGGCCGCCCAGCTCGGGATCCCGTTCGCCCTGGTCCTCTCCGGAGTGACCCCGCCGGACGGGGTCCCGGCGGACGCCGGGGCGGCCACGACCGCCCCCGACCTGCTCGCCGTGGTGCGCCAGGTCCTCGATCCGGACTGAGCCCGCCCGGGTCCACCGGCCACCCGGGGCGGGTGCTTGCTAACAGCTAGCAATCGATATACTCTTGTTTCATGGCAAGCAACGAGCGCATTCGCAAGTACCTCGACGCAGGCAATGTCCTCGGGCAGGTGAGCCGCGGCCGGGCGGAAGAGATCGTCCGGGAGCTGGTCAACGCCGGGGACATCCAGCGCGCCCACGCCCAAGAGTGGGTCGACGCCCTGGTCGAACGGAGCCGGCGCACCAGCGAGCAGATCATGGAGCTCGTGCGCCGCGAGGTGGCCACCCAGCTCGAGCGGGTCTCGGCCCGCGCCGGCCGGACGGCGGACCGGGTGAGCACGCACGCCGGCCGGACGGCCCAGGTGGCCAAGGACGTGACGGCCCACGCCGGCAAGACGGCCAAGGGCGTCACCACCCACGCCGGTAGGACGGCCAGGGGCGTGACGAGCCAGGCCGGCAAGACGGCCACACGGGCCCGTGCCGCAGCCTCGCGGGTTGCGCCGGTGCGGCCGGCCGCACCGCGGCTCACCGCCAACACCGACAGGCCCCACAAGGCCGAGAAGCACAAGGCCGAGAAGCCCCACAAGGCCGAGAAGCCCCACAAGGCCGAGAAGCCCCACAAGGCCGCCAGCTGAGCCCAGGGCCCCGTCGCAGGCTCGACAACGAGCTGGTGCGCCGTGGCCTCGTCACCACCCGCCAGGAGGCGCAGGCCACCATCGCCGCGGGCGGTGTCCTCGTCTCGGGGGCGGCGGCTACCAAGGCGGCGCGCCTCGTTGCCGCCGACGAGCCGGTCGTGCTGGTGGCGCCACCCTCACCCTTCGTCAGCCGCGGCGGGCTGAAGCTCGATGCCGCGCTCACTCGCTTCGGCGTCAGCGTGGCCGGCCGGCGGGTGCTCGATGCCGGGGCGTCGACCGGCGGGTTCACCGACTGCCTGCTCCAACGCCGCGCTACCCGTGTGTACGCCGTCGACGTCGGGCACGGGCAGCTCGATCCTTCGCTGCGGTCCGATGCCCGGGTCATCGTGCTCGAGCGCCTCAACTTGCGGGCCCTGCGGCCCGAGGACCTGCAGGCGGTTGACCCGGACTTCGAGCCGTGCCCGGTCGTGGTGGCCGACCTGTCGTTCATCTCGCTGCGGACCGTGGCCCCGGTGCTGGCCGGGCCCGTCGCCGCCGGCGCGGCCGATCTCGTGGTCCTGGTCAAGCCACAGTTCGAGGTCGGCCGGGCCGAGGCGTCCCGGGGCAAGGGCGTGGTGCGCGACCCGGCGCTGTGGTTGGGGGCACTCCAAGGGGTCGCGTCCGCACTCAATGCCGCCGGAAGCGGCATCATGGGGGCGATGGCCTCACCGCTGACCGGCGCCGCCGGCAACGTCGAGTTCCTGGTGCACGCCCGCAAGGGCGAGCCCGGCCGCCGTGGCGCTGAGGCCGCCGCCCTGTTCGCCGCCGCCGTCGAGGAGGCGGGGAGCCCGCGGCCCGCCTCGGCCGACTCGCCCGCCACGGCCGGCTGAGCGGGCCGTACGCCGTGGCGACCGTCACCTTCCTCGTCCATCCGGCCCGCCCCGACGCGATGGCGCTGGCCACCGAGACGGCGTCGTGGCTGACCGAGCGCGGGGACCGGGCCCGCATCTTGCGCTTCAGCGGCCCCGACCGGGTCAGCGAGGACGGTGCGGAGACCGAGCTGGGCGCGGTCGACCTGGCCGGCACCACGGTGGCGGTCAGTTTGGGCGGCGACGGCACGTTCCTGCGCGTGGTGCGACTGGCCGCAGCGCGCGACGTGCCGGTGCTCGGCGTGAACTTCGGCCGCGTCGGCTACCTGCCCGACCTCCTGCCCGAACAGGTGCGCGACGCCCTGATCACGGTGTTCGACGGCACGGCCTCGATCGAGGAGCGCTGGGCGCTCAACGTGGTCATCGACGACCGTTCCTCTTCTGGTGACGCAGTCGACACCTCCCCGAAGCTGGCGCTCAACGAGGTGGTGATCGAGAAGACGGACTTCGGCCACACCGTCCGCCTGTCCACGTGGGTGGACGGCGAGGAGGCGCTCACCTATTCGGCCGACGGCCTGATCATCGCCACCCCGACGGGATCGACCGCGTACAACCTCTCGGCCGGTGGACCCATCTTGGCCCCGACGCTGCGGGCCATGGTGGTGACCCCGGTCGCCCCACACTTCTCGCTCGACCGCAGCCTGGTGCTCACCGACGAGCAGGAGGTGCGGGTCGAGATCGCACCCGACCGCTTCGGCGCACTCGTCATCGACGGGCAGGACCTGGGCCGGCTGCCGCCCGGGGCGACCGTCACCTGCACGGTGGCCCCCCGCCCGGTGCGCGTGGTGCGCCACGAGCCGCAGACCTTCGGGGGCATCTTGCGCTTCCGGTTGCTGGCCGACCGGCGCCCGTGACCGCGTGCTGACCGACCTGCGGGTGCAGGACCTCGGGGTGATCGAGGACCTGAGCCTGGTCTTCGGCCCCGGGATGACGGCGCTGACCGGCGAGACCGGGGCAGGCAAGACGCTCGTCGTCGAGGCACTCCAGCTGGTGCTCGGCGGGCGCACCGGGCCGGGCATCGTGCGCGCCGGGGCGGGCGAGGCGCTCGTCGAGGCCCGCTTCGTCGTGGGCGAGGGCCGGGACGAGCGCGAGGTCGTCCTCGCCCGCTCGGTGCCCGCGCAGGGCCGGTCGCGGGCCTGGGTCGACGGACGCATGGCGCCCCTGCGCGCGCTCGCCGAGGCGGCGGCCGAGCTGGTCGAGATCCACGGCCAGCACGAGCACCGGGCCCTGGTGACCGCGGCGGCCCAGCGCGCCGTGCTCGACGCCTTCGCGGGTACCGACTTGAGCCGGGTGCAGGCGCTGCGCAGCCAGGTGCGCTCGATCGGTGAGGCCCTCGCCGCGCTGGGGGGCGACGACCAGGCCCGTGCCCGCGAGGCCGACGTCCTGCGCTACCAGGTCGACGAGATCGCAGCCGCCGGGCTGGACGATCCCGCCGAGGAGGCTGCCCTGCGCGCCGAGGAGGAGCGGCTGGCCGACGCCGGCGCCTACCGGGAGGCGGCACTCGGTGCACTCGAGCTGGTCGACCCGGGCGACGACGGCGGGGCCCTCGAGCTGCTGGCCCGGGCCGCCGGCGTGCTGGCCGGGCGCGAGGCCTTCGACCCCTACCGCGAGCGGCTGGCCGCCGCGTCGGTCGAGCTCTCCGACCTGGCCCGCACCCTGCGCGACGATGTGGAGGGCTGGGAGGACGACCCGGCCCGCCTGGCCGAGGTACAAGAGCGCCGTCGCCTGCTGGGCGGGCTGCGGCGCAAGTACGGCGAGGACCTGGCTGCCGTCATGGCCTACGGGCGCGAGGCGGCGGACCGCCTGGCCCTGCTCGAGGACGCCGAGGGCGAGGCGGCACGACTGTCCGCAGAGCGTGCGGCGCGGCTGGACGAGCTGGCCGGGGCGGAAGCTGCCGTGCGCGCCGTCCGGGCCCGGGCGGCGGGGGACTTCGGGGCCCGGGTGGGAGAGCGGCTGGGCTCGCTGGCCATGGCCGGGGCCCGGGTCGAGGTCCGGGTGGCGCCCGACGGGACGGGCGAGCCGGTCGGGCTCCTCCTCGGCGCCAACGTCGGCGAGCCGGCCCAGCCCCTGGCCCGCGCCGCGTCGGGCGGCGAGCTGGCGCGGGCCATGTTGGCCATCCGCCTGGTGGGGACCGGGGGCCCCCAGACCATGGTGTTCGACGAGGTCGACGCCGGCGTGGGGGGAGCGGCCGCGCTGGCGCTGGGCCAGGCCCTCCACGAGGTGGCGCGGTCGCGCCAGGTCCTCGTGGTGACGCACCTGGCGCAGGTGGCCGCGCAGGCCGACGCGCAGATCAGCGTCGTGAAGGCGGCGTCGGGGGGACGCACGGCGACCAGCGCCGCCGCGGTGTCCGGCGAGGAGCGCGTCACCGAGTTGTCGCGCATGCTCTCGGGGCACCCGGGGAGCGACGCGGCGCGGGCCCACGCCCGCGAACTGCTCGGCGCGCCGGCGGGCGGGTGAGGCGTGCCCGGCGTCCCCCACGGCTTCCGCCGTGTTCGATTATCGTGGTCGGGTGCACCCACGAGAGCGACGTGAGCGCCGAACCGGAGTACCGCAGCGTGGACGAAAAGGCGTGAACGGGCCGGCGTGAGCAAGTTCATCTTCGTCACCGGCGGCGTGTCGAGCTCGCTCGGCAAGGGCCTCACCGCTTCGTCCCTCGGTCGCCTGCTCAAGTGCCGCGGCCTGCGGGTCACGATGTGCAAGCTCGACCCGTACATCAACGTCGACCCCGGGACCATGAACCCCGGCGAGCACGGTGAGGTGTTCGTGACCGAGGACGGCGGCGAGACCGACCTCGACCTCGGCCACTACGAGCGCTTCATCGACGAGAACCTGTCACGGCGTTCGAACACCACGACCGGCGGCATCTACCGCTCGGTGATCGAGAAGGAACGCCGGGGCGACTTCCTGGGCCGGACGGTGCAGGTCATCCCCCACGTCACCGACGAGATCAAGGACCGCATCCGGCGCCTGGCCGAGGAGGACGTCGACGTCGTCATCGTCGAGATCGGTGGCACGGTGGGCGACATCGAGATCGTTCCCTTCATTGAGGCCATCCGCCAATTCCGCCGGGACATCGGCCGAGACAACGTGTGCTACGTGCACCTCACCCTGGTGCCCTACCTGGTCTCGGGAGAGCAGAAGACCAAGCCCACCCAGCACTCGGTGACCGAGCTGCGCAGCCGCGGCATCCAGCCCGACGTGATCGTGTGCCGCAGCGACAAGCCGATCTCCGAGAGCCTCAAGCGCAAGATCTCGCTCCAGTGCGACGTGGCCATCGACGCCGTCATCTCCGCCGTGGACGCGCCGTCGATCTACGAGATCCCCCTCGTCCTCCACGAGCAGGGGCTCGATACCTACGTGTGCCGGACGCTCGGGCTCGACGAGTCCGCGAACCGCATCGACATCTCCGAGTGGGAGGCGCTCGTCGAGCGGGTCGAGTCCCTCTCGCGCCGGGTGAGGGTCGGCATCGTCGGCAAGTACGTCAACATGCCCGACGCCTACATGTCGGTGGTGGAGGCGCTGCGCCATGCCGGCTTCCACCACGGCGCCGAGGTGGAGCTCGACTGGATCGACGCGGAGCTCGTGCCCGGGCTGCTGGCCACCGACCGCCTGCGCGGGCTCGACGCCGTCGTGATCCCCGGCGGGTTCGGCGAGCGCGGCATCGAGGGCATGGTGGCCGCGGCGGGCCACAGCCGCGACCACGGCATCCCGTGCCTGGGCCTGTGCCTCGGCCTCCACGTCATGGTGATCTCGGTGGCCCGCGACCGGGCCGGGTTGGAGCGTGCGAACTCCCGGGAGTTCGACAGTCTCTCGCCACACATGGTGATCGACCTCATGCCTGACCAGGCCGAGGTGACGGACAAGGGCGGCACCATGCGCCTGGGGTCCTACCAGGCGGTGCTCGAGCCCGACTCCAAGGTGGCCCGCGCCTACGGCACGCTCGCGGTGACCGAGCGGCACCGCCACCGCTTCGAGTTCAACAACCGCTACAAGGCCAAGCTCGAGGCGGCCGGGCTGGTGTGCTCGGGGACGTCGCCCGACGGGCGCCTGGTCGAGTTCGTCGAGCTGGCCGACCACCCCTACTGGGTGGGCACCCAGGCCCACCCCGAATTCAAGAGCCGCCCGGACCGGGCCCACCCGCTCTTCCGCGAGCTGGTGGCCGCCGCGCTCGAACGCGCCGAGGGGCGCGAGCCGCACCTGCTCGATCTGGACGCCGTCAGTTAGGCCGTGCCAGGGTTCCGCCGCGTGTCGGAGGAGGAGCTCCTCGGGGCGTGGCTGTTCCGGGTGGACCGCCTTCACGTCCTCGACCCGTCAGGCGTGTCCTTCGACCGGGTCGTTATGCGCCATCCGGGGGCGGTGACCGTGGTCCCGGTGCACGACGACGGAACGGTGACGGTGGTGCGCCAGTACCGGGCCGCGGTCGACGCCATGGTGCTCGAGGTGCCGGCCGGGACCCTGGACCGTCCCGGCGAGGACCCCCTCGATGCGGCGCGGCGCGAGCTGGCCGAGGAGGTCGGCCTCGCCGCCACCCGGTGGGATCGGCTCATCGAGACCTTCAACTCGCCGGGCGTGAGCGACCAGCGCACGCTCCTCTACCTCGCCACCGGCCTCACGCACTGCGAGAGCAGCCCCCACGGGATCGAGGAGCAGGCCATGACCGTCGAGACGATCCACCTCGACGACGTCGAGGGCCTGGTGGCCGACGGCACGCTGCAGGACCAGACCACCGTGCTCGGGCTGTACATGGCTCGGGCCCGCCTGGGCGCCGGACCCACCCCGGGCCGCGGGCGCGAGCAGGGCTCTTGAGCGCGTGAGCGCGTGAGCGCGGGTACCGCGCACGCCGAGCTGCCGCGCCAGGCCGAGGAGTACCTCTCGTGGCTCGAGGTTGAGCGGGGCCGGTCACCGCGCACGCTGGCGTCGTACCGACGCGACCTGGAGGCCTACCAGGACGCGCTCGGGTTCGCCCGGCCCGACGAAGTCTCCGCCGGGTCGCCCATCGCACCCACCGGGCCGTCCATCGCCCGCGCCGGGGCGCCGGACGTGGCGGCGTACCTGGCCGGGCTGCGGCGCACCCACAGCCCGGCGTCGGTGGCCCGGGCCCACTCGAGCATCCGCGGCTTCTATCGCTTCCTCGTCGAGGAGGGCATGCGCGACGACGACCCCACCGTCGACCTGCCGGGGGTGCGGATCACCGACCTGCTGCCCAAGGCGCTGAGCGAGGAGGAGACCGGGCTGCTCCTGGGCGCCGTCGTCGGCACCGGCCCGCTGGTGCTGCGCGACCGGGCCCTGCTCGAGGTGCTCTACGGCACCGGTGCCCGGGTGAGCGAGGTGGTGGGGCTCAACCTCGGGGACGTGGCTGACGCCGTCGAGTCGCCCGACCTGCCACTGGTGCGCGTGCTCGGCAAGGGCGACAAGGAGCGGGTGGTGCCCCTCGGCCGCCTGGCCCGCCAGGCCCTGGCCGACTGGCTGTCGGGCCAGGGCCGGCCACTCGTGGTGCCGCGCCAGTGGCGGCGGCGGACCGACGCCGAGGCGGTCTTCCTCAACGCACGGGGCGGGCGGATGACCCGGGCCGGGGTGTTCGGCGTCGTCAAGAAGTACGCCGGCCGGGTGGGCCTGGCCGAGAAGGTGTCGCCCCACGTGCTGCGACACTCCTGCGCCACGCACATGTTGGCCCGGGGCGCGGACGTCCGGGTCGTCCAGGAGCTGCTCGGCCACGCCTCGGTGGCCACCACCCAGCGCTATACGAAGGTGTCGCCCGAGCACTTGCGCCGGGCCTATGAGGGGGCCCACCCCCGAGCGGGAACAAAGGGGGGAGGCGACCACGTAGCATGATGGCCCATGGCGAACGAGGCCCCCACGGCGGAGACCGCCGACGTCGATTTTGCCGCCCTGCTGCGTGAGGAGCAGGCCGGGCTGAAGGCCCAGCTCAAAGAGCTCGGCTTCGCAGACCAGGGCAGCGGTCTGAACTATGACTCCAACTTCGCCGACTCCAGCCAGGTGACGGCGGAGCGGGGCGAGGCCGAGCGCCTGGCGCTCGAGCTGCAAGAGGCGCTGGCCGAGGTCGAGGCCGCCCTCAAGCGCCTCGAGGACGGGACCTACGGGAACTGCGAGGTGTGCGGCAAGCCCATCGGGGCGGCGCGCCTCGAGGCCATGCCCGCGGCCCGCCTCTGCATCGCCGACGCCGCCAAGCACTAGGTGCGCCCCCCGGGGGCCTCCGCGGGGAGGCGGCCGATGGACCCGCGGACCAAGCGCGCGCTGTGGGTCGTCGGCATCGTGGCCGTCGTGGCCGCGCTCGTCTACCACCACAACATCACGCAGAGCGAGGTCATCATCTTCTGCGTCATCGTCGTGTCGGTCATCCTCCACGAGGTGTCGCACGGCTGGGTGGCCAAGGCCTTCGGCGACGACACGGCGGCGCGCGCCGGGCGGCTGACCCTCAACCCGGTGGTGCACGTGGACCCGCTGGGGACGCTCATCGTGCCGGCCATGCTCTCGCTGGCGGGTGGTGGCTTCATCGGGTGGGCCAAGCCCGTGCCCGTCGACATGACGCGCCTGCGCCGCCCGCGCAACCAGCGGACCTTGGTGGCTCTGGCCGGCCCGGGCACCAACGCCGTGCTGGCCGTCGTCTTCGGTATCGTCTTCGTGCAGCTGGTGCGGCCTGGGCTGCCGGTCGCGGGCTCCATCGGCCAGTGGTCGCTGCTGGCACAGATCGTCTTCTGGGCCAGCCTGCTCAATGTCGGGCTGTGCGCCTTCAACCTGGTCCCCGTGCCGCCGCTCGACGGCTCGACGGTCCTCGAGCGCTTCATGCCGGCCAGCTGGTGGCCGTCGTACATGCGCTACCAGCGGTACACGATGCCGGCGCTCATGGTGCTGGTGACGCTCAACTTCCTGCTGTCGCGCAACGGTCAGCTCGGCCCCATCGGCTGGCTCTTCCACCAGCTCTACAGCTGGTGGGCCGGCGTCCTCGGCCTGAACTTCTGAGCCGGCCCTTCAGCCGGCCGGCGTCCCGCCCCCGCCCCCGCCGTCCGCAGCCGTCATGAGGCCGACGGCCTCGGCGGCGCGGGCGTAGGTGGTGGCGGCCACCTGGTGGGAGCGGGCCGCCCCCCGGGCCAGGACGGCATGGACGTAGGGCAGGTCCTGTTCGAGCTCGGCCCGACGGCTGCGCACCGGCCCGAGCAGCTCGCACAGTGCGGCGGCCACGTCCTTCTTGAGGTCGCCGTAGCGCTGGTAGCCGTCCGCGACGTCCTGAGGCGTGCGCCCGGTCGCGGCAGCCAGGAGGTCGAGCAGGTTGGCCAGACCGGGTTTGGCCGCCCGGTCATAGCGCATCTCGCCGTCGGTGTCGGTCACCGCCTTGCGTACCTTGCGGGTGATCTCCTCGTCGGAGTCAAGGAGCCCGATGGTGCCGAGCGGGGAGTCGACCGACTTGGACATCTTGCGCTCGGGGTGCTGGAGGTCCATGACCCGGGCGCCGGCGCCGGCGATGGCGGCCTCGGGCACGGTGAAGGTGTCGCCGTAACGGTTGTTGAACCGGAGGGCCAGCTCGCGCGCTAGCTCGAGGTGCTGGCGCTGGTCGTCGCCCACCGGGACGGCGTCGGCGTCGTAGAGCACGATGTCGGCTGCCTGGAGGACCGGGTAGGTGAAGAGCCCCACCCGGACGCTCTCCTGTCCCTTGCCCTTGTCCTTGAACTGGGTCATCCGCCGCAACTCGCCCATCGTGGCGGTGCACTCGAGGAGCCAGGACAGGCGGGCGTGTTCGGGCACGTGACTCTGGACGAACAGCGTGGCTCGGTCCGGATCGAGCCCGATGGCCAGGAGGTTGAGCGCCGCATCGAGGGTGTTGGCCCGCACGGCGGCCGGCTCGATCTCCTGAGTGAGGGCGTGCAGGTCCATCAGGCCGTAGAAGGCGTCGTGGTCGTCCTGGAACGAGACCCAGTGCCGCAGGGCCCCCAGGTAGTTCCCCAAGGTGAAGTTGCCGGACGGCACGATGCCGGAGAGGACCCTGTTCATGGGCGGCCATGCTACGGCCCGTGAACTGGGGCGCCGTGCGACGACAGGCCGGGTGTCCGTCCGGTCCCCGCCGTTTCGGTAACGTCGGCGGGTGGCCTACACGGTCTCCACCCCGTTCTTCGAGGGTCCCATCGACCTGCTCCTCCACCTGGTGTCCTCGCACGAGGTGGACATCCTCGACGTGCCGCTGCTCCCGGTGGTCGACGGCTTCGTGCGGGTGCTCTCAGCCGAGCGCGAGCACATCGACTTCAATCAGCTCTCGGAGTTCCTCCTCGTGGCGTCTGTCCTGATTGAGCTCAAGTCCCAGAAGCTCCTGCCCGGACCCGATACGACCGAGGAGGACGAGGAGTTCGCCGGCTGGGAGGAGCGCGACCTGCTGCTGTCGCGCCTGCTCGAGTGTCGGGCCTACGCCGCGGCGGCCGACGTGTTCGTGGCCATGGCCGAGCAGGCGGCGCGCTCGATCCCGCGCGAGGTCGGCCTCGACGACGACTTCGTCGTGCACGCCCCCGACCTGCTCTCGGGCGTCACGCCCGACGACATCGCGCAGGCCTACCTGCGCAGCACGGCCGAGCGGCCGGCGCCCCGGGTGGACCTCTCGCACGTCACGGTGGACACGCTCACCGTGTCCGAGACGGTGCGCGAGCTCATCGCCGCCCCGGACGCCGAGCGGGCCGCCTCGTTCCGCGCCCTCGTCTCGGGCTGCACCTCGCGCATCGAGGTGATCGTGCGGTTCTTGGCCCTGCTCGAGCTGTGCAAGATGGGACGGGTGACCCTCGGGCAGGGCGCCACCTTCGGCGACCTGCGCATCGACTGGGTCGCCGTCGAGGAGCCGGTGACGTCGGGACGCGGCCTGGCCGAGCTGTCCGGCTACCAGATCGACGACTACGAGGGGTAGGGGAGTGAGCCCGGTGGAGCGAGACGAGCTGAACCGCACGATCGAGGCCATCCTGCTGGTGGCCGTCGAGCCGCTGGCGCCGCCGCTGCTGGCCGAGTTGCTCGAGGAGCCGGTGGAGCGGATCGAGGAGGCGCTCGACGAGCTCGCTCGCTCGTACCAGGCGGAGCGGCGCGGCTTCGTCCTGGCCCGGATCGCCGGCGGGGCGCGGCTCCAGACACACCCCGACCTGGCGCCCTACGTCGAGCGGTTCGCCAACCGCGAGGTGTCCACCCGCCTGTCGACGGCCGCCCTCGAGACTCTGGCCATCGTCGCCTACCGTCAGCCGGTCTCCCGCGGGCAGATCTCCGCGCTGCGTGGGGTGAACGTGGACGGCGTGACCAGGCTGCTCGAACAGCGCGGCTACATCGCCGTCGTGGGGCATGCCGAGGGCCCCGGGCAGCCGGCCCTCTTCGGCACGACCGACCTGTTCTTGGAACGGCTGGGCCTCGATTCGCTCGACCAGCTGCCCGCGGTCGAGGACTTCCTGCCGGGCCCCGAGGTGGCCGAGGAATTCGAGCGGGACCTGCGCGCGTCCCTCGGCATGGGCATCGAGACCGCGTCCGACGACGGCTGAGCGTCCGGCCACGTCTGAACCCCCGGCCACGCCTGACCCCCCGGCCACGCCTGAACGCCCGGCCACGGACGGGGGCGAGCGCCTCCAGAAGGTCCTCGCCCGCGCCGGTCTCGGCTCGCGCCGGGCCTGCGAGGAGCTGATCGCGGCCGGCCGGGTCACCGTCGACGGCGCGGTGGCCGCGCTGGGCCGGCGGATCGACCCGGCGCGACAGCGGGTCGAGGTGGACGGCGCGCTGGTGCCCGTCGCGCCGGACCTCGTGCACTACCTCCTCAACAAGCCGGCGGGTGTCATCACGACGGCAGACGACCCGCAGGCGCGGCCGACCGTGCTCGGGCTGGTCCCGCCCGAGCCCCGGGTCTTCCCGGTCGGCCGCCTCGACCGCGACACCGAGGGCCTCTTGATCCTCACCAACGACGGTGCGCTGGCCCAGCTGCTCACCCACCCCTCCCACGGGGTGCCCAAGGAGTACGTGGTCGAGGTGGCGGGCGGCACGCCCGCCCCCGGCGCGCTGCGCACCCTGCGCCAAGGTGTCGAGCTCGAAGACGGGATCACGGCCCCGGCCGAGGTGGGCGTGCTGGCCGAGGGGGTGTTGCGCATCGTGATCCACGAGGGCCGCAACCGGCAGGTCCGCCGCATGTGCGAGGCCGTCGGCCACCCCGTGCGCCGGCTCGTGCGCAGCCGGATCGGGCCGTTGCGCGACGCCCGGCTGCGTCCCGGGCAGTTCCGGGCGCTCAGGTCCGAGGAGGTGCGCGCCCTGGCTGCCGCGGCAGGCCCGTCCCGCCGGCCCGACCCACCGGCGCCGCCCGGGACGGGCTGACGGCGGGGTGCGGCCGGCCGGGCCGGCGGCACCCGGGGCGCGGCGGCGCTCCCGGTAGAGTGACCCGCCATGGCACCCGCTCCCACCGTCAGGGGTCTGCGCGGGGCGACGACGGTCGACGAGGACACCGTGGCCCAGGTCACCGAGCGCACCCAGGAGCTGATGCGCACCCTCATGGACCGCAACAAGCTGGCTGAGGACGACATCATCAGCGCCGTCTTCACGTCCACCCCGGACGTCACGAGCACCTTCCCGGCCACGTCCATCCGAGAGATCGGCTTCGGTGCGGTGCCCCTCCTGTGCGCCTCGGAGATCGCGGTCCCCGGCTCCATGCCCAGGTGCATCCGGGTGCTCCTGCACGTCCACACGACCAAGACACGGAACGAGATCCACCACGTGTACCTCCACGGCGCCCAGTCGCTGCGCGATGACCTCCCCGACTGAGGCCGGACCGCCGGAGGGGATCCAGGGCCGCCGGGCACTCGTCGTCGGGACCGGGCTGATCGGGGGCTCGGTCGCCCTCGCCCTACGCCGGCGCGGGTGGCACGTCGCCGGGATCGACCACGACCCCGAACGGCTCGACGAGGCCCTGGCCGCCGGCGTCATCGATCTGGCGGGTGACGACCCCGAGGCCGAGATCGTCTTCGTGGCCGTCCCCGCCTCCGCCGTGGCCGCCACGGTGCGGGACCTCCTGGCCGACGGGCGCCGCCGGCCCGACGCCGTGGTGACCGACGTGTGCGGCGTGAAGACGGCCATCGTGGCCCAGGCCGACCACGCGCGCTTCGTGGGCGGCCACCCGATGGCCGGCTCCGAGCAGGTGGGCCTGCGAGGGGCCGACCCCGACCTCTTCGAGGGGGCGGTGTGGGTGCTGACCCCCACCGCGACCACGGACCTGGCGTCGTTCGAACGCCTGCGCGCGGTGGTGTCGAGCCTCGGTGCCGACGTGCTGGTCCTCGCGGCCGCCGATCACGACCGCCTGGTCGCCGTGGTCTCCCACGTGCCGCACCTGGTGGCGGCCACGCTCATGAACGAGGCCAGCACCGGCGCGGAGCAGGACGCCGCGCTGCTCCGCCTGGCCGCGGGTGGCTTCCGCGACATGACCCGGGTGGCCGCCGGACACCCGGGCATCTGGCCCGACATCTGCGCCGAGAACGCGCCCGCCATCGTCGACGCGCTCGACGGGTTGGTCGAGGACTTGCGCCTCGTGCGGGACCGGGTCGCTGCGCGGCGACCGTGGTGCGCTCCTCCGCGACCTGCAGCGAGCGAGCGCGGCCCGGCGCAACCTGCCGGCGCGGGTCGCCCGGCCCGACAACCTGGCCGAGCTCCGAATCCCGGTGCCCGACCGGGCGGGCGTGCTGGCCGAGATCACCTCGCTGGCCGGCGACGCCGGCATCGGGATCTACGACATCGAGATCGCGCACTCGGCCGAGGGCCCGCGTGGCGTGCTCATCCTCGTCGTCGACGCGGCCGAGGCCGGCGCCCTGGCCACCGCCGTCGAGGCGCGCGGGTACCGCTGCCGGGCCGAGCCGCTGTCATGACGCCGCCCCGGGGCTTGGTGGTGACCGGTGGCGTGCCGTGCCGGGGCACGGTGCGCACGCCGGGGGAGAAGTCGATCTCACACCGGGCTGTCCTGTTGGGGGCCCTGGCGGAGGGGACCTCGGTTGTCCACGGCTTGTCGGACGGGGCCGACGTGGCTGCCTCGCTGGCGGCGGTGGAGGCGCTGGGCGCCGGCGTGGAGCACCGGCCCGGCGGGGCGGTCGCCGTCCACGGCGGGCGCGATCGGCTGCACGCCGCCGCAGGCCCCTTGGACTGCGGCAACTCGGGGACGTCCATGCGGCTCCTGGCTGGGCTGGTGGCCGGCTTCGGCTGGGTCACCGAGCTGGCGGGGGACGCCTCGCTCTCTGTGCGGCCCATGGACCGGGTGGCCGAGCCGCTCGCCCTCATGGGGGCGCGGGTCGAGGGGCGCGGCGAGCACTGCTTCCCGCCGCTGCGGGTGCACGGCGGGTCGCTGCGCGGCATCGACTGGACCTCCAAGGTGGCCAGCGCGCAGGTCAAGTCGGCCATCTTGCTGGCCGGTCTGTCCGCCGAGGGGACGACGACCGTGCGCGAGGCGGTCACGACGCGGACCCACACCGAGGAGATGCTGGCCGAGGCCGGCGCGGACATCGAGGTGGAGCCCTGGGGCGAGGGGCGCGTGGTGCGGGTGCGGGCCTCGTCGCTCACCCCGGTCGAACGGACCGTGCCCGGCGACCCCTCGCAGGCCGCCTTCTTCGTCGTGGCCGGCTGCGTCGTGCCGGGAAGCGAGGTGGCGGTGCGCGGTGTCTACGACGGGCCGGCGCGCCTCGGCTTCGTCGACGTGCTGCGTCGCATGGGCGCGGCGGTGGCGTTGGAGCCCGAAGGCTCGGGCACCACCACGATCCGCGCCGCAGCCGGGCCGCTGCGGGCCACCACGGTGGCGGCGCGGGAGATCCCCTCGCTCGACGAGGTTCCCGCGCTGGCCGTGGCCGCGGCGGTGGCGGAGGGGACCACGGTGTTCACCGACGTGGGCGAGCTGCGCGTCAAGGAAGTGGACCGCCTCGCCGCAGTGGCGGCCATGGTGGAGGCCTTCGGCGCCACGGCTCGGATCGAGGGGGACACCCTGGCCGTCACCGGGGCCGCAGGGATGCTCCGTGGCGCCCGCGTGGACAGCTTGGGGGACCATCGCATGGCCATGGCCGCGGCCGTGGCCGGGTTGGCGGCCGGGCCCGGTGCGCGCACCGTGGTGACCGGGTTCGGGGCCACCGAGACCAGCTACCCGGCCTTCGCGTCCGACCTGGCCGCCCTGACGTCGGGCGGCGATGCCCCACAGGCGCTGCTGGTGGCCATCGACGGGCCCGCCGGCGCCGGCAAGTCCACCGTGTCGAGCGAGGTGGCCGAGCGCCTCGGGCTCGAGCGGCTCGATACGGGGGCCATGTACCGCGCCGTTGCCGCATTGGCCCTGGCCCGCGGCACCGCTCCCGACGACCGCGCGGCGGTGGCGGCGCTGGCGCGTGCGGCGCGGATCGAGGTGGGGGAGCGGGTCAGCATCGACGGGCTCGACGTGAGCGGTGTCATCCGCTCACCCGAGGTGGGCAGGGCCGTGTCGGTGGTGGCGGCCAACCCCGACGTACGGCGGCACTTGGTGGCGCGCCAACGCGCCTGGGCCGACGAGCATGGGGGCGGCGTGGTCGAGGGGCGCGACATCGGCTCGGTCGTGTTCCCCGACGCAACTCTCAAGGTCTACCTGACGGCGAGCCCCGTGGAACGGGCGCGCCGGCGCCACGACGAGACCCCCGAGGGGGTGGCGCGCCGGGACCGTATCGACTCGACGCGCCAGGCGTCCCCGTTGCACGAGGCGCCCGGGGCGCGGTTGCTCGATACAACCGGGCGGACGGTGCACGATGTTGTCGAGGAGGTGCTGTCGTGGCTGTGAACGAGGCTGAGGCGGGCAAGCCCGAGGCGCCGGGGCGCAGGCAGGAGTTCGAGGTGGACCCCCGGATGACGCCGGTCTACCGGGCCGAGCGCACGCTCTTCGTCACCGCGCTGTGGG
Organism: uncultured Acidimicrobiaceae bacterium; assembly: GCA_963781955.1. Classification (GTDB taxonomy): domain Bacteria; phylum Actinomycetota; class Acidimicrobiia; order Acidimicrobiales; family RAAP-2; genus Bog-473. Next base: position 1,359,892 of record CAWAHU010000001.1, read on the forward strand.
CCTGGTTCCGCCCCCGGGTGACCGGGCGCGAGCACGTGCCCGAGTCGGGACCGGTGATCCTGGCCCCGGTGCACCGGTCCTTCGCCGACTTCGGCTTCGCCGCCTTCTGCACCGATCGCAAACTCTTCTTCATGACCAAGGACGAGATGTGGAACAACAAGTGGCTGGGACGCCTCCTCCTCACCGTCGGTGCCTTCCCGGTCCACCGCGAGTCGGCCGACCGCGAGGCGCTGCAGCGGGCCGAGGAGGTGCTGCGCAAGGGACAGGTGCTCGTGCTGTTCCCCGAGGGCACGCGGCGGGAGGGCCCCGTGGTGGAAGACCTGATGGAGGGTGCGGCGTTCCTCTCGGCCCGTACCGGTGCGCCGGTCGTGCCCATCGGCATCGGGGGGTCGGACCTGGCCATGCCCAAGGGCAGCACCGTCCCCAAGCCGCTCACCATCGATGTGGTGATCGGCCCCGCCATCCCGCCGCCGCCGAGGACCGGGGGCGGGCGGGTGTCCCGCTCGGCCGTACACACCGCCACCGAGGCGCTGGTTCCGGCCCTGCAGGCCGTCTACGACGAGGCCAAGGCCCGCACCGGGCGCTACTGAGACCCCGCGCGGGCCGAAGGGTCCCGGGGCAATGGGCCCCCCGGGGCGTCCCGAGCCGTCCCTCAGACCCCCGGCGAGGGTGCGGGGTCGGCCGGCCCGGGTGCGGGCGCATCGGAGAGCAGGGCCCGGTAGTGGGCGGAGCGGGTGAGCAACATGTCGACCGTCCGCTGATCGAACTCGGCGGCCCGCTGGAGGGCGTGCCGGAGCTCCTCCTCGCTGCTGAGGACGTGGACCGAGGGCGTCCGGCCCATGAGGTCGGACGGTGCTGTCGTCGCTGCGCCCCGGCGGAATCGCTTCTTCATGCGAGCCTCACTTCGTGACGGCACCTCACGTCTCGTGATGGCAATCGTGACGTCGTGGGAGGGTCCCGTCAACCACTCGCCGTGGGCATTGCCCCGACGACCGTCGTCCCCGCCGAGCGCGGCGCGTGCCGACGGCGTCAGGAGTGCCGCGGGAGGCGGCGGACCCGCCACCACGTCCCGAGCACGACCCGGCCGTAGCGGAAGCCGAAGAGCCAGTTCTTGCCCTTCTTGGTCGTGCCCGAGGCCCGGGGCAGCCACACGGTGGGGCGCTCGGTGACGCGCCACCCGCGCCGCATGGCGATGATGAGGAGTTCGGCCGTCTGGTACTGGGGCTGCTCAAGCCGGTAGGCCACGTCGTCGAGCATGCTCACCCGCAGGGCCCGGTAGCCGTTCGAGGTGTCGGTGAGCTTGGTCCGGCCCATCAGGCTCATGACCCAGGAGAAGACTCGGACGCCGGCCTTGCGGAACCTGTCCGTGGTCGTGTCCCGGCCCAGGACCCGGGAGGCCACCACGAAGTCGGCTTCGTCGTCGACCAGCGGCTGGAGCATCACGGGGATCTCGGCTGGGTCGTTCTGCCCGTCGGCGTCGAGGGTGACGACATACTCGGCCCCGAGCTCGACACACAGCGCATAGCCGACCCGCAGGGCGTAGCCGTGGCCCAGGTTCTCGCTCAGGACGAATGTGACGGCACCCGACTCCTTGGCGACCTCGTCGGTGCGGTCGCTCCCCCCGTCGACGACCACCACGGTTGTCACCTCGAGCCCGCAGGCCTCGGCCGGCATGGCTGCGAGGACGGCGCCGATGTTGTCCTCCTCCTCGTAGGCGCAGATGAGTCCGACCACGGGGGCGAGCTTCACACCGGGGTGCCGCGTGTCGAACTCGCGGCGCGATGCTTCGATCACCCGCCGCGCGTGCGCCGGATCGGTACGGACAGCGGCGCCCGAGGTGGCGCCGCGGGAGAGGCTCAACGCGGCCTGGGGGTGGCGAAGACCCGGCGTACCATGGGCTCGAAGTGCGAGAGCGGCTTCGTGGGGTACGCCGGGTCGAAGCTGGTCTGGTCCCACTCGTCGGCGAACTGCTGGGCCAGGTCGTACCAGGGCTCCCCGTCGTACTGCTGGCGCGCGTCGGGGTCCTGGCCAAGGTGCGTGTAGTAGTGCCGCCCCTGGAAGTCCTGGTGGGCCCGGATCATGTGGTACGTGTCCGAACCGACGTAGGGCCGCAGGATCTCCGCGGCGATGGCCGGGTGGTTCAGGACGGAGACCGCCTTGCCGATGTCGTGGCACAGCGAGGCGACCACCACCTCCTCGCCGGCTCCGGCCTCCTCGGCCCGGGTGGCCGTCTGGAGCGAGTGCACCAACTGGTCGACGGCGAAGCCGTCGAGGATGTCCTCGAGCGAGACCAGCATGGACAGCACCCGGTCCGACACGCGGGGCTGGTGCGACATCGTCTCGCCGATGATGACTTGCCACTGCTCGGCGGTTGACTCGTCCATGCGGGTGAACGTCATGGGGTCAATCATCGCGCACGGCGCCGGGAGGGCACTGGCGCATCGCGGCCGGCACTCAAGAAGCGAGCAGCTCCAGGACGTCAGCGGCTGAAACGGAGCGGTCGTGAGACGCCGGGTCGGCCCGCTCGGGTCCAGGGCGGCCGGCCAGGAAGCCGATGGTGCTGCCGAGTGCGCGCAGCATCTCGCGCAGCTCGGGCGGCGGGGGGAAGTACTCGTCCTCGGTGGTCACGGTGACCTCGGTCACCCCCTCGGCCGGGGCGAGCCGAGCGATGACCGCCTCGACGAGGTCTTCGGGCGCCGATGCCCCGGCGGTCACGCCCACCGTGCCGGACAGGTCACCGGGCAGCTCGCCCGCCTCGTTCACCCGCAGCACGCGCGGGCACCCGCCTGCCCGCGCCACCTTCTCGAGCGCCACCGTGTTCGAGGAGTTGGCCGAACCGATGACGACTACCGCGTCCGCCTCCGACGCGATGGCCTTGAGCGCGGCCTGGCGGTTGGTGGTGGCGAAGCACAGGTCGCTGCGGTTGGGCATCCACAGGTCGGGGAAGCGCTGGCGCGCCGCCTCCATCAGGCCGCTCCACTCGTCGTGGCTGAGCGTGGTCTGGGCGAGCAGGGCCACCGGCGTCCCCTCGCCGGCCAGGTCGCCCAGCGCGTCGAGGTCCGCCTCGTGCTCGAGCAGGTGCACCGAGCGAGGGGCGACGGCCATCGTCCCCACGGCCTCCTCGTGGCCCGCGTGGCCGACGTAGAGGACGGTGTAGCCCTTGCGGCTGCGCACCTTGAGCTCGTGGTGGACCTTGGTGACGAGCGGGCACACGGCGTCGACCACCACACCGCCTTGGCCCCGGGCCGCCTCGACGACCGAGGGCGCCGAGCCATGGGCCGAGAGCATGAGCGGGGCCCCGGCCGGGACCTCGGCCACGTCGTCGACGAAGATCACGCCCTGGGCACGGAAGCGCTCCACCACGTGCTGGTTGTGGACGATCTCGTGGTAGCAGTACACGGGTGGCTCGAAGACCCGGACCATCCAGGCCAGGGCCTTGATCGCCTTCTCCACCCCGGCGCAGAACCCCCGGGGCGCCGCCAGCATCACTCGGTCGACTCCGGGCACGATTTCCAGGATACCGACAGTAACCTGGTGGGTATGTCAGCCCCCACGGTGACTTCGGTCGCCGCGGCGTCGCCGGCAGCACGGGCCGGCCTGGCGTTGGGAGACGAGATCCTCAGCATCGACGGCCACGAGCCGCGCGACGTCATCGACTTCCAACGCCTGACCGACGCCGACGACATCGGTGTCCTGGTCCGGCGCGCCGGCGCGCCGCTGCCCCGGCTGGTCCGGGTGGGCAAGGGGGCGGGGGAGCCCCTGGGAGTCGAGGTGTCCTCGGCCGTCTTCGACCGCATCCGCACTTGCGACAACCACTGCGCCTTCTGCTTCATCTACCAGCTGCCCAAGGGCATGCGGCGCAGCCTCTACCTCAAGGACGATGACTACCGGCTGTCGTTCCTCTACGGGAACTTCACCACGCTGACCCGCTTCACCGAGCTCGACGCCGAACGCATACTCACCGAGCGCCTCAGCCCCCTCTTCGTATCCATCCACACGACGGACCCCGAGCTGCGCGCCCGCATGCTGCGCAACCCCAAGGGCGCGACCAGCCTGGGCTGGCTCGAGGTGCTGCTCGACGGGGGGATAGAGGTGCATGGCCAGGTCGTGGTGTGCCCCGGCGTCAACGACGGTGCGGCCCTGGAGGACACGCTGGCCGGCGTCCTGGACCGCTTCGCCGGACTGGCCAGCGTCGGGGTGGTGCCCCTCGGCCTCAGCCGATTCTCCAACGAGGACGAGATGCGGCCGCACACGCCCGACGAGGCCGCCGCGGTGCTCGACGCGGTCACCGAGTGGCAACGCGTGTTCCGACAGGCGCTCGGGCGGCGCGTGGTCTTCGCCTCCGACGAGTACTACCTCATGGCGCGGCGCCCGCTGCCGCCGGCCGCCCACTACGAGGGCTACCCGCAACACGAGAACGGCATCGGCATGGCGCGCGCCTTCGCCGAGGCCTTTGCCCAGCCGGCGGCGGCCGGGCCGGGGGGGGTGCGCCACGGCTTCTTCGCCGCGGTCGACGCCGCCCCGGCCGAGGGCTACCGCGCCCCGCGGCTGGCCGACCCATCCGGCGGGCCGGCGCCGGCCGGCGGTCCCGACGACCGCCCGGTCTGCGTCCTCACCGGTGCCTTCGGCGCCGAGGTCCTCGCCCCGGTGCTGGCCGGCCACCCCCGGCGGGACGTCGAGCTGCGGGCGGTGGTGAACGATTACTTCGGCGGCACCATCGGAGTGGCCGGTCTGCTCACCGGTGCCGATCTGGCCGGCGTCGTCGCGGACGTCCCCGCGGGGGTGCGGTGCCTGGTCCCGGACGCCTGCCTGAACCAGGGACGTTTCCTCGACGGGGCCACGCTGGCCGATCTGCCACGGCCCGTCGAGGTGGTGCCCACTGACGGCGCCTCGTTGCGTCGGGCTCTCGACGGCACCTCGTTCCGCCTCGGGTGCGCACCATGACGGGCACCGTGGTGGTGGCGGGTCGTCCCAACGTGGGCAAGTCCTCCCTGGTCAACCGCATCGTGGGCAGCCGGGCCGCGGTGGTCGAAGAGGAGCAGGGGGTGACGCGCGACCGCAAGGTGCTGCCGGCCGAATGGGCGGGCGTACCTTTCTCGGTCGTCGATACCGGGGGGTGGCTGGCCGCCGGTGAGGGCCTCGAGGCCAAGGTGAGCGCACAGGCCGAGCGGGCTCTGGCCGAGGCGGACGTGATCCTCCTGGTGGTCGACGTCACCACCGGGGTCACCGAGGACGACCTGGCCGCGGCGCGCGCATGGTCCGGCGCGCCGGACCGCCGGTGCGGCTGGCGGTGAACAAGGTCGATGACGCCAACCGGGAGCCGGCCACGTGGGAGTTCGTCTCGCTCGGGCTGGGCGACCCGTTCCCGGTCAGCGCCCAGCACGGACGGGGCACGGGCGACCTGCTCGACGAGGTGGTGGCCCTGCTCCCCCCGACGGGAACCGCCGACGGGGCCGCCGCACCGGACGGCGCCGGGTCGGGCGCGGGCCGCGGCGAGCCCGCCGCGGCGTCGGCCCACGGCACTGCGCGCGGCGGCGCGGGGGAGGGACCGGCCGCTCCCCGGGTGGCCATCATCGGGCGGCCCAACGTCGGCAAGTCGACGCTGTTCAACCGCTTGCTCGGCGAGGAGCGCTCCGTGGTGCACGACATGCCGGGCACCACGCGCGATGCCATCGACACGGTGGTGGACACGCCCGACGGGCCGGTGTGCTTCATCGATACGGCGGGACTGCGCCGACCGTCGAAAACCGACCGGGGCACCGAGCAGCACGCCACCCTACGCGCCCTGCGCGCCCTCGAGCGGGCCGACATCGCCATCCTCGTGATCGACGCCACGATGGGCGCCGCGCACCAGGACCAGCGCCTAGCCGAGCGCATCGGGGTGTCGGGATGCCCGGCCATCGTGGTCCTGAACAAGTGGGAGCAGGTGGCGGCCCACGACCGTGACGACGTCCTCGCCGGCGTCGCCGACCGGCTGGCGTTCCTGGGCGCAGCGCCGGTGCTCAAGATCTCCGCCCTCACCGGCAAGGGGGTGCACCGGATCCTGCCCGCACTCCGCGAGGCGGTCACCGCGTACCACCAGCGCGTACCCACCGGCGTGTTGAACCGCGCCGTACAGGAGCTGCAGAGCCGCCAGCCCGCGCCCCGGGCGCGTATCCGCTACGCCGTGCAGGGGGCCGCCGATCCCCCAACCTTCACCTTGTTCTCGAGCGGGCGCCTGCCGGCGACCTACCTGCGCTACATCGAGCGGGGCCTGCGGGAGGCCTTCGACCTCGGGCCGACGCCGATCAAGTTGCGGGTGCGGCTGGGCGGGAAGTGAACAGGGGCGTCAAGACGGTGCGGGCCTGATGCCCTGGTGCGAGGAGTGCGACGCCCTCGTCGAGGACGCGGACCTCGGTGAGAACGGGGAATGCCCCACCTGCGGCACCGTCCTGGCCGAACAGGAGCGGGCGCCGATCCCGTGGTACTTCAAGCTGATGATCGTGGCCAGCATCATCTACCTCGTCTATCGGGCCTACCAGGTCATCACCTGGCTCGCCGGCCACGCCTAGCGATAGCGTCGGTCGCCGTGCCCATCTACGAGATCGGCGGCGTCGCGCCCGAGATCGATCCCGCGGCGTTCGTGCACCCCGACGCCGTGGTGATCGGCCGGGTGACCATCGGGCCTTCCTCGAGCGTGTGGCCTGGTGCCGTCTTGCGAGGCGACTACGGCCGGATCACGATCGGGGCGCGCAGCTCGGTCCAGGACGGCACCGTGGTCCACGCCGGCCCGGGGTTCCCAACGGTGATCGGTGACGGGTGCGTGGTCGGCCACCTGACCCACCTCGAGGGTTGCACGCTCGAGGACGACGCACTGGCCGGCTCCTGCAGCGTCGTGCTGCACCATGCCGTGGTGAGCACCGGCGCCACCGTCGGAGCCAACGCCGTGGTGCCGAACAACATGGTCGTCCCCCCGGGGTCCCTGGCGCTGGGGATCCCGGCCCGGGTCCTCGAGGGCCGCTCCGACACCGCGATGATCAAACTGTCGGCTGCCCAGTACGTCACCAATGCCGAACGGTACATGACCTCCCTGCGGCGCATCGACTGAGCAGCCGCGCCAGGGCGGCGCGCCCCGGGGACGCGCGAGCGCCGGACCGGCCCGAATTCGAGCGGACCGGCCGATCCGCCGGTGTCAGCCGTGGTTGGTGTGCGCCCTGCTCAACTTGGCGGGGAAGACGTCCGTGCCGAACGGCGCCAGCCCCTTGGCGGCAGCAAACCCGAGGTGACCCTCGCCGTCGCTGCCCCCGGTCGTGAGCCCGAGGAGGTCCTCGTAGCTGCGCAGCGCCGCGTAGTGGTTGTAGGAGCCGGTCGTGTCCGTGGAGCCGGGGACGACGTACTTGGAGTTCAGCAGCAGGGCCCCGGTTCGGCCACCTCCCGCCGCCGCGCTGTCGCTGGAGGCGCCGGCGTTCCCCGGTGCGACGGTGTTGGGCCCCGACGACTCGCCGCAGCAGGCGTTGGTCGACCCCGCTCCGCCCAGCTCGGTCTCGTCGAAGGTGACGGCCACCAGCATGTCGCCGTGCTTGTAGGCCGGTGAGCCCATGATCAGCGGCATCCACGCCTTGAGGAACTGGTCGGCCGCCGTCAGCCCGCCCGCGTGACCCCCGGTGCTGTTCGGCCCAGGGCAGGTGTCGTCGTGTCCGTCGTTGCACAGGTTCGGCGTGATGAAGCCGAAGCGCGGCGTGGTCTTCTCGCTGCGCAGGTCGCGAGCCAGGTGCCCGTCGGGCGAGGGAGCGCCGTCGGGGCGGAGCGTGCCGAGCGGCACCACGTTGGCGTTGCACTCGGCGGTGTGATCGATGACGGAGTGGAACCACACCGCGGGATCGTGGCGCGTGGCGTACCCGTCGGTGGGCGTGGCCACCTCGGACGTGTCATGGGCCCCGACGGCCGGGTGGGCGCAGTCGGTGCCCCCCGTCTTGTCCGTGGCGCCGCCGTCGCGCGCCGGGTCGTTGCCCATGTCCTGCTCGTAGGCGCGCCAGGCAGCGACGTGGGTCGACTTGTTCGGCGGGTCGTTGGCGTCGAGTTGCGCGGCGATCGTCTTGACCGAGGATGGGTAGACACACCCCTGCCCGTCGACCTGTCCCGGGTTCGCACTCTGGTCGGCGTCAGGTGTGCCCGGCGTGACGTCGGCGAACGTGAACCCGTTGTTGGAGCAGTCGGCCTGCGTGTCGCTGGTCGGGGACTGACCGGACACCTGCGCGATGTAGTTGTCGAGGCTGGCGTGCCCGATGCCGTAGTAGTTGGCGAGCAGCTCACCCTTCGCACGGAGGGTTCCGTTGAGGTAGGTGGCAGGGGAGGCCGGGCCGAAGGTGCTGTCGTAGCCTTCGTTCTCGAGCTCCACGATCAATATGTGGTTGATCTTCCCCGGAGCGAGCGCGGCCCGGGTGACTCCGGTGGACGAGCGCGCGCTGCTCGTCGAGGCGGACGCCGGCATGGCGGCTGCGGCGAGGGCGAGCGCCACAGCGGCGGTCACCCCGCCGAGACCGGTGGTCAGGCGTGGGCGTCGCTGTAGGCGTGGAACACGGTGGAGTTCTGGCACGGGGGGCGAGCGTAGTGGCGGGCCACCGCAGATGGCGGTCAGTCCCCGCGGGCAAACGCAGCCAGGTCGCGGGCCGTGTCGCGGCTGATCTCGGGACACAGGACACTGGCGATCTCCGCCCCGTGCATGGTGCCCATCACCTGGCGGCAGCGGGCCGGCACTCCGGCCGCCAGGAGCAGCCGGTAGAAGTTCACGCCTTCGTCGCGCAAGGGATCGCACTCGTTCACGCTGATCACCGTGGACGGGAGCCCCGCGACGTCGTCGGTTCCCGCGAAGCCGGGCCAGGCCAGTGGGTTGCGCGCCTCGAAGGCGTCGATGCCATAGCCCATGCGGCCCCGATTGTTGTGGAGCCGCAGGAGGATGCCTTCGTTCTCCACCGAGGAGGGGCAGTCCGGCGCCGGCCACTCGCCGGCGATGTAGGGACACAGGGCGTAGAGCCCGGCGATCAGCCCGAGCTCACCGGAGCGCTTCAGTGACATTCCGGTGGCGAGGGTCAGGTTCCCACCGCCGCTCTCGCCGGCGACCACGATGCGTCCGGGGTCGATCCCGAGGTCGGCCGCGCCGGCCGCCACCCAGCGCACCCCCGAGATGCAGTCATTGAGCCCGGCGGGGAAGGGCGCGACCTCCGGCGCGGACGAAGGGGCCAGGCTGTTGCGGAAATCGACCATGACCACGGTGACGCCGTGGGCCGCGATGATCCGTCCCCAGGCCCGGTACATGCCGTCGAAACACGACATGGTCGCCATGCCCCCACCGTGGATGTAGTACACGCACGCGGTCTCGACCGATGTCTCGGGCCGGATGACCTGGACCTTGATCGCGTTGCCGTCGGGCTCCGAGGTGAACTCCGCCGTGGTCGTCGTCAGTCCGGCTGACGGTGCGTTCGCTTCGGTGTCGAACAGGGCCTCCTGGAGGGCGCGGGCTGCCTCGCGTTCGGCGACGGCTTCAGACGTGGTCTGCTCGGCCAGGAGCTCCTCACGGTCGGCCACGTCTTCCAGTACGGGGTTGGGGATGAGGGGGAGGATCCGGCGGATCCGCGGGTCGAGGCGGACGTCGGACTCGATTTCGATGGGCATGATGCTCATTGGAGCACACGAGAGCCCGACGTTCCTCGGAGCCGACGGACAGGAGGAGTGCGGCGGTCAGTTGCGAACGGCGGCGTAACGTTGGCGCTTGGCCCGGTAGGCTGCGGTGGCCGCGGCCGTGAGCAGGCTCTCCGCACTCGCGTCGTTCCCGGAGCTCCAGACGACGCCCACACTCGCCTCGAGCACGAAGTCGGCCAGGGCCAGCTCCTCGCTGACCTTGGCGATCACGGCGCTGATGCGAGTCTTCAGCCGTTCCTCGACGATGTCGCGGTCGGCGTTGCCGCACAGGATCACGAACTGGTCACCCTCGATCCGGGCCAGGGTGTCGCCCGAGCGCACCGTCCCACTCAGCCCCCGGCTCACCGCGCGCAGCACGGCGTCACCGCCGTCGCGACCCAAGAAGTCGTTGATGGAGGAGAAGTGGTCGAGATCGATGTAGAAGAGGCCGAAAGGTTGGTTGTAGCGGCGGGCCTCGTAGACCGCGTGCGAGAGCCGGTCCATGAGGATCATCTTGTTGGGCAGGCCGGTGAGCGGGTCGCGCAGCGCGCGCTCCGCCTCCTGCTCGAGCTTGGACACCATGGCGAGCGACGGCGTGATGAAGTTGGCCATGAGCTCGAGCACGTCGGAGTCCGCCTCGCTGAACTTGTCCGGGGCGCTCGCCATGACTTTGAGCACGCCCACGCCCTGGCCGGACTGCACCAGGGGAGCCACGGCCACTGAACGGATGTTCATGGCGCGGCAGGCCTCACCGTCGACCCGCGTGTCGGATACGGCATCCCGGCAGATGAGGGGCATGCCGAGTCGGGCCGCCTGCCCGGACAGACTGCCCTCGAGCGGGGTGCTCTCGCCGGTCGACGGCTCGGCCACACCGCCCGCCACCTGGACCACCATCGAGTCGCCGTCGGCGAGCTCGACTGCGGCACCGTCTGCGTTCGTGGCGGCCTGCACGCGTTGCACCACCAACGCCATGACGCGGTCCGCTTCGAGGGGTCCGGCGTTGATGAGCCGCTGCGTCTCGATCAGGAAGTGGAGCCGATCGAGCTGGGCATCGCGCGAAATGGTTGCCACGGGCATTCATTCGGAACGGGAGCGCACCGCCTTGAGCACAACAGATGTGCAACGGGTCCTTCCCGGACCGGGTGCCGGCCCGTTCTGCATCCCCCATTGGATACGACGCGCGATCCTCGCGGCCCGGCGGTGAACTCGGCCTGCGGGCAGGGAGGGAAGCCTGACGGATCATGTAAACCATGGGGAACGCCCGGGGGGCGGCACGAGGGGTGACAGGTGGCAGGACTGCGGAAAGGCCCGACGGGCACAGGGGAGCGGCACATCCGCGTGGCCGTCGTGGGCGCGGGCCCAGGCGGCCTCTGCATGGTCAAGGAGCTCAAGGAGGCCGGCTTCGAGGACGTCGTGGTCTTCGAGAAGCTCGACGGTCCCGGCGGTACCTGGCGCATCAACCGGTACCCCGGTTGCGCCTGCGACGTCCAGGCCGCCCTGTACTCGTTCTCGTGGGCGATCAAGCCCGATTGGAGCCGTCCGTACCCGCCCCAGCCCGAGATCCTGGCCTACTTCGAGGACATCGCCGAACGCTACGGCGTCCTGCCGCACTGCCGCTTCGGGGTCGAGGTGACGGGGGCAGTCTGGGACGACGCGACGGCGACCTGGCGCATCAGCACCGCCGGTGGCGAGGTGGTCGAGGCCGACGTGCTCGTCAGCGCCATCGGCATGTTCCGCGATCCCATTGCCCCCGAGATCGAGGGGATCGACTCCTTCGCGGGCACCATGTTCCACTCGGCGCGCTGGGACGAGTCCCACGACCTACACGACGAGCGGGTGGCGATCATCGGCTCAGCGGCCAGCGCAGTGCAGCTCACGCCCGTGGTGGCGGAGACGGCTGAGCGGACCCACCTCTTCCAGCGGACCGCGAACTGGATCCTGCCCAAACCCGATAAGCCCTACGGCGAGCAGAGACTGCAGTTCTTCCGGGACAACCCAGACGCCGTCGAGGCCATCCGGGCCGAGATCTTCCGGCTCATGGACGAGGGGATGACGTTCGAGGACCCCGACGTGGTGGCCGAGCGCGAGGCGGCGGGTCTGGCGGCGATCGCAGTGGTCCGTGATCCCGTGGTGCGGGCCAAGCTCACCCCCACCCACCCTTTCGGGTGCAAGCGGCCGCTTTTCTCCAATGGCTACTATCCGTCGTTCAACCGTCGTGATCTCGAGCTCGTCACGGATCCCATCGAGCGCGTCACGCCGCACGGCATCGTGACGGCAGACGGCACCGTGCGGTCCGTCGACACGGTGATCCTGGCTACCGGGTTCCAGACGACGAGGTATGTCTCGGTCATCGACGTCGTCGGGCGCGATGAGCGCCACATCGCCGACGTGTGGGAGGACGGCGCGGAGGCTTACCTCGGCATCACGACGGCCGGTTTCCCCAACCTGTTCATGTTGTACGGACCCAACACCAACAATGGGAGCATCCTCACCATGATCGAGTACCAGGTGGCGCATGTGGTCAGCCAGCTCGAGCGCATGCGCGACGAGCGCCTGGCCTGGGTCGATGTGAAACCGGGGCCGATGGCCGCCTACAACGAGGACGTGCAGGCCAAGATCCGCAAGATCGACGTCTGGCAGGCCGACTGCAACGGCTACTACCGATCGCGCACAGGCCGCATCGTCACACAGTGGCCGTTCTCCATGACCCAGTACGCCCGCCGTACGTCCACCATCGACGTGGATGCCTTCGAGACGGGGCCGGCCGCGTGAGCGACGATGGGGCGCAGGAACCGCCCGATCCCGGGTCGCTCGACCGGCAGCTCGCCGGCCTCATCGGCCGCCCCGTCGGTTCGAAACCCGTGATCGTGGCGCCCGACCCGGTCAACGTCCCCATGATCCGCCACTGGGCAGCCGCGTTCGAGGACTGGAACCCGGTCTACACCGACTCCGAGCAGGCGGCGGCGTCGCGCTTCGGCGGGGTGGTGGCACCGCCGCTCATGCTGCAGACCTGGACCATGGCCACCCCGGTCATCAGTGGCATCGCCGAGCGCGGCGGGTCACCCGTCGTCCCCGAGGGAGACTCGCCGTTGACGCTGTTCGACCGGGCGGGCTACACCGCCACCTTGGCCACCAACTCGGAGTTCGACATCGTCCGGTACCTGCGTCCCGGGGACGTCGTCTCCGCCACGACGGTGTTCGAAACGATCTCCGAGGAGAAGCAGACGCGCATGGGCCGTGGCCGCTTCGTCACCTGGCTCACGACGTACACCGACCAGGACGGAGAGGTCGTGGGCCGCCAGCGGTTCCGCATCTTGAAGTTCGACCCGTCGCCAGGCGCCCCATGAGCGTGCGCCTCGGCCCGACCACGACGAGCGACACACAGTTCTTCTGGGATGCCGCCAAGGAGCACCGGCTGCTGATCCAGCGCTGCACGGGGTGCGGGGATCTGCGCCACCCGCCGCGCCCGATGTGCCCGTCGTGCAACTCCCTGACCTGGGATACCGTCGAGGCCTCGGGGAACGGGACCGTGTACAGCTTCGTCATGCCCCGACACCCGCAGTTCCCCTTCATGGAGTACCCCTACGTGGTGGCGCTCGTCGAGCTGGAGGAGGGCACGCGCGTCGTGACCAACATCGTGGGGACCACGCCGGAAGCGGTCACCATCGGCATGGCCGTCGAGCTCACGTTCGAGGAGTTCGACGGTGGCCTCGTCCTGCCCCAGTTCACCCCGGCGGCTCCCCGATGAGCCCTTCCGCGCCGCGTCGGACTTTGGACTTCTCCGCGCTCAGCGAGGGGGAGGAGGTGACGCCCCTCGCGGTTGACGTCGACGCGACGCGCATCGTCGCCGGAGCTATCGCCACCCGGGACTTCATGCCGGCTCACCACGACCGTGACTTCGCCAACGCCCAGGGGGCGCCCGACATCTTCATGAACATCATGTCGGACACCGCGTACTGCAGCCGCTTCCTGACCGACTGGGCCGGCCCGGACGCCATGGTGACCAAGCTGGCCATCAGGCTGGGTGTGCCGGTGTTCCCGGGCCACACTCTGACCTTCACCGGGTCGGTCACGGCGCTCCGCCGCGAAGGCGACGACGGCGTGGTCGAGATCGCCTTCCGGGCCGGAGGGAACCTCGGTGACCACGTGACCGGAACTGCCGAGGTGCGCCTACCGGCCGCTGAGACGGCTCCGTGAGCGACTTCCTCTCGGGCCGCACGGCCATCGCCGGCATCGGTCAGACCGAATTCTCCAAGGAGTCCGGGCGAAGCGAGCTGCAGCTCGCCTGCGAATGCGTGAAGCACGCGCTCGACGACGCCGGCCTCGTTCCCGCCGAGGTCGACGGGCTGGTGACCTTCACCCTGGACGCGAGCGAGGAGATGGAGGTGGCCCGCAACCTGGGCATTCGGGAGCTCTCCACGTTCGCCCGGGTCCCCTACGGTGGCGGCGCCGCGGCCGGGGTTGTGCTCCAGGCGGCCATGGCCGTGGCGACGGGCGTGGCCCGGGTCGTCGTCTGCTACCGCGCCTTCAACGAGCGCTCGGGCACGCGGTTCGGCGGCTTCGCCGGCCAGCTCGGCGGCGGGATCCCGCTGTTCATGTCCTGGTACGCGCCGTGGGGTCTGCTCACCCCGGCCTCCTGGGTCGCGCTCCACGCCCGGCGCTACATGGAGACCTACGGGGTCACGAACGAGGACTTCGCCCAGGTGGCCGTCGTCGACCGGGCGCACGCGGCGACGAACCCCGATGCTTGGTTCTACGAGCGGCCGATCACCGTGGAGGAGCACCAGGCATCGCGCTGGGTCGTCGAGCCAGTGTTGCGGCTGCTCGACTGCTGCCAGGAGAGCGACGGTGGGGTCGCCCTCGTCGTCACCTCCACGGATCGGGCGCGCGACCTGCGGACTACGCCGGCCGTGATCACCGCCGCGGCCCAAGGCGCGACCTTCGACGGTGAATGGATGACCAGCTACTACCGCGACGATCTCCTTGGATTGCCCGAGATGGGCGCGGTGGCTGACCGCCTGTGGCGCGCCTCGGGTCTCAGTCCGTCGGACATCTCGACCGCGTTCCTCTACGACCACTTCACGCCGTTCGTCCTCATGCAGCTCGAGGAGCTCGGATTCTGCGGTCGGGGAGAGGCGAAGGACTTCGCGACGGTCGAAAACCTCTCCCGCGGGGGCACCCTGCCCATCAACACGAACGGGGGACTGCTGGGCGAGGCCTACATCCACGGGATGAACGGGATCACCGAGGCGGTGCGCCAGATCCGCGGGGAGTCGGTCAACCAGGTCGACGCCGTCGAGCACGTTCTGGTGACCGCCGGCACCGGCGTGCCGACGAGCGGGCTGATCCTCGGGCAGGTCTGAGGGTTGTCCGGAACCGGCCGGGGCTCCCGGTTGGGGCTCCCGGTTGGGCTGAATGCCTTTCGGCAGCCCGGTGGGGCTTGGCCGGGGCTACGCGGCTCCGATGGCCTGGCCGATGAGCACGACGCCAAAGATCAGGAAGAGGACGGACATGACCGCTGCGCTGTTCTGACCGAGCCAGGTTCTCCATCCCTCCAGAACGTCGTGCGACCGTTCTCCGAGGCACAGCGCGACCACAATGGGACCCGCCACCCCCAGCACGGCGATGAAGACGTAGATGACGATCGTTGCAATCTGTTGACCGATTGGCAGCGCGGCCGATGCGATCGTCACGCCAGCCGCAAGGCCCACGACCACGTTCTTTGGATTCAGGGCACCGAGCACAAGACCCGCCCCCAACGACTTCCGCGCGCCAAAACCGGCAATACCGTCCATCCACCCCGGCATCGTCCCTTCCTCGCCTGCTCGTGGCCGACCACGGAACTTCCGGACTCCAGCCACCACCAGGTACGCACCAAGGGCCAGCTTGACCACAGCCATCCAAGTCGAGTGGTCAGAGGCAGGGGAGAGGTCCACGGCTTCTGCCAGCGCAACGCATGCACCCAGTACGGCGGCCACGCCCGCGATGAAACCGGCCAGGAAGCACGACGAGTTGAGCAAGGGCCTCTTCGTGAACAGCAGGAGGATGACCGGGATGACGTTGATCGGCGAGATGGTCACCACCAACGCCAGCGGCAGTATCTCCCCAACGACAAGCTTCACCGATTGCTCCGATCGAGTTCGTGCCAGGCGGAGCTAATCGGTCGGCCTCCTGGACCGGGGCCAGGCTCCGTTTCGATTCCCGGAGGCCGACCCATCGACGCGCAGCAACCCCGCCGAAAGCGGGGTCGCAAAGGCGTGGACCCTACAACTGGCAGGCTCTGAGGACACAGCCCTCGCTCCAGTGCGGTCCGCCCTCACGAAGGGGCGAACCGGGTGTGTTCAGCCCTGTACTGCCGAGCGCGCCCAGGCGAGCGAAGCAAGGCCGTTCGCGACACCCTCGGCCACATCGACCACCGGCACGACGCGTACGTCGTTCCAGTATACGAATTTGGAAACGAACGAATAGACCACCGTGGGGTCGTCAGCCTCCACCAACACATAGCCCCCGTTGTTCAGATTGGACACGAAGGCATGGACTGTGAGCCCCTCTTCGGGCGTCCACGTGCCGAACGCCTTGAGCAGCGCGTCCTGGTTGGCGAAGTTCTGCTCGTGGGTGAGACCGGCGGTACGGATCTCGTATTCGATGACGTACTTCATCACGTCCTCCTGTTGACTCCGGCGCAAATCCAATTCGGACTTGACCCACCGGACCCTACCCTTCGTCATCGTTCGAGATCGAGCCGTTGATCGATATGGACATGGTCGTCGACGTCCCGAGCACGGGCACTCCCATCGGTGCCCGAGACCCCCACCCTCCGGCCAACCGGGACCCCCGGCTCTTTGCTCGGAACTGCTTTCGTGTGTTTGCCATGATTGTGGGATGGAGCAGCGCATCAGCTTGGTGACACTTGGAGTCTCCGATCTCGGCCGGGCTCGAACCTTCTACGAGGCCCTCGGCTGGTCAGGTGCCCAGCAACCGGATGACGAGGTGTGCTTCTTCCAAGCTGGCGGAATGGTCTTCGGCTTGTGGAGTGCTCTCGGCGGTCACGGCGCCCCCGGGATCGAGCTGGCGCACAACGTGCACTCGCCCGAAGAAGTCAACGAGGTGCTGAACGACGCCGAACGGGCTGGCGGTTCCATCGTCCGCCAAGCATCGGTCGCCGACTGGGGCGGCACGACCGGGGCGTTCGCTGACCCTGATGGATACGTGTGGGAAGTAGCGCACAATCCAGGCTGGACGTTCCATCGCGACGGCACGATCCACATCGAGGAAGGGCTTCGGCGCGGGTGACCCACCATCGGGCGAACCGGGGCAGCAGAGGTGTAACCGAGCGCCGATCCGGGTCGTCGGTACCGGGTGCTCGCCGGCACCATGCGGTCGGGTGCCGAGCGGGCTACCGTCGGGCAAAATGGGCGGGACGAGGCGTGCAAACGCCCTCTCCCCATCCCAGTACGAGGAAGGCTCATGATCTCGATCGTCGTGAAGTTCAATGTCCGCCCTGAGTGCAGCGACGAGTGGATCGATCGCACCAACGACTTCACCCAGGCCACTCGCCAGGAGCCAGGCAACCTCTGGTTCGAGTGGTCCCGTAGCGTGGACAACCCGGATCAGTTCGTTCTCATCGAAGGATTCCTCGATGCTGATGCCGGCGCTGCCCACGTCAACTCTGAGCACTTCAAAGAAGCCATCCGGGAGGCACCGGCGATGCTGGTCGACACCCCAGAGATCCTGTATGCCGAGCTCCCGGGGACGGAATGGTCCCTCCTGGCGGAGATGTCGGTTCCAGACAGCGACTCGGCCTGACGGGTGCGATCGGTGGTCCCTAGCCCCAACCGCCGGCGATCCGGCTACCCTCGGAGTCGATGACGTTCGCTACACCAGGCCCCTCTAAGGGGACGGGCGCATGGGCATGCGGGCGGCAAGGGTTGGGTGCCAAAGCATGCCGGGTCGGTGGCCTACTTCATGCGGGATACGGCGACCGCCCGATCTTCGAAACCTCGAATGTCGACGATTCGTCCACGCTTCACGGTGAGAATCTGCCAGCGGGCGGTCTGCCCGCCTCCGCCATCTGATGACGACCGACCATCACTGACGCTCAGACCGACGAGGATCTTGTCGTGGTGAATGACCGTCTCGGTGACGACTGCGCGTACCCCGTCTGCCCGGCCACGGCGATACCAGGTGAGCACTTGGTCCCGGTTGCGACATCCGGGATGCGCGTCATCAGGTGCTCCCCACGTCACATCGGGGTCTAAGAGCTCCCGATAACCATTGAGATCCGCCGTCTGGAGCGCAGCTTCGATTTGCCCAGCGAGCTCTTCCATCTGTTGTGGGTCGGTCGCTTCCATGGGATTCCCTTCACCTCAACCCCACAATGTTGTCAGGAGACCGTCCCATTGCGAACTCCGCCTGCTCGTACGCCGGGACGGTGGGCAGTTCTGCACCATGGGATACCTCAAGCCCGAGCGGTGGGGCCCGCTCCTCGGGCTCGGCGTCCAATGCTTGACATCTCAACGATGGGGGATTTCGAGACCTCGGACAAGGTCCGGCTCCGGTACCACGTCCGGGGTACCGGACCTCCTGTCCTGGCTTGCCAAGCCGGACCGGCCAACATCTCCGAAACCCCGGCCAACGCCCTCGCACCGCTCGAGGACGTGTACGCGCTTGTGTACCACGACTATCGCGGAAGTGGACGCTCAGACGTCGCGCCGAGCGCGACTTACACCTACGAGCGGATCGCCGACGATCTAGACGAACTGCGGGTCCACCTCGACTATGAGCGCGTGGGCGTGCTGGACCACTCCATGGGCGGATTCATCGGACTCAACTACTGCCTGCGCCACGCTGAGGCGTGCGCCGGCATGGTCTTGTCGGCACCACCCCCGGGGTAAACCCTGGCAAGGTCGCTGTACCAGCACTGCGTGTCCTCGGTCCGACTGGCACGACCAAGCTTCTTGCGGTGGCCGCGTGATACGTAGCTGCCTGGTCTTGGCGCTCTGAGTCGAAAGACAAGCAGGCCGCCCGCTACGCAGCAATGGCGGTCCCTCAGGAGGGGATTCCGGCTGTGCGCGACAAGGTGAAAGCTGCCATGGCGGGACTGCCCGTTCCCAATGACAATGTGTCGCAACTAGAGCGGATGTTCGCTCGGACAGATCTGACCGGCCGACTCCATGCGATCCGCTGTCCCGTCCTCGTTCTCTGTGGCCAGCGCGACGCCATCATGGTCGCGGGCAGCCAAGAGCTGATGCTGGGACTCACCAACGCACAGTGTGTTTGTCTTCCATGAGCGGGCCCCGATGAATGGTCCAGTGCTTATGCGGGCACTGGTTGGTGTCTGTCGATCCAAGCGTGGGCGAACTCGCTGGGCGTGAGGTCACCGTGGGCCGAGTGTGGTCGGTTGATGTTGTAGTCGATCCGCCAGTCCTCGATGATGACCTTGGCCTCGAGCAGGGAGTCGAAGCGCCAGCCGTTGAGCAGCTCGTCTCGCAGTCGCCCGTTGAACGACTCGATCCAGGCGTTCTGCCACGGCGAACCGGGGTCGATGAAGAGCGAGCCGACGCCGTTGAAGCGGCACCAGTCGGCCACGGCGTGCGCGATGAACTCGGGACCGTTGTCGAAGCGCACGAAGGCCGGGGCGCCGCGTTCGACGACGAGGCGGTCGAGGGTGGCCACGACCCGATCGGTGTCGATGGAGCGCTCGACCACGATGGCCGGGCACTCCCGGGTGAACTCGTCGACGATGTTGAGCAATTTCAAGGTGCGGTTGTCCTCGGTGGTGTCGAACTGGAAGTCGAGCGCCCACAAGGCGTTGGGGGCGATCAGCGACATGGGGCCGACGCGCACCCCGATGCCACGCATGGGCTTCTTGCGCTTGCGATAGGGCACCTTGAGGCCCTCGTCACGCCAAAGGCGCTGGACACGCTTGTTGTTCACCCGCCATCCCTCTCGGCGCAACGCCTTGGCGGCACGGCGCCAGCCCCATCGGGGGCGCTCCTTGGAGAAGGCCCGGAGGAACGCCCGGAGTGCCTCCTCGTCCTCGGGCGGCTCGGAGGTGGCCAGACGCTGGGTGGAGCGGTGCTGGCCGACGACCTGACACGCCTTGCGCTCAGAGACCCCGAACCGCGCCTGCAGCGTCTCGACTGCACGACGGCGGCGGTTCGGGGTCAGAAGTTTCCCTCCGCCAGCTCCTTGAGCATCGCCTTGTCGAGCTCGGCCTCGGCGAGGAGCCTCTTCAGCCGAGTGTTCTCGACCTCGAGCTCCTTCAGGCGCTTGGCGTCGCTCGCCTTCATGCCGCCGTATTGGGCCAGCCAGCGATGCCAGGTCGACTCGGCGATCTGGAGGTGCCGGCACACCTCGTCGAGTTCGGCGCCGCCCGCCAGGAGCTTGTTGCCCTCGGCGAGCTTGCGGATGATCTGGTCGGGAGTGTGCCGCCGACGTGTGGCCATGGTGTGGGTCCTCCTTCGCTCCAGTCTGGAGCATCGGACCCGCACAAGCTCTGGACCATTACCGGGGGCTCACCTCATCCAGACGTCGGTCACGAACCATTCATCGAGGATCCAAACACGGCTCTTCCGGCCGTTCGTGAGTTCATCGCCACCCTGGACTACTGGTAACTGCCGGCAAAGTGCCGGCAACCATCAAACCGAGAGCCTCCCAGTGCGGCGGAACAAAACGTGGTCCTGTGACGTGGGCGCAGAAGGAGCAATCCACCCGGAGGGCCACCGAAGGTCAAGACCATGGCCGAGGAGGCGGAGGAGGACCCCCACGGGTTCCATCTCGACGAACACGTCAACCAGCGTGGGGCCTGGTTGGTTGCGGCGGGTCTGGCCCACTTAGCGGCCGACCAGCCGTTTCCAGACCAGCCGTATCCAGAAACGAAACGACCCCCCTAGAGAGCGGGCGCCGGGGGGTCGTTGGGACGCTTCGTGACTGACGTCCCACGGTCGACGATACCCCCAACCCGGGATCAGAGATACGCGGTCTCTGTGGAGCGATCTACCAAGGGGTGACGGGGCGTGACGTGGCCAACGCGCGGCTCAACCCGGGCGGCACCGACGAGACCGCACGGCGGGGATCCGGCCGCGGGGGAGGGTAGCGTGATGCTGCCCGAGAGGTCCGCTCGGATTGAGTAGCCTCTCGGGAGTCGTTTCCGAATGGCCTTGTTCGCAAGGCGTTAGCGAATGACCTTTTCTGGCGAGTACCCCGGGTAGGTTTCGGGCCTCTCGCCAGGAGCGGGCTGTGGCGCAGCTTGGTTAGCGCGCTTGACTGGGGGTCAAGAGGTCCCGGGTTCAAATCCCGGCAGCCCGACTAGCAGGGACTTTAGCCGAACTCGGGCATCGGGCAGGGTCATACAGCGTGGGTCGGTTGGCGCAGGAATCAGGTCCCCGCCAACTTCATCGGTGATCGAAGGATAGGGGATCATGAGCCAGCGGGCGAAAGTATTCGCGATCAACCGACAGGGCATCAAGCTGGCTCGAGGAGGTATTGAAGATGCCTGAGGGCAGAAGCGTCGTGGATTCCCGCTGACATCCTGGCCGCGTTGACGCCCGTCATGGAAAGCAGGCCCTCCCACGAGCAACGATTGCCGCTTCGGGTCAATCCCCGAGAGTGAGCAACTAACTAACCACCGAGGACGCCAACGGGCAGCACGAGGTGGACGCCATGACAGCACGGCCAAGCACTTTGCATGGGGAGCTGCCTTGATCGGTGCGGCCGTCTGCGTCGTTGCTCCTCCGGTAGGCATTGGGATGCTCGCGGTGACCGCTGGCACGGCCGCCGGAGCAGGAGGGATCGTGGGGCAGGAGATCTCCTACGAGGCGCGCAGCCGCCTGGTCGTCGGCCGGGACCTTCTCGCGATAACCGCCCGGAAGCGGGCCAGTCTGTGCCCGGGGGGTCGGACCCCTGGGGGGCACAGGGCATGGCCCCAGGGCGGACCTGAAGCCGGCGGGCGCGCAGGGCCCACGGGAGTGACCATCGACACACGCCGAGAGGCTCAGATGCAAAGGGGAGGGGCCATGGTGGGACTGGAGGGGTGCATCCATTCCCTGGCTGTCACGCCTACCGCGGTGCCCCTCTGCCCGCTTGATACCGTACCGGCGTGCGGGCCTGGCGAGTCGTTCTGATCGTGGCTGCCACCGGAACCCTGGCGGCGTGTTCGTCGGGACACAGCGCCTCAGCGCCCACGACGACGACCTCAACCACGCCGCGCGCCGTAACCTCGACGACGGCTCCCACCTCCACAACGGTGCCCGCCTCTGAAACAATGCTGCAGTGGTTCCGTCATGCATCTCCCCTTGGGACCGCGCTCGAAGAAGCCGTGTCGTCAATCAAGTCAAGCCTTCAAATCTCGGCGTCCCCGCCCACCGGGATCACTGTGCCCACCATGCAGACCGTTTCTCAACAGTGCCAGCAATTCAGGTCCGACTACGTCGATGCGTCCCAGGCGGTGAACCCACCTCTCGCCAATCTCACCCTGGACTGGGCGGCCTACGTCCAAGCTTTTGCCCAACTGGACGCGCTCTGTACGAAAGGCGGGAGCGAGGCAGCGGTCGCGTCCACGGTCCAGTCGACCTCAACGGCGGCGGACGCTGCATTGGCCCGCATGAACAACGACCTGGCGACCCTCGGCCTCCCCACCTTCCCCATCTTGAACTGAATGTTTCTCAGGACCTCAACAGGTCATAGGGGCCTGCAGTAGGGACCCGATCAGCCCGGGGCTTCCTCGGCCTCCGCACGCAGGACGGCCCATCGGAAGGGTCGAAAGTTCGCCTCGATGCTCGCAAGATGCTCACAAGAGCGGGCGGACAGACCGACACGACGAGTGACCGGCTGGCGGTTCACTGTTGTGAATCATCTGCTCACCCGGACCTTTGGCCATAAGTATGGCCAGAGCCCTCCTTGGCACCCCGGCCGGCGGGCCTCAGTCCAACAGGTGACTGACTCCGAGCGAGATCCCCGCGACGTCGGTGACCCCGGTGCCGCCCAGGCTGCCCGCGAACGCCGCGTCGCCGTAGTTGAAGACACCGCCGTCGGAGGCCACGAACCAGTAGCCCGCCCCGTCGTGCGTCGCCGCCATCCCCACGATGGGCTCGTTGAGGTGGATGGACCCGGTCGAGCCGTAGAACTGGGCGTCGCCGTAGGCGAAGATCCCGCCGTCGGAGGCCACGAACCAGTAGCCGGCCCCGTCCGAGGTGGGCGTCATGCCGACCACCGGCTGGTTCAGGTGCAGACTGCCCGTCGAGCCGTAGAACTGGGCGTCGCCGTAGGCGAAGATCCCGCCGTCGGAGGCCACCAGCCAATAGCCCTTGCCGTCGGGCGTGGCCGCCATGCCCACGATGGGCTTGTTGAGGGGCTTACCGCCCATGGACCCGAAGAACGGCGCGTCCCCGTAGCTGAAGATGCCGCCGTCGGAGGCCACGAACCAGTAGCCCTTGCCGTCAGGGGTGGCCGCCATGCCGACCACGGGCTTGTTCAGGTGCAGGCCGCCGGTCGAGCCGAAGAAGCCGGCGTCGCCGCTCGAGAAGACCCCACCGTCGGAGCCGACCATCCAGTAGCCCGCCCCGCTCGGCGTGGGGGCCATGCCCACGATGGGGGAGTTGAGGTTGTAGTAGAAGGCCCCGTTGAGGTACACGAGGTAGTTGTCGTTGCCGAACCCCGCCAACTCACCTTGCTGCCCGAAGACGTAGTACCCGTTGTTGGGGTCGGTCGGGACGATGTTGTAGGCGATGGTGCCCGAGATGTCGACGCTGTCGTTGGTGCAGTCGAACTGGATGCCGACCACTTGGACAGGTGTCTGACCTGATGTGGTGACGTACTGATCGAGCTCCATCGATCCGGTTGCTCCGGCGTACGTGGTGCAGGTCGTGTTGTCGACCCCGACGGCGAGAGCGGCCACCTCCGTGCCGCCTGGCTGGAGCTGAGTGGAACTCACCTCCATGACGCCTCCGTCAGCCGAGTTGGGGCCATTGCCGTAGCTCATACACAGAGGGCCCCCTTGGTTGCAGTTGTCGCTCGCATGGTAGAAGGGAGCAGGATTGTCCCACGAGTACACGGTGCCCTTGTTCGTGGACAGATCGGTGACCACGATGTTGGCCAGCGTCAGCGGGGTGACGGCACGGGGGTGTTGCAGCGCCGGCGTCAGTGCTCCGCCCTTGGTCATGCCCGAGTCGTGCGGACCCCACGGCCCGGCCGCGCCGCTCGCGGTGGCACCGACACCCAGGGCCAGGAGCAGTGTGCACGCCAGCGCGCTCAGCACAGATGACGCCCGGCGCCAGAGGGCTCCCGGAGCGGTTCGCCCTCGTCGACGAATGACAGTCACGTACGTCTCCTTTGTCCCGTGGCGTGCACCCCCTCGCAAAGCTCTCGCTTCACAGCACCTCGAAACATCCGAAGCGTTGAGACGATATCTCGTTTCATCCGGGGCGGATCGCCCATGCAATCGAGGGACGTCCCGCTGTCGCCCCCCTACGGCCCCGTCAGTTCCTCGAGGTGGTCCGGACAGGCCCACGCCTTGAACCACCGATCACCCCGCGGCGAGAACCAGCGGCCCGTCCACGACGTCGTCTCGTGGCGGTGGGTGACTTGGAGCAGGTGGCTGTAGATCCTCTGCCAGCACCGACCCGGCTCGGCGATGAAGCCGGGGCAGGGGTCGCCGGGGGAGGGCATCGGGTCCACGGTTCGAGGGTAGACCGAGCTGCTGCGCGGAGCGGCCCCTCGCGTTAGAGGGGCCGCTGCACCCACCCGCCTCATCGTGACTGACGCCGATGGTGATTGAGACAGAGCTGATTCGGCGGCCAGAAATACCTGTGTTCCGATGCGTCGCCTTCTTGTTTGGGGTGAGGCAGGCGCATCCGCTAGCCCCAGGATCCGTGATCCTGGGCGTCGCCGTCGGTCGGCGGGCGACGCGTCCGGTCGTGGTGGCCTTAGGTGAGGACCCACAAATACGAAGCGACCCCCCTATAGAGCGGGCGCCGGGGGGTCGTCGTAGGACGCTCAGTGAAGACGTCCTACAGCTCAAAGTACTCCCACAGGCGATGGCAAAACTCGCGGTCCCCGACCCGGCGGCCGTGCGGGCGCCCGGCGCCGTCTACCTCAGTGCGCGATTCAACCCCGCACGATGGCGAGTGCGGGGTTGAGTCGCTGGTCGGCCTCTCGCGGTCCCCCCTGAGATCCGAGATGCTCAGACGACAGGAAAAGAGCGTGTGCCTGCGCTCGAAATACGCAACGGATTCACATTCCGTTGCGGACGCTGTCCAGGCGAACCTGATCGGTGGTTGCGTTGGCGGGGCGGGACGTGGCCGCGCCGAGAGGCGGACCAGGCGCAGCCGACGCCCCGCCAACGGGGGGACCGTGGCGGCGAATGTGTCGGTCACGGCCCGGTACCTCACCCCGCGTCAAGTCAAGAGCCACACATCGTCAATCTGATGCGGCGCGATTCACCCGATAGCCGAGGTGGCCCCGACGCCCCCCCCCGGGGGGGGGCGTCGGGGGATCACCTCGGGGGCGGTTTCCGCCACCTGCATGGCCCATACGGGATCCGGGACGGAACGGATCATTGGGCCGGCGGGGGAGGGTGGCGCAGCCGACCGCTCCGGCGTGGTAGCCATCCCGACCTCATGGGCAGTCAAGAATCGGTCAAGAATCGGTCAAGAATCGGTCAAGAGGTCGTGTTGTCGGCGCCTGTGCTCGCAAGTCCGACCTGCGGTTATGCCGCGCACGGTCGCACTGCTTTTCGACTGCTCGCCGGGCCATTCTTGGACAGTATGCGCTTAGGTAGGGGGTGCCCCCGTGCCGGACCGGGTGCCACCTTGTGACACTTCGGAGACGCTCTACTGGCGGAGTCTTCGTAGCCCGGCCATGCGGGTGGTCTCGTCAAGCACATGGCAAGTGGGCGTGATCAGATATGCCAATGGATGGCGTGCACGACCTCGGTGGGATGCAGGGATTCGGCCCGGTCGAGATGGAGACGGATGAGCCCGTCTTCCACGCCGACTGGGAACGCCGTGCATATCGACTCACGATCTCCTCCATGCTGGCGGGCCACCTGAACGGACGGTTCCGGCACACGATCGAGCGGATGGACCCGGCGTGGTACCTGGCCTCGCCCTACTACGAGCACTGGCTCACCGCCACGGTCACTGGCCTCATGGAGGCCGGTCTGATCACCCAAAGCGAGCTCGACGATCGGCTCGGAGCTCCGTATCCGGTTGCCAGGCCGGTGCGGGCTGAGCGACTCGACGATCCGGGTCCTTCGGTGGAGGTCCACCGCTACCGGGTCGGGGAAGTGGTGCGAGTGCGCGAGTGGCATCCGCTCGGCCATACCCGAGCTCCCCGGTATGTACAAGGCAAGCCCGGCGTCGTCATCCGTACCGACGGCGTGTTCTCGGTCCCTGATGTCGAGTATCACTGTGACCGTCAACGCGGTGAGCCGACCTACTCGGTCCGCTTTGAGGCCATCGACCTCTGGGGTTCACCGGGCGACCCCGTCCATGTGGACCTCTGGGAGAGCTACCTCGAGGCCAAGGAGGCATCGGCCCATGGGTGAGGGACACCACCATCCGCTGCCCACCAAGCCCGTCGAGGACCGCGTCGAGGCACTGGAGTCGCTGTTGGTCGACAAGGGGATCATCGATCCCGCCGCTATCGACGCAGTAGTGGAGTACTACGAGCACGCCGTGGGACCCATGAACGGTGCCAAGGTCGTCGCCCGCGCCTGGGTCGACGACACCTACCGGGAGCGACTCCTGGCGGATGGCACGGCCGCCATCGCCGAGTTGGGTTTCTCTGGTCCCGAGGGCGACCACATGGTGGTCGTAGAGAACACCAATGCCGTGCACAACGTTGTCGTATGCACCTTGTGCTCGTGCTATCCGTGGCCCGTCTTGGGGCTTCCACCGAACTGGTACAAGAGTCCGCCGTACAGATCTCGCATGGTCCGTGAGCCGAGGGTGCTCTTGAAGGAGATGGGTTGCACTGTTCCCGAAGAGCGCGAGATCCGAGTCTGGGACTCGTCGGCGGAGATCCGCTACCTGGTACTGCCGCTGCGACCCGAAGGCAGTGATGGCCTCTCCGAGGACGAGCTCGCTGGACTCGTGACCAGGGACGCCATGATCGGAGTGTCCGAGCTGTGACGGAGGCCCTCGTATTCGAGGAAGGGTTCGCCGAACCTACCGTGCCCCGGTCGAATGGGACCCCAGTCTTCGACGCACCCTGGCAAGCTCGAGCACACGCCTTGGCCGTCCTCTCGGTTCAAGGCTCCGGTCGAGAATGGCAGGACTTCCGTCACCACTTGATCGTGGCCATAGACGGTGATGATCGACGCCCCTATTGGGACAGCTGGGTGGTGGCCCTTGACGCATTCCTTGCCGAGTGCGGTCTCCTTGCCTGAAGTCTCCGACTGGCCTACGAGGCAATGACCACAGCTCGGATGATGCCCGGGTTGTCCTGGAAACTCCCGCTCGCTTGTATTTCCCAGGCGAATGGGGCACTTTCTCAGTTCACCATCGCGGATGGGGGTTCGCTCCCCCTGTGGAGTGAGGTTGGCCCGGCTGCCAGTATGTCCGGCATGGGAATCCCAGGTCGCCGGGAGGGGCGCGGTGGAACAGATGTTGCACCCTGAGTAGGACCTCCCACCCCTCGGTCTCTGGCAGATGTACTTCTTCCCACAGAATCGCGACGCACAGACGGATGCATTCGCCGCAGATCTGAATGCCCTCTGGCCCCGCGATGATCGTGGAGGCCTGAGTTTCCGGAGTCGACTAGGCCCCTCCTCATGACGAACCGGATCGCCATGAGGCCTGGGGCGCATCCCACCACCAGAGCGTCCCGCACAAATCCGCTGTCGCGTTGTTGAGTCCGCCCGGTGCCTCGCATCGGGCCGTGCTGAGGTGGACTCGACGAAACGGATCGAACCGAAGCACGCCACCGCATGCGTTCGGGCACGCAACGATCTTCTCGTCGGCAGCCACGTCCCGACATGGTAGAGCGGCTCAACGCTGGATACTGGTGGGGGAGGGGGGACCCGTGTCAGCTGATCGGGCTGCGGGTCCCCGGGCTGCCGAATCCCAGCCAGCCCCTTGAGGTGGTCGGGACAGGCCTACACCCTGCTCCTGGCAGTGGGTCTTCTGGCATGCCTGCCTTCGTCGACTTGTTGGTGATGACGCTTTCTGCCTGGCCGAGCCGCCGGCTTCGCCCCGGCTCCGCCGCCGGCTCGGCTGGTTCGCTACCTCCGGGCATGAGGGGGGAGCGACGGGAGACGGTCCGGCTGATGCCGCAGGCGTACACGGGCACTACTGTCGCCGGAAGACGTTCGAGGGGTCCGCTGCGTTCGGGGAAATGGAGGACCGATGGTCTCGAGATTCGATCGTCGCTCACTGCTGACCGGCGGGGCGGCAGCCGCCGTCGGCCTGGCAGGCGCGTTCGCGCTCAGCACGGGGTGGGACGGGATCGCCGGGGCGACGACGAACGGCCCTGGACGCAACGGGGTCACCAAGGCCACGCCGAGGAAGGGCGGCTCGCTGGTCTTCGGTGTGGATGCCGAGGAGCAGGGCTTCGACCCCACGCAGGCCCAATTCGACGAGGTGGGAATCATGTACGCCCGCACCGTGTTCGACCCCCTCACGATCATTCTGACCAATGGTGGCTGGGCCCCCTATCTGGCCCAGTCGGTCGTGCCCAACTCCTCGTACACCGCGTGGACGATCACCCTCCGCCCCAATGTGTTGTTCCACGACGGGACGCCGTGCAACGGGGCGGCGCTGCTGACCAACCTCCGGGCGCAGTCCAAGTCGCTCCTTAACGGCGTCGTCATCAACCCGACGCTGGTGTCGATCACCCAGACCGGACCACTGGCGGTCACCATCACG
Source organism: uncultured Acidimicrobiaceae bacterium (assembly GCA_963781955.1). GTDB lineage: Bacteria > Actinomycetota > Acidimicrobiia > Acidimicrobiales > RAAP-2 > Bog-473. The sequence continues at coordinate 1,388,415 of CAWAHU010000001.1, forward strand.
TTCAAATCACCTTGGGTGCCCTTCCCCTACTACCTCGCCGGCGGCATCGGTGGCCAGATCGCCTATGTCGCGGCGCCGTCCATGCTGGCCAACCCCAACGGCACCTCGCACCCGGTGGGCACCGGCCCTTTCGTGTTCAAGGAGTGGGTCCCCAACGACCACTTCACCGCCACCGCCAACCCGCACTACTGGCGCAAGGGCATGCCCTACCTCTCGCAGATCACGTACAAGCCGATCCCGGACCAGAACGCGAGGTCCGAGGCGCTGCAGTCCGGCACCATCGACCTGATGGTGACCGACACGACGCAGATCATCACCCAGTACCGTGGCAACCGGAACTACTCCTACGTCGACGACAGCACGCACGTCGCCGGGGAGCCTGACATGAACTGCGTGCAGCTCAATTGCCTGGCACCGCCGTTCAACGATGCCAACGTACGCCTGGCCGCCGCCATGGCCATCAACCGCCGTCAGTACGCCCAGGTCATCGACTATGGCGTGCTCCCGGTGAGCAACGGCCTCTTCGTGCCGGGCTCCCCCTACTACTCCACCACGTCCTACCCGGCTTACGACCCCTCGCGGGCGGCCGCGCTGGTCAAGCAGATCGAGAAGTCGACCGGCAGCCCGATCTCCTTCACGTTGGGCAACACGAACGGGCCTGTCAGCGTGCGTCAGCAGGCGTACCTCCAGCAGGCGTGGCAGTCCGTGGGTTTCCATGTCAAGACCCCCATCATCGAGCAGAACGCCTTCATCAACAACACGCTGGCCGGCGAGTATCAGGCACTGAATTGGCGCCAGTTCGGGGCGGTCGACCCCGACCTCAACTACATCTTCTGGAGCACGACCACCGTCAGCTCGGGGTCACTGTCCATCAACATGGCCCGCAATGCGGACCCGACGATCGAGAAGGCGCTTCTAGCGGGGCGATCCAACACCGAGCCGAGCGTCCGTGGTGCCGCCTACAAGACGGTCAACAAGCGCCTTGCCCTCGACCTCCCCTACCTCTGGCTGGACCGTGCGGTGTGGGCCGTTATCGGCCGCCCCAAGGTGCAGAACTTCAACAACCCGACCACGCCGCACGGCCAGCCCAGCGTTCGGGATGATCGGTGGCTCCATCTGGCCCACCCAGATCTGGATCAGCTGAGCCTGAGGCTCGTGAGCGGACCCATCCCCATTTCTTGTCGGTCCGCGAGTCCCTCCTGTCCGTCAGGGTTCTGACTGCCCGCCGCCGTCCGGCGAGTGGGGCAGTGTCCGGGCGTTCAGAACGAGGCCCTGCACGCCATCTTCGAAGGATGACCGAGCGCCGGCAATACCGGGTCGTGCGCCCTGAACCGAGCTCGAGGAGAATGTCGTCGTGAGTGCGGGCCCCGAGCCCTTAGACGCTGGATTTGCTTGGCGTGGTGAAGCCGGGATGGTCCACGTCGAATGCATTCCGAACACCGACCCTGAGTTCTACGGATGTTGGTGGTCGGAAGGCTTTCCTGTCTGCACTGCAACCGTCGACTACCCTGCCCACGGTTACCGCTCAATGTTCGGATGGGTGCAGGTTGTTCGCTCTACGGACAACGAAGATGTTGGTGGTCGGTCGCGGAAGGCTTTCCTGTCTGCACTGCAACCGTCGACTACCCTGCCCACGGTTACCGCTCAATGTTCGGATGGGTGCAGGTTGTTCGCTCTACGGACAACGAATCCGGCGGTTTGCGATTCGAGCTGGACCCATTCGGGCTCTTCGGCAACGCACCTTCGCCTTACTGCTGGTACGGGGAGCGCCCGATCCTCTTCGACGCTCCGTCGCGTTCGGTCAGGGAACCCCTTGAGTGGGTGGCGCACAGCTTTTTGGCAACGACTCCTCTGGACGAGGTCGCGCAGTTGAAGGCTCGTCGTGTCGTGCCTCTTGTGGGATTCTCGTGGGGCTTTACAGACACGGGCAACAGCGTGTTCCTCAACAATATCGAGGTGCTGACGGACCGTGAGTGGACGATGCATCTCGACGTACTTCGACAGGGGTACCCGAGGTGGGTCTTTTCAGAGGGAACCGAGAGGTAGCACTGCGCCGAGGCCTTGGGCGGCGTAGGGCCAGAGCGCCCCAGTTCGCTGGGTATGCAAGACATTTGAGGGTCAAGAATGTCCACCATGAGGAAGTGGCTAGCAGTCCTATGTGCCGGGGGTTTGCTTGCCATTGCCGGTTGCGGAGGCTCGATTGCGTTGCCTACGACAAGCCGTCATCTCGGCGTTCTGTTGGGCGTGGCAGATCAATGTTCGGGCTCACTCGGCGCGCCCCCTCATCCCGTGCAGGTCATTGTCTACCGAGATGGTCGCGTCGCGGTGAAGCAGACCAAACTGGGCTCCCACCATTTCAAGTTCTCCCTGCCCGCTGGGCAATACAGGGTTACGACGAACCAGTCCTACGCCGTTCCGGTGAATGTGGAACTTCAATCGAGCCAGGTTGCTCATGCTTCAGTAGAGGCCGCTTGCGATTGACGTAAGGGTGTCCCAGATCGATGCTCCTATGGATTGTCAAGAGCAAATGCTGACCTCGGTAGCTGTGCGAACACCTCCCGTGCGACGTAGCGCTTGAGGCAGCGCATCGCCTCCTTCTTGGTCCGTCCCTCCTTCATCCGGCGCTCGATGTAGTACTTGGTCCTCGGGTCGTTGACCATCCGGGTGAACACGATGTGCCAGAGGGCGGAGTTGGCCTGGCGATCTCCGCCGCGGTTGAGTCGATGGCGGTGCTGCTTGCCGCTCGAGGCATCGAGGGGTGACACCCCGCAGAGCTTGGCGAATGTGGCCTCGTTCTTCAGGCGCTCTGGGTTGTCACCGGCGGCCACCAGGAGGGCCGAGGCGACATCGGTGCCCACCCCGTCGATGGCGTTGAGTTCTGGTGCGGTCTGCGCGACGAGGGTCTTGAGCAACCGGTCGATCTCCTTGACCTCCTCCTCGAGGGCGAGGGCCCGGCGGGCCAACGTCCGCAAGGTCAGCTTGGTGACCGTCGTCACGTCGGTCTTGGCGGTGTGGCGATAGGCACTGGCGAGGGTGAGGACCTTGTAGATGGACAGGTCACGCAGCTCGGCCCGGAGCTCCTCTGGGGCGGTCGAGACCAGGCTGCGCATCTGGTTGATGGCCTGGGTCCGGCTGCTGCGGGCCGAGCTGCGAGCGACGCGTAGGACCCGCATGGCCTCGACGTTTCCGTCTCTGGTCTTGGCGAATCCGGTGGCATCGCCCCCTTGGGCGGCCCGGGCGGCGGCCACGGCGTCTTCGGGGTCGGACTTCCCCTTGCGCCGGCGGCGCTGACGATTGGGCCGGTCCACCTCGACGACGGCGATGCCCGCTCGGTGCAGGTGCCGGGTGAGCCCCGCCCCGTAGCTGCCGGTCCCTTCGACACCCACGAGCTCGAGCGACCCGAAGGACTCGAGCCAGCCAAGCAAGGCCCGATAGCCCCTGGGCGTGGTCGAGAAGCTCTCGATGCCAAGGAGGGCTCCCCGTTCGTCGAGGGCAGCCGCCACATGGACGTCGAGGTGCGTGTCGACCCCTCCGGTGACGCTGCGCGCGATAGTGGTCATCGTCATCTGTTCCTTTCGCTTGGGGTGGGTGACACCGCACCGCCGGGACGATGGACAGGACAGCGATGGGCCTGTGCGGCAGGCTCCTATGAGGTCACTCCGTCCGACCGGTTGGTGTCGGGTGAATGTCCGAGCCAGGCCGACGAATCGACTTCAGGACAGTCCGAAAGGACGTCAGCCGGGATTGATGGAGTCAGACCTGGCTCGGGCACGCACCCACACGCTGACCAGTTCCGCCTCTGCAGTGGTGGACCGTCAGCGGGCTACGTCAATCCTCGCTGCCGGGACGGTGGGGCAGCTCGGCACGATGGGGGATAGGCCAGGTTGTCGGTCTTGAGCGCTCAGCCTGACCGTGTGACCGCTCCCCAGAACTCATCGAATTGATAGGTATCGGACTGGTAGACGGTCACCTCAGTGATTTTCGAGTGATGGATCTCGAAGTCGACCGCAGCAATGACGTCCAGTACGTCGCCGCCCCTTTTCGCCGTCTCCCTTTGGAATACCACGGCCCGCTCCGGCTGACTCACCACTTCCAGGATCTCAATGTTGAATGTCCCATCGCTCTGTTCCCTCAGGTTCCTGAGAAAGCCCAGCACGGCTTCCGGGCCCTTGTAGTCCCCAGCGAGATTGCTTCGTCCTGGCTCGTGCCACACGACGTCCGGTGCCATGACGGTACCCAAGAGATCCAGGTCGCCCGACTCAAAATCCTGGTACGCCCGTCGTATCACTGATTCATATGCATTCTCCATCATCTGATCCTTCCGACCTCACCTCGCTTCTAGCACCGACCTTCCGCTCGCTCCCACGAAATGCCAAGAGGCGAAGGTCCCAACCCTGGGTGGTACCTCAGTACGCCAGGACGGAGGCAGTTCCCACGGATAGCCTGAGCAGCGCGTGGCACTCTCAGCACAGGTCCAGCGAAAGCCCGGACGCCGTGGTCGACTGCACCCCGGTGTCCCTGACCACGAGCCGACTCCGCCCGTGCTGCGGTTCCAGTTCGACCGGGTGCTGGCACGTGGGGCCCCGTTGGGCGAACCCGGGCGGCACTGAGGGTGAGAACGACGAGGGAGCACCACTACAAGGGACCCGTGGAGGTTTGGGTCGATGGCGTCCAGCGCTTCGAGGCGGACGTCCATCTGACCAAACGCGAGAGCGTAGAGGAGTTCGACACATTCGGCGGCTCCGAATCAGTGCCGTTAGGGACGACGTGGGATGGTCGGTTCCACGGGCTGGCCAAGGAGGACCTGCGGACCCTTCAGGCGGCCGGCGAATTCGAGCTGAGCCTGCCCGACGATCGGAAGAGTCGAGCCGCGGTGCCCAACGCCAGGGACCTCGCCTATCTTCAGGGTCTCGGCGACCCGCCGTTCTGAACTCGTTCGCCGCCCTGAGCCGTAATCGACCGCTCGGGACTGTCGGTGCAGGAGATGAGCCAACCCCCCGAGACCCAGGCTGACCTGCCCCCGTTCACGCACCGGATCGGTAAGGATCACGACGCACGAGGGATAGCTCAGATCAAGTTGTGGTCGCATCCTTGGTGACATCGGTCAGCTGGTCCGACGTCGGCACGCCGGCTGACCCTTCTTGCCCTTCTGGGTTGGAGCGATACCGGTCCGCTGCTTCTGGGTGGAAGGTGACAGTGCTCGATCGTCGTCGCAATGCCCGACAGATCAAGCGCGTGCCGAAGCCAACCTTCCATCTCGGCCCAGTGCGGGCATCCATCGAAGAAGAGAAGCTAGACCTTCACGAAGTACATCCTCCCGTATTTTGAAGATCCCTCGACGTCGCTGTCACGATGCCCCGATCGAAGGGGTGGGGACGGCCGCTGCGCCTCAGGCGGTCCGTCTCTGCATCCGGGGCGCTGGGTAGAACTCCGTCTCGACGACACCGTCGGCCACGAACCCCATGTGTTCGTAGAAGTCCATGGCATGAGGGTTGGCGGTGACGTGAAGGGTCTGGTATCCGAGAGTACGAAGATGTCGTGAGATGTCCAGGACCAGCTGCTCTCCGATGCCGCGGCGCATGTAGGCAGGGTCAACGAAGAGGTCCTCGAGCTCAGCCACGTCGTACTTGATGCGATAGGCAGCAAAGCCGACCACAACGTCGCCCTCATCAACGGCGAGCCGCATCCGGCCCTCTCGGATTCCATCCTCCGAAAGCACCAACCATTCGGGATGCTCCAAGAGACGGTCCCGGTCGTCCTCGTTCGATAGGGACGCTCTGCGATAGACCCCTTCAAGGTCCGGCCGATCGGCCGGAACCGCCTCACGGATGGTGAACGACATGACCTCAGTGTGGCCGAAGGTGAGCAGGTTTTCAGATCCTGCCAGGTGCCCCGTCAAGTCGCACCCCCTTCGCCTGTAGCCTGAGCCGGCGCGTCCGTCACAGCCGGAAGGAGGTTGGCCGATTGCCTGCGTGCTCCCGCTGCCTGGTTGAGGTGTCCTTGGGGACTGCACTTTGCCCCAAGTGCGGCGCCGCCATCAGGCCGCCTGTCATGCCGCGACCGACGCCTAAGCGTTTCGGCAAGTCGCGACAACGGCTGAACGCCCTGAACCACAGAGATCGGGTCGCCGGCCCCGCCACCCTGGTCCTCCTGGTCTCGTTCTGGCTGCCTTGGTACAGCATCGGTCCCCTCTCCGCTGATGGACTGAGTGTTCACGGCTGGCTTTTCATCGCCGTGGTGGACTCGATCGTGCTGGTGCTCTACGTCCTGATCACCGCGTTTGGCCTCGGCGACTTGGCGGTACAGGGCCGCATGTCCAAGGATCAGCTCTTGGCCCTCATGACCGGAGTCAATCTGGCCCTCGTGTTGCTGGGTGTCCTACTCAAGCCGGACGGATTCAGCTGGTCGTGGGGCGCCCTTCTCGCCCTGGCCGCCGCGATCGTAGCTTTTGTGCCCTTTGGCATTCCGCTCATCGAGGCCCGACGCCGGCGCTGAATTCATGCCCCTTGTCAGCGGATCGGAGCGCTCAAAGTGGCACACGCGACCTGGGCCCACTTCCCCTGCATCACATCAATGACGACGTGACCCGTGGCTCCCGCCTTCAGGGTCAGGCGCCAGCACCCCGGCGTCGGTATGTCGATGATCGACGGGACTGGGACGCGTCCGAGTTCGTCGAGGGCAGCCCTTGGCAGCCTTCATGCTGAGACGGCCATCGAGGCTCTCTCCGCCGCTGGACATGGGCAGTCTCGAAGCACGTTCCCTCTTCCAGGCGGTCCGGCGGTCGTACGAGAAGAGATGTCCCACAAGCTCGGCCGACGGGGGCGACGCTGTGATCCCCGAAGTTGCGCAAGGTCCGCCTTTACGCCCTGGTATGGGTGGCGGTGCACCATTGTCGCCGTACAACGACTCGCCACGTTGCGCTGGGCTGCCGTGCTGTGTCCTCCACCACTGCGGGAACGGGAACCCAAGGCAACGGATGAAGCCATGGCGACTGCCACAAGTACTCCGCGGGCGTGCGAAGTCGTGCGCCTCGTGCACAGAGTGCACCACCCCCGTGGTCATGGGCGCGTCCTCACGCTGGGTGCCTCCGTTCACCGGGAGGGTGGGGCAGTTCGGCACAAAGGAGCTACCCCTCAGCCAGACGAATCGCCCCTCATTATGAGACCGATTGAGTGAACAAACCTCTTCAAGAGGGTGAGATTCGCCGTCGTGTGACCGTGGGCGCTGGCGATGTAGTTGATCCCGTCTGCCTTCCAAGCGAGGGCGAGGTGACCGACGTAGGCACCCTCTCCGTGCGTAGCATCTCGCTCGATAGTTGGGCTGTCGTTCGGGCAGGTGAATTCGCTAGTAGCCCAGATCCCGATGCGCGCCGTTCCGATCTTTCTCCCGCCGATGCATGGCTTCAGCGGATCGTCTGCCAACCGATGAGCCTCAAGAGTCACATGACCAACGGGTTTGCCGTTGATTCCTGAGTAGCCCTTGGGTACATCGAACCCGTAGAACTCAAGGAAGAAGATGGAATACTGAGCCGCCCCCTCCACCCCGACACATGGGAGGAATGCGGACGCGGCGCCGACGGGTCGGGGACACGACATCGCACGGCCCAGGCGTGAGGGTACGAGTTGTGGGCACGGTACGGGGAACCCCAAGCGAGTAGCTGCCAAGACGCATTCGTCTCGCAACAGGCTCGGGGCCGGGACGAGCGTGGGGATCGCTCGCGACCTTTCTAGCGACGGAGTCGAGACGTCTTGAGCGGCGGCTGCACTTGTGCGCCACCCCGGGGTCGCTACGAGGAGGACACCAAGAAGAATGGTCGAGAGTGCGAGCGCCACTGATGCCCGTTGAAACCTCCATTCCCTGTGTGCCACGGACCTAGCGTATTGGCGCTCGGGTGCCCCATACCGCCGGGTCGGACGAGCTATCGCCGTCTACAGCGACCAGTCGTCAACGACCGTCAGGTCCGTGAACTCCGGAGCGCCTTCGAAGATCTCCATCATCGTCGCCCTAGCTGCCTGAAGTCCCTCCTGGCGACGGGAATCGCTCTCCCGTTCCCGAGCCTTCTCTTCACTCTCGAAGACAACGAACATGATGACGCGGTTCGGGTCCTTGGTGTCTCTGGTTGCCGTCGAATGTACGAGACCTGATCCTGGCTGCTCAGCGGCCCGCAACTGATCGACCAATGTCCGCAGGCCGTCCTCCTTGCCGGGCTTTAAGCGCGTAGCGATCATTTGTGCCCACATGCCGGCGACCTTTCATGGAGATGATGCTGCGCACCGTAGTCCCTTGAGGGTCGGATTGCGCTTGCCCGGCGGGACCGACCATGGCGCGAAGCGCACCTTCAGCTCACCCTCTTCGCTTCGATGAGGAATCGTCGAGAGTGGGCGACAAAGGCCCCATCTCGACTGATCTGGTCGTGCATTGCTGCGAGCCGACTTCTAAAGGCATCGGCTGAGAAGCCAGGCACCGTCCAAGGAACCTTGCGGAGGAAGTAGACGACGGCTCCAACATCGTAGAACGCAGTTCGCAGTGTCTCTTGGCGCAGATCGACCACTTCGAGACCGGCTCGGGCTGCCAAGCTGACCGCTCGCTCCGTACTACGCCCCTCAGATACCGGCTGTGGTCCCATCATGAAGTCGGTGAGCTCGCGGTTGGACCCCGCTCCGACCTGCTGTGAGAAGTACGTTCCGCCCGGCCGTAAGACGCGGGCTATCTCATTCCACATGGTCAGCGTCGGATGGCGGCTGATCACGAGATCAAAGCCTTCGCTCGAGAACGGGAGGGCGGCGTCGTCGGGAACCTCGGCCACCGAGACTCGAAGGGGAATCAGGTTATGCCGAGCAATCTTGACATTTGGGGGCCAGGACTCAGTGGCTGCAAGGTGACGCGGCGGGTCGCCGATCCGAGTGAGAACTTCGGCGAACACCGCCCCATCCCCGGTTTGGATGTCGAGCACAGAAGTTGCGTCCGACACCCGTGAGACGAGCATCCGTGCATAGCCCCACGAGGGGCGTTCCTCTGTCGCCCTCCGTTCCAACCAGGAGAAGTCCCATCCAGCAACCGGTTCCGACTCGCCTTCCGCGATCAGTGTGTCCAGCGTCGAACGAGTCACTCGGACATTGTGTTTCTGCGCTGGGAGGCCGTAAAGGCTGTGAGGCCGAAGAGGGACGCCCAGCTCGCCAGGGCGATGAGGTGGGCACCTTGCTTGACGACCAAATCTCCGGGCTAGAGACTGGGTAGCCGTGAAGACGATTCACCACTTGGTAGATGTCGACGGTCCGGTGGACTCCGTATGGACGGCCCTGACGAGCGAGGAACGGATGGCCGGCTGGTGGAGTACCAAGGTCGATGCGCCTAACGCCCTCGTTGGCACTCTGGTTCGATGGACATTTGCGGGTGATTTCAATCCCGTCATGGAGATCGTTGATGCCACGGAGCCGACGAGCCTGACCTGGCGCTGCGCGGACGGTCACGAGCCATGGCAAGACAGCACATTCCGCTTCGAGATTGCCCCACTAGACGCTGGAAGAACACGGGTGCGTTTCTGGCAGGACTACGCGGTTGAGCTCGCTGATGACTACTACGGGACGTACAACTTCAACTGGGGCTACTACCTGGAAAGTCTGCGCCTTCTCTGTAGCACCGGTACGGGCAAGCCGTTTTCCGCAACCTGAATCCCTCGATTCAGTCTCTCTGACTCGGGTGCCGCTATCGAAATCGACGGTCAGGGCCTCGGCATCGGGCCGGACCTGCGACGGAGTGCGTTCCAAACGCTCATCTCCTCTGCCGCTCGCGAGGATGTCGATTGCTCCGTTCGCTGCCGTAGGTCGGTCTGCCGATTCTGCGTACGACAACAGGTGTGAGGGGGTTAGGAGACCCTCTCGTAGAACGTCTGCGTGACGCCTTCATCGAGGACGGCCAGGACCTTTTCGAGATGCCCACTGGCAAGTATGAACTCGCCGAATGCGGTGTCATGGGCTTCTCTGGACGCCCAAGTCTGGATGAACACGAAGGATTGGGCGTCGGACTGATCCCGCAAGATGTCAAACGACTCGCAGCCCTCGGCAGCAATCATGCGCCTCCGACCTTCGGTTTGCAGTGCGAGCAGAGCTTCCTCTTGACCTTGGATGGCATGAAATCGCGTGACAGAAGTGATGCTCATGATGTGCCTGGCTTCCTTGGGGACTGATCCGCACGGTAGTGCTCCATGAGCCGTCATGGGGTCAGCGGCCCAGTTCATCTTGGTGAGCGCACGCTCGATGTGGGTGGCACCGATTCGGGTGGCGTGGCACCATGGCGTCTTGAAACAGGTCGAGACCCTCCCGTTGCCCGGCATTCGTCGGTCCGGAGCGACAAGGAGCTGATCGTGTCCCTGGTTGCCGCCCTCCTCGCCACCAGCGCCATCGGGTACGCCCTCGGTTCGGTGATCGGCTTCATCCTGTGGATTGCGGTGATGGTGTGGATCTACAACATCGCCAAGCGCAAAGGACGTCATGCCGTTGGCTGGGTGATCTTGGCCTTCTTCTTCTTCTTCCTTGCCTTGATACTGATCTTGATCTTGCCGTCGAAGCGCACCACGGAACGAAGCTCACGCTCCTAGCCGACAGCGCCGGCGGCAGGTCGGTTCGCACGGGCCGCGACGATCGTCCGATGTTTGTCGGTGGACGAGAGACCAAGAGGGGCGGTGGGCCGGGGGCGAAACGACCGGCGCCAGGCGGCGGGGGCGCAGCAGCCGTTTCGCCCGTCGGCATCTGGAAGGCGATCACGGCCGGGGTTGGCGCCACCGGTCGCGGGCACCTCGCCTTCCGACTGGAGCGTACCGGGTTTTGACGCCGGCGACGACGGGTATCGCACGAGCGGCGTCGCCTGCGTCGTCCTTGGTCGGTCTCCGCTGGAGGCGTCAGCTCGCCCCACTCTGCTGTGACACGTCTCCTGCCCCTTGGAAGACGGGCAGGGTGGGGCGAGCCCCATCATCACGCCGGGAGGGTCCGGCCCGGCCGGGGCCGGTGGGTGATGTCCAGATGCCACCGCGACGGCCGCCTTCATGCTCAGAGCCCGTCATGCTCAGAGGAACGTGTGCCGGCATCGCCCGTTCCCCGTCGTGGAGGGTGAACGCGGCACGGAGGGGCCGAGGCCTGCCTCGATCGCCACCAGCACGCAGGGCTCCACCCGGCCACGGCCGAGCCCCACCTCGCGTCAGGCGGCACGTACCTCAGCCAGGCCACTCCGGGCCGTGCACTGCTCACTCATAGGGCAGGGCATCGACCAGGTCAACGCCGAGGGCGAGCTGGCCGCCGAAACGTCTGCATCGAGCTGCGGGCGCAAGCTTCGCCCCCCGGGGTCCGCTGAGCTCGCGTGAGCGCGTGCTCCCGGCCTTCGCCCGGTACCTGCCGGACCGCCTCGCGAAGGCCTGACCGTGTTTCGCCAGCCGGGCAACGGGTATCGCACCAGCGGTCAGTCCCAGCCCCGCTGCGCGGATCCTCCCAGCCCCCTCTGATTCGACGGCGGGGCGGGATTGGCTCGCGGGTATCCTCGGGGACGGGCCGATCAACCGGCTGACAATTCGCGCCGCGGCCTCTCTGCAGGACCGGGCGGCGATGTTACGTTGCCTCCGCTGGTCCGATTCCGCGGAAGAGGGGGCGAATGGAGGCGTGAGGCAGCAGCGACCCGGCGCGCGCGCCGCATTCAGCGTGACGGCACGCGCTGCCACGGCCATTGCCGCCGTGCTGGGCTCGGCCGCGGTGCTCACCGCGGCGCCGCACGTCGCCGCCGCCTCGGGGATCGTCCCGCCGTCCAACCCGTCGGTCAGCGAGCCGCCCCCGGTGATGCCGCATTGCACCACCTCGCCGGTGAACGACACCAGCGTGGCGTGCATCGACTCGGTGCTGCACGACATCAACTACGGGCGATCGCTCGAGGGCCTCGGGTCCATGGTCCTCCCGAGCGACTACGCGACCGACAGCGTGTCGATGCAGCAGCTGATCATCACCGACGAGGAGCGCGGCGACCGGGGGCTCTCGCAGTTCTCGGGTCTCGACCCGGCCCTGAACACCGCAGCCGTGGCCGGGGCGCAGACCAACAGCGACCCGGCGATACCCCCGGGGTATCAGTACTACGCCGGCGGGGGATCGATCTTCGCCCAGGACTACACCCCCCTCGGCGCGGACTTCGCCTGGATGTACGACGACGGTTTCGGCGGCACCAACATGGACTGTCCGACGGCGGGTGCGAGTGGCTGCTGGGGGCACCGTGACAACATCCTTGCCCCCCTGACGACCAACGGCTCGGAGACGGCGCAGATGGGCGACGGTGACTCCGCCGTCGGCCAGGGTGCGCAGTACGCGCAGATCTTCGTGGAGCAGAAGAACCCGGCGGACTCGCTGGTCGACCCCGTCACACCTTCCGCGCTCCCGACGCCGTCGACCCCCACGCCGCCCGACGTCGTGCAGGTTTCCCCGGCCTCGTCGGCCAACACCGGCGCCGGCACGCCGGTGACGATCGAGGGCAACTACTTCGGCAGCTCGCCGACCGTGTACTTCGGAGGAGTGCAGGCCACCAACGTCCACGTGAACTGGGACGGCGAGCTCGTGGCCGACGCCCCGGCCGATCCGGCAGGCTCGGCGGCGGACAAGGTGGTCGTGACCGTGACGACGAGCGCCGGGTCGTCGAGCTCGAGCCCCATGTCGATGGTGAACACGTTCACCTACGCACCGGCGAGTGCACCGACGGTGACCACGGTGAGCCCGGTGTCGGGACCGCTGATCCCCTCGGGCAGCATCACCATCAATGGGTCCAACTTCTTCAACGGGGGAGTGCCGCCGATCGTGGACTTCGGCGGCGTCGCCAGCATCGGGTCGATCTCCTGGAGCTCGCACCAGATCACCGCCACCATCCCCCCCTCGGTGACGCCTGGCACGGTGAACGTGACGGTCACCACGTCCGGCGGCACCAGCGCGGTCTCCGCCGCCGATCAGTACACCTACACCGGGAGCGGCGCTATGGTCGCGCCGGCCATCACCAGCGGCAACGCCACCACGTTCTCCGCCGGGACGACTGGCGTGTTCGACGTCACGACCACCGGTACCCCGAACGTCAGCGCGGTGACCGACACCGCGTTCAACGGTTGCACGCCCTCGGTGCTGCCCGCCAGCATCAAGCTCGACTACGCCGGCGGCACCAGGGCGACGCTGCGGGGGACGCCGCAGGCCGGCGACGGCGGGACGTACACCGTGTGCCTGGTCGCCTCCAACGGCCAGCCGCCCGCGGCCACCCAGGCCATCACGCTCACTGTGAACGCACCACCACCACCACCACCGCCGCCGCCACCACCACCACCACCGCCCCCACCACCGCCACCACCACCGTCCCACGGCTACTGGCTGGTCGGGTCCGACGGCGGCATCTTCAGCTTCGGCTCGGCGCAGTTCTACGGCTCGACGGGCTCCCTGCACCTCCAGCGGCCCGTGGTCGGCATCACCCCGACCTCTGACCGTGACGGCTACTGGCTCGTGGCCTCCGACGGCGGGATCTTCGCCTTCGGGGACGCGGGCTTCCACGGCTCCATACCCGGGACGGGCCTCTATCCCGCCGGGTCTGGTCTCCCCCACAGCCTGAACGCGCCCATCGTCGGCATGGTCCCCTCGTCCGACGGAGGCGGCTACTTCATGGTCGCCTCGGACGGCGGCGTCTTTGCGTTCGGCGACGCCAGGTTCGAGGGCTCGTGCCCGGGCATCGGCGGGTGCCACGGCGCCGCCGTGTCGGTGATCCCCGACGCCTCCGGGAACGGCTACTGGGTGGTCACGAACACGGGCGCGGTGTACACGTTCGGGGACGCCGCCAACTACGGGCAGCCTGGGACCCAGACGAGCCCCATCAGCGCGGCCGTGGCCACACCGGACGGCAAGGGGTACTGGATCCTCGACCAGGCGGGTCAGGTGTTCGCCTACGGGAACGCCGTGTTCATGGGCAGCCTGTCGGCGGGCACAGCAGGCGGGCTGAACCCGGCGGCCGCCGTCTTCGCCACGTCCGACGGAGGCGGCTACTGGGTCGTCACGGCGCTCGGGAAGGTGGCGGCCTTCGGGGACGCACCGGCCGACGGCGACATGTCGAGCACCCACCTCAACAGCTCCATCATCGCCGCGTCCGGCTCCTGACCGCCCCCTCCCGGCGGTGCCCCGGCCCCTGGACATCCGGCCCCTCGGGCACGTGACCCGGTCGTCCCACGCTGCCGGCGTCGCGCACCGGGGCCTCGGAATCTATGGTGGTGCGCGGCGCCGGAGCGGGGCCGCACCGGATCCAGGGACGGCGAGTCCGAGGAGGCAGACATGGGCATCTTCCAGCGGGCACACGACATCGTGCAGGCCAAGACCAACAAGGCGCTCGACGCCGCCGAGAAGCCGGACGAGATGCTCGACCTCTCCTACGAGAAGATGCTCGAGCAGATCACGCAGGTGCGCCGGGCGCTCGTCGACATCGCGGCCTCGCGCAAGCGGCTCGAATTGCAAGAGGAGCAGTTCCAGCACACGGTCGACCACCTCCAGGACCAGGCCAAGCAGGCGCTGCAGGCCGGTCGCGAGGACCTGGCGAAGGAGGCGCTCTCCCGCAAGGCGGCGGCCCAGCAGCAGATCGACCAGATGGAGCCCCAGCGCCAGCAGCTGGCCGAGGAGGAGAAGAAGCTCACGCAGACCCTCGACGCCCTGCAGAAGCGGGTGAACGACTTCCGCACCCAGAAGGAGACCCTCAAGGCCCAGTACACCGCGGCCAAGGCCGTCGCCTCGGTCGACGAGAGCGCCGCCGGGATCTCGAAATCCTTCAACGACTCGGGCGCCACACTGCAGCGGGCCCAGGACAAGATCGCCACCATGCAGGCCCGCTCGGGTGCCCTCGACGAGCTCCTCGAGTCGGGCGTCCTCGAGGACGTCGGCGGCGGGACCGACGACATCCAAAAGGAGCTCGACCAGCTCGGGAAGGACAGCCAGGTCGACGCCGAGCTGGCGGCGCTCAAGGCCCAGGTGGGGCAGGGCGCGCCCGCCCCCGAGGCCATCGCGGCGGCCCCTGCGGATGGGGACCGCTCGGGGGACGAGGCACCGGCCTCCTGAGCCGGAGCCTCGTCAGGCGCCGGGCGTGCCCGCGACGAGGCGGGCCACCACCTCGGCCAGCTCGTCACCGCGGTCCTCCTGGACGAAGTGCCCCGCTCCGCCGATCGTGGTGTGTGCTTGCGCCCGAGCACCGGGCACCTCGTGCCGAAGGATCTCGTCCCAGCCACGGGTCGCCGGGTCGCCGTCGGAGAACGCGGTCACGAAGGGTCCGTCGAAGCGGCCGAGCTCTTCGAGCGTGCGGCGATTCAGCCGTGCGCAGGCGCTCGATGGCGTCAGGCCCATCAGGAGGGGGAGCTGGCGCGGCCCGGCACAAGAGACCTCGTCGGGGAATGGCGCGTCGTAGGCCGCCAGCACGTCGTCGGGCAGCACCGATTCGGTCGCTCCTTGGACGAAGAGGCTGGGACAAAACGGCGACAGCTCCTGGGTCAGCCGCTGGTAGTCGAGCAATGCCTGCGCCACGGCGACGCTTCCGGCGCCATCGGCGTGGCAGGCCCACGCCAGGTGCCCAGCCAGGGCGGGGTCCGCGGTGTGCAGCACGGTGTTCGTGGCCACGACCCGGCGCACCAGGCCCGGACGCGTGTGGAGGAGCGCGAGGCCGAACGGTCCTCCCCAGTCCTGGACGACGAGGGTGACGCCGTCGAGCCCCACCGCGTCGGCCAAGTGCGCCACCCAGTCGACGTGGGCCTGCACGGTGTGCGCCGTACGCGCCACCGGTTTGTCCGAGCGCCCGAAGCCGACGAGATCGGGCGCCACGGCCCGCAGCCCGCGGGCGACCAGTCGCGCCACTACCGAGCGGTACAGGTAGGACCACGTCGGCTGCCCGTGTAGCAGGAGCACCGCCTGGGCCGTCGCCGGCCCCTCGTCGACGTAGTGCATGCGCAGGCCCTCGGGCAGGTGGACGTAGCGGGGGTCAAAGGGGAAGCCGGGCAGGCTGCCGAAGCGCTCCTCGGGCGTCCGCACGAAGTCCACGGCTTCCATCGTGCCTCACCGCTGGCGGGGCCGGCGCCGGGCTGGTGGACTCTCGGCCGTGGACCAGGAACGCTGCGACGTCGCGGTGATCGGTGCCGGTCTCGTGGGCCTGGCCCTGGCCTACGAGCTGGCCTGCCTCGGGGTGCGGGTGACCGTGGTCGACGCCGGGCATCCGGGGCGAGCCACCGACGCCGGGGCGGGGATCCTCTCGCCGGCCACCAGCGTCGTGACCGAACCCGAGCTGTGGCCGTTCCTGCGCGGCTGCGGCGCCCACTACCCGGTCCTGCTCGAGCGGGTGGTCCGTGACGGGGCCGACGCCTCGGGAGCCGCCTACGCCGCCTGCGGTGTCCTGTCGCTCGGCCTACGGGCGCACGAAGACGAGTGGTTCGCACCCTTCGCCGAGGTGGCGCTGCGGCGCGCGCCCGCAGACGTGTCCGAGATCACGCCCGCCGAAGCCCGGGCGCGCTTTCCGCCCCTGGGGCCCGTCCACCGCGCCCTGTTCGCCCCCGCGTCGGCGCGCGTGGACGGCCGAGGACTGGCCGCCGCGCTCCGCCACGCTGCCGCAACCCGCGCCGTGGCGTTCGTCGAGGGAACGGCACTCGGCCTGGTTCCCGGGCCCGGCCCGGGCCATCGTGTCGACGCGGTTCGGGTGGAGGGCCACCCTGACGTGCGGTGCGAGGTGCTGGCCGTGGCCGGCGGCGCCTGGACGGAAGCCGTGGCCGGGTGGCTCGAGCGACCGCTGCCGGTCGGGCCCACCAAGGGCCAGATCGTCCATCTGGGCGTGGAACGGGAGACGGCGGCCTGGCCGATCGCCCAACCGCTGCTCACGCACTACCTCGTCCCGTGGCCCGGAGGGAGGGTGGCCTGTGGCGGGACCTTCGAGCCGGGTGCGGGGTTCTCTGTCGACGTCACCGCGTCGGGCCTCTTCGAGCTGCTGCGTGAGTGCCTCGCCGTGGCGCCGGGCCTGGCCGGGGCCCGCTATCTCGAGACGCGCGTCGGGCTACGGCCAACCTCCCTCGACGACCGGGCACTGGTCGGGCGGGTGCCCGGCTGGTCCAACGCCTGGGTGGCGACCGGCCACGGCGCCAACGGCCTGCTGCAGGGGCCATACAGCGCCCGCCTGCTGGCACACGCCGCGGCCGGGGTGGCGATGCCCGCGGACGAGCCCATGCTGCCGGCGCTCTTCGACCCGGCGCGGTTCGCCTGACACCGGCCGCAGGCTGCCTGCGCGCGGGTCCTGCGCCGCGCCCGCACATCCACCCGGGCCGGCGCCGGGCCGGGGAGACTGGAGCCGTGCTCAGGGGGACGCTGCACCAGGGCGGCGGCGACGTGCCGGCGACGACCGAGAACGTGCTCGCAGCCCTGGCCGGCTCGGACTTCTTCTGGCTCGACCTCGACGACGTCGAGCGGGACGACATGGTGAGCGAGCTGCTGCGCACGCACTTCGGATTCCACCCGCTGGCCGTGCGCTCGGCCGAGCAGTTCTCCCAGCGCCCGCGCCTCGACGAGTACGACGGCTTCGCCTATCTGGTGGCCCGCGGCGCCGATCCCGACAAGAGCGGCAGTGCCGAGGTGCACTGCTTCTGGACCGACCGCTACGTGGTCACCGTGCACCGGGGAGACTGCGAGGCGCTGGCCGAGGTGCGTCAGCGGCTGAGCCGCCATCCGGCCCGTCAGGCCGCGCCGCCACAGATCCTCGTCGTCTACCTCGTCGTGGGGGAGCTGGTCGACAGCTTCTTTCCCTACCTCTCTGACTTCGATGACCGGATCGACGCGCTCGAAGACGAGATCCTCAAGGCGCCGACCGAGGAGCAGCTGGGCCAGATCTTCCACATGAAGCGCACGCTCATCGAAGTCCGCAGGCTGGTGACCCCGCAGCGGGACGTCATGGCGAGCATCAATGCCGGCGTGGCCGACGTGCCCGGCATGACAGACGAGGCCTCGCACTACTTCCGCGACCTCTACGACCACCTGATCCGGCTGAGCGACATCGTCGACAGCTATCGCGACCTGCTCACCAACGTGATGGACACCCACCTCTCGACCGTGTCCAACCGACTGAACGTGGTGATGAAGCAGCTGACCATCATCGCCACCATCTTCCTGCCCCTCAGTTGGCTGACCGGGTTCTTCGGGCAGAACTTCGCCTACCTGGTGCGCGGGATCGTGGCGCCGTGGACCTTCTACGTCTTTGCCGTGGGCCTCGAGCTGGGCGCCGTGGTCTTCCTGGTCGTCTTGTTCCGCCGGCGCGGCTGGCTGGGCGGCCCGACGGTCTGACCCTCCGGGGCGGGCGCTCAGGCCGCGGCGGTGCCGGGGCCCGGCGGCAACCAGTCCGGCCGCGGGGCGCTGTGCACCTCGTAGTCGGCCCACCAGGCGTCACAGTCGTCGGGCACGGGGAACCCGAGCTGCTTGCGTCGGTCGACCAGGTCGTGCACCCGCCGCTTGTGCTCCCGCACCAGGGCGAGCATCCCGGCGCTGTCAGCGGGGGCGGCGGCGGCGGACCAGAGATCCTCCTCGAGCCGCCAGGCGTCGCGGCGCGCCTCGACCAGCTCGTGGGTCCCCTGCGCCACGTCGGCGACGAGGCCCGGCTCACCGGCGGCCAGCACGTCGGCTGCCCGTAGCCAGCCGTAGTCCTTGTTGATGCGCAGGAGTCCGGGCTCTACCTCGAAGAGGCCCACGATGTCGACGATCGGGTCGACGGTGATGAGGGTGGTCCCGGCTGGCAGGGCGACGTTGAGGTTGGAGATCTGTCGCTCGGCCACGCCGATCATGCCCATGGAGCGCAGCCCGATCCACCCGGCGGTGGTGGCGGTGTACTCGCGGTCGTCACGCGGCACGGCCAGGGGGACCGCCACCACGGCGACGATCCGCGTGGCGCCCAGCTCGCGGGCCGCCCGCACCGGGACGACCTCGACCACGCCGCCGTCGACGTAGTCGTCGCCGGCCATGTGGTGCGGGGGGAACACCATGGGCACGCTGGCCGACGCGATCGCGCCGTCGACGACGTGCACCGGGCCCGCGGCGGCGCCCGGGGCCGGCGTACGGGCGTCGGACTCGACGATGGTGCCGTGCTCGGTGACGAAGCGCAGCACGCCGGCCCGCAGGGCGGTCACGGCGAGGCGGAGTTGCAGGCCCGGGCGGCCGATCAGCGCCGGGTCGACCGGGCCGACCCCGTCGGGGCTCCCGTGCCGCAGGGACGCGTCGAGCGGCTCCAGGTTGAGCACGGCGTTCCCGCTCGTGCGCAAGTGGCGCCGTACCCGCACCAGGCGGAGGCTCGCCCCGAGCACCAGGCGCATCATGTGGCGCTGGCGGCGCCGCTGGGCGCGGCGGGCCCGGCGGCGCTCGTCCTTGGCCGAAGCGGCCGGCGGCCCGGGCAGCTGTCCGCCGAGCATGGTCGACGGCGTGAGCGGGAACGGGGGGCGGGTCCCCTCGGTCAGCTCGTGGTGGATCTCGCGCCCGAGGGCGGTGCCTTCGAGTGCCCCCAGCCATGCCTGCTTCCCAAAGACGTGCTCAGAGTGGGTCCAGGCCAGGACGTCACGTTCGATCTCGGCCAGGCGGCTGGCGAACTCCGGCCCGGTACGCGCTTGTGCCAGGACGGTTGCCGCCAGGGCGCCGGCGGAGGTGGCAGTGATGATGTCGGGCACGATGCCCTCGACCCCCACGAGGTACTGCAGCACGCCGACCTCGAAGGAGCCCTTGGTTCCGCCGCCGGCGAGGACGAACGCGGTGGGGCCGGGGGTGCCTGGGGTGCCGGGGGGCATCGGGGGATTCTGGCACCGCACAGGCGGTGGCCACAACGCATGGCACCGGCGGGAGGGCACCGTGGGGAAGGCGCCTGGGGAAGGCGCCTGGGGGGAGGAGCCGTGGGGAGGGCACTCCGGCGGGTACGCCTCAGCCGCCGGCCGCTGCCTCCACCACCTCGACACGGGCCCCGGGGGCGAGCAGGGTCACGGCCCACTCCGAGCGCGGCACGATGACGCGGTCGACGGCGACGGCCACGCCACGGGGGTGCTCCTCACCGGTCAAGTGCACCACCAGGGCGGCCACGGTGGTCCCTTCGGCCAGGAGCACGGGTTCCCCGTTGACGTGCAGGGCCAGGCCGCTCACGCCTGCTTCGGGCCCCTCACGCGGGCGCCAGACCGGCCACCGGCGGCGCCGGGGCGTGCCCGGCCACGAGGTCGGCGACGGCGCGGGCGGTGAGCGGGGCGAGCAGGACGCCGTTGCGGAAGTGGCCCGTCGCCACCAGCACTCCCTCGAGCGCGGTCCAGCCGATGCACGGGGTGTTGTCCGTGGTGGCCGGACGCATGCCCACCGCGGTCTCGAGCAGTTCGAGCTCGTCGACGCCCGGGACCACCGCCCGGGCATCGCAGAGCA
Organism: uncultured Acidimicrobiaceae bacterium; assembly: GCA_963781955.1. Lineage (GTDB taxonomy): Bacteria > Actinomycetota > Acidimicrobiia > Acidimicrobiales > RAAP-2 > Bog-473. The sequence continues at coordinate 1,408,853 of CAWAHU010000001.1, forward strand.
ACTCGTGCACCGCCCCTGCCCGCACCGAGTCGTCGCTGCCGCGCTCGTCGACCGTGGCGCCGACGACGACCGTGCCGTCGCGTCGCGGCACGAGGTACACGGTGCGCCCGCGCACCACGCCGCGCACGGTCCGCTCGAGCAGCGGGCCCGGTCCGGCGCGTGGGGCGTCGGCGGGCCCCAGGCGCAAGATGTGCCCCTTCACCGGACGGACGGCGGGCAGGCCGGCCCTGGTCAGCCCGGCCACCGAAGCCACGCCGGTGCCGGCCGCCAGCACGACGGTGTCGGCTTCGAGCCGACGCGCGTCGTCGAGGACCACTCCGGGCCCGCCCGCCACCTCGCGCACGGCGGCCGGCACGAAGTCGACGCCGTTGGCGCGGCAAGCCGCCACGAGAGCGGCCAAGAGCGCGCGGTTGTCGACCTGGTGGTCGCCGGGCACCTCGATCCCGCCCCGGAGCGAGGGGCTCAGCGCAGGGACCAGGCGCCGGCACTCGCTGGCGCTGCGACGATGGGCCTCGAGCCCGAGCGAGTGCTGGTACGCGAGGAGGTCGTCGAGGCTGGCGCGGTCCGACGCGTCGAAGGCGACCGCCACCGTGCCGCTGGTGTCGTAGCCGATGTCCAGACCCGTGGCCGCCTCCAGCTCGGATGCGAACGCGGGCCAGCGGGCCGCGCCCTCCAGGAGCAGCGCCGTCAGTGCGGACTCGCCGAACTGGGCTTCGGTGACGGGGGCCAGCATCCCCGCTGCCACCCAGGCTGCACCGTCACGCCCGGGCGCCGGCGCCACCACCGTGACAGCATGGCCGCGGCGCGACAGCTCCCACGCACCGGCCAGGCCCACGACCCCGCCTCCCACGACCACCACGTGCGACGTCATATGTGGCAAGCCTAGGAGCGGCGTCGTGTATTCTTTCTCCTCAACCTTCGGGCCAACGACGTCCCGCTAGCCGTTCCACTTTCTTCTCCCCCCAGACGGAAGGACGCCGATGGCCGCTGGCCTCTACGACCCGGCATACGAGCACGACGCCTGCGGTGTGGGGATGGTGGCCGATCTGCACGGCCGTCCCGACCACGACATCGTCGACCGGGCCCTCACCGTGCTCGAGCGCCTGGCCCACCGCGGGGCGTCCGGCGCCGAGGTCAACACGGGTGACGGCGCCGGCATCTTGCTCCAGGTGCCACACCGCTTCTTCACCGCCGCCACCCGGGACGCAGGCTTCGAGCTCCCGGCCGCCGGGGGGTACGCCGTGGGGCTGGCCTTCTTGCCCACCGACCCCGACGACGCGGCCAAGGCCCGCACCGTGGTGGAGCAGACCGCGGGCGAGGAGAAGCTGGCGGTGCTCGGCTGGCGCCCCGTGCCCACCGAGACCCAGAGCGTGGGCTCCATCGCCCTCGGCGCCATGCCGCGGATCGAGCAGCTCTTCGTGGGGCCGGCCGGGGACGCCGTCGACACCATGACGCTCGAGCGCCGCGCTTTCGTGCTGCGCAAGCGGGTCGAGCGCTCTGTCGACGGGCTCTACTTCCCCTCGCTGTCGGCCCGCACGATCGTCTACAAGGGCATGCTCACCTCGCACCAGCTGCGCGAGTTCTTCCCCGACCTGCGCGACCCGCGTTTCGAATCGGGCCTGGCCCTGGTGCACTCGCGCTTCTCGACCAACACCTTCCCGAGCTGGCCCCTGGCCCACCCCTACCGCTACCTGTGTCACAACGGGGAGATCAACACTGTCCAGGGCAATCGCAACTGGATGCGGGCCCGGGAGGCGCTCCTCGAGACGAGCCTCATTGAGGGTGACCTGACGCGCATCTATCCGGTCTGCACGCCGGCAGCCAGCGACTCGGCCAGCTTCGACGAGGTGCTCGAGTTGCTCCACCTCGGCGGTCGCTCACTGCCCCATGCCGTGCTCATGATGATCCCCGAGGCGTGGGAGAACAACGCCGCGATGGACCCGGACCGCCGCGCCTTCTACCGCTACCACGCGTCGCTCATGGAACCCTGGGACGGTCCCGCCGCGGTGTGCTTCACCGACGGCACCGTGGTCGGCGCCGTGCTCGACCGCAACGGGCTGCGCCCCGCTCGCTACTGGGTGACCGACGACGGCCTCGTGGTGATGGCGAGCGAGGTCGGCGTCCTCGACATCGCCCCCGAACGGGTGGTGCGCAAGGGGCGCCTGCAACCCGGGCGCATGTTCCTCGTCGACACGGCCAAGGGCCGCCTGGTCGAAGACGAGGAGATCAAGGCTGAGCTGTCGGCCCACCACCCCTACGACGACTGGCTCGCCGCCGACCAGGTGCGGCTCGAGGACCTGCCGGCGCGGACCATGCTGACACCCCAGCACGGGGGCGTGGTGACCCAGCAGCGCCTGTTCGGCTACACGACCGAGGAGCTCCGGGTCATCATGGCCCCCATGGCCAGGACGGGGGCCGAGCCCATTGGCTCCATGGGCTCCGACACCTCCATCGCCGTCCTCTCCGACCGCGCCCGCCTGGTCTACGACTACTTCACGCAGCTGTTCGCGCAGGTCACCAACCCGCCGCTCGATGCCATCCGCGAGGAGCTGGTCACCTCGCTGGCGGCCACCATCGGCCCCGAGGCCAACCTTCTCGAGGCCCGGGCGGGCTCGTGCCGGCAGATCCTGCTGCCCCTGCCGGTGATCGACCGGGACGACCTGGCCAAGCTGATGTACGTCAACGAGCACGGCGAGACGCCGGGGTTCAAGGCGTTTGCCATCGACGGGCTCTTCGAGGTGCGCGAGGCGGGGGAGGCCGGCGCACCCACCGCGGCGGGTGGCGAGGCGCTCCGCCAGGCCATCGAGGACGTCAGGGGCAAGGTCTCCGCGGCCATCGCGGACGGGGCCAACCTCCTCGTCCTCTCCGACCGCAACGCCACCGCCGACCGGGCGCCCATCCCGTCGCTGCTGCTCACGGCGGCCATCCACCACCACCTGGTGCGTGAGAAGACGCGCACCAAAGTCGGCCTGGTCATCGAGACGGGCGACGCCCGCGAGGTGCACCACATGGCGCTCCTCATCGGCTACGGCGCCGCCGCCGTCAACCCGTACTTAGCTCTCGACTCCATCGACGACATGATCTCCGAAGGGTTGCTCGAAGGCGTCTCGCCGCGCCAGGCTCGCCGAAACTACATCAAGGCCGCCTGCAAGGGCGTCCTCAAGGTCATGTCGAAGATGGGCATCTCGACCGTTGCCTCCTACACCGGCGCACAGGTCTTCGAGGCCGTCGGTCTCGACCGGGCGCTGATCGACGAGTACTTCACGGGGACTTCGAGCCGCATCGGCGGCGTCGGCCTGCCGGTCCTGGCGGCCGAGGTGGCCGCCCGGCACCGCCGGGCGCACGAGCCGCGGCCGACGGAGCGGGCCCACCGCGAGCTCGAGGTGGGCGGCGAGTACCAGTGGCGGCGCGAGGGCGAGTTCCACCTCTTCAACCCCAAGACCGTTTTCAAGCTCCAGCACGCCACCAGGGCCAAGCGTTACGAGATCTTCAAGGAGTACACCGGCGCGGTGGACGACCAAGCCGAACAGTTGGGCACTCTGCGCGGGCTCCTCCACCTGACGCCAGCGCCCGGCGGGCCGATCCCGCTCGACGAGGTCGAGCCGATCGAGAAGATCATGAGCCGGTTCTCGACCGGGGCCATGTCCTATGGCTCCATCTCGGCCGAGGCTCACGAGACGCTGGCCATCGCCATGAACCGGATCGGCGGGCGCTCGAACACCGGCGAGGGGGGCGAGGACGCGGAGCGCTTCACTCCCGATGCCAACGGGGACCTGCGGCGAAGCGCCATCAAGCAGGTGGCCTCCGGGCGCTTCGGGGTGACCAGCGAGTACCTGGTCAACGCCGACGACATCCAGATCAAGATCGCCCAGGGGGCCAAGCCCGGAGAGGGTGGGCAGCTGCCGGGCAAGAAGGTGTACCCGTGGATCGCCAAGACGAGGAACTCCACACCCGGCGTGGGGCTGATCTCGCCGCCACCGCACCACGACATCTACTCCATCGAGGACATTGCCCAGCTCATCCACGACCTCAAGTCGGCCAACCCGGCCGCTCGCGTGCACGTGAAGCTGGTGGCCGAGGTCGGCGTGGGCACGGTCGCAGCCGGGGTGGCCAAGGCCCACTCGGACGTCGTTCTGATCTCGGGCCACGACGGCGGGACCGGTGCGGCGCCCCTGACCTCGCTCAAGCACGCCGGCATCCCGTGGGAGATCGGCCTGGCCGAGACGCAGCAGACGCTCCTCGTCAACGGCCTGCGTGACCGCATCGTGGTCCAGGTGGACGGGCAGATGAAGACGGGACGTGATGTCGTCGTAGGGGCGCTGTTGGGCGCCGAGGAGTACGGGTTCGCTTCGGCACCGCTGGTGGTCTCGGGGTGCATCATGATGCGGGTCTGCCACCTCGACACCTGCCCGGTCGGCATCGCCACGCAGACACCGGCGCTGCGGGCGAAGTACAACGGCAAGCCTGAGTTCGTCGAGACCTACTTCGAGTACGTGGCCGAAGAGGTACGCGAGCTGCTCGCGTCACTCGGCCTGCGTTCCCTCAACGAAGCCATCGGCCGTGTCGACCTGCTCGAGACCGACGACGCCGTCCACCACTGGAAGGCCTCTGGGCTCGACCTCTCCACGGTGCTCGCCGCACCCGACGTGCCCGAATCCATGCCGCGGCGCCAGACCACGCTGCAGGACCACGGCCTCGAGAAGGCACTCGACCACGCCTTCTTCGACGCCTGTGCGCCGGCACTGGCCGACGCCACCCCGGTGGCGCTCGAGATGCCGATCACGAACGTGGACCGCACGGTGGGGACGCTGCTCGGATCCGAGATCAGCCGACGTCACGGCGCGGCCGGCCTGCCCGACGACACCATCACGCTGACCTTCACCGGGTCGGCCGGGCAGAGTTTCGGCGCCTTCGTGCCACGCGGCGTCACGATGCACTTGCACGGCGACGCCAACGACTACTTCGGCAAGGGCCTCTCGGGCGGTCGGCTGACCGTGCGCCCGCCCGCAGGCTCCGGCTTCGCCGCCGAGGAGCAGATCATCGCCGGCAACGTGATCCTCTACGGGGCCACGGCCGGCGAAGTCTTCATCCGGGGCCAGGTGGGGGAGCGCTTCTGCGTGCGTAACTCGGGCGCCACCGCCGTCGTCGAGGGGGTCGGCGACCATGGGTGTGAGTACATGACGGGCGGTCTGGTGCTGGTGCTCGGCCCGACCGGGCGCAACTTCGCCGCCGGGATGTCGGGCGGGGTCGCCTACGTGCATGACCCCACGCGGACCTTCGGCCAGCGGGTCAACACCGAGATGGTCGACGTGGAGCCGCTCGACGACTCAGACCGTGCCCGCGTGCGGGCGCTGGTGGAGCGGCACCGGGCCGAGACCGGCTCGGCAGTGGCGGACCGGCTCCTCGGTCGCTGGGAGCACGAGGTCGGGGAGTTCGTCAAGGTGATGCCCCGTGACTACCGGCGCATCCTCGAGGCCACGGCGCGCGCCGAGGCGGCGGGGCGGTCGGTGGACGAGGCCGTGATGGAGGCCGCCCATGGGTAAGACGACGGGGTTCATGGAGTACCACCGTCGCCTGCCGCGGCGCCGTCCGGTCCCGGTCCGACTGCGGGACTGGAAGGAGGTCTACGAGCCGTTCGACGCCGAGGCCACCCAGGAGCAGGGAGCCCGCTGCATGGACTGCGGCATCCCCTTCTGTCACGACGGGTGCCCCCTGGGCAACCTCATCCCGGAGTGGAACGACTTGGTCTACCGCGACGACTGGCCTGACGCCATCGAGCGGCTGCACGCCACCAACAACTTCCCCGAGTTCACCGGGCGGCTGTGCCCGGCCCCCTGCGAAGCGGCGTGCGTGCTCGGGATCAACGAGGACCCGGTGACGATCGAGCGGATCGAGTACGAGATCGTGGAGCGTGCCTGGGACGAGGGCTGGGTCACGCCCCAGGTCCCGACCGTGCGCACGGGCAAGTCGGTGGCCGTCGTCGGCTCGGGACCGGCCGGGCTCGCCGCCGCCCAACAGCTGGTCCGGGCCGGGCACCACGTCACGGTCTTCGAGCGGGCCGAGAAGCCCGGCGGGCTGCTGCGATACGGGATCCCAGAGTTCAAGATGGAGAAGGCCGTCCTGGACCGCCGCCTGGCCCAGATGGAGGCCGAAGGGGTGACCTTCGAGTGCTCCACGTCGGTGGGCGTCGGTCGGGCGCCGGGCGGTGACGGCCCGGTCGAGCCCGGGTGGGAGCGCGGCGTGGGCACGGCCTGCGGGCCCGAGGTCACCGTACGCCCGGCCGCCGAGGTCCGCGCCGCCTTCGACGCTCTCGTCCTGGCCAGCGGGGCCACGCTGCCCCGCGACCTCCCCGTACCCGGCCGGGAGCTCGGCGGCATCCATTTCGCCATGGAGTACCTCAAGCCCTCCAACCTGGTGCAGGAGGGAACCCTGGCGGCGTCGCCCATCACGGCAGGGGGGAAGCGCGTGGTCATCATCGGCGGTGGCGACACCGGGGCCGACTGCTTGGGCACCGCCCACCGCCAGGGGGCCCGCTCGGTGCACCAGCTCGAGATCATGCCCGAGCCCCCGAGCGACCGGCAGGCCGACAACCCATGGCCCGTGTGGCCGCTGATCCTGCGCACGTCCTCCGCCCACGAGGAGGGCGGGGACCGGCTCTTCTCCGTGACCACGACCGAGTTCGTCGACGACGGTGGCGGGACGGTGCGGGCCCTGCGCGGGCACACCGTCGAGACGCGGACCGAGGACGGCCGCCCTGTCTTCGAACCGATGCCTGGAACCGAGTTCGAGTTGGAATGCGATCTCGTCCTGCTCGCCATGGGTTTCGTCGGGACCGAGCGCCACAACGTGGTCGACGAGCTCGGGGTCGAGGTCAGCCCCCGCGGCTCGGTCCCGGTCGACAGCGGGTGGGCCACGAACGTCGAGGGCGTCTTCGTGTGCGGCGACCAGACGCGGGGTCAGAGCCTCATCGTGTGGGCCATCGCCGAGGGCCGCTCGTGTGCGGCCGCCGTCGACCGCTGGCTCATGGGCACCACCGCGCTGCCGGCGCCGATCGTGCCGGGCCAGCTGGCCATGCGCTGAATCTGGCGTTCGCCATGCCCTTCACCCGCGCCAACGACATCACCGTGTACTACGAGCAGGCCGGCAGCGGTGGCCGTCTCCTGTTCATCTCGGGGACGAACGGCGACCTGCGTCGCCAACGCCAGCTCGTCGAGGGACCCTTGACCGAGCACTTCGAGGTGCTGGCCTACGACCAACGGGGTTTGGGGCAGACCGAGGTGCCCGAAGGGCCGTACACAATGGCCGACTATGGCGACGACGCCGCCGCCCTGCTCGATGCGCTCGGATGGGAGGAGTGCGCCGTCATCGGGGTGTCCTTCGGCGGCATGGTGGCCCAGGAGCTGGCGATCAGGCACCCCGGTCGGGTGCGCCGCCTCGTCCTCGCCTGCACCTCGTCCGGCGGGGCCGGCGGCTCGTCCTACCCGCTGCACGACCTCGCCGGCATGGACCCCGAGAGGCAGCAGGCGGTCCGCTTCGAGATCATCGACACCCGCTGGGACGCAACCTGGCGCGCCGCCCACCCCGAGATGGTGCGCCTCATCACCTCCGGCATGGACGGCGAGGGCGATGAGGGGTTGGGCCGCCGGGGCACGCGGCTCCAGCTCGAGGCACGTCGGACTCACGACACCGTGGGGCGCCTGGGCTCCATGACGTGCCCCACCCTGGTGTGCGGCGGTCGATTCGACGGGATCGCCCCGCCGGCCAACAGCGAGTACCTGGCCGGGGCCATCCCCGGGGCGCGCCTGGCCCTCTTCGACGGTGGCCACATCTTCTTCATGCAGGACCCGGCCGCGCTGCCCACCATGGTGCGCTTCTTGGAGGGCGACGCGACGGTGGGGGTGGCGCCGTAGATTCGCGGGCATGGACGTCACCACCACGCCGCAGTGGCAGGCGCTGCAAGAGCACTTCGACACCGAAGGCAGGCGCCTGCACCTGCGCGAGCTCTTCGCATCCGACCCGGGCCGGGCCGAGCGTCTCACGGTCACCGCGGCCGACCTGGTCCTCGACTACTCCAAGCACCGCGTGACCGACGACACACTCCGCCTCCTGGTGGACGTGGCCCGGGCGGCCGGCGTCGAGGAGCGTCGCGATGCGATGTTCTCCGGCGCGCACATCAACACGACCGAGGATCGCGCGGTGCTGCACGTAGCCCTGCGCATGCCTGCGGGCTCCCGGCTGGTGGTCGACGGCCAGGACGTCCCCGGAGACGTGCACGCCGTCCTGGACAAAATGGGTGCGCTGGCCGACCGCATCCGCGACGGGGATTGGAAGGGAGCGACGGGGAGGCGTATCGCCGCGGTGGTGAACATCGGCATCGGCGGGTCCGACCTCGGGCCCGCCATGGCCACGCTGGCCCTGGCCGACGACGCCCAGCCGGGCCTGACCAGCCGCTTCGTGTCCAACGTCGACCCGGTCGACCTCTACGCCGCCACTCACGACCTCGACCCCGAGACCACTCTGTTCGTCGTCAGCTCCAAGACCTTCACCACCCTCGAGACGCTCACGAACGCCGCCGCGGCGCGGGACTGGCTGCTGGGCGGCCTGGGCGCGGCCGCCGGTGGCGACGCCGTGGCCAAGCATTTCGTGGCCGTGTCGACCAACACCCAAGGCGTGGCCGCATTCGGGATCGACCCGGCCAACATGCTCGAGTTCTGGGACTGGGTCGGCGGTCGCTACTCCTACGACTCGGCCATCGGCTTCTCCCTGATGGTGGCGGTCGGCCGGCGCGCCTTCGGCGCCATGCTGGACGGTTTCCACGCCGTCGACGAGCACTTCCGAACTGCCCCGCTCGAGCGGAACCTCCCCGTCCTCCAGGGCATGCTCAACGTCTGGTACAACAACTTCTTCGGCGCCCAGACCCACGCCGTGTTGCCCTACAGTCACCGCCTGGCCCGCTTCCCGGCCTACCTGCAGCAGCTGACGATGGAGTCGAACGGCAAGTCGGTGCGGCTCGACGGGACGCCGGTCGAGGGGCAGACCGGGGAGATCTTCTGGGGTGAACCTGGCACCAACGGTCAGCACGCCTTCTACCAGCTCATCCACCAGGGTACGAAGCTGATCCCGGCCGACTTCATCGCCTTCGCCGAATCGACCCACGACACCGGCGAGCAGCAGGACCTGCTCATGGCCAATTGCCTGGCCCAGAGCAGGGCGCTCGCCTTCGGCCGCACGCCCGAGGAGGTGGCGTCGGAGGGCACACGACCAGACGTGGTGCCGCACAAGGTGATGCCGGGCAACCGGCCGAGCTCGACCATCCTGGCCCCGAAGCTCACGCCGGCGGTCCTCGGTGAGCTGGTCGCGCTCTACGAGCACACGGTGTTCGTGGAGGGAACTGTGTGGGGGATCGACTCGTTCGACCAGTGGGGCGTCGAGTTGGGCAAGGCGATGGCCAAGGAGCTCGCACCCATGCTCACGGCCGGGCCGGCCCCCGATCTCTCAGCGCAAGACGCGTCCACGGCCTCCCTGTTGCGACGGTACCGGTCCTTGCGGGGCAGGGCCGTCTAAGGCAGGGCCGTCTAAGGCAGGGCCGTCTAAGGCAGGGCCGTCTGAGGCAGGGCCGTCGAGGGCAGCGGTGTCTCGTCGAGCCGCTGTTGCTGCCCTGGGCCTCCGGCCTCCGCATGCACAGCTGCTGCATAATTATGCACTGGGACCCGGTCGTCGGCGGTGCCCTTCAGCCGTATACGCGTCGCGTACACGGCTCGCTGTCACGTACGAGAGGTGCATCGCACTGCATGACTATGCACTATGCCGCATAGGAGGCCCATCAGGCACGCGGTTCCAGTCCGTGGAGCGGTTGGTGGGGGAGCAGGCCGCGCCAGACGCTCGGGAGACGGGGGCTCAGGCGCTCGAGCTCCTCGAGGTGGAGGTCGGCCAACGACCGGAGCCGCTTGCCTCCGGTCGCCGTCAGCTCGAGGCGCACCGTTCGGTGGTCTTTGGCATCACGCACCCGCTTCACCAGCCCGGCTGCTTCGGCGCGGTCGACCAGCCCCACGGCGCTGTGATGGCGCAAGAGCAGGTAGTCGGCCACTTCGCCGACGGTGGGCCCCGAGTCACCGTGGTGACCCCGGACGGCCAGGAGCAGCTGGTGCTGGGACGGGGTCAGCCCCACCGCCTCGGCCTGCTGGTCGCTCCAGCGGAGGAACCGTCGGAGTCCGGTGCGCAGTGCGAGGAGATCCTCGTACTCGACCTCCGAAATATGCATCGTGACACGATAGCATCGTGTCACGATGGAACAGCCTCAGGCGCCCATGCCGCCGTCGATGGCAACCTCCGCTCCGGTCACGTAGGACGCCGCATCCGACAACAGGAAGGCCACGACCGCGGCCACCTCCTCGGGGGTGCCCACTCGTCCGAGTGGCAGGTACCCGAATCTCGCCGGGCGGTCCTTTTCGGGCACCGGCAACATTGGCGTGTCGATGGGGCCAGGGAGCACCGCGTTGCACGCGGACCCCGAAGGGGCCGAGCTCCACCGCCGCCGTGCGGCTGATTCCACGCAGCGCCCACTTCGTGGCGCCGTACGCCGTGTGGCCCGGGACGCCGCGGATGCCGGCGTTGGACGACACGTTGACGATCGAGCCTCCGCCGCCGTCGCGCATGGCGGGCACGACGGCCTGGATTCCGAGCACCGGGCCGAGCGTGTTGATCCGCCACATGCGCTCGAAGTCCTCCGCCTGCTCGTCGAGCAACGCCCGGACGTGGTGCACTGCGGCGTTGTTGACCAGGCCGTCGAGCCGCCCGTGGCGCGCCAAGGTGAGATCCACCACGCTCGCCCAAGCGGCGGCGTCGGTGACGTCCGCCACGAGGTCCACGTCGCCGTCGATGTCGGTGGTGACCACGTCCCAGCCCTGGGACCGCAGGAGCGCCGCTTCGGCGGCGCCCTGCCCGCGCCCGGCGCCGGTTACGACGGCGACTGGGCTCATTGCGCTCCCGGCGCGTCACGCTGCACGGCCCTGAGCCTAGGCCGATCACCTCGATAGCCTGGGGACGTGACGAGGAACCGGCACGCCGGCGAGCGGTTCACAGACGACGATGCGACCCTCGCGGCCGCCCTCGAGGACGTGAGCATCCCCGCCCTGCTGTGCTCGCTCGTCCACATGACCGGCGACCCGGGCTGGATCCGTGGGGACATCCGGCCCCGGCACGCCATCTCCTTGGACATCCAGAGCGGGATCTCCGAGGAGGACCGGGCCGAGGTGCGGCGCCGAGCCCTTCCCGCCGTGGCGGCCTACCGGGACGGCGGTTGCGTCCCCGCCGAGCTGAGCCGCGAACTGCTGCTCGAGATGATGGCCTTCCTCGGATGTCGTCCGGTCGAGGGCCGGCTCGCCGGGCTCTTCTTCGACGACCTGCAATTCGAAGGCGGCGATTCGGGGGCGATCTCGTGGGGCGACGAGGTCCCCGACTCGGTGCGGGCCGCATCACCCGTGGTGGTGATCGGCTGCGGCCTGGGCGGGATCCTGGCTGGCATCAGGCTCTCGCAGGCCGGGCTGCCCTTCACCATCGTCGAGAAGAACGACGGTCCGGGCGGCACCTGGTGGGAGAACCGCTACCCCGGCGCCCGGGTGGACGTCGGGAGCCACCAGTACTGCTACTCCTTCGAGCCCGCGGACCACTGGAGCGAGTTCTACTGCCGCCAACCCGAGCTCCGGGCGTACTTCGCCACCATGGTCGACACGTACGGCTTGCGCCCGAACTGCCGCTTCGGGACCAGCGTCACCGGGGCGGCCTGGGACGACGCCGACTCCACTTGGCGGATCAGTGTCCGCGACGCCGACGGCGCCGAGGAGGTACTCGAGGCCCGCTTCGTCATCAGCGCCGTCGGGTCGCTCAACATCCCCCGGCTCCCTGAGATCCCGGGCATGGACACGTTCGCCGGTCAGTCATTCCACTCGGCCCGCTGGCCACAAGACCTGGACCTGACCAACCGGCGGGTGGCGTTGGTCGGCGCTGGCGCCAGCGGGTTCCAGATCGGTCCTGCCATCGTCGACGAGGTGGCGCGCCTCACCATCTTCCAGCGCACGGCCCAGTGGATCATCCCGAACCCGCTGTACCACGCTCCCGTGCCGCCGGGGGACCACTGGGCGCTGCGGCACCTGCCCTTCTACGGGCGCTGGTACCGGTTCATCATGACCTTCGCCGGCATAGCCATGGGCATGGACCCCTACCGCATCGATGCCGAGCACGAGGACCCCTCGGTACGTTCGGTCAACGCGGGCAACGCCCGGCGCGCCGACGCACTCCTGGCCTCCATGACCTCCTTGGTGTCGGAGCGTCCCGATCTCGTCGAGAAGATCGTGCCCGACTACCCAGCGACAGGGAAGCGGATCCTCCAGGACGACGGGACGTGGCTGCGGTGCCTCCAACGCCCAAACGTCGAGCTGGTGCGCACGGCCATCGAACGCATCGTCCCCGACGGCGTCGTGGACGTGGAGGGAACCCACTACCCGGCCGATGTCATCTGCTACGCCACCGGTTTCCGTCACAACGACTTCCTTGCCTCCATGGAGGTCACCGGACGCAGCGGTGTGACGCTCCGGGACCAGTGGGGCGACGAGCCGACCGCCTACCTCGGGATCACGATCTCGAACTTCCCGAACCTGTTCTGCGTCTACGGCCCCGGGACGAACCTGGCCGCGGGAGCCAGCCTCTTCTACCACTCTGAGTTCCAGGTCCACTACGCCATGGAGGCGATCCACGAGACCCTGGCCTCAGGAGCGCACTGGTGCGAGGTGAGGCGCGGCGCCTACGACACCTATGCCGCTCGCTACGAAGCCGAGATCGGGCAGATGGTGTGGTCACACCCGTCGATCCGTCACAGCCACTACAAGAACCCCGACGGCAAGGTCTTCACGCTCTCGCCGTGGGCCCTCGACGAGTACTGGGAGTGGACGCGGCGAGTGGAGCGGGCGGACTACGACTTTGGCTGACGTACCCTGCGACGTTCGAGTCCGCTTGCGACCACTCCGTGTGGTGGGGAGAGAGGAGCGCGGCCGCCCGAACGAGGGCAAGAGGGCCGCGGCAGAGGGCACCGGAACCGAGCGGCCGGGCCGGACGCCACCCGGGAAACGGAGGGGCGGGGGCGCGGGCGGGGGGCTTTGACGGACGCACGGGCAACGTGTCTGGGGTGCCACCTACCGGCACCATGGTGGCACCCTTGCCGGGCAGGGACTTTTGGCACTTCATGGCTTGAAGGCCAGCCCTTAGGTCGGACGTTCGACCGGACAAGATCCGTTGCCGACCGAGGGAGTCAAGCCATGGCCACCGAGATCAGCGAGCTGACGGAGCTGGCGTTCGAGGGGAGCACCCAGCCACTTACGACAACACCAGTAGCTGGGACACCCGGCCGAGAGCATCCGAGTGTCGTGACCCACAGCGTCGAACCACTCGCCACCGACGAGATGCGCGTCACCATTCTCGGGAGTGGCGATCCCTTCGTGAAGAGGGGTCAGGCGTCAGCTTCCGTGCTCGTCGAGGTCGGGAACAAGGAGCACGACACCCTCTTCCTCGACCTCGGTTCGGGCTCACTGGCGAACTTCAACAGTCTGCGGTTGCCGGTCACATCGACGACGAAGGTGTTCCTCTCACACCTTCACGCGGACCATGTCGGGGACATGCCGACACTGTTGTGGAGCTTGGGCCAAAAGCGGTCGGCGTGACCCCGTCGAAGTGTGGGGACCGGCTGGCGAGCACCGACCGCTGGGCACTCGCTCCTACACGGAGCACATTGAAGCGGCCCACGCCTGGGACATGGAGTCGATGTGTGGGCATCCGGGCCAGTCCGGCGCACGCGCCAGCACGACCGAGGTCCCCTTCGACAAGACGGCCAGCGTCTACGAGCGCAACGGTGTCACCGTGACCTCGTTCCCGGTGATCCACGTGATGAACGGTGCCGTCGGCTACCGCATCGACTACGGCGGACGGAGCGTGGTCTTCTCGGGAGACACCCGACCCTGTCACCCGCTGGTCGATGCCTGCGACGGCGCCGACCTCCTGATTCACGAGACCCTCCCGTCCCCATCCGTGTTCGCGAAGAAGGCGGGCGTGCCCGAGGACCTCGCCGAGGCCGTCGTCAACGGCGTCCACACCAGTCCGGCCATGGCGGGCAAGGTGTTCGCACTCGCGGGAGCACGAATGTCGGCCATGTGGAACTTCGTGGCGGACGACGAGACGGTCGGCCCTGCGTTCAGCGAGATGCGTAGCCGCTACGACGGGCCAGTCGTGATCTCGCAGGATCTGACCGTGTTCAACATCACGAAGGACGTGGTCGTAGCGCGTCCGGCCAGTGTCGACCCAATGGCATGGCCTGTCGTGGGCCAGTCACAGGTCACGGGGCCGCCCATGTCTGCACCACATGATCCGCCTGCATGGTGGGCCGACGCGCTCATCACGAGCTGACCGACGACCCCTGCCCCCGAACGCCGGGTAGGTGGGACGGTTCGGCACTTCAGGGACAGGCGGCCGGCCGGGCTTCGCTCGGCGTTAGCGTCAAGCAGTTTCATATCGCACACAACCGACGCTTCGGAGGCCGCCATGTCCCAGGTCCGTGTCCACAACTTCTCGATCTCCCTGGACGGGTTCGGGACCGGCGAGGGCTTGACGTTCGACGCCCCGTTCGGCCACGCCGGCCATCGTCTGCACGAGTGGGTGCTCCCCACCCGGTTCGGGCGCTCGATCATCATGGGTCAGTCAGGTGGCACGACCGGTGTCGACAACGCGTTCGCAGAACGCCTGAATGTCGGGTTCGGTGCCGAGATCATGGGCCGGGGCAAGTTCGGCCCGCAGACCGGCCCTTGGACCGATCTCGGCACCGACGACGAGTGGCGTGGCTGGTGGGGGCCGAACCCGCCGTTCCACACGCCGGTGTTCGTGCTCACGCACCATGCGCGCCCGTCGATCGAGATGGAAGGCGGCACCGTGTTCCACTTCGTCGACGCCTCTCCGCAGGAGGCTCTCGACCTCGCCCAGCAGGCCGCCGGTGAACTCGACGTGCGCATCGGCGGTGGCCCGACGGTCGTCCGCGACTTCCTCGCCGCCGACCTCATCGACACCCTCCACGTCGTGCTGGTGCCGATCCTTCTCGGCCGCGGTGTTCGACTGTGGGACGGCCTCGAAGACATCGAGGAGCGCTACAACAGCGAGGCTGTCTCGTCACCGAGCGGTGTCACCCATCTGACCTTCACACGCCGATGACCGATCCCTGCTCACGAGCTAACGACCTGCCCCCGAACGCCAATGATGTTGAGGAGCTCCCCGTGAGGGTCCACCGCTGCAGGGTTGGTCGTCGGTAATTTTGGGAGCACCGGAGCCGCCGGTCTGACTTGAGATCACGACGGACATCAATGATGTCCGCACCCCGTCGACCGGAGCTCCGGACACATCAGACGAGACGCGGCGTGCCCCGTTCCAGAGGGGTGATTGGGCCGGTCTGTTGAGACCAGATCGACCCGCACCGTCACTCCTTCTCGGGACGGCCGCGCCACCCCTCAACCGACTTAAGGAAAGGAAGGGATGGCATGACCATCGTAGAAGCCACGCGCGCTGTCACCGGTGGCATCGACACCCACGGCGAGGTCCACGTGGCCGCCGTGTTGGACGAGGTCGGTGGCCTGCTCGGCACTGAGTCGTTCGCGGCCGATCCCGCCGGCTACTCGGAACTGCTGGTCTGGCTGGAGGCGTTCGGTGAGATCACCAAGGTCGGGGTGGAAGGGACAGGGTCCTATGGGGCCGGCGTCGCCCGCTACCTCGCCAAAGCAGGGGTCCACGTCGTCGAGGTGGACCGCCAGAACCGCCAGGCCCGACGCCAGAGCGGCAAGTCCGATCCCCTCGATGCCGTGGAAGCCGCCCGGGCGGCACTCTCGGGCCGGGCCCACGGCACGGCCAAGAGCAGGGACGGCTCGGTCGAGGCCATCCGGGTCCTCGTCGTGGCCAAGCGCTCGGCTCGAGGAGCGCGGATCAAGGCGCTCACCCAGATGCGCCAGCTCACATTCAGCGCCCCTGACCAGCTCCAGAGCCGCCTCAAAGGGCTCCCCATCGCCCAGTTCGTCGCCACCGCCCAGGGTCTGCGTCCGACGCGCTCGCCCGATGCGGTCACCGCGGCCACCAAGGCGTCGCTCTCCTCGTTGGCGCACCGGGTGGCGGACCTCGAAGCCGAGATCACCGAGCTCGACGCCATGATCACCCCACTCCTCGAGTCCACCGCTCCCGAGCTGCTCGCTGTCTATGGCGTGGGCATCGACACCGCAGCCGCGCTGCTCGTCGCGGCGGGTGACAACCCTGAACGTCTGCGTTCCGAAGCGGCATGGGCCCATCTGTGCGGGGTCTCACCGCTCGAGGCCTCGTCGGGCAAGGTGACGCGCCACCGGCTCAACCGCGGTGGGGACCGCCAGGCCAACCGAGCGCTGTGGCACATCGTGATCACCCGGCTGGCTTCGGACCCGAGGACCCAGGCCTACGTGGAGCGCCGGGTCAAAGACGGCCGCTCCAAGCGCGAGGCCATCCGCATGCTCAAGCGATACGTCGCTCGCGAGGTCTACCCCTACCTACCTCGCGCTTAGATCCCTGGACCGTGGACCTGGCTCACCTAACGCCTGTCGTCACTTCGACTGACTTCGTCCCGATTTGCCGATCCACGGTCCAGGCCCACCGACTCCCGAAGACGCGTGACCTGATAAGAGCTTGCCCTCTCAAACGAGTGGCCCATCATTGGTCTGTCCGCCATCTTCACCCCCCGAAATTCTCGCGAAAGGGGTTGACATCATCCATAGGAGCATCGGGACGGTGGGGCTACGAGGGATTACAGACCCGGGAAGCTGACGCGGTGGATCAGAAGGGGAAGGGTGCTGTTCGGCGCGTTCCAACACTGGTTGAAGCTGATGATGAAGATGAGAGGTGGTGCCGTGAGGACGGCGGCAATGGCAATAATGCCGAGCACCCTGATAGTTGTGTCCCAGAACCCACGCTCGCTTCGCTTCTTGCGGGCTACGAGCACGCCCATGACGGTGACGCCGATGCCCCCGGCCCATAGCAGCCAGAATGGAAGTGGGTTGAAGGTGTACTTGATTGGACACCCCGTCGGACTGGTCTCAGTTGCTGAAAATGCTGGCAAGTCCGGCCCAGTTGGTCAGCACGATCACCGCGGTAAGCCAAACTGCCGCACCGGACCGCCAGTCGACCCCCCAACTCTGTCGTGGCCGCTTCTCCTTCGGGAGCAGGATCCCTTTGGCCCACTGCTTGCCGTCCCACCAGCGCCGAGCTGGCGATCCGTCGGGAGCGGGATACCAACCACGCTTTGCCGGTGGCGGTGGCGGTGGCCAAGGGTCCCGAGGAAAGGTTCTCGTCGCCCATTCCTTGCCGTCCCACCAGCGCAGTTCGGACGAACCCAGTGGATCGGGATAGAACCCTGGTGGTGGCAGAGGTGCCGGGGGCAAGTTCACCGCGCCTCTTGGGTTGGAGGCCGGAGAGTCCTGTATGGACATCACCATGAACTCTGTGAAAGTGAGCCTTGGTCGACCAGGGTCAAAGGACTCCTCGAGCGGCATCAACGTCCTCCAGGGGTAGGGCGACCGACAGCGAGGACGAACCGAGATGCTCGCTTCGTCTCGGATGAGAAAGAAAGGTGCCCAGTTCGATGCTCCTATGGGCTGTCAAGCCCGAGTTTGTCGTGAGGTAGAAGGCTGAAGACCTCTCGGGCGACGTAGCGCTTGAGGCAGCGGATGGCCTCCTTCTTCGTCAGACCTTCCGTCCGGCGTCGATTGATGTACTCGGTGGTTCGAGGGTCGTAGACCATGCGGGTGAGCACGATGTGCCAGAGAGCCGAGTTGGCCTGGCGATCACCACTGCGGTTGAGCCGGTGTCGTTGGTTCTTGCCGCTGCTGGCGTCGAGCGGTGATGCGCCACAGAGATGGGCGAAAGCCGCCTCGTTGCGGAGTCGCTCGGGATTGTCACCGGCCGCGACGAGGAGGGCCGACGCCGCGTCACTCCCGATGCCGAGGGTGGCGACGAGTTCGGGCGCAGTCTCTTTGACCAAGGGCTTGAGGATTGCGTCGATCTCGGTGATCTCCTCTTCGAGGCTGAGAGCTCGCCGGGCCAACATGCGCAGGGTGAGCTTGGTCAGCGAGACGATGTCGCGCTTGGTTCCGGGTCGATAGGCCGAGGCCCGCTCGAGAAGGTTGAAGACGCTGAGCCCCCGGAGCTCGGCCCTGATGGGATCAGGTGCGGTCGAGACCAGGTTGCGCATCTGGTTGAGCGCCTGGGTCCGACCTTTGCGGGCCGAGGACCGGGCCACACGCAGAACCCGCATGGATTCGACGTTTCCGTCCCTCGTCTTGGCTTCACCGCAGGCCTCGCCCGAAAGGGCAGCCCGGGCGGCCGTGATGGCGTCTTGGGGATCGGACTTGCCTTTGAGGCGCCGACGCTGGCGATTGGGTCGGTCAACTTCGACCACTCTCACGCGCTCGGCTTGGAGATGACGGGTGAGCCCTGCTCCATAGGACCCAGTCCCTTCGACGCCGACCAGCTCGACGGGGCCGAAGTCGCTCAGCCAGCCCAGCAGCTTCTTGTAACCGGATTCGGTCGTGGCGAAGCTCTCGACTCCGAGCAGGGTGCCCCGCTCATCTAAAGCCGCAGCTACATGGACGTCGAGGTGCGTATCGACCCCGCCGGTGATGCTCCGTG
Source organism: uncultured Acidimicrobiaceae bacterium (assembly GCA_963781955.1). Lineage (GTDB taxonomy): Bacteria > Actinomycetota > Acidimicrobiia > Acidimicrobiales > RAAP-2 > Bog-473. Next base: position 1,427,582 of record CAWAHU010000001.1, read on the forward strand.
CCAAATTGGTCACTGTCATCCCTTCGTTGGTTTGGGTTGGGGATGACACCGCACCGAGCGGAACGACGGACAAGACAGCGATGGGCCTGTTTGAGGCAAGCTCCTATGAGGTCACTCCGTCCGACCGGCAGGTGTCGAGTGGGTGACCGGGCCAGGCCGACGAATCGAACTAAAGACAGTCCCAAAGGACGTCAGCCGGGTTGCTGGAGTCAGACCTGGCCTGGGCACCCACCCACACGCTGATCAATCCGTTCACCGAAGTGGTGGATCACTCAGCGGCCAACTCAATCCTCGCTGCCGGGACGGGGTGCAGTCATGCGGAAGGGACCGCTTATCGACGGCGTTTGCTACCTAGTCGAGACCTGCAGGCCAACCTGTGGCCTCGAACAGTGCAATCGGGTCGAGGTAGTCCCGCCGCAGCGTCACCTCCCGTCTCTGATCGTGACGATCGAGACGAACCGGTTGTCATACGGACGACCGGTCTGAACTGACTAGCCATGCACCTCATACTCGAGGACCACGACCGACGCTGCGGGATCTCGATAGACATGGAGATTGTCGGCGCTGCGGACGGCCATGAAGGAGTCGTAGTCGCTGTACAGGTCGATGACGTACTGTCGGCCCTCGACTTGCTTCGGATAACCAGGCACTGAGATGACGTACTCGAAGACGACATCGTCAGCCAGGAGGTCGAAGTAGTCCTCGCCATCGGCGAGACCCTTCAGCCCTTCTTGGATGATGTGGAAGAAGGGGCCATCGGCTCCAAAGTGAGAGCTGTCCTTTGTGTACTTTGTAACTCCTCCTCCCGTTCAGTAGCACTGCGCTGAGTGGATCCATCGGAACTGGCAGCGCAGGTCGTGATCGTAGAGCGGGAGTGGTGGAGACTGACCAGCCCTGACCCTCATCGGGATGCCCCGGTTCGCCGGGAGTGGGCTGCCACCAAGCCGCACCACGGGGATACCCGAAACATTCCACAGCCTGACGGATCGGACTGAACCCTTGACGCGCTTCTCGCAATCGCCTCAACCAGCCGGTGTCCAGCGCAATCCGTCTGATCGTGGACCCTGCTCGACGTAGTCCCCGCCGCCCACAAGCACGACCGCCGTTCCGGTCCAGACGGCGAAAGCACCCTCGCGTTGGTCCGCGGATCCTGTTGGCCCATTGGGATCTGGCGGAGGATAGGAAGGCGCTGGTGGCAATGTCGTCCAGGTGTTGGTTGCCGGGTCGTAGGCAGCGGCCCCAGGACCGGGAGCGGGCAGGACCCCGTTGGCAGACCCGCCGATGATGATGAAGAAGTGTCCGGTCCACACCACTGACGGGCTGGACTTCGCTCGAAGCGGCGAGAGTGCTAGAGCGCGCCACCGGTTCGTCACCGGGTCGTACGCTGCACCCTGACCCACCGACTGGAAGCCAGCCGAAGCTCTGGTCTCCACGCTCGTCCCGGTCTGGCCACCCCACAGCAGGATGTCACGGCCCGACCAGGCCGCCCCCGCAAAGCCCCGAGCGGGAACAGGCGCGGCTGGCAGCCGCTGCCACGTTCCGGTCTGGGGGTCGAGGCGGGCTCCGTCTGGGTAGGCGTAGGTGAAGTCGAAGTTGAGGCCACCCCAGACCACCAGCTGATGACCCGTCCAGACGGTGACCGCACCTTGCCGAGGGGTGAGCGCCGACGTGTGCAACGTGCGCCACGTATTGGTCGAGGGGTTGTAGGCAAGTACCACCTCCCTCCCATTCGTGTCGGGGGTGGCGGGGGCCGACGACCACACCAGCACTTCTTTTCCCGTCCACACGGCCGTCGGGTCATAGCCGGACAGAGTCGTCGGCATGGGAGCGATGGCATGCCAGGTGTTCGTGGCGGCATCCCAAGCGGCACCGTCTGTGACCGGAGTCGCATCCGAAGCGGTGCCGTCCGGGCTGGCGTGACCCCCGGCAACGACCATCTCGGTCCCGGTCCAGGCACCGGCTGCACCCGATCGGGGCGTGAGCGGCGTCGGGGGGAGTTGGTGCCAACCATTGACCGCGGGATCGTACGCGGCGAGGTCGACGGACCCGGCGTCGTCGCAGCAGCCGGCCCGAGACACGAGGACCTCCGTTCCGGTCCAGGCGCTGGGGCTGCCCACCGTATTGGGGCCATAGGGAATGAGTGACCAGGTCCCCGTATCAGCAGGGACGGTCGTCGTGGTGGTGGGAGGAGCAGTCGTGGAGGGGGGAACGGGTGTCGTGGATGGCGTGGGACTCTTGGTCGAGCTGCCACACGCTGCAGCCACCAACGTCAGCGTCCCCAGGAACATCGCAGCTATCCGCTTGGCCTTCACCAGCACCCTGTCCCGACTCGCTTCCTAGAGCTGACGGTAGAGGGGAACCAGACCAGCAAGTAGGGCCGTTCGTCACTCGGTTCAGGCCGTGATCAGGGGCATGTGGGAGTTGCACCTGGCGACTCCGATGGGACTCGTCGCACCAGCACCCAGCGACGACCGACGACCTCTGTCGGGACCTTCGGCTCTGCCGACGATTGGTGTCTGAAGACACGATTGGATCATGACGAAACGACGTCTTGGGGTTGCCGCAGTTCTGGTGACGCTCTCGGTGGGGGCTGTTGCGTGCACCAACAACGCTTCGACCTCATCGTCGACGTCCACAACTATTGCCGCAACGACGAGCACCACATCGCCCCCGTCAGCCACATGGACGGCAGTGTGGCCGACCGCGGCGAGCAGCACCCGCTACCCGACGCCAGAAGCAGCTGCCACGGGGTTTGCGACCGACTACCTCCACATGGTCAATCCGGTGATCGGCCAGTTCCAACAGGGCGATGCCCGCTCGGGGGAGATCCCCGTCCAGCCGAGCGCCACTGGACCCGTGACGACCGTCTTAGTGAGGCAACTCGGCTCCGACAACTCATGGTGGGTCCTCGGAGCGGGAACAGCCGCCATCGCTCTGAGCGAGCCGACCTGGAACGCCTCGATCACGTCACCGGTCACGTTGAAGGGGACCGCCATGGCGTACGAGGGCACCGTCCAGACACAGGTGCGCGAGGACGACAACAGCAAGACCCTTGGTGAGGGCTACGTCACCGGCGGGAGCATGGCGATGGCTCCGTTCAGTGGCTCGCTCGCATTCACAAGGGCCACCACGAAGTACGGTGCAGTCGTGCTCTACACGACCTCCGCCGAGAATGGGGCGGTGATGGAGGCATCGGTCATCCGAGTCCAGTTCGGCTGACCAGATTCAGTCCACACGATCCGCCGGGATCGCTTGCTGGTTCGAACAGAGGCACCTCGCCCGCTCAGTCAGGGCAACGACCCGGACGGGCATCCCAGTACGCCGTGTTCTCACGCTCGCCGGCATCGACGAGCTGTTGGGCGAGCAGGTAACCCAGACCCCCGGCAGACTCGATGGCCCAGGTGCGCTCGGCGAACGGCTCGGCCCAAGCCAGCAGTTTGGCCGCCTGCTGGCAGCTCGCCCGCACCTTGACGGTGGACACTTCACGTTCATCGCCGCAGATGGCCACCGCCGTGTGGCTGGCCTTGTGGGGATCGACCCCAATGATCACCGTCATGAGCTCCTCCTCGTCGTTTGATGGCAACCGCGAGGGCACTCCTGATTCGGATCTGGTGCACATTCCTCTTTCGAGCCACATCGCGGCGAGGTCCAGACGGGAGGCACTTCGAAAGAAAGCCAACCGGACCAGGCCGGTGGCAGGCACAACGAGAGCCGCCCGGTCTGGACCTCTCAACGCTACGGATCAACCGCAGCCTCTGCTCAGAGTCTCAATCAGGCACCATGGGGACACCCCGAGAGCGAGTCGCCAGTCACCCCATAACGGGTCGGCGCCTGCCTCCCCATGCCGATCGGGGCTGATTCAGGTCCGGCGGCACAGCGCCTAAGACAGCAGGGAGGAACCAAGGGCAGACTGTCTGGAGCGATGATCCACTCCCCTGAGACCCAGTACACCCGCTCTGCCGACGGGACCAACCTCGCCTACCAGGTGAGCGGCGCCGGGCCACTCGAGATGGTGCTCATGCTGGGCGGCATTCCGATCGACCTTTCCGCTGAGGAACCCGGAATCGTCCGCCTGCGCAAGCGGCTGACAAGCTTTAGCCGCACCGTCTGGTTCGACGCCAGGGGTAGAGGCGCCTCGGAAGGTGAACCCCGCGACGCCATTGTCGAAGACGTTTTCGCTGCCGACCTCACCGCGGTGCTCGATGCGGCTGGTTTCGAGCGACCGGTATTGGTGATGGGCGGTGAAGGGGGTGGGCTGGCGATCCATTTCTCGGTCAACCATCCGGAGCGAGTAAGCGCTCTCGTCTTGGTCAACAGCTGTGCTTACTACGTGCGCAAGGACGACTACCCGTGGGGCGCTCCTCCCGAAAGCCTCGATTACCTCCAGGCCACCATCAATGCGCGCTGGGGCCGGAGCGCACCCGTGGAGTTCCTCGCCCCCAGCCGGGTCGCTGACGAGCGCTTCAAGGTCTGGTTCACCCGGACTCAGCGAGTCGACATGGGACCTGACCAGGTCGCCGCCATCATCCGGGCCGCTTTTGAAAGAGATGTACGCCAGCTTCTTCCGTCCATCTCTTGCCCAACTCTCGTCCTGCACCGTGAGGGCGACCGCTACATCCACGTGGGCGCCGGTCAATACCTCGCAGAACACATCCCTGATGCACGTTTCGTGGTTCTCCCAGGTGACGACCACCTCGTCTTCGTGGGCGACACCGACGCCCTGGCGGACGAGATCGAGGAGTTCTTGACCGGTGTGCGGAGCGGGTCCGAGGGCGATCTGAAAACCATGACCGTCCTCTTCACCGATATCGTCGCCTCTACCGAGCACGAGGCCAGGATCGGCTCGAGCCAGTGGTCGAGGCTGACCGACCACCACGACGCACTGATCCGCGCTGCGCTTCTCCGCCACCGGGGGCGCTGGGTGAGGACGACCGGAGATGGCTTCGTGGCCACCTTCGACGCCACCAGGGTAGCGATTCGTTGCGCCGCCGAGATCCTGGCATCCGCCAAGGACATCGGCCTGGACCTGCGGGCTGGTATCCACACAGGTGAGGTCGAAATGCGAGGCGAGGACATAGCCGGTTTAGCGGTGAACATCGCAAGGCGCGTGTGCGATCTGGCAAGATCGGGTGAGGTGCTCGTGACGGGGACGGTGACCGACCACGTGGTCGGCTCGGGCATCGCGTTTGAGGATCGGGGCGAACGCGAACTGAAGGGCGTTCCCGGCAAGTGGAGACTTTTCGGCGTAATGAACCTCGGCGATCCCTCGAACGCTGCTCATTAGCGGCGGCATCAGGCGTCACATAGCGAGCGTTCCACCGCTTCCAGTTGGCGTTGTATGACCGATCGGGTGGCATGCATTGTCGGGAAGGAGGACGCCGGTGGCTGGGAGTGCTGTTGGGGTAATCGAGCGTCTATTTGATCGCCTGATCGTGGGCGATTTGACCGGGTACGGCGCGCCGCTGGCACCGGACGTGGAGAGGATTGGACCCTGGGGCGATCGAATAGTCGGACGCGACAGCGTCCCAAGGTCAGCCGAAGAACACCTCGGCCTCGGCAAACAGCTCCGGTGATACCAGCTTGAGAACGGCCGTCGCCTGGGCCAACGGCACAAGCTCAATGGCGGTGCCATGCAGGGCCACCATCTGGCCCGAGTGCCCGTCGTGTAAGGCGTCAACGGCATGAAGCCCGAAACGGGTGGCAAGGACCCGATCGAAGGCCGTGGGGGTACCACCTCGCTGCACATGACCCAAGACGGTGGCACGCGCCTCTTTGGTGGTCCGCCGGGCGATCTCCTCCTCCAGAAACGCCCCGATGCCGATGAGCCGCTCATGTCCGAACGCGTCGACCTCGTGCGGGCGCGCGGGCATCGTGCCCTCTATCGGCAACGCACCCTCCGCCACCACGACAATAGGGGCATATTGGCTGGCGAATCGCCGCTCGATGAACCCGCACACTTCCTCGATCGAAAACGGCCTTTCGGGAATCAAGATCACATTCGCCCCACCGGCCATGCCGGAGTGCAAGGCGATCCAGCCGGAGTAACGCCCCATAACTTCGACTATGAGCACCCTGTGGTGGCTCTCGGCCGTTGTGTGGAGGCGATCGATGGCCTCGGTGGCGATCGTGACCGCCGTGTCGAATCCGAACGTGTAGTCGGTTCCATTCAGGTCGTTGTCGATGGTCTTGGGCACCCCGATGATCGGTAGACCGGTGGCCGCGAGCCTTGTCGCCACACCGAGGGTGTCTTCACCGCCAATGGCAATGAGAGCGTCGAGGCCCAACCGTTCTACGGTCTGGAGGACACGGTGCTCACCGTCCGCGGAGTTGTATGGGTTCGTACGACTAGAGCCAAGAATGGTCCCGCCACGAGGCAGGATACCTCGGACATCGGAAACATCCAGCGGTGCGGAATCTCCATCGAGCGGTCCGCGCCAACCGTCGCGGAATCCCACGAATTGGTCTCGGTGAACCTGAACGCCCTTGCGGACCACAGCCCGAATGACGGCGTTCAGCCCCGGGCAGTCCCCGCCACCAGTCAGCACACCGATCCGCACTGCCGATGAGTGTAGCGACGCGGGACGACCGAACCCTCCGGGAACCGACGGGTGGTCTGAGCACCTGTCACGCTTGAGGATCATGCGACAAAGGCGATCACGGATGTCTGCGCATTGCGGTAGGACTTGAAAACGGCCCCCGAACGCCGGTACGGGGCCCAACCCGGCGCTACGCCGAGGACCCGGTCGCGTTGCCGACGAGCCCCCTTAGCGCCCTCCACGTCGAGATGTGCGGCGTGTACTTCCCGGCGCGCACCTACGACGCGTACCCCTTCGAGATGCCGGCCACTTCCATGATCTCGGACAGGCGCACCCCCTGGAGCCCGGGGAGGATCTCGCGACGGAATAGATCCGGGTCGAAGACGGCTTCGGGGTGGGTCTCCTCCCACTCACGAAGTGCCCGCTTGCGGGCGGCGATGGTGGCGCCCCGCCGGGCAGTTGCGGTATGTCGCGCTCGCGGCGAGCCTGCTCGATTGGCACAGGCTCTGGCGGAGTCGGCGGTGGGGCACGCACTGTCCGGCGACTCAGGCACGGCCTTTGCCGAAGCAGAAGGTGTCGCCCTTACGCGACGACTGGGCAACCGCCACGTTCTGGAGAACACGAGCGCGCTGGCGGCGTTCGCGCTCGGCGACTCCGAGCCCGAGCGAGCCTTCGAGCTCGCACGAGAAGCGGTGGAGCTCAGAGCACCGGGAGATCACAACATCGCCTGTTCGACCCCGGCAACCATTTCGAAGCTGAATGGGAGCTCCAAGCGTCGGTCTGATTCTCGACGTGGCGTCTCTATTGTTGCGCTCCGTCCGTGCCGCCTCACCGGTCACTGTTCGGGGGTACCCGGTTGTTACAACAAGGAATTGCCCGTGGACCAATCTGAATCGCGAGCCCGGTACTCGGAACGCTGGTCTATCTCTCGACGAGGATCACCAACGTTTCGGGCAGAACACCATCTTGCTTCATGGCCTCGGCGGCAGCCTCTGACTGCATGGCGGAAGCGAATACGTCCATGTCGGGAACGTCCATGAGGACCGCCACCTTCGTCGGGTCGTCTGGGCTCACGAACGTCCGGATGTTGGTGACGCCGAGCGGGCCGAAGAGCTCTTCGCGCTTGGGCGAGTTCAGCCAATGATCCATGCCCTTCGAGATGTCATGGTACCCGATCACGGTCGGCATGGTGTGTCCTCCCTCTATGGTCAGCAGTGACGGTAGTTCATCTTTGGTTCGCAAGGAGGCGAGCACCGATCTCATGAAGATCTGGGGCCATGCTATTGGCTCGTTGGGCGGGTACCCGATGGTGGGCGAGAGCGCACCGACAGGCGGCGCCCCCTGGGTGCCGAAGTGTCCCACCGACCCGGCGTACGGGTCTACCCCTGCGATCGCCGGTGGTCTTGGTTCCTTCGGCCCCGAGCAGTTATTCGAACCCGAGCGAGGCAACCAAATGAAACCCGGCTACGGAGGAATATCCCCGGGTGCACCGGATCTGTACCGGGCCCATTGCGGCGAGACGAATCCGAACTCAATCCGCGCCGAGCTATATCCTGCTCGACCGTGGCGCAACCGTGCCAATGAGTCGGGGAGCAGGTGGACGACCGGTGACAAACCAAGGAACTGAACCGAGAGGACGAGAAGCTGTCATCCCCTCCGACTGGGCAGAGTTCTACGAAGAAACCCAGGTTCCTGCCGCTGTGTGGGCGGGGGACACGCTCCGGGTGTCCAGTCATGCCGGGGAGACGCCGGACGATGTGTTCCCCGAGAACCCAGAGGAGCAGCTCAGAGGAGCATTCCGTAACGTCGCTTCTACTCTCGCCGATGCGGGCGCTAGCTGGTCTGATGTTGTTGAAATCACCTCGTACCACATCGGACTGCGGAGCCACGCTGACTTCATGTTGCGTGTCGCCGCTGAGTTCTTGGAGTCGCCCTATCCGGCCTGGACGCCAGTGGGTGTCACTGAACTATGGCCTCCCGAAGCGGTGGTAGAGATCGCGTGCGTCGCCGTTGTTGCCAATCGAGTCCGGTAGAACGGCGGCGCTCGCCGGCCCTAGCTCCATGGTGCCGAGGGGGGATACCTAAGCAGCTGCCATTTCGAAGCTGACTGGGAGCTGCAGAGGTCGGTCCCATTTCTCGAGGTGGCATCTCTACGCCAGAACGGAACCGGACCCACAGATGTCGAAGGCTGGTGGGGGGAGTGGGCCTCTCGGAACCCTTTGCTGGCTCCGTCCAGGTGCCCACCGATCCGGCGAACTGGGACACCATCCATCGGCGCCGCCACGACGGAGCTACCCGATTGCCCCAGTCGATGAGTCGGAGTAGTTCGAGCATAGTTATCCACATGCCCATGAGTGCCGAGTGTCCGACCGTCCCGGTGTTGGGGCAACACTTGTCATTTGCGCTTGATGGCCATACCTGCTGCTGTTGGTCCGCCGGTCAGACTCAAGTGGTCTTCACGAGGGAGAAGGAATCGCCGTGGATCTAGACCTACTTGACTTGTATGGACGCGCAAGCGCATGGACGGCGACCAAGGTGTGCGGTGCCGTCTCTCAGCTCGATGCTCCAACGACATGCGAAGCCTGGAATGTCCGAACCCTCCTGAACCACATGCTCCAAATCCAGAGGTACTTCGTGGGGATTGTACGGGGCGAGGACATCACGCTTTCACTTTCGGAAGACCCGCCAGATCTTCTCAGCGACGATCCGTGTTCGGACTTCTATCAGGCCCGTGCCGAGACGCTTCACACCTTTGGACAGCCAGGCGTCGTCGAGAAGACGGGGACAATGCTCGGGAACGTATTTGGCGACCAGTTGATCCACGGGTGGGACTTGGCGGTCTCTACAGGACAAGACCCAACGATGCCCGAGGGTCTGCCTGAAGCGGCCTATGCACTGACTCATGACCGCTGGCCTAAGAAGCAGCGCAAAGGTGTGCTCAAGCCTGCGATACGCATTGCTGCAGACGCGTCCGCCCAGGAGAAGCTCCTTGCCTACTCGGGCCGTGACCCATCGCGATGTGTGTGAGATCGACGCTGGGAACGGGTGTCTCTCACCCGACTGGCGTACTGGGTCACCCGTCCCGTGACCAGCGAGCCACTATCCGCAATGTGATCTCCGCTCGGCTCGGTGATTCCGACAGCCCCGCGAGCGGCTCAACTATCTGGCCTGGAAGAAGAGTGCGACGGCCATGACGACCACCACGACCACTGCTGCGCTGAGCAGCAAGCGCCCAATGGTTCGGCTCTGGCCTCCCTCGGCCACTCGTCCAGCCGCCTTCGGCGTGCTCGTCAAGTCATGGTTCCGTCGGGCCAGGTCCACAGAGCGGAATCGGGCGGTGGCAGTCGCCGCGACCCAGCCGATCGCTGCAGCCGCCAAGGGGAGCGACAACAGGTAGGTCATGGCCACGTTCGAGAACGCCTCGCTCACGCCTCCGGCAACCCCCACCCCCGGGTTGCGCGGTCCACCGTCGATCGCCACGACCGCGATGGTGGAGACGAAGAACATGACCAGCCCGGCAGTGACGCCGGCCAGCCGAGCGGCGCGGCGCCCCCCAGAGGCGCTCCCGCTGTGCCAGGCTCCACCCACCCCCACGACCAATGGCACCCCGATCAACAGTTCCGGGCCGGTCCAAGCGCCAGCCGAATAAGGGCTGATGATGCCTTGCCACGTGAACCCGGAGAACGCCAACCACGTGGCCGCGACGAAGAGCCCGCCCACCAGCCCCAGACGGGCCACACGGGCCCGGCGCAGCTGCACGCTCACGGCGACGATGGAAACCATCACGAGGGCGGCCAGGATCACCAGCAACACCCAGTTCCAAGGGTTGGTGGCCAGCCCGAAGTGGACGAACCCAAAGCCGAACACCACCGCGCCGCCCAGAGCGACGGCCCCCAACACCGCCATCGGTCCGACCGGCCCCCAGGGTGGCACGAGCACGACGCCGGTCACGCATCCGAGAGCGAAGCGCCAACGCTTCGAACGCCCCTCGATCCGGTCCAGCTCGCCGAGCATCGCCTGGCCCCACTCGACCCGGTCGGCGGGGAGCAGTCCGTCCGCCCATTGCAACAGCCGGAGCGGCACGTCGTCTCGCACCGTCTGCGTGTCTGGAGGTGGGTGCTCGCGACTCCACAGCACCGCACCGGCGACGAACCAGCAAGATGGCGAGGACCGAGGGCGGACCTGCAGCAATCATCCCCAACATCGCGAGGACCGAGGGCACTAAGCCCCGCTCAAGCCCAAGCGCCGGCGCGGCACGGACCGTTCGGCCCGGGCGACGTCGAGCGTCGCCACGTACTCCCGCCCCGTCGGGGTGAGTCGATAGAGGTGCCGGGGCGGCCGGCCGGGCGGTCCGGGCTCCCAGGATGTTTCGAGCAGTGCACGGTCGGCGAGCCGGATCAGGATCGGATAGAGCGAGCCCGATTTCAGGTGGACTTCTGTCGCCAGGTCATAGCCATAGCGCCACCGCGCCGGATCGGCGGCCAGTGCCTGGAGGACTCTGATCACCTGCGGAGACGGACTCCGGGAACGGCCCACGGCAATAACTCTACCTATATAGTCATCTATGTCAAGCGCCGGAGGGTCGCGGCCCGCACCAACCTGTCGGCGTGTCCCCTAAGTGCAGCCGATAGGGGATACCGAGGCAGCGGCACTGTCGAAGCCGAAGGGCAGCTCCAAAGGTCGGTTCCATTCTCGAGGTGGCATCTCTACGCCAGAACCGGACCTGGTTGTCGGGTCGGGTGGGGGAGCAGGCCTCGCGAGACTCTTGTTGAGCTCTGTCCAGGTGCCTGCTAGCGGCGTACCGGGGCACGTAGGAACCCAGAATGTGGGCACTCCCGATCGGAGGGCCTTATCGCCGGATCAGATGTTGCGGAGCCACCGCGCAATGTGCTCCGCCACCATGATCGTTGGGAGGTTCGTCGTCGCGGTCGGGATGGTCGGCATGATCGAGGCATCGGCGACCGTGAGACCTTCCATGCCGTATACGAAGCCACGAGAATCGGTCACTGCACCGAGCGCAGGATCGGTTCCCATGGCGCAAGTGCCAACGGGATGGTGGAACGTCGAGACGGCGCCGCAGACCCATGCCGAGAGTGCTTCACGGTTACCGGTCGGAACTCCTGGTCCAGGTGAGAGCTCAGCCCCGATTGTGATCGCAGCAACGGGTTCGCTGAGTGCGAGGCGGCGTGCCTCTGTTACTCCATCGACCATGCGCTCGAGATCCTCCACCTCGCTCAGGTGGGCGAGGTGGATTCGAGGCGCGTCACCGGGGTTGTCAGAAGCCAGACGTACCCAGCCACGCGATTTTGGCGCCATGAGTCCCGTAACGATTCCGCAAACGGCGCCACTTGCACATTGATCCCGTCCGACCTCGAACGGCCCGGCAAGGAAGAGCAGCAAGTCGGCTGGGCTCGTCGGATCCGTATCCGCAGAATGGAACGACAGATGGGCTTGGAAACGACTCGGACCTGGGGAGGGTCGCGTTGGAAGGTCGATGGATATCAGCGGATGGTCGACGAGGTTCGATCCGACCCCGGGCAGATCTACGATCGGAGCGATGTCGAGCGCCCTGAGCTGGTCTGCCGGACCGATGCCCGAGCGGGCAAGGATCATTGGGCTGGCATACGTTCCAGCTGCGAGCACCACGCGGTCTGCTTCGACGAGAGTTCCGTCCAGGAGGCGGATCCCCGTGGCACGCATTCCCGAGCTCTCGACGTGCGCCGCCATGGTGTCCGGTCGAATGGTGAGGTTCGCGCGCGCTCGCGCCAGGGCGAGGTAGGTGACGGCGGTGCTCATGCGCATGCCGTCGCGGGCTGTGCGAGGAGACGGCCCGGCTCCAACGGCGCCGGGCCGATTGTGGTCATCGACATATGGGTGGCCCAATGCGACCGCTCCGTCGAGAAACGCCGTCTGGGCCTGGTTCATCTCGCTCCGCGGGTGACGGCGAATCGGGATCACGCCGTCTGTGCCGTGCCACTCGTCGCAGAAGTCCTCGTCGCGCTCCAGGAGGCGGAAGTCCTCGAGAACGTCAGAGAATCCCCAACCCGAATTGCCCAACGCTGCCCACTCGTCGTAGTCCCGCGGCGCACCACGCAGCGCGAAGCACGCATTCGTGGCGGAGCACCCTCCCATGATCCGCGCTCGAGGTACCGGGATGCTCCGGTCGAGCTCAACGTCAGCCGTATAGCCCCAGTCATGGTCGACTGTCGGCTCTGATGCGTCGACGACGTCGCGTGGCAGCGTCCGCACGTCAGGGTGGTCTGGGCCCGCCTCGACGAGTAACACGTCGCGACTGGCGTCCTCGCTCAGCCGGGAAGCGAGGACACACCCGGCAGATCCACCGCCCACGACGATCACGTCGTACCCCATTCGACGACCCTACCGAAGAAGAGGACCCGACATCCGTGCTTCCAATGCGACTGTGCTGTCACCCGCGTCCCAGCCGGCGTACTGGGGTTGCCAGAACCCGCCCGGTTTCAGCTGCACATACGGGTGCGTCTCCCTACTGAGGTCCGGCTGCCATCTCCTTCAACATCTGCTCGAGGCCCGCCTGATCCGGCCCGACGAACGGCTGCGCCGTTGGTGCGGCTGCCAGCGATGACAGCAATCGCTCTGTCATGTCTCCGGCAGCGGGGGGCAGATGGCTGCTCAGAATCATCCTCGGCTCCATCTTGCGAACGCCGTCGAGCTTCGTGGCGAACGCCTCCCGGTCCACCGTGTGGAGCCAAGGGGAATCGACCGTCGCCCAAAACACTTGGCCCTCTCGTAGATCGTCCTCAGAGATATCAGCCGCGCTTTGGGGCACTTCTGAGAGCAGTGCCCCAAAGCAGTCTGAGCTGAACAACACTCCCGACGAGCCGTCATAGAAGCCGGTTGTGCACGGGTTGTCGAACACGGGCGGCTTGACGGCCGTCAGAGCGCGGTCACCGATGGTGATGCTCTCGCCTGGGTTCACCAACTGGATTCTGTCCATAGGCAGTGGAGCCGACAGGCCCATGATGCCCACGCCAAGAAACGTGGTGATGACACGGAGCTGGGGGTTCTCGTCGAGCAACTGGTGCAACGAGCCGATGTGGTCGAAGTCAGTATGGGTAAGCCAGATCCACTTCAGGTCGGCCGGATCTATGACCGACCGCAGAGCCGTCATGAAATCCTGGCTCTCCGCCACCGTTCCCGTGTCGACCAGGAGGGGTTCCGAGCCTTTGAGGACGAATGCGTTGACTGGAATCAGTCCCAATCCTGGGATCGGGACGTTCGTCGTCAGGACATCGATGTCCGGTGAAGCCTGATACGAGCTGACCATGACCAATCTCTCCTCTGCTGTCAGTTGAGTCGTGTGTACGTTGGGTGGTAGGGGAACGCCGGTCCTCAGAACGGGACGACGGTGGCGAGCAGGCCGCTCGCCGGCTGGCGGCCGGCGAGCGTGCGGCAGAACTCCACGGCGTCGATCGAGATGTGCTTGGCCTCAGGGAAGTCCTGGTTGTGCGTATAGGCTCCGCCCGCCGGACCGGTCAGATCGAGTGCGAAGGACTGGCCGTGACGGCGTCCCCATTCGGCGACCACGTCGGCGACGATGCGACCGTCGTGCTCGGCACAGAAGTCCATTGGCCGATTCATAGCATGGCTTACATCTACGCGGTGCATCCACAGATCGCGCAAGTAGATCGTGTCGATCAGATATCCGAGCTTCCAGATCTCAAACGCAGGTCCCTCGATTGCCATCTTGGCGTGATTGCGCATGAGCGCTGGCGTCCGCGTCCGGCCGCGCAACGTCTTCGGCGCGATTGCCGCCAGCCGCTCGATCATCTGCCCGGGGGTGAGGCTGACCCTCACTCACCTGCAGGGTCGATAGCGCTGCTTCAGGCGGTCATATGCATCTCTGGTGAGCCGGGTATGTTTCGCTTGGCTGGAAGGCGGCTCGGCACTCATCTTAGGGTTTTGTAGCAGAACCAGCGTGCTTGGGCCCCACTGTCCGATGAGAATGTGCCAAAGGCCTCTACCTCGGGTCTGGTCCTCCTGGAGGGAATGGCAATAGCCACATTGGCGAACCCAGGCTTTAAGAGACGGAGGACCCCAAGATGACCAATACAGAAACCGGCTCCGGCAGCTCCGACCGCGTTATCGAGTCGCTTCATGATGCCGGAAACACGGCGCTTGAAGCCGTTAGGAAGTTCCTTGACACCGTGAATGGTGTTTTTCCCGACGTGAGTGCAGACGGTCCACGGCAGAAGATCATTGATTCGGCGTTCAAGATGACCGAGGAGCTTGTAGGGACATCGACGCAGCTTGCGCAGAAGATCGTGGAGGCGAGTCGGGGCGCTCTGGCCGAGGCGGACAAGGAAGGTAGAAGGCTTTCGAAGGGGAGCTGAGGGGAGAGGGCACAGAGGCTCCGATTCGTGAGCGATCCCGCCGGATTGAGGGCGTGAATGCCTTACCCAAGAGTGCCGAACTGCCTCACCAACCGGCGTACTGGGCGCTGGAGCCGCTCGATATCGGCAGCTCGTACCGGATGGACCAGATTGTCTGCAGATCCGGCGCCGGATCGCGCGCTTCTCTTGACGTGTATCACGGGGGTGACTACGAAGGCACTGTGCTCTGGGAACGACGTGGAGGGCTCTTAGAACGATGTGGAGGTAGGCAATGGTCGAGGTGCGGGTTCCGATCCACGGTGAGCTGCCGACCTACATGGCAACTCCGCCGGGCCAGGGGCCGTGGCCGGGGATCGTTGTCATCCACGATGCCCTTGGGATGAGCCAAGACGTAAAGAACCAGACCAACTGGTTGGCTGGCGAAGGATACCTGGCCGTCGCACCGGACTTGTTCCATTGGGGCAAGAAGATGCTTTGCCTTCGGTCCATCTTCCGCGACTTGCGTGCCCGCCAAGGAAGAGCATTCGATGAGGTGGACGCGGTGCGCACCTGGTTGGCGGATCGGGATGACTGCACGGGTCAGATCGGCATCATCGGCTACTGCATGGGTGGCGGGTTCGCCCTGCTGCTTGCCCCGGGCCACGGCTTCTCGGCGTCGAGCGTCAACTATGGGCAGGTCCCAAAGGACGCTGAGAGCTTCTTGGCCGGCGCATGTCCGGTTGTCGGCAGCTTCGGCGCGAAGGATCGTACGCTTCATGGTGCCGCGGACCGATTGGAACGTGCGCTAACAGCAAGTGGCGTGGCCCACGACGTGAAGGAGTACCCGGATGCCGGGCACTCGTTCCTCAACGACCATGACGGAGCTCTGTTCGCAGTGATGGGGAAGGTCATCGGTGGTGGTTACCACGAACCCTCAGCCCAGGACGCTCGCAGGCGCATCGTCTCCTTCTTCGACGAGCATCTGAAGTAAGTGGTGGCGCAATACCGGTGCGTCCTCAAGGGAGGCAGGCGTACTGGGGCAGGGTGTGCCCAGATCGAACTTCATGCCACGGGACTACGGGTTATCTGGAAGGCGGGTGAGCCCCTCGCATTTCGCGTATAGAACTCGAATACTTGATATCCGAGATAAGGAGCCCACGACATGCGCATCGCGGTGGCTGGTGGTACCGGGGCGGTTGGCAAGTACGTGGTTCAAGCAGCCAGCGAGGCTGGCCACGAGGTGGTGTCCATCGGCCGGAGTACGGGGGTGAATGCGCGCACGGGTCAGGGGTTAGCCGACGCCCTGAAAGGTGTGGAGGTGATCGTTGACACCACCAATGCCGGTACGACCAGTCGAGCCAAGGCTACGGCCTTCTTCACCGACGTCACCGCTCAGCTGCAGTCGGTCGGAGCAGCGCAAGGAGTGTCGCACGTGGTGATTCTCTCCATTGTGGGCTTGGAGCGGGTTACTGGTTTCGGGTACTACCAAGCGAAGCTGGCCCAAGAAGCAGCCGCGATCGCCGGGCCGCTGCCGGTGAGCATCGTACGGGCGACCCAGTTCCACGAGTTTCCCGCACAGATTCTGGCACGCGCCCGCTTGGGACCATTGGCTCTCGTACCCGTCATGAGGATCCAACCGGTTGCCGCCCGTGTCGTTGGAGAGGCACTTGTCGAGTCGGCAGTGAGAGCAACGGGGGCCGCAGGGGAAGCGACGATCGAAATTGCAGGCCCTGAAGAGAGGGACTTGGTTACGATGGCTCGCGCCATCGCACGAAAGCGACAGTGGCGAATGTCCGTAGCTCCGCTCCGTGTGCCGGGTGGCGCGGGAAAGTCCATGCGTGCCGGAGGTCTGCTCCCGTTGTCTGGAGCGCGCGTCATCGGCCCGAGTTTCGACGAGTGGCTCATGAGTGAGGATTTTGACGCTACGTCGCCTGAACTCTGAACGCACTCTCGGGCGGTCCGCTCAGTTCGCTCCTTGGCTCGCCATGTGACGAGCTGCCATTCGGGCTCGTCGCCGGATCCGGCTTTGATATTCACCAGACCTTCTTGGCGTACAACTCGGTACCAAGCTCCTCCCATCCCCCGCGAGCTGCTTCAAGGCGCCACCGGATGGCTCGGAGTGCCGACACCGTGAGCGGTGTATGCACCGGCCCACGTGACCTATCACGAGGGAAGTGCGCCAACAACCGATCCATGTCCCCCGGCGTGAGGTCCGCTGCCAACGGCACGAAGCTCACCGGCTCGCTGTGCAGCACCGCATGGCGTTCAGCAAGGCCCAGTGAAGCGGCCTCGAGCCAAGCGTCCGCTCTCGTCCGCAGCGCATCGTCGGGCTGGTCTTGAAGCGCCTCGCGTGCCTGCTTGATGCGCGTGCCGGTCGCCGTGCCGCGGTAGTCGTTGGTTGGCTCGATGCACTGGCACACGAAGTAGACGACGTCCTCGAAGTTGATCGCAGTCCATGTGAGCTTGCCCAGTTCAAAAAGGACGTCGTCGCCAGGCTGCTCATGGGGGCCAGTCACGCCTCCTCCCGTCTACAGTGTCTCGAGGAGTGCTGCCCTCTTCGCAGCGAATTCCTCGTCGGTGAGTGAGCCGCTCCGATGGAGTTCGGCCAGCTTCGTCAAGTGCTCTGCTGGATCGGCCGGTGCTGGTGCTGGTGCTGGCGCAGCCGTCGCTCTGCTCGGGGCGTGATGCTGCGCAAGGGCTTCCTCGATTGCAGTCTTCAGGGCGAGGAACTCATCCACTTGCGATTTCGCGACGATCACTGCGTTCTCGTCTTTGCCAGCTGAAATCGTCTGGTTGCCAAACCGAGAGCCAGACTCGTTGCCGCCGGGGACGGTGAAGGAGATGTACCCGCGCACGACCGCTGACGGCGCCTTCCAACGCACGGATGTGATCTGCGTCACAGCGAGCTTCTTCTCGCCTTTCCCGACAGTCGCACGGGCGTAGAACCCCTTCGTCCTGTCGATCGTCACCCACGTCCCGTCGAAGATCACGGTGCCGTTCACGCCCTTACACCGGATGACCCCAGGGGGCAGTTCCTCCTCGGGCTTCCTACCCACGCTGACCTCCTCTTTGCCCCACTGCCGTTGCAGACGCAGAGTAGATCAGACGCGGGGCGCGGTCTATGCCTGTCTGCCGAACGAGCTGGTGGACACGCTCGGGCGCCTCGCTCCACATCATCCCTTCCCAGTTGGACGAGTTCCGGGGGCTCATGGCACATACTGGGTTAGGTGGCGCCGGAGCACCAAGGGGGCGACTGTGAGTTTCAATATTTCGTGCATAATCCGAGAAGCTTCCCGGCAGTACCCAGAGAAGGCCGCGGCGCTGCATGCGAACGGCGCTCTTACCTTCCGTGAGCTCGACGAGCTCTCCGACCGATTGGCCGCGGGGCTCCAACATGCCGGTGTCGTACCCGGCAACTGCGTTGCGCTCCAGCTCCCGAATCTTCCCGAGTTCCTCGTTGCCTATTTCGGCATCCTAAAGGCGGGTGCTGTGGTCGTTCCGATGAACGTCCTCCTGAAAGCCCCCGAGGTTGAGTTCTATCTGGCCAACTCAGGCGCCCAGGTATTCATCACGTTCGCGATGTTCGCCGGCGAGGCCCTGAAGGGCGCTGAACAAGCCAACGTGGACAAGGTCTATGTCTTCGGAAGCACCGAGTTCACCGAGAGAGTGATGCCTTTCTCTGAGCTTACGGACAGTCCATCCGGTCCTGTGTTCGAGCCCCGCTCACCGATGGACACCGCGGTCATCGTCTACACCTCGGGGACTACCGGGACTCCGAAGGGCGCGGAGTTGACACATTTCCAGCTCTACATGAATTCCGATATCCCAGGGAGGATCTTCGGGGTCGAAGAAAGCGACATCGTCATCGTCGCCGTCCCGCTCTTCCACGTCTTTGGACTGTCGAGCATCCTGAACATCGTCGTGCGCTTTGGGGCAACCATGGTGCTGCTTCCCCGGTTCGACTCTACGGCTGTCCTCCAATCGATCATGAAGTACCGTGCCACCATCTTTGAGGGCGTGCCCACGATGTACGTCGATCTGCTGTCGCAGTCCGATTTCGATGACTACGACCTGTCTTCGTTGCGCGTCGCGATATCCGGTGGAGCCGCGATCCCCGCTGAGGTTCTCGAGGAGTTCGAACGCCGGGCGGGCGTGGTGATCCTCGAGGGCTATGGACTCTCGGAGACCGCGTCCGCGGCCACGTTCAACCAGAGCGCCGCCGAACGCAAGGCGTACAGCGTCGGAAAGCCGATCTGGGCCACCGAGGTCGCGATCTGGGATAAGAACGACCAGCCACTGCCCTCTGGCAAGGAAAACGTAGGTGAGATCGTCATCCGCGGCTACAACGTCATGAAGGGCTATCACGGCCGGCCCGATGCCGACGCGGATTCCTTCACCGGCGAGTGGTTCCACACCGGTGACCTCGGCTATGTCGATGACGAGGGGTTCTTCTTCATCGTGGACCGTAAGAACGAGCTGATCATTCGCGGTGGCTACAACGTGTATCCACGTGAGATCGAAGAGGTTCTCTACACCCACCCGGCGATCTTCGAGGCGGCAGTGCTCGGCATGGCTGACCCGAGGTTGGGTGAGGAGGTGATTGCCTTCGTCTCGTTGCGAAGCGGGGCCATAGCGAGTCGCTCAGAGATCATCGACTACGTCAAAGAGCGCGTGGCGGCCTACAAGTACCCGCGCCGGGTCGAAATCCGCGACATCCTTCCCAAGGGGTCGACGGGCAAGATCTTGAAGACAGAGCTCAAAGCCGCCCTGGACGCGCGCGAGTGATCACTATCAGGCTGTGCTCCGTTCGCACCTGTGGCAGGACTGGCGGCTCGAAAGAATGGATCAGCGATTGGCGAAGCCCAGTCCTGGCGTTCTGGGGCACCCTCCGGCGCCATGAGAAGACTTCTCTAGGAGCCCCCGGCGACTGATCCCCGCCCTGCAGGCAGCGTCGACTGGTCGTGACCCGGTCGACGCTGCCTGACGTGGTGCCAGCACGAGAGCGGCCCGCGGGCTAGCCACCTTGGTGCGCTGCCCTCGATCTGCGACGCTGAGGCGAAGGCTGAGAGCGAGGAGGGCATTTCGTGCGGTCCGTCGGGATGGTCTTCCTCGCACAATTGCGCCACCGATGGCGCTCCTGGCTCGCCGTTGCGTTCCTGATCAGCCTGGTGGGCGGGGTCGTCATGGCCGCCATGGCCGCCGGGCAGCGCACCGATTCGGCCATCCCGAGGTTCGTCGCAGCCCATGGTTTTGACGCCGAGGTGTACTCGATTCTGCCCGCACCCGGGATCTCGCGACTGCCCGGAGTCACGTCGGCCAAGGCGGTGATCGGGCCCGACAACGGTCCGCCGAAGTGCACCTGTACCCATCCGATCGATCAGTCGAACTTTGGGGTGGCCGCACTGGGCAGGGGAGGGAGATCACCCTTCCTTCTGGTGTCGGGGCGCCTGCCGGATCCTTCGAATCCCCGCGAGGTGGTGGCTTCGTTCACGCTCCAACATGACGAGGGAGTGCAGTTGGGTACGGTCATCCGCGTCCCCTTCTACGGTCGGTCGCAGACGTCGGCCGTCAACAACTCCTCCGGGCCCCCGCCCCCGCCAACGGGCCCGACGATCGCCTTCCAGGTGGTGGGATTCGAGGCGACGGAGTTCGAGTTCCCTTCCGGCGCCGCTCCTAACTACCTCTTGTACGCCTCTCCCGCGTTCACGCGGGAGGTCCTTCCCCGGACGGCGGCCAGTTACCTCTACTTCGTGCGCCTCCGCCACGGTGCAGCCGACCTTCCCCGCTTCGATGCCGCCGCAAGTGCTCTGGACCCGAGCACGATCTTCACCCTTAATGAGGACGCTCAGGTTGCGTCGGTGGAGGCGTCGGTGCACCCCCAAGCGATCGGGTGGTGGCTGCTGGCCGCGCTGGCCGCGCTCGTCGGGCTGGCCGTCATCGGCCAGGCACTGGGGCGCCAGAGCATCGCCGAGAGCGAGGAATACCCTACCCTGGTCGCACTCGGGATCGAGCGCCGGCAATTGGTCATGCTGGGCAACGCACGCAGCCTCGCGTTGGGAATCGCTGGCGCACTCGGCGCCGTCGTGATCGCCACCCTGCTCTCCCCGATCGCCCCGCTGGGCGAGGCGCGCGTGGCCGAAGCATCGACCGGGATCACCTTCGACAAGCTCGTCCTGACGCTGGGCGCGCTCGTCACAGTTGCAGTGGTGACGGCGCTCGGCATCTGGCCGGCCGTGCGGGCGAGCCGCACCGCGCGCTCGCGGTACCCGATCGTCGATGCCAGGCCCTCGAAGGTGCCTGGCCACTTGGGGTCACTGGGCGCACCACCGAGCATGGTGATTGGTGTCCGCAACGCGCTCGAGCGCAGGAGTGGCGGGGCCAATGTCCCGGTGGGCAGCGCGCTGCTCGGCACGGTGTTGGCAGTGGTCGCGCTCTGCGGGACGGCGGTGTTCGGCGCCAGTCTCACGAACCTCACCTCGACGCCGAAGCTCTACGGCGATCCCTTCCAGCTCAATTTCTCGAACACCAACGGTGGCAGAACGCCCGACCCCACCCTGATGAACAGCCTCGAGCACGACCGGGCCGTCACCGGCATCACCCGAGGGATCGCCCTGCCCGCCATCTCCATCGACAGGGTCGTGGTCGGGGCCCTCGCCGGAACGCCCATCAGAGGCACGCTCCTCCTCTCGACGGTTGACGGTCACCCGCCCAACGCCATCGGAGAAGTAGGTCTCGGCGCGACGACGATGCGTGCGGTAGGCGCCCGGCTCGGTTCGGTGGTCCGCGTCACCGTGTCGCTGCCTTCCGGTGGAAGGCGAACGGCGGCCTTCCGGGTGGTCGCCCAGATGTCGCTGCCCGTGCTCGGCAACGCCGTCGCCCTGGGCAGCGGAGCCGTGTTCACGCTGCCCGGCTACGAAGACGCGGTGTGCCCGCCGGGTCCCGCCCGAACCACCTGTCGACGAGCGGTGGCGGCGTCGACCAACGGCGGGGTGTTGGCCAGCTTCGTGCCCGGCTCACGAGGACAGGCGGCGATCAACCACTATCTCGACAGGTATCGGTCGATCACAACACTCGCGATCACCCCGACATCCCTCATCAACTTTGGGGAAGCGGTCAACTTCCCGCTCATCTTCGGCGCCATGTTGGCGGTGTTCGGAGCAGCCACGCTGCTTCACCTCTTGGTCGTGAGCGTGTCGCGACGACGACGAGAGGTCGGGCTGCTCAAGGTGGTGGGCTTCGTCAACCGTCAGGTTGCCTCGACGGTGGCATGGCAGGCGACGACGCTGGCCGTCGCGGGCATCGTGGTCGGCGTCCCGGTGGGGATCGTCGTCGGTCAGGCGGTCTGGCGCCAGTTCGCCAACAATCTGGGCGCCGTGCCCGTCTCGGTCGTGCCGGTCTGGCTCATTGGCCTGCTGATCGCGGGGGTCCTGCTGGGGGCCAACCTCATCGCCGTGGCTCCCGCTCTGGTGGCGACACGATCAAAGCCGCGCGACCTCCTGCGAACCGCGTAGGACGGAGGGCACGCCGACTCGCCGGACACGATCCAGCCCAACCGTGGTCCGGGTCGAGATGGCGCGAAATCGAACGCTTGGATCTGACTTGGCCGTCTCGACCGGGAGCGGACTCAGTCCTGCGCTGTCCCGAGCTCTGCCGGTAGGGGGCACCCACTTCCGTCGTACTGGGGCACCTCATCCCGTTGGGGCTATCTCGGCCGCCGCCCCACGGCGAGGCGGGCTGTGCGGTTCCCCGATCCGTGGGGGCAACTCCCGAGGTGTAGAGCTCGATGAGTGCTACGCCATGCCCCGACCCATGGACGAGTTCCTATTGGGGCGGCAAAATGGGGATTGCGTACCCGATCTTGGGGAGGGTAGGACTTACGGCGCTCATGGCCTCGACGCCTCCTGAGCTAGCCGCGCAGGCAGAGGCACACGGGGTCATCCAGCCAGTGACCGTCTACGTTGAGGCGTAGGGCGTGTTCTTGGCGAACCCGGCCGAACTCCCGGCAGACGCCCCACATCCGTACGCTGGCGTTGCCCCGTAACGCCCTGCACCACTCGCAACTACCCGACACCCGACAGGGTCGGCTTGGCGCTCCAGGTCACACACCCGGCAGCACGGTCATTGTCATTTCATCTGGGGTCAAGCGAGCCATGCTCCTCCAGGGCTCCAGTTCGGTCGGGTACCGGCGGCCGAGGGCCGTCGACGGTGGACGTTCGACTGAACCTGCGCCACCGGCTGTTGCGGGCACCGTCAAGATTTCTGAACGCGTCCGGCGCTGTAGCTGCCCACAGCGCCGGCGGCTGGGGACACGCGGTCAATCGCGTAGGTGTGGGTGCACAGCTAGTTGGTCAGCTCCCGGACCGACCTTGTTCGATCAGAGGTCAATCTCGACCCATGTTGATGTCTGCCAGCTGGCCGTCGCTCCAGCTTCGGCGCCGGATTCCATCATCAGCGCCATTCCCTCGGGATCACCAAGGAACTTGTCGAGTACGCGACCAGCATCGGTGAAATCGTCCGCCTCATGAGTCAGCACGAAGCTTCCCGCTTGCTGGCCGCTCATGCTGACAATCAGCCGGACGTTCTTCGCTCCGTGCTTCTCCAAGATCGATTTTGACTTCTTGGTCGTTTCTAGGAAATCCTCATACCGATCGGGCTTTATGGTCAATGCCGTTACGGAAAGCACCGTCATCTCTGCACCTCACTTCTGAGCGGTGGCGTATCCACGTGCTACTTCAGAGACTCTAAAGGGGTTCTGCTCCATCTGCAATCGGGGTTTAGCACGGTCCCCAAGGTGCGAACGGTGGCACCCCTCCGGCGAACTGGGGCAACCCGGGGCGGGGGCATCAGATTTGACGCACCTTGCCCTGTTCCAGGGAGGTGGGTGACGGATCTCAGCTGTCATTCCTGGAGCGTCTTTGTCGCGCGAGGCTGAGGTGTACATGGAACGGAACTACGAACAGTCTGCGGACGGCAGAGGGGCCCCGAGGAGGACGCTCGAGGTCCACTTCAAGTTGTTTGGCACCGATGGGGTGTCGCTTCAATCCCAAGAGCTTTCGAAAGCGCTTGGCGCGAGAAGCTGGC
This sequence comes from uncultured Acidimicrobiaceae bacterium, assembly GCA_963781955.1. GTDB lineage: Bacteria > Actinomycetota > Acidimicrobiia > Acidimicrobiales > RAAP-2 > Bog-473. Next base: position 1,451,547 of record CAWAHU010000001.1, read on the forward strand.
GGGCCTTCTCGTGTGCCTCTGACGTTCCGCCACATGCTGATGGCTTGACGATGCCGGAACTTTCCTACCAGTCGCCCGATGCTGTGGCGCTGCGCAACAAGGTCTTCCCGACCTCCGAGAGTCATCCGCGGGCGTCGGACGGGGACAGCCTCGTCATGGAGATCATCGAACGTGCGGAGCGCATTCGGCGACAGGTTGAGGACTACGTGGATGCATGGGAGATCCCGCTGCTACATGTTCGCAACATCATGTCTCTGCCGTACAACCTTCCGGCCACTCTTGCCTTTTACAACCTCGCGACTGATCGGCCTGACATCGGCTTTCTCATGCAGCACCACGACATCTACTGGGAAGGTCCGAATGCCAAGAGTTTTGTGACGCCGTACCAGCAGATCAACGACATGATGGATCGCATCATGTGTCCGACGTTGCCCAATGCGCGCCATGTGCTGATCAACCCTCTCGCTGCCGAAGCATTGCGTGCCAGGAAGGACATCGTTGGCACCATCGTTCCCGATGGCTTCGACTTTGATCGAGACGTACCGGTCATCAACGAGCACGTCTTCCGCACCAAGCTCCAGGTGCTGGTGGGTGATCCCAGACCCGTCGACGCCGACGACCTGGTGGTGGCAATGCCGGCCAGAATCGCCATCAACAAGGCGATCGAGCTGGCCATTCAGTTTGTGGCAGCACTGAATCTCGAGCGCACGGCTCTCGAGAGCGCGCCAGATGGCTTGGGGCTGAATCGACGGCGGTTCAGCCCTACCAGCAGCATCGTTCTGTTACTACCGCAGGGCGAGGATCTCGACGACAATCGGCCCTACTTCGAAAGACTGCTGTCGTACGCTCAGCAGCTAGGAATAAAGCTCGCCTACGGCGGCAATATCGTCGTCCCTGACCGACGACTCCAGCATGACGACCCCGACCATTATCCCTTCTATGGCACCTATCGAACCATCGACCTTGTCTGCTATCCGCCCGAGCACGAAGGATTCGGCAACCAGGCGATCGAGACGGTCTGGGCGAGACGACCCCTGGTCGTCCTCGAATACCCGGTGTTCAAACGATTCGTCCGCGACCATGTGCCGCACTACATCTCGCTGGGGGACACAGAACAGCTTGAGCGGCTGGAGGAGTTTGGAGGACTGCATCAACTTCGCCACGACATCCTGGGCGCAGCGGTAGAGCGTGCCATCACGGTGCTCACGGATCATGACCTCGAGAGGCGGTGGACAGACGATAATTTCGCCGCGCTCCGCGCGTTCTGTGGGATGGACACGGTTGCCGCCGAGTACATCCGGCTGTACACCGAGCTCATGGGAGACATCAGACCTTGACGATCCACCGCACCATGGCCCCGACGACGCGACGACCGTTGCGGTGACCCCAACGGCGCAGTTTCCCGGTGGCGTGGTCGTCCTGGGCCTGCTTCGCGTGCGCCGAAGTGCCTCACCGTCCTGGCGTAGGGGGGCACTCTGTGCTGACCTACGGGTTCCGTTCGTGGGTGTGTCCAACCACCTCGGGGACTGACCGGCTTGCGACAGTTCGGGGTTGAGCCGCGCCACCTTCCCGGCAGCGAGGAACGGGAGCAGGGTTAGAGCAACGGAAGCCACTCCCACCAGCTCCCCGAGAGGGGTGCACTGGTGAGCGAGGAACGATGGTCGCCGCAGGTCCTCGACAACTTTCCGCCTGATCCCCGAGGAAGACCTACGAGGCCGACTGCACCGCTCCGGCGTTGCAGGGTTTGCTCACCGGACTGGACACGCCCCGCTGGTCGGTAGTCGGGCATAGCGTCACTGCGTTGCTTTTGAGCGTGATGGCCGTGTTGAGCGGGACGATCCCGATCGCCGGGTTGGAGGCGAGCGGACGCATCGTCCTCGTCGGCCCGCCTCTTCGGGCCAGGGGACCCAGGCGGTTTGCCCCGTGGCTCACGTCGGCGGCCCCGGCGTTGAGGCAGGTCGCGTTGGTCCCGACGTTGAAGCCCACGTCGCTCCACTTGGTCTGGCTGCTCGACTGGTAGCACGAGCCGTTGAAGATGTCCGCGCCCACGAACAAGGTGCCGCCGTTGGCCACGGTGCCGCCGGAATGCTTGGCGGCGTTGCCCGAGAAGGTGGAGGCCGACACGACTGCGGTGCCCGTCCCGCCGTTGTCGGCGTTGTCGATGGCCCCGCCGTTGCCGTTGATGAGGCTCGAGTCCACACCGGCCACGTGCTTGTTGCCGGCGGCCGAGTTGCCCCAGAACGTGGAGGCCGACACGGTGGCGTTGCCGGGGTTCCCATCGGCGATGTCAATGGCCCCACCGTTGCCCGCGGCATGATTGGCCGCGAAGGTCGATGCCGAGACGGCGAGGGAGCCAGTGGCGGTGGTCCCGGTGGCGATGGCACCGCCGTAGGGAGCGCTGTTAGCCGAGAATGTCGCCCCTGACACGGTGGCCGAGCCCGCCCCCTCGTTGATGGCGCCGCCGTAGTGGGCCGCGTTCCGGACGAACGTCGATCCCGACACGTTGAGCACGGCCTTCGAAGCGCCCGTCTCAGCGTTGTCGATGGCGCCCCCGCCGCCCCGGCCCTGGGTTCGGGTCTTGACGGCGTTGCCGACGAACGTGGAATCGGACACGGTCAAGGTGGCGTAGCCGTCGACGCCATTCTCAATGGCGCCACCGAAGCCATCGGTCGAGATAGTGGCGTTGTCGGAGAAGGTCGAGTTTGACACTGTCGCGCTTCCGGTGGTGCCCATTCCGTTGGCGATCGCGCCTCCCCAACCGGCCGAGTTGTGCGAGAACTTGGACCCCGAGACAGTGAGTGTGTAGCCAGGAACGGGGAGTCCGCCTCCGTTGTCGATGGCGCCACCATTACCTTCGACGCCGGTGGCGTTGCCGACGAACGCCGAGTTCGTGACGGTGAGGGTGCCGCCCAAGGGGCTGTCGATGCCGCCCCCAGCGAGGTAGGCGCGGTCGTGCGAGAAGGTGGTGGCCGAGACCGCGACGGTGACTCCGGTAGGGACCACGATGGCGCCGCCATTGCCGCCCGTGCTGCCGAGCAGAGCGCTGTTCGCGTCCTCGACGGTGAGGCCTTGGATCTGGGCGAACACGTTCAGAGCCGGGGTGCCCGCCCCAGCGGGTGGACCGTACACGCCGATCGTGCGGGGGGGGTCCCGACGGTGAGCACCGGCCCGTTGCAGGCGGCGGTGCCGCACCCCTTGGCCTTGCCATTGTTGCCGTCGAGGATCGGGTGGGCCACGCCCGAGGCGGGCTCGATGGTCAGCGGGGTCGACGACGACGTTCCCGCGGGGTTCACCCCCCAGTTGCCGACGTAGTGCCCGGCCTTGCCCGGCGTGGCCAACGCCACCGTGTCACCGTCTTTCGCCAAGGAGAGCGCCTGGGCCAGCGTGCACTGCTGGGAGGCGGTGGTGCTCTGCGGGCAGGTCGTCGGTGAGGTGGTACTCCCCTTGGCGTAGGCGTACCAGGTGGTGCCTGCCGCCCCGGCCGGGTGCGTCCCGGCCTGAAGGCCGAGCACGAGGAGGCCGGTCAGCGTGCACGTCGCCGCACAGAGGGACCCCCCGCGCATGGCACCCCTGAAGCCGATCCCCTTCGATGGTCCACTGGGTGCGTGCATGGCGTCTCCCTCAGGCCGGAGGCTGCAACCCTCATTGGTTCTTATCGTTCACCTCAGGGTCTGTGGCAACAGAGGCGAACGTCCCAGATCGGGGGCGGGTACATCCCCGGTGGGGTGATCAGTCAACGGTTCGATCGAACAGTTCCATCGGGCTCCGTTGGGCTGTCCCAGTTGTGTCGACAGCGGATACCTAGGCAGCTGCAATGTCGAAGCCGAACGGCAGCTCCAACGTCGGTACCATTCTCGACGGGCTGTCTCTGCACCGGGACTGGGTCAGAGCCATGGACACTCTGGACCGGGTGGGGTAGAGGACTCTGTCGCTCGGGCTGAAGTCCTCCCAGGTACCGGCATTGCCTCGTTTCGGGAAAGGTGAAGCTGGTTCGGCGTTCGAGTCCGCGTGCCCCCACGGTCAATCTCGGCGAGAGGGGGCCCAGAGCAACAGGCGGCCCAGAAGCGCCGCCTGGGAACGGACGGAGGAGGAGCCCGGGGCGGCCGGCGCCCACCGGGAAACGCAGGGGACACCCCGTCTGGCACAGGGGCACGGCTGCCCGAGTGGACCTTCGGCCCTCCCGCTCGGGCCCGATTGTGGCCAGATTGGAGGTAAGGGCCAATCAGGCCAGGCTGGCGTCTCGTAAACCGAGTCGCAAGGAGGCATTCGCGTGCAAGCTGCTGTCGGAGACAAAATCGTCGTCAGGGGCCACCACACCGGACAGCCCGACCGCGCGGGCGTCATCCTCGCTGTTGAGGGTGAGAACGGAGCCCCTCCCTACCGGGTGCGGTGGAGCGATGATGAACACGAAGGATTCTTCTTCCCAGGATCCGATGCCATCGTCGAGCACCACCCAGCCGAGGGGTCATCGTCGCCAGCCAAAGAAGGACGAATGACTGGACTTGATGGGCGTCACCGCAATGAGGATGGACGGATTGAGAAGAAGCGTGGCGATACCAAGATCGGAAATCTCAAGAGTCAGTACCCAGAGCTGAAGGACTTCCCCGACGATGCCACCCTTGGGGAACTCCGCGAGAAGTACCACGTAGACAGCCTCGACGCGCTACTCCGGGAGCTTCGCGCTAAGTAGCTGCGATGCAAAGACGAATCGGCGCTACAAGCGGCATCGACGAGCTCGGGACCGGCCAGCAAGACGAAGGTATTGGCTTTCGCTAGTCGTCGGCTGTGCCGACGTGCCGAAGTGTCCGACCTTCCTTGTGGCCTCAAGCGGTCGTTGCAACACCAGCCTGATCGGCGGACGGTGATGTCGTCGATCAGGAGGTGTATGAATGGCACGGTTCGATCGGCCAACGAAATCCCGATGAGTGCCCAGAGCCTAGGACTTGGGAGCCCCCCCCGGGGGGCCGCGGCACCGACCCCTCGGCCTCCAGGGCCATCGCCTGAGATAATAGGTAACACGGAACGAACCCAAGGGGAGCTGAGTTGCCCGAACAGATCGCTGAGCTCGTCTCCCATCATCCCCTCCTCGCCGGGTTGCCCGTGGACATCGGCAACCTCGTGGCTGGGTGCGCCCGGAACGTGGTCTTCGCCGCCGGCGAGCTCCTCATGTCCGAAGGCGAGGCGGCCAACACGCTCTACCTATTGCGTCGAGGGAACGTAACGATCGAACTCCACTCGGCCGGCCGCGGCGTCATCGTCGTGGAGACCGTCGGACCGGGCAACCCCGTCGGCTTTTCCTGGCTCTTTCCCCCGTACCGTTGTCACTTCGACGTCCGCGCCATCGAGCCGGTGGGAGCCATCGCCGTCGACGCGGCCTGCCTGCGTGAGAAGGCAGAGGTCGACCCCGCGTTCGGCTATGAGCTCGTGAAGCGTGTTTCTGAGGTCATGCTTCACCGACTCCAGGCCGCCCGGCTGCGGCTCCTCGATCTCTACGGCACCCGATCCCCCTGACAGCGGCCGGACCCACTGGCAAGGAGTTCAGGCGATGCCGGGCGTCTCGGACCACGTTCTTTGGACCCGGCTGAAGCGTCAGATGGTTGCCCCGATGCCGGCATCGGCGTGGCCCTTCCCAAGTCGAACCCGAGCGAGGCGCGGACCTCTCGGAGCCGAAGGACGGAGATCCCGCCCTCGACGAGGAGAGATTGATCTCCGCCGTCGCCCCACGATCCGTCCGGGCGGGGAGCGCGATATTCAATCCCTCCACTCGCGCTTGCACGTGGGCGCCGAGTGCCGAACTGCCCCACCGTCCCGGCGAAGTGGGGCAGTCTCACTTCGATCGAGGATCGTGCCAATGGTGGATTCGGGTGTGCGAAATCGAATGGCCCCCGATCGGTGGCGGAACGTCAGTTGAAGCCCGGTGGTAGGGGGGGCATCATTGGAGGCAGATGGAGGCTCGCTACCACCACACCTGGAGGCCTCACAAGCCCGTCAACGCCAGCCCCGAGCAGAAGAACCTGGGCTGGAAGGTGGTCAACGCCGGCTCGGTGGCCGTGGCCGCCATCGTGACCCAGCGCTTGCTCACCATGGCCTGGCGCCTAGTGCGCCACGAGCCCCCTCCTAGCGGACCGGCGGACCGCAGAGTTACCTGGGGCGCCGCCCTCATCTGGGCCACCTCCATGGCCGTGGGCATCGCCGTCTCCCGAGTCGTGGCCGTGCGCCTGTCCGGCAAGGTCTGGGAGGCCGCCGTGCACGAGCCGCCCCCAGAAGCGCCCTCCTAGACCCCAGGGCCTCTGTGAGCCCGCCGTCTCATTTGGACCTTCACCCCTATCCCCAACGTGCCGCCTACGCGGCTGCCATCTCGAAGCTGAATGGGAGCCTCAGACGTCGGTCCCTTCTCGACGGGGCGTTTCTGCTGCAGGACTGGACCAGAGCCATAGATGGTTCGGCCCGGGTGGGGAAGGGTCTCGAGACTCTTGCTGAAATCCGTCCCGGTGCCCGCCTAACCGGGTGTTCGGGGGCACGCTATGCCTTGCCCGAGATCGGCACACCCGAAGCGGTGCTAGGCGTCGCCGGTCGTAGTCGACCCAAGGCCAGGCGGGGCGTAGTGGGGGGTCTGCCAGAACACCTCGACAAGAGACACGAGGCCCTCGTCGTCCATTACGAAGGCCAGCGTTTCTTCAAACTGCGAGAGCCCCCTCGGGCGGGGTGGGCTGTAACACGGGCGAACCCTGACAGCCCGTCGGGCGCATAGGCGATCCGGTGAATGTCCCAAGTGGCGCCTGGAAGATCGTTCCGCGAGCCCGATGCAATCGACTCGGCCATCATCGCAACCACACGGTCTCGACCTACCAAGCGATCACCCCACGGCCCGATCCGTTCCACATCTGGGGAGAGCAACGCGCCGTACCCGTTCCAATCGCCAGCGATCAGGCACTCAAACAATCGCTCGATTACCCCACAGGAGCTCTCGATCATCGGCGGCCTTCCACTCGTGGGCCAGCAAGGCCACCTTAGCCAGGTAGGTCAATTCTCGGCAGACCATTGGCGAACGCCAGATCACTCGACTTGATGTGTCCCCCTGAGTCCCAGCTTCAGACTTCCGGCTGGCGAGCACCCCGCCCCGGCGGTATGTCGCACCCTTTCTAAGCCGCTCCGTATCGGGCCACAGCACTTTGCGAACGTCCCACCCGGATCTATGGTGGGGGCATCTCGAATGGGAAGGAGGCTGCGATGCACACCCGTGTCGTGACCTTTACCGGCGTCAAGGACTTCGAGGGTGGGATCGCCTTGGTGCGCGACGAGGTGTTGCCCGTGCTCAACGAACAGAAGGGCTATCGGGGCACCACTGTCAGCGCGGACCGATCCGGCGGTGTCCTTGGAGTCCTGTCCTTGTGGGACACGGCGGCGAATCGAGAGGCGAGTTTCGGCGCGTTGGGGAAGGCCCGCCAGCGAGGGGTCGAAGTCACAGGCGCCAAGATGACGATCGAATCTTTCGAGGAGCTCGTCGCCGACATGGACGACGTACCCGCGGTCGGTTCAGCCCTCATGGTCACCCGGATCACAATGGATCCAACCAAGATCGACGCGAACCTCGAGTTCTTCAAGAGTGAGGTGCTGCCGCGCATCAAGGCCAACGATGGCTTCCAGGCCCTCCGGAACATGATCAACCGTGAGACCGGCGAAGGCATCGTGGGATCGGTGTGGCGGGACCAAGCGGCGATGAAAGCCGCCGCTGCGGGGGCCCTCGCTCGCCGTGAGGATGCGACCGCACGAGGTGTCGCCTTCGGTGGCGACAGCTACCGCGAGCTCCTCCTTGTAGAGATGCGCTAGCAGCGGAATTTCACATCGACTGCACGGTCGGCAAGCGGATTGGGATTGTTCCGGACCGTCATTGCAGGCGGATCGCCGCCATGAATTCGCTGCCCCGGCGACTCGCATAACGCGCCCCTACCGGCCATTATGCGGGCGTTCGTGAGAGCAAGCGCGAGCTGTCGCTCAGAGCATATTGCCTGGGTTGATGATGTTGCCGATCGTAATGATCAGTGACAGCACCAGGAGCAGAATCGACACGACGAGTGCGACGCGCCCCGATCGACTTCCGGCCATCGCAGCACGTCTGGCACGAACGAACGCAACTGCCGGGGCGACGAGCCACACGAGACCGCTGATCCCGAGGATCACCACCCTTTGCGTCAGCGAAGCGTGCTGCCCGTTTGCAGGCTCGATAATCACACCCATCGGCGCGGCGACGATGTACATAACAATGAAGCCTGTGAGAAGCCCTACCGGCCAGAGCGCCAAGGCAATCCACGCCCTGCGCGCCCACGAGCGGGCGTCACCACTCATTTGGGTTGGCATGGTCTCGGTCACGGCCTCAGCTTCGGCTTCGACCGACGGAGCGGCAAGGGCCAATAGTCCCGACCTCGACGCTGTGTGCTGACGCTATATCTGCCGTTCGGTAGGTGTCGAAGCAGCACGAACCCGATCAGAACGAGCGTCACATAACCCGCAGCTCAGGCAGCTTCTTGACCATCCCCGATGCGCCGCACAGTGGCACCTACGCCGCTGCCATTTCGAAGCTGAATGGCAGCCTCAGACGTCGGTCCCATTCTCGACGGGGCGCTTCTACGTCCTCAAGTGCGACTGCCTTCCGAAATGGGTCGACTGAGGGACGACGAGCTGGACCGGCACCGTGTCTTGCCAAAGACCGCACACCACCGCCCTGAGGGCGCTTGGCGTCGCCGTTCAGGCCCCCGCGAGGGCTGTCAGGGGGTGAGCGCGCCTAAGCCGGCTTCTGCCACCTGCATGTCCTCGCTGTAGTGGCCACCGCTTACGCCGATCGCGCCCACGAGCGACTCTCCGACAACGATGGGATAGCCACCGCCGAAGATGACCAGGCGGTCGATACCGGTCGGTGCGCCGAGAGCCAGTGGGGCATCGTCCTTGATGAAGTCGTACCAGCCGTGCGACGGGATGCCGAAGCCGACCGCCGTGTAGGCCTTGTCCTGCGCGATCTGGATGGAGATCAAGGGAGCCGAGTCCATCCGACAGAAGGCCTTGAGGAGCCCGCTGTCGTCGACGATGGCGATGGCGAAGCCCTTGCCCAGTGACACCGCCTTGGCGGTGGCGGCGTCGATGATGCGGGTGGCCAAGTCGGCTGAGATCGTGGACTTGGAGACGATGTCCTTGTCGGTCATGTCCGTCCTTCCTTGGGTCGTCACGGGGTTCCGCGGGTGCATGACGTCGTCCCAGGTCGACACAATCGGGGACGCAGAACTCGCACTATAGGGTCTTCCCGTCGGACGAGCCCGGGTCAGTGCCCTCGTCGAGCGGGAGGTCGCGGCGCCGAGGGACAGACCACCCGCATCGTAGAATCCAAGGAGACAGCGTGACCACCCTTCCGAAGGAATCACCACGATCGGCGCTGCGGCGCATGCTGGCCGCCCCCGAACTGACCGTACTCCCGGGCGTCTACGACGCATTGTCGGCGACTTTGGTGGAGCGACACGGATTCCCTGGGGCCTACATGTCGGGAGCAGCCGTGTCGATGACCATGGGCGGCGTTCCTGACCTCGGACTTCTCACGATGACCGAGATGTCGACCCAGGCCGCCCGGCTCGCCGGCATCCTCTCCGGCCCGCTCGTGGCCGATGCCGACACCGGATTCGGCAACGCACTCAACGTGCAGCGGACCGTCGTCGAATATGAGCGTGCGGGTGTCGCCGGACTTCACATCGAGGACCAGACCTTTCCGAAGCGATGCGGGCACCTGAGCGGCAAGTCGGTCATCCCAAGCGAGGAGTTCGTGGACAAAGTTAGGGCGGCGGTCGAGGCACGATCGGACCCAGACCTGGTGCTCATCGCTCGAACCGACGCCCGCGGCCCACTCGGTTTCACGGAGGCGGTCCGTCGCGCCAACGCCTATCTCGAGGCAGGAGCCGACCTGATCTTTGTCGAGGCTCCGCAGACGGTCGAAGAGGTCTCGACCATCCCCGGCGAGGTCGGGGGTCCGGTGATGTTCAATATCGTCGAGAACGGATCCTCGCCTCCCGTCGAGCTCGAACAGCTGGCGGCGTGGGGCTACCGGCTCGCCATCCGGCCCCTCGCTGTCATCTCCCCAGTGGTCCGAGCCGCCATCGGCGCGCTGGCCGAGATGCATCCGCCGATATTTCTCGATGGCTCGATCTCGACGCCGGGCGATCTCTTCGAGACCGTCAACTTGCACACGTGGCTCGAGGTCGGCACGCGATTCGCGTCAAGCTGAGGCCTGACGGATGTCTGGGTTGAACTTGCAGATGCGAATCCGAGGGAGCCAACCAACTACCCGAAGACGGAACACCCCAGTTCAAACACCCCTTTCGTCTGACGGCTAGATACCGTCAGAACCCCGTTCTTCCGTTCACTCGCGTACGAATCGCGTACGACGTTTGACAAGACTCAACGATTGAACCTCATCCGAGGCGAAGAAGGTGGTGGTGGAACGCTATTCCCGCATTCCCAGGTGACGTTGAGGTGCTGTGCGCGATTTTTGAATCTCCCCACCCTCGATCACTGAAATTCCCCACCCTGTCCCGGTGAGCTGAACCATCCACCCGCGGGGTTGGGCCCCCCTTCGAAGCTGAGAGCGACCAAGCAACCAGCTCGAAGGGAGAACCCGCTCCGCATGCTCACACATGGGGAAGACGTGGAAGCACATGCACTGAGAAGTAGGGGTTGGACGATCTCGGCGATCGCCCGCCACCTCGGCCGGGACCGCAAGACGGTCCGGGCCTACATCAACGGGGAGCGGGTCCCCGGCGTCCGGGCCAGATCAGCTCCCGATCCGCTCGAGCCGTTCACCAAGTACCTGGCGGCGCGCTTCGTCGACGACCCGCACGTCTGGGCCTCGGCCCTCTATGACGAGGTCGTCCGGCTCGGCTATCCGCTGAGCTACCCCTCCTTCGTTCGCCAGGTGCGGGCGGCCGGGCTCCGGCCCCACTGCGAAGCCTGTGCCGGCGTCAAGGGCCGCGACACCGTCGAGATCGACCATCCGCCCGGCGAGGAGATCCAGTGGGACTGGTTCGAGCGACGGGGTGCCCCGTGGGGAGGGACGGCCTACGTGTTGTTGGGCACGTTGTCGCACTCGGGCAAGGTGCGTGGCGTGCTGGCCGAGAAGATGGACCAGGCCCACCTCATCGAGGCGATGGACGAGGTGCTGCGGCGCCTGGGCGGGACGGCGAGGGTGTGGCGGACCGACCGCCTGGCGACGGTGATCGTGCCGGGGACGAGGGAGGTCCAGCCCTTTTTGCGCACCAGTGGCCAAGCACTACGGGGCCGTCGTCGAACCCTGTCCGCCCAGGCGCGGCAATCGCAAGGGTGCGGTCGAGTCCTCGGTCCGTTTCACCTCGGGCCGCTGGTGGCGCACCATGAGCGCAAAGAACCCCGAGGACGCCCAACGCTCGCTCGACGTCTTCTGCGCCACGACGGGCGACGAACGCGCACGCCGCGGACCGAACGGCGAGCGGACCACGGTCGGTGAACTGGCCGATGCCGAACCGCTGCTCGCCCTGCCGGCTTACCCGTTCCCGGCCACCACCGAGGTCGAGCGTGTCGTCGCCGACAACGCAAGCGTCGCCTTCTCGGGCAATCGCTACTCGGTGCCGCCCGGACTGGCCGGCACGACACTGCTCGTCCGGCACCGCTTGAGCTCTCCGACCATCGACGTGGTGGCTCCTTCGGGAGCGATCCTGGTCACCCATCGCTTGGCCCCGGCAGGATCGGGGGCCCTCGTGCGCAGTGTCGAGCACAAAGAAGCGCTCGAGGCCGCCGTGCTCTCCGCCTTCACCACGGCTCGTCCGTGCGACAAGAAGGCCAATCGTCCACCGGGCAAAGAGGCACTCGAAGAGGCGGCCCGCCTGCTCGGGCCCATCGGGCGTGAGCCCGTCGTCGACCTCTCGGTCTATGACGAGGTGGCCCGGTGAGCGAGTCCTCGACCTATCAACAGATCCGTTCGCATCTGGCCTACCTACGTCTCTCGGCTGTCGCCGAAGCGCTGCCAGGCGAGCTCGACCGTGCCCGGCAGGAGAAGCTCGGTCACTCCGAGTTCCTACATCGACTCCTCGAGGTCGAGGTCGCTGCCACCGAGATCAGACGCCGGGCCGGCCTCGAGCGCTTCGCCTGTCTGCCGTCCCCGTGGACACTCGATGACTTCGACTTCAGCGCCCAGCCCTCGGTGGACAAGAAGCTGATGAGCGAGCTCGGCACCCTGCGCTTCTTAGAAGACGCCACCAACGTGCTGCTGATCGGGCCCCCCCCGCCCCCCGCCCGGTGTCGGCAAGACCATGTTGGCCGTCGGCCTGGCCAGAGCGTCCATCAACGCCGGCTATCGGACCTACTACACGACGGCCGCCGATCTGGCTGCTCGTTGTCACCGTGCCGCCCTCGAAGGGCGGTGGGCCACCACCATGCGCTTCTTCGCCGGACCGAGACTCTTGGTCATCGACGAGGTGGGCTACCTGCCCCTCCAAGCTGAGGCGGCTGCTGCGCTCTTCCAGGTCATCACGCAGCGCTATCTCAAGAGCTCCATCGTCATGACGACGAACCTCGGGGTCAGCTCGTGGGGGAAGATCTTCGACGACCCGATGGTGGCCGCCGCCATGCTCGACCGCCTGCTGCACCGCAGCGTCGTGTTCAACATCGACGGCGAGAGCTACCGGATGCGCTCCCATCGGGCCCGCACCGAGGAGCTCAGGAAGGGGGTGTCCAAGGCCAAGGAGTAGCCTCAGATCACACAACTCACCGGGTCAGGCAAGTGGGGAATTTCGATGATCGCCCCTGGGGAGTTTCGGAAATCGGCGGCAGTGCCCCAGGCATGAATCGTTGGAAGGTCATTCGATCCTGACGGGTGTGTACGTGATGGCTGAAATCGCAGGCTGGCGACAGTGGATTGCCTGGACCTGCCTCGAGTCAACCATCAGAGGAGTCAGATTGGGCATGGCCTCGACACCCGACGGCAGGGGCTACTGGCTGGTGGCATCCAACGGCGGGATCTTCTCCTACGGCGACGCCGCCTTCTACGGCTCCCCTCCAGCGGATTAGACAGACTTTCGGACCCGCCGACGCAACCTCATCCCCAACTTTGGGCCGAGGTCAAAGGGTCAACCGGTAGTCGGGGTATCCCATGGTGCCATTCACTGCCCCATCGTCCGGCGTTACAACCCCTCGGACTACAGCCAACCGGCGAGCCCGAAGCCCAGGGCGAGAACGGCATCGATTCCGGCAATCGCTCCAACGATGGTGACTTGCCGTCTGTGGTTCTGGCCCATGTCGAACACCCATGCAGCGACCCCATAGAAGGTCATGTAACCGAGGATCACGATGAGCGGGACGAAGGGGACGTTCCAGAACCAGTACTCCCAGTGGAAGTAACCCGTGGCGTGCAGAAAGATCTCAACTGCCACCGAAAGACACGAGAACCCGACGACATACACCCACCGGTTCGGGATTCCCGCAATGCGCATCATCCGATCCGGTGGGAGGAACTTGACGAACACGACCCCTGCCATGAGGAAGAAGAGGGTGAGTTCGATGGTCAGGCCGATGAGGATGAGATAGCTGGTGTGTCCGGTGACCGTCCAGAGGGCTGATCGATCGGAGATGTGGAGAACGGCGGAATTGACGAGTTCGTTGAACCAGTCCATGAACCACAGGGCCAATCCGGCCAGGACGATGTCCCACCGTCGTCGTTCGACTTCGACGGAGTAGACGTAGAAGACAACGCCGAGCAGGAACACCGTGGACCATTGGAACCCCGCTGCATTGCGCAGCATCTCCTCGGCTTGCCGAGTGAAAGGAGTGACATCCGCGACGGCAAGCGGCATTTGTCGGATACTAGGTCTCGGTGGCGGTTGTTTGGGTGACCGTATCTCTCAGCTGTCGCGCCCATGACCTTCCTCACCGGGTCCACCCATCAGGGGTGAGCGGCGACCGATCGTTTGAAGCAGTCTCGTTACCGCCGCCTCTCTTGCCCAGTGCTGGGCCCACACTCACCGTCATGTTTGCCCTCCGAGTTCATGAACTCCTACCTCAGGACCCTCCGCAGAGCGGGGCGGCCGCGTTCATCGGGGAGAGCGACGCCCGCTGGCTGTTTGCATCCCGGCGTTCTCGGACACCCCAATGCGCATTGAGTGCCCGTAGTGGGTCCGACCGCCGTCAGGGGGATCGAGTGCCGTAGAGATCGAGGAGCCGCCCGGACCGTCCGCTCTGGGTGGAGCGACGCAGTTGCCGACCCATAGACCCCGAGCCGGCGTACGAGTTGACCCGATCCCGGTGAACGGAGGCACCGGCTCTGTCAGATTCACCGACTACTGAGGCGATCGTGGACCTTGCGGGTGGACAGTCTCGCCCCGGGCCAGCATCTCTACAAACTGCTCGATGCGTCTCGCTCGGGTCTGGATCTTCTTTGCGCTTCCGATTCGATAGAGGATGGAGTACCTGTTCGCACTTGTGAGCTTGCGAAACGTCGCGCGAGCACGGGGGTTGGCAGCCAAGGCGTTTGCCAGGTCCTCTGGAACTGCCATGCTGGCTTGTCCGGCGTAGGCGGAATTCCATCGACCATCGGCTTTTGCCTGGCGAACCTCGTCTTCCCCTGATCGATGCATTCGGCCTGAGGTGCTCAACCTCTCGGCGATGGTGACGTTCCGTTGAGACCAAGGGCTCCGAGCACTTCTGGGCGTGAATCGTCGCCGGAACGTTGCGCTGTCGCGACGCTCGAGCTGCCCATCGATCCAGCCACAGCAGATCGCCTCGTCGAGTGCGTCATCGTAGGAGAGCGTTGTCGGGTGTGTAGTGCCCTTCTTGGCAAGGACGAGCCACACTCCTTGCGACTTGGAATGGTTGCGACTCAACCAGGTCCGCCATTCCGCAGCATCAGCGACCAACAGCTCTGGAAGATCCACAGCGTCACGGTATCCCCGCTGTGCCGCACGTTGGCACTGTCCCGGCGATCGGGGGCAGGGGGGGTAGCCCCGACGTGCCGGTAGGGGATACCTAGGCGGTTGCAACTTCGAAGCCGAACGGCAGCTCCAAACGTCGGTCCCATTCTCGACGGGGGGTTTCCACGATGGGACCAGACCAGCGCCTTGGACAGGGTGGGGGAGCGGGCCTCTCGAAGCTCTTGCTGAGCTCTATCCAGGTGCCCGCCTAACCGGCGTACGGGGCACGTGTTCCCCGTCGTCGTTTCTTGAACACCTAGCCGAGACGGTACAGCTTGGTCCCGTTCTCACCGAGGATCTTGCGGCATGACTCAGGGCGAAGAGTGCTCATAGCCGCGTGCACGTGATCGAGGGGCTTGGGCCAGAGAGAGGTGGGATGGGGAAAGTCGGTCTCGAAAAGGATGTTGTCTTCGCCGACCTTGTCCACCAGCTGCTGGAGGTGACCGCGCCCGGTCTCGAACCACATGGTGGCGAACCAGTTCGACTTGAAGTACTCCGAAGGAGTGCGCTCGAGCGCGGCTGCTTGTACGGGCGCGTTTTCGGGCAGTTCCCAGTCCATGGTCTCGAGGATGAACGGCAACCAGCCGATTCCGCTCTCCACGGAGACCATCTTGAGCTTGGGAAAGCGGTCAAAGATTCCAGAGAAAATAGTGTTGATCACCACGCGAGCGTTCCCGATGAACAGCATGGAACCGCCGATGGCGGGCTTGACGAACTCGTCCTGGGACTCCCAGAAGTACTGGCCGTAGAAATTCATGGCCGTGAGGCTCGCCCCGATATGGAAGTGGACCGGGAGCTCGAGGTCGGCGCAGACCTCCCAGAGGGGGTCCCAGGCCCTGTTGGCCAGGTCCGGGGCGCCGAGGTCCTGGGGGTCCGAAGTCATGTTGATCCCTCGGAGCCCGAGGCCTCCGATCCGTTGGGCCTCGCGGACGCATTCATCGATGTCCCAAGCCGGCAGGATGGGCATGGGCAACAAACGGTTCTTCGTGCGTTGCTGGATCTCTACCCGAGAGTCGTTGAAGATCTCTACACAGAGTCGTCGCAGCGCGGGGTCCTTCACCTCGGCCAGGGTCTGACCCCCCAGACCAAGCGCGTTTGGGTAAAGGACCTGGTACTCGATACCCATGTCGTCGAGTACCTCGAGGCGGGCGTCGACGTCCCACGCGGCAACATGGGCACGTTCGAAATCCCACTCGATCATCGATTCCAAGAAGGGGTGCTTCACTCCGTCTCGGTCGATGGTGCTTCCGCCGCCGGCCTTCCCGACCGGCGTCCCCTCGATGACCCACTGGCGCTCTCCGTCGACGTCCTCGACGTGCAGGATCTGATCCTTGTAGGCCGCGGGGGCTCGCTTAGTCCAAAGGTCCTCGACGTCGGTGAAATGCGAATCGGCGTCCAGAACAGTCAGTCCCTCAAGCACCTCCGCGGCGAGAGTCATCTGATCGGGTCCTCCAGATTTCGAGTCACTGTGCGCGTACCCAGCGTCTCGCAGGCTACTCACCTGCGTTGACTCCTGCATGATGCGACCCGGTCGTGAGGGTAGGGCTGCCCCCAAGGTGCCGAACTACCCCACCGTCCCGGCATACTCGGGCAACCTTGCGAAGGATCGTCCGACGTCCGTAAGGAGAGTGCCTCATACCTCCCGGCAATCAGGGGGCCAGTCATTGTGCACGACCAGGTTTCCGAGTTAGGGAGTCTGAGCGATCCGCCGGTAGAGGAAGTCGCAACGATCGGCACCCTCCATGATCGTCTGGTGCCGCTCGAACTCGATGTCATCGAGCCCGTCGGCGAACCAGTCATCGTTCTCACATACGAGCAGATGACCGAGCTCGGGCTCACCTATGTCTCGGAAGAACCGGGCGTATGCGCAATCGGTCACGTCCATACGAGCGAAGTCATCGGTCAACTCGTGCCATTCCATGGTGATCGGGTCGCCAGCGGATGAATCAGCCGCGTGTGCCATCAGGGCACCGGTCGATCCACCGTGATCAAGCGCCAGACGTCGGGCGTGAGCACGCCATTCGGCCGACAGCGCAGTCCGGACGATTTGATGCGCCCGATCGGCCCCTAGCTCGATTTCCAACTGTTTGACCAGCGGCACCAAGACCTCAGCCTGGACCTTGACCCGATCAAGAAGAGGCATCCCCGGCAAGTTCCTCTCCATCCGTCTACCTCCCAACGGGCCTTGATTCCCGCTGGCGATTGTCCGTCGGTCAGTTTCAACGAAATAGGGCCGGAGGTCCCGCGGGAGCATCTGGCGCTAAGGGCGTCATTACGGGGCAGTCGGCTTGGTCACCCTTTCCCGGCGGCGGATAGCGGGCGCTCCCCGGGGTCAGCCGAATGTCGTTCTGGGGCAATGATTCAGTTCAAGTCCGACGTCTTCGATTCACGCTCAAGCGTGATCGTCAGGCACTCCAACTTCCCGCACCCACCGCACACGTAGTCAGTGGTACGAGCTTGGGTTGTGGCTGGCACGTACACCAGGCCCTCAAACACGACTGGGGTGGCGACCCCACAGTCGTTACACGTCACAGCTATTGTCACAGCGTCCCCGTCCAGTGCCACACTGAGAGGCTATCGGCGGACCGAGTAGAGGGCTAGTGCGTCCAATCGGAGGTCTGCCGGTTGCGTGCGAAGATCGGAACTCTCAAGCGTCAGTACCCAGAGCTGAAGGACTTCCCCGACGATGCCACCCTTGGGGAACTCCGACGAGTCGGCGCTACAAGCGGCATCGACGAGCTCGGGACCGGCCAGCAAGACGAAGGTATTGGCTTTCGCTAATCGTCGGCTGTGCCTGACGTGCCGAAGTGTCCCACCCGCCTGGCGTTCTGGGACAGGTCGAGACCCTAGATTTGAACCATGCCGGTAAGTCTGCGACCGCTCACCGAAAAGGAGCTCTCGGAGTTCGTTGCAGGAGACCTGGAGCGATACGTCGAAGAGAGAGTCAGGTCAGGCGAACGCCCAGAAGCCGCTCGGCGGATTGCCCAGGAACAATCAGAAGCACTGTTTCCCGACGGAGCACCTGCCGAGGATCAGCTCCTCTTCCGAGTCCTCGACAATCAGGGAACAGCCGTGGGCACGCTCTGGATCGGGCCGCAACTTGCCGGCCAAGCGGAAGCCTTCTGGGTCTGGGATGTGCGAATCGAAGAGGCGCACAGAGGCAAAGGGTACGGGCGAGCCACCATGGTGCTCGCCGAGGTTGAAGCCCGCCGCCGCGGTGCCACAGAACTCGGGTTGAACGTCTTTGGGCACAATGAGATCGCCCGGCGGCTCTATGAATCGATGGGCTATGCCCCTACGGCAATCCGGATGAAGAAGAACCTCTAGATCACCCCTGACCCCGTCCCGGCAATGGACGGGGTCACCCCGGCCATCGGCCTTGCCCGTCACACGGAGCGAGACAGAGGGCGAGCAGTTCATTGACTCCCCGGTCCGAGAAGAGTCCTCATTCGCCGTCCTTCTGCCCGATCGTTGGCCCTTGGAATACTCGTGAACGCGGGAGGTCGGCGCCTGTTACGGTGAGTCGAGAGGATTCACACATCCTGAGGCCTTCGGGTCGAAGGTCTCGAAGAACTCCTGACTCCGGTCATAGGCCGCTCTTGGACGTGATCCGAGTTGCCGTCTCGCTGTTCGTCGTCTTGCTGTCATCTCGGCAGAGCGAAGCAAAGTGCTCTGTCTTCTGGCTGACGTGTGTGCGTTCGTCCGCATGATGGTCGAAGAACTTTAAACAAGACGGGAAGTGAGTATTGGCATGGTCCAAGGCACAATGAAGTGGACGAGCCTCACACGAGAGTGTGGCCTGGTCAGACCGGACGACGGAGGTCGTGACGTCTTCGTGCGATTCTCCTCAGCCCTCGCGTCCTCGTGCATTCCGGCGCAGGAAGAGCGTGCCGGCAACGATCCGATCGCGCCGACACCGCGGCGGCGACAGGTGGCGTCGCCAGTCGAAGTCCGCACTCGCTATCTGTGGGGGCAATGGGCATCTGGTTACGAGGTCGCTCAGGTGATCGAATCGGGGTACCGGATACGGCGCCCCGGGTCGCTGGAGGCGCTTCAAGGCATCTTCGTGCCCTCTGATGTGCGGGATGCAAGCGCCTGATCCTCACTGCCTTGCGGTGGCCGTCGGCCAGGACATGATCGGCTCGTCCGACCTGACAGCGATCTTCGACCACGACCGGACGTCGCTGTGCCTAGGAGACTGTTGAACAAATCCGCTGTTGGTGCTCGCGATTTGGGCCGGGATCGTCGAGAATTGGCAGGTGCAAGGACGAAGCGAATCCAACCCGGAACTACTCGACGCCGCCGCCCTGTGCCGTCAGCTGGTTCCCGAAGGCAGCGTCGAGGCGTTCCTGGCTGATCATCGCCACGAGCTGTTCCCCGACGAGATGTTCGAGGATCTGTTCCCCTCGGGTCGTGGTCGACCGTCGATCCCGGCTGATGTGGTGGCGTCCGTCATGGTGCTCCAGGCCCTCGAGGGATTGTCCGATCGGGACGCCGCCCGGGCCCTGCGGGACCGGATCAGCTGGAAGGTGGCCTGCGGGCTGGCCCTCGATGACGAGGGGTTCGACTTCTCGGTCCTCACGTATTGGCGGACGAGGCTGCGCAAGTCCGACAAGCCCGAGCGGATCTTCGATGCGGTGCGCTCTGTCATCGACGCCACCGGGGTCCTGAAGGGCAAGACCCGCCGGGCCCTCGACTCGACCCTGCTCGACGATGCCGTGGCCACCCAAGACACCGTCACCCAGCTGATCGCCGCCGTCCGCCGGGTGCGCAGGGTCGTCCCCGGTGCGATGCACGTCGCACTTTCCGCCCACGACTACGACTCGGCGGACAAGCCGCTGATTAGCTGGGACGACCCAGTGGCGAAGGCCGCTCTGGTCGACGGGCTGGTCACCGATGCCCTGACCCTGCTCGCCGCCTTTGCGGACGAGAGCGAAGATGACGAGGCCAATTCGGCTCTCGGACTGCTGGCTCTGGTCGCCGGCCAAGACGTCGAACAAGGAGAAGATGGCACCTGGCAGATCGCGCAAAAGGTGGCCCCTGACCGGGTCATTTCGGTCGTCGATCCCGAGACCCGCCACATGCACAAGTCACGATCTGAATACCGAGACGGCTACAAAGCCCACATCGCCGTCGAGCCCGAGACGGGACTCGTCACCTCGGCCATCGTCACCCCGGCCAATGTCTCGGACGCCAAAACCGCACTCGATCTGGTGGCCACAGAGCCCGACGGACTCGAGGTCCTGGCCGACTCGGCCTATGGGTCAGGCAAGACCCGGGCCGAGCTGCGAGCCCGCGGTCATCGCCAGTTGATCAAGCCGATTCCGTTGCGACGCGCGGTCCCCGGTGGGTTCTGCCGTGACGATTTCGCCGTCGATCACCAAGCCCGCACGATGACGTGTCCGGCCGGCATCACCGTTCCCATCGCCCCAAGAGGCCAGGCAACCTTTGGCGCCAAGTGCACAGGCTGCGCGCTCCGAGAGCGCTGCACCACTTCACAGCGTGGCCTCAAGACAATCGTCCATCCCCAGGACCACGAGCTTGCTGCCGCCCGTCGTCAATGGAAAGAAGGGGTCACGCTCGAGGAGTACCGACGTTGGCGCCCCATGGTCGAGCGCTCCATCGTGTGGCTCGTCACCCACGGGAACCGACGAGTCCACTTCCGCGGCGTCGAGCGCAATCAGCTCGGTCTCTCGCATCGAGTCGCCGCCCTCAACCTGCGCCGGTTGGTCAACCTCGGCTTGGTCCATCACGGAAGGTGGCAGCTCGGGGCCATCTGAGATCGGGCGCGCAAGCCCGGGTCGTCAAAAATGGGACCTCACCTCGGGCACAGCCCATCCAGGGTGGCCGGCTTCAACCCATTTCATGCCGGCGCTCCGGTTCGGACATAGCCCGGACTTGCAAGCTCGAACATACGCCTCGAATGGGGATTGTTCAACAGTCTCCTAGCCCGACAGTGCCGATGGGGGATAGCTGTGCGGCTGCCATTTCGAAGCTGAATGGGAGCTCGAGACGTCGGTCCCCGTTCTCGACGGCGCGTTGCTCGCCAGAACCGGACCAGGCCCGCGGACGATCTGGGGCAGGGTGAGGGAGTGGCTCATCCACTTAAGGAGCGGTCACCGTCTCCGACTTCGCTCCGTGTTGGTGAGCCAATTGTGCAGCCGTGTACGGAAGGGACACCCACTTCTTCTGCGAGTACAGCTCGGTCAGGTTGTCATACCAGCGCGAGGTTGGGTCCGTCGCTTGCGAATAGGTGAGGATCCCCTGGGAGACCGGGCCGTGCTGGGTCAACTCGGTCGTCATGACCAGTGACGAACCGTCGTAGACCTCACCGTAGGGTGCGGCGGCGAGCGGACCGCCCTGGCCGTCGGCGGCATAGATGGCGTTGAAGCATCCCGTGTCACATCCTGGGATGGGGATCCTCACTCCGTTTCGGGTCACGTGCTGCACTTCACCGTACGTGGCATTGAGCGGTATGTGGTGGGTCTGCAGGTTCACCACCGCATCGGCCAATGCGGTGAGGATGGCCGGATTGGCGGTGTTGAGCTGCGAGGGCGTCGTGAGTGGCTGGGTCGAGGAAAAGGCGTCGGACCAGTACCCCTTCGAAGGTGCATAGGTGGCCCACTCTGAGAAGAGCCAGCCCCCGCCGGCATCGAGATTGCCTGTCTTGTCGTAGCCGGCCAATGCCGAGCAGGCGTCGGTCAAGTCAACCATGATGCCCTTGGACGAGGTTGCTTTCGGCGTCGTCCGACAGGCGCCCACTAGTGACCCGAGGACGAGCTGGGCTTGGAGGGACTGATTGCTCTGCCACATCGCCTGCAGGGATCCCAGTGTGAATTTTGGGGGTCCCAGGTCGTCATTACCGGCCATCCGTTGGGCAATCATCTGGTTTCCGAGCCGGGTCCGGAGCCCCTGCTCAACGTTGATATCACCGATGATCGGTGAGAACGCGGGGAACGGCGCACTGGGATTGGCCAGCCAGTACGAGTCGTTGGAGTTCTCGACGTAGTCAGTCCTGATCGTGTGCGGCTCATTGGAGGCACTGAAGATCCCAGGCACTGGGGTGCCTGGATCGTTGCCCCATGCGCACGAGGAGCGAGAACCGTCAAGGGTGACCACACCGCTGACGCTGTATACCAGCTTGGGCAGACCACTCGGCGTGCAGGAGGTGATCAGAGTGAGCGGTACGTTCGGCGTGTTGCCGACGTCACCGTAGTAGGCATGCCCACTGTCATCGGCTGCGATGGTGTTGAACGTCGGAATCGCCAAATAACGAGACTCGACTGAGAGGAGGCTCTGGACGGACGTTGCCTTCCCCATCTCAAGATACTGATTAGCGGCTCGATAAGCATCGTCGCCCATGGAGTCGGCAACGGCGTAGGCAGTGGTGCTCGTCCAGTGGTATCCCGCCTGGGGGACGTCGGCAACGGTACCCCAGCGGGTCGTGTAGAAGGTGTGCGTTGCGATGCCGTGCCCCGTATCCACCGTGACGGTCACGTGGCCCATCTTCTCTGCTTTTCCGTCGACGTAGTAGCTGGTCGGGTGTCCAGGAACCAACTGCAATTGGTAGAAGGTGAAACGGAAACTGGTCGAGACGGTGTGGGTCCAGGCCAGGTGCTGGTTGAAGCCGATCCCGATCAACGGGAACCCTTCGAGCGTTCCGCCCTCGACGTTGTACCGGCCCGGCACGGTCAGCTGCGCCATCCAGAAGCGCTCAGTGCCGCGCCACGGAAAGTGCGGATTGGCCAGCAACATGCCGTCGCCGGCCGCTGAATCCTGGGAGCCGATCCCGATTCCATTCGACCCCAGCGAATCGTTGCCGTTGGACCCGAAAGCTGCGACGAGGGTCGCTGCGTTCGGGCTTGCGGATACCGAGGAGGCGGTGGTGGTCGTCGAGGACGGCGAAGTCGTCTGTGAGGAGATCTTCGGTGGGGTGGCTCCTGCCTCCAGGGACATGAACTGTGCGCTCGAAGCTTCAATGACCACCTGGTAGCCCCTGAGGAACATGTCAAAGAGGGTGATCGGTCGGACCCACGGTTTGCCCGCGCACGCAGGGTCCTTGAGTTTGCCCGACTTGAGATACGCGTTGTACCCGGAGACGAAGCCGTTGTACACAGAAAGAACCTCAGGACGTGGCCCGAGCGGAGGGGGCCGATGCATCTCCTTGATCAGCATGCCGGAGGCCTTGACCGACCGCCAGAAGAAGTCCGAATGGAGATTGGTGTCAGAGGCTCCCGCTGAGTAGTTGAGGCTCAGGGCGCTCGGGCCGAAGTACTTCGACCTCTGGCCGTTGACCGTGACGAAGTCCTGGGCGAGCGTGCAGAAGTTGTCCTGAGAGAAGGCAAATGCCTCGCCATATCCGAGCGCAGTGAAATTGCCTGCTGTGATGTGAGGGATGCCCGAACTGTCACGCGTGATAGTCACGCGGTTGGCCGATGCAGCCTCTGCCGAGCCGGAAACGGTCGACCCCGCGACCACCATCCCACCGAGGATGCCGACCACGGCCGCTACCCTCATGCAGACAACCGAGTGCCGAAGTCGACTCACGGGGACATCCTCAGCCTGTGCGTGGAGGGGGCGCTAGGGCCGAAGGTCCGAGGTGGGTCCCGTCGGTGCTGCAGCGTCTGGCCACCACTCACGACCACGTCGGCGAGACGCCCTTCACTCTTTGGCAAGCGTCTGACGGGACGCCCGGCGCGGGCCCTCGCTCCCGGCTGACATACCCTGTCGTCAGCCGGCCACCGGCCTCGCCGCCCCCACGTACCGCAGCCCGCCGAGCGCCGCACCCACGGTGGTCGGGAACGTCTCGGCCCGCACGTTGGCCCCGGTGTGGGGTGCGTCGACCATGACGTCGTCCCCGCCGACGACACCGACGAAGATCCCCACATGGTCCACCGAGGCCGGCCCGCCACCGAAGAAGACGAGGTCGCCGGGCGCGAGCGGCATGCCCGGCGCCACGGCCGGGACGGCGTCGAACTGGTCCTGGGCCACGCGGGGCAGCCGCACACCGGCGACGGCGTAGGCGGCCTGGACCAGCCCCGAGCAGTCGAAGCCGGCGCCGGGGGTCTCACCGCCCCAGACGTAGGGCGTGCCGATCTGGGCCAGCGCCCACGCCACCGCGACCGATCCCGCGTCGGAGCCTGCCGCAGTCCCACCCGCGTCCCCGAAGGACTGGGCGAGGGCCAGCACCTGGGCCACGTACGCCTCGGAATGGTCGTAGGCCCAGATCGCCCCGGGGATGTCGACCCCGGCGGCCGCCCCGTCGGCGCACAGCAGACGGGCCGCCGCGAACACGGCGTCGGCCGGGTCGTAGGGGCTCGGTGGCTCGGCGCCGCCCGGAGGAACCGGATCGTCGTAGGCGGCAAAGGTGGCCGGTTCGAACTGCATCGGCCCCTCGGCACCGGCCGAATTGGCACCGCTGTGGACACCCGGCGCGTCCGACTGCCCGTTGTCCGACTCGACGGTGCCCACGGCGGCCAGAACGGTCCACGGCAGCCCGGGGCAGGTGGCCGCCGCATCCTGGTAGAGCGCCAACATCGCCGGCGGAACGCGCCCGGTCGCCCCGCCAGCCGCCGGCGGCCCGGTGCCACGGCTCCCGAGCACGGCGACCGCCGGGGCCACCACCGCCGTTCCCACGAGCGCCACGGCCAGCCCGGTGCCGACCACCGCGGCCAGACCGCCGCCTCCGACGCCGTACCGACGGCTCACGAGGACCCACCTCTGTTCGCCACGACAGGGAACGGTCGGGCGCCGCCCGGGCAAGCAGGTCAGGCCGGCGCTGGCCATACTTGAGCCATGAAGAGCACCATGCAGGACGCCCCGTTGCTGATCCGCGACATCCTCCGCCATGGGCAGCGGGTGCACGGGGACAGCACCGTCATCACCGTCGAGGCCGACGGGTTCCGCTCTGCCACCTTCTCCGAGGTAGCCGAGCGGGCCGAGAGGCTGGCCGCCGCCCTGACCCGCCTCGGCCTCAAGGAGGGCGACCGGGTGGGGACCTTCTGCTGGAACAACCAGTCCCACTTGGAGGCCTACCTGGCCGTCCCGTGCATGGGGGCGGTCCTCCACACGCTCAACATCCGCCTGCCGGCCGACCAGCTGGCCTACGTCATCAACCATGCCGAGGACCGCGTCGTGATCCTCGACGCATCGCTGATCCCGCTGTTCGCCACGGTGAAGGACGAACTCAAGACCGTGGAGACCGTCATCGTGGTGGGTGAGGGCGACGCCTCCCCCCTCGGCCAGACACTGTCCTACGAGGACCTCCTCGGGGCCGAGGAGCCGGGGTTCGAGTGGCCGGAGCTCGACGAACGCTCCGCCGCGGCCATGTGCTACACGAGCGGCACCACGGGCCACCCCAAGGGCGTGGTGTACTCACACCGCTCGACGTGGCTCCACACCTACGCCGAGCAAGCGGCGTCCTCCATCGGGGTGACCGAAGACGACCGCATTCTCATCATCGTGCCCATGTTCCACGCCAACGCGTGGGGCACGCCGTACTCGGCGTGGATGGCCGGGGCGGACATCGTCATGCCCCAGATGTTCCTTATGGGGGACCACCTCGCCGCCATCATCAACGAACACCGCCCGACGCTGGCCTGCGGGGTGCCGACCATCTGGAACGGACTGCTCGCCGTCGACGCGCCGATCGACTTCTCCTCGGTGCGCTCGATCACCGCCGGCGGTGCCGCCGTCCCCGCGTCGCTCATCACAGCCTTCGAGGAGCGCTTCGGCGTCACCATCCTTCAGGGTTGGGGCATGACCGAGACCAGCCCGCTGGCCGCCGTGGCGCTGCCACCCGCACGCAAGAGGGACGGTCACGACGACATGTACTACAAGACCAAGGCCGGCCGGGTGCTACCCGGCGTCGAAGTGCGCGTGGTGGCCGAGGACGGGACCATCCAGCCCGACGACGGAGAGTCGGTGGGGGAGTTCGAGATCCGCGGCCCGTGGATCACGGGCTCGTACTACAAGGACGAGGACCCGGCGAAGTTCCGCGACGGCTGGCTGCGCACCGGCGACGTGGGCACCCTCGACGACCAGGGCTACATGACGATCTCGGACCGGACCAAGGACGTCATCAAGTCGGGTGGGGAGTGGATCTCCTCGGTCGAGCTCGAGAACGCGGTCATGGCCCACCCCGACGTGTTCGAGGCTGCCGTCATCGCTGTCCCCGACCCGAAGTGGTCGGAGCGTCCTCTCGTCGCCGTGGTGCCGGCCCCGGGCAAGACGGTCGACCCGGCCGAGCTGGTGGCCTTCCTGGCCGAACGGGTACCCCGCTGGTGGCTGCCCGAGCAGTGGACCTTCATCGAGGAGGTACCCAAGACCAGCGTCGGGAAGTTCGACAAGAAGGTCATGCGTGCAGCCCATGCCGACGGCGCCTACGAGGTGCAGCACACCGCCCTGCCCACGTGACAGGCCCCGCTGACGCCATGGAGACCATGGCCGAGCGGCTCGCCGCCGTGGCCGACGAACTCGGGGACATGGCCATGGACGCGCTGCGCCGGGCCGGCTCGGGCGACCCCGATTCGGCCGAGACGGGCGAGGCCCTGGCCGCCGAGCGCCGCCTCCTCAAGGCACGGCGCGCCGTCGAGAAGTCCGTCGCCGCGCTACGAGAGGGCTCCCGCGGCACCACAAGCGGGGCCTTCGATGACGGCGCCGCCTAGGGAGGGAAGCCCGCGCCTGTTCGTGGCGGTCTGGCCTGACGAGGCCACACGCCGCCTCCTGCGCGGTCTCGAGCACGAGCTGGGGCGGACCCGGGGGCTGCGCTTCGTGGGCGCCTCACGCTGGCACGTCACGTTGCGCTTCCTGGGAGGGACCGCGGAGCCCGAGCGGATCGGCGCCGCACTGCGGGAGGGCTGCGCCGCCTTCCCGGGGCCGGTCGAATGCCGCCTCGGACCGGGCACGGAGTGGTTCACCGGCGTGCGCGTCCTCCACGTGCCCGCGGCCGGGCTCGACGCCCTGGCGGCGGCCGTGCGCGACGCCACATCGCCCTACGTACCCCTGCCCGACGACGAGCCGCCGTTCAACGGCCACCTGACCCTGGCTCGTTCCCGGGGACGTCGCCTCACCGTGGCCGCACTGGGGGAGATGTCCAACCTGCCCTTCGATGCTGCGTTCCGCGTGGACCACGTCGACCTCGTGGCGTCCGAGCCCGGCCCTCGGGGCCACCTCTACACCACGCTGACCCGGGCGTCCCTCGGCGCGGAGCCGAGGGACGGCGGTCCAGCGTGATCAGGGCCCGGAGGCCAGGAAGGACGTCACGGCCCGGACCAGCGCGGCGGCGGCCGCCTGCTCGAAGGCGGGCGATTCGAGCAGGCCGGCATCGGAGCCGTTCTGCATGTTGCCGCACTCGATCAGCACCTTGGGCACCGTGGTCAGGTTCAGTCCGGCCAGGTCGTTGCGGGACACGAGCCCCGACGACCCGTAGTAGTCGCTCACCGGCATGGGCGTCCCTGCCGCAAAGGCGTCGCGCACCACCACACCCAAGCGCGAGGAGGCGGCGACCACCCCGTCGTTGGGGCCGTCGGCCACGGGCAGCGAGACGCTGAAGCCGCGCCCCGAGGGCGGCCCACCGTCGGCGTGGATGTCGAGGGCGACGTCGACGTGCGCAGCGTTCAGGATGGCCGCCCGCGTGGTCACGCAGGGCCCCACGCCCTGGTTGTCGGGGCGTGTCATCACCACCGTGGCGCCCTCGGCCGTCAGGTCGGCCCTTAGGTACGTTGCCACGGCGAAGTTGAACCGGGCCTCGGTGAAGCCGTCGGCGGTCTCGGTCCCCGCGGTGTCGCACGACTCGTACCCGGTGCCGTTGAAGATCGGCTGGTCGATGACCCCAGGCGCACCACCGTTGCCGCCGTTGTGCCCGGGGTCGATCCCCACCACCCTGCCGGCCAGTGGCGAGCCCACCACCAGCCAGTACCCGCCGCCGCCCGGGGCGGCCGCCATCCCGACCACGGGTGCGGACACCGCAGTGCCGCCGAGCGAGCCCAGGTATTGCGCCGAGCCGTAGGTGAAGATCCCGCCGTCACCGCCCACCATCCAGTAGCCGCCGCCGCCCGGGGCGGCCGCCATGCCTACCACCGGCGCGTCGAGGTGCAGCGCGCCGGTCGAGCCGAAGAACCCGGCGTCGCCGTAGCTGAAGATGCCCCCGTCGCGGGCCACCAGCCAGTAGCCCCCGCCGTCAGGGGTGGCGGCCATGCCGACGACAGGTGCGTTGAGGTGCAGCGCGCCGGTCGAGCCGAAGAACCCGGCGTCGCCGTAGCTGAAGATGCCCCCGTCGCGGGCCACCAGCCAGTAGCCCCCACCGTCAGGGGTGGCGGCCATGCCGACGACGGGCGCGTTGAGGTGCAGCGCGCCGGTCGAGCCGAAGAATCCGGCGTCGCCGTAGCTGAAGATGCCCCCGTCGCGGGCCACCAGCCAGTAGCCCCCACCGTCAGGGGTGGCGGCCATGCCGACGACGGGCGCGTCGAGGTGCAGCGCGCCGGTCGAGCCGAAGAACCGGGCGTCGCCGAAGGCGAAGATGCCCCCGTCGCCGCCCACCAGCCAGTAGCCCCCGCCGTCGGCCGTGGGCGCCATGCCCACCACGGGCGCGTTGGGGTCCGCGAGGGAATTGGCACCGACAGCCGTCTCCCCGAAGGGCACCACCGAGTCGGGCGGCGCCGGCGACGAGGCATGCGCGCCGGCAGCCGTGACGCCGGCAGCCGTGACGCCGTCGGCCGTGACGCCGGCGGTGGTGGCGCCGGCGGTGGCGTGTCGCGCCGCGTGTGCGGCGGACGCGGCAGCGGGGGAGAGGAAGAGCAGGAGGGCTGCGCTGAGCCAGGCGCACACGGCGGCGCACAGGTACGTGCTCCTTGGGGCACCCCGCACGGGGCCGGGGGGGGTGCGGCCGCCGGTACGGCCCCGGCGCACCAGGGCCGGCCTCACGCCACGACCCGACTCACCCGGTGCACTCGTTGAGCGCGTCGATGAGCTGACGCAGGCGGGCGTAGTGGTAGCGGTCGAAGCGGAGGGCCAGCCGGGGCAGCTCAGGATGATCGTCCCTCTCGGGCGGGAAGGGACCGGTGGCGCGGATGGACCCGCGCTCGATGATGTCCGCAAACCGCCGGTTCAGGTCTGCCAGTTCGGCCTTCGAGGGCTCTGTCTGCACTCGCAACACAAGCAGGTCGCCCACCCAGCGACAGGAGTGGTAGTTGCGGTAGAAGCCGAGGATCTCGGCGCTCGTCTCCTCCATGGTGTTGGTCACCTTGAACAAGGAGCGGTCCTCGGGCGACACCCAGCCGGCGGCGATGGCCTCGTCCTCGACGAAGCGGAGCCAGGCGTGCCAGTAGGTCCCGCCCGGCGTTTCGACCATCACGACGGGCGCCGGTTCGGCCTTCCCGGTCTGGAGCAGAGTCAGGAGCTCGAAGGCCTCGTCCTGGGTGCCGAAACCGCCCGGGAGGACGGCGTAGGCGTGCGACTCCTTGAGCAGCATCAGCTTGCGCGTGAAGAAGTAGCGCATCTCGACGAGCTTGGGGTCTTGTGCGATGAAGGCGTTGGGCTCCTCCTCGCGCGGCAGTCGGATGTTCACGCCGAAGGCGTGATCCCGGCCCGCCCCCTCGAGCCCGGCCGACATGATCCCGGGCCCGGCGCCGGTGACCACCATCCAGTCGGCGCCCGCCAGCTTGGCCGCCAGATTGCGCGCCAGGACGTAGATCGGGTCGTCCGGCTTGGTGCGCGCCGAGCCGAACATCGTCATCTTGCGCACGTGGCGGTACGGACGGAACACCCGGAAGGCCTCGGCCATCTCGCCCAGTGCGGCCTTGGCGATCTTCAGGTCGCCCACCGTGGTGCCCTCACGTGACATGTCGCCCAGGGTGCCCACCATGGCGTGGAGCTCGCGGGCCTGGGCGACCGACAGTGACCGGTTCTCGAAGAGGGCGTCGAACGCACCCCGGCGGGCGCCCTCCTCCGGCCCCTCCGCTCCGACCGACTCCTCGGTCACCCGCGACCCCCGCTCACGCCAGTCACCGACTCACACGTGCGACGGTGCCCCGGCCTGGGCGTACAGCGTGGTGCGCTGCGCCAGCGGCCGTCCGAGCGGTGCCACGACGGCTTCGAGCTCCTCGACGCCCATGCGTTGGCCGTGCCGGGCCCCCGCTGCCCTCGAGATGTTCTCGTCCATGAGGGTGCCGCCCATGTCGTTGGCCCCGGCCCGCAGCACCTGGCGGGCGCCCTCGGCGCCCATCTTGACCCAGCTCACCTGGATGTTCTCGATGGCGCCGGCATACGCGATCCGGCCCACCGCGTGCATCAGCATCGCCTCGCGGAAGGTCGGACCACGCCGCGCCCGCTTCTGGAGGTACAGCGGCGTGGCCATGTGGACGAAGGGCAGCGGCACGAACTCGGTGAAGCCGCCCGTCTCGCGTTGCAGGTCGCGGGTCCGCACGATGTGACGGGCCCAGCTGACTGGCTGCTCCACCGAACCGAACATGATGGTGACGTTCGACCGCAGGCCGACGGCGTGGGCCGTGCGGTGCGCCTCGAGCCACTCCTCGGTGTTGATCTTGTCCGGACAGATGACGGCACGCACCGGGTCGTCGAGTATCTCGGCCGCCGTGCCCGGGAGCGTCTTGAGCCCCGCGTCCTTAAGCCGCAGGAGGTACTCGGCCAACGGGACCTCGGAGCGGCGCGCCCCCTCGGTCACCTCCAGCGCGGTGAAGCCGTGGATGTGGATGGTGTCCGATGCCGCACGCACCGCGCCGAGCACGTGCAGGTAGTACTCGCCGTCGAAGTCCGGGTGGATGCCGCCCTGCAGGCAGACCTCGGTGGCACCCTCGGCCTCCGCCTCGGCCACCCGCCGGGTGATCTCGTCGAGCTCGAGCAGGTAGGGCGCGCCCCGCAGGTTCAGCGACAGCGGTCCCTTCGAGAACGCGCAGAAGCGGCACTTGAAGGTGCACACGTTGGTGTAGTTGATGTTCCGGTTGCGCACGAAGGTCACGGTGTCGCCCGACGTCCGGCAGCGCAGGTCGTCGGCCACCTCGGCCACAAGCCGGACCTCGCGGCCCCGGGCACCGAAGAGGGTCACGATCTCGTCGATGCCGACCTCCTGGCCCAGTGCCACCCCGGCCAGGACCTCGGCTACGGGGCTGCGTGGGCCGGCCACCATCCCCGCGGGCAGCGGTGGCAGGGCCGCAGCGGCGACGGGCGCCACCAGCAGGTCGGGAGGCGGGTCCTCGCCTCCCGAGCACCAGGCGGCGTCGCGGGCGAGCCCCTCGGCATCCGAGGCGTCGAGCACTGCGAAACGCAGCGCGGGGTCGAGCCAGCGCTCGGGGTCCAGCGCGTAGGACGGGTACACGGTCAGGCGCGGCGCGAGGGTGTGTCCGGACGCCTCGGTGGCCGCCCGCAACACGTCGAGGGCGGGCCAAGCCCGTTCGGGGTTCACGTGGTCGGCCGTGACCGGGGACACGCCTCCCCAGTCGTCGATGCCGGCACTGAGGAGCGGCGCCAGGTCGTCGGAGAGGTTGGGCGGAGCCTGCACGTGCACCTCGGGTGGCAACACCAGGCGCGCCACGGCGATGGCCCAGTGCAACTCCTCGGGCGGGCACGGGGCGGCCGTGGCCATGGCCGTGCCCGGCTTGGGGAGGAAGTTCTGGATGATGACCTCTTGGACGTGACCGTGGCGGGCGTGCGACGCCGCCACGGCCTGCAGCGCGGCGAGACGGTCCCGACGCTCGTCGCCGATCCCCACCAGGATCCCGGTGGTGAAGGGGATGGCCAGCTCACCCGCCGCCTCGAGCGTGGCCAGGCGCCGGGCCGGCGCCTTGTCCGGCGCTCCACGATGGGCGGCCAGTCCGGCCGCCAGGGACTCGAGCATCATGCCCTGGCTGGCCGCCACCGGGCGGAGCACGGCGAGCTCCTCCGCCGAGAGGGCCCCCGCATTGGCGTGGGGGAGCAGGCCGGTCTCCTCCAGGACGAGCCCGCACATGGCGGCGAGGTAGTCGACCGTCGACGCGTACCCGTGCGCCGCCAGCCAGTCCCGGGCCACGGGGTAGCGTTCCTCGGGCCGCTCGCCGAGCGTGAAGAGCGCCTCGTGGCACCCGGCGGCGCGCCCGGCACGGGCCACGACCAGCACCTCCTCGGGGGTGAGGTAGGGCGACGCCAGGCGGGCGGGTGCCTTGGCGAAGGTGCAGTAGCCGCAACGGTCCCGGCACAGCATGGTCAACGGAATGAACACCTTCGGTGAGAAGGTGACACGCCGCCCGTGGGCCCCGTCGCGGACGGCCCGGGCCTGCGCGGCGAGCTCGTCGAGCGGCGCGGCGAGGATGTCTGCGTCGGAGAGCATCACGGTCAATCTAGGTGGAGCGGGCGTCGGTTGCGCCGTCTTCGGCTGCCGACCACTCAGAAGGTGGCGGCCTTGTCGCTCAGCGACTGCAGCAACTCGTCGAACGACTTGGCGAACGAGTGCACACCTTCGTCCTCGAGCGTCTGCTCGACGTCGAGCATGTCGATGCCCGCCTCGGCCAGCCTGCGCAGGACGTCGGCGGACGCCCCGGGGTCGGCGTCCACCGTGCGCGCCAGGGTCCCGTGGTCCTCGAAGGCCCGCAGCGTCGCGTCAGGCATGGTGTTCACGCTGGCCGGTCCGATGAGGCTGTCCACATAGAGCAGGTCGGGGTAACCGGGGTTCTTGGTCGATGTCGAGGCCCACAGGGGGCGCTGGACGCGGGCACCCTTGTCCCGCAACACCTCCCAGCGCTCCCCCGAGAAGGTGCGGTGGAAGTGCTGGTACGCCGTCTGGGCCTGGGCCACCGCGCCGCTGCCCCGCAGCGCGAGCACGGCGGGGTCACCCCGCTCGCCGCCGGCCAGTTCCTCAAGGCGGCGGTCGACCTCGGTGTCGAAGCGGCTCACGAAGAAGGAGGCGACGCTGGCCACGTGCTTCAGCTCGTCCTCCCGCCCGGCGGCCACCAGTGCCTCGAGGCCGCGTAGGTAGGCATCCATGACCTCGTCGTAGCGGTCGAGCCCGAAGATCAGCGTGACGTTGATGCTCCGGCCCTCACCGACGAGCGACTCAATGGCGGGGATGCCCTCCTTGGTGGCGGGTACCTTCACAAGCAGGTTGGGCCGGGCGATGCGCTCGTGCAGCATGCGGGCGTCGCGCACCGTCCCCTCGGTGTCGTGGGCCAATGCCGGCGAGACCTCGAGGGACACGTACCCGTCCTCGCGGTCACTCTGCTCGTAGACCGGGCGCAGCATCTCGAGCGCGTCCGTGATGTCGGTGACCGCCATCTCCCAATACGCGCTCTCCACCGTGTGGTCGGCCACGAGCGTCCGGAACTGCTCGTCGTAGACGTCATTGCCCGTAATGGCGTTGGCGAAGATCGTCGGGTTGGAGGTGATGCCACGGACGCCCAGGTCGACCAGCTCGGCCAGCTGCCCACCCTCGAGCCAGTCGCGACGGAGGTTGTCGAGCCAGGGGCTCTGGCCCCCGATCTCGTAGAGCTGGTTCAGTCGGGTCATGTCCCGGGCTCCCTTCTGGCGCGACCTCCGTGGCGGGCCAGGAGCGCTCGCGCCCGCTCGGCCACGTGCTCGGCGGTGAACCCGAATTGCTCCATGACGACGGCGCCGGGGGCGGAAGCCCCGAAGTGGTCGATGCCGATGCAGTCGTCGGCGTAGCGCTCCCATCCGAACGTCGAACCGGCCTCGATGCTCAGGACCGGCAGCCCCGGCGGGAACACGCTGACCCGGTATTCGTCGCTCTGCCCCTCGAACCACTCCCAGCAGGGGAAGGAGACGACGCGGGCCCGCACCCCCTCCTCGGCCAGAGACGCCGCGGCGGCGACGCAGTGCTGCACCTCGCTCCCGGTGCCGACGAGCACGATCTGTGCGCCGTCCCCGGGGTCGGTCAGGACATAGGCCCCGCGGGGCACGCCGTCACCGGCCCGCTCCCCGGTCGCGGCCAGGACCGGGACGTTCTGGCGTGACAGCACCAGGCCCACCGGACCATCCGCCTCCACCGCCCGGTGCCAGGCCTGCGCGGTCTCGTTGGCGTCGGCCGGGCGCACCAGGGCCAGGCCCGGCATGGCCCGCAGCGAGGCCAGGTGCTCCACCGGCTGGTGCGTGGGGCCGTCCTCCCCGAGCCCGATGGAGTCGTGCGTCCACGAGTAGACGACGTGTGACCCGGTGAGTGCAGCGAGGCGCACCGCCGGGCGCATGTAGTCGGAGAACACGAAGAAGGTGCCGCCCACAGGCAGCAGACCGCCGTGCTGGGCCATGCCGTTCATGACCGAGCCCATGGCGTGCTCACGGATCCCGTAGTGGACCTGGGTCCCACCAGGCGCACTGGCTGAGAGGGCGTCCGCCCCCTTGAGCTTCACGCCGTTGTTCCCCGTGAGGTCGGCCGACCCGGCGACCAGGCCCGGGATGCGCGCCGCGGTGGCGTCGATGCACTGGTTGACCGCATGCCGGGTGGCCAGATCCGTTCCGGCCTCGAAGCGCGGCAGGTCGTCGGCCCACCCGGCCAGGCCGTGCCCGGCCTGGCCGGCGTCCCACGCGGCCCGGTCGCCCTTCCAGGCGGCCAGGCGCGCCTCCCACTCGGCCCGCAGCTCGGCCCCGCGGGTCACCTGACGCCGGTAGAGCTCGTAGACCTCGTCGGGCACCCAGAACGGTTGGTCGGGTGGCAGTCCCAGGATCTCCTTGGTCGCCGAGATCTCCGCCTCGCCGAAAGGGCTCCCGTGGGCCTCGGCGGTGTCGGTCAGCTTCGGTGAGGGCCACCCGATATGACTGCGCAGGACCAGGAGTGTCGGCTTGGCGTCGGGACCGTCGGCCGGCTCGTCGAGCGCCTCGCGTAGTGCCGCCTCGAGTCCGTCGACGTCGTTGGCCATCTCGCCCAGGTTGCGCACACGCCACCCGTAGGCCTCGAAGCGCTGCACGGCGTCGTCGCCGTAGGTGAGCTCGGTCGGGCCGTCGATGGTGATGTGGTTGTCGTCGTAGACGGCGAGCAGCCTCCCCAGTCCGAGGTGCCCGGCCAGTGAAGCCGCCTCGTGGGAGATCCCCTCCATGATGCAGCCGTCGCTGGCCACCACGAAGGTCCGGTGGTCGCACACCTCGGGGCCGAAACGGGCCCGGAGCCAGCGCTCGGCCACGGCCAGGCCCACGGCGTTGGCGAAGCCCTGGCCCAGGGGCCCGGTGGTCACCTCAATCCCTGCCGTGTGGTCGTACTCGGGGTGCCCCGGCGTCTTGCTACCCCATTGGCGGAACTGCCGCAGGTCCTCGAGCGAGAGGTCGTACCCGGTCAGGTGCAGCATGGCGTACTGCAGGATGCTGGCGTGCCCGCACGACAGCACGAAGCGGTCGCGGTCGGGCCACGTCGGGTCGACGGGGTCGTAGCGCATGATGCGGGTCCACAGGACGTGGGCCAGCGGGGCCAGCGCCATGGCCGTCCCCGAGTGCCCGGAGTTGGCTTCTTCGGGTGCGTCCATGGCCAGCCCGCGCACGACGTTGATCCCCAGCTCGACCAGCCGCGGGTCCTGCGCGACCGGCGGGGGTGCGTGGGTGGTCACGTGGTCCACCCTAACGCCCTACCCTCGACCTGGGAGATGGATTCCCGGCGGGTTCACGTACGCTTCACCCGTGGTCTCACGGATGCAGGTACCCCCCAACAGCGACCTGACGCTCGGGATGGTGTGCCTCGAGAAGTCGACCCCCGGGCGCTGCGTCTGGCGCATGGTGGCCGACGAGCGTTTCGCCAACCCGGCGGGCATCATGCAGGGCGGGTTCCTCGGTGCCTTCGCCGACTCGTCAATGGGGGCGGCAGCCGTGACCTTCGTCGAGGGCCGGCGCGTCTTCGCCTCCAACGCCGAGATGAAGATCAGCTTCTTGCGCCCGGTCCCGCCGGGCGCCGAGCTCACGTGCACCGCCGAGGTGGTCTCCGGCGGGCGCCGGCTGGCCTTCGTCGAGGCCGGCATCACGGCACAGGTGGCGCGAGACGTGCAACCCCAGTTGGTAGCGCGGGCGTCCTCCACCTACGTCTTCAAGGACCGGGACTGACGCCACCGGGGGAGCCCGGTCGTGCCCCGCCGTCCCCCGAACGGCGTGGTGTTTGCACATGGGGGGCGCCTGGACCAGGATTGTCCGCCACATGGCACCACCATCGGACAATGGCCGTCACGGGCTGCGCCACGCCGGGGACGACGCGTTCCAGCTCACGGTCGACTACCTCAAGCAGGAGACGGTCGACCCCCTGCGGGGCCTGGGCCGCTTCCTCTACATGGGGATCGCCGGGTCGTTCTTCCTGGCCGCCGGCATCCTTCTCATCCTCATCGGGATCCTGCGGCTGCTGCAGACCGAGACGGGTTCGGCCCTCACGGGCGACCTGTCGTGGGTGCCCTACGCCGTGGTGGTCATCCTCGGCATCGTCGTGATCGCCGTGGCCACGTGGCGCATCACCGCCGGGCCGGGCCAGCAGAAGCTGCCCGCCGTGATGGTCCAGCGCCAGAACCGGGAGGCCGAGGCCGCCCTCGAGAACCAGGTACAGGAGGGAGCCAGCTGATGGCGGGGACGACGACGAAGGCGGGGGGCAACGGGCGGCTGATCACCCGCGAGGATCTGCAGGCGGCCTACTCCCAGGTCATGGGCGAAGGTGAGGCGACGGCACGCGCCGCGGCCCCGCGGGGGCTGGCCGTGGCGGGCGCCATCGGCATCCTCGTCATCGCCCTGGCCTTCCTGGCCGGACGACGCCGCGGCCGTGCCACCTCGGCCGTCGTCGAGATCCGGCGGCTCTGACGTGGACATCCTGCTACGTCGGTTCCTGCGCGCCGGCGTGCGTCGTGGCCTGGCCGGCAACTGGTACTGGTTCCTCCTCGCCGGGGCCACCTTCTTCTTGCGCCGCGTCCTCAACGACCGGAGCAGCGTGGTGTCGTCGGTGACGGTCAAGCCGGGAGAGCAGCTGCTGATCACGGTGCGCGACCGCGACGCCGTTGCCGCCGAAGCCTGACGGACGTGCCGGGCCCGCTCGCGGCGGGGGAGCGGGTGCTCCTCGTCGACGCCAAGGACCGCCGCTACCTGGTCACCCTGGTGGCAGGGGCCTCATTCCACACGCATGCGGGCATCCTGGCCCACGACGACCTGATCGGGGCCACCGAGGGGAGCAGTGTCACCGGCTCGACCGGGCGGTCCTTCCTCGTGCTGCGGCCGACGCTGAGCGACGTCATCCTCAAGATGCCCCGGGGGGCGCAGGTCATCTACCCGAAGGACCTCGGCGCCATCCTCATGGCCGCCGACATCGCGCCGGGCCAGCGCGTGCTCGAGGCCGGGGTGGGTTCGGGCGCGCTGTCCATGACCGTGCTGCGAGCCGGCGCCTCGGTCGTGGGATACGAGCTGCGCCAGGACTTCGCCGAGCGGGCGCAGACCAACGTGGTGGCCGCCCTCGGGCCCGACGTGCCTTACCGGATCGAGATCCGCGACGTGACCGAGGGAATCGACGAGACGGCGCTCGACCGGATCCTCCTCGACATGCCCGAGCCGCACAAGGTCGTGCCGGCGGCGGCGGCGGCCCTGCGGCCGGGCGGGATCCTGCTCGCCTACCTGCCGACCATCAACCAGACGGCGCTGCTGCGCCAGACGCTCGACGCCGACGAGGTGCCGTTCGGCCTGGCCGAGACCCAGGAGGTCCTGCGGCGCACGTGGCACGTCGAAGCCCGCTCGGTGCGGCCGGACCACCGGATGGTGGGGCACACCGGGTTCCTCACGACGGCGCGGCGCCTGGGGAGCTAGGGCCTCGAGGGCCTGGCGAGCAGCGGGTGGAGAAAGAGGGACTGCAAGGGGCTCGACCGGCCCGGCGGCCGGGCTCCTGTCCGGTCAGTCGCGCTCGATGAAGATGCACTCCCCGGGGCACTCCTCCGAGGCCTCGACGACCGCGTCCTCGAGATCGCCGGGGACCGCCGCCATGCCCGAGGAGCCACCCGGGTCGTTCTTGGTGTCCTCGCCTTCCTTCACGTAGGCCAGGCCGTCGTCGAGGAGGGTGAACACGGCAGGCGCAATCTCCTCGCAGAGCCCGTCGCCCGTGCAGAGATCCTGGTCGATCCAGACCTTCATGTATCCGACTCTCTCCTTGTCACCGCCACCCCTCGGGGGCACCAGGTCACCGCCGACCCGGGTCCCAGGACCGAGCCCCGAGACCGTAGTGAGGCGGGCCGCGAGGCACCAAATCGACCCCGAGGCGTCTCCTCATCGTACCTGGCCCGCGTCCCGGCACTGCGACACTTCGCCACGGCCCCGCCCCGGGCAGCCCGGAACCCCTGAGCGCCGCACGCCTCCGGCGTCGCCCGTCGGCCACGGGCCGCACCGGCGGATCCGGATCGGGGTGTACGGGATGCCGCGGGCAGGCAGTGGGACGAGGGGTAGGGTGACCCACGATGACGGTGAATCCCGACGACGCCGCCGCCCAGACGGAGGCCTTGCGCGCCGAGCTGGCGGATGCCGAGGACGAGATCCACGCCCTGCGGCGCCGGCTGCAGGAGAGCCCCGGACGCGTCCAGGCGCTCGAGGAGCGGCTCCTCGACTCCAAGGGGCAGCTGGCGCAAGCCACGTCGCAGAACGAGAAGCTGACCTTCACCCTCCAACAGGCCAAGGAACAACTGGCGGCGCTGCGGGAGGAGGTCGAGAAGCTCACCCAGCCCCCGGCCGCCTACGGCACCTTCCTCGGCGTCAACGAGGACGGCACGGTCGACGTGTTCTCCTCAGGGCGCAAGATGCGAGTGAGCCTGCACCCCGACATCGACCCCGGCGTCATCCGCAAGGGGAACGAGGTGGTCCTCAACGAGAGCCTCAATGTGGTGCTGGTGCGCGACGGCGAGTTCTCGGGCGAGGTGGTCACCCTCAAGGAGGTGCTGGAGGACCGGCACCGCTGCATCATCTTCGCCCGGGCCGACGAGGAGCGGGTGGCCGAGCTGTCGGAGGACATGATCGGCCAGCGCCTGCGGGCCGGCGACTCCTTGCTCATGGACGTGCGCACGCAGCTGGTGATCGAGAAGCTGCCGAAGCTCGAGAGTGAGGAGCTCGTCCTCGAGGAGGTGCCCGACATCACCTACGCCGACGTCGGAGGCCTCGACGTGCAGATCGAGGCGATCACCGACGCCGTCGAGTTGCCGTACCTCCACCGTGAGCTGTTCGTGGAGTACTCGCTGCCCGCCCCCAAGGGGATCCTGCTCTACGGCCCGCCCGGGTGCGGCAAGACGCTCATCGCCAAGGCGGTGGCCAACTCGCTCGCCAAGAAGGTGGCCGAGAAGACGGGCAACGACAACGTTCGCAGCTACTTCCTCAACATCAAGGGGCCCGAGCTGCTCAACAAGTACGTCGGGGAGACGGAACGCCAGATCCGGCAGGTCTTCCAGCGGGCCCGCGAGAAGGCCGATGAGGGGATCCCCGTCATCGTGTTCTTCGACGAGATGGAGTCGCTCTTCCGCACACGCGGCACTGGCATCAGCTCGGACATGGAGTCGACCATCGTCCCGCAGCTGCTGGCGGAGATCGACGGCGTCGAGTCCCTGCGCGACGTGATCGTCATCGGGGCGTCGAACCGCGAGGACCTCATCGACCCGGCCATCCTGCGCCCGGGCCGGCTCGACGTGAAGATCAAGATCGAGCGGCCCAACGAGGATGCGGCCGGGCAGATCTTCAGCCGCTACCTCACGACGAAGGTGCCGCTCGACGCCGACGAGGTGGCACGACTCGGGGGCGGGGACCCGGGCAAGGCGGTCCAGGCCATGATCGAGGAGACGGTGGCCGAGATGTACCGGGAGGACGACGAGAACCGCTTCCTCGAGGTCACCTACCAGAACGGCGACAAGGAGATCCTCTACTACCGCGATTTCGCCTCGGGGGCGATGATCGAGAACATCGTGCGCCGGGCCAAGAAATTGGCCATCAAGCGGGTCATCGCGGGAGAGTCGGCCGGGATCCGCACGGCCGACCTGTTCGAGTCGATCCGCCAGGAGTACAAGGAGAACGAGGACCTGCCCAACACGACCAACCCCGACGACTGGGCGCGGATCTCGGGCAAGAAGGGAGAGCGGATCGTGTACGTCCGCACCCTGCTCACCGAGGACCGTGAGGTCCAGGGTGGGCGCTCCATCGAGCGGGTCGGCACGGGCCAGTACCTCTAGACGTTAGGGTCTCGCCGTGGCCACCACGAAGGTCTGCGGCATCGAGACCGAGTACGGCATCCACTCACCTGGTCCCGAGCAGAACCCCATCGCAGCGTCCTCGGTGCTCGTCAACGCCTACGCGGCGGACGTCGAGCAGCAAATCGGCTGGGACTTCGAGGACGAGACCCCAGGCAACGACGCCCGAGGGTTCGCCCGCGAGGGATCGCTCGCCCCGATGGTCGAGACCCACCTGGCCAACACCGTGCTCACCAACGGTGCCCGCTTCTACGTCGACCACGCCCACCCGGAGTACTCGAGCCCCGAGTGCCTCACGCCTCTCGAGGCCCTCGTCTACGACAAGGCGGGCGAGGAGGTGCTCCGCCGCTCCATGTTGGCCGCCGAACTGCGGATCCCGGACCAGCGGGCACCCGTCGTCTACAAGAACAACTCCGACGGCAAGGGCAACTCCTACGGTTGCCACGAGAACTACATGATGGACCGGGCCGTGCCCTTCGCCCGCGTGGTCGAGGGCGTCGTCCCGCACTTCGTGTCGCGCACGCTCTTCATCGGCTCGGGCAAGGTGGGCACCGAGACGCCCGCCCTCGACTCCGACACCGTCGAGTACCAGATCTCGCAGCGGGCTGAGTTCTTCGAGGAGATCGTCGGCCTCGAGACCACCCTGAAGCGCCCCATCGTCAACACCCGCGACGAGCCCCACGCCGACCCGAAGCGCTTCCGCCGCCTCCACGTGATCGTGGGCGACGCCAACTTGTCGGAGTTCGCCACCTTCCTGAAGCTGGGCACGACGGCGCTCGTGCTGGCCATGATCGAGGACGAGGCGCTGCCGAGCCGTGACCTGTCGTTGTCGGACCCCGTGCGCGCGCTGCACCAAGTGTCGGCGGACCTGACTCTGACCAGGCCGCTCAACCTCACGGATGGGTCGACGGCCACGGCGCTCGAGATCCAGTGGGAGCTCCTCGGCGGGGCGCGCAAGTACGCCGAGGAGCACGGGCTGACCGCCCTGGGCGACGACGGCGCCGTCGGGGAGCTGGTCCTCGAGCACTGGGAGGCCGTCCTCGGTGGGCTGGAGTCGGACCCGGCGTCGCTGG
Organism: uncultured Acidimicrobiaceae bacterium; assembly: GCA_963781955.1. GTDB lineage: Bacteria > Actinomycetota > Acidimicrobiia > Acidimicrobiales > RAAP-2 > Bog-473. Next base: position 1,492,746 of record CAWAHU010000001.1, read on the forward strand.
CCGACACCCTCGACTGGGTGGCCAAGCGGGAGCTCCTGCTGGCCTACCAGGACCGGCACTCGTGCGGCTGGGACGACCCCCGGGTGGCCGCACTGGCATTGCAGTACCACGACCTGCGGCCCGACAAGTCGGTCTTCCGCCGCCTGGGTCTGCGCACCCTGGTGGAGCCGGCCCAGGTGGTCACCGCCGTGGCCGAACCGCCCCGCGGCACCCGGGCCTGGTTCCGCGGCAAGTGTCTGGCCCGCTGGCCCGACGCCGTGGTCACCGCCAACTGGGATTCCCTCGTATTCGACATCGGCACGGACCCGCTGCGGCGCGTCCCTATGATGGACCCACTGAAGGGAACAGCTGAGCACACCGGCGCGCTCCTGGCCGAGAGCACGGGGCCGGCGGATCTGCTCAACAGGCTCGAGTCGTAGCAGTACGTCAGCAGCACGGGACGGGGACAGGAACGATGGCAGAACAGGAACAGAAGAAGAAGGGTTCTGGGACGCGGTCCACCGAGGCCGAGGAAGAGGTCGTCGAGACCACACCGGCTTCCTCGGAGCGGGGTGAGAAGATCAAGGCGGAGCTCGACGACCTGCTCGACGAGATCGACGAGGTACTCGAGGACAACGCCGAGGAGTTCGTCCGCAACTACGTCCAGAAGGGCGGACAGTAGCGCCCAGTGTCGCTCCCGCTCTTCCCCCCGGAGCACGATCCGGGTCCGGACTTCGTCGGCCTCCTGCGCCTGACCACGGGACGGGCCGACGGCGCGCTGCCGACCGAGACCGGTCGCGCAGCGGACGGCCGCCAGCCCATCCACGTGCCCCACGGCACCACGGTGGTGTCACTGCGATGGGCCGACGGGGTTGTCATGGCCGGCGACCGCCGGGCCACCGCGGGGAACATGATCGCCCACCACGCCATGGAGAAGGTGTTCCCGGCCGACCGCTACTCCGCGGTGGCCATCGCGGGAACGGCCGGCATGGCGATCGAGATGGTCCGCCTCTTCCAGGTCCAGCTCGAGCACTACGAGAAGGTCGAGGGGTCCACCCTCTCGCTGGAGGGCAAGGCCAACCAGTTGGCCCAGATGGTGCGCCAACATCTGCCCCTGGCCATGCAGGGGCTGGCCGTCGTGCCCCTCTTCGCCGGCTACGACACGGCGCGGGGGACGGGACGCATCTTCAACTACGACGTCACCGGCGGCCACTACGAGGACACCGACTTCCAGGCCACCGGCTCAGGTGGCCGGGACGCGCGCAGCACGATCAAGCTCGGATGGCGTGAGGGCCTCAGCGAGGACGGAGCCGTCGACCTCGCCATCCAGTCGCTCTACGACGCCGCCGACGAGGACTCGGCCACCGGCGGGCCCGACCTCGTGCGCGGCATCTACCCGATTGTCGCCGTAGTCGACAGCGACGGCTACCGCGAACTGCCCGAGGAAGAGGTGGCCGAGCGCTTCGGCGCGCTGATCGCCCGCAAGCAGGCGGAGCGTGCACAATGAGCATGCCCTTCTACGTCGCGCCCGAGCAGGTGATGAAGGACCGGGCCGAGTACGCCCAGAAGGGCATCGCACGCGGCCGGTCCCTCGTGGCCACCACCTACGACGTGGGAATCGCCATCGTGGCGGAGAACCCCTCGCGTTCCTTGCACAAGATCAGCGAGATCTACGACCGCATCGCCTTCGCAGGGGTGGGCAAGTACAACGAGTACGACCAGCTGCGGGTGGCCGGCGTGCGGCACGCCGACACGAAGGGCTACGCCTTCAGCCGCGAGGACGTCGACGCCCGCTCCTTGGCCAACCTCTACGCCCAGTACCTCGGCAACGTCTTCACCCACGAGATGAAGCCGCTCGAGGTGGAGATCCTCGTGGCCGAGCTCGGGGACCAGGAGAACCAGCTGTACCACATCGCCTACGAGGGGACGATCACCGACGAGGACCGCTTCGCCGTGTTGGGCGGCGACGCCGAGACCATCACCGAGCGGGTGGCCGCCGCCTGGCAGCCCGACTGGGACATGGCCAGCGCCGTCAAGGCGGCCACGTCCGCCCTGGCCGGCCCCGACCGGACCCTGGCCGCGGGCGACCTCGAGGTGGCGATCCTGAGCCGGGGCAACGGCCGCCGCACCTTCCGCCGGATCGAAGAAGCAGAGCTGGCACAACTGCTGGCATAGCCGGCAGTACGGTTGACCTCGTGGACCGGCGCATCTTTGGGGTGGAGAACGAGTACGGGGTGACCTTCACCCTCCGGGGCCAGCGCCGTCTCAGCCCCGACGAGGTGGCGCGCTACCTGTTCCGCCGGGTGGTCTCGTGGGGACGATCCTCCAACGTGTTCCTCGAGAACGGCGCCCGGCTCTACCTCGACGTAGGCAGCCACCCCGAGTACGCCACCCCAGAGTGCGACCGCATCAGCGACGTCGTCGTGCACGACAAGGCGGGGGAGTGGATCCTGGCCCAGCTCGTCACCGGGGCACAGGCCCGCCTCCGCGAGGAGGGCATCCGCGGTGACGTCTACCTCTTCAAGAACAACACTGACTCGGTCGGGAACTCATACGGCTGCCACGAGAACTACCTCACCGAACGCAACGACGAGTTCAACCGCTACACCGAGGTGCTCATCCCGTTCCTCGTCTCGCGCCAGATCTACGCCGGGGCCGGGAAGGTGCTGCAGACCGCCCGCGGCGCGGTCTTCTGCCTGAGCCAGCGGGCCGAGCACATCTGGGAGGGCGTGTCCTCAGCTACGACGCGAAGCCGGCCCATCATCAACACCCGTGACGAGCCCCACGCGGACGCCGAGCGTTTCCGCCGGCTCCACGTCATCGTGGGCGACTCGAACATGAGCGAGTACGCCACCTTCCTCAAGGTGGGCACCACGTCGATCCTCCTGGCCATGCTCGAGGACTCCACGACCGTCCTGCGCGACCTCACCCTCGAGAACCCCATCCGGGCCATCCGCGAGATAAGCCATGACATCACCTGTCAGCGGAGGGTTCGCCTGGCCAACGGGCGCGAGATGCGAGCGCTCGACATTCAGATCGAGTACCTCGAGCGCGCCCTCAAGTTCCGCGACCGGCGCGGGCTGTCGCCCGAGGAGGACAGGGCCCTCGACATGTGGGAGCACTGCCTCAAGGGCCTCGAGGCCGACCCGACCTCGCTCTGGCGCGAGTGCGACTGGGCGGCCAAGTACCGGCTGGTCGAGCAGATACGGGCCCGCCACGACATCTCGCTGTCGCACCCCAAGGTGGCCATGATCGACCTCATGTACCACGACGTCGACCGCAGCCGGGGGCTGTTCTACAAGCTCCAGGCCCGCGACGAGGTCGACCGGGTCTGCACGGACGAAGCCATCGCCGATGCCATGATCAAGCCCCCCGAGACGACACGGGCCCGCCTGCGTGGCGCCTTCGTCAAGCGTGCCAAGGAGCGCCGGCGCGACTTCACCGTGGACTGGGTGCACCTGAAGCTGAACGACCAGGCCCAGCGCACCGTGCTCCTGAAAGACCCCTTCAAGTCGCACGATGAGCGGGTGGAGCGGCTCATCCAGTCGCTCTGACGGCACCCTAGAGTGAGGCCAGATGTTCAACCTCGACCCAGGCAAGCTCTTGGTGATCGCCGTGGTCGCCATCATCCTGCTGGGACCTGACCGCCTGCCCCAGGTCGCCCGCCAGGTCGGCGGCGCCTGGAAGTCCTTCAACGAGTTCCGCCACCGCATGGAGTCCGAGGTGCGCAACACCGTGCCCGATCTTCCGCCCACCTCCGAGATCGCCCGGCTGGCCCGGTCACCATCGGCCCTGCTCAACCACCTCTCGACCATGTCGGCACAGGACGGCGAGGACGGTGGCGAGGACGGTGGCGAGGGGTCGGGCGACGGCACGGACGGGCCGAAGTCGGGCCGGGCCGAGACCGCACAGGCCCCTGCAGCAGGGGTCGACGAGCAGCCGGGGCCAACCGCAGGGGCCCAGGCAGCAGGGGCCGAAACCGCTGGGGCCCAGGCAGCAGGGGCCCAGACGGCTGCGGCTCATGCAGCAACGGACCAGGCGGGCGGGACGGAGGAGGTCGTCGCTTCGGAGGCCCACACCCCGGACGCGGTGGCGTCCGGCGCCGACCTCCCCGACGGCGCCTACCGCCCGGTCTCGCCGAGCGCCGTCAACGACCTGGTCAACGAGGAGGGAGCCGGCCCCGGGCCCTTTCTCACCCGCACCCACGAGCGGCCGCAACCCGAGCCGGACGCCACCGGGATCGTCGTCCCGGGTGACCCCTCGCTCAACTGATCGGACCCTCCGTGGTGACACTTCCCTTCACGGGCAAGCGCAAGAGCCGCCCGTCGCCCGACAACATGACCCTGGGGGAGCACCTCGGGGAGCTCCGTCGCCGGTTGATCATCTGCGTGATCGCCTTCGTCATCGGCGGCACGGTGGCCGTGTTCGCCTATCAGCCCATCCTCGACTTCCTGCTCCGGCCCCTGTGTTCCGTGGACGCATCGACGGTGCACCACGCCAGCTCCGGCGGAAGCACGCTGGTCACCACCAACGGCACCTGCAGCCTGTACGTGACCTCGCCGCTCGACGGGCTCACGCTCCGGATCAAGATCGCCCTCTTCGGTGGCCTGGTGCTCGCCTCCCCGGTGATCCTGTTCCAAGTGTGGCGCTTCGTCACCCCGGGCCTCAAGGCCTCCGAGCGCCGCTACGCCATTCCGTTCGTCGTCAGCTCGTTCGTGCTGTTCCTGATCGGGGCGGCCGTCGCCTACCTGACGCTGCCGCACGCGTTGAGCTGGCTGAAGTCGGTGGGCGGGCCCAACCTGCAGGCCATCTACGACCCCATCCCGTACTTGGGCCTGATCATCTTGATGATGACCATCTTCGGCCTGACCTTCGAGTTCCCCGTGGTCCTGGTTTCCCTTGAGTTGGCGCGCGTGGTGTCCCCCCGCGCCCTGCTGCGCTCCTGGCGCTGGGCCGTCATCATCATCGTGGTCGTGGCAGCCGTGTTCACCCCGAGCTCCGACCCCTTCTCCATGTTCGCCCTCGCCATCCCGCTCGTGGTCTTCTACTTCCTCTCCATCGGCATCGGGAAGCTGCTCGGGCGTTGACCGCACCCGTGTGGCCGATCCGTGGGGCGGCCCGGCCTGAGGACTTCGAGGCGGACCTCCCGTTCACGGTGGACGACTTCCAGCACGACGCGTTCCGCGCCCTCGACGCCGGTCACTCCGTGCTCGTGTCCGCCCCGACCGGCTCGGGCAAGACGCTGGTGGCCGCCTACGCCGTCCACCGCGCCCTGTGCGCCCGGGGCAAGGCCTTCTACACGACACCGCTCAAGGCCCTGTCGAACCAGAAGTACGGCGAGCTCGCCGCCACCTACGGCGAGGACCACGTGGGCCTGCTGACCGGCGACACGACGCTGCGCCCTCGGGCCCCCGTGGTGGTGATGACCACCGAGGTCCTGCGCAACATGCTGCTGGCCGGCTCTGATCTCCTCGAGGGGCTCCACACGGTCGTCCTGGACGAGGTGCACTTCATTCAGGACCCCTACCGCGGCGGCGTGTGGGAGGAGGTCCTGGTTCTCTCACCAACCGAGATCCGCTTCGTATGCCTTTCGGCCACGGTGAACAACGCGGAGGAGCTCGGCGGCTGGCTCCGCTCCGTGCGAGGCGACACCGCCGTGGTCGTCGAGCGCCACCGGCCCATCGTCCTGCGCCACCACTTCGCGGTGCACCGGCGGGAGGACGGCGCCGTGCTCCTCCTGCCGCTCCTCGGTGACGACGGGCGTCCTGGCGGCGAGGGTCTCCGGATCGACCAGGCCGTGCGCCGGGCCCAGCACGGCCGGCCCCAGCACTGGCATGGGCGCGGCCCCCGGCTGCCCTACCGGTCGCCGTTGCGCACCGAGGTGGTCGAGGAGCTCGGGGCCTGCGAGATGCTGCCGGCCATCGTCTTCATCTTCAGCCGTGCCGCCTGTGACGACGCCGTGCGCCAGGTGGTGCGCGACGGGGTCCGCCTCACCGACGCGGGGGAGCGGGCCGCCATCCGGGCGGTGGCCGAACGCCGGGTCGCCCCCCTGGCCGACGAGGACCTGCAGGCCCTGGGCTACGACGAGTGGCTCGAGGGCCTCGAGCGGGGCGTCGCCGCGCACCACGCCGGCCTGGTCCCCGTCTTCCGCGAGACGGTCGAGGAGTGCTTCGCTGCGGGACTGCTCCAGGTGGTCTTCGCCACCGAGACCCTCTCGCTCGGCATCAACATGCCTGCGCGCTCCGTCGTGATCGAGCGCTTCACCAAGTACGGAGGCGCCGGACGCGCCACCCTGACCTCGGGCGAGTACCTGCAGCTGACCGGTCGGGCGGGACGTCGTGGGCTCGACGAGGAGGGGCACGCGGTGGTGGCGTGGTCGAGCGAGATCACCTTCGCCGAGGCGGCCCGGGTCGCCTCGGCACCGCCGCCGGACCTGCGTTCGGCCTTCCGGCCCACGTACAACCTGGCGGTGAACCTGGTCGGTCGCTTCGACCGTGCCACGGCCGGCGACGTGCTGCGCCGCTCCTTCGCCCAGTGGCAGGCCCGCAACCCTGACCTCCTGCTGGCCCAGCTCGACCACCGGGTGGCCGTGCTGGAAGAGATGCACTACCTCGACGGCTGGGCGCTCACGCCGGCGGGCCGGGGCCTGGCGCGGATCTACCACGAAGCCGACCTGCTCATCGCCGAAGCGCTCCGCACCGAGGTCCTCGCCGGGGCGGAGCCGGCCGTCCTGGCCGGCGTCTTGTCCGCCGTCGTCTTCGAGCCACGCCGGGCCCGGCGCGTGGCTGGCCACCACGCGCACCGGAGGGGTGGTCGGCGGCGAGGCCAACCCCAGGACCGCCTGGGCGGGCATCGGGTGGCCGACCTGGTCGGGCGCTGCGAGGCCCTGTCGGCCCTGGCCGAGCGCATCCGGGCCACCGAAGAGGCCCACCTGGTCCCGCGCACCCGCCAGCCGGCGCCCGGGCTGGCCACGGCGGTCACCTCCTGGGCCCGGGGCGCGTCGTTCTCCACCGCCCTGGCCGTGGCCGCCCGTGACGTGGGCGAGCTGGCCCCGGGGGACTTCGTGCGCACCATGAAGTCGGTGGCCGACCTGGCCCAGCAGGTCTCCCACACGGCTCCTGACACCTCCGTGGGGGCAGCGGCCCGCGAAGCCGTCGAACAGCTCCTCCGGGGCGTCTGCGCCGGCGTCGTACCCGACGCCTGAGGGGCCCGGGCTCCATCCGCCACCGCCGCGTCGCGCTCGTTCTATCGTTGGCCGGGCATGTTCCCCTACTCCGAAGAGCGCTTCACCGCGGACGAACAGGCGATCCTCCGCCGGTACGTGACCAACCTCGACCAACCCGTGTTTGCCCTGGTCAACTTGCCCGAGGTGGTCAAGGGAGCACTCTTCGCCCGCTACTCGCGCTCTCCGAAGAGCCTGCGGCGCCTGTTCCTCGACGAGTTCGTCGGGGACCTCGACATCTCCGGTGACGCCGGGGTCGACGCCACGGTCGGACTGCAGCGGGCCGAGCAGCTCTACGAGCGCGTCTTCGTCGAGTACGGCGACGACTCGGTCGCGCAGTTGGGCGGTGTGCACCTCGCGTGCGAGCAGTCGTCGAACGTGCTCTCCAAGGTGCTCGAGTGGGGCCGGCTCATGTCGTACCTCGAGCAGTCGACGCGTTACATCGCATACAACCAGCGGCTCGACAACGGACACTACCGCTACTACCGCCCGCCCGAGATCCTCGACTCCCTGCACGGCGCGCGCTACGTCGGCGAAATGGACCGCGTCTTCGACACCTACGGCGCGCTGCTGCCGCAGATGCAGGCCTGGATCGTCGAACGGTTCCCGCAGCAGTCGGGGGACAGCGACTTCGTGTACCGGCAGGCGACGCGGGCCAAGTCGCTCGACGCGCTACGCGGCCTGTTGCCCGCCGCGTCATTGTCGAACATCGGCATGTACGGGACAGGCCAGTCCTATGAGCAGCTGCTGCTGCGCATGCGCGCGCATCCGCTGCCCGAGACGCGCCAGTACGCCGACATGATGCTCGTCGAGCTGCGCAAGGTGATCCCCTCGTTCCTCCAGCGCGTCGACGTGCCCGAGCGCGGCGGCGAGTGGTCGGCGTACCTGGCCACGACGCGCGCCGACACGGCGCGGCGTCGTGGCCACTCTGTGGCCCGAGCTCACGGAGCGCGGCGCCACGGCCAACGGGTCGGCCGGGACGAGCGAGGTCGAACCCGAGCCGGAGCCCGAGGTGACCCTGCTCGACTTCGACCCGGAGGGGGAGGAGAAGGTCCTGGTGGCAGCCTGTTTCTCTCACCTCGGCTGCTCCGAACGGGAGGCCGCGCACCGGGTCCGGATACTCGCCCACGACGACCGCGTGGCCCTCCTGCGCGCGTACGTAGGCGACCGGCGCAACCGGCGCCACCGGCCTGGTCGCGCCTTCGAGCGGACCGACTACCGCTTCGAGCTCGTTACCGACTATGGCGCGTTCCGGGACCTGCAACGTCACCGCATGCTCACCGTCGAGTGGCAGCGCCTCGGCATCTCGCTCGGCTACGACATGCCCGCGCTCGTGGCGGAGGCCGGGTTGGACGAACGCTACGACGAAGCCATCGGGCGCGCCGAGGACCTGTACCGGTCACTGGTACCCGACTTCCCCGAACAGGTGTCGTACGCGGTGGCCCTCGCGCACCGGGTGCGTTACGTGATGCAGTGCAACGCGCGCGAAGCCATGCACCTGACCGAGCTCCGTTCCGGTGCGCAGGGACATCCGGCGTACCGGCGCGTTGCACAAGACATGCACCGGGCCATCGCCGAGGTCGCCGGGCACCGCGCGCTGGCCGACGCCATGTCCTTCGTCGACCACGGCTCGACCGACCTCGAGCGCCTGGATTCCGAGCGCCGGGCGGAACGCCGGCGAGCGGAAAAATCTGCAATGCGTTGACCAGGGACGACCTTCGTTCGTCCTGGTGAAAGGGGTCGTTCTCTTCTTGACGCGCGTACCCCGCCGTTGCCTAATGTACGCCGCAGTCCCGACAACCCATGGCCGGCGCAGACGCTTCGTGCGTTGCCCGGACAGGGTCCAGGGAGGGATGTGCTGTGAGAGGCGGCGGTTGGCCCTGGGGGTCGAGTAGAGAACGTGTTGCCGGCCCGGGTTCCTGGGTGGGCGGCATGGCGCCAAAGACCCCCGGGCCCGCCCGCCCCGCTCCCGGCCCGCCCGAGCGCCCCGCATGCCGGGCCCCTCGGGGGCCACGCCCGAAGCCGCTGGGGAGGACCCCCCCAGGACCCCGCTGACCCACCGGCGCAAAGCGATTGAAGGATTCCGCGGACCGTCTATGCTCCCGCGGCACCATGGCGACCAAGAAGAAAGCGAAAGCGCAAGACGTGGAGGACGCGGGCCCCGGAACCGACGTCGAGGAGGCCCTCGAGGACGACATCGACGTCGACCTCGACGATGACGTCTCCATCGTCGAACTCGACGACGAGGACTCCATCGGGGAGGACGACGACCTCGCCGTCCTGGACGACGTCGTCGCGGTCGAGGACGAGGAGGAAGAGGAGGTCGCCGAGATTCTGACCCCGTCGCCCGCCTCAGTCGTCGAGCGCACCGGCGAGGGCGAGGAGGAGGAGGAGGAGGAAGAGCCCGACGACGAGGACGTCGAGGCCAGCCTGGACGTGATCCTCAAGGAGCGCCTCGTCGTCGAGGACGAGCCCGAGGACGAGGAGGCGACCGACCAGGAGGACAAGGCCGAGGGCAACGAGCGCGTGCTGCCCAAGCAGCCCGACGAGTTCGTCTGCCGGTCGTGCTTCTTGGTCAAGCACCCGAGCCAGTTGGCAGACAAGAAGAAGATGCTCTGCCGGGATTGCGTCTGAGGGTGCCGCGCAGCGGTGTCTGACGGTGTCTGACGCCACGGGCCCGGAACCGACGGGACCCGCCGCGGCGCCCGGTGAGAAGGGCCCGTTGCGCCGCACGTTCGACCTGTGCGTCTTCGCCCCCGTGGGGGTTGCCGTCTCGGTGATCGAGGACCTCCCCGGATTCGTCGCCAAGGGCCGGCACCGCGTCGAGCTCCACCTGGGCAACGCGCGGGTCGTTGGCCGGTTCGTCGTCGGGCGGGGCCAGCGCACGCTGACCCGGCGACTCGACGACCTGCTGGGCGGCGAGGCCGTCCACAACGGGAACGAGGGCCACGGAGGCACCGGGACGCCGCCCGACCACGCTCCTCCCGCCGATCGCCCGGCACCCGATCCCGGAGCCGAGGCCGTCGTGGGCCGTGCGCTGTCGGATTACGACACGCTCAGCGCATCGCAGGTGGTGCGCCGACTCGAGAGCCTGGGGCCCGAGGAGCTGCGCGCGGTCCAGCGCTACGAGGCGTCGACACGCAGCCGGCGGACCATCTTGAACCGGGCCGGCCAGCTGCTGGCGGAAGGCCCCGGCGGCCAGGAACCCCACCCGGCACCGGAGGCCACCGACGTCCGCGCCCCGGACTTCGGGGCGGGCGAGACCCCGGGTTCGGGATAGTCGCCGTGGAGCAGGCACGCCCTGCCCTGGCCGCCGACCGGCAGGCCTGCACCCGCCTGCTGTCAGAGGCGCTGGTGGCCGCGGGCACACTCCGCGGGGGAGCGGCGCTGGTAGGTGATGCAACGCCAGTGACCCTCCTGGACCGCTGGACGGGCGCCGGCGCCCAACTCCTGGTGGGGGACTACGAGGGTGCCGTGATGGGCCTGGCCGCCGCCACGGCGAGCCACGGCCCAGGCGGGCGGCGCGGCTTGGTGGAGTGCTGCTACGTGGAGCGTGGCGCCCGAGGCGTCGGGGTGGGCTCGGCCTTGCTCGCGGCCGCCGTGGCCTGGTGCGAGGCCCAGGACTGCGCCGAGGTGGACGCGCTGGCCCTGCCCGGGGACCGCGCCACGAAGCAGCGGCTCGAAGGGGCGGGCTTCACGGCCCGGCTGCTGACCCTCAGCCGGCGGTCGGACTGAAGCGGGTCTCGGCGCCGACCCGCCGCGGTGGCGGGGGAGGGATCCGCAGCCCGAGCAGCTTGGCCAGAGCCGGCACCGCGCCGGCGGCGTTCCGTGCCGCCTGCCGGGCCACGTCGTCGTCGGGGATCCCTGCCGGCTTCACCGTGCGGCGGACCGGGGAGGCAACGACGGCATCGAGGAGTCGCATCCACTCCTCGGGATCGAGCTGGGCCGTCATGGCCTCGCCGGCAGCCGCGGCCAGTCGCACCGCCAACTCGGCCGGGCAGCGCGTTCCGGGCTCGGGCGGGCGGATGGACGCCTCGACGGCCTGCTGGACCCGCCCGTCGTTGAGTGCGTTCGTGATCCGCGCCAGCCACTCTTCCCGCAGGGCGGTCGTGCGCTGGTCGAGCGACTCCTGGAGCACCTTGGCCAGGGCACGACCTTCGTCGTCGAGGATCACCGTGCGCGACGACGCCACGACGGCACGCAGCTCGCGGAGGCGGTAGTCCTTCCCGGCGCTCTGCGCGACCGATGCCCGGTCCTTCCAGTCCGCCAGTCGCACCACCGGGAGCAGCTCCTCGGCCATGGCCAACAGGGCGTCGGATGAGACGGGCGGCTTCCCGGCCGCCTTGGCCGTCGCGTTCTGCGCGTCGATGGCCTGACGGACCGCCTGCAAACCCCCCCGCAGCAACTGCTCGGCCACGGGGATCTGCTCGGGGCGGAGCCCCGCCAGCATGGCGTTGCGATGCACTGTCGACGTTGGGACGGCAGGACGCTCGCCACGACTCGGGCGGGCGTCGCCCTCAGCCGAGCGCCGTCCTCCGGGACGACGCGGGCCGGCCACGCCGCGCCCGCCATCGGAACGGCCGCGACGCCCCTCGCCGTTCCCTTCCTCGCCACGCCGCCCGCCCCGGCGCTCACCGTTGCGGTCGTCGCGGTCGTCGCGGCGGCGCTTGCCCGAACCCGGAGCGAGGACCACCGACACGTCGGGGGCACGCCTGGGCGTGCCGCGCACCTCGATGCGCCCCTCCGTCTTCTCCGGCGAGCCCGCGGGCTTGACGGGGGAAAGGGCCACGATCTCGATGCCCTCGAGCCCCGTCTCGACCTCCGCCCGGAGCACGGCTCCCACGCCGCTCCCGGCGGGGATCAGTGAAGCTTCGACCGTCCCCTTGGGCTGACGCGCTCCCGCGGCGCGCCAAGTCCACAACCCGTCACCCGTCTGGCTGGTCAGTTCGACTTCGATCCGTCGCGACATGCGGCGGACACGCTACCGCGCGGGGCCTCGGCCCGAGGTCGGGGTGCGCCCGGCATGCCCTAACATGGCTTCCGGACGCCCACGCGAGCGACGGCCGCGAGACCGGGCGACCGCCACCCAGCCGTGCACGGTGCGGGGTTGCTCGCGTCCGTGACTGGAGGAGCCATGGACGAGGACGTCGAGCAGCGGGGGACCCGACCCGAGACGGTGCCCCCGGTGGACGTGGCCGGACCCGACGCCGCGACCCCCGTAGCCGAGCCCGAGCGCACCCCGAACGCGTCCGGACCGCAGGCGGCGTTCTCCGAGCCCGCGGCGACCCCGGTGGACCCGCCACCCGCACCCCCCATTCCGTTCGCCTACCCACCCACACCCGACCCGGCAGTCCCCGCCGGACCGAGCGGGCCCACCGGCCCGGGCGGGCCCGGAGGCCCCGGGCAGGGAACCCCGAATGGGAGGCGACCGGGCCGCTTCCGGTCCTGGTTCCCCGTTGTGCTGGTCGCCGCCTTGGTCGGCGGGGCCATCGGCGCCGGCGTGACCGCCCTGGCCGACCACGTCGGGAGTGGGAGCAGCCCGAGCGTGACCATCCACGAGAGCAGTGCGGCACCCGGCGGGGCGCGCCTCAACGGGAACGTGACCATCCCCGAGCTCGTCGACAAGGTCAACCCGGCCGTGGTCTCCATCGACGTGAAGGCGAACGGCACCGAAGACCAGGGCACCGGCATGATCATCACGCCGGACGGCGAGGTCCTCACCAACAACCACGTAGTCGAGCTCTACACCCAGGCCGGCAGCAAGGGCACGATCACGGTGACCGAGTACGGGCAGACCAAGGCTCTCCCGACCACGCTCGTCGGCTACGACCAGTCGAAGGACGTTGCGCTGCTCAAGATCGGCAACGCTTCGGGTCTGCCCTCCGTGACCTTCGGCAACTCCACCAAGGCGGTCGTCGGTGACGCGGTCATCGCCATCGGCAACGCGCTCGGCCTGGCCGCGGGCACTCCCACGGTGACCCAGGGGATCATCTCCGCGCTCGGCCGCTCGGTGACGGCCGGGGGAGTGGGCACCGCAACCGAGACCCTCCAGAACATGATCCAGACCGACGCCGCCATCAACCCCGGAAACTCGGGCGGGCCACTCGTCGACACCTCGGGCCAGGTCATCGGCATGAACACCGCCGTCGCCGGGACGACGAGCGATGGCACGTCGTCGCAGAACATCGGGTTCGCCATCCCGGCCGCCTCCATCGAGGCGCTCATCCCGACCCTCCAGAAGGGGGGCCAACTGGGCAGCGGCGGCGGATACCTCGGGGTCGACATCACGACGCTGACACCGGCGCTGCGCCAGCAGTACGGGTTCACCCCGACGTCGGGCGCCGTCATCCTCAGCGTGACGGCGGGGTCGCCCGCCGCCAAGGCGGGGCTGGTGCAGGGCGACGTGATCGTCGACATCGACGGCAAGGCCGTCACCTCGGCCGACGCGCTGCAGAAGGAGATCCAGAACGCGAAGCCTGGTCAGACGATCACGATCACCTACTTCGTGGGCAACAGCAAGCGGACGACCACGGCCACCCTGGGCAGCCAGTCCCAGGCCCAGTCACAGAGCAGCAGCGGCAACAGTGGCGGGACCAACCCACTCGGCGGGGGAGGGTTCCCGGGCCTCGGCGGCACCGGGAACACCGGGAACTCCGGGTAGCGGGCCCGCTGCCTCAGTCCCGGCGAGCGCTCGCCGGGACGTCGAAATTGCGGTCCGGGTGGGCCGGCGGGACGTTCATGGAGCCGTTCGGTGTCCAGCCGCTGGCCTCGATGTCCTCGAGGACGTGCACCATGTTGTACGTGTCCTCCTCGTAGGAGAACTTGCCGTCCCCGGCGTAGATCAGGCGTGAGTAGCCCGACTGGCGGTACGGCGTCCCGTCGGCCTTTGTGCCGCGGCAGGATCTGCGTCCACTTCACGACGACGTCGTCGCCCTCAATGGCGGTGAACTCAATGGGGAACTTCCAGTCCTCCATGCCCACCATCGAGTCGACGAGCCAACGGGCGATGGTCTCGCGGCCCTCGAGGCGCCCCCACGCGCCGTCGACGTACACGGCGTCCTCGGTGTAGAAGTCGGCCAGCACGCCGAAGGCATCGGGCTCGAGGCCCTCGTCGATGCGCCGGCGCAGCTCGTGGTAGCGGTCGACGGTCGCCTGGACCTCTTCGCGCGGGTATGGCACGGTGCTCCCTCCCAATGTCTCGGTGTGCGGTGTCTCGGTGTGCGGTGTCTCGGTGTGCGGTGTCTCGGTGTGCGCCCGCTAGGAGTCCGCCACCGACTCGGCGGCCCGGTAGGCGTTGCTGCACGCCTCGAGCTCGGCCAGCGCGGCCGTGCGGTCCGCGAAACCCTCCACCTCGGTCGACTTCTGCGGCTCGAGGTCCTTGTAGATGCTGAAGAAGTGGGCGATCTCGTTGCGCAGGTGCTCGGGCACGTCGACGATGTCGTCGGCCCCGTCCCATTGCGGGTCGTGCTCGAGCACGCCGATCAGCTTGGCGTCGACACCCTTCTCGTCGCGCATGGAGAACATGCCGAGGATTCGAGCCCTGACTACGCACCCGGGAAAGGTCGGGTCGGTGACCAGGACCAGGACGTCGAGCGGATCCCCGTCGCCGGCCAGAGTGTCGGGGACGAAGCCGTAATCCGCCGGATACGCGGTAGCCGTGAAGAGTCGGCGGTCCAACCTGATGACGTGCTGCTCGTGGTCGTACTCGTACTTGTTGCGGCTGCCGGTGGGGATCTCGACCACCACGTCGACGACGCCGACGCCGGCGCTCATGGCGGTGGGGGAGGAGCGCTGCGGAAGGCCTCCTCAATGGGGCTCATGATCCCGACCGCGTTCCCGGCCGGGTCCGTCACCACGGCGTAGCGCGCGCCCCAGAACGCGTCGTAGGGCTCCTGCTGCACGGGAGCGCCGTCCGCGGCGAGCCTCGCCACCAACCCGTCGACCTCTTCGCGGCTGTCGACCGAGAATCCGAGGACCACTCCCGTATCGCCGTGCCAGCCCTCGTTCCAGACGGAGGTGAAGGCGGTGCTGTCGAAGTCGATGGTGAGCGCGACCGGGTCACTGGTGTCGGCTGTCACGTGGTGGTCGTCCCAGAGCGAGTCCGCACCCGTAGAAAAGTCGAGTCCGAGCCGCTGATAGAAGGCGCGACTGGCTCCCATGTCGCGCACGACGATGTTGAGCTGGTCCAGACGGGCCGGCGTCATGGCGCCACCGTAGTGCTCAGGGTCGGTAGTACGCGTTGAACGGCACGTGGCGCGCCGCCAGCGCGTCGGCGACGGCGGGACGTCCCTCGCGCCCGGCCCGCAGCGCTCCGAGCGTGGCCGCCTTGTTGTTGTCGAACACCGCCCGCTCGTCGGCCGCCTGGGGGTTCACCCACACTGCGGCGATGAGGAGCAGCGCCTCCGCCTCGGCTCCGGGGACGGTCCCCTCGGCGACGGCGTCCATGACGCCGGCCGCCACCCCGGCCTGGGCCGCCCCCCAGGTCAGCGAGGAATGCCGCTCGCCCTCGACGGGCGCCTTGTTCACGAAGAGGGTGAACGGGCGCACGGCGACCCCCGGCTGCACCGTGGCCACGAAGGCCACGTGGCCGGGCCGGGGTGTGGCGAGCGCGGTCACCCACGCCGTTTCGACCGGGCTGCCGACGGTGCCGAGGACGGTGTTCACATGGGCGGCCTCGGCGCCCTCGCCGACGAAGCTCTCGCCGATCTGGGTGCTCACCCCGGAACCGGCCAGTTCTCGGGGGGCAGCGCGAACGGCTCGGTGCGCCCGTAGCGGTCGGCACGCAGCAGCTCGCTGCCCTGAGTGCCCGGACGGGTGTCGTAAGCCAGCAGGCCCACGTGGCGGAAACGGCTCCCGGCGATCGGGCTGACCCGGTGCAGTGCGTTGCGCCCTTCGAACACCAAGAGGGTCCCCGGCGTCATGGGCAGCACCTCGACCCGGGCGCGGTCGCCGGCCAGCACGGGGGCCACCTCGTCGTAGTGCTCGTCGGTAGCGCTCCGCAGACAGGGCACGACCTCGAAGTCACCACCCGACTCGGCCGACTGGATGGCGAGCGACACCACGAAGTCCGTCTGGTCGAAGTGCCATTGCAGCTGGTCGCCCTCGCCCATGACAGCCAGGTTCAGCGCCCCGAACGGGTCGGCATAGCGGAAGAGGGGCCCGCGCCCGAGCACGGCCTCGATCAGGTCCTTGAGCGGGTCCCACTCGTAGAGCTGCCGGAGCGGCGAACCCAGCGGCATGATGTCGTAGGCCACGGCGCGGACCCGGTAGTCGGCGAACCGGAGGCGCGGGTGGTCGGGCGGCAGCGAGAAGTCCGGGAACTCGAGATAGGCCGTGGCCTGCCCACCCGAGGCATGGGCCCGCGGCGCCAAGGACTCCGCGTCGGCCACCAGCTCGGCCACGCCCTCGGGCGTGAGGAACCCGCCCAGCTCCGCAGCGCCGCGGGAGCGGAGCCGGAGGCGGGCCTCTTCCACGCAGGCTCGGTAGTCGCCCACCTCGGGCGTTCCCAGCGGATAGTGCTCGAGGTCCACCAGGACGGAGGGATCGCGCACGTCGCTCGCCACGGTCGCTCCTTCCTCTGGGTGCTCGCCCCGGCTCTGTCCCGGGGACCCGGCACGGGGGGACCTGCCTCGGGCGCACGGTAGCAGCGGTTGCCAACTGCCTGGGCGGGTACCGGGCCGGCCCGCTAGATGTTCAGCTTCCGTCTCTCTCCGTCCGTCAGGAGCGTCCGCTTGCTGCCGCCCCGGTCGATCTGAGCCGCATACTCGAACTGGAGTGCCACCATCGGGAGCCGGCCTGCAAGCAGCTGCTCGATCCGATGCCGGCTGGCCCGTGCTGGGCTCGTGGTGACCAGCGTCACCCGCAGCACCCCAGGCGCCGGCTGGCTGAGCCGTACGTCGTCGACCATCTCCCAGAAGCCGTCATCGTGGTCGCCGTACAGGAACGGGTTCAGCGCCCTGACGGTGCCCTCCGCATCTGTGAACATCTCCTGCTGCCGTCCGGCGATCGGGCCGGACCGCAGCCACTGGTCGGTGCCACAGGGCCCCACAGCGGGCCGCGCCAGGTCCCCAGTCTCGTACCGCCAGAACTCGTCCCCGGTCCCGTCACGCTCCGCCGTATCCCGCCGATAATGTTCATTATGTCAAGTTATCCAGGAAGACGCCGAGAGGGGTCCGCAGGAGCCCATCCGGCGGCCGCACGCACCCCCTACCCCGGCCAGCGCCGTTGGGAGGCCTCGTAGTCACTGAGGCGCCAGGCCAGGGCGCGCTCGGGTTCCAGCCGGTAGAGCACGTCGAACACCGGATCGTCCGGCAGGTACTCACGGTCGTCGGGCCGGTCGTACTTGCCGGCGAAGGCTTCGAGGACCGACGGCCAGTCCCGGGGTTGGCCGAGGTCGACCAGACGGCCGCTCACGATGAGCACGTCCTCGGCGCTCTCGAGGTGGACCGAGACCCTGTCGTCCCGAGCCAGGTTCCGGGCCTTGACCGTGCTGCGCTCGCTGTAGAGGTGGAGCGCGCCGGCACTCACCGCACCCCAGACCGGCGCCACGTGCGGGGCGCCTCGGGCACCCACGGTGGCCAACCAGTACCCGCGTGCCGGCGCCAAAGCGGCCAGCACCACGTCCGGGGAGAGCGGTTCCAGTTCGTCAGGCACCCGTCCCAGCTTCTCCCCCGGCGGAACGGAACACAAACAGCCGGACCCGCTGGGCGGGGCTCCCGGGGGTGGGTCGGCGACCGCTGTGGCAGGCTTGTTGCGCGATCGACGACGGAGTGGCCGGGATGGACGAGAGAGACCCAGCGGGGGCCACCGCGGACCTCGTCGCTCCGGCCGGCCAGGCCGATTCCCGCCGCGCCCGGCGCCGGCAGATCGCCGCGCGGATAGCGGTGCTCGCCTTCGGCTACGCCTACTGGGCGGCCCTCCTGGCGGCGGCCCACCTTCTGCACTCGGGCAGCACGACCGAAGTCGTCACGGACTTCGACGGGCGGCGCCACACGATCGTCCTGGTCGGCCAGTCGCTCGACCAGGTCAATCCGGGTCCCGTGCGGGTCATCCTGGGCGGCTGCTTGGTCTGCCTGGTGGTGGCCTGCGTCAGCGTGGCCTGGCGGGTGGCCCGTCAGGTCACCCGCGTCGGTGTGACGGCGCTGGTCGCCACCAGCCTGGTCGGGTTCGCCGTGGTCCTGGGCGCGCTCACGGTCGGGCTCTACCTGGCGCCGCTCGGGGCGGTCCTGGCCGTGGCCGCCCTCCCGATGGACCGCCTGGTACCGTCCGGCGCAACCCGAGACGCCTGAGCCGAAACCGGCGCCAGTCCCCCGTTCCCCTACGATCCGTGGTGTGGCGTTCGACGTGGAGGGCAAGGTCGCGCTGGTCACGGGCGCAAGCAATGGCATCGGTGAGGGTGTGGCCCGGTACCTGGCTGGGCGCGGCGCCAACGTGGTGCTCGCCGACATCGACGTCGCCCAGGGCCGGGCCCTGGCGGGCGAGCTCGGGGGCCGGTTCGTCCGTACCGATGTGACCGACCCGGCCTCCAGCGGGCACGCAGTCGCCCAAGCGATCGATGCCTTCGGGGCCTTGCACCTCGCCCACCTGAACGCCGGGGTCAGTTCCTGGTGCGGGATGGGCGAGGACTTCGACCCCGAGGCGTACCGGCGTTCCATGGCGGTCAACCTCGACGGCGTGGTCTACGGCATTGCGGCGGCACGTCCGGCCATCAAGGCGAGCGGTGGTGGCGTCATCGTGGCCACCGCGTCGATGGCGGGCCTCGTGCCGGCGCCGTTCGATCCCATCTACGCCGCCAACAAGCATGCCGTCGTGGGCCTCGTGCGGTCGCTCGGCCCGGTGTACGAGCCCGACGGCATCAGAGTCCACGCGCTCTGTCCGTCCTTCGCCCAGACGAACATCATCAAGGGCTCGGAGCAGACGCTGCGCGACATGGGGTTCCCCATCCTCGACGTGGCCGACGTGGTGGACTCGTTCGCTCGGATCGTGGCGTCCGAGGAAACCGGCCAGTGCTGGTACGTGGTCGCCGGGCGCTCCAGCGAGCCGTTCCGGTTCCGCCGGGCCCCCGGACCCCGCCTCGACTGAGCTACTCGGCGGACTTCTGTCCGCGTTCCGGGTCCCGACCACGCCAGCGCGCCACCGCTAGCCTGAAGGGCGCGACGAGAGCGCCCGGCGATGGGTCCCGCCGGGGGGCAGCGCCCCGAACCGCCGGTGAGACATGGCTGATGGCTCCTGGAACCGACGCAGGAGGCCCACGTCGTGGACGATGAGCTGGCCGGATCAGGCGGATTTGCACCCCGCTCGCCCGGGCGCGGGCGCGGCACGACGAGCTCGACGAGCCCGGCGTCCCCATGCTCGGGTTGACGGCCTCGACACTGCTGGCCGTCTTCGTGGGTGGGGCGCTCGGCACGCTGGCCCGGTACCTCCTCGAGGTGCACCACTCCCCCTCCCCGAGCGGATTCCCCTGGGTGACGCTCGGCGTGAACCTCAGCGGCTCCCTGGCCATCGGCCTGCTGGTCCCGCTCACCGAACACCTGTCGCAGCGGGCACCGCTCGTGCGCCCCCTCCTCGTGATCGGATTCCTCGGCGGGTGGACGACGTACTCGACCCTCGCCGTCGACGCCACGTTGCTCACCAAGCATGGGGACCCCGGCACGGCGCTCGCCTACCTGGTCGCCACCGTGGCCGGCGGCTTGGCCCTCGTCGTCGCCGGGCACGCAGCGGCGAGGCGGGCATTGGTCGCATGATCGCATCGGTGGCCGCCGCGGCCTCCCCCTCCCCCACCGTCGGGCTCGCGTCACTCGTGGCCCTGGCCGGCGGGGCGGGCGCCGTGCTGCGCGCGCTCCTCATCCACCATGTGGGGCGGCGCCGTGACGACCCGCTCCCGCTGGGCACGCTGCTCGTGAACGCGTCGGGGTCCTTCGTGCTCGGCGTGCTGACGGGACTGGCGCTCTACCACGGGCTGGGGCCGCACGCGCTGGCCGTGGCCGGAGTCGGCCTCTGCGGCGGCTACACGACCTGGTCGACGGCCAGCTGGGAGACCATCCACCTGCTCCACACGGGCCGCCGGACCGAGGCTGTCGTCTATACCCTGGGCGGCCTGGTGGTCTGCGTGCTGGCCGCGGCCGCCGGCTTGGGGCTCACCGCGCTGGCCTGACCGGACCCGGGGACCCGAGCCGCTGCTCCTCAGGTGGCGTAATCCTCGATCGGCGGGCAGCTGCACACCAGGTGGCGGTCGCCGTAGGCCTGGTTGATGCGGGCCACCGGCGGCCAGTACTTGCCCGCGCGGTCGCCGCCGGGGAACACGGCGGTACGGCGGTCGTAGGGCCGCTCCCACTCGCCGACCAGAGCCGAGGCCGTGTGAGGGGCGCCACGCAGGGGGCTGTCCTCAATGCACCATCGCCCGTCGGCCACGTCCTCGATCTCGGCCCGGATGGCGATCATGGCGTCGCAGAACCGGTCGAGCTCGGCGAGGTCCTCGCTCTCGGTCGGCTCGACCATGAGCGTGCCGGCCACGGGGAAGCTCACCGTAGGCGCGTGGAAGCCGTAGTCCACGAGGCGCTTGGCCACGTCGTCCACGCTGACTCCGGTCGCCTTGGTCAGCGGGCGCAGGTCGAGGATGCACTCGTGGGCCACCAGGCCGTGCTCGCCGGCATAGAGAATCGGGAACGAGTCCCCCAGCCGCGCCGCCACGTAGTTGGCGGCCAGCACGGCCGCCTTGGTGGCGTGTGCCAGGCCCGGTCCCGAGAGCAGCCGCATGTAGGCCCAGCTGATGGCCAGGATCCCGGCGCTCCCGAAGGGTGCGGCGCTCACCGGGCCCACTCCGTCGCGCCGCTCGGCGCGGGGGTGCATCGGGTGCGAGGGCAGGTACGGCACCAAGTGCTCGGCGACCGCGACCGGCCCCACGCCCGGTCCTCCGCCGCCGTGGGGGATGCAGAACGTCTTGTGCAGGTTCAGGTGCGAGACGTCGCCGCCGAAGTGGCCCGGCTCGGCCAGGCCGAGCAGGGCGTTGAGGTTCGCCCCGTCGATGTAGACCTGCCCGCCGTGCTCGTGCACCAGAGCGCACATGTCGCGGATGCCGGCCTCGTAGACGCCGTGCGTCGACGGATAGGTGACCATGATCGCGGCCAGCTGCCGGTGGTGCTCCTTGCACTTGGATCGCAGGTCGTCGAGGTCCACCGTCCCGTCGCCCAGCGCGGCCACCACGACCACCCGCATGCCCGCCATGACTGCGGAGGCGGCGTTGGTGCCGTGGGCGCTCGAGGGGATCAGGCAGACGTCGCGCTGGTGGTCGCCGCGCGACCGGTGGTAGGCCCGAATGGCCAGCAGCCCGGCCAGCTCGCCTTGGCTGCCGGCGTTCGGCTGGACCGACACCTTGGCGTAACCCGTGGCGCGGGCCAGCCACTCCTCGAGCTCGTCGATCAGCGTGAGGTAGCCCGGCGCCATCTCGGCCGGGGCAAAGGGATGCAGGTCGGCGAACCCTGGGAGCCCGATCGGCTCCATCTCGGTTGTCGCGTTCAGCTTCATCGTGCACGAGCCCAGCGGGATCATGCCGCGGTCGAGTGCGAAGTCACGGTCCGCCAGGCGCCGCAGGTAGCGGAGCATGGCCGTCTCGGAGCGGAACTGCGAGAACACCGGGTGGCGCAAGATGGCGCCGCGGCGTTGCAGCGCCTGGGGCAGCGCCACCTCTCCACCGTCCCCGCCGCCGCCCGTGGCGCCGCCGCCCGCCGCGCCCCCAGGTGCGCCAAACGACTCCAGGACGGCTGCCACGTGCGCCTCCGTGGTGGTCTCGCCGCATGAGATCCCCACGTGGTCGTCGTCGACCAGGCGCAGCAGCACACCCCTGTCGGCCGCCCCGGCCACCACGGCGCCAGCCCGTCCGGGTACGCGGACGACGAGCGTGTCGAAGAATTGCTCGCTGCCGAGCTCCAGGCCGGCGGCGCGCAGCCCGCTCGCGATCTCCACCGTGCGGCGGTGCACCCGCCGGGCGATCCCGCGCAGGCCGTCGGGCCCGTGGTACACCGCGTACATCGAGGCCACCACGGCGAGCAGCACCTGGGCCGTACAGATGTTCGAGGTGGCCTTCTCCCGGCGGATGTGCTGCTCGCGCGTCTGCAGAGCCAGGCGGTAGGCAGGACGGTCCTCAGCGTCGATCGACATCCCGACGAGGCGGCCCGGCAGGTCGCGCTCCATCCCGGCGCGGACCGCCATGAAGGCTGCGTGCGGCCCGCCGTACCAGAGGGGCACACCGAAACGCTGTGACGAGCCGACGACCACGTCCGCCCCCCACCCCCCCGGGGGCGTGAGCAGCGTGAGGGCGAGCAGGTCCGTCGCCACCGCGACCAGCGCGCCGCGCGCGTGGGCTTGGGCGGTCGACGCCGCGAAGTCCCGAATGGCGCCCGAGCACCCTGGGTACTGCTGGACCACGCCGAAGAAGTCGCCCTCGGGCAGTCCGGCGTCGAGGTCGACCACGTCGATCTCGATCCCGAGCGGGGCGAGGCGGGTGTGGAGGACGGCCAGGGTCTGGGGCAGGCAGTCCCGGTCGACCAGCACCCGCTCGCTCCCGCCTTTGGACCGACGGTGCATCAGGGTCACGGCCTCGGCCACGGCGGTTCCCTCGTCGAGCAGCGAGGCGTTGGCCGTGTCGAGGCCAGTCAGGTCGCTCACCATCGTCTGGAAGTTCAAGAGCGCCTCGAGGCGGCCCTGGCTGATCTCGGGCTGGTACGGCGTGTAGGCGGTGTACCAGGCCGGGCTCTCGAGCACGTTGCGCCGGATGACCGACGGAGTGATCGTCCCGTAGTAGCCGAGCCCGATCATCGGTTCGGCCACCGTGTTCTCGGCGGCCCGCCGGCGGAGCTCCGCGAGCACTTCGGCCTCGCTCGCCGCCGGGGGCAGGTCGACCGAGACGATCCCGCGCACGGCAGCAGGCAAGGCAGCGCCGACCAGGCCGTCGAGCGTCTCGTAGCCGAGGACCTTGAGCATGCCCTCCTGGTCCTCCGGGGACGTCCCGACGTGGCGCGCCAGGAAGTCCTCGAAGGGCTCGAGTCCTTGGGGACTGGTCTTGGCAGTGGGCTGGGTCACAGAGGCCTCCTCGCATGCCCGCGACGCACGCGGAGCTGTCGGGACGTCCTCCCCACTCTGTCGTCGGACCTGAGAGCCTCGTCGCCACGCATGGCGACTTCCACCTTCGGTGCAGGCGCCCTGTGCGCCTGCTTTCCAGAGTTGCCTCGCCGGAACGGTACGTTCGCCTGAGAGTTTCTGGGGAGAAGTTGCTCCTCCGGCGTTCCCTCGGCTGGGTGCCTGGGAATCTCTCGCGCTCCGGCTCAAACGGCTTATTCAGTTGTCCTGACCACTATAGGGCACTGGGTCTTGCCGCAGTCGGGGCGCCGCGTCCGGGAAGTCGTGCGGGGTCAGGACTCCTCGGTGTCCTCGCGGACCGGCCACAGGGGCGGGCGCACCAGCTCGGCCGCACGCTCCCGCCCCCGCTGGACCACGATGACCTCGTCACCGTCGAGCAGTTGCGCATCGACGTCCACGAAGCCCAGCCCTATCCCCTGCTCGCGCATGGGCGAGAAGTTCCCGCTGGTGACGATCCCGACCTGCTGGCCGCCGTGGTGGACCGTCGATCCGTCCCGCAGCGGCTGCCGGCCCTCGGCCACGAAGCCGCGCAGCCGCCGGTGCGGGCCGTTCACCCGCTCCTCTTCGAGGGCAGCGCGGCCGCGGAAGTCGCCCTTGTCCCAGCGAACGACCCAGCCCAAGCCCGCCTGCAACGGGGTCACCCCGGGGCCCAGCTCGTGGCCGTGTAGCGGCAGCCCGGCCTCGAGGCGCAGTGTGTCCCGGGCCCCCAGGCCGGCCGGCACCACGCCCTGGTGCAGCACGGCGTCCCAGAAGCTGGGTGCGACCCCGGCGGGCACCGCGCACTCGACGCCGTCCTCCCCGGTGTAGCCGGTGCCGGCGACGAGGCAGGCCGCTCCAGCCCATTCGAAGGAGGCCACTCCGAACCGGGGGACGGCCGCCGCGTCGGGGACGATCGCCGCCAGTCGCGCCCGCGCCGCGGGACCCTGAACGGCGATCACCGCCCGCTCCGCGGTGACGTCGCTCCCGCCGATGGCAGCCCGCACCTCGGTGGTGTTCGACGCATTGGGCATCACGTCGAAGCGCTCCTCGTCCACCCACCACACGATGATGTCGTCGATCACCGAGCCGTCCTCGTCGAGCAGGTGCGTGTATTGCGCCCGCCCGGCGTGAATCCGGTTCAGGTCGTTGGAGAACGATCGCTGCAGGTGCTCGAAGGCCTCGGGCCCCCCCACGCGCACGGTACCCAGGTGGCTCACGTCGAAGGCGACCGCGTCCCGCGACATGCGCGGTGCTCGGCCACCGTCCCGGTCGGATAGGACAAGGGCATGTCCCACCCACCGAACGGCACCATCTTGGCGCCGAGCTCTATGTGCGCCTCGTGCAGCGGTGAGAACCGGAGCGCCGCGGCCCCGCTGACGTCGTCAGCCGGCACGGCGCCCGTCAGGCTGCGCCCGCGGTCACCGGCAGAGGTCCGTGTGACTCGAGCAGCGAAGCGAAATCACGCTGGTAGACGACGACGATGGGCACCTCAGGGTAGAGCGTGCGCATCCGCCGCACCTTGCGGTTCTTCCGTGTCACCAGCCGCTGGTCCGCTGTCGTGAGCTCTATGAACACGCCCCGGGCAGGGAGGTAGAAGTCAGGTCGGAAGCCGGCTACGGGCGAGCCGTGCTCGTCCCATTCGAGGGGGAACTCGACCGGCTCGTAGACCCAGCGCTCGCCGGACAGGTCAAGGAGCGTGGCGAACAGTCGCTCGGAGGGATGGGCGAAGCGGACCCGTGTCGCCGGGCCACCGGCCGGGTGGCGCGTGCGGGCAGCGGTCACGGCGTCCGTCGGGCTCACTCCCCCGCGGCCCGAGCGGCCTCGAGATGTGCCGGACGCTTGGCGTGGCGCGACACGCCCGCTGCGGCGTCGAGGCTGACGATGGAGGCATCGAGCTCCTCGACGACCCCCGCCAGGGGCACGATGTTGAACACGCCCTGACCCCCGGCGAGCAGGTCGACGACCTCGCCGTTCGAGCGGGCGAGGACCGAGGTGGTGCCGGTCAGCACCAGGTTGGCCGAGGCCAGGTCGGTCCCCAGGTCGTTGCGCAGGCATTCCACGGCGCGCCGGGCGGACTGCAGGGAGACCCCGGCGTCGAGGAGCTGCTTGATCACCTTCAGCTCGAGCACGTCCGAGTACGAGTACACACGTCGGGTCCCGCTCCCCTTGGCGGCCGCGAGAGACGGTTGGAGCAAACCCGTCCGGGCCCAGTAGTCGAGTTGCCGGTACGAGATCCCGACCAGGTCGCACACCTGCGGCCCGCGAAACCCTCCGACATGGGCTGCGGCATCGTCGGCCATCACACCTCCCCTGTAACCGCCACTCGCGGTGGCCACTCCGGCCGTCACTCTAGTGCACCCGGACGACAGCGGCGTAGTTACGGGAGCGTCGTTCGCACAACCGTCACGGGCGGCCCCGGTGGCGGCGCCACCACCACCCGCGGCCGTGCCGGCCGTGGCGACGGTGGCCCGGGAGGGCGAGGTGGCCGCGGGCCGGCCCCGCATCCTGGCCGTGCCCGCGCCGCCGGGCCGGGGCGACCCACCCGAGCGGCCAGGCAACGACGGGGCCGTGGACACGCAGGCCGACCTGACTCCCGGGTTCCAGGGGCTCTCCGGCGGACACCCGCACCACCAGATCCGGCAGTCCCTCGCCTCGGGGCCGCACGCGGACCACGGCGTCGTGCCCGTAGTACTCGTAGCCCGACACCGTCCCCAGGACCTCGGCGGCGGCGACCTCACACAAGGTGATCTGCTCGGGCCGGACCAGGATCTGGGCCGGGCCGGCGACCGACCTGCTCGAAGCGCTCACGGGCAGCCGCCCGAGCCCGGTCACGGCCTCGGCGTCACGGACCTCTCCGTCGAGCAGGTTCGACGCGCCGAGGAACGCCGCCAGGTCGGCGTCCTCGGGGTGCCCGTAGAGCTCGGACGGGGCATCGAGCTGGGCCACCGTGCCGTTGCGCAGCACCGCCACCTGGTCGGCCATCGACAAGGCCTCATCCTGATCGTGGGTGACCAGGACGGCGGTGGTGCCTGCGAGGCGCAGGACGGCGAGCACGTCGGAGCGGACCGAGGCCCGCAGCGTGGCGTCGAGTGAGGAGAACGGCTCGTCGAGGAGGACGATGTCGGGGTCGATGGCCAGCGCGCGGGCCAGGGCCACCCGCTGCTGCTGGCCGCCCGACAGCTGATGGGGGTAGCGCCGACGAAACCCGGCCAGCCCGACGAGCTCGAGCAGCTGGTCCACCCGCGCCGCGCGTCCGGGGGCCCGGGGGAGTCCGAACCCGACGTTGCGTCCCACGGTGAGATGCGGGAAGAGCGCACCCTCCTGCGGCACGTACCCGATCCTCCGCCGTTCGGAGGTCACCCATCGCGGCCCGGCGTCGTCCACCACCTCCGTCCCCAACACCACTTCGCCGCTGTCTGCACGCTCGAAGCCCGCGACGATGCGCAACAGGGTCGTCTTTCCACTGCCCGACTCGCCGAGGATGGCAGTGAGCGAGCCGCTCGGCACGGACAGGTCGACGCCGCGCAGCACCTCCTGGCTGCCGAAGGCTTTGGTCACCCCGGTGATCGTGAGGTCCTTCACGCGGTCTTCCCTTCGGCGAGTTGGAACGCCGCCGCCGTCGTCACGGAGGGGGCCGCAACGCTCGCCCGCTCCGGCTGGCGGTCGAACCAGCGCCCGAGCACGTAGCCGGGCACCGCTGCGATCAGCACCATCACGCCGGCGTAGGGCGCGGCTTGGCTGTAGGACGTGTTGGACTGGAAGGCCCAGAACTGGGTAGCCAGCGTCTCAATGTTCGTGGGGTGCAACACGAGCGTCGCCGTGAGTTCGGTCGCGGTCTCCAAGAAGACGAGGGCGAACGCGGCCGCCAGCCCGGGCGCGATCAAGGGCAAGGTCACCCGCCAGAGCACGGAGCGCTTCGACACGCCGAGTGAACGGGCCACCTCCTCGAGGCCGACGGGTGAGCGGGCCACGGCGGCGCGCACCGAGACCACGGCGAGAGGGAAGAACATGATGGCGTAGGCGAGGACCAGCAAGGGGCTGCTCTGGTAGAACGCGCCACTCAGGTAGTGCTCGGTGACGAAGGTGAAGCTGAGCGCCACGACGAGGCCCGGGACGGCCAGCACGACCATGTTGGAGCGCTCCATCGTCATCACCCGCCGTCGTGGGTGGCGCACCGAGAGGAGCGCGATCGGCAACGCGGCGACGGTGGCCACGACACCGGCCGCCGCGCCGTAGCCGAACGTGTTCAGCGTGGCGCCCACCAACGACGCCGGCGGCAGCGTGGAGTTCCCGCCACGCACCATCAGGTAGACGATGGCCCCCACGGGCACGCCGAGCGCCAGCACCACCAGGGCCACGGCCCCCACCAGGACGACCGGACGCGCCCGGCCGAGCGCCACCGGTCGCATCGGTCGGGCGGTGCCCGCGCCCAGACGCGATGCCCGGCCCCGCCCCCGGAGACCTCCCTCGCCCGTCAGGAGCAGCGCACCGAGGAGCACGAGGATGAGCGACAGCGCGCACGCGGCCGGCTCGTTGAACCCGACCTGGAACTCGTTGTAGATCTCGGTGGTGAGCGTCTGGTACCCGAGGATCTCGAAGGCGCCGAACTCGGCCAGGACCACGAGGCCGACCAGGATGCACCCACCGAGGATGGCCACCCGGGCCTGGCCCACGGTGACCACCCAGAATGTGCGCAGCCGCCCCATCCCGAGACTGCGCGCCACCTCCTCTTGCGCGGGGTCGGCCGCACGCAGGCTGGCGGCCACCGGCAAGAAGACCAGGGGGTAGACGGCCAGCGTCATGATCAACACGGCGCCCCAGAAGCCGCCGATCGACGGGAAGACCGCCCGCCAGCCGAAGCTCACCACGAAGTCGGGGACGCCGAGAGGGATCACCACCAGGATGGCCAGGAGCCGGCGTCCCGGCAGGTCCGTGCGCTCGACGAACCAGGCCGCCGACGTCCCGACCACGGCGCACAGTGCGGTGACCACCACGACGAGGGCCACGGTGTGGAGGATGAGGGTGGCGGTGAGGCTGCGGAAGAGGATCTGGCGGATCTCGTCCCAGCCGACCTGGACCGCCTGCACCACCAGGAACACGAGCGGCAGCAACACCACGACCGACACGGCGACGGCTGCCGCCGTGAGGAGCGGCGGGAGGTGGCGGCGGTCGGCCCGTGCCGTTCCCACCTGGACCCCGCTCACAGCAGCTGGGCCTCCTGCAGCAACGTGATCGACTCGGCGCCAGTGCCGAGCTCGGCCACCGTGATCCGGTTCGGTTGCAGCTCGTCGAACGGCTTCAGGGGTTGGGCCGTCGTGACGCCTGAGGCGATCGGGTACTCGAAACTGTCGCTGTGGGCGATGATCTCCTGCGCCTCATGCGAAGTGAGGAAGGCGAGGAAGCGCTGACCCTCCTGTTGGTGGTGGGAGGACTTCAGGACACCCGCTCCTGAGATGTCGAGGACGTAGCCGGGGTCGTGGGGCGCAAACGAGGCGATCGCCGAGTGCAGGTCGCCGGATCCGACCTCGGCCTTGAGGCGATACCAGTAGTACTGGTTGACCACCCCGATCGCCGCCTGCCCGTTGTTGACCTGGGAGGTCACCGTCTCGTTGTCCGGGTAGCTGTGCCCGGCCGCATTGGACTTCAGGGCCTCGAGCCAGCCGAGGGCGGCTTCCTTGCCGTAAGTCTGCGCCACGGAGGCCACGACCGGCTGGAAGTCGGTCTCGTTGCCCGCCAGCGCCAGGCGCCCCTTCCACTTCGGGTCGGCCAGGTCCATGATGGAGGTCGGCAGGTCGGACTCCTTGAGCAGGCCCGTGTTGTAGACGATCACGTTGACCCGGGCCGACACCCCCACCCAGTGCCCGTTGGGCGAGTTGAACCGCGGTCGGCGTGTTGGCCAGGGTGGCCGGGTCAACTGCGCTCAGCATCCCCTTGCCGTCGAGGTACTGCAGCGGCGGGGAGTTCTCGGCGTAGAAGACGTCCGCCGGCGAATTGGTTCCCTCGGTGGCGATCTGGTCGGCCAGCACGCGCTCGTCGTCGGAGCGCAGGTTGACCGAGATCCCCGTCTGCGCCTCGAAGGCCCTGACCAACTTCTCGGTGGTCTGGACGTGCTGGCCGCTGTAGACGGTCAGGCTGCCCGCGCTCCCCGACCCGGAGCCCGAGCTCGAGACGCAGCTGGCCAAGGCCAGTGCGCTGAGCGCCCCGGCGGCGGCGATGCACACGACGCGTCCCGCGGGTCGGCCCACCGACCACCAGAGCGCTCGACGCATCCTTCCGGACCTCCAGATCCCGACCCTATATTAGGGTTCCCTAATATTAGGGGGGCCTGACAAGTCCGTCAACCGGCGTGCCCGACGGAGGTCCGAGAGGATCAGCCGACGCCGTCCTCGGCGGCGACGACCGGGTCGGCCTCGCCGAGCAGATCGGCCCGGCCCTCGAGCGGGCTCGACGGCTCGGCATGGTGGCGCACGGGGATCCGGCCGGCGCGGCGGGCGAGGAGACCAGCCTCGACGGCCAGGCGCATGGCTCGCGCCATGGCGGCGGGATCGTGGGCGCGGTTGACCGCCGTCGCCACCAGCACGCCGTCACACCCGAGCTCCATGGCCAGCGCGGCGTCCGAGGCGGTGCCGATCCCGGCGTCGAGGATGACCGGCACCTCGACCGACTCGCGCAGCAGGGCGATGTTGTGCGGGTTGCGGATGCCCAGGCCGCTGCCGATCGGCGAGCCGAGGGGCATGACGGCGGCGCAACCCACCTGCTGGAGCCGGACGGCGAGGATCGGGTCGTCGTTGGTGTAGGGCAGCACGACGAATCCGTCCTCGGCCAGCTGCTCGGCCGCGCGCAACAGCTCCACCGCGTCGGGGAGCAGCGTGCGGTCGTCGCCCACTACTTCGAGCTTGACCCAGTCGGTCTCGAACGCCTCCCGCGCCAGCTTGGCCGTCAGCACGGCCTCGGAGGCAGTGGCACAGCCCGCCGTGTTGGGCAGCACGCGCACACCGAGCTCGCGCAGAACCGACAGCAGCGTGCCCGGGCCCCCCACATCGACCCGGCGAACCGCCACGGTCGCCATGGCGCTCCCCGATGCCACCAGAGCGGCACGCAGCGCCTCGAGGCTGGTCATCCCGCCCGTGCCGAGCAGCAGCCGCGACGGCAAGGTCTCACCCGCGACGCGCAAGCCGTCAGGGGGAAGGGGCTCGCCGGTCGCTGTGTTGGGGTCGGCGCCGTCGCGCGTCACCGGACGACCATACCCCCGTACCCGCGTAGGGTGGCCACGTGCCCGACGCCACGCCCCCGTCGGCGCTCACCATCGCGGGCTCGGACTCGGGCGGCGGTGCGGGTGTCCAGGCCGATCTCAAGACGTTCGCTGCGCTGCACGTGCACGGCACGTGCGCGCTGACCGCGGTCACGGCGCAGAACACGGTCGAGGTCCGGGGGGTCGTTCCCCTGGAGCCGGCGTTCGTGCGCCGGCAGGTCGAGACCGTGCTCGACGACATCGACGTGCGCGCCGTGAAGACCGGGATGCTGGCCACCGCCCGTGTGGTGCGCGAGGTCGCCGGCCTGGCTGCCGAGGGCCGACTCCCCAACCTGGTCGTGGACCCGGTGCTCGTGTCCTCGAGCGGACACTCGCTGGTGGAGCCGGACGGGATCGCGGCGTACCTCGACGCCCTCCTGCCGCGGGCCCTGGTGGCCACCCCGAACCTGCGTGAGGCGGCGGTCCTCACCGGCACGGACGTGGCGGACCTCCGCCGCATCGAGGCACGGACCGAGGTGGCGGAGCAAATACGCGCGGGTGGAGCGCGCTACGTGGTCGTCAAGGGCGGTCACCTCACCGACTCGGCCGACGACGTCGTGGCGGGCCCCGAGGGCGTGGTCGTGCTCCCGGCCGTCCGGGTGGCCACCCGCAACGACCACGGCACCGGCTGCTCCTTCTCGGCTGCGGTGGTGGCCCACCTGGCGCACGGGGCGGCCCTGCCCAACGCGCTGGCACTGGCCAAGGGCTTCGTGACCCAGGCCCTGGTCGGGGGCGCTGCGTGGCGCATCGGCGCCGGGCACGGTCCACTCGACCACTTCGGGTGGTCGGCGCCGTCCTAGGCTTGCCGGGCCATGACGGTGCGCCACACGGACACCGAACCCGTGTCGAACGGGTCGAGCCCTCAGGGATCGAGGTCCACGAGATCGAGGTCCGAGCCGCTCCGCCCGCCTAAGCCAGGCGGGATCTCGATGCGCCCGGCCATGCTGGTCCTCGGTCTCGCCGTACTGATCTTGGGATCGTTCGTGGTGCTGGGCATCGTCACCTCGCGCTCGTCCGCCCCCGTGCCCCACTCGTCGACCGCGACCGCCGTGCCGGGCTCCTCGTTGCGCGCCGTGCCGGCCGCGGGTCTCCTCTCCCCCATCGTCGCCGGCGGGGATCCGCCGGCGAACGTGCTCGACGCCGTCTCGGTCCCTTCGGGGTCGGTGCGTCTGTCCCACCGGGACAACAGCGGCGG
This sequence comes from uncultured Acidimicrobiaceae bacterium, assembly GCA_963781955.1. Lineage (GTDB taxonomy): Bacteria > Actinomycetota > Acidimicrobiia > Acidimicrobiales > RAAP-2 > Bog-473. The sequence goes on from CAWAHU010000001.1 coordinate 1,524,546, forward strand.
CTCGGCCCAGTTCGACGCCCAGGTGCAGTTCCGCTCGGACGCGTCACAGGCCGCACTCCTGGACTTCTTCGCCGCGGACATGAAACTCCAGGGATGGCAGGTCTTCAGCCGGGGACCGGCGTCCAACGCACCGGCGACGCTCGAAGTCCTGGGAAAGCTGGCCGGGTCTGACGGCTACTACTGGGAGATGGGGGCCATCGTCCCGCCCACCACCTTCGGCGCCGGCGGTCCGGCGCACGGGCAGACCGACTTCAGCGTGAGGCTGTTCAGGATCGGTGACGCGCAGTGACCTCGTCGCCCACCGGGGGCATCACCACCGCGTCCGCGGACGCCGGTTCGGGCGACGGTTCGGCCAGCAGGTAGGACCATACGAAGAAGTTGACGGGGTAGAGCAGGTAACCCACCCGCGGGTCGGGGGCCAGCAGGATCAGCACTGACAGCACGACCCCGGCAATCGTGCACACCTGGGCCGCGGTCTTGGGCGTGTGCCGGTAGAGATGGCGTGCCAGTATCACGGCCAGGACGAGGCCGACCGACAGCGGGAGAACCCGGCTCAGCGACGGGAAGGCCGAGACCAGGACGTGGCCCGGCAGGGCGCTGGCCGCCGTCGACGGGAGGGCGCTCAGGCCGAGGGGGAACAGGACGACGTCGTCCACCAGGGCCGCCGGGCCGCGCAGGACGAAGGGGAAGACGGCTGGGACCACCACCACAGCCATTCCGGCCAGCATCGTCAGTGGGCGTCGCTCACCCTTGCGATTGCGCGCCGCGAACAGGGCCAAGGCCGCCAGCGGCCAGGCGGTGAACTTCATGGCCGAGGCGATCCCGAAGACGAGGCCTGAGGCGAAGGGCTGGCGCCGTTGCGCCAGCACGACGGCGAGCAGAAGGAAGGCGACGACCGGGATGTCGTCGCCGCCTGTGGCCAGCGGCAGCGCGGCGAGGGGGAGGATCACGAGCACCTGCAGGGCGCGGATCTTGCGTCGACCCTCCACGCGGCTCAAGGCCAGCGCGACCGCCGCCACGGCGAGCGTGATCAAGCAGAAGAAGATGCGTGCATCGCTCAATCCGCTGTTGGGCCAGACGTCGCTCGGGACGCCCGCCACCGCCATGAGCGGGAGGTAGGGCAAGAAGCCGACGAAGTACGGCTGGCCCGGCGCGTGGTAGGCGGCGGGGTGGTGCAGGCGGACCAGCGGGTGGTACGGGTCCTGCCCGTGGGCGATGTCGCGGCCGCCGACCTCGACGGCCACCACCTCGGGCTGCAGGTGCGACCCCGCGACGTGGTCGAAGCGCCAGAAGATCTCGAGGCCCATCGGGATGGCGAGCGCCCCGATGAACACGGAGGTGGCAACCACGATGCGTGCCACCCAGGCCCGCCGGTGCTGCACCGGGGTCAGGCGGCGGCCGGGTTGGCGCCGCCGGGCGTGGCCGACCACGAGGGCCAGGACGATCGAAGCCAGCGCACCGAGCGCATAGGGGGACATCGCCATCCGACCCCACACCTGGTAGAGCGGGAAGGCCGAGGTGTAGATGGTGAGCAGCGCGAAGAGGGCGCCCCCCAGGTACAGGAGCGCGTCGCCCGCTTCCGGCGGGACTCGCCCGAGGGCAGCGAGCGTGCGCCGCCACCTCGAGGAGAGGGTCGCAGACCAGGACGGGCTCGTCATCGACGCTTCGGTCAGCATGGTGTCGGTCGGGAAAGCCTCGCACACGGCAACGAAGCCGGAAGGCACCCTGAGACGATCTTAGAGCCCGAAGCGCTCGCGGTAGAAGGCAAGCTCGGCCTCGAGGCAGGCGGTGAGCGTATCGGCACGGCGGAACCCGTGGCCCTCGCCGTCGAAGAACCGCAGCTCACAGGGGACCTCTGCCGCCGCCAGGGCGTCGCGCATACCCTCGGCCTGTGCCGGGGGGACCACAGCGTCCTCCGTCCCTTGCAGGAGCAGGACGGCCCCGCGCATCGTCCGGGCCCGGTGTACGGGTGAACGCTCCTCGTAGAGGTGCCGTGCCTCGGGCAGCGGGCCCACGAGGCGGTCGGTGTAGTGGGCCTCGAAGTCGTGCGTCGTGGCGACGAGACCGAGCAGGTCGGTCACGCCGTACCACGACACGCAGGCAGCGAAGCCCTCTCCCGACGCCAACGCATTGAGCGCGGTCATCCCCCCGGCACTCCCTCCGCGGACGGCCAGGCGCCTCGCGTCGACCTCACCCCGGGCAGCCAGGTGTAGCGCCGCATCGAGGCAGTCCTCGGCGTCGGCCACGCCCCAGCAGCCCCACAAGGCGCAGCGGTAATCCCGGCCGTAGCCGGTGCTCCCGGCGTAGTCGACACACGCCACTGCGAAGCCGCGCGAGGTGAAGTACCGCACGGTGAGGTCCAGCCCGGCACCGCAGGCCCCTGTCGGCCCGCCGTGGCACCACACCACGAGGGGCGGGAGCTCCCCGGTGGGGGCCCGGCTCCCCTTGAGGGACGGCCGGTAGAGGACGGCGTGCACGGAGCGTCCGGAGCGGCCAGTGAGGGTGAGGTGCTCTGGAGCCTCCAGGTCCTCGGCGTCGAGCGGGAGGCGCGGAACGGGTCGCAGGGGGCGGGGATCCGCCGCCGGCGTCCACACCCAGACGTTCGGGGCGGATCGCCGCGTGGCGCCGACGACGGCCACCCCGTCGCCGTGGGCGCAGACGGCGGACACAGACACGCAGGGCTGCCGGAGCGGCGCGGGCGGGTCATGGCTCCCGTCGACCCAGCAGAGGACGTCCGCCGGGCCCCGCGTCATCCGCGCCACCAGTCGGCCGTCGGTCAACTCGGCCATCGTGCACTGGCCAAGCACCCAATCGGGCCCGTGCCACTCGGCCCCCAGGTCGGGCGGGACGAGCACCGACCGCTCGGCGCCCTCGTTTCCGGGATGCCGCCACGGCTGCCACCAGCCGTTGCGGTCCGAGACGAACCGGAGCGACCCGTCGGCGGCCCACGCCGGCTGGCCGACCGACTCGCCCGGGCCCCCGGCCGCCGTCCACGGCGCTCCCGAGGCCACGAGGTCCCCGCCGGGAGCCGGTCCCGGGACCCTGGCCAGGGGGACGATCAGGAGTGTCGAGGCATCCCAGGGCATGTCAGGGTGGTTCCAGGCGACCACCGCCAGCCGCTTGCCCTCGAGGTCGGCGCAGGGCGCCCCGAAGAAGTCGTGCCCCTCGAGCAGCACCCTCTCGGGCGCGGGCCCGGCCCGGGTCGGGAGCGCCACCACGCAGCGCACCGGGCGCGGCGCGCCCTGCCGGTACGTCTCGCGCACCGCGAGCACCCACTCGCCGTCACCTGTGGCGGCCAACCCGCCGTGACGGTGTGTCTCGCCGTCGGGCGGCGCCGCGCTCAGCGCTAGCGGAGTGGCCGCATCCGGGTGCTCCGGTCCGGCGGGGCCACGGCAGAGCCACACCCGCTGGTCGGCCTGGTCGACGTAGGCGAAGGCGCCGGCCCCCTGTCGCGGCACCAGGCACATGGCGCCTCCGCCGTACTCGTGGACCCGGCTGCGGATGCTGACCTCCGCCGGTGAGTGGTCGGAGAGCCCGTCATCGCCGGAGCGGACCATCACCACGCGGCCGGCCTCGGCGGGACGCGACTCGAGCCAGTAGAGCGCCGCCCCGTCTGAACGGAGCTCCGAGAGCGAGACCTTGGCCCGTGCGACGTCGTGCGCCTCAAGGGGCGACTCCCAGCGCCCGTACCCGGCGATCGCAGCCACCGCCCGACCGTAGCCGGTGCCCTCCAGAGGCAACCCGGAGCTCGCCGCTCGCCGGCCCGCCCCTACAGTGAGCCGGTGACGTTCCCCGCCTACCTGCTCACGAAGGAGGGTGAGGTCATCCGGCCGGCGGTGGTGCAGCTCGACGAGCACGACCTCCCGCCAGGCGAGGTGCTCGTCGAAGTCGAGTGGTCCGCGGTGAACTTCAAGGACGCCATGGTGACCCGCCAGGGCAACCGGGTGGCCCGGGTCTTCCCCCTCGTGCCCGGCGTCGAGCTGGCCGGGACGGTGTTTCGGAGCACGAGTGGTGACCTGGCGACCGGCCAGCGCGTGCTCGTGCAGGGCTACGAGCTGGGGGTGGCCCGGCACGGCGGGTTCGCCGCCTTCGCCCGGGTGCCCGCCGACTGGGTGGTTCCGCTGCCCGCAGGACTCAGCACGCGCCAAGCGGCCATCATCGGTCTGGCCGGCTTCACCGCGCTGCTCTCGCTGCGACGCCTCGTACGGCACGGCGTCTCGCCTGGCGACGGGCCAGTCCTCGTGACGGGGGCCTCAGGCGGGGTCGGCAGCACGGCGGTGGCCATGCTGGCCAAAGCCGGGTACGAGGTGGTCGCCTCGACGGGCAAGGGTGCGGAGCATGACTACCTCACCGCCCTGGGAGCCGCTCGGGTGGTGGGGCGCCGGTTCACCGAGGAGGACGGGCGCACGTTGGGTCCCGAGCTGTGGGCCGCCGTGGTGGACTGCGTCGGGGGCGCTGCGCTGGCCGACGCGCTGCGGACCGTTCGTTACGGCGGTGCAGTGGCGGCGAGCGGCCTGACCGGTGGCAACGAACTGTCGACCACCGTCTACCCGTTCATCGTGCGCGGCGTGGCGTTGCTCGGGATCGACACCGTGGAGACCCCCATCACCGAGCGGCGTGCGTCGTGGGCCGAGATGCCCCAGGCGTTCCCGCTCGAGCACTGCGAAGAGATGGTGCACGACGAGGTCGGACTCGGCGGGTTGACCCCCGCCCTCGACCAGGTGCTCGATGCCGCCGTGCGGGGCCGCATCCTGGTGCGGCCCTGAGCCGGTGCGTCAGGTCCCGCTGTAGACCGGGGAGACCCGGACGGTGCCGTTGTTGCATGGAGCGACGGCGAGCGCGAAGTCCCCCGAGGGTGTGGTCGCCCCGGGCATGGTCACCCGGGCCATCTCCGACGCCGGGCAGCTGGTCTCCGACCCGGTGGGCACGTCGGAGATCTGGTAGGCGAACTGCGCCGACGACGACGGGGGGACGCTGACTGTCGCCGGCGCCGCGTTGGCCGGGGGCGACAGCGAGACCGACAGGCCGTTCACCATCGTCACCGTGAGGGGCGCCCCGCTGCCCGAGAACAGCGCCACGACCGGATAGCCGTGCGCGGTACAGGCCGAGGTGCCGGCGTTGGTGACGGTCACCACGCCGGTGATCGTGCCCGCCGCACCCTGCGCCTGGCCCGCGGAGGCAGTCACGTGGTTGCAGGCGGCCGATCCGGCGCTCGTCGTCGTCGTGGTCGTGGTGGTCGTCGTCGAGGTGGTCGTCGTCGAGGATGTCGTCGTCACGGCCCGGTGCGTGGTGGTCGTACTGCTCGTGGCCGGAGACGAGCCGTTCCCGCAGGCGGCGAGGAGCAGCCCGGCGCACGCCACGAAGGCGAGCGCCCACCTCGGCCGGTTCACGACTCGAAGTCTTCCGGGCGCACCGAGTCGAGGAACTCGCGGAACTGCCCGACGAGTTCGTCGGGCGTGTCGTCCTCCTCGTCCTCGGCCTCGAGGGCCAGGATGATCCCCTCTGACTCCATCAGCTCGTCGGACACGAACAGCGGGGACTCCGTCCGCACCGCGAGCGCCACCGCGTCAGACGGGCGACTCGACACGACCGTGCGCTCGTCGCCGCGCACGAGGTGCAGCTCCGCGTAGTAGGTCGAGGCGCGGAGCTCGGTGATGATCACGCGCTCGACCTGGATCCCCAGCGCGTCGAGCATGTCCTTCATCAGGTCGTGGGTCAGTGGCCGCGGCATCACCACGCCTTGCAACGCATAGGCGATGGCCGTCGCCTCAGGGCTCCCGATGAAGATCGGCAGCGTCCGCCCCTCCCCCACGGTCTCCTGCAGGAGCAGAACCGGAGTGTTCGACTGCAGGTCCACCCTGACAGCTCGGAGCAGCACTCGGACCATGACAGCAAACTAGCGCTCGGTGCAGACCGTCCGTCACCCGCCGAGGTGCCGCCGGAGGGCGCTGCGCAGCAGCGTGGCCCGCATGGCCTGGCCGAGCGAGGCGAGCTCGTCGGCGCTCTCCATCGCCCGTTGGCGGGACTCGGGGTTGCGCAGGCGGAGCAGGGGGATCACGACCTGCTCGATCAGGCCCAGCTCCCGGTCTACCGCGTTGCGGTAGAGCCGCAGGTGCCGGGGCTCGACCCCGAACGAGCGGAAGGACGCAGCCAGGTTGGCCACAGTCAAGGCTTCCTCGTCGAAGGTCTCGAGCCCGGCCACGCCCACGGACTCGATGAGCCCGAAGCTCCGCAGCCCTGCCACCTCGTCGGCCGTCAACCCGCTGGCGGCACACAGCTCTTCGAGTGTGAGGCTGGCCCCGGTGGTCACGCTGGTCGTCCCCTCCGCGGACGGGCTGGCGGCCACCCCGTCGTCCGGATCCGATCCGGCGTCCGGTGCACCACCCCGTGGCGCCCCACCCGCTCCCGCCTTGGCCCGGCGCGCCGCGCCGCCCGAGGACCCGTTGTCGCTTCCGGCGGAGCTCGAGGCACGCTTCGACCCACCCGAGCGCGCCGAAGCCGCCAACGCATGGGGCTGTTCTTCGGTTGGCGCTCCCGCCAGGTCGGCATCGCCCACGGCCTTCGCCTCGGTGGCGTCCGCCGGTACCGGCTCGTCGCCGACCACCTGCAGCGCCCGACGAGGCTGAGACTCCGCCGTGCGGTGCGCCGCCCGGCGCGAAGCGTCGGCCAAGATCCGCGCCATCGCCTCCTCGTCGGCCTTGGTCGGCAACTCGTGCGTCTCGGCGACGACGGCGACGGCCCCGGCCGCCGCCTCGCCCGGAGTCCCATGACCGGCATCCCCGTTCGGCACCTCGGGGTCGCCACCGTCGAGGTCGCCGTCGGCCAGGCGGTCTCTGATGACCTTGAGGGGAAGAAAGTGCTCCCGTTGCTGGCGCAGCACCCAGCGCAGCCGCTCGACGTCGTGGTCGAAAAACTTGCGGTACCCCGACGGTGAACGCTCCGGATTCACCAGGCCCTGGCTCTCGAGGAACCGGATCTTGGAGATGGTGACGTCGGGGAACTCCTCCCTGAGCAGAGTCAGGACGTCGCCGATGGACAGGTAGGTGCGGCTGCTCACTCGTTGCCAGCCACCAGGTAGACGAGCTTGAACTTGCCGATCTGCAGCTCGTCGCCGGGCGCCAGCTGCGCCTCGTCGATCCGCTCGCGGTTGACGTACGTGCCGTTCAACGAGCCCACGTCCCGCACTTTGTAGCCCCCGTCGACGGGCGAGATCTCGGCGTGGCGCCGGGAGACGGTGATGTCGTCCAGGAAGATGTCGCTCTCGGGGTGGCGGCCCGCCTTGACCACGCCGTCGCCCAGCAGGTGCCGAGCTCCGAGGTTGGGCCCACGGGTGACCACCAGGACGCCGGCACCGTGCGGGACCTCGACCAGAGTGACGTCGGGATGCGGCTCAGAGGGTTCCGCCTCCTCGGTCGCCTGGACGGTCTGGAGGGTGATGGTGGCGTCATCGCCGTCCGCGAGCAGCGTGTGACCGCACGAGGAGCAGAAATTGACCCCCGCGGGATTGCGGTGCCCGCAGTTGGTACAGAACACGCCGTCCACGGTACTCCACCGCCCGGCTCGATTTCCCTGACGACATCAGTGCCCACGGGCCTCAGTCGGCCGTGAGCTCGGCGTAGCCGGCCGCATCGAGCAGGCTGCCGGCGTCCGACCCGGGAGCCAGCTCAAGCTCGTAGATCCACCCGTCCCCGTATGGGTCCTGGTTGATCCGCTCCGGGCCGTCGGCCAGGGCGTCGTTCACCGCCGTGACGGTGCCGGCCAGGGGCGCATAGATCTCCGAGACGGACTTCGTCGACTCCACCTCGCCGATCTGGCCTCCGGCCTCGACCTCGCTCCCGACGGCGGGCAGGTCGACGAACACGATGTCGCCGAGCGCGTCCTGCGCGTAGTCCGTGATGCCCACCCGTACCCGTGCGCCGTCGACGCGCACCCATTCGTGCTCGGGCGAATACCGCAGGTCCCCGGGGATGTCCATGGGGGGCGAATGTACCGGACAGCCGTGCCGACCCGCAGGCCCGCACGTCAGGGGCACGGCCCGGGCGCTCGGGGCCCGTGCCTCAGGGCAGAATCGAGCGGATGCGCTCCTCGCACTCCGCCGCCAGGGTGACGGACGCGGCCTGGTCCGCCCCCTCGGCCCACACGTGGGTGACCGGGTCCTCGGGGTCGGGGACGACCAGGGCCCAGCCCCGGTCGGACAACACCTTGATCCCGTCCACCAGCACCAGATCGGCCCCTTCGTCGGTCAGCTGCTCCATCAGGGTGCGCATGATCAACCCCTTGTGCTCGAAGGGGGTGGCCACCTCCTGGTGGACGACGGGCATCGGGGCCATGCCCTCGACCATGCCGGCCAGGGTCGCCGAACTGGCACCAAGCAGGGAGACCAGTCGGGCCAGCGCGGCTGCGGCGTCGAATGCCGGCAGGAAGTCGGGGAACACGTAGCCGCCGCGCCGGTCCGCCGCGAAGGCGATGCCACCTGCTGCCGCGGACTCCAGCAGACCCGAGGCAGCGAGCGGCGTCGGCACCACCCCGACCCCGCGCCGGGCGCACAGCTGCAACGCTCGGTCGCTCGCCGTCACGGGGAGGGCGATGCGCCCGGCCACGCCCGCGTTGGTCAGGAGGTCGATGAAGACCATCAGCGCCTCGTCGTGGCTCAGCACGTGGCCCGACCCGTCGATGAGGGTCAGCCGCTCGCCCCCGGCGTCGATGACCGCTCCGAGGTCGGCCCCCGAGCTCCGGACGGCGTCGGCCACCCGGGCCTCACTCACGATCCGGTCCACCGAGATCATTCCGGGCGTTTGGGCGTACGGGTTGATGCTGAGCACATCGGCGCCCACCTTGGCCAGCAGGTTGGGCATCACGAAGCTGCCCGCCCCGTAGGAGAGGTCAAGCACCAGCTTCACCTCCCGGCCCTCGCCGGGCTGCAGCCCGAAGGCCTCCACGACGTCCGCGGTGTACATCTCGATGGCTCGCGGCGAGAAGTCGATGTCGCCGATGTCACCCGCGGTCACCCGCCGGAACTCCTCCCGGTGGTACATGCGCTCGACCCTTCGCTGGTCGCTCTCGGAGAGGTCGATCCCTCGCTCGTCGAAGAAGCGGATCACCACTGACTGCGGGTCGTCGGGGCTCAGGCGCACGGTCATCCCTCCGGCGCGGTTCCCACGCATGCGCACGTGGTGCCTCGTCACCGGCACGGTCGCCAACTCCAGGTCGGTGACGTTGACCCCGACCGAGTTGCACCCGACCATGAGCGCCCGCTTGAGCACCCGGGCGATCCTGCTGGTGTCGCGCGACGCCGTGATGTAGGAACCCTTCTCGAAGCCCGACGCCCAGGCTTTGGCCAGGCGTACCGCCAGCTCCGGACTGACGTCGACGTTGGCGATGCCCTCCACACCCTCAGGGCCGAAGATGGTGCGCGATCCCCCTGACTCCCACACGATCGACGCGTTCACCTGGGCGGCTGCCTCGACGACCTTGTACGGGTAGACCTTGACGTCGCCGCGGACCTCGGCGTGAGCACCGACCAGGCACCCCTCACCCAGCACCGCGCCCCGCTCGACCCGGGCCCCGTTCCGCAGCTCGCAGGTGCGCCCGAGCACCGCGCCCTCGACCCGGACCGCCTGCCCGAGGTAGGAGTTCTCGCCGATCACCGAGCGTTCGATCTCGGCGCGGGGCGCCACCTGCGTGTTCGCCCCGATGGTGGTGTAGGGACCGAGCCGGACGTCGCGGTCGACCGTGCAGTTCTCCCCCATGAACACGGGACCGTCGATGCGGACGGACGGGTCGATCGACGACCCCTTGCCCACCCAGACGCCCGGGCGCAGCTCGAAGCCCGACACCTCGACGTCCACCTTGCCGTCGAGGATGTCCTCGTGGGCCTTGAGGTAGGCCGCCGTCGTGCCCACGTCCTCCCAGTAGCCGTCGGCCACGTACCCGTACATGGGGTCGCCCGCGTCGAGGACGGACGGGAACACCTCGCCGGAGAAGTCCACCGAGCGGCCCTCGGGGATGCGGTCGAAGATCTCGGGCTCGAGGACGTAGATCCCGGTGTTTATGGTGTCGCTGAACACCTGCCCCCAGCCCGGCTTCTCCAAGAAGCGCTCGATCGTGCCGTCCTCGCGGGTGATGACGATGCCGAACTCGAGCGGGTTCTCCACCGCGCAGAGCGCGATGGTGGCCAGCGCCTGGTTCTTCTCGTGGAAGGCGATGACCGACGAGAGATCGATGTCGGTCAGCACGTCGCCCGAGATCACGAGGAACCGCTCGGTGAGCTGCTCCCGGGCGTTGCGCACCGAGCCGGCCGTGCCCAGTGGGGTCTCCTCGGTGGCGTAGGCCATGCGCACGCCGAGCTCGCTGCCGTCCCCGAAGTACGAGCGGATGGCATTGGGCAGGAAGGCGACGGTGACGACGATGTCGGTGATCCCGTGGCGCCGCAGCAACGACACGATGTGCTCCATCATCGGCCGGCCGACCAGCGGCAGCATCGGCTTGGGGAGGTTCGACGTCTGCGGGCGCAGGCGGGTGCCCTCGCCGCCCGCCATGATCACTGCCTTCACACCGCGCTCCTTCGTGCCTCCCGGCCCGCGCGCAGGGCGCGCCGGGCCGGCTCGATGTAGCTGACTGCCGCCCACCAGGCGAGCGCCAGGCCGACGAGCCCGGTGACCCAGGCGATCACCTTCAACGGCTCCTGCCACGTGGCGTTGCCGTCGGCCAGCAGGAACGTGGGGTAGGCGAACATCAACCCGAACGTCCCGGCCTTGCCCACCCAGAGCACGTCGATCCGCGCCGCGCCCAACGACGCCAACAGGACCACCATCACCGAGACAAGGACCTCGCGCGCGATGGTGGCGACACCGAACCAGACGGGTACGGCTCCGTAGATCATGATGGAGATCACCGCGGTGCCGACCAGCAACCGGTCGGCGGTCGGGTCCAGCACCTTGCCGAAGGTGGAGACCTGGTCGAAGTGTCGGGCGACGTACCCGTCCACCCAGTCGGTGGCCCCGAGGGCCGCCAACAGCACGGCCGCCGCAGTCTGGCGGTGGGCACCGAACAGCAGCCACAAGAAGACGGGGATGCACAGCAGCCGCACCAAGGTGATGACGTTGGGCACCGTGAAGATCCGGTCCAGCCCGTCGTCGCCCACGCATCGATTCTAGGGAGTGCCCCGCGGCTTCCCGAGAGACGGCCGCCGGCCCGTGCACCCCGTGATCGAGTCGACCTGTGCCAGAGTGGCCCCGTGCCCCGCTTCGAGCCCTTCCGAGGCCTGCGGTACCGCGCTGAGGTGGCGCCCATCACCCAGGTCATCGCCCCGCCCTACGACGTCGTCTCCCCAGCCGAGCGGGGACATCTGGCCACGCGACACCCGGCGAACGCCGTGCTGGTGGAGTTGCCCGAGGCAGACCTGCCCGGTGGCCGCGACCGCTACGCCGTGGCCAGCGACCTCCTGACCCGGTGGCGGGCCGAGGGGGTCCTTGCCCCCGAGCAGGAGCCGAGCCTCTACCCGTACTGCATGACCGACGCGTCGGGGCGGCGAACCACGGGGGTCATCGGCGCCCTGGGCCTGGCACCACCGGGCCAGGAGGGCGAGGTCCTCCCGCACGAGCAGACGCTCCCGAAGCCCAAGAGTGACCGCCTCGACCTGCTCCGCGCCACCCGGGCCAACCTCTCGCCGATCTGGGGCCTGTCCATGGCGCCCGGGGTGACGGCGACCTTCGACCCGACCGACGACGACCCGGTGGCCGACGCCTACGACGACGACGGGGTCCGTCACCAGCTCTGGGCCCTGAGCGACCCCGACGCCGTGGAGGCCGTGGGCGCCGCCCTGGCGGCGGCTCCGGTCGTCCTCGCCGACGGGCACCACCGGTACGAGACGGCACGGGCCTACCAGGCGGAGTGCCGCGAGGCCAACGGCGGCCGCCCGGGCCCCCACGACTTCGTGATGGCCCTCGTGGTGGAGCTGGCCGAGGACCAGCTCACGGTCGGCGCCATCCACCGGACGGTGAGCGGCCTGCCGCACGACTTCGACCTGGCCGAGGCTCTGGGTGAGTGGTTCGACGTCGTCCGGGCCGGCGCGGCCGACGAGCGCACGCTCGGCGCCCTGGCCGACGCACACTCCTTGACGATGGTGACCGGTGGCCAGGCCTACCTCCTCCTCCCCCACGACGACGTCCAGGGCCGGCCGGGCAACGATCTCGACTCCAACCTGATCGCCTCCACACTCGACCGGCTCCCGCCCCACGAGGTCGCGCACCGCCACAGCGTCGACGAGGCCATGGAGGCCCTGGCCCACGGTGACCAGGCTGCCTTCCTCCTGCGGCCGGTCACGGTGGCTCAGATCGAGGAGTGGGCGCGTTCCGGTCGGCGGATGCCTCCCAAGACGACCTACTTCAGCCCCAAGCCACGAACCGGCATGGTGTTCCGGTCGTTGGACATCGCCTGACATGCGGGCGATGTCCGACAGCGTGACGGTGCACATGGACGCACCGCCCGAGCGCATCTGGGAGCTGGTCAGCGATGTGACCCGGATCGGGAGTTACAGCCCGGAGACCTTCGAGGCGGAGTGGATCGAGGGCGCCACAGGGCCGGCCGTCGGGGCGAGGTTCCGGGGCCACGTAAAGCGCAACGGGATCGGACCGACCTACTGGACCTCGTGCACGGTCACCGAGTGCGAGCCCGGGCGGACCTTCGCCTTCGGCACCATCTCGAGCGAGAGGCCGCTCGCCGTGTGGCGCTACGAGGTGACGCCGGCCGGCAACGGGGCCGACGTGACCGAGTCGTTCACCCTGGCACCTACCCTCGGCCTGAAGATCTACTGGGCGTTGTGGGGCTGGAGCCGCGGCAAGGTGAACCGCAAGGGCATGCACACGACACTCGAGCGCATCAGGGCCGAGGTGGAGGCTTCGTCCTAGCTCTCGGCGCCCCGCCGAGTGCCCCTAGTCGACGGTCCAGCTCGAGCCCGAACGCAGCAGGGCCGCCAGGTCGCCCAGGCCTCGCTTGGCCTGGGCGTCGGTGATCTGCTCGGACATCTGCGCGCCGTACTCGGGGCGCCGCACGGCGCGGAAGACGCCGATCGGGGTCGGCTCGTACGGGCCGCGCGACAGTCGGGAGAGGGCGAAGGCCAGACCCGGGTCCTCACGGGACTCGTCGTGCACCAGGAGGGCGTCGACCCCCGCGTCGGCCACCGAGACGATCTCGAGGCTCCCGTCGGGCCGCTGCACGACGCCTCGTTCCTCACCCTCGGCGCCGAACTGAATGGGCTTGCCGTGCTCAAGCGGGATCAGCATGCTGGCCCGGGCGTCGCGGCCCGTGATCTTCTCGAACGCACCGTCGTTGAAGACGTTGCAGTTCTGGAGGACCTCCACAAAGGCGGCGCCGTCGTGCTCGTGGGCCCGGCGGAACGTCTCCTGCATGTGGCCGCGGTCCATGTCGTGCGTGCGCGCCACGAAGGTGGCCTCCGCTCCCAACGCCAGCGAGACCGGGTTGAACGGCGTGTCGACCGAGCCGAAGGGCGTCGACTTGGTGACCTTGGCCACCTCGGACGTCGGTGAGTACTGGCCCTTGGTCAGGCCGTAGATCTGGTTGTTGAACATCAAGATGTTCAACCGCACATTGCGACGGAGTGCGTGAATGAGGTGGTTGCCACCGATCGAGAGCGCGTCACCGTCACCCGAGATCACCCAGACGTCGAGATCGGGCCGCGTCGTGGCCAGGCCCGTCGCGATGGCGGGAGCCCGGCCGTGGATCGAGTGCATCCCGTAGGTGTTCATGTAGTAGGGGAAGCGCGCCGCGCACCCGATGCCGGAGAGGAACACCGTGTTCTCCCGGCGCACTCCGAGGTCCGGCATCAGCATCTGGACGGCGGCCAGGATCGAGTAGTCGCCGCACCCCGGGCACCAGCGCACCTCTTGATCGCTGCTCCAGTCCTTGCGGGTGGTCACGGGCACCGCGGTGGCGGTGCCCGTGCCGGCCTTGCCGTTGGATCCGTTCGACTCGCTCATGCCTTCCCCCCGACCAGCGCCGTGATGGCCGCCTCGATCTCCCCGACCCGGAACGGGACGCCCTGCATCTTCGACATCGTCTGGGCGTCCACCAGGTACTCGGCGCGCAGGATCCGGCTCAACTGACCCAGGTTGATCTCGGGCACCAGGACCTGGCTGTAGCTCCGCAGCACCTCGCCCAGGTTGGGCGGCAGCGGGTTGAGGTGCCGCAGGTGCACGTGGGCCGCCTTCATGCCGCGGGCCCGCACGCGCTTGACCCCGGCCGCCACGGCGGCGTAGGTCGAGCCCCAGCTGACCAACAAGAGCGATGCGTCCGCGTCGCCGCTCACCACGGCCGGCGGGACGTCGATCCCGGCGATCTTCTCTTGGCGTAGGTGGACCATGCGCTCGTGGTTGACGCCTTCGTAGGACACGTTCCCGGTGCCGTCGGCCTTCTCGAGGCCACCGATGCGGTGCTCGAGGCCCGGGAGGCCCGGGGGTGCCCAGGGCCGGGCCAGCGTCTCGGGGTCACGCACGTAGGGCTGGAACGAGGGGTTTCCCTCCTCGTCCACGCTGTTGGGCTCGGTGGCGAAGCCGGGCTCGATCGGCTCGAACCCGTCGAGGTCGGGCAGTCGCCAGGGTTCGGCGCCGTTGGCCAGGTACCCGTCGGAGAGGAGGATGACCGGCGTCCGGTACGTGACGGCGATCCGTGTCGCCTCGATCGCCGAGGTGAAGCAGTCGCTCGGCGTGGTGGCCGCGACGATCGGCAGCGGGGCCTCGCCGTGGCGCCCGTACATGGCATGGAGCAGGTCGGCTTGCTCGGTCTTGGTGGGCAGGCCCGTCGAGGGGCCGCCGCGCTGGACGTCGACGATCACCAGCGGCAACTCGAGGTTGATGGCCAGGCCGATGGTCTCGGACTTGAGGTCCAGACCGGGCCCGCTCGTCGTGGTCACGCCCAGCGCCCCGCCGAACGCCGCGCCGAGGGCGGCGCCGATGCCGGCGATCTCGTCCTCCGCCTGGAAGGTGCGAACCCCGAATTCCTTGCGCCGGCTCAGCTCGTGGAGGATGTCGGAGGCGGGGGTGATCGGGTAGCTGCCCAAGAACAGCGGCAGCCCGGCCAGGCGGGACGCCGTGATGAGGCCCCAGGCCAGCGCCTGGTTGCCGGTGACCTGGACGTACTCACCCTTCTCGAACGTGGCCGGTCGGACCTCGTAATTGGACTCGAAGAGCTCGGCCGTCTCGCCGAAGTCGTAACCGGCCCGGAACGCCCTCGTGTTGGCCTCGACCACTTGCGGCTTGGCCGCGAATCGCTCGGAGATCCACCCCAAGGTGGGCTCGACCGGGCGGGTGTAGAGCCAGCTCACCAGCCCGAGCGCGAAGAAGTTCTTCGAGCGCTCGGCGTCGCGCGGCTTGACCCCGGCTTCCTTGCAGACCTCCTGGGTGATGGACGTCATGGGGACCTCGTAGACGGTGTAGACGCCGAGCGAGCCGTCGGTGAGCGGGTTGTCCGTGTAGCCCGCCTTGGCCAGGCTCCGCTCCTCGAAGGCGTCGCTGTTGACGATCAGGACCGTCCCCTTCGCCATCAGGTCGATGTTGGCCCGCAGCGCGGCGGGGTTCATGGCCACCAGCACGTTGGGCGAGTCACCCGGCGTCAAGATGTCGTGGTCCGATATGTGGACCTGGAACGCCGACACGCCGTTGAGGGTGCCCGCCGGGGCCCGGATCTCCGCCGGGAAGTCCGGGAAGGTGGACAGGTCGTTGCCCAGCAGGGCGCTGCTGGTGGTGAATCGGTCGCCCGTGAGCTGCATCCCGTCGCCCGAGTCACCGGCGAATCGCACGATGACCTGGTCCAACTGCTCCGTCGCGTGTTGCGTTCCCGATTCCACGGGGCTGCCTCGTCTCATCTCGAGGACGTCCGAGAGGCCTGGCTCACCGCGGCGAGCCGCGTTCGCACCCCCGACCGCACGGCGCGCGGCACTCTCCGTCCGAATCTGTCGTTCGGGCACAAGCCTACCTCCGGGGACGGCAGCCCCCGACTTCATCGACGCCCGGACCGCCCCGTGCCGGCAGGTGCGGCTCCCCGCACCACGCTCAGGCGATGGTGACCTCGTGGCTCAGGTAGACGTCCTGGATGGAGTGGATGAGGGCGGCGCCTTCGGCCATCGGCCGCTGGAAGGCCTTCCGCCCGACGATGAGGCCCATTCCGCCGGCCCGCTTGTTGACCACGGCCGTGCGGATGGCCTGCGCCAGGTCGCTGTCACCCTTGGACTCTCCCCCGGAGTTGATCAGGCCGATCCGGCCCGCGTAGCAGTTGACGACCTGCCAGCGGGTGAGATCGATCGGGTTGTCGGTGGTGAGCTCGTCGTAGACGAGCGGGTCTGTCTTGCCGAGGCCGACGGCCGTGTACCCGCCGTTGTTCTCCGGCTGCTTCTGCTTGATGATGTCGGCCTCGATGGTCACTCCCATGTGGTTGGCCTGGCCGGTCAGGTCGGCCGAGACCTCGTAGTTCACTCCGTCCTTCTTGAATGCCGGGTTCCGCAGGTAGCACCAGAGCACGGTGAACATGCCGAGCCGGTGCGCCTCAGCGAACGCCTGGGTCACCTCCTGCAGCTCGCGGTCCATGTCGTCCGAGCCGAAGTAGATGGTCGCACCCACCCCAACCGCGCCCAGGTCGGCCGCCTGGCGGACCGACGAGAACATGATCTGCTCGTAGGTGTCGGGTGCATGCAGGAACGCATTGTGGTTGAGCTTCACAATGAAGGGGATCTTGTGCACGTAGCGGCGCGAGGCCAGTCCGAGCGTGCCCAAGGTGGTGGCCACGGCGCTGCACTCCCCGGCGAGCGCCAACTCCATCAGGTTCAGCGGGTCGAAGTAGCCCGGACTCTTGGCGAAGCTGGCCGCCGCGGAGTGCTCGATCCCCTGGTCGACCGGGAGGATCGAGATGTAGCCGGTGCCCCCGAGCCGCCCGTGGTTGAACAGTGTGCCCAGGTTGCGCAGCACGTTCGGGTTGCGGTCGCTGGCCGTGAAGACCCGGTCGAGGTAGTCGGGTCCGGGCAGGACGAGGTTCTCCGCCGGGAAGGCCTTGGCGGTGTAGCCCAGGAGGGCGTCGGCGTCCTCCCCCAGAAGAGAGTGCAGGTCGAGGCTGTTGCTCATGGACACGAGCCTACCGGAGGGGCCCGCGAGCGGTCCGTTAGGCGTAGCCCGAGCCCCGACGTCTGGCGCGCGTGGCGGACCCGTACCATTGACACGTCGGAATCACCGGATGCTGACGTCTCGAGCGAGCGGAGGCCATGGACGTTCCCGAATCGAGGGGGGATCGGGCGCTGCGCCCGCGCACGCGGGCTCTCGTCGTGGGTGGGGTGGTCCTGGTCGTCTTCGTGCTCGCCGTAGGCGTCGGCTGGGCCGTGTCCCGCAGCTCCCCCTCGTCGTCGTCCGACTCGTCGGGCGGCTCCCGGTCGGCCTCGGCTTCCTCGTCGCCGGGGGACCCCGCATCCTCGGGCCCGCTGGCAGTGCGGTCCACGGTCCCCGCGCCCGACGCCCAGGGCGTGGCGTCCGACGCCACCATCGCGGTGACCTTCACCCAGGCCCTGGCGCCCACGACGCCCACCCCGCAGCTCTCACCCGCCATCGGCGGGACCTGGGTCCACACCAGCCCGGCGACGCTGTCCTTCCGGCTCGACTCGCCGTTCATCCCCTCCACGACGGAGACAGTCACCATCCCCGGCGGCCGGTCGGGCGTGCGCTCGACGGGCGGGGCCACGCTGGCGGCCACCCGCACGGTGACGTTCAGCGTGGCCCCCGGCGACACCCTGCGGCTCCAGCAGCTGCTGGCCGGGCTCGACTACCTGCCCGCGTCCTTCTCCCCGACGGGTCCGGCACCGGCGAAGGCAGAGCTGGCCACGGACCAGCCCGGATCGTTCTCGTGGCGCTGGCCTGGCCTGCCCGCCGAGCTGACCTCTCAGTGGATGCAGGGCACGCAGAACGAGATCACCAAGGCCGCCGTCATGTCTTTCGAGAATCAGAACGGCCTCGGCGTGGATGGGATCGCCGGGCCCGCCGTCTGGACGGCCTTGATCAATGACACCATCAACGGAAAGGCGAGCGGGGTGCCCTACGTCTACGTCCTGGTGAGCAAGGTGGTGCCCCAGACGTTGACATTGTGGAACAACGGCGTGGTCCAGTTCGGGGGGATCCGGATCAATACGGGCGCACCCGGGGCGGACACGACCAATGGTTCGTACGCCGTGTTCGAGCACGTCCGGTTCTCCGAGATGAAGGGGACCAACCCGGACGGCTCGAAGTACGACGACCCCAACGTGCCGTACGCCAGCTACTTCAACGGGGGCGACGCGCTGCACGGGTTCGTACGCGCCACCTACGGGACGCCCCAGAGCAACGGTTGCGTCGAGATGAGCTACGCCGACGCCGCGCAGGTTTGGCCGCTCACCCCCATCGGCACCCTGGTGACGGTCGAAGGGCCCGATTATGGGACCGCTCCCCCCTCGACGACGACCGCGACGACGACAAGCACAACGGCACCACCAGCGACCACGGTGCCGGCAGCGCCGGCCACCACGCCCACCGTCGCCACCACGCCGACGAGCTGAGCCGCACCGGCCCCGGAGCCGCGATCCGCTGCCGTCCCGGGGTCCCCACGCTCAGGCTTGTGGTTGCTGGCGGGCGCGTCCCGGGCGCGATCCGCCCGCGAACGGCGCACCGGGCCCAACCCGCGCAGCCGTTCGGTGACGTCGTACGCGTCGGGGTCGGCCTTGCTGACCCGTTCGAAGTACTGCCGAGCCCGCGGGATGTCACCGGCGCGCTCGTAGAGGTCGGCCAGCAGATACCACTGCCGCACGTGGCGGTCCGACGGGTTCCGGATCGCCTTGGCCGCACCGGCCGTCGCGAGCATGGCGACGGCCCCGTTGAGATCGCCCGTCTCGGCCAGCGACGCCGCCGCCACGATCCGCCCCTCGGCCAGGACGTCAGGATCGGGCGAGCTCTGGCGGAGCTCGGCCCAGAGCTCAGCGACCTTCTTCGGCTTGTGCAGGGCCCGCTGGCAGTCCATCACGACGGGCAGGTGGTCGTCGGAGCCGGTCAGCACGTCGAACGCCTCGAGATGCCGGATCGCCTCGCGCCAGCGGCCGTTGCGGTAGGCGGCCAACCCAGCCAGCTCGCGCACTGCCGGGACGCCGGGGACCTCGTCGGCCACGGGCTTGATGGCCCGGGCCGCATCGAGGAAGCGTGCCCGCTCGTACGCGCCGTACGCCGTCTCGGCGCGCTCGACGAGGTGCTCCCGGTGGCGCGCCGTCGCCGTGTCCGCCGCGTTGCGGATCTCGGCCGCGACCTCGGCAGGGAGGAGGGAACGGCTGGACAGGGCGGCGGCCGCCCGGGGAGGTGAGGCGGGCCGGCCCGTTGCGGCCGCCCGGCGCCCGGCGCCTCGGGCCGGTGACGCGTCCTGCCACTCGTCCCGAGCCCCGTCATCGCGCACCCAGGCCTCCACTGGGCGGGGCGGGCGGACGGCACGCTGCTCTCGCGTGACGTGCGGTGACGCGTCGGGGCGTATGCCCCGACCGGCGTCGCGGCGTGCGTCGGGGCGCCCGTCACGCCGGGTGTCGCTTCCCATGCCGCGTCGGCCCGGGGACCGCCGATCATGATCACGGCCGCGCTCGCGTCCGCCGGCATCGCCCGCCACCCCGTCGGCGCCGGGCAGCACGCGGGCCCCGCGGCGGGCCACGTTGCCCCATTTGGCCGTCGCTCCCTCGGCGGGACGGTCGTCCCTGGCCGATCGGCGGTTGGCCTGCCCCGGGCCCGGGCGTGAGGATCCCGCCCGGGAACGAGCCGGGCCCTCGCTCCCCCCCGAGCCGCCCTCACGCGTCCGGCGGTCTGGCTGTGCGCGTGGGGCGCCGGACCGGCCGGCACCCGACGGGCTCGTCGGCCGCCTCTCGGTCGTCCGGCGAACCGTGCTCCCCCGTCCTCCCGGTCGCGCCCCGTCCCTGGTCGTCCCGCCCGTCCGGGGTCCGCCCCCCGAAGAGCCGGTGGAGGTCCCGCCCCTCGACGTGTTGGTGCGTGTCCGGGGCGACGCCGCGCGTGATTGGGAGCTCGCCGACTGGCCCGAGCGCGACTGACCCGAGCGCGACTGGCCCGAACGCGACTGACCCGAGCGCGACTGCCGCGCCGCGAACCTGGCCGTCACCCCTCTGACCTGCACTCGCCTGGCCTGAACGGGCCTGGCCCGTACGCGACTGGCCCGTACGCGACTGGAGCGAGCGCGACTGGGGCGAGCGCGACGGGGGCGATCCCCTGCCCTTGGACGATCCCTCGCCAGGACTCCTTCGAGCACCCGTCCCGCTCGACTTGCCGCCCGACGCAGGCCGGGCGCGCCCCGACGACTGGCCGGCGCCGGCTGGGCGGGCGCGCCGATCAGGCCGCGAGGGTTGCTGGGGCATCGTGTGATTCTACGTGCGGGGTGACTCGTGGGACACCGTGGCCCGCCGCAGCCCTCGTCCATAGACAAGCCCCGTCCCCCCGACAGCCGCGTCTGCGGCCAAGGGGCGGTAGGGTCCGCCAAGCCGGCGCAACACAGGAGGAGGCCATGGCCCGAGTCTCGACGTACCTCAACTTGCAAGGGCAGACCGAGGAGGCGTTGACGCACTACCGGGACCTGTTCGGCACCCGGTTCGTGGGCCAGACCGTGCGCTTCGGCGACATGGCCGCGCCGGGTGGACCCGAACTGTCACCGGACGACACTCAGAAGATGATGCACATGGAGGTAGAGATCGCGGCCGGCCACGTGCTGATGGCGACCGACATGCTCGAATCCATGGACCAGCACTGCCGTATTGGAAACAACACGACGATCATGGTGGAGGTCGACAGCCAAGGCGAGGTCGACCGGCTCTTCGCCGGGCTCGCTTCGGGCGAAGAGCAGAGTGAGCCCGCCGTGATGCCCTGGGGTCAGTACTGGTCGACCTGCCTCGACCGCTTCGGCATCCGCTGGATGCTGGCCGCCGACTGAGCCGACCGATTAGGGCACCGGCGAACGGCGCCTGAAACGACGAAGACCCCCTCGAGCCGGAGCTCAGAGGGGGTCTTCGTCATGAGAAATCCCGGCGGCGACCTACTCTCCCAGGGGGCCTCCCCCCAAGTACCATCGGCGCGGGCGGGCTTAACTGCCGTGTTCGGAATGGGAACGGGTGTTTCCCCGCCGCCATGGCCACCGGAAACCTTGCGCTCGCGGGCCGGCCGGCCCCCGAGTCCGGGAGCGGCAGTGCGCCGCGGGCTGCGTCATCGCAGCCCCTGAGCGTTCCAAAGCGAGCACGAGCGAGGTAGATCTCCAAGCCCTCGGCCGATTAGTACCGGTCGGCTGAATGCATTGCTGCACGTACACCTCCGGCCTATCAACGTGGTCGTCTAGCCACGGGCCTTACCAGGTTAACCCTGTGGGAGATTTCATCTTGGAACGGGCTTCGCACTTAGATGCTTTCAGCGCTTATCCCACCCGTAGGTCGCAAACCAGCCGTGCCCTTGGCAGGACAACTGGCACACGAGAGCTACGTCCGTCCCGGTCCTCTCGTACTAGGGACAGCCTTCCTCAAATCTCCTACGGCTGCATCGGATAGGGACCGAACTGTCTCACGACGTTCTAAACCCAGCTCGCGTACCGCTTTAATGGGCGAACAGCCCAACCCTTGGGACCGGCTTCAGCCCCAGGATGCGACGAGCCGACATCGAGGTGCCAAACCTTCCCGTCGATATGGACTCTTGGGGAAGATGAGCCTGTTATCCCCGGGGTACCTTTTATCCGTTGAGCAACGGCGCTTCCATAAGCAACCGCTGGATCACTATGCCCTGCTTTCGCACCTGCTCGACTTGTAGGTCTCGCAGTCAAGCTCCCTTTTGCCATTGCACTCGACAGCTGATTGCCAACCAGCCTGAGGGAACCTTTGGGCGCCTCCGTTACATTTTAGGAGGCGACCGCCCCAGTCAAACTACCCACCTGACGCTGTTCCTGATCCGGATCACGGACCGAGGTTAGAGTCCCGGCACTAAAAGGGTGGTATTTCAAGGTTGACTCCACACTGGCTGGCGCCAATGCTTCAAAGTCTCCCACCTATCCTACACAAATAGTACCAAAACTCAACATCAAGCTGTAGTAAAGGTCCACGGGGTCTTTCCGTCCTGATGCAGCTAACGAGCATCTTTACTCGTACTTCAATTTCGCCGGGTCTGTGGTTGAGACAGTAGGAAAGTCGTTACGCCATTCGTGCAGGTCGGAACTTACCCGACAAGGAATTTCGCTTGTTCTGTTACCACCAAATGCCGCCTTGACATTTGGCGGGCCGGTCGTTTCCGCCGGCCTCCCTACGTCGCCGCAGGGACCGGACCATATCTTCAACTCAACCTGGGACGGTCGAGTTGGTCGGCGTGTGGTCTCTGAGGATTCTCAGGACTTCGGATGGCTTGCGCCGATTCATCGTCTCGACGATCTCCGCGATCTGTACCAGACCGGGGATCGTGAGGTGCTTGCGCCCCTCCATGAGACGAACGACCATGACGAACTTCTCGAAGTTGTCCCGCTTCGAGGTTCGCAGCTGATGCTCTTGGAAGAACGGGACGACAACGTCCCGCAGGTCGGTGAACCGAGTGACGACGAACCGGCAGAGGTCCTCCCGGTGGTTGTCGTGACGATGGTTCACGCAGACCCGTCCACACCCGAAGAATCGGGCCAGGTCTTCTAGAGCGTCGCGGCTTGACGCTGACTGGACGACGACGAAAGTCGGTTGTACCTGCCAGCGGAGCTTGGTCTTCTCATTTCGAAAGATCGGGCAGCTGAAACAGCCCTCTCCATCGACGAATCCAGCAATCCATCCGCAGTAACTGAGCCTTTCCTGCTGATTTTCCGCACCGGTCGGATTGTCACTGCCCATGCGTATATCCCATCACTGGGTTGTCACACGGACGAGTACCGCCGGATACTCGGATGTTCCAGCATATGGCCGACTGCGCACCGCACTGTCACCAATGCGGGGGGCAGCGTCCCTTCAAATACAACAAAGGGTCATGCAACCTTAGGACCGTTATAGTTACGGCCGCCGTTTACCGGGGCTTAGGTTCAGAGCTTCGCCCGAGGGCTAACCCTTCCCCGTAACCTTCCGGCACCGGGCAGGCGTCAGAGCGTATACATCGTCTTACGACTTCGCACGCTCCTGTGTTTTTAGTAAACAGTCGCTTTCCCCAATTCTCTGCGGCCCCCTCGGGCATCGGGACGCAAGGTCCGTCACCCTATCGAGGCCCTCCTTCTCCCGAAGTTACGGAGGAATTTTGCCGAGTTCCTTAACCACAGTTCTCCCGATCGCCTTGGTATTCTCTACCCGCCCACCTGTGTTGGTTTGGGGTACGGGTACCGTGTCAGCTCGCTAGAAGTTTTTCTAGGCAGCATAGAATCAGTGACTTCGCCTGGAACGGCTCGGCATCGCGTCTCAGGATGTGTGGGACCCGGATTTACCTAGATCCCTCCCTACACGCTTACCCCAGGACAACCAACGCCTGGGCTCACCTATCTTCCTGCGTCGCTCCTTTGCTGTCCGCCCCAGGGTTTGTCGGTTCGACCCGAAGGTCATCCCCTTAGTACCCCTGGATTGGAATGGGCGCGGACACGGTAGTACTGGAATATCAACCAGTTGTGCATCGACTACGCCTCTCGGCCTCGCCTTAGCTCCCGACTTACCCTGGGAGGATTAGCCTTCCCCAGGAACCCTTGGGCTTACGGCGGAGGAGTTTCTCACTCCTCTCTCGCTACTCATACCAGCATTCGCACTCGACCACGCTCCACGCCGGTTCACACCGACGCTTCTCTGCGAGATCGACGCTCCCCTACCACTCCCGTCTATTGACGGAAATCCGCGGCTTCGGCTCTTGACTTGAGCCCCGTTACATTATCCGCGCAGGACCACTCGACCAGTGAGCTATTACGCACTCTTTTAAGGATGGCTGCTTCTGAGCCAACCTCCTGGCTGTCTTTGCGTTCCCACATCGTTTTCCACTTAGTCAAGAATTAGGGGCCTTAGCCGGCGGTCTGGGCTGTTTCCCTTTCGACCAACGAAGCTCATCCCTCGTGGTCTCACTGCCGGGTTCTTGAGCATCGGCATTCGGAGTTTAGTTGGGGTCAGTAAGCTTGTAGGCCCCCTAGCCCATCCAGTGCTCTACCTCCGATGCTGAACACCCGACGCTGCACCTAAATGCATTTCGGGGAGAACCAGCTATCACCGAGTTTGATTGGCCTTTCACCCCTTGCCACAGGTCATCCCCCCAGTTTTCAACCTAGGTGGGTTCGGCCCTCCACGAAGTCTTACCTTCGCTTCAGCCTGCCCATGGCAAGCTCACTCGGCTTCGGGTCTACAGCATGCGACTCTACGCCCTGTTCAGACTCGCTTTCGCTTCGGCTACCCATCACTGGTTAACCTCGCCACACACCGTAACTCGCTGGCTCATTCTTCAAAAGGCACGCCATCACGGCTGCGATCCACCATGTGTCACCAATCTCACCCGAAGGGATCATGGCAACGGTGGAGCAACGACGCTTTGACTGTTTGTAAGCCAACGGTTTCAGGTACTATTTCACTCCCCTCCCGGGGTACTTTTCACCTTTCCCTCACGGTACTAGTTCGCTATCGGTCGCCTAAGAGTACTTAGCCTTACGAGATGGTCCTCGCAGATTCACGCCGGCTTTCCCGGATCCGGCGCTACTCGGGTGCTCAAGCGGAGTCCAATGTGTTTCGTGTACGGGACCATTACCCTCTCTGGTTCAGCTTTCCTGACTGATTCCACTACGCATTGGATTTGTAACTCCGTGACAGGTCTGGTGCCCCGTCTCTTGAGTCCCACAACCCCATACCGGCAACGCCACCAGGCTTTACCACCGGCACGGTTTAGGCTCTTCCCATTTCGCTCGCCGCTACTCAGGGAGTCACTGTTGTTTTCCTCTCCTCGGGTTACTTAGATGTTTCAATTCACCCGGTTCCCTCGCCCTGCCCTATGCATTCAGGCAGGTGTAACACCTCATGACAGGTGCTGGGTTGCCCCATTCGGATATCCACGGATCGACGCTCGGTAGACAGCTTCCCGTGGCTTTTCGCAGTCGCCCACGTCCTTCTTCGGCTTTAGGCGCCAAGGCATCCGCCGTTGGCTCTTTGTAGCTTGGAGAACAAAGATGCTCGTGCTCGCTTTGGAATTCTCAAGGGTCTGCACAGCGCACGCCTCGGCCGAGCTCGGCCTCCTGCACACGCAGGACACCGACAACTGCCCGGTCGGGGCACGCACGGGGTGAGCGGTCCGGCGCGCATGGCGCGGCATCGGACGTCACCGGGAACGACCCGTTGGGTCACTCCCTCAAAACGGAATAGTGAGAGTCCGGTCGACTCCGCAGGGACCGGTCAGTGAAGGGCGGGCTCCGAAGGATCACGCCGGCGGTGCGAGCACCGCTGGGGCATGGATCGGAGGCGGCCGATTTCATCTGCCGGTGTGAGGGATCGCCCGAATAGCCAGTGTTCAACTGGGTAGTGGTCGACACAAATGGCCGACATCACTCCTTAGAAAGGAGGTGATCCAGCCGCACCTTCCGGTACGGCTACCTTGTTACGACTTCACCCCAATCACCGATCCCACCTTCGACGGCTCCCTCCTAAAAGGTTGGGCCACCGGCTTCGGGTGTTACCGACTTTCGTGGTGTGACGGGCGGTGTGTACAAGGCCCGGGAACGTATTCACCCCGGCGTTGCTGATCCGGGATTACTAGCGACTCCGACTTCATGGAGTCGAGTTGCAGACTCCAATCCGAACTGAGACTGGCTTTGGGGATTGGCTCCTCCTCGCGGATTAGCAGCCCGTTGTACCAGCCATTGTAGCATGTGTGCAGCCCTGGGCGTAAGGGGCATGATGACTTGACGTCGTCCCCACCTTCCTCCGAGTTGACCCCGGCAGTCTCCTACGAGTCCCCGGCATTACCCGCTGGCAACATAGGACAAGGGTTGCGCTCGTTGCGGGACTTAACCCAACATCTCACGACACGAGCTGACGACAGCCATGCACCACCTGTGTAAGGCCCCGAAGGACACCGTATCTCTACGGCTTTTCCCTACATGTCAAACCCAGGTAAGGTTCTTCGCGTTGCCTCGAATTAAGCCACATGCTCCGCCGCTTGTGCGGGCCCCCGTCAATTCCTTTGAGTTTTAGCCTTGCGGCCGTACTCCCCAGGCGGGGCACTTAATGCGTTAGCTGCGGCACGGAAACCGTTGAATAGTCCCCACACCTAGTGCCCAACGTTTACGGCGTGGACTACCAGGGTATCTAATCCTGTTCGCTCCCCACGCTTTCGCTCCTCAGCGTCAATGTCGGCCCAGACCACCGCCTTCGCTGCTGGTGTTCCTCCTGATATCTGCGCATTTCACCGCTACACCAGGAATTCCGTGGTCCCCTACCGAATTCTAGTCATGACAGTATCGAGTGGCGGCTCCAGGTTGAGCCTGGAGGTTTCACACCCGACTTATCAAACCGCCTACGAGCTCTTTACGCCCAATAAATCCGGACAACGCTTGCACCCTACGTATCACCGCGGCTGCTGGCACGTAGTTGGCCGGTGCTTCTTCTGCAGGTACCGTCACTATCGTCCCTGCTGAAAGGAGTTTACAACTCAGAAAGCCTTCGTCCTCCACGCGGCGTTGCTGCGTCAGGCTTTCGCCCATTGCGCAAGATTCCCCACTGCTGCCTCCCGTAGGAGTCTGGGCCGTGTCTCAGTCCCAGTGTGGCTGATCGTCCTCTCAGACCAGCTACCCGTCGATGCCTTGGTGAGCCGTTACCTCACCAACAAGCTGATAGGCCGCGAGCCCCTCCCGAAGCGGAATCCATTTCCTTATCGGATCATGCGGTCCGATAGGGGTATCCGGTATTAGCACCGGTTTCCCGGTGTTGTCCCAGTCTTCGGGGCAGGTTGCTCACGTGCTACTCACCCGTTCGCCACTCGCTCTTCATCAGTATTGCTACCGAATGGAGCGCGTTCGACTTGCATGTGTTAGGCACGCCGCCAGCGTTCGTCCTGAGCCAGGATCAAACTCTCCATCGAGACTTCGAGCCGGCCTCGACCTCCAGAGGAGTTCGTGACCGAACCAGAAATCAGAGAGTCGCCATGTTCTGACTCGAACATTGGCAACCACAGGCTCCTTCACCCCCTGAGGGGATCCCGAGCCTGCGTTACTGCGTATTTCTTGACGTACAACCCGTTTGCTCCGGCGAACCGGCGCGCACGGATTGCCCGCACTGGCTTTTGGCTTCTCACTATTCCGTTTTCAAGGAGCAACCGGGCACACACCTGCCTAAGCCGGTGGAGGTGCCGGGTGTCCCCGAGGGGCTTCTCCGAGTGGCGGTGAGCCAACCGGCGAAGTCCTTCGGTGTCGGAGGGCCGGGATACGGCCGTTCCGACGGGTTGGTTACGTTACCAGACTCGCGCCAGAGCGTCAACGCGCCCCGGGGGCTGGTTTCGCCCGGTCTCCGGGGGGTTGCACCCCCGCCTGCCGACCTCATGGAGCGTAGCGGGGCACCCCCTCGAGAAAGTGGATGCACCCGCCCCAAAGGGCCCGGTTCCCGCGCTCGCAGGCGTTCTGAGCACCGGCCGGTGACATGCGGGGAGCCGCCCGGCCCTCCGCATGTCACCCGGTGCTCGAAGCTCAACGGGCTTTCCGCCGCCGGCCTGCCGCCAAACAGGTTTCCGGTGCGTGCACCGCCTGCTGATGCCCTCGATTTCTCGCACGTCACGCGATGCGATGACAGGATCATTGCCTGCCGTTGTTGCACCGCTGTGACAGGGGGCTGACAGGGCTCGGACGCCCTTCCCTCCTGATCAGCACGCCGAGCCTCTCCGCCACCCGAACACCGAGACGCTCGGGGCACCGCACCGGGCAGACCGCGCCGTGCCCTCGTCGGCCGGGCTCAGGGTCGCGAGACCCAGGGACTGTCGGGGACCCAGAAGCGCCATGGGAGCTCCGTCGCCTCGGTGATCCCGATCCGGGGCCCGCGTGCCGGCGCCCTCGGGGGGGGCGTGCCGTCGTCGACCAGGCGGACCCGGCCCGGCACCGCGACCCCCGACAGCACGTCCTCCCCGTTTTCCGCGCCGGTGATCCCGAGGGCCTGGCAGAGCTTCGCCGGCCCGCTGCACAGGTCCCGGTCGCGCCGGGCCGCCACCCGTGCCCGGCGCATCTCGTCCAGCCCCGCGGTCGGGGCCAGGGCCCGGATGAGGACGGCCGCGGCCTCGCCGTCGCGTCCGCAGACCACGTTGGCGCACCAGTGCATGCCGTAGGTGAAGTACACGTAGAGGAACCCGGGCGGCCCGAACATGACGGCGTTGCGGGCGGTGGGGCCCCGGGCGGCGTGCGACGCGGCGTCGCGGGTGCCGTGGTAGGCCTCGACCTCGACGATCCTGCCGGCCCGCTCCCCTTTGACCAGGACCTTGTTCAGCAACCAGCGGGCTGATGCCACGGGGCCACGTTCGAGGTCGGCGCGCTGCACCTCGACGGGGTGACGTGTAGCCGGCATGGGGCCACGATGGCCCGCCCAGCCCGGCGCGCGCCATCCGGCGCACCCGGCCCGGGTCTCAGCCCGCCGGGTTCACGTCGGTCGACACCGGTGCGGCCGGCGGGCCCGGTGCCGTGACCTCGGGGTCCGCTGCGCCCCAGACCCCGGTTCCCGCCCGGGCCCCCTCGTGGCGTCGGCCAGAGTGGCCGGCGTTCACGCCCGTCGGGGCGCCGCCGACCGCCACCCGGCACAACAGCTCCAGCTCCTCCTCCATGGCACCGGCCAGACCTTCGAGGCCGGGCACCGCGGCGGCACACGCGTTGATCCCGACAAAGAGCGAGTCGCGGTAGCTCTGGACCGTCACGTTGAGCGAGACGCCGTCGACCACGGGGCCCATCGGGTAGACCGCCTGCATCTCCATCCCGGCGAAGTAGAGCGGGAAGGGGGGGCCGGGGACGTTCGAAACCATCAGGTTGCCCGCCCGCACCTTCCGGAGGACGCCTGTGCGGACGCCGAGCTGGATCACCGGTCGTGCCACGGCCGGCGGCACGGCGTCCGCCAGGAGACTGGCCATGGGCCCGTACCCGATGGCCTGCTCCTGCCCTTTGCACGACGCGCTCGCCGCGGCCACCGTCAGCAGCCGCTCGAGGGGCGTCCCGCGGTCGTTGGCCAGCGGCACGAACATGACCGACAGTTGGTTGCCCGAGCCGGCACCGCTGCCTCCGTCGCCCGAACCGCCCTCCGGGCCGCGCACCGACA
The DNA here is from genome assembly GCA_963781955.1 of uncultured Acidimicrobiaceae bacterium. Classification (GTDB taxonomy): domain Bacteria; phylum Actinomycetota; class Acidimicrobiia; order Acidimicrobiales; family RAAP-2; genus Bog-473. The sequence continues at coordinate 1,553,842 of CAWAHU010000001.1, forward strand.
CGGGGACGACGGCCACCAGCGGGCAGTGGACGTCGCGGCCCTGCGCGGCGAGGTGGGAGCGCAACGCACCGGAGCACACACCCAGCACGACATCGTTGATCGTCGTCCCGAATCGCTCCTTGAGGGCGCGTACCTGGGCCATGTCGAGCTCGGCAAAGGCGACGGACCGCCGCGCCCGCACGGGGGTCTCGAAGGTGGACGGGGCACCTCCGGGGACCGGCAGGGGCGCGTGCTCCTCGTCCATGGCACACCGGGCGAGCCGCACCGCGGTGCGGCCGACCTCGCGCGCCGCGCGCAGGAAACGTACGGGTGCCTCCAGGAGGTTGGGTACGGCATCGCCGAGCAGCTGGGCCGGCGACGGAAGATGCGTGGGGTGCCACGGTGGCGACGCCGGGGTGACCTCCCAGCCGCCTGGCGTGATGTCGAGGAGGCGGGCCAGCATCAGTGCGCCCGACACGCCGTCGATCACCGCGTGGTGCACCTTCGCGATCAGGCCCACCCTGCCGTCGGCCATGCCCTCGACCAGGTGCATCTCCCAGGGCGGCTGTCCAGGTGTCAGGGGGCGGCCCATCACCTCGGCCACTTTCGCCCGCAGCTCGGCCTGGCCGGCTGGAGCCGGGAGGGCCGTGCGGTGCAGGTGGTCGCCGAGGTCGAAGTCCGGGTCGTCGACCCAGCGGGGGTGGTCGAGCCCGAGCGGGACCGCCATGAGGCGCCGCCGCAGCGGTGGGAGCGTCGGGATCCTGGCCTCGAGCAGCGACACCACTCGGTCGAACGAGTACCCACCCTCGGCGCTGGCCGGGTCGAAGACGCACGCGTAGGCGATCTCCATCGGCGTCTCCGGCGTGTCCGAGTAGACGAACATCGGGTCGATGCCGGTCATCCGCTGCATGTGCACTCCACCTCGTGAGGGGCCTGGTGGGCTCGGTCGGGGGCCGTTGCAGTTGACTCCCACCTCCCCCTCGTACCCTCGGAGGCGGTGCCCACACCCGCGGCGGCGACCCGTTTGGACGCTACCGGTTCACAGCGTGCGCGCAGACGCGGTCAGAAGGCAACCACCGCGGGGCGACTTCACGGCGTGTTCACGAAGCCGCCCCCCGCACGCCCCGCATCAAGGGCAGCGGCGCGGTGACCCCGGGCAGCCTCCACTGGGCGATCCGAGTGCGGTCGACCTCCAGGCGGCGAGCGAAACGCTCGGCCTGCTCGGCCACCGGGCCCGGACCTGCCCCGCCCGGCGTGCGCCGTCGGGTCACCGCCACGCCCGGCTCGAGCAGCTCGACGGCGGGCTCACCGAGGTCCGGATGGGCCGCCACCAGCTCGACCAGCGGCACGTGGCGCTCCAGGGACTCACGCACGAGGCCGCCCACGAGCGCGTGCGCCTGGCGGAACGGCATGCCCCGCTCGACCAGCATCTCGGCCAGGTCGATGGCGCTGGCCGCCGGGCCGTCGGCGGCCGACTGCATACGCTCCTCGTTCCACGTGGCGGTCTCATAGACGCCGCGCAACGCGATCAACGCCCGGCCCACCTGGGTCACGGCGTCGAAGAGCGGTTCCTTGTCCTCCTGCAGGTCGCGGTTGTAGGCCAGAGGCAGGCCCTTGAGGGTCACCAGCACCCCGGTGAGGTGGCCGACCAGGCGGCCCGACTTGCCGCGGGCCAGCTCGGCCACGTCGGGATTCTTCTTCTGCGGGAGCATCGAGCTCCCGGTGGCGTACGCATCGTCGAGCGTGCAGAAGCCGAACTCCTCCGTCGACCACAGGACGATCTCCTCTCCCAGCCGTGAGAGGTGCACCCCGAGCAGGGCCAGGTCGAAGAGGGACTCGGCCACGAAGTCGCGGTCCGAGACGGCGTCGAGCGAGTTCTCGAAGCGCCCGTGGAACCCGAGCTCGCCGGCCACGAAGTCCGGGTCCAGGGGCAGCGAGGACCCGGCCAGGGCCCCGGCGCCGAGCGGAGACGTGTTGAGCCGGTCCACCGTGGTCAGCAACCGGTCGACGTCGCGCGCCAGTGCCCAGCCGTGAGCCAGTAGGTGGTGGGCCAGCAGCACGGGCTGCGCCCGCTGGAGGTGTGTGTAGCCGGGCAGGTAGACGTCGCCGGCCTCACGGGCCCGCCGGGCCAGGGCGTCCTGGAGCGCCATGACCTCCTCGGCCACGTCCACCAGGGAGCGCCGGCACCACAAGCGCAGCGCGGTGGCCACCTGGTCGTTACGGCTCCGGCCGGTGTGCAGCTTGGCGCCCACGTCGCCGGCCAGTTCGGTCACCCGGCGCTCGACCGCCGTGTGGACGTCCTCGTCGCCCGGCGCGAACACGAAGGTCCCGGCCGCCAGTTCGGCCTCCACCCGGTCGAGGGCATCGATGAGCTGCGCCACCTCGTCGTCGCGGAGGATCCCCGCCTTGCCCAGGCCCTTGACGTGGGCGCGCGAGCCCGCGAGGTCGTCAGCAGCCAGCACGCGGTCGAACGGCAAGCTCACCGTGAACTCCGCTACCGCGTCCGCCATGCCGGCCGAGATCCGACCCTCCCACAGCGTCATGCCGAACCCCCTCCCGCGTCATGGTCCGTCCCCCGGGCGGCGGGCGCCGTCCCGGCGCCCGGCCCCTGCCGCGCCGACCACGTTGCCACACCGAGGCCCCACAGGCGCACGAACCCCTCGGCGTCGGCGTGGCGGAAGGTGTCGGAGGCGTCGTAGGTGGCCAGGCCGTGGTCGTAGAGCGCCACCGGGCTGCGCCGGCCCACCACCGCGCAGGTCCCGGGTGCCTCGAAGCGCAGCCGGACCTCTCCGGTGACGTGACGCTGGCTCTCAGTCACGAAGGCCTGCAGGGCGCTGCGCAACGGCGAGTACCACATGCCGTCGTAGACCAGCTCGGACCAACGGGGCTCGAGGCGGGCCTTCTCGTGGTGCAGGTCGCGCTCGAGCGTGAGGTCCTCCAGGTCGGCGTGAGCGACGATGAGCGACAAGGCGGCCGGGCACTCGTAGACCTCGCGACTCTTGATGCCGACACGCCGGTTCTCCACCATGTCGAGGCGGCCGAAGCCCCGGCTCCCGGCCAGCGCGCCCAGTCGTTCGATCAGGTCGAACACGCCGAGTGGCGCCCCGTCGAGGCTGACCGGCACGCCGGCCTCGAAGCCCACCACGACCTCGGCCGGCTCGGACTCGGTCACGCGGGTGAGGGTGTACACGTCGTCGGGCGCTGGCGCCCACGGGTCCTCGATGGCCCCGCACTCGATCGCCTTGCCCCAGAGGTTGTCGTCGATGGAGTAGAGCTTCTCCTTCGTGACCGTGACGGGGATCTCCCATTTGTCGGCCAGCACGACGCAGTCCTCGCGGGTGAGCCCCCACACGCGGGCCGGGGCGAAGATGCGCAGATCGGGCGCCAGCGACCGCACGCCGACCTCGAAGCGGACCTGGTCGTTACCCTTGCCCGTACAGCCGTGGGCCACCGCCGTGGCGCCGTGGCGCCGCGCCTCGGCCACGAGGTGCCGGACGATCACCGGGCGCGACAGCGCCGACACCAGCGGGTACTTCCCCTCGTAGCGGGCGTTGGCCTGCAGCGCAGGCACGCAGAACTCCTCGGCCATCTCGTGGCGGGCGTCGATGACGACGGCCTCGACGGCGCCGGCGGCCAGGGCGCGGCTGCGGATGGCGTCCCAGTCCTCTCCCCCCGGTCGGCCGCCTGGCCGACGTTGACCGCCACCGCGACCACCTCGACGCCCTCGTGCTCGATCAGCCAGCGCACGGCGACGGAAGTGTCCAGGCCGCCGCTGTAGGCCAGCACCACTCGCTCTGTCATGTCAGTCCTCGGCTTCCTTCCCGTTCGATCCGATCCGCTGCGCGGCGCCGGCGCCGACGCCGGCAACGTCGCGCAGGTGCGTCGCCATGGTGGCGCCGCCGACCTGCTCGTCGACCACCACCAGCACGGTGTCGTCCCCGGCCACCGTTCCCACCACGCCCTCGAGGCCGCTGCGGTCGAGGGCCGACCCGACCACGTGGGCCGAGCCGGGCGGCGTCCGCAGCACCACCAGGTTCGACGAGTGCGCCACCTCGACCACCCACTCGCCCAGGACGCGCCGCAGGTGGTCCTCGGGTGCCAGCTGCTGGGTGGGCAACTCGGGCAGCGCGTACGCCGTGTCGCCTCCCGGCAGGCGGACCTTGATCGCACCCAGGTCCTCGAGATCGCGCGAGACCGTCGTCTGCGTCGCCTCGATCCCCTCCCGCGCCAGCAGGGCCACCAGCTGGGCCTGGTTGGTCACCGGGCGCGACTCGAGCATCTTGGTGATCCGGTGCTGGCGCTGGTTCTTCGTGGCCCGGCCGCCGCCCTTGTCGCTCACGACGCGCCCTCCAAGACCCAGGCCAGGACGCCGCGCATGGCAGTTCGCCGGTTGGCGGCCTGGCGCCACACCGCCGATCGTGGGCCCTCGATGACCCCGCCGGTGATCTCCTCGCCCCGGTGCGCCGGAAGGCAATGCAGCACGACCGCGTCGGGGGCGGCGCGCCCGAGCAGCTCCTCATCGACGGTGAAGCCGTCGAAGGCGGCGAGCCGGGCCGCGCGCTCGGCCTCCTGGCCCATGCTCGTCCACACGTCGGTGTAGATCGCCGCCGCTCCCTTGGCCGCCACCACCGGTTCGTCGAACGCCTGGACCGAGCCCCCGCGGCCCGCCGCGTCGGCCCGGGCCTGCAGATCCGACAGCTCGGCAGCCGAGAAGGCGTAGCCGGCCGGCGCAGCGATGCGTACCTCCATGCCCTCGAGCAACGCCGCCTTGGCCAGCGAGCGCGCCACGTTGTTGGCGTCGCCTACGTAGGTGACGGCACGGCCAGACAGGGGTCCGAGCAGTTCGCGCATGGTGAGCACGTCGGCCACGGCCTGGCAAGGGTGCGCCGTGTCCGACAGCAGGTTGACCAGCGGCACGTCGAAGCCGCTCCGCTGGAGCGCTCCGGCCATCCGGGCGAACACACCGTGGTCGAACACCCGCGCGCAGATCACACGGTGGTAGCAGGCCAGCGTGCGCGCCACGTCCTCCGCCGTCTCCCGCTCGTCGAGGCCGACCTCGTTCGCCTGGATGTACACGGGGTGACCGCCGAGGTCGACCACCGCCATCTCGGTCGAGTTGCGGGTGCGCGCCGAGGGCTTGGCGAAGAGCAGGGCCACGCCGGCACCGTCGAGGACCCGGGCCGGCGTGGCCCGGCTCCCCAGAGTGAGGATGCGCCCCCACGCGTCGGTGTCGACGTCGTCCACATCGAGGAAATTCCGCATCGGCCCCTCCCTCAACCCCGCCCGCCGGGCAGGTCGCGCAGCACCCCGCCGAGGAGGCCGAGCGCGGCGTCGAGCTCCTCGTCGCGCACCAGCAACGGCGGCGCCAGCCGGACCGCGTCGGGCCGCACGGCGTTGACCAGCAACCCGCGCGCCAGGGCACCGGCTGTCGCCTCCTTGGCCACGGGCGCGTCGAGCTGCGCGGCCAGCAGGAGACCCGCGCCGCGCACGTCGGTGACTCGCGGCAGGTCCCTGAGGCCGGCCTCCAGCCGGGCACCGGCCCGCCGCGCCCGGCCGCACACGTCCTCGGCCTCCATGGCGGCCAGTGTGGCCCGGGCCGCCGCCAGTGCCAGCGGCTGTCCGCCGAATGTCGACCCGTGGTCCCCGGGCCCGAAGGCGGCGGCCACCTCGGCCCGGGCCCAGCAGGCGCCGACCGGCATGCCGTTGCCGAGCGCCTTGGCCATGGTCACCACGTCGGGCTGGAGCCCCTGGGCCTGGAAGGCGAACCAGTGCCCGGTGCGTCCGAAGCCGGTCTGGACCTCGTCGAGCATCAGGAGGGCGTCGCGTTCGGTGCACAGCTCTCGGACGGCGCCCAGGTAGTCCGAACTGGGTGCCACCACCCCGCCCTCGCCCTGCAGCGGCTCGAGCAGCACCGCGGCGACCGTGTCGGGGTCGAGCGCGGCGTCGAGCGCCGCCACGTCGTCGTAAGGGACGTGGACGAAACCCTCGGGCAGCGGCCGGAAGGGCTCTTGCTTCTCGGGCTGTCCGGTGGCGGTCAAGGTGGCCAACGTCCGGCCGTGGAACGAGTTCTCGGCGCTGACGACCACGTGCCGGGCGCCACCGGCCCAGCGCCGGGCCAGTTTCAGTGCGCACTCGTTGGCCTCGGCGCCCGAGTTGCAGAAGAAGACTTGCCCGCCTGCCTGCCCGGCACCGCCACCGATCAAGCGGTCGATGGTGCGCGCCACTTCGGGGGCCAAGGTGTTGCCGTACAGGTTCGACACGTGGCACAGCGTCCTGGCCTGCTCGGCCACGGCGTCAGCCACGGCGGGGTGGGCGTGGCCGAGCGAAACGACCGCCAGCCCGGTGATGAAGTCGAGATAGTCGCGGCCGTCGTCGTCGAAGAGCACCGTGCCCTCACCTCGCACGAACGTGACGGGCGGGTCGGCATAGGTGCGCATCAGCGCCTCGCGCCCGCCCCCGTGGCCCGTCACTCCGCTCACCGTGCTCGCGGTGCTCACGGCATCACCATCGTCCCGACGCCGGCGTCGGTGAACAGCTCGAGCAGCAGCGCGTGCGGCACCCGACCGTCGAGGATGTGGGCCCGGTGGACGCCCGCCCGCACGGCGCGCCCGCAGGCCTCAACCTTGGGCATCATGCCCCCCTGGATCCCGCCGCTGCGGACGATCTCGTCGATCACGGCCAACGAGGCCTGGTGGATGACGGTCGCCGGGTCGTCGGCCACGACGCGCAGCCCCTCGATGTCGCTCAAGAAGATCAGCTTCTCCGCCCCCAGCGATTCGGCCAGCGCGCCCGCCACCGTGTCGGCATTGATGTTGTAGGCCTGCCCGGACTCGTCGGCCCCGATGGTCGCCACCACCGGGATCAACCCCTCCGCCACCAGCCGCTGCAGCAGCGTGGGGTCGACCACCGACACGTTGCCGACGAACCCGAGGTCGGCGTGACTCGGCGAGGCGGTGATGAGGTTGGCGTCCTCTCCCGACATGCCGACGGCCAACGGGCCGTGGACGTTGATGGCCGAGACGATGTCCCGGTTGACCTTGCCGACGAGGACCATCCGAGCGATGTCGAGCGTGTCGGCGTCGGTCACCCGCAGGCCGTTGCGGAACTCGGTCTCCTTGCCCAGCCGGTCCATGAGCTCGCCGATCTGGGGGCCGCCCCCGTGGACGACCACGGGCAGGATCCCCACCGCGCGCATCAGCACCACGTCCTGGGCGAAGGAGGCCAGCGCCTCGGCCGCGGCGGACGAATCGGCACCGGCTCCGTCGTCGGCACCGGCTCCGTCGTCGGCACCGGCCGTCCCACCGGTCCCGTCGCCCGGTCCGTCGGCGCCGGAGGCGGCGGCCAGCGCGTTGCCGCCGTACTTGACCACCACGACCTTGCCCCAGAAGCGCCGGATGTAGGGCAGCGCCTCGACCAGGACCGAGGCGGTCCGGGTCGCCGCCGCCTTTTGGGCACGTGTCACCTTGGGCGGCACCGCCAGCGGTCCGACCACGGGCCCGGCCGCCGGCTCCGTCGTCACGACGTCCCCTTGTTCTCGTCGATGTAGGCGTAGCTCAGGTCCGTGCCCAGCACGACCGACTCGCCCGGGCCCAGCCCGAGATCGCAGTCGATCTCGATGTGACGGCCTGCCATGTGGGCTGCCACCGCCGCCTCGTCGTGCCCGACGGCCACCCCCGCGGCGCACACCACGGTGCCCCCGTAGGCCACGGACACCCGGTCGATGTCGAAGGGCGTGCCGGACGAGCCCAGCTCGGAGACGACTCGCCCCCAGTAGGGGTCCTCGCCGAAGAGCGAGCACTGCACGAGCAGGGAGTCGGCCACCGTGCGGGCAGCGACGTGCGCCGCTTCGTCGCTCACCGCGCCGCGCACACAGATGTGCGCAACCTTGGTCGCGCCCTCGGCGTCGTCCACCATCTGCGCGGCCAGGGACGCGCAGGCCTCGGTCAGGGCCGCGGTGAGCTCGGCCGGGCTCGGCGCGGCCCCCAGACCGCTCGCCAGCACCAGCACGGTGTCGTTGGTCGAGGTGCAGCCGTCGACGGTGACCGTGTTGAACGACGCGGCGACCGCCGCGGTCAGGCACGACTGCAGCGTGGCCGCGTCGACGGCGGCGTCCGTGGTGCACACGGCGAGCATGGTGGCCATGTTCGGCGCCAGCATGGCGGCACCTTTGGCCATGCCGCCCACCGAGAACCCGTCACCCGCCACGACGACCTCCTTGGGGACCGTGTCGGTCGTCATGATGGCGCGGGCGGCCTTGGTGGCAGCCTCCCGGCCGGGGTTGCGGGCCATGACGATGTCCGCCAGCTCCGGCAGCACGGCTTCGATCGGGAACGGGATCCCGATGAGACCGGTCTGGCACACCAGCACCTCCTCCGCGGTGGCGCCGATGTCGCCGGCCACCGCGGTGCACAGCCGCTCCGCCGCGGCGCGCCCCGCCACGCCGGTGGCTGCGTTGGCGTTGCCCGACGTGAGGATCACCCCCGCCGCCCGGCCGCCCGTCGCGGCCAGGTGAGCCCGGCTGACCTGGACCGGCGCCGCCGCGGCCAAATTGGCCGTGAACACACCGGCAGCCGGGACGGGCCGGCCGGGGGCGGTGGCCACCACGGCAACGTCGGGCACCCCGCCGGCCTTGATGCCCGCCGACCCTCCAATGGCCACGAAGCCCTCGGGCGCGGTGACGCTCACGGGTAGACCCCGGCCACCGGGAGCCCGGTGGTCTCGGGCAACCCGAGCACGGCGTTGGCGCACTGGATGGCCTGGCCGGACGCCCCCTTCACCAAGTTGTCGAGTGCGCAGAGTGCCATCACCCACCCCGTGCGCGTGTCGACCCGGGCCGTGACGTGGACTGTGTTCGAGCCGGCCGTGGCCTTGGTCGACGGCGGGTCGTCGGTCACCACCACGAAGGGCTCGTCGTCGTACGCGGCATGGAGGGCGGCCATGACGTCGTCGCTCCTCGGCGCAGGCTGTCCCGCCGCCGGACGGGCGTAGCAGGTGGCCAGGATGCCACGCACCATGGGCGCCAGGTGGGGCGTGAACAGCACCTCTGCCCCGAGGATCTGCTCCATCTCGGGGGTGTGGCGGTGCGTGAGCAGCCCATAGGCCGTGAAGTCTTCGTCGACCGTCCCGAAGTGCAGCGACTCCTTCGGTCCGCGGCCTGCGCCCGAGACTCCCGAGGCGGCGTCGACCACGATCCCCGTGGCCTCGACCAGCCCGCCCCGCACCAGCGGCGCCAGCGCCAGGCCCGCCGTCGTCGGGTAGCAGCCGGCGGCTGCCACCAAGGCGGCACCGGGCAGATCGGACCGGAACAACTCCGGTAGCCCGAAGGCCGCCTGGCCCAGCAGCTCGGGGGCGCCGTGCTCCGCGCCGTACCAGCGCGGGTACAAGGCGGCGTCCCGCAGGCGGAAGTCGGCCGCCAAGTCGACCACCAGACCGACCCGCCCCAAGAGGTCCGGGACGATCCGCTGGGACTCACCGTGCGGAAGGGCGCAGAACACCAGGTCGAGGCCGTCGAGCAGGTCCGGGACGTACTCGTCGTAGGACAGACCCGGATAGGCGGCGGCCAGCGACGGGGTATGGGCGCCTACCGACTGCCCGGCGTGCGAGTGCGCGGTGACCACGGCCACCTCGAAGTCCGGATGGGCGCTGAGCAGGCGCAGCAGCTCGGCTCCGGTGTAACCCGACGCCCCGACGATGCCCGCCTTCATCGCATCAGTATACACGCGCGTGCATAATCATGCGGCCGAGCGTCGCTCATCGGAGGACGGCGCCGAACTCCTCCGCCACGGCGTCGATGCAGCGGGCCCGCACCTGGCCGACCTCGTCGTCGGTCAGCGTGCGCTCGGCCGAGCAGAAGCGCAGCCGGAAGGCCAGGCTGCGCGCGTGCTCGGCGATCCCCGCGCCGCGGTAGACGTCGAAGAGGTGGACCGACTCGAGCAGATCGCCCGCGGCGGTGCCCAGGCGTTCGGCCACGGCGTCAGCCGGGTGGCGGTCCTCGACCACGAAGGCCAGGTCGATGTCCGAGGAGGGGTAACGGCTCACGGCACCGCCCACCGTGACGCGCCGGGGCACGCTGCTGTCGTCGAGCAGCCGGCCCAGGTCGAGCTCGAGCCAGCCCACCCGGCGGGCCACCATGCCCGCGCCCGTCGGCTCGACGAGGCCGGCCGACGCCACCACAGCCGGGTCGACCTCGCCCACCGCGCCGAGCACCACCGGCGCTCCTGACACGCCGGGCACGACCAGGTAGGCGGTGCGAGTCGGGTGCAGACCGGGCGGCGCGGGCAGGGACGGGAGCCCGGCGTAGGCCCGGGAGGAGCCGGGGTCAATCCCCGGGGGCACCAGGCGCACGCCCTCGAGCCGCATGGCGTCGGCCACGACGTGCCAGGCCGCCACGGCCGTGCGGGCGTCGTCGCCGTCCCGGGCGAACACGGCCGAGAGCAGCTCGCGCTCGCCGGGCAGCAGGGCCTGCTCGGCCCCGCCGGCCCCGGCCCGCTCGACCACGCGGGGCGCGCCCTCGCCGGGGTGCGAAAAGACCACGCCGACCTCGAAGAGGCGGACCGCGGGCTGGCGCCGGGCCGCGTTGTGGACCAGCGCCCCGAGCAGGCCGGGCAGGAGCGACCTGCGCAGGAAGGGCTTCTCCGCGTCGAGCGGGTTGGCCACCCGCACGGCCGTCCCCTCGAGGCCGGCGCCGGCGTCCTCGGCGGCCGAGACGAACGTGTCGGTCCACGCTTCGGACGTGCCCAGGCCGACCAGGACGTCCTTGACCGAGCGGCGCGCCCGCTGCTGCGGCGTCAGGCCCCCCGGTTGGGGCCAGGTTGGCGTGCGGCGCGGCACGTTGCCGTAGCCGAACGTGCGGGCGATCTCCTCGATCACGTCGTCGGCCCCGTAGGGCTCGGGACGCACGTCGGGCCGGTTGGTCGGCACCATGACGGCCAGCCGTTCGCCGCCGGCGCCCCCGCCCCCGCCGCCGCCGCTCGCGGCGCCGCTCGCGTCCACTGTCAGCACCCGGAAGCCGATGGGCTCGAGCAGCCGTGCCATCTCCTCGGGCCCGAGCGCCACCCCGATCTGGGAGTGCACCCGGGCGATGGGTACCGAGACGACGAAGGGCTCGGGCACTTCCCCGCGGACGTCGAGCATCCCGTCGGCCACGGTGAGCCCAGGCACGCTCTCACCGAGCAGCTGGCAGAAGCGGCGCACGGAGGGCTCGATCCCCCATGGGTCACACCCGCGCTCGAAGCGCGCCGAGGCCTCGGAGCGCAGACCGAGCCGCTTCGAGGTACGGGCGATGGCCATCGGAGTGAAGTAGGCGGCTTCGAGCAGTACCTCGGTCGTGGAGTCCGAGATCTCCGACGAGGCGCCGCCCATGATCCCGCCGATGCCGACGGCGGTGCCCTCAGCGTCGCAGATCAGGCAGTCCTCACCGGTGTCGCCCAGGGACCGGCCCCGCACGCCGAGCGTGCGCTCCTCGCCGTCGAGCGTCTCTACCCTCTCGCCCTCGCGGGCCCTCCGCACCATGAGGCCGCGCCCGGGGAGGCGGGACAGGTCGTAGGGGTGCGTGGGCTGGCCCAACTCGAGCATGACGTAGTTGGAGGCGTCGACCACGTTGTTGATGGGCCGCATGCCGGCGAGCAACAGCCGGCGGGCCAGCCATTGCGGGGACGGCCCCACCAGCACGTCGCGCAGCACCGAGACCGTGAGACGCGGGCACAGGTCCGGCGATGCCACGGCCGCCGACGCCGCAGACGCGACCGTCCAGCCGCTCGGTGCCGGCTCGGGTGGCTCGGGGGCGGTGATGGGGAGCCCGAGGCGGCCGGCCAGGTCGCGGGCGATCCCGGTGATGGACCAGGCGTCGGGGCGGTTGCCCTCCACGGTGATGTCGAAGACCACGTCCGGCTCGAGGCCGAGCGCCTCGGTCAGCGCCGTGCCGGGCTCGCCGGGGGCGTCCTCGCCGAGGACCAACAGGCCGGCGTGGTCGTCGGAGAGGCCGAGCTCGCTGCCCGAGCACAGCATGCCGTTGGAGACGACGCCGCGCATCGTGCGGCGGCTGATCTCGAAACCTCCGGGCAGGATGGCACCCACCGGCGCGAGTGGCACACGGTCCCCCACGGTGAAGTTGTGTGCCCCGCACACGATGTCGAGCGGGCCGGCGCCCGCGTCGACCACCACGCGTCGGATCTTGTCGGCCCCCGCGATCGCGTGGATCTCGAGCACCGCGGCCACCACGACGTCACCCAGACCCTCGCCCACGTGCTCGACTGCCTCGACCACCAGGCCCAGGTCGTCGAGCGCGGCCCGTAGCACCCCGACGTCGTCGGGGAACGGGGCGTAGTCACGGAGCCAGCTGAGCGGTGCGCGCACGGGGTGGAGGGATTCCTTGTGGTGGGTGTGGTCGTGTGGGTGTGGTCGTGGTCGGCGGGGTCAGAACTGCGAGAGGAAGCGGATGTCGTTCTCCAGGAACGAGCGCATGTCGGGCACCGCGTGGCGCATCTGGGCCAGGCGGTCGATGCCGAAGCCGAAGGCGAACCCGGACCACTTCGACGTGTCGATGCCCACGGCGTCGAACACGGCCGGGTCGACCATGCCGCACCCGCCCAGCTCGATCCAGCCCGTGTGCGAACAGGTCCGGCAGCCTTCGCCCAGGCAGAGTGTGCACGTGATCTCGAACTCGGCCGAGGGTTCGGTGAAGGGGAAGTAGGCCGGGCGCAGCCGCGACTGCATGCCCGGGCCGAAGTAGGCCTCGGTGAAGACCTGGATGGTGCCGGCGAGGTCGCCGAAGGTGATGCCGCGGTCGACCACGAGACCTTCGATCTGGTTGAACACCGGCAGATGCCGGGCGTCGGGCGTGTCGAGGCGGAAGCACTTGCCGGGCATCACGGCGTGGATGGGCAAGGCGCTCCGGCGCACCGCTTCCTCCATCAGGTGGATCTGCACCGGCGAGGTGTGTGTGCGCAGCAACACCGTCTCGGGCTCGCCCAGGTCGAGGTACATGGTGTCGTACATGCCACGCGCCGGGTGGGCCGGCGGGATGTTGAGCGCCTCGAAGTTGTACCAGTCGGTCTCCGCCTCGGGACCCTCGGCCACCGTGAAACCCATCCCGACGAAGACGTCCTCGAGTTCGGCCCGGGCCTGGCTCACCAGGTGCAAGTGGCCGCGACCGGGGGCCGAGCGCACGTGGTCGGGGATGACCTCCGTCAGGTCGAGGCGGTCGGCCCGCAGCGCGGCCTCCCGCTCGGCCGCCGCCAGTTCGGCGCGCCGGGACTCGAGCCGCTCCTCGAGGCGCGCCCGCACCTCGTTCAGGCGGCGGCCCGCCTCCTTGCGCGCTTCGGGGTCGAGGCCGCCCAGGGACCGGTGCGCCCGGGTCAGGGCGGAGCGCTTACCGAGGAACTCGGTCTCGAGTTGCGCCAGGGCGGCCGTCGAGGAGGCGTGCCCGATGGCCCGCTCGCCCTCGGCCGCCAGGCCGTCGATATCGAGATCCTGCCGCTCGTCCACCATGTTCAGGGCATGCTACGTGGCCCGGGAGCCGCCCCCCGGCGCTGACGGAACGCCTCGAAGCAGACCACGGCCCCGGCGACGCCGACGTTGAGGGACTCGGCCCGGCCCGCCATGGGGATGGCCACCGCGCCCGTCAACGTCTCGCACAGGGCCGCATCGAGGCCGGCCGACTCGTTGCCCAAGAAGAGCGCGCTCGGCACGGACCAGTCCAGCGCCGCGTAGTCCTCCCCGCCACGCACGACGGAGGCCAGCGTGCGGAACCCGGCCGCCCCCATCTCGGCAGCCACGGCGAAGGGGTCGGTCCGGACCGCCAGGGGCACGTGGAACAGGGACCCGGCCGACGCCCGCACCGTCTTCGGGTTGTACGGGTCCACGGACTCGCCGGCGTAGACCACGGCCGCCGCGCCAGAGGCGTCGGCGGCGCGGAGCACCGTGCCGGCGTTACCGGGGTCGCGCACGTCGACGAGGACCACCACCAGCGCGCCCGGCCCGGCCGCCCACGCCGGATCACCTGCCGCCGGCTCCTCGAGCATGGGGAGCACGGCCAGCACGGGTTGCGGGGTCACCGTGTCGGCGACCCGTTCGAGAACCCCGGGCGCGAGGTGCAGGACGCGGGCGCCGGCGGCGGCGGCGCGGCGGCACACCTGCTGGGTCTCCCGGTCGTCGTCGCCTGCCGGTGCCACGTAGAGCGCCTCGACGGGCACACCCGCCTCGAACGCGCAGCGGATCAGTTCGGGCCCTTCGGCGACGAAGGCACCCTCGGCCCAGCGCGCCGATCGCTTCTGCAGCAGCTGGCGCAGCCGGCGGACCCGCCGGTGCGTGAAGGCCAGCCGCTGGGTCAGGAGGCGACCCCCGCCGCGGGTGCCTGGCCCAGCGCGTCCTGGGCCGTGGCCACCAGAGCGCCGAAGGCCTCCGGGTCGCTCACGGCCAGGTCGGCCAGCACCTTGCGGTCCACCTCCACGCCAGCCAGGTGCAGCCCGTTGATCAGCCGGCTGTAACTCAGACCATGCTGGCGGGCGCCCGCGTTGATGCGCTGGATCCAGAGTTTGCGGAAGTCGCCCTTGCGGGCGCGGCGGTCCCGGTAGGCGTACTGCATCGAGTGCATCAGCTGCTCGTTGGCGGCCCGGAAGGTGCGGCTCTTGTTGCCGTAGTACCCCTTCGCCTGCTCGAGGACGGCGCGATGGTGCTTGCGTCCGTGGACGGATCGCTTCACTCTGGCCATGGGGGGTGCTCCTCTCTCAGAGAACTCGGTGGGTGGCTGCTGGCGCGGCGGCGCCCCGCGGCACGGGTGGTGAGGCTCAGATGCCGAGCTGGCGCCGGACGGACCGCTCGTCCGCCTTGGCCACTTCGGTCGTGCGACCGAGTCGGCGCGTGCGCACGCTGGTCTTCTTCTCGAGCAGGTGCGACCGGAAGGCCTTGCGACGGCGCAGCCGGCCGCTGCCGGTCACCTTGATCCGTTTGGCGGCGCCCCGGTCCGTCTTCATCTTCGGCATTGCGTCATCCCTCTTCGGCTGATGCGGCGACTTCGCTGATCTCGCTGTGCCCTCCGCTGGGCTTCTCGACGGGCTTCTCGACCGCCTCGGCGTTCCCGTTGGCTCCGACACCGGTGGCCCCGGCCTCCGGCCCCGTCTGCGGGGTGGCGACCTTTGCCTCCGCGCCCGGCTTCTCGGGGCGCTGCTGGTTCGAGGCCCTCGACTGCGCTGCCTGGCGGGCCCGCTTGTCGGGGGCGAGCACCATGATCATGTTGCGGTTGTCGAGCTTCGGTTCGGCCTCGACCTTGGCGATGCCCTCCATCTGCTCGGCGATGCGGTCCAGGATCCGCTTGCCGTGCTCCGGGTGGTACACCTCGCGGCCCCGGAACATGATCGTGATCTTGACCTTGTGCCCCTCACCGAGGAACTTGGCCACCTGTCGGGTCTTGGTGTCGAAGTCGCCCGGGCCGATCTTCGGCCGGTACTTCATCTCCTTGATCCCGACGTGGACCGCCTTGCGCCTGCTCTCCTTGGCCCGTTGGGCCTCGTCGAACTTGAACTTGCCGAAGTCCATGATCCGGCAGACCGGCGGGTTGGCCATGGGCGCCACCTCGACCAGGTCGAGATCGAGCTCCTTGGCTATCGCCAGGGCCTCGGGCAGCGGCTTGATGCCGAGTTGCACACCGTCGGGGTCCACGAGCCGGACTTCACGGGCACGGATGCGGTCATTGATCCGGTGCTCAGTTGCGGTTTCAGCGACGATGCGTCATCACACCTCTCACTCGGGCCCGCGGTCCTTCCGCAAGCCAATCGAAGGAGCGGGACCGACCAGCGGGCAGGACCCGCTTCGGAGGGACGATCGACCTGGCGCACCGTGTGCCCCGCATCTGTCGGGTCGTGGCCAGGTGGAGGCCTCTCAGTGGGGGCCCCGCTTCCATGTAGTCAAGGTCCCATACAGTACCAGCATGAGCAGCCTGTGGACACCGTCTGGCGAGCATTTCCCCGACCAGGAGGGCGGCGGCGCCGACGTTCCGCCGCCGGCCCCACCGGGCGGATCCGACGCTCCCGGGAGGGCCGGCGGGCCCTCTGAGGCCGAGGCCCAGGCAGCGGCGCAGGCCGAGGTCGACGCCATGCGGGCCCAGTTGGCCGACACCCCGGCCGAGGTGGTCGTGGCCAATCACTGCTACGGGCTCTTCGAGCTGGGGGCCATCTACCTGTCCCAGACGCCGCCCATGCTCTTCCAGGCCCGGCTGGCCATCGACGGCCTCGCAGCCCTGCTCGAGGGGCTGCGGGACCGACTGGGCGAGGCCGAGCCGGCGCTCACGGAGTCGCTCTCCCAGATCCGCCTGGCCTACGTGCGGCTCGAGAGTGCCGAGCGGGCCACGGCCGAGCAGCCCGACGGGGCGGGCGGGCCGGCCTGAGGCCACGGGCGCCGGCTCGGCGCTGACCGAGGTGCGCCAGGGCCTGTCTGCCCAGGACCGGGCCCGGGCCGTGGCCGCCAGTCCCTCGACGGTCCGGCCGATGAGGTCGCCCAGCCGACGCCGGTAGATCCACCCGGTGCCGGGCTGGCGGCACCCGCGGGCACCTGCTCGACCTCCTGGCGACCGGCGATCGGGCCGAGGTCGGGGCCGCCCTCGAGGTGTTCGCCCGGCGCTACGCCGGACGCTGGGGGTCGGTCGAGGGCGCGGCCGGTCGCGGGGACCCCGAGACGACCAGCAGCGACCGCGCCTCGTAGCGCCCGCCGTGGCCCGGCATGACGGTGTAGGCCACGACCGTACCCACTTCGATGCGGCGACTCCCGTCTGCGATGGCGGTGGCGTGGAACCCATGGCGGCTGCCGTCGTCGCCCTCGACCTGGCCGAGGCCGCGCCCGGCGTCGAACGAGATGACCTGCCCGCGGCGCGGGCCGGCGGCGACCACGGAGGCGGCGAGGTCAGGGACCACCGGGGCGGTCGTCATGTCAATGGACGATCTTGGACAGCGGGAGCTCCAAGATGTCGCTCGCGCCGTGGTCGCGCAGCGCCGGGATCAGCACGTTGATGTCGGACTTGGCCACCACCGCCTCCAGCGCGAAGCCGCCGCCGCCCGAGAGCTCCGAGATCGTCGGCGCCCGCATCGACGGCAGCACGGCCAGAACGGCGTCGAGGCTCTCCGCCATGACGTTGAGCTTCACCAGCACCTTGCCCCGCGCCTCGAGGGTGCCCTGCAGGAGCGTCAAGATCTGCTCCATGGCATGGCGCTTCGCGGCGTCCGCGGCCGACGCCGGGTTGGCGATGAGCTCGGTGTGCGACACCAGGAGGGTCTCGATCACCTTGAGGCCGGCGGCGCGCAGCGCGTTGCCGGTCTCGGTCATGTCCACCACGGCGTCGGCGATGTCGGGCACCTTGGCCTCGGTGGCGCCGTAGGAGAGGGCCAGGTCGGCCTCGACACCGTGCGCAGCGAGCGCCTTGCGAGTGAGCTCGGGGTACTCGGTGCTCACGCGCAGGCGCCCCGGTCGGCCCGCCACCGAGGCCGCCAGCTCGGCCAGGCTGGAAGCCGGCGAGTCGGCGCCCACCGCCAGGACGACGCGGGCCGGGTTCGACGTGTTCTTGGAGTAGGCCAGCCGGCCGAGCGAGATCACCTCGCTCCCTCGCTCCTCGACCCAGTCACGGCCGGTGATGCCGAGGTCGAACAGTCCGTCGGCCACGTAGACAGGGATCTCCTGGGGGCGCAGGATGCGCACCTCGCTGATGCGGGGATCGGCGATCGAGGCCCGGTAGGCCACATCCGAGGCACGGCTCACGGCGAGGTCGGCGTTCTCGAACAGCTGCATGGTGGCGCGTTCAAGCGAGCCCTTGGGAAGGACGAGGCGGAGCATGGTGCCCAATCTTCGCAGACCGGCGGCGGGCCCCGTGAGCGTGACGCCCGTCAACCGGTAGGGCAGGCTGGAGCCGTGCCACCGCCCTACGACGCCCACAACTTCCTCCGGCTGCTCGGGATCGAGCTTCCCGAACCCGACCCCGACGAGGACCCCGTGGCCCGCCTGATCGTGCGCCACGACCTGATCGCCGGGACGGGCTACCTCTGGGCTCCCGTGGTCATCACGCTGGCCGACGCCCTGTGCGCCTTCGGGGTGAACCACCACTGGCCCGAGGGGGCCACGAGCTTCACCACGGTCGACTGCTCGGCCAACTTCGTCTCGAGCGCCCGCGAGGGCGACCTGGTGATGGCGACGGCGGCGCCGCTGCACACCGGCCGCTCCACACAGGTCTGGGACGCCACGGTGACCAACGAGACCACCGAGCGGCTGATGGCGTCCTACCGCTGCACCCAGCTCATCTTCTACTGATCTTCTAGAGCGCCCTCGGGGGCCCGCTCAGGCCAGCGCGCCGAGGAAGGCACCCCGTGCGGCGGCCCACCAGCGCTTCCGGCGCTCCCAACGCTCCTGGCCGCCCATCCACTCCCACATGAGGACGAAGCCCGGGTCTCCCGCGTCGACGTGCCGCTTGACGAATTCGCCGCTGTGCGCGACGGCGTCGTCGATGATCGCGAGCAGCTCGGCTCGGCCCGGTGCATCGAGGCCGTACGCGTCGCAGGCGAGGCGGGCACGGCCCGGGCGGTCCCGTGGTTCCCAGCCCAACAGGGCCGAGCTCTCGTCGTCGTCGATCGGGACGCACATGCGGACGAACTGCGCCAGGTCGTAGACGGGCCGCCCGGGTGCGCAGAAGTCGAAGTCGAGGAGCCCCACGGCGACCCCATGGCGGAACACCACGTTCTCGAGGCAGACGTCGTTGTGGCACACGATCGGGCCGCCTCGTGGGTCGGAGATCTCGTCGCTCCACGTGTCCCGTGCCCCGTCATAGTGCGCTGCCCGGTGGAAGCGCTCCATCAGCACGGCGACCGATGCCAGCGCGTCGTCGGTACGCGCCCAGTCCGGGTACGGCGGCAGCGCGACGTCGCCCTCGATGAACTCGAGCCGCTCGCGTCCGTCGCGCTCGAGCCCCACCGGGAGGGGGACGCCATCGAACCCCGCCGCGCGCACACTGCGGAGGAAGGCGTGGATCGACTCGGAGTTGGGGTTCGACGGCCGCAGCACGTGCGCGCCGGACCGCACCACGCGCCCGCGGTTCGCCACGCCGCCGTGCAACACCGTCTCGTCCGACGCGCCCTCCACGACGCGAAACCTAGCGCCGCCCCGTCGCTCGGGTGGATGGTCTTCCGAAGCGGTCGCTCAGGCCAGGGGCCCGCTGCGTAGCAGGCGGACCATCTCGATCCCTGTCCGCGCCGCGTCGCCCCCCTTGTTCGTCTCGTCGGGTTGCGATCGTTCGAGGGCCTGGTCGAGCGTGTCGGTGGTGAGCACCCCGAAGACGACCGGGATCCCCGTGCGCAGCTGGATCTCCTGGATCCCCGCCGCACACTCCCCCGCCACGAAGTCGTAGTGCCCCGTCTCGCCGCGGATGACGGCACCGAGGCACAGCACGGCGTCGACCCGGCCGGCATGGGCGAATGCGCGCGCGACCAGGGGGAGCTCGAAGGCACCCGGGACCCAGGCCACCGTGATGTCACGGCGGTCGGTGCCCGCCGCGTGCAGCGCGTCGAGCGCGCCCTCGAGCAGGCGCAGCGTCACGCCCCCGTTGAAGCGGGCGCAAGCGATGCCGACGCGTAGACCGGTGCCGTCCGCCTCACCTTGCAGGCTGGTACCCACCCGGGCGGCCACGTCGTCGATCGCGCCCCCGGGGAGCGCGCTCAGGTCCGAGCCGGCCACCGCTCAGAGGGCGTCGTCGAGGCCGGGGAGCAGGTGCCCCATGCGCTCGCGCTTGGTCCGCAGGTAGGCGATGTTCTCGGGGTTGGGTGAAGCCTGCAGCGGGACGCGCTCGGTGATATCGAGCCCGAACCCCTCCAGGCCGCCGTACTTGACCGGGTTGTTGGTCATCAGCCGCATGGTGGTCACACCGAGGTCGACCAGCATCTGGGCGCCGATCCCGTACTCGCGACTGTCGACGGGCAACCCCTGGGCCAGGTTGGCCTCCACCGTGTCGGCGCCCTCCTCCTGGAGCTGGTACGCCCGGATCTTGTGCCCGAGGCCGATGCCCCGGCCCTCGTGACCGCGCAAGTAGATGAGGACGCCCCGGCCTTCCGTCTCGATCAGTTCCATCGCCGCCTGCAGCTGCGGCCCGCAGTCGCAACGGAGCGATCCGAACACGTCGCCGGTCAGGCATTCGGAGTGCACGCGCACGAGCACGTCCTCGGTGCCGGCCACGTCGCCCATGACGAGCGCCAGGTGCTGCTCGTTGTCGAGCACCGACTCGTACACGTAAGCGCGGAACTCGCGACCCGACGCGGGGATCCTCGCCTCCGAGACGAGGCGGACCAGCTTCTCGTTCTGGCGCCGGTAACGGATCAGTTCGGCGATCGAGATGAGCGGCAGATGGTGCTTCTTGGCGAAGCGCTCGAGGTCGGGCAGGCGCGCCATCTCCGACTTGTCTTCGGTGACGATCTCGCAGAGGACGCCGGCCGGCGACAGCCCGGCGGCGCGGCGAGAGGTCGACAGTGGCCTCGGTGTGGCCGGCGCGCTTGAGCACGCCACCAGCCCGGTAGCGCAGCGGGAAGATGTGGCCGGGCCGGTTGAGATCGTTCGGGCGGGTGTTGGGGTCGATCAGCGACGCAATGGTCGCCGCCCGGTCGGCGGCCGAGATCCCGGTCGTCGTCCCGTGGCGGTAGTCCACGCTCACGGTGAAGGCCGTCCGCTGCGCCTCGGTGTTGGCCGTCACCATGAGCGGCAGGTCGAGCGCGTCCGCTCGCTCGGGCAGCAGCGGCGCGCAGATCACCCCCGACGTGTGGGCGAGGAAGAACGCGATGTTCTCCGGGGTGGCCGCCTCAGCCGCCATCACCAGGTCGCCCTCGTTCTCCCGGTCCTCGTCGTCGACCACCACGACCATGCCCAGGCGGGCGACGGCGTCGATCGCCTCTTGCACCTCCGAGAAGCCCATCAGGCCGCCACCTCCACGCGCAGATCATCTCCGAGCCGCGCCACCGAGACCAACCGGCCCTTCCACACATCGGCAATTGTGCCAGCCCCGGGACCGGCGAAGAGCGGGCGGGCATCGTCGCCCCCGAAGAACACCGGCGCCAGGTAGAGGATGTAGCGGTCGACCAGCCCCCTTGCGTGGAACTCGTGAGCGACGGTGGCCCCGCCCTCGACCAGCAGCTGGAGCACACCACGCCGGCCCAAATCGCCCAGGATCTCCCCCAGGTCGCCCGAAAGCTCCAGCGCCGGGTGGACCCGGGCCCCGGGCGGGGCCTCGCCCAGCACCACGCGCAGCGGCTGGGAACGCTCCACCCCGTCGTCCAGGCGGACGGTGAGCTCGGGATCGTCCGCCCGCACCGTGCCGGCGCCCACCAGCACGGCATCGGAGCAGGCCCGCAGCAGGTGCACGTCGCGGCGCGACGCGGCGCCGGTGATCCAACGACTGGTTCCGTCGGGGGCGGCGGTCCTCGCATCCAGGCTGGCCGCCATCTTCAGGACGACCCACGGCTGGCCGGTCCGGCGGTGCTTGAGGTAAGGCGCCAGTTGCTCGGCGACCTCCTCCGCGGCCACGCCGACGGTGACCTCGATCCCCGCCGCCCGCAGGGCGGCCACGCCGCGGCCCGCCACTTGGGGGTCCGGATCCTCGACGCCCACCACCACCCGGGCCACGCCGGCGGCGGCGACGGCGTCGGTGCACGGGGGCGTCCGCCCGTGGTGGGCGCAGGGCTCCAGCGTCACGTAGAGCGTGGCGCCGCGGGCGGCCTCACCGGCCGCAGCCAGCGCCGACACCTCGGCGTGCGGACCGCCGGGCGGCGCCGTGGCTCCCTCGAAGCGGGTGGCCGCACCCCCACCGGGCGAGGCGGAGGGGACCACCACACAACCGACCCATGGGTTGGGGGCCGTCGTGGTGCGGACCGACGCGGCCAGCGCCACGGCCCGGCGCATGTGCTCCGCATCGTCCATGTCCCACGTCCTCGTCCCGGGCTCCTCGCTGGCCCTGGTAGCAGAATTATAGAACGCGTTTCAATTTGTGTCGACAGGCCCAGCTCAGAAGCGTCCCGCGCCGGGGCTCATCCCCGACCGCCCCGCTCGAGCAGGGCAGGGAGCTCGGTGACGTCGCCGATGATGGCCGTGTGGGGCGCGGTGGCGAGGGCGGCCTCGTCGTGGGCGCCGCTGCGCACACCGATCAGGGCCCCGGCACCTGCGGCGGCACCGGCCTCGAGGTCGCTGACGGTGTCGCCCACGACCGCTACCGACGCCGGGTCGTGCACGCCGAGGCGCTCCATGGCGCCGAGGATCATGTCCGGCGCCGGCCGCCCCCGGCCGACATCGGCCGGGGAGAGGGCCAGGTCCACGGCGTCGTGCCAGCCCAGCGCCTCGAGCACCGCATCCCGGGTCGAGGGGGCGAACCCCGTCGTGAGGCACACCAGGACCCCGCGGGAGCGCAGCTCGCGCAGGACACCTCCGGCACCCGGGATCTCGTCCACCTCCCCCGTGGCCACCCGCTCCTCGAAGGCGGTGGCGAAGGCCGCCGTCGCCCGCGGCGCGTCCTGCGGGTCGAGGACGGCCGCGAACACGTCCGCCTTCGACCAGCCCATGGTGTCGTGCACGACCTGCTGGGCCTGGCGGAAGCGCGCCGTCCCCTGCCCGACGCCAACCGCGTCGAGCGCGGTGGCGAAAGCGGCCTCCACGGCGCCGTCGTCCCGCACCGTGGTACCGGCCATGTCCAAGCAGGCGAGCGCGAAAGGCCCGATCACCGCCCGGTCACCGCCCGGTCACCGCCTACCCCGGCCGTTCGCAGTGTGTCGGCGGCGATGGCCGGCGCGCAGGTCATGCCCCGGCCGCCGGGACCTGTCACGACGAAGACACCGGGCTGGACCTCCGCTCGGGCGCACAGGTCTCCATCGACGCATTGCGCGTACACGCCCTCCCAGCGGCGGCGCACGGGCGGGAGCTCCGTTCCGAGGATGCGCCGGGCCCGGGCCAGCAACTCGACCGTCGGGTCCTCCGAGAGCGCGAAGTCGAAGGGCTCGCCGTACGCGTGCGTGTCGCCGATGGTGAGCCCGCCGTCGTCGCGCTGGACGAGCAACAATTGGAGGTGGTGCTCGGCGGCTACGACCCCTTGCTCTCCCAAATGCTCGAGGGGCGCCACCTCGTACGCCGGGTAGTAGCGCAGTGAGTCCGCGTCGGCCAGCGCCGTGGTGACGGCGGCGTCGAAGGGAGCCGTCTCGAGCATCTGCAGGCGGACCCGGCGCAGCCCGGCCGCCACGCCCTCGGCGCCCGGTAGCTGGTCGTAGGCGGTGCCGGTGGCGACCACCACGAGGTCCCCTTCCCAGCGTCTGCCCCGCACGTCACGCAGCGCGCGTGGCTCCACCGACACGACGCGGCGCGCAGCGTGGTACCGGTAGCGGCCGCCGTGGCGTGCGGTGAGGTGCTCGCGGAGCGCCCCGAGCACGCGCCGCGGCTCGACGACGGCGTCGACCTGGCAATGCAGGCCACCCGCGATGTCGCCGCGCACCGCCGGGTTGCCGGCGCGCACCGCGTCGGGTTCGAGGAAGGACACGGCGCGCGCCGCCGCGTCCGGGTGCCGGGCGAACACCTCCATCACCGCACGCTCGTTCCCGTCGCAGGCGACGGTGAGCGAGCCTGCAGGTCGGAACCCGATGCCGGGCACCTCGGCGCCCAACTCCTCCCAGCGTTGCCGCGCCCGCAGAGCTGCCTCGAGCTCGGCACCCGAGCGCCGGCCACTGACCCAGACCAGACCGAAGTTGCGCACCGAGGCACCCGTCGGGGCCGCCTCGGCCTCGAGGTGCACGACCGTGAACCCGGCCTCGGCCAGCTCGAGCGCGTGCCACGTCCCGAGGACTCCCGCCCCCACCACCACGGCGCGGGGGCCGGCGGTGGCGCGGCTCATCGACGGGGGCGGGTGGTCGCCGGCGGCCTCACCGCGCGGTCTCGGTCGACGCCCGCACCGCCGACCGGATGGCGCCGGCCGACTCCCACGGCCGCTCGTGGCCGAAGATGGCGCTCCCGGCCACGAAGACGTTGGCGCCGGCCGCCGCGGCCACGGGGGCTGTCATGGTGTCGATCCCACCGTCGACCTCGATGTCGACGGCCAGCCCGCGGGAAGCGGCGGCGTCACGCACCTGGGTCACCTTGGGTAGCACGTCCCACATGAACTCCTGCCCCCGAAACCGGGGAACACGGTCATGCACAGCACGAGGTCGACCGCGTGCAGGTAGGGCTCTACCGCGTCGAACGGCGTGTCGGGGTTGAGGGCCAGGCCGGTCCGCAGCCCCAGCGCCCGCATCTGGTCGATCAGCTCGTCAGTGCCCCCGATCTCCACGTGCACCGTGCACCCGTCGGCCCCAGCCCGGGCGAAGGCCTCGAGGTAGCGGTGCGGCTCGGTCATCATCAGGTGGCAGTCGAAGAACAGCGACGTGTGCCGGCGCAGCGACGCCACCACCGGGGGCCCGACGGTGACGTTGGGCACGAAATGGCCGTCCATCACGTCGACGTGGAGCCAGTCGGCGAACGGCGCCACCTCCCCCACCTCCTGGGCCAGCATGCCGAAGTCGGCCGACAACACCGAGGGTGCGAGCCGGAGCGCGCCGGCCGGGCCCGGGTCGCGTCGTTGTGCCTCGGTCTCGTTCTCCATGCCTCCCGCCACGCCGCTCAGTCGAACCGTGCCCAGCACAGGATCCGGCGGAAGCCGTAGAAGTAGGGCTCACGGTCCCCGAGCTCCTCAATGAGCAGCTCGCGATACCGCTCCACGAACTGGTCGAAGAGCTCGGCGCTCAGTCGGGTGCGATACGGCGTGAGCAGCGTCCCCATCACCCACTCGACCACCTCCCCGGTCGACGCCAGCTCGTGGCCGTACACCTCCATCCGTACCACCTGTTCGGCCGCACCGAGCTCGTAGAGGAGGTCGGCGTAGAGCTCCGGCGACAGCACGAACCGTCCCCGGTCCTCGGGGACGTCGCCGTCGAGCGCGTCGATGAACGGCGGCTCGTTGGCCACGGCCCGGGCCAGCACGTGCGAGGGGTGACGGAAGTTGGCCGGCACCTGGAAGGCCAACTGTCCCCCCAGGGCCAGCGCGGTGCGCATGCGGGCCAGGAGGTTCAGGTGGTCGTCGACCCACTGGAGCGAGGCGTTGGCGAACACGAGGTCGACGTCCTCGTCGAGCCAGCCCGCGATGTCGCCCTGGACGAACGACAACCCCGGGACGTCACCGTGGCGCCCCTGCGCCCGGGCCAGCATGGCGGGCGACGAGTCGATGCCCACCGTCGCCGCCGCCCCGACGGTTTCGTGCAGCACCCGGGTCAGGTCGCCCGCTCCGCACCCGAGGTCCACCACCCGTCCCCCCGGGACGGGCTCGCACAGCGCCAACAGGTCGTCGAAGGGCTGTTGGCGCTCCTCACGGAACCGCTCGTATTGCTCGGGGTTCCACCCGTCGATCGGCGTCACGGTCACCGCTCCCATGTCTAGTCCGTCCCCAGGCGCTCGCCGTCCGCCAGGTGCAAGCCCCGCACCCAGGCGTCGGCTGACATGGGCGAACGGCTCTCGGGCTGCACCACCATCAGTTCGAGCACCCCGTCCCCGGTCGCCACGGTCGTACCGTCGAGGGTGCCGGCCGCCGGGCCGCGACGCGACGCGACGCCGGTTCCGATCGAGGCGTCGAGGACGCGCACACGGGTGCCCCGGAACGTGGTCCAGGCGCGCCCGAGGCGCACGACGCGCCGCAGGTTGCGCGCCGGCTGCGACCAGTCAAGGCGCAGCTCTTCGGGTCGCAGCTTCTCGGCGACGGTCGGCTCGCCCCGTTGTGGGACCGGCTGCGGGAGCCCCGACACGCCACGGGCCAGCGCCTCCACCAGCACGGTGCTGCCCAGGTCCACCAGGCGCGCCCGCAGGACCTCGAGTGTGACGTCCTCGTCGATGGGGACGCGTGCCATGGCGTACACGGGCCCGGTGTCGAGCCCCTCTTCGATCTTCATCAGACAGACGCCGGTCTCGGGATCGCCGGCGAGGATGGCCCGCTCGACTGGGGCGGCGCCCCTCCAGCGCGGGAGGAGCGAGAAGTGCAGGTTCACCATGGGCACCTGCGCCAGTAGCTCGGCCGGGATGATGCGGCCGAAGGCCACGACCACCGCCAGCTCGACCCCCGCCGTCGCCACGGCGTCCATCTCGTGGCTGACCGGGATCCCCAGCCCGGCGGCCGCGGTCTTCAGCGGGCTGGGCGATGTCTTCCCGCCGCGCCCGCGCCGCCGGTCCGGGCGGGTCACGCAGAGGGCCACGTCGTGCCCCGCCGTCACCAGCGCGCGCAGTGGCAGCACGGCCGTGTCGGGGGTGCCGAGGTACGCCAGGCGGGCCATCAGCTCACCGTAGGACAGCCGTTGACCGCACCCGTGCCGCCCGTGGGCGGACGCGCCCTCAGCGCGCGAACAGGCCCGACAGGCCGTCGGGGTCGGACGGAGCCACGTCGAGGCTGCGGCTGCGCAGGATCTTGAGGGCCTCCTTGCGCTGGTCCTCGTCGAGGTGCTCCACCAGGAGGATCCCGTCGAGATGGTCCAGCTCGTGCTGGAAGACGCGTCCTTCGAACTCCTCGGCCTCGACGGAGATCTCGTTCCCCTCGAGGTCGAGCCCGATCAGGTGCACCGCGTTCGGCCGTACGATCTCCCAGCTGAGCCCGGGTACCGACAGGCACCCCTCCTCGAAGGCCCACTCGCCGTCGCTCTCGACGATGCGCGGGTTGATGACGACGCGCGCGCCCTCGCCCGCGTCGTAGACGAAGATGCGGCGCTGGACCCCGACCTGGTTGGCCGCCAGTCCCGCGCCGGGCGCGGCGTACATGGTCTCGATCATGGAGTCGACCAGCGCCGCGACGGCGGCGTCGATGTCCTCGACCTCGCGGGCACGCTCCTTCAATACGGGGTCGCCGTACTGGCGAATGGTCAGACCGGGCACCCCCACATCCTACCGCCGCCGTCGCGCCGGCCCGGCCGCCAAGGCGTCAGAGCGACAGGGGGTCGACCTCGACGCGCAAGCCGCGTCCGGACGGACGCGGCGTCCTGCGCAGCAGGTCGCACAGCGGCTCGTGCGAGGGTGCCTCGAGCAGGAATCGGCCGTCGCCGAGCGACGCCACCGACACGCGTGT
Organism: uncultured Acidimicrobiaceae bacterium; assembly: GCA_963781955.1. GTDB lineage: Bacteria > Actinomycetota > Acidimicrobiia > Acidimicrobiales > RAAP-2 > Bog-473. Next base: position 1,580,942 of record CAWAHU010000001.1, read on the forward strand.
GCCGTCGGCTTCGTCGCCATCCGCCCGGGCCGTCAGGGCGTCGGCGTAGGCGGGTGCGACCGTGCCCGACACCAGGGCCAGGGCCGAGAACGGGGGCAGCCCCGCGGCGTGGCGCATGGCCACCTCGTCGGCCAGCACCACGGCAGGCTCGCCGCGCGCCACCGACGCGAGGACCGGGTGGTCGGGCACGCGCGTCTGCACCATGACGCGGGCGCCGGGCTCGCCGCCCCGGCGTCCGACCAGCCGGCCGGAACGCACCAGTAGGGCCAGCGACTCCTCGGTGGCGGACAGGCGTGGCGCGAGCAGGTGCAGGTCGATGTCGAGGAAGGCCACGGCTGCGGCGCGGCGCACTCGGTGCAGCACCGCCTCGGTGCCGAGCAACGCCGGCGCGCCCGGCACAGCACCCGCGGCCGCGGCGGTTCGCGGGCCCGCCACCTCGGCCACCTCCACCCCGAGCAACGCGGCCAGCTCCCCCCGCAGCTGGCTCACGCCGGCCCGGAGTGTCTTCATCCGGAGACGCCCACAGGAGGCGCACACCACGGGCCGCGTCTCGCCGCAGCGCGGACAGCGCAGGAGGTCGCTCCCCCTGGGCTGCGCCACCGCGGCGCCGCAGCGATCGCAACGCGCCAGCTCGTGACAGTGCCGACATGCGAGCAGTCGGGCGCCGCCGGTGCGGTTGTAGACGCAGACGAGCGGGCCCCGCCCGGGATGCGCCAGGGCGTCGCGGGACAACCGGACGAACTCCTCGGAGAACATCCCGGTCCGGGGGTCAGCGCCGCGCCGGTCCACCCGCTCGAGCGTCGGCCAACCCAGTCTTTCGTCGTGTGGCGCCGGCGCGAGGACCCTCGGCGTCGGTGCCACGGCGGCCAGCGACACCGGAGGCACTGGTGACGCCAGGACCACGGGCGCGCCCTCGCGGCGGGCGCGCTCGAGCATCACATCCACGGCGCTGTAGGAGGGCGTGCTCTCCTCCTTGTACGCGGCATCGTGCGCGTCGAGCACGACGGCCGCGGCGAGCCGCGGCACCGGCACCCACGCGCCGGCCCGGCTCCCGACCACGACGGGCCAGCCCGCCCTGGCCTCCTCCCACGAGCCGGCGACGGCGCATCCCCGCCGCACCAGGCGCGCCGTCAACCGCTCGGCCCACCCGGCGGAGGGGACCAACACCACCGTGCTGCCACCGCGGGCGCGCACGGACGGGTCGTCCACCACCTCGAGCACCAGGGCGATCAGGTCGTCCGCCGGCGGGAGGCGCACGACCGTCGGGGCGGGCCCGACCGGCGACGCGGCCAGCCCCGAGGGGTGTGTGCCCGCGTGTGGCCCGAGGGCGGGGGCCGGCAGCGCCGGCAGCGCCGGCAGCGCCGGCACGATGCGCTCCGGCGAGGCGATCCGCAAGAAGAATGATGCCGGTCCGGCCCACCGCCACGACGCCCATTCCGCCAACGTCACGACGGTCGGGGGCGGGCCCCAGCCGAGCCAAGCGGACGCCGCGAGCAGGTCGACGCCCTGGGGCGGCACCACGTCGTCGTCGACGACCCAGCCCCGGACCGTCCTCCCGTGCAGCGGGACCCGCACCCGGGTGCCGACACGCAGGTCGTGGTCCCACGCTTCTGGCACTGCGTAGTCGAAGTCCCGGGCGAGCGCGGCCACCTCGGTGCGCACGCGCACCAGCCGCGCTCCGGGCTCGGCGCGGGTCGGGCGCGTCACGGCGTCACCGCCAGGGCCTGTGCGCTCTCGTGCCTGACCCGACCAACCCCCCGCCGGGAGCGGTCAGCTGCTCAGAGGCCGAGGGCGGACTTCAGGTCGTCCACGCGCGGCGTTGCCTCCCACGTGAACTCCTTCTCCGACCGTCCGAAGTGGCCGTAGGCCGCCGTCTTCTTGTAGATCGGACGTCGCAGTTCGAGGTCCCGGGCGATGGCGGCCGGACGGAGGTCGAAGATCTCTCGAACGGCCTCAGCGATGGCCTGCGGGTCGGCGCGCTCGGTGCCGAACGTCTCGACGAGCAGCGACACCGGCTGGGCGACGCCGATGGCATAAGCCACCTGCACCTCGCACCGCGCCGCCGCGCCCGCAGCCACCACGTGCTTGGCCACCCACCGGGCCGCGTACGCCGCGGAGCGGTCGACCTTCGAGGGGTCTTTCCCGGAGAACGCGCCGCCGCCGTGCCGGGCCATGCCGCCGTAGGTGTCGACGATGATCTTGCGGCCGGTCAGACCGGTGTCCGCGTGCGGGCCGCCGAGCTCGAAGATCCCGGTCGGATTGACGAAGACACGCAGCCCCTCGCTGTCGAGGTCCGTCGGCAGCAGCGGGGTGATGACGTGCTCGACCAGGTCGGGGCGCAGCTGTTCCTCGAGGTCGATCCCGCCGGCATGCTGGGTGGAGATGAGCACGGTGTCGATGCGCACGGGGCGCCCGTCCTCGTACACCACCGAGACCTGGGTCTTGCCGTCGGGGCGCAGGTAGCCGACCGCCCCCGAGCGCCGCACCTGGGCCAGGCGCTCCGAGAGACGGTGCGACAACCAGATCGGCAGTGGCATCAGGTCGGGCGTCTCGTCGCAGGCGTACCCGAACATCATCCCCTGGTCGCCGGCGCCCTGCGCGTTGAGGACGTCCTCACCGCCCTTGCCGGAGCGCAGCTCCAGCGCGGCGTCCACACCTTGGGCAATGTCGGGCGACTGGGCGTCGAGCGTGACGAGCACGCCGCATGTCTTCCCGTTGAACCCGTAGACGTCGTTGTCGTAGCCGATGCCGCATACCGTCTCGCGCACGAGCGCCGGGATGTCGACGTAGGTGGACGTGGTCACCTCCCCGGCGACGACCACGAGCCCGGTCGTGAGGAGCGTCTCGCAGGCCACCCTGCTGGCGGGGTCTCCGGTGAGCATGGCGTCGAGGACGGCGTCCGAGATCTGATCGGCCATCTTGTCGGGGTGGCCCTCGGTGACCGACTCCGAGGTGAAAGTAGTTCTCACGTGCTGCTCCGCTTCTCGTCGTAGTGGGCGATCACCCTATCCAATACCGCGTTGGCCACCGCATCCTTGGAGGTCAACGGAATGTCAACGGCGTTCCCGTGGGCGTCCAGGATGGTCACCGCGTTCGTGTCATGGTCGAAGCCGGCTCCGGGCGCACTCACGTCGTTCACCACCAGCAGATCGACGCCCTTGCGGACCAGCTTGCGCCGGCCGCGCTCGACCGCATCGTGGGTTTCGGCAGCGAACCCCACCAGCAGCTGCCCGGGTCGGCGGCGGGCGGCCAGGCCGGCCAGGATGTCCGGTGTGGGCTCGAGTACCAGCTCGGGGACCCCGTCCTCTTTGGACAGCTTTGCGCCGGCGGAGCTCTTGGGCCGGTAGTCGGCCACCGCGGCCGCCATGACGACCACGTCGGCGACCTCGGCGGCCGCCCCCACCGCCTGCCCCATGTCGGCGGCCGTCTCCACGTCGATCCGGGTGACGCGAGCCGCGGCGTCTGGGGGCAGCGCCAGGGGCGAGGAGGTGACCAGCGTCACCCCGGCGCCCCTCCGTGCCGCGGCCACGGCCAGGGCGTGACCCTGCTTGCCCGATGAGCGGTTCGTGATGAATCGCACGGGGTCGAGGGGCTCACGGGTGCCTCCGGCGCTGACGACGACCCGGAGGCCGTGCAGGTCACGCTGCGAGGTCCGGCCGAGCGCTTCGAGGACACGGGCCACGATGACCTCGGGATCGGCCAGTCTGCCCTCGCCCTGGTCACCGCCCGCCAGCCGCCCGCGCTCGGGCGGGACGACGGTGACACCGCGCCGCTCGAGCAGGGCGAGGTTGTCGCGCACCGACGGGTGCTCCCACATCTCGGTGTGCATGGCCGGGCAGACGATGACCGGCGCCCGCGTGGCCAGCAGTGTGGCGCACAGCAGGTCGTCGGCCAGCCCGGCGGCGTAGCGGGCGATCGTGTGGGCCGTCGCCGGCGCCACCAGCACCAGGTCGGCCCGCTGGCCGAGCCGGGTGTGCGGGATCGGCGAGGACTCGTGCCAGAGCGACTGTTGCACCGGCTCGGAGGCCAGTGCGGAGAAGGTCACGGCGCCGACGAACCGGGTGGCGTCCTCGGTCAGCACCGGGGTCACGTGCACTCCGGCGTCCACCAGGCGCCGGCATACCTCGATGGCCTTGTAGGCGGCGATGCCGCCGCAGACCCCCAGGACCACCCGGGGCGGACCACTTGACCCGGTGCGCGACAGCGGCATGGCGTCCATGGACGGATTTTCGGCTTCGGCTCTCCCGGCCATGAGCGTGCCGGCGTCGTCTCAGCCGCGGGCCGGCGGCTAGCCGGCGGCCGGACCCTCGTCGCTGATGTCGACCACCTCGACCACCTCGGCGATCTCGGCGACCGACCCCTCTTCGAGCAACCCGGCCTCGGCGGCGTCGGCGGCGGCCAGGGCCGCCTCCTCCGCGGGGTCCGGGCGTGTGAACGTGGCCTTGCCCGCGGCGATCTCCTCGAAAGCGATGGACACGGGCTTGCCCGAGACGGAGGCCACTTGCGGGGGCACGACCTTGCCCAGTCCCTCGCCCAGGCTGTTGTAATAGGAGTTGACCTGACGGGCGCGGGCGGCGCCCAGCGCGACCAGGGTGAACTTCGAGTCCACCTTGTCCAGGAGCTCCTCGATGGGCGGGTCCATCAGCGTGTGGCGGCCTTGGGCCATCAAGAATCCTCCGGGTCCGGGTTCGCGGCGCGGTGCGCAGCCGCTCGGGTCCGTTCGACTATAGCCGCCAGGTCGGCCACAGCCTGCGCGAGGTCGTCGTTGACCACCGTGTGAACTGCGATTTCGCGCCCGCGCTCGATCTCGGCGCGACCGAGCTCCACCCTCCGGCGGACATGCGCCTCATCGTCGCCCCGCCCGGCCAGCCGTTCGGCTTGCACCTCGGACGACGGCGGGAGGAGAAGGATCACCGTCGCGTCGGGTCGCCGGGCCAGGACCTGCTCAGCGCCCTGGACGTCGATCTCGAGCAGCACGTCGGCCCCGGGTGGCGGGTCAGGCACCGGCGTCCCCATCAGGTTGTCCAAGAACTCGGCCCACTCGAAGAAGCGTCCCTGGGACGCTGCCTCCTCGAAGGTCGGGCGGTCCACGAACACGTAGGCCCCGCGCTCGCGCTCGCCCGGGCGAGCGGGGCGGGTGGTCCAGCTGCGGCTCAGCCACAGCGAGGGGTCGCGGGCGACCAGCTGGTCGGCCACGGTGCCCTTGCCGGCCCCACCGGGGCCGATCAGGACGAAGATGCGCGGCTCGTCGCCGCCGGGCTCAGCGCGCAGTCTCTTTGAGCAGCGCCTCGCGCTGCTTGGCACCGAGCCCCTGCAGCCGGCGGCTGTCGCTGATGCCCACGGTCTCCATCAACCGGCGGGCCTTCACCTTGCCCAAACCCGGAAGGGACTCGAGCACGGAGACGACCTTCATCTTGCCGATGGTCTCGTTGGTGTCGGCCTCGTCAAGGAGCTGCGACAGGCTCAAGGTGTTCATCTTGAGCTTCTCCTTGACCTCGGCCCGCTCGCGGCGGACCTTGGCGGCCTTCTCGAGTGCAGCGGCGCGCTGCTCTGGGGTCAGTGCGGGAGGTTGCGGCATGGCGAGACCATAGCGCCTCGGCCAGGGCGATTCACTTGTTTTCCCATTTCAGCCCATCACCCCCGCCAGTTCGCGGGACAGCTCCCGGGCTCGGCGCCTCAGCGCGGCGACGTCGGGCCCGGCCTGAAGCACCCCCCGTGAGCTGGCCGGCAGGACGGTCCCGGGGCGGCATCCGGCGAAGCGGCGGGCGACGTCGCTCGGCCCCGCACCCTGGGCACCCAGTCCGGGAGCGAGAATTGCCCCTCCCAGCTGGGATAACGCGAACGACGACGGTTCGAGCGTGGCACCGACCACGGCGCCCACGGTGCCGGTGGGCACCTCGGGCGAGCCGTTCAGTTCGGCGATCTCGGCCAGCAACATGTCCTCGACTCGGGCTCCCCCGGCCGTCACCGCCTCTTGGAGGCCCCGGCCCTCGGGGTTCGAGCTACGGGCCACCACGAGCACCCCCCGGCCGTTCGCCCCCGCCACGCGCACCAAGGGTGCCAGGGCGCCGAGGCCGAGGTACGGGTGGGCGGTCACCGCGTCGGCCGCAAGCGCGCTCGTGGCCCCGAGCCAGGCGTCGGCGTAGGCCTCGGCGGTCGAGTCGATGTCGCCCCGCTTCGCGTCCGCGATCACGAGGAGCCCCGCCGACCCGGCGTCGGAGATCAGGCGCTCCAGCTCGGCCATCCCGGAGGCGCCGTGACGCTCGAAGAACGCCACTTGCGGTTTGACCACGGCCACGGCGCCGGCGAAGGCTTCCACACACGCGTCACAGAAGGACCGCAGGCCCGACGGGTCGTCGGGCAGACCCCACTCGCCGAGCAACGCCACCGAGGGGTCGATGCCTGCACACAGCGGCCCCACCTCCGCCACGGCGGCGGCCACCCTGTCTCCGAAGCTGTCAGCCATTGCCTCCTCCTTCCCGCGACGATCCCACGGTGCCCCCGCCAGCGCCGGCACCGTGGCGCCCCCGGGCCCGCAGCTCGTCGGTCGTCGTGCCGTGGGCGTCGCACCAACGGGTCAGCTGACGGAGCACCTTCCACGGGGCACGCGGGTCACGGAAGGTCGCCGTCCCCACCTGTACCGCGTCGGCTCCGGCGAGCAGCAGCTCGACGGCGTCGCTCCCGCTGGCGACCCCGCCCACGCCGACGATGGGTGCGTCGGGGAAGGCGGCCCGGCACTCCCACACGGCGCGCACCGCCACGGGGTGGACAGCCGCGCCGGACAGGCCGCCGCCGCCGGCGCCGAGGACCGGCCGTCCCGACTCGACGTCGAGCGCCAGCCCGAGCAGGGTGTTGACCAAGGTGAGGCCGTCGGCCCCACCCTCGAGGGCGCCCGCGGCGATCTCGACCACGTCGGGCACGTTCGGGCTCAGCTTGGCCCACCGCGGAAGGCCGCATGCCGTCGCCGCCATGACCCGGGACGTGGCCTCCGCCGAGTGGGCGAACATGCGCGACCGGTCCTCCACGTTCGGGCAGCTCACGTTCACCTCGACGGCCACGATGCACGCCCCGGGCGTGGTGTCCGCAGCGTGCGACACCATCTCGGCCGCCCGGGCGTAGTCGGGCACCGAGCGGCCCCAGATGCTCACGACCACGCGCGCCCCGGCGTCCGCCAGCTGCGGGAGGTCCCGCTCGGCCCACGCGGCCACGCCGGGCCCCTGCAGGCCGACGCTGTTGAGCATCCCGGCTCCGACCTCGTGCACCCGGGGGGCGGCGTTCCCCGGCCACGGCTCCGCGGAGAGCGACTTGACCACCACCGCGCCCAGCTCTCCCAGGTCGCCGTAGGCGGCGAGCTCGGTCCCGTGCCCCGAGGTCCCCGACGCGGTGAGCACCGGGGTGGGGAGGGCCACGTCACCCACCCGCGTGGCGAGCGCCGTGGCGCCGCTCCCGCGGGCGGCGGGGCTCACCGCGCCCCGCCGCCGGGGAGGGTGCTGCGGGGGAGGGATCTTGCGGACACGGGGTGCAGGTCTTGGAGAGGCCGCACCTCGAGCGTGTGTGCCTTGACGTCGGCCATGCCGGCCGCCGCGGCCCGGGCGGCGGCCAGCGTGGTGAGGCATGGGACCTTGTAACGGACGGCCGCCGTCCGGATGTGGGCTCCGTCGGCGCGCGGGCCGAGGCCGCGTGGCGTGTTCACCACGAGCTGGACCTTGCCTGCGGCGATGAGCTCGACGGCGTCCGAGGCCACGCCCTCCTCGCCCACCTTGGCCACCAGCGTGTCGACGCCGACCCCCGCCGAGCGCAGGTAGCCCGCGGTCCCGAGCGTGGCGGCGATGGTGAAGCCCAAGGCATTGAAGGCGCGTGCCACCTCGAGGCCGGCCGGCTTGTCGCGATCGGCCAGCGAGAGGAAGACGGTGCCCGAGTCGGGCAACCTGGTCCCGACCGCCAGCTGGCTCTTGGCGAAGGCCAGCCCGAAGGTGACGTCGATGCCCATGACCTCACCCGTCGAGCGCATCTCGGGACCGAGCAGCGTGTCGACGCCGGGGAAGCGGTCGAAGGGGAGCACGGCCTCCTTCACGCTCACGTGGTCGAGCACCCGCACTCGGCCGACGGCGTCGGGGGGCAGGAGGCCTTCCGCGCGCAGGTCCTCGAGCGTCTGGCCCACCATCACCCGGGCGGCCACCATGGCCAGCGGCACGCCCGTCGCCTTGGCCACGAACGGGACCGTCCGGCTGGCCCGCGGGTTCGCCTCGAGCACGTAGACCTGGCCGTCCTTCACCGCGTACTGCACGTTGATGAGGCCGCAGACCTCGAGCGACGCCGCCAGCGCCCGGGTGTGCCGCTCCAGCGTGGCCAGCACCTCGTCGGGCAGCGTCTGGGGCGGCAGCGCGCACGCCGAGTCCCCCGAGTGCACCCCCGCCTCTTCGACGTGCTCCATCACCCCCCCGATCAGCGTCTCGCCCGCCGAGTCGCGCACGGCGTCGACGTCGACCTCGATGGCGTCCTCCAAGAAGCGGTCGACCAGGACGGGCCGTTCGGCGGTCACCCCGCCCTCGCGGGCCAGCGCGCCGGCGGTCATCGACTGCAAGACGCGCCGCACGCTCTCGTCGTCGTAGACGATCTCCATGGCCCGGCCGCCGAGGACGTAGCTCGGGCGCAGGAGCACCGGGTAGCCGACGCGGGTGGCCACCGCCAGCGCCTCCGCCGACGTGGTCGCCGTGCCGCCGGGGGGCTGCGGGATCCCCAGTTCGTGGCAGAGCGTGTTCCAACGCTCCCTGTCCTCGGCGAGGTCGATCGAGGCCGGGCTCGTCCCGAGCACGAGCTCGGGTGGGAGCGAGTGCGCCAGCTTCAGCGGCGTCTGGCCCCCCAGCGAGACGATGACGCCGACCACCCGGCCGCCGGCCGCCTGCTCGGCCTCGAGCACGTTGGCGACGTCCTCTTCGGTGAGCGGCTCGAAGTAGAGCCGGTCCGAGGTGTCGTAGTCGGTCGAGACCGTCTCGGGGTTGCAATTCACCATCACCGTCTCGTACCCGGCCGCGCGCAGCGACATGGACGCGTGCACGCAGCAGTAGTCGAACTCGATCCCCTGCCCGATGCGGTTCGGCCCCGACCCGAGGATCATCACACGGTCGCGCTCCGAGGGCCGCACCTCGTCCTCCTCCTCGTAGGTGGAGTAGTGGTAGGGCGTGAACGCCTCGAACTCGGCGGCGCAGGTGTCGACGGTCTTGAAGGTGGCGCGCAGACCGTACGCCAGGCGTTCGGCGCGCACATCGGCCTCGCTGGTGCCGCGCAGGTAGGCCAGCTGGGCGTCGGAGAAGCCGAGGCGCTTGGCCCGCCGCAGGTCGGCCGGGCCCAGTGACACGGCCGACTCGATGTGCCGGCGCTCGGTGGTGATCCGCTGGAGCTGGCGCACGAACCACGGGTCGATGCCGGTGCGAGCGACCACCTCCTCGATCGAGGCGCCGCGCCGCAGGGCGGCTTCGACCTCGAACACCCGGTCCGGGGTGGCGATCGCGGTACGCGTCAGGAGCTCCTCGAGGGGGAGTTCGTCGAGTTCCTCTTCGGCTGCGTCCGCGTTGAGGCCGGCCCGGCCTTGCTCGAGCGAGCGCAACGCCTTTTGGAGCGACTCGCAGAAAGTCCGTCCGATGGCCATGACCTCGCCCACGGACTGCATGCGCGTGCCGAGCCGGTTCTCGGCTCCGGGCAGCTTCTCGAAGGCCCAGCGAGGGACCTTCGTGACCACGTAGTCGATCGTCGGCTCAAAGGAGGCGGGCGTCGCCCGCGTGATGTCGTTGGGGATCTCGTCGAGCAGGTACCCGACGGCCAGGCGGGCGGCGATCTTGGCGATCGGAAACCCGGTCGCCTTTGATGCCAGGGCCGAGGAGCGCGACACCCGCGGGTTCATCTCGATGATCACGCGGCGCCCCGTTGTCGGGTCCACCGCGAACTGCACGTTGGAGCCTCCGGTCTCCACCCCCACCCGCCGCAAGCAGGCGAAGGCGTCGTCGCGCATGGATTGGTACTCCACGTCGGTCAGCGTCTGGATCGGGGCGACGGTGATGGAGTCACCGGTGTGGACCCCCATGGGGTCGAAGTTCTCGATGGAGCACACGACCACGCAGTTGTCCGCGCCGTCGCGCATGACCTCGAGCTCGTACTCCTTCCAGCCGGCGATCGACTGCTCGACGAGGATCTGCCCGACCGGGCTGGCGGCCAGGCCTTCCGCGGCCAATCGGGCGAACTCGGTGGGGCCGTCGGCGATGCCGGTGCCCTTGCCGCCGAGGATGAAGCTGGGCCGGACCATGATCGGGAACCCGATGCCGGCCGCGATCTCCTCCGCCTCGGTCAGCGAGTGGGCGAACCCCGAGCGCGGCACCTCCAGCCCGATGTCCTCCATCGCCGCTTTGAAGCGGTCCCGGTCCTCGGCGGTGGAGATGGCGTCGGGCCGGGCGCCAATGACCTCGACGCCGTACTGCTCGAGCACCCCCAGCTCGACCAGCGCCATGGTGAGGTTCAGTGCCGTCTGCCCGCCCAGCGTCGGCAGGAGCGCGTCGGGTCGCTCCTTCTCGATGATCCGCGTCAGCACCTCGGGATCGAGCGGCTCCACGTACGTGCGGTCCGCCGTGTCCGGGTCCGTCATGATCGTTGCCGGGTTCGAGTTGGCCAGGATGACGCGGTACCCCTCCTCGGCCAGAACGCGGCAGGCCTGGGTCCCCGAGTAGTCGAACTCGCAGGCCTGCCCGATCACGATCGGGCCGGACCCGATGACGAGGATCGACTGCAGGTCGTTTCGGCGCGGCATGGCGGCGTGCTCCTCCTGCGCCCTGGTCAGCGCACCCCGGCGCCGGCGCCGGCGCGCGGGGACGGGTGGGCCAGCATGAGGTCGCGGAACGCGCCGAACAGGTAGCGGGCATCATGGGGCCCCGGCGCGGCCTCAGGGTGGTACTGCACCGAGAAGGCCGGCGCCGTGCGGGCGCGGAAGCCCTCGATCACCCCGTCGTTCAGGTTCACGTGGGTGGTGTCCGCTCCGGGGATCGATCCGGCGGCGACCGCGTAGTTGTGGTTCTGGCTCGTGATCTCGACCACTCCGGTCTCGAGGCGCTGCACCGGGTGGTTCGCGCCATGGTGCCCGAACGGCAGCTTGTAGGTCGTACCCCCGAGCGCGGTGGCCAGGATCTGGTGGCCGAGGCAGATCCCGAAGATCGGCACCCGGCCGACCAGGTCGGCCACGGCGCCGGTCGGGCCGGGCAGCGCAGCCGGGTCACCGGGCCCGTTCGAGAGGAACACCCCGTCAGGCTCGAGCGAAAGCACGTCGCCGGCGGGCGTCCGCGCCGGCACCACGGTCACGCTCCCCAGGCCGGTGAGCAACCGGACCATGGTCGTCTTCACCCCGAAGTCGTAGGCCACGATGCGCAGGCCGCTCGCCGCGCCGTCGCCCGTTCCCGGGTGGTTACGCACCTGGTGGGCGGTGACGCCCGAGACCAGGTCCAAGCCGTCGGTGCCCTGGGCCGCCGCCGCGGCGGCGCGCAGCTCGGCTTCGGGCGCCGTGCCGAAGGCGCACGGCACGGCGCCTGCGGTGCGCACGTGACGGGCCAGGCGCCTTGTGTCGACCCCGGTCATCGCCGGCACGCCGTGTCGTCGCAGGAACGGCTCGAGCCCTTCGGTGGCCCGCCAGTTGGAGGGCGCGTCGGCCAGGTCGCACACCACGACGCCGCCGCAGTGGGGCATATCGGCCTCGTCGTCCGCCGGATTGGTGCCGTAGTTGCCGATGTGCGAGCTGGTGAACGCGATGACCTGGCCGGCGTAGGACGGGTCGGTGATCACCTCCTGGTAGCCCGACATGGCGGTGTTGAAGACCAGTTCCCCGATCGCCACCGGCACGGCGGCCCCGGCCGCCTCCCCGGAGAACACGGCGCCCTCCGCGGTCACCAGCAGCGCCGACTCACGCCGCGCCCCGGGGGCGCTCTCCTGCGTCCCGCTCGCCGTCACCGCTGCGCCACGCCGTCGATCACGACCGGCTCGCCGCGCAGCACGGTGTGGCGCACCGCGCCGGTGAACGCACGGCCGGCGTAGGGCGTGTTGCGGCTCCGGCTGGCCAGCTGTCCGGGGTCCACCAGGGTGGTCGAGCCCGGGTCGAACACGCACAGGTTGGCCGCCGCCCCCGGAGCCACTGGACCACCGTGTGCGCTGTGCCCGGCTCGGCGCTCGTCGCACGCCCTCAGCCGGGCGACCGCCGCCGGCCGCGCACTCAACAGGGCGAAGATGCGCGCCCCGTCGAGGTGCGGCGCGAGGACTTCCCAGGCGATGGGCAGTGCCGTCTGCAAGCCGAGCATGCCCGGAGGGGCCTGGTCGAAGGGGACGTCCTTGGACTCCGGTGCGTGTGGGGCGTGGTCGGTCGCCACGGCGTCGATGGTGCCGTCGCACAAGCCGGCCACCACCGCGGCCACGTCCTCGTCGGTCCGCAGTGGCGGGTTCACCTTGAAGACGGGGTCGTAGCCCGCCACGGCCGCGTGCGTGAGCAGCATGTGGTGCGGGGCGGCCTCGGCCGTGACGGGCAGCCCCTCCGCCTTGGCCCGGCGCACCAGGTCGACCGAACCCGCCGTCGAGAGGTGCAAGAAGTGGACGCGGGCCCCCGTCAGGCGGGCCAGCGTCACGTCCCGCGCCACCATGACCTCCTCGGCGGCCGCCGGCACGCCCGGGAGCCCGAGGCGGCTCGACCAGCACCCCTCGTGCATGGCCCCGCCCCCGGCCAGCGACGCGTCCTCGCAGTGCTGGGCCAGGGTCACCCCGAGTCCCCTGGCGTAGTCGAGGGCCCGGCGCATGAGCGCCCCGTCCTGTACGCCCGTCCCGTCGTCGGTGAAGAGGGTCACCCCCAGCGCGGCCAGCTCCCCCAGCGGGGCCAGAGCCTCTCCGGCCCGACCCACCGTGATGGCCCCGGCCACCGCCACCTCGGCCACGCAGCCCGCGCCGATCGCCAGGACCTCGGCGGCTACGCCGGCGGAGTCGATGGGCGGCTCCGTGTTGGGCATGGCCACGATCGCGGTGAAGCCGCCGAGAGCGGCGGCCCGGGCACCGGACTCGATCGTCTCCGCCTCCTCGCGGCCGGGTTGGCGCAGGTGCGTGTGCAGGTCCACGAGCCCCGGGCCGACGAGGCAGCCGTCGGCGTCGAGCACCCGGGCCCCTCGGGCGCGTCCAGGGTCTGGTCGAGCGCGACCACGGTGTCGCCGGCCACGGCGACGTCGGCGCGCGCCTCCCCACCGGGCCCCACCACCGTGCCACCGCGAATGACCAGGTCGATCTCAGGCAACGGCCGGCACCTCCACGGCACCCGGCAGCTCTCCTCCGAGGAGGAGGAACAGGATGGCCATCCGCACCGCCACGCCGTTGGCCACCTGTTGGGTCACCACGGTGCGCGGCAGGTCCGCCACGTCCGAGGCGATCTCCACGCCGCGCACCATCGGGCCGGGGTGCGTCACGATGGCGTCCTCACCGAGCAGGGCAGCCCGGCGCGCCGTCAGCCCCCAGCCGGCCGTGTACTCCCGCAGGCTCGGCACGAAGGACCCGCTCCCTCGCTCGGCCTGCAGGCGCAGCAGCGAGACGACGTCGGCATCGGCCAGCGCAGCGTCGAGGTCGGGCGCCACCTCGACCGGCCAGCCAACGAGGGAGGGCGGCAGGAGGCTGCCGGGTGCGGCGAGGGTGACCCGGGCCCCGAGCGCGGCGTAGGCCAGGACCTCGCTCCGCGCCACCCGGCTGTGCCGGATGTCCCCCACGATCAGCACGCGCAGGCCCTCGAAGCACCCGACCCCGAGATCCTCGGGGGCAGCGCCCTTCCGCTCCGCCAGCACCTGGCGCACGGTGAAGCAGTCGATGAGCGCCTGCGTTGGGTGCTCGTGCCAGCCGTCGCCGGCGTTGACCACGTGCGCTCGCTCGACCCAGCGGGCCACCTGGTGCGGCGCGCCCGCCGAGGAGTGACGGATGATGACGGCGTCGATCCCCAGTGCCTCGACCGTCTCGACCGTGTCGCGCAGGCTCTCGCCCTTCTTCACCGACGAGCTGGCCACGGCCAGCGAGAGCACGTCGGCCGACAGGCGCTTGGCCGCGGTCTCGAAGGAGAGCCGCGTGCGGGTCGACTCTTCGAAGAAGAGCGTGGCCACGACTTTGCCCCGCAGGGTCGGCACCTTCGGCACCGTGCGCCGCTCCACCTCGGCGAACGCCTCCGCCACGCGCAGCACCTCGGCGATCCCACGCGAACCCAGGTCGGTCACAGAGAGGAGATGCGGCGCGCTCACTTGTCCTCCAGGGTGCCGATCCAGACGCCGTCCTCACCGACGTCGACCATCTCCTCGCGCCGCGTCGGGAGGTTCTTGCCCACGTAGTCGGGCCGTATCGGCAGCTCGCGGTGGCCGCGATCGACCATGACGGCGAGCTGGATGGCGCGAGCCCGGCCGAAGTCGCTCAGGGCATTGAGGGCAGCCCGGATGGTGCGTCCGGTGAACAGGACGTCATCGACGAGCACCACCACCCGGCCCGCCAGGTCGACCGGGATGTCGGTGACCGCCTCGGGCAGGACAGGGCGGAGCCCGATGTCGTCGCGGTAGAACGCCACGTCGAGGGTCCCGAGGTCGAGGTGGTCCGTGCCCTCGATCTGCCGCAGGATCTCGGCCATCTTGGCGGCGAGGGGGACGCCGCCCGTCTGCAGCCCCACGAGGACGACGTCGTGGACCCCCCCGTTGCGCTCCACGATCTCGTGGGACATGCGGGTCAGGGCACGCTGGACGTCGGCAGCGGAAAGCACCTGGGAGTGGGCCACGAACACGCCCCCGAGGGGCCGCGTATGACTGCGTTCGCGTTCGGCCACTGCTCCTCCTGCCGTGTGAGCCTCACCGGACTCACTTCACGGTCAGGACCCGACTCTAGCGCGACGAGATGTCGGCGGAGACGGTCGAGAGGATGCCGTTGACGAACCGGCCGGACTCGTCGGTCGAGTAGGCCTTGGCAAGCTCGACCGCCTCGTCGATCACGACCGCCGTGGGCGGCCCGCCCGGGTCGAGGAGCTCGCCCACGGCCAGCCGCATCACGATGCGGTCGACCACGGCCATGCGCTCGAGTGGCCACCCCACCGACGCGGCAGCGATGCGGCGGTCGGCCTCCTCGCGGGTCGCCGCCGCCTGCTCGACCAGGCGCTGGACGTAGGCGTCGGGCGCCACGGGCAGTCCGGCCACCACCTGCCGGGGGTCCTCCCCCTTGAGCTCGGCCTCGTAGAGCAGCGACAGCGCGCGTTCTCGCTGCTGGTGGCGGGGGGCGTCAGGCACGGGTTGCGGTCTCGGACGGCGATGGGAGCCGGTTGACGCCGGTGCCCTCAGGCCCGGGTCAGGTAGTCGCCGCTGCGGGTGTCGACCTTGATCACGTCGCCGGTGTTGACGAAGAGCGGCACCTGGACGAGCAGGCCCGTCTGGAGCGTGGCGGGCTTGCGGGCGCCCGACACGCGGTCGCCCTGGATCCCCGGCTCGGTCTCGGTCACGGTCAGCTCGACGGCGGCCGGCAGGTCGACCCCCACGATCTCACCGTTGTACATCTGCAGGTTGGCCTCGTCGCCTTCCTTCAGGTAATCGGGCGCGTCGCCGAGCAAGTCGGGCGAGGCGGTCATCTGCTCGTAGCTGGTGGTGTCCATGAACACGAAGTCGGCGCCATCGCGGTAGAGGAACTGCATGTCACGCTTCTCGATGATCGCCTGCTCGAGCTTCTCGTCGGCCCGGTACGTCCGCTCGATCACCGCCCCGCTTCGTATGTTCTTGAGCTTGGTGCGCACGAAGGCGCCCCCCTTGCCCGGCTTGACGTGCTGGAACTCGACGACGCTGAACAGGCCCTCGGGGAGGTCCAGGCTCATGCCGTTCTTCAGGTCATTGGTCGAGACTGCCATGGATGTCCTTTGTGAATCGGGTCAGGGGGCGGGCGCCGTCATCGGTCACGACGAGCGTGTCCTCCACGCGGACGCCGCCATGCCCGGGAAGGTAGACACCGGGTTCGACGGTCACGACGAAGCCAGGGGCGAGGATAGCAGTGCCCAGCTGGCTGACCGTGGGCGCCTCGTGGATGTCGAGGCCGACACCGTGGCCCGTCCCGTGCTCGAAACGCTCCGCCCAGCCGGCGTCCGCGATGATCCCGCGGCACACGTCGTCCACCTCCTTGACGCTCACACCCGGGCGGACGACAGCGGCGCCGGCGGCCTGGGAGGAGGTGACGACGTCGAAGACGCGGGCCAACTCGCCCTGGGGCTCGGCGTCCACGCAGAACGTGCGCGTCATGTCGGAGCGGTATCCCTCGAAGATCGCGCCGAAGTCGACGACCACAGGGTCCCCTACCTTGATCCGCCTCGATCCGGGCCGGTGGTGGGGCTTGGCCGAGTTCTCACCGGCGGCGACGATGGTCTCGAACGCCGTGCCCTCGGCCCCGCCCCGCCGCATGGCCGAGTCGAGCTCGAGCGCGAAGTGCTCCTCGGACACCCCCTGGCCCAAGAGCGGGAGCACCTCGAAGAGGGCGCCGTCCGCGATGGCGGCCGCCCGCTCCATCCTCGCCACCTCCGCCGCGTCCTTGCGCTCCCGCAGGGCCTCGACCACGTTGGACGTGGCGACCAGCCGCTCGCCTCCGAGGAGATCGGCCCAGGTGCGCTGGGAGCTCCAGCTGACGTGGTCCGCCTCCAGCCCGATGTGGTCCCGCCCCGTCCCCTCGAGGACGGCTTGCGCCGCCTGGCGTTGCTCCGCCGCAGAGCCGATGACGATCTCGACCTCACCGCCGGCGCCCGCCTCTGCCACCTGCTCGGCCGACTGGGTGCGGTACCGCCCGTCCGTCGTGAGAAGCGCGCCGTCCCGCGTCACCGAGAGCACGCCGGCTGACCCGGTGAAACCCGTCAGGTACCTGACGTTGGCCAGGGTGGTGACGACCAACGCCTCGATCTCGTGCTCGTCGAAGCCGGCGCGCAGGCGGTCCAGTCGCCCCGAGACGGTGAGGGGCGGCAACGGCGTGGGCGGAGGACTGTACGGGTTGGCCATGTCGTGCTCAGGGTCCTTTCAGGAGTGCCGCAACGGCGTCGACGGCGAGCTCGTAGCCGAGACCCCCGAACCCGGCGACCACCCCCGACGCCACCGGCGCCAGCACCGAGGTGTGGCGGAAGGGCTCCCGGGCGGCGGGGTTGGAGATGTGCAGCTCGACGACCGGGCCCTCGAACGCGGCCACCGCGTCGTGGAGCGCCCACGACGTGTGGCTGAGCGCTCCCGCGTTCACGACCAGCGCCGCGGCCCGGCCGCGGGCGGCGTGCACCGCGTCGAGGAGGTCCCCCTCGTGATTGGTCTGCAGGTGCTCGAGCTCGAGCCCGTGGCGTGCGGCCGTCCGCTCGGCCCGGGCCACGTGGTCGGCCAGCGTGTCGGTCCCGTAGACGGCCGGCTCGCGCTCGCCGAGCAGGTTGAGGTTGGGCCCCGAGAGGAGTAGGACCAGGCTCACGTGCGCGCACCCATGGCAGCCAGGGTAGCGACCACCTCGGCCCGGTCGACGCCGCGCACGGGCTCGACGCCGTCGGGCCCGTCGAGGACGAACGTCAGGTCCCGATGCGCCTTCTTGTCGCGGGCCATGAAGGACAGCAACTCCTCGGCGTCTGCCCCCGGCGGGAGGTCGGTGGGCAAGTCCAAGCTGCCGATGACCCGGCGGTGCTCGGACACCCTGGTCTCGTCGATGCGGCCCAATCGTTGGGCCAGCAGGGCGGCGAAGAGGAGCCCGACGGCGACCGCCTCCCCGTGCCGCAGGTCCCAGTCGTGGTCTTCGGACCGCGCCGCCGCTTCCAGCGCGTGGGCCAGCGTGTGCCCGTAATTGAGGACCATGCGGCCGCCGCCCTCGCGCTCGTCTTCGGACACGACGGCAGCCTTGATGGCGACGCAGCGGGCCACCTGCTCCTCAATGGGCTGGTCGGTCGCAGGTGCGTCGCCCAGGAAGGCGTACTTGGCGATCTCACCCCGGCCGCACGACCACTCGCGTGGCGGCAACGAGGACAGCGTCTCGGTGTCGCACAGCACGGCTAGCGGTTGCCAGAAGGCGCCGACGAGGTTCTTGCCCTCGGGCAGGTTCACCCCCGTCTTACCGCCGACAGCCGCGTCCACCTGAGCCAGCAGCGACGTGGCGACGTTCACGTACGCGGTGCCGCGGTGGTAGCTGGCGGCGGTGAAGCCCGCGACGTCGGTGACGATGCCACCGCCCACGGCGATCACGACGTCGGAGCGCGACAGGCCGGAGCGAGCGAACCGCCTCGCCAGCCCCTCGACGGTAGCCAGCGTCTTCGCGTCCTCGCCGTCGGGGATGAGGCAGATCTCGGTCGGGACGCCCAGGTCGAGGCCGCCGAGCCAGCCCGCGTCGGCGATCGACTGCTGGGACACCACGGCGGCGGCCCGCGCCCCGGGTGGGACGAAGTGGACGGCCTCGTGTCGGGCCCCGGGGCCGACCAGCACCGGGTAGGTGCGGTCGGAGAGCTCGACTGAGAGGGCGCGCACTGGCCGCTCCTACTCCGCGGCCTCGACCGGTGCCCGCGGCGCCACCGACTCGATGATGACGTCGGCCACCGCGGCGGGTGACAGGTCGTCCACGTCGATCACCAGGTCCGCCACCTCGGCATAGTGCGGGGCGCGCACCGCGGCGAGGTGGACCATCGCCCCCGCCGGATCGTCGCCGAGCAGCGGCCGCCCCGTCCCGTCGCCGACACGCCCGGCCAGCGTCTCGGGGCGGGCGCGCAGCCAGACGACCATGCCGCTGGCCGTGATGAGCCGGCGGTTCTCCGCACTCAGGACGGCGCCCCCGGCCACCGAGACCACAGAGGGCTCGCCGTCGGCGCACGCGTCGGCGAGCACCGCCGCCTCGGCGCGCCGGAAGGCAGCTTCACCGTCGCGCGCGAACAGCTCGGGCACGCTCAGCCCGGTGGCGGCCTCCACGTCGGCGTCCGAGTCGCGGTAATGCCACCCGAGGCGGCCGGCCACGATCCTCCCGGTGGTGGTCTTCCCGGCGCCCATCATCCCGACCAGCAGGATGTGCGGCGTCATCGTGCCGCGGCGCCCGACCCGGAGGGCGACGCGGGGCTGCCGGCCGCTGCCGACGGCGTGGTCCCGAGCGAGGCGATGAACCCGTCCCGGTTGCGCACCACCTCGGCCAGTGAGTCACCACCGAACTTGCGTAGGGCCTCGGTCGCCAGCACCAGCGCCGTCATCGACTCGGCCACCACACCCATGGCCGGGACCGCGGTGACATCCGTCCGCTCGCGGAAGCTGACCGTCGACTCCTTGGTGACGACGTCGACGGTCTGCAGGACGGGACGGTTGAGCGTGGCCAGCGGCTTCATGGCGACGCGTGCCACCAGGACGGCCCCGTTCGAGATCCCGCCCTCGATCCCACCGGCCCGGTCGGTCGGCCGGACGTAACCCGCGGTCTCGTCGTAACCGATGGCGTCGTGCGCCTCGGAGCCCCGGCGTGCGGCGTTCTCCCAGCCGTCGCCGATCTCGACGGCCTTCACGGCCTGGATCGACATGAGCGCCTGCGCCAGGTTGGCGTCCAGCTTGCGGTCCCAGTGCACGTGGCTGCCCAGGCCCACAGGCACTCCGTAGGCCAACACCTCCGCCACGCCACCGAGAGAGTCGCCGACCTTGGCCGCCGCCTTCACCGCGTCGACCATGGCTTGCTCGGCCACCGGGTCGAAACAGCGGACCGCGCTGGCGTCGACCGCGCCCAGGTCGCCGGGACCGGGCTGCGGGCTCTGCGGGGTCGTGGTCGCCTCACCGAGGCGGACGACGTGGCTCACCACCGACACCCCCAGCTGAGATAGCAAGAGCTTGGCCAGGGCACCGGCCGCCACCCGGGCCGCCGTCTCCCGGGCCGAGGCGCGTTCGAGGACGTCCCGGGCGTCGGCGAACCCGTACTTGAGCATCCCGGGCAGGTCGGCGTGGCCGGGGCGGGGCTGCGTGAGGACCTTCGAGGGCACGCCGGGCTCCGGTGCCATCTCCTCGGTCCACTTCGGCCACTCGGTGTTGGCGATCTCGATGGCCACGGGCGAGCCCAGGGTCCGACCGTGCCGGATCCCCCCGAGCAGCGTGACCTCGTCCGCCTCGAAGCGCATGCGCGGCCCCCGGCCGTAGCCGAGCCGTCGGCGCGCCAGTTCCCCGGCCACGTCGGGCACCTCGACGGGCAGCCCGGCGGGGAGCCCTTCGACGATCACGACGAGGGCGCGGCCGTGGGATTCGCCTGCGGTCAGGAAGCGCAGCACAACGCCACGCTACCGGACGACCTGACTCCCCCTGTGAGCCGCAGGGCGGACGGTGCCCCGGCGCCTGGCGGACAGCCGGGCGCCGTCAGGCGCGGTCGTTCAGGAGTAGAACGGGTTGGCGCCGCTGTCGTGATCGGTGACGTCGACGACGTGCGAGAGCTCGGGCACCTCGTCGAGCAGGGTGCGCTCGATGCCCTGCCGCAGGGTCATCTGCGACATGGCGCAACCCTGGCAGCCTCCGGAGAGACGGACGTACGCCGTGCCCGCGTCCTCGTCGAGGGCGACCAGGTCGGCGCGGCCGCCGTGGCTGGCGATCGAGGGGTTCACACTCTGCTCGAGCACCGCGGCCAGGCGCTGGGCGAGCGGCCCCGTGATGCCGCGGGCCAGCACCTCGGGCGGCACGCCGGGAGCCGCCTCCTCGGGCGTGGGCCGGTTCGGGTTCACGAGCACCAGGCCGCCGCCGCTCTCGTCCGACCACTCGAGGCGGGCCCCGCGCAGGCGCTCGGCACTCCCTGCGGGCACGATGATCTCGAGCTCCTCGTGGATGTGGCGCACGTCACCGTCGGTGGCGTCGCTCACCGCTTGGAAGTAGAGGTCGTAGACGAACGAGCCCGCCTGCACCCCGCTCACCTCGAGCCAGAGGGCGAGCGAAGCGGGGTCCGGCTCGGCCTCGACCGCCTCCTTGACGATCTTGTAGGCCTCGGGGGTCAGCGTCACCGCGGGACCGGCGGTGCGGTCCTCCGCCTCGTGGGCCGTTCCGTCGGTGCCCGTCGCGTCGGTGCCCCTCGCGTCGGTGCCCGTCGCGTCGGTGGAGGTCGTGGTGGTGGCCATGCGAAAGGAGTCTACGGGCTGTGCCGTCGACCCCGGGCACGCGCAGTAACGTGCCTGGCCGTGGCCCACGCACCGACCGACACGCACGAGTGGATCAGCTTCGAGGACGAGGGCGAGGAGAGGACGTGGGTGTTCGACGTCACCTTCCTGGCCAGCAACTGGACGTGCATCTTCGGGAACGGCTGCCAGGGCGTCCTCACGGGCCCCGCGCCCGAGCTCGTGCAGGGCTGCTGCAGCTACGGGGCGCACCTGGTGGACAAGAAGGACGCACGCCACGTGGAGAGAGTGGCCGCCACGCTGACCGCCGACGAGTGGCAGTTCCACGGCACCAAGAAGAGCGTCGTGCACACCAACAAGCACGGGGAGACCGTCACGCGGCTGGCCGACGGTGCCTGCATCTTCTTGAACCGCCCCGGGTTCCCTGCCGGGCCGGGGTGCGCCTTCCACATCGCCGCGGTGCGGCGGGGCGTCAACCCGATGACCCTCAAACCCGAGGTCTGCTGGCAGTTGCCGTTGCGCCGCGAGGACCACGTGGATGACGAGGAGGGGCACGTCACCTCGGTCGTCCGCCAGTGGGATCGGCGCCACTGGGGCAAGGGCGGCCGTGAGTTCCACTGGTGGTGCACCGAGGCCCCCGACGCATTCGTCGGACGCCGGCCGGTCTACGAGGAGATGCAGGCCGAGCTGACCAAGATGGTCGGGGCGAAGGTCTACAAGCGCTTGGTGGCGCTCATGGAGGAGCGTGAGGAGCTTCGGACGGCCAAGGTGGCGCTCCCCCACCCGGCCGTGCGCACCCGCACGCCGGCGCAGGGCGGCTGAGCGCCCGGGTCAGTCGTTCAGGGGGTCGTCGTCCGCGTGTGAGTGCGACGGCAGTGAGCCGAGGATGCGGTCGTACTTGTCCTCCTCGGCGAGGCACCAGGACGCGTGGACGTCGTCCGGCTCGGCACCGCACTCGGCGCACCGTCCGGTGGACTCGCTCGAAGACCGCTTCAGGCTGCGCGCTTCCTCGAATCGTCGATGGCGTCCTTTTTTCACGAGAACTCCTTGTCACACCCGGTCCGTCACACCCGGTCCGCACCCTTGCGTCCCGCCCCCGACAACCGGAGCATAGGCCTGCACGGCCGCCCGCTCATTGTAGTGTCTCTCGCCCGTGAGCCCGCCCCGGCCCAGGTCAGAGGCCCCGGCGGCGCCGACGTGCGCATCCGCCACCGGGGCAGCATCTACGCTCGGCCTGTGCCCGGATTCGACCCCCAGGAGATGGTGGCGCGGTTCAAGGAGCGGGCCGAGGCCGTGCGCACCCGCGGCATGCCGCCGATCGAGGGGCCAGAACGGCAGCGCTTCCGTGTGCAGGCCCAGCGTGACTACGCCGACTTCGCCATGATCGGCGACGCCGAGGCGGAGCTGGTCGACGGCATCTTGACCCTGCGGATCGACCTGCGCCCGCGCCCCGGGCAGCCGGAGCCGCCGGCGGGCGAGCCGGCCTGAGCATGTGGCGCGTTCGGCTGCGCCTCAGCCGCCGTAGTGCATCCGGGTGTCCTCCATGCGCAGGACCTCCGCCGGCTCTCCGCCGACCTCGGTCACCTCACCGATGCACCAGACGTGGCTGCCCAGCGGCAGAGCCTGGCTGACCCGGCAGGCGATCCAGCCGGCGGCGTCGCTCAGCACCGGGAGCTTGTCGGGCCCGACCTGGCGCACGGCATGGCCCGCCATGACGAGCACCGACCCGTCGGCGGCCCGTTCGACGTCGACAACGGGCTTCACGAAGCGTCGCACCACACCCCGGTCCACGCGGTGCAGCAGCGAGATGCTGAACGCCCCGCCCGACCCGATGAGCCGAGCGGTCACCGAGTCGCGCTCGATCGCCACGCCGACCAACGTGGGATCCGTGCACACCTGGACGACGAGGTTCGCCGTCATCAGGTTGGCCTCGTCATCGGCCCGGCTCCCGACCAGGTAGAGACCGGTCGGGAGGGCCCACAGCACACGACGACGGTGCCGCTCGCTCTCGTCGCCGGCCGACGTGCTGTCGCTCACCCGAAGATGCCCCCCGTCGAGTTGTCGGTGGTCGTCGTGGTGGGGACCATCTTGCCGTCGACCCCGCGGATGCGCTGGAGCGCCTGGTCGAGGAGGGCCTGGGCCCGCACGGCGTTGCGCTCCGACTCCCTGAGCAGCTTCTGGTCGGTGGACCCGGCGTCATAGCACTGATTGGCCGCCGTCCCCTCGAGCCCGTAGGCGCGGGCGAGCAGGTCCGTCACGTCGGGGTCCGGGGAAGGCAGGCTGGAGTTCGCCGCCTCGGCGTCGTTGAGCAAGGTCCCGCACGCGGCGTGGACGGCCCCGGTCCCGTTGGCCACCACCTTGGGGATCCGCGCGTTGTCGGCAACCAGGGTCCCGATGCTCTCCCCGAAGCCGGTCCCGCTCACCCACGCCGACATGCGGTGCGCGGGCGAGCCCTGCTGGTCCTGCCCGGCGCACGACGTCAGCGTGACCGCGCCAACCGTCGCGAGCACGACCGCTGCCAGCGGGACAGGACACCTCATGGGGTGCGGACGACGTGCACCTCGCGCTTGCCGCGGCGGAGCAGCAGGTAGCGATCGTGCAGCAGGTCACCCGAGGCGAAGGTGCGGGCGCCGTCGCTCTGGCGCACGTTGTTGACGTAGGCGCCACCCTGGTCGACGGTGCGACGGGCCTCCTTGCGCGACGGCACCAAACCGGTCCGCTCGAGCAGCTCCACCAGGGTCAGCGCGCCCAACAGCTCCGCCCGGGCCACCTCGGTCGTCGGGGCGTCCCCGGTGACCGCCAGCAACATGTCCTCGCTGAGCGCTGCGATCTCCTCGCCGAACAGCGCGGCCGAGGCCTCCTCGCACCGGGCCACCTCGGCCTCCCCGTGGACGAGGGCGGTCACTGCTCGCGCCAGTGCCCGCTGCGCGTCGCGTGCCTGCGGGCGCTGCGCTGTCGCCGCGTCGAGCTCCCCGATCTCCTCGTGCCCGAGGAAGGTGAAGAAGCGCAGCAGCTGGCCGACCTGCTCGTCGGGCGTGTTGACGAAGAACTGGTACATGGCGAAGGGGCTGGTGCGCTCCGGGTCGAGCCAGACGGTGCCGGACTCTGACTTGCCGTACTTGGTCCCGTCGGGCTTGAGCACGAGCGGTGTCGTCAGTCCCCATGCCTCGTCCGCGCACACCTTGCGGATGAGCTCCACCCCCATGGTGATGTTGCCCCACTGGTCACTCCCACCGAGCTGGAGCTCGCACCCGTGGTCGACGTGCAGGCGGAGGAAGTCGTAGGCCTGGAGCAGCATGTAGCTGAACTCGGTGTAGCTGATGCCCTGGTCCGGGCGCTCGAAGCGGGCCTTGACGGACTCCTTGGCCACCATCTGGTTCACGGTGAAGTGCTTGCCGACGTCGCGGAGGTATTCGAGCGTGGAGAGCGTGCCCAACCAGTCGGCGTTGTTGAGCAGGAGGGCCCGGTCGAGATCGAGGAACTGGCCCAACTGGGGGCGGATGCCCTCCAGGTAGCGCGCGATGGTCCCTCCGTCGAGGAGCGCGCGCTCGTCCTGTTTGCCCCCAGGGTCGCCGATCATCCCGGTGGCACCCCCGGCCAGTGAGATCACCCGGTGCCCCGCGTCCTGGAACCGTCGGAGCGTGCAGAGTTGGAGCAGGTTGCCCACGTGCAGGCTGTCCGCCGTGGGGTCGAAGCCCGCGTAGACGGTCAGCCCCGGCTGGTCGAGGCGCTTCGGGAGCTCGAGGTCGGTGACCTGGTGGACCAGGCCACGGAACGCCAGGTCCTCCGAGAGCGTGGGCATCCACCGACTTTGCCATACACAGCTAGGTTGATCGGCCTCATGGCGGCGGGTGGGCACGGCACGTGGTGATCGGGACCGGCGGGGGGACCGTGCTGCCGATGGACGGTGCCCTGCCACCTGACCTCCAGGGCACCTTCTTCCGGGTAGGCCCGGCTCACCCCGACGCAGTGGCGCACCAGGCACCGAGTGCCGCGGATACCGGCGGTTCCGGTACCGGGACCCCGACGACCGGCACCGACGCGCCCCCCGAGGGCGTGCCCGAGTCTGCGCCCGGCGCGCTGCACGCCGTCGAACTGCGCGACGGGGTGGCCGTGTCCTACCTCCGCTGCGACTCCCCCGCCGATGCCGGGGTGCTCTGGCACGCCGGCTCCCTGCTGGCGCTCCCCGAGGTGGGGCTGCCGTCGCGCTACACCCGGCTGCTCGAACCCCAGCAGTTCGCCGGCGGCCTCAGCGTCCCCATTGCCTCGCACGTGCACCGGGTGGCCCACGACGGTTCTCGCGTGCTCTTCGCCGTCGACGACCGCAGCGAGGAGACCGAGGGGGTCGTCCTGCGCGTCGGCGAATGGGACGCCGCGGGTGCGCTGCACGGCGCGCAGGTGCTGCCGCTCGACCGCGCCACCTGGATCCACGACGCCGGGGTCACGGCGGGCCACGTGGTGCTCGTCGAGTCGCCCACGACCCCGCTGCCGGCCGGGCCCACCGGACCAGGCACGGTGCCGTACGCCTGGGTGCCCGGGGCGAGCATCCGCCTCGGCATCGTCCCCCGGGGCGGCGACGGGTCCGGCGCGCGCTGGGTGGTCACCGAGCCCTGCCTGGTCACCCACGTGCTCGGAGCGTCCGAGGACGACCGGGGAGCGCTCGAGCTCTTCGTGTGCCGCTACGACGCCCCCGAGGACGGCCGTCCCGTCGACCGCAGCGCGTCGGTCGTAGGGCCCCGGGGCATCGGCCTGTCCGCTCTCGGGGGCGGACTGGCCGTCCTCGAGCGGTGGCAGCTGACGGGCGGGCGCTTGACGCGCGCACAGGTCGACGAGCGGCACGTGGAGCACCCCCGCATCGATCCCGCCTGTGAGGGTGCTGCGTTCCGTCACGGGTACTGCGTCGAGACGGCGTGGGACGACCGGGTCACGGCCACCGGGTTGCTCAAGTTCGACCTGACCCGCGACGCGGTGTCCGCCTGGCGTCCGCCGCCAGGGTGCGAGGTGAGCGAGCCAGTCTTCGTACGGGCGGTGGACGGGCGCAATGACGACGAGGGCTGGATCCTCGTCGTCGTCGACGACCCCGGGCGTGGCGCCGCAGATCTCTACGTCCTCGACGCGTCGGCGTTGGGGCGTCGCGGCCCCGAGGCCGTCGTCCACCTGCCGGTGCGGCTCCCGCTGCGCAGCCACGGCGAGTGGGTACCGGCCGACCGGTACCGCTGAGCAGCTCCCTCCGGCGGGGTCAGGCCAAGGCGCGCCGGACCGCGTCGTTGACGGCGTCGTGCACGGCCACGTTGTGCGCCCGGTCCGGCACGCGGACCCGCACGAGCACCGGGCCGGTTGCCCCCAGTGCCCCGTCGAGCTGCTCGGGCGTCGTCACCTCGCGCACGTCCAGCCCGAAGCCGGCGGCCACGGCGCCCACATCGGTGGTGGGGGGTGTCCCGAAGAGCTGCTCGAACCGGTGACCGTCGACCTCGTCTGCCTGCGGCAGGAAGGAGAAGATCCCGCCCCCGTCGTTGTCGACCACCACGAAGGTGCATGGGACGTCGGGCAGGTTCACCAGGCCCGAGACGTCGTGCAAGAAGGCCAGGTCGCCCAGGAGCGCCACCGTGCGCCGGCCGTGCTCAGCCTCGGCCTGGGCCACGCCGAGGGCCGTCGAGACCACGCCGTCGATGCCGTTCGCACCCCGGTTGGCCAGAACACGCGGCGGGTCGGCGGCGGGTGCGGCGTACCACTCCAGGTCGCGCATGGGCATCGACGCGGACACCACCATGGTGGCGTGGTGCTCCGCCGCATGCGCGTGCACGGCGCGCGCGACCAGGGGCTCGCTGAGCTCGGGTCCGAGGGCGCGGGCGATCGCCGCTTGCGCGCGCTCCTCCATCGTGCGCCACGACGCCGACCACCCCGGTGCACACGGTGCTGCGTCCCGCGCCGCGGCCGCCACCCAGGCGTCGGCGTCACACTGGTGGAACTCCGTGGCCACGCGCCCAGGGTCCGCCCAACGGCGCCAGGGGTCGACCACGACCACCCGCGCCCCGGCGCGCGCAGCGTCGGCCACATAGCCGCCCAGGGCCTTGGAGAGCCAGGGGGTCCCCAGCACCACCACTGCCTCGGGCAGCGGTGGGCCGGTGCGCACGATGGCGTCGGCCGCGGCGACCGTTCCCGGGACGCGGCAGCCCGACCTGGGGTCGGCCAGCACCGGCCAGGCGAGTCGTTCCGCCAGGGCCAGCACGCCGGCACGGTCGGGTGGACCCGGTAGCTGCCCGCCCACCACCACGATCCCGCGGCCCGACAGCGGCTGGCTGAGCGCGGCACCCGGCGCCGGGGGCACCACGATCGGCCCGGTCCGGGCCGGCAGCGCGCCCGGCGCACCGGTCAGCGGCTCGCGGAAAGCCAGGTTCAGGTGGACCGGGCCCGGGCCGGCGACGCCGAGCATCGCCTCCGCCGCGGCGCGCGCGGCGAGCGGCCGCCACGTCGCCTCCTGGTCCCCGGCGGGCACGCCGGGCGTCGTGGCCCAGCGCACCGCCGTGCCGAACAGCCCCGTCTGCTCGATCGTCTGCGGCGCGCCGGTGTCGTGCAACTCGGGAGGGCGGTCGGCCGTGCACACGATCAGCGGGACGCCCGCGTGGTGGGCTTCGACGACCGACGCCAGCAGCTCGGCCGCTGCCGTCCCGCTGGTGACGCAGATCACGACAGGCCGGCACGTGGCTGAGGCGATGCCGAGCGCGTAGAAGCCGGCGCTGCGCTCGTCGAGGCGCACGTGCACGCACAGGCGGTCGGCCAGCGCCAAGGCCAACGGCGTCGACCGCGACCCTGGGCAGATCACGGCGTCGGTCACCCCCCGGCGGGCCCACTCGTCGACCAAGGTGGCGCAGAAGGTGGCCTGTACGCTCACCGGCCGTGCCACTCCACGTCGAGATGCGCGGGTCGGGCCCGCCGCTCGTCCTGCTGCACGGGTTCACCCAGACCGGGCGCCTGTGGGGACGCTTCGGCGAGAACCTGGCCTCGGTGCGCACCCTGGTGGCGGTCGACCTGCCCGGTCACGGCGGCTCCGATGCCGTGCGCGCCGACCTGCCCACCACCGCGGGCCTGGTGGCCGAGGCCGTGCAGAGGGCTCTCGGCGGGGGAAGCGAGCCGTGCGACCTTCTCGGCTACTCGCTCGGCGCGCGGGTGGGGCTCCACGTTGCGCTCGGCGCCGACCTTCGCCTGGGGCGCGTCGTCTTCGTCGGGGTCACGGCCGGGATCGAGGACCCCGAGGAGCGTGCGGCTCGCCGCCACGCTGACGATGCCCGTGCGGACGCCCTCGAGGCGTCCGGGGACGTGGCCCGGTTCGTCGAGGACTGGCTGCGCCGGCCCATGTTCGCCCGCCTGGCGTCCACCGGCGACGCCGACCTGTCCGAACGGCTCCGCAACAGCGCGGGCGGCCTCGCCTCGAGCCTGCGGCTGTGCGGGACCGGCACCCAGGACCCCCAGTGGGACCGGTTGGCCTCGCTCCGCCTCCCCGTGCTGGCGCTGGCCGGTGCCGACGACACTGCGTTCGCGGGGCGTGCGGTTCGCCTGGCCCGGTCCGTGCCGCACGGCGCCGCTTCCCTCGTCCCCGGCGGCGGGCATGCCGCCCACTTGGCCCGGCCCGACGCGGTGGCGCACCTGGTGGAGCACTGGCTCTCGTCGGCACCCCCCGGCGCCTGACGGCGCCCGGCCGCCGTGCCGGGACGCCCTCACAGCAGCAGGCCGATCGCGAGCAGTGCGCCGGTCACCAGCTGCAGGCGCGCCGTGGACCCGAGCATGGGCAAGAGGGCCCGCCCCTCCTCGTCGCTCAGGGCCAGGCGCGCCGGCTGCGCCGCGAGGGGGACGGCGGCCAGGGCGATGAGCACCCACACTCGATAGCCGGCCAGCACCACCACCGACGCCGCCGCGGCCACCAGAGTCCCGACGTAGAACAGCCCCGCACGGCGCCGGCCCAGGCGCACGGCGAGCGTCTTCTTCCCCGACACGGCGTCGGTGGCGATGTCGCGGATGTTGTTGGCCTCGAGGAGCGCAGCCGCCAGGAACCCCACCGGCACACCGACCCACAGCGCGAAAGCCCAGGGGAAGCCGACCACCTGCCCGTCCACGGTGACAAACGGGGCATGTTGCACGTAGGCCGACCCGACCGTCGCCACCAGACCGAAGAAGACGAACACGAACAGCTCCCCGAAGCCGAGGTAGCCGTAGGGACGGGGCCCACCCGTGTAGGCCCAGCCGGCGATCCCGCACACGAGGCCGAGCGGGATCAGCCACCAGGTCACGCGCACCGCCAGCACCACTCCGGCCAGGCCGGCCACACCGAAGGCGAGCAACGCCGCCGCCTTGACCTGTCGCACCGTCGCCAACCGGCCCGCCACCAGCCGCACCGGACCGACCCGCGCCTCGTCGGTACCCCGCACACCGTCGGCGTAGTCGTTGACGAAGTTCGTGCCCACCTGGATCCCGAGCGCGACCACGAGGGCCAGGACCGCATTGAGCCACGACAGCTGCCGGTCGTAGCCGACGCCGGTCGGGGTGGCGGCCAGCTGCCCGCTCGACAGGTATCCAGCCGCGGTCCCGACCACGACGGGGACCACGGCCGCCGGGAGCGTGCGCGGGCGCGCACCGGCCACCCACACCCTGAGCGGCGGGTTCACGGGCGCCGGGGGAACCGCGAGAAGTCCGGGTCTCGGTGCTCCACGAACGCGTTGCGGCCCTCCTGACCCTCCTCGGTCATGTAGAAGAGCATCGTGGCGTCACCGGCGAGCTGCTGCACGCCGGCCAGGCCGTCGTCGGCCGCGTTCATGCCGGCCTTGATCATGCGCAGCGCGATCGGCGAGAGCGTGAGCATCTGGCGGCACCACGCCACCGTCTCGCGCTCGAGGTCGTCGAGCGCCACCACCGTGTTGACCAGGCCCCACTCGAGTGCCTGCTCGGCGTCGTACTGCCGGCAGAGGAACCAGACCTCCTTGGCCCGCTTGAGCCCGATGGTCCGGGCCAAGATGCTCGATCCGTAGCCGCCGTCGAAGCTGCCCACCTTCGGGCCCGTCTGGCCGAACCGCGCGTTGTCCGCCGCGATGGAGATGTCGCACACCAGGTGCAGGATGTGGCCGCCCCCGATGGCATAGCCGGCGATCATGGCGATGACGGGCTTGGGGATCCGGCGCATCAGCACCTGGAGGTCCAGCACGTTGAGGCGCCCGATGCCGCGGGCGGCCACCTCGTCGTCACCGATGTACCCGTCGTCGCCGCGGATCTTCTGGTCCCCACCGGAGCAGAACGCGTCGGGCCCTTCGCCGCAGAGGACGATGACGCCGACGTCGGGGTCGTCACGGGCCATGCTGAAGCCCTCGGTCAGCTCGAAGAGCGTCTGGGGGCGGAAGGCGTTGCGCCGCTCGGGGCGGCAGATGGTCAGCTTGGCCATGCCTTCGGCCACCTCGTAGCGGATGTCGCGGAACGACCCGCGCTGCTCCCACGCCGGCAACGGCAGAGGCCGCAGGTCGTCGAGGGGGTCATGAGGCTTGCCGGTCACCACGGTGTCCACGGCGCCCTACGCTACTGGCCGGTGCCCGAGCTCGTCGCACTCGACCTCCCAGGTGGAGCGGGGTTTGTGGACGCACTGCAGGCCGTGTGGGACACCGGTGACGCCGCGGCGCCGCTCGACCCCAGGCTGCCCGAAGCGGCGCGCCAGGCCGTGCTCGACGCCCTCCGGCCGACGCGGATCGTCGGTTCCGACGGCGAGCAACACGCGCGGCCCGGCGGTACCGGGGTCGACGAGGGCGACGCGCTGGTCGTGGCCACGTCGGGCACCTCGGGCGAGCCCAAGGGCGTCGTGCTGACCCACGATGCGGTGGCGGCGTCCGCCCGAGTCACCACGGCGCGCCTCGGCGTCGACCCCGGACGCCATTCGTGGCTGGCGTGCCTCCCGCTGGCACACATCGGCGGCCTGTCCGTCGTGACGCGGGCCGTCCTCACCTCGACTCCGCTTGTGGTGATGCCCGGCTTCGACGCGGAGGCGGTGGAAGACGCCGGTCGCTCGGGAACCGCCTCGCACGTGTCGCTGGTGGCCACCGCGCTGGCCCGCCTCGACCCCTCCGTGTTCACCCTGGTGCTCCTCGGCGGCAGCAAGCCGCCGGACGCGCTGGCGCCCAACGTCGTCGCCACGTACGGCATGACCGAGACCGGTTCGGGCGTGGTCTACGACGGCCTCCCGCTCGACGGTGTCGAGCTGGCGCTGCGGCCGCTCGACGGCACCGCGCACAGCTCCGAGGAGGGCGAGATCCTCGTCCGCGCCCCCATGCTGCTGCGTTGCTACCGCGACGGCACCACGGGCAGGGTGGCGGGCCCCGACGGCTCGAGGGACTGGTTCGCCACCGGTGACGCCGGGCGGCTGGGAGTCGACGGCCGCCTGACGGTGTTCGGCCGCATCGCCGACGCCATCACCACCGGGGCCGAGACGGTCTGGCCCGACGCGGTCGAGCGGGTGCTGATGGCGCGCGGGGACGTGGCCGAGGTGGCCGTGTGGAGGCGGGCCGACCCCGAGTGGGGCGAGCGGGTCGTGGCCTGGGTGGTCCCGGCGCCGGGGTCCGACCCGCCGACCCTCGAGGAGCTGCGGAGCACCGTGGTCGAGACCCTCGCGCCGTGGGCCGCCCCCAAGGAATTGGTCGTCGTCGACGACCTCCCCCGTACGGCAGCCGGCAAGGTCCGTCGCCGGGCGCTCGGGCCTCTCACCCCCTGAACGACCGGGCCCCACCGAGGACTTGGTGGTGCAGGTGCACGAGCTTGTCGGGGTTGAGGACGGCGCGGACGCCCACGATCACGCCGTCCGCGATGTCGAGCACCAGCGCGGCCGTCACCACATCGCCTTCGACGAAGACCGCGGCCGGCTGGCCGTTGAGCAGCGCGGCGCGCGGGGAGCCGTGGACTCGCTTGGCCACGTTGACGAGGAACCGACAGCTCCGCTGGGGCCCCACCACCGGCCGCAGCGCCGCGCGCACCTTGCCGCCGCCGTCGTTCCAGACGATCACGTCGTCGGCCAGCATGGCCAGCAGGCCCGCTGTGTCCCCGGTGGCGCACGCCACCAAGAAGCGGTCCGTCAGCTCGCGCCCGTGGACCAGGTCCGCATCGAAGCGCCGGCGGCGCTGCTCGACGTGCCCGCGGGCGCGGGCGGCCAGCTGGCGGCACGCGGCCGGCGTCCGCCCGAGCGAGCGCGCCACTTGGTCGAAGGGATAGCCGAAGACGTCGTGCAGCAGGTAGGCGGCGCGCTCGAGCGGCGTGAGCTCTTCGAGGAGGACGAGGAACGCCAAGGAGAGCGAATCGGCCTGCTCCGCCGCGGCCGCCTCGTCGACCAGGACGGGCTCGGGCAGCCACGGGCCGGTGTACGCCTCGCGCTGGACCCGGGCTGAGCCCAGGTGGTCCAGGCACAGCCTGGTCACCACCGTCACCAGGTAGGCGCGCACCGAGCGCACCGGTTCGTCGTCGCGACGCAGCCAGCGTACGCAGGCGTCCTGGACGACGTCCTCGGCGTCCGCCGCGCTTCCGAGCATGCGGTAGGCGATGCCGAAGAGCAGCGGGCGCCACTCCTCGAACGCGGCGCCGTCCGCGTCGAGGTCACGCACGCGCATCCGCCTGGCTCGTGCCGTCCCGCGCGTGGCCGGGCGCCTCGGCCACGACGGTGCAGGCGTCCGAGAACCCCTGGCTGCGCAGTCCGAGGCCCACGTTGAAGCGCGACCGGAAGTTCTCGAGTGCCACCCAAGCGGCCAGCTCGACGAATTCGGGGTCGCTCAGGTGTTCCCGGACCCGGGCGGCCAGCTCGTCGGACACCTCACCGGGGGTGCCACTGGCCGTCTCGGCGTACTCGAGCACCACCCGCTCGCGCTCGTCGAAGAGCCCGCTCGTGCGCCAGGTGGCCACCGCCCGCGCCTGGGCCGGGTCGACGCCCTGCCGGAGACCCTCGAACATCCCGAAATCCGTGCACCACGGGCAGCCGATGCGAGCCGCGGCGGCCTGGACGGCGAGCCAGCGCAGGGTCGGGTCGAGCTTCTTCCAACCCAGCTGGACGGCCGTCTCGAGGCTGCCCATGGCCGCCAGCACGCCGGCATGGTGGGCGGCCGCGGCCGTGGGCTCGACCATACGGCCGAAGCGTCGCAGCGTGTAGCGGCGCGCCAGCCGCGGGATGAGCCCCTCGGGGTGATCGAGCAACGGGACGTGTGCCATGGTGGTGGGCCTCCTTCGCGTGCCGGCGCTCGTGCGCGCCGGACCGTCACCTCATGAGACGATCCGGCCGCTCGGATCGTGACATCACCGAGCTCACGGGCGCCGACGGACCTCGCCGACACCGCCCGAGGGCTGCGTGGTCGTGCCCCCGTCGACGACGAAGGTCTGGCCGGTCACCCACGACGAGGCGTCGGAGGCCAAGAAGAGCGCGGCGGTGGCGACGTCGTCGGGCACGCCGATGCGGCCGAGCGGGATGTGCGCCGCCAGCCGCTCCTCCTTCGGGCCCTCCCACAACGCGGCGGCCAACTTCGTCTTCACGACGCCTGGAGCCAGGGCATTGACCCGGACGTCGGGGGCCAACTCGTAGGACAGCTGGCGCGTCATGTGCAGCACGGCGGCCTTGGTCACGTTGTACCACCCGATGTCCGGCTCGACCCCGAGCCCCCCGACCGACGACACGTTGATCACCGACCCGCGCAGGCCCGCCTTCACCGCCGCCGCCGTCCATGCCAGCACCGAGAGCTGGTTGACCTCGAAGATCTTCTGCGCCCGCGGCACGTCGATGTCGATCATCGGCCCGAAGTAGGGATTGGTGCCCGCGTTGTTGACCAGCACGTGGAGCCCGCCGAAACGGGCCAGCGCATCGGCCACGCACGGCGCGGCCTCCTCGGGTCGCCCCACGTGAGCGGCCCGCCAGGCCACTCGCTCGGGCGGCACTCCCGACGCCGCCAGTCCCTCGGCCGCGTCGGCCAGGTCCGCGGGCGTGCGGGAGACGAGCACGACGTTGGCCCCGGCCTCGGCGAAGCGCGTCGCCACGGCGAGGCCGATGCCCCGGCTCGCCCCGGTGATCAGCGCCGTCTTCCCGTGCAGTCCGAGTTCCATCGCCCCAGCCTGGCACGGTCACCTCGGTGTGCGTGCTGGTCGACAGCAGGGCCCTAGCATCGCTTGCGTGAACCGCCTGGCCGACGAGACGAGCCCGTATCTGCGCCAGCACGCCGACAACCCGGTGGAGTGGTTCCCCTGGGGCGAGGAGGCCTTCCGCCGCGCTCGTGACGAGGACAAGCCGATCTTCCTCTCAATCGGCTACGCCTCGTGCCACTGGTGCCACGTCATGGCACACGAGAGCTTCGAGGACCCCCAAACCGCAGCGGACCTAGCGACGTGGTTCGTCTCGGTGAAGGTCGACCGCGAGGAGCGTCCCGACGTCGACACGGTGTACATGACCGCCACGCAGGCGCTCACTGGATCGGGCGGATGGCCCATGTCGGTGTTCTGCACGCCTGACGGCCGTCCCTTCTACGCCGGCACCTACTTCCCGCCGGTCGACCGCCACGGGATGCCGGCGTTCCGACGGGTGGTGCACGCGCTCGGGCAGGCATGGGAGAGCGAGCGCGCCAAGGTGTTCGACCAGGCCGACGCGCTCGTGGGGGCAGTGCGAAAGGAGCTCAGCCTCACCGCGCTCGTGGAGGCCGGGTCCGACGACCCGCCCGACGCCGACGCGCTCATCGGGCGCGTGGTGACCGGGCTGGCCGCCGGCTTCGACCCCGCGTGGGGGGGCTTCAGCCCGGCCCCCAAGTTCCCACGGCCCACGCTGGTCGAGCTGTGCCTGCGGCGCGCCCGTGCCGCGGCGAGCGCGGGCGACGACGTCGTGGCCGGACAGGCCCGGCAGATGGCGCTCCGCACCCTCGACGCCATGGCCGCCGGCGGCATCTACGACCACCTGGTCGGCGGGTTCTGCCGCTACGCCACCGACGGGCGCTGGCTGGTGCCCCACTTCGAGAAGATGCTGACCGACCAGGCCCTCCTCGCGCCGCGCCTACCTGCACGCCTGGCAGGAGACGGCCAACGGCGACTACCTCGCCGTGGTGACCGAGACCCTGGACTGGGTGCTGCGCGACCTCTCCACCCCCGAGGGCGCGCTCTTCTCCTCCTTCGACGCCGACGCCGGCGGGGTCGAAGGAGGCCACGCCACCTTCACGCCCGACGAGCTTCGTCGCCTCCTGCCCGAACGACTCGTCGGTCCGGCCGCCGACTGGTACGGGATCACCGAGGCCGGCAACTGGGAGGGGCGCTCCATCCCGGTCCGCCCGGTCGGTGCGCCGCTGGCCCGCCCCCCCGAGGTCGAAGAGGCGCGCCGGCTGCTGGCCGCGGCGCGGGCAGGCCGGCCTCAGCCCGCCCGTGACGACAAGGTGCTCACCGAGTGGAACGCCATGGCCGCCGCCACCCTGGCCGAAGTGGCCGCGGCCACCGGGCGGGCGCACTACGGGCAGCGGGCCACGGAGATCGGCGAGTTCCTCTGGGATGCCATGGGGGCGGACGGGCGTCTCATGCGCAGCTGGCAGGGCGGCCGCGCCCGGCACCTGGCCGTGGCGGCCGACCAAGCCTGGCTGGCCGTGGCGTGCGTCCGCATCTCGGAGTGGACCGGCGAGGCCCGCTGGCGCGAGCGGGCGCTCCACCTCGCCACCGGGTTGGTGGACCTGTTCTCGGACCAAGCCGGGGGCGGGTTCTTCACCACCGGAATCGACGCGGAGGCGCTCGTGGTGCGCCCCAAGGAGTTCTTCGACGGCGCCGTCCCGTCCGCCAATGCCGTCGCGCTCGCTGCGTTGGTGCAGGTGGGCGCCTTCACCGACGATCCGTGGCTCGACGAGGCGGTGGCAGGCACGGTCGCCGTGGCCCGCCCCCTGCTCGAGCAGCACCCGGCCGCCCTGGCGGACCTGGTGGCGGCGCTGCCCATGTGGGGCGGGCGCACCGAGGTGGTCGTCACGGGCGAGCGCCCCGACCTGCTCGCCGCGGTGCGCAGCCGCTGGCTCCCCACGGCGGTGGTCGCGTGGGGCGAGCCCGACCGGGGGCCGCTCTTCGAGGGACGGCCGGCCGAGCCCGGGCTGGCCTACGTCTGCCGGGCCCGCTCGTGCCAAACGCCGGCGGCCGACCCGGCCACGCTGGTGGCGCAGCTGGAGGCGCAGCTGGAGGCGCGCGGACGGTGGACCTGAGCGAGGACTCCGCGAGCGAGCCCACGGGGACCGTCCCGGCCGGAGACGAGGCGGCGTCCGGGAGCCCGGCCCACGACCTCGACGCGCCGCGGGACCGGCCGGGTGCGGGCGGAGACGGCGGGGGCGCTCAGGACGGGCGGGCCGGACGCAAGGCGGGCGGCCGCACCCGGCGCGGGTCGCCCACGCACGCCCGCCGGGCCACCGACGTCCCGACTGACCCCGCACGCCTGCTGCGCCGCTCGGCCCGGCGCACCGAGCGCGTGCCGACGGCCGGCGGCTCGACCCTCCACTTGCTGGTGCTGTCATCGACGCGGGAGGACACGACGGTGGTGGACCTGGCGACGCGCACCGTGATGCGCGTCCGCGTGGCGTGGCCCGAGGGGCACGATCCGGACATCGCGACCTTCGACGTGGTCGAGGTGACGCTGGCCGAGGACCCCGAGCGCGACGACCTGGCCCAGCCCGAGGCGCTGACGGTGGCCGGCCTGCCCCGCCACGTGGGCACGCTGCGCGGACGGCGGGTCCGCAAGCTGCTGCGGCGCCTCGTGGCCTCTCCCGACGGACCCCTGCTCGGGTTCCCCGGCTCCTCGGCGCCCTACTGGGAGTTTCGGGGCTTTCGCCCGTCGGTGGCGCTGATCGAGCCGACCCGGCGCCCCCAGCTCATTCGGCGTCAGGCGGACGGCTCCACCTGGGTGCGCTTCGGCTGGGACCGTGACGACGTCTGGCTCCCGGTCGAAGACCGGCACGCGGCGCGTGCCCTCGACGCGGCACGCCGAGACCGCCTGAGCGGCAACAGCCTGTCCGCCGCGCTGGGGTTCGAGCCCCAGTACCTGCTGGTGACCGTCAGCCCGCCACGCGACGGCCACTGCTACAAGGTGTGCGCGGCAGTGCTGCCCCGGGGCTGAACGGCCCCCGGGGGGCGTCTCAGCGCCCGAGCTTGCCGGCGGCGAGGTCCTCGGCCATGGCCCAGCCGAAGGCGACCAGACGGTCCCCCTTGGCCGCGTTGATCCCCTTGAAGTGAGCGTCGACCCCCTCGGGCAGCTTGACCTTCGGGGCCACGAAGTCGAGGCCGCCGGCGACGGACCCGTCGCCCTTGATCACGAAGGTGCGGTCGTCGAGCCGACTGTCGCAGCCGAAGCGCTTGGAGAGTCGCCGGGCCCAGGCCCGCTCCTCCCCCGAGGACTTGTGATCAGGGAAGGGCACCACGTCCTGCAGGCCGTTGAGGGCCCGGTAGCCCTCGGGCGAGAGCAATCGGGTCCCGAGCAGGACGTCCTCGTCGGGGAAGGCCAGGAGGGCCCGGCGGTACTGGTCCGCCATGATCCCCTTGAGGGCCGGCTCGGCCCGGGACGTGCGGTCGACGAGGGCGAGGCCGACCAACAGTGAGGGCGTGCCACCGATGCGCTCGAGGGTGCAGAAGGAGTACCCCCGCAGCTTGTTCCCCTCCCTGGCCTGAGTGATCAGGACCCATGCTTCGCGCTCCTTGGAGAGGAAGCCGATGTCGAAGCCGGGCGGGCGCTCTGCGCTGAGATCCGCCATCTCGACGAGCTCAGCGTCGCTGAGCGCAGTGCAATCCTTGGTGCTCACTACGATCGGCATGCGTTGAGTTTACTGGTTGTGCCCGCGGCGTTCCCAACCGTGGACCCCGCCCACACCGCCGTTTCGGCACGTCACCCCAGCTCAGAGGCCTTTTCTGGCCGGTGCCGTCAGGACAGCACGGCGCTCTGTCCGAGCAGCCGCTTCAGCTCGCCGACCAGCCCGTTGCGGCAGTCCACGTTGAATTCCGGTGGAAGGCGCAGCACCTTCTCCCCCACGTGGAGGAGCACGGGCGAGGGACCGGGGTGGCCGCTCAGGACCTGCTTGAGCCCGTCGACTTTGGCGTCGGTGAGGACGCCCAAGGGGAGCGTGATGTGCAGGTCCGAGTTTCCCCGCTCCAGCATCGGGCGGGAGACCTCCATGCAGACGATCTTGGGCTCCTCGTCCCGGGTGTCGAGGCGGCCCTTCACCACGATGACGGCGTCGTTCTCGATCCAGGCCCCGTACTCGGCCATCGTCTTGGGGAAGACGAAGACCTCCATGGCGGCCTGGAGGTCCTCGAGGACGAACCGAGCCATGAGGTCGCCCTTCTTCGTGTAGGAACGACGCAGGTCGGTGACGACGCCGCCCACCGTGCGCACCGGGGAGCGGTCACCGACCGGCGTGTCGTCCTCGCGCATGTCCGAGAGGGACGAATCGGTGTGCCGCGCCAGTGCTGCCTCGTAGCCCCGGAGGGGGTGGTCGCTCACGTAGAGGCCGAGCATCTCCTTCTCGAAGGCCAGGCGTTGCGCCTTGTCGAACTCGGCGTCGGGGATGGGCACCTTGACCCCGCCCCAGTCCGGGTCGGCCTGCTCCTCCTCGAAGGCGGCGAAGAGTGTGGTGATCCCGAGATCCTGCTCACGCCGCCGCTCCAGCGAGCGGTCGACCACCGTCTCGAGCACCAGGCACAAGCCCTGACGCGGGTGGCCGAGCGAGTCGAACGCGCCCCCCTTGACCAGTGACTCCATCGTCCGCTTGTTGAGCACCACCGGGTCGACACGGGCGCAGAAGTCGAAGATGTCCTCGAAGGGGCCGTTGGCCTCGCGCTCGGCCACGATCCGGTCGACCAGGCTCTCCCCGACGTTGCGCACCGCGGCGAGACCGAAGACGATCGCCTTGCGCTCGGCGCCCGTCCCGCCGGGCGTCGCCGGCCCGACCTCGTCCGCGGCGGCATCGACGACCTGCGGCTCGTCCGCGTGGTCACCGGCACTCACGTCCCCCGGCGGCGTGGAGCGGTCGGGCGCGAACTCGGCCACCGAGCGGTTCACGTCGGGGACCAGCACGTCGATGCCCATAGTGCGGCACTCGGCCAGGTACACCGCCGTCTTGTCCTTGTTGTCCTTGACCGAGGTCAACAGCGCGGCCATGTACTCGACCGGATGGTGCGCCTTGAGCCACGCCGTCTGGTAGGCGACCAGACCGTAGCCGTACGCGTGCGACTTGTTGAACGCGTAGTCGGCGAAGGGTTCGATGATGTCGAAGAGCTGCGTGCCGAGCTCCTCGCCGTACCCCTGCGCCGCGCACCCGGCGACGAACTTCTCGCGCTCCGCGGCGATGAGGGAACGGATCTTCTTGCCGCACGCCTTACGGAGGTTGTCCGCCTCCTCGAGCGAGTACCCGGCGATCTTCTGGGCCACCCGCATGACCGACTCCTGATAGATCATCAGCCCCTGCGTGTCGGTCAGGATCGGTTCGAGGTCCGCGTGCGGGTAGGTGATCGGCTTGCGGCCGTTCTTACGGTCCGCGTAGTCGTTGTGCATGTTGGCCGCCATCGGCCCGGGGCGATAGAGGGCGACCAACGCGGCGACGTCGTCGAACGACGTCGGGGCCAAGGAACGCATGAGGGCGCGCATGGGCCCGCCCTCGAGCTGGAACACACCCACCGACTCGCCCCGGCGCAGCAGAGCCAACGTCGGCTCGTCGTCGAGGGGGACCCGGTCGATGTCAGGCCGCTCCCCCGTGGCCTCCTCGATCAGGTCGAGAGCGCGCTCGATCACCGACAGGTTGCGCAGGCCGAGGAAGTCCATCTTCAGCAGGCCGAGGTCCTCGACCCCGTGCATTTCGTACTGGGTGACGATCGGTGCGTCCTCGGGGTTGCCGCCGGCGTCGGGCTTGCGCTGGATGGGCAGGTACTCGGTGAGCGGGTCGCGTGAGATCACCACGGCGGCGGCATGGATGCCGTCCTGGCGCCGCAGGCCCTCGAGGCCGAGCGCGACGTCGATGACCTCCTTGGCCTCAGGGTCGGTCTCGTGCATGGCCCGCAACTCGCCGGCCGTGGCGTAACCGTCCTCGTAGCCCTCGGTCTTCTCGAGGCACGCCCGCAACGGGGTGTCGCGGCCCATGATGAGCGGCGGCATGGCCTTGGCGATCCGGTCCCCCACGATGTAGGGCTTGCCGAGCACCCGGGCGGCGTCGCGCACAGCGGCCCGCGCCTTGATGGTCGAGAACGTGATGATCTGCGCCACCCGGTCGCTGCCGTACTTCTCCGCCGCGTAACGCATCACATCGGAGCGGTATCGCTCGTCGAAGTCCATGTCGATGTCGGGCATCTGCTTGCGGCCCGGATTCAAGAAGCGCTCGAAGAGGAGGTCGTAGCGGATGGGGTCGAGGTCGACGATGCGCAAGCAGTAGGCCACGCAGCACCCGGCGGCCGAGCCGCGGCCGGGGCCGACCCGAATGCCCGTCTCGCGGGCGAAGCGGATCAGGTCCCACACAACGAGGAAGTAAGCGGGGAACCCCATGTCGGCGATGACACCGAGCTCGTAGTCGAGGCGCTCGGTGACCTGGGGCGGCACGGGGTCGCCATAGCGCTCCTTGGCACCCTCGGAGGCCAGGTGGCGCAGGTAGGCCTGGGCTCGCTCCTCGTACGTGGCGCCAGTGAAGCGCTCCGGCACCGGGAACTCGGGCAGGCTCGGCTTGCCGAGTTCGATCTGCACGTCGGCGCGTTCGGCGATGAGGAGCGTGTTGTCGCACGCCTCGGGGACCTCGCGGAAGAGGTGGCGCATCTCGGCCGCCGACTTGAGGTAGTGCTCGGTGCCCTCGAACTTGAAGCGGTTGGTGTCCGACAGCAGCGCCCCGGTCTGCACGCACAGGAGCGCGTCGTGGGCCACCGCGTCCTCGCGGTGCGTGTAGTGGCTGTCGTTGGTGGCGAGCAGCGGCGCCCCGATGCGCTGCGCGATCTCGATCAGCTGGGGGTTCGTGCGGTGCTGGTCGGCGATGCCGTGGTCCTGGATCTCGACGAAGAGGTTGCCCTTCCCGAAGATGTCCTGCAGGCGGGCGGCCCGTCGCTCGGCCTCGGGCTGGTCGCCCGCGAGTAGCGCCTGGAGCACCACGCCGCCCAGGCATCCGGTGGTCGCGATGAGCCCGTCGTGGTGCCGCTCGAGGAGCTCCCAGTCCAGCCTCGGCTTGTAGTAGTAGCCCTCGAGGTACGCCGCCGAGGAGAGCTTCATGAGGTTGCGGTAGCCCTCGAGGTTCTCGGCCAGCAGGGTCAGGTGGTAGTAGAGCTTCTGGCCACCCTCGGCGTCCCCGCCGGTGTCGTCGACGCGACCGCGGCGCACAGGCCGCTCGTGGCGTGACTCGCCGGCCATGTAGGCCTCGGTGCCGATGACCGGCGTGATGCCGGCGTCACGGCAGGCCTTGTAGAAGTCGAGGACCCCGTACATGTTCCCGTGGTCCGTGATCCCGAGGGCCGGCATGCCGTCGGACACCGCGGCCTTCACCAGGTCCTTGACCCGCGCCGCACCGTCGAGCATGGAGAACTCGGTGTGGGTGTGCAGATGCGTAAACGACCGCTCCGACACCGGCCCTCCTTTCGCCGTCAAACTTACACGGCTGTCATTCCTCGGGGCCCGAAATCTAGCCCCCGGCGGCGACCCGGACGACCACCGACCCGACCGCCTTGTCGTGCAGGGTCTGGCGCCTGTCGTCCCACAGGGGGAAGAGCATGTCGAGGGCCCAGACGAGGCCCAGCAAGGTGAAGATGAAGTTCACCAGGCGC
This sequence comes from uncultured Acidimicrobiaceae bacterium, assembly GCA_963781955.1. Taxonomy (GTDB): domain Bacteria; phylum Actinomycetota; class Acidimicrobiia; order Acidimicrobiales; family RAAP-2; genus Bog-473. The sequence goes on from CAWAHU010000001.1 coordinate 1,622,835, forward strand.
AGGAAGCCCTCGAGGGCGGCCCGGCCCAGCGCACGGCGGTAGCCCAGGCGGTCCCCGGAGCCCTCGCGCACGACCCGCACCCGCACCGCCATCATCCCCACCGTCTGGCCTCGCGGGGCTCCGCAGAGCAGCGTGCCGTAGAGGACCCACCCCAGGCCGACGGCCAGGACCAGTCCCGCAGACACCGGCTCGGTCTCGGTGCACCCCGGAACCGCCGGGGCGCACCGCCAACCCGTGGCCGTGCACGAAGAGCAGGGCGAGGACGACCACGACGGCCAGGAAGATCAGCGAGTCGATCAGGTACCCGCCGAGCCGGACGCCCCACGAGGCGTAGGGGGCGATGTCAGCGCTGGGCCCGGGCACCGGGCCACCCCCCGGCGACGAGCCCGGCGGGGGTGGCGGGGCGTTCCCCGGGAACCGCGGCGGGCCGCCGGCGACGCTCAGAGGTACGCCCCGGTCCGGCCGGTCTCACCGGCCTGGGGCAGGCCGCGCTGGCGCATTTCCTCCAGTTGGGCCCGGGCGGCCATCTGTTGGGACATCAAGGTCGCCTGGATCCCGTGGAACAGTCCCTCGAGCCAGCCCGACGAGCTGCGCCTGCGCGATGCGGAGCTCTGCCTCGCTCGGCGCCTCGACGTCGAAGGGAGGGGCCATCCGCGCCAACTCGGCCGCCAGGTCCGGCGACAAGCCCTTGGAGAGGTCCTCGATCGACCGCTCGTAGATCTCGCGCAGGCGCACGCGGCTCTTCTCGTCGAGCGGCGCCGCGCGCGCCTCGTCGAGCAGCGACTTGACCATGGAACCGATGCGCAGGACCTTGGCGGGCTCGTTGACCGACTCGGTACCGTCCTCGGACTCCGCTCCCTCACGGGCCGGTGCCACGAGCACCTCGTCGGGCGCGATCGCCGTCGCGTCCACGCTGGCCGGGTCCCCGCTGCCGCTCACCTCGCTCACATCGCTCACATCGCTCACATCGCTCATGGTGCCCTCGATTGTGCCACCCTCGGGGCGGCCTTCACGAGGCCCGCCAGGCCAGGATCGGGACCAGCATCTCGGCCGGCGTGAGCGAGCCGTGCCGGGCCTTGAGGCGGAGCTCGCCGGTGTCGGCCGGGTCGAGGAAGGCCGTCGGAGCGAAGGGGACGAGCACCACGTCGCCCAGGCGGGCCGCCACCTCGGCCGTCGGGCGGCCGCCCAGCCAGCCCTCGTCGACGATCTGGTCCCTGGTCCGCACCCAGGCCGACTCGGCGTAGAGCCCCGCGGCCACCTCCGCCACGTCGGACGCCGCTCCGGGCGCCGTGTGCAGCCAGCGGAACCTTCCCTCGCCGCTGATGAGGCTCACGCCGTCCATGAGCTCGGGGCCGAGCACCTCGACGGCGCCCCCGACCTCGACCTGCCCGTGGTCGGCGGTCACGACCAGGCTCGACCCGGCCGGCAGCGCGGCGAGCACGTCTCCCACCAGGCGGTCAGTGGCCGCCAGCTCGTCGTCGTAGTGGGAGCCGAGGCCCTCGGCGTGGGCCACCCGATCGATGCCCTCGTAGTAGGCGTACACGAACGGGGCCCCCGAGGCCGTCAGCTCGCGCACCGCGGTGACCAGGCCGGCCGGCGTGTGCCAGCGATGGAGCTTGGCCGGGCCGAGGTGGGCGGCGGTGAAGCCCGTGGGGCCGTAGTCCGAGCGCGTCACCACCGGGACGGGCCCCGCCGCCCCGGGGAACGACGGGCACGGCTGGAAGGCCGGCGCCGGGACCTCGACGCGCGCGTCGGCGCCGCCGATCGACCAATGGAGGATGTTCATGACCTCGCCCCGTTGGGCCACCCGGTAGCCGACGACGCCGTGCTCCGCCGGCGTGCGGCCGGTCACGAGGCTGGTGAGGGCGCACGCGGTCGTCGAGGGTGCCACCGACGTGATGACCCCGCCCGTCCCCGTACCCAGCACCGGTGCGAGCCGTTGGCGCTCGGCCAGTTGCTCGGCACCGAGGCCGTCGAGCACCAAGAGGACGATCTGCTCGGCCCCCGCGACAGGCTCGGGGATCCACGCTGGCACGGCCGCGTCTCGGCGGCCCGACAGCTGGGCCAGGAGCGCCGGAACCACGCGGTGCAGGCTGGGCCCCGCCCAGTCGGGCAGCACGGGCGCGGGCTGGAGGGCCGGCTCACCCTGGCCCGGACCGGTCTTCGGTCCGGCTCCGTGGGGGGGTGCGCCGTCGCTCACAGGACGACACCCTACGACCCACGAGCCCATCCGAGATACCCCGGGGCCGGTAGCATCGGGTCTTGTGAGGGTGTCGACGCGAGGTGACTACGCCAGCAGGGCGCTCCTCTCGCTCGCCCTCCACGGCGCCGAGACCCCGACGTCGGTCCGGGACATCGCGGAGCGCACTGGACTGCCCCAGCCCTACCTCGAGCAGATCCTCCTCGCCCTCAAAGGAGCCGGGCTGGTGCGCTCCAAGCGGGGGGTGGGCGGGGGCTACGTCTTGGCCCGACCCCCGAGGAGATCTCGTTGGCCCAGATCGTCTCGGCCGTCGACGGCCCCATCGCCGCCGGCGACTTCGGCGAGCCCCACGAGAACGGCGCCTGCGACCACGAGGGGCAGTGCGTGCTCCTCGCCGTGTGGGCCGACGTGGGCCAGACCATCCGCACCTACCTGCAGTCCTACAGCCTGGCCGACATGGTCGACCGAGCACAGGGAAACGTCACCGCGAACGTCTGAGTAGTCACCGGCGGCTCGGGCACCGGCGGCTCGGGCACCCGCGGCGTCGGCACGGCGCGGTCACGACCCGCCGGGGCGGTGGCCCCATGCCTCCACGACCGGCCACTCCTGCTCCCACCCGAGCACCGAGACCGCCCCCGGGCCGAGCACGAAGAGCCGCCCCGCCACCGGCGGCAGGCCCAGCCAGCGTGCTGCCAGCACACGGAGCAGGTGCCCGTGAGCCACGCAGAGGGTGTCGCCCTCGGCGGCCCGGGCCCGCGCCACCACACGGTCGGCCCGCCGGGCCACGTCCGCCAGCCGCTCCCCGTCGGCGACCCCGTCCTCCCACAGGGACCACCCGGGATGCCGGGCCCGGATCTCCTCGGAGGTCAGTCCCTCGTAGGCGCCGTAGTCCCACTCCACCAGGTCGGGGTCTTCCTCGGCCGCGAACCCGGCCAAGGCGCAGGTCTCGGCGGCCCGGCGGAGCGGGCTGGTCAGGACCTGGGCGAAGTCGTAACCGAACTCCCGCAACATCGCTCCCGCCGCCTCGGCCTGCCGCCGGCCGTGGTCGAGGAGGGGCAGGTCCGTCCGCCCCGTGTGGCGGCCGCTCGTGGACCACTCGGTAGCGCCGTGGCGCAGGAGGACGATCCGCGGGGCCGTCACGGCTCCGTAGGCCAGCACGGCCACCCTCCGGGCGCAATTCCGCCGCAATTCCCCTCCGCCGCCTGGTCACAGGTCCCGAATGGGTGCGAACACCCTCATGGAATGATCCCGGCACCGGATGGGTTGTACTCGTCGGATTCATCCCGGCGAAGCCGGGTAACTACGGGTGAGAGTGTGAGAGCAGCTGTGAGAGCAGCGTCTGGAGCGAAGATGAAGAGCGCGGTGAGCACGTCGGACACGTTGGGGTTGATGCTGCGCGACCTCGACCAATTCCCCATGCCCGACCACGACCAGCAGGTCGAGCTGGCCAAGCGGGTCACGGCCGGTGACGAGGCTGCCCGCAAGCAGATGGTCGCCGCCAACCTCCGCCTCGTCGTGCACTGGGCCCGCCGCTACCAGGACCGCGGCGTCGACATGGCCGACCTCGTCCAAGAGGGCACGTTCGGCCTGATGCGGGCCGTGGACAAGTTCGACTGGGAGCGCGGCTTCCGGTTCTCGACCTACGCCACGTGGTGGATCCGCCAGGCCCTCCAGCGCGCCGTGCAGCAGCACGGGCGCACCATCCGGATCCCGCTCGAGGTCGGCGAGCAGATCCAGCGGCTCGAGGTGGCCAAGTCCGAGCTGGCCAGCACCCTGGGCCGCCGGCCCACCGAGGAGGAGCTCGACGAGGCGACGGGGCTGAGCGCCGACGAGCGGGCGTCCCTCGAGGACGTGGCCCGCGTCACGGCCTCCCTCGACCAGCCGGCCGCGGCCGAGTCGACCACTGCCCTCGGCGAACTGGTGGCGCCTGACGAGAGCGACTTCGCCATCGACATCGAGCAGGCCATGGTCTACGAGCGGGTGCGCGACGCCGTCGAGCGGCTGCCGGGCCTCCAGCGTGACGTGCTGCGCCTGCGCTTCGGCTTCGACGGCGATGCCCCGGCGTCCCTGCAGTCCACGGCCGAGCGGCTCGGCGTCGGCGTGCGGCGCGTGCGGCGGGCCGAAGAGGAGGCGCTGGCATCCCTGGCCTTCGACGCCGACGTGGTCGGCGTCCACCAGGCGGCCTGAGCCGGCTTCGGATTCAGCCCAGGTGAGGACCGGAGGTCCTCGGGGAGCGGGGCGCTGAACTCCACGCGGGTCCGCGTGCCGGGGTGGACGAACGCCAGATGGGCCGCATGGAGGAAGAACCGCCCCGGACCGAGACGAGCATCTGGCACCCCGTAGCGGGCGTCGCCGACCACCGGGTGACCGATGGCGGCCAGGTGGACCCGGATCTGGTGCGTGCGGCCGCTCTGGAGCTCCACCTCGAGCATGGTGGTGGGCTCCCCGGCGTCGCGGCGTCGCTCGAGCACCGTGTAGGTGGTGCGGGCCGGCTTACCCCCGGTCCGCACGGCCATCTTGGTGGGCGTACGCGCCGAGCGCCCGATCGGCGCCTCGACCTCGCCCCTGTCCTCGGCGACGATGCCCCGCACCAGTGCCAGGTAGCGCCGGCCCATGGTGCGGTCGGCCAGCTGGGCCACCAAGTCCCGATAGGCCTCCGCCGTGCGTGCCACCGCCAGTAACCCCGAGGTGCCCTTGTCCAGCCGGTGCACGATCCCCGGCCGGTCGGCCGCGCACACGCCGGCGGCCACCAGGTCAGCCAGGTCGGGGAAGCGGGCCAGCAGCCCACCCACGAGGGTCCCTTCGCCGTGGCCGGCCCCGGGGTGGACGACGAGGCCAGCGGGCTTGTCCACCACGGCCACCAGGTCGTCCGCGTGCACGACGCGGAACACCACCCCGGGCTCGGGCGCCACACCGGCCGGTCCGACCTCGGGCAGCTCGACGGTGAGGACCGCTCCCTCGTTGAGCGGGGTGCGCCCGGACGTGACGACCTCGCCGTCGACCAGCACCCGCCCCGCCGCCACCAGTCCGGCAGCGACGGCCCGGGACACGTCGGCCACCATGGCCACGCCCCGGTCGACCCGCACGCCGTGGAGCAGGGCCGGCACCTCGGTCGTGACGATCTCACCGCCACCGGGCGCGCTCACGGCGGTGTCCCGGGCTGTGCGCCCTCTTCGGACCGCTCCCCCGCTCGCCCGCCGTTCCCGGGCGGCGTCGCCCGACCCGGGCCGAACAAGAGGGCCACCACGACGATCGCCACCCCGACGGTGATGCAGGCATCGGCCAGGTTGAAGGTGGGCCAGTAGTCCAGCGTCACGAAGTCCGGCACCTGTCCCCCGTGGCTGCCCACCAGGCGCTCGCTCACGTTGCCTGCGGCGCCGCCCAGGACGAGGCCGGCCCCGACCGCCAGCGGGACCGTGCGCACCCGGGCGACCACGACGGCGAGCACCCCGACGCCGGCGCACAGCAGCACGGTGACCACCCAGGCCCGGCCGCTGAACAGGCTGAAGGCCAGGCCCGAGTTGTAGGTGAGCGCCAAGCCGAAGGGGCCGACCACGTGCCGGGGGCCCTCGAGGTGGTCGACAGCCAACGAGGTGGTCACCCGGTCCGCCACGACGACTGCGGCCGCCACGGCGAAGGCCAGCACCCGGGGTCGCCTCAGCGCCGCGACAGCCCCCCGCTCTTGCAGGCGACGCACAAGCGAGCGTAGGGCAGGGCCCGCAGGCGCGGCTTGGGGATCGGCTGGAAGCATCGCTCGCAGTAGCCGTAGGTCTTGTCGTCGATGCGGGCCAACGCGTCGTCGATCTCCTCGACGGCCAGGGTGGCCTGACCCGACAGGGCGAGGTTCCGCTCGCGGTCCACGGTGACCGTGCCGCCCTCCCCGGACTCCTCGTCGAACTGCACGTCCCCCGGCTCGCGCTCGAGCGCCAACGAATCGGCCTCGGCGCGCAGCGAGGTCGCCTGCTCCTGGTAGATGGCGCGCTCGGCCTGCAGCAACTCGCGCACCTCCTCGAGGAACTTCGCGTCCTTGGCGTAGGGCCCGGTCTTGGGCCGCACGGGTGCCGCCGGCTTCGGCTTCGCCTTGGGGGGGGCCGCCTTGGCCGGTTCCTTGGCCGGCTCCTTCGCCGGGACCTTGGCCAGGGTCTTGGCCACCGTCTTGGCGGGCGCCTTGGCCACGGTCTTGGCCGGAGCCTTGGCCGGAGCCTTGGCCGGAGCCTTGGCCGGTGCCTTCTTGGTGGTGGACTTGGCCGTCGGCTTCTTGGTCGCCGAAGCCGCCGGCACCGTCTTCTTGGGCGCGGGGGACTTCTTGGACGCCGCGGCTGGCTTCTTGGCGCCCGACGCGGCCTTCTTGGCCGGGGCCGCCTGCTTGGCCCCGGCGGCGCCGGCGGCCTTCTTGCTGGCCGGGGCGGACTTCTTCACGCTGGATGCGGCCTTCTTCGAAGCCGGAGCTGCCTTCTTCACTGCGGGGACTGCCTTCCTGGAGGGAGCGGGACGTGTCGTGGCCGCTCTCCCAACCGTGGCCGCTGACGATTTCTTCCCGCCGGGGCGCCGGCGGAGGGGGACCGCAGCGACGCCGGTGCCCGCGTGGCCGGGGCACCTTTGCTCGCTGGGGTCATCAGTTCCCTCCTCCGGGTCACGGCAGGTGCCCGTGCTCCCCCGCGACGACCTCGCCTGGGGAGCGGGAGACCCTACCGGACTGCGCCTGAAGCAGGCAACAACGCGTCCGGCCGCCTTGACGTGCGGCCGGGACTCAGACCGCGCGGGGGGCGCCGGTGGCCGAGGCGCTCTGCAGGTTCAAGGTGGGTGGCCCGTCGTCAACCTCCTCGGGCCCCGCGGGGGCGCCGGTGCCCGGGCCCGCCTCGGACGATGGGGCCAGTGCCGGCGCCACGGGAGCGGCGGGAGCGGCGGGCGCGGCCTTGGGCTTCACGCCCATGAGCGAGTTCGCCGGCTGGACGTTCTCGTCGACCCAATGGAGGATCTCGGTCAGCGCGCCGCGCAGGCGGTTGCGCTCCGCCTCGAGATGCCGCGCCATGCTCTCGACGTCGGTGGCCAGCTCGGTCCGCGTCGTTTCGAGCCGCTGCACCTCCTCGCGCAGCTTGTGGTGCGTCTCGGCCTGCAGCTGGGCCGACGTCGCCTCGGCCGCCGCGATGGCGGCCCGGGCCGTCTCCTCGGCCTGGGCGACGATCGCAGCCGCCTCCGCCTCGCTCTCCCGCTTGGTCTGGTCGACGAACTTCTGCGCCAGCAGCAAGGTGCGCTGCAGGGTCTCGTCGGACAGCGTGGCTGCTTCCGACGCCGCCACCGCAGCGACGTGGTCCGGCTCGGCGGGCGCGGGCGCCGTGCGCTTCTCGCGCTCGAGCTGCGCGATGCGCTCGCTCGCCTGCCGCAGGCGCTCGTTCAGCTGCCGCACGTGCTCCTGGAGCGCCTCTGCCTCCTGGGCCGCCTTGTCGAGGTACTCGTCGACCTCGTCGACGTTGTACCCCTTCAGCCCGAGGCGGAACTCCACCGTGCGCAGCGTGTCGAGGATCGATGCGGGAGCTTGGGCATTGTCCATGGATGGCAAGTCTATCCCCCCTCCCCTGCAAGTAAATGCCCGGGGTCCCTCCCGGAGCGGGCGGGATCAGCCACCCGCACCTTCGTGGCTCAGGCCCACAACACCCGGTAGACGACGATCTGCGCCGCGAAGAACACCACCAGGAACGAGAGATCGAGCCCCCCGACGGGTTTGATCACCCGGCGCACGGGGCGGAGCACCGGCTCGACCGCCTGAAACAAGAAGTACTGCACGCGCGCCAGGCCCGAACCAGGGTGGATGCGGAACCAGCTCAAGATGGCGTAGGGGAACATCAACAGCCAGCAGTAGGCCTGGATCAGCCACCCCAGGAGAACGAAGAGGTTCACCGGGATACGGGGGTTCCGGCCTAGCCCCGGCCGAAGCCACGCTCAACGAGCCGCTGCCGCTCCTCGTCTGAGACCTTGACGTTGGTCGGGGCCAGGAGGAACACCTGGTCGGCCACCTTCTCCATCTCACCACTCAGCGCGTACGTGACGCCGCTGCAGAAGTCGATCATGCGCCGCTGCAGGTCACGGTCCGCCATCTGCAAGTTGACGATGACGGGCCGGTTGTCCTTCAGGCGATCGGCGATCTCCTTCGCGTCTCCGAAGCGGGAGGGCGCCACCACGTGCACGCGGGCCGTGGTGGGCACCACGGCCGACGCGACACCTGACGGGGTGATGGTCGGGTCCACCGGCATGGCGCGGACGGCCGTCGACCGGGGCGGCGCCACCGCGCTCGGCGTCGACCGCGACTGGCTGGGCACCGCCGACTCCTTGGGGACGGCGCGCACCCGGCTGGAGGTGGTGGCGAACTCGTCCACCTGGTCGTAGTCCGCCACGCGGGGCTCTACCCGCGTGGCGGAGAACCCGCGCGGTGCCCGCTCCTCGACTTCGTCGTACTCGTCGTAGTCGTCGTCGAGCAGACCGAGGTACACCATGGTCTTCTTCATGAACGAGGGTGCCATACCTTCTCCTGTCAGCCGACAGCGTAGTGCCTGCCCGTGGGGCCGGGCGGGCCCTGGGGCGCCGTCATCTCACGCTTCGGGGGCCTGCGGACGGGCCCCGAAGAGCGCGCGCCCGATGCGGACCATGGTGCTCCCGGCGGCAACGGCTTCCTCGAGGTCGTCGCTCATGCCCATGGAGCGCTCCTCGAGGCCCAGCTGGTCCGCCAGTCGCGCCACGGTCGCGAATGCACTCCGGGCCGCCTCCGTGCCGGGGGCGGCCACCGTCATGAGGCCGCGCACCTCGAGGCCCTGGTCGTGCAGCCTCGCCACCAGACCCGCCACTTCGGGCACCGCACACCCGTTGCGCCCGGGCAGCCCCGTGGCCTCCACCTGGACCAGGACTCGGGCCCCGGGGGCGAACCGGGCGATCCGGTCCCCCTCTGCGACACGGGCCACGCTCTGCCAGAGCCCGACGACCGGCGCCAGGTGCGCCACCTTGTTGCGCTGCACCGCACCGAGGAAGTGCCAGACCACCGGCGTGGCCACGCCGGCGGGCGGGCCGGCCCCCGTCTCGCCCGGCCCGGCCCCGGCCAGAGCCTCCGCCTTGGCCAGCAGCTCGCCGGCGTAGTTCTCCCCCAGGTCGCGTAGCCCGGCCCCCCACGCGGCGCGCGCGGCATCGGGCCCGAACCCCTTGGTCACGGCCACGACCCGCACCCGGTCGGCGTCCCCGCCGGCCCCGGCGATGCGCTCGCGCACCGCCGCCAGGTGCCGGGCCACTTCGTCGCTCGAGGCGGGCGCGCTAGCGGAGGAAGGAGGGGACGTCGAAATCGTCGTCACCGAGGTCGAACTCCTCGTCCGACCCGGTGGCGTCGGCGAAGATGTCCACCGGCTCCGGGGTGTCGAAGATGGTGGCGGCCAGGTCCGACGTCTTGGACGGTGCGGGACCCTCGTCCCAGCGGTCGAAGCCCGCCGCGATGACCGTGACGCGCACCTCGTCGCCCATGTTGTCGTCGATGACCGCGCCGAAGATGATGTTGGCGTCGGGGTGGGCCACGGCATGGATGATCTCGGCCGCCTCGTTGACCTCGAAGAGCCCGAGGTCCGAACCACCGGCGATGTTGAGGACGAGCCCGCGGGCGCCTTCGATCGAGGCCTCCAGCAGGGGCGAGGTGATGGCGGCCCGCGCCGCGTTGGCGGCCCGTCCGTCGCCGATGGAGGCGCCGATGCCCATGATGGCCGTGCCGGCATTGGTCATGACCATCTTCACGTCGGCGAAGTCGGTGTTGATGAGGCCGGGCACCGTGATCAGGTCCGTGATGCCCCGCACGCCCTGGAGCAGGACCTCGTCGGCCATCTTGAAGGCGTTGACCATGCTGGTCTTGTCGTTGGAAACGGTGAGCAGCCGGTCGTTGGGGATGACGATGAGGGTGTCGACCTTCTCCTTGAGGACCTGGATCCCCTTCTCGGCCTGCATGGCCCGGCGCCGGCCCTCGAAGGTGAACGGTCGGGTGACCACGCCGATGGTCAGGGCGCCCATGCCCTTGGCGATCTCGGCGAAGACCGGTGCGGCGCCGGTACCGGTCCCGCCACCTTTGCCTGCGGTGATGAAGACCATGTCCGCGCCCTGCAGCGCCTCCTCGATCTCGGCGCGGTGCTCCTCGGCCGCCAGGCGGCCCACTTCGGGGTCACTGCCCGCCCCGAGGCCGCGGGTGAGCTGGCGTCCGATGTCGAGCTTGAGGTCGGCGTCGCTCATGAGCAGCGCCTGGGCGTCCGTGTTGGCCGCGATGAACTCCACGTTGCGCAGGCCCGAATCGATCATCCGGTTGACAGCGTTGGAGCCACCACCGCCGACGCCGACCACCTTGATCACCGCCAGGTAGTTGCCCTGTGAAGGAACGGTCGTCATGAACTCCCTCGTCTCCGGGTCGGTGGCCGACCGGTCGCTGCCTGGAACGCCCCGCCAGCCGCTGCCGGGGACGTGGCACCCCTCGACGATCCCTGAACCTCTCGGGAAGGTTGATGTTCACAGTACGGCAACGTGGCCACACCATACGGGGGCACGTTCGGGCCGGTCAAGCATCGTGCGCCGCCGGCGTCACCCTTGTCCCACCGTCGGGGCCCGGGGGATGCTGACGTCGATGACGTCGCCGCTGTGCAGCGTAGCGCCGGCGAGGATGGCCGAGACATCCTCGTACTTGGCCGGGAGCTGGTCGGCCGACCCGATGTCGACCGTGATCGGCGTGGTCAGGGCCAGCTGGACCCACCCGGCGGGCATCACCTTGACCGACGCCACCTGGCCGGCGAAGGCAGGTGGGAGCGTGGACGCCACCTTGAGCCCGGCGGCGTCCTTCGCCGGGAGGACCGCGCCCGGCCGCGCCGCGGTGGCGGGCACGTCGAGGAGAAGCAGGCCGGGCGGGCGGCTCGCCGTCACGGCCAGCACGCGACCGTCGTCGCTCACGGTCAGCCAGGTCCCGTTGGCCGCCGGCACGGCGAGGTGGGGTGTCTCCTCGGTGATGGCGATGTGCACGCCGTCGGGCCACGACACGCGGACGGCGGCGCTGTGTACCCACGGCAGCTGCTCGAGCCGGGCCGCCACGGCTCCGGGGTCGATGTCGAGCAGCGGGGGTTGCGATGCCAGCCCGGCCTGCTGCACCACCTGGGCGGGCGTCTCGTGGACGTTGCCGGTGACGGTCACCGAACGAGCGCCGAAGAGCGGCGTGTGGAGCACGTACCAGGCCAGGACCCCCACCGTGACCACGCCCAGGGCGATGAGGACCCAACGCAGGCGCTGCTTGCCCTGCTGTTTGCGCACCGCCCGGCGGCGCGCCGAGATCCGCGGGTCCATCCGGGTGCGGCGCTTCCCGTTCGGTCCGCGCAGGGCGGAGCCCCGGGGCGGGGCGGTCGTCGTCACGGCCGCCCCCCGGTCCCGGCCGCGGGGCGCCCCTCGTCGCGGTCGGGCACCGGTCCAGTCTTTCCTTCGCCGAAGCCCAGGAGGCGGACCTCGGTGCGCAACGTGACTCCGCAGCGCTCGGCCACGACGGCCCGCACGTGCTCGAGCAGCGCGTGGACGTCGTCGGCCCGGCCGCCCTTGTCCGCCTGAATGAAATTGGCGTGCTTCTCCGAGACGTGCGCCGTGCCCAGCCGGAACCCCTTGAGCCCGGCCTCCTCGATCAGCCGCCCCGCCGCGTCGCCCTCGGGGTTGGTGAAGACGGACCCGGCGTTGGCGCCGCCGGGCTGGTGCTCGCGCCGCCACCGCACGATGGCCGCCACCGCCTCGCGCTCTTCGTCCGCCGAGCCCGGCGCGACCCGCAGCTCGGCCGCCACCACCACCTGCGCCACCGTCACCGACGACGACCGGTAGCCGTATGCGAGCCGCGCCGCGGGGTCGGTCCCACTCCCCTCGCCGAGCAGGTCGACCCAGCTGTAGCGCTCCAGGCACGAGGCCATGTCGGACCCGTGGCCCCCGGCGTTCATGCGCACGGCACCGCCCACGGAACCTGGTACGCCCACGGCCCACGACAGCCCCGACCACCCGGCGTCGGCCAGGCGGCGGGCCAGGACCGGGAGGGCCAGGGACGCGCCGGCCCGGACCACGGCCGCCCGACTACCGGCCGCCCGCCCACCGGCCGCCCCACCGGGGTATGCCGGCAGCTCCAGTCCGGCGAAGCCGCTCCCGAGATGCAACACCACGCCGTCGAACCCCTCGTCGGAGACCAAGAGGTTCGAGCCCCGCCCGATGACGAAGGTCGACAGGCCCGGGCCGGCCCGGCGCAGCACGGCGCGGACGGCATCGAGGTCGCGCGGCCCCTCGGCCTCCACGAAGAGCGCGGCGGGCCCACCCACCCCGTACGTGGTCAGGGGGCCCAGGGGCTTCATCAGTTGGCCCCGGCCACCGAGTGCGTCGGCCAGGGCGCGCAGCTCGGGGGACGGGGTCACCACAGCGGAGCCCCGAGCAACTCGTCGGGCAGTGTCGTCAGGTCGCCCGCCCCCAGCGTCAGGCACAGGTCGCCGGGGCGCAGCCGGCCGGCCACGGCCTGGCGGAGCTCGTCCCAGCCGGCGGCGTAGGCGACGGGCAGCCGCGGGTCCTGAGCCTGCACGGCGTCGGCCACCAGCCGGCCCGAGACGCCGGGCACCGGGCGCTCGCCGGCGCTGTAGACGTCGGTCACCACCAGGACATCGGCGTCGGCGAACGCCGTCCCGAACTGCTCGGCCAGGGCGGCGGTCCGCGTGAAGCGGTGGGGCTGGAACACCGCCACCACCCGCGACCACCCGCCGGTTCGGGCTGTGGCCAGGGCGGCACGCACCTCCGCGGGCAGGTGGGCGTAGTCGTCGACGAAGGTGACCCCGCCGGCCTCGCCGCGGAACTCGAACCGCCGCGGCACGCCGGCGAAGCGCTCGAGGGCGGCCTGGGCGGCCTCGAACGGCGCCCCCGCCTCGAGCGCGGCCACCGCGGCCAGCGCGGCGTTCCGGGCGTTGTGCAGGCCGGGCACCCCGACCCGCAGCGGCCCCAGGTCGCCCGCCGGCCCGCGCAAGGTGAACTGCACCGAACTGCGTGCCGCCACGAGCTCGACCATGACGTACTCGGCCGCGGGGTCGGTGCCGACGGTGATGGCGCCCTGCGCCCGCCCGATGGCCGCCGCCTCGGGATCGTCCGCGCACACAACGGCGCGCTGCGCCGATCCGGCCACGTAGCCGACGAAGGCCTCCCGCAGCGCGTCGAAGGTCCCGTAGTAGTCGAGGTGGTCCGGCTCGACGTTCGTCAGCACGGCCAGGTCGGCCCGTATGGCCCGGAACGTCCCATAGCTCTCGTCGGCCTCGACCACCAGCCACTCCCCGGCACCCCACACGGCGTTGGTCCCGATCTCGTTGACGTCGGCACCGATGACGAAGGACGGCTGCATCCCGGCCTCCACCAGGATCAGGGAGAGCATCGAGGAGGTCGTGGTCTTGCCATGGGTCCCGGCCACGGCCAGGCAACGCCGGGTGGCGCAGATGGCCGCGAGCATCTCGGCCCGGGCGACGACCTGCAGCCCGTTGGCCCGGGCCGCGGCCAGCTCGACGTTGTCGGGGGGCACGGCGGGCGAGGAGGTGACCACCTCGGCCCCGGCCACGTGCTCGGCCCGGTGCCCGACGGCCACGGTGATGCCGTGCGATCGCAGGCGCGCCGCCACCGGACCGTCTTTGAGGTCCGAGCCCGAGACCTCGTGGCCCATGGCCTCGAGCACCAGTGCGACCGCGCTCATGCCCGCACCGCCGATGCCGACGATGTGGACGTGCCGGGGGACGGACAGGTCGAGCCCGGCACCGCCGGACGCGGGTGCCCCCGGGTCAGCGGGCATGGGCGTCGACCAGCTCGGCCACCCGGGCGGCGGCGTCGGGACGGGCGTGACCGCGCGCGGCGGCACGCATGGCCTCCAGGCGCCGCGGGTCCGACAGCAGGGCGTCGAGCTCGCGGGCGAGCCTCCGGCCGTCACACTCGGGGTCGGGCACGTGCACGGCCATCCCGACGTCGACCAGCGCTTGCGCGTTCTTGGTCTGGTGGTCGCGCGGGGCACCGGGCAGGGGCACCAGGACCGCCGGCACCCCGGCCACCAGCAGCTCGGCCACGGTCATGGCACCCGCCCTGGTCACGCACACGTCGGCCGCCGTGTAGAGGTCGGGCATCCGGTCCTCGAAGGCGACCACCCGGTAGCACAGCCCGGGGTCGTCACCCCCGGCGCCGCCGACACCGGCGCGCGCCCCCCGGCGAACGCGTCGTAGTCGCGCCGACCGGTGACATGGTAGAGCGCGCACTCGTCGCGGGCCGACCACAGCCCGGCCAGCTCCGCCACCGCCCGGTTCAGCCGTCGGGCTCCGAGCGACCCGCCCACCGATGCCACCGTCTGGCGGTCGATGGGCAGCCCGAGCTCGGCGCGGCTGCGGACGCTCGCCGCCGGCGAGCAGTCCAGCGCCGTCAACTCGGGACGCACCGGCGTGCCGGTGACGTGTGCGCGGGGTAGGCCGGTGCCCTCGAAGGCCACCGCGTTGGCCGCGGCGAAGCGACCCAGCAACCCGTTGACCGCCCCCGGCACGGCGTCGGTGGTCATCGAAACGAGCGGTACCCGGGTCAGCACCGCCGCCACCCCGGCCGGGAAGCTGGCATACCCGCCGACGATGACCACCACCCGGGGGCGGCGCGCCAGGAAGGACCAGACCGCCTGCACGCAGGCCGACACCAGGCCGAGCACGGCGCCGGCATTGTCCCACCATGTCGCGGGGCGCAAGCTCCGCCGCACGCCGCGGCCCGACAACAGCGTGTAGGGGAACTCGAGAGCCGGCCACATGGCGGCCTCTTGGCCGCGGCGCGAGCCGAAGAGCACGATGCTGCCCGGATCGTGCCCGCGTGCGACCAGGGCCCGGGCGATCTGCAGGGACGGGACGATGTGGCCGCCCGTGCCCCCGCCCGCGATCACCGTGTGCCCCCGGGACGTCACCGCCCCCGGGCGGCGCCCGCCGGCCTCCGGGCGGCCCTGGCCACCCGGCGCGCCCCGGCCGCCTCGCCCTGTCGCGCCACGTTGATCAGCATCCCTGCCGCCGCCATGGTGATGACCAACGAGGACCCACCGAAGGAGATGAAGGGCAGCGGGATCCCGGTCACCGGCAGCACCCCCACCACCGCCCCCACGTTGATGAGCGTCTCGGCCGCCACCCAGGCCACCAGGCCGACGGCCAGCAAAGACCCGAAGCGGTCCGTCGCCTCCCGGGCGGCGCGGATCCCGAGCCACAGGAAGCCGCCCAGGAGGGCGAGCACCGCCAGCGCACCGACGATGCCCAGCTGCTCGCCGATGACCGAGAAGATGAAGTCGGTGTGCGCATTGGGGAGGAACCCCCACTGCGCCTGGCCGCCCCCGACCCCCGCGCCGACGAAGTGGCCGGATCCCAGGCCGATGAGTGACTGCATGACCTGGTACCCCGAGCCCGACCCGTGGGCCGAGGGATTGACGAACGAGAGCAGCCGGGCCCGGCGGTAGGGCGAGGCCACCGCCACGACGACGGCCAGCGCGACCAGGGCGGCCAGCACCTTCAACACGGGCCCGAGCCGCACGCCCGAGACGAACAGCAGGGCCAGCGCGATCAGCACCAGGACCATGGCCGTCCCCATGTCGGGCTGGGCCAGGATGAGCACGCAGGCGAAGCCGGTCACCATGAGCAGCGGTCCGATGATGCGGCGGTCGCTGGCGTCCTCGTCGAGGCGCTTGGCGATGAAGTCGGCGGCGAAGACGGCCAGGGCCAACTTCATGAGCTCCGAGGGCTGGAGCCGCAGCTGCCCGAAGCCGACCCACCGGCTCGATCCCATGGCGTGCACGCCGAGCCCCGGGACGAGCACCACGAAGAGCAGGGCGAAGGTCCCCAAGAGCAGCAACGGAGCGAAGCGCCGCAGTACCCGGTAGTCCAACCGCACCGTGCAGAAGAGCGCGGCGCCGCCGATGCCCATCCACATGACCTCGCGAATGAAGATGGCCCACGGCGTGCCGTAGGTGGCGATCGAGACCACCGATGAGGCCGAGCCGACCATGACGAGGCCGATCAGGCAGAGCAGCAGCACGTCGACGAGCAACACGGTGGAGACGGGCACCCCGCGGTTGCCGATCCGCACTGCGGTCGTGTCGTGGCCCTGGTGCCGCACCTTCTGGCGGGGGCGGCCGGCGGTGGCGCGTGCGGTGCTCATGCCCGCCCGGCTCCTCGAGCGCGAACGCGCCCACCTGCACGGTCCGACACCCGGGGCACGCGCCCAGTCTCCTCCACGGCGCGGCCGAAATGGCGGACCGGGCTCGGGTCGGGCGTCGACGAGGGCATCACGTGAACTTGGCCACCGTGAGGAAGTCGCCGTAGAAGATGCCGAGGCCGAGCGCGCAGAAGAGCCCGCCCAGGATCCAGAAGCGCACGATCACCGTGGTCTCGGGCCAACCCCCCAGCTCGAAATGGTGGTGGATGGGCGCCATGCGGAAGATCCGCCGGTGGAAGCCGCGGAAGCTGATGATCTGCAGGATCACGGACAACGTCTCCATGACGAAGAGCCCGCCGATGACCAGCAGCAGCAGGTCGAGGTTGAGCAGAAGGCACAGGGCGGCCAGCCCGGCGCCGATGCCGAGCGACCCGGTGTCGCCCATGATGATCTTGGCCGGGGCCGCGTTCCACCAGAGGAAGCCGATGCAGGCGCCCGCCAGTGCCACCGACACGAGCGCCAGGTCGATCGCCGAGGCCGGCAGCACGTGGTAGATGGCGACGTGCCGGAAGATCCAGTACCCCATGATGGAGAGGACGGCGAAGCAGAACGTCCCCGACCCCGCGGCCAGCCCGTCCACCCCGTCGGTGATATTCACCGCGTTGGCCGAGCCGACCATGACCAGGACGGCGAAGACGATCCACCCGGCGCTGCCCAGGTTCACCCCGATGGCGTCGGCGCGGGTGAACGAGAGCGCCGTGGGGGTGTGCGCCCACTCCACGGCGAGGATGGCGAAGACCAGCGCGCACAGCAGCTGGGCCGCCGACTTGGCCCGCTTGTTCAGCCCGAGGTTGCGGCGACGGCGCACCTTGATGGAGTCGTCGAGGTAGCCGATGAGGCCGAACGCCACCACGGCGCCCACGGCCAGGTACCCGGTGCGCGAGAAGCGGATCTCGGTGCCGATGTGCCCGATGGCGTAGCCGAGCACCACCGAGGTGACGATGGCGATCCCGCCCATGGTCGGCGTCCCGGCCTTGGCCACGTGGGTGGCCGGGCCGTCCTCCCGGATGTGCTGGCCGATCTCGCGGCTGCGGAAATAGCGGATGAGGACCGGGGTGAGCAGGATGGCCGCCCACATCGCGATGCCCCCCGAGACGAGCAGTCCGAGCACGTGCCGTCAGGCTTCCTGCCGCGTCGCGCCGAGGACCGAGAGCGCCCGGCGCACCTCGACCACGTCGTCGAAGGGGATCTGGCGTCCCGCTCTCTCCTGATACGTCTCGTGCCCCTTGCCGGCGACCACGACCACGTCGCCGGGGCGCGCCGCCTCGAGGGCGCGCCGGATGGCCGCGGCGCGGTCGGCCTCGACGACAAGCCGCGGGTTCTCGCGGCCCCCGGGGACCCCGGCGAGGACCTCGGCGATGATCGCCTCGGGGTCCTCGTCGCGTGGGTTGTCCGACGTGAGCACGGCCAGGTCGCTCAGCCGCGCCGCCGCCTCGCCCATCAGTGGCCGTTTGGCGCGGTCGCGGTTGCCCCCACAGCCGAACACGCTCAGGACGCGGCCACCGGTCGCGTCAGCCGGCGCGCCCCCCGGCGCATCGGTCAGGGTGCGTGCTTCGCGCAGGACCACGTCGAGTCCGGCCGGGGTGTGCGCGTAGTCGACGAGCACCGTGAACGGCGGCGGTACTCCTCCGTCACCGCCCGCCCCGACCGGCGCCGGGGTGGCCACGACCTGGAGTCGGCCGGGGATCGGTGACACGTGGGCCAGGGCCCGGGCGATGTCGCCGGGCCCCAGCTCGAGCTCGAGGGCGAGGACGGCCTCCGCGGCCACCAGGGCGTTGTCGACGTTGACCGCACCGGTCAGGGGCGTCGTCACGCGATGGCCTCGCCAGGTGAATTCGGTGTGGGCCGGGCGCAGGAGCACGTCGGACGCGGCGTCCCGGTGTACGGCCACCATCGGGATGCGCGCCCGCTCGAGCAAGATCCGCCCCCACGGGTCGTCCGCGTTGACCACGCCGCGCAGCGCGTAGCTCGGGGTGAACAACGTCGCCTTCGCCTCGAAGTACGCATCCATGGAGTGGTGATAGTCGAGGTGGTCGTGGCTGAGGTTGGTGAACAGGGCCACGTCGAAGTGGATCCCCTCGACGCGCGACTGGGCCAGGGCGTGGCTCGACACCTCCATGGCCACCGCGTGGCGCATCCCGTCGGACCGCTGCCGCTCGCGCACGCCGGCCAGGACGCGCTGGACCTCGATCGCCTCGGGGGTCGTGCGCGCGCCCGACAGGGTCCCCATGACGTTGGTGGGCCGGCCGGTGGCACCGAGCAGGTCACCGAGGATCTGCGTCACCGTCGTCTTGCCGTTGGTGCCCGTCACCCCGATCATCAGCAGGTCGCGCGACGGGTGCCCGAAGAACGTGCCGGCGACGCGCGCCATGGCCGGGCGCATGGTGCCGGGCGCCACCCGCGCCTGCACCACGCTGTGCCCGAGCAGCTCGGGGATGAAGTGCTCGCACAGCAACCCGACCGCGCCGCGCTCCACCGCCTCGACGGCGTGGGTGTGCCCGTCGCTGACGCCACCGGGGACGCAGCAGAACAGGTCGCCGGGCACCACGCGGCGACTGTCGTGCGCGATTCCTCCCACCTCGACGTCGGAGGGGTCCCCCGCCGACTCGATCACGTCGATGTCGTCAAAGAGGAGGTTCATGGGCACCGGTGGCATGGTCGAGGAGACAGCGTGGCATGCTCCGGGCACCGACGCGGCATGCGCGTGGCGGGCGCAACGGGCGTGGCCGGCGCAATGGGCGTGGCGAGCGTCGGGGCGAGCCTCGGGGCGAGCCTCCCGGTGCCGGACCCGCCCGTCGGGCGCGCGTCCGGCCTGCTCACGTGATGTCCTGGGCCTGGTCGCTCGTCGTGCCCGGCGTCGATGCGGGTTTGGCCGGCTGCGCGCCGGGGGTGGTGGGGATGTCGTACCGGTGGAGCGCGTAGCTCATGATCTGCGAGAACACCGGCGCGGCCACCGTCCCCCCGAAGATCGGCGTGGGGCGGTTCAGGACGACGATCATCGAAAGGGTCGGGTGCACGGCCGGCGCGAAGCCGACGAAGGTGGCCATGTAGGCGCCGGGGACGTACGAGTCGTGGCCGGCGGTGGGGATCTGGGCCGTTCCGGTCTTCCCGGCCACCGTGTACCCCGGGACGGCGGCGTTGGTGCCGGTGCCCTGGTTCACGACCTGCTCGAGCATGGAGACCAACTCGGCGTCGGTCGCCGGCGCGATCACCCGGTGCGTGGCCGGAGCCGACGTCGGCGTGATCGCGCCCGACGGGCTGACCGTGCCCTGCACCAGCTTGGGTGCCACGAACACACCGCCGTTGGCCACGGTGTTGTAGGCGTCGAGCACCTGGAGCGGGCTGACGGCGTCCACCTGGCCGATCGGGAGCGACACGTAGTCGGTGGGTTCCCACTGCGACGGCCCGACGAGGAGGCCGGGGGACTCGCCCGGGAAGTGCAGTCCGGTGGGCTGCCCGAAACCGAGCGCCTGCACCTGGGCCAGCAGGCGCTGCTCGTTGACGCCCTTGGCGATCTCGGCCGTGCCGATGTTGGAGGACTGGGCCAGGATCTGGGTGGCGTTGAGCTGCTCGGTCGGGTGTGGTTCGGCGTCGTGGAAGGTCGAGCCGTCCAGCGACATGTGGTCGGGCACGGTGAACACGGAGTTGGGGTTGATCAGGCCGTATTGCAGCGCGGCGGAGAAGGTCACCAGCTTGAACACCGATCCCGGCTCGTAGAGCTGTGTCACCGCCAAGTTGCTCGGCGCCTCGTCGACGGCGGCCTTCGGCCCGATGGGCACCACTCCCCCGGTGGCGGCGTTGCCGGCGTCGGCGCTGGACGGTGCGCCCAGCGGCCCCGCGTGGGTGGCCGCCAGGTTGGCCATGGACAGGATCTGCCCCGACTTGACGTCCATGACCACTGCGGTCCCGCTCACCGCGTTGGAGGACTCGATCGCCTTGGCCAGTGCCTGCTCCGACTCGTACTGGAGCTGCGTGTCGAGCGTGAGCTCCAGACCGGTACCCGGCGTCGTGGCGACCGCAGTCGACGAGGACTGGGGCAGGGCGACCCCCGACGGCGACTCGAGGATCGTCTCCTGGCCGTTCCGGCCCGCCAGGAGTGCGTTCTGCCCGTACTCGAGGCCGGCCGCTCCGTGCCCGGCCGCGTTGGTGAATCCGACCACGGGAGACGCCAGGTTGCCGTTGGGCACACTGCGCATGGCGTCGGCCATCAGCGTGATGCCCGGGATGGCGTCGGCGGTGATCGTCTGCCCGGTGGCCCGCGGCACCTGGCGGGCCAGCACCACGTACCCCGAGCGGCGCTGCAATTCCGCCTCGAGCGTCGGCACGGGTACGTGGAGGAGCGGGGAGAGCACCTCGGCCGTCCTGAGCGGGTGCGCGACCTGGAAGTCGTCCGCCACCACGTCGACGGTGGCCACGGACTGGGCCAGGATCGAGCCGTCCCGCGCGTAGATACCCCCACGCAGCGACGGGATCGACACCGCGATGGCCGACTCGCTGTGGGCTGCGGCCTGGTAGGCCCCGGCACGCAGGACCTGTACCTGGAGCAGGCGACCGGTGATGAGGAGCATCGCCGCCAGGAGCACGACACCGATCACGCGCGTCCGGCGCTCGAAGGTCCCGTCCGACCAGGCCCGCACCCGGCGCGACGGCAGCCGTGCGACCTTCGCCTGGGGCCGGTGCGGGCGCTGCCGCGTGCCGGCGGCCCGGACTGGAGCACTCCGGGAGGTCGTCCGGGCGGGCGCGGCCGGGAGCGCCGGCCGCCGGCGGTGGCGGGCCGGTGGTGCCGCTCGCCGCGTCCTGACCGGGGCCGCCGTCCGAGTCGTCCGAGTGGTCCGGATGGCCCGGGTGGTCCGGGAGCGCGACGACGGTGCCCCGCTCCCCGGGGCAGTGTCGGCCGAACCGGCGCGCGCGCGACGACCGTCCGGTCGGGTCGTGACGCTCATGGCTTGGAAGTCGTCGTGGTGGTCGGAGCCGGCGCGGGCGCCGGGTTCACCTTCGGCGCGGGCAGCGGCGTCGACAGCGATACGTAGGGGAGCTGGACCGCGCCGCCCGGCCGCACCATGTGGAGCTGGTTCGTGGCCGCCGACACGATGCGCGCCGGCGTCTCGAGCTCGGCCACGGCGATCTCCTTCTGGCGGTGCGCGCTCTGCTCGAGGCCCAGTTGGTGCTCCAGGGCGGACAACCGCACCTGGCCACTCGCCAGGACGGCCTGGCCCACGACCACGGCCAGCAACGCCACCGCGATCACGGCTACGGCCCCCGCCCGGAGCAGGCGCCCCCGGTCCGCCGCTGGCCGCGCCCGGCGGACACCGCGGCGGACGCGACTCGGGACCAGACGGAGCGGGACGCGGCGTGTGGACGGAGCCGCGGGCGCCGTACCGCGTCCGTGGCGTGCCGGCGAAGCCTGGGGCGGTGTCACGGGCCCACTTCGCTGGTGCACACGACGGCGCGCAGCCTCGCGGCCTCGGACCGAGGATTGGAAGCGACCTCGCCGGGCGCCGGGCGCCGGGCGCCCCGGAAGAGCAGCCGGTGGCGGGGCGCGGCACCGCACACGCACGGGAGGCCCGGCGGGCACGTGCACCCGCCGGCGGCGGCATCGGCGAAGGTGGCCTTGGTGAAGCGGTCCTCACCGGAGTGGTAGCTGATGACGGCGCACACGCCCCCAGGGGCCAGGTCTTCGAGAGCAAAGGGCAACGCCGCAGCCAGCTGGCCGAGCTCGTCGTTCACGGCGATCCGGAGGGCCTGGAACACGCGGCGAGCCGGGTGGCCCTTGCGTCGCACCGCCGCCGGCACGGCCGCGGCCACGACGTCGGCCAGCTGTCCGGTCGAGGTCAACGGCCGGGCCCGCACCACGGCGCGGGCGATGCGCCCCGACAGGCGCCCCTCCCCGTTCTCCCTGAACAGCGCGGCCAGTGCTTCCTCGGGCAGGCTGTTCACCAGGTCGGCGGCCGTCACGCCGCGTCCCGGGTCCATGCGCATGTCGAGGGGGCCGTCCCGGCGGAACGAGAAGCCGCGCTCGGGCCGGTCGAGTTGGGGCGAGCTGACGCCGAGGTCGAACAGCACCCCCGACAGTGACGTCAGACCGGCGCCGCGCACCACCGACTCGAGCGACGAGAAGGGAGCCTGCACCAGCGTGGCCCGGTCGCCGAAGGCCGCGAGGCGGGCCCGTGCCGCCTCGAGCGCGGACGGGTCGCGGTCCAGGCCGAGGACACGCAACGACCGATGGGCGGCGAGCATCGCAGCGGCGTGGCCTCCCCCGCCGACCGTGGCGTCCACCACCACTCCGGCGGGGACGGTGGCGAACAGCGAGACGATCTCGTCGCGCAGCACGGGGATGTGGTCGAACGTATGGGCCATCTGCAGCCCCCCGGCCGGTCGGTCGGATGGGAGGTGGAGATCCTGATGACCAGCGTGGAAACGGGTGGAGTGGCCTTCCCACGCTCCGGTCGAGGAGCTGCACATGGTCCAGAGCGTCTGCGCCCCTGGTGCATGTCGCGTCTGTCGTGTGTGTGGTGTGTGTCGTGTGAGTTCTGTCTGTCCTGTCGTTGCCCTTTCTCTGCGCTCGCTTCCTCCTCCTTGTTCTCTCGGTTCTCCTCTCTCTCTCTGGGCACCGCTCGGTGCGTGCTGTGCGGCGCGCACCCAGCGGGCCGCCCGGGCGCCGGCTACTCCCCCTCGTCGTCGAGTAGCCAGCTCTCCTCGGGCAGGACCCGCTCGGTCCACGCCGGCGGATTCCACAGTTCGACCCGGTCGATGGCGCCGTGCACGAGCACCTCCGCGTCCAGGCCTGCGAACTCCCGCAGGTGCGCCGGGATCGGCATGCGCCCCTGCCGGTCGATCTCCACCTCGGCGGAGTTCGACGCCCAGATCCGAGCCCGGTTGCGGTCGGCCCGCCCGGACTCCGACTTCTCCTGCATCGTCGCCATCTGCCGCTCGAACTCCCCGGGCGTCCACAGCGCCAGGCAGCCCTCGGCGTGCTGGGTGAGATAGCCACCCCGCTCGAATTGGCCGCGGAACTTCGCCGGCAGGATCACCCTGCCCTTCGTGTCGAGCGAGTGCTCGTACCTCCCGACGAACCCTGCCACCTGCCGTGTCTCCCACGATGCTCCCTGGTCTGCGTCCTTCGACGCCCCTTTGCACCATTTCGCGCCACTTTACGCCCTTTCCCTCCACTGCACAACCACAGGAGACCACTTGAAACCCAAACGCAACACCGCGCCCCCCACCGCCCCGCTTCCGACCTCGTCCGAAGCCGCGGCAAGGCCCGACAGGACGAGCGGGGAACCCAGGGCCGACGGGGTACGACGGATCCTTCGGGCGAGCCCGACTGGACCGGCGGCGAGCGAGAGGCGAGAGAAAGGTGGGAGAAGGAGAGAAAGTGGGAAAGAAGGGGAACGGCTATGCCGGGTCTGCGGTCCCCCCCGGTGCTCCCCCACGGGCGCCACCCGGAGTGTCCTTCGCTGCCCCCCTGGAGGCAGCGAAGGAGGGCAGCGAATCGAGGAGGCGGTCCCGCAGCCCGAGCGCGTCGCCCGCCGGCTCCAGCTCGGCCAGGCCCACGGCGACCCGTGTCAGGCGGCGGACCAGCGCCTCGTGGTCGCCGACGGGCGCATGGAGCAGGGCCACCAGTGGGGCCGGGTCCCAGCGCACGTAGGCACAGGCGGAGAAGAGGGCGCCCTCCCGTGCCCGCCACTGCGAAAGGCCGACCACCTTGCGGCCTTCATGGAACACCTCACCCGGGCCCCGTCCGGCGAAGCACACCAAGCCGCCCAGCGGGCCGGGATCGGCACGGCCCCGGTGCACCGACAACCCGTCGAGCCCGTCGCTCCGCAGCGCGGCCACCCACCACGCCCCAACCCATTCGGCGGCGGCCGACACGTCGTCGGCCCACAGGGGGTCGTCACGCGGGACCCACACGTCCACCCAGAGCTGGGCACCGGGGGCGAGGTGCACGGCGCCGCCCCCGCTGCGCCGGCGCACCACGGCGCTGGCACCGGCGCCCTCGGCGTCACGCGCCACGATACCGTCGGCCTGGGTGCTGCCCAGGACGAGCGTGGGGGCGGTCACGTCGCGGACCACGGCGGTCCGGCGGCGGAGCGTCCGGAACTGCTCGACGTCGAAGAGTTCCGACTCGGGGCGCAACCTCAGGACGCCGCGGCGAGATACGGCTCCCACAGCGGGTCGACGTCCGACAGGTGGCGCAGCCGCCACAGGTGGCCGTCGGGAGGCGCCGGCTTGACGCGCATCGTCCACCCGAGCTCGGAGAGCAGCTGGTCCGCCTTCACGAGGTTGTCACGCTTGCACGCCGCCACCACGTTCCACCAGTCGTGCGTGCCACCGCGGCTGCGCGGGATCACGTGGTCGATGGTGTCGGCCGGCTGCGAGCAGTACACGCACAGGCCGCCGTCGCGCCGCAGGACCGAACGGCGCGTCACGGGCGGCGTGCGCGCCCAGCGCGGGATGTGCACCATCTGTGACAGCCGCACGATGGACGGCACCTCGACGTCGAGGCGTGCCGAATGGAAGACGCGGCAGTCCTCCCGCGTGGCGACCGACTCCGCGCGTCCCGCCAACACGAGCACGATCGCACGCCGGTCCGAGACGAGGGCGAGCGGCTCGTAGGACGCGTTGAGGAGGAGCACCCGCTCCATACGGGGTCAGGCTACCCGCGCCGCGGCTTGGACCTCTGACACCACCGCAGGTAGCCCACGACGTCGGGGGGCGTCGAGCGCGGTGCGGTCCCCTGGTCCGCTCTCACCCGACCCCCCGTACGCCGTCATCAGCCGGAACCGCCAGTAGTCCTCGCCGGGCAGCGGGACGAATGGGGCCCGGCGCCACCATCCGCGTCGGGCCGTCCGACGGAGCGCGCCGAACGCGGCCCACCACAGCGAGGGGCGGGGCAGGACGGCCCTGACAACCACTGCCGCGTCGCGGCCCCATGCAATGCGGGCGTGCGGGTCCCCGCTCACCCTGCTGCACCCACGCCGCGCAGGCCCACCCGGGCGGCCCCGATCAACGGACCCCGATCCTCGAGCCCGCCCGGCACGACCCGCGCGCCGCTCGCGAACTCGAGCCGGCACAGCGCGTCCATCTCGTCCTGCGCCGCGGCGAAGAAAGGGGCGCCGAACCCGAGCGCCACCGACCCGCTCACCACAGCCAGCGGCAGGTCGAGCAGGTTCACGACCGAGGCGACCGCCCGGCCGACCAGTGTCCCGGTGCGCTCGACCACGACGGCGGGGGCCAGGCGCGCCGGCTGCCCCGTCATGGCCGCCAGCGCCGTCCCCGACGCCTCCGCCTCGAGGCAACCGCGGGCACCGCACGCGCAGGCCCGCCCTCCGGGCACCACGATCACGTGGCCGATGTGGCCGGCGTTGCCGAGGCGCCCGTCAAGGAGCTCTCCGCCGAGCACGATGCCGCCACCGATGCCGGTCGAGACCACCATGGCCAGGTAGTCACGGCAGCCGTCGGCGGCACCGACCCATCCCTCGCCGAGCGCAAGCGCCTTGGCGTCGTTGTCGACGAAGGTGGGCAGGCCGGTCAGCTCCGCCAACCTGGCCCGGAGCGGGAAGCCGCGCCAGGCTGGGATGTTCAACGGGGACACCTCGTCACCCCCCGGGCTCATCGGCCCGCCGCATCCCACGCCGCACACGACCAGCCGGACGTCCGGGCCGACCCCGGCGATCAGGCCGTCAATCAGTGCGGCCAGGTCGTCGAAGAGCTCTTCCGCCGCGGCGCGTCCGGCGGCGCCGTCAGCCGACGCCGTGCGGCGCGTGGGCACCATGACCCGGGTCGCCAGCGCTCCGTCGAGGGCCACCAGCCCCGCCGCCAACTTGGTGCCGCCGACGTCGACGGCCAGGACGAGGTCGGGGACGCTCAGCCGTCTCGGCGGTGGAAGCGGGAGCGGAACCAGTCCCGAGCCTCGCTCACCGCGCCCTCGATCCCGTTCGGCGCGCCCCCGGGCTTCTCGTCACTGTCCTTGGGCCGCGTCAGATCGTGCCAACCGGCCCGCCCCATCCGGCGCAGGTTCCTCTCGAACCACACGGCGGAGGCGAACATGATGACGACGCCGACGAAGCCCGCCAAGACGGACCTGCTGTAGAAGGCAACCAGGATGACCACACCGAGCACGAACGTCACGGCCGCCCACTTGCAGTAGCGGCCCGCGTGCCGGTACACGGTCTCGGAGCGGACCCGCTCGGCGAACTCGGGGTCCTGCCGGACCAGTGACTCCTCGAGTTCAGCCAGAATTCGCTGTTCGTGGTCGGAAAGTGGCACTACCACCTGCCCCCTGGGATCTCCACATCCTTCTTGGCCACATGTTGACACGCGGGACGGACGCGGACAACGAGAATGTCAACGCACCCCCAACCTCGCTCCGCAGCAGCTCTCTCCACCACCCGGCAGCTTAGAACCCGCTCGGACTCAGCCGGACGCACCCGTGGTCCGGCGCACCGACGGTCGCCTGCCGGGCCCGGGGGTGCTCACACCGGGCCTTCGGGGCCCCGTCAACCCTCTTTGGGCCGGCGGCGCATGACCAGGTAGGTGATCAGCGCCCCGAGAAGGCCGGCGATCACGATGACCAGGATGAGCGGCGCCTCCCGGTGGAAGACCCAGAAGTCGATCCGGACCCGGTCCACGTTGGCCAGGGCGAACCACGCCAGGAGGGCCACCGCGACGACCACGCCGGCCAGCCGGGCCTGGTGCCGACGGTCGGGCTTGGCACCGTCCTCGGGGTCCACCCCGTGCGGGTCCTGGTGCATCGGCGGCCGTGCCATCGCCCCATTCTGCCCCGCACCGGGCACGCGGCGGTGACCCGCCGCTCCCCGAGCTGCTATGAGAAGGTGCTCGGAAGGAGGGGTCATGACCACCCGTGAGTTCTTGACCGGCGCCCGCACCCTGTGGGAGCTCGTCGACCGGCGGGCCGCGGTGTCGCCCGACGTCCCCGTGCTGATCGCGGCCGACGGTGAGACCGTCACCTTCGGTGAGTTCCGCCAGCGGGCCGAATCGGTGGCAGCCGGGCTGCATGCCATGGGGGTCACCGAGGGCTCGGTCGTCTCGTGGCAGCTGCCGACGCGGATCGAGACCATCGTCGTGTCCATGGCGTTGTCCCGGCTCGGCGCCGTGCAGAACCCCATCATCCACCTCTACCGCGAGCGGGAGGTCGGCTTCGCACTGCGCCAGACCGGGGCGTCGGTCTTCGTCGTCCCCGGCACCTGGCGCGACGTCGACTACGCCGCCCTCGCCCAGCGCGCCCTCCAGGGCGCACCGGCGCGACCGACGCTCCTCGTCACGGCCGACGGCCTGCCCGAGGGCGACCCCGCCTCCCTGCCGGCGCCCCCTCAGGGGACGTCGCCCGACGACGCTCCCATCCGCTGGATCTACTACACCTCGGGCTCCACCGCCGACCCCAAGGGGGTGCAGCACACCGACCAGACGCTGATCGCCGGCGGGTGGGGCCTGGCCCGCGCGCTCGACATGAGCACCCACGACATCGGGTCCATGGCGTTCCCCTACGCCCACATCGCCGGACCCGACTACCTGGTATGCCTCCTCACCGTCGGCTTCCCGGCCGTCTTGCTCGAGTCGTTCTCGCCGGCCGACGCACTCGCCGTGTTCCGCGCCCACCGCGCCACCCTCGTCGGGGGGAGCACCGCCTTCTACGTCGCCTTCCTGGCCGAGCAGCGCAAGGCGCCCGGCGAACCGGTCCTGCCCACCTTGCGCCTCATGGCCGGCGGCGGCGCGGCCAAGCCGCCCGAGGTCCACTTCGAAGTGCGCGACGAGATCGGCGGGCGCGGCGTGGTGCACGGCTACGGCATGACCGAGGTGCCCATGATCGCCAACGGGTCACCCCACGACACCGACGAGCAGCTGGCCAACACCGACGGGGCGCCCATTGAGGGGGCCGACGTTCGGATCGTCAGGCTCGACGGGCGTGTCGCCGGTCCCGACGAGGAGGGCGAGATCCGGGTCAAGGGCCCCATGGTGTTCCACGGCTACACCGACCCGGCGCTGAACGCGGAGGCCTTCGACGAGGACGGCTACTTCAAGACGGGCGACCTCGGGCGGCTCCGGGCCGACGGGCACCTGGTGATCACCGGCCGCCTCAAGGACATCATCGTGCGCAAGGGTGAGAACATCAGCGCCAAGGAGATCGAGGACCTCCTCTACACCCACCCCGACGTGATGGAGGTCGCGGTGATCGGTCTGCCCGACCCCGAGCGCGGCGAGCGCGTGTGCGCAGTGGTGCAGGTGACCGGCGACGCGGACGGCCTCGAGCTGGGTGACATCGTCGCCTTCTGCCGCCAAGCCGGGCTCATGACGCAGAAGATCCCCGAGCAGCTCGAGCTCCGCTCGGAGTGGCCGCGGGCCGGGACCGGCAAGATCGTCAAGAAGACGCTGCGCGACGAGTACACCGCCTCGTGACGACGCGCCACAGCGGTCCGGCAGCCGTCCCCGAGCCGATCGGCGGCCGCCCGTACCGCGTGCTGTTCGTGTGCACCGGCAACATCTGCCGGTCGCCGATGGCCGAGGTCATCACCCGCTCCTTCGCGGCCACCACGACGCTCGGCGACGGCACCACGCTCGGCACGCACGTCGAGGTGCGCAGCGCCGGCACCGGCCCGTGGCACGAGGGCGAGCCGATGCACCCACTGGCGGCGGCATCGCTGGTGCGCGCCGGATTCCCGGACCACCCGCACGTGGCGCACCAGTTCTCCCCCTCGGAGCTCGGCCACGTCGATCTCCTCGTCGCCCTCGACCGGCGCCACCGCCAGACGCTGCACGGCCTCGGGGCCGACCCAGCCCGCCTGGCCCTGCTGCGTGCCTACGACCCCGCCGCCGGGGCGGCCGCCGACGTGCCCGACCCCTACTACGGCGACGACGCCATGTTCGACGAGTGCCGGGACATGATCGCCGCCGGCTGCAGCGGCCTGGTGGCGGCCCTGCGGGCACACGGGGACGCGCGCTGGGTGGCCCCCGGCAGCTGACGGCCGGCGCCCGTTCCGGGCCGGAACCTGTGTGAGATAGTGCCGCCGTGGTCTCGCAACGGGTCAGGCGCCGGCGGCGCCAGTTCGCCGTCGGGGGTGCCGTGCTCCTGGTGCTCGTCGTCTACCTGCTCTTCTTCAGCGGCGGGGGCGGGGCGCCGCCCACGAAGGCGCCGGCCCCGGCCCACCCCACCACCACCGCCGCCGTCACCACGGGCCGCCATTCCCCGCTCAACCCCGCGTGGCGGGGGAACGGCAAGACGGTGACCCTGGGTTTCGGAGGCGACGTACATTTCGAGGGACCCATCGGCGCCGACTTGGCCAAGGACCCGTCCACCGCGCTCGGGCCCAGCGTCCCGCAACTGTTCGCAGGGACGCAGCTGCGCATGGTGAACATGGAGTCGGTGATCACCGACGGCGCCTGCCCGGAGCCGCAGAGCAAGCCCTACATCTTCGACGCGCCCGCGTCCGCGGTCACCGCGTTGAAGAGCGCCGGGATCTCGCTCGTGAGCGAGGGGAACGACCACGGCTTCGACTGCGGGCCCCAGGGGCTGGCCCAGAACCTCACCATCGCGTCGCAAGACGCCTATCCGGTCATCGGCATCGGCGCCACGTCGACGCAAGCCTTCACCGCCTACCGGGTGACGATCGACGGGCAGCGCATCGCCATCATCGCCGCCACCCAGATGATCGCCCCCAACCTGGTGGGGACCTGGACGGCGAACCTCACGCAACCGGGCGTGGCGTCCGCCATCGACCCGACCCAGCTGGTCCGCACGGTCCAGCAGGTGCGCCGCACGGCCGACACCGTCATCGTCTACGTGCACTGGGGCACCGAGACCGAGACCTGCCCCGACCCCCAGCAGGAGCCGCTGGCCACGCAGCTCGTGCGGGCGGGCGCCGACATCGTGATCGGCTCGGGGGCTCACGTCCCGCAGGGCGCCGGGTACACGGGCACCGCCTACGTCGACTACAACCTGGGCAACTTCGCGTTCTACGACTACACGGCACCCGAGACCGACAGCGGCTCGCTGATCCTCACCGCGCAGGGCCGGCACATCGCGGGAGCAGCCTGGCGACCGGCCACACTCGTGTCGGGCCTGCCGCAGCCGCTGACCGGAACGGCCGCCGCCACCGCGGTCAAGAGTTGGAACGCGGCGCGTGGCTGCACCGGCCTCACCGCAGGGCCGTCGAAGACCGCGGCCACCGTGCGGGCCGAGACCGTGCCCTTCGTGGCGCCGTCCACGACCACGACCGCCGCGCCGGCGTCGACCACGACCACGACGGGCGGGCAGGCACCGGCCGGCACCACGACCACGGCGACACACGGGTCGACGACCACGACCGCCGCGTCGCACGGGGCCACCACCTCTGCACCTGCCTCGACCACCACCGCGGCCACGGACAACGCCGGCAGCGGCTGAGCCCACGCCGTTCAGCTGTGCCCGCTCCAGGGCGGCGGCGTCCCGCTGAAGGCGTCTTCGGGCGGGATGCGCCCGTGGCGGAAGCGGATCTCCTCGAGGTCGTCGGGCTCGGGCACCGTCTGCTCGGCCAGGCGCAGCACCATGTCGGCCTGCCGGCGCAGCACGGCACGCTGCTCGGGGCTGGTCGTGTCCAGCGTGATCGACCCTACGGAGTCGACCAGGCGGATCAGCACCGCCGGCATGCCGGCGGCGGCCTGCCTGATCTTGTCGAAGGAGCGGTTGACCATGCGCGCGTACGACGGCTCGAACTCGATCAGCCGCACCCGGCCGGACCCGTCCCGGTAGACGCCCTCGTCGAGCACCCGGCCCGAGACCCGGCCCAGCCCGGCCGACAGCCAGTCGATGCAGGTGAGCGCCGTGAAGGTGTCGTTCACGGCCGAGGACAGGGCTCGGATGGCGATCTCGACCAGCTGGTCGATGGCGAAGACCGGGTCCTGAACGAGGGTCCGGTGCGGGCCGGTGACGTGCGCCTTGGAGAGGGCCAGGGCCACCTCGGGCGCCGCCTCGGTGGGCCAGACGGTGGCGAGCGCCCGCCCGGTGGCCAGGAAGTGTCCGGGCCGGTGCTCCAGGCGGATGACCGAGTCGGTGCGCGTGGCGATGGCGATGAGCTGCGCGTAGCCCACGTACTGGATGTACCCGCTCACCTGTGAGGGGACCACCGCCCCGCGCTCTTCGAGGAGCGGGACGAGCTCGCTCACCGTCCGGCCGGCGTGGTGGACCGGATCGGTCGCCGGGACCGCCGCCACCCGGTCGGGGAACTCCGAGTCGATGGATCCCATGAGGTCGTCGGCGATGCCGGCGATCACCTCGGGCAGCTGGATCGACTTGGCGATGTGGTGGATGAAGTAGATGAGGACCACCAGGTTCACCAGCAGCAGCGCTTCGGCCACGGAGGTCGAGAGGTAGGGCACGAACCGCCGGCCGAGGCTGTTGATGGTGACGAGGGCCAGCACCGAGTACACGAACGTGGCCACGAACACGCCCAGGGTCACTTGGTTCCCGATGTCGCGCACGAAGTTGCGCATCATCCGGGGGCCGAACTGCTGCGACGCCAGGGTCAACGCCAGGATGGTGATGGAGAACACCACGCCCATGACCGTGATGACGGCGGCGGCGATGGCGATGAGCACCTGCCGCTCGGAGTCGGCGCTCCCGGTCCGGATCCACGTGGGGAGCGCGAGGTGCCCGTGGTAGGCCGCCACGTCGACGGCGAAGGTCGCCGCGAACAGGATCAGAGCGACCACGACGAGGAGACTCGGGACGACCCACAGGGTCGTGCGGAGCTCCTCGATGCGCCAGCTCGGCAGCTGTCGCTCGTGCCTGCCGCCGCGCGCCGGCTGCGACGCGGCGCCCGCCTCGAGGTCGCTCACCGAGACCGCGGGTCGGTCGTGGCGTCGGCCGGGAAGAAGCGGGGCAGGTGGAACCGATTGGCCGCCAGGGTCTCGTCGGCCAGCTCGGCCGCCAGCGGGTACTGGCCCACCAAGGGGTTGGCCAGCAGCGCCCGCACCAGGTCGGCCCGGCTCCCCGAGCACGCCGCCCGGACGGCCAGGCGCTCGTAGGCCTTGGCGTGCTGCACCAGCCCGAGCATCTCGGGCGGGAGCGAGCGTTGGGGCAGCGGGTGGGCACCCTCGGCGTCCACCAGGGCGGTTGTCTCGACCACGGCGTCGTCGGGCAGTCCCGGCACCGCCCCGTCGTTGCGCATGTCGACGACCTGCACGTCACCCCGGCCGTCGTGCAGCGAAGCCATGAGGCGGACGGCGGCCAGGGAGTAGTAGGCGCCCCCACGGTACGAGAGCGCGTCGGGCTTCGTGCGCAGCGTGGGGTCACGGTACTGCTCGAGCAGCGTGGTCTCGAGCTCGGCCACCACGTCGGCCCGGGGGCGGTGGCCCGGGGCCGCCTGCGCCGCCACCTCGGCGTCGTGCCCGTAGTAGTAGTGCACGTAGTACGACGGCAGCGCGTGCTGGAGGCGCAGGACCTCGAGCGGCATGCCACTCTCGAGCTCGAGCTCGGGGCCGAAGCGCTCGAAGAGCTCGCCGAGTCGGTCCTCGTCCCCGGACCGGGGGGCGCCGTGCACCCGGGCCGACCGCACCCAGGTGAGGTGGTTGAGCCCGACGTGCTCGATGGCGACGTCGTCGGGGTCGACGCCGAGATAGTGGCCGATCCTGCGCTGCGCCCAGATGGCGACGTTGCACAGGCCCACGGCGCGGTGGCCCTCGTCGAGCAGGGCCTGGGTCACGATCCCCACCGGGTTGGTGAAGTCGACCATCCAGGCCCCCGGGTTGGCGCGCGCCGCCATCTCCTCGGCCAGCCCGAGCACGACGGGCACGGTGCGCAGGGCCTTGGCCAGGCCGCCGGCGCCCACTGTCTCCTGACCCAGGCACCCGTAGCCCACGGGCAGGGTCTCGTCGACGCGCCGGGCCGCCTGACCACCCACGCGCAGCTGCACCACGACGAAATCGGCTCCTTCGAGCGCGGCATGAGGGTCGGCCGTCGTCCACAGCATGCCGCCCCAGCCACGGCCGCGCAGGATGCGCGCGGCGAGCCCTCCGACGATCTCGCGTCGAGTGTCGTCGGGGTCGAGCAGCACGAGGTCGTCGACGACCATCCGCTCCTCGAGGTCGCACAACCCGTCGACCAGCTCGGGGGTGTAGGTGCTCCCTCCGCCGACGACGGCCACCTTCGTGCCCACGGGCGCAACGTAACATCCGACCGTGCCCGCGCCCGCCTCCTCCGAGCCGGCCGTGCTCGCGTTCGACGGAGGGAGCACCAAGACCGACGTCGTCTTGGTGACCCGCTCGGGCGCGCTCGTGGGGCGGGCACGCGTCGGACCGAGCAACCATCAGCTCGTCGGGATCGAGGGCACGATGGCGGCGCTGGCCGACGGGGTCGCCGCCGTGCTGGCCGACGCCGGCCTGCCCCGCACGCCACTTCCACTGTGCCCCGTGGGTGTGCACTGTCTGGCCGGCCTGGACCTGCCGGTCGACGAGGAACGGCTGGCGCCCGCGATCGAGGCGGCCGGCTGGACCGGGCGCATCGTCCTGCGCAACGACACCTTCGCGGTGACGCGAGCGGGCACCACCGCTCCCTGGGGCGTGGGCGTGGTGTGCGGGACCGGGATGAACTGCGCGGCCAGCGGTCCAGACGGGAGGACGGTCCGCTTCCCCGCCCTGGCCGACCTCTCGGGCGACTTCGCTCCTGGCGGCGCCTGGCTCGGCGTGCGTGCGCTCGGCCTCGCACTGCGGGCCGGCGACGGCCGGGGCGGGCCCACCGTGCTGCGCGAGCGGGTGGCGGCCCATTTCGCGTTGCCCGACCCCGAAGCGGTGCTCGGCGCCGTCTACACCGGCACACTCCCCCACCACAGGCTCTTCGAGCTGGCCCGCGTCCTACTCGACGCCGCGGCGTCGGGTGACGGCCCGGCCCGGCAGGCGGCCGACACCCTGGCCGACGAGGTCGTGGCGTTCGTCCGGGCGGCCGTGGACCGGCTCGGCCTCGCCGCCGAGCCCGTCGAGGTCGTCCTCGGCGGCGGCGTGTTCGCAACGGACGACGCCCTGTTCCACCGGCGTGTCGCTGACGGGGTCCGCGCCGCGGCGCCCGGTGCCGTGCTGGTGCAGCTCGCTGCGCCCCCCGTCCTCGGCGCGGCGTTGCTCGGCCTGGACGCTCTCAGTGCCCCCTCCGCCGCGCACGCAGCGCTGCGCCGGGCGCTGAGCTCTTGATCCTCGGGGTCCGGGGTTCAGTCGCCCGCCGCGCCGGTCATGCCGGCGGGGGCGGCGGCCGGCATGGCGTCGGCCACCATGCGCTCGTCGTCGGCCAGCAGCGCGTGCGCCATCTGTTTCACCATGTCGATGACCTCTGGGTGCTCCTCGAGGTTCCACCCCTCGAGCAGCTCGGTCAGGCCGGCCCGCCGCGCCTCGGTCAGCTTGTCCATGGCCGCCAGGCCGGCCGGCGTCAGCTGGAACTCGCACTCGGCGCCGCGGGCGCGCTCCTCCACCATGCCGGCGTCGAGCAGCCCGTCGACCGCCGGCTGGATCAGCCCGGAATCGACCTTGAGTCCGCGTGGCCACCTCGCCCACGGTGCCGGCCGGCCGGTCGGCCAGCCGGTAGAGCAGCCAGCACGACCGCGCCGGCAGGTCCAGCCCGGCCCGCTCGGCCAGCGTCTTGTAGAGCTCCCCGCGGTTCTCGCGCACCGAGAGCCGGCTCAGCGCCAGCTCGATCTCCTGCAACGAGGAGCGCTGGTCGGGTAGTCCCGCCACCTCGCCCATGTCGACGGTCTGCACCGTCTTACGCAGCTCGACCTCGGGCAGGAACCAGCTCAGCACGAAGGCGACGAAGGAGATGGGGACCGCCACGAGGAACACCACCTGGATGGCGTGCGTGACCGCGTCGATGTACTTGAGGTAGAAGGCCAGTCCGGCCGCCGTCTCCTGCAGCTTGTGCAGCAGGGCGATGTCGATCGTCTCCGGGTTGAACGACTTGAGAATCGACGGGGGGACCTTGGCCAGCGTCGGGGCGAACGTGGTCTTGAAGACGCCGGCATAGATGGCGCCGAAGACGGCCGTCCCGAACGACGCGCCGATCTGCCGGAAGAAGGTGGCGCTGCTGGTGGCCACACCCAGGTACTCGTAGGACACCGCGTTCTGCACCGCCACCACGAGCACCTGCATGACCAGGCCCATGCCGACGCCGAACAAGAACATGTACAGGGACATGACCCAGGTGGCGGTAGAGGCATCGAGCATGGAGAGGAGCCAGGCGCCGAGCGTCATCAGCGCCGTCCCGGCGATCGGGAAGACCCGGTACCGGCCCCAGCGCGTCACCAGGCGGCCCGAGGTGACCGAGGCGATGAGCATGCCCAGCATGAGCGGCAACAGGCGCAGACCCGACACCGTCGGGCTGACCCCCTTGACGTTCTGGAGGAAGAGCGGCATGAAGGTGAGGGCGCCGAACATGGCGAAGCCCACCACGAAGCCGATGGCGCTCGCCGTGGAGAAGACCCGGACGGAGAACAGCCTCAGCGGAATCACGGGCTCCGCGGCGTACCGCTCGGCCACGACGAAGCCCACGGCCAGCACCACGCCGAGGACCAACGTCATCAGGCTGGGCGCAGAGGTCCATCCCCACGAGATCCCGCCCAGGCTGGCGAACATGATGAGCGAGGTGGCGGACCCGGCCAGCAGCAGCGTCCCGGCGTAGTCGATGGCGTGGTGCACTCGCTTGAGGTGCCCGGGCAGCACCGCCCCGGTGACGAACAGGGCCAGGATGCCCAGGGGGAGGTTGATGTAGAAGACCCACCGCCACGACAGGTAGGTGACGAAGAGGCCGCCGATGAGGGGCCCGATCACGGTGGCGATGGCGAACATGCCGCCGAACAGGCCCACGTAACGACCGCGCTCGCGCGGCGACACGATGTCGCCCACGATGGTCTGCGCCCCGACCATGAGCCCACCGCCGCCGAGTCCCTGCAGGGCGCGGAAGGCGATGAGCTCGCCCATCGTCTGGCTGATGCCCGACAGGGCCGAGCCGATGACGAAGATGACGATGGCGGCCTGGAAGAACGTCTTGCGGCCGTACTGGTCGCCGAGCTTGCCCCACAGCGGTGTCGACACCGTCGACGTCAGCAGGTAGGCCGTGACCACCCAGGCCAGGTGCGAGCCACCGTGCAAGTCGGCCACGATCGTGGGCAGCGCGGTGGAGACGATGGTCTGGTCCAGCGCGGCGAGCAGCATCCCGAGCAGGAGCGCCCCCAGGATCAGCCACAGCCGGCGTTTGGACAGCGTCGTCCCAGGCACGGGGGGTGCTGTCGCGACGCTCACACCCACCTCCCGTCCTCGTCCACGGCCGTGTTCAGAGTAGGAACGTCCTCGGAGTGCTGCAACACGTGACCCCGCCGATTCTTCCCGACGGACCTCGGCGCGGCGGGGACCACGGTTCGGCCGGCCCGGCACCGGTTGTCGAGTTGCCCCCTGGGTTATCGTCGCCGTCATGCGTACCCGACTCACCGAGCTGCTCGGGATCGAGCACCCCGTCATGCTCGCCGGTATGGGGGGCGTCTCCTATGCCGCCCTGGCCGCGGCCGTGTCCGCTGCCGGCGGGTTCGGCTGCCTCGGCGCGTCCACGATGGACGAAGAGACGATGGCGGCCGAGATCGCGGCCGTTCGCCGCGCCACAGACAAGCCGTTCGGGGTCGACCTGCTCACCGCCATGCCGGGCGGGATGACCGAACAGGTGAAGCTGATCGTCGACGGCGGCGCGTCCGCCTTCGTGGCCGGCCTGGGGGTCCCCACCGAGGTGATCGACCTCTGCCACGAGCACGGGCTCGTCGTGGTGTCCATGTGCGGCAAGGTCGAGCACGCGCGGCGCGCGGTCGAGGCCGGTTGCGACCTGGTGGTGGCTCAAGGCACCGAGGCGGGCGGCCACACCGGCACCGTGGCCTCGTTCCCACTGGTGCCGCAGGTGGTCGACGCCGTGGGCGACCGCGTTCCGGTGGTCGCGGCGGGCGGCATCTTCGACGGCCGTGGCCTGGCCGCCGCGCTCGCACTCGGTGCCGATGGGATCTGGGTCGGCACACGCTTCATCGCCACGCCCGAAGCGCGCGGCGTCACTGGCTACAAGGACCGTCTGCTCGCCGCCCGTGAGGACCAGACGACGGTCAGCCGTGCCTATTCGGGCAAGACCATGCGGGTGGTGCGCAACGGCTACACCGACTACTTCGACGCGCACCCCGACGAGCTCGCCAAGTTCCCCGAGCAGCTCGGTGCGGCCTACAAGAGCGGCGCGTTCCACCTCGGGGGCGACGCCACCACCGAGGGGGTCGACGTGGAGAAGGAGTGCTACCCCGCCGGGCAGGGGGTGGGCGCCATCGGCGCCTTGGTCCCGGCCGGAGAGCTCGTCCGGCGCTTCGTGGCCGAAGCGGAGGAGACCCTCGAGAAGCTGGCCGCCTACAGCTGAGCGGCGCCGTCAGCTGCGCACTCGGCAGATGGGGCCGTGGGCTGCCCGTCGACGGAGCTCACGCGGGGCGCAGCGTCTGGAGGCCGGCCGTGACGCACGCCTCAGATCCACCCGCCCCTCGTTGACACTCGTGGACTATTGCGATATATCATTAGTGTTCACGACAGTCGAAAGAGCTCCTGCCTGGGCGCCGGGGCCACGAGAAGGGCGATGCAATGCCACAAGAACAAGAACAGGGCCGGCGGGAGCAGGGACCCGAGGGCGAGCAGGACAGCACGTATGGGCACGGGCACGACCACCCGCACGACCACGGGCACGACCACCCGCACGGCGCCCCGGGCTGGGGGGTGCGCGGCCCTCGCGGACGCTGGGGCGGGGGTCGACGTGGCTGGGGCGGGGGTGGCGGGCGCCGCATGCCCCGGGGCGCGGTGCGCACCGCCGTCCTGATCGCTCTGCGTGAGGAGCCCGCCCACGGCTACGAGGTGATGCGGCGCCTCGAGGAAATGAGCGGGGGTCTGTGGCGGCCCAGTCCGGGATCGGTCTACCCCCATCTCCAGATGCTCGAGGACCAAGGGCTCGTCCGCGCCGAGGAGGTCGACGGGAGTCGGGTCTTCACGCTCACCGATGCCGGCCGCGCCGAGGCCGAGAAGGCGTCCCTCCCCTGGCCCGGTGCCGGCGAGGCAGGCGACCAGGTCCGCATGCTGCGCCTGGCGGCGGCCCAGCTGATGGGCGCGGCCAAGCAGCTGTCCGACGCCGGCGAGCCGGCCCAACTCGAACGCGGCATCGAGGTGGTCCAGCAGGCGCGCAAGGAGATCTACCGGATCCTGGCCGAGGACTGAGGAGAGTCAGCGGGACCGCCCCCGGGTACTGTGCAGCAGGACGGCAGGCACATGACCACGACCGCATCGACAGTTCCTCGCGACGCCAGCGGCGCCGGTCGCGCGCCGATCATCGAGACCGTCGGGCTCACCAAGACTTACGCCGGCACGGACTTCCGGGCGGTCGACCGACTCGACCTCCGGGTGCGGGCGGGCGAGCTCTTCGGACTTCTGGGGCCGAACGGCGCGGGCAAGACGACCACCGTCGGCGTGCTCACGACGCGAGTGGTCCCCACCGAGGGCCGGGCGCTCGTCGGGGGCATCGACGTGGTCGAACACCCGACGCTCGTCAAGCAGCTGATCGGCGTCGTGTCTCAGCAGAACACCCTCGACCGACAGCTGACACCGTGGGAGAACCTCTACTGGCACGGGCGCCTCTTCGGCATGGGGGCCAAGGAGTCGCGTCAGACCGCTGACGAGCTGCTGGAGCGTTTCCAGCTGACGCGCTTCGCCAAGGCGTCGGTCTACGCCCTCTCGGGAGGCATGGCGCAGCGCCTGATGGTCGCCCGCGCCGTGTTCCACCGCCCCGCGGTGCTCTTCCTCGACGAACCGACGTCCGGGCTCGACCCGCAGGGCCGCCTGGCGCTCTGGGAGCTCCTGGGCGGCCTCAACGCGGAGGGGCAGACCATCATGCTGACCACGCACTACATGGAGGAGGCGGACCGGCTCTGCGACCGGGTGGCGATCATGGACCACGGCCGGATCCTGGCCCTCGACACCCCTGACGAGCTCAAGCGCAGCGTCGGAGCCGACACCGTGGTGCGCGTGCGGGCATCAGGTGACCCCGTACAGCTGTCCGAGGCGCTCCAGCACCGGCTTGACGGGGTGACCAGGGCCCGCACCGTCCCCGACGGCGTTGAGCTCCAGGTCCGCGGGGCTGACCGGCTCGTGCCGCGCGTCGTCGAGGCGGCCGAGTCCGCCGGCATCACCCTGGCCGACATCTCGGTCACCGAACCGACACTCGAGACGGTATTCATCGTCCTGACCGGGAAGGACCTGCGCGACTGATGGCGACTACCTCCCCGGACACACACACCGCATTCGGCGGTCCCACGTCGCACGGCGTCTCGCTTACCCCGGGGCGGTCCGCCACCGCGGCCAGTCGGACCTCGTTGCGGGCCCTGATCCAGCGGGACCTCGTCGTTCTGTGGAAGCACAAGTTCGAGTTCACGGTGCGCACGCTCGTGCAGCCGTTCCTCCTGTGCTTCGTCTTCCTCTACGTGTTCCCCAAGATCGGCCAGGGCATCGGCGCCAGCCGGGTCCCCGGCGCGGAGTCCGCCTTCGCCACCGTGCTGGTCCCGGCCGTCGTGGGCCTGTCCATCATGTTCCAGGGGATCCAGGCGGTCGCCATGCCGCTGGCCCAGGAGTTCGGCTTCACCCGCGAGATCGAGGACCGGGTGCAGGCACCTTGCCCCATCTGGCTCGTGGCCATCTCCAAGGTGATCTCCGGAGGTGCGCAGGGGCTCATCTCGGCCGTCATCGTCCTCCCCATCGCCTCGGTGGTGCACGCGGCGGGGGTGGAGGCGCAGATCCACCTCCACTGGATGTTGATCGTCACCCTCGTGCCCCTCTCGTGTGCCTGCATGGCGTCCCTCGGCCTACTGCTCGGGACCTCATTCGAGCCGCGCAACATCGGGCTGATGTTCGGGTTCATCGTGCTCCCCATCACCTTCCTTGGCGGGACCTACTACCAGTGGACCCGCCTGGCCCCGGTCGAGGTCGGCCCCATCCACTGGCTGCAGATCGTGGTGCTGATCAATCCGCTGATCTACATCAACGAGGGGATGCGGGCGGCGCTCACCGACGCCTCGCACATGCATCTCTTCGTGGTCTACCCCGCCGTCGTGGCCTTCACGGCCGTCTTCCTCACGCTGGGCCTGCGCAACTTCCGCCGTCGCGTCCTGTCCTGAGTGACGCCCTCAGGCGGCGCACAGCCGACGACCTGGTCCCGGGAGGACAATCCGAGAGGCACGGCGAAATGAACCGTGAAACGCGCCTGGTCCGGGACACGCCTGGGTAGGGTGATCCGCAACATGCCGCAGGCACGGGCGACTGCTCCGAGGTGGGGTGGCGAAGGGACGGATCTCATGGACATGAGCGGCCAATCAGAGGATCCCGACCTGCTCGAGGCCTACCGCCGGGTCCGGGCGACCACCGAGCGACTGGCGACTCCGCTCAGCGCCGAGGACCAGACCGTCCAGACCATGCCCGACGTGAGCCCGACCAAGTGGCACCGTGCGCACGTCACCTGGTTCTTCGAGACCTTCGTGCTGCAGCGATACCTACCCGACTACCGGGCGTTCGACGACGACTACTCGTACATCTTCAACTCGTACTACGAGGCCGTGGGGGCCCGGCACCCGCGCGCCGAACGGGGGCTCTTGTCCCGCCCCGGCATTCAGGAGATCGCCCGCTACCGGGCCCACGTCGACGGCGCCATGGAGACCCTGCTGGATCGCCCGAGCGGGTCGGAGCTGGCGGAGCTGGTCGTCTTGGGCCTGCACCATGAGCAGCAGCACCAGGAGCTCCTGCTCATGGACATCAAGCACGTGCTCGGGCGCAACCCGCTGCACCCGGCCTACGTCGCCGATCCGGCGGCCGCCACCGGGTCACCGGCGCCCAAGCCGGGGTGGCTCGAGCACGACGGCGGTCTGGTGGAGATCGGTCATCGCGGAGGATCCTTCGGCTTCGACAACGAGTTCCCCTCGCACCGGGTCCACGTCGCCCCGTTCGGCGTGGCCGACCGGCCGGTCACCTGCGGCGAATGGTTGTCGTTCATGGAGGACGACGGCTACCGCCGGCCCGAGTTCTGGCTCTTCGACGGCTGGGGCACGGTGAACGCCCAGGGCTGGCAAGCCCCGCTCTACTGGTCGCGCCGGACCGAGGACCCTGACCGCTGGTACGTGTTCACCCTCTCGGGCCAGCGGCCCGTCGACCCCGACGAACCGGTGTGCCACGTGAGCTACTACGAGGCGGACGCCTTCGCCCAGTGGGCGGGACTGCGCCTTCCCACCGAGGCGGAGTGGGAGACCATCGCCCGCGCCCACGCCGAGGGGGACAACTTCCTGGCCGCCGGCGTGTCGGCCGGGGAAGCACCGCACCCCCGGCCGGCGGTGTCCTCGAACGCACTCCTCGGAGACGTCTGGGAATGGACGTCGAGTGCCTACTCCCCCTACCCCGGGTTCCGGGCCGCACCCGGGGCGGTCGGCGAGTACAACGGCAAGTTCATGGTGGGCCAGCAGGTGCTCCGTGGCGGGTGCTGCGCCACCCCGGCCGGGCACGCCCGGGTCAGTTACCGCAACTTCTTCCACCCGGGGGCGCGTTGGCCCTTCGCGGGGCTCCGACTGGCTCGGGATGCCTGACGCCGTGGCGTACACCATCGACGTCCACCTCTCCCCCGACGACGTGCGCCGGCAGATGCGCGCCGACGCCGTGCGGGGCCTGCAGGCGGCCGAGAAGACCATCCCGCCCGTGTGGTTCTACGACGAGCGGGGCAGCCGCCTGTTCGAGGAGATCACCCAGCTGCCCGAGTACTACCCCACGCGGGCCGAGCGCGCGCTGCTCGAACGCCACGCCCCCTCGATCGCCGAGCAGGCCAAGGCCGACACGCTGGTCGAGCTCGGCGCCGGGGCGTGCGACAAGACGCGGGTGCTGCTGAGCGCGCTCGACCAAGCAGGGACGCTGGCCCGCTACGTACCATTCGACGTCAGCGACGAGTTCCTCCGCAGTGCCGCCGGCTCGCTGGCCGAAGAGTTCGACGCCCTCGACATTCACCTGGTCATCGGTGACTTCCACCACCACCTGGCCGAGATCCCCGCCGAGGGCCGGCGCATGATCGCCTTCCTGGGCGGCACGATCGGGAACCTCGACCCGACGCAGCGCGCCCGCTTCCTGTTCGACCTCAACTGCACCATGGACAGCGGGGACTCACTCCTACTCGGTACGGACCTGGTCAAGGACCGTACCCGTCTGATCACCGCCTACGACGACGCCAACGGCGTGACCGCTGACTTCAACCGCAACGTCCTCCACGTGCTCAACGAACAGCTGGGGGGCAACTTCGACCCCGCGCTTTTCCGCCACGTCGCCGTGTGGAACGAGGAGCAGCAGTGGATCGAGATGCGCCTCCGGGCCGAGGAGGACACCGAAGTCTCGCTGACCGAGGCCGGCCTCACCGTCCGCTTCGACCGGGGCGAGGACCTCCTGACGGAGATCAGCGCCAAGTTCACCCCCGAACGCGTCGAGCAGGAGCTCACGGCGGCCGGGTTCGTCGTCGACGGCATGTGGGGAGCCGACGACGGCGAGTTCCTCCTCACGCTGGCTCACCCCTACTGCTGACCGGGCTCTCCCGCCGCCCGCCCCGTTCGCCGCCGGCGCACCAGAGCGACCAGGCCCAGCACGACGAGCAGGACGGTGGCACCCACGCTCAGCACGCTGGCCACGGCCAGGTGCGGTGGCCGGTAGCGGAACGTCACCACCACGTCGCCCGCCGGGACCGTGACCTGCTGCACCAGGTCGACCGACCGCACCGGTACCCGGTACGGCGCCCCACCGTCGACGGACACCGTGGCCGTCCAGCCCGAGTCCCAGGCCACGGAGCGCAGAACCGACACCGCCGCCGGCGCGCGGATCCGGACCACCTCGGACTTGGTCGTGGTCGACAGCACGTCCACGTGGATCGCCCGCCCGGCCCGGGTGACGGCGCTCACCGGCACCGCCGGCCGCGGCAGTGTGAAGACCGCGTAACCCTGGGAGAACCCCGCCAGCCGCCACGTCGCGGGCTCGATGGCCGACGACAGCGACCCGCCCAACTCGTAGGGATGCCCGTTCACCGTGATCACGGCGCGGTGCGACGGGAGCGGGCCTGACGACGAGACCGCCAGACCGACGGCGTCAGTGTGGGGCAGCGCCTCACTGATGCCGGTGCTCCCGGCTCCCACGAGCACCGGTCCGCCCCAACGGATGGAGCCGTCGGCACGCACCACCCCGAACCGCACCTCGGTGTCGACCGCGGTTGGACGACCGAAGACGAGGGTGGCCGACCCGGGCGACAGTTCCTCGCCGAAGTACCACGACGTCGTGCGGCCCGCGGGTAGCGCCGGGCGAGGACCGGGGTAGAAGGGGTACGCCTGGTCGTCGAACTCCGCCCCGAAGCCCCGGGCGAGCACTGGGTCCTGGCCGAACCCCACGGACACCTGCGGCGTGTCGTCCACCGAGCGCGGCATCGTGGCCAGGGGCACCAGGAAGTACTCGGGCACGGTCACCAGCTCGCGCAGGTCGAGGCGGTTCAGCGTCCCGGAGGTCAGCTGACCGATGTCGAGGTCGTACTGCTCGTGGGTGTGCGTGGCCGATTCGTAGGCGTTGTTGACGATGGACGCGTACCCCGACACCGACGGAAGCCCCGCGATGACGTTGAGGTCGGGGATGCCCTGCGGGCTGCCCGGGTAGCTCCGGTAGCTCTGCGGGTCGTAGTTCACCATGCGTGCGTCCGGCGCCAGGTGCGCCCGCATCAGCTGCTGCACCG
This sequence comes from uncultured Acidimicrobiaceae bacterium, assembly GCA_963781955.1. Lineage (GTDB taxonomy): Bacteria > Actinomycetota > Acidimicrobiia > Acidimicrobiales > RAAP-2 > Bog-473. The sequence continues at coordinate 1,667,105 of CAWAHU010000001.1, forward strand.
GGGTCTGGCCGGCCAGGAGGTCGTTCGTGGGCATCGTGACGAGCTGACTGGTGAGCGCCATCAGCCCCACGTCGACCACGACGAACGCAGTCGTCCAACCCAGCCAGCGGACCCGGCGCACGTGCGGACGCAGCCACACCAGCGCAGCAGCGCCGGCGCAGAAAGCCAGAGCGATGAGCGAGGCCTCCCGGACCGTCGCGCTCACGCGCGGGCTGGCCCACAGACTCGGACCGGCGAAGAAGTGCACGAGCGACCCCGTGGCGGTCAGTGCCCAGACCGACACGGCTGCCGCGGCCACCAGGGGGATGAGTGAGACCACCCGGTCCCAGCGCTGCAACCGGTCACCGGGTTCCGCCGGCTCGGCGCGGTCGATCCATCCGGCAAAGAGCACGCACACCGCGGTGGCCACCGTGATCATGTTGCGACTTTGCAGGCGCTGGCTGCCGTAGAGCGGGACGCTGTTGAAGAGATGCTCCAAGGGGGTGTTCGAGCCCAGAGCGAGCAGCATGCCCAGCGTCCCGACGCCGTAGTAGGTCAGGCGGTCGCGCCAGGCGATCCGGCTGGGCCAGCGCCGGTGCAACAAGGTCAACAGGGCGATCAGGGGGAGGATCCCGAGATAGATGCCGACCTCGGGCAGGTTGTAGGTGGTGAAGTAGTTCGCCTCCCCCAGGTGGCCGTAACCGCCATCGAGGTACGGGATCAGCGAGAGGACGAGGTTGCGGTCGGGGTAGCTCCCGGCCGCGGCGACGACGCCGGCCCCGCGCTGGGACTGGCGAATGGCCTCGAGTCCGGGCAGCCACTGGATGGCGGCGAGCGACAGGGCCAGCCCGACGCCGGCGGCGCAGCGGGTGACCACGCGCCACCACCGCTCCCGGCTGAGTCCGGCCGACAAGGCGGCGAAGCCGAGCACGAGCCACGCCTCGTCGAGCATGGCCTCGGGCGCGCCGGCCAGGACGACACTGGCGTAGGCCACCCCGAGCAGGACGGCCCAGCGCCACCGTCCGTCGCGGACGATGTGGAGCACGGCCAGGAGCATCCACGGGATGGCGAGGAAGCCCTCGACCATGTCGAGGTGGTCCACCTGGCTGAGGACGGGACCGGCGAAGGCGTAGGTGGCGGCGGCCAGGACGCCGGCCAACGTCGAGATCCTGAGCGCGCGCAGGAAGACGTACATGCCGACGGCGATGCCGGCGTAGACGACGACCTCGGTGGCCAACCACGCGGCGCGGTCGGGCAACACCACGAAGAAGGCGATGAGCGGGTAGAAGGCGCCTGCATTGAAGTCGGCCATGAGGGGCGCGCCGCTGAAGATGTAGCGGTTCCAGAACGGGAGCTGCCCGTGGTGCAGCATGGAGCCGACGAGGACGCGGAACGGGTAGTTCTGCTGGAGGTTGTCGCCCGTCATCAGCAGGCGGCCGCCGATGAGGTCCGGCAGCACGAACGCCGCCAGGGGGATGGCGACGAGCACGACGTAGGGCCACAGCGGACCGACGTGCGCTCGGAGTCTGTTCACAGGCGGGTCCGGGGGCTGGGCGGGGTCAGCGGCGGCCGCAGGCTGCGGCCGCCACGGAAGGGCGACGGGGAAAGCTAGCCGCCGCCTCCGGCGGCTGCGCTTCTCGCGTCAGCGAAGACGACCCGAGGTCGCGCCCCCCGGGTCGGATGACGCGGTCCGGGTGATGTCGCTCGACGTGGCCCGCCACAGCACCTTGGGCGCGAGCGCCGACCGCTCGAGTCGGTCGATGTTCGCCTTGGCCATGGAGAGCAGGTCGATCAGCAGCTGGTCGTCGAGCAGGTGCGGCATCAGGCCGAGGTCCAACAGCTTGGTGTGCGCGGCGCGGTAGTAGTGCTCCTCGAGCTCAACCCGGGGGTCCTCGAGGTGGGCGATCTCGGCGCCGCCCGCGGCGTGCGACACCTTCTCGGCCAGCTCCATGACAGAGAAGGACTCGGTGAACTGGTTGAAGACCCGGAATTCACCCGCATCGGCCGGATGGAGGACAGCCAGCTCGACGCAAGCCAGGGTGTCGCGGATGTCGAGGAAGCCCCGGGTCTGGCCGCCCTTGCCGTAGACGGTCAGGGGTTCACCCGCGGCGGCCTGGATCACGAAGCGGTTCAGGACGGTGCCGAAGACGGCGTCGTAGTCGAAGCGTGTGGCCAGGTCCGGGTGGAGCGTCGTCTCCGGCGTCGACTGGCCGTAGACGACTCCCTGGTTCAGGTCGGTGGCCCGGAGGCCCCAGGCCCGGCAACAGAACGCGATGTTGTGGCTGTCGTGCACCTTGGAGAGGTGGTAGAAGCTGCCCGGCTGCTTGGGGAAAGGCAGGACGTCGGTGCGGCCCCGGTGGGTGATCTCGATGTAGCCCTCTTCGATGTCGATGTTGGGCGTGCCGTACTCCCCCATCGTCCCGAGCTTGACCAGGTGGATCGACGGGTCGACATCGGCGATGGCGTAGAGCAGGTTCAAGGTGCCCACCACGTTGTTGACCTGTGTGTACACCGCGTGCTTGCGATCGACCATGGAGTACGGCGCGCTGCGCTGCTCGGCGAAGTGCACGATGGCGTCGGGACGGAAGCCACCAACCATGTCGTAGACGAAGGCCTCCTCGGTGAGGTCACCGATGAAGACGTCGAGGCCCTTGCCCGACACCTCCTCCCAGCACGCCGCGCGCCGCTGCAGCGGCGCAATCGGCACCAGCGAGTCCACACCCATCTCGAGGTCGTAGCCCCGACGGGCGAAGTTGTCCGCCACGCCCACGTCGTGGCCGGCCCTCGAGAGGTGGAGTGCCGTCGGCCAACCCAGGTACCCGTCGCCGCCCAGGACCAGTATCCGCATCTGACACCTTCCGTTTCCGTGACAGCCAGATTTCGGCTGCGTGACGGCAGCAGTCTCCCGCTGTAACCTGGGAGAGAGCTGAGCCCGCTGCAGGACAGGACCGGGCGGTCGTCCGGCCGACGGATGCTGTGACAGAATCACTGCAGTTTGATGACGAAATTGGACAGCCCAGGGCGCCCTCCGCCCCGGGCGTGCCGGTGAGGAACCCCCCGATGCATCCCGCGTCCCCGAGCACAGCCCCCACGAGCCGCCCGACCGGTCACCCCGGGACCGCGGCGGGCAGACCCGCTGCGTCACCCCCGACATCGCCGACACCACCGACATCGCCGGCGCCGCCGGCGCCGAGCATGACGCGGACAGCCGTCCTCGGTCTGGTGGGCACCGCCGCTGTCGCGAGCGGTGCCGTGCTCGGGGGCCCCGCCTTCGAGACCCACCTGCCGGGGGCGTGGTTCTTCGGCATGCCCAGCGGGCTGTTCGGCTCCTTCGGCAATTCGAGCAACCTGCCCACCATCGCCTCGTTGGCGCTGGTCTTCGGCGGCCTCATCCTGTTGACGCGAGTCTGGCTCGGACTGCTGCGCCACCTGCGCGACAACCCGGGCTTCCCGGTGCGACGCGTCGTCCTCGTGGTGGTGATCTGGGCCCTGCCGCTGCTGCTGGCACCCCCGCTGTTCAGCCGCGACGTCTACACCTACGCCGCACAGGGCGAGATGGTCAGCCACCACATCAACCCCTACTCCTACGGTCCCAATGTCCTCGGGGCGACGCCTTTCAACGCCATGGCCGACTCCGCCTGGTCCGGTGCCGAGTCGCCCTACGGCCCGACCTTCCTGGGCGTCGACGGCATCCTCGACCAGGCCTCCCGGCACCAGATCCTGGCCGACCTCGTCCTGCTCCGGCTGCTCGAAGTAGCCGGCCTCGCCATGGTGGTGGCCGCCACACCCACGCTGGCCCGGGCGCTCCGGCACGACCCCGCCCACGCCGTGTTGATCGGCGCCGGCTCGCCGCTCGTCCTCCTGTCGCTCATCGCCGGGGACCACAACGACGCCCTCATGGCGGGCCTCTTGGTGGGAGGCCTGGCCGTCGCCAAACGCTTCGGGACCGTCCCGGGCATCGTGCTCTGCGCCCTGGCTGCGGGCGTCAAGTCGCCCGCGCTGCTCGGCGTGCTGTTCTTGGGCTGGGTGTGGCCGGGGCCCGACGCCCCGGTGCGGCGGCGCGTCGGGCACACCGTGGGCGCCGGACTGATCGCGCTAGCCACCTTGGAGATCGTCGCCCTGATCACCTCGACCGGCTGGGGCTGGGTGCGCACCACCACGACGGCCGACGCCGCCTTCACCGGGGTCACCCCGATCAACCTCGTCGCCCGCGCCTTCTCCATCCTGAGCCACGTGCTGCTGGTACCGATCTCGCTGATGCACCTGCGCCCCGTCTTCAGCGTGCTGGGCTTGCTCGTCGCCGCCTACGTCGGCTACCGGATGCTCATGCGAGCACCTCAGGATGGCGTGGTCCGCTGCCTCGGGCTGACGCTCCTCGTGCTCGCGCTCTTGGGTCCGATCGTGTGGGCCTGGTACGTCTGCTGGGGCGTGCTCGTGGTCGCACCCGCCGCCGTGGGCCGGGTCCGCACGGCGGTCATCGTCATCAGCACGTTCTGGGCCTTCGCGGGTGTCACGGCCATCCACGGCATCTGGGCGCGGATGATCCACACCTCCCCCGTCACCGACCTGCTGCTCGTGGCCTTGCTGCTCGCCGTCGCCATCATGCCGCTGGCCCAGTTCGCCCCGGCAGGCGGCCGCGCCCGCCTGCCGCGCATGTCACCCGGTCTCGTGACCGGTCCCGGCGCCGGCGCCGCCGTCTGACGTCGTGTCGTGTCGTGTCGTGTGTCGGGGAGCTCAGTCGGCCAGGTCGAGGGCGGACACGGTCCGCCGCGGCCGCAGCCGCACCGCCAGCTCACCAGGCACACCGTTGCGCGCCCCGTAGCGGGCTGCCCGCTCGGAGCCCATGTAGCGGCCGCCCAGGCGGGTGGCCAGGCGCCGTACCTCCTCGAGGTCGTCGCTGAGCTCGACCACGCCCTCGACGGTCACGAAGCTGAACGGCGGCCGGTCGTCGTCCACGCATAGCGACGCCCGGGGGTCGCGGGCCAGGTTCCGCCCCTTGACGGTCGACGCGCCGGTACTGAACACGATCGAGCCGTCGGGGTCGACGTCGAACCAGACGGGCGCCACGTGGGGCCGCCCGTCGGCACGCACCGTGGCCAGCGTCCCGGTCCGCGGCGGCATGGCGGTCAGGAAGGCACGCACCTGATCCTCGGACATCTGGCGGTACGGCATCAGCGCATCGGGCGCCAGGCCGCCCGCGCAGCACGCTCGCTCCGGATCACTCCGGCTCGCCCCCGTTGGCCGCGTACGCCTCGGCCCAGGCCTGGATCATCGGAGCGAAGCCGGCCGGGTTGTACGCGTCCTCTTCGTAGGAGAACTTCATGTCCCCGGCGTAGTGCAGCACGGTGATGTTGTGCGCCTGGTGGACCGACCCGTCGCCCGGGTCCTTCATCCGGTTCTCTATCCGGCATATCCACCAGCCGCGTTCCTCGTCACATACGCACCATGCGTGAGGGAACTCGGTCATCGCCTTGTTGGGCCACTTCGCCATCGTGGTTGAGATCCACTCGCAGATCTCGTCACGGCCGTGGAACTCGCCGAAGGTGTGCTCCAGGTACACGGCGTCGTCGGTGAACAGATCGGCCCATTCCCGCCAGTCCCCGCTGGCCCCGCACCGGGCCGCCGTGTCGATGAAGTTCTGATGCGCCCGCTCCAACTCGTCGCGGCTCCACCTGGGGGTCATGACTTCAGGATCCATTCGCTCATCGTGACACTTCTGAGGGTGCTGAGGTCGGTGAAGGCATTGATCTCTTCGATCATCTGGGTCACGTGGGCGCTCATCTTGTCGGGGTCGCCGTCAGCGCAGTAGAAGAGCATGGGGTCGGTCACGTGCTCCAGCGAGGGCCAGGCCTCTTCCACGACGGCCCGGTACGGCGGAGCCCCGTCGGTCAGCCCCCGGAACACCGCGTTGCGCACGTAGCGGGCCCGCGGCTGGATCGCCTCGGTGATCGGCGAGATCCGCGTATGCCAGCGGGTGATCCACTCCTCATGCGTGAGCTCGGGGTGCTGCTCAATCAGCGCCACGGTCAGGACGCCGGGCGAGCGCTCCCCGTCGGGCCACGAGCGGGGCCCCGACCACTGGTTCCCCCCGTAGTCGCGGTAGAGGGACTCGAGCACCGAGTACCCGACAAGGCGCTCGGCCCGGGCGGCGAGCAGCTCCTCGTACGGTTCCCTGTAGTCCACGGCATCGATCCACACCGAGACCAGCGCGTGCAGCGGCGTCTCGCCCTCGGGCGTCGGCACCGGGGCAGGGATGTCGCTCTCGGGGTCCCACACGTCAACGCTCAGACGCAGTGGGTCGAGGGCCAGGAGCTCGTCCGCCAGCCCGCCGAGGACCGTCTCGGCCACCTCGGCGCGCGTCCTGGCCGGGTCGAACCACGCCAGGTACATCAGCTTCTCCACCCGTTCACCTCCGCATCAGGCGGGCTCACCAGGCTCACCAGGCTCACCAGGTCAGCCCGAGCGCCTCGCGCATGGTCGCCTCGAATTGCTCGTCGGTCAGCGTGCGCCGGAGTCCGAGGACCATGGCGGCATCCTTGCCCACCTCCACCCGCACCGGCGTCGAGGGGTCCTCGATGGCGTCGGCTACCGCCGTCGCCACCAGCTCGGGTCCGGGCCGGCCCGCGGGGCCGGTCACCGCATCGGCCGCGCCCGCCCACTGGTCGTAGAGCTCCTCGTAGACCGCCGGGCCGCGGTGGTCCTCCCCCGGCTTCATCCCCGGCGCGATGTACCCGGGCTCGACGATGACCACCCGGATCCCGAAGTGCCCCAGCTCGAAGTACAGGGTCTCGGACATCGCCTCGAGAGCGTGCTTCGACGCCGCGTACGCACCTTCGAGCGGCGTCCCGATGCGCCCCTGCACCGAGCTGATGTTGACGAGCACACCGCTGCCCCGGGCCCGCCACGCCGGCGCAACCGCCTGCAGCACGCGCAGCGCTCCCACCACGTTGACGTCGAGCACACGGGTGAACGCCTGAGCCGGGAAGGATTCGAGGGGTCCGTGGGCGGAGATCCCGGCGTTGTTGACCACGACGTCGATCTCACCCGCTGCGGCCACCGCGGCCCGCACCGACTCGGTGTCGGTCACGTCGAGCGGCAGTGTGAGCACCGCGGGCAGGTCGCCGAGCGAGCCCACGTCGCGGACCGTGGCCACCACGTCGTGCCCGCGCCCGGCCAGCACCTCCACGGTCGCCCTCCCGATGGCGCGCCCGGCACCGGTCACCAGGACGCGCACCGCTCAGCCCACCCTCCCGGGCGCCAGACCAGTCAGCTCCTCGCTGACCGACCACAGCCGGCGGGCGGCCTCCGGGTCCAGCGCCTGGGTCCGCGGCTGCCTCGGTTTGCACTTGACGAAGTACTTCCCGGTGACGTCGTCGACGGCGCGCGAGGAGGCGAGGTAGACCGAGGTGCGAGCCCCCTGGGCCGGCGACAGGAAGAAGGGGCCGGAAATGGCCAGGCCCAACGAGAGGAACCCACGGGCGTCCCCGTCGCGCCCGTACCCCGTGCGCACCGTCCCGGGGTGCAACGAGTTCGCCGTCACCCCCGTTCCCTCCATCCTCCGAGCCAGCTCGTTTGAGAAGAGGATGTTGGCCAACTTCGACTCCCCGTAGACGCGCATGGGCCGGTAGCGGCGCTCGGCCTGCAGGTCGTCGAAAGGGATCCCATGGCGAGCCGCGCTGTGGGCCGTCGACGCCACCGTGACGACGCGCGACGGTGCCGAGCCGCGCAACCGGCCGAGCAGCAGGTTGGTGAGCAGGAACGGGCCCAGGTGATTGGTGGCGAAGGTGGCCTCGTACCCGTCCACCGTCACCCGACGATCACTCAGCACGACGCCGGCGTTGTTGACCAGGACGTCGAGGCGCGGGGCGAGCTCGAGGATCTCGGCGGCGCCGCGGCGCACGGAGGAGAGATCGGCCAGGTCGAACACGACCAACTGGACCTGGGCCTGCCCTTCGAGTCGCTCACCGATGGCGTGGACCGCCGCACGGCCCTTGTCGGCGTTGCGGGCCGTCACCAGGACCCGTGCCCCTTGTGCGGCCAGCGCGGCAGCGGTCTCGAGGCCGATACCCGAATTGCCGCCGGTCACGACGACCGTCTTCCCCTGCATGTCCGACAGTGCCCCAAACCTCCTCGCGACGACCGGGGGTCAGCATCGCACACGCCACGTCGCCATACCGGAGGCGGCGGCTGTGCGGCTGGTGCTCAGCGCCAGGTGTCGCGCGCCTCGACCAGCCCGCGCTTGTGGTGCACGAAGCTCCCGCTCAGGGTCCGCTCGTCGGTGCGCATGCGCCAGCGCAAGAGCTCTTGCGTGGCCTCCCAGGCGATGTCGCGCGCGCACCCGGTGCGCCGGCGGTCAGCAGGTCGTGGCACTGCTCGGGGTCCTCGACGAGGTCGAAGAGGAGCGGCGGGAAGACCTCGGGTCCCGTGGCGAACTGCACGTACTTGTGGCCCGGCCCGCGTGCCACGGTCAGCGCGCAGTGGCTCATGGGGATGCCGAACATCAGCTCCGCCGTGCGGTTGACCGGGTCGGCGAAGCTCCACTCGAAGTGCGCCGTGTCACGCCAGTGCTCCGGTGCAGGCTCGCCCCGCACGAAGGGTACGAGCGACCAGCCGTCCGCCTGCAGCGGTACCTCGATCCCGAGGAACTCGCAGATGGTGGGCAGGATGTCGACGGACTCGGTGACGGCGTCCACCACCGCGCCACGGCCGGGGTCCGCCTCGGGGCGAGGATCCACCACGATCAGGGGCACGTGGTAGCTCTCGTCCCAGAACCCGAGCTTCTCGAGCAGCCAGTGGTCGCCGCCCATTTCGCCGTGGTCGCTCGTGAGCACCACCAGCGTGTCATCGGCCAGGCCGCTGCGCGCCAGGTAGTCGAAGAGCAGCGCCAGTCCGTCGTCGACCTCGCGCTGGGCGCCGTAGTAGGTGGCGCGCACCTGCCGGCGCTCGCGCTCGTCGCGGGGTGCGCCCACGCCCCTGACGCCCATCGCCACCGACCCGAGCGGGTGGATCGCAGCCTCCTGCTCGGGGGTGGCGCAGCCGGTGAACTTCCCGACCGCCTCGGCGGCGTAGAGGTCGTGGTAACCGGGGGGATTGCGGCGAGGCGGATGCGGGCGGAGGAACGAGGCGTGCACGAAGAAGGGGCTGTCGCCGTGCCGCTCGAGCCACTCCACCACCGACTGGCGGATGAAGGTCGTCTGCGAGTGCTCGGGGTCGAAGCGGGCCGGTGCCCAGGTCGACCCGTGCGAGTCGGCTCCCGGGTAGCCCTCGACCGGCCGGTAGAGATCGTGAGGATTGGCGGGCACGTCCACGCCCTGGGCGACCAGCCAGCGTGCCCACGCGGGGCTCCCCGACTCCCAGGGGTCGACCACTTCGGGACGGAACCCGGGCAGGACACCCTCGTAGGTGAAGAGCCGCGGGTCGCCCGGCGTCACCGTGCGCGGGTCCACCGACGTGTCCGTGTAGCCGAAGAGCACCGGGTCGTACCCGGCCTGGCGGGCCAGGAGGGCCACATTGGTGAACCGGGCGTCGAGCGGGGTCCCGTTGAGGATGGAGCGGTTCTGGTGCAGGTAGGTCCCCGTGTAGAGGCATGCCCGCGAGGGTCCGCACGGCGCCGCGTTCGCCCAGTGGTTGGCGAACAGGACGCCACGGGCGGCCAGTGCGTCGAGCGCGGGCGTCTCAACCAGGGGGTGCCCCAACGACGAGAGGCAGTCACCCCGCCATTGGTCGACAGTGATGAGGAGCACGCTGGAGGGCCGCGCCATGGGCCCAGCCTTACCGATGTCCACCAGCGGGGCGCGCACGGGGCCCCCTGTCCGGCCCGCCCCAGGACCGGTCACTCCCACCCGGGCGCGCTACGAGGTGCGGACCGGCCTTCCCCCGAGCCGGATCCCCCAGGCGATGAGCCACCCGCCGAGGCGCGGCGCCAACGGCCGGCGCCGCAGCTCGGCGCCACGGGACCGCCCGGCCGCACGCGTCGGCGACGGGCCCGTCGGGGCCGCGAAGTGCGTGGATCGCGGCCGCCGGGCGCTCACCGCGAGGTTCTGCCTGTGCGCGTCGGCCTGCGAATGGACGGCTCTGGCTTGGATCATGACGTCACCTCCGCTCCGCGGTCCGGCACCATGCACAACTGGCCCCATGCACAACTGACGGGCAACCGTCCCCTTCATGATAGAGGTTCGTTGACAGGCAATCAAGCATGCCCTAATATAGGCATATGCCTATGTTCATCGAAGCACCGGCACCCGCCCGCGACGCGGCGACCGCCGCTCCCTCACTTGCCTCGGACCTGTCCTGGCTCCTGTCGGTTGCCGCCCGCCCGGCCCTGCAGGCCCGCTACCCGCAGCTGGCCGAGATCTTCGACGGCCGCGAGCACCTTGCCGAGCGGATCCGCACCTTCTGGGAGGACGGCTCCGAGGAGATGTGCTTCACCGAGATGCAGGTGCTCGCCCACCACGGCGCCGCGTTGACGGGCACCGACCCCGAGGCGCTGTGGGCCGCCCTCGAGTCCGCCGTGGGCTCCATGCCGCCCGAACTGGACATGCCCTCGGAGAGCCCCGAGGAGCGCGCCGTCTACCTGGCCAGGTTGGCCCGACTGAAGGGGTCGCACCGGCTGCTCCGCTCGTACCTCGAACTGCTCGCCGAGGTGTGGGACCCGGTCGACGACATGTGGCGCCGCTCCCTCCCCGTGATCGAGGAGGCCGGCCGGCAGGCGGTGGCGCAGTTCGGTCGTGGACGAGCGCTCGAGTCGTTCGTCGCTCCGGGGTGCGAGGCCGTCGACCGCCGGATGCCCGAGATCGCGTCCAAGGTGCAGGCCGGGTGCCCGCTGCTCTTCGTACCCTGCCTGTTCTTCGGGACGTCCATGTTCCTCGAGTTCCCCGACCTCGTCGTCATCGGGACGGGCGTGGGGCAGGGTGACGTGCTGGCCCGGGCCAGGACGGAGTCGGTGGCCCGCCGCCTCAAGGCCGTCGCCGACCCGACCCGCTTGGCGTTGCTCCACTCCCTCGCCGCCGCGCCGAGCACCGTCGGGGACCTGGCGGCGCGCTTCGGCCTGGCCCAGCCCACCGTCAGCATGCACGTGAAGGTGCTACGCGAGAACGGCCTGGTGCGTGCCGAACGTCGCGACGGTCGCCAGCAGCTGACGGCAGACGCGAGCGCCGCCGAAGCGTTGCTCGGCGACCTCCGGCGCGTGGTGCTCCACGGACCGGCGCCGCGGCCTCATCCGGCCAGCACAACGGGGAGCGACCGGATACCCGCCACGGTGGTGGACAGGACCCGTTCGGCCGGGCCCGTGACCGCGTAGTCGGGGAACCGCACCAGCATCTCCTCCATGAAGATGCGCGCTTCGAGGCGGGCCAGGCTGGCCCCCAGGCAGACGTGCTCACCGAAGCCGAACGCGAGGTGGACCGGGTTCACCGGCCGCTGCACGTCGAAGCGGGCCGCGTCCGTCCCGAAGACACGTTCGTCCCGGTTGGCCGAGGCGTAGAGCATGCACAGGTAGTCGCCGCGGCGTACCGGGGTCCCGGCGACGACGGTGTCCTCGGTGGCCGTGCGGCACATGGCGTGGACGGGCGTGACCCAGCGGAGGCACTCTTCGACTGCACCGGGGAGGAGCGCGAGGTCCGACGCCAACAGGGCGCGCTGATCGGGGTACTCGTGCAGGGTGAGCACCGCGCCGGCCAACAGCGTGCGGGTCGTCTCGTTGCCCGCGACGAGCAGGGTCAGGAGGAACATGAACAGATCCTGTTTGCTCAGCGGGCAGCCACCTACGTCCGCGCCCACGAGCAGCGAGACGAGGTCGGGACCAGGTTCGTCGCGCTTGGACCGGATGTGCTCCATGATGAAGGCCGACAACTCCCCCAGGGCGGCTGCCGTCTCCTCGGGCGGGAGATCGGGAGACTCGATCGCGGCGTCGGACCAGCGGCGGAAGTCCCCCCGGTGAGCCTGCTCGATCCCGAGGAGCTCCGCGATCACGAGGAGCGGGAAGGGCGCGGCCAGGGAGGCCACGAAATCGGTCTCGACCGCCGGGTCGACCGAGTCGAGCAGGCCGCAGGCCAGCGTGCGGACCGTGGTCGCCAACCCCGAGAGCGCCCGCGGTGTGAAGCGCCGGTTCAGTAGTCCCCGGAAGGCCGAGTGTCGGGGCGGGTCCATGTGGAGCAAGGACGGGGCGCCTCCCGGGTTGACCCCGCTGCGTAGGGGGTCGTTGACGATGGCGCCGCGGCCCGAGCAGAAGCGCGCCGGGTCACGGCTCAGGTCGCGGACGTCCTCGTAGCGCGACACCACCCAGAACCCAGGCTCGGCCTCGTGCACCGGGTCCTCGTCGCGCAGGGCCGCGAGCACCTCGAAGTAGTCGTCCCGCACGAAGAAGGCAGCCTGCCGCGGGTCCACGTCGAACAGGAGACGGCCGCGCTGGTCACGGGACACGCGGCGAGCGTACCCTGCCGCCTCGTACGCACGGGTACGACGGCCTCCCCGTCGGCGGGCACCGGCAGCACGCCGCCCGCGGCAGACAGGCCGAGGGCGATGGTGGGTATCACCGGCGTCACCCCCGGGCCGGACCGGCCATCAGCGCAACCCGCTCGCCTCGATCCGGGCGAGCAGGACGGCGCCCATCGGGTTGTCCCGGCGACGTTCGTCCCCGGTGATGCGCTGGGTGCGGTCGTTGATGGCCAGCGCCCGCACGAGCGCGAACACCTCGTGCCAGTCCAGGTGCCGCACGGCACGGCCGCTCCGGGCCTCGTAGCGCGCCACCACCTCCGCCGGCGGTGCGAAGCCCGGCGGACGCTCGCCGAAGAGCGCCTCCATCATGTACTCGAGCCCGAGAGTGCCACCCCAGATCCATCTCCGGGGGCCCGATGCAGGCCAGGTCCCAGTCCAGGACGGCGCGCACAATCCGATCAGGGCTGAAGACCAGGTTCCCCATGCGCACGTCGCCCCACAGCAGCACCGGGTGGCCGTCCTCGGCCGGCACATGCTGGGCGCACCATTCCAGCGCTCGGGCGAGCGCCGGCAGCGGCTCGCCCTCGGCGGCCCAGGCGACGTAGGCCTCCCAGCGACCGAGCGCACCGCGCAGCGTCGTGCCGGGCAGGGACGCTGCCAACCCCTGCACCTCCCAATCGACCGCGTGCACGTCTGCCACGGCGTCGACGAGGGCGTCATGCATGGCGCGCTGGACCGCCGGTCCCGCGTCGCGCACGTAGGGGTCGAACAGGGGGGCGGGACCAGGGACGTCCCCGTCCACCCGGGGCATCACCAGGAACGGGCAGCCGATCCACTGCGGGTCGCTGACGACGAGCCGCCGGTGCGGGCGCCGGCACCCCGGCGGACGCCACCGCGTTCTGCACCACGGCCTGCGGCACGAGGTCGTAGTCGGGAAACGTGGGTTCGAGCGGGGGCAGGCGGACGACGACGCCGCGGCTGGCCGGCCCGAGGTCGACCAGCAGCGTCTCGTTGGCGATGCCGCCGGCAGCATGCGCGACTCCTTGCACCGAGAAGCCGCCGCCCTCCTGGTCGCCGCCCTCCAGGCCGCCGGCCACCCGCGCCACGAGCTCGGGCTGGGCCAGCACCCAGCGCGACAGGCCCTGGGCGAGCGCCTCCTCGTCGCGCTCGTCCCCCGTGGCCATTCAGGGAAGGTAGACGACGGCACGCCAGCGTCCGGTCATGGGCGCCCGGCACAGGGCGGCCCCGGCACGCATGGCCCAGGCGACGACGTCCGCCCCGGCCACGTCCACCGTCGTGCGCACGAGCAGGCCCCGTCGGGCGTGGTCCTGGCGCACCACCCAGCCGGCGGGCACCTCCACCCCCGCCTCGGCCAGCCGGGCCACCGCCTTGGAGCCCGTCGGGTGCATGATCCCCACCGTGATCCCGTCGCGCCCGCGACGCTTGCCCGCAGGTGGCATGACCGTGGTCATGGTCACCGGTGGGGCCCGGTTGCCGAAGAAGGCGAAGAGCCCGGCCGCCGTCTCGGGCTCTGCCGCATCCTCGTCGACCCCCGGCATGAGGTTGACCCAACCGCCGCCTGCGGCGCGGCAGCGCTTCGAGGGCGTCCGCCACCGGCCCGACGTCAGGAGCAGTGAAGTCGATGGTCTTGGTCGCTCGGCGCGACCGGGGGCCCGGCACACCGCAGGCTTACCCACCGGCCGCTACGGTGACAACTCGTGGGACTCGATCTCGTCGACACGCTGCGCACCACGGGTGCGGTCCGCCAGTTCGAGCCGGAACCGGTCTCCCAGGACGTCGTGGCCCGCGTGCTCGACACGGCGCGCTTCGCCCCGAGCGGCGGGAACCGTCAAGGGTGGCGGGTGGTGGTGGTCGAGGACCCCGCCACACGGACCGCACTGCGCGACATCTACTTGACGGGCTGGTACGAGTACCTGGCCATGGGGTCAGCGGGGCTGGTCCCGTGGGCACCCGTGACCGACCGCGAGGCGGAGGCGGCCGCGCTGGCCGGGACGGAGCAGTTCGCCGAGGCGGGCACGGCCAACCCCGGCTTCGCCGAGATGCTCGACACCGCACCGGCGCTCCTGCTGGTGCTGGCCGACTTGTCCGCGCTGGCCGCCGTCGACCGCGACCTGCCCCGCTACACGTTGGCCGGCGGGGCCTCGATCTACCCGTTCGTCTGGAGCATCCTGCTGGCGGCGCGCGCCGAGGGCCTCGCCGGCGTCATGACGACCATGCCGGTGCGGGGGGAAGCCGAAGTGCGGGTGCTCTTCGAGGTTCCCGACACCTTCGCCGTGGCGTCCCTGGTCGTCCTGGGGCGGCCGTCGGTGAATCCGCGTCGGTCACGGCTACGACGGGCGGAGGTCGGCGAGTTCGCGTGGGTGGACCGGTTCGCGGGCCCGCCACTGCCTGGGCCCGCGACACGGTCCGGGTGAGGCTGACCCATGGCCCAGAACGTCCTCGGCGAAGAGCTCGAGCCCTGCAGCTTCGATCCCCGCACCGGCTTCTACCGCGACGGCTGCTGCAACACCGGGGCAGAAGACGTCGGCGTGCACACCGTGTGCACGCGCGTCACGGCGGAGTTCTTGGCCTACTCGGCTTCGGTGGGTAACGACCTCTCGACGCCGCACCCCGAGTTCGGCTTCCCCGGGCTGCGGCCCGGGGACCAGTGGTGCCTCTGCGCCTCGCGCTGGCAGCAGGCCCTCGAGGCCGGTGTGGCACCTCCTGTCGTCCTGTCGGCCACGCATGCGGCGACCTTGGAGTGGGTTGAGCTGGGCGATCTGGTGGCCCACGCCGTCGGACCCTGATCATCGAACCCCGGCCGTCGGACCCTGATCATCGAACCCCGAGGCCCTGATCATCGAACCCAGAAGGGAGCACGCACCATGGAGCGCAAAAAGGACGGGACCGTGCTCAGCGTCGAGCGGGTCATCGAGGCACTGGCCGAGATCACCGAGCCGTGAGCCGCGGAGCCGAAGACACGAGCAGGGCGATCGATGCCGCCTGGGAAGAGCGCGTGCTGCCCGCCCTGTGCGAGTACACGCGGATCCCGAGCCTCTCCCCCGCCTATGACCCCGACTGGGTTGAGCGCGGCGCCATGGCCGAGGCGGCCCGGCTCCTGCGCGACTGGGTACGCGATCAGGACGCGGCGCTCACGACCGAGATCGTGGAGCTGCCGGGTCGCACCCCGCTGCTCCTGGTCGACAACGGTCGCAGCGGCGACCCGGTCATCGTGTACGGCCACATGGACAAGCAGCCGCCGTTGGGCGAGTGGCGCCGCGGCCTCGGGCCCTACGAGCCGGTGCGCGAGGGCGACCTCCTCTACGGGCGCGGCACGGCCGACGACGGCTACTCCACCTTTGCCGCCGTGACCGGGCTGCTCGCCGCCGGTGGCGGCAACGGGCGTGTCTTGATCCTCATCGAGGCCAGCGAGGAGAGCGGCAGCCCCGACCTGCTGGCCCACATCGAGCAGCTCAAGGAGCGGATCGGGACGCCGCGGCTCGTCATCTGCCTGGACTCGGGTGGCCTCAGCTACGACCGGCTCTGGCTCACCTCGTCGCTGCGGGGGAACCTCGTGGCCACGGTGCGCGTCGACGTGCTCACCGAGGGCATCCACAGCGGGCGTGGTGGCGGCGTCGTGCCGTCGTCGTTCCGCATCCTGCGTCGCATCCTGTCGCGGATCGAGGACGAGGCCACCGGCCGCATCCTCCTGCCGGACCTCCTCGGGGCGGGGATCCCCGACTCCCACCGAGCCAACCTCTCGCAGCTGGCGTCGGAGTTCCCCGACACCGGCGCCCCCGTCGTCGACGGCCTGCACCTGTTGGGGAACGACCCAGAAGAGCGCCTGGCCGCCCAGACCTGGGGGGCGGCGCTGGAGGTCACCGGGGCCGACGGGCTGCCGACGCCGCGCGACGGCGGCAACGTGCTGCGGCCGTTCACCGCGTTGAAGTTCTCGCTGCGGCTGCCGCCCGACGTCGACGCCGAGGTTGCGGCCGACGCCCTCATCGGGGCCATCCGCACCGATGAGGGGGCCCGCATCACCATCGACCTGGAATCGGTGGCCCCGGGGTGGGAGGCCCCGCCGCTCGAGCCCGGTGTCGCCGCCACGCTCTCGGCTGTCTCACAAGAGCGATTCGGGCGCCAGCCGGGCTTCGTCGGCGAGGGGGGCACCATCCCATTCCTGCCCGAGCTGCAGCGGGGCTTCCCCACGACCCAGTTCGTGGCCACCGGCGTCCTCGGGCCCGGCTCCAACGCGCACGGGCCCAACGAGTCGCTCCACATCCCCATGGCCAAGGCGGTCACCCACGCCGTGGCCGAGCTCCTGCGCTGACGTACCCGGCAGCGCGCCGGAGCAGCGGTTAGGTTCCCGGGCATGGGTGAGCAGCACGGGGGCCCGCTGGCGGGCAAGGTGGCGCTGGTGACGGGTGGCAGCCGGGGGCTGGGGCGCGAGATGGTGCTCGCCTTCGCCGACGCCGGCGCCGACGTCGTCATCGCCAGTCGCAAGATCGACAACTGCCGGGATGTGGCGGCGCTCGTCGAGGGCAAGGGGCGCCACGCGCTGCCGGTGGCCTTCCACGTCGGCCGTTGGGACGACATCGACGGACTGGTCGAGCAGGCCTACGGCGCCTTCGGTCACGTCGACGTCCTGGTGAACAACGCCGGCATGTCCCCCCTCTACCCGGACGTGACGTCAGTGACCGAGGAGCTGTGGGACAAGGTGATCGCGGTCAACCTCAAGGGGCCGTTCCGGCTTACCGCCCTCGTCGGCACCCGGATGGCCGAGGGCGACGGCGGCTCGATCATCAACGTCTCGACGACCGGCTCCATCCGCCCGGCGCCCGACATGCTCCCCTACGACGCCGCCAAGTCGGGGCTCAACACCCTGACTGTTGGCTTCGCCAAGGCGTTCGGGCCGACGGTGCGGGTGAATTGCATCATGGCCGGGCCGTTCCTGACGGACATCGCCGAGAACTCATGGGGCCCCGCCGTGCGCCAGCACGGGTTGCCGCACCACGCACTGAAGAGGGCCGGCGAGCCCCACGAGATCGTGGGTGCAGCGCTCTACTTCGCCTCCGACGCCTCCTCGTTCACCACCGGCGCCGTGCTACGCGTCGACGGGGGGATCCCCTGAGCGACGCGGCGGGCCGCGTCACCCCACGGGCGAGGGGTTGCGCAGTTGCGGCACCAGGCGCTTGGCCTCGCGCTCGGCGTCGAGGAGGGCCCGCAGCTCCCGGATCACGCCACCGTCTGCAGCGGCCCGGTCGGTCCGCTCCTCGGGATCGTCGCTCAGGTTGTGCACCTCCCATCGCTCCTCTGCCGGCGGGGGCGCGAGGGGGTTGACTGGAAGCCCGTGTGCGGCGCCGAACTCGTCGAGGCGCTCGTAGTAGTGGTTCAGCTTCCACAGTTGGCCCGCCCCCTCCGGCCCGGTCGGCAGCGTGACGATGACCGACTCGATTCGGTTCGGGGCGGGGACCGGTTCGAACGCCCGCCCGGTGAAGCGGTTCTGCATGGTGAGCCCCTGTGCCACGTCGTCCTCGGTCATGAAGTACACCGGCGCCGCAACCGACTCGGGCGTCTCGGCGCCGGTGACGACCCGGCTCAGATCGCGTCCGGGCAGCGGCTGAGTCTCGTCGTGCTCGACGGCGACCAGCGCGGCCGCCTTCTCCACGTCGATCCCCGCCAGGCCCAGCAGGGTGGGCAGCAGGTCCACGTGGCTGGTCGGTACCTGCACGCCCGCCGCGCTCGGGGTGACCCCGGGGCCTTTGACGACCAGCGGCACCCGGATGGCCTCGTCGTACGCGTTGTACCACTTCTGCATCAGCCCGCCGTGGGCCCCGACCATGTCGCCGTGGTCGGAGGTGAAGACGATCACCGTTTCCTCCGCCATGCCCGAGCGCTCGAGCGCCTCGAGGATGCGGCCGATGGCGGCGTCGACCAGCTCGTGCAGGTGGTAGTAGAGGCGGCGGTAGGCCTCGTCGGCCGCCTGCTCGTAGAGCATGGCCGGCCAAGCCGACAGGAAAGCCTCCTGGCACGGCGGGCGCGCGGCCAGGGAGTCGGACTGCGAAGGCGCCTCGGGGATGTCGGGGAGGGCGCGGTCATCGACCCGCGCGTAGCCGAGGAGGTTCTCCCACGCCCAGCCGTTGAAGGCGATGTCGTGCGGGTTGACGAAGGAGGCCACCGCCAGCCACGGCCCCTGCCGGCGTGCGCCCGCCAGCTCGCCGAACAGCTCGACCACCTGCTCGGCGAACACGCCGTCACGTACGGTGCCGCAATCCTCCTTGGCGGCCCCGTGGGGCTCGCGGCCGATCCAGCCCGAGAACCCGTAGGGGTCCAGCCGGTCGGCACCCCGGTAGGCAGCCACGGCCCCGGGGATGGGCCGGCCGTCGGCGTCGGAGGCCATGAGGCTCTCGTGCGTCCCCGGGATCAGAAGGTCGGCATGCGAGATGTGCCACTTGCCGCGGTAGTGCGTCTGGTAGCCCCCGGCTCGGAACCAGTCGCCGAGGGTCGGCACCGAGTTGGGGTCCAACCAGCACATGGACGGGTCGGTGGGCCCCTTGGCCATGCCGTCGGTGTTACTCCCGCCGTGCAGGGACGGGTACTGGCCCGTGAAGAGGGTGGTGCGGCTGGGCAGGCACGCGGTCGAGCCGGCGTAGTGACGGTGGAGTTCCAGGCCACCCTCGCGGAGGGACTCCCGCGCGCCCAGCCGCTCGCGGCGCCAACGCGCCAGCCCGTCGGTCTCGTAGGGGGGCGGGTACCGCTCCTCGTCGGTCATGATCACCAAGATGTTCGGGGAGGCCACGGCGGCACGCTACACGAGCCGGCCTCCCGACCAGGGACGACGCGGCGCAGCGGCCCCGTTCCCGGCCACCGGGCGCGGCCCGGTCGTACGCTCGGGTCGTGCCGCTGGCTGTCCTGGACCCCCCCGAGGAGTCGGACGTGGCGCTCGGCGGCACCCGTTGGTCGGGGCGGCCCCAGCTCCTGGCCCTGGCGGCGGCCGGTGCCGTCGGCGTCGTCCTGGGCTACGTCGGCTGGGTCCTCCCGACCCCCGGGAACTCACTCGCCGAGCCCACCGCGATCGTCCTGGGTGCCGGCGCCATCCTTGTCACCGCGTCGTGGGTGGCTGCCTGCTTCGCTCCGCGGCAGCGCTGGCTCTGGACCTTCGCCGTCACCACCGCGGCCTGCACCGTGCTGGCGGCGGTGTGGACGTTCGTGTTCTCCTTCCCGGCCGCACTCGTACTGGACCCGGGCGCGACCGCGCAGGCCAAGACCGATCTCGCCGGCCTCGGCGCGCGGCAGGACCGGCACGGAGTGGCGCCACGTCAGGCCTGCAGCGCGCACGCCTCTGGCAGCGTCGGGCCCCTCCGCGCCCCCTACAGCGCCTGCACCGTCTGGACTCCACAAGGCCACTTCGTGACCTTCACCGCGGTGGGCACCGGACGGAGCGGTGGGCTCGGGTACCTCGAGTACGCCCCGCCCGGTGTCTCCGTGTTCCCCGACGAGTGCGTACGCCATCTGATCGGGAGCTGGTGGGCGTTCGGCCTGCCCTCCGACGCCGGCGGCGTGCCGGGGCAGTGCCCCATCGGCTACCGGTTCGAGGGGGGCGGATAACGGCCGCGATCACGCTCAGTAGTAGCCGCGCATGAGTTCGGTGATCCATGCCGGCTGCCGCACGTCGGCGTCGGGCGGCTCGAACTCGCGCACATGGGGCTTCACGTCGAGCACGGGAGTCCCGTCGACGGCGTCAAGGCCTCGCACGTGCAGATCCAGCCCGTCGACACCGAGGAGGCGGCAGGTCGACACGCCGAGGCGGTTGGGACGCATGCGGGCCCGCTGGGCGAACATGCCGACGGCGGGCCATGCCGGGTTCTCCTGCGGGTGCCTGGCCCCGGCCTGGACCTGGCCCGGGTCCACCAGGTGGAACTGGAACACCACCACCAAGTGCAAGAAGTCCTCCAGGCCGGCCACGGACACCCCGGGCCCGAACCGGGTCCCGTCGATCCCGATGAGAGCCTCCACGCCGCCCCAGTCGTCGTCGAGCGCGTCGGGCCGCCCGCCCACGACGACGCCGACCGGCTCCAACGCGATCACGCAGACTGCCTACGGCCGCACCGTGTACTCGCCCGGGTGGAAGTTGCGAGTGAGGCGCCGAAAGCGCCACGTGTGGTCCGGCCACAGCGTGGTGTTGCGGCCCTGGTGGTCGAGGTACCAGCTGCCGCAGCCGCCCTCGACCCACACCGAGTGCTCGAGTCGCGCCTGGATGCGCTCGTTGTAACGCCGCTGGACGGCGGGCTTCACCTCCACGACACGCACGCCGGGGCGGTCCATGAAGCCCAGCGCGCCTGCGATGTAGTTGATGTGCGACTCGATCATGTAGATCATCGAGTTGTGGGCCAAGGTGGAGTTTGGCCCGATCATGAAGAAGAGATTGGGGAAGCCCGCCACGGTCGAGCCCAGGTACGCCTGGGCCCCGTTCGCCTTCCACAGCTCCGAGAGCCGCGCCCCATCCTTCCCCACGATGTGCTCGGCGTAGGGGGGCTCGGCCGCCTCGAAGCCGGTGCCCATGATCACGACGTCGACCGGCCGGGCGATGCCGTCCTGGGCCACCACCTCGTGTGCCGTGAACGACGCCACGGGCGAGTCGACCAGCTCCACATTGGGGCGGGTCAGCGCCGGGTAGTAGTCGTCCGACAGGAGTAGGCGCTTGCAGCCGGGCTCGTAGTCCGGCGTGAGCCTGGCCCGCAGCATTTCGTCGGGCACCTGGCGCCGCAGGTGCGCCAGGGCACCCTGGCGCACCGCACCCCGACGGCGCACACTCCGGCCGACGAACACGGACAGGAGGGACTCGAAGAGGAGGTAGACGCGGAGCCTCGAGAGGCGCTGCAGCGAAGGCGCCTTGCGGTAGGCCAGCTTGCGCAGGCTCGAGACCTTGCGGTCGCGGCGGGGCACGACCCAGGGCGGAGTCCGCTGGTGCAGGTACAGGTGCTCGACTACCGGCGCGATCTGGGGCACGAACTGCACGGCCGAGGCACCCGTGCCCACGACGCACACACGCTTGCCCCCCAGGTCGAAGCCGTGTTCCCAGCGGGCCGAGTGGAAGACCTTGCCCCGAAAATCGCGCAGCCCCGGGAAGTCCGGGATCGACGGCTCGCTCAGGGGCCCGGTGGCCCACACCAGCACCTGGGCGCGGTACTCGTCCCCGCCGGCCACGCGCACGCACCACTGCGAAGCCGCCTCTTCCCAGCGCGCCTCGTCGACGCGTTGGTCGTAACGCAGGTGGCCACCGACGTCGAAGCGGTCCGCGCAGTCGCGCATGTAGTCCCAGATCTCAGCTTGGGACGGGAACGTGCGCGACCAGTCCGGGTTGAGGGCGAAGGAGTAGGAGTAGAGGTTGGAGGGCACGTCGCAACAGCAGCCCGGGTACGAGTTGTCGCGCCACGTACCGCCGAGGTCGTTGCCACGATCGAGGACCACGAAGTCCTCGATCCCCATGGAGCGCAGGCGAGCCGCCATGCCGATGCCGGCGAACCCGGCGCCGACGACGACGACGCGATGCTCGTGGTTCACGAGGTGGCGTTCACGAAGGAGGCGACTACTCGGGCCAGCTCCTCCCCGCAGTCCTCCTGGAGGAAGTGCCCACCGCCGACGATGGTCGTGTGGGGCTGTCCCCTGGTGCCGGGGATCTTCTCCTTCAGGTTCCGGTCCGCGCCCTTGGTAATGGGGTCGCCGTCGCTGAAGGCGCACAGGAACGGCCGGTCGAACTGTTCCAGGACTGCCCAGGCCGCGACGTTGGCGTCGTGTGCCGGGTCGTCGGGGCGCGAGGGAACCAGCATCGGGAACTGACGGGCCCCGGCCTTGTAGGACTCGTCGGGGAAGGGCGCGTCGTAGGCGTCTTCCACGCCGGGCCCCAGCGGCTTGGCGCACCCGCCCCGGATGATGCCACCGGTCGGGAACACGTCGACCTCCTGGGAGAACTTCTGCCAGGCGAAGAAGGCATCGCCCGGGCTCGAGTCGCCGGTCGGCAAGAACGTGTTGGCGGCCACCACCCGGGCAAACCGCTCGGGGTGCTCGCCCACGAGGCGCAGGCCGATCAGCCCGCCCCAGTCCTGGCCCACCAGCGTCACGTCGCGCAGGTCGAGGTGGTCGAAGAGCAGCGCCCGCATCCACTCGACGTGACGGACAAACGTGTAGTCGGTGCGCTCGGCCGGCTTGTCCGAGCGCCCGAACCCGACCAGATCCGGGGCGACGATCTGCAGCCCGGCCCCGGTGAGGACCGGGATCATCGTGCGGTACAGGTACGACCACGACGGCTCGCCGTGCATGAGCAGTACGACAGGCGATCCGGGGTCGCCTTCTCGCAGGTAGTGCACACGGAGCGTGCCGCCCTCGTCGTCGGACACCTCGGCGTAGTGCGCCTCGAAGTCGTAGTCGGGCAGGCCGGTGAAACGGTCGTCAGGGGTGCGCAGCGTCCTCATGCGGCGGGAGCCTACGCCCTCACCCCCGGAGGTGCCCGCCCCGTGCACGCTGCCGCGCCGGCCCCTAGCCTGAGGGCGACGCCAACCTCGAGCACGCCGTGGGGGGCCACTGTGACACTGACCGACATCGGAGCATCTGACTCTTGGGACGACGACCCGTTCGCCACGTTCGACGACGTCGTTGCCGGCATGACACGGGACCCGTACCCGGCCCTGGCGGTCAAGCGCCGCGAGACGCCCGTCGCCCACCAGGAGGCCATGTTCGGGTCGAGTTGGATCGCCTACCGCTATGAGGACTGCTCGCGGATCCTACGTGATGCCAAGACCTTCACATCGACCGGTTACGACACGACCGTCGGCGCGGTGATGGGCCACATGATCCTCGGGATGGACGACCCCGAGCACCGGACGCACCGCAACCTCGTCGCGCACGCCTTCCGTGAGAAGGCACTGGCGCGGTGGGAGCCAGAGCTCATCGCTCCGATCATCGACGGCCTCATCGACCGCTTCGCCCACGACGGCCGGGCCGATCTCGTGCGCCAACTGACGTTCGAGTTCCCGGTGCGCGTCATCGCCCGCCTGCTTGGACTGCCCGAGGAGGACTTCCCCCGCTTCCACCGTTGGGGGATCGAGCTGATCGGGCTCGCGGCCGACATTGAGCGCGGTCTCGCCGCGTCGGAGTCACTGCGCCAGTACTTCGCCGGCATCGTGGCGGATCGGCGCGCCCATCCGGCTGACGACGTCATCAGCGACCTGGTGGAGGCCGAGATCGACGGTGAGGGGCTGAGCGACGAGGCCATCTACTCGTTCCTGCGCCTCCTCCTCCCTGCCGGCGCCGAGACCACGTACCGTTCCTCGGGCAATTTGCTCTTCCTGCTCCTTACCCACCCTGACCAGCTCGAGGCAGTACGTGCCGAGCGGTCGCTGATCTCGCAGGCGATCGAAGAAGGACTGCGCCGCGAGCCGCCGCTCCTCACGATCAACCGGACGACCACCCGGGAGGTCGAGATCGGCGGCGTCACCCTCCGCGCCGGAGCGAGCATCACACCGCACATCGGGTCGGCCAACCACGACGAGACCCGCTGGCAGGACCCGGAGCGCTTCGACATCTTCCGGCCTGCCATCCCTCACATCGCCTTCGCCCACGGGCCTCACATGTGCCTGGGCATGCACCTGGCCCGCCTCGAGACCAGCGTCCTGCTCGACCGCGTGCTCGACCGGCTGCCCGGCCTGACCCTCGTACCGGGTGACCTCGACCCGCACATCCGAGGTGACGTCTTCCGCTCACCCACCTCGCTGCCCGTCACCTTCGCGACCGCCTGACCCTCCGGCCCGCCGGCCCGCCCGACCGCGGCCACCACAGACCCGGGACCGGTGGCTCCGGATCGGCCACCGAGACGCCGCAGCCCCAACAGCTCTACGAGTATGAACGTGAGCTTTACCTTTAGATATCTCTCGACGTCACATTGAGCTTCAGAGTTCTCCCCCGCCCCCGATACCAAACTCTTCGACCCGCCGACCGCGGGCCATCAGGACAGTCGAGACCATGGCCGGCGGGAACAGCCCGTGGGACACCAGGCCGGGCACGGCGTCGAGATCCTCGGCCAACCGGGCGGGATCGCCGAGGGGCCCGTGGTAGTCGGCGAGGACACCCCCGTCGGGGGTGGGGGGTGCCGAACGCAGCGCCGCGCCGGGCACGGCGCGCAGTGTGGCCGCCAAGCCGAAGGACAAGAGCTCGAGGGGGACGGGCGGGTGGAGGCGTGCGACCGCCTTGTCCGACGACACGATGACCACGAATCGCTCAGCTGCCGCGGCCACGATCCGCTCGCGGGTGTGGGCTCCTCCCCCGCCCTTGACCAGCCAACCCGAGGGGTCGACCTGGTCGGCCCCGTCGATGGCGATGTCGAGGCGGTCGATACCGCTGAACGGTCGCACGTCGAGGCCGTGGGCCCTGGCCAGGCTCTCGGTGGCCGGCGAGGTGGCCACGCAGGTCAGTGCCAGCTGCCGCCGCCCGAGCACCGGCACCAGCTGGGCCACGGTGGTGCCCGTACCGAGGCCGACCCGCATGCCGTCCTCGACCAGCGCCGCCGCGGCCTCGGCCGCCGCCCGCTTCTCGACCTCGATGTCGGGGACCGTCACGGGGCGCCCGCTCAGCTGCGCGGGACGTCCTTCCAGGGCAGGCCCTTGTCGGCTCGGACGTCACCCGGCAGCCCCAACACCCGCTCACCGAGGATGTTCCTCATGACCTCTGAGGTCCCGCCCTCGATGGAATTGGCCCGCATCCGCAAGAAGAGCTTGCGCACGTCACGCGAGCTCAGGCCGACGCGCTCGGGCCGCGTCATCGGATAGCCGGCCGGGAACAGCATCGCCTCGTTCCCCAGCAGGTCCATGCAGAGGTCGTACACGCGCTTGTTCTCCTCCGCGTAGGCCAGCTTGGCCACCGAGCCCTCCGGGCCGGGCGTCCCGGCCCGGCGCGTGGCTGCCGCACGGGCGTTGGTCATGGCCAGCGCCTCGACGCGGATGTACGCGGAGACCAGGCGGTCTCGCAGTGCGCGCGCGTGCGGGGAGGTATCGCCCTGCCAGCGCTCCTTCCAGATCTCCAATGCCGCGTTGATCGGACCCGTGTTCCGCTCGGTGACCGCGCCGCCGATGGAGACCCGCTCGTTCATGAGAGTGGTGACGGCGACGTTCCACCCCTCACCCACCTCGCCCAGGCGGTCCGCGTCGGGCACGCGCACGTCGGTGAAGAAGACCTCGTTGAACTCCGCCTCACCGGTGATCTGGAACAACGGGCGCACCTCGACGCCTGGTGCGTGCATGTCCACGAGGAACGCCGTCATCCCCCGGTGCTTTGGAGCGTCGGGGTTGGTGCGGGCGATGATGAGCCCGAACGACGAAATGTGCGCCAGGGTGGTCCACACCTTCTGCCCGTTGAGCACCCACTCGTCACCGTCCCGCTCGGCTCGGGTGGCCAGGCCGGCAACGTCGGACCCGGCACCCGGCTCGCTGAAGAGCTGGCACCAGATCTCCTGGTTGGTGAACAGGGGGCGGAGGTAGCGCTTCTTCTGCTCGGGAGTGCCGTGCTCGGCGATGGTCGGGGCGCACATGCCGTAGCCGATCGGGTTCTTCGCTCCACCGGCGGGCGCCCCGGCCGCCGCGAGCGCCACGTGGACTCGCTGCTGCTCCTTGGGGGTCAGGCCCAGGCCGCCCGCGTCCGGCGGGAAATGCACCCAGGCCAGCCCCCGGTCGTACTGCTCCCCCAAGAACTGCTCTGGGGGCGTCGTCGCCGGCGGGAAGTCCGCCAGCAGGCCGTCAACCAGCTCTTCGACGTTCACGGTCATGACCGCACCCTATAGCGTGCTTTCGTGCCGGAACCTGTCCTCTCCACCCGGAGCACTCGGTGCGCAGCCTGGGCGCAATGGGCCGGGCATTGGGGCGGAGTGCCCGCGTGACCGCATCCGTGACCCTCCCCGACGGCCGCCTTCTGGCCTACGAGGAGTACGGCGACCCGGCCGGCTTCCCCGTGATCAGCTGCCATGGCGCCCTCAGCTCGCGGTTGGACGCTGCGCCGGCGGCCCAGGCGGCCACGGACAAGGGTGTGCGTCTCATCTCCCCCGACCGCCCTGGCATCGGGCTCTCCACGTACCAGCCCGGGCGCCGCCTCGTCGACTGGCCCGACGACGTCTCACGGCTGGCCGAGGAGCTCGGCATCGACCGCTTCGCCGTCATGGGCTGGTCCGCCGGCGGCGCGTACGCCGCCGTCTGCGCGGCGAAGCTGGCCGGCCGCGTCAGTGCGGCCGCGCTGCTCTCGAGCGGGGTGCCCCTCGATCTCTACGGCACCCGCCGCGGTCTGGCCCTCGAGGACCGTGCCCTGACCGCCCTGTCACGCCGCACGCCCTGGCTGGCCTCGGCGGTGATCAAGGCGAGCATCGTCAATGCCAGCAACACCCGGTTGCTGCGCGCCGTAGTGAGCTCCTTCCCGCCGCCGGACCGGCAGATCATCACCCAGTGGGGCCCGCCGGAGGTGGCGCTGGCCTTCGTCCGCGAGTCGCTGCGCCAGGGCACGCCGGGCGCTGTGCAGGACTACCGGATCTTCGGGGACCCGTGGGGGTTCTCCCTCGAGGAGATCCGGCTGCCGGTCGGCATCTGGGAGGGCAGCGAGGACCGGACCGGGCCGCCCGGCTACCGGGAGTTCCTGCATCGCCACATCGCGGGGTCCACGTTGACGGTGGTGCCTGGCGAAGGGCACCTCTCCCTGTTGCCCAATCAGGCGCCCGCCATCTTCGATGCGCTTCTCGGCGGTGACCACAATGCCGAGTCGACGGCGCGGTGGAACGTCGGGTAGGCGAAGATCATCGTGCGCAGGGTCTCCACCGGGACCTGGGCGTGCACGGCGAGGGCCAATAGGCCGAGTACTTCGCCCCCGGCCGGACTCACCGACGTGGCCCCGACTACCACGCCGTCACGCGCCACGAGCTTCACGAACCCCTCGGCGCGGTGGATCCAGCCACGCGCCGAGCGAGCGATGTCCTCCGTGTAGACCACGACGTCGCCGCCCTCGGCGCGCGCCTGTGCCTCGGTCAGGCCCACAGAGCCGATCTCGGGGTCGGTGAACGTCACCCGGGGTAGAGCGCGGTAGTCGGCATCGGGCCGCGGCCGGCCCAGGATGTCCGCCACGCAGAGGCGGGCCTGGTAGACGGCGACATGGGTGAAGGCGCCCTTCCCCGTGATGTCGCCCACCGCCCACACCCCCGGCGCAACGCGCATGCGCCCGTCCACGGGGACGGCGCGCGTCCCCGGATCGAGGCCCAGCGCGTCCACCCCAAGGCTGGCCAGGTCGCTCCGCCGGCCCGTGGCCACCAGCATCCGCTCGGCGCTCAGGGTCTGCCCACCGGCCAGCGCGACAGTTGCCCCGGTCTCCCCCCAGGCCTCGACGCGCTCGACGCTGGCGCCGGTGTGCACCGCGACGCCCTCGCTCCGGAGGATGTGGGCGATGAGCGCCGAGGCCTCCGGTTCCTCAGGTCCGGCCAGGCGCTCCCCCAGCTCGACGATCGTGACGTCCGCCCCGAAGCGCGCCATGACCTGGCCGATCTCGAGACCGACCGCACCGCCCCCCACCACCAGTAGGGAACTCGGCACCGACGTGGCGGCGACGGCATCCCGATTGATCCAGTGCGGGACGTCGGCGAACATCGGGGGGACCCAGGCTCGCTGCCCTGTTGCCAGGACCAGGGCGCGGCGGGCGGTCACCAGATCACCCGCGACCTCGACCGAGCTCGGTCCCGTCACCCGGGCCCGACCGCGAACGAAGCGGCCGCCCTTGCCCTCGAAGCGCTGCACAGCGACCCGGTCGTCCCAGTCGTCGGTGGCCTCGTCCCGGATCCGGCCCGCCACCGGCGCCCAGCCCGGATTGACCACCGAGGTGCCCGCCATTCCAGGGATGCGCCGGCCCTCGGCCAGGAGGTCCGAGGCTCGCACCATCATCTTGGTCGGGACGCACCCCCAGTAGGGGCACTCCCCGCCCACGAGCTCGGCCTCTACGCCGACCACGTCGAGGCCTGCTTCAGCCAGTTCCTCGGCGACTTGCTCGCCACCCGGGCCCATTCCGACGACGACGACGTCGGCGTCCACGCCGTTACAGCCCGCCCCAGTTGGTGATCTGGACCGGCGCGACGACGGGAGTGCCCACGTCGAGTTGGATCTGGTAGTGGTCGCCCAGCGGGAGCCGGCGCGGGTCGCCGGTGTAGATGCCGGTCTTCTCCCCCGGTGCTGAGAAGAACACGGTGACGGTGCCCGTC
This sequence comes from uncultured Acidimicrobiaceae bacterium, assembly GCA_963781955.1. GTDB lineage: Bacteria > Actinomycetota > Acidimicrobiia > Acidimicrobiales > RAAP-2 > Bog-473. The sequence continues at coordinate 1,695,789 of CAWAHU010000001.1, forward strand.
GCAGACCCGACCTGGGTCGAGCTCAGCGGGACGCCCCACTCGTCGAAGAACTGCCCCAATGTGAACGTCGTCGTCGTGCTCGGTGACTCGACGTGGATCACGCCGTCGTTGGCATGCGCGTGCAGCCAGTAGAAGCAGGTGCCGGTCTGCACGAACGGACCCTGCGCGGTCGACACCGTCTGCGCGCCCGGCACCCCGATCCCGTAGGGAATCACCCGCGCCTGGCCGTTCACGAAGACGGTGAGACGGGAGTGCACGTGGACCTGCGTCTGCTCGCCCGCCTGGCACTGCACTCCGCTCACGCCCTGCCCGGTGCCGGCATTCAACAGGGTGGCCAGTACGGGGCCCTTGGGAACGGGGATGCTCTCCGGGCCCGGGGAGCCCGCCGGTGGCTCCACCCACGTCGCCTTCATCGAGGCGGGGATCGGCTCGAGTGCTACATGGGGGTTCTTGTCCTGGGCCGGCACACCGCTCGAGCCCCCGCCGGTCAACTGCACGATCACCACCACGGCGACAGCAAGCACCACGACGGCGAGGCTGACGCGCACCCCGATTCGCATCCGCTTCGCACGCAGCTCGTCCCGCCGCCGCTCCTCGGCGCGCCGCTGGTTCTCAACCCTGCGCTGGGCCTTCGACTTGCTCTGGCTGGTCACTGCGGCGTCAGAGTAGCGAACCAGTCCCAGCGAAAGGCGTCGACCCGCTCGAGCGGACCGGCCCATTCCGGGGCCTCAGTGCCACCAGGGCCGAGACCGCCGTGCGAAGCCCCGAGGGTGTCGGCCGCCTGCCAGAGGTCCCCGTCGACGAACGCCACGCTGAGCGTGCGCTCTGCCTGGGCGTCGGTGAACTGCCACGCACCAGCAACCCCGGGGTGCTCGACCAACTGCGCACCGTCGACCTGCGGGCCGACCACGACGTAGACGCCGTTCGACGGACGCCACGGGATCGACCCGGCGGACACCGCCACGCGGGGCACCGCCCACTGGCCAGTCACCTCGAACGGGCCCGACAGGAGGGCGCGCCTAGCGGTGAAGAACCGGTCCTCGGCGTGCAGGCGCTCGGCCAGGGCGAAGAACGGCGGCACGACGCTCTCGTCACGCATCAGATACAGGGTCATGTAGTGAAACGGCTCGAGTCGCGGCCCAGAGGCCGCCTCGGCTGCACGGCAGCGGGGCGAGCGGACCCACCGCTGCCCGAACGAAATACCGTCGATGGTGAACTGCTCAGGCATGTGGTCGAGCTGGTGCCAGGCGTTGTACGCCTCATGGGCCGAGGGGTCGGTGATCTCGGTGAACGAGAAGAATCCCAGCACCGCGTGAGGCTATCCCCATGCCCCGGCGCAGGGAACCCCCCTGGCTGCAAGACTCGGCCCGCGATGACTTCGGCGGCACCTCTGCTCCCCGGCCTACGCGTGCTCGACCTGAGCATCTGGCGGCCCGGTCCCTATGCCACGTCGCTCCTGGTCCCGCTCGGTGCCGACGTGGTCAAGGTCGAGCCTCCGGGCGGCGACCCCATGCGCCTCTACCCAGGGCTCTTCGCCTCGGTCAACGCCGGTAAGCGCAGCATCGAGCTCGACCTCAAGAGCCCGCCAGGCCGGGCACGTGCCCTCGAGCTGGCCGACCAGGCCGACGTGCTCGTCGAGGGGTTCCGGCCCGGGGTGATGGCACGGCTCGGGCTCGACCACGGCACCGTGCGTGCGCGCAACCCGTCCCTCGTCTACTGCTCCATCTCGGGCTACGGCCAGGAGGGCCCTCGTGCAGGCCAGCCCGGCCACGACGTGAATTACCAGGCCTGGGCGGGGTCGTTGGCCCCCGACGGAGGCACGGCGACGCCACCGCCGCTGCCCGTCGCCGACCTGGCCTCGGGGCTCGCCGCCGCTTTCGGCATTTGCGCCGCCATCGCCGGTCGTACTCTCAGCGGGATGGGCACCTACCTCGACGTCGCGATGACCGACGTGCTGGCAACCTGGACGGGGCCCACGGGCAGCGACTCCGGCGAGGGGTCGCGGGGCTCTACCGTGCCCGGGTACGGGCTCTTCGGGAGTGCCGACGGCGGCCAGGTGGCGCTGGGCGTGGTCAACGAACAGCACTTCTGGTCGGCCCTGTGTCACGAACTGGGACTGGGTGCCCTGGGGGCCCTGCCCTTCGAGGCGCGCCTGGAACGGGGGGACGAGCTGCAGCGGGTCGTGGGCGCGGCCGTTGCCACCAGGACACGTGACGATTTGGTGCGCCGCCTCGGCGACGCGGGCGTGCCCGCCTCGCCGGTGCTCGATCGGCAGGGGATGTTGGCGTCCCAATCCTTCCCGGCGTTCCCCATCCGCCTCCCCCTGCCGGGTACGGCCGGGCCCGTGCCGGCGCTGGACCAGCACCGCGACGAGGGTTTCCGAGCCAGCTCCTGATCCGACCGCTCGTCGGCACCCCACCAGCCTCGGCGACTGTTACCTTGCCCGGGGACCATGCCAGAGATCACCGAGCTCCTGCGCGCCAACAAGGCCTATGCCGCGGCCCGTGCCAACGTCGCCGACGCGCGTCCCAGCCGTCACCTCGCCGTGGTCACGTGTATGGACGCCCGCATCGATGTGTTCGCCGTGCTCGGCCTCCATCTGGGCGAGGCTCACGTGATCCGCAACGCCGGCGGCCGGGTGACGAGCGACGTCCTGCGCAGCCTCGCCCTCTCGAGCGGTGTGCTGGGCGTGGACACGGCCGTCGTGATGCAGCACACCAAGTGCGGCCTGGTCGGGGTCACCGACGAGGCGCTCCGGGCCATCACCCACGCCGATCTGGGGTTCTTCCCGATCGACGACCACGCCGCAGCGCTGCGCGAGGACGTCGAAACGCTCGTGCGCACGCCATATCTGTCCGGACTCCGCACCGTGGCCGGGCTGGTCTACGACGTCGAGAGTGGGGAGCTCGAGGATGTCGTTCGTTGGGAGAGGCCCGCCTGAGCGGGCCCCGACGAACTAGAGTGCTCCGGCGAAACGACCAGGTGGAGGGGCCGCTGACGCGGCGGCGATCCCCCGACGCCCGCCGGACCCGCCGGGGTTCGGGCCCAGCCGACATCCGAGGAGCCCCATGACGGCGACCCCGTCCCCCGCCCAGCCGACCGCCCGCCGTGCGCGGGGGCTGTGGGCACGCTGGCGGCGCGGGGTCCTGGCCCTGCTCACCGGCCTCGCCACTTTGGTGCCGGCGGTGGTGGCCCTCACGCCGGGCGTGGCGGCGGCGGCCTACCCCGACAACCCGGCCCAGCCGGTGAACTTCGGCGACGCCGGCTTCTTCGGGCCCGCCGGCGGACTCAAGCTGAACGCCCCCGCGGTGGGGATGGCGGCCACTCCCAGCGGGAACGGCTACTGGATCGTGGCGGCCGACGGCGGCATCTTCAACTACGGCGACGCCCAGTTCTACGGCTCGGCAGGCGCCATCAACCTCAACAAGCCGATCGTGGGCATGGCCCGCACGGCTGATGGCGGCGGCTACTGGCTGGTCGCCTCCGACGGCGGCATCTTCTCCTACGGTGACGCGCAGTTCTACGGCTCCACCGGCTCGATCCGCCTGAACAAGCCCGTCGTGGGGATGGCGCCCACTCCCGACGGGCGCGGCTACTGGCTGGTCGCCTCCGACGGCGGCATCTTCGCGTACGGTGACGCCCAGTTCTACGGCTCCACCGGCTCGATCCGCCTGAACCAGCCCGTCGTGGGGATGGCCGCCACGGCCAGCGGGCACGGCTACTGGTTCGTGGCCGCGGACGGCGGCATCTTCGCGTACGGTGACGCGCCGTTCCTCGGCTCCATGGGGGGGAGCACGTTGGCCGCCCCGATCGTGGGGATGGCCGCCAGCGCCAGTGGCTACTGGCTTGCCGCCCGGGACGGGGGTGTCTTCACCTACGGGGTCCCCTTCGCCGGGTCCATGGGTGGGCAGTCCAACCCCAACCCCATCACTGCCGTCGCAGCCACCCCCAGCGGTAACGGCTACTGGCTGCTGCCCACAACTCCCCCGCCGGCTCCACCAACCCTCAGCCCTGGTTCGAGCGGCGCCGCCGTCAGTGCGCTGCAGAATCAGCTGCTCGCGCTCGGCTACTGGGTCGACACGACCGGCGGTTCCTTCGACGACAGCACCGAGCAAGCGGTCTGGGCGCTCCAGAAGGCGGCGGGCCTCCCCCGCGACGGCGTCGTCGGCCCCGCCACTTGGGCGGCACTGGGCAACGGGGTGGTCCCGCACACGCGCAGCACGTCGGGATACGTGATCGAGATCAACCTGGCGCTCGACCTGCTGATGGTGGTGAGCAACGGGCACCTGGAGTACACGCTCAACACGTCGACCGGTGGGGGCTACACCTACGTACAGGATGGCGTCACCAACGTGGCCCTTACTCCCACCGGGGTCTTCCAGACCTTCCGCGTCGTCAACGGGACGGTCGTCGACACGCTCGGCACGCTGTACCGGCCTCGCTTCTTCGTGGCCGGGTACGCCATCCACGGCGACTCGTCCGTCCCCCCCTACCCGGTCTCACACGGCTGCGCCCGCGTCAGCAACGAGGCCATCGACTGGATCTGGGCCAACAACATCGACCCGATTGGGACCACCGTCTCGGTCTACTGATCGTGTCCGCCAGCTCCCCGGCCTGCTTGGGGCCCGAAGGGCGCGGCGCCTGAACCGATTCAGGCGCTGAGGGGCTGCGCCGGCTGCCCGATCCGAGCCCGGTTCCGGCTCAGGACCTCGTTGAGGTAGGACCGTGCCGCCACGTGGCAGTACTCCACCAAGGCGATCCGGTCGAGATCGGCTCGAGGCGCCACGGTCCCACCGATGCGAAAGCCACGGTCCCCCTCGAGGTCGGGTCGGCATCCGGTCACCGTGAGCCTGAGCCGTGTGGCCTGGGTGTGCCCGTCCATCATCGGCAGCCCGGCCACCAGATCGACGTGCTCCCCGAGCTCGACCGGACACGGACTCACCAGGCCGACACCGGCCGTGGTCAGGTCGACCACCCACACGACCACGTCGTCCATCATCCCGGCCACCTCGACGGGTGCCCGCACGTGGCGGCGCCGCTCGACCCGCCGGCCCTTCACTCCAAACGCAGCCGTGAGGAGCCGGGTCAGCGGGCCGGACGCGGTCATCCCCTGGTCGGCGTGGTTCACCCTTCCGATTTCGGCAGGTCAGGGACCGTCCTTGAGCGGCCCCGGGCGGCACTCCCGCACCGCGGGGTTCAGTTCCAGTCCAAGATGCCCTTCCAACGCGCCGTGCCCTTCTGGCGGGGTGGGACATCTTGGAGGGCATCGGCCCGGTGCATCTGCAACCAGGCCGTCAGCTCCTGGGCGTCCTTGAGGACGACCTCCTCGTCGGTCTCCATGACGTAGAGAAGGATGCCCTCGCCTTCCGCCGTGACGGAGAACTCGACCTCACCCCCGTCGACGAAGCACCAGAGGGGGCTGGCTCCGGGTGTCGTCCTGGGCTCGAGCCTCCAGCCCGGGCGTCGGCCAAGGAGGTCCGACACCTCCGAGCGCGCGTTATTGCGGTGACGGGCCATCTCAGGCCGGAAGGATACAGGGGCGGAGGCTACTCCCCCTCGGAGAAGAGGTCCTCGGCCGCGTACGCACCTAGGAGGTCGCGCACCGAAACCACGCCCACGAACACGCCGTCCCGCTCGACGAGGACGTGCCTGATGTAGTGCTCCATCATCTCGGCCGTCACCTCGGCGACCGTCGAAGTGACGTCGCACCACAACAGCTTCGAGTGGGCCACCTCCCCGGCCGGGGTGGCGACCGGGTCACGGCCCTCGGCCAGCGCGTGCACAACGTCACGCTCGGAGATCACACCTATCGGCTTGCCGCCATGGCCCACGAGCACCACACCGACGTTGGCCTCACTCAGCTCGCGAGCCACCTGCACCAACGTGGCCTCGGGCGCCACGAAGACGACCTCCTCGGCGAACACCTCGGCAATCGGTGTCGCCCCGCCGCCCAGCTCGATCTCGTCCATGCCGTCACTGTGCGGCAATGAAGGCCTGGCCGACCAGGGACGTTCGTCCCTTGTTCGGCGGATGAGCGAACCCGCGTCCACAATGAGTGGGGGCGCTCAGACGCTTATATGAACATGTCCGACCGGGGTTCGGACCTCAGGTGCACCTGCGTCTCCTCGCCGGCCCGGCCCAGCAGCTCGTGGATGACCCACGGCGGGACCGGTCGTGAGAAGAGCGTCCCCTGACCCCAGAGGCATCCCTCCGAGCGCAGCTGAGCCAGCTGCTCGGAGTCCTCGATCCCTTCGGCGATCACCTGGAGCTCGAGCGTCTTGCTGAGTTGGAGCACCGCCCGCACCACGGCGATGGCGTGAGTCGAGGTACCCATGGCCGCCACGAAGGAGCGGTCGATCTTCAGCGCGTCCACGTCGAACTGCAGCAGGTAGGCGAGCGACGAATAGCCCGTGCCGAAGTCGTCGATGGCGACGCGCACGCCATGGTGCTTGAGGAGGGCGAGGTTGCGGTTGGCGGTCTCCGACGCCTGGATCAGCCCGCTCTCGGTGATCTCGACCACCAGTGCACCCCGGGGAGCCCCGTGGCGCGCCATCGCGTCCATCACGTCGTCGACGAACCTCGGGTCCTCCAGCTGCTGCGCCGACGCGTTGACCGTGACACCGATGTCGTGACCGGCCGACCACCACTGCGCCGCGTTGCGGCAGGCCTCGTCGAGGACCCAGCGCCCGACCTCGATGATGCGCCCCGATTGCTCCAACACGGGGATGAACTGGGCGGGCAGGACCGTCCCGTGCACGGGGTGCTCCCAGCGCAGGAGTGCCTCTGCCCCGGCGAGGCGGCCGCCGTGCAAGTCGTAGATGGGTTGGAACAAGAGAGCGAACTGCTGCTCGCTGAGCGCCGTAGCCAGCTCGGCCTGCAACTGGAGCCTCTGCAGCGCCGTCGACCGCATCTCGGGTACGAACGACACCCAGGCGTCGCGGCCGGCCAGCTTGGCCTGATAGAGGGCCATGTCCGCTTCACGAAACAGCTCGTTGGCGTTGTCCGGTACCCCATGTGCCACGCCGATGCTGATCGTGAGCTGGACGAGCGGGCCCTCCTCCCCCATGACCCGGACGGGCTGGGACACGGCCACCCGCAGGCGCTGAGCCACGGCCGCCACTGCGTCGTCGGACACCTTGGACTCGACCAGCACGACGAACTCGTCGCCGCCCATTCGGCCGACGAGCTCGCCCTGGCGCAGCTGGGCCGCGAGCCGCTTCGCCATACACTCGAGCACTTCGTCGCCCGCTTCGTGACCGAGCGTGTCGTTGATGTCCTTGAAATTGTCAACGTCGATGAAGAACACGGCGAGCCGCCTCTGCCTGACCCGACAGTGATCGAGCATCACGTCGGCCTGCTCCAGCACCGCCGTCCGGTTGGGCAACCCAGTGAGCCCGTCGTGCTGCGCCTGGTGCACGAGGAGCTCCTCAGCGGCCTTGCGGTCGGAGATGTCCCGCATGTTGACCACCCAGCCGTCGACGGCAGGGTCCCCGAGCAGGTCGGTGACCACGGCTTCGACGTCCTTGACCCGACCGTTGCGCCCGACCATCTTGACCTCGATCTGGGGTGACACGGCCGAGACCTGAAGGACTGCGTTCAGTTGCCCGGCGGCACGCTCGACGTCGTCAGAGTGCACGAAGCTCATCACGTCCTGGCCGACGAGCTCCTCGGGGGGGATGTCCAGCAGGAACCGGGCGGCCGGACTGGCGTAGGTGATCCGGGCGTCGGCGGCAACGACGAGCGTCGTGTCGGTGGAGTGCTGGACCAGCGAGCGGAAGCGCTCCTCGCTCTGGCGCAGCGAGTGTTCGGCCGCTTCGCGGCGCTCCACGATGGCCGCGGCCATGCGCACGATGAAGCAGAGGATGAACGTGCTCATGACCGTCACGGACTGAGAGTCGCCCGGGTCCAGGAAGCTCGGCGCAATGTGCAGAAGAACCAGGACCTCGCCGGTCCCGACGCCCAGGAGGCTCCATCCCAGTGCGGACTTCCACACTCTGGAGCCGTCCAGCGAGAAGGTCTGCAGCGCGCCCAGCGCGTAGGCCGGGATGAGGACGGGGCCCCACCCGGTCAAGAAGATGGCGGCCGTGACCGTGGCCGCCTGCACCGCCATGCGGCACTGACGGCGCCACGCCGTGTGCACCTGCTCGTAAGCCTTGGTCGCCGCCAGGTTGGCCACGGGGACGGCCAGGAACACGCTCAGCCAAAGCCAGAGGGGGTGGGTGGCAATGACGCCGAAGCGCTCGAGGACGATGACGACGGGCAGCGCAGCAGGGCCGATGAGGTACCCCAAGACGGACGGGTCGACCCGGGACCAGATCTTGTGTCCGTCGTGGGGTTCCTGGTCACTCCCGTCCGGACCGGCCTGGACCGACCCGCCCCCCACTGCTTCCATGCGCGACGCCCCCATCCCAGTTGCCCGGACTGGGAGAAGGATCGACACGGAGGCGAGCCCGCTGAAGTCGCTCTCGGAAAACTCCTGACCAATGGCGTCCCCGAGGCAGCCTGTGACCACCGAGGAACAGAGGGTGGGAGGCGGCTCGCGCCAACGCCACTCTCGTCCCGCCGGTGCACCTCCCGCCGGCCCGTATCCTCGTCCTCAGCCACCCGGTCCCACGAATCCTTCGCGGCCCCGTGGGAACGTCCCGGTGGTCCAGAGATGATCGGCTGGGCGGAGCCCGGGCCCATTCCAGCAGGCCCAACCCGCGAGGCGGCTCCTGGTCATCGTCTTGATCTGGCGGCCGTCGGGTGGAGGTCGAGACCATGAAGGGCGAGATTCTCGGGCCGGACATGTTCATCGTCTTCATCGTGGCCGTCGCGGGTCTGCTTGTACCGATCTGGGCCTTCGCTGATGCAGCCTCGAGGCCGTCGGCCGCCTTCGCCGCGGCACGCTCGTCGAAGGCAATGTGGATCACGTTGATCGCGATGGTCTGGTTGGTTGCTGGAATTGTTCGATTCGTGCTCGCCTGTGTGTACCCGGCGTCGATCCGACCGAGAGTGAAAGCGATCAGCGGACAACCCTGACCCGGTGATCTGAGCACTCGGATCCTGCTTCATCTGGGAACTCCGATCCCAGATCCGTCCCCAAGAGTCCTACGCAGCGCCTATCCAGCTGACACCGATCATCTGAGGGCCGCCGTGCACGCCGACGACAGCACCCAACCTGCCGACTCGGACACCCTCGCGCGGAAAGCGAGGAGCGATGAGCTCGAGGAACTGGTCGATGTCAGGTGCGCCACCGTGCATCACCGCAACGTCCTCGATCGGCCCGGCAGCGCTCAAGCGTTCGTAGAGCATCTGCAGTGCCCTCTTGCGTGTCCGAGCCTTGCCGGATTCGTGGACGACTCCACCGGTAAGGTCGATCACCGGCTTGATCGACAGCAGGGATCCCACCATTGCCGTGGCGCCCCCAATTCGCCCACCCTTCTTCAGGTTCTCCAACGTGTTCAGGGCCGCAAGCACGTGCGTGCGCGGGATGAGGTCGCTGACTCGTCGCAACACTGCGCCCACGTCGGCCCCCCCGGCAGCTGTCTTGGCGGCTTCGACCACCAGGGTGCCGAGCCCACTCGACACGGTCCGGCTGTCGATCACATGGACGAGAATCCGTCCCTGGCAAGCAGCGGCAGCCGTGCGTGCTGATTGAAATGTGGTTGACAAGTCGCTCGAGATGTTGAGGCACACCACTGCCTCAGCGCCTGCATCGCTTGCATTCCGAAACGCCTGTTCAAAGGCCCCCGGCGACGGGCACGCCGTTTGGGGGAGGTCCTCGCTGTTCGCCATTCGTTGGTAGAAGTCTTCGACGCTCAGGTCCTGTCGGTCGGTGAAATCCTCGCTCCCAAATCGAATGGTCAGCGGCACGATCTCGACGTTGAACGGGTCGATGTCGTCCTGGTCCAGGTCGCAAGAGCTGTCAGTCACCACGAAGACTCCAGGCATATGAGCCTCCTCCTCTCTGCGGTCTTCGCATTCAGGTGCCCAAGGTTGAAACGGATAGGGAGCACCAGAGTCTGAATCGCCAAAGGATAGTTTGACCACACCGAAGGAGGCGGTGGCCGACGAGCGCAGGGCTGGGGGCCGGCTGACAACCTCGCTCCGCGGCCCCCCGGGGCGGCACCGGCCCAGGTGCGAGAATCGGGGTCTAGGACCAGCCGAGCTCGCGCAGGCGGGCTTCGCCGATGCCGAAGTGGTGTCCCACCTCGTGGAGCAACGTTCCTCTCACCCGATGAGCCAATTCCTCAGGCGTGTTTGCGGACTGGCAGATTGTGGCGAGGTAGAGCGTGATCCGATCGGGAGTCACCCCTGCATAGCCGGTCCGACTCGTCAATGGAATCCCCTCATAGAGGCCGAGGAGCGGACCAGGCGGGCTCTCGTCGTCGATGATGATGGCCACGTTCTCCATTTCAGCGCGCAGCTTGTCGGGGATCGTCGCCAGGGCTTCGGCCACCAAGGCTTCGAACGCATCGACGTCGACCGGTTCCATTCCAACCACCTTGCCAGTGATCGGACGTCTCCGCGAAGTTCAGTGCGTGACCTGGAGCAGTTCGAGAATAATCCGTTGTTCTGCTCTGGCCTCGCTGGAGCCCGTGCCACCGCGCCCGGTTGCCCAGTGAGCGAGGTCTGAGGCGGTCGAACCGCGGTCGTTTTGTTGGCGTGGATCGGCACCGGCGCGCAGCAGGGCCTCGACGGCAGCCGAGCATCGTTTTCGTACGGCTCGATGCAGGGGTGTCACACCGCCTGCCGCGGTTGCGTTGGGATCCGCGCCCGCCATGATGAGACGGAGAATGACCTCGCGCTGGCGTGTCGGGTTCCAGCTTGCCGAGCCAGGGACGCCGATCACCGCCGCGTGGAGCGGTTCGGCCCCCGCCGGTTTCTGGCTCGAACGTCTGCGCCGCGAGTGACCAGGTCCTGTGCCATCTCGGAGTCGTAACTGAACCCGGCCGCATGCAACGCCGTGTCACCTTCGTACAGAGTCGTGAGACCGGCCGCGTCAGAAATGGCGATTGCTTCCTCCGTTGCCTTGGATGACACTGTGCGTGCGGTGCGGACTGGAGGCCGACGATGTCCCGGCGTCCCGGGGCCGGCCCAGAACCCGCCGCAAATGGGCTCACATCCGGATGCCCGCTTGACTAGCTTGCTGGGGGAATGTTCTGGTTGTGACGGAACAGGTTGGTCGGGTCCCACTTGGCCTTGAGACTCCGTAATCGAGCGTATTTCTCAGTCCCGAATCCAGATTCGACCCGGTCCTGACCTTCATCTCCGAGGAAGTTGAGATACACCCGCCCGGTGCTCCATGGCTTCATGGCGCCCGCCAACTCCCTCGTGTAGGCGATGTTCTTCTCGCTAAGGCCCGGCTCGGCCCACATCGATAGGTAGTGAATGTTCCACGGCGTCTTGCGCTGACCGAACGCCATCGCGTCATCGTCAACTCGCGCGATTGCGCCTCCGCCGGCCACAACAATGATCTGGGTCAGCGGTGAGACCGGTCGCGTTGCCTTGTCCACCAGCACATCGACTGCGGGATCTGGCAACTCGTCGTAGAAGTCTCCGGTCCAGTAATTGAGCATTCCCTCGGGATTGGCCGGGTCGAGAAGCTGCTGGACGGCAACATAAGGCATCGGTTGCACCATGCTCAGCGCCGGGGGCCCGAACTCCAGGAGCGGTGCTAGCACCTTCGGGGCATCCTCGACGTCCCCGCAATAGCAGAGCACGACGCCGATCACCGGCTGACCACGGACCGGCTCGGGCACGAACTCCTCGGGAGGGGCACTGATGAAGGCCAAGCCGCTCCCGACCTCGTCTGGCGCCGCCAACATGAAGTCACGCCAGAACCGGACCAGCTCCCCGCCCGCCTCAGGCGGATACATGAGGAGACCGCCGAAGACGATCGGACCGATCGGATGGAGTCGGAAGTGGAAGGCAGTGACGACGCCGAAGTTCCCACCGCCTCCGCGCAGGGCCCAGAAGAGATCGGAGTTGTCGGCGTCGGACGCCACCACCTGACGACCGTCCGCCGTGACGACTTCGGCCTTTATGAGGTTGTCGCAGGTGAAGCCCAACTTCCTCTCGAGCCAGCCGCTGCCACTGCCCAAGGAGAGCCCCCCGATCCCGGTTGTCGAGACCCGACCACCGGTGACGGCGAGGCCGTGCTCTTGGGTCGCAGCATCCAACTCACCCCAGGTCAAGCCACCTTCCGCCCGAACTGTGGCGGCCTCGACGTCGATGTCGATGTCCTTCATGGCGCGAAGGTCCACGCACACTCCGTCGTCACAGACCGCGGCGCCGGTCACACCGTGTCCTGCTCCATACACCGAGAGGGGTAGATCTTCGGCCCGGGCCAGGTTGATAGCAGCTGCCACGTCGTTGGCGTCCGAACACTGAGCTATCACCGCCGGAGTGCGGTCGATCATCCCGTTGAAGACCTTCCGAGCTTCGTCATAGCCGTCATCGCCGGGGTGTAGCAGCGTGCCTCGGAAGCCAGCCGGAGCGTAGCGATCCAGTCCAGAACTCATGATGACCTCCATTTGTCCGGTGCTCTACCGCACACGAATCCTGGCAGAGGTGATGCGACGATTCCACCCTCCACCCTCTGCCCTCCCCCGCCCGATGTTCCGGATCTGCGAACAGGACTTCCTTTGGTGCCTGGAAGCGCCACTGGCGGGTAACTCATGGGCCCGGCGGCGAGAAGACCGACGCGTGACACGGGATATCCGTCGGTTGGTGTCCCGACTTCCCCGGCCCGCGGTCCAAGAGCTCGCCACGATGGCGGTCCGTCACTTCGACGCCGCCATCCCAGCAAGGAACGGGGGCGTGTACGACGCGACGGTTGTGCGACCCGTCGTGACCTTCGCCTCAAGTTGAGGCAGGGCCACGGATGGATGCTCGATTGCTGAAGTGCCAGCACGGCGAGAGGAACGCATCCGATGATGCACTACCCCTATTACGACAACGGCGGGACCCATTGGGGTCTATGGATCGTCATGGTCGTGGCCATGCTGGTGTTCTTCGGCATCCTCGCCTGGGCGGTCGTAAGCATCATTCGCCAGAGGGACGCTCACGCCAGCGGGAGGTCCCAGCCACCGCCAGGTGCCGGTTCAGACCCTCTTCGCATCCTCGACGAGCGTTTCGCCCGCGGAGAGATCGAAGTAGACGACTACACCCGCCGACGAGACCTCCTCAAAGGAAGTGGCCCGGCGACAGACCCAGGATGACGCGCCCCCGTCATGATCGTCGCGGCGGTCGCGGCTCTGGCCGTTGGATCGACCGCTCTCATCGTCCTGTTGACCAGCCCGAATGGTCCTTCCGCCAACGGTGCGTACGGCCACGTCACGTGCCCGGCACCTCAGCTTGGGTCATCCGTGCACGTCACGCTCACGGCTGCCGGATACTCGATGATGAGTCAAGAACCGATGATGGCTAGTCTCACAGGCAACCCCGCAGCAGTCTCTGCGGGCAAGGTCTCGTTCGTGGCGTCGAACTAGGGGGCACTCGTCCACGAGCTGGCGGTGCTCCCACTCCCCTCGGACGGTCCGGGCACGAGGCCCACCGGAACCGACGACAAGGTCAAAGAGTCCCAGAGTCTGGGGGGGGCATCACGGTCGTGCGCACCCGGCTCCGGTGACGGTATCGCCCCCGGAACCACGGCATGGACCACCACAATCACGCTGAAGCCAGGCCGTACGAGCTCGTCTGCAACGAGCCGGCACTATGCCGCCGGGATGTTCGGCGTGCTGAGGTGAGTAGGGAGGGCGAGGTCGGAGTGGGCGCGTCTGGGATAGCAAGGTGAGTCCCAAATCGGTTCGAAGCGAACAGCAGCGGCGAGCCACGGCGCAGAAGAATCGGGACCGCCTCGAGCGAGAACATCGAAGACGACGACGGTGGTGGCTGGCCGCCGCAGGTGCGGTCGTCGTCGTCGGGATCGCGGTCGTGGCACTCGTCGTCGGCTCCGGCTCGCCCGGCCCCCAGTCACCCACGTCAACCTTTCCAATCACCGTGCCGTACACCCCCGGCACCCAGGTGACGCTCTCAACCAGCCCGCCGCCGTGGCCGCTGCCCGACGACGCTCGTCCCTACATCGCCGCGGCCGGACTGAAGGTGCTGGGCCAAGAACAGCTGGCCGTCCACTACCACGCCCACCTCGACATCTTGGCGAGTGGAGCCAAGGTCCGAGTTCCGGGCGGCATCGGCATGGTCATCGCCAACGGACAAGAGTCGGGCATATCAGTGGTGCACACGCACGACACGTCGGGCATCATCCACATCGAGTCCCCGACCAACTCCCCGTACGTCTTGGGACAGGTATTCACCCAATGGGGTGTCAGCCTCGCGACTGGAACGCTCGGCGGGTTGATCGACGGGAACGGCAACGTTCTGCGCGTCCTCGTTGATGGTCGAGCCTTCGAAGGCGACCCGGCCACCATTGTGCTCAAAGCTCATCAGGAGATCGCCCTCTGGTACGGGCCGACAACCGCGTCGCCGAACGTTCCCCATCAGTACCGGTTCCCACCGGGCGACTAGGTACGCGGCACTCCTACTAGCCGCCCGGCGCAGCGGCCCCCGATGTACCGCATGATGGCACCCTTCGACGGTACCGGGGCGCCCTTTGTCAGGACTTGGGTGCAAGAAACGTGACCTGTACGCCACCGTTCGCCAGACGGGCCCATCCACCACTCGGGCAACGCGATGCCGAGGTCAAGTAGACATATATGCCGTAGTTCTTGACGTGCTCAACCTTGACCTGACCAGAGGTCGCCCGCGTCCAGACGTACCCACCGCCGGGACCCACACGGATGTCCTTGACGGCGCTGCGCACTGGCAACTGCTCGATCCGGTGCGTGAACCCCAGGTACGGACCGCGGACCATTCTCTGCGCGACGGACACGACGAAGGGTAAGTCGTTGGTTCGGCTTGCCATTGCAGGAAGACCATCCGGCGACGTGGCAGGCCCGACACGAGCCGAGCCCGGACACTCTCGGTAGGCACTGTTGTTTGCGATCAGGCCAACCAGCGAGCGGGCAGCCGCGGGGGGAGCCCCCTTTGGTGGTCCTCCGCCGCCGCTCCAAGAGACACCCGCATAGACACCCGACGCCACGGCGACCGCGAGCGCAGCCACGCAGGCCGTGAACCAGCGACGATGCCGCCTGTGACGTTTGGCCTCTTCGATCAGCGCATGCTCGTCTTCGGCCTGGACCGTCGGCATCGAATCGACAATCGTCATATCCACCTCTGAATCTATGGTACTAAGATACGTAGCACCATGCTGAAGGTCAAGTTGCACGGCGAGAGCGAGGGGCTTGCCCTCTACGAGCACGTCGCGAGCGAGATTCGCCGCGCAATCGCTGACGGTGAGGCGAGACCCGGAGAAAGGCTGCCCCCAGCAAGAGACCTCGCGGCAGTGCTCGGGGTGAACACGAACACCGTCTTCCGAGCACTGCGGTTACTGCGCGACGAAGGCTTGTTGGAGTTCCGGCGGGGACGCGGCGTGACCGTCACTGGTGCCGCGACAGAACGAGGAGCTGTCCTGTCACGGGCGCGCGACCTCTTGCAGTTTGCCCAACGCCAGGGGTATCACCGAGACGAGCTGATTCGGATCATCGAGAACCTCTGAACGCTCGGCGTCCGGGCTCAATGGCTCATGTGTGCCGGCGTAGACCAAGACTGCCTGCTTGAGACTGACGTCAAGTGCCTGCCGCCGGCACGCCGGTTGGCTTGCGGACAGATGGGTCCAGGCCCCGTGCTGCACAGGGCTGCGAGACGCCGGGCCTCGGCAAGCACGACGAATGCGAACCCGATCCAGACGCACCGCCCGGTGCTGCCGCTCCTGGTTTACGCCCGCAAGTTCCCACCGGACGACGGTGGATGCACCGATCTCGGTCAGGCTGTCTAGATCGAATTTTGCAAGGGCAACGGATCGGGCTTGCACCACGGCAAGCGCCAACACGAACACACCCGCTATGTTCCAGCCGAGCGTAGGCTGCTTCCAGTTTGCGGCCCCGTCTCAGAAGCCGAGCGTGACGCGTCCGGTCAGCGGTCTCAGTCACCAGTCCAGTTTCCAAGACTGCGCCGACGGGGTGTGCCCCCCTCGCCGGGATGGGGTGCCACCAAGCGGTACGACTGGTGCACCCTAAGATTTGTCATTGTGAGGTGCTTGCCCGCAATGGTGCTGGTGGCCAGCTTGGTCGCTGGATGTGCGGCTTCGCCGTCAAAGTCCTCGAAGGCCGCATCGGGATGCGTGACGTTTATGGAGCCTGTGCACGCAAGGGAACCACATGATGTCGTCGAGTGGGCTCAGGGAAAACCGGTAATCGGCGAGGGGTCGTTGTGGACGATCCGTTCGGCGGTCAGTGTTCCTGGTGTGCAATACGGCACCGGCTGGCACCTGAAGTTCCCGTGGTACACCAGGCCCAACGGGGTTTTCCGTATCGACGGTCGTCGCCTTGATGGACCGGGAACGTTTCATTACGACGTCAATCGCGCCTTTGATGCTCGCGGGGCCTTCAATACGTCAACGCTCGATTTCTCGGTTCCGGGATGCTGGCAAGTCACCGGCCAGTACCGGACCTCACGCCTGCGGTTCAATCTGAGCGTAGGGCGCTAAGTGGCTGCCCCCCGTGCACCTGCTGGGAGCGCACGACGATCCGAGCCGGACAAAGATGTCGACATGCCCCATGTCCTGATCATCGATCCCCCAAGCGAAGTGGCCATTCAGCCTGATGCCGTGGTCTCGAAAGTCGTGCACCGTGGCGACGGGATGAACGTCACTGTCTTTGGCTTCGACGCCGACCAGGAGCTGACCGAGCACCAGGCGGCTCGCGCTGCAGTAGTTCAGGTCCTGTCCGGGCGACTTCGCTTCACCGTTGACGGCGAGGAGCTCGAGCTGGTTCCAGGCTCGTGGCTGCACATGGCGCCTGGCACGCCCCACTCCCTGGTCGCTACTGAACCGACCATCATGCTGCTGACACTTGTCGGCTCCTGACCGGCTTCCGTGGCGGGGGCCGCTGCCGCGAACATCGCCTGACACGCGCCAGCCCCCGAACGCCGGAACCAGGGACGCGAAACGACCCGCCGGAGCGGGGCCGGAGCGCTGGACTGGTTGTCTGCGGTCAGACCGTGGCGGCGCGCATCTCGTCGAGCAGCACAACCGCCGACAACCCCGCCCGGATACGAAATCTCAGCAGCGTTCACGTAGACGGCCGAGGCTTAAGTATCCGGGAGGCGACGAACCCGCCGGGAGGGAACGAGCCACGATTCAATTGCGCGTCGCAACAACGGTTCGCTTCATGGATTATTTGGATTCGCGCTCAAGCCCACGAATACGATTGACTGCACGGACGGTGAGGGTTCCATGGGGTGTTTGCTCCCCTAACCGCTCCCCCGCACTGGTCTCTGCGCTCCCCGGTCCCTCAAGAAGCGCTTCTGACCTGGTGGGGAGAGAGGGGCCCCGAGCCGCGAACGGCCCAGAAGCGCCGCGGAGGAGGCCGCGACCAGGGGGCGAGCGAGGCGGCGGCGCCCCCGGAGGGGCCGGGAGGACGGGCGCCGCCGCCCACCGGGAAACGCCGGGGCCACGCGGCGCGGGGCGGGGGCATTCCGACGGCCCAAGAACGAACGAAGCCGACATGGCCGTCGCCATTGCCGATGGGGCCACCACGCTCAGCGACGTGCGCGTGCTCGGCGACCAGCCGGGCCTCTTCGGCGCCGTGGCGTCGGTGCCCACGATGTGGCGGACCCTCGAGGCGACCGACCGGAGCGCCCTCGAGCGCATCGAGGCTGCTCGGGCCAGCGCTCGAGTGGCTGCCTGGGCGGCCGGGATGGACCCGGGCTTCTACGTGATCGACATCGACGCCACGCTCGTCAATGCCCACTCGGACAAGGAGGGTGCGGCGCCGAACTACAAGCACGGCTTCGGCTTCCAGCCCATGGTCGCCTTCCTCGACGCCACGGGCGAGGCCCTGGCCGCGATCTTGCGCCCGGGCAATGCGGCGGCTGGGTCGGCCGAGGACCATGTGCGCCTGCTCGACACCACGTTGGCCCAGTTGCCGGTGGATCCAATGGCCGCCGAGGTCATCGCCCGGACCGATTCGGCCGGGGCCAGTCACGGCTTCGTCGACGCCTGCCGCGACCGGGGTGTCCGCTTCATCGTGGGGCATCGACTCAACGCAGAGCTGGCGCGCCTGGTCCTCGACATCCCTCAAAACCGCTGGATGTCGACCATTTCGGCCGACGGCACCGACGAGCGCGACGCCGGGGTGGTGGCCGAGATCACGGACCTGGTGGATCTGGGCCTCTGGCCCGAGGGCACCCGCATGCTCGCGCGGCGCGAAGAGCCCCATCCAGGCGCCCAACTGACCTTCAGCGACATCGACGGCCATCGTTACCAGCTCTTCATCACCGATCACCCCGAAGAAGACGGGGCCTTCCTCGAAGCCCTCTATCGGGGCCGGGGACGCTGCGAGCGGCGCATCTGCGACGCCAAGGACACCGGGCTCGAGAACCTGCCCTCGGCCAGCTTCGCCATCAACGAGGCCTGGCTGGCCTTGGTGCTGATCGCGACCGACCTGCTCGCGTGGATGCGCGGCCTGTGCCTGGAGGGCGCTCTTCAAAAGGCCGAGCCCAAGCGCCTGCGCTATGCGCTGCTGCACAGCGCGGGGATCCTCGTGCGCTCGGCGCGACGGACCACCTTGCGCATCGCGGCGGGCTGGCCCTGGGCCGAGGACCTCGTCGCTGCGTTCGGGCGCCTGCCCGGGTGGGTGGCATCCACCACCTGAACACGCGTCGTCTGCCTCCACGCGATCCCACGACCACGCCGGGACCTCGCACGTCCCGGTGCGTGTCCACCATCGTTCTTGGGGGCGCCGACACGGCTTGTCGACCCCGCGAATCCCAGCCCGAGGCCGCGTTCGACAGGGTCAGTCCCGCGACCGCGTCAGTTGGTGACATCAGAAGCTTCAGGGAGAGTTACTGAAAAGTCGGGGCTAGCCCCTAGCGGGACATCGGGGACAGTCAACTTCCGGCAAGATGCCACACGGGAGCCACCCGTCGTTACTGAAGGTCTGTTGGCCTTTCGAACGTCGGCCACACGTCGAGCAGCCGGCCGTTGCGGACCGCGTGAAGCGAGCCGAAGTAGTCCACGCCCTCACCGCTTTGATTTGGCCACAGGAGCACATAGTCGTTGATCGACAGTGCCCCGTTCGGTGCAACGATGGCCGCGCGGCCACCTGCACGCATGTTGTCCGCGACGCCGGGCGGATATATGAACGCTGGCTGGATGCCGCTGCTGTCGGGCCAGGCCGACCCGAGCAGGTACCACGCGTGACCGGTGATCGGGGGTTGCGGGATCTGGGTGATTAGCTCTGACGGAAAGGGGCCGATGTCCTTGAGCACCGGAGAACACTGCGTAGCCGCACGGACGAGCCCTTGGTTGTCGAACGTCTGGAGGTAGCCGGCATACATGTACGCGGATCCCGGGCTGATCTCGTTGATTTCTGGCTTGCCCACCCAGTTTTGGTAATTGGAGCTGGCTGGGCCATTGCGGATGAGCGTCTTGGGGTTGTAGAGGTCGCCACCCTCTTCCGCTAGTTGCGCGAGGTACCTTCTGTACAAGTCGCTTGCCGTGTTGGCGACGAAGAGGCGGTAGTTCTGGTCGCCGGTCAACGTCGCCCAACCGTCGTAGCACAGTGTCGCTCTGAGGCGCAGGCGGCGCTTGGCCCGACGGAGCAACTTGATCGCCTCCGAGATCTCCGGCTCGAAAACCAACCCGCCGCGGCCCTCGCCGGAGTCGAACTCCAAGGCGATGTTGAGCGGTAGCTCGCGGGGAGTGGTGCGTGCGAGGCCCGCGAGATCGTCGATGTTCTCGAGCGAGCTGGCAAGAATTGTGAGGGTGTAGCTGCGCTGGCGGCTCGGCGGCTGGGAACCCAGAAACCAGCGCAGCTCTCCGCCAGTCGATGGGTAGCCCATCATCAGATCCGTGCCTGCTGGCGCAGCCGTCATGATTTGATCGACTTGGCGCAAGCGGAACACCAAGCCACGAGGCTTGGGCAGTTGGCGCATGATGTAAGCGCAGAGTTGCGGGCACTGGAATGCCTTGAGTGCTGGCCGGACATTCCAATTCTGACGATCGGCGAAGTTCTGAATCACGCTGGCGTTGCGATCGACGGCTGCCAGATCGACGAACATCAGCGGTTGCCCCTCCCCGTATCGACGAGCCAACCCTGCAAGCGCCGACATGCCCGTCGGCTTGCCACCCTGGCCGAGAAGTCGAGCGGACCCTATCAAGGCCGTCGGCTCGTAGGCGGGGGCAGCGGCGCCGGCGGCGCGCGCTCCGGGTCCGACCGCGGCCAACGCACTCACCGCGCCAGCACCGGCAATAAGCTGGCGTCGGCTCAGGTGCGTCGTGGCTGGATGGGCCTCCTCATTCATTGCGCTAGTCCCGGTCCCGCACGATACCCGTTCAGCTCCTCGATCGCAGGCCGAACCGCAACCGTGGGGTGGGTGAATGGGGAGCTACCGGATACAAGGCAGAATCGACGATATGGCGTCCCGAGAACTGGAGTGACTCGGGACACCCATCTGCGTCAGTCACGATGAGGCGGGTGGACACGGCGGCCCCTCAGCTCGAGGGGCCGCTCCGCGAGCAGCTCGGTCTACCCTCGGACCGTGGACCCGATGCCCTCCCCGGCGAACCTTGCCCCGGCGGGAATGGACCTAAGCCCCTTCAGGGCACTCGACCCAGGGACTAGGCCACAAGCAGGAGTCACGTAGACCACGGCTCCGGGACGGGGAGTTTCGCCATGTCCGGTTCGCCGTTGCACGGTTGGGGTCGGTTGGGGCGGTTGGTCGCGGCGCTTGCGGCTGTAACCGGCACCCTCGCTCTGGCGCCGGTCGTTGCCGGCGTCGGTCAGCGACCCGCTGGTGCTGCTCAAGGCTGCGGCGTGCGATTCGGTTCGCCCACCGTGACGGGAGCCAACATCACGCACATGTGCCGGACTGGGGCAGGGCACCCTCTGTGCGAAAGGTCGGCCGGGGCGCGGGCACAGAGCATTGACTGACCCCGTGCGCATGGTGGCGGAAGGAGAACTCCATCATCGCCGCACCCCGACCGAAAATGAGCCGCCTGGGCCGGCGAGATTCTTCGGCCTTCTCGCGGTAGTAGTCGAGCGACCGGGCGTACTGGCGCAGGAGATCGAGATATTCTGCGTTGCCCTCGGCGGTGGACTGCTTCGCCGCAACGTCCCTGATTCGTTCCATGAGGTAGGCCCCCCGCCGAGGCGACCCCTACCCCGGCTTCATCGCCGAGCCGGACCGGTGCTGGCAGATCATCTACAGCCACCCGCGGCAAGCCACTCACTGCCACGAGGCGCCGTCCTGGACGGGCCGGTGGTTCCCGCCGAAGGGCGACCGCTGGTCCGTCTGTGAGCGTGCCCCGAGCACCTCGAGGGCCTGACGGGGGTGCGGCCGTTCGGAGGCTGAGCCGCGCGGTGGACTGGGTCCGAATCCGCCCGGGTGCGGAGTTGCGATTCAATGGTGCTGGTGGCGAATCCAGAAGGCCTAAAGGCGGCTCTCGACGTGACGAGGGGCACCGTGACGGATTTCTTGGAACGGCTCGTCGGTGAAGGCATTGATGCACATACCCATCACCACGACATGATCGGAGCCCCTACGGCGAATGATTTGCAGGTTGAAGAGGGTGAGCCATTGCTTCACCGGGCTGCCACTCTTCGTGGTCGCATTTCTGGATGTTCGTATGTTTACGCGGAAAGCGTCATTGTCACTGGTCGTCTATCGACAAGGTTCTGTCACAAGCTTGAGGCCAGCCTCGATCCGATTGGTCGGATACTCGACGAGATGGGGATCGCTGTCACCCGCAAGGACCTCGTCGGGCCCGGTGGATCTGTCGTTCCTCAATCGAAGACGGATGTGACAGTCAGAGATCAGCTGTTTGTCCGCACCTATCGTATTGACTCCGAGCACACCCCCCTGATGATCATCACTGAATGGTTCCTCACGTCACTGACGCCATTCCTTTCGTCGGCATAGGAAGTCCAGGAGGTACGCCTTGATGGAGGGAGCAACGGACGGCCCCAGAGCCGGCGTTCGGGAGCAGAGTTGCGTTTGTGATCCGATGCCTGCCCTGCCCCTAGCTGCGATCCGGCTCCAGAACGACCACCGGTATTCTTCGCTGGCCCACGTACTGGGCATAAGACGGCAGCGCAAGCAGGCCCTTCCTCCAGAGTTCGTCGTGCTCCTCGCCGTCAACCACATGGGCGCTTACCGGCACCCTTCCACCAGCCACTTCGACGATCGCGTGTGGGTGGGCGATCAGATTGCGATACCAGGCAGGGTCGCAGGATCGGCCGTCGTTGACAGCGAATACAACGTAGCGGTTGCCATCGATCATGTGGACGAGCGGAACGAGTCGGGACTCACCTGTCTTCGCACCCGTCGTCGTCAGAAGGAGCAACGGCAGGTCTTCGTAGCCGGCTACTCGGCCGTCGTGCTCTCGGAACTCGGCGACAACCCACTCGTTCCAAACCGAGTGGTCAACATCTTCACTCATGCCAGCACGATAGGGCGAAATGATCACTGGGTAGCCCGGACGAGGCGCCCCACTCCCGGCGTACATGGGATACCCGACTCAGCGGCAGATTGGTGGCAGGTTCATGTGGCACATGCCATATGAAAGTCACTCGGACAGTATGCGTATGTGGGACTTGTTGAACTCAGCGGTCCGATGAATCACGTCTTCATCCGTGAGCCGGGCCTCGTCGGAGACAATCCGGGGCATTCCAAGATGCGTCGTGGGACGGCTCATTGCTAGGTAGATACGGATCCGGTCCGCCAGTGCAAGGAGGCGCGCCTCGTCCTCTGAGTCCTCACAAGCACCGGCTGCCATATCGAGCTCACTGGCAGATTCGATGAGAAGGTCCATGCCCGTGTCGTACGCCCCGGTCATTTCTCTGACCCACACAGTTGGCGATGGCAGGTGGGACCAACCCACAACTTGGCTCCGGAATCCATCAGGACTCGCGATCTTGTCTCCGTAAGCGGGGACGCTGCAGCTCTCAATGAGCCGTTGCGACGAGGGTACACCCGACAGTGTCGCGCGCTGACGCCGGGCTCTGTGCCGGAGGAGTGCCCAATGTGCGTACCGCTGCTCTCGGGCCAGGCGTACGGGGGCGCCCCATCGTCAACCGATCGTCTCGGTCAGAGGGGTGCCGGGAACCAACGATCGCGGAGCGGCAGGTGCCGTAGTCCGGTCCCATGGCGGATCGCGAGACCACTAGGAGGTCGAAGAGCGCCTGCGCGACGCCCCCGAGTGGGTCTGGGTTGGCGAGGACCACCTCGTAGTTATTCTCTCCACGGGGCTGCTTGCGGAACGTCGACGCCGCGACTCGGAGCTTAGAGACCGAGGCGGCATAGTTCCGCCGTCTCCTTACACACCTATTCGGCTCAAGGGAGCTGATGCGGTTCGCCAAGGCCTGAGCCCATTGTTCATCCTCAGCCAGTTGGGTCCGGGCTTCTTCGTCCGTCAGCGCCATGACATTGCGGGTCCACCGTCGTGGGCCCTGTCTGGCTCAAAGTCCCGGGCCGCGGTTCACGCCTACATCCTTGGCCGGCCCCTGTAACGCCAAGGGCCAATGCGTGTGCACCGTGTGGCCCGGAGGGTTTCTGAGCTATTTGCTCCAGTAACTGCTCCAGGAAACCGGTCCGCGCTCGCCGATCCCCGCAAAACCGCCTCTGACCTGGTGGGCCGTAGAGGACTCGAACCTCTGACCCCTTGCGCGTCATGCAAGTGCGCTACCAACTGCGCCAACGGCCCGTCAGAAAGACCCTACCACCGGCCAATTCCGCCGCCGGCGCCCGCCGTGGGGACGGGCCGGCACCACGTCCCTACAATTGACCCGTGACGACCGAGACCGGCACCAACCCGCGCCCCGACCTGGCCGGCCACCTCGGCCGGATCGCCGAAGACGGCTACACGGTCCTGCCCGGTGTCATCGAGCCCGAGTTGGTCGACGCCATCGACGACGAACTCCGCCGGCTCGAGCACGACCTCGATGCCGTACCGTCGACCAACCTCTTCGAGGGGCTCCACACGACGCGGGTGTACAACTTGCTCGCCCACGGCCCCGTCTTCCCGCAGATCCCGGTGCACCCGAACGTCCTCCCCGTGGTGGAGGGCGTGCTCGATCCGGGGCTTCTGATCTCGTCGCTGTCATCCATCGCCATCGGCCCCGGCGAGCATCAACAGCCGATCCACGCGGACGACCAGTTGATCCCGCTGGTCCGGCCCCACCCTCCCGTGATCTGCAACACCATGTGGGCCATCACCGACTTCACGGAGGAGAACGGTGCCACCCGTGTCGTCCCGGGCAGCCACCTGCGCGACCAGCCGCCGAACCCGCTCGAGCACTACGACACGGTCGCCGCCGAGATGCCCCGGGGCAGCGTACTCGTCTGGGTCGGGAGCCTCTGGCACGGAGGCGGGGCCAACCGCACCCGAGAGCGCCGGGTCGGCATCGCCATGAACTACTGCGCCGGATTCATCCGCCAGCAGGAGAACCAACAGCTTGGCCTTGCCCCCTCCCTGGTCAAGACCTTCCCCCGCCGGCTTCAGGAGCTCGTCGGCTACTCGGTCTACAACGGGCTCATCGGCCACATCGACAAGAAGCACCCGGCCAGGGTGGTCCTCGGCGAGGAGCAGGGCGTCCACATGGTCTGGGACCTGCTCGAGCCTTGAACCCGCGCCCCGGTCCGGGTTAGGCCGCCGACCGGAGCGCTGCCGGAGCCAGCGGCCAGAGGAAGTCCCGTGGGTCCATGGGCGCCTCGCCCTGGGCCCGGCGGCGGGCGTCGTGCTCCCCCGCCCAGGCTCGGTACCACCCGACCTGTGCCTCGTGCAGGGCGCCGACCTTCGTGGCCCGCAGCCCCTCGTGGCGGGCGGCCAGGGCGTAGATGACCTCCACCGACGCCACGGCGTCCGCCGTGGCGTCGTGTGGCCGGTCCATGGACACGCCGTAGTGCGCGCAGAGATCGACCAGGGTCCGCCGGCCTCCGCGAGCCGGATCGAGGCGGCGGTCGAGCACGGCCGCGTCGAGCACAGGGCCGTGCCATCCCCGCCCGGTCATCGCCAGCCCGAAGAGCCGCAGCGCCTGTGTCTCGATCATGGTCAGGTCGTAGTCCAGCCGCATGCCCACCAGTGGCACCCCGCGACGGCCCGCCGCCACGATGGCGTCAGCGAGGAGCCCGACGGCGAGCGGCAGGGGCATTCCGTCGGCCCGGGCCCGCTCGGTCGTGATGCCGTGCACCGCCGTGGCCTCGGCGGGGATGGCACGGCCCGGGTCGATCAGGCCCGACCAGCTCCGCAGGACGATGCCGTCGACCACGGACACCAGCGCGTAGGAGACGGGAACGTCGGCGAAGCGGTCGACACCCGTTGTCTCGAGGTCGAAGCCGAGCAATGCGCCCGACGGCCATGGCTGCACGGAAACGAGCATGCCAGCAGCCTGTGACAGACCGGGGGATCCCCCGCTCCTCGACGCCCCGCCGATCATGGCGATGGCGCCGCTGGGCGGCCTAGCCTCGAACGGCAAGGGAGGACGCATGGGGCTGCGCATCATCGGCGCCGGCCTGGGCCGGACGGGCACCACCTCGCTGAAGCTCGCGCTCGAGCAGCTCGTCGGCGGCACCTGCTACCACATGCTCGAGGTCCGCGAGCGGCCCGCCGACCCTGACATCTGGGCCGACGCCTACGAGGGGCTGCCGCCTGACTGGGAGTCGTTCCTCGACGGCTACACCGCGGCGGTGGACTGGCCCTCCGCGCCCTTCTGGCACGAACTGAGCGAAGCCTTCCCCGAGGCGCCGATCCTGCTGTCGGTCCGCGATCCTGACGAGTGGTGGGTCAGCGTCTCGCGGACGATCTTCCGCGCCATGGAGACGTACTTCGAGCCCGACGCGCCTGACGACGGCTGGACGCGCATGGGCCGGGCCATGTTGAACCGGTTCACCCCCGAGTGGCGCGACGAGGCGCACGCCAAGGCTGCCTTCGTCGCCCACAACGAGCACGTGCGCGCCACCGCCCCGGCGGGCCGGCTTCTGGAGTGGGGTCCGGGCGACGGGTGGACACCGATCTGCACCGCACTGGGCCTGGATGTCCCCGACCAACCCTTTCCCCATGTGAACACCAACGCCGAGGCCAGGCAGGAGCTCGGGCTGGATTCCGATCCTGCGGCGGGTGGTTCTTGAGGGAGCGACCCCGCCGGTCGCGCCGGACCGGGAACGGCGGGGTCAGCCGATGTGTCTCGGCCGATGTGTCTCGGCCGATGTGTCTCTGCCGATGTGTGTGTCTCTGCCGATGTGTCTCTGCCGATGTGTGTCTCAGTGCACGTGGCCCGGGGCCTGGCTCACTGTCTTGTAGGCCCCCTCGCGCACACGACCGATCTCGTCGACGTTGCTGGGCCCCGCCCCGTCCCCGGCCCGAGGTGGAAGGCCGAAGCCGGTGTACATGACGCGGCGCTCGCGGTCCACCGGAGCGAAGCTCATGTGCATGGTGCACGAACAGTGGATGGTGACGTCACCGGTCCGTGTCGGGAGCGCCACCTCGGGCAGCCCCCAGGACTCGCGGAAGAAGGTTGGCTGCACCAGTGCCCGGTGGGTGCCGGGGACGACGGCCAACTGGCCGGAGCGTTCGTCGGCCCCGGTCACCGAGATCCCGACCGTCAGGCCGCAGCACTGGTACGAGTGGCGGCCGAGACTGCAGTCCTTGTGCCAGGGCAAGTCCGAGATCCCCTCGACGACGCCGATCGGCTTCACCAGCGCCTCGATCCGGTTGCCTTCTTCCCGGCTGACGTGCCCGTCACCGGTCAGGCGGCCGAGCTGCAGGTAGCGGTCGTCCTCGAGCAGAGCCGCCGTGGTCGGGCTCTGCTCTTGGAACCACTGCAGGCGGACCGGCCGCCGTTCCCCCGACGCCGTGGTCGCCCACCACGAGCGGCCGTCGTCGGGCTCGTAACGAGAGAAGGCGGCGTCCATGTCTGCCGAGACCCGGTCCATCTCCTGCTGGCTGAACACGTCCGTGACGTGTAGGAAGCCGGCCTCGGTGAGGAAGTGGGCCATCTCGGCCGGGTCGTCGTCGAGACGGAACGAGCGCTTGAGGTCGAGGGGCTGGCCGTCAGGGCCGGTGAAGTCGATCGCTCCGGCGGTGTGCACGGCGCGCTCGTCGATCAGCGAGCGCAGAACAACCCACCAGTCCAGGAAGTCCCCGAGGTTGCCCACCGGCATGTCGAGCGTCCCTGCCGTGAGCAGGGTCATGGGCGTGATGCGGTCGTGGACGACCTCGGTCAACTGGTCGGCGTCGATCCTGACGCACGCAGCTCCGCCGGCACCGCCTCGGACCTCGACGCTGTCGTCCCCGACGTCCAGCGTCCACGTGCCCGAAGGAGTCTCGATCGTGAAGGCCTCCACGCCGAGCTCACGCGCACCGGGCACGGCCAGGTGCGAGCGCCCCTCAGCGAGGGCCGGCAGGGTGACCTCGAAGAATTCTCCCGCGTCGACCGGGGTCACGTCGGCGTCGAACCGCGTGCGGGCGTCCACTGTCACTGCTTCTGAGGCTACCTGGAGGTCCGGGTTCCCGCCCGGTCCATAGGATTGAGGTCCTGCTTGTCGCCAGATTCTCCGGCGATCCCCCAGGAGGGCAGACTGGCGCCGTGGAGAGCAGCGAGGTCGCCGTCGACACCTCCCGGACCCGGGTCGTGGACCTGACGGGCGACCTCGAGCGATTCTGCGCCGGCCGCGGCGACGGCCTGCTGAACGTGTTCGTGCCCCACGCCACCGCCGGCCTCGCCCTCATGGAGACGGGTTCGGGATCGGAGCACGATCTCGTGGACGTGCTCACCGAACTCCTACCGCGTGATGGCCGCTACCGCCACGCGCACGGCTCACCGGGGCACGGGGCCGACCACGTGCTACCGGCGCTGGTGAGCCCCTCGGTCACCGTGCCCGTGCTCGGTGGCCGCCCGGCGTTCGGAACCTGGCAGTCGCTCGTGCTCGTGGACCTCAACGTCGACAACCCTCGCCGGCGGGTGCGGCTCAGCTTCGTGCCCTCGCCGTGACGGTGGTCGTAACCGCCGACACTGCTTCGACGAACACCGCCAAGAGCAACGCCGACAGCCACGCGGGCTCGGTTCAGCCGTCCCCGTCGGCGCGCCGGTATTTCTTCGGTGGCGGGTAGACCACCCGGGCGATCGTCGCGGAGAGCCACGCGATAACGAAGCCGGCGAACACCAGCAAGACCGCGTTGCGCGTGCTGGCAGAGTCGAGCAACGCCGCCAACACCAGGAGGACCGCCCAGACGACGCCCACGGCGACGCAGTAGGCGGAGTACGACCCCAACCGCTTGCTCATCTGTATCCTCGCAGTCGCTCCGACAGCCCCTGCCCGGGCGGGGCGCCCCGGGCGAGCTTGACAGGGAACGGCGAGCCGGACGACCCCGGATGCTGGTGACCTGGTCGTCATAGGCTCCGGCCAGCCGAAAGGAGGCACGCCCGTGGGACCGGGACGATTGAAGGCGCTCATCGACGGCCTGTTCGCCATCGCGTTGACCCTGTTGGTGCTCGACCTGCCCAAGCCGTCTCTCTCGCAGCATCTGACCCACGACCTGTTGCACCAGTGGCCGTCGTACGTCGCCTACCTGGTGTCGTTCTCCACCATCGGAATCATCTGGATCGAGCACCACGGCATGATGAGCGCGGTGCGGCGCATCAACCGCCGGTTCCTGGAGGTCTCGCTGCTCTTCCTCCTGTTGGTGTCGGTGGTCCCGTGGCCCACGGCGCTGGCGGCCGACTACGCCACCAACGGCGCGCAGGCCCGTCCGGCAGCCGTGCTCTACGCCGGGACCATGCTCTGCATGGGGCTCGCCTTCGCCCTCAGCTGGCACTACCTGGCCCGCCACCAGGAGCTGATCGCCGAAGAGGCTGCGCCCGCCTTCCCAGCGGGCGTCCGGCGCGCGCTCCTCGGCGGTCTCGCGTACGTGGTCGCCATCGGCGTCGCGTTCGCGAGCCCCCTGGTCTCCTTCGGCATCGATGCCGCCGTCGCCGCCTACTTCCTCACCTCGAGGAGCGGCGTCCCCGGGCTCCTGGTCCAAGCGGACGCCGCGACGGAATGAACGACGTGACGACCTCGAGGGCGGACCGATGAAGGTCCTCCTCGGCGACGGCTCGGGCCTCACCGCCCGGCAGTGTGCCACGCGGCTCGCCACGGCCGGCCACGCCGTCCACGTGCTGACCTCCGACCCCCTGTGCCTCTGCCGGTTCACCCGCCGGGTCAGGGGAACCCACCGGGTGCCGGCATTCGGCCCCGACCCGCTCGAGTGGCTCGACGCCGCGCTGCGCGTCTACAGCTCGGGCGGGTTCGACGTTCTCTTCCCCACCCAGGAACACGTGGCGGTCCTCTCGTGGGCCCGCGAACGGCTCGACGCGGCCGCCGTCGCCACGGTCGTGCCGCCCTTCGCTGCTCTCGCCGCCGTCCAGGACAAACTCTCGGCCACCGCCACGCTCGGGAGGCTCGGGATCCCCCAGCCGCCGACGGCGACGAGCATCGACGGCTGGGACCGGTTCCCCGCATTCGTCAAGGACCCCGTGGGCACGGCGTCGGGAGGCGTGCGCCGGGTCACCGATGCCGCCGGGCTGCAGGCGGCGGCTGCCGGGCGGGCGGTCGTCGTCCAGGCAGCGGTCGAAGGCCCGCTCGCCATGTGCCAGTCGGTGTTCGACGAAGGGAGGATCGTCGCCTTCCACGCCAACGAGCGCACCGCCGAGGGCAGCGGCGGCGGAGCGAGCCACAAACGGAGCATCGTGCTGCCTGAGGCCCGTCACTGGATCGAGGAGCTCGGCTCCGCGCTGCAATGGCACGGCGCGCTCTCCGCCGACGTGATCATGACCACGGGCGGACCCCTGTTCATCGACGTGAACCCGAGACTGGTAGAGCCGCAGAACGCCTTCTACTCGGGCGTCGACCTCGTCGCGGTGATGATGGATCTCGCCGCCGGAGGCCATCCGGAGACCAGGCCCGACGGCGTGCCGGGGGTGGCGACGCACCAGCTGCTCCTGGCCGTCCTCGGGGCCGCAGAGCACGGCCAGACCCGTCGCGCCGTCGCGTCAGAGCTGTTGGCCGCCGCCCGGCGCAAAGGGGCCTACTGCGCCAGCCACGAGGAGCTCACGCCGCTCAGCGACGATCCCGAGACACTGGTGCCGGTCGCCCTGGCCGCGGGGGCCACCCTGGTGGCCCCGAGCGCCTGGCGCGGGTTCACCTCGGGGAGCGTCTCCGCGTACGCGCTGACCGCCGAGGGCTGGATCAGGCTGCTCGAGGGCACGCCCCGCACCTAGGATCGGCGCCACCGT
Source organism: uncultured Acidimicrobiaceae bacterium (assembly GCA_963781955.1). Lineage (GTDB taxonomy): Bacteria > Actinomycetota > Acidimicrobiia > Acidimicrobiales > RAAP-2 > Bog-473. Next base: position 1,726,166 of record CAWAHU010000001.1, read on the forward strand.
AGACATGGTCCGACGCGAACGGGGGCCTCGCATGACGCCGTACTTGCTCCAGCCCGAGGGGGCTGAGCCACAACTGATGTGGCCATCGACATGGCTCCCGACATGAAGGCGCTCCAGGTGACCCGTCACGGCCCGCCGGGTGAGGTGCTGGCTGTGCAAACGGTCGAGCGCCCCGAGCCGGGCCCGGGCGAGGTGCGGGTCGAGGTCCACGCGGCGTCGCTGAACTTCAACGACATCGACCGTTGCCGGGGAAACCTGGTCTCGGTGCCCACTCCCCCCCCGTTCACCCTCGGCATGGACGTGTGCGGTGTGGTCGACGCTGTCGGAGAGGGCGCCGAGCGGTGGCTGGGCAAGCGGGTCGTCGCCATCACCAAGAACGCACTCGGTGGCATCGCTGAGTACGCCGTCGCCGATGCCATCTCGGTTTTCGACGCGCCGTCCGGCTTCGACGACGCCGAGGCGACGGCGTTCCTCCTCACCTTTCAGACTTCACACCTGGCACTGTTCCGCCGGGGTCGACTCCGGAGCGGGGAGACGCTGGTGGTCCACTCGGCGGCCAGCGGGTTGGGCACGGCAGGCGTACAACTGGGCAAGGCTGCGGGCGCCCGCGTCATCGCCGTGGCCGGCGGTCCCGAGAAGGTCGCGTTGTGCCGTTCCTTGGGGGCCGACGTTGTCGTGGACCACACGGCGGAAGACTTCGTCGAGGCGGTGCTGGAGGACACCGGCGACGCCGGGGCAGACGTCGTCTACGACCTCACCGGCGGTGACTTCGTGGAGCGGTCGTGGCGTTGCACGGCCCACGGTGGTCGGTACCTCGCCGTCGGATTCGCCGACGACGATGCCAACGGCATGACGGGGCGGCCTCTGCGGATGGCCTGCATCGGCAATATCGACATCGTGGGCGTGATGCTGGCCTGGGTGGACTCGGTCGACCCGGGCATGCGACGTTTCGGCTTCAACCCGTTCGGGCGCGACGTCGCCGACGAGATCCACGCCGACCTCCTGCGGCTGGCCGACGCCGGAGCGATCCGGCCCGTGGTGGGCCAGCGGGTGTCGATGGAGGAGGCGGGTCGGGCGCTCGACGAGCACGAGGCGCGCCGGTCCGTGGCGCGCACCGTGGTCGAGATCGACCACGGTGGCGGCAGGACAGCCGCGGGGTGACGCCTGAAACGTTTCGCCTCATCCGCCGTTCAGGCCGTGCCGGGAACTCTCGACCGGCGCCGCCTCCCTGACGAGGGCCTGGTCTCGTCTCCCGGCTCCGGGTGCCACGGGCGGTTTGTGCGCACTTCGAGGCCTCACCGGGCCCACCGCTGTGCAGGGAGCTCGAGTCCACACCGTCGACCAACCGAGCTCAGCTACGGAGCCGGGAGCGTGACAATCTACCCGGGCTACCCGAGAAGTCACATTCCGCAGGACCCCCTAGATCGAGAGGTGCAACAGGCATAAGTTGGCTTCCGAAGGAGGCCAGCGGACGAATCTCGTTCCTCCTTTGTCGGGGATGTCGTGGGGGAAGTGCCTCGGCGCGCGCTGAACCAGGGAGGGAATCCGCATGTATTTGTTCAGTCGAAGCGTCCGACTCGGCGCGGGAAATCCTGAGAAGCAGCTGTCGTGGGCCCTCAAGATCACCGAGAAGGTGAACCAACTCTCAGAGACCACGGTCAACCTTTGGACCACCGTCTTCTCCCCTTCCACGGGCAGGCTGGTGTGGACCATGGTCGTCGACGATCTCATCGCGCTGGAGACGACCGAGAACAAGCTCCTCGCTGATTCCGGCTACGTCTCACTGGTGGAAGAGGGTGCCGTCCACGCATCAGGCGACCCGGTTGACGACAACCTCTTGCAGCTCGTCTTCCCCGACCCGAGGGTTGCCGAGCTGGAGCCGCAATACGCGACGACGGTCCAGGCGACGCTGGCACCTGGAGGCATGGTCCGAGGGATCGAGCTCGGCGTGGAGACCGCACAGCGTGTCGGGGAAGTGACCGGATGTCCGACATCCTTCGGACTCGCTGCGACCGGGGGCTACGGAGCGGTCGAGTGGATCAGCATCTACACCTCCGTCGGTGAACTGCAACGTGCTCAGGAAGCCATCGCAGCCGACGCTGCTTTCAGCCAGAAGGTCGACAAGGATCTCAGCAAGGTCTACCTACCGGGCGCGATGCAGACGACCTACCGCCTCATCTCGTGAACCCCATGCAGTAGTCAACTCGTCAATTTGGCCGCCCGCCGGACCGGGTTCTCGGCTCGCACCATTGACGGCTGGAACTCCACCGCCGTTTCATCCATCGGTGGCGCCTGGTCGCGCTTTGAGCCCAGTGCGCAACCGATCGCATACCATCGGCGGCATGACGCCGGAGGAGATGGCCGACCTCGTACACCTGCGCCGGGCGCGCGACCTCATAGACCGAGAATTCGCACAGCCCCTCAATGTCTCGGCCATTGCGAGTGCGGCGCTCATGTCGCCCGCACACTTCTCCCGTAAGTTCCGTGCCGCGTACGGTGAGACCCCCTACGCCTATCTCATGACGCGTCGCATCGAGCGCGCGAAGGCCTTTCTACGTCAGGGGATGTCGGTGACCGACACCTGTGTGGCTGTCGGTTGCACGTCGCTCGGCTCATTCAGCTCACGCTTCACTGAGATCGTCGGCGAGCCGCCGTCGCAATACCGCGTGCGCGACCACCGGGACAGTCACGTCATACCTGCGTGCGTGAGCATGGTGGTGACGCGACCGCGGCGTACTGCGGTCACAGTGTGAATACTGAAGTGAGGGTCTGCGTACAGCAGTCCGCGAAGACGTATCCCCTCCAAGAGGGGGCGGCGGCGGCACATCGGACGCCCGACTCACCCCAGCACCGAGCAGGATTGAAGAAGCAATCCACGGAGCGGCGCTCGTAAGATCGACGCATGGCAGTCACCGTTTCCGCAATGTTCATACCCGTCCACGATCCCGACGCCGCGCTCGATTTCTACCGTGACGCGCTCGGCCTCGAAGTCCGCAACGACGTGAAGTCCGGCGACTTTCGCTGGGTCACCGTCGGTGCACCGGGGCAGGACGTCGACATCGTCCTCTCCCAGCCGCACGGCGGTCGTTCGCAGGCCGAGGGCGATGCCCTCCTATCACTGGTGTTGCAAGGGTCGCTGCAGGCTGCAATCTTTCGCTCAGATGACCTCGACGCCACATTCGAGAAGCTTCGGGCGTCAGGCGCCGAGGTGCTCCAAGAGCCGACGTCCCAACCATGGGGTGTGCGCGACTGCGCGTTTCGTGACCCCTCGGGCAACTTGGTCCGCATTCAGGCGACACACTGAACGTCCGGCAGCTGCATTCACGAAGCGCACGAACGGAACGCTCAAATGCCGAGACAGTCCCTCGTGATCCCATTCGTCCTGCGAGACGGCCGAGTCCCTTGAGAGGCGGCGAGACCCATGAAATCCATGACATGTAGTCAGCTGGGTGGACCATGTGAGTTCCTGCTCAGCGGGAATACCGCTGATGAGGTAATAAAGGCTCAAGATCATCACTTGAGAGATATCGTCGCAAATGGTGATGAAACTCACAAGAGTGCCTTGAGGGACATGAAGGGTAGGTGGAAGCATCCGTTCTCCGGAATGGCGTGGTACAGGAAGACCAAGCATGACTTTGCTGCTCTTCCCGAAGACTGAACGGAGTCAAGACCCATCCGTGCACCGCGTTGCACCTGGTCGAAATCGGACGGTCGCTCTCGTCCTCTCGATGCTCGATCACCCGCCCCAGATGGGCGGCGCTCGGACCACCGGATGCGCGTGGCGGAACCAAGTCTTCCCAACCTACGATTGGTCACACAGCCATGGAGACGACGAATCTCGCCGAAATGTACGGGCTGCCACTCATCGACTGGGCAGTCATCGAGGACCGCCTCAGACAGGGGATCACCCAAGCCCCTGGGACGGGGGGCCCTGATCGGCACACGAGTTGGCTGGCGACGATCAATCGCGACGGGAGCCCTCATGTGACGGGCGTCGGCACGCTCTGGTTCGACCGCACCTTCTGGTTCGAGACCGGAGAGCAGACGCGTAAGGGCAGGAATCTCGCACGCGACCCGCGGTGCACAGTCAGCCTCGCCACGGATGAGTTCGACCTGGTCGTAGAGGGCGTAGCCGAAAAGGTGACGGATCCGGCCATAGCCGCGACCTTGGCAGCGAGATGGAGCTCTGGAGGATGGCCAGCTCGAGTCGATGAGTCCGGCGTGGCCCTCACCGCAGAGTACAGCGCGCCATCTGCCGGACCTCCCCCGTGGGCGATCTACCGCCTCAGAGCGCACCAGGCGACGTCGCTCTTGGTAGCCGGGCCAGGCGGTGCGACGCGCTGGCGTTTCGCTCCGGCGTGAGCCGGCGGGACTCCGTGGTGCGCTGACGGTCGTAGTCGAGCCTCCACCGTCAGCGACTGCTCCGATCGAGGTCGAGTGCCGGCCGCTCACACCGGCGCAGATTCACGCTTTGACGAGATTCGCGACCTCAGCGCTTCGTTCCTGCGGAGGACCGGAGAAGCCACCCGACACATTGCTGAGTGCGGGCATCAATGTCTCAGACAGGAATCGGTCGAACGAGTCCTTCGAGTCCCACACGGCAGCAATCAACCACCCGCCCTCAGTCGGTCCGGCCGCGTGGTAGGTCTGGCCTGGGGGAAGGCCACCGGCCGGATGCGCAGCGTTAAGGACGACTTCATATTGCTCCGCAGTCCCGCCCTCATAGAAGTGAGTGATCAGGTATGCCATTGAGCCCTCCTGTGTGCGTTGGTCGCGGCCGACACTAGCCATCTGCAAAAGCAGGTGCTCGGGTGTTGTTGTCCACCCAAGCGGCGACATGGCGCAAGCGGGTCATCGCCCATGCGGGCGCTGCGAATCCGGCGGCCTCAATCTGCTCGGGGGGCTGCTCAGAGATCGGTTGACACCGGTTTTGACTGATCAGGCTGCCAGATCGTCCCTCTCGGCGAAAGCGACCTCGAACTCGACGGGGGTGAGCTTGCCGAGTCCGCGCTGACGACGTCGGCGGTTGTAGGTGCGTTCGATCCAGGTGACGATCTCGAAGCTCAGCTCACCGCGGCTTCGCCATCGGTGTTGGTCGAGGACATTGGTCTGCAAGAGCGAGAAGAACGACTCCATGGCAGCGTTGTCGCCGGCCGAAGCCACGCGACCCATCGACCCGGTGAGGTGGTTGTGAGCGGGCCCCGATGAATGGTCCAGTGCTTATGCGGGCACTGGTTGGTGTCTGTCGATCCAAGCGTGGGCGAACTCGCTGGGCGTGAGGTCACCGTGGGCCGAGTGTGGTCGGTTGATGTTGTAATCGATCCGCCAGTCCTCGATGATGACCTTGGCCTCGAGCAGGGAGTCGAAGCGCCAGCCGTTGAGCAGCTCGTCTCGCAGTCGCCCGTTGAACGACTCGATCCAGGCGTTCTGCCACGGCGAACCGGGGTCGATGAAGAGCGAGCCGACGCCATTGAAGCGGCACCAGTCGGCCACAGCGTGCGCGATGAACTCGGGACCGTTGTCGAAGCGCACGAAGGCCGGGGCGCCGCGTTCGACGACGAGGCGGTCGAGGGTGGCCACGACCCGATCCGTGTCGATGGAGCGCTCGACCACGATGGCCGGGCACTCCCGGGTGAACTCGTCGACGATGTTGAGCAATTTCAAGGTGCGGTTGTCCTCGGTGGTGTCGAACTGGAAGTCGAGCGCCCACAAGGCGTTGGGGGCGATCAGCGACATGGGGCCGACGCGCACCCCGATGCCACGCATGGGCTTCTTGCGCTTGCGATAGGGCACCTTGAGGCCCTCGTCACGCCAAAGGCGCTGGACACGCTTGTTGTTCACCCGCCATCCCTCTCGGCGCAACGCCTTGGCGGCACGGCGCCAGCCCCATCGGGGGCGCTCCTTGGAGAAGGCCCGGAGGAACGCCCGGAGTGCCTCCTCGTCCTCGGGCGGCTTGGAGGTGGCCAGACGCTGGGTGGAGCGGTGCTGGCCGACGACCTGACACGCCTTGCGCTCAGAGACCCCGAACCGCGCCTGCAGCGTCTCGACTGCACGACGGCGGCGGTTCGGGGTCAGAAGTTTCCCTCCGCCAGCTCCTTGAGCATCGCCTTGTCGAGCTCGGCCTCGGCGAGGAGCCTCTTCAGCCGAGTGTTCTCGACCTCGAGCTCCTTCAGGCGCTTGGCGTCGCTCGCCTTCATGCCGCCGTATTGGGCCAGCCAGCGATGCCAGGTCGACTCGGCGATCTGGAGGTGCCGGCACACCTCGTCGAGTTCGGCGCCGCCCGCCAGGAGCTTGTTGCCCTCGGTGACACACGTACGTGGCTGGGTCCAAGAGCCTGATCGATAAGTTGCTGGACGTACAAACCCCAGAGGCGCTTCCGGCTTATCCTGATGATCCACTCGTCATTGTCGAGCCGTGGCTTCAAGCACGAGTCGTAGAGGCCGTTGAGGAACTGTTCGCGACCGGATCGACACTCGTCTCGCTAGCTCCCTTCGGTTGGGTCCGTGCTGAGAGCCAGCAGGCTCCGGATGGCCGCTGGATGGAACCCGCCTGGACCTCCGAGAGGGTCCTACGAGGCCGAAAGAGGAGCACCACGCAACGATCGACGGGCCATCTCGACGAGTATGAGGGCGCTCGGCGAGCTGCGGATCTTGGGCTGACCCAGCTCCTAATCGACCTTGCCGACTAGGAGAGAGACCTGCCCCAGTTCGCCGGCAGTGGGGCATTCCGGTTCCAGTGTTCCGGCCCCGCTTCGGCGAGGTCGTTTCGCGTCCAAGGCGTGGCTCGGCCAGGGTGACCGGACGGCCAGGCACTACACCCTGGCGTCGGCCCATACGAGTCGCTGGTTCACTCCCGAAGGTGACCGGTGGTTCGGGGTGTGGGCTTGTCCCGATCACCTCGAGGGGCTGACTGGGCTGCGGCAGTTCGGAGCACGACAGTCGACCTGAGCGAGCAACGGGGCAAGAATGAGTGGATGGAGGAAGGTCGAAGCGCCAGGAGGGTGCTGTCCAGAGGGACCGTAGTTGCACTCGTTCTTCTCGGCCTCCTCTTGGGTCACCGAGTGAGGCGACGGGCTCTGGCCGCGAGGGGTAGGCCTCCGCCAACCCACAACCGTCGCCTCGATGAAATGCATGTCCCATCCACCTCGAGGGGCTGACGGGGCTGCGGCAGTTCCGGGGCGGCGGTAGGTGGGGTGCCCCATACCGGCATGAGTGGGGCAGGGTCGGCCGTCATGAAGCATCCGCCCGCACCCGTGCGACGCTCAGTCGGCGTGACCATGCATCCCGCGCCGTCTCTCCCACATCGCACCGACCACCGCGCCCAGCGTGAGAACTGCGCCCATCACAATGAACCATGTGACCAGAGTGAAGACGACGCCGATGACGCCGTACATCTTGCTGTCGGAAACAATCGTCGAGGAGAAATTGAACGATGCGAAGACTCCCAGCCCGATCCACATGAGGGCGGTCACCAGCGCGGCGGGCCACACGCGCCGCCACGGCTCTCTTCCCGCCAGGAGAAAGTGGATCGACCACCAGAAGAACAGCGCCAAATACGCCAAGTTCGCCAGTCCGAAGACGACAGGTCCAGCCGGGCCATTGCGCACACTTCTTGCGACAGCCGCGTCTCCGATGAAGAGGCCAGCGAGCACGGCGATCCAGACAAAACACCGAAGCACGTTGCCCCACCCCTTGCTCGGCGGGTGGTCAAAGGTGCGTTCATAGACGATCTGGACCGATCTCGCCGTGGCCAACGTCCCCGCCAGAGCCAGAAGGAGGCCGATCAGGACGCTGAGGTTGAAGGAGGTCGCGGACGTTCTGAACAGCCCTTCGATGACTCGCGCTCCTTGCCTGCTCGCGCCAAGGTGTTGTGCGATGTCGTCGTCGATTCGCGAACTCGCCAGTGAGCTGAGGAGTATCACCATCGGAAGCACCGAGAGGAGTAGTGCGGCACCGAACAGGATGATTCGGTCGCCGAAGTCGATGGCTCCCAGCTGATGCACGAACTCCTGAACAACCGAGCCCTGATATCGGTCGTTCCACGTTCGGGTGATCCTCTTCTTCGGGGTTTGGTCTGGCGCAGCTTCCAGGGGTGGCTGGCTCATTTCCCCCAAACGTGCCGACCGACCGGTCGTCGGGATTATCCGACACTCGCCGAACCACCGCTGGGCCACGGGGGGTCCCCGATTTCGTCGGGCTGGGACCAAAGTCCCTACTGAATCCGGTCGGGAAGCACATGCTGTAGTTACGAACGAATCGAGGAGGTTGGCAGAGTCACGACGCAACCTTCGAGTCTGTGGCGGGCGCAATGGAAACGCCTCTCACAACCAGACCCGATACCTTCCCCCACTTCCTCTCCACCCCGTTGGGAGGTGGGGGTCGTTCGTACGTGAAATGCCGTGGAACAACCCGGCGATCTCAAATCAAGTGGGAGATTGGTGATGGATGAATGGGAGATTGGTGATGGATGAAAAGGGTGAAGGCTGGCTCATCTTTGCAGCCGTCGTGCTCGGAGTCGCGGGCATCATGCGAGTCTTCGACGCCATCTGGGCGTTCCGTTATCACGGTGTGCTCCCCCAGAACTTCGAAGACGCCATCTTCGGTCACAGCCTGAAGACCTACGGCTGGGTGTACCTCGCCGTAGCCATTGTGCTCATCCTCTGTGCAGTCGGGGTTGTGGCACGATCACAGCTCAGTCGATGGATCGGAATCTTCGCTGGGGCGGTCATGGCGATCAGTGCAATCTGGTGGATGCCCTTCTACCCCGTGTGGTCGCTGACCTACATCATGGTCGGCGTCCTCGTTATCTACGGACTGGCCGCTCATGGCGGACGCGAAGTGACGCCGTAGTCTCGGATCGTTCGCACGAAACCATCCTGGCCCTGACCCACAGACGACCCGTCCCAGCGAACCGGCCCCGCTTCGGCGGGGGCGGTTCGCGTCCCGGTTGCCGGTCACCCGGTGGGGCGGAACTGTCCCATCGTCCCGGCTTGTAGGGATGTGGGCGTACGCTCGCAACCAAGGGTGCCGAACAGAAGAAGGGTCCGTGAAGAAACTCGCGAAGTTGTCGTGGCGGGCTCGAGGTTCTGGAGGTACTTGCACCGCCGAAGTTGACCACCCGATTCGCGGTTATCGAGTCAACCCAAGGTCTCTTTCCAATCCGCTCGACGGACCAACCCCAACGGTGTCGTGAATCTCCTTCGACGGGCTCGCTTATTGGGTCCGGCTCTCACCATCCCAGGGCTGGCCGCGTTCGATTCGGGTGACCCAAGGCGATGTGGACGGAGCAAAGGATTAGATACCGGGCCCATGAGATAGTGCCGTGCCGGACGTCGAGGACGGGCCGAAGGCCGGCCGGGCGGCGGGCACACGGCATGGACGATCCGGTGCACTGGTGACGGAAAGGTACGCCGTCATCGGCCTCGGAGCTGTCGATGGCCGCGGCGACCCGTTCGGGCGGGCTGGGTGTGTCATCTTGGCGGCGACGGTAAGTAGAACCGCAATGGCGCCATCCCGACTGAAGGCAGAGACCGGGCCGTCGATGCGCTCCGAATCGAAGTCGGATTGGACGACATGGCCCGGGCTCGGGCTCAACGCGAAAATGACGCTACGTGACGCGGAGAAATGCGCTCCGCGATCACGCGAAAATCACGCGACATCACGCGTGGATCACGCGAAATCCCAGAAAATCCGCGTGACGCCCGGTAAACGACGGTCAACGCGTTTACCACCTCTGACCTGCGTTTTCCCTGGAGGCGGCGCCGGGAATCGAACCCGGGTAAAGGGCTTTGCAGGCCCATTACTCTAGGCCTCTGACCTGGGATTTTATGCCGCCAAGACACACAATGACGCGAAAATGACGCGTTTGGCGGCGTTGCGCCACCAGATCCACTACGCCGCCCTCCCCCGCCGACCCCTGGCAATGATCCGCTCCGCGTCGACCTTCGTACATGGGGATGGGGGTGGTGGACACCGCCCTTGAGGTGGTCCCCTGACGCCGGCGCAACCCCTACGGCACCGGGGGCCACCACGACACCCCACGGACGCGAGCCAGCTCCGAAGGCGGACGAAGCCGGTCGCCCACCCTTTGGCGGCGATGCCCAGGATCAGTGATCCTGGGCTGATGGATGGGCCTGCCTCACCCCCAAACGAGAAGGCGGCGCATCCCTTCGCCTTGCATCGTGTCACGGGCCATTCGACGGCATCGATAGGTGTCCTTCGACAAGGCCGCCCGCCCTGCGCAGCGCGAAGAACTCCGTTCTGGCCAGCCGACCGGCCGAGGAAGGTGATGGCGCTGCAACCAGGCGAGAGGTCCCACCCCCCGAGCGCCTCGGCTTTCGGAGACTCGCAACCCGGCTGACATCATTCCCCGGCCCGTTTAGCGGCCTGCGCGGACACGCGTCACCCCCAACCGTCATACCCCCGCTCACCAAATCGTAAGCCGACCAAACCGTTTGCACCGGCGCTTTGGTGTGGATTCATGTCTCTCGGTCCATCAGGCCGCGTCGTGAGAAGTTCTGCCCGGTGGGATGCCCCACTCGCCGGACGGTGGGCCGTTGGCATGAACCGATGCTTCAGCGAGAGATGTCCGGCCTTGCTTCGTCGAGTCGGCCCGCAACGTCGTAGAGGAGGCGTTTCGCCAGACCGGGAATGTCGTCGAGGAGTTGGTCCAACTCCGAGTGAGTGAGAACCAGAATCCCCAAGTCCGTCTCGGCCGTTATCGTCGCGTTGCGAGGGCGACGTGTCAGAACGGCCAGTTCTCCTACGACACCGCCTGCGGTGACCGACGCCACGTGCCGTCCGTCGCGGGTCACCGACGCGGTCCCCTCAAGGATGATGAACAGCTCAAGACCGACTTCTCCCTCGCGAGCGAGCGTCTTCCCGGCCGGAACCCTCAGTTGGCTGGCCACTGTTCCAATCTCCCGAAGCTCCTTGTTGGTGCAGTTCGAGAACAGCCGAACCGATGCCAGGTAATGCAGGTACTCGTCACGACCCATATTCAGACCCTCCCGTTTTGAGGCCCGGTCCGATGTCCCACTTCTACCAGAGCGTCGATCTGCTAGCCCCGCGACCGTTCCTGGCGGGGGCGGAAGGGTGACCCCCGATTGCCCGCCCGGCCCGCTGCCCGGAGGCGTGGGTCTGGCCCAGGACGAGGAGTAACCGGCCAACGGGCTCCGTCACTGGCAGACCCAGCCCGCCCAACAAAAAGCCTCCGATTCGGCTGAAGAATTTCGCGACCTGACGGGGTGTCTGCCTCCGGATGAGGGTTGCCCGGAAGGCCAGGACGGTCAGGCAGTTCGGCACTTCGGAGACAACCTCGGAAAGCAGTTCCCATGTAGCGTCTTGGTCGGACTCTCCAGGGATGGGGGATCTTGGTGGGACAGATTCGGGTACACGAGTTCATCACCCTTGACGGTGTCATCGACACGCCATCGTGGACGATGGACTTCGGTTTCGATCCCAAGTTGGGCGAGGCCATCGGCGGGGCCATGGATGGGTGCAGCGGCATTCTCCTCGGTCGCAACACCTACGAGATGTTCACCCCTGTGTGGTCACAAAGGACGGCGAAGGACGACCCAGGCGCGCCGTTCATGAACGGGACGACCAAGTACGTCGTCTCGTCGACGCTAAGAGAGGCCACCTGGGCGAACTCGAAGATCATCGGTGGCTATGACTCGACCGTCATCCAGCGAATCAAGAACGACAACGAGAGGGGCCTCTACCTGAGCGGCAGTGGCACCTTGGTGCGGCAGCTCCTCGCCGATGGGCTGGTGGACGAGCTCCACCTCTTCGTGTACCCGGTGACTCGGGGCCCGGGTCCTCTACTCTTTGTCGAGGACGCAATGCTCGCCAACTGGTCACTCGTGAACCGCGAGGGCTACGAGAATGGGGTCCTGTACTTGAACTACCGCTCATAGCTCGAGCGAGAGACCCAAAGGTGCCCCCAACCGCCGGCTCCGCGACACGATGGAGTGGCGTCGTGGAGTCGCCTCATTCTCAGGACAAGAAACAGCTTTCGTTTGAGTGAGACCGCATTGAAAGTCTGCCCGGTTCAACCAGATCCCTCATCCGACCCGAAGCGGTGTCCTGATGTGACCCTGCTCAACGTGTCAGACGCCACCACACCCCGGGGCCCGAGAGTGCACTCGCTGTCCGCAGCTCCACTTGTACCGAAACGCGTCCCACTCCCGCTCGCAACATCCCGACGGTGGCCCCGCTCGGTAAGGGACCGTCCAAAGGGCCGTGTCGAACTTCCAGCGTGGCAACGAGACCGGGCCATCCGATCACGTCGACCGGCCGTGCCACGGTCACGGGTGCCATCGAACCCCAGGCCGCATCGACCTCGGCGACCTTCTGGCCGGGAGCCAAGATGGTGAAGCTGTGCACGGCAACGAAGACACTCCTCACCACCGCGTCACCCGCATCGACCGCGGCAGTGTTCGGGCCGAGCGCTCCGCCCGGCTGACCCAACACGGCACCGACGACCGTGACGTCTTTCCCGCCGATGTTCTGCATCGCCGCGAAGAGATAGCAGCCCCGTGCACTCGAGTCGGACGCCGTCTTGATGCCGATGATCCCGTCGTGCCCCAGGTCGAAATTGGGGTTGTAGACGACGGTGGTCATCGGCACGCTCGCCTGGGCCAGCGAGACGATCTGTCGGAGGACCGGGATGGACAGCGATGCCTCGCCCAGGCGGACGAGGTCCTCTGCTGTGCTCGTCGTGGCCGGGTCCACGCCGCTCGGATCGGTGATGTGTGTCGAGCCGAGGCCGAGCCTGCTCGCTGCGGCATTCATCTTGGCCACGAACGCACTGACGCTTCCCGCGTCCCAGTCGGCGAGGACCGTCGCCATGTCGGCTCCCGAGTCGACCAACAGCCCTTCGAGGGCTTGGAGCTCGGTGAGTGACTCTCCGGCTGCGACCGGGACTTCGGACTCCTGTCTCGCCTGCCCGGCCTGGTATGCCGCGAGCGCGTCGGCGGTGACGGGGATCGCCGGGCCCTCGCCACCCGGCGCCAACTGGTGATCTGACAGGACCACGTAGGCCGCGAGGAGCTCGGCCAGACCGGCGACTGGTGCGGACTGGGACCCACGTACCTGGCCCACCGTTCCAACACCCACGACCGTCGCCGCTGCCTCTCCGCTCCTTGGCCACGCGAAGGACGGTGCCATCCCTGGGAGACGGACTGCTCGGGTCTTGAGGGTGGCGTGGGGGAGCGGCCGGACCCACTGTGCAATGGCACCCGCGGAGAGCGCCGCGACGATGAGCGCAGCGCCCCACGTGAGGAGACGCCGGTGCCGTCGCGATGCGCGCAGCCCGGCAACGATCTCGAGCTCGTCTTCGCTCGGCGGAGGTAGCTTTCTGCCAAGTTCGGTGAGGCGTTCCTCGTTTTCCCGAGGCAGTGCCCGCTTTCGGGCGTGGGCAGGACCCTTGTGTCTCCCGCTGTCGTGGCCGTCCATGACCTCAACGGTAAGGCCGCGACGCGCAGCGCAGTGAGCACGTCCACTTGTGCCCCGGGTCGGGCATCTCGTAAACGCCCGTTCCAGGCGGTCTCCGAGGCGACTTCCAGATATCGAGCATCTCGTTCATCGGCTCATCCACGACTTCCTCGCAGAAGGTGGGCCTCAGGTGCTCGTCAAGTGTCAGGAGTCCACACGAGACTGCGTCGCCCAAGAATCAGTGGGACCCATTTCGCATCCCTCTCGACCTATCGGCCCGCGCGGAAGGGAGGTCGCCCAATGGACGACCTCCCTTCCATTACCGAACACCATCTCTGTGGCTCTCCGCCTCCTTCTCGGAGACGCCCAGGGTCCGAGAGTACTGGCTGACCGGAGACGCTCAAGGTACGGCTGAGGGTGTGTTGGGACTGGCGCGCTGCGCGTCAAGCGTGGGGGATGACGCCCGAGCGGCGACCCTGCACGGCGGGGCAGATGCGCTCATGGACGAGGTCCCCGGCAGTGTCTGGAGCGATGACGAATTGGATCGCGAGCGGAATATGGCACTTCTGCAGGGGCGTATGAAGGTTGAGTTCGAGCGTCACTATGAAGAGGGGCGCTCTATGTCGCTCGACGAGATCATTGATCTTGCGCTCGGTCGAGTTGAGAAGTAGCAGTTGCCCAGATGGTGGCAGGTCGCACGACTGCCTGTGCAGTCGCCCTATCTCGCTGTTTGGCTCTGGGCTCCCGGCCAGCTAGTTTCACTTCCCCAACGCCGGTCGGTCGGGCTCCGACCGACCGGCGTTGGGAGTGGAGCGATGGGCCCGAGAGGTCAGAGGCCTGGCATGAGCGCAACCGGCACCTACCGTGTGGTCAACAACTCATTGTTTGGTAGCGGTACGCGTCGGAGCCGGAGGGAGACCCATGGTTGGGGCGTGGACGACGAGATCGGAGTACGGCGGCACCAGGTCAAGTCCGTCCACCGCGTTGAGGAGCCCCGGACCGTCGCCCGACTCACCACGAACCCCGTACTGCCAGACAATGGCGTTGGTCTTCGGATCAACCACAATGACCCGGTCATTGGCGTCGTCGGTGGCGATCACGTCGCCGTTGGGGAGCGGTAGGGCCAGCGAGGGGTGGTTGAGAGCGGAGCTTCCGGTGGGCCGGTAGCGCCACAGGAGCCGACCGCCAGCGTCGAAGGTCTCGATCTGACCTGGTTCGGCGTAGTCCACTGTCAGGTAGGTGCCGGGGCGCACTTCGTTGCTGTCGGACGGGTAACTGACACCGGGAGGGTGCCATGAGGCGTAGATCGTCCCGGCCAGGTCCATCTCGTCAACCCAGTCCCCGTTGATCTCGGTGACGAGGTAGTGCCCGTTGGCCATGGGGAAAGCGCCGTTGGGGCTTCCGAAGTGCGCCGGCGGTGCATGCTGACAGGCCTGGGTGGTCGTGCCGTAGACGCGGGCTGGCACCTGTGCGGGCGGGGTGATCAACAGGAGGCGACAGTTCTTGATATCGGCCGTGAACACGTCACCGTCAGGGAGGACCAGCGCATCGTCGGGGTTTGAGAGCTGGTTCGGGCCGTCACCCGGCGCACCCGGCGTGCCATAACGCCACAGGATCTTGCGCGAGGCCACGTCGATCAAGGTGACCACCGAGTACTCCTCTTCGGTGGCGATGATCTGCTTCCCGTTCGGAGTGAAGAAGGCGTCGTCTGGGCTCTTGAACGAGACTCCCGGAGGGAGGTCGCCAGGCTGTGGCCATGTCCAAAGAGTCCGGCCCAGGGCGTCGACCACGATCAAGCGGTTGTTGCCTTCATCGGCCATCAAGACGGGACCGGGGAGCACACTCGGGTCGGACCCTGGCGCCACATGCGCAGTGCCTGTCCCCGGGCCGGAGAACTGCGACGTCGTCGTCGCTGAGCTCACCCGTGGCGCTGTCTTGGGAGCGATGGTGCGACCTGGACCGCCACATGAGTTGGTAGCCACACCCAGAGCAATCAAGGAGGTGATGACGATTGAACCGGCCACCGTGCGGTTGCGACGGACACTACTCGAAACCCGCTGGCGCGCCATACGCCACCCATGATGGTGCTCCGCCACCGGCTTGGTGGCCATTTGGGTCCCAAATCCCCGGTCGACTGGTTCTGGGCCGGGACCGGAGGCTGGACACGACACGGCAGCGAGGAGCCCACCGAGGGCGGCGACGAGCGACTTGGGACGTATCCCCAGCCCAATGTACGAGGGTACCCCCGAGCGAACCATGGGTCCGGCGAATAACGCGAGGTCGGTCTCGCAACTGTCGTCGCGAAGGCCGATCAGGCATGCGCCGACGGCAAGAGCAGAGGCCCGAGGATTGTGACGGCTGACCCAAAGTGACCTAATCCTCTTGGAGGTGGGGGTTCCGGCGACACATCCTCCATTCATGACGGAGGTGCAGGCCGGCAACCCGGACAAGCCGTCGCCGCGTCGGGGGCCCCAGGATGCCTCCCCGGAGCCGGCTCCCCCAACGAGCCGGCCCTCCGGCGCACCCCCCTTGGGGCGACACCACCACCATGTGCACACCCGGACGATCATCGTCAGCGCGGTCATGTTCATGGCCCTGGGGGCGGTGATCGGCGCTCTCCTGACCCCTTCGTCGAACACACCGTCCCCCAGTTCCACCTCGACCACCGTGGCCGCGAAGGGATCGAGCTCCAAGAGCCCCGGGGCTCCCGACAACTCGGCCGCCCTCGCCTCCACGACCGCGCCGGCCCTCGTAGACATCAACGTGACGGATGCTTACCAGGCGGTCCAGGGCGCGGGAACCGGCATGGTGCTCACGTCTAACGGTGTCGTGCTCACCAACAACCACATCGTTGAGGGGGAGACCCAGATCAGCGTGCGCGACGTCGGAAACGGGCGGACCTACCGTGCGACCGTGCTCGGGTACGACCGGTCGCAGGACGTAGCGGTGCTGCGGTTGAGCGGAGCGTCGGGTCTCAAGACGATCACCACGGGCGCCTCGGGGCTCGTCACGGTAGGGGACGGCGTCGTCGCTGTGGGCAATGCCCAAGGGGCTGGCGGCACGCCGAGTCATGCGGGTGGAAAGATCACGGCACTAGACCAGTCCATCGCCGCGCAAGACGAGGTGAGCGGTACCGCCGAGCAACTGACCGGCCTGTTCGAGACCAACGCGGCCATCGTCCCCGGCTATTCGGGTGGCGCACTGGTCAACACCTCGGCCCGAGTGGTCGGGATGGTGACCGCGGCCTCTGAGGGATACCAGTTCGGCTCGAACGCGTCGCAGGGGTATGCGATCCCGATCGCCACTGCCCGCAAGGTCGCGACGCAGATCGTCACCGGGCAGGGTTCGGACACGGTGCACGTCGGTGCGACTCCCTTCCTGGGCGTGCACGTCATGAGCACCAGCTCAGGCTCCGGGGGAGCAGTAATCGCCAGCGTGGTCTCGGGTGGTCCGGCCGACGTGGCCGGATTGAGCAACGGCGACACGATCACAGCTATCAACGGCGTGCCCGTCACGTCGCCAGAGTCACTGACCCATGAGCTTCTCCGGCTGGCGCCCGGATCGACCGTCCAAGTTCAGTACGTGGACCCATCGGGCCAACCGTCGAGCGTTGGCGTGACACTCAGGAGCGGCCCGCCCCAGTAGGCACGAGTATCGGCAACTCGAAGTGCAGTCACATCGACGGAAGGCCGCCCCACCGGTCGGCGTGCGGGGATAGGTCAGCACCTGTCGCGTGGCTGCATCTTCAAGGCAGCGTAGACACGCTTTCGAAATATGAGGTATTGCTCCTGGGCTCGCCACGGGAACTCGGGTAGGCGGTCGACCACCCGCGGCGTTTGTAGAAACTCGTCGCTCATGAACTGCTCCCGAGTGAGGTCCACGTCGCCGCCAGCCAGTCGATTCCAGTAGTGGAATCCCTGTCGTGAACCGTCGTGGAAGTGCACTTCGGCCTCGAGCAGCTGGCCACCGAATAGGTCGTGCACGACCAACGCGGTCACCGCGCACTGGCCCCGAGATGGGTTGGCGGGCGTCCATTCCGCTGCGTCCGTCGGATCGCAGGTCTCGAGACTCCAAGATGCCCTGACGGCGGCCAGGAGTTCCTCCAGAGAGAATGCGTCGGTTCTCTCCCTGTCGGAACGATCCACTGACCCAGTTAACACCGCACCCGAGAGTCTCCCAGCCGGCGAAGTGGGGCAGGCTTGGGACCGAGTCAGGTGGCCTCAAGTGTCGGGATTACGTCTTCCCCTGCGGAGGCTCCGCTGGAGGCGGATCCGTCCACTGATAGATCAGCCCGCTCTCGGGTGCGGTCTCTTGCGAAGAAACTCTGTTCCTCTTGCATCCATGCGAGCCAGAGATGCCGGGCCTCTTCGCCATCTCGCTCGATTCCTCGGGCTAGTCGGATATCGTCGGGGGCTTCGACCCAGATCCGGTAAGCGAGAAGGCCAGAGACCGCTTGGCGTGTACTTGTCACACCATCGAGAATGATCAGTGGTGACCATCGGGTCGTCTTCCAGCCGTTGAGCGACGATCCTCTCGGGTCATCCTGCCAATCGCGGACCTGATAACGAGCATCCCCTCCCCGGAGCAGGGGTTCGAGGACCTGAGCTTCGAAGCGGGGCCACCAACCCGAGAAGTCGGTCCACGACACGAAGTCGTCGATCTCGACGAGAGTGGCGCCGGTACGATCTACGAGTCGTCGGGCGAGGCTGCTCTTCCCAGAGCCGCTAGGGCCGTCGATACCGACGATGGTCACTTGACCCGACGGCTGGGTGGCAAACGTCCGGATCACGTCGCCCAGCAAGACCGTGCCCATGTTGAAAATCATGACCCCTGAACGGGGAATCTGGACCGAATCGAGGGCGCCACTGTCCCGGCGACGCTCCTATCATCTGTCAAGCCCCAAACATTGCCCCAAGGGGCGAGCGTTATGGAAACAGCACGCGAACCAGCTCCGAAGGCGGTTGCGGAGCCCGTGGCTCGCCATGGCGGCGATGCCCAAGGATGGCGAACCTCGGACGGCGGATGCTCCTGCCTCAACGCGCTTTACTGGCCGCCAGCCCGTGCTCTGTCTCATCAGCCTGAGCGCCGCAGATTTAGGGGTCCTGAATCGTTACTTCGGGCATACCGTCAATCATGGCCGACAACACGCTTGGCGGTCGGAGCCGGACTGCCCCAAGGTGCCGCAGGGTGGCACCCCGTCCGGGCGTTCGGGGACACCCCCAGGATCAGTCTGGAAGAGGCTGCTTCGCGGATGATTGCGGCCTTCAATGGTCCACCTGCCGGCGATCACAATGTCCGTCCCCACCGTTTCGAGAATTTTCGGCATCTCGGTCGGGAGCCGACGCAGGCGCCTAAAGGTCGGGGTCGGCGGCGGCACTTGTTTCACGGATACCGCCCACCGTTCCCATTCCGGTCGGAGCACAAGAACCATCTGGTCGAGCGCCCACTGAGCGTCGTCGATCGTGCGCAGTGGCCGTGCGAATTCAAACTGCCAGACTCCCCACTTCGCCGCGGTCGCTGGTTCATACTCTCCATAGCGCTTCGCCGGGCCGGTGACCCAGACGATTCCCGCTCGGCTGCCATCAGGCGCCACGATGTACAGGTCACCCTCCAAGACGTCAGTCTCGAGGGTGAAGTCTGTGATGATTCCGAGCTTGAATCCGTCAGACTCAATCCCTCTCAACAGGGGAAAGCCGTAGTATGCAGGCGCGCCTTGGGGTGGACTCATGAAGGCGGGTAGGTCTGGATCGGTCGAGATTGCATCGGGATCCAAGGCCATTGGGTGACCATTGGAAGTCCAGCGCTCCGGTGTCATGTGAGAATTCTGGCAGACGTGACGACCGTTCAAAAGGTGCCGCTATGTTGGCGCTCCTTCCCGGCAGCGAGGACTGGGACACCATCCATCGGCGCCGCCATGATGTTGTTCGGGCCAGCTTGGGTCCCTTGCTCTAATGCCCCTAGAGCAGTGGATTTGGCCTCCGAGGATTCGCCTGCCGTCGCGTGCTTATCTGCACCCACGTCCCGGCGTCAGGAGCACGGTTGGCCCCATCGGGTCGCGTCTCAAGCCTTCGTCTACCACGATCGCCGATACTGCGAACCGTTGATCTGGCCCGCAACCGGCGTCAGGCTCCGATGCCGACGATCGGCGTGTTGAGCGGCTTCCCACCCATCGATCCCAGGAACGGCCCATCGCCGAAGGCGAAGATCCCGCCGTCGGAGGCCACCTCCCAGTAGCCACCCGTGACCGGGTCAACCGCCATCCCGACGATCGGCTTGTTGAGCGCCTTGCCACCCATCGAACCGCTGAACTGCGCGCCGCCGAAGGCGAAGATCCCGCCGTCGGAGGCCACCAGGTAGTAGCCGCCGGTGGCAGGGTCGACGGCCATGCCGACAATCGGCTTGTTGAGCGGCTTGCCGCCCACTGAGCCGGCGAACTGCGCATCGCCGAAGGCGAAGATCCCGCCGTCGGAGGCCACCAGGTAGTACCCCTGACCGTCGTCGGTGGCCGCCATCCCGACGATCGGCTTGTTGAGCGCCTTGCCGCCCATCGAACCGCTGAACTGCGCGCCGCCGAAGGCGAAGATCCCGCCGTCGGACGCCACCTCCCAGTAGCCACCTGTGACCGGGTCGACCGCCATCCCGACGATCGGCTTGTTGAGCGCCTTGCCGCCCATCGAACCGCTGAACTGCGCGCCGCCGAAGGCGAAGATCCCGCCGTCGGAGGCCACCTCGAAGTAGCCGTTGCTGGTCGGGTCGACGGCCATCCCGACGATCGGCTTGTTGAGCGGCTTCCCGCCCATCGAGCCAGCGAACTGCGCGTCGCCGAAGGCAAAGAGCCCGCCGTCAGAGGCCACCTCGAAATAACCGGGTCCATAGGTGGGAACCGGCGGTGTGGGTTCCGGCACTCCGGTCGACAACGCAATCGGGATCCGCACGTTTCCCGCTGCGGTCGCCTCGCCCACTGCCATGCACGTACCGCCGTCGGCACAGGACACCCCGTTGAGCAAGGTCCCGCTCGCGCCCACGGCCGGACTGTTCGCGATGGCCCAGTCGGTGCCGTCCCAATGCTCCAGAACGCTCTGTGTCGTTCCGAGTTGCCCGGCACCCGATGCAGCGCACCAGTCAGACCGGAGGCAGGAGACGCCGGTGAGCCCCGTGCTCGTAGTCTCGTTCGGCGATGGGTCGATGGTCCAGGCCGTTCCGTCCCAGCGCTCGGCAAGAGTCACTTGGACGGTGGGATTCGCAGGGTTGCTGCTGCCGACGGCCTGGCAGAAGCTGTCGCCGGTGCACGACACGCCAGTCAATCTGCTGCTCACGCCGGAAGACCCAGCCCCAACGGTCGACCACACCGTGCCGTCCCACTTCTCCGTGAGCGGATCGAACGTCGTGGCGGGCGATCCCACCCCAGCCGCCCCTACCGCGAAGCAGCCATCGGATGACCAACACGAGACACCCTGAAGCTGGCTGTTGGTGCTCCCGGCCGCGTCGGGACTGGTCATGACGGACCAGGTACTCCCGTCCCACCGCTCGACCAGGGTGTGGAACACAGAAGGAATGTCCGAGGTGCCCCAGCCCCCGACCGCCACGCAGTCGGTCGAATCGATGCACTGGACGGCGTTGAAGCCCGCACTCACGGCGCCCGGCGGCGTGGCGGGTGACACGATGCTCCAGGCCGATCCGTCCCAGACCTCGGCAAACGCCGCCTGGGAGGGGAGCACCTGGCCGACGGCGACGCACGCCGTCGGGCTCGAGCACGAGACGCCGCGGAGGAAGTCTTCGTCGCCGGCCCCCGTGGCCGGGATCGTCATCCGCGACCAGCTGGTGCCGTCCCACGCATAGGCGAGCGGAGGGGACGGTGGAGGAACCGGCGTGGTCGCGGTCGACCCCACCGCCACGCAAAACGACGCGTCAGGGCAGGACGTCGCGCCCAGGAAGGAACTCACTGCACCGGGTGGCGCCGGTATCCCCGTGTCGGTCCACGTCGGTGCGCTCGAGGCGGCTGCAGAAGCTCCAGCGAATCCAACGAGACCGAAGACCATAAGTGTGATGCCGCACAACAGTGACCCCAGGACACGGTGGAACGGAGCGGGCCGGAGTCGCAACAACCCCGATCCCTTGAGGGCGGGGGATTCATCGGAAGTCCGCTGCGTCATGACGCCTCCTCTTGCCGCTCCACCCCATGCGCCTCCCGGGCAGGGTCTACCGCTTGGAGACTCATCGGATTGGTGCGGCGCAGCCAGGGTCGAAGGTCCCGAGCTTCCCCCTCCTCGGCCCGACCCGACCGGGCACCTGGCGGGACCCGAGGATCTCGGAACGGCTTTGATCGAGGTGGCGGAGCAGAACCCCGCACAGGTCCCGTACTTGCAGGTGAACAACTTGTCTTCACTCCCTGTGCTCCTCGTCGAGCGGGAGATGCTGATCGGGGTGAAGCAGAACCGAACGATGAACATCACCGTGATGTGCCCAACCAGGGCCACGACGGTGGTCCCCGTGTCGTGCATCGAAGCCAGGCGTTGGAGCACCGGTCCTGACGGTTCAATCGGCGCAAAGAAAAGAGCAGACTGGCTCCTGGATCAAGTACTACATCGAGCGCCGGATGAAGGAGGGACGGACCAAGAAGGAGGCGATGCGCTGCCTCAAGCGCTGCGTCGCACGGGAGGTGTTCGCGCAGCTACCGAGGTCAGCGTTTGCTCTTGACAATCCATAGGAGCATCGTCCGGGGGCACCCTGTCCAGGCCATTTTGCCCAGCGAGTTGCTGGCGAGCGGATCAGTGATGCGCCGCTAAGAGCTCGTCAGTCCGTACCCGTTGCCCGCGATAGAGAACAAGGACTCTGATGCAGCCGTCGATATCGAGCGCACACTCACGGGTATGGCTCAAACGGAGTCTGTTTCGACGCCTTCTTCCGAACAGACTCCCTCGGCCGCCAGGGCGTGGTTCGCAATAGCGCTCAGCCCGATCGGGGTGGTCGCTGGGGTCGGAGTCGCGTATGCCGTCGCTGCCATGATCGGCGTGACGCTCGACCCAGCGACTCCGTTGCAGACGCGCTCGTTCTCCCAGAACACCCTTTGCTACGGGGCCGCCACCCTTGTGGCGTTGATTGCACCCGTCGTCGCAGTCGTCCTGGCGGTCCATCCTGCTCGAGCCGGAAGTCGATCGGGCAAAGTTGCGCTTGTCGTCGCCATCCTGTTGGTGCTTGGAGTGTTGGCTCTGATGATCCCGAGCCTCATCTCCTGGTGAAGTGCTCGGAGCGCCTGTGGAGGTCTTGGCGGAATGGGAGCGGACGTGCCCTATCCCGAGGTGCCGAGCTGCCCCACCGTCCCGGCAGCGTACGGGGGCAGCTGGACCGCGGCGAGATCTGGCTGATCCGACCCAATAGGCTGCGGTCACGTTCTACGGTCACGGTTCCACAATCGCCCTGGTGGTCTTTGTCGCCCTGTTCGCCCTGCGGATGTTGTCCTCTCAGCGCCGCCGGGGTCGCTCGAGGGCATCGGCACCGACCCGCTCGTTCGCAGATGCCACATCCACTGACCAAGCGTCGAACGCCGTCGACGGCTCCTTAGGCCCTGTTGCGTTCACCGGCATCGCTCCCGGTTGGCTGATTGACCCCACGGGTCGACATGAGAAGCGTTACTGGTCAGGGTCTGAGTGGACCGAGCACGTAAGTGATGGCGGAGTCCCAGGCATCGACCCGCCTCCACGAGGTACCGATCGCGACACACCCTCCTAGATCTAAGTCAGCACCCCAAAGTGCGCGACCTTCCCGGCGTACTGGGGCACCCCTCAGTGTTCGACGAGGACCGGGTTCCATCCGTAATGTCGTGTGAGGAACGTCTCTATGGCATCCGAGGCAGCGGCTGCTCCAACTCGATCATCCGGCCGTGGATGACTGATGACCGGTCCGAAATGGACCTAGGTCCCTGGCCCGACTGCTTCTAGGGACGAACAGTGGACAGCATGCGGCGACACACGTTGATCGTGAGGAGCCTCGTATTGGTGCTGGTCGTGTTTGGTGCGTCTTCCTGCGGTGGAGGAACGCATCGGACGGCACCGACATCTCCGACGGCGACCACGCCATCGACAACGGAACCGACCACCGCGCCAAGTACGACGACGACCATGGCAGAGTCTGTGACTGCCCGAGCGACAGTCAGTCCCGACCAGGGAGTGGCCGGAACCACCCTTACCTTCACCGTCGAGATCCGTGGACCCGGAACACTCGGCGGCGAGGGGGTGCTGTTCGGCGACGGGGGCACCTCGGGAGCCAACGCCGGGGACGTCGCCTGCGGGGATACAGCGCGCGCGGACCACACGAGCACGTACACCCATTCGTACGCGCGACCCGGGACCTACCAGTTCAGCGATCAGGTGACGGTCCAGGCGCCGCCACCATCGTGCGTGTTCGAACACACGACGGCCCGACTCACCGTGGTCGTCGCCGCGGCTCTGTCCGATGCGACGCTCAACGGTGCGTTCCTCTCCCCGTCGAAGAACGTCGGCTGCTACATCGACCCCACTGCACCAGGCTCGCTTCGTTGCGCAACTTTCTCACCTCCCCGGTTGGTGACGATGGACGAGAGCGGATCGATCCAGACGTGCAGCGGCAGCCAGTGCGACCTCGGGAACCCTGCAATGGAGACCCCCGTGCTCCCCTATGGGTCAGCGACGGCAGGCGGACCCTTCCAGTGCCTCTCCAGCGAACAGGGGATGATTTGCACGGTCGTCGGCCACAAGGGATTTGAACTCTCTCGCTCGGGGGTCCGGACGATCGGGTGAATCAGAACCCCGGTCTGGGACGTTCAGCAGCCTCTAGGTGGGTGTCGCTGTGGTGCCGGACCGTCCCACTCCTGGCGATCGGGGACACCCCCTGCAAGCCGTCGCAGACGGAACGTTGGTTCACGCCGAAGGATGACCGCTGGTTCCGGGTCTGGGCCTGTCCAGACCACCTCGAGGGCTTGACGGGCTTCCGGCAGTTCGGCGGCTGATGCCCGCCTCACGCCACCGACCGCTTGGTCATCCCTCACACCATTCTCGAGTAGGCGATGGCCATAACCGGAACCATCGGAGTACCTTCGCCAGCGTTGGCGGGAGTCTGGGGAGGAATGACTATGCGATCGATGGCCCGGATGCGAAGGGCGGTCCGCTGGACGTTGGCTTTGGTGACGCTGATTGCGATAGCGGGTGTGTGCAGCTCGGGAGCGGGAGCGTCGTCGAAGACGACGTCGGGAGCGCCTGGCGCGACCAGTGCCATCCCCGCCTTCTACGTCCCTCCCCGTCCACTACCGGTCGCACCACCTGGAACGTTGATTCGCTCGACCCGGGTGACCGGCGTACCGGGCGTGCCGGCTGGAGCCACCGTCTGGCGGATCCTGTTCCATTCGACCACCATCTACGGAGCCGACCTGGCCGAGTCCGGCTACGTCATCGCACCGGGAGCGCCGCCGCCGGCCACCGGTTACCCGGTCATCGCCTGGGCGCACGGCACCACCGGATTCGCAGCCCGCTGTGCGCCATCGCTCTTCACCAACGCTGGTGGAGGCAACGGCCCGTATCTCATTCCTGGGCTGGCCAACTATCTCCGGGCCGGTTTCGTCGTGACTGCGGCCGACTACCAGGGCTTGGGCGTCGCGCATGGGGTCCATCCCTACCTCCTCGGGGACAGTGAGGGTCGCTCTGTACTGGACGCCACACGGGCGAGCAGGCATCTGCCCGGACTCCGGACTTCCGACACCGTGGTTGTCTATGGTCATTCACAAGGCGGCCACGCCGCGCTGTTCGCTGGGGAGATGGCGCCCACCTACGCTCCCGATCTCCATGTGGTCGGTGTTGTGGCAGCCGCGCCGGCGACGGGACTCAGCACCCTTATCTCGATCGTCGGTACCTCGACCGGCCAGCAGTTCCTCCCATTCAGCATCCCCACGTCGTATGCGTGGTCACAGACCTACAACGACCTGCCGATCACTGATGTCTTCACAGCAACTGGTGAGCAGTTCGCCAGAGAGGAGGTGACCAAAGGGTGCCTGGATTCGGTCGCCAACGCGATTGGCAGGCGCCATCTGACCCCGGGGCAGGTCTTCCTGACGAGTTCTGAAACCAACCCGATCGTGATCGCCCACGCCAAGGCCAACGATCCCGGCCGAGTTCGAACCACCGTACCCATGCTGATCCTGCAAGGCACCAAGGACATGACGGTGCCACCAGGTTTGACCGACGCCTTCGTCAGCGGCACGGCGTGCACGATCGGTGACACGGTGGAGTACCTCCACGTCATGGGTGCCACCCACAACTCGGTGGTCTTCGTCGGTACCCCGTCGATCGTTCGCTGGATGCAAGGACGAATCTTGGGCAGCAGTCCTGCGTCGACCACCTGCGGCCGGCCGCACGACCTCAACACGCTCGGCAGATAGCGAAGGCCCGGCTACCTCAACGTCGCAGATGCTCGTCCACAGCGCCCAAGTCCACGCACCGCCATGAGGCGCCGGCCTACACGGACCCGCTGCTTCACCCCCAATGGGTGACAAGTGGTTCCGGGTATGGGCCTGTCCAGAGCACCTGGAAGGGTCGACCGGGATTCGGCAGCTTGGCAACCGATAGCCCCATCCCCGAGCCGGCGTACTGGGTCACCCTGTGATTCGGCACCTCAGACGAAGCGAGAGGTGCTCAGGACGCCCCCGAGTTCGAAGAACGAGTGCACTGTGCGCCCACGCGAATGCCCGATAGAAGGGGACTACTGCACGATCCGGTGGCATCTGATCTGTGGCGTCGAAAGGTGCTGCTGGAAGGATGTCCCGCGAACTGGACATAATTTCCGTTGTGCGCCGACTCGTACTCACCATCACGTGCCCCGACCGGATCGGCATCGTGGCCGCAGTCACTGGATTCCTGGCTCGTCACGGTGGATCCGTGGTGGAAGCGGCACAGCATGCGGATCTCGACGCGGGCCAGTTTTTCCAGCGTATCGAGGTCCTCGCCAACAGTCTGCCTTTCACCGCTCGGGAGTTCGCCGACCGCTTCGAACAAGTGGCTACTGAGTTTGAGTTGCAATGGAGCTTGAGTGATACCGACCATCCCAAGCGGGTGGTGGTCCTCGTGAGCCGCGAAGAGCACTGCTTGACGGATCTCCTCCACCGTTGGCGATCCGGCGAACTTCCATGCGAGGTAGCAGCGGTGATCTCAAACCATGACGATCTCCGTCCGCTCGTTGAGTGGCACGGAGTTGACTTCATTCACATTCCCGTCGCGGTCTCTTCTAAGAAGGAGGCGATGACCGAGATCGTGTCGAGCTTCGAGGCGGTCCGGGGAGATGTGATGGTTCTCGCGCGATACATGCAGATCCTCCCTGAGGAGGTGTGCGACCGCTATCCAGGGCAGATCATCAATATCCACCACAGCTTCCTACCGTCCTTCGTAGGTGCGCGCCCATACCATCAAGCGTTTGAACGAGGGGTGAAGCTGATCGGTGCCACGTGTCATTACGTTACCTCCGAGTTGGACGCAGGACCGATTATCGAACAGGACATCAGCCGGATCGACCATGCGGACACTGTCGATGATCTGATTCGCATTGGCCGGGACGTGGAGCGCACCGCGCTCGCCCGTGGTCTCCGGTGGCATCTGGAAGATCGGGTCCTGCTCAATGGCAACCGGACCGTCGTTTTCAGTTGACAAGAATATCCAGACCCGGCGGCTTTCGGGGACACCCATGCCGGGGTGATTGTCACCTACATTTCCAACCGTGGAACTAGCGACCGGCCGGTTGACGAGGGGTTGACCGCACACCGCCAGCCGTACGGTGGCACCCCCTCCTGTCGATCTTGGATACCCGAATCAGCCCGAGTAGGCCATCTGT
Source organism: uncultured Acidimicrobiaceae bacterium (assembly GCA_963781955.1). Taxonomy (GTDB): domain Bacteria; phylum Actinomycetota; class Acidimicrobiia; order Acidimicrobiales; family RAAP-2; genus Bog-473. Next base: position 1,753,450 of record CAWAHU010000001.1, read on the forward strand.
CAGGTTGCCGCCAACCGATTCAGGTACGCCGCAGCTACCGCCCTTGACTCGGGGTCGCGGAGCGCCGTGACGAGCGAATCAGCGTCGTTCCAGGCACGAGCGGTGCCGACCATGCCCTCAGTGACGGCGTTCACATGCTGCTTCGTCGCAGAGACGGTGAGCCGAGACTTGCTCTCAAGGTGGCTGACGAGACTCTCCACCGACGCGTCGAGTTCGGCAGCGGGGACGACGCGGTTGAGAAAACCCGCGGCTTGCGCCTCAGCTGCGCTGAACGGCCGACAGGTCATCACCAGTTCTTTGGTCATGGCCGGGCCGAACTCGCGGATGAGACGGGGAACCCCGCCCCAGGCGAGAGGTATCCCGAGATCGACCTCGGGGATCGAGAAGCGGGTGTCGGCGGCGGCGACACGCAGGTCACACGCGGCGGCGAGGACAAGCCCGCCGCCCACACAGTGACCATGCAGCCGTGCCACCGTGACGGCTCGCATCGCCTCGATGGCCTCCGCCATAAGGCGCCCGGCGTCAGCCGCCTCACGAACAGCACGGGCAGACGGCGCCGAGCCGTCACCAGTGGAGAAAGCAGCCAGGTCGGCACCGGCGCAGAACGCCCGCCCCCGGCCGCTCACGACGACGACCTTCACTTCGTCCTTCGCATCGAAGACCCGAGCTGCCCCGACCAGTTCCGTGAGGGTGATCGTGCTGAGCGGGTTTAGCTTGTCCGGGCGGTTCAGCGTGATGGCGCCTCGGGTGTTGGTGAAGCTCACCTCAATCGTGGAGAAGTCCATATCCGCCATTTCAACACGGGGGGAGCCTCCCAGGCCCCAGAGATCAAACCCCCTTCTCAGGCCAAGAGTTGTCGAGCAACTGCTGGTTCGGAGTCCGAGTCCGCCGCGCTTCCCATACTCCGCTCCAGCAGTTTGTATCCGGCATTGGCACCGATTTGATCGATAAGTCGTGGTTCGTCCCCCCACCTGATTCTCTTTGTCTTGAGCGCTCGCCCAGCAGAGGAGCGCTTATCGTGAGAATGATGTGCATCGCCAGCGTCTTGTCAATTGCTGGGTGCTGATGGGCGCCTCCCGACGCCGGTGCTCATCTCGGACACCGAGACGAAGGCACGGACGAGCGCGGGCGGCTGTGGTCCTCTTCGCCGTCGGAGTCCTTCTCGCCGCCTGCAGCTCGACACCTCCGCCGCCGTCCGCCGCCCGCCGGGGTGGGAACGTTTCGGGGACGACCGGCAGTATCTCGACCCCGCGCCCATCCTCGTCCTCCACCACCGCCCCTGTGCTCCCAGCGTCCACCACGACCCTGCCTGTCGGATCACCCCCGTGCGGCACGGTGGCCACGCCTCCGGCCCATTACCAGCACGTCGTGTGGATCTGGATGGAGAACCACACCTGGGCTTCGGTGATCGGCAACCCGGCTGCGCCCTACACGAGCGCGCTCGCCCGCCAGTGCGGCACCGCCACCGACTACGTAGACGTTGGGTCGCCATCGCTCCCCAACTACCTGGGAGCCACTTCGGGTTCGACCCAGAGCGTCACCGACGACGCCGACCCGTCCGCCCAGACATTCAGCGTCGACAACCTGTTCCGGCAGGTGCGCGCCGCCGGAGGCACTGAGCGCAGCTTCGCTGAGTCGATGCCGGTGCCCTGCGCCGTCGTATCCGAAGGCTCCTACGCCGCCAAGCACAACCCCGCCGTCTACTACGTCGGGGAGGGCGATCGGGCCGCGTGTCGGGCCGACGACCTGCCATTCGGGTCCTTCCCGGCCGTGCTGGCGAGCGGGCAGCTTCCGACCTTCACCTCCATCACGCCCAACATCTGCAACGACATGCACGACTGCTCTGTCACCACCGGAGACGAGTGGCTGGCGACCTGGGTTCCGCGTATCCTCGCCACGGCGTCCTATCGATCCGGCACGACGGCCCTCTTCATCGTCTGGGACGAGCCGACACCAACCGCGAACGTCGTCGTCGCGCCGAGCGTCCGTCCCGGAGCACACCCGGAGTCCTCCGTCTCCCACTACTCGCTGCTGCGCGCCACCGAGGAGATGCTGGGCCTCCCGGTTCTCGGTGGGGCGGCGTCGGCCACCAGCTTCCGCGACATGTTCGGGATCTGATCATCCCCGACCCCCCGATACCCTCCCCCAGTGATGCCCACGAGGTCGGGAAATGGCCGCGCTGCGGAAACGGATCGGTGCCCGGGAAGGACCGCGACGACAACGCCGCAGCGGAAAGGGCCGTGGCCTATTCCTCCGCCCGGCGGGCAGAGCACCACCCCCGTTCTTCGACGCCTCCACGGGCGCCTGACGAGCCCAAGACCAAGGCGGGCAAGCGCACCATCAACCTCCCGGCGTTCCTCTGCGAGATGCTCCGGGTACAGATCGAGGACCGAGCCCAACCCGGCCCAGATGGATTGGTGTTCGTCAACACCCGGGGCAACACCCCGCACCTCTCGTCCTTCTCGTCTCAGACGTGGAGGAAGGCCCGCGGGCGAGTCGGACGCCCCGACCTTGTCTGGCACGACCTCCGGCACACCGTCGTCGCGCTAGCCATCGCCAACGGGGCGCACCCCAAGGAGATCCAAGAGATGATGGGCCACTCGAGCATCGTGGTGACGCTCGACATCTACGGGCACCTGTTCCCGGCGCTCGGTGAGTCACTGGCCGACGGCCTCGATGCCACCTACCAAGCCGCGCTGGCGGCGCCGAAGAAGTCAGCCAGGGTCGTCAGGATCGCCCGACGGTGAGCGGTGAACGATGACGCGAAAATGACGCGACATGACGCGCGGATGACGCGAATCCCAGCAAATCCGCGTCACGCCCGGTAAACGACGGTCAACGCGTTTACCACCACTGAGTAGAGAAAACCCTGGAGGCGGCGGGGAGAATCGAACTCCCGTACGGGGCTTTGCAGGCCCCTGCCTAAACCACTCGGCCACGCCGCCGCGCGCTCATGCGAACGGGCGGCCAGCCTAACGGGCGAAGCCACCACGCTCCGGCGACCACCCGGGGTCCACCCCCTAAGAGGTCACCGCCGAAAGCGGGAGACCAGCCAGACGAGGCCGGCGATCACGACGACCGCCAGGGCGATCTCGCCCAGGAAGATGAAGAACCCCGCCAGGACCTTGAAGATCCAATAGGCGATGACGACGGCGACCACCCCGAGCACCGTCACCCAGACGGCGTGCCCGAAGGTCATGGGCTTGCGGTCGGAACGACCCTCGAGATCATTACTCATTGCCCCAATGCTACGTTCCGACGATGGACGCCGGTGCGTCACTCCGCGAACGGCCTGGTGCGTCACTCCGCGAACGGCGCAGTGCCCTGCTGGACGAGGTGGGCCTGCAGGGCGAAGAATTCTGCCGGCGCTACGCCGCCGAGGCGGACGCCTGGCTGTCGGACCTGGCCGAACGGGCTGTGGGCGACCACGCGAAGCACCTGGCCCTGCTCGCCGTGGGCGGGTACGGGCGTAGCTCCCTGTGCCCCTACAGCGACCTCGACGTGGTCCTGGTGCACGACGGCCGCCGCGATATCGGCGCTGTGGCCGATGCCATCTGGTACCCGGTGTGGGACCAGGGAGTGCAGCTCGACCACTCGGTGCGCCGGCCCTCCGAGGTGCTCAGCGCGGCCGCCGAAGACCTGCGCGTCGCCCTCGGCCTGCTCGACGGGCGCATGGTCTGGGGGGAGCCCAAGCTCGCCGAGCCGATCCTCGACAAGGCGCGTGAAGCCTGGCGCACCAGCCTGGGTGCCACGTATCTCCCCGTCCTGCGTGACCAGATGGCAGAGCGCCGTGCCTCGTCCGGCGACGTCGCCTTCCTCCTCGAGCCCGACCTGAAGGAGAGCCACGGCGGGCTGCGTGACGTGAACGTGCTCCGGGCCATCTCGGCCTACGCCCCGCTCCTGGCGGACTACGCCGACATCGCCTCGCTTGGGCCGGCCGCCGCGCTCCTCACCGACATCCGAGTCGAGCTGCACCGGCTCGCAGGGCGCGAGCACGACCGGCTGCTCCTCCAGGACCAGGACCAGGTGGCCGCGTCACTCGGCTTCTCCGACGCCGACGCGCTCATGCTCGCTGTTTCCACGGCTGGCCGCCAGGTGGCGTGGGTGAGCGACGACGCCTGGCGGCGGCGGCGCCTGTGGGACCCGACGCCACCGCCCAAACGGCGACTGCGCAGGGCCAAGCCCGCGTCGCACCCCTCTGCGGAGCCCCGGGACCTGGGTCCAGACATGGTGGAGGTGGGTGGCGAGATCGCCCTCACTCCCCTCGCCCCGGTGTCCGACGACGCGTCGCTCCCCCTGCGGCTCGCCGTCACCGCCGCCGAGTTGGACCGGCCCATCGCCAAGAGCTCTCTGTACCGCCTGGCCGACCGCATGCCCCCGCCGGGGGATCCGTGGAGCGACGCCACACGCCGCGCCTTCGTCGACCTCCTCGGCCTGGGCCGTCCCGCCGTCGACAAGATCGAGTCGCTGGACCAGCACGGCCTCCTCGTCCGGCTCATCCCCGAGTGGGCGGCGGTACGCAACAAGCCCCAGCGCAACGCCTACCACACCTTCACGGTCGACCGACACCTGCTCGAGGCGGCCGCCCTGGCCGCCGAGCTGACCGACGGATTGGAACGACCCGACCTGCTGCTCGTGGGCACCCTCCTGCACGACATCGGCAAGGGGTTCCCGGGTGACCACACCACTGTGGGCATGGAGGTGGTCGAGCACATCACCACCCGGATGGGCTTCCCCAGCGCCGACGTGGACATCCTGCTCGACCTGGTGCGCCTGCACCTGCTCCTGCCCGACACCGCCACGCGCCGCGACCTCGACGACCCGACCACCATCGATCGGGTGGCTCACGCAGCGGGCAGCCGGCTCACGCTCCACCTGCTCGCCGCGCTGACGGAAGCCGATAGCCGGGCGACCGGTCCCTCCGCCTGGGGAGCCTGGAAAGCCGGCCTCGTGGCCGACCTCGTCGAGCGGGCCGACCGGCTGCTCCAGGGCGAGGAGGCCGGGCCGGCGCCCGACGGCCGGCTGGTGGAGGCCAATCGCCCGCTCATGGACGAGGTGCGCTCCACAGGCCAGCCGACGGTCTCCTTGCAGCCGCCCCAGGTGATCGTCGCCGCCCCGGACCGCCGCGGGCTGTTCTCGTCGGTCACCGGTGCTCTCGCCCTCAATGGCCTCGACGTCCGGGCCGCCAACGCGAGCAGTGAGGGCGGCGTCGCGGTGGAGGTATTCACCGTCGAGGTGGCGCGCGGCACCTGGCCCGACACGGCCAAACTCCGCCAGGACCTGGCTGCCGTCCTCTCCGACCGCATGGCGCTCGACGAGCGTCTCTCCGAACGCGCCCGTGCGTACTCGCAGCGGCGGCCCTCGGCCGCCCACCTCTCGGCGCCCGAGGTACGCGTCGACAACGACGCCTCGGAAACCGCGACCGTCCTCGAGGTCCACGCCCCCGACGAGATCGGCCTCCTCCACCGGATCACCCGTGCCCTGTTCGACGCCGGCCTGGACGTGGTCTCGGCGCGCGTGTCGACCGTGGGCGACATGGTGACCGACGCCTTCTACGTGCGCGAGCCCGGCGGCGCCAAAGTGCGCGACCCGCAGCGGCTGGACGCCGTCACCGCCGCCGTGCGCACCGAGCTGGGCCTCCACGCTGCCTGACGGCGACTCAGCCGACCAGGTGCCGGCACCGTGGCCCGCGACGACGGCTCGCATCGTGCCTGGACAGAGGGTGGAATTGGGCCTGCCATGTCGCTGGATGGAGCGCCACACCGGGTACAATCCACGCTGCCATGCCGGGAACCCACATCCGCAAGCGCAACGGCGCGCGCGTCTGGGTGATTCTCGCCGTCTCCGCGGCGGTGGTCGCCGTCGCGGCCGCCGCCGGCTTCGTTGCCGTGGTGCACTTGCGCGACGGCCAGGCCGCAGCCACCGCCCCGGGCCCGCCACCCGCGCTGAGCGTCGTGTCCGTCTCTCCGACCGGAACCAGCGTGGCCGCGGGGTCGACCGTCGAAGTGCAATTCTCCACGTCGCTCGCGCCCAACAGCCCGATGCCCACCCTGAGCCCCGCCGTACCCGGCCAGTGGGCCGCGATGTCGCCGTCGCTTCTCCGCTACCAGGCGACCGGTCCGCTCGTGCCCGGCACCACCGAGACACTGACCGTGCCGGGCGGCACCCCCGGGGTGCTGGGCTCGCAGGGCCAGCACCTGGCACGGACCCTCACCTCGCAGTTCACCGTGGCCCCCGGCTCGACGCTGCGCCTTCAGCAGTTGCTGGCGGAGCTCGGCTACCTCCCTCTCACGTTCACCCCCGCCACCCCGCTCACCTCGCCCACCCAGGAGGGCAACGACCAGGTTGGGACCTTCAGCTGGCGCTGGAGCGGCCAGCCGATGGCGCTGCTCACCCTGTGGACCCCGGGCACCGACAACGTGATCACCAAGGGCGCCGTCATGAATTTCGAGGCGCAGCACGGGTTGAAGACCGACGGGCTCGCAGGCCCGCAGGTGTGGACCGACCTCCTCGCAGACGTTCAGAGCGGCAAGGGCAACGCGCAGTCCTGGGACTACGTCCTCGTCTCTCAGTCGCTCCCCGAGTCGGCAACCGTGTACCAGAACGGTGCACCCGTCTACACGACCCCGGTCAACACGGGCGTGCCCGGAGCGGTCACGGAGAACGGGACGTGGCCGGTCTACCTGCGTTACACGGTGACCACCATGTCGGGCACCAACCCCGACGGCTCGCACTACAGCGACCCGGGGATCCCGTGGGTGAGCTACTTCCACGGTGGTGACGCCCTCCACGGCTTCGTTCGTTCCCACTACGGCTCCCCCCAGAGCGACGGGTGCGTCGAGATCCCGGTGGCGAACTCCCAGGTGGTGTACCCCTTGACCCCCATCGGCACCCTGGTGACCGTCCAGGAGTAGGGCCCACCCGGGTGCAGTCGGTACCGCACCCGGCCGTCCTAGTCTCTCCGCGATGTCCGGGTACCGCTGGATCGTCGACATCCTCGGCCGGATCCTGATCGGCGCCGGCGTCGTGTTGCTGCTCTTCACCGGTTACCAGATCTGGGGAACCTCGATCCAGGAGTCGCACACCCAGTCCGCGCTCCGCTCCGAGCTGCACCAGAGCGCAAGCTCGAGCGCCCAGGCGAGCAGAGCGCTGAGCGCGGGGGCGTCCCGCGACGCACCGCCCACCGGGCCACCGGTGACTGCACCCGTGCGGCCGGCCCCGCCCGAGGGCGCTCCCATCGGCGAGATACGCATCCCCGTCATCGGTCTGGACCAGGTGGTCGTCGAGGGGACCAGCACGGCCGACCTGCGCAAAGGGCCGGGCCACTACGTCGGCACGCCACTGCCCGGACAACCCGGCAACGCCGCTGTCGCCGGCCACCGCACCACCTACGGTCACCCCTTCTACAGCCTCGACGCCGTGAAGGTGGGCGACCCGGTCGTGCTCACGACGCTGCAGGGGCAGTTCGTCTACGACGTCACCAAGAGCTTCGTGGTGTCGCCGAGCGACACGGCCGTGCTGGCGGACTCGGCGGGTAACACACTTACCCTCACCACCTGCAACCCGCGCTTCAGCGCATCGACCCGCCTGATCGTGCAGGCCACCTTGGCCCACTCGCGCCTGTTCGCCACCACCACCAAGCTGCCGCCCGCCAACGAGGGACAGGGGCAGAGCGCGACTCCCGCACCGGCACCCGCGCAGAGCGCGGGCCTGGCCGGCGATTCGACCGTCGAGTGGGCCGCCACCATCGGCTGGGGACTGGCCCTGGTGGTCCTGGCCGGTCTTGTCTTCGCCGGCGCGCAGCGTTACTTCCGGTACCGCTGGTACATCTACGGCGGCGGTGCCACCCTGGCGCTGATCCTGCTCTGGTTCTTCTTCGGCGCGGTCAGCCCGCTCCTGCCTGCAAGCTTCTGACCCATGGCCGGTTGAACCATGGTTGTCGAGCTCTCCCTCTCCGACCACTTCCGCGCCTTCGCCGTCACGGTCGAGCGCGACGGCGGGTCCACCTACCCCGCCATCTGCCGGCGAGTCGCCGACGACCCCGAGGTGCTCGGCCTGCTCGATCAGGCGCCGCCGGCCCAACAGCGGCCCCTGCTGCTGTTGGCCGCTGTGCACTACCTCCTCCTGTCGGGTACCGAGCACCCGCTCGCCGCCTGGTACGACACCGTGGCCGCGGTGCGCCGATCTCAGGCCGCGGCCCCCCGGGGCGACGTGGCGGCCGCGTTCGCCAACTTCTGCCGTGCCCACCGCCACGAGCTCACCCGGTTGGTCGCGACCCGTACCACGCAGACGAACGAAGTGGGCCGGTGCACGGCCCTGCTGCCCGCCTTGTGCCATGTCGCCGCGCGGCATCCGGGCGAGCGGTTGAGCCTGCTCGATCTCGGATGCTCGGCCGGGCTCAACCTGCTCTTCGACGACTACGCCTACACGTATCGGGCGCCGGACGGCTCGGTCGTGCGCACCGCCGGCAGCCCGGGTTCGGGCGTCGCCCTCGAGTGCACCGTGCGCGACGACCCGTCGGCGCTCCCTGCGCTGGACCCGCCGGCCATGGCCGAGCGGGTGGGTCTCGACCTGGCCCCGCTCGACCCGCGGACGGACGACGCGGCCCGTTGGCTCCTAGCCTGCCAGTGGCCCGACAACCCCACCCGCTTCGGTCGCCTACGCGCGGCGATCGCCGACGTCCGGGCAGCCCCGCGCCCACCCCGGCTGGTCCGCGGGGACATGATCGACGACCTGGCACGCGTCGCGGCGTCGATCCCCGGCGACCACCCGCTCGTGGTGTTCCACTCGTGGGTCGCCGCCTACCTCGACGAGAGGAGGCAGCTCGCCTTGGCCGCCGCCGTCGGGGACCTCGGGCGCAGCCGGCCGGTGCACCACGTCTACTGTGAGGCTCCCTTCGAGACGCCGGGGCTCCCGACGCCCCCCTCACCGGTGACCAGGGGCGGCCCCGACCTCTCGACGGCGCTCGTCCACATCGGCCCGGGGGGCGCCGAGCCGGCCCGCCTCGCCGACACCCACCCGCACGGCTACTGGATCCGGTGGTGGCCTGAAGGGCTCACTCGTCGGGGCCCCACGGCGCGTCCCGGCGGGCCGGTATCCGCACACCCTCGTCGGTGACGGCGACGGCCGAGCCGACCGCGTTCGAGCCGAACCGGTCGCGCACGGCGTCCACTGCTGCGGTGACGTCGTGCCACGACTGCTCGGTGGCCACGGCGCTCGTGTTCTGTTCGACGAGGCCGTCGCCGAGGTCGAAGGACAGCTGATCAACGCCACCCGCCTGCAGCCCCGACGCGCTGACTCCGAGGAGTCGCACACCGTCCCCGGGGTCCACGCCGACCAGCAACTCGGCCGCAACCTGCCCGATGGCGCCCCCGGTGTTGAGCGCGTGGGGCACCGTGCGCGAGCGCGTCTGGAGCGAGAGGTCGGCGAACTTCACCTTGACCGTGACCGTACGAGCCGCCGAGCCCGCCCCGCGCAACATGGTGGCCACCGACTCGGCCATGCGCAACACGTGGCGTTCGAGCACAGCCCCGTCGGTGATGTCCTGGCTGAACGTCTCCTCGTGGCCGATCGACTTGCTGGGCCGGCTGGGGGTGACCGGATCGGGGTCCTCGCCTCGGGCGAGAGCGGCCAGGTGGGACCCGCTGGCCCGGCCCAGCCGGCGCACCAGGGTGTCGGGCGGCAGGGTGGCCAAGTCGCCCACGGTGACCACGCCCAGGGCGTGGAGCCGTGCCGCGGTGGCCGGCCCCACGCCCCACAGAGCCTCGATGCGATGGCCGTGCAGGAAGGCCAGCTCCTGGGCCGGCTCGACCAGGTACACGCCCGGACCGGGCTCGGGGCGCGCCCGTGTTGCCCGCGGCTTGGCCGCGCGCGACGCCAGCTTGGCCAGCATCTTGGAGCGGCCGATGCCGACCGCGCAGTCCAGCTGCAACTCCTCGCGGACACGCGCACGCAGGTCGCGAGCGATGACTACGGGCTCGCCGAGGAGGCGGCGAGCGCCGGCCACGTCCATGAATGCCTCGTCGAGGCCGATGGGCTCCACCATCGGGGTGACGTCGGCCAGGATCCCGTGCAGCCGCGCGCTCACCTCGGCGTAGCGGCTGTGGCGGCCCGGTAGGAAGACCGCGTCGGGGCAGAGCTGGCGGGCCCGTACCGAGGGCATGGCCGAGTGGACGCCGTAGGCGCGGGCCTCGTAGGTGCACGAAGCAACCACGCCGCGGGCGCCGGCCCCGCCCACGATGACGGGCTTGCCCCGCAGGGAGGGATCGTCGAGTACCTCGACCGAAGCGAAGAACGCGTCCATGTCGACGTGGAGGATGGTGGGGACGTCGGGGCCGGGCCGCTCAGCCACCGAGGTTCAACCGGCGGAATCCCTCGGCGCACGCCACGCCGATCCGGCGGCCCTCCTCGGCGGCCCGGCGCCGCACGGCCTCGCCCGCCCAGCCCTCCTGGCCGGCGAACTGGGTCCGGTGACACTCGACAGCTGCCGCCTTGATCTCGATGGTGGCGCTGACGTCGACCCACTCGTCGGGTTCGAGGGTGCCCGACAGCAGGACCGTGCGCACCTGGTGCGTCGGGCCGGCGTCGGGGAAGTAGTGGGGCAACGCGGCCGCCGGAGCGACCGCGTCGAGCAGCGCCGCGCCAAGGATCCGGTGGTCGCGGTGGTTGAAGTAGTTCTGCCCGAAGAACACCGCCGTGGGGTCGTGCCCGCAGACGATGTCGGGGCGTAGCGCTCGCACCCGCGACACGAGCGCGCACCGGAAGTCCTCGGTGTCGGTCAGTTCGCCGTCGGGGAACCCGAGGTTCTCCACCCCGGCAAGACCAATGAGCGAGGAGGAGGCTCGGAGCTCGGCGGCACGTTGCGCCGCCAGCTCCTTGGGCGCCACGGCGGCGTCGACCGTGCCCTTGCCGCCGTCGGTGCACACGACCAGGTGCACCGCGGCCCCCGCCCCGGCCCAGCGCGCCAGACTGCCGCCGCACGCCACGTCGGCGTCGTCGGGATGGGCGTAGACGGCCAGGACGACGCCCGGCGTCTCCTCGATCACTTGCGCTTGGGCTCCGTCGTCTTGGTGAGCAGCCCGGCCTCCCGCTGGAAGTCCCCTGCCTCCTCGAACCCCTTGTACACACTGGCGAAGCGCAGATAGGCCACGTCGTCGAGCACCTTGAGGCGCTCGAGGACGGCCACCCCGACCTGCTGGCTCGTGGGCTCGGTGGTCTCAGTCCGTAGGGCGTCCTCCACCTCCTGGGCCAGCTCTTCCATCTCGTCCTCGGTCACCGGCCGGTTCTTGCAGGCCGAGCGCACGCCCTCGACGACCTTGGCCCGGTCGAAGGGCTCACGCAGGCCGCTGCGTTTGACCACCCACAGGGGAACCTCCTCGACCCGCTCGAACGTCGTGAACCGCCGGGTGCACCCGAGACACTCGCGGCGGCGTCTGATGGCGCCCCCGTCCTCGGCCTGCCGCGAGTCCACGACGCGGTCGTCGTCGATTCCGCACCAAGGGCACCGCACACCGCCGACCATAGTCAGGGCGTCAAGGAATCAAGACGTGCTCCCCGGGGACGACCACCGTGGACCCGGTCTGGTCGGCCAGGCGCCCGGCCAGGGCAGTGGCGTGCGCCGGGTCGGCCCGCCGTGCGATGGAGCTGAGGGTGTCGCCCGCCTTCACGACGTACTCCTGCCCGTGGGCCGGGACGGCCTGCGCCAGCGTGCTGCCCCCGAGCGCGCGGATGGGCAGGGCGAGCAGGACCAGTAGGACGGCCACCGCCACCGCCACAGCGGCCGCGACCATCCGGCGGCGGCGCACCAGGGGGGAGGGTGCGGACCGCGCCGGCTGGTCGGGCAGGACGTACAGCCTGGGGCGGTACGCCTCGATTTCGAGCTCCCACGCAACCGACATCGTGGCTCCCCTTTCGAACACCTGTTCGCTTCTCGTACATCAAAACACGAACACCTGTTCGCTGTCAACGGCCTGACCCGAACAGCTGTTCGCTCCCTGGTGGAACCGTACGGAGGGGGTGTGACAGCCCGTGTGGGCGGTCGTGCGGAGGCCCATGTCCTTACTTGATAAATCTGAGTGTAATAGTCAGCATTAGCCGTGGCCTCCGAGTTCGACCTCCACTTCAACAAGGCGGTCGCGCGCGCCGCCGGGGCTCCAGCAATGACGGCCTCCACCTCGACGGGTGCGCGGTCCCGGTGACGCAACTCGCCATTCCCCCCATCGTGGGCTCCCCCGCCATCAGCGCCTTGACGACCCGGCCACACCGCCGGTCTGTCGCTCTGCGATTGCTTGTGCCGGTCTCGGTCCTCACCGCCTGGTGGATCCTGACCGCCACCGGCGCCGTCTCCCCCACCACGCTGGCTGGCCCGAGCGCCACCTGGGACGCCTTCGTCGACCTGCTGCGCCACCAGGACCTGATGGGCGACATCGGGGTCTCGGCGCGCCGCGCCGTGCTCGGCCTGGCCCTGGGCGCCGGCATCGGTCTGGTGCTCGGTGTCGCCGTCGGGTTGAGCCGCCTCGGCGAGGAGCTCTTCGACGCCCCCCTGCAGATGCTTCGGATGGTGCCCTACCCCGCGGTGATCTTCCTCTTCATCGTCTGGTTCGGCATCGGCGAGACGGCCAAGGTGCTCTTGATCGGGCTGGCCACGCTGTTCCCCATGTACCTCAACACCTCCAACGGCGTGCGCGACGTCGACCGCAAGGTGGTCGAGGCGGCGCGCAGTTTCGGCCTCGGGGGTCGTCGCCTGGTCCGCCAGGTGGTGGTGCCGCTGGCCATGCCGTCGATCCTGACCGGGCTTCGCTTCTCGGCCGGGATCTCGGTCATCGCGCTGGTCTTCACCGAGAGCATCGGGGCCAACCAGGGCGTCGGCTACCTGGTCGCCCAGGCCAACAGCCTCCAGCAGATCCCCGTCCTCGTGGTGTGCGTCGTCATCTACGCCATCTTCGGCATCGCCGCCGACCTCTTCGTCCGCCTCTTCGAACGCTGCGTCATGCCGTGGCGGCGCCACACGGCTGTCCGGTGAGCGCTCTCGCCGCCGCATCTTGCGCGGTGCCCGGCACCGCGTCGGCTGCGGCACTCGCCCGCGGCGTGGCCAAGTCCTTCGATGGCCGGCCCGTGCTCGATGGACTCGACGTGAGCGTCGCCCGCGGCGAGTTCGTCGCGCTGTTGGGTGCGTCGGGCAGCGGCAAGACGACGCTGCTGCGCGTGCTCGCCGGCCTCGAGAGGGCCGGCGCGGGCGAGGTCTTCGTGCCTGAGGTGCGCACCACCGTCTACCAGGAGCCCCGCCTCGTCGCCTCCATGCGGGTGTGGCGCAACGTCGTGATCGGGTTGCCCCGCCAGACCGGGACCCGGGAGCGCTCCGTCGACGCGCTGCGCGAGGTGGGGCTCGAGGACAAGGCCGACGCCTGGCCCACCACGCTCTCGGGTGGCGAGGCCCAACGCGTCGCGCTGGCCCGGGCCCTGGTGCGCGAGCCTGAGCTCCTCCTGCTCGACGAGCCCTTCGCCGCCCTCGACGCCCTGACCCGCCTGCGCATGCAGGACCTGGTGGCCGACCTGTGCGCTCGCCACCGCCCCGGGGCGCTCCTCGTCACCCACGATGTCGAGGAGGCGGTCCTCTTGGCGGACCGGGTGCTCGTGCTCAAGGACGGGCGGATCTCGGTCGACCAGCAGGTCGATCTGCCCCGCCCCCGCCGGGTCGGCGGCCGCGCCTTCGACGCACTGCGCGACCGCCTGCTGGCCGAGCTGGGCGTGGAGCGGTAGGCCGCCGCCACCCAGGGCCCGCGCTCTCCTTGGCGCCGTCTCCTCAGGGCCACCGGGCCGGTGAGCCGTCCCCTCAGGGCCACCGGCCGGGCGTCGGCGGTGTCCAGCCCGAGGCGAACAAATGTTTGCTTTCGCACAACGGGGTCGATATCGTGGTCCGTCACGAACTGATGTTCGCCCCCGGGAGGGGCCCGGCCGCACGGCGGGGTCCACGTCAGCCGGGCTGAACCAAAGGAGACGCCGATGGCCGAGGTCCTGAGCGGGAAGCGCCTGCAGATCCTCAGGTTCATCGCTGACAGCCAGCGCGACCGGGGCTACCCGCCGTCGGTCCGCGAGATCGGCGAGGCGGTCGGGTTGGCGTCCTCGGCCACCGTGCACACCCACCTGGCCGTGCTCCAGCGGGAGGGGTATCTGTCGCGGGACCCGTCGAAGCCCCGGGCAATCCAGGTGCATTTCGACCCCGACACCACCACCAGGCTCATGGCATCGGCCGTGCACAACGTGCCGCTCGTCGGCGACGTGGCCGCCGGCACCGGCGTCCTGGCCGAGGAGAACATCGAGGAGCTCCTGCCCATGCCCGAGCAGTTCACCGGCAGCGGGCCGTCCTTCATGCTGCGCGTACGCGGGGACTCCATGGTGGACGCCGGCATCTACGACGGCGACTACGTCGTCGTGCGCCAGCAGCCCGACGCCGACAACGGCGACGTGGTGGTGGCGGGCATCGGCGAGGGCGAAGCCACCGTCAAGACGTTCAGCCGCACGGGCAGCCAGGTCGTGCTCACACCGGCCAACACTGCCTACGATCCCATGGTGTTCGAGGGCCCCGATGAGGTGACGATCTTCGGCAAGGTGGTCACCGTGGTCCGCCAGCTGAACTAGCGCCGTTACTTGAGCAGGCGCGACATGCGGCGGTCTGCCAGGACCTTGCCGCCGGTCTGGCACGTCGGGCAGTAGGCCATCTCGTAGGACTCGAAGGACACCCGGCGCAGCGTGTCGCCGCACGGCGTCGGGCACGGCTCACCCGCGCGCCCGTGCACACCGAAGCGCCCACCGAGGCTCGACTCGGACAACCCACCGGGGCGCCGGCGCTCGAGCTCGAGCGCCTCGGCGAGGACCGAGTCGACCGCATCGAGCAGGGCCTGGCGCTGGTCGGGCGTCAGGGAGCGTAGCGATGCGAACGGCGAGAGCCCGGCCCGGTGCAAGATGTCGTCGCCCCAGCCCCGGCCGATGCCCGCCACCATGTGCTGGTCACGCAGGTCGGTGGTCAGGTGCCGGTTGGAGTCGCTGGTGCGGATGAAGGCAGCGAACGCGTCGCTGCCCGGCTCGGGCCCGAGGTCGCCCAGCGGTCCCTCGTCGCCCGGTGCGAGCACCCACCAGGCCGCCTTGCGCTGGGTGCCGTACTCACGCACCAAGATCCCGGTCCCCTCACCGTCGAGTCCGGCTTCGCCCCGGCCGAACACGAAGCGGGCCACCGAGCCGCGCGGCTTGGTCTTCTTGGGCGGCACCTCGACGTCGAGGCGCCCAGCCTGCGAGAGGTGCAGCACGATGCGGTCGCCGCCCTCGAACGTCCAGACGAGGTACTTGGCCCGGCGACCGACCGACTCCAGCCGGCGGCCCTCGAGGTCGTCGGGTGACGGGGCGTAGGTCTTGAGCGAGGAGAACCCGAGCAGATCGGCCCGGCGCAGCGTGCTGCCGGACAGCAGCGGATGGAGCCGCTCGGCCAGCGCTTGCATCTCGGGCAATTCGGGCACGTCACAATGTACGCATGACCTACACGCACGGGCACCACGAATCGGTGCTGCGCAGCCACACCTGGCGCACGGCCGAGAACTCCTGTGCCTACCTGCTGCCCCACCTGCGTGCCGGCCACAGCCTGCTCGACGTGGGGTGCGGTCCGGGCACGATCACGGTCGACCTGGCCCTCCTGGTCGCCCCGGGCGAGGTCGTCGGCGTCGACGCCGCCGCCGACGTGGTGGCAAGGGCGGTGGAGCACGCGGCGGGTCTCGGGCTGACCGGATTGCGCTTCGAGGTCGGCGACCTCTTCGCCCTCGGCTATCCCGACGCGTCGTTCGACGTCGTCCACCTGCACCAGGTCCTCCAGCATCTCGCCGACCCCGTGGCCGCCCTGGTGGAGATGCACCGCGTGCTGCGACCCGGCGGCCTGCTGGCGGCCCGGGACTCGGACTACCACGCCTTCCACTGGGCCCCCGACGACCCGCTGCTCGACCGTTGGCTCGAGCTGTATCTCGCCGTGACGACGCGCAACGGCCACGACGCCTGCATCGGACCCCGCCTCCTGGGCCTGGCCCATCAGGCCGGGTTCGGCGACGTGCAGGTCTCGAGCTCCACCTGGACGTACGCCGATGCAGAATCCCGCGTGTGGTGGGGCGGGCTGTGGGCCGACCGCGTGCGCTACTCGCGCTTCGCCACCCAGGCCGTGGAGTACGGGCTGAGCGACCCGGCCGAACTGGAGGCCATCAGCGGGGCGTTCATGCGCTGGGCCGGGTCGCACGACGGCGTCTTCGTCGTGCCCCACGTCGAGATCCTCGCCCGGGGCTGACCTGGCGCGACCCAGCAGCCGGCCGGGCTGATCCGAGACCCCGGCGCGCCGGGTTCAGTCGGCCCAGAGCCTGTCGGTGTAGGTGTCGGTGCCCACGATGGTCGGGATGAACGGCACGGCGGCCACCACGGTGCCCTTACCCGCCTCCTCGAGGCGCCGGCGGTGCTCGGCGATGACTGGCTCCCAGGCCACCTCGGGCGGCGTGTTGAGGAACCAGAGGAGGACGGTGCGGTTGTCGCGCGCCGCCTCGCGGGGGACGTCACCCGGGGCGTCGACCTCCAATGCGATGGGAGTGAACGCGGCCACCAGGTCGGCGTCGGAGCCCGGCATGAGGGAAGGCAGGTGCTCGTTGCGCAGCCACGCCCACAGCTCTTCGTTCGAGACGCCCTCCGCGGCGTCGATGAACACGGGCACGAAGCCACGGTAGGGATGGTCGAGGGCCAGCTCCACCGGCACGCCGTCGGGCTCGCGGCGGTGCTCCCACTGGAAGTCGTAGAGGAGGGTGTGCACGTGGTCGCGCTCACCGAACATACGACCGGCGGCATGGAGCGCGTTGACCTGGCGCAGGGCCCAGCGGTTCCACACGTCGTGGTAGCCGTCGAGCACCCAGTAGCAGGCGATGTACGAACCCCGTGCCGGCTCCCCGGTGATCACCGAGGGGTCGGGGTCGCGCAGAGCCTTGAGGTCGGCCGTGGCCACGAAGCGGCGGCCGGCGAAGTTGTAGGGCCCCACCATGCACCCGGCGTAGAAGTGGTCCCGCTCGTACCAGCGGTTGTAGGCCACCTCGTGGCCGCGGTGGGGCTCGACCAGCGTGAACAGCATGGAACCGAGCTTGACCGGCTCGGCCTCGGCGAAGATCTCGATCGGCTTGCGCTTCTTGGGTGCGTCCTCGGGCATGGGGAGCGAAGCTAACAGTTGGCGCCGGCATCAGACAGTCCGAGGAGGGCGATCGATCCTCGCCTCAGGCCGTTCCCGAGGCGAGGACGGGAAGCGTCGGCGTCACCGAGCCCCCGGCCGGTTCGGCGGTGAGGCCGAGACTCCAGGCACGCCACGCTCCGGCCAGGGTGAACGCCGCCTGGTGCGGGGCCGCGCCGAGCAGGCCGAGAGAGATGGCCTTGCCCCCGACGATCCCCCAGAGCTGGTACGTCCGGCCGGTCCCGAGGGTCGGCAACGCCGAGGACACGAGATAGCCGCGCCCGTCGGGCAACATCACGAACTTCCCCACCGTCTCCTGCGTCGGGGTGCGCAGCGTCACCATCCGGTGGTCCGGGGTGGCCAGGGCCTGCGCCACCGGCGAGGGACCCCCGGCGGCCGACTGCAGCTGGGTGATGCGGTCCTCGGCGCGGGCCCACGAGAGGCCGAGCACCACGGCCGCCACCACCGCCGCCGCGCCCAGCACGCCGACGACGACCCGGCCCGGGTGGTGCCGGCGCGCGGCCCGAGAAGGGGGCCCTCCTGGGGGCGGAGGGGAGTCCGGAGGAGGGGACACGGCCCCGGATCCGGGGCGGTCGGCCCGGACCAGGCGCGGCATCGAGGGCGGTGACCCGTCTTCCCGGTCGTCCCCCAGAGCGCCGGCGATCTGCGACCAGAGGCGCTCGGGGGGCCGCTTGACCGTGGTGCCGAGCGTGAGCTGGTCAGCCCGACTCGGGACCCCGAGGCGGGCTCGGTGTGGTCCCCCGCCCTTCGTCGCCCGGGCCGCGCAGCATGCGCTGCGTGACCACCCACAGCACGATGCTGCCGACGACGAGGATGATGATGCAGATCCACAGGGCGATGTTCCCGGCTCCGGGGTCGCTCGCGAGCAGCGCCATGCCCGAGATCCTAGGCAGGTGCGATCAGCGCCAGCAGGGCGTCGCGCGCCCGCTCGAGCTGGGGCGCCGACACCCGCTCGTCGCGATGGTGGGCCAGCAGGGGGTCCCCCGGGCCGAAGTTGGCCGCCGGCACCCCGTGCTCCCAGAAGGTCGCCACGTCGGTCCAGCCGACCTTGGCCCGGGGCGCCCGGCCGCTCCGCTCGACGAGTGCCCGCAGGAGCGGCTGGTCGAGCGACGGCGGGGCGCCGTCCCCGGCATCGAGGAGCTCCCAGCGGTCACCCTCCCCGAGCTCGAGGAACGGATCGAGCAGCTCGTGGAGGAACGCTTCGGCCTCGGCCCGCCGGCGGTCCGGCGCGTAGCGGTGGTTGAGCGTCACCCGGGCCTCGTCGGGCACCACGTTGGGGGCCACACCGCCCTCGATCCCCACCACCTGGAGCTGCTCGGCGAAGGTGCACCCGTCGAGGGTGACCTCCCGCCCCTCCCAGTCGGCCACCCGCTGGAGGAGCGGGGCCACACGGTGCACCGCGTTGCGCCCGGTGAACGGGCGGGCCGTGTGCGCCCGCACGCCGCGCAGCGTGATGGACACCCGCATGGTCCCCTGGCAGCCGGCCTCGACCAGCGCGCCTGTCGGCTCCCCGAGGACGGCGGCGTCGCCGGCCAGCAGCTCGGGCCGCTGGTGCCACACCTCGAGCAGGCCGCTGCGGGCCCGGTCGACCTCCTCGCAGGCGTAGAAGCACCACGTGAGGTCCACCGCCGGCTCGCGCACGGTGGTGGCCAGGTCGAGCATGACGGCGAGGCCGCCTTTCATGTCGGACGCGCCCACGCCCCACACGGTGTCCCCGTCGCGGCGCGGCTCGGCATTCCCGTCGGGCGGCACCGTGTCGAGATGTCCCGCCAGCACGAGCCGCTGGAGTCGTTCGAGGCCGGTGCGGGCCACCACGTTGTCGCCCAGGCGGGTCACCTCGAGCCAGCCGCAGGCGCGCAACACCTGCTCCACCCGGTCGGCCAGCGGACCCTCCTGGCCGCTCACCGAGGGGACGGCCATGAGGCCGGCCGTAGCATCGAGCAGGTCACCCATGTGCGCCGGCCCGCACCCTCAGGTGCTGGCGCCGTGGTCGCGCAGGACCTGGTTGAGCTGTGCCTTGTCGTGGCGCTCTCCCTCGGTGAGGCGCTTGATCACGAGGACGCAGGGCACGAAGAACTCCCCGCCCGGGTACTCGCGTCGCCGACTGGCCCGGATGGCCACGCACCAGGGCGGCACCACGCCGCGGGAGATCTCTTCGCCGGTCTCAGCGTCGATGACCGGGATGGAGGGGTCGAGGAAGGCGCCCGCGCCGAGCACCGAACCCTGGCCGATGCGCGCCCCGCCGGTCACCATGCAGCGGCTGCCGACGAAGGCGTCGTCCCCCACGACGACGGGCACCGCGTTCGGCGGCTCGAGCACGCCGCCGATGCCAACCCCGCCGGCGAGGTGCACCCGCTCACCGATCTGGGCGCACGAAGCCACGGTGGCCCAGGTGTCGACCATGGAGCCGGAACCCACCCAGGCGCCGATGTTCACGTACGAGGGCATGAGGACCACGCCCGGCGCCAGGTAGGAGCCCCAGCGGGCCGAGGCGCCCGGCACGACGCGCACGCCGGCCGCGGCGAAGTCCCGTTTGAGGGGGAGCTTGTCGGCATACTCGAAGGGCCCCGCCTCGATCGTCTCCATGCCGCGCAAGGAGAACAGCATGAGGATCGACTTCTTCAGCCACTCGTAGACGATCACCTCGTCGGTCACCGGGTCCACCTCGGCCACCCGGGCCTGCCCGGTGTCGAGCAGCTCGATCGCCTGCTCCACCAATTTCGCCGCGTCGGCGTCCCGTGGCGACAGCTCGCCGCGCCGCTCCCAGAGCTCCTCGATCTCTGCCTGCAGATCAGCCATGGCTCACCCTACCGAGACGCTCCCCCACCAGCGCCAGCCGATCGAGCGGCTGGACCACCGCCACGCGCACGTGGCCCGCACCACCCCCGCCGTAGAGGTCACCGGGGCTGACCAGCACACCGCCGTCGGCGGCCAGCGACCCGGCCATGGCCCAGGCGTCGGGCCAGCGACCGGCCGGCACGGGCACCCACAGGTAGAAGCCACCCTCGGGCAGGGCGACCGGGCAGCCGTAGGCGCCGAGGACGCCGGCCAGGTACTCCAGGCGGTCGAGGTAGCGCGCCCGCTGATCCTCCACGTGCCCCTCGTCGCCCAGCGCGACCACCCCGGCCGCCTGCGCCGGGCCCGGGACCATGAGGCCGGCGTGCTGGCGCACGGCGCGGCAGGAACTCCACCAGCTCGGGGTCCCCGGCGTAGAAACCGACGCGCACCCCGGCCAGGTTGGAGCGCTTGGAGAGCGAGTGCACCGCCACCACGCCCTCGACGCCGTGCTCGAGCACCGAGCGGGGCGGGCCGTCCCAGGTGAACTCGGCGTAGCACTCGTCGGAGAACACGGGCACCCCGTGCGACCGCCCCCACGACGCTTCCGCGCCGAGGTCGCCCAGTCGCCCGGTCGGGTTGGACGGTGAATTCGACCAGAGCACCAGGGCGCGTGCCGCGTCCTCGGGCGCCACGGCGCCGAGATCGAGCCCGCCCGCCTTCCCCGGGCCCGGCGGCACCGCCACGGCACGGCACCCGGCCAGCTCGGCCCCCATGGCGTAGGTGGGGTACGAGACCGCCGGGTAGAGCACGGTGTCGCACTCGGGCCGGCGCAGCCGGAGCAGGTGCGGCACCGAGGCCACGAACTCCTTGGTCCCCACGCAGGCGGCCACCGCGTCGAGCCGCAGGTCGGGCAGGCCGAAGCGACGGCAGAGCCAGGCGGCCGCCGCTTCCCGCAGCTCCAGGCTGCCCGCCGAAGCGGGGTAGCCCCGCTCGGTGCCCGACGAGCCCAGGGCCGCCACCACGGCCGGCGGCGGCGGGTCGCACGGGGTGCCGATGGAGCAGTCGACCATGCCCCCCCGATGTGCTCCGGCCACGTCGGCCAACCCGGCCAGGCGGTCGTAGGGGTACGGCGGCAGGCGAAAGGTCACGACGTCGCCACGAACTCGGCGAAGCGGGCCCGTCCTACGTCGTCCAGCACCACCTGCAACGTGGCCGCTTCCTCGCCGTCGCTCTGGCTGATCACCTCGCCCTCGCGGTGGACGGCGGCCAGCACGTCGCCGCGCGACCAGGGCACGACGAGCTGCACCACCCGGTCCGCACCGCGCAGGCGATCGGCCAGCACGCGCAGGAGCTCGTCGACCCCCTGGCCCGTGCGGGCCGAGACCAGCACCGAGCCCTCGAGGCGGTGCGCCAGCATCTTGGCCTCGTCGGGCGCCTTGTCGGCCTTGTTGACAACGGTGAGCTCCGGGACGTCGGCCGCCCCGATCTCGGCCAACACCTCGCGCACGGCCGCCATCTGCGCCTCGGCGTTGCCGGCCGTGCCGTCCACCACATGCACCACCAGGTCGGCCAGGCGGACCGAGTCCAAGGTGGAGCGGAAGGCCTCGACCAGCTCGTGGGGCAGCTTGCGCACGAACCCGACGGTGTCGGTCACCAGCACCGTCTCGCCACCGGGGAGGGCCAGCTGGCGCGTGCGGGGATCGAGGGTGACGAACAACCGGTTCGCCGCCGGGACCCCGGCGTCGGTCAGCCGGTTGAGCAGCGTCGACTTGCCTGCGTTGGTGTAGCCCACCAGGGCCACCTCGTGTTGGCGGCCCCGCGCCCGGCTGCGCCGTTGGAGCTCACGCGTACGCTCGACGTCGCGCAACTCGGACTCGAGCTTGTGCATGCGTCGCACCAGGCGCCGTCGGTCCACCTCGAGCTGCGTCTCCCCCGGCCCCCGGGTGCCGATGCCGCCCGCCTGCTGGCTCAGCTGCGAGCCGCGGCCGCGCAGGCGCGGCAGGCGGTAGCGCAGCAGGGCCAGCTCCACCTGCGCCTTGCCCTCGGGGCTCCGCGCGTTCTGGGCGAAGATGTCGAGGATCACCGCCGTGCGGTCGATGGCCGTCCGGCCGAAGAGCTTCTCGAGGTTGCGGTGCTGGGCCGGCGTCAGCTCGTCGTCGAAGACGACGGTGTCGGCGTCGAGCTCCTCGCTCAGCCGGGCGATCTCCTGCGCCTTGCCCCTCCCGACGAACGTGGCCGGATCGGGCGCGTCACGCCGTTGCACCACCCGTCCCACCACGTCGGCGCCGGCGCTGTCGACCAGGAGGGTCAGCTCGTCGAGGTCCTCGCCCACCTCGTCTGCGGTACGGCCGGGGAACACGACGCCCACCACGATGATGCGCTCCCGGATGGTGCGCTCAATGAGCGTCCCGGGCAACAGGTTGCTCAAGAGAGCATTCCCGGGTGGATGTCGACGTCGGCCACCTTGCGCACGGGCCCCGACAGGTAGGTGGTCGCACCCTCGTCGGCACCGAGGGTGACCTCGAGCACGCCGCCGGGGTTGCGCACGCGCACCGGGGCGGCCGCCTCCACCACCTCCCAGCTGCGCGCCGCCGCGGCGGCGGCCACGCTCCCGGTGCCGCACGCCAGCGTCTCGCCGGCGCCGCGCTCGAAGACACGGAGGTCGAGGAGCTCCCCCGCGTCGTCGTGGACGAGGGTGATCCACTCCACGTTGATCCCGCCCTGGAAGGCTGCCTGCAGCTTCGGGCCGAGCTCGGCTACGTCGACCCCGGCGGTGTCGGGCCCGAGCAACACCAGATGGGGGTTGCCCACGTCGACGGTCCGGGCCCGGCGGTCCTCGAACTCCTGCGGCTGGTCAGGCCCGAGCCGGGCCGGGCCCATGTCGACGCGTGCGGTGGCCCACCCGGGCGCCGCACCCGGCGCGTACTCGACGGTGCGCCGTCCGGCTGCGGTGGCCACGGTGAAGCGCGGCGGGTGCACGATCCCGGCGTCGATGGCGGCTTGGGCCAGGCAGCGGATGCCGTTGCCGCTCATCTCGGCCTCGCTGCCGTCGGCGTTGCGCAGCTCCATGGACACGTCGCACCCGTCGCGCCCAGGCCCGACGCGGATGATGCCGTCGGCGCCGATGCCGCGGCGACGGTCGGCCAGCAGCCGCACCTGCCCGACCGAGAGCCGGATGCCGTCGTCGGGGTCGAGCACGACCAGGAAGTCGTTGCCGGCGCCCTCGTGCTTGGTGGCATGCACCATCCCATTCTCGCAGGCGGCAGCAGTCAGCGGTGCACGTCGAGGGCCCGCTCGAGACGGTCCCGGGCCTCGACGGCGCTGCCCGTCCACACGATGCGGGGGTCCCGGCGGAACCATGCGGCCTGGCGACGGGCGAACTGGCGTGACCGGCGCACCGCCTCCTCCAGGCATTCCTCGAGCGGGACGCCCTGCTCGACATGGGCCAGCACCTCGCGGTAGCCGAGGGCCTGGCGGGCGGTGCGCGAGATGCCCGCGGGGCGGGCGGCCAGGGCGCGCACCTCGTGCACCAGCCCGGCCCTCACCATGGCGTCGAAGCGGGCGGCGATGCGCCGGTCCACCTCGTCGGGGGGCAGCGCGATCCCGACCTGCGCCGTGCCGGTGGCCGGGTAGGCCTCGAGGCCTGGGCCGAACTCCGAGAAGGGCCGACCCGACCCCAGGGTCACCTCCAGGGCGCGCACCACGCGCCGGCGGTTTGTCGGCTCCATGCGCCGCGCCCCCACCGGATCGAGCCCGGCCAGGCGGGCGTGCAACTCGAGGACCGTGGCGCGGCCCTCGTCCAGCTCGGCCTCGAGGGCAGCCGCCACCTCGGGGTAGCGCCCCGGGATGGTGAAGTCGTCGACCACGCACCGCAGGTAGAGGCCGGTGCCGCCCACGAGCAGCGCGTGGTGGCCCCGGCCCTCGATACCGGCGAGCGCGGCGCGGGCCGCCTGCTGGAACCGGGTCACCGTGAAGTCCTCGTCGGGGTCGACCACGTCGAGCAGGTGGTACGGCACCGCCGCCCTGGCCTCGGGGTCCGGCTTCGACGTCCCGATGTCCATGCCGCGGTACACACACATCGAGTCCACCGAGACGATCTCGCAGTCGCCCCGGCGCCGGGCCAACTCGAGCGCGATCTCCGACTTGCCCGACGCCGTGACGCCGACCAGGGCGGCTGCGCTCAAGCGCCTGCCACCGCAATGCGCGCGCGGTGACGCGGGCGCGCCGTCACCTCCTCGAGGGTCCCCGAGAGGTGGTGCGGGTGGCCTGCGGTGACGCGCACCCGGGCCAGCGCGCCGGGGCTCGCCCGGCGGCCGGCACCGGGGCCGACACCGGGGGCGGCATGGGGGCGGGCCGACGGGAAGTGGACGAGCTTGCCCTGCCGCGTGCGCCCGGTGAGCTTCTGTGCGTCCCGGCGGCTCACCCCTTCGACGAGCACCTCCTCGGTGCGCCCCACACGTGCCTGGTGCCGGGCCAGGGCGGAGCGGTCGATCACCGTCTTGAGGCGCTCGAAGCGTTCCGCCACCACCTCCGCTGGGACGAACTCGTCCTCCAGGGCGGCGGCCCTCGTCCCCGGCCGGGGCGAGAAGATGAAGGTGAAGGCGCTGTCGTAACCAGCCTCGGCGCACACGGCCAGGGTGTCCTCGAAATCCTCGGCCGTCTCGCCGGGGAACCCGACGATGATGTCGGTGGTCACCGCCAGGTCGCCCACCGCGGCGCGGGCGTCGGCCAGCCGCCGCAGGTAGCGCTCGGCGGTGTAGCCGCGCCGCATGGCGCGCAGCACACGGTCACTGCCCGACTGGAGGGGGAGGTGGAGCTGCTCGCACACCTCCGGCGTCCCGGCCATGGCCTCGATCGTCTCGGGCCGCAGGTCCTTCGGGTGCGGGCTGGTGAAGCGCACCCGGCTGACGCCGTCGACCGCGCCGACGGCGCGCAGGAGGTCGGCGAAGAGGGGCCGGCGCTTCGTGATGTCCCGCCCGTAGGAGTTGACGTTCTGACCGAGCAGCGTCACTTCGGACACGCCACGGCCGGCCAGGACCTCCACTTCGGCCACGATCTCCTCGAAAGGGCGGCTCACCTCCGGGCCGCGCACCGAGGGGACGATGCAGAAGGCGCACGAGTTGTCGCAGCCCGTCTGGATGTTGACCCACGCCGCGTAAGGGAGCTCGCGCACAGCACCGACGCCGAGCAGCGGGTTGCCCTCCGATTCGGGCGCGGGCTCCTCGAGGATCTCCATCAGCGGCCCTTCGGACGCGGCCCGGCGCAGCAGGACGGGTGCCCGGGTGAGGTTGTGCGTCCCGAACACGACGTCGACCCAGCCCACCTTCTCCTGGATCCGTTCCCGGTCCTTCTGGGCCAGGCACCCGCCGACGGCGATCTGCAGTCCGGGCTTGGCGTCGACGAGCTCCTTGAGCTTGCCCAAGGTGCCGTAGAGCCGCTGGTCGGCGTTCTCCCGGATGCAGCACGTGTTGAGGACGACGACGTCCGCGTCCTCCATGGAGGCGGCCGGCGTCATGCCGTCGGCGACCAGCAACCCGGCCAGGCGCTCCGAGTCGTGCTCGTTCATCTGGCACCCGAAGGTTCGGATGAAGTACGAGCGGGACATCCGAAGGAGTCTAGGGAAGCCGGACGCCTAGATTCTCCCACCGTGGAACCCCGGCGAACCAAGAACACGACGGCCGTGCTGGTGCCGCTCGCGCTGCTGGCGGCCCTGGCCGGCCCCGTGCTGGCCGCCTGCGGGTCGGGCTCCGGATCCGGGTCGGGCGGATCGGCCGACGACCGGCTGCGCGCGGCCGGCGCCACCGTCAGGACGGACATGGAGCACTACCAGGCGGCGGCCGCCGGCTGCCGGGCGAAAGCCGACCCGGTCGTGTGCATCGAGGCGGCGGACCGCACTCTCGGGGCCCAGGTGCACACGTACGCCAACGTGCTCGCCATCGGGCACGGGTTCAGCCCGCCCGCGGCCGAGCTCACCGCGGCACGCAACGCGGCGCAGACGCTGGCCAACAGCCTCGAGATCCTGGGCGACGCGCAGCCCACGCAGGCCAATTACGACCAGGTGCGCAACACCTACGACGTCGGAGCCGCCATCGCCGCGCTGCAGAGGGCGGTGGTCAAGGTCGACAGCTCGCTCGGCGGCTGACGACCGGGGGCGGGTCCTACAGCGCGACGACGGCCTCGTCGCCATAGACCAGGCCCCGGCGGTCGGGCCCCAGGGCGAGGGCCTGACCCGGCACCCCCGACGCGTCGAGCAACCGCTCGGCTCGGGACCGCACGTCCTGGGCGTCGGCCCGGCGCACGATGCCCACCAGCGCCGGCCCGGCCCCGGACCAGCTGGCTGCCAACGCACCGGCCTCGACCAGGCCGGCCAGCAGGGCCGGAGCCTCGGGGAAGAGCGTGCTGCGCGCCGGCTGGTGGATGCGGTCCTCGGTGGCGGCCGCCATGAGGCGGTCCGGGTCGGCCAGCCCGGCCAGCAGCAGCCCCATCCGCCCCAGGTTGAACACCACGTCGGCCCGGGCGTAGTGGTCGGGCAGCACCTGGCGTGCCTCGGGCGTCGAGAGGTTCCGCTCGGGGATGGCGAGGACGAAGGCCAGGTCGTCGCTCAGCGGCAGCGGCGCGTGCACCAGCCGGCCCTCGACCGTGGCGGACGCCACCAGGCCGCCGAACACGCTGGCCGCGGCGTTCTCGGGATGCCCGTCGTGGGCGGCCGCCACGGCGAAGGGGTCCGCCGCCCCGGCGGCGGCCGCGGCAGCCGCGGCCAGCGCGGCGGACGACCCCATGCCGCGCGCCACGGGGATCTGCGAGCGCACGGAGACCGAGAAGCGGTCGTGACCGAGGACCTCGGCGACGACCCGCGCCGCCAGGTGGGAGGCGTCGTCGAAGAGGCCGGCGCCCTGACCCTCGGTGTGCACGGACAGAGAGGAGGCCGGCTCGACTTCGACGCTCACGTAGCACTCCAGGGCCACGCCGAGCGCGTCGAAGCCGGGACCGAGGTTGGCCGACGACGCTGGGGCCCGGGCGCGCACGGCGTCAGGCTAGGCGCGCCGCGCTGCCCCGCCGCGCTGCCCCGCCGTGCACGGCCGGCGCTGCGCTCAGAACAGGCGCTGCAACAACGTCTCGCGCGGCACGTCACGCGACAACTGCACCGGCACCAGCACCCGCTGCTTCCCGAGCGTGACCACGACGGTCCCCACGTGGTCGCCCCGGCGGGCCTGGTCGGTGACGTCGTGCGCCCGCCGGTAGAGCCGGTGCGCCGTGAGACCGGGCCAGGTGAGCACGGACGCGGTGGCCGTCGCCCGGGCCGGCACCGTGCGCCCCCCCTCGCCGACGTGGGCCACCAACTCGCCGCGGCGGAGCACGGTGGCGGCGCGCACGTGGGGTTCCATGGCGTTGACGAGGGCCAGGGCGTGCAGCCCGGCCTGGGCCAGGACCTTCTGGCCGGTCTGCCCGGTCACCGCCGCGAGCAGGAGGACCTGCTGACCGCCGATCTGGCGCACGACGCCGAGCACGTCGCACCCACCCGCCGTGGTGCTGAAGCCCGACTTCACACCGATGACGCCGTCGAGCCCGACGAGCGGGGTGAAGCTGGAGATCGTCCCGGCCACCGGGAGCGTGATGCTCGGCTGGCGCACGTCAGCCGCCACGACCGGGTTCCGCATGTCGAGCGCGGCGACCTTCAAGATGTCCGACGCCGTGGACACCGACTGGGGGCTCACCCCGCTGGCGTCGGCGAAATGGCTCTGGGTCATGCCCAGCTCCGCCGCGGCGGCGTTCATCTTGGCCACGAAGGCGGGGATGCTCCCGGCGTCCCACGTGGCCAGCACGTCGGCGTAGTTGTCGGCCGAGTGCACGAGGAGTCCCCCCAGCAGCTGCGCCTCGGTCAGCTGCTCCCCGGCCGTCACCAGGGCGCTCGAGTTGTCCTGCGCCGCGTCCTGGTCGTAGTCGGTGACGTCGGCCGGCGTCACGGTGACCGTCGGGCCCGGCTCGCCCACGGCCAGCGGGTGGTCGCGCAGGATCACATAGGCGGTCACGAGCTTGGTCAGGCTGGCCACCGACACCGGCTGTTCGGGCCCCGAGGTCTCGGTCACCCCCAGCGCCGGGATGGCCACGGCCCCGGTGCCTGTCTGGGGCCACGGGAGCGACACGTCCTCGTCGGGCACCGGCACCGACTCGGCCAGCGCCGTGGTCTGGGTGGGCGGTGTGTCGGGTGCCGCGAGGCGGACACCGACGTACGCCCCGGCCCCGGCGACCAGCAGCAGGAGCACGAGCAGGGACACGAGACCCCACCGGCGGCGACGCGGGGGCGGCGCATGTGCGCCGTGGCCGTTCTTGGGGTGCTCGCCGGGCGCCGGTGGGGGCAGCTCGTGCAGCGAGTCGAGGCGGAACGGCGCCACCATGAGCGGCGCCAGGTCCTCCGGGCTCACCTCGCGTTGAGCGCGTCGAGCTCTTCGGGTGTCATCAGCACGGCACGTGCCTTCGAACCCTCGCTCGGCCCCACCACACCGGCCTGCTCCAGCAGGTCCATGAGCCGGCCGGCCCGGGCGAAGCCGACGCGGAGCTTGCGCTGGAGCATCGAGGTGGACCCGAGCTGCGACCGCACCACGAGCTCCCGGGCCTGCACCAGCAGCTCGTCGTCCTCGTTGCCGATGCCGCCGCCCGACGAGGGGCCGTCGTCGACGTTGTCGATGCCCACGATGGCCTCGGTCTGGCCTCCCTGGGCCTGCCAGTGGTGCACCGCCTCGCGCACCTCCTCCCCGGACACCCACGGCGCCTGCAGCCGGCGCGGGATGTTCGACGAGGCGGTCAGGAGCAGCATGTCGCCCTTGCCGATCAGGCGCTCGGCGCCGGGTTGGTCCAGGATCACCCGGCTGTCGGCCAGCGACGACACCGAGAAGGCCATCCGACTCGGGATGTTCGCCTTGATGACACCGGTGATCACGTCGACCGAGGGCCGCTGCGTGGCGATCACGAGGTGGATGCCGACGGCACGGGCCATCTGCGCGATGCGGACGATGGAGTCCTCCACGTCGCGGGCGGCCACCATCATCAGGTCGTTGAGCTCATCGACGATGACGAGGATGAAGGGCAGCATTTCGGGCGGCTCCGGCTCGTCGTCGATCTCCTCTTCGTCGTACACGCCGGGGTGGTCGTCCCCGAGCGCCCGCGCCGCGGTGTCGCGCATGCGCCGCTTGTCGGACGGCGGCGGAGCGATGAGCCCCTCCTCGACCAACTGGTTGTAGCCGGTGATGTCGCGCACGCCGTTCTCGGCCAGCAGGTCATAGCGGCGCTCCATCTCCTTGACCGCCCACGAGAGCGCGTTGGCCGCCTTCTTGGGGTCGACGACGACCGGGTTGAGGAGGTGCGGGAGCCCGTCGTACTGGCCCAGCTCGACCCGCTTGGGGTCGACCAGGATCATCTTCACCTGGTCGGGCGTGTCCCGCATGAGGATGGACGTGATGATCGAGTTCATGCACGAGGACTTGCCCGAGCCGGTCGCGCCCGAGATCAGCACGTGGGGCATCTCGGCCAAGTTCGCCATGACGGCACGCCCGGCGATGTCGCGCCCCATGGCCACCTCGAGCGGGTGGGTGGTGGCGGTCGGCCGGGCCTCCTTCGACTCGAGGATGTCGCGCAGCGAGACCAGCTGGCGGGTGCGGTTCGGGACCTCCACGCCGATGGCGGACTTGCCGGGGATGGGGGCGAGGATGCGCACGTCGGGTGACGCCATGGCATACGCGATGTCCTTGGAGAGGCTGGTCACCCGGGCCACCTTCACCCCGGGCCCCAGCTCGAGCTCGTAGCGCGTCACCGTCGGGCCCACCCGGCTGCCCACGAGCCGGGTCTCGACGCCGTGGGCGGCCAGCGCGTCGACGAGGTCCTCGCCGGCGGCGTCGATCTGGCTCTGGTCCTGGCGCATCTTCTTGGACGGCTGCAGGATCGACATGGGTGGCAGCACCCACTCGCTGTGGGCGCGTGACGATGCGGCAGCCCACGCCGGCGGGGTCTCGTCCGGTTCGAACTCGTCCGGGTCTGGTTCGGGCTCGAGCTCGATGTCGATGTCCGACTCGTCGTCGATGTCCAACTCCTCGTCGATGTCCAACTCCTCGTCGATGTCCATCTCGTCGTCGATGTCCAACTCGTCGTCGATGTCGTCTGCGTCGTCAAGGTCGTCTGCGTCTTCGGACAGGGCGAGGTCCTCGGCGGCGAAGCGCCCCGAGCCCGGCGACTGGGCCACCACCGGCTCGTCGTCGGTGCCGGCCCCGTGCACCACCACGAAGGGCTTCCCCCGCCACAGCTCCGCCGCGAAGCGACCCGCGCCCAGCGCGCCCGACCACACCGACCGGCCCACGGTGGCCAGCGGGATACCGGTGGCGATGAGGATGCCCACGAACACCACGGCGACCAGCAGGACGGCGGCGCCCGCCGAGCCCAGTCCCGAATGGAGCGGGTGTCCCACCGCAGCGCCCACGTAGCCACCGGCGTCGCGCAGGGACCCCGAGTCACCGAAGCGAGGCGAGTGCTTGGCCAGCTCGGCCAGGCCGCACACGCCGAGCAGGAACAGCACCGTCCCGACGGCGAGGCGCCACGGGTCGGTGCTGATGCCGCCGCCGCGCACCGCACCGTCCTCCTCGTCGTCCTCCTCGTCGTCCTCGTCGTCGTACTCGTCGTCGTCACGGTGTGCCCGGTCGACGAGCAGGGCGCAGCCGGCGCCGAAGGCGACCAGCGGCAGCAGCACGCGGGCCCAGCCGGCCAGCAACGCCAGGCCGCGGTCGGCCGCATGGCCGACGGGACCGAGCTGCTTGCCCCACAGGGCCAGGGCGAGGAGGACGCCCAGGGTGATCAGGCCGACGGCCCACAGGTCGCGCGACTGGACGCGCCAGAAGGGCGGCCGGGCGGGCGGGGGCGGCGCGGAGCGGGGCGCCGGCTTCTTGGCGGCGGTGCGGCCGGGCGCGCGCGAGGGCGTGCGGCCGCGGGTCTTGGTCACCACAGTGGAGCCGAGATTACTGCCTGACCTGGTCCTTTTTGTGGACACCCCCCGCCCATCCCCCGGAGCCCTCCCGGGGGTGCCCATTCGTTCCTGGGAAGGCGCCCAGCCGGTAGAAATACGAACATATGTTCGCTAGAGTAACGCCATGGCCCTCCGGTGGACGACGGCGGAGAGTGAGGAGGCGGCGCAGCTCTTCCCCGACGAACAGGTGACCCAACGACACGTCGGGAAGGGCGCCTATTCGGGGATGGAGTTCCTCCACGTGAACGCCCGGACCATCATCAACACGGTCCCCGAGACGAGCCCGGTGCCGTTCCGCCACACGGTGAACCCGTACCGCGGATGCAGCCACGCCTGCGTGTACTGCTTCGCCCGTCCGACCCACGACTACCTCGGCCTCGGCATCGGGGAGGACTTCGAGCGCAAGATCGTCGTCAAGATCAACGCAGTCGAACGCCTGCGCGCCGAGCTGCGGGCGCCGAAGTGGACGGGTGACCCCATCGCCATGGGGACCAACACCGACCCCTACCAGCACGCCGAGGGCAAGTACCACCTGACGCGCGGCATCGTCGAGACCCTGGCGCGCGAGCGCAACCCGTTCTCCATCCTGACCAAGTCCACGCTCATCTTGCGAGACGCCGCCGTGCTCGCGGCGGCCCGGGAGCGCACCGAGGTGACCGTGAGCTTCTCCATCGGCACACTCGACCGGTCCGTCTGGGCGGCCACCGAACCCGGCACTCCCCCGCCGGACCGGCGCGTCGAGGCCCTGCGTCGGCTCACCGCCATGGGCATCCCCTGCGGCGTGCTCGTGGCACCGGTGCTGCCCGGCCTGTCGGACTCCGAGGTGCAATTGCGCCAGGTGGTGGCGGCCTGCGCCGACGCGGGTGCCGTGTCCGTCGCGGGCGTGGCGCTCCACCTGCGCGGCCCCGTGCGCGGCCACTACCTCGGGTGGCTGGCCGGGGCCCGGCCCGATCTCGTGAGCTTGCACCGGGTGCGATTCCGGCGCGGCGCCTACCAGGAGGACGCCGAGCGCGGGCGCGTCGAGGACGTCGTGCGCGACGAGGCGCGGCGGTGCGGCATCACCGGCCACGACCGCCACCTGGGCCGGCCCGACCCCGGACCCCGACCTCAACCTCAAGCTCAACCTCAACCTCACGTAGAGCATGAGGCTCCGGAAGCCGGTACAGGGCAAGGTCCAACCGGACACGGGGCCGCCGCGGGGCCGCGGGGACCGGCCGGAGACTGCCCCCCGACGGGACAGCAACTCAGGCTCCTCTGACGCGGCCCCGAATGACGCGGTCCCGATCGACGCGCCCCCCGAATGACCTGGCCGACCTGATGAGGCGCCCGACGATCCCTATGATCTGAGGCTCATGCCGGGCGCCGAACTGGGAAAAAAGACGGTGGCACGCGTTGCCGCCCTGGGAGCAGCCGCGCTGCTGGTCGCCTGCGCGCTGGTCCTGAGCCCGGCCGCCACGGGCCGGGAGCCCCAGGCCTCGGCGGCCGTGCCCGGCAACGACGGCTCGTACGCCATCGTGGACGCGGCCGGAGGCGTGATGACCTTCGGCGGCGCCGGCTACTCGGGGGACACCATGGAGACGCCCCTGCAGCAGCCGATCGTGGGCGCCGCGGCCGATCCCGCGGGCGGGTACTGGCTGGTGGCCTCCGACGGCGGCATCTTCTCGTTCGGCAACGCGGGCTTCTACGGTTCCACCGGCGGCATCCAGTTGAACAAGCCGGTCGTCGGCATGGCCTCCACGCCCGACGGCAACGGGTACTGGCTGGTGGCCACCGACGGCGGGATCTTCTCCTACGGCGACGCCCAGTTCTACGGGTCCACCGGCGGCATCCGACTGAACAAGCCCATCGTCGGCATGGCCTCCACGCCCGACGGCAACGGGTACTGGCTGGTGGCGTCCGACGGCGGGATCTTCTCCTACGGCGACGCCCAGTTCTACGGGTCCACCGGCGGCATCCGGCTCAACAAGCCCATCGTCGGCATGGCCTCGACGCCGGACGGCAACGGGTACTGGCTGGTGGCCACCGACGGCGGGATCTTCTCCTACGGCGACGCCCAGTTCTACGGGTCAACCGGGAGCCTCAACCTCAACCAGCCGATCGTCGGGATGGCCGCCACGCCCGACGGCAACGGGTACTGGCTGGTGGCCGCCGACGCCGGCGTCTTCACCTATGGCGACGCCGTGTTCACCGGCAGCGCCCAGTCCCCGCTTCACCCGCCGCTCTTCCCGGCGCCCCTCTCGAGCCCCATCGCGCCCGTGGTGAGCATCATCAACGACGCGCCGGGGCCCCAGGCGACCCACCAGGGGTCGTTGCGGGTGGCGTTCGCCGGTGACTCGCTGTCGCTCTACGAAGGCGAGTACGTCCAACAGACCAGCCCGCCCTACGCGGTCTACAACGGGGCGGCCGCCGGGTGCGGCTTCACGAACGGCGCCCCGACGCACGCGTGGTCCAACCGTGGCCAGACCTACATCAGCCCAGGGGCCTGCGCGCTGTGGGCGGACCAGCTGCAGTGGGTCGTGTCACGCTTCCATCCCGACGTCACGGTGATCCAGACCGGGTTCTGGGAGACCCAGGACCGCCTCTTCGACGGGAGCTACAAGACCCTGGCCGACTCCGACTACTCGGCCTACATCCGCCAGAGCCTGGCCCAGGCGGTGCAGATCGCGCACTCGGGCGGCGGCGCCGTCATCCTTTCCACGTCGCCGTACTTCGACGACGGGACGCCGAACAACCTGGTCGACTCCTACAACCAGATCGTCGACAGTGTGGCGGCCCAGTACTCCTCCTACGTCTCCATCGACGACCTCTACACCGTCCTCGACCCCGGTGGGGTGTACTCCCCGGTGGTCGACGGGATCCAGGCTCGCAGTGCTGACGGCGTGCACATCACGGAGGCGGGCGTGGACAACCTGATCGAGCCGGCGCTCAACCAGCAGATCGCCAACGTCGCCGGCAACGTGTACTCCTCGAACGCCTAGCGCGAACACCTCACACGCCGGTTGCCGGCGCCGCTCGGGGCGTGCCGTCAACGGATTCACAACTCCCCGGGTCGGAACGCACCCACTCCCCAGTCCCCGCCAGCCGTTTTCCCTGGTCGCAACCTCAAGCCAGGCACGGGGCCTGCCGATACCTCCAGCGTGCCAAGAGATGGCGCCGAGGTCACTCGTCCGGTCGGAGTCGGTGGACCCATGGGGGAAGCAATCGAGGTCGAGGGACAGGGCCGCGACGACGGGCTCGAGCCGACTGCCGATTCGACCGTGCCCGAGGTCCGATCGTCGGCTCGGTCACCGCGGCGGACTGCCGCCATCATCGCCTACTCCGCCGTGCTTGCCCTGGCGACGGTGGCGCTGCTGCTGAAGAGCCCGCTGCACGGTGCGGGCCCGATCCGAGTTCCTATTCCGGAACCCGCCATGGCTTTGGTGATCTTTGCCCTGTATCTGGGCGTCCAGTGGGTGCCGGTGTCCTTCCACACTCGCGGCAACACAACCAATTTCTCGCTCGAGGAGATGGCGTTGCTGCTTGGTCTGGTCTTCCTCTCACCGACCCTCCTCGTTCTGGCCTGCGTCTTCTCCAACATCGTCTACTTCGTGGTGCAGCGCATGACTCCGTTGAAGCTCGGCTTCAACGTGTCGATGGCGGGTCTTAGCACTGCCGTCGCTGCTCTCGTCTATCGCGAGGTGCTGGGAACCGCCATCCCCGTGAGCGCACGGGGATGGGTGGCGGCGGTCATTGCCCTAGTGATCTTCTCCGTAACTGTGAACGCCACGATTCAGGTGATGGCGTACCTGTACGGTCAGACCACCGAACGCCGAACGGGATCCAAGTGGTTGAGCACGATCATGCTGAACGTGACAACCATCTGCCTGGGCTTGATCGTCGTGAATGCCGCGTGGATCAGCCTCTGGGCCACCGTGCCGCTCCTCCTGGTCGCGGCCTTGATCATCGCTGCCTACCGCGGGTACCTGCGTCTCACACTGCGCTTCGCGTCACTCCAGCGTCTCTACGACTTCAGCCGGGTGCTGGGCACAGCCAATCTGGAGCCGACCTCGATGAGCATCGAAGTCCTCCGCGAGGTCTGTACTGTGATGCGCGCGCGTCACGCACAGTTGGTACTCGCCGAGCCCCAGGGTATTCCGCGTCGGCTTTCGCTTACCGACAAGGGGCCGTCTGGGCTCGAGCCCATCAACTTGGTCGAGTCGTCGTTCGTGACCGAAACGATCAGGACCGGTGCCGCCTCTCGGCATTCCGGCCTCGCCACCCAGTCGCGCGTCATGCCAAGCAGCGATCCCGTGGTCGGAGAGTTCAAGTCCATGATCGTGGCACCGCTGGTTAACGACAACGTGGTGGTCGGCGCGATCATCGCGGTGGACCGCGACGAAGAGTTGGACGGATTCGACGACGACGATCTACGCCTGTTCGAGGCCCTGGTGGCCCATGCCAGTGCGAACCTCCAACGAGCTCGCCTCGTCGAGCGGCTGCAATACGAGAAGGACAGTCAGGAATACCAGGCGAACCACGATCTGCTCACCGGACTCCCGAACCGCAAGCTGTTCAGTGCCCGAGCCACCGTCGCTTTGCACGACAGTGGGAACGTTGCCATCGTCCTGATGGATCTCGACCGGTTCAAGGACGTCAATGACACCCTGGGGCATGCCATTGGCGATCGACTCCTATGTGAGGTCTCGGAACGCCTGCTCCGCGGTATCTCCGACGACGCGACAGTGGCCCGACTCGGTGGGGACGAATTCGCCCTCGTGATCCCGAACGTCACCGAACCTTCGCAGGCGATCGCGCTGTTCAACCAAGTACACGAGACCCTGATGAACCCGATCGAGATCGACGGGCTCACACTCGCCGTCACCGCCAGCGCCGGTGTCGCACTGGCCCCCAGGCACGGCGAAGATGTCGCACTGCTGCTGCAGAGGGCTGACATCGCCATGTACCTGGCCAAGGAGCGTCGCAGCACGGTCGAGCTGTATTCGGTCGAGCATGACCAGAGTATGCAACGGCAGCTCATGCTGGGAGGGCTGCTGACTCACGCGCTCGAGACCAGGAGCGAGCTCAGCGTCATGTACCACCCCATCGCTGACGTGAAGAGCGGTCAGGTGGTGTTCGTCGAAGCCTTGGCGCGCTGGAACCATCCCGTCCACGGTCCGATCCCACCCGATGAGTTCATCGGGATCGCCGAGCAGATGGGAATCATCCGCCAGATCACCGACTTCGTGCTCGCCGAGTCGTGCGCGCAGCTGGCCGATTGGCGACGGTCTGGCCTGAACCTTGGTGTCGCGATCAACGTGTCGGGACGCGAGCTGGCAGACGGCAGCCTGGTCGAGCTCGTTTCGCAACACCTGCGGGACAACAACCTTCCACCCGAAGTCCTGACTCTGGAAGTGACCGAGACAGAAGTCATGGCCGACCTCCTGCAAGCGAGCCGCGTCCTGGACGAGCTGTCGGCCCTCGGTATCCGCATCGCCATCGACGACTACGGGACTGGGTACTCCTCGCTGGCCTACCTCCACCGGTTGCCAGTGCAGGAGCTCAAGATCGACCGCTCTTTCGTGACCAATCTCCCGAACGAGATGAGCAATCGGATCATCGTGCGCTCCTCCATCGCCATGGCGCACTCGCTCGGGCTCAGCGTCGTTGCCGAGGGCGCCGAGGACGAGACCACCTGCGCCATGCTCGCTGACGCCGGCTGTGATCTTATTCAGGGTTACTACCTGTCGAAGCCCATGAAGCCTTCAGATCTGAAGCTCTGGCTTCTCTCGGGAGCGTCACTGGAGTTCGCCCCGCTGCCGTCCGCCGTCGATGACGCACCACTCATCCTGTCGACGGGACCGTTCGGCTCAGCAACTGGCTGAGGAGCTCGTCGACCGCCGACTACTGGCCAAGATCGTCGCGTTCTCGCGCCGACCTTGGCCGAGGGAAGCCGTGGACCTCGGGTAGGTCGAGACGGGTCTGCTGCCACTGGCTGACCCCCACCCTGATCGGGAGCGAATTTCCAGGATCACTGGAAATTTTTACGTAAGGTCCCAACTCCACGCCCGAGGCCTCGACCAGCCTTGGATTCGTGCCTACACGGCCATTGCGCCTGGCCACATTTCACGAAAGCTCCAGGCCACGAGGTCAACGTTCGCGCAACGATTGGTTGCGAGCGGGTTGCAGCCTCGGGCAAACTTATGAACGCGGGGAACGCAAGGGTCCGGCTGCACGGATGTATCCCTCACGCTCCCCCACCAGGTACCGACGATGAAGGAGGTGGCCATGACTTGCACTCTCAACAACAGGTTTCATTAGTTCCGAGGCTTAGGCCCGGAACACAACCTGCTTCACGGCGCACCACTTCGGTACGGG
This sequence comes from uncultured Acidimicrobiaceae bacterium, assembly GCA_963781955.1. Lineage (GTDB taxonomy): Bacteria > Actinomycetota > Acidimicrobiia > Acidimicrobiales > RAAP-2 > Bog-473. The sequence continues at coordinate 1,790,844 of CAWAHU010000001.1, forward strand.
GCGTCGCGAAAGGTATCGGCGCGGCGGGTCGCCGCCTTGAGCGAGCTGTGAATTCGCCAGGGCGGCGTCCGCCGTTCGTCCCGTTCGGCTTGGGCGCGAATACGTCTTCATCCAGTGTCGGAGGATGCGCCAAGATCAGTGGCGTGGCGCGGTGGCGGGAATGATGCTCGGGAATCGGGGAGAACACCAGCGGCGGCTCGGACGGTCCTTCAACCGCCTGTGGGTGGGCTTCACCTTGGCAAGCGCCGGAGATGGATTCACCTATGGTGCGGTCCCCCTGCTTGCGGTGTACATCAACCCTCACCCATTTGCCGTTTCTGTCGTCGCCGCAGCCGATACCCTTCCGTGGCTCCTGCTCGCGCTCCCCGCCGGCCATTTCGCAGACCGGTACGAGCGAGGCAGCGTCATGACGCTAGCCAACGTGGTTCGCGCCGTGGCGTTCTTGATCGGCGCCTACCTCGTTGCCAGCAATCACATGCGCCTCGGAGCGTTGATACTGCTGGTGCTGCTTAACGCGGGCGCACGAGCGATCTACTACTCCGCGTATCAGGCCATCGTCCCGGGAATCGTCAAGTCCAACGATCTCGAGCGCGCCAACGGAGTGCTCTCTGCGTCCGAGGTAGGCGCCGAACACTTGGCCGGACCCGTCATCGGCTCACTTCTGTTCGCGGTCAGCCGCGCAATCCCGTTCTTTGCCGATGCGATCGCCTTGGTGTCGTCGTGCCTCCCGTTCTCCCGCTTGCGATCGAAAGCCGCAGTTCCCCCGAACTCCTCCGAATCGGTGTGGGAGGGCCTACGGCTGTTGTTCGCCGATTCCCGATTGCGGATCCTTCTGCTCCTGATCTCATCCTTGGCTCTCCTCCAGGGCATGGAGAGCGGTGTAATCGTGCTCCTCGCCACCAAGGTGTGGGGTGTCAGAGTCGGTGCTTTTGGCCTCTTTCTGACTACGGCCGCCATTGGAAACATCCTCGGGAGCATGATGGCGGAAGATCAGGCGAAGCGGTTCGGCAGTGCTCGCGCGATGATCGGATTCACTATCGTCTGCGGCGCCAGTTATCTGCTCATGGCTACGGCGAGTACGTGGGTCCTCGCCGGTCTTGCATTCGCGCTCAATGGCGTCTGCGTCATGGTCATCTCCGTCGCCGCCATGTCCATCCGTCAGCGGGTCACCCCTGATCACCTGATGGGACGCGTGGGCGGCGCGTGGCGAGGCCTCGTATGGGGCGCCGCTCCCGTTGGCACGCTCCTCGGCGGGGCAATCGCTTCCACTTGGGGCTTGCGCATGCCGCTCGTGGTGGCCGGCTTGCTTCAGATCCTACTGGCATGTGTCCTGGCCCGACCGCTCCTGAGGATCATCCGGGACGACCACACACGCCGAGCACCCCGCGACCGACGACGGCATGCCCCAGGCAACGGCAACGGCAACGGCAACGGACAACGGCAAGATCTCGGACCAGGCCCCAACTCCGAGCCCCAAGAGCCTCGACCCCCAGTGACCGTCGCCGCCATCGCCCACCGCGGCGACCCGGCCGGCTACCGCGAGAACACCCTGCCCGCATTCGCCGCCGCCGCTGGGCTCGGCGCGGACATGGTCGAGCTCGACCTACGCCGGACTCAAGACGGCCACATCGTGACCCTGCACGACCAGACTCTCGAGCGCCTGTGGGGCCTGGACACCTCCGTAGGTGAGCTCGAGCTGGCCGACGTGCAGGCACTCGGCGAGCGGGAGGTCCGGATCCCGACGTTCGCTCAGGTCCTGGCGGCCGTGCCGCTCCCCCTCATGGTCGACTTCACCCGGCGGGAGGTCGTTCACGAGGCTCTGGGGGACGTGGTCCGGGCGGGGGCGCTCAACCGATCGCTCTTCGTCTCGGGCAACGTCGAGGGCCTGCGAATGCTGCGAGGGATCTCTCCTGAAGCCCGCATCGGGCTGACCTGGACCGAGGGAACCGACCCCCCGCTCAATTTGCTCGACGAGCTCGGAGCGGAATGCTGGAACCCCTACTACGCGTTCGTGACGGACGCCGGGGTGGCGGCCGTGCACACCGCCGGCCGCAAGGTGACCACGTGGACGGTCGACGACGAGCAGGACATGGCCCAGGTCGTGTCTGCCGGTGTCGACGCCGTCGTGAGCAACCGGGTGGCGAAACTCGTGGCGTTCCTCCACCCATAGGCGGCACCGCTCCGCCAGACTGGGCCGGTGGCGGACGCGGGCCAGATCGTCATCCTCAACGGTGTCCCCCGCTCGGGGAAGACGACCGTCGCCCGGGCCCTCATGGACGCCGCGCCGGACCCGTGGGTCAACCTCGGCGTCGACTCCAGTGTCGCTTCGCTCCCGGACCGCCTGCGCCCCGGCATCGGTCTCCGACCCGGCGGCGAGCGCCCGGATCTCGAGGGCCTCGTCGTGATCCTCTACGCCGCGCTCTACGAATCGATCGCGGCGCACGCCCGGCTCGGCATGAACGTCGTCGTCGACGTCGCCCATCACGATTCCTACTCCCGCTCCCTCCACCTCCTCCGAGACGGTGCCAGGAGGCTCGAAGAGCTCCCCGTCCTGTGGGTCGGCGTGCGCTGCCCGCTCGACGTCCTCTGGCGACGGAGGGAGGAGACCTGGGGTCAGAGCCGTACCCTGGCCGACGACGAGCTGCGCACGGCCGTCGACCTCTGGCAGGTCGCCGTCCACGCCCACGGTGCGTACGACCTCGAGGTCGACACCTCCGTCCTCGAGCCCGCGCAGTGTGCACGCCTCGTCCTCATGAGGCTGGCCACCGGACGACCCGGCACTGCCTTCGCCCGCCTCGCCCCCTCCTGACGCCGCGGCGCGACGCCGCGCCGTGCGATGCTCTCGTCGGTCCTTCGAGAGGTCAGGGGGTCGGGTCGTGGCCAGCGTGCAGTTCGGTGGAAGAATCGGTGACGATTGGCGGGACGCCGAGCCCTGGTGGCCCCACGAGCCCACCCCGCCCGACGGCGCGCCGAACGTGGTGCTGGTCGTCCTCGACGACGTCGGGTTCGCCCAGCTCGGCTGCTACGGCTCGGACATCGACACCCCGGTCCTCGACGGCCTGGCCGCCGAGGGCATCCGGCTGACCAACTTCCACACCACCGCGCTGTGCTCGCCCACTCGGGCCTGCCTGCTCACCGGCCGCAACCACCACCGCAGCGGGATGGGCCGCGTGGCCGACCTGGCCACCGGCTACCCGGGCTATTGGGGCAAGCCGCCGCGGCAGAACGGCTTCCTCTCGGAGGCCCTGCGGGCCAACGGCTACGCCACCCTCGCCGTGGGCAAGTGGCACCTCAGTCCCGAAGACGAGGCCAACACGGGTGCCTCGCGGGCCACGTGGCCGCTCGGGCGCGGGTTCGACCGCTGGTACGGGTTCCACGGCGGCGAGACCCATCAGTTCGCCCCGGCCCTCTTCCACGACAACCATGCCGTGCGGCCGCCGCAGACCGTCGAGGAGGGTTACCATCTCAGCGCCGACCTGGCCGACCGGGCCATCGAGTTCGTCGGGGACCTGCGTGCGGTCGACGCCGGGACGCCCTTCTTCTTGTACTTCTGCACCGGTGCGTGCCATTCACCCCACCAGGCACCGGCCGAGTGGATCGAGCGCTACCGAGGGCGCTTCGCCCGGGGCTGGGACGCCTGGCGCGACGAGACCTTCGCCCGCCAGCGCACCCTCGGCGTCGTTCCCGAGGGGGCGACCCTCTCCGCCCGGCCCGACTGGGTCCCGGCCTGGGCGTCCCTCGACGAGCGCCAACGGGAACTGGCCGAGCGCTTCATGGAGGCCTTCGCGGCCTTCTTGTCCTACACCGACGAGCAGATCGGCCGCTTGCTCGCCTTCCTCGAGGACCTGGGCGAGGCCGACGACACGGTGGTCATCGTCGTCTCGGACAACGGCGCCAGCTCCGAGGGTGGCCAGGAGGGCACCATCAACGAGGGGATGCTCTCCAACTTCGACGGGGCCGGCGTGAGCGAGATGCACCGCCGCATCGACGAGATCGGGGGGCCGCGCAGCCACACGAACTACCCGTGGGGCTGGACCATGGCCGGCAACACGCCCTTCAAGCGTTGGAAGCGCGAGGTCCACGAGGGCGGCGTGGCCGACCCCTGCATCGTCCGGCTGCCGACGGGCCTCCGTGGAGCAACCCGACGTGCCGGCGGCAACGAGGTGCGCCACCAGTTCACCCACGCCGTGGACGTCCTTCCCACCGTGCTCGAGCTCGCGGGCATCGAACCCCCGGCCGAGATCGACGGCGTCGAGCAGTCGCACCTCGACGGCATCAGCTTCGCCTACCTGTTGGGCCCAGAGGGGGCGGACGAGCCCGAGCGCCACCGGACCCAGCACTTCGAGATGCTCGGCTCCCGGGCGATCTACCACGACGGCTGGAAGGCGGTGGCCTTCCACCCCGTGGGCCCTCTCTACGGCGACGGGCGGCGGGCCAGCGCCCCTTTCGACGAGGACGTCTGGGAGCTCTACCACGTGGCCGTGGACCCCTCCGAAGCCCACGACCTCGCCGCCGAGCAGCCCGAGAAGGTGGCCGAGCTCGTGGCGCTGTGGTGGGACGAGGCCCGGCGCAACGACGTGCTCCCGCTCGACAATCGGGTCCTCGACGCTCGGTTGCACGGCCGGCCCGACCGTCGCAAGCCCCGGGACACCTACCGCTACTTCCAAGGAGGCGCCCCGGTCCCCGAGTACGCGGCGGTCGACGTCAAGGGGCGCTCGCACGTCCTCGACGTCACGGTCGAGGTGCCGGACCGGGTCACCCCCGCCGGAGCGCTCCTGGCGCTCGGGTGCGCGCTCGGCGGCTGGTCACTCCATATCAGGGAGGGCCGGCTGCGATACGTGCACAACCTGCACGGCCGCGTGCTCGAGGAGGTGAGCGCCGACCGTGACCTCGGAGCGGGCCGCCACCGGGTCGAGCTGCGCTTCGAGACCGAGGACGGCCTCGGGGGACGGACGACCCTGGTCCAGGACGGCACCGTGGTGGGGACGGGCACCGTCGAGCGCTTCACCCCCGTCGCCTACAACGAGGTCGGCGTCGGCCTGACCTGTGGCTACGAGTGGGGTCCTTCGGTGGGGGTCGGCTACACGGCGCCGTTCACCTTCAACGGGAGCATCACCCGGGCCGAGGTCCGCGTGACCGGCCCGGTCATCCGCGACCCGGTGGCCGAGGTGGCGGCCATCCTGGCCACCCAATGACCGGCTGAGCAGTGACCGGCTGAGCAGTGACCGGCTGGCCCGCGGGCTGACCGGCTCCGACGCTCAGACCATGAGGACGACCGGCACGATCATGGGCCGGCGCCGGGTGCGCTCCCCCACGAACTTGCCCAGAGCCTTGCGGGTGTGCCGATTGAGCACCTCGATGTCGTGGGCCCCGTCACGCAGGGCCTGGGTCACCGCCGCGCCCACCGCGTCGCTCGCCTCGCCCAGCAGCGCCTCCGCCTCCGCCGCGTGCACCCAGCCCCGGGTCTCGATCACCGGCGGGCAGCTGAGCGCCCGCTCGTGGAGGTCGACGGTCACCACCGCCATGACCACGCCCTCCTCGGCCAGCTTCTGGCGGTCCCGCAGCACGCCGTGCTCGATGTCCCCCACGGTGCCGTCGACGTAGACGTAGCCCGCCGGCACCTCGCCGTCTCGCGAGATCCCCTTGGCGTCGAGCGAGACGACGTCGCCGTCCTCGCACAGCAGCACCTTGGCCGGGTCGAGTCCCATGGACAAGGCCAGCCGTGCGTGGTGCACCATGTGGCGGAACTCGCCGTGGACGGGGACGAAGCACTCGGGTTGTGTCACCGACAACAAGGTGCGCAGCTCGCCCTGGCGGGCATGCCCGCTGACGTGGACCGCCTCTGCCCCCGAGTGCACCACTTCGGCACCCCGCCGGTGCAGGTCGTCAATGACCCGGCCGACCGACCACTCGTTGCCCGGGATCGGGTGGGCGCTGATCACCACCACGTCGTCCTCACCGAGGCGCAGCCACTTGTTCTCCCCGGTCGCCATCAGCGACAGGGCCGACATGGGCTCCCCCTGGGAGCCGGTCGAGATCACGCAGACCTGGCCCGGCGCCAGGTCGTCGATCTCCTCGATGTCGACCTGCATCCCGTCGGGGATGGTGACGATCCCGAGGCGCGAGCCGAGGTCGACGTTCTTGCCCATCGACCGCCCGAGCGTGGCCACCTTGCGCCCCGTGGCGACGGCGGCGTCGATCACTTGCTGGACCCGGTGCATGTGGCTGGCGAAGCAGGCCACCACGATCCGCTTGCCCGCGTGGGCAGCGAAGACGCGGCGCAGGGTCACCCCCACGGAGGACTCCGACTCGGTGAAGCCCGGCTCCTCCGCGTTGGTGGAGTCCGAAAGGAGGAGGCGGATGCCCTCGGTCCGAGCCAGCTCCCCCATGCGCGACAGGTCCGTGCGCCGCCCGTCCACCGGCTGGAGGTCGAGCTTGAAGTCGCCCGAGTGCAGGATCACTCCCTGCGGCGTGTGGAAGGCGATGGCCATCGCCTCGGGCACCGAGTGGGTGACCGGGATGAACTCGACCTCGCAGGCTCCGATGCGGACCCGCTCCCCGTCGGCCACCGCCACGAACCGCGTGCGGTCCGCCAGGCCCGCCTCGTCGACGCGGTGGCGGGCCAGGCCGACGGTCAGCTCCGAGCCGTAGATGGGTGCCTCGAGGTCGCGGAGCAGGTAGGCCAGCCCGCCGGTGTGGTCCTCGTGGCCGTGGGTCAGCACGATGCCGTCCACCCGGTCCTTGCGCTGCTGGAGGTAGGTGAACTCGGGCAGCACCAGGTCGATGCCGGGCATGTCGGGTTCGGGGAACATGATCCCGCAGTCGACGATGACGATGCGCCCCTCGACCTCGATGCAGGCGCAGTTGCGGCCGATCTCGCCGAGGCCGCCCAGGAAGACGACGCGAACCGGCTTGGGTGTCGTGCGCTTAGCCAAGCGCCGCCACCGTGACCGCCGGCGGCCCGACGGCGGCGACCAGCTTCGCCGCCCGGGCGTCCAGCTCCGGCGTGGCTGCCCCCATGGGCAGCCGGCATTGGCCCACCCGCAGGCCCAGCGCCCGCAGTGCGGCCTTCGCCGGCAGCGGGTTGGGGTACTCCGGAGAGGACTCGAAGTCGAAGGAGTCGAGGAGGGCCGCGTGCTGGGTGATGGCGGTGGAAAGGTCTCCGGCCAGGAAGGCGTCGATGGTGGTCCGGAACTGCGGGCCCACCCAGTGCGAGGCCACGCTGATCACGCCGACGGCGCCGACGGCCAGGAGCGGCAGGGTCATGTTGTCGTCGCCGCTGTAGATCTCGAAGCCGGCCGGTGCCTGCGCCGCCAGGTGTGCCGTCGTGGGCGGGTCCCCGGCCGCGTCCTTGAGCGCCACCATGTTGGGCACCTCGCGGGCCAGGCGCAGCATGGTGCCCGTGGCGATCCGGCGGCCCGTGCGCACCGGGATGTCGTAGGCGATGACCTTGAGGCCCCCCGCCGCCTCGGCCACCGCCCGGAAGTGCTCGAAGATCCCGGTCTGCGAGGGCCGGTTGTAGTACGGCGTGACGACCAGCACGCCGTCCACGCCACACTGGGCGGCCAGGGCGGTCATCTGCACCGAGTGGGCGGTGTCGTTGGAGCCTGAGCCGGCGATGACCGGGATGCTGACGGCCTCGGCCACGGCGCGCCACAAAACGACCTTCTCGTCGTCGGTCAGGACCGAGCTCTCGCCCGTCGACCCCGTGAGCACCAGCCCGTCGCTGCCGTGGGCGGCCAGCCAGCGGGCCAGCTCGACCGCGCCATCCACGTCGAGGGCGCCACGCTCGTCGAAGGGGGTCACCATGGCGGTGATCACCCGCCCGAAACGGGGCGCGTCCTGCAGGGAGCTCATTGCCCCCTCACGCTACCAGTGCCCCTGCGGGCCCCGGAGACCGGCACTCCCAGAACGGCGCCGGTGTCAGGCGACGCCGCGCTCGACCGGCGAGCCGTCGGCGAAGGCGTCCTCGTCCTCGGTGGAGTCGCTCAGGTGCTCGAAGGCGATGGCTCCCATCTCGGTGAACTTCTGGCGCAGCCAGCCGTCGGCGGCATCGAGCAGGCCCAGCTTGCGCAGGTTGGGGACGATCTTGGAGAACAGCAGGATCTGATAGTCGTCCTGCTCGGCCGGCGCAGCCTGCATGATCTTGACCACGTCGGCCGTGGGGACCTCCATGCGCTCCCACACCTCCTGCATGGCCAGGCGGTCCTTCATGCGGATGGCCGCCTCGAAGGCGAACTCCTGGCGCTCGCGCAGCTCGGCCGCGCTCAGTTGCTGGTAGTACTCCTGCAGGCTGAGCACGCCGAAGGCCACGTGGCGCGCCTCGTCGGCCATGACATAGCGCAGCATCTTCTTGAGCAGCGGCTCGGTCGTCATCATGTGGATGAAGCCGAAGGCGGCCAGGGCCAGGCCCTCGACCATGATCTGCATGCCCAGGTAGGTCATGTCCCAGCGCGGGTCCGAGACGATGTCGTCGAGCAGCATGCCGAGGTGGGCGTTCATCGGGTAGTGGCCCGACAGCTTCTCGTCGAGGTACTTGGAGAAGACCTCGACGTGGCGGGCCTCGTCCATGACCTGAGAGGCCGCGTAGTACTTGGCGTCGATCCACGGGACCGTCTCGACGATCTTGGCCGTGCAGATCAAGGCCCCCTGCTCGCCGTGCATGAACTGCGAGAGGAGCCAGTTCTGGTTCTGCACGCCGAACTCGATGAACCGCTTCTCGTCCCAGGTCTCGAGCACGGTGCCGGCCATGGCGTCGGGGGTGAAGGTCATCTGGCCCGGGTTCGCCTCGGCGTTGGCGATCACGACCTTCTCCTGGTCCACGTCGATCGACCAGTCGAGATCGGTCTGCGCGTTCCACTGTGCCCGCTTGGCCTTCTCGTAGAGCTTCTCGAGCCCGGGCTTGGTGCCCTTCTCGTAGTCCCAGGTGAACTCGGCCGGGCAGTTGTTGGGCACGCGGTGGTGCCCCTCAGCGTCGTAGTGGCCCACGACGCTGAGCACGGCCTCGAGGTCGTGCACCTCGGCACGGCCGATGAGCTCCATGTTGGAGCGCATCTGGTCCCGGTCGTCGAGCGTGGTCATCTCGGTGTCTCCCCCTTGGTGATCGGGTTAGTGGAACGGGTCGGGTGTTGCGGGCTGTGGTGCCGGGGAGCCTCGGTCCCGGGCGTGTCCATGCGCAGGGCGAGGATGCCCGGCAGGACGAAGGTGTGCACCAGGGCACGGGCGTCATCGGGGTCGGCCAGGTCGGTGTCGGGGGCGGGGTTGGCGCAGTAGGCCATCACGATGCGCACGGCCCACTCCGCTGCCCGCGACGCCTGCTCGGGCTCGAGCCAGCGGGCGAAGAAGGGGGCGGCCAGGTCGCCGGCAACCAGCAGCAGCTGGTCCATTCCCCCGAACGCCAAGTTGGGCAGGACGGCACCGGGCTCGTGCTCGAGGAGGTAGCCCAGGGCCTCGTGCGAACGCAGCCAGCGGGCCGAGGTCACCATGCCGGCCACCAAGACGTCCTCGAGGTCGCCCGCCTCGCCCATGGCGACGGCCAGGGAGGAGAACAGTCGGGCCAGTTCGGTCTCGACGACTGCTCCGAGGATCCCCTCCTTGCCCTTGGGGAACGTCCGGTAGAGAGTGGCCCGGGACAGTCCGGCCTCCCGGGCGATGTCGTCGACCCTGGTCTTGGCGATCCCCTGCTGGGCCATGCAGCGCAGCGCGCCGTCCACGATGCGGACGCGCGCGGACGAACGGTCGTCCGCCCCGAGGTGATGCACCACGCGCGGGCGCCGCTGGTACGGGCTCGTTGCCCCCCCGGGCACGTCGGGCTTGACTCTCGTCGCTGCCGCGATCACTGCATGAAACAGTATGGCGATTTTTGTCTCACTGTCAACCAGACCGCCGGAACGGGGTCGCGGCCGTCAGGCGAGGCTCAGGTGAGTCCCACGTGTCCCGGGGCGATGGCGGTCACAAGCAGGGCCAGGACGCCCAGGACGGCCACGCTCCCGCCGATGGTGAGCGCCAGCTCGGCCCGCCGGTCCGGCAGGGTACCCGCGTAGTCGTAGAGGAACGCCACGACGCAGCCCGTCACGAATCCGCCGAGGTGGGCGCGCCAGTCGACGTTGCCCCAGAAGCCGTACACGAGGTTGATGAGCAGGAGGATGACCACGGGTGCCACGGGCAGCCGGCGGCGCAGCCCGATCACGACGTAGGCCCCCATCACGCCGATGATGGCGCCCGAGGCCCCCACGCCCAGCACGTTGGCCTGGCTGAGCAGGTACGAGCCCACGCTGCCGCCCAGTCCGGCCAGCACGTAGAGGGCGAGGAAGCGCGCCTTGCCCAGGAGCACCTCGACGGCCGGGCCGATGATGAGGAGCATGAGCATGTTGAAGAAGATGTGCCCGACGTCGGCGTGCAGCCACATGGCCGTGAAGGCCCGGTAGTACTCGCTGTTCACGTGTATGCCCGCCGGCCACAGGGCGAAGCGTGTGACGGCCTGCGCGTTGTGGCCCAGCCGCTCGACGAAGAGGAACACGACCACGTTCACGCCGATGATGGCCAGCACCACCGGGGTCGGGTTGGTCCGCCCCACCACCCCCGTACGGTCCGGGCTGGCGTGCGTGAAAGCCGGCACGTGGCGCGAACGCTTGGCACCCTCCTTGGTGCACTGCGGGCACTGCCAGCCCACCTGGGCCTGCACCATGCACTCGGTGCAGATCGGCCGATTGCAGTGCCCGCAGATCACCGACGCCCCCCGGTCCGGGTGGCGGTAGCAGGGCGGCGGCGCGGCCGGCCCCGACGCCGGGAGCGGGTCGGGAGGGAGCTCGCTCACCGGACGCCGGCCAGGAGCTCCGAGCGGACCAGGAGCGCCACCTGGTCGGGGTCGTCCAGGTCCCACCGACCCGGCGACCCGATGTACGAGAGCACCATGCGGGCGAGGAACCCCGCGGCGGCGTCGAGGTCTGTCCCCTCTGGCATGCCGTGGCGCACGAGGTAAGGCGTGAGGAAGGCGGCGACGAGCGTGTGGGTCTGGTCGGCCTCGGTGCTCATGCGGGGCAGGAGCACGTCGGGCTCGGTCACCAAGATGCGCTGGAGCACCTCGTGGCCGACCAAGGCCCGGTGGGCGAACATCAGGCCGCGCTCCATGACCTCCTCGAGCGACTCGGCGTCGGCCACCTCCTCGTAGAGCCGGAGGAAGAAGCGGGCGAACTCCCAGGCCACCACTGCCGAGATCAGCTCGTCGCGCCCGCCCGGGAAATAGCGGTACACCGTCGCCCTCGACATCCCGGCCTCGCGGGCGGCGTCCTCGACGGTGGTCTTGGCCAGGCCCCAGCGGGCGACGCAGTCGTACGTGGCCTGCAAGAGACGCTCGCGGACGTCGGCGTTCATGACGCGGCGAGCACGTCCCCGGCCGCGCTCACAGCCCCAGCAGCGCCTCGAGCCCGACGGTCAGGCCCGGGCGCTCCCCCGCGGCCCGCACGGCCAACAGCACGCCCGGCATGAACGAGCTGCGGTCGTAGGAGTCGTGGCGGATGCTCAGACTCTGCCCGGGCGCGCCGAAGATGACCTCTTGGTGGGCCACCAGGCCGGGCAGGCGGACCGAGTGCACGCGGATCCCGTCGGGCGTCTCGGCCCCCCGGGCCCCCTCGAGCACCACCTCGGTCGTCGGGTCCGGCGGCAGCGGGCCGCTCCCCGCCTCGCTCCGGGCGGCCGCGATGGCCGCCGCGGTGTGCATGGCCGTGCCCGACGGCGCGTCGCGCTTGGCGTCGTGGTGCAGCTCGATCACCTCGACGCCGTCCATGTGCGGGGCAGCCAGCCGGCAGAAGTGCATGAGCAACACGGCCCCGATGGCGAAATTGGCCACCACGATCACGTTGGCACCGCTGCCCTCGAACGCCGACGCGATGTCGGTGAGGTCGCCCTCGGAGAGTCCGCTCGTCCCGATGACGGCGTGGAGGCCCTGCCGGGCGTAGTGCACCGCGTTGTGGCGTACCGCCTCGGCCACGGTGAAGTCGACCACCACCTCGGTGCCGAGGTCGCTCAACGCGTTGACCTCCCCCACGATGGTGTGGCCGCAGATCTCCTCCCCCACGTGGCCCGGGTCGACCGCGGCCGCCAGGACGGTGTCGTCCGCCTCGTTCACGGCTCGGCAGACCTCACGGCCCATGCGGCCACCGGCGCCGACCACCCCGACCCTGATCATGGCCGGCTCGCTCCGGCGGAGTGCATGGCCAGCAGGCTATCGGGCGGTCATGGCGGGCAGATGCGATTCGAGGTCCGACGCGTCGAACGGGCCGACCGCGCTCAGCGTCCGCGGGGCGTCCGCCAGCTCGTTCGCCACCTCGAGCACGCCGTCCCGGTCCACGGCGTCGATCCGGGCCAGGAGCTCGTCGACCGGGAGCACCTCGCCGTGGAGGAGCTGCGAGGCGCCGAGCCTCGTCATTCTGGCGGCGGAGTCCTCGCCCGCCAGCAGCATCTCGGCGCGCAGGTAGCCCTTGGCCACCGCCAGCTCGCGTTCGCTCACCCCGTCGGACGCCAGGAGGTCGAGCTCGTCGTTGACGATCTCCAGCACCTCGCCCACGTGGTCGGGCGCCGTACCCACGACCACGGCCAGCGAGCCGGCGTCCTGGTAGGCCGCCCGCTCCGACCACACCGAGTAGGCCAGCCCGCGCTGCTCGCGCACCTTCTGGAACAGCCGACTGGACAGCCCGCCCCCCAGCACGTGGTTGAGGACGGCCAGTGCCCAGCGCCGCTCGTCGAAGCGCGAGGTCGAGCGCGTCCCGTAGACCAGGTGCGCCTGCTCGGTCGGCCGGCGCACCACGTCGAGGGCGACGGTGGCCGGACCCGGCGCCCGGCGCTCCGGGGACTCCCCGCCGGCGGTGCCGGCGAAGCATCGCTCGAGCTGCGCCGCCACCTCCTCGTGGGTGCAATCCCCCGCTGCCGCCACCACCATGTTGGCCGGGCGGTAGTGATGCGCGAAGAACCGGCTGATGTCCTCGCGCCCGATGTCCTGCACCGAGTCGGCCGTGCCCAGCGTGTCGCGACCCAGCGCGTGGTCGGGGAAGAGGGCCGACTGCCAGCGCTCCGACGCCAGGTCGGCCGGCTCGTCGGCGTGCATGAGGATCTCGTCGAGGATCACCGTGCGCTCCGCCTCGACGTCCTCGGGGCGGAGCGCCGGCTCCACCATGATGTCGCTCAGGATGTCGAGCCCCAGCGCGAGGTGGTCCGAGAGCAGCCGAACGTAGAAGGTCGTGTACTCCTTCGTCGTGAAGGCGTTGCAGTCGCCGCCCACCTCGTCGAGCGTCTCGGCGATCGCCGCGGCCGAACGCCGCTCGGTACCCTTGAAGAGCAGGTGTTCGAGGAAGTGCGACGCCCCGGCGAGCTCGTCGGGCTCGTCGCGTGAGCCGGTCCCCACCCAGTACGCCACCGCCACCGAGCGGACATCGGCCATGGTCTCGGTGACCAGGCGGATGCCGCAGGTGAGGACTGACGTCTCGATCACCGGCGGCGCCAGCGGGTCAGCGGCGCCGCGGGCGCCCGCGACCACCCGAGCGACGGTCGTTGCCACCACGCCCGCCGTCACCACGCCCGCCGTCACTCCGCCCGCCGTCACTCCGGCCACCGTCGTCCGCGGCTCCGGGGCCGAGATCGCCCAGGTCGGCCACCAGCTCCGCCTCGAACGCATCCTCGAAGGACACACCGCCGGGCGCAGCGGCCGCGGCCGGCGCGCGCTCCCGGTCACCGGCGCCGCCGCCCGCGTTGGCCGGCGCGCTCTGGGGCTCACCGGCCAGTGAGAGCGACACCTTGCCTTGGGGGTCGATGTCGTCCACCCGGACCTCGACGGACTGCCCGAGCACGAGCACGTCCTCGACGTTGTTGATGCGCTTGCCACCGGCCAGCGACGACAGCTTCGAGATGTGCAGCAGGCCGTCACGCCCGGGCAGCACGTTCACGAAGGCACCGAACTTGGTGATGTTGACCACCTTGCCGCCGTAGACGACCCCGACCTCGGCGGTCGGCGGGTCGAGAATGAGCGAGATGCGGCGGCGGGCCTCTTCCACCGCGTTGCCGTCCTTGGCCCCGATGGTGACGGTGCCCACCACGCCGTCGTCGTCGACCGCGATGTCGGCCCCGGTCTCCTGCTGCAGGGTGTTGATGACCTTGCCCTTGGGCCCGATCACCTCGCCGATCTTGTCGATCGGGATCTCCATGGAGACGATCTTCGGGGCGCTGGACGCGACGTGATCCCGCGGCTCGGCGATGGCGCCGGCCATGACGCCGAGGATGGTGAGCCGGGCCTCCTTGGCCTGTAGGAGCGCCTGGGCCAGCACGTCAGCCGGCAAGCCGTCGATCTTCGTGTCCAGCTGCAGCGCGGTGACCGCGTCCGCCGTGCCGGCCACCTTGAAGTCCATGTCACCGAAGGCGTCCTCGGAGCCCAGGATGTCGGTCAGGGTCACGTAGGTGCCGCCGTCGTAGACCAGGCCCATGGCGATGCCCGCCACCGGCGCCTTGAGCGGGACACCGGCGGCCATCAGCGAGAGGGTCGAGCCGCACACCGACGCCATGGAGGTCGACCCGTTGGAGGCCAGCACGTCGGAGACGACGCGCAACGTGTAGGGGAACTCCTCGTCGCTCGGGACAACCGGCAGCAGGGCACGCTCGGCCAGCAGCCCGTGTCCGATCTCGCGACGCTTCGGGCCGCGCATGAAGCCCGTCTCACCGGTCGAGAACGGAGGGAAGTTGTAGTGGTGCATGTACCGCTTCGACTCGACAGGCGTGATCGTGTCGAGCAGCTGGTTCATGCGGGGCATCCCGAGCGTCGTGACGTTGAGCACCTGGGTCTCGCCACGCTGGAACAGCGCCGAGCCGTGGGCGGTCGGGAACAGGTCGATCTCAGCCGAGAGCGGCCGGATGTCCGACGTGCCCCGGCCGTCGACGCGAACGCCGTCCTCCACGATGCGCTTGCGCACGAGCTTCTTGGTCAGCGAGCGGATGGCGGCCTTCACCTCACCGGGGCGCTCGGCGAACTCGTCGCCCAGCGCGGCCTTGATCTCCTCACCGGCCGCATCGAGCGCGGCGTTGCGCTCGGCCTTGCTGGTCACCAGATTGGCCTTGGCGATCGGCGCGGCGCCGACGGCCTCGACCCGGGCCCAGACGTCGTCCTGGTAGTCGGTGAAGGTGGAGAAGGGGATGGGCTCGATCGGCCCCCGCGCCTCGGTGAAGGCGGCCACGAGCCGGCGCTGCAGGTTGATCGACTCGCGGATCCACTGCTTGGCCGCTTCCAGGCCGGCGGCCAGGACCTCCTCGGTGACCTTCGGAGCGCCTGACTCGTAGTAGTCCCACGACTTCTCGGTGCCGCCCGCCTCCACCATCATGATGGCGATCTCGCTCTCGGCATCGTCGGTCAACGCCCGCCCGGCGACCACCAGTTCGAAGGTGGACGCCTCGCCCTCCTCGAAGGTCGGGTGCGGGATCCACTCCCCCTCGGTGGTGAAGGCGACCCGCACGGCGCCGATGGGCCCGTCGAAGGGGATGCCCGAGATCATGAGCGCCGCCGAGGCGGCGTTGATGGCCAGCACGTCGTGCGGGTTGACCTGGTCGGCCCCCACGATGGTGCCCACGACGTGCACCTCGTTGCGGAACCCGTCGGGGAACGACGGGCGCAGCGGGCGGTCGATGAGCCGGCAGGTCAAGATGGCCTGGTCCGAGCTCTTGCCCTCCCGTCGGAAGAACGAGCCGGGGATCTTGCCCGCGGCGTAGGTCCGCTCCTCGATGTCGACCGTCAGGGGGAAGAAGTCGGTTCCCTCCCGCACGGAGCGGGCCGCCGTGGCGGTGGCGATTAGGACGGTGTCCCCGATGCGGGCCATTACGGCTCCGTCGGCGAGTTGGGCCAGCTTGCCCGCCTCGAAGGACATGGTGCGGTCGGTCCCGCTGATCGGGTCCGACACGGAAATGGCGTCAGCCATGATGCTCCTCGTATTCAGGGGCATCTCCGTGTCTGGTTCCCAGTCGTCGACCACCTCGCGGGGAAGTGACCGGCGACTGGCAGCCAGGAGGCTGAAGACGCCCGGTTCTGTGGTGCTCCCGCTACCTTCTGATGCCGAGACGGCTGATGATGGAGCGGTAGCGCTCGACGTCGTTCTTACGGACATAGTCGAGCAGCCGACGGCGCTGGCCGATGAGCTTCATCAGGCCTCGCCGAGTGTGGTGGTCCCCTTTGTGCTCCTTCAAGTGCTCCGTCAGATGGTTGATCCGTCCGGACAACAGCGCGATCTGCACCTCCGGAGAGCCGGTGTCACTGTCGTGAAGCCGGTACTCGGCGATGGTGGCCTGCGTGTCGGGCATGAAGAAAGAACCTCGGAAAGCTTGTAGGAACGCGCCGGGAACCTTCCCCGGCCGCGTCCCATGGTAGCAGCCGGCCGGTGACCAGCGGCGGCCAGGGCCATCAGGGCCGCCCGGTGACCCCGCCCCCTGGTCCCCCCCGTAGCCCCGCCGCGGCCCCGCCGTGACCCTGCCGTGGCCCTGCCGTCACCCGGGCCCGTGGCACTGCCCCGGACCACGGCGCACAGCCCGTGGCCAGGTCCTCACGGCTGCTCGGCCCCGGCCAGGACCCGCTCGGTGGCAGCCACGTCGGCTCGCATCTGGACGACCAGGGCCTCGATGGACTCGAAGCGTCTCTCGGTGCGCAGGTGGTGGGCGAACGACACCCGGGCCGCCTCGCCGTAGAGATCCCCGTCGAAGTGCAGGAGGTAGGCCTCGACCAGCACCGGGGCGGCGCCCGGCTCGTAGAAGGTGGGCCGGCGCCCCACCGAGATCGCTGCCTGGTACACCGCCCCGTCGGCCCGGACGAAGTGGCCGGCGTACACCCCGTCTGCGGGCAGCAGGATGTCGTCGGGGACGGCCACGTTGGCCGTGGGGAACCCGAGCTCGGGCCCCCCCCGACCGTCCCCGTGCACCACCGGGCCGCGCACCTCGTGTGGCCGGCCCAGGAGTCGGGCCGCCTCCTCCACCTCGCCCCGGCCCACCAGCGAGCGAATGCGGGTGGACGAGACCGGCTCGGTGCCGTCCCCGGTGAGCCCGACCCCGAGCACGTCGAACCCATGCTCGGCCCCCATCCGCCGCAGCAGCTCCACGTTGCCGCGGCGAGCCCGGCCGAAGTGGAAGTCCTCGCCCACCACGACCAACCGGGCGGACAGCTCGTCGACGAGGATCTCCTTGACGAAGTCCTCGGCGGACTCCTTGGCACGCACCTCGTCGAAGTGCACCACCAGCGTGCGGTCGACCCCCGCCTGGGCCAGGAGCTCCTCCTTCTGGGCCAGGTCGGTCAGCTGCTTCGGGGCCGACTCGGGCCGCACCACCGCGGCGGGATGCCGGTCGAAGGTGACCACGACGGTCGACAGCCCGGCCTCCCTGGCCCGCTGCGACAGGTCGCGCAGCAGCGCCCGGTGCCCGAGATGGACCCCGTCGTAGGCCCCGATCGTGACCGCCGCACCCGTTCCCGGCATCGCGACCGAGGGTAGTCGGACACTCGTCGGCCGCCCGTCACCCGGTGGCCGCTCACCCGGCGGGGTCACCCGCCGGCCAGCACCACGGCGGGCTTGATGCGGTCGGTGTCGGTCGCCTCGTAGACCGCGAGCAGCGCACCCTCCTCGTCGAGCAGGGCCCAGGGCCCTTCGCCCCCGGCGCCCATCGGCACGCGGTCGAGCGGCAGACCGGTGCGGACGGAGTCCACGGTGTCCGGCGCCACGGTGACAGCGTCGAGGTGTCGCAGCGCCTGCGCCGGCGTGAGGACGTCGGCCGGCCCGAGCTCCTCGAGCCGCCGCATCTCGGCGCCGCCGAACGGCCCGATGCAGGTGCGCCGCAGGTCGGCCACATGGGCCCCGCCGCCCAGGGCTCGGCCCAGGTCCTGGGCCAGCACCCGCACGTAGGTGCCCGACGAGCACTCGATCACGGCCCGGTAGACACCGGGGCGCGTCGGATCGGGCACGACGTCGAACCGCATCACCGTCACCATCCGGGCGGCACGCTCCACCTCGATTCCCTGGCGCGCCAGCTCGTGGAGCCGGCGGCCGCCCACCTTCACCGCGGAGACCATGGGGGGCACCTGCTCGATCTCGCCGGTGAGCCCGGCGGCCGCCTGGTGCACCATGGCAGGGGTCACGTGCGCCATGTCGTAGGTGGCGACCAGCGCACCCGAGGCGTCGAGGGTCGACGTGGCGCTCCCCAGCACGATGTCGGTCGTGTAGGTCTTCGGCAACGGTGTGAGGTAGCGCAGGAGCCGGGTGGCCCGGCCCAGACCGACGAGCAGCACCCCGGTGGCATCGGGGTCGAGCGTCCCCGCGTGGCCGACACGCCGCTGGCCGAAGATCCGGCGGCACCGGGCCACCACGTCGTGCGACGTCCAGCCGGCCTCCTTGTCGACCACGACCAGGCCGTTCACGCCTTGTTGGGCCACCACGGTCCGTCAGCCCTCCTCGGACGGGGGCTCCCCCTCGTGGACCTCGTGCAGCCCGCGCAGCAGCTCCTCGACCCTCGAGCCGGCGGCCACGGCCGGGTCCGCCTTGAAGCTCAGGCGGGGCGTCCGCTTGATCGTCATCTGGTCCCCCACGGTGCGCTGGAGGTGGCGCCGGCGATCCTCGAGCACCTCCGCCGTCTCGTCGTCGAGGGAGGCCAGGTAGACGACTGCGGTCCGCATGTCGGGCGCCACCTCCACCGAGGTCACCGTCACCATGGGCAGCTCGTCGGCGTCGGCCAGCCGCTCGAGCTCCTCGGCCAGCACCTGGCGCAGCACCTGGTTGACCCGCAACGCGCGTGGGTAGGTCGCCGTGCGCCGTTTCACAGCCTCAGCTCCTCAGCTCGTGATGTCGGGGTCGGTGTTCGGGTCCGCCGCCCGGGCGAGGAGCCCGGGCCCGCTCAGGTCCGGGCGATCTCGCGCTCCTCGTACGTCTCGATCACGTCGCCATCCTTGAGGTCCTGGAAGTCCGACAGCCCGATGCCGCACTCGAAGCCGGCCGCCACCTCGCGCGCGTCGTCCTTGAACCGGCGCAGCGAGTTGATGGCACCCTTCCAGATCACGGTGCCCTCGCGCAGGAAGCGAACCTTCGAGCCACGGGTGATCTTGCCGTCCCGCACGTAGCAGCCGGCGATGGCGCCCACGCGCGGCACCCGGAAGACCTCGCGCACCTCCGCCTCGCCGGTGACCACCTCCTCGAAGACCGGGGAGAGCAGCCCGACCATTGCGGCCTCGAGGTCCTCGAGCAGCTTGTAGATGATCTCGTAGGTGCGGATCTCCACGTCGGTGGCCTCGGCCAACTCGCGGGACCGCTTGTCGGGCCGCACGTTGAACCCGATGATCGTGGCGTTCGAAGCGGAGGCGAGCTGCACGTCGTTCTCGGTGATCCCGCCGATGCCGCGCAGCACGAAGCTGAGCTTCACGTCGTCACGCTCGAGCCGCTTGAGCGACTCGGTCACAGCCTCGAGCGAGCCCTGCATGTCCGCCTTCAACACGATGTTCAGCGTGGCGGTCTCGCCGCGCGAGATCTGCTCGAAGAGGTCCTCGAGCCTGGCCCCGGCCGCCGCCGTCACCGGCTTGTGGCCCGACAGCCGCACGCGCTGGGCCCGGGCCTCGCCCAGGGTGCGCGCCCGCGCCAGGTCGGCGGCCGCCCGCATCTCGTCACCGGCATGGGGCGGCTCGGAGAACCCGAGCACCTGCACCGGCGTCGACGGCAGCGCCTCTTTGATGTGGTCGCCGTGGTCGTCGACGAGCGCCTTGACCTTGCCCCACGCAGCACCCGCCACGACCGGGTCACCCACGCGCAGGGTGCCCTGCTCCACGATCACCGTGGCCACCGGGCCCCGCCCGGCCTCCAGGTTGGCCTCGAGCACCACGCCGCGCGCCCGGCCCTCGACGCGGGCCGTGAGCTCCTCGACCTCCGCCACGAGCACGATCTGCTCGAGGAGCTCCTCGACGCCGGTCCCCTGGAGGGCCGAGACCTCGACCGTGATGGTGTCGCCGCCCCAGGCCTCGGGCACCAGCTCCCGTTCGGAGAGCTGCTGGAGCACTCGCTGTGAGTCGGCGTCGGGCCGGTCCATCTTGTTGACGGCGACGATGATCGGCACCTCGGCCGCCTTGGCGTGCTCGATGGCCTCGACCGTCTGGGGCATCACGCCGTCGTCCGCCGCGACCACCAAGATGACGATGTCAGTGACCTGCGCGCCGCGCGCCCGCATGGCGGTGAAGGCGGCGTGGCCCGGCGTGTCGATGAAGGTGATCGGGTGGCCCTGCCATTCCACCTGGTAGGCGCCGATGTGCTGGGTGATACCGCCCGCCTCGCCCGCCACCACGTTGGAAGACCTGATGCGATCGAGCAGCAGCGTCTTGCCATGGTCGACGTGGCCCATGACGGTGACGACCGGCGGCCGGGGGCGCTGGTCGGCCTCCTCCTCCTCGTCGTCCTCCTCGAAGTAGCGGGCGAGCAGCTCCGCCTCTTGCTCCTCTCCGGGGTCGACCAGGCGCACGTCCGCGCCGATCTCGGCCGCGAAGAGCTCGATCATGTCGTCACTCAGCGACTGGGTGGCCATGACCATCTCCCCTTGCAGGAGGAGGAACCGCACGATGTCGCCGGCGCTGCGGTTGAACTTGGGCCCGAGGTCGCGGGCGGTCGAGCCACGCTCGATGATGATCTCCCCCTCGGGCACCGGGGCCGTCGAGGGCTGGTAGGTGGTGAGCTGGGTCGGCTCGAGCTCTTCGAGGTTCCGCCGGCGCCGGCGGGCGCGGCGCTGCGGGGGTCGCCGTCCCGGCATGCCCCCCCGGCCGCCCGGGGGTGGCGCACCGCCCGGCGCGCCGCCAGGACGGCCGCCGAAGCCGCCGCCCGAGGGGCGGCCGCCGTAGCCTCCGCCTGCGCCGCCACCACCACCGAAGCCCCCGGGCCGGCTGCCACCACCGCCACCGGGCGGCCGACCGCCGGTGCGCTGCGGGTAGGAGCCACCGCCGGCGCCGGGCCGCTGGCCCGACGGGGCCGCGTTGGGCCGGCGCCCACCCATGCCGGGCGGGGGCGGGATCGGGCGTCCGCTCGGGCCGAG
This sequence comes from uncultured Acidimicrobiaceae bacterium, assembly GCA_963781955.1. Taxonomy (GTDB): domain Bacteria; phylum Actinomycetota; class Acidimicrobiia; order Acidimicrobiales; family RAAP-2; genus Bog-473. The sequence goes on from CAWAHU010000001.1 coordinate 1,811,910, forward strand.
CGGTGGGCGCGCCGGCGGGGGCGGCACGGGCTTGCCCGAGGGGCTGAGCGGCGGCCGCGCCGCCGGGCGGCGGCTGGCTGGTGCGGGGGGCGCCCCGGTGCCGGGCGACTGGGCCGCGGGCGACTGGGCCGCGGGCGACTGGGCCGCGGGCGACTGGGCCGCGGGCGACTGGGCCGCGGGCGACTGAGTGGGTGAGGTTTGCGTCGCCGGGACGTGCGCCGCTGGTGATTGGGCCGCGGGCGACGGTGCCGCCGGCGACTGGGCTGGCGGGGTGGGCGGCGGAGCGGTGGGCCGGCTGGTCACGAGGCGCGACGACCGCGGTGCGCCGTCGGGTCCGGTCCCGGGGGCGCCCACCGGCGGGCGGGCCGGGGCTCGCGTGGTCGGGGCCGCTGCGGCGGCCGCCGAGCTCGAGACGGCAACCGTCTTCCTGGCCCCGGCTGCGGGTGCGGTCGCGGCGCCACCCGTTCCGGGCCTCTCCTCGGTGACCGGGGCGGCGGTATCTGCCGCCTTGGTGCTCTTGGCCGCCTTCTTGGCCGCGGCGGGCTCCTCGGGCTGCACCGGGCGTCGCAGCCCCTCGGCGTCCGCCTTGCGCCGGACGCGGTCAGCCTGCGCCTCCTCGATCGAGGACGAGTGGCTCTTGACCCCGATACCCAGGGAAAGGGCGAGCTCCAGCCCCTCCTTGTTGGTGAGGCCTAGCTCCTTGGCCAGCTCATAGACGCGGATTTTCTTTGGCAAGTGGTTCTCTTCGTCCTTCGTTCGTTGCGGGGCCTGGCCTCATCCCAGCCCCCTATCCTCGCACATCGGATGCGTCCGGCCCCCACGCTTCGACAGTTTCCGCACGGAATCGCTCGACCTCCTCACCGTCGAGCGATGCGGAGAAGGCCCGTTCGAAGCCGTGCCGGCGCACCGCAGCATCGAGGCAGCTCAGCGACCCCCGGCACAGCCAGGCCCCTCGCCCCGGGGCGAGGCGATCCGCCACCAGTGCCCCGCCCGGCAACCGGACGATCCGGATCAGCTGCTCGGCCGGCAGGGCTCTCCGGCAACCGACGCAGGTCCGTGTCGGCGCTATGCCTCGGCCTCCTCGGTCTGCTCCACCCCACCGGGTGTCTCCGCGGGAGCCTCGGGGGCGGGTGAGGCGTCGGCAATCGGGGCCTCCTCGCGCGCAGCTTCGGCAACCGGCGCCTCCGCGGGCGCAGCCTGTGCAGACGGGGCCTGTGCAGACGGGGCCTGTGCAGACGGGGCCTGTGCAGACGGGGCCTCTTCAGCGGGGGCCTCTCCAGACGGGACCGCGGCGGCGTCCTCCACCTGGTGCGACCACTCCTCGGCCGACATGGCCTCGCCGCCTTCGGCCGGCTTCCACACCAGCTCGCCGCGCTCGTCCTCGACCCACTCGCCCTCGGCCCACTCCTGGTCGCCGTAGCCGGCCTCCTCTTCGGCCAGCTGGGTCTCGCTCTTGATGTCGATGCGCCATCCGGTCAGACGGGCGGCGAGGCGTGCGTTCTGCCCCTCCTTGCCGATGGCCAGCGAGAGCTGGAAGTCGCTGACCACGACCGTGGCCGTCCCCGTCTCCTCGTCGAGGCGCACCTCGCGCACGCGGGCAGGCGCCAGCGCGTTCTGGATCAGCTCGACGGGGTCGTCGGAGAACGGCACCACGTCGACGCGCTCGCCGCGCAGCTCGTTGGTCACCATGCGCACGCGCGAGCCCCGGGCACCCACGCAGGCGCCGACCGGGTCCACGTTGGGGTCGTTCGACCAGACGGCGATCTTGGTGCGGTGGCCCGGCTCGCGCGCCGCCGCCTTGATCTCGACCACGCCCGAGCCGATCTCGGGCACCTCGAGCTCGAAGAGCCGCTTGATCAGCCCCGGATGCGTGCGGCTGACCACGATCTGGGGGCCCTTGGTCGTCTTGCGCACCTCGACGATGTAGGCCTTCAGGCGGGCGCCATGCTCGTAGCGCTCGTAGGAGACCTGCTCCGCCTGGGGCAGCAGCGCCTCCACCTTCCCCAGGTCGAGCAGGGTGTAGCGGTTGTCGGTCTGCTGGACGATCCCCGTGACGATGTCGCCCTCCCGGCCGGCGTACTCCTCGTACTTCATGTCCCGCTCGACCTCGCGGATCCTCTGGAGGATCACCTGCTTGGCCGTCTGCGCGGCAATGCGGCCGAAGTCGTCGGGCGTGTCGTCCCACTCCCGGACTACCTCGCCCTCCTCGTTGAGCTCTTGTCCGTAGACCCGGATCTCACCCGAGTCGGGGTCGATGGTGACCACGGCCTCCTCGGCCGCGTCGGGGCGCCGCTTGTAAGCGGCCACGAGCGTGTTGGCGAGCGCGTCGAGCAGGGTGTCGACCGAGATCCCCTTGTCGCGGGCGATCTGGCCCAGCGCGTCGAGGAACTCGAAGTTGGTCTTGCTCATGGCCGCGTCACCCTCTCTCTCGTCTCTTGCTTCGCCCCTGCCTTCCGACCGTCACCGCGGCGCGCGGTGCCGGTCTCAGACCCCCACTCGAATACGGTGCGGGCCCGCTCGATCCGCTCGTAGTCGACCCGGATCTCGCCTCCCGGGACCTCGGGCCCCGTCAGCGTGCAGCCACGTTCGTCGGCCGCGGTCAGCGTGCCGGTGATACGCCGCACGTCGGCCGTGCCGGCGTCGACCCGCACCGTCACCTTCTCCCCCACGGCCCGAGAGAAGTGCGCCGGGATCCGTAGGCGGCGCTCGAGACCGGGGCTCGACAGCGAGAGCGTGTAGCGGCCCGGCATGGGGTCGATGACGTCGAGGGCCGCCGAAACGTCCCTCGTCGCATCACCCAGCTCGTCGAGGCCGACGCCGCCCTCCCGGTCGACGAAGACGGTCAGCTGCGTTCCCTGTACCTCCACGTCGACCAGGTCCAGCCCGCGCGCCTCGAGGACGGGTGACAGCGCATCCGCCAGATCCGTCGTCTCCCTGCGCATCGCCACCTCCTCTCCGTCTCTCCGTCACCTGCTCCGAACCCGGCCCCCGCAAAGCGAAAGCGTGGGCCGCAGCCCACGCTTCAACGAGGTACTGATCTACAAAATGGACAGCTGGGGGATTATAGCAATCCGGACGTGCTCACGACCCCGGCACCGCCTGGTCCCGCCGGCGGGCCGGGACCACCACGGGGTCAGTACGAGCGGCCGACTACCGCCACGAGGTCGTCCTCGGCGTCGCCCGGCCGCGCCAGCGAGCCGTCGGGACGTTGTAGGCACCGCACCGTGAGCGCGTGCTCACCCAGGCGGTCCTCGCCGTCGGGGCCCAGCGCCGCATAGGGAACCCGGGCGAAGCCGGCTGCCCCCGCCTCGACGGCCTCCGCCAGGGACGCCGCATCCAACGTGCGGGCGTCTCGGGTCGCGGTGGCCTCGGCCAGCAACGCCGGGCCGGTTTGCGCCAGCACGCCGCCGACGGTGGCCGCCACCGCACCGAGCCGCACCGCCTCCTTGGCCCGGTTGTGACGGGTGACGACGGTGACATTGCCTTCGGCCAGGTCCCGGGGGCCCACCTCCACCCGCACCGGCACTCCCTTGAGCTCCCAGTCCACGCTCCGGCGGCCGAAGCTCGTGTCGGTGCGGCCGTCGAGGCGCACCCTGTGACCCAGCGCCCGCAGTTCGCGCACGAGCGCCTCCGCCGCTTCGAATACCTCGGGCGCGTCCTTCACCGCCACGACGACCACCTGCGCCGGAGCCAGCGCGGGAGGCAGCCGGAGGCCGTAGTCGTCCCCGTGGCCCATGACGAGCGCGCCAACGAGCCGGGTGGAGACCCCCCACGAGGTCTGCCACACGTGTTCGAGCGTGCCCAAGGCATTGGCGTACGTGATGTCGAAGGGACGCGAGAAGTTCTGCCCGAGCTCGTGGCTGGTGCCCATCTGCAGGGCCTTGCCGTCGCCCATCATCCCCTCACAGGTCCACGTCCGGTTGGCCCCGGCGAAGCGCTCGCGGGCTGTCTTGTGCCCGGTGAGCACCGGGATGCTCAGCACGTCGAACATGGTCGAGCGGTAGACGTCGGTCAGGATGCGCAGCGCGTAGACCCGAGCGTCCTCCTCGGTGGCGTGCGCCGTGTGCCCCTCCTGCCAGAGGAACTCACTCGTGCGCAGGAAGAGCCGCGGGCGCAGCTCCCAGCGCACCACGTTGGCCCACTGGTTCACCAGGAGGGGCAGGTCGCGGTGGCTCTGCACCCACTTGGAGAAGAAGAAATTGATCACCGTCTCGCTGGTGGGGCGGACGACGAGCGGCTCCTCCAGCTCTTTCCCGCCGCCGTGGGTCACGACAGCCAGCTCCGGCGCGAATCCCTCCACGTGCTCAGCCTCGAGCTTGAGGAACGCTTCAGGGATGAACAGGGGGAAGTATGCGTTCTCCGCGCCGGCCTCCTTGATGCGCCGGTCCAGCTCGGCTTGCATGAGCTCCCAGATCCCGTAGCCCCAGGGCCGGATGACCATCGTCCCGCGCGCCGGGCCGTTGTCGGCCATCTCGGCGCCGGCGATCACCTCTTGGTACCACCGCGGGAAGTCCTCCTCCCGCGTCACGATCGCGCCCTTGGCCATCCGTGCAGGGTACTGGGCGCGGCCGTGAGCCCCACCCCGTCACCGGGCGCCTCAGCCCGCGGCGTCGTCCTCGGCGTGGCGCCTGATGATCTCGATCTTCTCGGCCGTGTGGTTGGGGTCGGCCCCGGTGGTCTCGAGCAGCGCGCGCCGGTCCGCCTCCGCCTCGGCCTCGGCCCCGGCGTCCGCGGCGGCCATGCGCGCCTCGACTCCTTCGGCCACCAGGCGTTCGGCCTCGTCGACCAGAGCCCGCACCATGTCGGCCTCGGGCACGACGCGGATGATCTTGCCGCGGATGAAGAGATGGCCCTTCTGCCTGCCGGCCGCGATCCCGAGGTCGGCCTCGCGGGCCTCGCCCGGGCCGTTGACCACGCAGCCCATCACGGCGACCTGGATGGGCAGTTGCAGCTTCTCGAGCGCCTGCTGTGCCGCCTGGGCCACCGCGATCACGTCGACTTGGGCCCGCCCACACGACGGGCAGGCGATCAGGTCGAGCCCCTTGCGCTCGCGCAGGCCCAGTGATTCGAGCAGCTGGCGCCCGGCCCGAGCTTCTTCCACCGGGTCGGCGGTCAACGAGTAGCGGATGGTGTCACCGATCCCCTCGGCCAGCAGTGCACCGATGCCCGCCGTGCCCTTGATGAGACCGCCTGGCGGCGGGCCGGCCTCGGTGACGCCCAGGTGCAGGGGGTGGTCGAAGGTCTCCGAGGCCAGACGGTAGGCAGCGATCATGAGCGCGACCGACGAGGCCTTCACCGAGATCTTGACGTCGCTGAAGCCCACCTCCGCGAAGAACGCCAGCTCGTGCTGGGCCGATTCGACCAATGCCTCGGGGGTGGCCCCGCCGTGCTTCTTGTAGAGGTCCGGATGGAGCGAGCCCGCGTTGACGCCGATGCGGATCGGGACGCCCCGGTCCCGCGCTTCGGACGCCACTTGCTTGATCTCGGCCTCCTTGCGCAGATTGCCCGGGTTCAGGCGCAAGCCCTGGACGCCCGCCTCGAGGGCGGCCAACGCCATCTCGTGGTGGAAGTGGATGTCGGCCACGATGGGGACGGGCGAGCGGGGAACGATGTGGGCCAGACCCTCGGCGGCCGCCTCCTCGTTGCACGTACAGCGGACGATGTCCGCCCCGGCGGCTGCCAGCGCGTAGATCTGGCTCAGGGTGCCGTCGACGTCCGCGGTCTTGGTGGTCGTCATCGACTGCACGGTGACCGGGGCGCCGTCGCCGATGGGCACGCCCCCGAGCGTGATGCGCCGGGTGGGGCGACGGGGCGAGAGCAGGGAGGACGAGAGCTCCACGGCCGTCAGTGCGGGAGTTGGAGCGGGTGGGTGATGTCGAGGTAGATGCCGGCGAACACGAACACCGCCAGCAGCCCGATGAAGAGCGCGGCCACCGGGAACAGCTTCGTGATGTCGGCCCGGTAGTAGGGCTGCCCCTTCCTCGTGCGGATCCACTCGTAGGCCGCGACGGCCACATGGCCACCATCGAGCGGGATCATCGGCAGCATGTTGAGGATCCCGAAGACGATGTTGATGGCGATCAGCAGCATGAGCACCGCGGCCAACCCAGCCTTCTCGGACTGCGCGCCCAGGTTGGCGATACCGACGATCGACACCGGCCTCGGGCTCGACCCGGGATCGTTGACCGCCGACTGTGCCGCCTTGGAATTGGTCACCTGGTGGTACAGCGCCGTCACCCCGTGGGGCGAGAACGTCTGGGCGATACCGCCGATCTCCTGGGTGGTCACCTGCCACATGGTGGAGAACGAGTCGCCGAACGACGCCACCAATCCGACGGGCGCGGTGGTCCGTGCGATCTCGACGCCGAGATAGCCCCGGTTCTCAAGCCGCTGGCCGCCGATCGTGATGTCGCGGCCGTTGGCCGGCGTGGCCGTGAGGGTGATGAGCCGCCCGCCCCGCTCGACGCCCAGACGGAGGGGCACGCCCACCGAGCGGCGGATGGCGTCGGTCATGGAGGTGGGCGAGGTGAAGGTCTTCCCGTCGACCGAGACCACGGTGTCCCCCGCCCGCAGGCCGGCCGCCGCCGCCGGAGTCTCGGTGCCCTGCCAGTGCTCGAGTGCGGCGATCTTGTAGTTGTTCGTTGCCTTGCCGAAGGTGAGCACCAGCACCAGCGCCAGGACGAAGGCAATGAGGAAGTGCATGGCCGAGCCGGCGGAGGCCACGATGATCCGCTGGTGGAACGGCTGCTGGCGGTAGGCCCGCGGCTCGTCCTCCTCAGCCACCTCCTCGGTGGAGGTGAAGCCGACGATTCGCACGTAACCACCGGCGGGGATGGCCTTCACGCCGTACTCGGTCTCGCCCCGGCGCACCGACCACAGGCGCGGGCCGAACCCGACGAAGTACTCCGTGACCTTCATGCCGGCCCGTTTGGCTGTGACGAAGTGGCCGAGCTCGTGCAACATGACGATGGCCACCAGGATGGCGATGAACAGCAGCAGGTAGCCCCAACCCAGGGCGACGAACGCCACGGTGATCAGAGCGAGCGCGGCCAGGAGCTGCACCACCCGCATCGGGTTGCTGCCGGCGCCCGGCTGGTCCCCCGGGGGCGATGCCGCCGGCGGCACCTCCTGGTCGGTGAGGGTCATGGCAGCCCCAACGCTACCGGTCGCCGCTCCGCGCCAAGCGTCGCTCCAGCGCCTGGCGGGCCCTGGCCCGGGCCTCGGCGTCGGCCGCCAGCACGCCTTCGACCTGGTCCACCGGCTCGTCACGCCACGCGTCGAGTGTCTCGGCCACCACCTCGGCGATCCCAGCCCAGGGCAGGGTACGGCCGAGGAAGGCCTCGACCGCCACCTCGTTGGCCGCGCTGAGCCAGGCCGGGGCGGTGCCGCCCCGCCGCCCCGCCTCGTAGGCCAGGTCGATGCAGTGGAAGACCGACCGATCCGGTGGCTCGAACGTCAATCCCAGCGGCTGTGACCAGTCCAGGGCGCCGAAGGCGGTGGCGGCGCGATCGGGCCATCCGAGCGCGTACCCGATGGGCAGACGCATGTCGGGCGACGAGAGTTGCGCCAGGACGGACCCGTCGCGCAGCTCGACCATGGAGTGCACGATCGACTGCGGGTGCACCACGATGCCGATGCGGTCATACGCGATGCCGAAGAGCTCGTGCGCCTCGATCACCTCGAGACCCTTGTTCATCATGGTCGACGAGTCGATGGTGATCTTCGGCCCCATGGACCAGGTGGGGTGGGCCAGGGCGTCCTCGACCGTCACGTCGGCCAGCCGCTCGGCCGGCAACTCGCGGAACGGGCCGCCCGACGCGGTGAGCAGAAGGCGGGCCACGTCCGTCGTCTGCACCGAGGCCAGGCACTGGTGCAGGGCGCAGTGCTCGGAGTCGACCGGCACGATCTCGGCGCCGGGTGTGCGCCGCGCCTTTTGGACCACCGGCGCCCCCGCGATCAGTGATTCCTTGTTCGCCAGGGCGAGCCGGTGCCCGGCCTCGAGCGTGGCCATCGTCACCGGCAGGCCGGCGAAGCCCACCACGGCATTGAGCACGACCTCGGCGGTGCGGGCGGCCTCGATCATGCCCTCCTCGCCCACGAGGACCTCGGTCCCCGCGGGGACCCCAGAGCGGACCTGGTCCGCGAACGCCTCGTCCCCGATCACGGCCAACTCGGGTCGGAACTCGGCCACCTGCGCCACCAGCTGCGCAGCCGAGCGCTGGGCCGCGAGCGCGTGGACGTGGAACCGTCCCGGTTCGGCGCGGACGACGTCGAGTGCCTGTGTGCCGATCGAGCCCGTCGAGCCCATCAGGCTGATCGTGCGCATCAGGTCAACCGAGGTGCACGAGTTTGACCACGAAGTACGTGGCCGGGATCACGAAGAGCAGCCCGTCGACCCTGTCGAGGATGCCGCCGTGGCCGGGCAGCATCCGGCCCATGTCCTTCAGGCCCAGGCTGCGCTTGATCAGCGACTGGCACACGTCGCCCAGCGGCGCCACCACGGCCACCACCAGGCCGAATAGGGCGGCCTTGCCCAGGGTCCACGGGTGGATGAAGTGCACCACGATGACCGAGGCGAGGATGGCGGCCACCGCGCCGCCGAGGAGCCCCTCCCAAGTCTTGTTGGGGCTGATGCTGGGGGCCAACGGGCGGCGTCCGATGGAGGAGCCGACGAGGAGCGCGGCAACGTCGTCGACAACAGTGACGATCACGGCGGCCAGGATGAATGCGATGCCATGACGGTCCGGGAACAGATTGGGGTTGAGTAGCAGCGCGGCGAAGGAGCCGAAGACGCCCACCCACACGAAGACGAAGATCGTCGAGGTGATGCCCGAGGCCGGTTCGGCGGCCGGCTCCACCTTGGCCAGGTACCAGACGAACGAGCCCACCACTGTGAGGACGATCACCAGCGGCAGGGCCTCGAAGCCCTTGTTGTAGGTCTCGATCAGCAGTGACAGCACGGCCACCAGGCCGAGCAGCGTGGCCGGGTGGTAGTGGGCGCGCCGGAATGCGGCGAAGGCCTCGGCGCTGGCCAGCAACACCACCACGCAGACGAGCACCATCGTGGCCACGTTGCCCAGGGAGAAGCAGACGAGGGCGACCACGGCGAGCAGGACGCCCGTGCCGATGGCCAGCGGCATGTCGCGCCGGTTGGTGCCGGCGGCCCTCTCCCCGCTGTGGGTGCCGGCGTGGGCTGCACCGGCCCGCCCCGCGCGGGGGGCCGCCTTCTCGGGCTCGACCGGCTGGGGCGGGTTCAGGCGCGCCGCGGCGGCGGCCGACGCCGCGGCCGCGGCCGCCGGGGGTGGGCTCGGGGTGACCCGGGGCTGGGCCGGGCCCACCCGGCGCACCTGTTGGTCCTCCGGCTCGCCGGGCAACTGGTGAGGCTCGTCGGGCTCGTCGAGCAGGACGACCGGCTCGGCCTCGGGCGGTGCCACCGGTGCCACCGGTGCCACCGGAGGCTCAGGCTCCAGACCCGGCTCGGGCGGGATGACCAGTGTGTCGTCGGACTCGAAGTGCCACGGGGCGCGCTCGACGTCGACCATCTCGCTCTCATCGAGTGCGCCGACGGCCGGCCGGTCGTCCGAGAGCATGGCCGGTTCGAAGATCTCCTCGTGGGCCTCCCAGTCGTGCGACTCCTCGCGCCACGTCGGGGGTGCCAGCCCCAGGTCCTCGCCGTTGCTGCGGTCGAGCACTGCCGGAACCTGCCCGGTCGGCGACTCGTTCCAGTGCGGCATTTCCGGGTGCTCGTCGACGACCGGGCCCGTCACCTCGCGGACGGTGTCGCCCGCGGGCTCGGCGCCGATGATCCGCACCCGGCCCGAGTGGTAGGTCGGCACGTCCCCAACTGCGTCCGCCTCCCCTGCCTCGGCCGGGGCGGCGACGTCGATCCCCTCCAGGCCGAACTCCGGGGCCGCGGGCGGCTCCGCGGCCGGTGGCTCGGCGGCGAACGACGCTTCCCCGTAGGCGGAGCTCCCGAAGGATCCGGAGCTCTCGGTGTCGGTCACACCGGGCACGTGGGTATGCTCGGCGTGCACGCGCGACGCGTGGCGCGCGCGCTCGCCACCTTCGCCAGCGTGCTCGTCGAGGTCCCCGAGGCCGGACAGGCCGTTATGGCCCGTTTCGGTTTCCTCGTGCTCGTCGGTGCCGTCAGCCATGCGTCGTGGCTCCTCAGACCTGCAGCAGCTCTTGCTCTTTGTGGGCGAGCAGTTGGTCGATCAGCGCCACCTGCTCGTGGGTGATCTTCTCGAGCTCCTTCTCCACCCGCTCGAGCTCGTCACTCGAGAGCTCGCCGTCCTTTTGCAACGACTCGAGCTCGTGGCGCCCCGTCCGGCGGTGGTTGCGCACGGCCACCCGACCCTCCTCCGCCTTGTGGCGGACCACCTTGACCAGCTCCTTGCGGCGCTCCTCGGTCAGTGGTGGGAAGGCGAGGCGGATCACGTTGCCGTCGTTGCTCGGGTTGATACCGAGGTCCGACGCCGCGATCGCCTTGTCAATGGCGGAGAGCGATCCCTTGTCGTAGGGCGAGATCACGAGCAGCATGGCATCGGGCACGCTGAACCCGGCCAGCTGCCGCAACGGCGTGGGCGTGCCGTAGTAGTCGACCATGAGCGACTCGACCAGGGCCGAGGAGGCCCGCCCCGTACGCACGTTGCCCATCTCGTGACGGACGTGGTCGATGGCCTTGCCCATCTTCTCCCTGGTGTCGTCCACGACCAGGGCGGCGAGGTCCTCCTCCATCAACGGACCAGCGTACCGATCTCGTCGCCTCCGAGTGCACGACCGATGTTGCCGGGGATCATCAGGTCGAACACCCGGATGGGAAGGTTGTTGTCCTTGCAGAAGGTGATCGCGGTGAGGTCCATGACCCTCAGGTCCCGGCTGATGACCTCCATGAACGAGATCTCGTCGTAGCGGGTGGCGGTGGGATCCAACCGGGGGTCGGCGCTGTAGACGCCGTCCACCCCCGAGTGGGTGCCCTTGCAGATCATCTCGGCGCCGATCTCGGCCGCGCGGAGCGCCGCCGGCGTGTCTGTGGTGAAGAAGGGGTTGCCCATGCCCGCGGCAAAGATCACGATGCGGCCCTTCTCGAGGTGCCGAATGGCCCGCCGGCGGATGTAGGGCTCGGCCACCTCGGCCATGGAGAGCGCGGTGAGCACGCGCGTCGGTTGATCCTGTTGCTCGAGGGCGTCCTGGAGCGCCAGAGCGTTGATCACCGTGCCGAGCATCCCCATCGTGTCGGAGGTGGCGCGATCCATGCCGCCGCTCTCCCCCGTCGTGCCGCGCCAGATGTTGCCGCCGCCCACCACGATGCCCAGCTCGAGACCACCGGCGTCCATCGCTTGGGCCATCTCCTTGGCCATCCGCTCGACGGCGGCGGCATCGATGGTCTCATCGGACGCCGCGGAGGCAAGTGCCTCCCCGGACATCTTGAGGACGATGCGGCGCGGTTCTCCCACGGCCAAGCGATCAGTCGCCGACGACGACCTGCGCGAACGACACGATGCGGGCCGAGCCGAGCATGCCGGCAATGGTCTGCTTCTCGTCGCGCACGTATGCCTGGTCCAGCAGAACGCGGTCCTTGAACCAACCGGTGAGGCGCCCCTCGACGATCTTCTCCAGCGCCGCCTCGGGCTTCCCCTCGTTGCGCGAGATCGTCTCGAGCGTGGCGCGCTCCGCGGCCACATCGGCCTCGGGCACCTCCTCCCGGGTCAGGTACGCCGGCTTGGCGAAGGCGATGTGCACCGCGAGGTCGTGGGCCAGCTCTTCGGAGCCACCGTCGAGGAGCACGGCCACAGCGTTGACGCCACGCCCCGCCTGCAGGTGCAGGTAGGTGTCGACCACCTGGCCCGACTCGGCCACCAGGCGGCGCACCCGGCCGACCGAGATGTTCTCCTTGAGGGTGGCGCGCAGCCGGTCGACCTCGTCGTTGAGCTCGGACACGGCCTCCTCGCCCTTGGCCGCCACCAGCGCGGCGAGCTCGTTGGCCAGGGACACGAAGTCCTCGGCCTTGGCCACGAAGTCGGTTTCGCAGCGCAGCTCCACGACGGCGGCGGCGTCGCCGGAGCGCACGGCGGCAACGGCGCCCTCGGAGGCCTGGCGGTCGCTCCGCTTGGCCGCACCGGCCAGGCCCTTCTCCCGGAGGATCTGAGCCGCCTTGTCCACGTCGCCTTCAGCGTCCTCGAGGGCGTTCTTGCAGTCGAGCATGCCGGCGCCCGTCATCTGGCGCAGCGCCGCCACGTCCTTGGCGGTGTACGAAGCCATGCTCAACCCACCTCCACCGGTTCGGTCGGGGTGTGGGACCGGCGGGGCCGGGGAGCCGACGGCGGGCCGTCCTCGGCGGGGACCGGAGCCGCCTGGCGACGGTGCTCGGCGATGAACCGTCCCTCGACCACGGCGTCGGCGATGACCCGGCACATCAAGGTGCCCGAGCGGATGGCGTCGTCGTTACCCGGAATCACGTACGTGATGACGTCGGGGTCGCAGTTGGTGTCCACCACCGCCACCACGGGGAGACCGAGCTTGCGGGCCTCGGTCACGGCGATGTGCTCCTTCTTCGTGTCGATCACGAAGACGGCGTTGGGAAGACGGTCCAGGTCGGCGATGCCGCCCAGGTTGCGGGACAGCTTCTCGAGCTCGCGGGTGTGCTGCAGCGCCTCCCGCTTGGGCATCCCGTCGAAGTCCCCGGCGGCCTGCATGGCGCGCAGCTCCTGCATCCGCTTCACTCGACCCGAGACCGTCGCGAAATTGGTGAGCATGCCGCCCAGCCAGCGCTGGTTGACATAGGGCATGCCGCAGGCCTCGGCGTACTCGGCCACGGGCCCCTGGGTCTGCTTCTTGGTCCCGACGAAGAGGATCGTGCCCCCGTCGGCGACCAGGTCGCGGACGTACGAGTAGGCGGACTCGATCCCCGTCAGGGTCTTGCGCAGGTCGATGAGATAGATCCCGTTGCGCTCACCAAGGATGAAGCGCTTCATTTTCGGGTTCCATCGACGCGTCTGGTGGCCGAAGTGGACTCCGGCCTCCAGCAGCTGTCGCATGGAGACGACGGCCATAGATGTGTTCCTCCAGTCGGTTGGTACTCCCCTGGCGCAGCGCCGCCCGAGGGCGGCGACCGTGGAACGCGCGCAGGTGCTCTGCTCGGAGTGCTGCTCCCACCCCGGTGGTGGGCCGAACCATGTTAGCCCGTCGGGGCCCCGGCGGTCGGGCCCCGGCGGTCGGGCCCCGGCGGTCGGGCCCTCAGGCCCGAGGGTGCGTGTCGCCGTACACGGTGCGGAGGCGCTCCTTGCTCACGTGCGTGTACACCTGGGTGGTGGCCAGGCTGGCGTGGCCGAGGAGCTCTTGGACCACCCGCAGGTCGGCGCCGCCGTCGAGCAAGTGGGTGGCGTAGGTGTGGCGCAAAGCGTGGGGGTGCGTCGGCGAGGCGGCCCGGCGGTCCAAGATCCGGCGGACGTCGCGTGGCCCGAGACGGGCCCCCCGCCGGTTGACGAACACCGCCTCGGCCGGCCCGTCCACCTCGTCGCGTCCTCCCTCCAGCCAGGCCCGCAGGGCCGCCACGGCGGTGTCGTGGATCGGCACCCGGCGCTGCTTGCCCCCCTTGCCCAGGACAGTGACGCTCCGACCCCGGAGGTCGGCGTCGCCCCGGTTGAGCCCGCACAGCTCCGAGACGCGCAGGCCGGCGGCGTAGAGGAGCTCGAGCACGGCCAGGTCGCGGCGGTCCCACAGCGTCGCCTCCGCCCGCTTGGCGCCCGGCACGTCGAGCAGCGTGGAGACCTCGCCCCCGGAGAGCACCCGGGGCAGCCGCCCCCCGCCCGAGGGGGCCCGCAGGGCGCGTGCGGGGTCGGAACCGAGGCGCCCCTGTCGGACCAGCCAGGAGAAGTAGCAGCGCAGTGCCGCCGCCTTGCGGGCGACGGTGGCCCGGGCCAGCTTCCGCGTCCCGAGGGAGGCCAGGTAGCGCCGCAGGTGCAGGCGGTCGACGCCGGCCGGGGCGTCGACCCCGCCCCGGGCCATCCACTCGGCGAAGGCGGTGACGTCGCCGACGTACGCCCTCCTGGTCGCAGCCGACCTGCCGCCCAGCCAGGCGGCGAAGCCGGGCAGGTCCCATTCGGGGTCCACGCCTCCACGGTACTGCCGCCACGCGGCCGACCAGCGGAACTAACGTCGCCCGGGAACCCCGGGGGGTCCGTTGGGTTTTGAGAATGGAGGACGGATGGGCGCGAGATTCGATCGTCGCTCGCTGCTGGCCGGTGGGGCGGCCGCGGCAGCTGGATTCGCGGGCGCCTCGGCGCTCGGCACAGCGTGGGACGGCGTCGCGGGTGCCAAGACGAACGGCCCGGGCCACAACGGGATGTCGACCGCCACCCCCAAGAAGGGCGGGGCGCTCGTCTTCGGGGTGACCGCCGAGGAGCAGGGCTTCGACCCGACCCAGGCCCGTTTCGACGAGGTGGGCGTCATGTACGCCCGCACCGTCTTCGACCCGCTCACCATCGTCCTGGCCAACGGGGACTGGGCCCCCTACCTGGCACAGTCGGTGACCCCGAACTCGGACTACACGGCCTGGACCATCACCTTGCGCGACGGCGTGATGTTCCACGACGGCACGCCCTGCAACGGGGCGGCCCTGGTGACCAACCTCGAGGCGCACTCAAAGTCCTTCCTCACCGGGATGGTGATCAACCCGACGCTCAAGTCGATCTCCCAGACCGGGACCAACGCGGCGACCATCACGTTCACCTCGCCGTGGGTGCCCTTCCCCTACTACCTGGCCGGCGGCGTCGGCGGCCAGATCGGCTACGTCGTCGCCCCGTCCATGCTGAGCAACCCCAACGGGACGTCGCACCCGGTGGGCACCGGCCCCTTCGTCTTCAAGGAGTGGATCCCCAACGACCACTTCACGGCCATGGCCAACCCGAACTACTGGCGCAAGGGGATGCCCTACCTGTCGCAGATCACCTACAAGCCGATCCCAGACGAGCAGGCGCGCTCCGAGGCGCTCAAGACGGGCACGATCAACCTGATGATCACCGACACGCCGCAGATCATCACCCAGTACCGCGGCAACCGCACCTACGCCTACGTGGACGACAGCGACCACGTTGTCGGCGAGCCGGACATGTTCTGCACGCAGTTGAACTGCGGGGCCAAGCCGTTCAACGACCCGAACGTGCGGACGGCCGCCGCCATGGCCGTCAACCGGAAGCAGTACGCCCATGTGATCGACGACAACGTGCTCCCGGTGAGCAACGGCCTGTTCACCCCCGGCTCGGCCTACTACTCGGCCACCAAGTACCCGTCCTACAACCCGCACCAGGCGGCCAAGCTGGTCCAGCAGGCGGCCAAGGCGAACGGGGGTCCCATCTCGTTCACCTTCGGATCCACCAACGGGCCGGCGGCCATCCGATCGGCCCAGTACCTCCAGCAGGCCTGGCAGGCGGTGGGCTTCCAGGTGAAGACGAATATCGTCGAGCAGAACCAGACCATCAACAACGCCCTGGCCGGGAAGTTCCAGGCCCTGGGCTGGCGCCAGTTCGGCGCGGTCGACCCCGACCTCAACTACATCTTCTGGAGCCCGACCACCATCAACAGCTCGCTGTCCATCAACATGGCACGGAACAACGACCCCCAGATCGAGCAGGCGCTGCTGACCGGACGCTCGAGCACCGACAAGGCGAGCCGCGTCCAGGCCTACAAGACGGTGAACAAGCGCCTCGGCATCGACGCACCCTACCTGTGGCTCGAACAAGCGGTGTGGGCCGTCGTCGGCAACACCAAGGTGCAGAACTTCAACAACCCGACCTCCCCGCAGGGGCAGCAGGCCAAGGGACTCATCGGCGGGTACATCTGGCCCACCCAGATCTGGATCAGCTGAGCCGGAGGCAGATGAGCGGACGCATCCTGGTCGTCGAGGACGATGAGCGGATCCGGTCCTCCATGCGCCTCGCCCTGGAGGGCGAGGGCTACGAGGTGCGGGACGCCGCAAGCGCCGAGGAGGGTCTCGACCTCTTCGCCGAAGCACCGACCGACGTGGCCCTCATCGACCTCATGCTGCCCGGCATGGACGGCTTCGAGTGCACCCGGGCGCTGCGGCGCACCAGCGCCGTGCCCATCATCATCGTCACGGCCCGCTCGGACACCCACGACGTGGTGGCCGGTCTCGAGGCAGGAGCGGACGACTACGTCACCAAGCCCTTCGTGGCCAAGGAGCTCGCAGCGCGCATCCGCGCCCTGCTTCGCCGCACCCGCCCGGCAGACGAGGAGCCCGGTGCGCTGACCTTCGGGGACCTGCAGCTCCTGCCCGAGCAGGGCGTGCTGCGGCGGCTCGACGGGGAAGAGGTGCACTGCACCAGGACCGAATTCCGGCTGCTGTGCGAGCTGGCGGCGAGCCCCAACAAGGTGCTGAGCCGCGAGCAACTGCTGGACCGGGTGTGGGGCTACGACTACTTCGGCGACGGCCGCCTCGTCGACGTGCACATCCGTCGCCTGCGCACCAAGGTCGAGGCGGACCCGGCGGCGCCCCAGCACATACTCACCGTCAGGGGCATGGGCTACAAGCTGGTGCCCTGAGGTGAGACTGGGCATCGGCGCCCGGATCACGGCCGTCTTCGGAGTCGGGGCGCTCCTGCTCTCCATCCTGATGGGAGGGCTGTCGTACTTCACGATCCGCCATTTCCTCATGGCCGGCCGCGAGTCGGCGGCGCAGCACCAGGCCTTCGCCAACGCCGTCGTGGTACGCAGCTCGCTGCAGGCGGGCGACACCCAGTACGTGGGCCTCTTGGTCTCAGTCGACTCGGGCACCGACGCCCATTCGGTGCTCTACCGGCAGTCGAAGGCCTACGCGTCGTCCCTGTCGGTGAACGCGTCGACGCTCCCGCACCAGCTGCGACAGGCCGTGCTGAGCGGCACGCCCGAGACGCAGACCTACCGCACACCGTCGGGCGCGGCCGAGATCGTCATCGGGCTCCCCGTTCCCTCGGTGCACGCGGCCTACTTCGACGTGTTCGACCTCTCCGATCTCGATCACACCCTGAGCGTCCTCGGCCTGACACTGTTCGGCGCCGGCGTGGTCACCACCGTCTTGGGCATCGCGCTGGGCCGCTTCGCCAGCCGGCGCCTGCTCCAGCCCCTGGCGGACGTCAGCCAGGCCGCGGGTGCCATCGCCGGCGGCGACCTCGACACCCGCCTCGACGCCCAGGCAGCCGACCCCGATCTCCAGGGGTTGACCAACTCGTTCAACCTCATGGTCGACCAGCTCCAGGTGCGCATCGAGCGTGAGGCCCGGTTCAACTCCGACGTCAGCCACGAGCTGCGCTCACCACTCACCACGCTGGCCGCCTCGGTCGAGGTGCTCGAGGCCGATCGCGACAACCTGCCGACGCGCTCGCAGCGGGCCCTCCAACTGCTCAGCGACGACCTACGCCGCTTCCAACGCATGGTGGGCGAGCTGCTCGAGATGTCCCGGGCCGATGCCGGTTCCGTCGACGTCTTCCTCGAGGAGGTCAACGTGGCCGAGCTCGTGCAGCGCTCGGTCGAGGCCGGCTTCGCCCACATGGACCGCCACGACAACCCGTCGCCGCCGGCGGTGCACGTCGACCCCCTGGTCCACAGTTGGCGTGTGGGCGTGGACAAGCGGCGCTTCGAGCGCGTCGTGGTGAACCTCTTGGAGAACGCCGACCACTATGGCGGTGGCGCCACCACGGTCGGCGTCCGGCCGGGCGCCGGGCACCTGGTCGAGGTCACCGTCGACGACGCCGGACCCGGCATCGACCCGCTCGAGCGCACCAAGATCTTCGAGCGCTTCTATCGAGGCTCGGCCTCCGGCCGGCGCGGCGTGAGCCGGGGCACCGGGCTTGGCCTGGCCCTGGTGGCCGAGCACATGCGGGTCATGCGAGGCTCGGTGCGCGTGGAGTCCTCCCCCGAAGGGGGAGCCCGCTTCGTCCTCACCCTGCCGGCGCTGTCTCGGGGGGATGACGACGCTGACGATGCCGAGGACGGCGAAGACGGTGCCGGTGAGGGCACGGCGGGGGGCGCGGGGAATGCCCACGGGTTCGAGGCCCGGCGATGAGGTGGCGCGACGCGGCCGTGGCCCTGACCCTGAGCGGGGTGACCCTCGCCGCTGCCGGGTGCGGCATCCCCACCCAGTCGGCCCCGAGCGCCCTGTCGCACTCGAAGGTGCCCTTCAACCTGCTCGACCCACACCCCCCCACGACGACGACCACGCAACCCAAGCCCTCGTCGCTGGCGCCGGTCAAGGTGTTCTTCCTCGGCAAGGGCAATCAACTCCAGGCGGCGCAGCGCTTCGTGGCCGCCCCGGCCCCGCTGATTTCCGTCATCGACGCCATGCTGGCCGGCCCGACCGACGCCGAGACGTCCCAGGGTCTGATCACGGCCATCCCCGGTGACGTGGCAGTGATATCGGTGAGCGCGCCCCAGGACAACATCGTCACCGTGAACATGAACACCGCCTTCGGTCAGATCACCGGCAACAACTCGGAGCTGGCCGTGGCGCAGCTCGTGGCCACGGTGACCACGGAGGCCGGCCTCAACACCGGGGTGCAGTTCGAGATCGACGGTCAGCGCACCAGCGTGCCGATCGCCAACGGCCAGCAGGTGTCCGGGCCGGTCTACCTGATCGAGTTCCTCACCGTCGCGCCCTGAGCCGCGTCGAGCGTCACCCCGTCGCGGTCGCGCCTTGCCGGCGCGCCCGGGTCAGCCGGCGTCCTCGACGTCCTCACGCCAGGCCGCTCGCGGCGCGCCCGACCACAGGTGCTCGAGGTCGTAGTAGTCGCGAGCGTCCTGGAGGAACACGTGGACGATGAAGTCGCCGTAGTCCAAGAGCACCCAGGTGGCGTCCGCCAGCCCCTCGACGCGCGTCGGGGCGAAGCCGTGCGCTTCCTTCACCTTGCGCTCGATCTCGTCGACCAGTGTCCGGACGTGACGCGTGTTCGACGCGCTGGCGATGACGAAGGCGTCGACCACACCGAACAGCTCCGTCATGGCGAGGACCACCGTGTCGTGGGCGAGCTTGGAGTCGGCTGCCTCGGCGGCGGTCACGACCGCCGCCGGGAGCTGGACGCGCACGCCCAACCCGCGGCTCAACGGATCACGTCCAGGATTCCCACCGTTAGCCCGAAGGCGCATGCGAGCGTCGTGCACGAGGCGAGGGCCCAGCGGCGCCGTGAGCGGCGCGCTTCCTTCTGCTCCATCCTGCGGTCGGCACGTCGCTGCACCCGGTCGGGGGTGACGCCCACGTGGGGAAGGTCCGACGGCTCCGTCCACTCGGCCGGCATGGCGCTCATTCAAGTCACAGCGTACAGACCGCGGCGGCGGATGCAACGGATCACGCCGTCGGGTACCAAGCCCTCGAGCGGCTCGTGGGCGGCCAGCCGCTCCCGGACCTCGGAGCTCGAGACCGCCTCGGCGGGCCCGTCGACCCAGGCCACCCGCCAGCCGGCCGGCACCGCCGGCCGGCCCGTCAGGGTGGGCCGGGACACCACGGCCAACGTGACCAGCCGTCGCAGGTCGTCGACCCGGTGCCAGGTCCCCAGCTCGGGGACCAGATCCGCCCCGATCACCAGGAAGACCTCGGGGTCCCCCGGGGTGCCGGACCGGACCTCCTCGACCGTTTCCACCGAGTAGCTCGGCCCCCCACGGTCGATCTCGATCCGGCTCGCCTCTGCCCCCGGGACCTCGGCGGCGAGCGCCTCGGTGAGGGCGAGGCGGTCCTCTGCGGGGGCGATCCGGCGCCGGCCCGACTTCTGCCACGGGTCGTTCGCCACCACCAGCAGCAGCCGGTCGAGGTCCAGCTGCGCCAGGACGGCGCGCGCTGCCGCCAGGTGGCCGGCATGGGGCGGGTCGAAGGTCCCGCCCAGGATCCCGATGCGGAGGGGAGGACCGGCAGCCGCCAACGGGCTCAGCGACCGCCGGGGTCGATCGTCGCCCGCGCGCACGTGACCAGCCGTGCCAACCCGTGTGCAGTCAGGGCGGATCGAAGGGCGGCCATGAGCCGTGATCCTAGGGCGTTAACCTGTTGCGGTGACGTCCCCGACCGAGGCCTCCTCGTGGAGCCCCGCGTCCTGGCGCCGGTTCCCTGCCGCACAGCAGCCCGACTGGCCCGACGCGGACGCGCTCAAGCAGGTCGAGGCGCGCCTGGCCACGCTGCCGCCGCTGGTGTTCGCCGGCGAGGCGCGCCACCTGACCCGGCAGCTGGGCCAGGTCGTCGACGGGGAGGCCTTCCTCCTGCAGGCCGGTGACTGCGCCGAGTCGTTCACCGAGTTCACGGCTGACGCCATCCGGGACAAGCTCAAGATCATCTTGCAGATTGCGGTGGCCCTGACGTACGCGGCGGGGGTGCCGGTCGTGAAGGTCGGGCGGATCGCCGGGCAGTTCGCCAAGCCGCGCTCGGCCGCAACGGAGCTGGTCGGCGACCTCGAGCTCCAGTCCTTCCGTGGCCACATGGTCAACGACGAGTCGTTCGACGCCGAGGCGCGCACGCCCGACCCCGAACGACTGGTGACCGCCTACCACCAGTCGGCGTCCACGCTGAACCTGCTGCGCGCCTTCACCAAGGGCGGCTTCGCGGACCTCGAGCAGGTGCACCTGTGGAACCAGCAGTTCGTGGCCTCCTCCGGCGAGGGCCAGCGCTACGAGCGCATCGCGTCGGAGATCGACCGCGCCCTACGCTTCATGGCCGCATGCGGCATCGACCTCGGGGCCGAGGTGGGCCTGCACCAGGTCGACTTCTGGACGAGCCACGAGGCGCTGATCCTCCCCTTCGAGGAATGCCTGACCCGGGTCGACTCCATCACGGGCGACTGGTACGACTGCTCGGCCCACATGGTCTGGGTGGGCGACCGCACCCGGCAGCTCGACGGTGCCCACCTCGAGTTCCTCTCGGGCATCACCAACCCGGTCGGGGCGAAGATCGGCCCGACCTGCGGGCCCGACGAGGTGGTGGCCATCTGCGAACGTCTCAACCCCGACCGCCAGCCAGGCCGGCTCACGCTGATCACGCGGTTCGGCGCGGCGAGGATCAGTGAGCTCCTGCCCCCCGTGATCCGGGCGGTGGAGGCCGAGGGCCACCCCGTGGTGTGGACGTGCGACCCCATGCACGGGAACACCTTCACCAGCGAGAGCGGACGCAAGACGCGGCGGTTCGACGACATCCTGGCCGAGCTGCGCGCTTTCTTCGACGTGCACCGCGACGAGGGCACCTGGCCGGGCGGGCTGCACGTCGAGCTCACGGGCGACGACGTCACCGAGTGCCTGGGTGGCGCCGAGGAGATCCTCGAGGTCGACCTCGAGGATCGCTACACGACGACCTGCGACCCGCGGCTCAACGCTCGCCAGTCACTCGACCTCGCCTTCCGGGTGGCGGAGTTCCTCAGAAGTTGATCCGTCGCCTCGCCTTCTCAGTCCTCGCGCTGGCGCTGCCGGTGCTGGCCACCGTCGCCGGCATGGCCGTACCCTCGGCGCCGCCCGCCGGCGCGGCCACCTCCGCGACGGCGTACTGGTTGGTGGCATCCGACGGCGGCATCTTCTCCTTCGGCGGGGCCCCCTACTACGGCTCCACGGGCGGCATGGTTCTGAACAAGCCAGTGGTCGGCATGGCGGCGACGCCCGACGGCGGCGGCTACTGGCTGGTGGCCTCCGACGGCGGCATCTTCAGTTACGGCAACGCCCACTTCTTCGGCAGCACGGGGTCGATCCGCCTGAACAAGCCGGTGGTCGGCATGGCGGCGACGCCCGACGGCGGCGGCTACTGGCTGGTGGCCTCCGACGGCGGCATCTTCTCCTTCGGCGATGCCGGCTTCTACGGCAGCACGGGGTCGATCCACCTCAACCAGCCCGTCGTCGGGATGGCGGCGACGCCGAGCGGGCACGGGTACTGGCTGGTAGCGGCCGACGGCGGCATCTTCGCCTACGGTGACGCCGGGTTCTACGGCAGCACCGGGAGCATCCGGCTGAACAAGCCGATCGTGGCCATGATCGCCGGCCCGAGCGGCGCAGGTTACTTCCTCGTCGCGTCCGACGGCGGGGTCTTCAGCTACGGTTCTGCCCCCTTCTACGGCTCGCTCGGCGGACAGGCCCTCAAACACCCGGTCGTCGCCGCCGTGGCTAATTCGAGCGACACCGGCTACTGGTTCACCGACAACGTCGGGCTGGTCACCAACTTCGGTGCGGCGCAGTACTACGGCTCGGCACCGGCCAACCTGTTCCGGCCCATCGTCGGGATGGCGGACGCTCCGGGCAACGGCTCGTTCGTGGGGGCGCCCTACCCGTCGGGCGCCTACGGCTACGACATCAGCAAGTACCAGTGCTCCAACATGCCCCCAGCACCGCACCAGATCGGCATCGTGCAGGTCGACGGCACCTCGTCATCGTCGACCAACCCCTGCCTGAGCCAGGAGGTGGCATGGGCAGGTGGCGGCCTCAACCTCTACACGTTCCTCACGTACACGACCTCCTCCACGGCGGAACCGGGGTGCCTGGTCAACGGCACCTACGACCAGGCTTGCAACGCTGGGTACCAGGCCGGGATCCACGCCTTCAACGACGCCCAATCGGCCGGCGCCAACACGTCGGTGTCGTGGTGGCTCGACGTCGAGGTCGGTTTCTGGTCGGGCAGCACGACGGAGAACGCGCTGTTCGTGCAGGGCGCGCTGAACGCGCTGCACCTGACGGAGGGCATCGCCAACGTCGGGATCTACGCCAGCCCGGGCAACTGGAACAGCATCGTGGGCTCCTACCAGCCCGACGTCCCCTACTGGATGGCCGACTACCTGGCTTCCCCGAGTGGCCCGGGGACCTGCGCCGACTACGCCCGGTGGGTCTCGACCCCAGGTGTCCACTTGCCGACGGGCCCGCTCCAGATCGTCCAGTACAACAGCGCGACGTACGACGAGGACTACGCCTGCTGATGCGGGCCCGCTGATGCGGGCCTGCTGATGCGGGCCTGCTGATCAGCGACCGGCGGGAACGTGCCGAGGCACCTTCCCGGTCACGCTGAGCATGACCCGCATGAACTTGTGCCCCCCGTCGGCGGTCGGGTCGAACATGCACGGGCACCCGCCGTCGATCACCGTCACGCCGTGGGCGCGCCCGTACTCGGTGGCGGAGGGGGAGACGCTGCCGCCACCGAAGGACCGGTGCATCCAGACCCGGTCGATGCCGAGGTCGACGCACTCGCGCATGGTGGCGTCGGCCGTCTCGGGCCGGGTGCCGATGACGACCCAGTCGACTCCGCCTGGCACCGACCGCAGGTCCGGATAGCAGCGGTCGCCTTCGACCTCCTCGGCCCCGGGGTTCACGGCGAAGACTTCGTACCCCCGCTCCCGGAGGCGTTTGTACACGACGTTGCTACCGTGATTGGCCGGGTTCCTCGACACGCCGGTCACGGCCACCCGCTTGAGGCCGAGGAACTCAGTGGCTGCCTGCTTGATGGTCGGCATCGGGATCTCTCCTCGCGCTGGCTCACGGTGTGCGTCGGGGCGGCTTGCTCCATTCCTCAGCGTCCACCCAGCGGCCGCACGTGACCAGGGACCATGGTCCCTACGGCCCCATGAGGGGGAGAGGTGCCGCCTTCCCCGAGCACGGTGCTTGCATCGGGGGTAGCGTCCCTGGGGCACGGTGTCGTTCGTCAGATGCTTCGGGCGTCGGCTCCGAGTGGACCTAGACCACGAGGAAAGGAACCACGTCTCATGTTGTTCATCACGGAGTACCGGCTGAAGCCACACCTTCCGAAGGCCGAGGTCAAGCGCCTCATGGACCTCTTCGGTCAGCGGGGTGCCAACGAGGAGGAGATTGCGCACTACGTCCGCTCCGACGGCACCGGCGGCTACACCATCTCCGAGTCGGACGACATCGCGGCGGGCTACAAGGACGTCCTCGCCTACTCGGAGTTCATGACCTTCACCGTCACGCCGATCCTCAAGATCGACGACGCCGTCGGCCCGATCTTCGAGTACCTGGGCTAGGTGTAGTTCTCAGGTAGGCCTTCGGGCGACCCCGCGGCGCTCAGCGCCGCTTACGCCGGTCGTGCCGGGACTGGGCACGCTTCGCCTTGGTGGTGCGGCGCCCGGCGTCGTCGTGCGCACCGTGATGCGTCCCCGGGTGCCCGCCCGAGGGCGCGACATGCCCTTCGTCGGCTGCCCGCTCCTTTCGGCGACGCGACCTCGTGGCTGCGAAGGCGAACACGAGAAGGACACCGAGCAGGGCGAAGATCCAGACGTAGAACACCGCTGGCGTCAGCCTCCCTCGAGAAGCCGAAAGGCGAGCCGCCGGCCCCGGCCCTGGGTGACGGCCAGGTCGATCCACAGGTGGAAGAGAGAGTCCAAGAGCTCTTCCTGGTCCGCCCCCACGTAGACCGGGCGCAACCCCACGCCCTCGATCACCGCTGCCACGGTCCGTTCGTCCCCCTCGGGGGCGGAGAAGAACATGTCGGCCCGTACCCCGTCGAAGACGGGATCGGCCATGTTCTCCCCGCCCAGCGTGTTGAAGGCGCGGGCGTAACGGACCCCCGCGGGGAGCTCGGCCCGGGCGTTCGCGACCGGCCCACCCATCCGGTTGGTGGCGTCGATCACCAGGTGACCGGTCAGAGCGTCGGCGTGCTCAGCCGCCACCTCGGACACGCCGGCCGCGGGCACGGCCAGGATCACGACGTCGGCGTCCGCCAGCGCCTCGGCGACCGTCGTGGTCACCGCTGACGTCCCCGCGGCTGCGTCGTCGTCGTCAGGGTGCCGAGAACCGAAGCGGACCCGGTGGCCCGACGCCGCCAGCGGCCGGCCGAGCGTGCGCCCGATGAAGCCCGTACCGATGACGGCGACGTCCACGCCGCTAGTTCGTCTTGACGATGAGCACCGCGCACGGCGCGGCGTGCGCCACCGAATTGGGGACGCTGCCGAGATACCGCCGGGCGCCACCCATGCCCTTGCTCCCCACCACGATCAGGTCGGCACCGAGGTCGGCGGCGAACTTGAGGATCACGTCGTCCGCCGCCCCGCGGCCGGCGTGGCCCTCGACCTGCAACCCTGACCCGTGATTCTCGATCGCCTCCTGCACGACGGCCCGTGCCGCCTCCTCGGCCATGGCCTGCCCGGCGCCGGTGTCCACCATGTCGACACCGGCCACCGCCCCCATGCCGACACGCGGAGTGCGGAACGCCGACACGACGTGCAGCGCCGAGCCCAAGGCCCGCGCGACGTCCGCGGCCGCCTGGACCGCCTTGTCGGCCGTGGTCGAGCCGTCAGTGCCGACGACGACGGTCTTGTACATGGCAGAGCTCCCTTCTCGATTCCCCGAGCCCCGAGCGGCGCCCTTGAGCCGCCGGTCCACTCAGCGTAGCCACGACGGCTCCGCCCGCCCGGATCACGCTGCCAGCGCGCCGTAGGCGGCGTCCCAGAAATCGACCATGTAGGCCGGGGGCTCGGGGGAGCTCATGGCCCTGGTGGTGAGCAGGATCCCCGTGATCCCGCGCACCGGGTCGGTGGTCCACGTCGTGCCGGTGCCACCGCTCCAGCCGTAGCCGAAGGGGGTCGGGGCGTCGCCGGCCACTGGGCCAGGGGCGGCCATGCCGTAGCCCCACCCCCCGTGCTCACCGAGGAACGGCCGGGCCCCGGCCCGCTGGGCCGCCGTGAGGTGGTCCTTCGTCATGGCCGCCACCGACCCGGGCGACAGCAGCTGGTCGCCGTCGTGGCGCCCGCCGACCCCAACCATGGCGACGAACGACCACATGTCGCCCAGGGTCGACACGAGCATGGCGGCACCGTTCGCCATGGCGGCCGGCGCGCTCCACCATCCGTCTTCGGGCGAGTCGAACAGCACCGGCGCACCGGTCTCGGGGTCGGGCGCGTAGGCGGCCGTGAACCGCCCCACCTTCTCGGGCGGCACGCTGAACGACGTGTCGACCATGCCGAGCGGCTCGAACAGGCGCCGGTGCAGGAAGTCGCCGAGCGGCTGCCCACTGGCCCGCTCGATCAGCACGCCGAGGACCTGCGCGCCCGTGTTGTAGTGCCACGCCTCCCCTGGCTGGCTCATGAGCGGCAGCGTGGCAAAGCGGGCCACCCACTCGTCGGCCCCGAAAGGGGGCACCGGCCACGGGGGTCCGAGCGTTTGCAGGCCAAGCTCCGCCTCGGCCTCCCCGATGGGATAGCTCCCCGGCGGAGCCACGATCACCCCGAAGCCCAGCCGGAACGTCAGCAGGTCCTCGACGGTGACGGACCGCGCCGCGGGCACCGTGTCGCTCAGGGGGCTCTCGAGCGTGCGCAGTACGCGCCGGTCGGCCAGCTCGGGCAAGAAGCGCTCGACGGGATCGGATATCGAGATCAGGCCGTCGTCGACCAGTGCCATGGCGCCGGCCGCCGTGATCGGCTTGGTCAGCGACGCGATGCGGAAGAGGGCATCGCGTGGCAACGGCGCCGGGTCACCCAGCGACAGCGAGCCCAACGCCTCGGTGTGGACGTCGTCGCCCCTCGCCACGAGTGCGGCGAGGGCGGGCACACCGCCGGCGTCGACGACCGCCTGCAGGCGGTCGTGCAGCCGGTCCACGCCGGCTGGGTCGAGGCCCGGGCTCACCGGGCCCGCACAGCACGGGGGGCCATGGACCGACCCTAGCGATAGGGTGCCGACGTGGTGTCCCGGTGGTGACCCCGGCCCAGGTCGAGCAGGTGGTGACCGCCCTGCCCGAGGTGACCGAGGGCACCCGCCAGGGTCGTCGGACCTGGTTCGTGACCGGCAAGGCCTTCGCCTGGGAACGGCCGTTCTCCAAGGCCGACCTCAAACGCTTCGGCGACACCACGCCTCCCGACGGGCCCATCTTGGCCCTGAGCACGGCTGATCTCGCTGACAAGGAGGCCCTGCTGGCCTCGGGCAAGCGGGGCTTCTTCACCATCCCTCACTTCGACGGCTACGCGGCGGTGCTCGTCCATCTGCGCACCGTCTCCGAGCGCGCCCTGCGAGAGGCCGTCGAGGACGCCTGGCTGGCCAGCGCGCCCGAGCGGCTCGCCCGTGACTACCTCGCCGGCCCGTAGGCACCCACATCCCGCCACGCGGGGAACGGTCTCCGGAACGTCGTGACTTGTCGCGCGCCGTATACGCCGGCCCCCGGGATACCTGTCGCGCGCCGTATACGTCGCCTCGGGACACTTGAGATGCGCGCCGTATACGCGGGCTGAGGCGGCGCGTATACGCTCCGCGCGCACTCCCCCGGGGGCGGGCGTCCGGAGGGTCGCCCGCCACCGCCGGGCAACCAAGCGGAGGCCCCGCCGCCCGGACCGAGCGGGCCGGCGGGTCAGGGCCGGGGCACCCAGCAGGCGTCGTTGAAGCGCAGCAGGATCCAGCGGTCCTCGGCGGGCACCCACTCCCACTCGGTCATGGATGCGTGCACGATGCGCACCCAGCCCCGACGGTAGACATCCTGGGGCACCCCGAGGAAGCGGATCATTGTGGCCTCGATCACCCCGGCGTGGACGGCGGCCACCACCAGCTCGCCCGGGTGCGCCCGCACCACGTCGTGCACGGCGTCGGAGGCCCGCACGACGAACTCGGCCCAGCTCTCGCCGCCCGGGGCGATGGGGGTCGTGGGGTCCGTGTCCCAGTCGGGCACCCCGAACGTCGAGACGTACTCGTCCCACGGGATGCCGTCGGCCTCCCCCGGGTGCAACTCGCACAGGTCGCAGCGCTCCCGCACCGCGCCGAGCGCTTTGGGTCCGGGCCCGACCACCGGGCGCAACCGCTCCGCCGTCTCGACCGCCCGAGGCAGCACCGAGGCGTACATGGCGGTAGCCTCCCGCAGCTCGCCGCTCTCGTAGAGCCGGTCGGCCAGCATGGCCACCTGGCGCCGGCCCAGGTCGGTCAGGCCGGTGCACCCCTTGGCCCCCCCCACGACGTGGTTCCGGTTGCACTCGGCCTCCCCGTGGCGCACGAGCACGATCCGCGAGGCGCCTTCGTTGGGCGGGAAGATGCGCAGGACCCCGGCGTGGGAGCGCTCGTCCGTCGCCCTCACCGGGTCACCGAGGTCACGGGTCACCGGCTCAGGCCAGGTTGCCGACGAAGTGCTCGAGCTGGCGGAGCGTGCGGCACTCGACCACCTCGTCACAGTGGGCGGCGTACTCCCCGACGATGGAGTCGCCCGAGCCCCAGTAGTCGCGCGGCTCGGGGTTGAGCCAGAAGACGTGGCGGGCCTTGGCCTGCATGTCCTCGAGCACCCACGACTGCGAGGCGTGGTAGTTGTTACGGGCGTCGCCCAGCACCATCACGCTCGAGCGCGAGGTGACCTGGTCGCCCCAGCGGCGGTGGAACTCGCTCAGAGCGTGGCCATAGTCGGAGTGCCCGTCGACCCAGATGACGTCAGCCTCGGTGTTGATGCGCGCCACCGCCTCGGACGGGTCGACCACACCCTCGAAGAACCGCGTGACCTCGTCGATCCCGTCGATGAACACGAAGCTGCGCACCTTGGAGAACTGCGACGAGATGGCGTACACCAGGTGCAGGGTGAAGCGGGCGAAGCTGGCCACCGAGCCCGAGATGTCGGCGATCACGAAGATCTCGGGCTTGGCCGGCCGTGGATGGCGGAACCGCGGCTCGATCGGTACACCGCCCGTCGAGAGCGAGCGCCGCATGGTGGCACGGAAGTCGAGCGGCCCCTTGCGCCCGTGACGCCGCTTGCGGGCGAGGCGCACGGCCAGCTTGCGCGACAGCGGGTGCAGGACCCGGTGCAGCACGGCCAGCTCCTCTCGGGTGGCGTGCATCACGTCGATGTCCTCGGGTAGGGGCTTGCGCACCGACTTGGCCAGCGCCTCGGCGCCCCGGTCCTCCACCAGGCGGCGGCGGATCTCGGTCTCGACCGCCTTACGGAACTGCTCGATCCGCACCTTGTACTCGTCGGCGGCCAGGCGCTCCTCGAGCTCGGTGAGCGACGCGCCGGCCGCCCCGGCACGGGCCTGCTCCATGAGGCGCTCGAGCACACCGTCGAGGTCCAGGTTCCGCAGCGTGCGGTAGAGGTAGTAGGTGCCGCCGACCGGGCGCCCCGGCTCCATGCCGGCGTACCGGTCGACCGCGTTACGGGCCACGGCGTTCATCAACCCGGCGTCGGCCGACAGCAACGACTTGAACAGCAGCTCGGCCAGCTCCTCGGGCGTCATGCCCTCGCCGGCCCCGCCGCCCTTCCAGGAA
Source organism: uncultured Acidimicrobiaceae bacterium (assembly GCA_963781955.1). GTDB lineage: Bacteria > Actinomycetota > Acidimicrobiia > Acidimicrobiales > RAAP-2 > Bog-473. The sequence goes on from CAWAHU010000001.1 coordinate 1,841,073, forward strand.
CGCCCCTGGCCCTGCATCCCACCCTGGCCCGCCTGCTCGCCCTCGGCACCCTCCTCTGACTCCATGGCCTCGCCCTCGCCCGCCGCCACGCCGCCGGTACGCATGGCGAAGAACACCTCGAAGGCCGTCTCGAAGGCGCGCCAGTGCGACGAGGACTTCACCAGCGTGGCCGCCAGCGCGTACTTCAGGCCCTCGCGGTCCTCGAGGGGGATGTGGTGCACGGCCTCGGCTGCATCGAGGTGCTCGGTCAGCGAGACGGGCAGGCCGGCGCGGCGCAGCTCGGTGACGAAGCCGGAGAGGAGATCGAGCACGCCTGGCTCCTCTCAGCTCGACGACGCGGAGAGCAGCTCCTTGGAGGCCCGCTCGATGTCGGCCTGGTACTTCAACAAGATGTGCAGCGTGTCCTTGGCGCCCGCCGCGTCGATGGTCTGCACGCCGAGCAGAACCAGGGTGCGCGCCCAGTCCAGGGTCTCGGACACCGAGGGGGCCTTGCGCAGCTCCAACGTGCGCAGGGAGCGAACGATGCGCGCCACCTGGTCGGCCAGCTCCTCGCTGATGCCGGGCACCTTGGCCCGCACGATGTCGCGCTCGCGCTCGAGGTCGGGGTAGTCCACATGGAGGTAGAGGCAACGGCGCTTCAGCGCCTCGGACAGCTCGCGGGTGTTGTTGGAGGTGAGGAACACCATGGGCAGCTGGGTGGCCCGCACGGTGCCGAGCTCGGGGATGGAGACCTGGTACTCCGAGAGGATCTCGAGCAGGAGCGCCTCGGTCTCGAGCTCGACCCGGTCGACCTCGTCGACGAGGAGCACCACGGGCTCGGTGGCACGGATGGCCTCGAGCAGGGGGCGGGTCAGCAAGAAGTCCTCCGAGAAGATGTCCTCCTCGAGCTCCTGCCACGACGGGCCCTCATCCTCGGCCTTGCCGTGCTCCCCGGCCTGGATCCGCAGCAGCTGCTTGCGGTAGTTCCACTCGTAGAGCGCCTTGGACTCGTCGAGGCCCTCGTAGCACTGCAGGCGGATGAGCCGGGCCCCGGTCAGCTCGGCCACCGACTTCGCCAGCTGGGTCTTGCCGGTGCCTGCCGGGCCCTCGACCAGCACCGGCTTGGCCAGCCGGTCGGCCAGGTAGACCACACCGCTGATGGACTCGTCGGCCAGGTAGCCGACCTCGGCCAGGCCGGCCCGCACCGCGTCGAGCGACTCGAACCGGGGCGGGCCCGCCTCGGGCAGTCCGAGGGCGCCGCTCCCGCTCTTGGATGTCGCAGCACTCACTGCCGCACCTGCCCGTCACCGCGCACGACCCACTTCAACGTCGTCAGCTCCTTCACCCCCATCGGCCCGCGAGCGTGCAGCTTCTGGGTGGAGATGCCCACCTCGGCGCCCAGCCCGAGCTCCTCGCCGTCGACGAACCTCGTCGACGCGTTCACCAGCACCGCCGCCCCGTCCACCTCGGTCACGAACCGGTCGGCCGCCTCCACGTCGGACGTCACGATGGCCTCCGAGTGGCCCGAGCTGTACCGAGCGATGTGCTCGATGGCCTCATCCAGGTCGTCGACCATCCCGATGGCCACGACCGGGCCGAGGAACTCCGTGGCGAAGTCCTCCTCGAGTGCCGGTACGGCGTCGGGCACGTGGGCCCGGACACGCTCGTCGGCGCGTATCTCGACGCCGGCGCCGGCCAGGGAGGCGGCCACCCGCGGCAGCAGCTCGGCCGCCACCTTCTGGTGCACGAGGATCGTCTCGACGGCGTTGCACACCCCGAAGCGGTGCGTCTTGGCGTTGACCACCAGCGCATGGGCCATGTCGAGGTCCGCCGTGCCGTCGACGTAGATGTGGCAGTTCCCGTCGCCGTCCAGCACGTAGGGCACGGTGGCGTGCTCGACCAGTGACTCAATGAGCGCCGGGCCCCCGCGGGGGATGAGGCAGTCGATTGACCCCCGCAGCTGCATGAAGGCCACGGCGGTCTCGTGCGAGGTGTCCTCCACCAGGGCCACGGCGTCCTCGGGCAGCCCGGCCTGATCGAGTGCCCGGCGCAAGACGGCCACCACGGCCTGGTTGGACGCCAGCGCCGACGACGACCCGCGCAGGAAGGCGGCATTGCCCGACTTGATGCAGAGGCCGGCAGCGTCGCTCGTCACGTTGGGCCGGTTCTCGTAGATGATCCCAACGACGCCCAGGGGGACGCGCACCTTGGTCACCACGAGGCCGTTGGGCCTCGACCAGCCCTCGACCACCTCGCCCACCGGATCGGGCAGGGCGGCCACGGTGCGCAGCCCGCTCGCCATGCTCTCCACCCGCTCGGGCGTGAGGCGCAGGCGGTCCATCGCCGCCTCGGTCAGGCCGGCGGCCTCAGCGCGTGCGAGGTCCTCCCGGTTGGCCTCGACCAGCCACTCCCACTTCTCCTCGAGCAGGCCGGCCGCCAGGTTCAGTGCCCGGTCGCGCGCCGGGGCGGGGGCCCGGGCCAGGAGCCGGGCGGCGGCGCGGACGCGTGCCGCGAGCTGCTCGAGCTGGGACGAAACCACCGGTTCAGCGTACAAGGACCAGGTCATCTCGATGGACGACGACCTGGCGCGGCCGCCCCATCCACTCCGGGGCCCGGTCCGCGGCCAGCCGGACCAGGCCCTTGGCGAAGACGGCACCGTCGGGCCCGGCAATCTCCACCGCGTCGTCGGGCGTGAAGCCCCCGGTCACCGCGCTGACGCCGGCTGCCAGCAGCGAGCGGCCCCGCTCGAGCAGGGCCGCCCGGGCTCCCTCGTCCACGGTCAGGCAGCCCGCCGAGCCCAGGGCGAAGGCGATCCACAGTTTGCGGGCCGACAGTGAGGCGGCGCGCGCCCGGAACACGGTCCCCACGCCGGATTCGCCCGCCAAGGCGCCCGCCAGCACGCCCGGGCGCCCGGCATCCGCGATCACCGTGCGCACGCCGGACCAGGTTGCGATCTTGGCCGCCGCCAGCTTCGAGGCCATGCCACCGCTGCCCACCGGGCTGCCCGGACCGCCGGCCATGCGCTCGAGCTCGTGGTCGATCTCGACCACCTCCTCGATCAAGGACGCCTCCGTGTCGCTCCGGGGGTCGCCGGTGAGCAGCCCGGGCGCGTCGGTCAGCAGCACGAGGAGCTGGGCTCCCACGAGGTGTGCCACCAGCGCGGCCAGGCGGTCGTTGTCGCCGAAGCGGATCTCCTCGTCGGCCACGGCGTCGTTCTCGTTGACCACCGGGACCACCCCGAGGTCGACCAGGTGGCGCAAGGTCCCGCGCGCGTGCAGGTACTGCGTGCGGTGCACGAAGTCGAGCGGGGCCAACAGCACCTGCCCGGCCAGGAGTCCCTGAGGCTCGAGCCCGTCCTGCCACAGGCGCATCAGCCGGTGCTGCCCGACGGCGGACACGGCCTGCAGGACGGCGGGGTCCCCCGGGCGCTGCTCGCCCCGCCCCAGCGCGGCCCACCCGGCCGCGATGGCGCCCGAGGTGACCACCACCACGGTGTGGCCGTCCCGGCGGGCCGCCGCCACCTCGCCGCACAGGCGCGCCACCGTCGCCGCCGTCACCGAGGACGAGCCGAGCTTCACGACGGCGATCACACGTCCTCCCCCCACACGAAGGTCATGGCGCCAACCGTGACCTCGTCGCCGTCGCGCACCCCGGCCCGGGTCAGGGCCCGGTCGACCCCGAGGCGGCGCAGCCGCCGCACCACCTCGGCTTGGGCGCCGGCGTCAGTGAGGTCCGAGAGGGCGACGGCGCGCTCGGCGGCGCGCCCCAGAACCACCCACGCACCCGTGCCGGCCCGCTGCACGTCGACGCCCTCGGGGGCGGGCCGGTGCACCACCACCTCGTGCGAGGCCGCCTCCGCGTCGGCGGCCCGGGCCGCCTGCACCAGGGCGGCCAACCGCTCGGTCAGCTCCCGGACCCCGGCACCGGTGGCCGCCGAGAGGACCAGGTCGCACGTCACGTCGCCGTCGGTCGCCTCGCCGTGGGACCCCATGTCGGCCCGCACATCCGCCTTGGACCCCACCACCAGGCGAGGCCGCTCCAGGAGCTCAGGGCGGTACGAGCCGAGCTCGGAGAGCAGCACGCGCCGCTGGACCGCCGGCGTCTCGCCGCCCATGTCCGGGGCGGCCAGGTCGAGCAACACCACCAGGACCCTGGCGCGCTCGACGTGGCGCAGGAACTGGTGCCCGAGGCCCTTGCCCTCGGCGGCGCCCTCGATCAAGCCCGGGATGTCGGCCATGACGAACTCGGCGCTGTCGTGCGCCCCACCCAGCCGGACCACGCCGAGATGCGGCTCGAGCGTGGTGAAGGGGTAGTCGGCGATCTTGGGCTTGGCTGCAGAGACGGTCGAGATCAGCGTCGACTTGCCTGCATTGGGGAAGCCCACCAGCGCCACGTCAGCCATGAGCTTGAGCTCCATGTTGAGCCAGCGCTCCTGGCCCCGCTCCCCCTGCTCGGCGAAGGCGGGCGCCCGGCGCCGGTTGGACAAGAAGCGGGCGTTGCCGCGGCCGCCCTGGCCGCCCTCGGCCGCCAGGTAGCGGGCCCCCGGATGGTCGAGGTCGCACAGGACCGAGCCGTCGCGGTCACATACCACGGTGCCCACCGGGACCGGGACCACGAGGTCCTTGCCCCGGGCGCCGTGGCGCTTGGCCCCCGATCCGTGCACGCCGTCGGTGGCCCGCCGGAACGGGTGGTCCCTGAAGCCGAGTAGGGAAGACTGGTTGACCGATGCCTCGAGCCAGACATCGCCGCCGTGACCGCCGTCGCCCCCGTCGGGACCACCCCGCTCCACGTGGGCCTCGCGTCGCCACGACACCGCGCCGGCCCCGCCGTCGCCCGCGCGCGTGCAGCTGGGCCTGGTCGACGAATCCCGGCATGGCGAAAAAGCCTAGGAGCCGACGAGTCGGCGGGCGCGCCGCGCCACCTCGGACCGGGCCTGCTCGCCGTCGACGAGCGTGCAGAGGCCCGCCTCGACCACCGGCACCCCGTCCACCCACACGTCGGTCACCAGGTAACCGGCCCCCGCCCACACGAGGTGCCCGAGGAGCTCGGCGTCGGTGACCGACGGGGTGAAGCGCGGGTCGTCGGTGCGCAGCCGGATGAGGTCGGCCGGGCGACCCGCCTCGAGGGTGCCCACGGGCAGTCCGAGCGCCTCGGCGCCGCCCCGGGTGGCCATTCGGAGCGCGGCGGCCGAGGTCACCGCCTCGGGGTCGCCGGCCCCGGCCCGGGCGAAGAGGGCGGCGAGGCGCATCTCGTCCCACAGGTGCAGGTCGTCGTTGGAGGCCGGCCCGTCGGTGCCCAACCCGACGCGCACGCCGCGCCCGACCAACGCGGTGAGCGGGGCCACGCCGGCGCCCAACTTCCCGTTCGAGCCCGGGCAGTGAGCCACGGCGACGTCGTGAGAGGCCACCAGCCCGAGGTCGTGCTCGTCGAGCCAGACGGCGTGCGCGGCGAGCACCCGCCCGTCGAGCGCGCCCACCGAGGCCAGGACGGCCGGTGCGCTCATTCCATAGCGCTCGCGCACCAGCTCGCCCTCGGCCACGGTCTCGTTGAGGTGGATCTGTATGAGCGCGTCGCGGCGCTGCGCCTCTGCCGCGATGGCGGCCAGTCCCTCGGGCGGCACCGTGTACACCGCGTGCGGACCGAAGCCCACCTGCACCCGTGACCCCGGCGCCGCGTTGGCGTCGAAGAGCGCGCAGGCCTCGGCCAGCAGCTCCTCCCAGGTGTCACCCGCTCCCCCGTGGGGCACGGTGAAGATCCCCGGCGTGTAGACGGCACGGATGCCCGAGTCGGTCAGCGCCTCCATGACCGGGGCCGGGTGCCGGTACTGCTCACAGGTGGTGGTGACGCCGTTGCCCAGCATCTCGACCGCGCCCAGCACCATGCCCCAGTAGACGTCCTCGTCGGTGAGCAAGGCCTCGCGCGGCCATACGGACTCGTTGAGCCAACGCTCGAGCGGGAGGCCGTCGCCTGCGCTGCGCACGAGCGTCATGGGCGAGTGCCCGTGGCAGTTCACCAAGCCCGGCATCAACAGGCCGCCCACCTCGCGCACCTCGGTGCCGGGCCCGGGCGGGACGGCACGCGGGTCGCCTACCCACTCGATGGTGCCGCCGTCGCCGATCTCGACTGCCCCCGGGGCCACCACGGTGCCGGCGTCGTCGACAGTGAAGACGGCGTCGGCAGTCAGTCGCAGGGTCATGCGGGGGTCACGGTGCCCCGACGAAGAGGCGGTCGGCCAGCGGGCGCGGGAGGCGCAGCTCCCCCGCCCCACCCTCGACCGCCAGGGCCACCGCCCCCTCGTCGTCACGGCCGCCTACCCGGGCCACCGCTCCGGGGATGAAGCCGCTCTCGTCGAGCATGGCCAACGAGCCCAGGTTGGTCTCGACTTCCTCGCTGATGCGGTACAACCGGACGCTCTCCCCCTCTGGCACCTCGGCCAGAGGGCGCGTGGTGGCGGCCGGCGCCGGCGAGTGCGAGCCCGGGATGGGGTTGCCGTGCGGGCAGGTCGCAGGGTCGCCCAGCAGCTCGACCAGGCGCGCCTCGACGTCGTCGGAGATCACGTGCTCCCACCGCCCCGCCTCGCTGTGCACCTTGTGCCACTCGAGGCCGATGACGTCGACCAGCAAGCGCTCGGCCAGCCGGTGCTTGCGCACCACCTTCTCGGCCACCTCCTGCCCGCTCTCGGTGAGCGACAGGCGGCGGCCGTCCCTGGTCACGTAGCCGTCCTCGGTGAGGCGGTCGAGCATCTCCGAGACGGAAGGGGCGGACCGGCCCAGCCGCTCGGCGATCCGGGCCTGGATCACCGGCACGCCCTCCTCGGCCAGGTCGTGCATGGTCTCGAGGTACTCCTCCACCGGCGGGTGGTACTCCTGTGGCACATGCCCGGGGCGCGGGTTGCGCTCAGGCATGGCAGTGCCCCTCCGGCGAGGGCGGCACGTCGAGGGCGGGGTTGCGGTCGAAGAAGCCGTAGGGCACCAGGGTGAACCCGCAGTACTCGACCGGCATGACCGGCCAGTCCTCGGGACGCGGCACGTGGGTGATCCCGAAGGTGTGCCACACGACGATGTCGGTGTCGACGACCGGGCGGTCCCGCTGCGTCCACTCGGGCAGACCGGGGCTCCCCTCGTGCTGGTTCGGGTAGTCCCCCGCCGCCCGCCGCTCGTCCTGGGCGAACGGGGTCACCCACAGGTTGTACGCGGCGAAGGCGGCCCGGCGGCCGATGCTCGAGTCAGGCCCGGCCAGGATGGTCGGCGTCGGCCCGGCCAGGAGCTTGTAGGCCGTGGGCTGCCCCAGGGCGTTGCGCCGGTCGCGGTTGGCGATGCGCCAGGTGCGCGAGCGCGCCGGGTCGACGTCGCGCCGGGCGCCCAGCTCACGCTCGAGCAGGGTCGTCGTGGTGGTGAAGGCGCTCCCGACCGGGTTTCCCTCCCCCGGGGGCGAGGGCACGGCGTCCACCTCGAAGACGGCGTTCTCGGGGCCGTCGACCTCCATGTCGAGGCGGGCGTTGAAGAGGTGCTGGTGCAGCGGGGCAGCCAGGCCGGGCGCCACCATGCGGGCGTGCTCGCCGGCGTCGTCGCCGGCCACGCCCTTGGTCGACATGATGCCGGTGAGCTTCACCTCGAGCTGCATGGAGCCGTCCAGGTAGAAGTACCAGTAGAAGCCGTACTCATAGTTGCCCACGGTGGCGATCGAGCTGATCACGAGGCGCCGCTGACGGCGCACCTCGGTCCGCCCCGTCATCATGTCGTGGTGCTTCCAGAGGATGGAGTAGTCCTCCTCGTGCATGCAGATGGCATTGGAGAGCGTGCGCGGCTTGCCCCGCTCGTCGGCGAAGACCCAGTCGAAGTAGTGGATCTCCCCCAGGCAGTCGCAACCGAGCGTGAGCGAGTTCGCCATGCGCCCGAGGCCCCACTCGCCCGAGTCGAACGCGCTCTTCCACGAGTGCATCGGGCTGGGGTCGCCATAGGGCACGACCATCTCGCTGACCGAGGCGCGGTAGACGATGGGGCGGACCCGTCCGCCATCCTCGTAGCCAATGGTGGAGAGCACCAGGCCCTCGAGCGGGTCCATGTTCACCCGCACCGACCACCGCTGCCACCGCACCAGGTTCCCCTCCACGGTGAAGCTCGGCCCCTCGGGCTGGGTGATCTCGATCGGCTTGAGGTCCTCGCGCAACGGCCCGTTGTGCTCGGGGAAATAGCTGCCGGACGTCGGCGGTATGGGCACCACGCCCTCGTCGATGACCTCGAGCACCGTGCCGGTCCCCATGTCGACCACGCCGAGCAGGCCCTCGAGCGGGCGGGCGTAACCGTTGTCCGCGGGCGTGTCGCGCAGGTACGGGATGCACTTGGTGATCCGCCGGCCCGTCTCGTAGGGCAGTCCGAACGTGCCGGCCGGCCACGGGTCGATCTGCACCAGCGAGCGGTCGGTCACACCGCGCCGGTCGAGCGCGGCGTTCCACTCGTCGTTCGCCTGCAGGGCCAGCTGGGCCGCGTAGGACTCCCCGAACTGCAGCGCGGGCCGCACGTTCTCGACTCGCTCCCAGCGCACCACGCGCCCCCCGGTCACCGAGACGACCGCCTCGACCACGTCCGCTTCGGGCCCCTCGAGCAGCACCAGGCGCACCTGGCGCTCCAAGAGGACCGGCTCACCGCTGTCGAAGGCCCGCACGAGGTCCTTGGGGGGCTCGGCCAGCCCGACGTAGGCGAATCGCAGCGTCTGGGCGTCCACCCGGGCGCGGCCGCTCTCGAAGACGATCCGGCGCGCCTCTTTGATCTCCGCACCGGTCAGCGGGGAGAGCGGGTGGTCGGCGACGGCGTCGGTCGGCGACGTCTCGTCTTGAGCGGCAGTCGGCATCGGCGCCATGGTAGGCGCCGAGCGCTCGAGGGCCCCGTCCGCCGCCGTCATGCCCGGCCTACCATCCCCGCATGGAGGACGCAGCGGATCGGGCGGTGCACAGCGCACGGGAACTGGCCCGCAGGCTCGGGACCGACCACCACGACGTCCTCGTCGTCCTGGGAACCGGGCTCTCCGAGGCGGCCGAGATCCTGGCCGGGGGCGACGACCCGCTCCAGCTCGACACCCTCCCCTTCTGGCCGCCCTACGGGGCCGGTGGACACCGGGCCCATGCGTGGTCGGTGCCGGTCGGTGGCCGGCGGCTGCTGGTCCTGGGTGGGCGCTGCCACCTCTATGAGGGCCTGACCCCGGCCGACGTGGCTCATCCGGTGCGCACCGGCATCGCGGCCGGCTGCACCACGGTCATCCTCACCTCGGCCGTCGGCGCCATCCGCGACGACCTCCCCACGGGAGCGATCATGGTGGTGCGCGACCACCTCAACCTGACCGGGTGCAGCCCGCTCCGAGGCCCCCGCCACGTCGACATGGTCGACGCCTACGCTCCCCGCCTGCGCACACTGGCGCTCGCCGCGCCCGGCACCGCCGGCGCCGCCCGCCCCGCCGTCTCCCCGAACCCCGGCGTCTACGCACACGTGCCCGGGCCCCAGCTCGAGACCCCGGCCGAGATCGCCATGCTGCGCACCCTCGGGGCCGACGTGGTGGGGATGTCCATGGCGCTCGAGACGGTGGCCGCCCGCGACGCCGGGAGCGAGGTGCTGGGTCTGGCACTGGTGACCAACCCGGCTGCCGCCGAGGGCGCGCCCGTGCACCTCGGCGACATCGCGACGGTCGGCCGCGCCGCCGCGCCGGCCGTGGCCCACGTCGTGCGCCACGTCGTAGGCTCCCTCCCGTGAGCACCCCGAGCAGGCCGCGGGCCGGCGATGCCGCGAAGACCGCCGGCACGGCGGCTGACCCGGTCCGGCCCATCGGCCTCGACCACGTCGCCATCAACGTGCCCGACGTCCCCGGCGCCGTCACGTTCTACACGCAGAAGCTCGGCCTGGTGCAGAACCACACCCGCCCGGACTTCGGCTTTCCCGGCGCCTGGCTCGACACCGCCGGCGGGCAACAGGTGCACCTGATCGAGGCCACGGTGCCCCAGAACGTGGGCCAGCACTTCGCCCTGGTGTTCGACGACCTCCCCGCCGCGGTCGACCAGCTGCGCGCCCGCGGTCTCGAGGTGACCGACTGGGTGGACGTGGGCACCACCGGTCGCAAACAGGCCTTCACGGCCGACCCCTGGGGCAACGGCGTCGAGTTGCACCAACGCCCCTGACCGCTCGCCTGCCGGACGTGCCACAGCGACGGCGACGGAGCGACTCCGGCGACTACGTCCGGATCACCGTCTGGCCGGCGACGCTGCTGCCGCCGGCCTGAAGCAGGGCGCGCCTAGTCCGTGATGATGCTGACGTGCTTACGGCCGCGGCGCTCGCCGAACTTCACGGTGCCGTCGGCCGTGGCGAAGAGCGTGTCGTCGCCGCCCCGGCTCACGTTGACCCCGGGGTAGAACTTCGTCCCCCGCTGGCGCACCAGGATGGAACCGGCGGTCACGGCGGACCCGTCGAACCGCTTGACGCCGAGGCGCTGCGCCGCCGAGTCGCGGCCGTTGCGGGTCGACCCACCACCCTTGGTCTTGGACATGTCGGACTCCTCGATCTCTTCGGGGCTCGGGTTCCCGGGCGCTACTTGGCGGTGATGCCGGTGATCTCCAGCGTCGAGTAATGCTGGCGGTGGCCCCACCGGCGGCTCTGGTGGGACTTGGCCTTGTAGGTCATGGCGTTGATCTTGGGTCCCGCCTCGGTGCCCACGACCTTGGCCCTCACCGAGGCGCCGGCCAGCTGCTCGGGGGTGGCCAGCACGGTGGCACCGTCCACCACCAGGACGGGCTCGAGGGACACCTCGGCACCCACGGGCTGGCCCAGCAGCTCCACGCGGACACGCTGGCCCTCCGCCACACGCTCTTGTTTCCCACCGGTCTTGATGACGGCATACATGAGGCGGAGATCCTAGCGCAGGACGGAGTCGTCCAGGGTCACGCCCCGGCCGCCGCAGGTTGCGCACTCGTGCGAAAGGGTCTCGAGCAGGCCCTCGGAGATCCGCTTGCGGGTCATCTCGACCAGTCCCAGCTCCGAGATGTTGAAGACCTGGGTCCGGGTCTTGTCCCGGGCCAGGGCGTTGCGCAGGGCGGCCGCCACCTTGTCCCGGTTGTCCTTGACCTCCATGTCGATGAAGTCGATGACGATGATCCCGCCGATGTCCCGCAGCCGCAGCTGGCGGGCCACCTCCTCGGCCGCCTCGAGGTTGTTGCGGAAGACCGTCTCCTCGAGGTTGGTCCTGCCGACGTTCTTGCCGGTGTTGACGTCGATCACGGTCAACGCCTCGGTCCGCTCAATGATCAGCGAGCCCCCCGAGGGCAGCCATACCTTGCGGTCGAGCGCCTTGTGGAGCTGCTCGTGCACGTGGTAGCGCTCGAAGATGGGCAGGCCTTCGGCCTCCGAGTCGTAGTACTCGACCCGGTCGGCCAGGTCCGGGCTCACCGCCTCGACGTAGTCGCGTACCTGCTCGAAGAGCGCGTGGTCGTCGATCACCACGCCGCGGTACTCGCCGTTGAGCTCCTCGCGCAGGATGCGCACGGCCAGCTCGGGCTCCCGGTAGAGCAACCCGGGGGCGTCCGACCGCTTGGCCTGGGCCTCGATGGCGTTCCACTGCTCGACGAGGGCGGTGACGTCGCGCTGGAGCTCCTCGGCCGAGACTCCCTCGGCCGCCGTGCGCACGATCATCCCGTGGCCCGCCGGCTTCACCTCGTCGATGATCCGGCGCAGTCGTCGGCGTTCGTTGTCACCCAGGCGCTTGGAGATCCCGAAGGCGCCGGAGTTGGGCACGAGGACGGCGAAGCGGCCGGGCAGCGAGACCTCCTGGGTCAGACGGGCCCCCTTGGCCCCGATCGGGTTCTTGGTGACCTGGCACAGGATGGTCTGACCGGCCTTGAGGACGTCCTCGATCCTGGGCTGCTGGGAGGACCCGCCTTCGATGTCCTCCTTGTCGTACCGCACGTCGCCCCGGTACAAGACGGCGTTCTTTGGGATGCCGATGTCGATGAAGGCGGCCTCCATGCCGGGCAGGACGTTCTGGACCCGGCCCCGGTAGACGTTGCCGTCGATCTGGTTGGTGTCGTCAGCCGCCCGGGAGACGTAGTGCTCGACGAGCGAGCGCCCCTCGAGCATGGCGATCTGGGTCATGTGGGGCTGGACGTGGACGCAGACGAGGTAGCGGCCCACCTGCTTCGAGCGCCGCTCGCGGGCGGAGCGTCGGCGGCTGCGGGACCGCTTGGCCGCCTGGCCGGGTTCGCCGGCCGGGCCGTCCGTAGTGGCGGCGTCGCCCGCCGTGTCCGGCGCGGCCTGTTCGGGGGCATCCCCCGGCCCCCCTCCTGCCGGCGTGGTGCCGTCGCCCCCGGGCGTCGCCTCGGGGCGGACCAACGGCACCACGGGCGCGGCCTGCTGCGGCGGGCGGACCGCCGGCGCCGGCCTGGTGTCGCCGATCTTGGGCTTCCGGGGGGACGCCGATTGCGGCGCCGGCGTCTCAGCCTGAGCGCCCGGCTCTGGCTGGCGACCCTCCGGGGTCTGACTGATCTCGGTCTCGGACATGAGGGATGTCCCTCCTCGCGTGCTGTGCCGCGTCCGCGCCGGTTCCCGGGCCGCCCACGGGGAGCGGCTCGAACCGTGCGCCCTCGCGCTCGATCCATTGATGCGTTCGACAGGCCCGTCCGGGCACCGCGCCGGTTCCCAGGACGCCGAACAGGTCGACAGGGCGGACCCCGCGCGGTCGCGTGGCCAACTCAGCCCGGAGCCGGCCGTCGGGGCCGGTCACGGACAGTGCCAGGATGGCGGGCCGGATGTCGTCGTCGATCTGGCGACCCTTCCGCTCCCGTCGTACCGTGAGGATGGGGGCAGCGAGCAGCTTCTCGACCCGCTCCGCCATCTCAACACCTGGCACGCCCGGCACCTCCAATTCCCAGTCACACGATGCTACCTCTTGCTGAAGCGACCCCTCGGCCTCGTCGACCAGGGCCGCCGCCGTGACCTCGATCCCCTCGGGGAGCAGAGGGCTGAGGGCCGCCGGCAGACCGGCCACGGGCGTCTCGCTCGGTTCCGCCGTCCCGAGGCGCACATCGAGGTACTCCCCGAGCGACTCGCAGCCGGTGGGCAGGGCCAGGCCGAAGCTGACCAGGGGGTGGGGCACGAAGCCCTGCGAGTAAGCCACCGGCAGCCGGCTCCGCCGCAACGCCCGCTCCCACATCCGGGCCACGTCCCGGTGGCTGGTGAACCGGACCTTCCCCTGCTTGGTGAAGCGCAGCCGGAGGCGGCGCCGCTCGGGCTCGAGGCGGCCGTGGCCCCCGGTGACCGCGGGGGCCTCAGGGGCCTCAGGGGCCTCAGGGGCCTCAGGGGCCTCAGGGGCCTCAGGAGGCACGGTCGCCCAGGCGAACAGGGATCCGGTCCCCCACACTCAGGTCCTGGCCGGTGCCCTGGCTGCCGCCGGCGGGCGGGACGGGCGAGGCCACCACGTGCTCCAGGCCGAACCCGGTGCAGGCCCCGCAGTCGTAGCAGGGAGTCCACCGGCAGTCCTCGACGTTCACCCGGGCCAGTGCGTCCTGCCAGTCCCCCCAGAGGAAGTCACGGTGAAGGCCGGCCGAGATGTGGTCCCACGGCAACGCCTCGTCCCCCAGGCGATCGCGGTGGCACACCTCGTGCGTACTCAGGTCCTCGGCCGCCAGGGCCTCCTCCCACAGGCCCAGGTCGAAGCGCTCCGACCACTCCTGGAACGTGCCCCCGGCCCGCCACACCCGCTCGATGACCGCCCCCATACGGCGGTCGCCCCGGCTGGCCAGGCCCTCGGCGACCGATGCCGCCGGGTCGTGCCAACGCACGGTCAGTCCTCGGGTGTGCCTCGCCTGGTCACGCAGGAGGGCCACCTTGCGCTCGAGCTCGGCCGCCGTGTCCTGGCCGAACCACTGGAACGGGGTGTGCGCCTTGGGCACGAAGCCACCCACGGAGGCGACCACCGTGACCGAGGACTGGTGCCGGCGTCCGATCTCGACACACCGGGCCCCGAGCTCGGCGATGCCGAGCACGTCCTCGTCGCGCTCGGTGGGCAGCCCGATCAGGAAGTAGAGCTTGATCCGGCGCCAGCCCTGGCTGAAGGCGGCCTCGACGGCGCCGTACAGGTCCTCCTCGGTGATCAGCTTGTTGATCACCGTTCGCATGCGCCAGGTTCCGCCCTCGGGGGCGAAGGTGAGGCCGGTGCGTCGCACCTTCTGGATCTCCGCCGCGGTGCCGACGGTGAAGGCGTCGACCCGCAGGGACGGCAGGCTCACCGATACCTGCCCGCAGTGGGCGGGGTCCTCGACGATGTCGCGCACGGTGTCCTCGATGCCCGAGAAGTCGGCCGACGAGAGTGAGGTGAGGGTCACTTCGTCGTACCCGCTCCACTCGAGCCCCCGGCGCACCATGTCGCGCACCTGTGCGGCCGGGCGCTCGCGGACAGGGCGGGTGATCATGCCGGCCTGGCAGAAGCGGCAGCCCCGCGTGCAGCCCCGGAAGACCTCGACGTTGAGGCGGTCGTGGACCACCTCGGTGAGCGGGACGAGCGGCCGGGCCGGGTACGGCCATTCGGCCAGGTCCGCCACCGTGCGCTTGGTCACCTCGGCCGGCACCCCGGGGCCGAGCGGGCGGGTGGCCACCAGTCGGCCGCCCTCGTAGACGGGCTCGTAGAGGGCCGGGACGTACACCCCTTCCACCTGCGCCAGGGCCCGGTGCACCTCCGCCCGGTCACGCGCCTCGGGCGGCGACGCGGCGAGCCACCGGGCCAGGACCTCATTGACCTCCCCGACCACCTCCTCACCGTCGCCGAGGACGAAGGCGTCGACGAAGTCGGCCAGCGGCTCGGGGTTGTAGGCGCAGTGCCCGCCGGCCACAACCAACGTGTCGGCGCCCCCTCGCTCCGACACGTGCAGCGGCAGGCCGGCCAGGTCGATCAGGTTGAGCACGTTGGTGTAGACGAGCTCGGCCGACAGGTTGAAGGCGAGCACGTCGAAGGCCGAGGCGGGCAGGTGCTGCTCGACGCTGAACAGGGGCACGCCCGCCGCGCGCATGGCGGCATCCATGTCGACCCAGGGGGCATAGGACCGCTCGGCCACCGCGTCGCGGCGCTCGTTGAGGATCTCGTAGAGGATCTGCAGCCCCTGGTTGGGCAGCCCGATCTCGTAGGTGTCGGGGTACACGAGGAGCCAGGCCACCTTCCCCGGGCCGTGCTCGGGGGCCAGCGCTCCCTGCTCGCCGCCGATGTAGCGCGCCGGCTTGGTGACCGTCGGCAGGAGCTCCTCGATCCGGGGCCAGAGGGATTCCATCGCCCTCCAACCCTACGGGACGCTCAGCCGCCCCCGGTCCGCGCGGTCGTGGTCGTGCCGCCCTTGGCGGTCGTGGTCGTGCCGCCCTTGGCGGTCGTGGTCGTGCCGCCCTTGGCGGTCGTGGTCGTGCCGCCCTTGGCGGTCGTGGTACTCGTCGTCGTGTCCGTACGCGTCGCCGGCACCGGCGTGACCGGCGTCTGGTTGACCGGGTGGGCGACGATGTAGTCGAAGATGTTGCGCACGAGCGGCGCCGCCGCTTGCGCGCCGTACCCGCCTTGGTCGATCACGGCGAGCACCAGGTACTGCGGGTTGGGGTTGGGTCCGAACGCCACGAACCAGCTGTTGGGCTCCTGGCCCTTCTGGTTCGACGCGGTGCCCGTCTTGCCGGCCAGGTTCCACGAGGCCGGGAAGCCCTGGAAGGCCTCGGACGCCGTGCCGTGGCTGATGACGCCCTCGAGCCCTTGGAGGATCGCGTTGTAGGTGGACGGCGAGATGGCCACGTGACCGGTCACCTGCGGCTCGACCTTCTTGATCACCTTGCCCGTCATGGCACCGACGACCTGCGAGACCACCTGGGGGGCATAGCGGGTGCCCCCGTTGGCGAACGTCGAGTAGGCCACCGCCTGCTCGATCGGTGTGAGCACGGTCTCGCCCTGGCCGAAGGCCATCTCGACGTTGTCACCGGTGAACCACGACGCCGCATAGGGGAACGCCTTGGGCGCCTCGGCGTGCAACTTGGCCCGGGTCAGGTAGCTGTCGACCCGGCCCTGCGCCTCGCCCGGAAGGTCGATACCGGTGATGGTGCCCTCGCCGTAGGCGGTGGCTTCGTTCTGGATCGGCGTGACCCCGAACTGCCCCCGGTTCTGCCAGTAGAGGTCGCCCAGGTGGTAGAAGAACGCGTCGCTCGACACGGCGAGCGCACCGGAGATGTTGTAGGAACCGGGGCTGTCCCCGGGGTCGTCCTTGAGCGTGCAGCCCGTGTCGTTGTTCACGCCGGGTGCGGGGCAGCCCGAGATCTTGTAGCTGCCGGTGTCGTCGTAGTACTGGCCAGGCGACCACAGCCCGTCCTGGAGCGCCGCGGTGGCGGTGACGAGCTTGAACGTCGACCCGGGCGTGTAGAGGCCCTCGATCGCGTAGTTGTTCTCGGCCCCGCTCGACTGCAGCGCGGAGAAGTTCGCCGACGAGATCCCTCCCACCCACTGGTTGAGGTCGTAGGTCGGGTAGGAGGCGAGCGCCAGGATCTGGCCGTTCTGCGGGTTCATCACCACCACGGCACCGTTGGGGGCGGGCGGGTAGGCGCCGTCGACCTTGTCGAACGTCTGGCGGTCCGCTTGGATCTGTTGCTGCAGCGCCTGCTGGACCGTCTGCTGCAGCCCGGAGTCGACGTTGAGCACCACGGTGGCGCCGATCTGCGGGGCGGTCGTGCTCAGCGTGCCGACAACCTGGCCGCTGGCGTCGACCGAGAGGGCCTGCCGTCCGGCCACGCCCTTGAGGTACGGCTCGTACTGGCCCTCCACCCCCGAGACGCCGATCCGGCTGCCCTGCGTGTAGCCACTGCCGGAGTGGGCGGCGAGGTAGGAGGACGTGATGTCCCCGACGTACCCCAGGACGTGCGTGGCCGTACTCCCGCCCTGGGGGTAGGTGCGCTGTGCCACCGTCTGCACGCTGACCCCCGGGTACTCCGCCTGGTGCGTCTGGAGGAACTGGACCGTGGCGGTCGACACGCCGACGGCGACGGGGACCGGCTCGTACGGGCTGTACTGGTTGTTGTTGACGGCCGCCTGCACCTGCTGGGGCGTCTCGCCCACCAGCGCGGCGACCATGCCCACGATGCTCGGGTTCTGCGAGGCCTCGGCGCGAGAGAGCAGGATCTCCTGCTGCGGGGTGTTGGTGACCATGACCGTGCCGTTGCGGTCGACGATCTCGCCCCGGGGCGCCGCGATGCTGACGACGCGCACCTGGTTGCGCGTGACCGCGGCGGCGAAGTTCTTGCCCTCCACCACTTGGAGCGTCCAGAGCCGTAGCACCAGGATGCCGAAGAGGATCAGGACGACTGCGCCGACGACGCGCAGGCGCAGGTTGGGGCGCGACTCCTCCTCCTCGGGGGAGCCGACGATGGAGGCGACGTTGACGCTCTTGCGCGGCCGCATGCGCGGCTGGCGCGGCTCGCCGCGCTTCGAGCTCCTGCGCGTCGGTCGGGTCGAGGTCCTCGGGTTGAGCCGGTCGCCGCGGATCGGGTGACGGAGGGACCGCTTCACCAGACGCTGGTGTCGCCATCGGCGGGGACGAGCGATCGGCGGTTGCTCGTCCCGGCCAGGGCCCACCGCATGAGCCGGTTGACCGGGAGGACGAGCACGACGCTGGACAGGCCGACCACCAGGCACACGGCCAGGAAGTCGATTCGCACCATCTGCTCCTGTCCGAGGATCGCGCCGAGCACGGCGAACAGCATGTCCGCTCCGACGCTCCCCGCGAGCGCGGCCACCGGCTTCAGCCATGGGGCACTGGGGTCCACGGGCGCCGCCAAGGTGCCCACGACGTAGCCCAACAGGCACCCGACCAGGGCGGACAGGCCGAAGGGGGTGGGGAGCACCAGGTCGAAGGCCAGCCCGGACCAGAATCCGACGATGGCACCCGTCTCGGGGCCGTCGATCAGGGCCGCCGTGATGGGGAGCAACCAGAGCAGGTCCGGGTGGGCGTCGGAGATCCGCAGCGCCACCATGACCGTCTGCTGCACCATCACGGTGGCGAAGATCACCAGCGCCACCCGGAGCACTGACCGAGGGGTCATGCCGGTGGCACCCACTGGACGACGTCGACGTAGGCCAGTTGACCCAGGTCCGCCGCCGGGTCGACCCGGATCGACTCCTGGCTGGCACCGGCGGAGGTGTGGAAGGACGACACGGTCGCCACGGGGATCCCGGGCGGGAAGGAGGCCCCCTGCAACCCGCTGGTGAACATCACTTCGCCCTTGTGCAGCGGTGTGTGCGGCGGCACGAGGTCCGCCGTCATGTCGTTCCCCGGGCCCTGCCCGTCGACGATGCCGTTGTAGCGCTGCCCGGGCCCGAAGACGACACCGACCTTCGACTGACCGTCGGTCACCAGTCGCACGACGGAGGTGTGGTGGTAGGACGCGATGACCTGGCCCACCAGCCCGCCGGCCCCCACGACCGGGAAGCCGACGTCCACGCCGTCGCCGCGTCCCTTGTCGAGCGTGATGGTGGCGGTGAAATTCGACGAGTACTCGTCGATCGTCTGCGCGGTGACCACCGGCAGCGACTGGAGGAAGGGAAGGTTCTCGAGCTTCGTCAGCTCATGCAGCTGGTTCTTCTCGAAGCCGCGCTCGGCCTGCTGGGACCGCAGCTCACCGATCGTCTTCTGCAGCCGTTCGTTCTGGGCCTGGACCGACCCGTAGTTGAAGGCGCCGGCGAAGAAGTTGCCGATGGGGCTGAGGACGTCGAGTGCGCCCTGGCGCAGCGGGGCGTACACCCGGTTCGCCGCCGACTTCACCCCCGACGTCAGGCTGTGCGTCCGCCCGTTGAGGTCCAGCGAGATCAGCGACAGCGAGATGACGACCAGGATGATGACCGTCAGCGTGCGGCGAGACCGCCGAGACCGGGCCACCCAGAGAATGCAGGTCGATCGGTCAGCGTGTGGAGGTGGTGATGAGCACC
Organism: uncultured Acidimicrobiaceae bacterium; assembly: GCA_963781955.1. Classification (GTDB taxonomy): domain Bacteria; phylum Actinomycetota; class Acidimicrobiia; order Acidimicrobiales; family RAAP-2; genus Bog-473. The sequence goes on from CAWAHU010000001.1 coordinate 1,860,018, forward strand.
CGCTTCAGCGCTTCGAACTCTTCCAGGCACTGACCGCTGCCCACGGCGACACAGTTGAGCGGGTCGCGCGCCACCACGATAGGCATCCCCGTCTCGTGCTGGAGGCGGGACTCGAGGCCGTGCAGCAAGGCGCCGCCGCCCGTGAGCACGATGCCTTGCTCCATGATGTCGGCGGCCAGCTCGGGCGGGGTCCGGTCCAACGTCACCTTCACGGCGTCGACGATGGCGGACACCGGCTCCTCGATGGCGCGGCGGATCTCCTCGGTGGAGACAACGATGGTCTTGGGGAGGCCGCTCACCAGGTCCCGGCCGCGGATCTCGGCGTGCAACTCCTGCTCGAGCGGGTAGGCCGACCCGAGCTGGATCTTGATCTCCTCTGCTGTGCGCTCGCCCAGCGCCAGGCTGAACTCCTTCTTCACGAAGGACACGATGGCCTCGTCGAGCTCGTCGCCCCCGATGCGCACCGACTGGCTCGTGACGATGCCACCGAGCGAGATCACCGCCACCTCGGTGGTGCCGCCGCCGATGTCGACGACCATGTTCCCGGTCGGCTCGTGGACGGGCAGGCCGGCACCGATGGCCGCTGCCATGGGCTCCTCGATGATGTACGCGCGCCGCGCCCCGGCGTACTCCGCCGCCTCCATGACGGCCCGACGCTCCACCCCGGTGATGCCCGAGGGCACGCAGATGACCATGCGCGGCTTGGCGAAACGACGCTGGTGCACGCGGTGGATGAAGTAGCGGAGCATCTTCTCGCAGATCTCGAAATCGGCGATGACGCCGTCTTTGAGTGGCCGGATGGCCTGGATGTTCGACGGCGTGCGGCCGATCATCCGCTTGGCCTCGGCACCCACTGCCAGCGGTCGCCCGTCCTTGATGTCGACCGCCACCACGGACGGCTCGTTGAGGACGATGCCGCGACCGCGGACATACACCAGCGTGTTCGCGGTGCCGAGGTCAACGGCCATGTCACGGCCAAGCAAGGAAATGCGATTATCGGCCATAGCTGGGACTCTCCGGGGAAGCTGCAGGTCGGCACATGGGGGCCGGCGTTCGAGGGGTGCTTCCTCCAGGCTACGGGACGGAAGGGGTGCCCACAAGGCAGAGGGCCGTGGCGACCTGTGTGACCAGGGGTTACGCGTGCCCCCTGCGGGTGCTCCCCACGGGATGCGGCGACCGCGGGCCTAGGACGCGGCCAACCCGGGGAAGAACAGCGCGATCTCGCGCGCGGCGGACTCGTGCGAGTCGGAGCCGTGCACGAGGTTCTCCGTTGTCTCGATGCCGAGGTCGCCGCGGATGGTCCCGGGCTCCGCCTGGGCCGGGTTGGTGGTGCCCATCATCTTGCGCACGACCGCGTAGGTGTCCTCGGGTCCCTCGACGACCATCACGAGCGCCGGCGAGCGCGTGATGAAGGCGACCAGGTCGCCGAAGAAGGTGCGCTCCGCGTGCTCGGCGTAGTGGGTCTCGGCCACCTCGGTGGTGATGGTACGCAGCTCGGCCGCAACCAGTCGCAGGTTCTTTCGTTCCAGGCGGCTCACGATCTCGCCGGCGAGTCCACGCTCGACGCCGTCGGGCTTCACGATGACAAGGGTGCGGTCCACGAGCGGTGGACACTACAACACTGCTCCGGCACCGCCGCGCTCAGCGGCCGGCGTCCTCCCACGGCACCACCGAGGCCAGCGCGTCGGCCCGGGCCGTGCCCACGACATAGAGCGATCCCGCCACCACCACGAGGCCTTCCGCGTCGACCATGGCCCGCGCCAGGCGCAGCGCCGTCACCACGTCGCGCTCCTCGGTGACGGCGAGGCCGAGCGAGCGCGCCGCCTCGGCCACGGTCGCCACGGGGATGGCGCGCGGCGAGTCCGGCTCGCAGGCCACCACGGCGCGCACGCCGGCTTCGGCCAGCGGCGCCAGCATGGCCGAGGGGTCACGGCCCGACAGCATGCCCACCACGGCCACCGAGTCCCCCTCCACCGCGAACTCCTCCGTGAGCGCGGCGGCCAGTGCCGCCATACCCGCCGCGTTGTGGGCGCCGTCGACCAGCAACAGCGGCCGCCGGCCGAGCACCTCGAGCCGGCCGGGCGCGGCGGACGGCGCCGAAGCCCTCCGCCACCACCTCGGGGGCCAGCGGCTCTCCGAAGAAGGCCTCGACCGCGGCGAGCGCCACCGCGGCGTTCAGACCCTGGTGGGCGCCGTGCAACGGGACGAGGACGTCCTCGTAGCGGCCACCGGGGGTCCACAGCGTGACCAGGCGCCCGCCCACGGCCACCCGGTTGTCCTCACACCCGAAGTCCCGCCCGGCCAACCACACCGACTCGGCGCCCACCTCGGCCGCCCGGGTGGCCACGATCCGGGCCAACCCCGGGTCGCGCTCCCCCACCACGACCCGGCTCCCGGGTTCGATGATCCCAGCCTTGTCGGCGGCGATCCCCTCGAGCGTCGGCCCGAGCACGTCGGTGTGGTCGAAGCTCACGTTGGTGAGCACCGCGACGTCGCCGTGCACGACGTTGGTGCAGTCCCAGGTGCCGCCGAGCCCGACCTCCACCACCGTGGAGTCGACCGCCTCGGTCGAGAACCAACTCAGCGCGGCGGCCGTCAACAGCTCGAAGCGCGTCGGTCGCTCCTCCATGAGGGACTCGAGTAGCGCCAACTCGGTCAGGACGCCGATGAGCGCCTGGTCGTCGATGGCCTCGGTGTTGCGAGCAAGGCGCTCGTTGACGCGGTGGAGGTTCGGGCTGGTGTAGGTACCGACGCTCAGCCCCTTGGCCATGAGCAACGTCGTCGCCATGGCCGACGTCGACCCCTTGCCGTTCGTCCCGGTGATGTGGATGGAGGGGAAGGAGTCCTGCGGCTCACCGAGCAACCCGGTCAGCGCCTGCATGCGCCCGAGCGTGGGCAGGGCTCGCCGGCGCGGCATGTGCTGCTCGAAGTCGATGTGGTCGTCGAGCCACGCGACGGCCTCGGCCACGTCCGCGAAGGGTGGGCCACCAAGGGGGGAGTCGCCGGAGGGCCGGCCGTCCGGCGACGCCGGCTCGTCCACGACGGGCTCCGGTCCCGGTTCGGTCAGGATGCGGCGCGGCGGGAGCGCGAGGTCTTCACCGGCGCGCCACCCAGGGGCACGAGCGTCGGGGCCACCCGGTCGAGGACCACGGAGCGGTCCACCACGCACTTCCCCACGTCCGTGCGGCTCGGGATGTCGTACATCACGTCGAGCAGCACCTCTTCGAGGATGGCCCGCAGCCCGCGCGCGCCGGTGCCGCGCAGCAGCGCCTGCTCGGCCACCGCCTCGAGGGCGTCGGGGGTGAACTCGAGCTCGACGTTGTCGAGGGCGAACACCCGCTCGTACTGCCGGGTCAGCGCGTTCTTGGGCTCGACCAGGATCTGCACCAGCGCGTCCTTGAACAGCGGCGACACGGCGCTGACCACCGGGAGTCGCCCGATGAATTCGGGGATCAGGCCGAACTTCATCAGGTCCTCGGGCAGCACGTGGCGCAGGATCTCACCGTCGTCGCGGTCCTTGCGGTGCACCTCGGCGCGGAAGCCGATGCCACGCTTGCCGATGCGGGCCTCGATCAGCTTGTCCAGGCCGGCGAACGCCCCGCCACAGATGAAGAGGATGTTCGTGGTGTCGATCTGGATGAACTCCTGGTGCGGGTGCTTGCGCCCGCCCTGCGGCGGCACCGAGGCGGTGGTGCCTTCGAGGATCTTGAGCAGGGCCTGTTGCACACCCTCACCCGACACGTCCCGCGTGATCGAGGGGTTCTCGCTCTTGCGGGCGATCTTGTCGATCTCGTCGATGTAGATGATCCCGGTCTCAGCCCGCTTCACGTCGTAGTCGGCCGCTTGGATCAGCTTGAGGAGGATGTTCTCGACGTCCTCCCCCACGTAGCCGGCCTCGGTCAGCGCCGTGGCGTCGGCGATGGCGAAGGGCACGTTGAGCATGCGGGCGAGCGTCTGCGCCAACAGGGTCTTGCCACACCCCGTGGGTCCGAGGAGCAGGATGTTCGACTTCGCCAGTTCCACGCCGTCCTCGGCCGCGGGTGGGCCGGCCTGCACGCGCTTGTAGTGGTTGTAGACGGCGACGGAGAGGATCTTCTTGGCGTACTCCTGGCCGACGACGTAGTCGTTGAGGAACTCGAAGATCTCGCGGGGCTTGGGGAGGTCCTCGAAGCTCAGCTCGGCGGATTCGTCACGCTCCTCGGCGATGATGTCGTTACACAGGTCGATGCACTCGTCGCAGATGTAGACACCGGGGCCCGCGATGAGCTTCTTGACCTGTTTCTGCGTCTTGCCGCAGAAACTGCATTTGACGAGATCCCCACCCTCACCGAACTTCGCCACTCGTTCGCTTCTCCCGTCCCCGATACCGTGCTCTGTGCCGTGCGTTCGTGCCCGATGGCCCTACGCTGCGCCGATTGCCTCGAGCGCTGCCACCGACCGTGCGGTGATGACCTCGTCGATCACGCCGTAGGTCACCGCCTCCTCCGCCGTCATGATGAAGTCCCGGTCGGTGTCGTGGGCCACCTTCTCCTGGGTCTGGCCCGTGTCCTCGGCCAACATCCCCGACAGCAGGTCCCGCATGCGGAGGATCTCCTTGGCCTGCAGCTCGATGTCGCTGGCCTGTCCCTCGACGCCGCCCCAGGGCTGGTGGAGCAGGATCCGGGCATGGGGCAGTGCGAAGCGCTTGCCCTTGGCGCCCGACGCCAGGAGGACGGCCGCCGCCGAGGCCGCCTGGCCGAAGCAGAACGTGGACACGTCGGCCTTGATGAACTTCAGCGTGTCGTAGATGGCGAAGAGCGCCGTGATCTCGCCGCCGGGCGAGTTGATGTAGAGGTGGATGTCCTTGTCGGGGTCCTCGGATTCCAAAAAGAGCATCTGGGCGCAAATGAGGTTGGCCACGGCGTCGTCGACCGGGGTGCCGAGGAAGATGATGCGCTCCCGCAGCAGGCGCGAGTAGAGGTCGTAGGCACGCTCGCCTCGGTTGGACGACTCGATCACCGTTGGAACCAGATAGTTGTACGCCTGCATCGGGCTTCCCGCTCTGTCCATGCTCCCTCGGTTCACTCGCTCTCCTCGTCCTTCGCGCCGCCCGGGCCTTCTGCCGTCGGGGCTTCCTCCGAGGCGTCTGCCTTCAGTTCGTCCCGGGACATCGGGGTGCCGTCTTCGTCGACGAGATCCACGTGGTCCAACAGCCACTCCAGCGCCTTGCCCTTGCGCAGCTCCGAGCGTACCGCGCCGGTCCGGCCGGCCGTGTCGAGCTGCCGAAGCAGGTCGTCGGGCTTGGCACCCATGCGATCGGCCATCGTGGCGATCTCGGCGTCAAAGTCCTCCTCACTGAGCGTGAGGTCCTCCACCTCGACCAGGGCGCGCAGGGCCAGGTCAGCCTTGACCGCCGCCTGCGCCTCGCCGCGCATCGCCCCGAGCAGCTCGTCGGGCGACGTGCCCGTGGCCTGGAAGTACTCGGTGAGGCCCACCTTTTGCGCCTCGAGCCGGTGTTGCAGATCGTGCAGCCGCTCGTTCACCTCGGCGTCGACCAGGACTTCGGGCACATCGCCGTCGGGCACCAGCTCGGCCAGCGCCTCGATCGACTTCTGGCGCATGGTCATCTGCGCCTGCATCAACTTGACCCGGCGGATGCGGTCGGTGATGTCCCCCCGCAGCTCGTCGACCGTGGCGAACTCCGAGCTCTCGGCCGCCCACTCGTCGGTGACCTCGGGCAGCTTCTTGACCTTGACCTCTTTGACCAGCACCCGAAACGACACAGTCTGCTCCGTGTCGCTCGGGTTGGGAGCCTCGAAGGCCACGATGGCGCCGGCTTTGGCGCCGCGCAGCTCGGGGTCGAGCGCCTCGACGACGGTGCCCGAGCCCACCTCGTAGAGGTAGTCGTCCACCCCCACCACCTCGGCACCCGCAGGGTCGTTGCCGTGGAGGTCGATCGTCACCAGATCGCCGTCGATCGCCGGTCGCCCGACCAGCTCGAGCTCCGCGTCGTTCTCGCGCAGGCGATCGAGCTGGCGCTCCACCTCCTCGTCGGTGACGCCGAGCGACGGCAGCGTGACCTGCAGTCCGTCGTAACCGGGAATGGTGACCAGCGGACGCACCTGGACCACGGCGTCGAAGCTGACGGCACCGGTGTCCTCGCCGCTCGTGATGTCGATCTCCGGTTGCGCGATAGGGTCGATCTCGGTGTCGACGACGGCCCGGGCGTAGAAGTCGGGCAGCGACTCGCGCAGGGCCTCGGCGCGCAGAGCCCCGGCGCCCCCCATGCGGGCCTCGAGCACCCGGCGCGGCACCTTGCCGGGCCGGAAGCCGGGCACGCGCACCTGCTTGGCCAGCGAACGCACGACGTCACCGACGGCACGATCGAACTCCGGCTCGTCGATCTCGACGCTCAGGCGGACGAGGTTCCCCTCCAGCGGCTCGGCGGTGGCACGCATCACGAGCCGCTCACTCTACCGGCCCTCCCTGACCCCGGGTGCACGTCCGCCCCGGCACGCCCAAAAGCCGCACAACCATGGAGCGGCCGGTCCGTCTCAGAACATGAAGTTCATGGCGTCGAGCACCCGGCGGCCGACTGCCGCGTCCCCCTCCACGGCCACCCCCCCGGCGGCCAGCACCTGTGCCGCCCCGGCGCGCCCGCACCCGAGGCGTACGAAGTCGATGCTCGACAGCGAGAGGGTGACCGTCGAGGCCGTGCCGTCGCCCGCAGTCCGGGCTCGCCCGCCCTCGACCGCGATCGTGAAGGCGCGGGCGTCGTCGCCCGGACCGGCCACCTCGAAGCTGACCACGGTGCCGTCCTCACAGCGCGCCTGCTTGCCGACGACGTAGGGCATGGCCCCCTGCACGCGGTCGAGCGAGATCGCCGAAGCCCGGTTCCCCGTCCCGCCCGGCCGGTCCAGAGCGCGGCGCACGTCCTGCTCGTGCACCCAGCAGTCGAAGGCGCGCACCTCCATGAAGACGGCGTGGGGCACCTGGCCCACCGGGCTGTAGCCCACTGCGGCCCACTGCCCCTCGTCGCGGGCGCCGAGGTGGTCCAGCCGGCTCCGCGTCACCTCGAGCAACTCGTCACGGACCTCGGGACCTGGCCGCGAGCGACGCACCGCGATCCACGGCTCGTGCATGGCGGCGAAGTCGTTGCGCACGTGGTCGCCCAGCGGCCCCTCCCACTCGGGAGCCGGTTGGCCCATGATGGTGCGCTCGATACCGATCACGTGCGACAGCTGGTCCTTGACGTCCCAGCCCGGGCACTCCGTCGGCAACGCCCACTCGGTCGACGACAGCTCGTAGGTGACGTCGGCCAACCCGCCCCACGTCTCGGCGAGGGCCCCGGCCGCCGCCCGACCCCGCTCCAACCAGGTGCCGTACGCACCTGGGCTCTGACCTGGTCCTTCATTGCTCACAGAGCCGACCCTATCCCCCGCCCGTCCGCAGCGGCTCGGACGCCGCCTCGCCCGCCGCGCGTCGGCCACCCCCGTGACCATCCCCCCATCGCGAAGACCCCCCCGCTACGTTCGACCGGCGTCCGAGCATCACGAATGAAGGAGTTGCCATGGCGAACTACGAGGGGTACTGCGTGAAGTGCCGTGAGAAGCGGGAATTCGACGGCCAAGAAGTCGAATTGGCCAACGGCCGGCGTGCCGCCCAGGGGTCCTGCCCTGTCTGCGGCACGAAGATGAACCGCATCCTGGGCAAGGCCCGCGTCTGACCCGGCACGCCCGCCGGCGCGCGTGCCGCCGGCGGGCGTGGGACGATGCACGTATGCATGATCTGATCGTCAGGGGCGGAACCGTGGTGGACGGAACCGGCGCACCGCCCCGTACCGCGGACGTCGCCGTCGACGCCGGCCGCATCACCGAGGTGGGCGACATCGGGGGCGGCGCATCCCGGATCGTCGACGCCGACGGCCTGCTGGTGACACCGGGCTGGGTCGACGTGCACACGCACTACGACGGGCAGGTCACCTGGGACCCCGAGCTCGCACCCTCCTCGTGGCACGGCGTGACCACGCTGGTCATGGGCAACTGTGGTGTCGGGTTCGCCCCTGCCCAGCCCGACCGGCACGACTGGCTGATCGGCCTCATGGAGGGCGTCGAGGACATCCCCGGCACCGCCCTGGCCGAAGGGATCCAGTGGGAGTGGGAGACCTTCCCCGAGTACCTCGACGCGCTCGAGAAGCGCCGCTGGACCGTCGACGTGGGGACGCAGGTGCCCCACGGCGCCGTGCGGGCCTACGTCATGGGCGAGCGCGGGGCGCGCAACGAGCCGGCGACGCCCGAGGACATCGACGCCATGCGCCGCATCGTTCTCGAGGCGCTACGGGCCGGGGCGCTCGGCTTCTCCACCTCGCGCACCATGGGGCACCGCGCCGTGGACGGCGAGCTGGTGCCCGGCACCATGGCCGCCGAGGACGAGCTGTTCGGCATCGGCGCCGCTCTCGGCGAGGCGGGGGCGGGCGTCTTCGAGCTGGCCCCGCTGGGGTCGGCCGGCGAGATGCTCGAGGATTCCGTCAAGGAAGTCGACTGGATGCGCCGGCTCTCGGCCGCCATCGACCGGCCGGTGTCCTACGTCCTCCTGCAGGTCGACGACGACCCCGAGCTGTGGAAGGCCCAGCTGGCGGCCTCGCTGGACGCCTGCGCTGACGGGGCGCGCCTGTTCCCCCAGATCGCCGGGCGGCCGACAGGCATCCTGTCGGGCCACCACACGACGCTGTGCCTGTTCGCCGACTTCCCGGCGTACCAGGCGCTGCGCTCGCGCTGCGCGACACCCGAGGAGCTCTCCCGCGCGCTGGACGACCCCGAGGTGAAGCAGTCGATCGTGTCGTGGACGCCGTCAACCGCCAGCCAAAGGGCCGCCATGGACAAGGCCTTCCACCGCACGTTCGTACTCGGCGACCCGCCCGAGTACGAGCCTGGCCCGGAGCGCTCCCTGGCCGGGATCGCCTCTGCGCGCGGCGTCACGCCGCTCGAGGTGGCCTACGACGAGATGGCGCGCGACGGTGGGCAGGGGCTGCTCTACATCCCCATCCTCAACTACGCCACGGGGGACCTTGACCACGTGCGCACCATGCTGCTGCACCCCCAGGGGCTGCTCGGCCTGGCCGACGGTGGTGCCCATACCGGGACCATCTGCGACGCGTCGATGCCCACGTTCATGCTCACCCACTGGACGCGTGACCGGACGCGCGGCGAGACGCTGCCGATCGAGCACATCGTGCGCAAGCAGACGCGCGACACGGCGCGTCTCTACGGCATGTCCGACCGGGGCACGGTGGAGCCGGGCGCGCTAGGCGACCTCAACCTCATCGACTACGACGCGCTCTCGCTGGGCGCGCCCTACGTGTGCAACGACCTGCCCGCCGGCGGGCGCCGCCTGCTCCAGAAGGCGACGGGCTACGTGGCCACGATCAAGAGGGGATCGGTGACCTTCGCGCAGGGCGAGCCCACGGGCGAGCTGCCCGGCCGCCTGGTGCGCGGGGCGCGCTGACCGTTCGGGGTGCGCCACCCGCGCCGTCCGCGCCCGGGGCGGCCCGGCGCGTCAAGATGGCGCGGCACGGTGCGGTCCACGTGGAGGAGCCCCGACGTGCTGAGTTCAACAGCACCCTCATGATCTGCATCGACGAGCCACCCCTGACGGTGGACGAGCCCAATCGGTGGGGCTGCGTCGCCCCTCGGCGCACCGCTCGCCGACGGTGAACGCCCCGGCTCCCCGCTCGGAGCGCACCAACCGTCGCCACCGGCGGGAACAGATCCGCCGGCGGCGAGCCGTCGCGCTGGCCGCGGTCGTACTCCTGATCGGCCTGGTCGTCGTGGCCCTCCTCCCGGGGAATGCCCCGGCGCCGGCAGGACGCCCGACCAACGCCACGGCGAGCACCAACGCGACGGCGAGCACCAACGCGACGGCGAGCGCCAACGCCACGGCGAGCGCCAACGCCACGGCGAGCACCAACGCCACGGCGAGCACCAACGCGACGGCAGCGGGGTCGGCGCGAGCCGGAGCGGGCCACAGCAACAAGGCCACGGGCCCGCCCTCGCTCGAGGCGGGCATCGAGCCCTGGCAGCTGGCCGCCCCGGTGTCGCGGGAGGCGCTCGTCGCGGTCGGCGGGCGTTTGCGCATCCTCGGCGGCCTCTCCCCCGCCGGCACATCGCTCGCCGGCGCGGCCTGGCTGGACCCGAAGAGCGGCACGGTGACGGCGGCCGGCTCCCTCCCCGACATCGTCCACGACGGCGCCGGGGCCCAGATCGGTGCCAAGTCGTTCGTCTTCGGTGGCGGCTCGCCGAACACAGTCGCCACGGTGCAGTCACTCGGCGTCGGCACCGGCCCAGGATCGATCTCCGGCCAATTGCCCCAACCGCGCTCGGACCTCGCCACGGCAACGGTGGGCCGGACCGTCTACATCGTCGGCGGCTACGACGGAACCGCCTACGAGCCCTCGGTCCTCGCCACCGCGGACGGCACCCACTTCGGCGGCGCCGCGAGCCTCAAAGTGCCCGTGCGCTACCCCGCCGTGGTCGCGTCCGGGAACGCCGTCTTCGCCTTCGGCGGTCAGACCGGGAGCGCTGCGGGCAGCGCCGTCAGCACCACGTCCGCGATCCAGGAGATCGACCCAGCGACCCATTCCGCGCGCGTCGTTGGCGCCCTCCCCCAGTCGCTGTACGGTGCCGCAGCCTTCGTGCTCGACGGGCACGTCTACGTGGCCGGCGGTCAGACCGGCGCCGGTCAGACTCTGACCCAGATCTACGAATTCGACCAGCGCACGCACAAGGTGACCGACGCCGGGCTCCTGCCCCAGGCCGTGGCGTTCGGGGGCTACGCGACGGTGGGGACGGGCGCCAACGCCATCGGGTACCTGGTGGGCGGCGAGGTGGCCGGGCAAACGGGGAACGACCAGGCCGGCATCGCCACCGGTTCACTTCAGAGTGTGATCTCGCTGCGACCGAGCACGTACGGAGTTCCGGTCGGCCAGGCCGGTGCCGGTGCCCCATTCCAGGGGCACCTGCTGATCGCCGACCGGGGTAACAACCGCCTGCTGGTGATCGACCCCGCCCGGAACCTGCAGTGGCAGTACCCGTCGGCCGCCATGCCAGCTCCTCCGGGCGGCTTCTACTTCCCCGACGACGCCTTCTTCTTCCACAAGGGGACCGGGATCATCTCCAACCAGGAGGACAACCACACCATCGTCGAGATCGGCTATCCGTCGGGGAAGATCCTCTGGCAGTACGGCCACCCGGGCCGGCCCGGCAGCAGTCCGGGCTACCTGAACCAACCCGACGACGCCTACCTGCTGAAGAACGGCACCATCACGGTGGCCGACGCCATGAACGACCGGATCCTGTTCCTCTCCCCGGCCGGGTCCGTGCTCGGACAGATCGGCACGAACGGGGTCGCCGTGCACAACCCGCCCACGAGCGTCGGCTACCCGAACGGGGACACCCCGCTGGCGAACGGTGACGTGCTCGTGTCGGAGATCAACGGCTCGTGGATCACCGAGTACACCCCCACGGGCAAACTGGTGTGGACGGTGCAGCTGCCGACGGTGAACTACCCGTCCGATCCGCAGCAGCTCGGCCCCGACCTCTACCTCCTGGCCGACTACGACCCACCCGCCGAAGGTCGGATCCTGACCATCCGGCGTAGCGGGACCGTCGAGTGGACCTACGACGTCTTGTCGGGGGACGGCATGCTCAAGAAGCCCTCCCTGGCCGAGCGGCTCCCCAACGGGCTCATCATGGTCAACGACGACTACCGCAACCGCGTCGTGGTCATCGACCCCCGTTATGACACCATCGTGTGGCAGTACGGGCTCACCGATGTCTCCGGCACCGCACCCGGCATGCTCAGCATTCCGGACGGCTTCGACCTCCTTCTCTCCAACGGGACGACCCCGACCCATCCGCAAACCGGCTGAGCATGCCCGGGCGAGGAGGCCGCGACGTGATAATCCTTGGGTCCAAGAGCTCGGGGCACCGTTCGAGCGCGGGGTGAGTCGGCATGGCACAACGGACGCGGCGCGTGGTACCGAGCCAGAAGGCGCGAGGGGCCACGACGGGGGGTGGCGGTGGGCGGCGGAGGCGGCGCACCCGGTTCGACGCCCCGCCACCTCGGCCGTTCGCGCTCTCGGGCTGGGCCCTCCTCCCCCTTCGGGCGTTCCTCGGCTTCACCTTCTGCTTCGCCGGCCTGCAGAAGCTGGCCAACCCCAACTTCTTCAACGCCAACAGCCCCTCGAGCATCCAGGCTCAGCTGATCGCCTCCATCCGGATCAGCCCCCTGCACCTGCTCCTGGGGCACCTCCTCCGCTACGCCGTGCCGATCGGCGTCCTCATCGCCCTGGCCGAGCTGGCCGTCGGCCTGGGTGCCCTCCTCGGGCTCTGGACGCGGGTCGCCGCGGCGGGGGGGATGGTGCTCTCCCTCACCCTCTTGCTGACCGTCAGCTTCCACACCTCGCCGTACTACACCGGAGCCGACATCGTCTTCCTGTTCGCCTGGATCCCCTTGCTGCTCGGCGGTTCCGGCGGCGTCCTCTCCCTCGACGGGGTGATCGCCGCTCGGGTTGCATCCGAAAACAAGCTCGGGCCGCCGACGGTCGTCCCCATCCGTTTCGATCTGGTCCAGCAGGTCTGCGGCAACTACGACAAGGACACCTGCGCGGCGCAGGGGGGGCGGCCCTGCGACGTCCGCGGCTGCCCGTTCCTGTCCGACGAGCGGGGCAGCATCATTGAGCGGGGACCCGACGCGCTGGATCGCCGCACCCTCGTCCTCGGAGGCACCGCTGTGGCCGCGTCCGCGGTGATCGGGGCTGTGGCCGCGGGGGCGGCAGCGGGGCTCGGCCGGGCCGTTGGGGGCGCCAAGAGCCCCGGAACGGCCAGCACCCCCGCCCTCTCCCCTACCGCGACCACGAGCGGCGCCGGCACCACGAGCACCACGGCACCGGCGGCGGTGACCACGACCACAGGTGCGAAGGCAGCCGGCACCCCGATCGGGCTGGCCAGCCAGGTTCCCGTGGGCGGTGCCGCCACCTTCCAGGACCCGGCCACCGGAGACCCCGGACTCGTGCTCCAGCTCACCAAGGACCAGTTCGTCGCCTACGACGCCGTCTGTCCGCATGCCGGCTGCACGGTCGGGTACTCGCAGGGCGCCAAGCTCATCGTGTGTCCATGTCACGGCTCGGAGTTCGATCCCACCAACGGCGACGTGGTCAGCCCGCCCGCGTCACGAGGTCTCACACCCATCAACGTCGCTGTCAGCGCCGACGGTCAGTTGCTGGCCGACGGCTGATCGGGGCAACGTCTTCCCTGTGTAGGGTCGCACGGGTGGGGACCGAGATCGAACGCAAGTTCCTCGTCGACGCGACCCGGTTCGCGCCGCCCCCGTTCGGCACCGAAATCCGACAGGGTTACCTCGTGCGCGACCCTGAGCGGTCCGTCCGGGTCCGGCTCAACCGGGTGCATCGCTCCGACGGCTCGATCGAAGAGAAGGCCTATCTCACCGTGAAGGGACCCGGCGGCCTGGTGCGGGCCGAGTACGAGTACGCCATCCCGCCCGCAGATGCCGCCGAGCTCCTCGACAACCTCTGCCTGGCCGGAGAGATCGCGAAGACGCGCTATGAGGTCGACGTCGCCGGTCGGATGTTCGAGGTCGACGTCTTCGCGGGGCGCCATTCCGGCGCCATCATCGCCGAAGTCGAGTTCGGCGACGTCGACGAGGTCGACGAGGTCGTCGAGCTGCCCGACTGGGTCACGGAGGAGGTCACCGGCGACCCCGCGTGGACCAATGCAGCCATGAGTCGGCCCTGAGAGGTCACCCTCAGATGTCGGCCCTGAGAGGTCGGCCCTGAGACATCTTCCCCGAGGGTCCCCAGGAGCTCCGGCGTTCGCGGTCTGCTGCGTGACATCTCAGCTGCACCTCCCCGAAGCAGGCAGAGCTCCTCTTCAACGGCAGAGAATGCGATGATGGTGCCGAGGCTTCCGCCGGAGGGAGACATGATGGGGGGACCACTCGAGGGCGTGCGCGTCGTCGACTTCTCGGCTGTGGTGTCGGGGCCCCTGGCCACCATGTGGCTGGCCGACCAGGGTGCCGACGTCGTCAAGGTCGAGACCGCCGACGAGGGGGACGTCACGCGCATGACGACGACCTTCCCCGACCTCGGAGGCATGGCGGGGCTCTACGTCAACTGCAACCGCGGTAAGCGCTGCCTGACGATCGACGTCGCCAGTCACGAGGGGCGCGCCGTCGTGCTCGACCTGTGCCGGCAGGCCGACGTGTTCGTGCAGAACTGGCGGCCCGGGGTGGTGGAGCGGCTCGGGCTGGGCTACGAGGACGTGCTGGACGTGCGACCCGACATCGTCTACGTGTCGATCAGCGGCTACGGCCCCGGCGGGCCCTACGCCCAACGCCGCGTCTACGACCCCGTGATCCAGGGGCTCACTGGCCATGTGGCCGTCCAGCTGAACCCCGAGATCCCCATCCCCGATCTCGTGCGGACGGTCGTAGTCGACAAGGCGACGGCGCTGACCGTGGCCCAGGCCGTGACGGCCGCGCTGTTCGCACGAGAGCGGGGAGCCGGCGGGCAGCACCTGACCATTCCCATGCTCGACGCCGGCCTGTCCTTCTTCTTCCCCGACGGGTACATGAGCAAGGCGCTCCTCGACGACGCCCACGCCGAACTCCGCCCCACCTTGGCCCAGCTGTACCGCATCGCCCCGACGGCCGACGGGCGCGTGGTCTACTTCACGGCGGGCCTCGAGCAATTGCACGCGCTGTGCCGTGCGCTCGGCCATCGGGAGTGGACCACCGACGAGCGCTTCGCCACCACCTCGGCCTGCGTCGAGAACTTCGAGGCTCTGGGGGAGCTCATCGCCGACGCCTTCTTGTCGTGGCCGAGCGCCGAGCTCCTGCCACGCCTGGAGGCCGAGGAGGTGGCGTTCGCGCCGGTGCTCGACCTCGACGAGGTCCGTGCCGACCGCCAGATCGTCCACAACGACATGCTGCAAGTGCGCGAGCACGCCGTCGTCGGCCGGGTGCTCGAAGCCAAGCACCCGGTGCGCTTCTCGAAGACGGCGACCGCCGAGGGGCCGCTCGCTCCGTCCCCGGGCGAGCACACCGAGGAGATCCTGCGCGAGCTCGGGCGTGACGACGCCGCGTTGGCCCGCCTGCGGGAGGCCGGCGTCATCGCCTGACCCAGACGGTCAGCGCGGCCGGGTGAACGGTCCGAGCGGCCAGGTGGAACGGTCCGAGCGGCCAGGTGGAACGGTCCGAGCGGCCGGCTGAAACGGTCCGCGCGGCCAAGTGAGGGGCGCGACGTCGATGACCAGCCGGTACACGTGAGGGCCCAGCCACCCCTTTCCCCGGGGTCCTGCCGAAAGACCCTGTTCCCTGCTGATCACGAGTCGTACCCTCGATTCGTGAGCGCCTTCCGCGTGGAATTCGACGCATCGTTCACGCACCACGGCCAGAGGCTCGTCTACGACGTCTACGGCCCGCCGACCGGCCCGCTCGTGGTGTACCTGAACGCCCTCCTGTTGGACGCAGAGCTGAACCGGGGCATCGCCAGCGCACTGGCGGAGCAGGGGTACCGCGTGGTGCTGTTGGACCTGCTCGGCCACGGCCGGAGCGACAAGCCCACGCACGCGTCCACCTACCGCATCGACAGCTACGCCGACCAGGTCATCGCGCTCTTGGACCATCTGGGCGCGGAGCAGGCCGTGCTCGGGGGGATCTCGCTCGGCGCCAACGTCAGCCTCTTCGCGGCCGCCCACCACCCGGATCGGGTCCGGGCACTCATCCTCGAGATGCCGGTGTTGGAGCGAGCGGTCCCGGGCGCGGCCATGGTCTTCGTGCCGATGGTCCTAACCGCCCACTACGGCCGGCTGTTCATGAAGCTCGTGTCGGGCATCATGCGGTCGGTCCCACGGTCGAGGTTCGGGCCGCTGAACAGCGTGATGAACGCCGTCTCGGCCTCCCCCGACACGATTTCTGCCGTCCTACACGGCGTGCTGGTCGGTCCGGTGTGCCCGACCCAAGAGCAGCGTCGCGCCATTGCGGTCCCGACGCTCGTGATGGCCCACCGCAACGACTTCATCCACCCCTTCGACGACGCCGTCGGCCTGGTCGGGCGGATGCCCAATGCAGTGCTCGTCCGGGCCAGCTCGCCACTCGAACTGCGACTCCGGCCGAAACGGCTGACCAAGGAGATCGTCTCCTTCCTCTCCGACCTCGACTCGGCGGAAGGGCACCGCTCGTCTCACCGGTCCGCGTAGGCGGTCCGGCGTTCCTCGCTCCAACCTTCGACTGCCGACTGCTGCGCCGTAAGCTCAGGCCATGGGGCGCCGCCACCACAACGCCCGAGAGAAGCGTCTGCCGGGCACCGCG
The DNA here is from genome assembly GCA_963781955.1 of uncultured Acidimicrobiaceae bacterium. GTDB lineage: Bacteria > Actinomycetota > Acidimicrobiia > Acidimicrobiales > RAAP-2 > Bog-473. Next base: position 1,876,383 of record CAWAHU010000001.1, read on the forward strand.
GACACCAGACGCATCTCGGGTCACGTACGCCCCGACGGATCGCCCAAGATCTCCTACGTGTCGGCCGGCGAGGCCCGGGCCGTCGCTGAGGAACTCGCCACTGACGGCGGGGCTGAGGTCCAGGTGTATCGCTGTCGTCAGTGCGGAGCCTGGCATCTCGCCTCGAACCGCTGAGCTCTGACGAACGGCGGCTTCTGGCGCTGACGGTCCGGCAGCTACCATTTCCCTTGAGTCTTTCGCGGGATGTGGCGCAGCTTGGCAGCGCGCCTGCTTTGGGAGCAGGAGGTCCGGGGTTCAAATCCCCGCATCCCGACCACTCGGCCGACTCGGAGCCTCGGGCACCCAGGCCCATCCATGTCCCAACGCCCCATGGCCGTCCGGGGCGGATGGCTGGGCAAGAATGCTCCGGTGACTGACGCGTCGATCGGGGCCGCCGGTACGGCGGGTGCGGCCGAGCCGGATACCACGGCGGCCAAGACGGGCGGCATCGTCCTCCTCACGTTGGCGTCAGCGCAGTTCCTGATGACCCTCGACAGCTCGGTCATGAACGTCTCCATCGCCACGGTGGCCAAGGACGTCGGCACGACGGTGACCGGGATCCAGCTGGCCATCACGCTCTACACGCTCGTCATGGCCGCCTTCATGATCACGGGCGGCAAGATCGGCCAGATCCTCGGCCGCAAGCGCGCCTTCATGATCGGCTGCATCATTTACGGCTGCGGCTCGTTCACCACCGCCATCGCACCGTCCCTGGCCGTCCTCATCATCGGGTGGTCGGTGCTCGAGGGCCTGGGCGCCGCGCTCATCATGCCGGCCGTCGTGGCGCTGGTGGCGACGAACTTCGGCGCCTCGGAGCGCCCCCGCGCCTACGGGCTCGTGGCCTCGGCCGGTGCCATCGCCGTGGCGGTGGGACCTCTCGTCGGCGGTCTGTTCACCACCTATGCCAGTTGGCGGTGGGTCTTCGCCGGCGAAGTCGTCATCGTCCTGATCATCCTCGCCCTGTCCCGACGCATGGCCGACGCTCCAGCCGAGAAGGGCGTGCGGCTCGACCCGATGGGCACGGTGCTCTCCGCGGTGGGCCTCGCCCTGATCGTCTACGGCGTGATCCGCTCGGGGACGTGGGGGTTCGTACAACCCAAACCAGAAGCGCCGGTGTGGCTGGGCCTCTCCCCGGTGATCTGGCTGATCCTCGCCGGTGCGTGTGTCCTCCTCGCCTTCGTGGCCTGGGAGAACCGGCAGCTCGCCCGGGGCGGCCCCGTCCTGGTCGACCCCAAGATGCTGCGGGTGCCCCGGCTGCAGGGGGGGCTCATCTCCTTCTTCTTCCAGTTCCTGCTCCAGGCCGGCCTCTTCTTCGTCATCCCGCTCTTCCTCTCGGTGGCCCTCGGGCTCTCCGCCGTGGCCACCGGGGTACGCCTGCTCCCGCTTTCCATCACCCTGCTGGCAGCGGCCGTGGGCGTGCCCCGGCTCTTCCCGCACGCGTCACCCCGGCGTGTCGTGCGCGTCGGGTTCTCCCTCCTCTTCCTCGGGACCGTGGTCCTCGTGATGCTCCTCGACGTCGGGGCGGGTCCCGAGATCGTCACCTGGCCGTTGCTGCTCATGGGCCTGGGGATCGGCAGCCTGGCCTCCCAGCTCGGCGCCGTCACCGTCTCGGCCGTCCCCGACGAGCAGAGCGGCGAGGTGGGCGGCGTCCAGAACACCGTGACCAACCTCGGTGCGTCGATCGGCACGGCGCTGGCCGGAGCCATCTTGATCTCGGTTCTCACGAGCACGTTCCTCGGCGGGCTGGCCGAGAACCCCGCCGTGCCCCAGGCGATCACCTCACAAGCGCAGGTCGAGCTCTCGGCCGGTGTCCCCTTCGTGAGCGACGCCGACCTGGCCCAGACACTCGAGAAGGCAGGTGTGCCGCCTGAGACCGCGGCGGCCGTCACCGACGTGAATGCCAAGAGCCGCGTGGCGGGGTTGCGAGCCGCTCTCTCCGTGCTGGCGCTCATCGCGCTCGTCGCGCTCGGCATGACGCGCCGGCTCCCCACCGTGCCGACAACGGGCGCGATGGACTCGAGCGGGGACCGCGGGGACGGTCACACCAACCGCGGCGGAAAGGGTGACGCCGACGGCGTTCCGCTCTCGGGCGGTACCGCCCGGCCGGAGGCCGGGCGGGGTCCACCGATCAGCCCCGGCGCAGGGTGACGCTGCACCAGGTGCGCCGGCGACACGAGGGGCAGGTCATGCGGCGGTCGTAGCGACCCCGCGGGAGCCAGAGGCCGAGGGGGAACTGGAAGATCAGCATGTCGACCATGCCGGCGTGTGAGGTCTGGCGGCAGCGCTCGCACTCCACCGTGAACGCACCACGCTCGGCCAAAGGATTGTGGCCCGTGTCCGCGGGCCCGTGGTGCTCGGGGCGGGCCTCCGAGTAGAGCGCCCGCTTCCCGACGGGCAGAGCCACCGGTGCTCCCGCCTTGTCCCCGCTCCCCGGACCAGAGGGCGGCGGTACCCAGAACAGCGCCCGCTTGCCCAAGGGGTCCGGTACCCGTTCACTGCGCGACGCAGCCACGTCAGACCCCTCAGACGCTCTGCATGGCGTCGTACACGCTCGTCGAGAGCGTGCGGTACGCCACCGCACCCGCAGAAGCCGGTGCGTGCTGCAGGACCGATTGTCCGACCGCGGGCGCCTCGGCGAAGCGGACCGACTTGGGCACCGGGGGCTCGAAGAGTAGCAGCCCGTACTTCTCCTCCACCTCGGCCAGGACCTTGCGCGCGTGCGTGGTGCGGCTGTCGTACATCGTGGGAATCACGCCGAGCACGCGCAGCTTCTCGTTGGCGAACTGCCGCACGTCCTCGATCGTCTCAAGCAGCTGCCCCACCCCGCGATGGCTCAGCGCCTCGCACTGCAGCGGGACGATGACGGCCTCTGCCGCGGTCAGGCCGTTGATGGTGAGCACGCCGAGCGAGGGCGGGCAGTCGATGAGCACGGCCTCGTAGTCGTCGAGCACAGGCAGCAGTGCACGTGACAGGACATGCTCACGGCCGGTACGGCTGAGCAGGTGGACCTCGGCACCGGCCAGGTCGATGGTGGCGGGCACGAGGAAGAGCCCCGGCACGTCGGGCACGGGGCGCACCACGTCCTGCAGGCGGGCCCGCCGCACCAGGACGTCGTGGAGGGAAGCGTCGAGGTCGTCGGGGTCGAAACCCAGCGAGAAGGTCAGGCAGGCCTGGGGATCGAGATCGACCACCAGCACGCGGCGGCCCTGTTCGGCCAGCGCCACACCCAGTGACTGCACCGTCGTCGTCTTGGCCACACCGCCCTTCTGGTTGGCCACTGCGATGACTTTGAGCACCGCCGGAGTCTATGACTCAGCGTGGCCACCGCCCAGGGGCAATTTCACGAATCCACGGCTCTCCAGCCGGCGTGCTGGCCGGGCAACGGACGTCAGCGGAGGGACGTTTCCTGCGTGGCTACGTCGGCGACGAGGTCACCGAGGGCGAGGTTGACGTCCTGGAGGTGGTAGCCCCAGCGGGGGCCGAGCGTCGCCGAGACGGTCGGCCGGGGGTCGCCGGGAACGGCCGTGGTCGAGACCTGGAGCCAGCTGGCATCCCCGGCCTGCTGGCACTGGGCGGTGTAGAGGCCGGGGAAGGTGACCCATGGCGTGGTGACGGTGACGCCCGGGATCGGGTCGGACCGGGTCAGGAAATAGGGCTGCAGGTCCCCCGACGCCGATGAGAACGTGACCGGGTTGACGCAGGCCACCTGCTGGTCCGCCGCCCTGAGCTGGCCCGATTGCGCGCTGACCCCCCGACCGGGGACGCCGAAGAGCGAGTTCGCCGGCGGTGTCGAGCCAAAGGTCGAGTACGCGATCACGCAGCCCGTCTGTGTGGCCGCGCCACAGGTCGGGATGTGCCTGAAGGTCCCGCCGACGGTCCCGCCGGCAGGGACCTGCACATTCCCGCCGAGGATGATGGCGGACACCATCCGGCGGCGCAACGCGGGCGAGGGGTCCACCTGGGACCGCAACAGCCTGATGAGCATGGCCGCGCCCTGGGAATGCCCGATGAAGACGATCGGCCGCCCATGGTTGTCGTGGGCCAGGTAGTCCTTCCACGCGGCCAACAGGCTGCCGTAAGCCGTGGCGATGACCCTCGGCTGGAGCCCGGCGCCAAAGAGTGCCTGTTTGGTGACCTGCCGGTACATCGGTGCCCACACGTTGCACACCTGCGAGAACTGCGACGCCTGCACCACCGCCACACCCTTCTCAATGGGCTGGATCGTCAGGTCCGCGTTGGGGCCGGTCTCGGTGGAGACCGTCGGGTACACGTAGAGGCAGTCGACCGCCTTGGCGCGGGGAGCGGAGACCGATGCCGGCTTGCTGGTCGCACCCGTCGCCGACACCGCCGTGGTCGCAGTGGGGAATGCGCACGGATCCTGCGCCGTCTTCGGACGGCACAACCAGACTGTCCTCGACGATGCCTGCTTCGACGACGCCTGCGCTGCCCGGGATGCGGCGCCGACCCAGGGCGACTCGGCGGTGACGGTCGCCGCGACGGTGAGGAGCCCGGTGAGCAGGCCGGTGAGCAGGCCGGCCGTCACCAAGGCAGCACCGCTTCGTCGTTCCCGCCGTCCGGCCGTTGCTTGTCTGCCAGTGTCCACCTCGTCGCCCTCCCCACGTGCCCTTCGTGCGGTCCCGGCGCCCGGACCGGGTGGTACGAGGGTACGGGCCTCGGGCAGGTGACCGGTGGCGCCCCGCCCCGAAACCCGGCGCGGGACACCAGGTTTCGGACGCCCACGGACGACCAGGACGGGTCCGGCCAGCGCATAGGGTCGAGGGTGCGGGACCGATGGTCAGGGAAGCTCGTCCGACCGATGTCCGCGTTCCGCCCGTGGACGTACCCGCCGGGGAGAGAACGTGGCCGTCGCTCACATGAGCCAGAAGACTGCAGTGGCGATCGTGTTCGTGTCCGCCATGTTCATGAACATCATGGACATCACGATCGTCAATGTGGCGCTGCCGACGATCGGACGCGACTTCGGCATCCCTCCAACCGCGGTGGACGGCGTGATCATTGCCTACCTGGTCAGCCTCGCCGTATTCATCCCAGCGTCGGGCTGGATGGGTGACCACTTCGGCGGCAAGCGCGTGCTGTTGACGGCCATCGGCGTGTTCACCCTGGGCTCTGCACTGTGCGGCATCGCCCAGAACGAGACCCAGCTGGTGGTGTTCCGTGTCCTGCAGGGCGCCGGCGGCGGGATGATGGCACCCGTCGGCATGGCCATGCTCTACCGGGTCTTTCCGCCGGCTGAGCGGGTCCGCGTGGCCAGCATCATCACCATCCCGACCACGATGGCACCGGCTATCGGTCCGGTCCTCGGCGGCTTTCTCGTCACCGCCATCTCGTGGCGCTGGGTGTTCTTCGTGAACCTGCCCCTGGGCATCGCGGCCGTCGTGTTCGGCGCGCTGTACCTGGAGCGGTCGGAGACGCACGACGCCGGCCGCCTCGATGTGCGGGGCTTCGTGCTCGGCGGCGCCGGCCTCGGGCTTCTGATGTACGGCATCTCCGAGGGCCCGCTGCAGTCGTGGTCCTCACCCGCGGTCATCGGCAGTTGCCTCGCCGGGTTCCTCCTGCTGACGGTCTTCGTGTTCGCAGAGCTGCGCACGGAGCGACCCATGGTCGACCTGCATCTGCTGCGGGGCCGTCTGTTCCGCTCTACCAACATCGTGCTGTTCCTGGCCATGGCGGCGTTCCTCGGGATGCTGTACCTCATCCCCCTCTACTTCCAGGACGCCCGAGGGCTCTCGGCACTTCAGTCGGGCCTCTCCACCTTCCCCGAGGCCTTCGGCGTGATGATCGGCGCACAGTTCGCCAGCCGGCTCATCTACCCCGCCACCGGACCGCGGCGGCACATCACCGGCGGCCTGCTCGGGGTCGCCCTCTGCCTGCTCGCCCTCACTCAGGTTTCCGGGACGACCAATCTCTGGTGGATCCGCGGCCTGATGTTCCTGGTCGGCTTCATGATGGCCCAGGTGATGGTACCCACCCAGGCCGCCGCCTTCGCCATGATCACCCCGGCATCCATGGGCCGCGCCTCCACCTTCTTCAACACCATGCGCCAGGTGGGAAGCGCCACCGGGGTTGCCATCCTCTCCACCGTCCTGATCGGGGCAGGTGCCGCACATGGCACGGCGAACAGCTCTTCCGGGAGCAGCTCGGCCGCTTCGGGCGTCGACTCGTACCACTTCGCCTTCTTGGCCGCCGCGCTGTTCGCTCTCGCCGCCATCCCCTTCGCACTCGGCATCCACGACAGTGACGCCGCCGAGACGATCGTGCCCCGGACGCGCTCGCCCCGGCGCGCTGGTCGCTCGCCGATCCCTGTCCCCGAGGGAAGCACGGCGTGACGACGCGTACCGTGTGCGTGTTCTGCGGATCGAGCAGCGGTACCGAGGCGGCGTTCGCGACCGCGGCGGCCTCCTTCGGCAGCAGCCTGGCGGTGCGCGGGCTCGATCTGGTCTACGGCGGGGCCTCGGTCGGCCTCATGGGGGCCGTGGCCGACTCCGCGCTGGCCGCCGGCGGGCGGGTCACCGGTGTCATCACCGAGGCACTGGCCGGCCACGAGATCGCCCACGGCCGCCTGCACGATTTGCACACGGTGCACACCATGCACGAACGCAAGGCCCTCATGGCCGGGCTCTCCGACGCCTTCGTCATGCTGCCGGGAGGGTTCGGCACCTGTGAGGAGTTCATGGAGGCCGTGACCTGGACCCAGCTCGGCATCCACGACAAGCCATGCGGGATCCTGAACGTGGCCGGCTACTTCGACGACCTGCTGGCGTTCCTCGGCCACGCCGTGGCCCAGGGGTTCGTCAGGGAGCGCCAGGTGCGGGACCTGGTCGTGACCGCGGACGTCGACGCACTGCTCGACGGTGTCGCCGGGCCGGAGCGACGGGGCTAGGCATCGCTGGGGAGCAGGAGCACGTCGCGCAGCTCGTCGGTTTCCCCGATGTCGGCCAGCAACGCCGCCACCGAGGCGAACGTCCGCTGCCCCCCGGCGCCCTTCTCGAGCAACGACGGTCGGTATCCGAGACGCTCGAAGTAGCCGAGGTACTCGGCCACGGTGGTCCCCGAGACGCGGCGAAGCATCTCCTCCTTGAGTTCGGTGGTCACGATGGGCCGGTCACGCTCGATCAGCCGCTGGGCTCCCTTGACCACACGTCCCTCCGCTCCTTCGACGTCCATCTTCAAGAAACCCACCGAGTGGTTGACGATGTCGTCGAGGGCGAACGTGGGCACCACCACGCCGGGATGGGCGAGAAGCTCCCCGTCGTCGACCAGGCCGCCGTTCGACCCGACGTGCGTGGAGTAGTAGGCCCAGCCGGTGCTGACGTCCGCCGCCACCGGGATGAGCTCGACGTTGTCGACCCTGTTGAGCCGCAACGACGAGAGCAAGAGACGGCAGTTCTCCGAGTTCGGCTCCAGCGCGATCACGCGCCCCGACGGCCCGACCAGCTTGGCGGCCAGCAACGAGTAGTAGCCGAGATTGGCGCCGACGTCGACCACCGTCATCCCAGGCGTGCAGTACTTCTCGAAGACTGCGCTCAGTTGCGGCTCGTACTCGCCCGAGAGGAGACCCGGCGTCACGGCGGCGTCGGCCGCGTCACAGTAGAGCTCGATCCCCCCGACCGCACACCGCACCGCGTCCGCGTCGGAGACCTGGACCGAAAAGGCGGTGGGGGCGACTTGGTGCTCGATGCTCCCGAGCATGTGCCGGATGGTCGAGACGTCGGCCAGCTCGCCCGACGCGGCGGCGTCGAGGGCCGGCCGCATCTCGGTGGGCAGCGTGGGGTACAGCAGATGTACCAGCTGCTCGTAGCTGATGACGCGCGGCGCATCCCCGGGATCCGAGCCTGGCGTCGGCACCGTGCCGCCGAGCGCGTGCACGAGCGCGTCCCGCACGGGGCGCAACGTGTCCTTGACCGGCTGTCGACGGTCTTCGTGTAGGGGGCCCGAGTCGGTCATGTGCGGCCCACGGTAGTTCGGCGGGCTCACCCGGACGCGTGAACCCGCCCGCGGGCATGGGCAGGCCGGCCACCGGCGCTGCAGGCAGAGGGATTCACAGGGCGCTCGCGGGTGGACGATAGGTGGGTCGCAGCTCGACCCGTCACTGTGGTGAAGCTCCGAGAAACTCTTGGAGCATCTTCACGCAAGGAGTACACATGTCCGCCAACCCAAAGAGAATGCGTAATGCTCTCGTCACGGGAGCAATCGTGGCCGGAGCGAGCTTGGGTGCTGCCGGTATCGCCTCCGCTGCCACCAGTTCCACCACTTCCCCATCAGGATCCTCCGCCACGACCGCTCCGTCGGCTGGTTCAGCGAGCACTCCGCCCGCGGGCACCGGGGCCGACCCGGCGACAATGACTCACGGGCCGAACGAGACACTCTTGACCGGGACCGATCTCCAGAAGGCCACGGCGGCCGCAACCGCGGCCGTTCCGGGAGCCACTGTCGTCAGGGCCGAGACGAACTCTTCGGGAGCGTCGCCCTATGAAGTCCACATGAAGAAGACCGATGGCTCATACGTCACGGTCCAGCTGGACTCGAACTTCGCCGTAACGACGACGATCTCGGGTTTTGGTGCGGGCCCGGCGGGTAGCCCAGGTCCAGCAGGCACAGCGTCACCCTCGACATCAAGCAACTGAACAGCTGAAGCACACTCGACGGTGGGCCCTCGCAACCGCACACAGTGGCAGTTGCGAGGGCCCAACCACCTCGCTGATCTTGGTGGCGACTCCGGGCATTGAACCGCCTAAGGCGCTCAACCTGCGTGGGGAAACGTCCTTGAGACTCCACTTCGTCACACCCCCGGCCCGGCGATAGAGGCAGGCAGCGCGCCCGTTCCGAGTGTTCTCAAGGACTACTCCTCGTGGCCCGCGTCTCGCGCCTTGACGAAGACCGTGACCTGCTTCGCGCTATCCGAGCTGAACGGCGACCGGTCCCAATCACCCCAACGATCCTGTAACTCGAAACCCGTGATCTTCGCCATCAGGAGTAGCTCCGACGGCCAGATGTACCGGTACGGAGCGGAATGACGCACCAGGCGACCGTCGACCTCGATCCAATGATGGGACCACGCCACCTGGCCCACGACGTCGTCGAACGTCTCGATGCCTACATGGTCGGGTGCCAGCCTGAAGACCCGCCCCACCTCTGACGGGGGTACTCGGCGAAGCTGGGGGACGATCAACTCGATCACGAAGTGCCCACCCAACGCGAGGTGGGTGGCCGCGTTCGAGAACACGGCGATCTGTTCCTCCTGGGTCGTCAGGTTCATGATTGAGTTGGCGACGAGGTACACGAGATCGAAACACTCCGGGAGGCGCGTCGTCGCCATGTCGCCGATCGTCACAGGAACTCTGTCGGCACCTCGCTTGCGCCGGAACTGCTCCACCATGTCAGGCGAGAGCTCGATGCCATGGACGGGGATCCCGCCGCGCACTGAGCGGTAGAGCCAGCCGGCCTGTGCCGACGGCGAACTCCAGGGCCGCACCGTCGCCCACCAGCTGGGTGAGGAGCTCCACCATCGGATCGACCACAGACGGCTCCGCCAGAGCGGCGTAGGTCGCGTCATAGACCTCGGCGATGTCTCTCCCCCAGACGACCGATCCCATGGCCAAAGTCTGCCATCGGCTCTCACCCACCACGACGAGGATGTGCGATCAGCGACTGCTCGCAAGCCGCAACTCGCCCGCCCGCGGCGAACGGTGACGCCTGGGCGGCTCCGTACGCCCTTCCGACCTGGTTCGGCATCCCGGCGTCGGTTGAGGGCTACGTCGCCGTAGCCGATCGGTCACTACCCACTGTCGTCGCTTCACTGGGATGCAGGGAGGTGGGGCCTCGAAGGCTGAACAGGACCCGGGGTACGAGGGACCAGAGCTTCTCTTCCCGGTGCGGCCGCCGCCCGCTCGAAGAGTCCCCGATCTGTGAGACCCCGACAACCCGGCGCTACGAATGATGAAGGTCCTTCTAGCATCGAAGGTGTCGTGGCGACTCACGTCCGGCGCTCGGGGGACATTTGCGTCAGGTACCGTCAGACCATGGTGCTCGAACTTCGGACGGTGGACGCCTTCACGTCTGAGCCATTTAGCGGCAACCCCGCCGCCGTTGCAGTGGTCGACGCATTTCCAGATCCACTGACAATGCAAGCGGTTGCGAGGGAAATGAACTTGTCGGAGACAGCCTTTGTAGTCGCTCGTGCCGACGGGGACTTCGATCTGCGTTGGTTCACGCCGACGGTTGAGGTCGACCTCTGCGGACACGCGACATTGGGTGCCGCCCATGTTCTCGGAGGTAGCGCTCGATTCCACACGAGGAGCGGGCTGCTCGCCTGCATCCGTTCCGATGATGGATGGATTGAAATGGACTTTCCTTCGGATCCGCCCACGCGGGTCCAACCTCCTGCGCCCCTTGCGTTGGCGGGGCTCGTCTGGTTCGGTCGCGGGCGTTGGGATGGTCTCGCCGTCCTGGAGGATGCCGCCTTGGTACGGACACTCGCCCCCGATCTGGCGAGCATCGCCCTCGCCGCCGAGCGGGGCGTCATTGTCAGCGCTCGCGGTGATCGCCCAGGCGTAGATTGCGTGAGCCGGTTTTTCGCCCCAAACGTCGGTGTCGTCGAGGACCCCGTCACGGGCTCGGCGCACTGCACATTGGCCGAGTTCTGGGGTGATCAGCTTGGCCTGTCGGAGCTTGTCGGTGAACAAGCTTCATCGAGAGGCGGCGTCGTTCGAATGCGCAGAGCCGGGAGGCGTGTGATTCTGGCGGGCCAGGCCATCACGGTGGCAGAAGTGAAGATCTCGGTTCCGACGTGAGCCGCTCGAGGCGAACGGGGGCGTGTCCTGTGACGAAGGAGCGCCTATGCGAGATGCGATCCTGGCGTTCCGTCACCCCTAGGAGCACACGAAGTTCGAGATAGGCTGGCTCGGACCCTAACTGCGGAGCAGGATCGACTATGGACTACCTATTCGAGATGGGCACGCCGATTACCGAGGAAGAGGCGCTTGGGGAGCTCGCCGAGCTGGGCCTCCACAGCTTGGCCTTCGATCTGAACCTGCACGAAGATGAACCGCTGCATTGGCACGAGTTCGACTCGGTCAGCTTTGTGATCTCGGGAACCGGCAGCTTCGCTGACGAGCACGGAAACGTGACCGATGTTGGCCCCGGGTGCCGCCTTGAGGCTCCGGCCGGCTGGCTGCATCGGAACCTGGCCGGCCCTCCGTACCGAGTCGTCCTCGGCGCCAACCTCCCCGGTGATCAGTGGACTGCACCGATCAACAAGGACCCAGCCGATCGGCCAGCGTCCCTGGCGATCTGACGAAACCAACAGTCCTCCTTCGGCGGGCGAAGCAGGGCAAACTACGTCTACATGACCGCAACCTTGGATGCGGCGACGTGGGGAGCGGAAGTAGCAGTGGGAAAAGGGCCGGGCCGGATCTACCAGGTGGAGCCCACCGGTCCAATCGAGGATGACCCCAATCTCACGGACAAGAACGTTCCGGGCAACCCGACGAGGTCCTCCCCCACCCAGCACCCGCTACGGGTGGTTGGCGAGCTGGACTGGGCGCCACATCGCCCGAGGTGGTCCAAAGCATGCGCAACCACGTTGACGAACTCAAGCGGCTTGTCGTCGACGCGATAGCGGGCGCTCCCCGGGGTCATCCGAATGTCGTTCCGGGGCAATGATTCAGTTCAAGTCCGACGTCTTCGATTGACGCTCAAGCGTGATCGTCAGGCACTCCAACTTCCCGCACCCACCGCACACGTAGTCAGTGGTACGAGCTTGGGTTGTGACTGGCACGTACACCAGGCCCTCAAACACGACTGGGGTGGCGACCCCACAGTCGTTACACGTCACAGTGATTGTCACAGCGTCCCCGTCCAGTGGCACACTGAGAGGCTATCGGCGGACCAAGCAGGGGGCTAGTGCGTCCAATCGGAGGTCTGCCGGTTGCGGGCGACCCTGCCGAAACGGGCCCGCAAGGTCTCATTGACCCGGTGTACTGGGGCGGTTGATTCCTAGCTGGGCCAAGGGTCATCCAAGACCCCCAGCTGAATGAACAGACCGAGCTTGTCGGCTCCGATCCATTCCCTGACAACCTTGTCGTCCTCAAAGTGCATGATGGTGACCACCCATTCCTCTACGGCGCGTCCCGTCGGGGCCCGGCCCACGTACCCTCCGGTGTCGGTACCGCGGAATATGACTCTCAAGACAACCGTGTCTCCGGCCACGATCAGGTCCTCGACGTCCAGGTGGAGATCAGGAAACGCCTCGCGGTAGCGGCGGATCGGCTCGATTTTGGCCGAAGGCCCTGTCCCGAACATGCTGTGGTAATTCTCGCCATAGAGATCAGCGGCCGCTTCGTAGCTTTGGCCGTTCCAGACCTCGTCAACGAACCTCCGGACTTGCATCTCGCGCTCGGTCACGTTCATCGCTGACCCCCTTGCCGCGAGAGGTTACGCGACTACGGGGCAGCTCCGGCCCTCTGAGGGCCCAGGTGTCCTGTTCTCTTGCTGCCAGCGTGTGGCACCCCGTGCCGAGACGAACTTGGGTCACCCGTCCCGTGCCCCGCGAGCGACTATCCGCACTGATCTCTGCTCGGCTCGGGTTTCCGGACAGCCCGCGAGCTGCTCGTCTATGGGGCCAAGAAAAAGAGTGTGATGGCCATGATGACCGCCACCACGACCGCCACGCGTCGCAACGCGCGCCCAGCGGTTGGGCTCTCGTGTGCGTCGGGCGCTCGGCCGGCGGCCTTCGTCGTGCTCATCGGGTCAGGGTTCAGTCGGGCGAGGTTCACCGAGCGGATCCGGGCGGTGGCCGTCGCCGCGACCCAGCCGATCGCCGCCGCCGCCAAGGGGAGCGACAACAGGTAGGTCATGGCCACGTTTGAGAACGCCTCGCTCACGCCACCGGCGACCGACGCGCCGGGTCGCGCGGTCCACCGTCGATCGCCACGACCGCGATGGTCGAGATGAAGAACATGACCAGCCCGGCACTGACGCCGGCCAGCCGAGCGGCGCGGCGCCCCACCGAGGCGCTCCCGCTGCGCCAGGCGCCACCCACCCCCAGGGCCAAAGGCACTGCGATGTACAACGCCGGGTCGGACCACGCGCCCACTGAATAGATGGGGCTGATGATGCCTTGCCACGTGAACCCGGAGAACGCCAACCACGTCGCCGCGACGAAGAGCCCGCCCACCAGCCCCAGACGGGCCACACGGGCCCGGCGCAGCTGCACGCTCACGGCGACGATGGAAACCATCACGAGGGCGGCCAGGATCACCAGCAACACCCAGTTCCAAGGGTTGGTGGCCAGCCCGAAGTGGACGAACCCAAAGCCGAACACCACCGCGCCGCCCAGAGCGACGGCCCCCAACACCGCCATCGGTCCGACCGGCCCCCAGGGTGGCACGAGCACGACGCCGGTCACGCATCCGAGAGCGAAGCGCCAACGCTTCGAACGCCCCTCGATCCGGTCCAGCTCGCCGAGCATCGCCTGGCCCCACTCGACCCGGTCGGCGGGGAGCAGTCCGTCCGCCCATTGCAACAGCCGGAGCGGCACGTCGTCTCGCACCCTCTGCGTGTCTGGAGGTGGATGCTCGCGACTCCACAGCACCACCCCGGCGCCAGAAAGCAGCAAGATGGCGAGGACCGAGGGCGGACCTGCAGCAATCATCCCCAACATCGCCGGGACCGAGGGCACTAAGCCCCGCTCAAGCCCAAGCGCCGGCGCGGCGCGGACCGTTCGGCCCGGGCGACGTCAAGCGTCGCCACGTACTCCCGCCCCGTCGGGGTGAGTCGATAGAGGTGCCGGGGCGGCCGGCCGGGCGGTCCGGGCTCCCAGGATGTTTCGAGCAGTGCACGGTCGGCGAGCCGGATCAGGATCGGATAGAGCGAGCCCGATTTCAGGTGGACTTCTGTCGCCAGGTCATAGCCATAGCGCCACCGCGCCGGATCGGCGGCCAGTGCCTGGAGGACTCTGATCACCTGCGGAGACGGACTCCGGGAACGGCCCACGGCAATAACTCTACCTATATAGTCATCTATGTCAAGCGCCGGAGGGTCGCGGCCCGCACCAACCTGTCGGCGGGTCCCCTAAGTGTGCAGCCGTACAGGGAGCACGCCCAAGCACGCACGACCGCCCAGGCCACCCCGACGAGTTGCCAGGGGGGGGCTGGGGGGGGCGGCGGAAGTGTGGCGGTGCGTGGGGTGCGGCAGGCCGAGCGGCCGGGCACTTCGAACCTCGGACGGGCGGGGTGCGGCGTCTTGAACCCCGTCATGTCCTATCCCCAACACCCTTTGACCGGGATAGGTGATAGGGGCGCCCGAAACGTCCCATCCGCTCCGACCGACCCTCAGGTGGCCCGGCTGTCCGCCACCGTCACAGAGAACTGGGGCATAACGGCACCGAGGCCAGCGGTTGTGATGCTGCTCGACGGTGTTGTAGTACCCGCTCTTGCTGACGCAACTCCAACGCATATCGTGAGTAGCCCAGTCGCCAAGAGCGCGCTTGCGACCCGCACTGCTCGATACCTCACAAGGTCAGGCTACTTCTGGTAGGTCGTTCGACGGCTTGATGGTCAGCATGACCCAGCTCCGAAATTGTCAAGGGTGAAACGAGCAAAGTGCGGGTATCCCCGTTCGCGGGAACGGGGCGCCACCGTGCGGCACTATCGGGCGGCGGAACCACAGGTCGGCTGAGGACTTCCCGGTTGTTGCGTTGGGTGGGGATCCATTGACAATCGGGACCCCGAGGTGGTCAGTTCGTAAACGCGACAGCAAGCACGGCACTTAGTGGGCCTACCACCACCCGTGTGCGGGGTGATATGTGAGTGTGGGCCACGGTCTCATCGAAAGAGAAGGACTCGTCCGATGGACTGACAATGAAGCTAGGCACATCGATCGAGTGCCAGCCGTCGGCCAGCTGAACCTCGGAAACCTGGGCTTCGTCGATGGCCGTCAGCCACTCGATGCTCATGTACGCGGACCTCCCAGCCAAATCAGACCTAACTCTGCCTACTGTAGATCTCATGGCCATGCCCCCGAACAGTGACAATGCTCCGAGGGGTCCACCGCTGGATTGTTGGCCCTCAATAGCTTCGGGAGTGCTGGCCGGGTTTCGCCTGACTGGCACACAGACAGCGGCACGTCCCGTCTCCGAGTTGGGGTGATTGGTCCGGTTGCTACGAACAACGCGGACCGCCCGTCGCTCCGATCCGGAACGGCCGTGCCATCCCTAACTCCGTTGACAGGAGGGATGACCATGACCATCGTAGAAGCTTCGCGGGGCGTGACAGGTGGCGTCGATACTCACCTCGACGTTCACGTGGCGGCCGCACTGGACCCGCTCGGAGCGTTGCTCGGCACGGAGCGCTTCGACACCGATCCTGCTGGCTACAAAGCACTGCTCGCCTGGCTCGAGGGCTTCGGTCCTCTGAATAGGGTCGGCGTCGAGGGCACCGGCTCCTACGGGGCCGGCCTGGCTCGCTATCTCCGTCGAGCCGACGTCGAGGTGATCGAAGTCGATCGTCCCAACCGGGCCGAGCGCCGTCGTAGTGGCAAGTCCGATCCGCTCGACGCGGTCGAGGCAGCTCGAGCTGCTCTCGGTGGCCGAGCCCAGAGCATCTCCAAGTCCAAAGACGGCGCCATCGAGGCCATCCGAGTCCTCGTGGTGGCCAAGCGCTCGGCTCGAGGGGCCCGAGTAAAAGCGCTCGTCCAGATGCGTCACCTGGTGATCACTGCTCCGGACCAGCTGCGTTCACGCCTGAAGCGCCTAACCGTCCTGGTGGACGAGGTAGCCCGGCTGCGCCCGTCGCGCGCGGGCGATGCGGTGATGGCCGCCCACAAGGCCGCCCTGTACTCATTGGCCCGACGGGTCCAAACGCTCGAAGACGAGCTGGCCGAGCTCGACAAGCGCATCGAGGCACTCGTCGAAGCTGCCGCACCCCGAACTGCTGGCTCGCTTCGGAGTCGGCCCCGACACCGCGGCTGCCCTCTTGGTCAGTGCGGGTGACAACCCCGAGCACCTGCACTCAGAAGCCGCCTGGGCTCACCTCTGCGGCGTTGCCCCCATCCCGGCCTCGTCGGGCAAGAGCAACCGACACCGCCTCGACCGCGGTGTGCGCGATTTTTGAATCTCCCCACCCTCGATCACTGAAATTCCCCACCCTGTCCCGGTGAGCTGAACCATCCACCCGCGGGGTTGGGCCCCCCTTCGAAGCTGAGAGCGACCAAGCAACCAGCTCGAAGGGAGAACCCGCTCCGCATGCTCACACATGGGGAAGACGTGGAAGCACATGCACTGAGAAGTAGGGGTTGGACGATCTCGGCGATCGCCCGCCACCTCGGCCGGGACCGCAAGACGGTCCGGGCCTACATCAACGGGGAGCGGGTCCCCGGCGTCCGGGCCAGATCAGCTCCCGATCCGCTCGAGCCGTTCACCAAGTACCTGGCGGCGCGCTTCGTCGACGACCCGCACGTCTGGGCCTCGGCCCTCTATGACGAGGTCGTCCGGCTCGGCTATCCGCTGAGCTACCCCTCCTTCGTTCGCCAGGTGCGGGCGGCCGGGCTCCGGCCCCACTGCGAAGCCTGTGCCGGCGTCAAGGGCCGCGACACCGTCGAGATCGACCATCCGCCCGGCGAGGAGATCCAGTGGGACTGGTTCGAGCGACGGGGTGCCCCGTGGGGAGGGACGGCCTACGTGTTGTTGGGCACGTTGTCGCACTCGGGCAAGGTGCGTGGCGTGCTGGCCGAGAAGATGGACCAGGCCCACCTCATCGAGGCGATGGACGAGGTGCTGCGGCGCCTGGGCGGGACGGCGAGGGTGTGGCGGACCGACCGCCTGGCGACGGTGATCGTGCCGGGGACGAGGGAGGTCCAGCCCTCTTTCGCACCAGTGGCCAAGCACTACGGGGCCGTCGTCGAACCCTGTCCGCCCAGGCGCGGCAATCGCAAGGGTGCGGTCGAGTCCTCGGTCCGTTTCACCTCGGGCCGCTGGTGGCGCACCATGAGCGCAAAGAACCCCGAGGACGCCCAACGCTCGCTCGACGTCTTCTGCGCCACGACGGGCGACGAACGCGCACGCCGCGGACCGAACGGCGAGCGGACCACGGTCGGTGAACTGGCCGATGCCGAACCGCTGCTCGCCCTGCCGGCTTACCCGTTCCCGGCCACCACCGAGGTCGAGCGTGTCGTCGCCGACAACGCAAGCGTCGCCTTCTCGGGCAATCGCTACTCGGTGCCGCCCGGACTGGCCGGCACGACACTGCTCGTCCGGCACCGCTTGAGCTCTCCGACCATCGACGTGGTGGCTCCTTCGGGAGCGATCCTGGTCACCCATCGCTTGGCCCCGGCAGGATCGGGGGCCCTCGTGCGCAGTGTCGAGCACAAAGAAGCGCTCGAGGCCGCCGTGCTCTCCGCCTTCACCACGGCTCGTCCGTGCGACAAG
Organism: uncultured Acidimicrobiaceae bacterium; assembly: GCA_963781955.1. GTDB lineage: Bacteria > Actinomycetota > Acidimicrobiia > Acidimicrobiales > RAAP-2 > Bog-473. Next base: position 1,893,865 of record CAWAHU010000001.1, read on the forward strand.
AAGGCCAATCGTCCACCGGGCAAAGAGGCACTCGAAGAGGCGGCCCGCCTGCTCGGGCCCATCGGGCGTGAGCCCGTCGTCGACCTCTCGGTCTATGACGAGGTGGCCCGGTGAGCGAGTCCTCGACCTATCAACAGATCCGTTCGCATCTGGCCTACCTACGTCTCTCGGCTGTCGCCGAAGCGCTGCCAGGCGAGCTCGACCGTGCCCGGCAGGAGAAGCTCGGTCACTCCGAGTTCCTACATCGACTCCTCGAGGTCGAGGTCGCTGCCACCGAGATCAGACGCCGGGCCGGCCTCGAGCGCTTCGCCTGTCTGCCGTCCCCGTGGACACTCGATGACTTCGACTTCAGCGCCCAGCCCTCGGTCGACAAGAAGCTGATGAGCGAGCTCGGCACCCTGCGCTTCTTAGAAGACGCCACCAACGTGCTGCTGATCGGGCCGCCCGGTGTCGGCAAGACCATGTTGGCCGTCGGCCTGGCCAGAGCGTCCATCAACGCCGGCTATCGGACCTACTACACGACGGCCGCCGATCTGGCTGCTCGTTGTCACCGTGCCGCCCTCGAAGGGCGGTGGGCCACCACCATGCGCTTCTTCGCCGGACCGAGACTCTTGGTCATCGACGAGGTGGGCTACCTGCCCCTCCAAGCTGAGGCGGCTGCTGCGCTCTTCCAGGTCATCACGCAGCGCTATCTCAAGAGCTCCATCGTCATGACGACGAACCTCGGGGTCAGCTCGTGGGGGAAGATCTTCGACGACCCGATGGTGGCCGCCGCCATGCTCGACCGCCTGCTGCACCGCAGCGTCGTGTTCAACATCGACGGCGAGAGCTACCGGATGCGCTCCCATCGGGCCCGCACCGAGGAGCTCAGGAAGGGGGTGTCCAAGGCCAAGGAGTAGCCTCAGATCACACAACTCACCGGGTCAGGCAAGTGGGGAATTTCGATGATCGCCCCTGGGGAGTTTCGGAAATCGGCGGCAGCGGTGGGGACCGTCAGGCCAACAGCGCCCTCTGGCGCATCGTGATGGTTCGCATCGCCCATGACCCAGCCACCACCGCCTACTTCGATCGCAAGGTGAAGGAGGGACGCTCCAAGCGAGGCGTCATCCGCCTCCTCAAGCGCTACGTCGCCCGCGAGCTCTACGGCTACTTGCCTCGCGGCTAACCCCTCGGACCGTGGGTCTGGCTCACCCCCCAACTGTCGCCCCCAGGGGTTGACTTTCCGGCGACTCGCCGGCCCACGGTCCGGGTCAACGCTCTGTGAACGCGTGGCCTGATAAGAGCATGTCCTCGGCCGAGTGACTCATCACTGTTCTGTCCGCTGTTCGCACAAAAAGGGCTTGACAACTGATAGGAGGAACGCCGGGACCGCGGCACAGGTGCGGTTGCGCCCGGTATCCGGTGCGGCCTCGGGCGGTCTGACCTTGCGTCAGGCATTCTGAGACAGCGTGGTCACAGGCCGCGGTCCCCCAACGGCGACGAATGCGGCCGGACCACGCCACGTCGGTGGTCATCCCGCAATAATGGCCGGCATGGAAGAGGTAGAGGTTGAAGTCGTCGTCGCCCACAACGAGCGCGCGACTCTGCGTGTCGGCGACGTGTTCCTGAAGATCGACGCTGATCAAGCGCGCACCGAGGTCGAGGTCGAGGCGATGGCAATAGCGCCGATCCCGACTCCGGAGGTCCTCTGGCGGAAGCCGCCTGTGCTTGCGCTCGCCGCCCTCTCAGGGACGGCACTCGGCCGCCTCGGCGAGCCGTCGCCAGCGTCGTCGGCGGCGTGGGCCGCGGCGGGTGCCGCCGCCCGGATGCTGCACGACGCGCCGCTGCCGCCATGGCCGGGTAAGAGCCTGGAGGAGATCGCTTCCCGCCTTGACGGCGAGTGCGAGTGGCTCGTCACGAACGGCGTCCTTCCCACCGACATGGTCACCCGCAACCGGCGGATTGCAGAGGCAGCACTCCGGCCGTGGTTTCCGGTGTTCACGCACGGCGACCTGCAGGTCGCCCACGTGTTCGTCGACGGTGACGAGATCACCGGTGTGATCGACTGGTCCGACGCGGGCCAGGGCGATGCCCTCTTCGACCTCGCCATCCTGACGCTCGGACACGAGGAGCACCTTGGCGACGTGGTCGCCGGCTATGGCACCGACGTTGACCTCGATGTGATCCGAGCGTGGTGGTCGTTGCGAAGCCTGGTGGCGGCCCGCTGGCTGATCGAGCACGGCTTCGACCCGTCCGCGCCAGGCTGCGAGTTCGCCGTGCTGAGATCCCAGCTGTGAGGTTGCACGAGCCCGATTGATCAGCCCGTCGGGTCCGTCACCAACGATCCTGATGCCCTCAATCCAGCGGAGGGTGAGTTCCTAACGGCAGTCAAGCCCCTCAAGCCACATTTTCGGTAGCGTCTTGCCCTGGCGGGTCGGTGGCCGGAGCGACCTTCTGGGCCGACTCCTTTCTGCCTCGACCCGCCGCCTTGTTCCTGAGCAGTTTGGCGGGAGTGTTCCGACGACGGGCTGCCCGAACCTTGGGGTCGATCTTGAACCGGTCGGTGCAGGCAGCCTTGCCTTCCGCTTCGGTGATCGCTTCTCCGAACTCGTCGCGCAGGGCGTAGATCTCACCCTTGCGCCAGCAAGCGGCGATCCGGGTGATGAGAACGGCCGACACTGAGCACAGCGCTGAGTTGTGGTGCTTTCCCTCGACCATGACGAGTCGGTGGTAGCGCTGGGCGAGGGTCGGATCGATGTGCCGGGCGTGATCGGCCGCCAGGTAGAGGGCCTGGCGCAGCCCGGCGTCACCCGCCCTGGTGATGCCCTTGTGCCCCGCCGCCAGTCCGGACTGGTCGACCTTGGGCACAAAGCCGGTGAAGGAGCGCACCCCGGCCAGGTTGGCGAAGCGGTTGAAGTCGCCCGCGTTGGCCAAGATGGCCGCCGAGAGGACGGGTCCGAGCCCCGGTGCCGAGCGGACGATGCCCAAGGGATCGGCCTCGTCATAGAGAACGGCGATCCGCTTGTCGGCGGCTTCGATCTCGTCGTCGAGCTGGCGGAGCACTCGGACTTCGGAGGCGATGTCGTGGGCCAACTCGGTGAAGTCGATGCCCCCGCCTGACCACAGGGCCAGGGTCTCGTTCGCCATGGCCAAGAGCTCGTCGGCCTTGTCTTCGCGCCACAGTCCCGAACTCGAGCGGATCAACAGGGCAGCGAGCCGGCTCCGCCCGAGGCGCTTGAGCGCCCGTGGATCGGCGTATTTCTCCAAGATGACCAGGGCGGTCTTCGAAGCGGTGGCCGATCCGAGGGAGTCGGCCCATCCCGGACCGAGCAGCTCGACCAGTGCGTCAAGACGGAGACTGGCCGCGCTGCGGCGCTTGACCAGGCTGAAGCGATGGCGCACGGCCCGGCGCAGTGACTGAGCTGGGCCAAGGTTGTCGATGCCCCGCAGGCCCTCAGGGTGGAGCAACGGCAGACGGGCCAGCACCCGTGAATCCAAGCGGTCGGTCTTGATGTGCTTGTTGTAGTAGTCCCGCAGGTCGGCCGACTGCTCGGGTGGCACCAAGATCACCGTGGCGCCGCGTGCTTGGAGCCAGGCCGACAGCGGCACCCAGGCGTTGCGGGTCGGTTCGAGGATCACAGTCACCGACGTATCGGCGGGGATCTTGGCCCACAGGCGCTCGAGGTCGGCAGTCGTCGTGCGGAACCTCCACGACGACCAGAGGAACTCACCTCGCTCGTCGGCCAGGCTGGCCCGGTGGTCGGCCCGACAAGCGACGTCGATGCCCAACCTCACTTCCTTCATGGCTTGGTCCTTTCGCTGGACGGCTGATCGGTCGGCTCTCCGTCGTCGAGCAGTGCACGCTCCGCAGGGGTGTGACCATCCAGACATTCGAGAAGCAGGGGTCCGATTCTGTGATCGGCCGCCGAGTTCCAGAACAGGGATGCACGTGCGTCGGGAGGCTCGTCTGACAGACGATCACCGTTGTGGAGTCGAGCTGTCGCCCGCTCCGATCCCCGTAAAGTCAAGCCAGAAGAACCGACCCGACGCACCCTACGAAGGGCTTCCGCCAAATCGGTGGACGCCCGGAACCAACGCTAAATATCCCCGAACGCCGGTCAGTGGGACCAGGGTACGTCAAGAGCGTGTGGAGGCTGGGAGTCAGTTGCGAGGGCTGCAGCCTGCAACTCGCTCCCGGTGTTGCGGGCCGGCGCCCCGGCGTGAACCGGGCACTGGTACTCGCCGCGGGGCGACCGGTGGTTCCGAGTGTGGGCATGCCCCGAGCACCTCGCGGGGTTTGGTCTTGCCCCGGGTGCCATGATGACAAGCGGTGACGACCGCTCAAGCTGTCGCAGACTGGATGGTGGCCAAGGTCGAGGTGCTGGGATTCCTGTACCAGTCGACGGCGGTGAACGACATTGCCGAGCACTTCGGTGCGGAGTTCACGTACAGGGACGAAGCGGGCCGTCTCGCCATCGCCAAGCCCGTGCTGCAAGCTTTTCACGAGCTCACCGGAGACGCCGTCTTCTGGGACCACGGGACCCAGGCTTGGCGTCTTCAAACGAAGAAGCGCTAAATAGCCATCGTGCTCGCGAAGAAGTAGAAATCCTCCTCATCCCGTAGTTGCTTTGATGGTTCGAATGCTGGCATCGGCGAACACGGTCACACTGCCTGCCATTGCCAAGGCGACGGGCATGTCCACTTCGGCCGCTTCCAAGGTGGGAACGCCGTAGCCAGAGCGAGGGGTAGCGCACCATCCCGGCGGTCGGTGGCACGTCTTCACGGCGTGGCCCAATCAGGCGTGGTGGATGATCTCTCGAATCTCCACACGCTCGACTGTCACGCCGGGGGCGGGGTTGAATCCGGGCGACGGTGCGGCGGCGGTCGCATTCTCCTCTGTATCCCAGAGGCCCACCATCAAGCCCTCGCCGTCGATGGGCTCCATCCAATAGCCACCCCGGAAGCCCGCCAAGCTTCTGAGCCGCTTCTCAACTGCGTCGGTCCCCCCGACGGCCTCGTCCAGACGATCCATGTCGATGCGTGTATGGGTAATGGTCGCGTGCATGTCTGCTCCCCTTCCTCGCATTCCGTTGCCCGGCACGGAGGAAGTTACGACGGGGTTACCCCTGGAAACAAGGGCACCTTGGGAGAGATGGTCCGGCGAGGAGTAGCAACGATCTTCGTCCCCGAGCCGTGGTCGGGGCGTTGACGGGTGGGGGGACTACACGAAATGCAACCCGGACCCGGCGTACTGGGGCACCCAGATGCTCAGCGCCGGAGCGTGCCGGTTGACTATCCGCTCAAGTGGGGATGGAATCGTCGCCTATGTCCAGTGATGCGATGGGGGGCGCCGAGTACCTGCAGTGGTGGCACGCTCGCCACCCCGGAGCAACGTCGGCGTTGCTGGATTCACTGACAGATGGGGTGGGCCGCAACTCCTACGAGGTGCTTGCTGAACTGATTCAGCAAGACGACGAACCCGTCCTCGACCTGGCCTGCGGTGACGGTTACCTCCTTGAGCTACTTTATCCGAACCATGCCTGCGTCGGAATGGACTGGAACGGTGCCGAGTTGGACGCTGCCTGCCGGCGGATTGGACACGGAGCACCGCTGGCCCTAGCCAATGCTGCTGGGTTGCCCGTCGCAACTGCCGCGTTGGGCGCCGTTACTTGCCACTACGCCTTGATGCTCTTGCAGCCGCTAGAAGGAGTGCTCGCAGAAGTAGCGCGGGTCCTCCGCCCAGGCGGCCTTCTCGCCACCGTGCTTCCGGCACCCCCGCCGGAGAACACACCAAACCCAATCTCGGTGTTTCGCGCTGCGTGGCAACAGGTAAGCGGGACCTACCCGATCGACATCCCACAAATCCAGGACGATCGAGCCCTGCAGCTCGACAGCCTGGTAAGGCTTCTCGCCAACGCTGGATTCGGCTCCGTGTTGGTGCAGTCTATCTCAGCGTCGAAAACGATGACGGTTGATGAAACCAGTCGCTTTCTGCTGTTGACCTATCTACCGGATTTGCTACCCCCAGCCGGCTATGCCGAGCTGACGCGGGTCCTCAGGGTTGAGCTGGACAAACTAGATGGCGGTACCGACATGGTGACCTTTGTAGAGCATTCAGACCTCGTGACCGTCCGCCGCCTCTGACTCCGCCAAGGTGCCGCACGGTGGCGCCCCATCCCGGCGAAGTGGGACACCCTTGGCGTTATCGTGGCCGTCGTGGATCGATCACTGGCTTCGTCGGCGCCACGTGTTGCGGCAAGGCTGGGGGCGGTGAAGTCGGCTCGTCTTGAGCTGACACCGATCGACTGGGGCTCAGTTGATCGCTTGACTCCCGTGTTCGCCAAGGAGGAGGTGTGGCGGTTTCCCTTCGGCCGGGGTCTTACTCGCGCCGAGACGGAAGCCTCTGTCAGCGGCTGGATTGAGCATTGGACTGTTTTGGGATTCGGGCTGTGGATGGTCACGGAGCGCCAGCACGGGGTGACCATCGGCTACGCGGGACTGGCAGTACCGACGTTCCTTCCTGAGGTTCTTCCCGCAGTCGAGGTGGGTTGGCGGTTCGATCCCTCAGCGTGGGGCCATGGCTACGCTACAGAAGCAGCCGAGGTGGCGCTCGAGTGTGCGTTTGAGGTGCTCCAGCTGAATGAAGTGCTCTCGCTGCCGCAGGTCGACAACCCGCGGTCAGTGAGGGTTGCCGAGAGGATCGGGATGCGTCTTGAACGGAGCGCGATCGTGCCCGCAAGCGATGAGCGTGGCCCAGTCGAAGTTGCCGTGATGATCATGACTAGCCGCGAATGGGGTTCACGACAATCGAGCCCCGCGCTCGGTAGCTAACGACCTCGGGGAGTCATCAGAGAAGGACTGGCGCTACCCGGCCTAGCGCCTAGTGGCGCCGAACTACCCCACCGTCCCGGCGGAAGGGGCACCCGCGGTGAGCTTTAGTCCAAGTCGGCACGCGCCTCGCTATTTCTCCAACCTCTGACACAAGGTCACGAACGTTCCGACGCTCAGTTGTCGGGAAGGTTGTCGGAGTTCAGTCGCCACCCTCGTACTTGAAAGAAACCTTCACCCTGGCTCGATACGCCTTGACCTTCCCATCCTCGAGCTGGAGGTCGAGTTCGGCCACCTCGGCGATTCGAAGGTCACGCAACGACGCGCTGGCCTTTGCCACCGCTGCGCTGGCGGCCTTCTCCCAGGACTCCCCGCTCGTACCTACGAGTTCTATGACCTTGTACACGCTCTCGGCCATGACAAGCTCCTCTCTCCTCGATGTTGCTTAGACACTACGCCGACCTGGACGCTGCTTTCACCGGCGTGTCGGCATCCACGTAGCGCCCCGAATTGTCTTCGGCGGATCCGATCCACAAGGTCTCGCCGAGGCTGACTGGTCCCGCCCAAAGCCGGCGAAGTGGGGCAGTCTTGCCACCGGGATCCGGTTGCGAATCCGCCAAGCGATAGGGGCGTTGAAACTCTGGCCGACGACGGCTGCTCAGGACCCCGCCCTAGAACCCCAGAATGGCGCGTCACCGAAGGCGAAGACGCCACCGTCGGCCGCCAGCATCCAGTAGCCCTTCCCGTCGTCGGTAGCCGCCATCCCCGTGATCGGGGCGTTGAGCACGATGCTGCCCAGTGATCCCTCGAAGGCCGCGTTGAACGAGAAGATGCCGCCGTCCGACGCGACGAGCCAATAGCCGCCCAGGGTGTTACCGGACACCCCGACGATCGGCTTGTTGAGCGCCTTGCCGCCCATGGAACCCCAGAATGGCGCGTCCCCGAAGGCGAACACGCCGCCGTCGCTCGCCACCATCCAGTAGCCCTTCCCGTCAGCGGTCGAGGCGATGCCTACGATCGGCTGGTTCAGGGACTGCCCGGGCTTGAGCGCGCCGGGGACCGAGCCGTAGAAGCCGGCGTCCCCGAAGGAGAACACGCCGCCGTCGGTGGCGACGAGCCAATAGCCGCCGTGGTCGGGGGTCGAGGCGATGCCGACGACGGGCGAGTTGAGCGGAGTGCCCCCCATGGATCCGTAAAAGGGGGCGTCATAGGCATCGACAGCACCAGCGGCATCAGCAATCCACACGGGGGGAGAGGTCATGGGTGAGGGGCTGGCACCGGACGCGGCGGCATGTCCGACAACCGGTTCGGGGAATCCTGGCCCCGGGAAGCCTGGCGAATGGGCGGTCGCTGACGCGGCGTCTCCGAAGCCACTGGTGACGCCCAACACGTTGACGAGCACGTAGCCGCGGTTGCCCGGGGTCGATGTGATCCCGACATAGTCGAAGATGTTGGTCGGAAACGACGTGCTTGGGCCGACTAGCCCGCCGACCGTGAGGGTCAGCGTGGAGCTGCAAGGGTTGTTGTTGGACGGCACGTTCGGGAACGGCACGACAACGGTGCCGGCGACAGGGCTCGAAGCGATGAACTGGTACGGCAAGCCCGCCGGGTTGAAGCAGTTGGCATCAATCATCGACCATTGGATGTCGGGGGAGGCTCGTTGGGCAGAAAGGTCACCTTGACGGTGTAGGTCTGCCCGTTCCCCGCGACGTTGGTAGGACGGACACCACCCGACGTGGCGATCGTGCCGGTCACCGAGATCGTTGTGTTGCATCCTTGCCCGGCCACGGTCGGTGCCAACTGCACGTTGATCGTGGGAGAGCCGGATTGGCTGAATGGTGGTTGAATGGTGGCCCGGGGCGAGCCGAGTGTCACGCCACACCCCGACGCCGCTCCGGCGGGTGCCTGGCCGACGCCGACAACCACCGGCGCCAGCGCGAGGGTGCCGGTCACAGCTGCAAGCGCAGCGACCGATCGCCCGACCCGACCCCAACCGTGCAACGGCGAACCGGACATGGCGAACCTCCCGAGTCAGGGTCACGCTCTTCACCCGTTTGTGGCCTAATCCCTCGGTCGAGTGACCTGAAGGGACTTTGGACCATTTCGGACCATTCCTGGAAGGCAGAGTGCGGAGGGTGGATGGCGGACGGTGGATGGTGCAGGACGCAACGCTCTAGAAACAAGCCCGTCCCGTGTTGATGCCCTATCCCCGTTGTGCCGTTTGTGGGCAGGCAACAATCGCGAGCGCTGGGGCTATCTCGCTGAGATTCGGAAAGCCAGACACTTCACTGCGTGAGCCCTCGGCCTAACGCCGCAAGAGGCAGATGTCTCCGGCCGCTTCTGAGACAGCGCCCGATGGTGATTGCCGTGGGTGCTGGTACTGCACCGCACCACATCAACAGAGCATCAACGGAGCCAGTTGTCGAAACCAAAGCCCGCATGCCCTTCCGCGGCGGGCCGAGCAACGATGCGCCGGCCGCTGCGTGGTCTCGCGGTGAGATCGTCAGGAAACCTCTAGAGAACGAGTCTCGAAAGTGTTATCACTGTTGATGGGAAGAGGAGCACCTCCTTAGGCGTTCAAGCCCTGGAGGAGCAAGGGGCCTCGGTAGAGCCGCGGGCCCTTCGCGACACTCCCCCATATCCAACCGGACGACCAGGTTCATTCGTGGTCGATGACGCCGAGGAGAGTGGGAGATGTTCATTGGGGTCCAATTGAGCGCCCCCACACTGGGCGGAATGCTCAGCGAAGGCCTGAAACGTCTCGATCTGTGTGTCACGGACGAGTTCGACGGATACGTCGTTGACCACATCGACATCGGCTCGGTCACGAAGTTCGGTGAGGGCAGTGCGTTCGTTGCCGAGGTGCCCGTCAGTGGCCACGGGAACCTCTCGGTCCCCGCGCACGCGGTTGCCTACAGCCAGGACGTGACTGTACACATCGTGCAGACCTCGGACCTCATGCCGAACGATGCGGCACCGACGACGACACTCGGGGTGCCATTGACGATCACTTTCGACCTTCGCTTCGACGTCAGCGGCTCGAGTACGGCATTCACCCTCACGTACCAGTCGGTCACCTCACTCTTCGCGTCTCCCGATCAGTTGACACAACTAGACACAATTCTCAAGGGGCATCTGCCCCCCCAGACCGAGGCGTTGGACCTGGTCGCGCTCACCGCGGGGCTCGGAGTGGTCGGCTCACCAGCGCAAGCCGGGGCCGGTGTGACGTCCGACGGTTCACTCATCGAATTCCGGCTCGAACTGACCTCAGTGGCGGCCTCGGACAACTTTGGTGCCTGGGAGGGATTCTTCACCAGCGGGCCGGACACGGACTACACAGCAGCAGACAGACTCGATTGGGCCCTCTGGATGACCGTGGACGGCCTGGAAGAGTCACTGAGCGCGCTCTTTACGAACGGACTGAAGGGGTCGAAGTCGTTCAAGCTCGACAGCGGGATCGATGTGGCCTGGCAGCCGTCGACTCCAGGACTGGTCGTCACGTTCAACGGTGACGTGATCAATGCATGCACCTGCTTCTGGTCGACCATCGACGTGAATGTCGATGTCACCGTCCGGATCAGTTTCAGCATCGAGAATGGTCTGATCCGGTACGACATCCACACAGACCACAGCTCGAACCAGTGGGAGCTGTTCTGCTGTGAGCTCACGAGCGCACTCTTCTGGCCGGTGATCGGAGCGATCATGATGGGGAGCGGTCAGATCGATGTCGGTGACTACGTTCTGGGCTGGTTGGGTGGGCCGGTCGGGGTGTTCATCGCCGGGATCGTTGCCGCCAGTACGCAGTCGACGCCGATCCCATCGAGCGCGCTCTCGCCAACCTGCACGAAGGATGACGACAGCGACTTCCATTGCCTTGTTGCGCTTCCACCAGACGGCCCACCGCCTTCATCGTGTGACCCGCCCCGAATCGACACCCGCGTGCCGACAACGGTCTTCGGCAATCCCGCCGGAGTCGTCCTGCCCGGAGTGCTTGCGATCGGTGGTACGGAATCCATTCATCCCGCCAGCCAGCCCACCCTGGAGTGCGAGGTCAACGACTTTTCGTGGTCCTTCCCGGCCCCCACCTGTTCGGGCGTCGAAGGCAGTCTGACGATGTCTTCGTCGATCGTTCTCACCGGAACGGGCGACATCCCGATCCGGTTCTGCTCCGCGACACTCCTCGGGGACAACGTCGCCGCGTACCAGCCCTATCTGACAATCGAGTACTCCTACTGTCCGATGGTCGTCACAATCCTCTTGGACGTCCCGGTAGGGATGCCCGACGCAGGACCCTGCGAGGTGCTTGTGCAGACAACCGGGGGCGCCCGCGTCGTGACGTTGCACCCGATCCCTCAACCGACGCCTGAAGAGTTGCAACAGTGGAAGCAGGAAGTGGAGAAGTGGAGGCTCGCGCACTGCTATACGCTCCTCGACCCCTGGTACCGGCTGTTCCACCGGCTCAACCCCAAATGGCTGGTGGACCCGCCGAGCGACGTCATCGATCCCGAGCGGGTGGCGCACGTCTGGGAGATCGTTGTGGCCGGCGCGGTCTCCGGTGACGTGATCGTCGCCATGGGTCCCGGTGGCGAGCATCTAGGTCAGGGACGGGTCGACGCGGCCGGGGTCGCGAGGCTCGACGTGGTCACGGTGCCGGCGATCGGCGCCGCCGGAGGGCAGATCGAAGCGGACGTTGCAGGTGGCCCCGGGTTTGCACCGGGCGCGGGCACCGGGCGGGAACTGGCGCTCCAGCGTCTCAGAGACGGTGCCGCCACGAGCACGGGTCGTCAGGTGTCGATTCGGATGATGATCAAGCAGATCCTGCTCGTCGAGCAGGCACAGCTTCTCGCCGGGCGTTCGCCGCAGGCGGTTCTCCTGATCAGCCGTGGGGGCCACCGCGCCCTGATGGTGACCCACGAGGGAGCCGTCAGCACGTACGACCTCTCCAATGCGGCGTCACCGCGCTTGGTCCAACAGAGCTTCCTCGGTCTCACCGGATCGGCCCGCTCGAGTGGTAATTCGCTCCTCGGCTGGGATCGCCTTGGCGTACTCCACATCACGGCGGCCGGCGCGAGACGGGTCATCGACATCGAGGACGTCATCAGCGTCCACGCGTACGGACAGGGTCATCTGGTCCAGCGCGCGGAGGACTTGCTGATCGTCGACGCCTCGTGGGGCGTCGTCGAGCAGGTCGGCCTCGATGAGCCCCATCCGGCGGTGCAGCAGCTCGGGACGGACGTTTCTGCCGTGGTCGGCCCGTTCGGCCCGAGCGCCCACAGCCGCTTCGGCCTTGTGGCGCGTCTCGACACCGACCGGGTGAGCATCGGGCTCGTATCGGCGACTCGCTTGGTGTGACTCGTTGCGCGCCGCCCTTGCGCTTCCGGAAGGTGATCGAGTGTCGGCACCTGCGTCAGTCTGGGGTCAAGCCCAAGCAGCACCCCGACGATATTCCCGAACCACCAACTCCGATCTCCAAGCGTGGCGATGTGTGGCTGCTGGGTCCACACCGCCTCATGTGCGGCGACGCCACCGACCCAGCCGACGTTCTCCTACTGATGGCCGGGGGCAAGGCCGACATGCTCTGGACCGACCCGCCCTACGGCGTGAACCACGTCGGCAAGACCAAGGACGCGCTGACCATCGACAATGATCGGGCCGACAACTTGCCGGCCTTGCTCACGGCAGCCTTCTGCGCGGTCGACCAGGTCCTGATCGACGGGGCCGCTTTCTACATCGCCCATCCTGCTGGGCCGTTGTCCGTCGAGTTCTTCAAGGCAGCCACCGCTGTCGGGTGGCGCATCCACGAGATGCTGGTCTGGGTGAAGGATTCAATGGTCCTTGGACGGTCTGACTACCACTACCGTCACGAACCCTTGCTCTACGGCTACACCGCCGGGGGCGGCCGGCGTGGGCGTGGGGCTCAGGGCTGGTACGGCTCCAGCGCCCAGACTTCGGTGTTCGAGATCCCTCGTCCCAGGCAATCCGAAAGTCATCCGACGATGAAGCCAGTGGAGTTGATCGCTAGGTGCTTGCGCAACAGCGCACCACCGTTCGGGGGTCTCGTCCTCGATCCCTTCGGCGGGTCGGGGTCCACGCTCATAGCGTGTCACGAGACCGAACGTGTAGCGCGACTCCTAGAGATGGACCCGACCTACGTTGACGTCATCGGAAGGCGGTTCCAGGAGTACAGCGGACTCATGCCGGTAAGACAGGCAACAGGCGAGTTGGTCGACTTCTCCCTTAAACACTCCTAGATCGGGGGGTGGCGACGCCAAGCTCATCATCCACTCACCGGACGTCCACGTCGCCGCCCCGGTGGGCGATTTTCGGCGCAGAAGCCGTCGCCACGGTCTACGCCCTCGAGTCCAAGTGCGGACGCAACCCGAGCGACCCGCCGACTGGGAGTGTCACGTCCTGCATGATGACGGTCTACCGACCGGGGACGATCGTCCGCGCCGGAGCGCACATGCACCTCCTTGGACAGGGCATGACGATCACGCTCGATCCCGGGACGCCAAACCAGAAGACCATCGTGAACGTGCCCAACTACAACTTCCACTATCAGAAGGCCTACAACCTGGCCCACCCGATCTCCGTCAGACCCGGTGACAAGATCGAGGTGCGATGCACGTACGATCCCGTCCTGCGCCAGGAACTGCCGTCCCTGCGCAACCTGCCCCCGCGCTTCGTGACCTGGGGCGACGGATCATCCGACGAGATGTGCCTCGGGCTCGTGAACACCGTGCCCACGTCCGGTTCGCCCGGAGCCATCGGTTGGCCTCAGAACTTCGATTCGGGCGGTGTGGCCTTCTAGAACCAGACGCGCTCGGGTGCCCCACTCGTGCCGTACGGGGCGCCCCCGTAAGATCAGTTCGACGACGCCGAGACACGTTGGCCCGGCGGACCGGTCCCACCCTCCGGCGTCCGGGTTCCGCTCGCCGGACGGCCCACTCACACGGACCCGGCGACTCCCCGGGGCCATGCACCCACCCCTCCCCGCCGTCCGCCTTCCGCTCGCCCGGAACCCCCTCACTTCCTAGCGCCAACACCCTTTGACCTGCGCCCCGGGCAGGATTCGAACCTGCGTGAAACGGATTAGAAGTCCGTTGCCTAAGTCCGCTCGGCCACCGGGGCGTACCTAACCGGGACAGCCTGACATAGCTGGTCGCAGCGGGCATGCGGATGCGGCGGGTACGGCGCGACCGGCGGCGCGGACGGGACGCCCGTACCCGGCCGTCTCAGCTCGGACTTCCCGTCCCCCGGCGCCCGGTATGCCACACTTGGGCCCCTCGGTGGGCGTAGCTCAGTTGGTTAGAGCGCCAGGTTGTGGTCCTGGAGGTCGGGGGTTCGAAACCCCTCGCTCACCCCGAAGCACGCCGTCGCCCCGCGCCGGCGTCCCGAGCCGACCCGGCGCCGGGCGCCCGGTGTGACCGCACGGCGGGCCACAGCCGCAGAGGCCAGGGACGGGCCGGGGGAGGTCGGACGGTGAGTTCAGCTGACGGTGGCACCCGGACGGTGCTGGTCACCGGCGCATCCTCGGGCATCGGGGCCGCGCTGGCCCGCGAGCTGGCCCGTCGCGGCGACACAGTGGCTCTCGTGGCGCGGCGAGCGGACCGCCTCGACGAGGTGCTGGCCGACTGCCGGACGACCTCGCCGGCCTCGGCCCGGTGGGCCGCCGACCTGGAGGACCCCACGACCGCGGCCGACCTGGCCGTCGAGATCTGGGACCACTTCGGCGCGATCGACGTCGTGGTGAACAACGCGGCGGTGCCCATGCGCCGCCACGTGACGCGGCTCACCATGGCCGAGGTCGAGCGCACGATGCGCATCAACTACCACTCCCCTGTCGCCATTGCGCTGGCGGTGCTCCCCCGCATGCGCGAGCGGCGGGCCGGGACCATCGTCAACGTTTCGAGCCTCGGTGGGCGGCTCGGCATCGCCGCCGAGGCCGCCTACTGCGGGTCGAAGTTCGCGCTGGCCGGATGGAGCGAGTCGGCGGCAGTGGACCTCGACGGGACCGGCGTGTCGGTCAAGCTGGTCCTGCCCGGGGCGATCGACACCGAGATCTGGGACCAGCCCGACAACGACGACCCCCTCTACCACGGCCCCAAGGAGCCGCCTGAGACCATCGCCGCCTCCATCGCGGATGCGCTCGACGAGGACCGCTTCGAGTACTACTTGCCGGACATGAAGCCGGTGATCGAGGCCAAGACCTCCGACATCGAGAGCTTCATCGCCGGGCTGCGCGCGATGGCGGCCCAGGCCTCGACGGGGGCCGGCTCGAGCAAAGGGGCGCAGTGAAGGCGCTCGTGTTCGGGGCACCGCCGGCCGAGAACGAAGTCCGCCCGACACCCACGGACGACTTGGAGGCCACCCTCGTCAAGATCCCGTTCGGGCTGCACGAGATCGACGACGCCCGCCTGGTGCACGCCGACTGGGTGGTGACCCGGCCGATCCTCTCGGGCATCTGCGGGTCCGACGCCAAGTTGGTCCTCGGCGACTTCAACACCGGCGACATCGACAACCCCATGGCGGCGTTCTCCTCACTCCCCCACGTGCCCGGCCACGAGGTCGTGGCCGAGGTGGTCGAGCTCGGGCCGCAGGCCCGGGGGCTCGAGGTCGGCCAGCGGGTGGTGCTCAACCCCTGGCTCACCTGCGGGCCCCGGGGCATCGAGCCGAAGTGCCCACCCTGCCAGGCCGGCGACCTCAGCCTGTGCTGGAACTTCACCAAGGGCGACCTCGGACCGGGTGTCCACGTCGGCGTGATCACCAACGCGCCGGGCGCCTGGGCCGAACGGCTGGCGGCGCACGACTCCATGCTCATCCCCGTCCCCGACGGCATCTCCGACGAAGCCGCGGTGCTGGCCGACCCGTTCTCGGTCTCCTTCCACGCCATCGTTCGCCACCCGCCGCCGCCCTCGGGTCGCGTCTTGGTCTACGGAGCCGGCGCGCTGGGGCTGACGAGTGTGGCCACCCTGCGGGCGCTCTACCCCGGGGTCGAGGTCGGCGTCGTGGCGCGCTTCGAGGCGCAGCGCGAGGCGGCACTCCGCTTCGGCGCCGCCGCCGTGTTCGCGGACGAGCCGCGCACCGACCTGGTCGAGGCGCTGGCCAAGTGGTCGGGCGGCGTGCTCTATGCCGCCTTGGACGGCTTACCGGTGGCGCATCCCGGTGGCATCGACGTGGTGTACGACTCGATCGCCAAGGCCGAGACGCTCGAGGTGGGTGTGCGCGTCCTGGCCGAGCGGGGCCGCCTCGTCTACACGGGCGTGGCCACGCCCGAGCGCTGGGAGTCGACACCCATCTACTTCAAGGAGATCACCATCGCCGGTTCGAACGCCTTCGGCATGGAGGACTTCGAGGGGCGGCGCGCCCACGCCATTGCCCACTACCTCCAGCTGGTGGCGGACGGCCGGATCGACATCACCCCGATGCTGACGCACCGCTTCGAGCTCGAGGAGTGGTGGCCGGCGCTCAAGGCCCTGGCCCGGCAGGACCGCAGCGGTGCGCTCAAGGTGGCCTTCACCCCGAACGGCTAGTTCACTGGGCGGCTACGTGCCCGTGCCCAGCTCTACGTGCCCGTGCCCAGCTCGGCGAACCGCTCGTAGCGTGCGGCCGCGGCCCGGGCCCAGGCCGGGTCGGGCTCGATGGTGCGGCCCACGCCGGCCCACCGCACGGAATCGTCCAGCGCGGTCTCGAGGCCGGCCGCCATCCGGGCCAGGAATGCCGCGCCCCGGGCCGCTCCCTCGGGCACGGCCACGGCGTCGATCGGAAGGTCGGTGGCATCGGCCACCGCGGCCATCCAGGCGGTGACCCGCGAGCCGCCGCCGCTGGCCACGATCCGGGTCGCCTTGATACCGGCGGTCTCGAGCATGCGGCGCACCACGAACCCACTCGCCTCGAACGCGGCGCGCTCGATCGCCTCCGGCCCCGACCCGATGTCGAGCCCGTAGAGGTTCGAGCGCAGCGTGCGGTCCTCGAACGGGGTCCGCTCCCCCCGGACGTACGGCAGCCACACCGGCACACGGTCCGGATCACCGAGGCGTGGCGCCAGCCGCTCACGGTCGGGCCCCGGGCGCGGCGCACCGCGCAAGAGGTTGCGGGCCCAGTCGACGAACAACGCTCCTGCGTTGCTCGGCCCGCCGATGACGAACCGGTCCGGCGTCGTGTGGGGGTAGCTGATCAGCCCGGGCACCATGAGCCATTCCTCGGTCACCGCCCACACGATGAGCGTGGCCCCGAAGATCACGAGCACGTCGCCCGGCTCGGTGGCACCGGCCACGATCTGGTCGCACAGGGCGTCGATAGTCCCACCGGTGATGACGGCGTCGCCGTTGCGCACGGTGCCCGCCGGCTGTCCCATGGGCACGACCATCGGCATCTGCGCTTCCGAGACGCCGATCGAGTCGAGCAGCCCGGTGTTCCATTTCCCCATGGTGTGCAACGCGCCGAGCGCGGCCGTCACCCCGGTGTCGATGGCGCCGAGGCCGGACAGCGCACAGGTGGCGACGGCCTGGCAGGGCCAATAGCCGCGGGCGTCGGGGGCGAACCGGTGGGCCCAGCGCAAGAAGCCCTCGGCGTCGGGCATGGCGCCGGGCGGCAGGGGGTCCCCGCCGGGGTCCTCGGGCCATCCCTCACGATCCCCGTAGAGCAGTCCGGGCAGCACCGGCACTCCCTGCCGGCTCACCGCGGTCAACGACGGGACCATCGAGGCCACGGTGACGCCCGCCAACTCGTGCCCGCCGGCGTCCAGCTCGACGCGGACCTCCTCGAACGCCTTGCGTGGCCCGGCCCGCCAGGCGCGGGCGGCATCGTGGCGCAGGATGTCCGGCTCGGGCGCCACCACGCGATGCGGGACACGGCTCCGGGCCACGACGTTCCCGTCGCCGTCCACGGCTAGCGCCTTGACCGATGTGGTCCCGACATCCACCCCTACGGTCACCAGCCGGTCGGTGACCGGACCCCCCGAAGCCGTCATGAATCTGACACGCGTGTCATGATCACGCCATTGTGACTCATGGACTTGTGTGGTCGCGTCCAACGTTGTCCAGGGCTGTGACCTGCTGGATGTCGGACCGCTAGTGCGGGGCCCCTGTTCGTTCTCTGCAAGACCTGCCCCAAACATTGCCCCAAGGTCTGGGTGAAGCCGCTCTCGCCAATGAGAGATCAGGGCCGGCCCAACCTGCCAACCGCCTGGCGGTTGGGCCGCGCTTGCACCCGGCACCAGAGGTATTTCTGGCCGCCGGCCGTCCTCTGTCTCATCTGCCTGAGCACCGCAGATTTAGGGGATCTGGGGTGCCGGCAACGACCCACCTCGCTTGCCGCCTCGCGGGGTTGGGTCGCGCCCCGGGCGGGTGGGGCGGGACCACTCAGCCTCACCCCGCAATGAACCCGGTCCTACGCTTGCCCCGTGTCCGTCGAGATGGACCCCGAAGGGATTCTCGGGGGCCGGCGGCAACTCTGACCGACGCCATCACCGTGCATCCCTGGTCGCGCAACGGTGGAACAATCGCTGGCCATGGACGAGCCGCCGGAGCTGCAATTCGGCGGACATTGGAGGACGGCTGTCTGGGCCCTCCGAGTGGGGTACGTCGGGCTGGCCGTCGCCATCGCGGGCCTCATCGTGATTTCGTTGGGATCCACGCCGTGGGTCCTGGCCGTCGGTGTGATCACCTGGCTCGCCGCCGCCGCGGTGACGTTGGCGGGGTTCTTCTGGTCCCGCCACGAGCTTCCCGAGCCACGACCTGGGTACTGGTCGATGCGGTTCATGCTCATCCACGACACGGTCCACGCCCGGTCGCCGGCCCAGCGGTCCTGACGGTCCTCCCTTTGCGGCCGTGTCCGCCGTGCGGCAGGCTCCCGTCTTGTCGAACCGACTGGGATGTACTGAGGCCGCAACCGATACCGGGCGGGCATTGGGTATCCCATACCGCCGGGACTGTGCGACACCCCGACCATTCCCTATACCCCGGTCCTGCTCCAGGTGCACCTAGTTCCGATCCCACTATGGCAGGACGCGACCTACATCAGCTCCGGAATTGTACGACCGACGGGCGAAGCGAAATCGGCCGCTGGCTCTTACCCGACTTCGCTGTGTGTCACCGGTGACTCGCCCATCCACTCGCGCAGGGTGTTCTTGAGCTTGGTTTGTTGGATGAAGATGTCGTGCTCGGGCGGGAGCGCCGGGTCAGTGGTTTGCGGGCTCTTGAAGTAGAAGCTGAGCCACTCCTGTACCCCCCTTTCCCCTGCGCGGGCGGCGAGGTCGAAGAACAGGGCAAGGTCGAGCACGAGAGGCGCGGCGAGGATTGAATCGCGGCACAGGAAATCGACCTTGATCTGCATCGGGTAACCCATCCACCCAAAGATGTCGATGTTGTCCCACCCTTCCTTGTTGTCTCCGCGGGGCGGGTAGTAGTTGATGCGGACGACGTGGTCGATGTTGCCGTAGAGCTCGGGGTATTCCTCGGGCTGGAAGATGGTGTCAAGAACGCCGAGCTTCGAGACCTCCTTCGACCTGAAGTTCTCAGGATCGTCGAGCACCTCCCCGTCGCGGTTGCCAAGGATGTTCGTCGAGTACCAACCGCGCATGCCGAGCATCCGCGACTTGAAGCCAGGGGCAAGAATCGTCTTCATGAGAGTCTGGCCAGTCTTGAAGTCCTTGCCACCGATCGGTACGCCGTTGCGGTCGGCGAGTTCGAGCATGCACGGCAGGTCGCACGACAGGTTCGGGGCGCCGTTGGCGTAGGGCACTCGCGACTGGAGCGCGGCGTACGTGTAGATCTGGCTCGGGCTGATCTCGGCATGGTTATCCATGAGACTCCGCTCGAACGTCTCGATGCTCTGGTGCATCGCACCGGGTTCGCTATAGGCCTCGGTCGAACCACACCACACCATCACGAGCCGGTCACACCCGTTCTCGGACCGGAAACGTTCGATGTCATCCATCAGCGCCTCGGCCAGCTCCATCTTGTTGGCACCTGTCTTGACCCGGAATCCGTCGAGACGCGACACCCACTCGCGGTCGAACACCGCGTCCATGGCGACGATGCCTTCCATCTCGCTGCTGATGGGCGCCAGATCGCGCTCCTCGAGCACGCCTGACGTGCGTGCCGCTTCCAGGGCGTTGGCTGAGATCGGATCCCAGCCGCCGAACACGAGATCATCGAGCGAGGCGAGGGGTACAAAGTCTCGAATCAGCGGATTGCGACCCTCACCGCGGCTGCCGAGGCGGATGTGCGCCATCTGCGAGACCGAGCCGATCGGCGCTTCTCCCGTGCGGCGAGCGGTGAGGACACCGGCTATGACGGTCGACGAAACCGCGCCGAGGCCCGGGAGCAGCACTCCGAGCTTTCCGGTTGCGGGCGCGATCTGATGGCTTTGGGGCATTAGGCGATTGTTGAGCAAAAGGTCTCCAGATACAACTATTCTTCAGAAACTCTGAACTACCCAACCGCACTGTTGCAGGGCGTCGACGAGCTGGAACGGCGTGTCGGCATCCCGCTCCTCGAACGCGCGATTTGACCGACGGAGTCCGGGTCCGCTCGCTGAACGCCGGGCAGTGGGGTGAGTTCCTAACGGCAGTCAAGCCCCTCAAGCCACATTTTCGGTAGCGTCTTCCTCTGGCGGGTCGGTGGCCGGAGCGACCTTCTGGGCCGACTCCTTTCTGCCTCGACCCGCCGCCTTGTTCCTGAGCAGTTTGGCGGGAGTGTTCCGACGACGGGCTGCCCGAACCTTGGGGTCGATCTTGAACCGGTCGGTGCAGGCAGCCTTGCCTTCCGCTTCGGTGATCGCTTCTCCGAACTCGTCGCGCAGGGCGTAGATCTCACCCTTGCGCCAGCAAGCGGCGATCCGGGTGATGAGAACGGCCGACACTGAGCACAGCGCTGAGTTGTGGTGCTTTCCCTCGACCATGACGAGTCGGTGGTAGCGCTGGGCGAGGGTCGGATCGATGTGCCGGGCGTGATCGGCCGCCAGGTAGAGGGCCTGGCGCAGGCCGGCGTCACCCGCCCTGGTGATGCCCTTGTGCCCCGCCGCCAGTCCGGACTGGTCGACCTTGGGCACAAAGCCGGTGAAGGAGCGCACCCCGGCCA
Source organism: uncultured Acidimicrobiaceae bacterium (assembly GCA_963781955.1). Lineage (GTDB taxonomy): Bacteria > Actinomycetota > Acidimicrobiia > Acidimicrobiales > RAAP-2 > Bog-473. The sequence continues at coordinate 1,914,756 of CAWAHU010000001.1, forward strand.
GATTGGCGAAGCGGTTGAAGTCGCCCGCGTTGGCCAAGATGGCCGCCGAGAGGACGGGTCCGAGCCCCGGTGCCGAGCGGACGATGCCCAAGGGATCGGCCTCGTCATAGAGAACGGCGATCCGCTTGTCGGCGGCTTCGATCTCGTCGTCGAGCTGGCGGAGCACTCGGACTTCGGAGGCGATGTCGCGAGCCAACTCGGTGAAGTCGATGCCCCCGCCTGACCACAGGGCCAGGGTCTCGTTCGCCATGGCCAAGAGCTCGTCGGCCTTGTCTTCGCGCCACAGTCCCGAACTCGAGCGGATCAACAGGGCAGCGAGCCGGCTCCGCCCGAGGCGCTTGAGCGCCCGTGGATCGGCGTATTTCTCCAAGATGACCAGGGCGGTCTTCGAAGCGGTGGCCGATCCGAGGGAGTCGGCCCATCCCGGACCGAGCAGCTCGACCAGTGCGTCAAGACGGAGACTGGCCGCGCTGCGGCGCTTGACCAGGCTGAAGCGATGGCGCACGGCCCGGCGCAGTGACTGAGCGGGACCAAGGTTGTCGATGCCCCGCAGGCCCTCAGGGTGGAGCAACGGCAGACGGGCCAGCACCCGTGAATCCAAGCGGTCGGTCTTGATGTGCTTGTTGTAGTAGTCCCGCAGGTCGGCCGACTGCTCGGGTGGCACCAAGATCACCGTGGCGCCGCGTGCTTGGAGCCAGGCCGACAGCGGCACCCAGGCGTTGCGGGTCGGTTCGAGGATCACGGTCACCGACGTATCGGCGGGGATCTTGGCCCACAGGCGCTCGAGGTCGGCAGTCGTCGTGCGGAACCTCCACGACGACCAGAGGAACTCACCTCGCTCGTCGGCCAGGCTGGCCCGGTGGTCGGCCCGACAAGCGACGTCGATGCCCAACCTCACTTCCTTCATGGCTTGGTCCTTTCGCTGGACGGCTGATCGGTCGGCTCTCCGTCGTCGAGCAGTGCACGCTCCGCAGGGGTGTGACCATCCAGACATTCGAGAAGCAGGGGTCCGATTCTGTGATCGGCCGCCGAGTTCCAGAACAGGGATGCACGTGCGTCGGGAGGCTCGTCTGACAGACGATCACCGTTGTGGAGTCGAGCTGTCGCCCGCTCCGATCCCCGTAAAGTCAAGCCAGAAGAACCGACCCGACGCACCCTACGAAGGGCTTCCGCCAAATCGGTGGACGCCCGGAACCAACGCTAAATATCCCCGAACGCCGGATCGGCGGGCACCTGGACGGAGCCCAGCAAAGGGTCTCGAGAGGCCCCCAGACCAGGGCCTGTTACCGGTTATCCAGCTGGATCGGTTGTCGTCATGGCTGCGGCACACGAGGACCGAGGTCATTGAGATCCGGTCGGATGGTTGGTCAACAGTACGGGTGGAAGGTGAAAGTTGCTGAGGTCACCCAGTGCTAGGCAGGAAGACGGATCGGGGCATTGAAGCGTCTGGATGTGAGTGATGCACCCCGAAGGCGTGCACGAGTCATGGATCGGGACTTGTTGCCACGTTTGTCCTCCATCAGCCGTCGCAGCGATGACGGGTTGTGGCAAGGCCTGATCTTGGTGAAGCAGAATCGGTGCCCAACACTGATTGTCCGTGGGACAGCTCGGACTGACCCCGAGAGCATCGGTAGAGATGTTCGCCGGGAGTTCGTGAGATTGCCAGCTCTGGCCACCGTCCACTGAAGAAAGGGCCGCGAGGGTGCCTGGAACCGACGGATCGGGCTTTGGGGCGCTTTGGACTATTGCGACACAGTGGCTGGCATCCGCACATGACGGAGCGCTAAACGCCACGGCTTCCGCCCCGACAGTTCCCGACTGCCACGTGTAGCCGGCATCCGAGGTGCGGAACGACTCGATCGTCGGCGTGTGTGCTGGTTGGACGTAGGTGAGGCCGATGCACGTCGTGACAGTTGGGCAGCTCAAGGAGAGCACCAAGCCACTCGGAAGTGAGATTGCCTGTCGCCAAGTGTTCCCTGCATTGATGGACCAGTACACGCCTTCTTGTGGAACGGTGTTCGGTCCGTAGTTCAGACCTCCGGCGGTTGCCACACAGGTCGTGGCAGAGGGACAGTTGAGAGAGTCGAACACCGGTGCCGGTCCGAAGGGCCTGGTCCGCCAGCTGGCCCCACCATCTGATGTCGTCAGCAGGACGCTGTGAACCCCCTCTCCACTAAGGAGAATCCCTCCGGCGAAGCAAGTCTGAGCATCTGGACAGGTGAAGGGCGTCGAGAGGCTCACGTCCGAAATGGCCAGACTCGCCCAGTTGATACCGCCATCGATCGACTTGTACCCGGTGATGCCGTCCTTCCCACTCGCCACGAGGTAGCACGTGGAGGTCGTCGGACAGGTCATGAGCTCCGACCTGTTGGGCGACGTTGCGGCCTCTCTCACGAACGAGCTCGGGAAGGTCGCATCCACGGCTCTCCAAGGACTGAGTTGGATCGCGTGCGATTTCGTCGTCGTGTTGGCCCCGTTCCACAATCCGATGCCGGCGGCGATGAGAGCGGCCACCACGGCGAAGGCGCCAGCCATCGCGACCCATCGCCGCTTACCGAAGTGACCATCGGGGATCTCGAGCTCTCGCCCCAGTTCCACAGGGGGCATTTGCTGTGCCGTTTGCACGAGCTGCTGCAGGTAGTCAGAGCCCAGGACTTCCTCGGGATGGCGCGCCTCGGCAGGTCGCAGGGCGGCGAGTGATGTCATAATCTCTTCGTTCGTGGACCTACTCACGGTGGTTCTCCTGTACTTCACTGATCGTTGAGTTGCGTGATGTCGATCCTGAGTCAGCGGCTCGGGCTACCGAGGGATCCGCGGCACTTAGTGGCAATGCTTCGAGGTGTTCCTTCAGGCGAGATCTCGCTCGAAACAGTCGCACGGCGAACGCACCACGGCCGCATCCGAGAACCGTTGCGGCTTGGCGTGTCGTCAAGCCATCCCAGGCAATCAACAGGAGTGCTTCTCGATCGACCTCCGTCAGGGCGCTCAATGCGTCGATTGCAGCCAGTCGTTCCGTTGCAGTGTCCTCGGTGCCGGCGCGGACACTCTCGCCAGAATGTCGGCGTGCAGCCTCGGCTTCGGTGAGTCGAGCAATGAGTGCTTGGTGACGCCTCCGGGCCCTCCACTCGTCGGACAGCACCTTTCTGGCAACGCCGAGCAACCAAGGCAAGGGATCGGTGGGGACATCGTCAAGGCGCCGCCATGCGACCTCCAAGGTCCTCGCAAGGGCCTCTCCGGCAGCCTCCGGGTCCGTCCGAGCAAGGAGGTAAGCCGCTACTCGCCCAAAGTGCTCGCGGACAAGCTGTTCCAGCCTCGGCTCTGGCTCCACACGAGCCCCATCGCGCCTCACAACTCAGTAGTGGCCGGCATCACCCCGACTATTACGTTGAGAGGGCTGTTCTGCCCAACCATGCGCGCGTGCGTCGGGTAGGGGTGCCCCAGTTCGCCGGGTAGGTGGGATACCCCGCCTGAGTGGCTAGATGGGTCTGGCAAGGATTCTTGCTTACCATTCGGGGACGTGACCTCCATCCGAGCCGCAGTCCCTGCAGATGCTGTGCCAATCGCGGCGATCGTCAACTCGCTGTTGTCATCCACGACGATCGAATGGAGGCAGGAGCCGTACTCCGCGGACGCCATCTTGGAATGGATGGCTGCACACGATTGTGTCCTCGTTGCCCAGCATGAGGGTGAGGTCGTGGGCCTTGGGGCCTTTGGTCCCTTTCGGGACCTCACCAAATGGCCTGGATACCGGTTCACGGTCGAGAACACGATCCACGTACGACAGGATCACTGGGGTAGAGGCGTTGGCACGGCGCTCATGACGAAGCTGATCAACGCAGCCAGGGAATGCGGGAAGCACTCGATCATTGCTGCGGTAGATGGTGCAAACGAGAAGTCGATCCAGCTCCATGAGCGGCTCGGGTTCGTCGAGGTGGCTCGGATGCCAGAGGTCGGCGCGAAGTTTGGGGAGTGGTTGGACCTCGTGCTCTTGGAACTACTGCTTGACGACCGGAGCACTCCAGGGGAGGAGTGACCTCATCTCCTGCGGTAGCGCTCTTCGGTCTCTGCGCGTGGAGTTCTTTGGCGGGTAGGTCGAAGGACCAGGGTGCCCCGTTCAATCAGTCAAGCGGTGGACCTTCAGAGAAGTATCAATGTACGAGGCAGTCGGTGGTTCTCAGGTGCCAGGATGAGGTCCACGATCCAAACCGAGGAGTTGCGTCCGGCCATGGGCAAACTGATCTATTCAGCGATCACATCTCTCGATGGCTTTGTAGAGGACGAGGACGGCCATTTTCATTGGGCGGCGCCAGACGAAGAGGTGCACGCTTTCGTGAACGACCTCGAGCGGCCGATTGGGACCTATCTCTACGGTCGCCGGATGTACGAAACGATGGTCGGATGGGAGACCGATGAGTTCCTCGGTGACCGACACCCACTCATGTTGGACTTCGCAGGGATATGGCGTGCAGCGGACAAGGTCGTCTTCTCTAGAACTTTGGAAATGGCATCCAGCGCAAGAACCAGGATCGAGGCCACTTTCGACACCGAGATGATCCAGCAGATGAAGGGGTCAGCGAGAGGTGACCTCACCATTGGTGGTGCCGAGCTCGCAGCACTCGCGTTTCGGGCCAACTTGATCGACGAGTGTCATCTGTTTCTCAATCCGATCGTGGTGGGAGGTGGGAAGCGGGCACTTCCGAGCAAGGTCCGCACCCGACTTGATTTGCTCGAGGAGGGACGATTTGGCAACGGTGTGGTCCACCTCCACTACCGCGTGACCAACTGAAGACTGCCCTCGTCCCGGCGTGGCCTCGAGCTGGCGCTTCGCCCCGCGTTCGGGGAGGTGGACCGTCTTGGACCGCCGAATCAGCCGGTGGGTCGAGGGGTCCTGGACGACAACCCGGAGGCGGGACACGCCGGGGCCCCGGCGCTCGATGCTGCCGGTCTTGTATGGTCGCCGCCGCTGCACGTTCTCAGACACGATATGCCCCATTTGTGCCCCAAGAGCCCACCAAGCGGACTGTTATCCCAGTATGGAGCGGGTATGACTACATATCAGGCCATTATGGAAGACGACCGCCCCGAGAGGAGAAGGCCCTCCCCGTGACCGGCGCCCGTCCCAAGGTTCTCGTGACCGCCGCCGTGCGCGGCCCGGGGCTCGACCTCCTCCACCAGCTGGGGGACCTCGTCCTCGATTCGTGGCTGGAGCAGCCCACCCTGCGCATCTACAACGCGGCAGCAGCTGGCCGAGCGGGTGGCCGCGGAGGGCGCGTCGATCGTCATCGTCGAGAGCGACCGTTGCGGTGCCGAGCTCTACGAGCAGCCGGTCATCGCCGTGTGCAGCTGCCGGGGTGACCCGAACAACGTCGACGTGGCGGCCGCCACCGCCGCCGGCGTGCCCGTGCTGCGCGCGCCGGGGCGCAACGCGGACGCCGTGGCCGAGCTCGCGGTGGCGTTGCTGTTCGCCGCCACCCGCGGCGTCGTGGGGGCGGACCGCGACGTGCGCGAGGGCCAGATCTACCGCGACGGCACCATCCCCTACCAGCGCTTCCGGGCCTGGGAGATGGCCGGCAGGACGGCCGGCCTCGTGGGCCTCGGGGCCGTGGGGCGCGCCCTACGCTGGCGCCTGCGCGGCCTCGGGATGGAGGTGCTCTCCTACGACCCGTACGCGCCCGACGCCACCAGTTCGCTCGACGAGCTCCTGGAGCGCTCCGATGTGGTCTCCATCCACGCGCCGGTGACCGAGGAGACGACCGGCATGATCGACGCCGGGGCCTTTGCCAAGATGCGCGACGGCGTCGTCTACCTCAACACGGCGCGCGCCAAGATCCACGACACCGACGCCCTGGTGGCCGCGTTGGCCTCGGGCAAGGTGGGGGCGGCGGGCCTCGACCACTTCGAGGGCGAGTTCCTGGCCACGGACCACCCGTTGACCACCTTCCCGAACGTCGTGCTGACCCCGCACATCGGCGGCGCCACCTTCGACACCGAGTCCAACCACACCCGGACGATCGCCGAGGACCTGTGCCGGCTGCTGGCCGGGGCGAGGCCGCTGCACTGCGTCAACCCCGAGGTGCTCGGCGTGAACCACGAGGTGCTCGACGGCTGACGCGCCGTCCTCCGACGTGACCGCTCGCCAGCCCACCATCATCGCCACGTCCATCGGGTTCCAGCCCGAGGGCCCCGACCCGATGAACCTGCGTCCAGGGCCCTCCTACCGGCTGGCCGCCGACCTGGCGCGGGCGGGCGAACACCCCCGGATCTGTATCGTCGCCACCGCCGTGGGCGACGACTCGCCACGGCTGGCCGCCGCCCACAACGCCTTCTCGAAGCTCGGGTTCATCAGCTCGCACCTCACCCTGTTCCCGATGCCCAACGTGCCCGACGTGCGGGCCCACCTGCTGGCGCAGGACGTGATCTGGGTGGGCGGGGGCAGCACGGCCAACCTGCTCGCGCTCTGGCGCCTGCACGGCCTCGACGTGGTCCTGCGCGAGTGCTGGCAGGAGGGCGTCGTCCTCAAGGGGGTCTCCGCCGGCTCGCTGTGCTGGCACGTCGGCGGCACCACCGACTCGTTCGGCCCCACGCTGCAGCCGGTGACCAACGGTCTCGCCTTCCTCCCCTACTCCAACAGCCCACACCACGACGTCGAGGAGCAGCGGCGCCCCCTCGTCCACCGCCTCATCGCCGAGGGCACGCTCCCCGACGGCTACGCCACCGAGAACGGCACCGGCCTGGTCTTCGCCGGCACCGAGCTCGCCGACGCCTTCACCGAGGTCGAGGGCAAGGTGGCCTACTCGCTGACCCGGGACGGCGACGCCACCCGGGAGGTGGCCCTCGACACTCGCCTGCTCTGACCAGCCCTGACGGCGCGCCGGGAATGGCCAACGGGGTTCCGACGTTGGACGTGGTGCATCGCGGCGGTGTGGCCGCGCGCACGAGGAGGAGCCCCACCATGGCCGCGATCGAGCTCACCACGGAGAACTTCGATGACACCGTCACCGGGAACGACATCGTGCTCGTGGACTTCTGGGCGTCGTGGTGCGGACCGTGCCGGGCGTTCGCGCCCGTCTTCGAGGCTGCCGCGGAGCAACACCCCGACATAACGTTCGGCAAGGTGGACACCGAGGCGCAAGCGGCGCTGGCCGCCCACTTCAACATCATGTCGATCCCGACGCTCATGGTGTTCCGCGAGCAGGTCCTGATCTTCTCGCAGCCCGGCGCCTTGCCGGCGGCATCGCTCCTGGACCTGATCGGCCAGGTGCGCGCGCTCGACATGGACGAGGTGCGGCGCGCAGTGCGGGAGCACGACCAAGCGCACGCCGGAGCCTGAGTCGAGCCGAGCGGTCGCCGTGGCGGAGGCCCACGGACAAGGCACCTGGGACGCCGCGCTACGCCGCCGCCGAGCGCTTGTTCCGCGCACAGGCCGACGAGACGCTCGTGGAGGTGCTCGCGCCGTTGCGGCCCGGCCACGCGGTGGACCTCGGGGCGGGCGAGGGCCGCAACGCGCTCGGTCTGGCCCGCGCCGGCTGGCGGGTCACCGGGGTCGACTCGTCCACGGTGGCACTCGAGCGCCTGGCTGCGCACGCCGCCGCCGAGGGGCTGACCATCGAGGCGGTCCACGGTGACTTGCTCGAGTATCTCGCCGCCGCAGCCGCCCGTGGCCAGCGGTTCGACCTGGTGGTCCTCAGCTACCTGCACCCACCCGCGGCGGAGCGGGCGGCCCTGCTGCGCGCCGCTGCCGGCGCCGTCGCCCCAGGGGGATACCTGTTCGTCGTGGGCCACCACAGGGACTCGCTGGGCGTCGTGGGACCACCCGATGCCGAACGGCTGTACGGCGAGGAGGACCTGGCCGGCGTGGGCGTGGGGACCGCCTTCGAGGTGCTCCGGCTCGAGCGCAGGGTGGGTCCGAGCGACCACGATCACCCCGCGGGTGTCGACGTGCTGCTCTGGGCGCGGGCGCCCGGCGCGCCACCAGGCGAAGCGCCGTCGTCCCGAGGGTGAGGATGAGTCGCCGGAGGGTCAGGCGACCGCGCCGGCCCAGTCCGAGCCCGCGTGCACGGTGTGCGTATCGCGCCCCGAGCGCAGCACCCGCCCCGGCACGGCGCCGGTGAAGTCCCCGTCGCGCACGATCTCGACGCCGTTGACCAGGACGTGGCCCACGCCGACGGCCTCGGCGTAGAGGCGGCTCGACCCGCCCGGCAGGTCGTCACGCCGCCGCACCGGGCCGTGGCCGATGGAGGCGGGGTCGAAGACGACCACGTCGGCGAAGGTTCCCGGCACGAGCCGCCCCCGGTCGCGCAGCCCGTAGAGCCGGGCCGGGACGTCGGTCAGCAGCCGCACCGCCTGCTCCCAGCCGAGGAGGCCGCGCGCCCGCACGCCCTCGCCCAGCAGCGACGTCGAGTAGACGGCCCCGCACATGGTGTCGAGGTGCGCACCTGCGTCCGACCCGCCGACGATGGCCCGCGGGTCGCGCCACGTCTCGGCGCGCAGGACCCAGTCCTCTTCCGTCTCGGGGATGGGCGGGCACAGCCCCGTGCGCAGGCGGTCGGCCACCACCACGTCGAGCAGAGCGTCGAAGGGCGTCACGCCCCGGTCGCGGGCCACCTCCCCAACCGAGCGCCCTTCGACATCCGCGTTCTCCGGGGCGAAGGTCTCCTCGAAGATCAGCCGGTCCCACTGGGACAGAGCACGCAGGATCCCCGCCTCGTCGGACTGCGCCCCGGCGTCGAGTCGGCGGCGGGTCTCGGGATCGGCCAGCGCGGCCGCCCGATCCTGCACGGGGAGTGCGAACACCTCGCGCCAGCCGGGGAGCCCGTCGAGGATGGCGCCCGTCTCGAAGCTCAGCCGCAACCGCATGGTGTGCGGCAGGGTGAGCGCCACCACGGTGGCGCCACGCTCGGCCGCCGCGCTGCCCGCCGCCAGCTGGCTCCAGACACCGTCGGGATTGCGGGCCGACACGCCGAGCACGTTCCAGTTCACCGGCCGGTCGGCCAGGAGCGACATGGTGGCCAGGAAGTCCACCTCGTCCTCGCTGAACCCGTTCAGGCAGCCCGGCACGATGAGCTCCACCGTGGTCCCCTCGTGGGCGCGGACGGCGGAGGCGAGCCGCTCCAGCTCGGCCCGGCCCGCGGCGCGTGACGGGACGGGCTGACCGTCGCCGTCGTTGTGGGTGTGCGCCTGCGAGGTCGAGAACCCCAGCGCACCCTCGTCGAGCGCCGCGTGCAGCGCCGCCTCCAGGGCGTCGAGGTCCTCGACCGACGCCGTCCCGCCGACGGCGCGCTCCCCCATGACCAGGCGACGCAACGTCGAATGCCCCACCAAGAAGCCGGCGTTCACGGCCACGCGGCCGTCGAGGCGGCTGAGCCACCCGCCGAACGAGGTCCAGTCCCAGGGGAGTCCGGTCCGCAGCGCAGCCAGGGGCATGCCCTCGACCCGGGCCATCATCTCGATCACGTAGTCGGCGTGGCCCTTGCCCGGCGCCAGCGGCGCCAGTGAGAACCCGCAGTTGCCCCCGAGCACGGTGGTGACGCCGTGCAGCGGCGACGGGCTTGCATTGGGGTCCCAGAAGAGCTGCGCGTCGTAGTGGGTGTGCAGGTCGACGAAGCCCGGGGCCACCATGAGGCCCGACGCGTCGAGCACACGGTCGGCCCGGCCCGCGCCGGTACCAGCCGCGGCGCCGGGGGCGACGGCAGTGACCCGGTCGTCCTCAATCAGCACGTCGGCCCGGAACGGGGCCGCCCCGGTGCCGTCGACCACCGTCCCACCCATGACGGCGACCGTGCTCACCGGGCCCCCTGTGCCGCACCCTGCGCCGCCGGGCCCGGACGCACCACCCGGACCCGCTGGCGGGCGAAGGCCTGCATGCCCTCGGTGCCCAGCTCGACGCCGAAACCCGACTGCTTCCACCCGCCCATGGGCGCGTGCATGTCCACCGACGCGATCCCGTGCGTGTTGACGAACACGGTGCCGGCGCAGAGCCGGGATGCCACGTCGGCCGTGAGGTCACCGTCGTTGCTCCACACCGACGCACACAGGCCGAAGCTGGAGTCGTTCGCGGCCCGCACCGCGTCCTCCAGGTCGTCGTAGGGGATCACGGGGAGGGCGGGCGCGAACTGTTCCTCGGTAACGATGGCCGCGTCCGCCGGCGGGTCGACCACCAGTGCCGGGACGACGAAGTAGCCGCCCGACCCATCGTCCTCCGCCCGCAGGCGACCGGGCCGCACCACGGTGGCACCCGAGGACGCCGCCGCGGCGATCATGCGCTCGACCCGGTCCCGCGCTCCCGCCGTGTGCACCGGACCCATGGTCACATTCTCGACCAGGCCGTCGCCCACCAGCTCGTCGGCCAGGCGGTCGGCCAGCGCGTCCACCGTCTCGCCCAGGCGGTCGCGGTGCACGTAGAGACGCTTGATCGCCATGCACACCTGGCCACTAGTCACGAACGCGGCCTCGACGACGCGCGAGGCCAGCGTGGCGTCGGCCGCCACGTCGGGGGCCAAGATGGCCGGGTCGTTGCCGCCCAGCTCGAGGACGACCGGCCGGGTCGTGGCGGCGGCCGCGGCCATCACCGCCCGGCCCGTGCCCACACCGCCGGTGAAGGAGACCATGTCGACGTCGGGGTGGCCGACGAGCGCCGCGCCCAGCGCGGCGTCGGGGCCGTTCACGACGTTGAGCACCCCGGGCGGGAGCCCCTCGGCCATGGCGGCCGTTACCAGCAGGACGGTGGCGGGGCAGGAGGGCGGAGCCTTCACCACGACGGTGTCACCGGCCAGGAGCGCCGGGAGGACCTTGTTGGCCATCACCGACACCGGCCAGTTGAACGGGAGCACGGCGGCCACGACGCCGTGGGGCACCCACTCGACCCTCGTGGCGCCGCCCGGTGGCTCGCGCGCCGCGAGCGCCTCGGCCACCATGGGGGCGAACGCGGTGGCCATGCCACCCATCGTGCCCGTGTCGAAGATCGCCTCGACGTGGGTCTTGCCGTGTTCGCGGGTCAGCAAGCGTGCCAGGTCGTCCGCCTCGATCCGCGCCGTCGCCCGCCCGGACGCGGCCACGACCAGCTCCGCCCGCTCCTCCATCGAGCGGGCCGCCCACGCCCGCTGGGAGCGGCGCGCCGCCCGCACCGCATCGTCGAGCTGCTCGGGCGTGGTCGACGGCGCGTCGAGAACGACTTCGGCGGGACGAGCCGGGTTGGTGACCGGGTAGGTGCCGTCCCGACCCATCACGACGTCTCCACCGATGACGATCCCGACACCGGTCGCGACCAGCTCGGCGTGTGCGGTCATGTGACAACCCCCGGCTCTGACGGCTTTGCTGACGATGCCGACTTTGCTGACGATAGTGTCACCTTTCGTGGGAGCCGTCGAGACGCAGCACCGGGCCACCCTGCTGCCCGACCCCGAGCCACGGCCGGTGCGGGTACCCGTGATCTCGGTCGACGACCACCTCATCGAACCACCCGGCCTCTTCGAGGGCCGGGTGCCCTCGCGCCTCGCCGAGGCCGCGCCCCGCGTGGTGGAGGGCGAGGACGGCGCGCAGGCCTGGCTCTTCGAAGGGAACCGCTATCCCAACGTGGGTCTCAACGCCGTGGTCGGCCGGCCTCGGGACGAGTGGAGCATGGAACCGGCGCGCTTCGACGAGATGCGTCCCGGCTGCTACGACATCGACGAGCGCATCGCCGACATGGACCGGGCCGGGATCTGGGCCTCGCTGTGCTTCCCCTCGCTGGTGTCGGGCTTCTGCGGCTCGGTCTACTCCCGTGCGCACGACAAGGAGCTCGGCCTGGCGTGCCTGCGTGCCTTCAACGACTGGCATATCGAGGAGTGGGCCGGCCCGCACCCCGAGCGCATCATCCCCTTGCAGCTGCCCTGGCTGTCCGACGTGGAGGTGGCAACAGCCGAGGTGCGGGTCAACGCAGCGCGCGGCTTCAAGGCGGTCAGCTTCCCGGAGTTCCCCGCCCAGCTGGGCCTGCCGTCGATCTTCAGCGGGGCGTGGGACCCGTTCTTCGCCGCCTGCGAGGAGACCGGCACCGTCGTCTGCCTGCACACCGGTGCCTCGGCGTGGGCCCCGCTCCCCTCGCCCGACCCTCCCTTCGAGCTCCTGCCCACTGTGTTCCCGGTCAACGCGCTGCTGGCCGCCGGCGAGTGGCTCTGGTCCGGTGTCGCGCTGCGCTTCGGCGGCCTGCAGATCGCGCTCTCCGAAGGCGGCATCGGCTGGGTGCCCATGTTGATGGACCGGGCCGACTACGTGCTCGGGCACTCGGCGTCGGGCACCGAGAGCACCGCCTGGCCCACCGACATGCTGCCGAGCGAGGTGCTGCGGAGGAACTTCTGGTTCTGCTCCATCGACGACCCCTCCGCCGTCGCCCAACGCTACGTCATCGGCGTGGACCACATCATGGTGGAGAGCGACTACCCACATGCCGACTCGACGTGGCCCGACACCCAGCGCGTCCTCGTCGACACCTGGGGAGCGCTGCCCGAGGACGAGCTGCGGGCCGTGGCAGCCGGCAACGCCGCCCACCTCTTCCGCCATCCGCTCCCCCCGGCCGACGACTGGCGGACACCGGCAGCGTGAGGCCGGCGGGGTGACACCGCTCCCGCCCCGAGCCGGGCCGGTGGTCGACGCCGACGGCCACGTGGTCGAGCCGCCCGCCGCCTGGGCCGGCCTACCCGACGGGTGCCGGCCCGAGATCGTCGCCGACGCGCGGGGCTACGAGCACGTGACCGTGGCCGGCACCGAGATCCTGGCGGTGCCGCTCGGCACGCTGGCCCGTCCCGGGTCGGCCTTCGACGACCCGGCCGCCTTCCGGCCCCTGGCCGACGCCCAGCCGGGCGGCGCCGACCCGCACGCCCGCCTGGCCGACATGGACGCCGAGGGCATCGACCAGGCAGTGCTCTATCCCACCATCGGGCTCTACTTCTCGGTGGTCGAGGACCTGGACGCGGCCGTCCGCCTGGCCGCCGCCTACAACGACTGGCTGGCCGGCTACTGCGCCGCCGATCCGTCCCGGCTGTTCGGGGCGGCCATGGTGCCGCTGCAGGATCCCGCCGCAGCGGCCCGCGAGCTCCGCCGGGCCGTGACCGAGCTCGGCTTCGTGGGCGGCTTCGTGCGGCCCAATCCGTGCTTGGGCCGCTCGCTGCCGCACCGTGCCTACGACGTGCTGTGGGACGCGGCCGAGGAGCTCGACGTGCCCGTCGGCATCCACGAGGGCAGCTCGGTCATCGTGCCGACCCTGGGGGCGGACCGCCCGTTCAATCCGCTCGTCCTCCATGCGGCGTCGCACTCGTTCGAGCAGATGCTCGCCTGCGCGCAACTGATCGCCTTCGGCGTGCTCGAGCGCCACCCGGGCCTGCGTGTCGTGTTCCTCGAGTCCTCGGGGGGCTGGGCGCCGTTCTGGCTGGAGCGCCTCGACGAACAGGCGGCGTCCTTCGGGGGCTTCTGCCCCGACCTGCGGCTGCGGCCCTCGGAGTACTTCGCCCGCCAGTGCGCCATCAGCTTCGAGGTCGACGAGCGCACCCTGCCCGCGCTGGTCCCCTTCGTCGGCGCCGGGCGCGTCGTGTGGGGCAGCGACTACCCGCACCACGACGCCACCTTCCCCGGCGCCGTCGACGCGCTCCGGGACACCCTGACCCCGTGCCCCACCGCAGTGCAGGCCAAGGTGCTCGGGCTGAACGCTCGGCGCATCCACCGCCTCCCGGCGCTCCAGGGTGGGCCCGGAGGGCTCGTGGCCGACTACTTCGCCGCCGTGACCGCCCAGGATCCCGAGATGCTGGGCGGCCTCTTCTCCGACGACGCCGTCCTCGACGTGGACGGGGACCGCCGGGTGGGGCGTGACGCCGTGCTCTCCTACTACACCGAGCGCACGTTCACGTTCGAGGACTTCCGGCCCGCACCCCGGCCGCTGAGCGTCGAAGGCACCACGGTCACCGTGGACATCGACGTGCACATCGGCGGCGCGGACTCCACGGTACGTGACGTGATCGAGACCGACGGCGAGCACATCACCTCGGTCCAGGTCGCCGGGTTCGCCGACGCACTGCGCGCCGCCGGCCGGGACTGAGCAGAGTCGGCCGCGGCGTCAGGCCGTCGGGGCCGGCTGCGGTCCGCGCAGGAGGCGGCCCGGCCGTTCGCCGGTCGGCTCGTCGTGCTCGCGCACCACGACGCCCGACTTCATCGTCGCCACGTAGCCCCGCGCCCGTTGGATCAGCCGCTTTCCCGACGCCGGCAGGTCGTAGACCATCTCGGGCGGCTCGAGGGCGAGGGTGTCGTGGTCGATGACATTGACGTCGGCCAGGTAGCCGGGCGCCAGCACGCCACGGTCCTTGAAGCCATAGAGCTCCGCCGTGCGCTGCGTCTGCAGGTGCACCGCGGTCTCGAGCGGGAGCCGCTCGCCCCGGGTGCGGTCGCGGGTCCAGTGGGTGAGCATGAAGGTGGGCAGGCTGGCGTCGCACAGGACGCCGCAGTGGGCGCCGCCGTCGCCCAGGCCGAGCACCGTGGCGGGGTGGGTGAGCATCTCGCGCACGGCGTCGAGGTTGCCCTCTGCGTAGTCGAACAGCGGCAGATAGAGCAGCTCCCGGCCGTCGCGCTGGAGCATGAGGTCGTAGAGCACCTCGTCGACCGAGCGTCCCTGCGCGGCGGCCAGCGCCGTCACGCTGCGGCCGGGTGCCGGCTCGTAGTCGGGCGGGTCGCCCAGGGGGAACAGCCTGTGGAGGTTGGACCGGAGCAGGCCGACGAAGCCGCCGGGCCGGGGCTCCTCGCCCAGGATGGCGGCGCGCACCTCGGGCGTGCGCATGCGGGCCACCCGCTCGCCGAGGGGCAGCCCGGCGATCTCCTGGTAGGCCCGGTGGTGGGCGAAGGGGTGGGTGGTCGACTGGAAGCCGACCATGATCGACGCCGGCTTGCCCGCCACCTGGGGGACCAGCCAGGCGCCGCGCCGGTTGGCGGCCACACCCCGGTCGACCCACTCGCGCCACAGGTCAGGGGCGAAGTCGGGCTGGAGCACCTGGTAGGTCACGGGCACGCCGGCGCGCACGCGAGATCTCCGACATCCAGGCGAACTCGTGGTCGAGGTCCATCATGTCGCTGGCTACCGAGAACACGCGGTGCCCGGCCTTGCCCAACGCCTCGCCGATGGCGATCAGCTCGCTGGCCGCGGCGGTGGTCCCGGCCGCCAGCTCGCCGTCCTTGGCCCGGTGGAGCACGGTGCGCGTGGTGGAGGCGCCGATGGCACCCGCCCGGACCGCCTCGCGGACGAGGGAGGCCATCTCGGCCACCTCCTCGCCCGTGGCCGTGTCGTTGGCCCGGCCCTCGCCCAGCACGTAGGCGCGCAGCGCGCCGTGCGGCACCAGGCTGGCCACATCGAGCACGCGGGCCGTGCGGTCGACCTCGTCGAGGTACTCGCCGAAGCTCTCCCAGTTCCACGTCACCCCCTCGGCCAGCGCCGAGCCCGGGATGTCCTCGACGCCCTCCATGAGCTGGATCAGCCAGTCGCGGTCCGCGCTGCGGGCCGGGGCGAATCCCACCCCGCAGTTGCCCATCACGACGGTGGTCACGCCGTGCCACCCCGACGGCGAGACCTCGGGGTCCCAGGTGACCTGCCCGTCGTAGTGGGTGTGGATGTCGACCCAGCCGGGCGTCACCATCATGCCCTCGGCGTCGACCACCCGCCGGGCCGTGCCGTCGACCTGGCCCACCGCGGTGACGATGCGGCCGTCGATGGCCACGTCGCCCACCACCGGGGCGCGGCCCGAACCGTCGATGATCGTGCCGCCGCGGATGATCAGGTCGTGCATGGCTGCTCCTCCCCCGCCGGCTGCCGCCGGGCTACACCCAGCTTCGCAGCTTCTCGATCATGACGACAGGATCGCCGCCCACCGGGTTGACGTTGAGGTGGGTCACGCCCGCCTCGGCCAGGGCCGCCACCTTCTCCTTGATGGCCGACTCGGTCCCGCACAGCGTGGTGGCCTCGAGCAGCTCCGCCGGCACGAGGGCCGCGGCCTCTTGCTTCTGGCCCGACAGGTACAGGTCCTGGATCTCGGCCGCTTCCCTCTCGTAGCCGTAGCGGCAGGCCAGCGCGTTGTAGAAGTTGTGGCCCTTGGCGCCCATCCCCCCGATGTAGAGGGCGAGCATGGGCCGGCTGAGATCGCGGACCGACGCCACCTCGGACTCCTCGCCGATGGCGAAGAGGCCGCCGGCAGCGATCTGCAGGGTCCCCAGCGACGGGTCGCGCTTGGCCGTACCCTCGGCCAGCGAGTCGCCGAAGACGTCCTTGGCCTTCTCGGGGACGTAGAAGATGGGCAGCCAGCCGTCGGCCACCTCCGCCGTCAAGGCGACGTTCTTCTCACCCAGCGACGCCACCCAGATGGGGATCCGCGATCGCACCGGGTGGTTGATGATCTTCAGCGGCTTGCCCAGACCGGTCCCCTGCCCCTCGGGCAGCGGGATGTGGTACGCCGCGCCGTCGTGGGTGAGCGGTGCCTCCCGGGCCCACACCTGCCGGCAGATCTCGATGATCTCGCGGGTGCGCGCCAAGGGCCGGTCGTAGGGCACACCGTGGAAGCCCTCGATCACCTGCGGTCCCGACGCCCCCAGGCCGAGGACGCAGCGGCCGCCGGACAGCGCGTCGACGCCGGCCGCCGTCATGGCGATGAGGGTGGGTGTGCGGCTGTAGATGGGCAGGATGGCCGAGCCGATCTCGACCTGCTCCGTCTTGGCCGCGAGGTAGCCCATGAAGCTCGGCGCGTCGAAGCTGTAGGCCTCGGCCACCCACGCCACGTCCAGCCCCACCTTCTCGAGCTCGGCGACCTGGCGCGCCGCCTCCTCGTAGTTGCCGGCGTAATTCAGCTGCATGGACAGCTTCACGTGGTCCTCCCCTTCGTCCGCGGTGCGGGCGTCGAGCCTAGATCAGGTGGCCCGAACCCCTCCCGGTCGCCCGGGCCGTCCCGGCGGTCCGGCTCTAGCATCGGACGCGTGGTGGCGGGGTCCCGGATCGAGTTCGTCCTCTTCGACCTGGGTGGGGTGCTCGTCGACCCCGGTGGTGTGGGCCAGATGCGCGAGCTGAGCGGCATCGGGTCCGACGACGAGCTGTGGGCGCGTTGGCTGAGCTGCCGCTGGGTGCGCCGCTTCGAGGCCGGCGGGTGCTCGCCCGACGCCTTCGCTGCCGGCGTGGTCGAGGACTGGGGCCTGGACCTGGAGCCGGCGGCCTTCCTGGCTGCGTTCGGCAGCTGGCCGGGACGCCCCTACGACGGGGCGCTCGAGCTCGTCGGCGACGTGCGCCGCCGCGTCCCCGTCGCCTGCCTCTCCAACATGAACGCCGTGCAGTGGGAGGCCCGTTACGAGTCGACGTCGCTCGCCGGCACCTTCGACATGCGCTTCCTCTCCTTCGAACTGGGTCTGGTGAAGCCCGACCGCGAGATCTTCGAGGAGGTGGCGCGCCGACTGCCGGCCCCCCGTCACCGCGTGCTGTTCCTCGACGACAACATGGTCAACGTCGAGTCGGCGCGGACGACCGGCTTCGCGGCCGGGCACGTGCGCGGCGTGGCGGCGGCGCGGGACGCCCTGGCCGCGGCCGGCGTACTCGGGCCGCCGGCGCCCTGAGCGCACGGCTGAGCGCACGCACCGGGTGCACAGCTGTTGCACGCGTGCGTCGGACGTCGGACAGGCGCTTCCGCCACGGCCTGTGCCAACATGCCACCATGGTTGCCAACGGCCCCGTGCTGCGTCTCTTGCCGAAGCTCGACGAGGACGTCGCCTTCTTCTGGACGTCGGGCGAGGACGGTACCCTCCGGTTCCTCCGCTGCAACGCGTGCGGATTCCTCGTCCACCCGCCGGCGCCGGTCTGTCGCCGGTGCCTGTCGCGCGACGTGGCACCGGCCGCGGTGAGCGGACGGGGGCACGTCGAGTCCTTCACCGTGAACCACCAGCAGTGGATCCCGGGCAGCGACCCCTACATCATCGCCTGGGTCTCCATCGACGAGCAGCCCGACGTGCGCCTCACCACGAACCTGGTCGACGTCGAGCCCGAGGACGTCCGCATCGGCATGCCGGTCCGGGTCGTCTTCGAGCACGTCGAGGACGTGTGGTTCCCGCTCTTCACGCCGGTGCCGGACGCGTCGTGAGCCCGGCCCCGGCCTCCGAACCCCTCGAGCGACGTGCCGTCATCTCGGGCATCGGCCAGTCCGACGTCGGGCGACGGCTCGGCCGCTCCGAGCTCGACCTCACCATCGAGGCGGCCCAGGTGGCCATCGCGGACGCCGGCCTGACCCGCGACGACATCGACGGGATCGCCACCTACCCGGGGATGGGCATGGGTCCCGGGGGGTTCGCCGGCCCGACCTCGCCCGAGGTGCAGGACGCCATGGGCCTGTCGCTGAACTGGCACGACGGCGGCGGCGAGGGTCCGGCCCAGATGCGGGCCGTGATGGCCGCCGCGCTGGCCGTGGCCGCCGGGCTGGCCCGACACGTGCTCGTCTACCGGACGGTGACCGAGGGCTCGGCCCAGGGCACCGGGGGGCGCCAGGGCATCGGCGGGTCGGGCGGGGGCGGGGGCGGCGTCCCCCGTTTCGGCGGCTTCATGCAGTGGACGCTCCCCTTCGGCGCGGTGTCGGCCGCCAACTGGCTGGCCCTGGTGGCCCAGCGCCGGTTCCACGAATTCGGCCTGACCCGCGAGCAGATGGGGCAGATCGCCATCAACAACCGGCGCAACGCCGGGCTGAACCCCAAGGCGATCTACACCGATCCCATGTCGATGGAGGACTACCTGGCGGCACGCATGATCACCTCGCCGCTGTGCCTCTTCGACTGCGACGCCCCGTGCGACGGGTCGACGGCGGTCATCGTCTCGCACCGCGACGTGGCCGGCGACCTCGACCACCCCGCGGTGCAGATCAATGCCCTGGGCACCGCCCTGCGCGGGCGGCCGAGCTGGGACCAGTTCGACGACATGACGACCATGGCGGCGCGCGACGCCGGTGCCGCCATGTGGAACCGTACCGACCTGCGGCCGGCCGACGTGGACACCGCGCAGCTCTACGACGGCTTCTCCATCCTCACCATCGTGTGGCTCGAGGCCCTCGGCTTCTGCGGCCGCGGCGAGAGCGGCGCGTTCATCGAGGGCGGCGGCGCCATCGCCCGCGACGGCGTGCTCCCCTTGAACACCGCGGGCGGCCAGCTCTCGGCCGGGCGCCTGCACGGGTTCGGCCTCATCCATGAGGCCTGCCTCCAACTGCGCGGCGAGGCCGGCGCGCGTCAGGTCGTGCGCGCCGGGAACCGGAGCCCCGAGGTGGCCGCCGTGGCCAACGGCGGCGGGCCCATCGCCGGCACCATGCTGCTCACCCGGGGCGTGTCGTAGCGGGGGCTGTAGGAGCGGGGCGTGTCGACGCCGCCGGCGCCGTCCCGGCCAGGTGGTGTGCGGCGCGCGCGGCGAGGGCCACCAGCGTGAGCGTCGGCCCATAGCCGGCCGAGGTGACGAAGACCGAGGAGTCGGCCACCACGACGTTGTCCAGCGCGTGCACCCGCCCCCAGCGGTCGACCACCGAGCTGGCCGGGTCGTCGCCCATGCGCGCCGTGCCCATGACGTGGCGGCTCTCGGGGATCGGCGTGGCCCCCACGCCGTGGTACGAGACACCCGGTGACGAGGTGTGGATGACCCACTGGGCCCCCATCTCCTCGAGCACGGCCTGGAGGATCTTGCCGTGGTGCTTCGAGGCCACGAGCTCGTGGTGCCCCGGCTGGTAGGTGACGCGGGCTACCGGGAAACCTCGCGCGTCGCGCACCGACGGGCTCAGGTCGACGGTGTTCGTGGCGTAGGGCAGGTCCTCCCCCTGCATGATGAAGGCCCACATGCGCTCGCGCATGTTCGACTCACGCATGGCCTGCGCATGGTGGCGGCCCCACGGCGTGTGCCGGGCCTCCATGATGGGGAGTCCCCCGCCGCTGTGCTCGACGAGGCCGCCCCGGATCCACGGAAGACCGGCCTCCGCCGCCGCTGCTCGCGCCGCGTCGTCCTGGATCATGGCGTCGTCGTGCACGTGAGTGACCGCCCGGCCCTTGTGCGGGTGCAGCCGCGTGTCGGCGAAGTGCCCGACGACGATGGTCTGGAAGTGCACCATGAGCGTGCGGCCGAGCTGCGGGTGCTCGAGGCCCGAGAGCAGCAAGATGCGCGGCGTCTCGATGGCCCCGCCGGCGACGATCACCACCTTGGCCGCCATGGTGTGCGTCGCCCCGTCGCGGTCGACGTACTCGACCCCCGTGGCACGGCGTCCCTCGACGAGGATCCTGCTCACGTAGGTCTCGGGCATGAGCTCGGCCCGGCCGGTGGCCATGGCCCGGGTCAGCAGGGCCACCGGATCGCCCTTGGCGTGGATGGGGCAACCGAAGAAGGCGCAGAACCCGCAGTTGTTGCAGGCGGGCCGGCCGTCGTAGGCGATGCTGTTGGCGGCCGTGGGCGCCTCGTAGGGGTGCAGGCCCATCCGATCCGCCGCCGCCGAGGACAGCACGGCGCCGTACATGGGGGCGCCCGGGGGCATGGGGAACGGGCCCGACCGCCACGCGGCGAACGGGTTGGCGCCCTCGCGGCCGGCCACGCCGATGGCCCGCTCGACCTCGGCGTAGTAGGGCTCGAGCTCGTCGTAGTCGAGCGGCCAGTCGTCGACGAGTGCGCCCTCCTGCGGCCCGAGCGTCGAGCGCAGGCGGAAGTCCTCCTGGCGGAACCGGGGCACCTTGCCGTCGGCGTGCGTCCCTCCCCCGCCCACCGTCGTCGGGATGGAGTTGACCTCGCCGACGTGCGTGTGCTCGCCCTCTTCGGCCGAGCGGCGGAAGGCGCGAGGCTCGACCAGCGGATCGGGACCGAGGAACCATCGCGAGATGAACTTGATCTCGTCGTTCGAGTAGTCGCCCGAGGGACGGGTGAGGTCGTCGGGTTCCAGCAGGTGGTTGCGCCCCTTCTCGAGGATCACCACCGACCACCCGGCGCGGGTCAGCACTTCGGCCGCCGTGGCACCCCCCGGGCCCGAGCCGATGATGACGGCGTCGGCCGTCACGGGCCCGAAACTTCGGCGTCGCTGTAGCCGCGTGGCTGCACGTCGCCGTCGTAGTCGATGGACGCCCACCCGACGCCGTCGCGGTTTCCCCCGTATTCGGGCGCGCCGTACATGCCCTCGCAGCAGTGTTCCCACAGCAGGGCGCAGAACTCCTCGTCGGCCCGGAGGCGGCGTCGCTGCTCCTTGCCGTCGACGTCGGTGAAGTCCTCACCCAGCGCGGCCAGCCCCTCGCGGTACCGCTGCTGGAGGCCGGTCACCGGACCGTTGAACTCGCGCTCGGGCCGGCCCTGGGAACCCTCGATCCGCGTCCGCCACGCCAGCTCGTCGAGCGGGCTGAGGGGTACGAACGACGTGAACCGGGCCTCACCACCGTGGCGCCCGGACGTCGGCCCACCGGCCCAGATCCGGGGCGGGTCGAACGTGAAGGCGCCCAGGAAGCCGTCGATGTAGTCGGCCACCCCCGCCTCCTCTGCCCCCGGGGCGCCCTGGTCCGAGGGCAGCATCTGCGCGCAGGCGGCCCGCAGGACGGCGTACTGCTCTTCGGCCAGCCAGACGGGCACGCCGCAGAACGTAGCCCGCCCACCCGGGGTTTGCTGACGCCGGCGTCAGGTCAGTGGGCGGGCCGCTCCTCCCCGCCGGCGCCCGGGTCAGGGTTCGGGGACGGCGCCGATCCGGTAGGCCAGCCACGTCAGCACGCGCTCGTTTGCATCGAGGAGGACCGTGACCAGGTTGCCCGTCTCACTCGCCTTGAAGTCGACGAGCCGGCACCAGTTCGTCGCCACTCGGAACCCGGGGCCGCGGTAGTGGCGCCCGGCCATCCGCGCCGGGGCCGCGGGCAGCCGCATGGCCCAGGCCACGAGGCTGCCGGCGATCTCGGGGAACGCGGCGTGCTCCACCATGACGTCCGCGTAGTCGCCGGCCACGACGTCAGCGATGTTCTCGAGCGCCTCGGAGCCGGCCTCGAAGTACTCGGAGTGGTCGCGGACCTCAGGGTGGTCCGGCGCGTTCGTGCTCATCCTGGTGCCCCCGAACGTGGGGGCGCTCGGTGCCGACCCGAAGATGCCGAGCTCGGCCATGGCGTCGCCCGGCGCCTGCTCGGCGAAGAAGTGCGCCTCGTCGAGATGGAGGTCGCGCAGCTCGTCGACGGTCATGCCGGGACTGCCGGCCACCACCACGTCGGTGACCTCGAGGCCGCAGTCGGCCAGGGCGGCCCCCAGCACGACGGAGCCGTAGCTGTGCGCCACCACCGTGAGCGTCTGCCCGGGGTCGATCTCGAGCGAGCCGATGAACGCGGTCAGCTCGCTCGCCGCGGTCACCAGGTCCGCGTCGCACACGATCGACCCCTCCGCCGCGGCCATGAGGTCGGGCGGGTTGTCGTAGCCCTTCCAGAGGATCACCGCCGTGTCCGGCGAAGCGTCGAAGAGGTTGATCGCACTCGGCACCCACTCGTGGCACATGTCGGTGCCGTCGCCCACGCCGGGGACCATGACCGCCACGTGCGCCGCCGACGCGGCGTCGCCGAACAGCAGCACGTAGTGCTGGAGCTGGGGCCGGTAGACCAGGATGTCGGCGCCGCAGGTGATCAGCGTCTCGAGGAGCGCCACCCGCGCCTCGTCGCCCTCGACCGTCGCACCGGCCAGGTCCATCCGGACCGCGGCGAGGTTGCTGGCCGCACGACGGGTCAGCACCTCCCTACCGCGCATGGGCGAAACGTTAGGTGCCACCCGACCTCCTCTTGGTGGATGTCTTCCTGGCTCTTGGTGGATGTCTTCCTGGGAGTTGATGGATGTCTTCCTGGGAGTTGTCGGTATCGTGTGGCCCCATGGGTGATGCCCTGGCGATCGTCGCCGCCGTACTCTTCGCCTTCGGCACCGTGCTCCAGCAGAAGGGTGCGCTCAGCACCGAGGCGAAGGAGGACGACCCGCGCTTCTTGGTCCAGATCCTGCGCCGGCCGGTCTGGCTGGCCGGCGCCGTGATGCAGGCGACGGGCTGGGTCGTCCAGGCCGCCGCCCTGGATCGGGCGTCGCTCATCGTCGTGCAGTCCCTCTGCGCGCTCAGCCTGGTCATCGCGCTGCCTGTCGGCATCTGGCTGACCCACCAGCGCATCGGGGCCCGCGAGGTCACCGGCGCCGCCCTGACGCTGATCGGCATCATCTTCTTCCTCGCCGCCGGCCAGCCTCAGGGTGGCAGCGACCAGGGGAGCGCCACCGCGTGGTGGATCGCCTGCCTCGGCACGGCCGCCCTCGTGGCCATCTTGTACCTCGTCGGCCGCAACTGGACGGGGTCGGCCAAGGCGCTGACCTTCGGCGCCGCGGCCGGCCTTGGCTACGGCCTCCAGTGTGCGGTCACCAAGACCTTCGTGAGCACGATCGGCAGCGGTGTGGTCGCGCTCCTCACGTCGTGGTCCGTGTACGTGCTGATCATCTCCGCCCTCAGCGGCTTCGCGCTGCAACAGTCGGCCCTCAAGACCGGCGTGCTGGCCCCCGCCATGGCGTCGAGCAACTCGGTGACCCTCTTCTCGAGCGTCATCCTCGGCATCGGCGTGTACGGCGAGACCCTCTCCCAGAGCGGAGGCGCTCACAGCGGGTCCGCGTCTGGTCGGCCTCGTCGTGGCCATCGTCGGGATCGCCTTCCTGGCCGGTGCCCAGGCGCCCGAGGAGGACGCCGCCCACGGAGCGCCGGGCCCGGCAGCGGCGGCCTGACGTCCCCCGCCCCACGGCTCGCGGCAGACCGGCGCGGCAGACCGGCCGGCAGATCAGCGCCGGCAGATCAGCGCCGGCAGATCAGCGCGGCAGGCCCAGGATGCGCCCGGCGATGATGTCGCGCTGCACCTGCGAGGTGCCCCCGGCGATGCTCGACGCCTTGCTCCACAGCCATTGGCGGGCCCAGGTTCCGGCCTCGCCCGCCGACGGGTCTCGCCCGGTCACCTCGAGCGCGGCGTCCGAGAGGTCCAGGGTCATCTGCGTCCAGGCCAGCTTGACCCAGCTCGACTCGGGCCCCGGCTCCTCACCGCGTCCGAGCCGCGTGAGCGTGCGCAGGTTGTGCAGGCGCAGTACGCCGAGGTCGACGTAGGCCCGCGCCAGCGCGTCGGCCACCAACGGGTCGTCGAGGGCGCCGTTGGCGAGCGCATCCTCGTAGAGGCGCGCCAGGTAGGTCTCGTGGACCACCTGCTCCTTGAAGGGGAAGTTCGTCCCGCGCTCGTGCGCCAGTGTCGAGCCCGCCACCGTCCAGCCCTGGCCCTCGGTGCCCACGACGTGCTCGGCGGGCACGAACACGTCGGTGAGGAACACCTCGTTGAACTCGGCGTCGCCGGTCATCTGCACCAGTGGGCGCACCTCGACGCCCGGGTCGGCCATGTCGACGACGAGCGCGGTGATGCCCTGCTGCGGGCGCGCCGCCTCGGGGTCGGTGCGGGCCAGGCACAGGCCCCACGTGGCGAACTGCGCGTACGACGTCCACACCTTGCGACCGGTGACGAGGTAGCCCCCCTCCACCGGGACGGCGCGCGTGGAGAGCGAAGCCAGGTCGCTCCCGGCGTCGGGCTCGCTGAACAGCTGGCACCAGATCTCCTCCGCCGAGAGGATGGGCGGCATGTAGCGCAGCCGCTGGTCCTCGGTGCCGTGGGCCAGCAGGGTGGGCCCGACCAGGTTGATGCCGACGCGGTTCACCGGCTGGGGCGCTGCCGAGCGCGCGTACTCGGTCTGGTAGAGCGCCACCTGCACGGGCGTGGCGCTGCGACCGCCGTACGCGCTGGGCCAGTGCACCCCCACCCAGCGGTCGGCGGCCAGGGTGGCCTGCCACCGGCGCCCCCAGGCCACCTCGTCGGCCAGGTCCGAGAACGCCGGGGGCTCGTGGTCGTGCGCCGCCAGCCACTGCCGGAACGAGGACGCGAACTCCTCGTCCTCGGGGTTCAGCGCGAGGTCCACGCCGGCACCGTCGCCTTCGGCCTTGTCCGCCGTCCTGACATCGGCGTCACGTTAGCGGCGCCGGGGTAGCGTGCCCTGCCGTGACGCCGCCGCTCCGAGCCACCTGGGTCCCGAGCCAGGCCCGGCGGTACCGCAGGGCGGGCGGCCCGTGGGACGTCCCGACGCTCGATGCGCTGCTCACTGCCAACGGCGGCGAGATCGTCGACGGGGACACCCGGCTCTCGGCGGCGCAGGCCGACGCGCTGGTGGCCGCGGTCGCCGGCGGGCTGCGTGCCCGGGGCGTCCGGCGGGGGGACGTGGTGGCCTGGCAGGTGCCCAACAGCCTCGCCGCCGCCGCCCTGGCCCGCGCCTGCTGGCGCCTGGGTGCGGTGGCGGCCCCCCTGCTCCACTCGTTCGGCGCGGCCGACGTCGAGGGCGCCCTGGGACAGGTCGACCCGCGCCTCGTCCTCGACGTCCCGGCCGACGCCCTGTCGGACCCCGAGGCGCTCGTCGCCCTCCTGGGCGGCACGCCCGTGGCCGCCCGAACCGGCCCGGCCCGGCCCTCCGACGTCGCCCTCGTCTTGTTCACCTCGGGCTCGACCGGGGTCCCCAAGGCGGTCCTGCACACGCAACGCGCCCTGAGCTGGAAGGCGTCGCTCATGACGCGGGTGCACGGACTCGGCGCGCGGGACGCCGTCCTCGTGCCGGCTCCCATGGCCCACGTCTCGGGCCTCCTCAACGGCGTCCTGGTGCCCGGCGCCGCCGGCATGCGCGCTGTCCTCGTGCGCCGCTTCGACCCCGCCCAGGCGCTGACCCTAGTGGGGCGGGAGCGGATCTCGTTCCTGGCCGGACCGCCGACGTTCTTCATCGCCATGGGGCGCGCCATGGCCGAAGGGGTGGCGGCCGACGTCTCCTCCCTGCGCCTGGTCTCGAGCGGCGGCGCGTCGGTCACGCCGGCGTTCGTCGAGGAGACGGCGCGCACCTTCGGCTGCCGGGTGAAGCGCACGTACGGCTCGACGGAGGCCCCCACGGTGACCACGAGCACCGACGACGACCCGTTCGACAAGGCGCGCGACACCGACGGGCGGCCGGTGGGCGAGGTGGAGCTCCGCGTGTCGGACCCCGCCACCGGGGCCCGGTGCCGCACCGGCACGCCCGGCGAGCTGTGGGTGCGCGGGCCCGAGATGTTCGCCGGCTATGCCGACGCGGCCCAGACGGCGGCGGTCATCGCCCATGGCGGGTGGTTCCGAACTGGTGACCTGGCCACGGTGGACGCCGAAGGCTGGGTTCGCATCGTCGGCCGGCTCAAGGACGTCATCATCCGCGGCGGGGAGAACATCTCGGCCTCCGAGGTCGAGGCCGCTCTCGAGGCCCACCCCGACGTGCACCACGCGGTGGCCGTCGGGTACCCCGACCCGCTCATGGGCGAGCGGGTGGCCGCCTTCGTGGAGTCGGCGGCACCCTTCGACCTCGAGGAGTGCCGGCGCTGGTTCGCCGGCCGCGGCATGGCGACGTACAAGACACCCGAGCGGGTGGTTCGGCTCGAGCGCCTCCCCGTCCTCGGCTCGGGCAAGGCCGACCGGGCCGAGCTGCGCCGGCGGGCCACCGAGGGGTGAGCCCCCTTTGGGGGCAGGGGTGGCCGCACCACTAGCCTGTGGCCCATGCCGCGCCGCAACCTGATCCCCTACCTGATCCTGGCCGTCCTCGGCGTCCTGACCCTGGTCTTCGCCATCGTGGGCATCGCCGAAGAGCCGACGTTCGCCACGCTGGTGACGCACCTCGCCGGCCTCCCGGCGGCAGCCGGCGTCGCCTGAGAGAGCCCGCCTAGTAGAGCGCCTGCCCGGCCTCGATCCGGGTGCGCAACAGGCTGGCGATGCGGTCGCGGTGCCAGGCCGCGTCGCCGTAGCTGACCTGGTCCAGCTGCGCGCGCTTGAGGTACAGGTGCATGTCGTGCTCCCAGGTGAAGCCGATGCCGCCGTGCACCTGCAGGCCGGCCGCCATGACGCGGCGTGAGGCGTCCGAGCACCAGGCCTTGGCCATGCTGGCGGCCACCGACCGGTCGCCGTCGTCGGCCGCCGCGCACCAGGCGGCGTAGTAGGCCGTCGAGCGCATC
This sequence comes from uncultured Acidimicrobiaceae bacterium, assembly GCA_963781955.1. Taxonomy (GTDB): domain Bacteria; phylum Actinomycetota; class Acidimicrobiia; order Acidimicrobiales; family RAAP-2; genus Bog-473. The sequence goes on from CAWAHU010000001.1 coordinate 1,941,815, forward strand.
CCCTCCACGTCGACCAGCGCGTCGGCCAGCATGTGCTTGACCGCCTGGAACGAGCCGATGGGCTTGCCGAACTGCACCCGGTCCTTGGCGTACTGCACCGTCGTCGCCAGCACCTGGTCGGCCGCACCGAGCATCTCGGCGCTGGCCAGAGTGGCAGCCCGGTCCAGCGCCAGGGCCGCGTCGTCGGGCCCGCCGAGCCGGCGCGCCGGCGTCGCATCGAGGGCCAGCACCCCCAGTTCCCGCGTCCGGTCCATGGCCGGCAGTGGCTCCGGCCGCGCCGTGCTGCTCGCGCCACCCCGCAGGTCGACGCCGAAGAGGCCCTCGAGGGTGACGACCACTGCGACGTCGGCCGACGGCAGCGTAGGGCGCGGGCGGCGGCGTCCCCGTGAGCCGCACCGCCGCGCCGCCGGCCCCGTCCGGCGTGACCGCCACGCCGCGCGGGGCGAACACCACGCAACCGACCGCGGCTCCGTCGGCCAGGGCCTGGCGCCATTGCGCCGTGGCCCCGTCGGCCCGGGCCGCCGTGCTGCTCGAGCGCGCCCAGCGCCACCACCGAGCCCAAGAACGGCGCGGCCACCAAGCGACGGCCGATCTCCTCGCACAGCACGGCCACCTCGACCATGCCCAGGCCGAGGCCGCCCTCGTCCTCGGGGACCTCGAGAGCGAGCCAGCCCTGGTCCGCCATGGCCGACCACGCCGCCGTGTCGTACCCCTGCGGCGCGGCGGGCGAGCGCCCGACGACCGTGCCGGGGCCGACGCGGGCCCGCAACGTGTCGTGCCCGGCCATCTTCTCGAGGAGCGCGGCGGCGGCGTCGCGCAGCGCCTGCTGGTCGGTCGACAGGTCGAAGTCCACGGCGGCGCAGTCTACGGGGATCCCTGACACAGGTGTCATCCGTGAGGCCGCCTGTGCCATGCTGCGGCGGATGGATCTGCGCGCCACCGCCGGGCAGGAGGAACTGCGCGCCGCGTTCAGGGATTGGCTCATGGAGCACCTGCCGTGGCCCTACGGCGTCGGGCTCCCGCCGCGCTTCGACGACCTGGCCGAGACAGTCGCGTTCGGCCGGCGCTGGCAGGCGGCGCTGGCCGCCGACGGCTGGGTCGGCGTGACCTGGCCCGAGGAGTACGGCGGGCGCGGCCTCGGAGCCCTCGAGAACTACGTGGTGATAGAGGAGCTGGCGCGGGCGCGGGCCCCCGAGCTGGTGGGCCGCATCGGCATCAACCTGGTGGGACCGACGCTGCTCGCCCACGGCACCGCCGAGCACAAGGAGCGCTTCTTGGCGCGGATCCTGGCCGCCGACGAGCTCTGGTGCCAGCTCTTCAGCGAGCCCGATGCCGGGAGCGACCTGGCCTCTCTGACCACGCGCGCCGTCCCGGTCGAAGGCGGCTACCGGGTCACCGGCCGCAAGGTGTGGACCTCGTACGCCCAGTTCGCCGACTGGGGCCTGTGCCTCACCCGCACGGACCCGCAGGCGCCGAAGCGCCAGCAGGGCATCACCGCGCTCATCGTCGACATGCATGCCCACGGGGTGGTCGTGCACCCGCTCGTGCAGTCGACCGGCGAGGCGGAGTTCAATGAGGTCGAGCTCGACGACGTCTTCGTGCCGGCCGAGCGGCGCATCGGCGACGAGGGCGCCGGGTGGACGGTGGCCGGCTCCACCCTGGCCCACGAGCGTGGCATCAACCCGCGCCAGCTGGTCATCCACACGCAACTGATCGAGGAGCTGCTGCGCCTGGCCGCGGAGAACGGCAGCTTCGACGACTGGCGCCTGCGCCAGCAACTGGCGCAGGCGGCGACGGAGGTGCGCCTCTTCCAGCTCCACAACTGGCGCTCCCTCACGCGCCTGTCCAAGGGTGAGGCACCCGGGCCCGAGGGCAGCGCGCTCAAGCTCTACTGGAGCGAGATGTCCAAGCGCCTCCACCAGACGGCGCTCGACGTCCTGGGTCCGGCTGCCCCGCTCTGGGAGGGCGCCCCGGGCAATCCCGACGACGGCGCTTGGCAGCGCTCGTGGCTCTACTACCAGGCGTCCTCCATCTTCGCCGGCACCAACGAGATCCAACGGACCCTGGTGGGCGAGCGGGTGCTCGGGCTCCCCCGCGGATGACGGTGCCAGGCCCGGCCGGCCGACGCGGCAGGATGGGCGCATGACGCACGGCGAGGAGACCTTCGAGACGATCCGCTACGAGGTGGACGGCGCCGTCGCCACGATCACGATGAACCGGCCCGAGATGGCCAACGCCCAGGACTCCCGGCTCATCGACGAGATCGACGCTGCCTTCGACCTGGCTGACGCGGACGACGCCGTGCGGGTGGTGGTCCTGGCCGGGGCCGGGAAGCACTTCTCGTCCGGCCACGACCTCAAGGCCCTCGTGGGTGGCGAGGGGGCCGACCCGTGGGTGGCCAGGCGCGAGACGCCCGAGGGCAAGTTCGAGCACGAGAAGACCATGTACTTCGAGCGCTGCCTGCGCATCCACGACTTTCGCAAGCCCACCATCGCAGCCGTGCAGGGCAGCTGCGTGGCCGCCGGGCTGATGCTGGCCGCCATGTGCGACCTCATCGTGGCGGCGGACGACGCCGTCTTCTCCAACCCGGTCCTCCGGCTGACCGGCGCCGGTGTCGAGCTCCTGGTGGAGCCGTGGGAGCTCGGGATCCGCAAGGCCAAGGAGTTCCTCTTCACCGGCGACACCATCGACGCCCAGGAGGCGTGGCGCCTCGGCCTGGTGAACCGGGTCGTGCCGCGCGACGAGCTCGAGACCCGTACCCGCGAGCTGGCCGAGCGGGTGGCCCTGGTCCCACCCGTCACGGCGCAAACGGTGAAGGACTCGCTGAACCAGACGGCCAACCTCATGGGCAAGCGCGACGCGCTCAAGTACCACTTCATGGCCCACCACTGGGTGCACAACACCGCCACCGCGCTCGACGCGCTGGCGGCCCGCAAGGCCAAAGGCTCCATGCGCGACGTCATCGCCGAGCGCGAGCAGGGCCAGCCTGCGGGCACCGCGTCCTCCGGCCCTGCGGGCACCGCGTCCTCCGGCCCTGCGGGCACCGCGTCCTCCGACGCAGGATGAGCGGGCCACCGCCAGGGGGCCCACCAACGGGCCCGCTCCCGGGCCCGTTGGCCGGCGTGCGCGTGGTGGACGTCGGCACACGGATCTCGGCGCCCTTCTGCGCCGGGCTCCTGGGCGAGCTGGGGGCCGACGTGATCAAGGTGGAGCTGCCCGGCCAGGGCGACTTCATGCGCACCATGGGACCGTTCACGGACGCCGGGGGCGTCACCGGCCATGGGCACGGTGACGGGGACGGCGACGGTGACGGCGACGGGGACGGGGACGGGCACGGGGACGGCTACTCCCTCTCGTGGGCGGTCGAGGGCCGGGGGCGTCGCGGCGTCACCTGCGACCTCCGGCAGCCCGAGGGCAAGGAGCTCTTCGCTCGGTTGGTGGCCACGGCCGACGTGCTGTGCGAGAACTTCCGCCCCGGCACCATGGAGCGCTGGGGCCTCGGGCCCGACGACCTCCCCGAGGAGCTCGTGTACGTGCGCATCAGCGTGTTCGGGCAGAGCGGGCCGTACGCGCCGCGGCCCGGGCTGGACCGGCTGGGCATCGCCTTCGGGGGCCTGCTGCACCTGACCGGCGAGCCGGACCGCCCACCCGTGCGCCCGGGCGTCACCGTGTCGGACTACCTCACCGGCGTGTTCGCCGCCTTCGCCGCCGTGTCCTCCCTCTACGCCCGCGACCGCGCCGGGGGCGGCCCGGACACCGGCACCCGGCTGGGCGAGGTCATCGACGCGCCGCTGTACGCGTCGGTGCTGCGGATCTTGGAGTGGACGCTGGCCGGGTACGACCGGCTGGGCATCGTGCGGCGGCGCGAGGGCAACCGGCTGTCGCACTCGGCCCCGCTCGACAACTACCCGGCGGCCGACGGCTCCTTCGTCTGCATCGTGGCGGGTTCCGACGCCAACTTCGCGCGCCTGTGCGCCGCCATGGGCCGGCCCGAGCTCACCGGTGACGAGCGGTTCGCCACCCTGGCCGCGCGCGCGGCACGGAGCGACGAGATCAACGGCATCGTGGCCGCCTGGACCTCGGGGCTCACGGCCGAGGAGATCACGGCGCGCTGCGTGGAGCACGACGTGCCGGTGGGCACCGCCTACAGCGCCGCCGACATCTTCGCCGACCCGCACATGGCCGCGCGCGGCGACCTGGTGGCCGTCGAGGACCCGGTGATCGGGCCCGTGCGCCAGCAGGCGCCCTACCCCCGCCTGGCCCGACGGCCGACACCGGTCCCCCGCGGCGCCCCGCGGCTCGGCGAGCACAACCGCGAGGTGTGGTGCGGGCTGGTCGGCCTGAGCGAAGAGGAGCTGGCGGGCCTCACGGCCCGCGGCGTGCTCTGAGCGGCGTCCGGTCTGGCGGAGGGGGTCCGTCCGCCGGCGACTCAGCCCTGGCTGATGAGGCGGCCCATGTAGGTGGCGCCACCGAAGGTGAAGATGCCACCGTCGGCCGCGGCCAGCCAGTAGCCGTTGCCGCCGTTGTCCGCCGCCATGCCCACCACCGGGGCGGCCAGGGTGAGGCCGCCCGTCGACCCCTCGAAGGGCGCCTGCCCGTAGCTGAAGATGCCGCCGTCGGAGGCCACGAAGCGGTACCCCCGCCCGCTCGGCGAGGCCTCCATGCCCACGATGGGGCGGTTCAGGCGCATGCCGCCCGTGCTGCCGAGGAAGGGGGCGTCGAAGGCGAAGATGCCGCCGTCGGAGGCCACCTCCCAGTAGCCGCCCGTGCCGCGGTCGGCCGCCATGCCCACGATCGGCGAGTTGAGCGTGTGCCCACCCATGGAGCCGAAGAACGCGGCGTCGCCGAAGCTGAAGATCCCGCCGTCGGAAGCCACCAGCCAGTAGCCGCGTCCGTCCGGCGTGCCGGCCATGCCGACGATCGGTGAGTTCAACCGCAGCGCGCCGGTCGACCCGGAGAACCGGGCGTCGCCGAAGGAGAAGATCCCGCCGTCGGAGGCCACCAGCCAGTAGCCGCCCCCGTCGGGCGTGGCCGCCATGCCGACGATGGGCGAGTTCAGCGACCCCGACATCGATCCGTGGTCCACCGCGGCGCCGAAGGCGGCCACCGTGCCGTTCGCCTCCACCTCCCAGTAGCCGGCGCCGCTGCCGAGCGGCGCGATGCCGACGGTCCGTGAGCCGGACACGACCGCCGCCGACACCTGGCCCCAGGAGGCCGTGATGTCCGCCGGCGGTGCGCACGAGCTGGCCACGATGGCGGCGATCGAGCCGCCCGCGTACCCACTCGGCGAGAAGGCGGCACCCATGGACAGCACCGGCGGTCCTGACGGGCAGCCCGCGAACGGGTGCAAGATGATGTCGCGGTGGCCCCAGCAGCCCGAGGGCGTCGACGGGCTGCAGGCCGTGTTGGTGGTGCTGGCCCCGCTCCAGCCGTCGTCGTACATCCAGTAGTAGTCGGCCTCGAGCGAGGACGTGAGCCCCCCGGCCCAGACGGACCCGCCCCACGTGATCCCGGCCCCGCCGGTGAGGCTGGAGGGGAACGACGGGTCGCGCCCGGTGTCCGCGCCGCCCTGCGCGTAGGAGTCGAGTTGCGCCGTCATGAACTGGATCGGGGGCAGGCCGCGGTCGGTGCGCTCGACGTTGACCACCGTGAGGATCTGCTCGGGCAGCGACAGCCCGGCCAGACCCGCTTCGGACACGGCCATGGGGCCGACGCCCTCCTGCGCCCGTGCGTCGTCGATGGCGGTGAGCCAGTCGCTGCTGTCGGGCGCGATGTTCGCCGAGGGGTTCCCCGGTGGCAGGATCCCGGCTGCTCCGGCGGCCGCGCCGGGAAGGCCCGCGGCGATGCAGCTCGAGACCAGCGCCGCGACGGGCAGCAGCAGTGTCGCAGCACGACGGCGGGCACGACGGTGCACAGTGTCTTCCCCCCTCATGACTCCTCTTCCACGAGGAGGTATCGGAAGGAATGGCTGCCGGGTTGAACGAGGCGATCGGCCCGCCGAGGTGGTGCGCCGGCGGTCCGGGCATGCGGGGATCAGGCGTCACACGTGCGTTGCGAGCGGGGCTGGGAGCGCCGCGTTGTGCGGAAGTTGCCCGTCAGGCCCGGGGCAGGCCGAGGACGCGCTCGGCGATGATGTTGCGCTGGATCTCCGAGGTGCCGCCGGCGATGGTGCCCGAGAACGACCGCAGGTACTGGACGATCCAGGCCCCGTCGTAGAAGGAGCCCTTGGCGCTCTCGCCCACCGGGGCCTCACCGAAGCGTGCCAGGTCCCACGCGTCGAACCGGTTCGGCCCGGGCCCGTCGAGATCGAGCCCCTCGAGCCCGAGGGCGTCCGCGGCCAGCAGGCAGGCGCGCTGCTCGGCCTCGCTGGTGAAGAGCTTCAGCACGATGTGCTCGGGCGGCATCTCGCCCCGGCTCGCCTTGGCCGAGCCCCGGTAGCCGAGGCAGCGCATGGCCGTGGTGTCGGCGGCGAGCCGCCCGATGGCCTCGGCCAGCCGGGGGTCGTCGCCCAGCGTCCCCCCGCGCCCGTCGGGGCGCCGGGCCAGGCGCACCAGGCCCTCGAGCGTGCGCTCCATCTTGTGGACGTTCATCAGCCAGAGCAGCCCTCGCTCGTGGCGCAACGACCCCTGGCTGACGGCCCACCCGTGGTGGAGCTCCCCCAGCAGGTTCTCCTCGGGCACCTCGACGTCGGTGAAGAACACCTCGTTGAAGTCGGCGTGGTGCGGATCGGTCAGCTCGGGCAGCGGGCGGCAGGTGATGCCCGGCGAGCGCATGTCGACGATGAGTGCGCTGATGCCCTTGTGCTTGGTCGCGTCAGGGTCGGTGCGCACGTAGCACAGGCAGAGGTCGGCCTCGTGGGCCCCCGACGTCCACACCTTCTGCCCGTTCACCACGAAGCAGCCGTCACGCTGCTCGGCCTTCGTACGCAGCGAAGCCAGGTCGCTGCCCGCGTTGGGCTCGCTCATGCCGAGGCACCACGTGATGTCGCCCTTCAGCGTCGGCACGACGTAGCGCTCCTTCTGCGCGTCGGTCCCGTACTCGACGACCGAGGCGGCGCAGATCGAGAGACCCTGCGGGTTCAGCGAGCGGGGCACCATGCGCTCGGTGACGACCTCGAAGTACGCCATCTGCTCCTCGGGGGTGGCGTTGCGGCCCCCCAGCTCGGGGGGCCAGGCCGGCACCAGGTAGCCGGCCTCGAAGAGCTCGCGCTGAAAGGCGCGCGCCCAGCCGGGCAGGTGGGCCGAGGAGCGGCGCGTCTCGGCCGCCATGACCTCGGGCGAGGGCATGTGCTCGTCGAGCCACGCCTCGAACTCGCGGCGGAACCCGGACAGCGACTCGTCGGGGGCGAGGCGCACGGCTCAGGCCCCGGGCTCGGGGACTCGACGCCTCACGACCCGGGCTCCGGGACTCGACGCCTCACGACCCGGGTTCCGGGACTGGACGCCTCACGACCCGGGCTCCGGGTCCTTGGGCTGGCCCAGGATCCGCTCGGCGATCACGTTGCGCTGCACTTCGCTGGTCCCGCCGGCGATGGTGAGGCAACGGGTGGAGAGGAACCCCTCCTCCCACCGCCGGGCCCCGCCGTCGAGCACGGCGGCGTCGGCGCCGTGGAGGGCCATCCCCAGCTCCTGCACCCGCTGCTCGTGCTCCACGCCGAGGAGCTTGCGCACGCTCGAGCCGGCGCCGGGGTCGACGCCCGAGAGCGTGCGCATGGTGGCGCGCCGGCCGAGCAGGGCCAGCGACTGCGCCTCGGCCATGAGGTGCCCCACGCGGTCGTGCAGCGAGTCGGGAACGGGGTCGCCCCGCTCGGCCCGCCGGGCCAGCGTGCGCACCAGCGACTCCACCCCGGGGCCGAAGGAGGCCCCGGCCGACATGGAGACCCGCTCGTTGGCCAGCGTGGTGCGGCCGATGCGCCACCCGTCGCCCGGGGCGCCGACGACCGCGTCGTCGGGCACGAACACGTCGTGGAAGAAGACCTCGTTGAACATGGCCGCCCCGGTGAGCTCGCGCAGCGGCCGGATGTCGAGGCCCTCGGCGCGCATGTCGACCACGAAGTAGGTGATGCCGGCGTGCTTGGACGCGTCGGGGTCGGAGCGGGCCAGGCAGATCCCGAAGTCGGCGAACTGAGCGAGCGAGGTCCACACCTTCTGCCCGTTGAGCACCCACCCGCCCTCGACACGTTCGGCCCGTGTGCTCAGCGAGGCCAGGTCCGAGCCGGCACCCGGCTCGCTGAAGAGCTGGCACCACTGCAGCGTGCCCAGCAGGGTGGGCCGCACCCAGCGCTCCTGCTGCTCCGGGGTGCCGTGGGCGATGAGCGTAGGCAGCGCCCACGCCCCGACGGCCAGGTTGGGGCGGGTCACCCCCACCGCCGCCAGCTCCTCGTCGATGACCAGCTGCTCGAGGGGCGAGGCGCCCCGGCCCCAGGGGACAGGCCAGTGCGGCATGATCAGCCCGGCCTCGACCAGCGCGGCCCGCCGCCCCGCCTCGGGGACTGCGGCCACGTCCCTGGCCAGGGCGCCGATCTCGGCGCGCAGCGCCTCGGCCTCCTCGGGCAGGTCCGCACCCAGGTCGCGGCGAGCTCCCGTCGCGGCCAGCGACGCCGCCTCGTGCTCGAGCGCGCCCACGTCGCCGCCGGCCACCAGTTGCAGCGTGGCCATGGCGCGCTTGAGGTACAGATGCGCGTCGTGCTCCCACGTGAAGCCGATACCGCCGAGGATCTGGACGCACCGCTTGGCGCAGTGCGCAGCCGCCTCGAGCGCCACGGCGCCGGCCATGCGCGCGCTCAGGGCGGCCGCCACGCCGTCCGCATCCGGCTCGCTCCACGCCGCGGCCGCGTCCCACGCCACCGCGGCGCACTGCTCGACGGCCACCAGCATGTCGGCCAATGCGTGCTTGACCGCCTGGAACTGCCCGATCGGCCGGCCGAACTGGACCCGGACCTTGGCGTACTCGGACGCCGTGGACAGGCACCAGCGCGCCAGGCCGGCGCACTCGGCCGCGGCGAGGGTCAGGGTGAGTCCCCGCACGTCGCCGTCCGCCAGCCACACCAACCCGCCGGTGCCGGGGACCAGGCCCGAGAGCTCGAGGCCGACCACCTCGCGCGTCCGGTCCAGCCCCGGTAACGGCGTGGCCGTCCACGTGCCGCCGGCCGCGCTCTCGAGGGTGGCGCGCTCGAGCAGCAGCCAGGCCACGCCGTCGGGCGCGCCGTCTCCGGCATCGTCACCCACCGAGCCAGTGGCAGGGTCGCGGGCAGGGTCGCCGGCACCGGCGACCGGCACGAGCACCAGCGCGGCGTCGTGCCGGCCGAGGACGGGCCGCACCTCGCCGGACAGGCGGAGGACGCCGTCGGCTCCGGCCTCGGCGCGCAGCGGGGCCGCCCCGAGTGCCAAGGCCGCCGTGAGCGACCCGTCGGCCAGGGCGGGAAGCAGGCGACGCCGCAGCGCCTCGTCGGGGTGGCGCGCCAGGGCGGCCGACACCACCACGGTCGGCAGGAGCGGGCCCGGCAGCAGGGCCCGGCCGAGCTCCTCGAGGACCACGGCCAGCTCGGCCAGCGTGAAGCCCTGGCCCCCGACGTCCTCGGGCAGGTGCAGCCCGAGCCAACCCTGGGCGGCCATCTTCTCCCAGACGTCGGGCAGCGGAACGGCCTCCGCCGCCTCGGTCGCCCCCTGCCCGGGGATCACCGGGCGGGCCGCCCCCCCGGCGTAGGCCGCGTTGGCGGCCTCCGCCGCCTCGGCCGGCGCACGGGCCACGGCCGGCGGGCAGTGCGTCTGCGCCCAACGCTCGACGGCGAGGCGGAGCGCCTCGTGGTCCTCGGTCACGGCGATCGGCATCAGGCCCCCTCGCCGAGCGGGAGCGGCGCTCCGTCGCGGTACAGGGAGATCGCGCCGACCGGGCAGCCCTGCGCGGCGGTTCGCAGGCGGTCCTCGTCGGTGGCCGCCGGGTCGAGCACGACCGCGTAGCCCTCGTCGGCCAGGTCGAACGAACCGGGCGCCCAGAACACGCAATTGCCCGAGCCCATACAGAGCTCCGTGTCGATCTTGATGTCCAGCGTCGCCATCGGCCTGCGAACCTCCCGCCTCGAACCTATCCCGGGCCCTAGACCGCGGCCGAGAAGACCACGGGTAGGGAGAGCGGCGAGCGGAAGGCCAGCCCCTCCATGCGCGGCGCGTCGGCATCTGGGTCGAGCGTGAAGGGGCCGAGCCGGTCGAGCAACGTGTTGACCGCCACCCGCGACTCCATGCGGGCGAGATGCATGCCCAGGCACACGTGCACCCCGAAGCCGAACCCGACGTGCTGGCGCTGCGGGCGGAACATGTCGAAGCGGTCGGGGTCGGTGTACTTGCGCCGGTCGCGGTTGGCCGCACCGATGAGGAGCGCCACGTCGGCCCCCTCCTCGACCGGGACGCCGGCCAGCTCGGTGGCGCGGACCGCCCGGCGGAGGATCATCGTCACCGGGGGCTCCCAGCGCACCGCCTCCTCGAAGGCCTGCGGGTAGAGGGACCGGTCGGCACGGAGCGCGTCGAACTGCGCCCGGTCGTTGAGCAGCGCGAACAGGAGGCTGCCCGAGGCCCGGTAGGTCGTCTCCACCCCTGCCGGCAGGAGGAGGCGGAGGAAGGAGTAGATCTCCTCGTCATCGAGGCGCTCGCCGTCGACCTCGGCCTGCACGAGGTCGCTGATGAGGTCGTCGCCCGGCGCCACGCGGCGCTCCGCCACGACGGCGGCGAAGTAGTCGCGCAGCGCGGCCGACGCCGCGAGGCCCCGCTCCCAATTGGCGTGGACGCTCGTCTGCTCGAGCGCCCAGCGCTGGAAGCGCGGGTAGTCCTCCCGGGGCAGCCCGAGGATGCGGGCGATCACCTGGACGGGGAAGTTGAAGGTCACCGACCGCACGAGGTCGGTGCGGCCCTCCCGGGCGAACGAGTCGACGAGCTCGTTGACGACGCGCGCCACCAGCTGCTCCTCCCACCGCTCGAGGACCTTGGAGCGGAAGCTGGGGGCGACCAGGGCGCGGACCATCCGGTGCTCGGGCTCGTCCATCTGCAAGATGGTGCGACCCATGACGGGGCCCACCACGCCCTCGTACACGATCGAGGAGTAGGTCTCGTTGTCGCGCAGGACCTGCACGACCTCGTCGAAGCCGACCACGGTGACGGGGGTCGGCTTGTCCGGGTCCGGCGGCAGGGCGCCCTCCCCCAGGTCGACCATGCCGAGGTGGACGGGCGACTGCCCGCACAGTTCGTGGAAGCGCGGGTACGGGTCGGCGATGGTCCCCCCGACCGTGTCCTTCAGCTCGTAGGGGTCGAAGGGCACGGCCGTCGCGTCCGCGTTGGCTGACACCGGTGTCATATATAGCAAACGTGCGTTCGGGTGGCGAGTGGCGCCGGGTCGCCGTCCCCCGGTCACGGCCGGACGGTGGCCGAGCGAGCACCCGGGTTGAAAGGGCAGTATGGGGGCTCCCGACACCGAAGGACGGACCGCCGCATGACCGTCGACCAGGCCCAGATCAGCCGCCGCCACGATCTGCCCCAGGGAGGGGCGCTGCCGGGCGAGCGCACGGCGACGCGACAGCGCATCCTCGAGATCGCGCTGACCCTGATGTCCCAGCGGGGCGTCGACGGCACGTCCATGCGCGACCTGGCCGCGGCCGCCGGCCTCAACGTCGCCTCGCTCTACCACTACTTCCCCTCCAAGCGCGACCTCCTCGAGGCCGTACTCGTCGAGGAGGGCGTCCACCCGATCGAGTCTCCGCTGACCGAGGCGGGCATGCCGGAGCCGGGCTCCCTGGCCGACCTCCTCACCCTCATCCTCGGCACGATCTTCGACGTCGAGGACTTCGTGCGGCTGATGGTGACCGAGGCCATGCGGGGCGAGGCCACCGCCCGCGCCGTCGGGCTCGACCTGTTCGCCTCGTTCGAGGCCTCGATCGCCGAGTGGTTGTCCGACAACCGCCCCGACCTCGACGATCGACCCGACGCCGGCGCGGTCGCCAGGCTGCTCAGCGCGATGGTGGTGGGCATCTTCATCCAGCACGCGGCCGGGGTGCTCGGCGATGCGGATCTCACCGCCCTGGCCCGGACCCGGGCCGGGGAGGCGGCTGACGTCCTGCGGCCGCCGGGATAAGACGGCGCCGGCGCACGTGCCGACACCTGACGTACCGCCCACCTCGGTGGCCACCGCGACCTTCGCCGTCCCACCCGAGGACGTGTGGCGCTACCGCCTCGACTTCGCCAACCTGCCCGAGTACAACCCCGACGTCAGCGGCGTGGAGCGGGTGCGCGACGGCGAACCCGACGGTGAGGGGGGCTTGCTCGGCCCGGGCGCCCGCTACACGTTCCTGCTCGCCGACCCCCGTCGGCCCGACGCCGGCCAGCCTGTCGAGCTGTGGGCGGTGGCGGCCGAGAAGCCCAGGCTGGTGGCGGCCGGCATGATGGGCGGCAACGAGGCGTACGAGGAGTTCGTGGTCCGCCCGCTCGAGGGTGGCGGGTGCGAAGCGACGCTGACGCTCTGGGTCACCCTGCCCGAGGGGCTGCCCGAGGACGTCGTGCGGGCGGCCGCCGCCGCCAGCTTCGAGCAGATCGACAAGGAGATGCGCCTCATGAAGGAGATCCTCGAGAGCCGCACGGCCTCAGGCGCTACGGCCTGAGGCGCTCTCCCTCCCCCGCACGGGCCTCGTCGTCGAGGCATCCGCAACTGATCAGCTGGCCGTCGCAGGCCGGACATTGCTCGAGATCGCACCCGTGGTGGTGCACGCCGCCCCTGCGCACCCCGCAGTCGCCGCAGCGGGCCGTGCGGTCCCACCACACCTCCTCCCGCTCGTCGCCCCAGCGGATCGGGTCGTGATCCGTGCCGTGGGCCCGTATGGGCGCATCCGTGCAGCTCGTCCCGTGCTGCATCTCGTTCCCGCAGACCGTGCAGACCGTCACCCTCCCGTCCCTCCCTTCTTCTCCCGTCGGTCACCTCGGACCCCGCCGCGCGGACGCCGTGCCGCGACGGCCATGCCCGCCCGTGCACGGCGCCGCGCGCCGGATCGTGGCCCTGTCTCACCCCTTCTCACAAGGAGAACGGTCGCCCGCGCGCCACGAGTGTCGCGACGATGTCGCCCGCCACCACATGTCACAACCCCGTGATGTGCTTCACCCGTGGGAATCGAAACCCTCGTCGACGCCATCGACGGCCTGATCGCGGAAGGAGACGGCGCACACGCCGACGGTGTCTCCGTGACCGAGCTCGTGCGCCAGCTCACGCGCCTGGAGTCCGTGACCACCAACGCGGTGGCGGCGTTCGACGCGTCGGGCGACTGGGCGGCCGACGGGGCGAAGACCGCGGCCGCCTGGGTGGCCACGCGGTGCCGGCTGCCGCGGGCGGCGGGCCGGAGGCTCGTGCGGCGCGGCCGGCACCTCCGCCACCTTCCGGTGGTCGCGCGGGCCTTCGAGGACGGTGCGATCACGTCGGCCCACCTCGACCTGGTGGGCAGCATCCGCCGGGAGCGCACCGAGCAGGCGCTCGCCCGTGACGAGGAGCTCCTGGTGTCCCAGGCCAAGCGCCTGCGCTTTGAGCACTTCGCCCGTGCCGTCGCCTACTGGGGTCAGCTGGCCGACCCCGACGGTACCGAGGACGCGGCCGAGGCCCGCCGGGGGCGGCGCGACGTCTTCCTCGAGCCGTCGTTCAGCGGCATGTACCTCGGCAGCATCACGCTCGACCCCGTGTCCGGCTCGATCGTGTCGAACGAGCTGCAGCGGATCGAGCGCGAGCTCTTCAAGGCGGACTGGGCCCGGGCGCGCCAGGAGCTGGGCCGGCAACCCACCGTGGCCGACCTCTGGCGGACACCCGCCCAGCGACGGGCCGACGCCCTGGTGGAGATGGCCACCCGCTCGGCCGTCGTGCGGCCCGAGGGCATCCGGCCGCCCGCACCGCTCTTCACCGTCCTGGTCGACTGGCCCACCCTCGCCGGACGCATTTGCGAACTGGCCGAAGGGGTTGTCGTCTCACCCGGCGAGCTCGTTGACTGGCTGTCGGTGGCGGACCTCGAGCGAGCGGTCATGGGACCGGGGGGACGGGTCGAGGTTGGGGCGCGCCAGCGACTGTTCACGGGGGCGACCAGGCGCGCCATCGAGGTGCGCGACCGCGAGTGCGCCCACCCTTACTGCGACGTGCCCGGTGGCCGCTGTGAGGCGGACCACGTCACGCCGTGGTCCGAGGGTGGCACCACGACCCAGGACAACGGCCGGCTGCTGTGCAGCTTCCACAACCGGCTCCGGAACCAGCGCCCACCTCCCTTGCGGGAGTGAGCGGCCCGCCGGGCGGGTCAGGACGTGTAGGCGTCGTCGGATTCCCTGAGGCGCTGCGCCAGGTTCGAGAGCATCTTGACGCCGATGGTCGGCGTCGTCATGAGCATGGAACGGAACTCGCGCGAGTCGAGGACGAGGAGCCGCATGTCGCTCAGAGCCACGACGTCGGCGCTGCGCACGCCGCTGTAGAGCAGCGCCATCTCGCCGAAGAAGTCGCCCGGGCCGAACTGGCGCACTTCGCGCCGTCCCACCCTGCACGAGGCGACGCCTTCGAGGACGAGGAAGAACTGGCGTCCCGGTTTGCCCCTCAAGGTGAGATACGCACCCTCCTCGGCGTCCACCTCCGTCACCAGGTGGGCGATCGTACGGAGCTCGCGCTGCGAACACGCGGAGAAGATCGGCACTGCCTTCAGGAGGTCGAGCTGCTTCTTCGAGATCCCACCATGCATGGAACTCCCTCCCCTTGGCTCTGGTCGTGGAGCCGGGCACGAGCGTACCGTCCGGCACCTCCGGTGTCACCAGGAATCCCTTGGTTGCTACTCCCCGGCGCGGAGTTGCTGGCGCAGGACGAACTTCTGCACCTTGCCCGAGGCGGTGCGGGGCAGTTCGTCGACGGCCCGGAGCTCCTCGGGCCACTTCTGCCGGGCCAACCCGGCGGCGGCGAGGTGGGCCCGCACCGCCTCGAGGTCCGGCGCCTGGGCTCCCGGCTGCATGCGGAAGAAGGCGCACCCGTGCTCCCCGAGGCGCTCGTCGGGGGCGGCGACAACGGCGACCTCGGCCACGCCCTCCATGTGGGCCAGGAGCTGCTCGACCTCGGCGGCGCTCACGTTCTCCCCGCCGCGGATGATGATGTCCTTCACCCGGTCGGTGATGGTCAGGTAGCCGTCTTCGTCGATCACCCCGACATCGCCGGTACGGAACCATCCGTCGGCGTCGACCGACTCGGCCGTGAGGGTGGGGTCCGTGTAGCCGGCGAAGCGGTCCGGCCCTCGGCTGAGGATCTCACCCGGCTCCCCCACGCCCACGTCGTTGCCGTCGACGTCGACCGTGCGGATCTCGACCCATGCCAGCGGCCGGCCGTCGGTGTGGATGCGCTTCTCGCGGGGGGCCTCGTGCACGGACCCGGTGACCGACGGATGCTCCGTGCACCCGTAGGAGCGCACGAGCGAGATCCCGAGGTCGTCCGCCCGCTCGGCCACCGCATTGGGGATGGGCGAGCCCCCGAGGCCCACGTACTTCATGAGCGCGACGTGCTCGGGACCGAAGCCGGGGCAGTCGAGCAGGCTCGTGAAGAAGTACGTGGACCCGCTGCCCGCCGCGATCTGCTCCTCCACCATGGCGTCGAGCACCGTGGGCGGGTCCCAACCGTCGATCAGGTAGATGGGCTTGCCGTTCACGAGCGGGCAGAGCAGTCCGCCCAGCATGCCGATGGCATGGCCCACCGGTGCGCCCACCAGGCTGGGCCGGTCTCGCAGCGACTGGTTGCCGGCGAGCTGGCGCACCTCGCATCCGAGCGTGCGGTGGGTGTGCACGACGCCCTTCGGATCGGCTGTGGTCCCCGACGTGTAGCCGATGAGCGCCGGGCCGTCGGGGTCGACCGCAGCCGGGCCGTCGATCGGCTCGGCCGCCAGGAGCTCGTCGAAGGTGAGGTCGCCCGATGCGCCCGGCGCCGACGCGTCTCCGTCGACGACGACCACGTGCTCGAGGTGCACCAGCCCGTCGCGCACGGTGGCCAGCTCGGCGAGCATGTCGCGCTTGCCGACCCGCGCAGCGACGATCAGCGCACGGGCCTGGCTCTGCCGCAGGATGAAGCCGACCTCCTTGGGCCCGTAGAAGTGGACGATGGGGACCAGGGTCACGCCGAGCATGGCGCAGGCGTAGAAGGTGATCCCCGCCTCGACCCAGTTGGGCAGCTGGAAGGCCACCATGTCCCCGGGGCCGAGTCCGAGCGCCTGCAGGCCGCCGGCCACGCGGCGCGCCTGCTCGTACACCTCGCCGACCGTGCCCGTGTACGGGTGCGACGGCGACCAGATCTTGAACTTCCGGTCGAGGTCCGTGACCAGCTCGTCGCACAGGAACTGCCCGAGCGAGCGGTCGTCCCAGGCCCCCTCGGCCAGGTAGCGCTCGACCAGCTCGGCGGGCATGGGACGCAGCTCGAACATGGCCGGCATGGCGGAGACTCTATGTGCCGGAGGTCACGCGGACTCGATGAACAGCGACGCCAGCCGGCTCCGCATCGCCCCGGCGCCCCCGAAGAGCACCTCGTTCTGCTTGGCCCGCTTGAAGAGGAAGTGGGCGTCGTTGGCCCAGGTGAACCCGACGCCGCCGTGCATCTGGATGTCCTCGCCCGTCACCCTGGCCCCGGCGTCGGCGGCGTAGCTCGCCGCCATGGCGGCCGCCTGCTCGCGCTCGGGCGCCTCGGTGTCCGACGCCCAGGCGGCGAACTGGAAGCCGGCACGGGCCATCTCGACCTGCTGGTACATCTCGACCAGCCGGTGCCGGATGGTCTGGTAGGTGGCCACCGGCTTGTCGAACACGACGCGCTCGGAGGTGTAGGCGATGGCTTCGGCCAGCGCCCGGTCCGCCGCGCCCACGGTCTCGGCGGCCAGGCCGACGGCGATGTCATCGAGCACCCGGTGCCACAGGCCGGCCTGCGTACCGGGGGGTCCCAAGGGCTCGACCGGTGTCTCGTCGAGCACGATGCGCGCCAGCTTTCGGGTGGGGTCGAGCGAGGGGACCACCTCGGCGCCGGCGGCGCCGGCCGGGTCCTCGAGCAGGTACGAGCGCACTCCTTCCTCGCTGCGCGCCACGACGATGGCCCAGTCCGCCGTGTGCCCGTCGACCACGGTCGGCTTCTCCCCGCTCACCACCCACTGCGCCGCCTTGCGCCGGGCCCGGGTACGCACGGTCCCCAGGGGATCGCCGTGGCCGAGCTCGCCCAGCGCCACCGTGCCCCGACGAGTGCCCGCAGCCAGGTCGTCGAGCAGCTCGACGGCACCGAGGGCCCGCGCCGCCAGCGTCGCCGCGACGGACGAGGAGAAGAACGGCCCAGGCACCGGGATTCGGCCCATCTGCTCGAGCACGATGCACATCTCGAGCAGGCCGGTGCCCGCGCCCAGCACGCCGCCGTGCTCCTCGGGTACCAGAAGCCCGGTCCAGCCGAGGTCGACCAGGGTGGACCACAGCTCCGGCGTCGTGCCGGCCGCGTCGTCGGCCAGCGAACGCAGCCGGTCGGGCGGGCACTCGCGCTCGCACGCGGCCTTCGCCACCTCTTGGAGTGCGAGCTGATCCTCGTCGTACGTGAAGTCCACGGCCCTCCCCTGCTACGAACCGCTACGAACCGCTCCCACGAACCGCTCCCACGAACCGCTCCCACGAACCGCTGCCACGAACCGCTGCCACGAACCACTGCCACGAACCACTGCCACGAACCACTGAACCTGACACGGGCGTCACAGTACACGCTGCCTCGGATACCATCCCCGTGTGGACTTTGCCCGGGCACCAGAGGACGAGAAGTTCCGTGACGAGCTCCGCGCCTGGCTCGACGAGACCCTGCCGCCGTTCCTGGAAGCGGAAGCCCTCGGGGACGACGCGCAGCTGAGCGGCGAGGCCAGCCAGGCCCGCCGGCAGAAGTGGCAACGCAAGCTCCACGAGGGCGGGTGGGCCGCCATCCACTGGGGCCCCGAGTACGCCAACGGGCGCACCATCAACGCCATGCAGCGACTCATCTACTCCGAGGTCATGGCCGAGTACCGCACGCCGGGCATGTTCAACACGAACGGGATCTGGCAGATCGGCCCCATGATCATCCAGTGGGGCACCGATGAGCAGAAGGCACAGTGGCTGCCCTCCATCCTCGAGGCCGAGGAGCACTGGTGCCAGGGCTTCAGCGAGCCCATGGCGGGCAACGACCTGGCCAACCTGCGCACGACCGCCGTCTACGACCCCGAGACCGACGAGTACGTGATCAACGGCTCGAAGATCTGGATCAGCTCGGCCCACCTGGCGACCTGGGGCCTGTTCCTGTTGCGCACCGACCCCACCGCGATCGAGCGGGGCAAGAAGCACGAGGGGATCACGGCCTTCATCCTCAACCTCAAGGCGCCCGGCATCGACGTGCGGCCGATCAAGGACATGGCCGGCGAGGAGCTCTTCAACGAGATCTTCTTCACCGACGTGCGCATCCCCGCCACGTGGCGCCTCGGCGACGAGGGTGCCGGCTGGATGGTGGCCATGGGCACGCTCGGCTTCGAGCGCGTCGGCATCGCCTCGCAGATCGCCATCCTGGCCGCCGACCTGCGCGCCGTGGTCGAGGCGGCCAAGTCGGTCAGCCCCGATGCACTCGAGGACCCCTCCCTGCGGGACCGCATCGCCAGGCTCTGGACCGAGATCGAGCTGGCCCGTCTCCTGTCCCTCCGCGCCCTCTCCAAGATCATGAAGGGCGAGAAGAACTGGCCGGAGGTCCCCTTCGCCAAGCTCTCGTGGTCGTCCATGGCCCAGACGCTGAGCGAGGTGGCCGTCGACCTGCTCGGTCCGGCGGGCGTGCTGGCCAAGGGCGGCCCCGACGCGGTCGACCGCGGCAAGTGGACCCGCCTGTACGCCTTCCAGCGCTACTCGACCATCGGCGGGGGCTCGACCGAGATCCAGAAGAACATCATCGCCGACCGGGCGCTCGCCATGCCCGGCAAGTCACGCGCTTGAGCGCCCACCCGCGCGCCGCCTGCATCATCGGCGTCGCCCGCCACACCTGGCACCCGGCCGACGTCGGCGACAAGGGCGCGCCCGAGCCCCTGGCCATGTGGGAGGAGACGGCCCGTTCCGCCGCAGCCGATTCCGGCGTGGCCGATCCGGCCGGCCTCCTGGCCGCCTTGCAGGGTGTCGACGTCGTGTACTCGCAGTCCTGGCAGTACGACGACGCCGTGGCGCGCCTGGCCGAGCGGCTGGGCGCCGACCCGGCCCGACGTCGATACTCGGGCATCGGCGGCTCGGTCCCCCTGGCGTTGGCCGCCGGCGCGGCATCGGCCGTCCGGGACGACGGCCTCGACCTCTCGCTGCTGGTCGGTGCGGAGGCGCTGGCCACCGTCCGCCGGATGAAGAAGGCGGGCACGAGGCCCCAGTGGTCGTTCAAGCCCACCGAGAAGCGACCCTTCCCGATGGACATGTCCTTCGACCCGTCCGAGATCAGTCACTCGGTCTTCGAGGCCTACCTGACCTTCGCCTTGTTCGACAACGCCCGGCGGGCGCACCTCGGCCGCTCGCTCGACGACCACCGCGCCGCGCTCGGGCGGGTGATGGCGGCCATGAGCGAGATCGCCGCCGGTACGCGTAACCGGGCCCACGCCTGGTTCCCCACGGCCCGCAGCGCCGAGGAGATCGCCGCGCCAACGCCCGACAACCGGATGGTCGCCTACCCCTACACGAAGCTCATGACCTCGATCATGGACGTCGACATGGCGGCGGCGGTGATCCTGGCCAGCGCCGAGAAGGCGGACGCGCTCGGCGTGCCCGAGGACAAGCGGGTCTACCTGCGCGGCTACGGCTACGCCGAGGATCCCGAGCACGTGGCCGGCCATCCCGAGCTCTGGCACTCCCCTGCCATGGCCGCCTCCGCCCGAGCCGCGCTCGGGGGAGCAGGCATCGGCGTGGACGACGTTGCGCATCTCGACCTGTACTCGTGCTTCGCCAGCTCGGTGTGCTTCGCTCTCGACGCGCTGGGTATCGCCGAGGACGACCCGCGCGCGTCGGCCGTGACGCAGACCGGCGGCCTCCCTTACCACGGCGGGCCGGGTTCGAACTACATGACGCACTCGCTGGCCGCCATGGCCGAGACCCTGCGGGCCGACCCGGGCTCCCACGGTGTCGTGAGCGGCGTCGGCATGCACATGCAGAAGCATGCCTACGGCGTCTGGTCGACCGACCCGGGGCGCGGCACGGTGGCCGACCCGGCCCCTTACGCGCCGGGGGCAGACGGGGCCGCCGCTCCGGTCGGCATCGTCGGCTCGCCCGAGGGCGCGGCCGCCGTGGCCGCCTACTCGGTGCTGCACGGCCGCGACGGCGCGCCCGAGCGGGCGCTGCTCGTCTGCGACCTCCCCGCCGATTCGGGAGGCGCCCCGGGCGACCAGGTCGCACGCTGCTACGCCTTCCTCGAGGGCGGGGCCGAGGCGCTGGCGGGGGCCGAGACCGACGAGCTGGTCGGCCGCCGGGTCACGCTGCGGCCCGACGGGCAGCACAACTTGGCCACGCTGGTCTGAGCCCGCCGTGGTGGGCCCGGCGGGAGCGTGCTTGGTCGCCGGCGTCGACGGCTGCCGGGCCGGCTGGGTCGTGGCCACGGTCCCGGCGGGCAACGGGGACGGCCAGGCCGAGGCGAAGTCTCACGTTCAGGTTGAGGTTCAGGTTGAGGTTGAGGTGGAGGTGGTGCACCACCTCTCGGAGCTGGCCCGCCGGATCGCGTCGGGCGAGCTCGAGGTCGCGACGATCGACATCCCGATCGGCCTGGCCGAGCTGGGACCCCGGGCGTGCGATCGGGCCGCACGCTCCATGCTCGGGCCGCGCCGCAGCTCGGTCTTCCCGGCTCCCGCCCGTGCGGTGTTGGGAGCGGCGACCTACGAGGAGGCATGCACGCTGTCGCAGGCTGTGAGCGGCAAGCGGATCTCGAAGCAGCTGTACAACATCCTGCCCAAGATCCGCGAGGCCGACGAGACCCTGGCACGGACGCCGGGGGTGCGGGAGCGGATCTTCGAGATGTCACCGGAGCTGAGCTTCGCCGTGCTTGCGGGGGCTCCCCTGCGAGCCAGCAAGCGCACGGCGGCGGGCCGGGCCGAACGGCTCGAGGCGCTCCGCCGCGGGTTCCCCGGCCTCGACGCCGCGGCGATCGCCACGCCGAGCGGTGCCCAGGCTGACGACGTCCTCGACGCGCTCGCAGGCGCCTGGACGGCGCGGCGCGTGGTGGCCGGCACGCATCTCGTCCTCGGGGGCGAGACCGACGAGATGCACGAGATCGACGAGGCGGGGCTGCGGATGGCGGTGGTGGCCTGACCGTCGGGGCGCGGCCAGACGCTGACTCCGGTGGACCCTCGGACGATGATGAGAGGGTGGAACCGGTCGATCAGGTCGTTGCCGCGTCGCTCGTCGCCGGGCTCGAGGCCGTCGAGATCGGGGTCTTCGGCACCGCCGACCCTGTGGCCATCGCCCGGCTCGTCGAGCGCTACTGCGAGAGCCACCTCGGCACACGGCCGGCGGGGGCCCGGTTCTACGCCTCCTCGGTGGGTTGTGTCCTCGGGCTCCGGCTCGAGTCGGGTGCCGACGTCGTGGTCAAGGCGTACCAGCCGCGCTGGCGCGCACCGTTCCTGGCTGCGGTCCAAGGCGTGCAGCGGCAGCTCTCGGCGCGTCGGTTCCCCTGCCCCGAACCCCTTCTCGCGCCGGCGCACATCTCCGCGGATCTCGATGCGCTCGCCGTCGTCGAGACCTGGCTGCCCGACCCTGGCGTGCGGGCCTTCACGTCGGCCCGGGCGCTCCGGGTGTCGGCCTCCGGGCTGGCCCGGCAGATCGCACTGTGCGACGGGCTCGGACGCCCCGATGCCCTGCGGGACCATCCCCTCCGGAAGCCCGAGTCGCAGCTCTACGGCGAGCCGCACAGCCCTCTGTTCGACTTCGAGGCCTCATCCCGCGGAGCGGAGTGGATCGACGAGCTCGCGCTGCGTGCCGTGGCTGTCCGCGACGACGATGTCTCGCACCTGGTGATCAGCCACACCGACTGGTCCGCACGCAACGTCCGTCTCGACGAGCGGAGGGTGCTGGCCGTGTACGACTGGGACAGCACGGCGCTCGTCGAGGAGAGCACGGCCGTCGGACAAGCGGCCGTCACGTGGCGGGTGACCGCCGAGCCCGGCGGGGCCGACTACCCGGCAGCCGACGAGGTCGCCGACTTCGTGCGTGGTTACGAGGAGGCCGCCGGGCGCGCCCTTTCGGAGCGCCAGTGGCGTGCCACCGGGGCGGCGGCGGCCTACACCCTGGCCTACGCGGCCCGGTGCGAACACGCCCTCATAGCGTCGGGCGTCCGGCGCCCGAGCCCCCCGCCCGCCGCGCACCGGCTGGCCGAGGCGGCCGAGGAGCTGCTCGCGCGACGTGCTGAGGCCTGGGGCGCTCCAGGATGGACAGAGGCCTCCAGGGTGCACTGCGGCCCTCAGGTCAGCGTGAGGCCGCCGTCGACTGCCAGCACCTGCCCCGTGATGTAGCTCGCCTCCTCCGAGAGCAGGAACACGGCCGCCGCGGCCACCTCCCACGCCGTCCCCTGGCGGCCGAGCGGCACCGGCGTACGGGCACGGCCGGGCCGGCCGGCGCTGGCGGCCCGGCCGAGCGGGGTGTCGATCAGGCCGGGGGCCAGCACGTTGGCACGGATGCCGCGACGGGCGCCCTCGAGGGCCACGTGGCGGCACAGGCCGATGAGGCCCGCCTTCGAGGCGTCGTAGGCGGGGATCAGGCTCCCCGGCCGCAGTCCGGCCACCGATCCGACGAACACGATCGAAGCTCCGTCGGACAGACCCCCGGCCAGGGCGCGGCGCACGAGCAGGAAGTGGGCCCGCAGGTTCAGCGTGAACGTGCGGTCCCAATCGCCGGGCGAGGTTCCGGCCACCCCCATGCCGAACCCGGTACCGACATTGAGGACCAGCCCGTCCGCCGGCTGCCCGTCCGCCGGCTGCCCGTCGGGGACGGCCCGCGCACACCCGTCCTCGGTGGTGACGTCGGCCACGACGACGGCGGCAGTCCCACCCTCCGCGCTGATGATCCGCCGGGTCTCCTCGGCCGCCGACTCGTCCCGGTCCACGCAGAGAACCGACGCTCCTTCCCGTGCCGCGCGCACGGCGATGGCCCGGCCGTTGCCCACCGGAGCGTCGGCGTCGGGTGACGCTTGTGTCCCAGCTCCCACAACCGTGATGCGGCGGCCCTCCAGTAGCGCGGTCACGACGGCTCCCGCCACCGGTCAGGCCGGTGGCCCGCCGGGTACGGTCCGCGCCAGGGCGTCGGCGGCCGGCTCGAGCTGGACCCGCAGCGAGCGCAGCACGCCGGCGAGCATCACGTAGTGGGCGATCAGCATCAGGAGCTCGATGAGCTCGCTCTCTTCGAGCAACGATGCCAGCTCGGCCCAGGTGGGGTCGGACACCGCGCCGCCGTCGGCGGTCTCGTCGACGGCGCGCAGCACCGCCCGCTCGAGCGGGGACCAGACCACGAGGTCGACATCGGGCGCGCCCAACGCGGCGAGCTCGTCCCGCGAGATGCCCTCCACCTCACCGAGCGCGATGTGCTGGGCCCACTCGTAGCGACCGTCGAACCGGAAGGCCGTGCGCAGAATCACCAGCTCGCGCAGGCGGCCCGGGAGCGTCCCGTCGAGCAGTGCGCCGCCGAACCCGAGCCAGCGTCGGAAGAGCTCTCCGTCCGCTCGGGCCAGGGTGGTGAAGATGTTCAGGGGCTCGTCGCCACCGCGCGGGAGGCGTTCGAGGATCCGGGCCAGGTCGCCCCACTCACCGGCCGGGAGTGGGGCGATGCGGGGCGTACCGGGGGCACCGGGGTCGGAGGTCACCGCCGCATCGTAGGCATCGAGGCGACACGGCGTCCGGGGCTCGCAGCGTCAGGGGCGGAACCCCATCGGTGTCGATCCCGGACCGGGGAAGCGGCGCACGGTGTCGTCGGGCCGGTCCACCTCGTCGATCAGCCCGTACGCCACTGCCTCGGGCGCGGTGAGGTAGCGGCCCCGCTCCATGTCCCGCTCGACCTCCTCGGGCGGCTTCCCGGCGGCCGCCCCGACGCGGGCGCAGAACCGGCGGCGTTCGGCCGCCTGCAGCTCGGCCCACTGCGCCACGTCGCGCACGTGCGCCTCCATGCCGGTCGGCGGCTCGCGCAGCAAGAAGCGGGTGCTCGGCAGGGCGGTGCGGCGGGCGCACACGGCGACCACCCCGACGGCGCCCCCGGCCACCTGTCCCAGGCACAGCGCCCGCACCGGGACGCCCATGAGCTCGATCACGTCCATGAGCGTGAGCGCGGGTGCCAACGCGGCCTCGCCGCAGTCCACGCGCAGCGCCACCGGGTCGTCGCCCTCGGCGTCGAGCGTCATGAGCTCCGCCGAGACCCGGGTCACCGAGCTCTCGTCGAGGGGACCGTGCAGCAGCACCACGCGCTGGGCCAGGAGGCGCCGGGCCAGTACGTCCGACAGCGACTCCGACCCGGCCCCGAGACCTTCGGCGCCCGGATGCGGAGGTGGCAGCCACGGCCACTCCTGCTCACCCATGCTCGACCCTCCACTCGAGGCGCGCCCCGAGCGCCAGGGTGTAGCGCTCCACCGTCGACAGCCGGACGTCGAGGTCGCCGGCCTCGAACCGGGCCACAGCCGACTGGGAGGTGCCCATGCGCGCCGCCACCTCGGACTGGGAGAGACCCAACTCCTTGCGCAAGGTGACCAGCTGGCCCGACACCGACCGGCGGCGCTCGGCCATCTCGCGGAAGCCCGGGAACACGGTGGGGTGCCGGCGCGCGCTCACGGGACGATTATCTCATATTTGAGATAATGTGCGGAGCACCGCACGATTTGAAGAACCTGACCACGAGAAGAGCGAGGAGCGGACCGACATGACCACGACGACCACCGCAGCGGGCCCGGAGCGCCTGCACCAGGTCCTGGTGCCCACCGTGATCGAGGAGGGGAACCGGGGCGACCGGGCGTTCGACATCTACTCGCAGTTGCTGCGAGAGCGCATCGTCTTCCTGGGTCAGGAAGTGGACGACCAGGTGGCCAACCTGATCATCTCGCAGATGCTGTTCCTCGAGGCGCAGAACAACGAGCGGGACATCTACCTCTACATCAACTCCCCGGGAGGCGTGGCCTACGCCGGCATGGCCATCTACGACGTCATGCAGCACGTGGAGCCCGACGTCTCCACCATCTGCGTGGGCATGGGGATGTCGGCCGCCGCCATGATCCTCTCGGGCGGTGCGGCGGGGAAGCGGTTCGCCCTGCCCAACGCCCGCATCATGATCCACCAGGGCTCGGCCGGCACCCGGGGGGCGCCCTCGGACATGGAGATCCAGCTGCGCGAGGTCCTCTCGTTGACCCGCCGCATGGCCGAGATCATCGCCCACCACGCCGGGCGGCCGGTCGACCAGGTGGTACAGGACATCGAGCGCGACCGCTTCATGAGCGCGGGCGAGGCACGCGACTACGGGATCATCGACGACATCATCCTGCCCCGGCGCGGCCTGTGCGCCCCGGGGGTTGCACCGGTCCTCGAGGCGGCCGGCGCCTGATCGCCGGCGCCTGCGGGGCCCAACCTCGCAGTCGCTCCACCCGGCGGCATAAGGTGGTGACACGGGTGTCAGAGAACGGCACCGAGGGAGGGAAGCGATGCGCACCGAAGACATGATCCTGGTGAGCGTGGATGACCACGTGATCGAGCCCAGGGGGATGTTCGACGGGCTCCTGCCCGCCAAGTACCAGGACAAGGCGCCCCAGCTCATCCGCCGTGACGACGGCACCGACTTCTGGTTCTACGACGGCAACCAGATGCCCAACGTCGGGCTCAACGCCGTGGTGGGTCGGCCCCCCGAGGAGTACGGGATCGAGCCGATGTCGCTCGACGACATGCGGGCGGGTTGCCACGACGTGCACGAGCGCGTGCGCGACATGTCGGTCAACGGCGTGCTCGGATCCATGTGCTTCCCCTCCTTCCCGCAGTTCTGCGGCCAGCTCTTCGCCCGGCGTGAGGACAAGGACGAAGCCTTGGCCATGATCCGGGCCTACAACGACTGGCACATCGACCAGTGGTGCGGCGCCGAGCCCGGGCGTTTCATCCCGCTCTCCATCCCGGCCATCTGGGACCCCGAGCTGGCGGCGGCCGAGGTGCGCCGGGTGGCCAAGAAGGGCTGCTACGCCGTGACGTTCTCCGAGAACCCCGAGAAGCTCGGCTGGCCGTCGCTGCACTCCGACCACTGGGACCCGTTCTGGACGGCGTGCGCCGACGAGGGCACGGTCGTGTGCATGCACCTGGGCTCGTCCTCGCAGATCGTGGTGACCTCGGCCGAGGCGCCCATCGACGTCATGATCAGCCTGCAGCCCATCAACATGGTCCAGGCCGCAGCCGACCTCACCTGGTCGCCGGTCCTGCGCAAGTACAAGGACCTTCACTTCGCCCTCTCGGAGGGCGGAATCGGCTGGATCCCCTACGCCCTCGAGCGCATGGACTACGTGTACCAGCACCACCACAAGTGGACGGGCCAGGACTTCGGCGACCAGCTGCCCAGCCAGGTCTTCTTGGACCGGGTCATCGTCTGCTTCATCGACGACGCCTTCGGAGTGTCCAGCCGGGAGCACATGAACATCGACAACATCACCTGGGAGTGCGACTACCCGCACTCGGACTCGACCTGGCCGACGTCGCCCGAGGCCTGCATGAAGTACCTCGAAGGCGTGCCCGACGGGGACATCGACAAGATCACGCACCTCAACGCCATGAAGCACTTCCGGTACGACCCCTTCAGCGTGCGGCCCCGTGAGCAGTGCACCGTCGGGGCCCTCCGCGCCGAGGCGTCCGACGTCGACACCTCGCTCGTCTCGCGGGCGCGTGGGCACACCAAGACGAACGATCAGGGCATCGTGAACATGGCCACGTTCACGTCGCACCTGAGCGGCGACGAGTAGCGGCGACGAGTAGCGGCGACGAGTAGCGACGACCAGCAGCGGCGACCAGCAGCGACGACAGACGGCCACACCGACCGCACGCGCAGATGTCCATCGACTACGAGACCGGTGACGACCACATCGTCACGATCACCATCAACCGCCCCGAGGCGCGCAACTCGCTCGACATGGAGCACTTCTTCCAGCTCCGGTCGGCCTGGGACCGCTTCGGCGAGGATGACGACGCCTACGTAGCCATCGTCACGGGCGTAGGCCAGGACTTCTGCGTCGGGGCCGACCTCAAGACCTACATCCCCCAGATCACCGAGCTGCAGTCCAAGATGAAGGACGGCAAGGTCGACGAGATCGGCGGCTACCGGCTCGATGACGGCGTCAAGGCCGTGCTGCGCGGCACCAAGCTCTACAAGCCGATCATCGCGGCGGTGAACGGGACGTGCGTGGCCGGGGGCATGGAGATGCTCGGTGGCACCGACATCCGGGTGGCCAGCGACACGGCCACCTTCGCCGTGATGGAGCCCAAGCGGGGCCTCTTCGCCGGCGGCGGTACGACCGTGCGGCTGCCCCGGCAGATCCCCTTCCCCGTCGCCATGGAGTTCCTGCTCTGCGCGGACCAGATCCCGGCGGCCCGGGCCTACGAGATGGGCCTGCTCAACGAGGTGTGCCGCCCGGCCGACCTGATGGAGCGGGCCCGCCACTACGCCGGGCGCATCACGGCCAACGGCCCCTTCGCCGTGCGCAAGACCAAGGAGTCGGCGCTGCGCGCCCTGGCCGTGGACATGAAGGAGGCCTACCGGATCGAGTCGGAGATCTCCGGCGAGGTCTTCAGCTCCGAGGACGCCAAGGAGGGGCCCCGCGCCTTCGCCGAGAAGCGGGCGCCGAACTGGCAGAACCGCTGAGCGGTCAGGCCGCGGCGGTGGCGGCGGCTTGTGCCCTCGCCCCCTTCGAGGCCCGCCGCAGCGCCAGCAGCGAGGGAAAGCCGACCACGAAAGTCTGGCGCCGCCACGGGCGCGCCGGGAATCCCCGCCGCCTGGCGATCCGGCCGGCCACCAACGCCTCGCCGGCGTGGATGACCGCGGTGCCGACCAGCGTGGCCTGCAGCACCTCGCGGGGCGGCAAGGCGTCACCCACCGCCTCTTGGGCCTTGTCGTAGGCGGGCTTGCGCAACGCCAGCGCCGTCAACACCACGATCCCCCCGTCGAGCAGCAAGAACCACAACAACGACGGCCGCACCACACCGGAACGCTTCGCTCGTGCCATGCGCACGTTCTACCCACCACCGGTGCCCGGTGGCAATCGCACGGGTCCCGGCACCGCCGCCGCCAGCTGCCCGCAGGCCGCGTCGATCTCCACCCCCCGTGTCGTGCGGACGGTGGCGTTGACCCCGAGCGCCCCCAACTCGTCGCGGAACGCCCGCACCCGCCCGGGCGGCGAACCGACCACCGGGTAGCCCGGTGTGGGGTTGAGCGGGATGAGGTTGACGTGGGCCCGCAGCGGCCGGGCGAACGCAGCCAGTTCCACGGCGTCGCGGGGCCGGTCGTTCACCGCGTCGATCAGGGCCCACTCGAGGGACAGCCGCCGCCCGCTCGACTCCACATAGGCGGCGCAGGCCTCGGACAGCACGGCCAGCGGGTAGCGCCGGTTGACCGGCACCAGCTCGTCGCGCAGCGCATCGTTGGCGGCGTGCAGGGAGACGGCCAGGTTCACCGGGAGGGACTCGGTGGCGAGGCGGCGGATGCCCGGGACGATGCCCACCGTCGAGATGGTCACGTGGCGCGCCGAGAGCCCGAGCTCACCGGTCAGCCGCACGACCGCCGCCCACACCCGGTCGTAGTTGGCCAACGGCTCGCCCATCCCCATGAACACGATGTTCGAGAGGCGACGCGGCCGTGCCGCCCGGGCGGCGGCGACCACCTGCTCGACGATCTCGCCCTCGGTCAGGTGGCGCCGGAACCCGGCCTGACCGGTGGCGCAGAACTGGCACGCCATGGCGCACCCGGCCTGCGTGGACACGCACGCCGTCACCCGGTCGGGGTAGTGCATGAGCACGGTCTCCACCCGGGCGTCGTCGGCCAGCGCCCACAGCCACTTCGTGGTCTGCTCGCGGTCGGCCGTGCGCCTGGACACTTCTGTCAGCGCCGGCGGCAGCGCCTCGCCCAGCGAGCGGCGCAGCCCCGACGGCAGCTCGGTCATCTCCTCGGGTCGCTGCAGGCGGGTGTGCAGGCCCTCCCACACCTGGCGGGAGCGGAACGCGGGCTCACCGGCGAGCAGGGCGGCCAGCTCGTCGCGGGTCACGTCGTAGGGCGCTGGCACCAGGTCAGGTTACGGTGACGGGAACCACGGGGAGGCACATGGCGACCGGGACCGGGACACAGCTCGACATCACCGGCCGGCCCGTCGCCCTCCGACCCATCGACCTCGACACCTTCTTCAACCCGCGCCGGGTGGCCGTCGTCGGGGCCAGCGACACCCCGGGCCGGCCCAACACCTCGGTCACCCAGAAGCTCACCGCCTGGGCGGATCGGCGTGGCGCCACCGTCCACTACGTGAACCCCGGCCGCGACCAGGTGGCCGGGAGGCCCACCGTCAAGTCACTGGCCGACCTCAGCGACGTCGCCGGCGCCGGCGCCGGCCCGATCGACCTGGTGGCCGTCCTGGTGGGCGAACCCCTCCCCGTGCTCCGCGACGCTGTCGACGCGGGTGCCAAGTTCGCCGTCGTGTTCGCCGCCGGCTTCGCCGAGACCGGCCCGGGCGGCGAGCGCCTCCAGGAGGAGATGGAGCGGATCGTCGCCCCCAGCGGGCTGCACCTGCTCGGACCCAACACCAACCTCAACGCCTTCGAGGCCTTCCGCGACGACCTGCCCGGAAAGGCCATCGCGCTCGTGACCCAGAGCGGCCACCAGGGGAGGCCGGTCTTCCAGGGCCAAGAGATCGGCATCAGGCTCTCGCACTGGGCGCCCGCCGGGAACGAAGCCGACCTCGAGTCGGCCGACTTCATCGGCTACTTCTCGTCCCTGGAGTCCACCGGTGCCGTGGCCTGCTACATCGAGGGATTCAAAGACGGGCGCACCCTCCAGCTGGCCGCCGACGCCGCGGCCCGTCGCAAGGTGCCGGTGGTCGTGGTCAAAGTGGGCCGGACCGATGCGGGCAGCTCCATGGCCAAGGCCCACACGGGCCACCTCACCGGCGCCGACGCCGTGGTGTCCGCCGCGTTCCGCCAGTACGGGGTGACGCGGGTCGACGAGCTCGACCAGCTGCTCGAGGTGTCGGCCGCGCTGGCCCGCACTCGGCCGCCCTCACCCGCGGCATTGCGGCGGCTCGGACGCGGCGCCGGCGGGCGGGTCTGCGTGTACTCGATCTCGGGCGGGACGGGGGCCCACATGGCCGACATGGTGGCGGCCGCGGGGCTGGAGCTGCCGCACCTCACCCGGGCGTCACAGGCGCAGCTGCACCAATGGATCCCGCGCTACCTGCGGGTGTCCAACCCGGTGGACAGTGGCGGACCCCCGGTGGCGGACTGGCGCGGACCGAAGATCATCGAGTCGATGCTGGCCGACCCCAACGTCGACCTGCTGCTGTGCCCGGTCACCGGCGCCGTGCCGTCCATGGGAGACAAGCTGTGCGAGGACCTGGTGGCCGCGGCGGCCGGCACCGACAAGCCGGTCTTCGTGGTCTGGGGGTCCCCGGTCGGGACCGAGGTGGCCTACACCCAGACCCTCCTCGGCAGCACGGTGCCGACCTTCCGCACCTTCGGCAACGCCGTGCTGGCGGCCGCGGCCTACTTCGACCATCACCGCTTCGCCGCGTCCTACCGGTCCGCCTTCGACCGCCCCGTCCTGCGCCCGTCACCGGCCCGCACGCGCGCCCTGCCGCTGCTCGCCGGCGCTACCGGCGCTACCGGCGCCGGCGCCGGCTCCGGCGGACCCGGGCGCTGCCTGTCCGAGCAGGATTCCAAGGCGCTGCTGGCCGCCTACGGGATCGCCACCCCGGCCGAGCTGGTCGCCACGTCACCGGCCGAGGCGGCCGCGGCGGCACGCGCCATCGGCTTCCCGGCGGTCATGAAGATCGTCTCCGCCGGCATCGGGCACAAGTCGGACCTGGGGCTGGTGACGCTCGGCGTCCGCGACGAGGCCGACGCCCGCCGCGCCTACCGGGGCCTGATGGCGACCGCCGCCGCGGCGGCGCCGGGCGCGGCGGTCGACGGGGTGCTGGTGGCCGAGACCGTGCGCGGCATCGAGACGGTGGCCGGCATCGCGCCCGACGCGCTGTTCGGGCCCGTGGTCATGTTCGGACTCGGGGGCGTGCTCGTCGAGGTGCTCGGCGACGTGACCTTCCGGATCCCGCCCTTCACCCGGCGCGACGCCGGCGCCATGCTGGGCGAGATCCGGGGCGCGGCGCTGCTCGACGGCGTCCGCGCCGCACCGGGGGCGGACCGGGCTGCCCTGGTCGACGTGCTCATGAAGCTGCAGCGCCTGGCCGTCGACCTGGCCGGGGAGGTGGCTGAGGTCGACGTCAACCCTCTGGTGGCCGGCCCCGGGGGCGCAGTTGCGGCCGATGCCCTGGTCGTGCTGGCCTGAGCGGCGCACGCAGGAGGCAAGGAGACCGATGAGCGACACGACGCCCGACGCCCAGGACCCGATCGGCGACACCCTGATCCGGCGCATAGAGGACGGCATCTGCTGGATCACCATCAACCGCCCCGAAGCCGGCAACGCTCTCACCCAGTACATGCGGGACCAGATCGCGGACTGGGTGCGCGACGCGTCGTCCGACCTCTTCGTCCGTGTCGTCGTCATCATGGGCGCGGGCGACAAGACGTTCTGCACCGGGGCGGACCTGCGCGGCGGGCAACGGCCGCCCCGGCCGAGGCCCGAGAACGCGCCCGAGACCGAGGTCGGCTCGGCCTCGCGCATGATCCGCGACGGCTGGCAGGCGCTCGTCACCTCCATCTTGGACTGCGAGAAGCCCGTCATCGCCGGCGTCAACGGCACGGCGGCGGGCGGCGGCATGCACCTGGCCCTGGCCTGTGACCTCGTGATCATGGCCGAGGAGGCCAAGTTCATCGAGGTGTTCATCCGCCGCGGCATCGCCCCCGACGCCGGCGGCGCCTGGATCCTCACCCGTCTGGTCGGGATCCAGAAGGCGAAGGAACTGTTCTTCTTCGGCGACGACGTGCCGGCCGCCGAGGCCCACCGCATCGGCCTGGTGAACCGCCTGGTGCCGCGGGCCGAGCTGCAGGGCACCGTCGAGGAGTGGGCGGGCCGCCTGGCCCAGGGCCCGACCAAGGCCATCTGGATCTCGAAGTGGCTGACCAACCGCGCCCTCGACGTCGACCGGGCCACCGCCCTCCACGAGGAAGCCGTCGGCCAGGAGCTCGTGACGTACACCCAGGACATGAAGGAGGGCGTGGCCAGCTTCGTGGAGCGGCGGCCCACCGAGTTCAAGGGCTGGTAGCCGGCCTCAGGGCGCGCTCGTGGCCCTGGTGCCCGACGTCGTGGTGGTGGTCGTCGAGGCGCCGCCCACGGCCCCCGTCGTGGTGGTCGTCGAGGGGGCCGGGCGGGTCGTCGTCGTGGCGCCACCTCCCAGCGTGGTCGTCGTCGTGCTCGTGGCGCCCACGGTGGTGGTCGTCGTCGACGCCGTGGTCGTGGTGGCCGGCGCCGTGGTGGTCGTCGTCGTCGTGGGCGGCGGCGTCTGGTTGAAGAGGTGCGTGATCGAGGGCCCGCTCCCGGCGCCCCCGAAGATGTCCGACAGCGGCTTGCCCGAGATGAGCTCGACGGCGGTGATGAAGCCGAGGGCCAAGAGGAACACGATGGCCGCCGTCCCGGCCATCGCCTTCCAGCTGAAGCGGGCGGTCATGCCCGGGCGCGGTCGGCCGGCCCGGAGCGGCCGCACGGCCGGCGGCGCGGTCGTGGCGCGCAGCCTTTCGGACGCCGGGGCCCCCGTTGCAGCGGAGATCTCCAGGTGCTGCGTCTCGGCCGCAACCCCTGACTCCATCTGGACGGTCTCGGCCGCCCCGGCGGTGGGCTCCTCGGTCGCCCGCATCGTCTCGGTCGGGGTCGTGGCCGCCGGTATGGACGAGGATCCCCCGCCCGACGAGCCGGTCGCGCCCAGGCGGCGCAGCAGCGGCGAGGTGTCGGGTGCCCGCACCACTTGCTTGACCGCTTCGTGGCCGCGCTCGATCGACTGGGACACCACCGCGGCGGCCGTGGTGGCGATGGCGGCGCCCACGGCGACGCCGATGATGGTGCCGGTGACCCCGAAGCTCGATGCGATGAGCGCGGCGATGACCGCCCCGGCCGACGAGGCCAGGATCTGGCGGACCGAGAACTTCACGCCGCGGCGGGACCGCCCACGGCCGGCCGGCCCCGATCGGCGGGACCGGCCGGACACCTCCCAACCCGTGTCCGGCCGGCACGGACCACCAACCGCAGACCGGGATCGGGCGCGCCCACCCCTACTCCCCCACGGCCCCGTCGATCGCCTCGCGCAGCAGATCGGCGTGGCCGTTGTGGCGCGCGTACTCCTCGATCATGTGCACCATGATCCAGCGGAGCGAGACGTCGTCCCCGGCCTTCGCGGCCAGGTCGTCCAGGCTGCCGGCGCCCGCCTCGATGCGGCGCGAGATCTCGCACTGCCGCTCGAACATGGCGACGTCGTCCATGGCCCGCTCGGGGTCGAGGTCGTTGAAGTCGGCGTCGTTGTCGTCGTCGAGCCGAACCGGGCACGCAGCGTCGGTGCCGGAGAAGACGCGCTCGAACCAGGACCACTCGACGACAGCCATGTGCCGCAGCAGGCCGAGGAGCGAAAGGTTCGACGTCGGCACGGCCCGGCGCACCAGGGACGCGCCATCGAGCAGCTCGCACTTCCACAACAGCGTCGAGCGCTGCCAGTCGAGCCACACACGGAGCATGGGGCGCTCGTCGCCGTGCATGGGGGGATCGATCCGGGTCACCGCGGGCAGCACCGGGCCAGGCTAACGGCTGGGCCGCCCGGCGCTCGGGCGAGGGGTCCGGTGCCACGGGGGCCGGTAGCATGGCCGCGGTGCGTGAGCGGTGGTTGTCCCGACGCGCCGGCGCGCTGCACGCGGCGGTGCTGGTGGTGGCGGCGGGCTGCGCCGCGGCGACGTGGTGGCAGGTCACCCGGGCCGCCGACGGGAACCAGCTCAGCTACTTCTACTCGGGGATGTGGCCCGCCTTCGGCATCCTGGCCGTGTACTTCTGGTGGTCGCTCGTCCACACCGACTTCGAGTCGGCCGGCCTCAGGGGGACGCGCCGCCAGCAGGCCGGCACGCTCGAGCAGTCCGGCGAGCCCGGGAGGATGACCGCCTCGGCCTTCCCGGCCGGGCCGGGCCCGGAGGGGTCGCACCGTCCCGATCCGGCCGAGGACCCCGAGATGGCCGCCTACAACGCACGCCTCGCCGCGCTGGCGCGGCAAGGCCCGAAGACCTGGCGCCGGCCCGAGCGGGTCGTCGTGCGGCGACCGCAGTGACGGCCGTCGCGTGAGGCGCTTGTTCGAGAAGGGACTGAAGGGGGCGCTGTTCCGCTATCAGCTCATGGCCAACATCGTCGGCGTGCTGATCATCCCGCTCTTCGTGTTCGCCGGGCTCAGGGCCGGGTTCGGCGGGTTCAAGGCCGAGGTCGCCGTCTTCGGCGTTGCGCACGGCTACCTCTACATCGTCTACCTCATCGCAGCCGGGTTCCTGGCACTCCGGGTGCGCCTCAACATCTGGTGGATCCTGCTCATGGTGTGCGCCGGCCTCGTGCCCGGCCTCACCTTCGTGGTGGAGTGGCTCGTGGTGACGCGGAAGGTCCAGCCGCTCATTGCCACGCAGGACGCCGCCGTCACCGGCACCGTCACCGACGCCGGCACACCGCCGGGGGTCAGCCCAACCGCTCGATGACGGTGCCGTTGGCCTGGCCGCCGCCCTCGCACATGGTCTGGTAGCCGAAGCGGCCACCGGTCGCCTCCAGGTGGTTGAGCAGCGTGCCCATGAGGCGCACACCGCTCGCGCCGAGCGGGTGCCCGATGGCGATCGCGCCCCCGCGCGGGTTGAAGCGCTCGTGGTCGTAGCCGAACTCCTTCAACCACATGAGAGCGATGGCCGCGAAGGCCTCGTTGCACTCGACGGCGTCGAACTCGTCGACCTTCATGCCCGAACGCCCGAGCAGCTTGTGCGTGACCGGAACCGGCGCCGAGAGCACGATGGCGGCGTCCTCGGCCGCCACCGCGAAGTGCGCGAAGCGGGCCCGGATCGGGAGGCCGAGCGCCTCGGCCACGGAGCGGTCGGCCACCAGCATCGCCGCCGCGCCGTCGGTGGTCTGCGAGGCGTTGCCGGCGGTGATGTCGGGCGCCGTATCGGGCTCCCAGTGCTGTGCCGGCGGCAGCGCGGCCAGCTTCTCGATCGTCGAGCCCCGGCGGATGCCCTCGTCCTCACGCAGGTACTCCCCCGTCAAGCTGCCGTCCTCGGCCTTGATCGGGACCGCGATGGCCTCCCGCGCGAAGTGGCCGTCGTCCCAGCTCGCGGCCGCCCGTCGATGTGACTCGAGCGAGTAGGCGTCCATCTCCTCCCGGGTGATCCCGTAGCGATCGGCCAAGACCTGGCTCACGCGGAACTGGGTCCAGAGCCGCCCGTCGACCTGCTCGAGGAACGAGGGCGGGAAGGGGCCGGTGCCGCCACGTGCGTTGGAGGCCATGGGGACCCGGCTCATGACCTCGACCCCGCAGGCGACGACCAGGTCGTAGTGCCCGGCGGCCACGCCCGCGGCGGCGAAGTGCACCGCTTGCTGCGACGAGCCGCACTGGCGGTCGACCGTGGTGGCGGGCACCGTCTGGGGCAGGCCGGCCGACACCCACCCGTTGCGACCGACGTTCGTGCTCTGCTCGCCGGCCTGGGTCACGCAGCCGGCGATGACGTCGTCGATGCGCTCGGGGTCGACGCCCGTCCGCTCCAGCAACGTCGTGAGTGCGAACGCCAGCAGGTCGGCCGGGTGCCAGTTGGCCAGTGCGCCTCCCCGCTTCCCGAACGTGGTCCGCACCACGTCGACGATGACGGGCTCTCCCATGGTGCCTTCCTCTCCTACGCCCCTGGGCCGGTGCCCGGCGCACCGTCTGAACTGTCGGCGTCGTCTGCATTGCCTGCGTCGGCGTCGTCGACCCGGCCGTGCGCGTGGTGACGGTGGGGCCAGTGTGGGTGCAGCCCGTGCAGGTGCCGTCGGCCGGCGTCGGCCTCCTCGGCTTCTGCTTCGGCCACTCCGGCCGAGGCGGCTTCTTCCCGCCGGGCCATCAGCGCCTCCACCGCGGTGGACGCACCGCCAGGGCCGCCCTCGTAGACGACCGAGCCGTGGTCGAGCACGACCGCCCACGTGGCCAGCGTGAGCACCCGGTGCACCTGCTGCTCCACCACCACGAGGGCCGTCCCGTTGCCGTTGATCTGCGTCAGACCCTCGTAGACCGCGTCGACCACCACGGGGGCCAGGCCGAGGGACAGCTCGTCCGCCACCAGCACCTTGGGTGGCACCACCAGCACCTTGGCCAAGGAGAGCAGGCGCTGCTGGCCGCCTGAGAGGGTGCCGGCCATCTGGCGACGGCGCTCCCCGAGGATGGGGAACGCGTCGTAGGCCCGGGTCAGGTTCTCGGCCAGCTGGCCCCGGCCGCCGCGCTGGCGGAAGGCCAGTGTGAGGTTCTCCTCCACCGTCAACGTCGAGAAGACGCCCCGTCCCTCGACCACGTGCGCCACGCCGAGCCGGGCGATCTTGTAGGCCGGCAGCCTCGTCACGTCCTGCCCGTCGAGCAGGACCTGGCCTTCGGTCGCGGTGACCAGCCCGGTCACGGTGCGGGCCACGGTGGACTTGCCGGCGCCGTTCGAACCGACCAGGGCCACCACGCCCCGGACGGGCACCCGGAACGACACGTCGAAGAGGGCGCGGTAGGGGCCGTACGCGGCGCTGACGTGCTGCAGGCGCAGCACGTCGTCCTCGGCCGGAGTGCCGGCCGGCGCGCCGGAAGGCTCGGTCACGAGGCTCATGCCACCCCCATCTGCCCCAGGTAGGCGGAGCGGACGGCCGGGTCCGCCATGACTTCGTCGAAGGTGCCCTGGGCCAGCATGGAGCCCAGGTCCATGACGACGGCACGGTCGGAAACCTCGGCCACCATGCTGAGATCGTGCTCGACCAGCAGGATGGCGGTGCCCCGCTCGCGCTGCACGGTGCGCAGGACTGCCGCCACCTCCGCCGTCTCGCGCAGGTCCAACCCGGACGACGGCTCGTCGGCCAGCAGGATCTTGGGTTCCGCCGCCAGCGCCCGAGCCAGCTCGACCAGGCGGCAATTGCCCAGGCCGAGGGCGTTGACCGAGGTCTCGGCCAGCCGGGCGATCCCGACCAGCTCCAAGACGGCGTCGACCCGTTCGGTCTCCTCGCGCGTCGGCTTGCTCAGGTTGAGCAGGTCCCGCCAGAGCCTGCCCTCACCCTGCCGGGCACGCTCGGCCACCATGAGGTGGTCCCGCACGGACATGTCGGTGAAGACCTCCACCCTCTGGTAGGTGCGCCCGATGCCCAGGCGGGCCCGCTTGTAGGTGGGGAGACCGATGAGGGAGGTGCCGTCGAAGACGATCTCCCCGCTCTCGGGGCGCAACTGCCCGCACACGCAGTTGAACAGCGTCGTCTTGCCGGCGCCGTTGGGGCCGACCAGGCCGACACTCTCGCCGGCGCCGACCTCGAACGTGATCTGGCTGACAGCCTGGACGCCGCCGAACGACTTGCACACTCCCCTGAGGGTCAGGAGCGGGGTGGCGTCAGCCATTGGCGCTCGAGGGGCTCATGGCCGGCTGGAGGTCTTCCGCCTCGTCGTGGCGCGAGAAGAAGAGTCGCTCGAAGCGCTGCGTGGACCGGCGCTTCTGGTACTCGAGCACTCCCTCGGGATGCTGCGCGTAGGTCAGCGCGCCGAAGGCGAAGAGCGCCACGGTCAGGCTCGAGGCACCGATGCGGGCCGGCAGGACCGTGGTGAGGACCTGCTCGGTGACGAAGAAGCCGACGCCGGCCTGGATGGCGCCCTCCACGGTGGTGACGCTGGTGGTCACCACCAACACGACCAGGACCAGCGAGATGTCCGCGTTCCAGTCGGTCGGTGACACGACCTGCTGCTCCAGGCTGTGCAAGAGGCCACCCACCCCGGCGATGGCACCCGACAGGGCGAACACCATGATGCGCTGCCACGACGGGTTCACCCCGAGACCGGCCGTGGCCGTCTCGCTCCCCCGCATGGCGGCCAGGTTGCGCCCGACCGTCCCCTTGCGCACCAGCAACACGAGCAGGACCGCCACCACGAGCACACCGAGCGACAACAGGAACATGGCGTGGCCGTTGACGTCGAAGAAGGTGTGGGTGCCCAGCCACTTGGCCTGGATGCTCACGCCCTGGGGCCCGCCGGTGATCGAGGCCTCGTTGAAGAAGGTGGCGTCGAACAGGAGTGCCGCCGCCAGCGTCATCAGGGCCAGCCCCAGGCCCTTGAGCCGCAGCGAGAGCAGGGCCAGGATCACGGCCACCGCTGCGGCCAGCGCGGCGCCCACCAGCCCGCCCACGAGCAGGTTCAGCCCGAGGTGGTTGGCCAGCTGGGCCGCGGTGAAGGCGCCCACCCCGGCCAGGGTGGCCTGGCACAACGAGAGCTGGCCCGCCATGCCCGTGATCAACGTGATCGAGAGGAGGACGATCGAATAGGTCAGGCCGTTGTTGAACACGGTGGCCCACGCCGGCCAGGCGTTCGGCAGCCAGGTCAGCATGGACACGCAGAAGACGGCGAAGACGACCCACCACAGGACGCGGATGATCCGGTCCATCTTCGGCGCCCGGGCGGTCGCGGCGATCGGGGGGGGCGGGGGGTCGATGGTGGCCATGGGGTCCCGGCTGGCATCGAGCTCGCGCATTCCCGGGAGAAACAGCAGCGCCCCCACCAAGAAGATGAACGGCAGCGAAGGGATGATGGCCGCGTAGAAGAAGCTCGACGTCGGGATGTACCCCTGGAGCACGGTGGTCAGGACGCCGATGAGGACGGCCACACCGGCGGCGATCGGGATCGAGCGCAGCAGCGCCCAGGCGGCGGCAGCGATCGCCGTCACGGTCAGCGTCACGTAGTCCTCGGAGGTGAACGCGCCGAAGGTCGGGGCGAAGAGCACGCCGGCCAGGCTGGCCATGAAGCTCGAGACGATCCAGGCGACCGCGACCACCCCGTCGGCGTTGACCCCGTCGAGCTGGACCAGGCGGCGGCTCTCCACGGCTGCCCGCATCTGCAGGCCCAGGCTGGTGTAGCGCAGGAGGACCGTGAGCAGCACCAGCACGATGACCGTCACCGAGATGGTCGACAGGTAGATCCCGTTGACGGGGGTCCCGACGAAGGTGAAGTAGACGACGTTGGGATTGAAGAAGGGGACGATCGTCGCCGTGGCGTCGAGGTTCTGAGGCCCGAAGATGACGGGCAGGAGCGAAGGGATCCCCACGAGGAGCGCCAGGCTGCACACCATCTTGGCCGTCGAGTTGGCGTTGGAGATGTGGCGGAAGAGAAGCCGGTCGAAGGCCCACCCCAGCAGCGGGCCGAACACCACCACCGACACCAGGAACGCTTCCCAACCCGTCCAACCGTGGTACTCGGTCAGCCAGGTGAAGATGAACGCGGAGGCGAACGCCTGCGCGCCGAAGGCGAAGTTGAAGACGCCGGTCGCCTGGTAGGTCAGGACAAGGCAGACGGCGACCAGCGCGTAGGTGCAGCCGTACGGGACGCCCGGGAACGCAAAGCCGAGGAAATGCTCCATCCCCGTGTTCGGCGGCCGCTTGCCTTCGCCCTGTCCTCCCCCGAGCCGCTAGTGCGGCGCGGGGGTGCCGGCCGGGACCGGGAACACCGGGTTCGCCTTCGGATTGACCGACTGGAAGCAGTTGAAGACGTTCTGACCCTTGTTGAGCGTCGGGACGTACTTGGACCCTGACACCTTGATGTAGGCCGTGCAGTACGGCGGTGCATGGCCGCTGTGGCCCCCGACCGCCCAGTTCACCGGCGCCTGGAGGCCGCCGGCGGTGAAGGACGTGATGGTGTTGGTCTGCTTGACCACGTTGGCCCAGGTCAGGTTGTTACCGGCCATCTTCACGCCCTGAGCGAACAGGGCGGCCGACTCCCAGCCCTGGATGGCGACCTCGTCGTAGACGTAGTTGGGCTCGTACTTCTTCATCTGCTGCAGGTAGACCTTCAGGCCCGGGTACAGGCGGGTCGGGGCCGTGAAGGGCACGTGGGACGTGGCGAAATAGATGCCCTGCATGAGGCTCTTGTTCTGGTCGAGCGTCTGCTGGTCGTTGCCGTTCAGCCACAGCTGGGTCGCCTTCAGGCCGTACTGCTGGATGGCCCGGGCCATGGTCACGTTGCCCTGGACGTCCATGCAGGTCAGGACGAAGTTGGAGCCGGCCTGCTTCATCCGTTGCACGTCGGTGGCCACCGTCGAGCCCGGGTAGTTGATCTTGAGGTCCGTGTAGCTGACGTTGTAGCCGGCGCTCTGGAAGGCGGTCTGGGCCGCTTGGCAGGCATCGGCCGAGGCCGCGATGCCGTAGGCCACGATGGCGATCGAGGGCTTCGACTGGGTCTTGCGGGCGACGTACCCGGTGATCGGCCCCTCAGCCGGGTAGTACTGCACCGAGCCTCCGGCGGCGAACAGGTTGGGCGGTCCGGCCCAGTTCCCCGTCACGTTGTAGCCGTAGGTCGGGATCCCGGACTCGACGAACAGGTTGGGCGAGAAGAACGCCGTCCCGACGCCGGTCACCGCGAACACGTGGTCCTGGTTGATCAAGGTGTTGGCCAGCTGGTTGAAGGTGGTCGGGTTCCCGCCGTCGTCGAGCGCGTACTTGTAGTCGATCTTGCGCCCGTTCACGCCGCCTTGGGCGTTGATGTAATTGAAGTAGGCCTTCTCGCCGTAGATCAGCGACCCGAAGTTCGACGCCAGCGTCCCCGTCTGCGTCGAGATCGTCCCGACCGTGATGGAGGTCGACGTGACGCCTTGCCCGGTCGTCGCCGCCGAGGTGGCCGCGAGGTCCGCCCCCGCCCCACCGGCGGGCACGAGGGCCACCGCCGTGGCCAGCGCCGCCCCCGTGAGCGCCGTTCCGAGCAGCGCCCTGGATCCCCGTCTCACTTGCATGCCGTCCCCAATCATCCGTCGCGGTGCATCCCCCCCGGGATGCCGGTCACTGTAGCTGTAGGCCTTGTCACCCATCTGCTCACCCCCTGTCCTGCGCACGTCACTGCGTCCCTGGTCGACCCTGGTCCTGCCCCACTCGGTCACCGCCGAGGCGACCTCGTGCCACCGCTCACGTCAGGAAGATGCGATCACGGTCGAACTCCCGCAGCGCCCGCACCTCGTCGGGTCGCACGGCGGCCAGCACCTCGACCTGGCGGACCACCTCGGGCTCGTACCCACAGGCTGCCGACAGCGCCCGGACCCGGTCGTCCACCGTCCCCTCACCGTCGGGGACCGCGGCCACCCGGAGCACGCCGTCGTGGCGGCGGAGGATCCCCTTGTCGGTGACGACGCTCACCACGCGCCCGCCCGGGGAGGTCACGTAGTCCACGGTCTCGGGCAGGCGTTCGGGGCGGGCCAGCGTCACCACGACGCACGCCGTGGCGCGGGTGGCCACGTCATTGGCCCCACCGGAGCCGACGAGGAACCGTCCGCCGGCCAACTGCGTCGAGTTGAGGGCGCCGTGGCTGTCGACCTGGGCCGCGCCGAGGCAGCCCACCGTCGTGGTGCCCGGGCCTCCGATGACCATGCCCAGCACCGAGGACAGCGTCGGAGAGGTACGGCGTGGCCGGAAAGACTCGCTGGTTGAAGATGTAGGGGTCGGCAGGCGTGGGCTGGTAGCCCCACAGCCCGAGCTCGGCCGTGAGGACCACCTGGCTCCCGGCCGCGCGCGCCCGTCCCACGGCGGCCCAGGCGGCCAGGTTGGCCACCCCCGCCCCGGCCAGGACGGCATCCGCCCCGACGTCGGCCACCACGCGCTCGACTTCGCGCGCTCCGAAGGAGGCTGCCTGCTCCCAATGGCTCACCGTCGGGTCCTCGGCCACCGGGTGGGCGTCGGCGTCGGCCTTCCACGACATGGGGTCCGCGCGCCCCTCGAGCCACAGCAGCCGGTCCGAACCGACGCGGCTGAGGTAGTCCTCATGGGTCCGCGGGCCGAGCACCCAGTCCGCCACGTAGTCGTCCAGCTCGTCGTTGGCCGCGGCAGCGGCGACGGCGCTCCAGTGCGCGATGTCCTCGCCGTAGCTGCGCACGGGGAGGCCCGGCGCGTAGCAGCCGCCGGGATGGGCCCCGTAGGGCGCCTCGACCACAGCCAGCACCCGGTGGCCGGGCACGCGCACGCGGTGCCCGAGCCCCTCGACGTCGTCGACGACGCGCTCCACGGTCGCCACGACGCCACGCCGAGCCGCCCAGGCGCCCCAGACGCCGTCGAGGAGCGGCTCGGAGAACACGAGGTTGCCGGCCCGGTCGGCGGCGGCCGCGTGCACCAGCGAGATGTCGGGGGCGAGCGGCTCCAGGAGGCCCAGCGGGCCGAAGGGCGAGTCGACCACCGCGAAGCCGTCGTTGCCGGCCATGGAGGAACCGACGAGCGAGCCGGTGACCACCGCGGGCAATCCCCGTGCCGCCGCCTCGAGCCGTTGCGAAAGGGTGAGGATGGACCAGTGCTCGACCTCGACCTGACCCGACTCGTAGCCGGCCCGGAAGACCGGGTTGGGTGTGTAGGTCGGGAAGCTGTTCCCCGAGTACGCGGTGACCACCTTGCGCAGCAGGCCGCCGCGGAAGTAGACGGCGCCGAGAGCGCCGAGGCTCGTCATGACGAGTGTGAACCCCGGGTCGGTGCCCCAGAACTGCCGCGCCAGCTCGCGCGCCGCCGCCGTCCAGCGGCTGTGGCCGAGCATGATGTGGACGACATCGCCCGGACGGACGTTTTGGGCCACGGCCTCCTCGAGCGAGGTCACGACCGGGTGGGCGGGAAGGGACGCGGCCGGCGTCACCGAATGCGGGCCCCGTCGGCAGACGAGGAACGAAAGACCTGGTCCGCGCTCATTTCTGACACCAACCAAACCTGACCATCGTGTCAGGTTAGCCATTTCCGCCGGGCCCGGCACTACCATCTGCCACCCATGGGAGCGTCGAGAGTCCAGAGCGACCCGGCGCCCCCAGCCAAGGGTTCGGCGGGGTCCGCCACGGCGACCAGGTCCGCCCGCAAGCGCCCCGACACGAAGGCTGCCACGCCCAAACCCCGCGCCAAGCCCCGCGCCAAGGCCGGCGGGTCGGACGGTGCGGGCCAGTCGAAACCACGCCGCAAGACCGCGGCCACGGACACCGACACCCCCGGTGCCCCCGCCTCCAAGCGCGTCCTGCGAAGCCAGGGGCGGCGCACCATGCGCAAGCTCCTCGACGGGGCCATGGTCGCCTTCGACAAGCGCGGCTATCACGCCACGCGGGTCAACGACGTGGTCGAGATCGCCAAGACCTCGCACGGGACCTTCTACCTGTACTTCTCCAACAAGGAGGACCTGCTGCGCGCCTTGGTGGCCGAGGCGGCGGAGGACTCGAAGAAGGTCTACGAGGCGTTCAGTGTCCTGCCCGCACCCGGCGGCACACCGCGGTGGGAGGACGTGCGCGGCTGGGTGCAGGCCTACTCGGAGCTCTGGACTCGCTACGCGCCGCTCTTCCGGGTCTGGGCCGAGCTGGCCACGGTCGACCGCGAGCTGGGCCGCTCCATCCGTCGCACCTTC
Organism: uncultured Acidimicrobiaceae bacterium; assembly: GCA_963781955.1. Classification (GTDB taxonomy): domain Bacteria; phylum Actinomycetota; class Acidimicrobiia; order Acidimicrobiales; family RAAP-2; genus Bog-473. Next base: position 1,985,567 of record CAWAHU010000001.1, read on the forward strand.
TCGGGGATGTCCTTGGCCCTCACCGTGCGCATCGGCCCCGACTCCTCGGGCCACGATCTCGACCCCAACACGGCCGGGCTGGCCGCGCTGGCCATGCTCGACCGCTTCCACTACCTGCGCGAGTTCGTCGGGCGGCCCGTCGACGACCAGGCGCTCGACACCATCACCACGATGCTCTACCGGGCACTGTTCGACCCGAACGCCTGAGCGGACCCAGGGCGGTCGGGCCGCCCGGACGCCGTGCCCCGTTTAGCGGCGCCCGAAGACCCGGTCGAAGACGCCGTCGACCCCCGACCCGTGCAGGGTGAGCCCGCCGTCCACCACGATGTTCTGCCCGGTGACGAAGCGCGCCAGGTCCGAGCAGAGGAACACGACCACATCCGCCACGTCCTCGGGCTCGCCCACCCTGCCCAACGGGGTGTCCCGTTCGAAGCGCTCCCACTGGTCGGGCATGAACTCGAACCACGGCGCGGTCATGGCGGTGCGGATCATGCCCGGCGACACGGCGTTGACCCGGATCGCCGGGCCGTACTCGAGGGCGGCAGACGCCGTGAGGGCGGCCACGGCGGCCTTGCTCGCCGCGTAGGGCCCCTCCCCCGCAGCCGGGCGCGTCCCGCTGATCGACGCCGTGCTCACGATGGACCCGCCGCCCGCGGCGAGCAGGTGAGGCACTGCGGCCCGGATGCCGGCCCACACACCGGTCAGGTTCACCCGCAGCACCCGGTCCCACTCGGCGGGATCGAGCTCGTGCAGCTGGTCGAACGCGGCCGTGCCCGCGTTGTTGTAGATGGTGCTGAGCCCGCCGAGCGCTGCCGCCGACGCGTCCACGGCGGCCTTGAGCGCTGCCGGGTCGCCGACGTCGACCCCGAAGGCCACCCCGCCGATCTCGTTCGCCACCACCTGCGCCGCATCACCGTCGAGGTCGAGCACCGCCACCCGGGCGCCCTCGTGGGCCATGCGCCGGCAGGTGGCCCGGCCGATCCCCGACGCTCCGCCGGTCACGACGGCCGTCCGCCCCTCGAGTAGGCCCACGGCTACGCCTCCGCCGGGGTGCGCACGCCGGGTTGCGGGGGCACGTCGAACGTCAAGGGTTCCTCGAGCTTCCGGATCAGCAGCTCCTGCGCCATGCTGAGGTGCAACGTACCGTCCTCCCCGTGCATGGTGGCCCGCACGGTGGCGCGGCCCCCGGCGTTCACCAGGGCCTGGAGGTCGAAGAAGCTCCAGGCGTCGGCGCGCCACGGGCGGTGGAACCACAGGGCGTGATCCAGGCTGGCATCGGTGTGCCATCCCCAGGTGCCGAGGCTGAGCGGGCGGAACGAGGCCCCGGTCATGTCCGAGAGGTAGGCGAGCAGGCAGGCGTGCACCGCCGGATCGTCCCCGAGCGGGCCCCGCGCCCGGAACCAGCAGCGCCGCGTCGACAGGTAGGTGCCGTCGTCTCGGCGCGATGTGGGACCGAGCTCCCGGATGTCGAAAGGGAACAACCCGGGCGCCGGGTCGACGTCCTCGGGTGCCGGGACCCCGGCCGCCATGGGAAGTTGGTACGCGTCCCCGTCCTCGGGCGCATGGAAGGAGCAGAGCATCCGGAAGGTCTCGCGCCCGGCCACCGCGCTCACCACCTCCCGGGTGCTGAACGAGCGCCCGTCGCGCACCGGGCTGACCGTGTGGGTGGTGCGCCCCCCCGGCGGTGTGGGGCCCATGAAGTAGCCGTGCAGCGAGTGCAGCGCGAACTCCGACGGGGCCTGCGTCAAGGCGGCGCTCAGCGATTGCGCGATGACCATGCCCCCGAAGGTGCGCCCACCGATCCACCAGTCGGGGCTCGTCGTGGTGAGGGTCGGCCTCCCGGTCTCGTCGGGCCCCGCCGGGCGGGCCGTCATGGCGTCGACCAGGGTGGCCAGGTCGACGCCGACCAGTTCGGCCTGTTCCGCCTCGTCAAGATCCACGATCCGCTCCCCTGCCGCTCACCACAGGTCGACGTCGACCGCGAAGCCCCTGGCGGCCAGGTCCACCATTCGGTTGTCCTCGATGTAGCGCAGCCCCTGGACGTTGAAGAGCCGTACCTCCGGGGCGTCGATCGGGAAGGGTCCCCAGTGCCACGTGCCCCGGAACAGGACGAGCGCGTCGAGAGGCTGGAGCACGAAGGCCGCGATGGAGGCAACTTCGGATTCCGCGTCGAACTCGGCGCCGGCCGGCGCCACGGCCACCACGGCCGGGACGTTGAGAGGCATGAGGCACTGGGTGTGCGTGTCGTGGCGGTAGAGCATGTCGCAGCGGAAGCCGTGCGGCGTCACGGGCACCTCGCTCCGGGTGTGCCCGATCAGGTTCACATTGGGGTCGTCCCACTCGAAGGCCAACCGATGTGCCCCGTCCCGCGGATCGGTGTCGGGGACGGGCAGCCAACCGAACGGCGCCCAGGCGTCCTCGGTCAGCGGCTGGGGGACCACGGTGCGCCTGGTGGGGGTTCCGTCTGCGACCATCACGTTGCTCACGCCTCCTCGGCGGGCAGGAGCCGGCGCTGCACCCCCGGCGCCCGCGGCCTAACCTGACACCGAAGTCAGTCTAGGGAATCTCGGGAGGCCCCCAGGATGGACGTGCGCAACATTGCTGAGAAGGCGCCGGTCGTCGAGCACAACGGCACGGTTCCGGTGTGGTGGATGGTCGAGTCCCGCGAGTTCAAGGACATCACCGACGGTGGCTTCTTGGAGCTCGTCAACGAGTTCGAGGTGCCCGGCGGCGGGCTGGTCGACCCGCACTCCCACCCGACGCACGAGTTCTACTACGTCATGACGGGCAAGGGGATCATGACGATCGACGGTGAGGATCGGGAGATCTCACAGGGCGACCTGGTGTACATCCCGCCCGACAAGGTGCACTCCTTGCGCCCCATCACCGACCACGCACCCATCCACTGCTTCTGCTTCGCCATCGGGGTGAAAGGTTCCGGCCCCGTCAACTACACGACCCACTAGGTGGCACGCGTCCTGGTCACCCGCCCGCTCGTCGAGGGCGGGACCGATCCCCTGGTCGAAGCCGGGCACGACCTCGTCGAACCCCCCGGCGACACACCGCTGCCGCACGAGAAGCTGGCGCAGCTCGCCGCTGAGTGCGACGGCGTCGTGTGCCACCTGACCGACCGGATCGACGCCACCGTGCTCGAAGCAGGCCGGGCCGGACGGCTACGGGTCGTGGCCAACGCGGCCGTGGGCTACGACAACATCGACGTGGCGACAGCCCACTCACTGGGCATCCGGGTGTGCAACACACCAGGCGTCCTCGACGACACGACCGCGGACCTGACCTTCCTCCTGATCCTGTCCGCCACACGGCAGGCCACTGCGGCCGAGCGTGACCTGCGGCAGGGGCGGTGGAAGGGTTGGGGGTTCGGGACGCACCTGGCCCGTGACGTGCACGGCGCCACGCTCGGGCTCGTCGGCTTCGGTCGCATCGGCCGGGCCGTGGCACAGCGGGCGGCCGGCTTCGACATGGAGGTCATCCACACGGCCCGCAACGACACCGGGGTGGCCGGCTTCGTCCCCACGTTGCACGAGCTCCTCGAGCGCTCGGACATCGTGAGCCTCCACGTACCGCTCTCGGAGTCGACCCGCCATCTCATCGGCGCAACGGAACTGGCGACGATGAAGCCTTCCGCAGTCCTGGTCAACACCGCACGCGGTCCGGTGGTCGACGAGGAGGCGCTCGCCGACGCATTGGAAGCCGGGACGATCTACGCCGCCGGGCTCGACGTCTTCGACGGTGAACCGAACGTGAACCCGCGGCTCCTGGCGGCACCGCGGACGACTCTGCTCCCCCACATCGGCAGCGCGACCATCGCGACACGCACCCGCATGGCGCGCTCTGGCCTGCCAGGGCGTGTGCGACGTCCTCGCCGGCCGGACACCTCCCAACGAGGTGGGCCCTGCGCCGCGACCCGCCTGACGCAGGGCGCTGAGTCAGCGCATCTCGGCGCGCCTCCGCGTGCACGTCGCACAACGGACGAGCAACTCGAAGCGAACTTCTGGAGGTCGGGCGTTACCATCGACCACGTCGGTTGGAGGGCGCTCCATTTTGGCGAATGGAGGTGGCGGTGCGCTCAGTCCGAAGCTTGGCGGTCGCCGCACTCACGGCGGCATCGATGCTGGCGACAGCAGCGCTGTTTGTCCCGTTGTCGTCGCCGTCGGCTGCTGCCGCGACTCCACAGTGGCAGACGACCGCGACCTATTCGCCGCCGGCCAACGTCCGCGCCGTGTCGTGCGCTCCGAGCAGCTCGGCCGGGTCCATCACGTGCGTCGCCGTCGGGGACGACGGGGGCACCGTCGCCTCGGTCATCGTGACGAACGACGGCGGGTCGACGTGGTCGAGCGCCACTCCACCGCCGGGCGTGACCTCGCTCTCCACTGTCTCGTGCCCTTCAGCTGCGATCTGCTACGCCGGCGGCGGTTCGGGGATCATGAAGTCGACCAACGGTGGGGCGTCGTGGGTCGTGCAGGACTCGGGCTTCCCGGCGCAATCGATCTCGTGCTTCACAATCGATGAGTGCACTGCGGTCGGTGGGATCGGGATCGTCCACACATCGGATGGGCAGACGTGGTCCTCGCAGGCTCTGCCCGCAGGGTTGAACTCGCTGTCGAGTGTCTCGTGTTCAACCGCTATCACCTGCGTTGCCGTAGGTGTCGTGAACGCTCGCCCCACGATAATTGGAACCCAGGACGGAGCGACGTGGAACTCGCTTGACCAACCCCTTCTCAACCTTGTCTCGACCGTCTCATGCGCGACATCAACAGTTTGTGTTGCCACTGGCATCGCAATAGGTGGTGGTGTCACCTCGCTATCGACAATTGACTTCACGACTTGGGTAACCACATCGTCGATTCCTTCTGGTACCCGCCCGGCTGCCATCGCGTGCCCAATAGCAACCACCTGCATCGCCGTCGGCACCAACCTCAGCACCACTCCCTACGTCATCGGCACCTCGAACACGGGATCGACATGGTCTTCCCAGAACGCCCCCTCCAACGCCGTCGACCTCACCGGCGTCTCGTGTGCCAATGCGCTCGACTGCGTCGCCGTCGGCAACAACGGGAACACCGGCGCCGGGTCGACCATGATGTCGACCACCACAGGCGGCCTCTCGTGGTCCGCGCGTAATCCACCCCCCGGCACCGGACGCCTCGCGGCCGCCTCGTGCCCCAGCACCGTCAGGTGCTTCGCCGCCGGCATCGGCACCGTCCTCGTCTCCACCGACGCCGGGCACCGCTGGACCGCGGCCCAGGTTCCGGGCGTCGTGAGCGGCCTCAACGGGATCTCCTGCCCGGCTGTCTCCATTTGCACCGCCGTGGGTTATGGCATCTTCGGCAGCCCGGTGATCATCGCCACCGCCGACGGCGGCAACTCGTGGGCCGTCGAGAGCGTGCCGCCGGGCGTCGGTGTGCTCACGGCGGTGTCCTGCCCGGACACCTCGACCTGCGTCGCCGTGAGCGAGTTCGGCACTTCCTCGCCGAGCATCCTCACGACGACGGACGGCGGCGCGCAGTGGGCGGCCCGAGGCATCCCCGGGACGGTCACCAACCTGACTGGCGTCTCGTGTGCCGACGCCCGACACTGCACGACCGTGGGCTCATCGTCGGTGGGCCCGGGCGCCGCCATCCTCTGGACCGGCGACGGTGGCGCCACCTGGACTCCTCAGTCCGCGCCGCCGACCGTGGCCGCCCTGCACGGGATCTCGTGCGCGGACAGCGGCACCTGCGTCGCTGTCGGGAACCGCGTCGTCGCCACCACGAACGGGGGCGCCACGTGGTCCGACCAGGGGGCGCCGGCCGGCCCCACGGTCCTCACCGCCGTGAGCTGCACAGACGCGTCCAGCTGTACCGCCGTTGGTGGGACCACGATCGTCAGCACGAGCGACGGCGGGGCGGCGTGGGCCGCGGTCTCCGCGCCGGCGGGCGTGGGCGCACTCCAGGGCGTGTCCTGCCTCAGTACGGGTGCCTGCAGCGCCGTCGGCGCTGGCACCAATTCCGGAGGGGTGGTCGCGACGCTTTCCGCTGCTCCGGGGTACTGGCTGGTGGCCGCCGACGGAGGCATCTTCACCTACGGCGGCGCCCGCTTCTTCGGGTCGACCGGGAGCCTGCATCTCAACGCCCCGATCGTGGGCATGGCGGTGACGCCCGATGACGGCGGCTACTGGCTGCTCGGGTCGGACGGGGGGATCTTCTCCTTCGGTGACGCCGTGTTCTACGGCTCGACCGGAGGGCTGCATCTCAAAGCCCCGATCGTCGGGATGGCCGCCACCCCCGACGGTCGCGGCTACTGGCTGGTGGCGTCCGACGGTGGCATCTTCGCCTACGGCGACGCCGGCTTCCACGGGTCGACCGGCGCCCTCAGGCTCTCCCGACCCGTGGTCGGCATGGCACCCACGGTCGACGGCCACGGCTACTGGCTGGTGGCATCCGACGGCGGGATCTTCGCGTACGGCGACGCCGGCTTCTACGGGTCGACCGGCGGCCTGCCGCTGCAGAAGCCGATCGTCGGCATGACGGCCTCCCCCGACGCCGGCGGGTACTGGATGGTCGCGGCCGACGGCGGGATCTTCAGCTTCGGCGACGCCCATTTCTTCGGCTCGACGGGCGGCCTGTCGCTCCGCGCCCCGATCGTCGGCATCGCCCGCACGGCCGACGGCGGCGGCTACTGGATGGTCGGGCGCGACGGAGGCATCTTCAGCTTCGGTGACGCCGGGTTCTACGGTTCAGCCGGAGGCCTGCGGCTCAACAGCCCGGTGGTCGGGATGGTGGCGATCCAGTCCCTCGCCGGCGGTTGACGCCGGAGCAAAGGTCGGGCGCCAGAACCACGGTCGGCAGCCGTCCCGGTCCCGGTGCCGGTCCCGGTGCCGGTACCAGGGCCGCACCGGCATCAGGCGGCCACGGACTCCTCGGGTTCGGGCGCCGTGGCGGTCGCCCACTTCTCCTCCACCCGGGCCAGTCGCCAGTAGAGCAGCGCGCCCAGCCAGGTCACGGCGAAGAGCCCCACGATCACGAACCCGGCCGTATTGATGTTGAACCCGGCCATGAAGTCCCAGAAGGGCGAACTGAGGTGCGCCTCCTGCCCGACGAGTCCGAGGACTTCGATCGTCCCGATGAAGAAGGCGACGGTCACCGACAGACCCGTGATGGTGAGGTTGTAGAAGACCTTGCGCACCGGGCTGGTGAAGGCCCAGTCGTAGGCGAAGATCATGAAGCACCCGTCGAGAGTGTCGAACAGGCACATGCCCGCCGCGAAGAGAACGGGCAGAGACAGCACCGCGTAGAACGGCAGGCCGCCGGCGATCGCCGTCCCGGCCAGCACGAGCAGTGCGACCTCCGTGGCCGTGTCGAACCCCAGGCCGAACAGGAAGCCGACGGGGTACATCTTCCAGGACGTGTCGATGCGCCGGACCGTGCGGCCCAGAAGGCGGTTCATCAGCCCGCGCTTCTGGAGCTGCCGCTCGAGCTCGGCGTCGTCGAAGCGACCCGAGCGCATCTCGCGATAAAGGCGGACGAGGGACACCAGCACGACCAGGTTCAGCAACGCGATCAAGTAGAGGAAGGCGGCCGACACCGACGTCCCGATGATGCCGGTGGCGGCGTGCAGGCCCGACCCTTCAGTGCTCACCTGGAGGTTGAAGGCCCGGATGCCGAACGTGAGCGCGACGGCCAGCAGCACCACGACGCTCGAGTGCCCGAGCGAGAACGAGAAGCCGACACCCAGCGGGCGCTTCCCCTCCCCGACGAGCTTCCGGGTCGTGTTGTCGATGGCGGCGATGTGGTCGGCGTCGAACGCGTGGCGCACACCGAGCGTGTAGGCGAGCACGCCGGTCCCGAAGCCGAACAGCTTCGTCTGCGACACGTGCACGTGGTGGCCGACGGCCGACGCGAGCAACGCCCACCCGACCACGTTGAGGACGAGCACGACCGCCCCCATGGCGGCCAACCGCTCCCACTCGCGGCGGGTGAGTCTCGTCGCCGGCCGCGTCACCGCCCCGGTCGCCGGCGCGGTTCGCGTCCCCGTCGTGCTCACCGGCCGGATCCTATTGCAAATGGTTCGCAATAGGTCCGACCGCCGACGGACGCCGAGGTGTGCCATGGGCGTGGGAGTCCGGGCACGGCGGGTTTACCATCGCGGCGTGCATCGTCCGCCCTCCGGAGAGCCTGGGGACCGGGGCCAGGCCACCACCTTGGAGGACGCACTCGAGCTGGTCCGCCAGAGCGGGGGGCGGGTCACGGCCTCGCGCCGGGTCCTGCTCGGGGCGCTCTTCGCCACCCAGGGCCACCGCACCGCCGAGGAGCTCGCAGCCGAGGTCCAGGCCGAGGACCCCGAGATCCACATCTCGACCGTGTACCGCAACCTCGACGAGCTCGAACGCCTCGGCATCATCGTGCACTCGCACTTCGGCCACGGCCCGGCCACGTACCACCTGGCCTCCTCGGTGCACGGCCACCTGGTCTGCGCGGAGTGCGGAGCCCTGATCGAGATCCCCGACACGATGTTCGACGGGCTGGTCGCCCAGGCCCGCACCCGCTTCGGGTTCACCGTGGACCCGCACCACGTGGCGCTCCTGGGCCGCTGCGCCGAATGCTCCTGAGCGCGCCGACGGCTGGGAGCCCCGACGGCTGGGAGCGCCGACGCCTCGGAGCGCCGACGGCTGGGCGCGGCGGCGCAGTCAGCGCGTGGCCGACCGGACCACCGTGCGCTCGAGGATGCCGAGCGTGGCCCGCAGCGCCGTCTCGGGGATGACCGGGAAGATGCCGGCCTCGCGCCACTGCGGGTCAATCCCCGACCAGTCGTAGTAGGACGTCACCCGGGTCCCGCCCTCGGCCGGCTCCAGGCGGTATCCGTAGACGTGGCCGATGGGGGGCTTGATGGTCCCGCGGATGGTCCAGGCGATCTCACGGTCGGCCACGTACTCGGTGATGACCACGGTGACGTCGTAGCGACCCATCGGGTAGTCGTTGAGCGCATCGCGGTCCATGTGCACGACGAATTCGTCAGCCACCTTCGAGACCGGGTCACCCGTGGCGTCCATCAGCATGCCGGAGCTGTCGATGGCCACGTGGCCCTGCGGGTCCCGGAGCACGGCGAAGATCCGGCCCGCTTCGGCCGGGATGACCCGTTCGACCTCGAAGCGCTCGGTCGGTGTGGCGTCGGTGTCCATCACCGCAGTCTGCCACCGAGGTCGCCGCTGTCGCCCGGCCCGACGCCCGCCGTGAGGGCCTCGGGCAGCACCGGCCCGGTCACCGCCTCGGCGGCTCGGCTCCCACCACTTCTGGTCGCCGAGGCGACCGCGGCCACGAAGGCCAGGCCGGCCGAGACCACGAGCACGATGGTCAGGCCGTGTTCGAACGGCTCGGAGATCAGCTGGGGGAAGAACGTGGGTCCCGTCAGGACCCGGTGCGCGGCGGGCGACAGCCCGCCCAGCGCGTGGGCCGACGCCAGCAGGTGCTCCAGCGGGTTGACCCCGAGGATGGCGGCGAAGAGGGAGGCCACCGGCGGCAACGAGGCGATGTGGTGGGCGACCGCGTGCGACACGCCCTGGCCCTCGAGGCCGTGCGTCAGTGCGTCGGGGAGGCTCCCCGACAGACCGGTGATCATCAGCGAGAAGAACACGCCGATGGACAGCGCGATCCCGGAGTTCTGGAACGTGGCGCGCATGCCCGACGCCGCGCCGCGCTGCGCGGGCGGGACGCTGCTCATCATCGACGAGGTGTTGGGCGCGCTGAACATCCCGATGCCGATGCCGTTGAGGGTGATCAGAACCCCGAACTCCAGGTAGCTGAAGTCGACGGGCAGCGCCAGGAGGCCCAGGAAGCTGGCGCCGAACAGGACCATGCCCGCCGTGGCGAAAGCGCGGGTGCCGAAGCGGTCGGAGAGGTGGCCCGAGAGCGGGCCCGACACCAGGAACCCGGCAGTGAGCGGCAGCAGGAAGATGCCCGCCCACAACGGGGTCCGGGCGTAGTCGTAGCCGTGGAGCGGCAACCAGATGCCCTGCAGCCAGATCACCAGCATGAACTGCAGCCCGCCCTGGCCCAGCCGGGCGGCGAAGCTGGCGATGTTGCCCGCCGTGAACGCCCTGATGCGGAACAAGCTCAGGTCGAACATCGGCTCGGCCACGCGGGCTTCGATCATCACGAAGGCGGCAAGCAGCACCAGCCCGCCCACCAGGAGCGCCAGCACCTCGGGGCTGGTCCAGCCCATCGACTGGCCGTGGTAGGGCTGGATCCCGATGGTGATGGCGAACAGCACGGACCCGAGGCCCAGGGCGAAGGTGGCGTTGCCCCACCAGTCCAACCGCCCCCCGGTCGGCTCCCCTACCTCGCGCAGCCGGCGGTAGGCCCACCACGTCCCGAACAAGCCGACGGGGACGTTGACCCAGAACACGGCCCGCCAGTCCCAGGCGGCCAGGAGCCCGCCGGCGACCAGCCCGATGAACTGACCGGCCAGCCCGGCCACCTGGTTCACACCGAGAGCGAAGCCGCGCCGGTCCTCGGGGAAGGCATCGGTCAGGATGGCGGCGGAGTTCGCCGTCAGCATCGAGCCGCCGATCGCCTGGACGAAGCGCCAGCCGATGAGCCACGTCGCCGCGGTGGCCCCGACGAACGGGTCGAAGGACAGCAGGACGGATGCCGCCGTGAACACCGCGAACCCGGCGTTGTAGATGCGCACCCGCCCGTACATGTCACCGAGGCGGCCCAGGCCGACCACGAACACCGCCTGCACCAGGCGGTAACCCATGATCATCCAGAGCAGGTACGCGATGTTGCCCGGCGTGAGCGGATCGAGGTGGATCCCCCGGAAGATGGCGGGCAGCGCGATCAGCACGATCGAGCCGTCGAGGGCCGACATGAACGTGGCCGCGGTGGTATTGGACAGGGCCGCCCACCGGTACTGGTCGTCGATCTCGAGCGGCGGCTCCGGCGACGACCCCGGGCGTGCCGCCCCCATCAGACCGCCATCAGATGCTGTCGGCCAGGCGTTCGATCAACGGCGCGGCCGTGCGCAGCTGCCAGAGCTCGGCCGGCGTGAAGCCGTCGGCCAGGGCGGCGGACAGGAGCTCGTTGCGGGCCCGCCGGCGTCGGCGCAACAGCTCGGTCCCCGCTGCGGTGAGCGAGATGATGGTGCGCCGCCCGTCGCCGGGATCGGGTGACCGCACGACCAGGCCGCGGGCCTCGAGCGCGGCCACGGTCGACCCCATCGACTGGGGGCTGATGCGCTCGAGCCGGGCCAGCTCCGTGGGCGTGGCAGGACCGGCGCGGTCGAGCCGGGCCAGGGCCGACGTCTCCGCCGACGTGAGGTCGCCCTCCACGGCGGGCGACTGCCGGAGCCGCTGGACGAGGAGCCGCACGCTCGCCTGGAGCGCCCCCGCCACCTCGTCCACCAGCTGTCGGTCCTGATCCCGCTCGGGATCTCGCTCCTGCTCCCGCGCCTGGCCCATTTCATGAAGCCTAGCCTTATAAGGAGCGCCTTACTATGTTCTGCGGGGCTTGGGCGCTCCCTCGATGCGGACGAGCGATGCATCGAGCCCGAGGAGCTCGATCGTCGTCGAGCCCTCCCGCAGCGCCCCGAAGAACCCAGCCTCCTTCTCCTCGCGTCCCCGGCCTGCGGCCAGCACATCGTCGAGCGCGTCGCCCGGGACGAAGGTCACCCCGTCGACGTCGGCCACGACCCAGTCGCCGGCCGAGACCAGCACGCCGCCGACACGCACCGGGGAGCCCACCGTCCCCGGCTTGTCCTTGGAGGCCCCGGTCAGGGCGATGGCAGACGAGAACACCGGGAAGCCGTGCGCTTCGAGCGCGGCCACGTCGCGCACGCCACCGTCGAGGACCAGCCCGGCCAGCCCGGCCGCCTCGGCCGCCGTCGTCAACACCTCCCCCCAGTAGCCCCGGTCGGCCACCTGGCCCACGTCGACGACGAGCACGCTGCCGCGCGGCGCCGTGGTGACGGCCACGTGCACCGCGAGGTTGTCGCCCGGCGTGCAGCCCACCGGGTAGGCGAGGGCGGCTACGGCCGCGCCGGTCCACGCCGGCCGCAGCCGGCGGTGTGCCGCCTTCCCGCCGGACTCGCCCAGGGTGGCGGCGCCCAACCCCGCCAGCGCGGCTGCCACTTCCTCGGTGCTCCCACTCGCTTGGCTCACACGGCCTCCTCCCGGGCCACGGCGCTCCCGGGCGCCCCGGCCGACCCTGAGCATTCGACCACTGCACCGCCCGTCGCACCAGCCCTACACTCCGCACGTGGCCGAGCAGATGCTGATCGTCACCCACGTGGCCCCGTACGCCGACGGCCCGGCCGGCGTACACGGCGTGCTGCCGCAGGCGCAGACCGCGCTGCGCGAGTTGGCCGGCCTGGAGGACCTCTCCCCCACCGTGGTGTCCGACGTGCAGGACCTCTCACCGCGCCAGCTCGCATCCGCGCGCGTCCTGGCGCTCTTCACCATCGGGGAGACACCCTGGTCGCCCGACCAGCGCGCCGCCGTCACCGAGGCCTGGCAGGCCGGGGACCTGCGCGTCCTCGGCGTGCACTCGGCCACCGATGCCTCGTACGGCTGGAAGGAGTACGGCGCCATGCTGGGCGCGCGCTTCGACGGCCACCCCTGGACACAGGACTTCACGATCGACGTCGTCGACGACACGCACCCCGCCACCGCCCACCTGGGCCGACACTGGCGGTGGCACGACGAGGTCTACCTCTTCCGCGACCTGCGGCCCGACGCCCGCGTGCTGCTGCGCCTGGCCGAGGGCCAGGTCGACCTCGAGGTGCCCGGCGGGCGGGTGCCCGCGTGTGGCTTCCCGCTGGCCTGGAGCGTCGAGGACGGCGCCGCCCGCTCCTTCTACAGCGCACTCGGCCACTTCCCGACGGCCTGGGAGTCGCCGGCCTACCTGCGCCACCTGGCCGGAGGCCTCGCTTGGCTCACGGCCAGCGCCTAACCTGACGCACATGTCAGGCCTATCGGGGGGGCCGGCCGGGGGGTCGATCCCAGACGTCATGTCCGCGGCGGTGTACCAGTCACCCGGCGTGGTGACCGTCGAGGAGCGGCCCGTGCCGCGGCCGGGTCCGGAGCAGCTGGTCGTCCGAGTGCACGCCTGCGGCATCTGCGGGTCGGACATCCACCAGCTGCGCGACGGCTGGGGGTTCACACCCGGCCGGGTGGCCGGCCACGAATGGAGCGGCACCGTCGCCGCCGTGGGCGAGAACGTCTCCGACTGGTCGGTGGGCGAGCTGGTCGTCGGCGGGCCCTCGCCCCGTTGCGGCACATGCCGGCGTTGCCGGGAGGGTAAGCCGTCGCAATGCGAGAACCGGGAGAGGTCCGTCAACGACTGGTTCGACGGCGCCTTCGCCGAGTACGTGGTGTGCCATACGGCGAGCGCGCTGCGCCTGCCGGCGGGCCTCTCCCCGCGGCACGCTGCTCTGGCCGAGCCACTCTCGGTGGCCCTGCACGGCATCACGCGCGCGGGCGTCGAGCCGGGCCAGAGCGTCATGGTCTTCGGTGCCGGGCCCATCGGCGCCCTGAGCGTGGCGGCGCTGCGGGCCATGGGAATCGACGACATCACCGTGGTGGAGCCCCAAGAGGGGCGGCGCAAGCTGGCGGCCGAGCTCGGGGTCGACGACATCGTCGACCCGGCGGACCTCGAGGTGTACCCCCCGTGGGAGCCCGAGAAGCTCTCCTCGCGCGCCGCGGACGTCGTCCTCGAGTGCTCCGGGCACCGGGCCGCCATCGAGGCGGGGTTCAGTCAGGTAGCCCGCGGGGGGATCCTGGTCATGGTCGGCGCGGGCATCGACCACCCCACCTTCGACATCAACCGGATGATTCTCAACGAGCTGACGGTGACCGGCTCGTTCGTCTACGACTTCGACGGCTTCGAGCGGGCCCTCGAGCTCCTGGCCTCCGACGGGTTCCCGGCCGACGCGCTCATCGCGCCCGACGCAGTCGGCCTCGGGGGCATCGTGGAGGCGCTCGACGCGCTCGCCGGGGGCCGCATCGCCGGCAAGGTCATGGTCGTACCGGGGGGGCAGCGCTGATGCCTCACCCCTACTACCCGTCGGGCAACCCACGGTTCAACCACGTCGCCATGTCGCTGCCCGCCGACCTGCTCGGCGTGGACAGCCGGGCCGACCTGTGCCGCTTCTTCGACGAGGTCCTCGGCTTCCAGGAGCTCGATGTCATGACCGAGGACCGGCATCGGCTCATCTTCAGCTGCGTGCACTGGGAGCAGTTCATCTTCCTCATCGCCGAGGACGAGCCGATGCGCTGCCCGCAGATGGACCACTACGGCTTCTCGGTCGGCTCCCTCGGGGACCTCCAGGCGATCGCGGCGCGGGCCAGGGCCTTCGGGGAGAAGGACGACCGCCTGCACCTCGTCGACATCAACGTCGACGACCAGAAGGTGGTCAAGATCCACTCGCTCTACATCAACTACATCCTGCCCATGACGGTCGAGTTCCAGTGGTGGGAGTTCCCGCAGTCCGCCGGCGCCGCGTCCGCCTGACGGTCATCTCCTCCCTCGCTGGACGCAGCCGAGCCTGCCGCTGAGCCCAGGTACCCTGAGAGGAGTGTTCGAACGTTTCACCGACCGGGCACGGAGGGTGCTGGTGCTGGCGCAGGAGGAAGCGCGCCTGCTGAACCACAGCTTCATCGGCACCGAGCACATCCTCCTCGGGCTCATCCACGAAGGTGAGGGCGTCGCCGCGAAGGCTCTCGAGTCACTGGGGATCTCGCTCGAGGCCGTGCGTGAGAAGGTCGAGGAGACGATCGGCATGGCCGGGACCGCGCCCAGCGGTTCCCCCCCGTTCACCCCGCGGGCCAAGAAGGTCCTCGAGCTGTCCCTGCGCGAAGCGCTCCAGCTCGGCCACAGCTACATCGGCACCGAGCACATGCTACTCGGCCTCGTGCGCGAGGGCGAGGGCGTGGCCGCCACCGTCCTCATGAGCCTTGGAGCGGACCTGGGCCGGGTGCGGCAAGAAACGCTCCGCCTGATGGCCGGACAGGACCCGCGTGGACCGGTCAGCGAGATCTCTATCGGCCATCAGCCTCCCACCGGCCACGAATGGGCGCCGCCAGCCTGGGATCGCCCATCCGAGGGCACGGTGCCCGCGGTGCTCGCCGTCGACGCCGTCGTGCTCGAGAATGACCTCGTCGCGGTCGCCGTCGACCACCTCGAGGTCTACCCGAACGGCTTCACCATCAGCTTCGTCATGCGCTTCAATCCGCACAAGATGCCCAGGATGCTGGAGACCCTTCGTCCTGTTGGCCCTCACCGGTGGCCACAGGTCGGTGTTCGGTTTGCCGACGGGAGAGTCGCGAGACGCGGATCTGGAATGGGCTTCGCTCTCGACCTGAACAAGGACGAACTTGGAGTTCCCACCGAGCCGATCGTGAGCATGGGGGGTGGCGGCGGGGGTGGACCCGGCGGCTGGCGGGCCTGGGCATGGGTGTTCCCGCTACCTCCTGATGGACCCCTCGAGATCCTTGTCGCCCTCGAAGCCGCCGGTTTGAGCGAATCGAGCGTCATCATCGATGGAACTGCTGTCCGCGCTGCAGCCGAGCGGGCAAAGATCATCTGGACCTAGCACCGCCGGCGGCACGGACCCCGCATGCTGGGCGGCATTTCGGAGCTCGGCGGCGTCGCGCCAGCGCTCCGCCGCTGGGGCCAGGGCGCACCTGGCCCCAGGGCGGACTACAGGTCGCTCAGAGCGGAATCTCCACCCATGTCGACGGCTGCCAGCTGACCACCGGACCATCCTCACTACTCGATTCCATCGTCACGGCCAGCCCTTCGGGGTCTGCGAGGAACTTGTCCGTTATGCGACCGGCGTCGGTGAAATCGTCCGCTTCGTGAGTCAGCACGAAGCTCCCCGATGTCTGTCCGCTCATGCTCACAATCAGCCGAACGTTTTTCGCTCCGTGCTTCTCCAAGAGCGACTTCGACTTCTGGGTCGAGGCCAGGAAGTCCTCGTAGCGGCCGGGCCTTATGGTCAACGTCGTTACGGAAAGCACCGTCATGTCTCCACCTCGGTTCTGGTTCGTACCTCGGAAATGACCCTGATGCCCTCGCGCCGAGCGGCCAGCCCGCTGTGCCGTGCGCAGGCGGGTGGGCCGCGCAGCACACGGGGACAACTGAGGTCCAATCGGGCCCGCCTGTGCGGCGCCACCAAGAAGCCTGACACCATCCCGCAGGTGGTTCAAGGGCTGGCGTGATGCATGCCCTCCCCGTCGTGCCTCCCGGATGCCCTCCACGAGATGCGCTTCCCTCAAGGGGAGCCCGAGAGTCGCGAGCGAACCTTGCGCGAACAGCACCAGAGGCAGAGGATGGCTTCATGGAAGATGCAGAGAAGCTGGCCGAGACGCTGCGGCAGTGCGCTGCGACCTACGTAGACGAGCTCATTCGGATCGCCCCGCTGTGCGGCGGACCGCTGACCTCGAAGATGAGAGCCGACACCATCGCGGTGGTTGAGGGGGCGATGCGTGACATGATCCGTGAGGTGAGGCCGGTCGCCTAGGGACCGGTCCCGCCGGCGGCGATCCTCCGGTGCCTCGGGCCCATGGGATCGCGGGAGCGGCCGCCCCCGAATCGATGCCGCCCGGTCAATGCCCGCTCGATGAATACGGGGATTCAGCCTCCCGGCGCGCGGTACTCGCCACCGACCTTGGCGGCAACGTCGACCTCCTCGGGTGTCAACAGGACCGTGGTCTTGATGTCCACTTTGCCGCTGGCGGCGACGAGGAGGGCCACCCCAGCCGCGGTCGCGTTGTCCGGCAAGTCGAGGATCGTCACGACATCGGAGTCCCCGAACGCGAAATAGAAGGCATCAAGGCTCCCACCAACACTTGCGCACGCCCGAGCGATGGCATCGCGCCGGGCCGAGCCTCCTTCCTTTCGGAGGCCCTGCACGCCGTCTCCGATGTAGGAAGCCTGAACGAGGTATTTCGGCATGCGTTCTCCCCTTTCATCGAGGTCAGGCGAGTCTCGCACCGGTCAGCGCACGTGGCAACCGGGTTCAGCATCCGGGCCCAGATCGTCCGGTGGCTGGCGCCTCGACACGGAGCCTGCCAACCGTCAGCAGACTGACGAACGAAGCCGTCAGGTTCGGTGAGCCGAGGCGGGAGAGACGAGCTTCTACGCTCGTCAGGAACCGCGCCCTCGTGTCCTCACCCAGTTCCCTGCTCACAGTTTGGGTCCCCAGGTTCCCCAGATAGTCGCTCGCTGCGTACTCAATGGTGAAGGGATAGCGACGGGCCGCCACCTCCTCGAAGAACGCGAGAGCTTCCGAGGGTAGGTGGCGTGGCCCGATGGCCCCGGGCGTGGGAGGCGGGTCCCCCTTGGCCCCGACCGCTCGGTAATCCTCCTGGACGTCGCGCCAGAACGGCTGGGCATCGTCAGCAACGGCCCACAGGCACCCCGCCACGATCAGGAACCCACTCTGCTTCAACACCCCTGCGGGTTTGAAGTAGCGAAGCTCTGGGTCAATCCAGTGCAGGGAGTTGAACGCCATGACCGCGTCGAAGGGTCGATCAGGGGGCTCCCACACCTCAAAGGAGCCGGTGACCACCTCGACGGTATCGAAGCGAGCGAGCTTCTCCCGCGCCAGTTCGGCCAGCTCTGGGCCCAACTCGAGGGCGGTGATTGCCAGGCCACGCTGGGCGAGTTGCAGCGTGGCCTGTCCCGTGCCGGCGCCGATCTCCAAGACCCGCTTCCCCGGCTCCAGGTCGGTCAGTGCAACGAGGTCGTCGAAGAGTTCGGCCGGGCAGACCGGTCGCGTTCGGTCGTACGCGAGAGCGTCGTCGTTGAAACCGCCTCGGAGGCGATCACGCTCCGAATCCGACATCACCATCTCGGAATCATGCCTCTCATCACGGCCTCAGGCCGGCGATCGAGATACCAGTGACCACCAGGTATCGGCACGGGGTTCGAGGGGCGTGTCAGCCGTGGACGGAGAACAGACGCCATGTACCCGGCACGCCCTTGAGTTCGTATTCCCCGCGTTCCTCGAACTCGACGCGTGATCCAATGACACTGTCCTTGACCGTCGACGAGACCAAGATCGATCCGGGGCTGGCGAGGGCCGACACCCGCGCACCGATGTGGACGGCCATACCGGCGACGTCATCGCCACGGACTTCGATTTCCCCGGTGTGGATACCACCCCGCACGTCGATGTCGAATGCCCTCAAGGTGTCTCTGATGGCGAGGGCGCACTCGATGGCTCGGCTGGGACTGTCGAAGGTGGCTACGAATCCGTCGCCCACGGTCTTGACCTCCCGGCCCCGGAAGCGTTCGAGCTGTACGCGCACGCTCCTGTCGTGACGGTCAAGGAGGTCTCGCCAGCGTCCGTCTCCGAGCTGGGCGGCCCTGTCGGTCGAGCCGACGATATCGGTGAACAACACCGTCGCGAGCACTCTCTCGGCTCCGGAGCCGCCGCGAACGCCGGTGACGAACTCCCCGATCTCGTCGATCATGGGCTCGACATCTCCCACCCAGTAGAGGGTGTCGGCCCCCGGCAACTCGACCAACTTGGCGCCGGGTATGTTCTCGGCGAGGTGCCTGCCATGGGCCGGACTGAAGAAGACGTTCTCCGCCCTCTGGAGGATCAACGTGGGCACGCCGATCTGGGGCAGGAGGTGGCGAACGTCGGACTTCATGGTTTGCGTCAACATCGCGTAGGCCATGGCGGGAGTGGCTGCCAGGTTTCCCGCGCGATCGAACCAGGCGCGAAAGGTCTGGTCCCTGGCCACACTCGGGCAAAGAAGTGCCACGATGTCGAGACCTCGTTCGACGGCATCTGTTTCGGTCAGGACGCCCACACTCTCGGAAGTCAGATCCTCCGGGAAGCCGTCGGGATAGTCCGGTGCCCACATGAAGCGAGCAGTGCTGCTTACGATTATGAGCTTGCTGACGCGCGCTGGGTGCGTTGCCGCCAGCATGATGCCATCAGGGCCGTTCAGCCATGGGGCGAGCACCGCTGCTCGCGCGGATCCGACGGCGTCCAGTACCGCCACCGCGTCCTGAATCCACTGTTCATGGGTCGGGGGAGCCGATGCCGACCCTCGCTCGGACAAGCCCGTTCCTCGTCTGTCGAATCGGATCAGCCGACCGAACGAGGCCAATTGACGCTGGAAGCGAGCCATCGACGGTTCTTCGTCCATGCAGTCGATCGGGACGTTCGCACCGGTGTACAAGAGGAGGTCGATCGGTCCGTCGCCCAGTACCTGATAGGCGACGTCTGCATCTCCGCACCGGGCGTAGCGGGTCCGGGCGCTGGCGGCCACACCCAGAGCGTACCGGGCGGTCCAAAGGTCGGCCGCGGGGCGCCCCGGGTCAAGACCCGCCTAGCCCGAAGGTGTCGCAGGGGTGACACCCATCCCGAGAACGGAGTTCCCCACGTGTCATCTCCCACGTGTCATCTGGTTAACAACGCGACTCGCCACACCGGTGGACGTGGCGTCATGTCTTCCCGGCCATCAGGGGAGGTCAGGTCTCACTGATTCAGGATGAGCCTGTCGCAAGCGCCGTCGCATGTTTCGGCTGGTACAAGCCGACTTGCCCTCCGCCGGGAAGTCCGATTCTCGTCACAGAACCCCACCTTGCTTCCTCCACCTCGGAGCAGCGGATGCCCTTCTGCACGAGAGCCGCCATCTCGGAACGGAGGTCATCGCACATCAAGTACAGCTCCGACCCTCCATCGTGGTCTGAGGGATGAACAGCCAACTCCGCCGGGGGAAGCTCGAAGATGAGCCAATCGTGACCAGCATCCACCGATGCATATCCGAGCACGTCTCGGAAGAACGCTCGATCCGCCGAGGCATCCTTGCTGTACACGATGACGTGCGCGCCAAAGATCATGAGTTCGCCTGCTCCTCGATTCCGAAGGCCTCTGTAACGAGCTTGCCACGCCGGGCACATGAGCCCGGTCGCAACCTCCCAGGTGGCCGACGCGTTCGGACTCAGCGGGCCCGCACCCTGCTCAGACGCGGGTGTCGCCGGGAGGGTGTCCGGCGAACCACTGCGCGATGACGCCCTCAAACGACAGTGATGTGATTTGGGGACCTTCACCGACTCCGAGCCTGCCCAGGAGGGTTGATGCTGAGCGCATTGAACAAGGTCCTGGTCAGAACAATTCTCGACCACGCCGAGAATTACGCCTGGATGATGCAGGACATCGGTCTCTTGGGTCTGCGGCTCGATGAGCGAAAGGGGTATCGACTCCACGTCTGGGACCCGAACTACAGCGTCGGGGGCGATCCCCCGATCCACGACCATCCATTCGACTTCACCTCCACGATCATCGCCGGGGAGATGACGAACACCCGCTACGAAGAGGACCCTTTGGGGGTCGAATACAGCCGCGTCCGTTACCCACCCTCCGATGAGGATGCACGGACGACCGACAGGGTGTCGCTCTCAGCGGATGTCACAACATTCAAGGAGGGCGGGTCCTATTCACAACGCGGCGCACGAACTCCATGACAGTCGGCAGCTTCCGGGCACGGTGACAGTCATCAGGCGGACGTTCAAGGAGCCGTCTCGCCTGACGGTATGCCTGCCGGACGGCGCACCTTGGGTCTCGGGTCGATCACGGCCTGCCACGCCGGAAGAGGTCAAGAAGATCACGACGAAGGCCCTTGCATGGTTCTAACCCCTCCGAATCATCGGCACGGGGTTCCTTGGCCGGCTGAGGACGCAGGCGTCAAGGGGCAGTCCCCCACCATTCACGCAGCGGCTTCAGCGTTCCCACGGTGCCAATCGCCGACTTGAGTCTGGGCTCCACGCTGAGGTTGCGGGCAAACCCGGTGGGGCGTTCGTGGTTCGCGTCGAGGAGATCGACCACCGATGAAGGAGATCGCCTGCAATCAGGTTGACCGAATCGACGACATTCATGACACTTGTATCGAGCTCGATGTCGTAGCGGACACGACGGTGCACCGAATTTGCCTGCCTGCGAGCTATGCCCGGTGGCCGATCACCCCGCTCCTGCTCTCTCATGGCCGCCGTGTCCGGATCACAGTGCACGGCTACCCAGCACACAGGGAGATCGCCAAGAGCGTCGTCCCAGCGGCGCTGGTCCTCAATGCCGTCGAGCAGGACGTCGTCGACAATCACGTCGATTCCGCTCGAGACGAGGGTCGCGACCGCTCGCTGAGATCCCATGTACATCCTCATGAAGTCAGCCCCGCGCTGGATCTCGCCGTCGATGATCCGAATTCCACCGGGTCACCGACCATCTCGACGGGAAGTGCCCAGATCAGCAAATCGATTCCGAGGAGGAGCCATGGACCATCGAGGCTGAACTGGAGCTTCCGGGCCAGCGTCGTCTTGCCGGCGCTCGATCCGCCGTTGAGGCCCAGGAGGTGCCCAGTGGGCGTAGTGCGACCCATGACGGGGTCTGAGGCTAGTTCTGGATCGGCCAATTCCTCGATGCGGGACGGACGCGCCTAGCGCCGCGAGGAGCGCTCCGCTCGGGCGTGGGCTGCCGCGTGGTGGCCGGCGCGTCGTCCGAAGAACGAACCGTCGCCGAGGCTGATGCCGCTGGCGTAGTGGTGGGCCGCCAGACTGGCGGCGGTCCGCCCCACGGCGTAGAGACCCGAGATGCGACGTCCCCCCGTGTCGAGCGCGGCGCCGTCGGAGTCGGTGACGAGACCGCCGAGCGTGAAGGTCGCGTAGATGGCGCCGTGGTCGACGCGCAGGTCGATGGCGCCGATGCCACTCGCCGGCGGCACGCCGATGGGCTGCACGTAGGGGGCGCGCTTGTGGAATACCGGGTCGTCACCGTGGGCCGCGGCCTCGTTGTAGTCGCGCACCGTGCGAGCCAGAGCGTCGGGCGGTACGCCGAGGTCCTCGGCGAGTTCCTCGGGAGTGGCCGCCGCGTAGCCGACCCGGAGTCCGACAAGGTTCGGCTCGTGGATCTCGTCATCGGTGATCATGTAGACAAATCCGTCGTGGTCGCGTAGTGCGTGGAGCCCGATGCGACCGGTGTAGGCATCCTCGTTGATGAACCGCTGACCGTGGCGGTTGACCAGGATCCCCCGCGCGAGACGGTGAGGCGGGCCGAGGGGCAGCGCGCACTCGAATGCGCCGAGCCTCGCCGTCGCCGCGCCGGCACCCACGCCCAATCGGATCCCGCGGCCGTCGTCGGCCGGCGTGCCGATCCGCCAGGCAGCGTCGGGGACGTGGGCCAGTGGGCAATGCTCGGCGACCATCGCTTCGTTGTGGATGAACCCGCCCGTCGCCAGGATCACACCGCCACGGGCCCGGACGGCGCGGGGGCCGTCGTCGGTCCGCACGTGCACCCCGACGACGTCCCCGCCGTCCACGACCAGGGCTTCGGCGCTGGCGTCGGCCACCACGCGAGCAGCGCTGGTCGCCACGGCAGCACCGAGGCACTCCATGAGGAATCCGCCGGCGGAGTCGATGCAGCGCGGCTTGTGACCGCGCGGGACCGGGACCGAGATCTCGTCAAAGGGGTAGGTGTCCTCACCGCCGCTGAAGAGCAGCCCCGCGTCATCGACCGATTCACGGTTCGGCTCGTCGCAGAACGCCGCCCGGAACGGCACGCCGATCGAGACCAACCAGTCGAAGTGGTCCGGCGAACCCTCGCAGTAGACGTCCACGCGATCGTCGTCCACGCCTGGCCCAAGGGCGGCCCGGAGGAACGTCGCCATGTTCTCCGGGGAGTCCTGAAAGCCGCAGGCCCTCTGGAGTGCCGTGCCGCCTCCCAGGTATATGAGTCCGCCGGAGTTGGCCGACGTCCCACCCGGTCCCGCGCTCCGTTCGACGGCCAACACCTCCGCTCCTGTCTGGCGTGCCGCCACAACAGCGGACGTGCCGGCGGCGCCCAGGCCCAGCACGACCACGTCGACCGTCTCGTCGAAGCGCACCTGGTTGACCTCAAGCGCCGGGATCGGCTCCATGTCCCTCCTCGCGTCAGGATGCAACGGTGAACGAGACCGGCCACTGCCGGCGTCCTGTCCCCACCTTTCAGTCCTCGACGGCGACCGTCACCTCGATCTCGACCGCCCCACCCCTCGGCAGCGCCGCCACGCCGACGGCGGAGCGGGTGTGACGGCCGGCCTCACCGAAGACGTCAGCCAGCACCTTGGACGCCCCGTCCACCACCGCAGGCTGCTGGTGGAAGTCGGGTGCGGAGGCCACGTACCCCGTGACCGTGAGCACACGGCTGACACGGTCGAGCGACCCGAGCGCCTGCTCCAGGACAGCGAGCGCGTTGAGTGCGCACACTGCGGCCGCCTCGTACCCCTCCTCCACCGTGACGGTGTCGCCCAGGTGGCCCAGGCAGGTGAGCTCCCCGGCGATGCGCGGCAGCTGACCCGAGGTCCGGGCCACACCGTGGTGTACGACCACCGGGTCCAGCGGGTCGTGCGGCGGGTGGGGGCCGTGGAGGGTGAGGCCGAGCTCGGCCAGCCGGGCCCGGATGACGCCGTCGGCCATGACTCAGCGCATGAAGGGGTAGACGTTGGCGAAGTTGGCGTTCACCTTCTCGGGCAAGGGGAAGATCTCGCCGAGCTGCCTGGCGCCCCAGATGATCTTGGCCGAACGCTCGACCAGCGCCGTGTTGTGCATCGTCCTTTCCATCGTCGTCCCCACGGCCACCATTCCGTGGTTGGCGATGAGCGCGGCACCCCGGTTCTCGAGCGCCTTGACGACCTGCTCAGCCAGGTCGGGCGAGCCGCTCGGCGCGTACTCAGTGCAGCGGATGTCCCCTCCGAGGTAGACCGTGAACTCGTCGATGCAGCTCGGGATGTCCTGGTGGGCGACCGCGAACATGGTGGCGTGCACTGCGTGCGAGTGGATGCACACGGCGATGTCCTCGTAGGCCGCCTGGACCGCGATGTGGAGGTACTTCTCCGACGTCGGCCCCCGTTCGCCCGAGACCACCTCGCCCGCCGCGTCGACGATGACGATGTCGTCGACCGTCATGACCCGGTAGTCGAGCGAGGAGGGGGTGACCGCGATGTTGCCGTCCTCCATCCGCGCCGAGAGGTTGCCCGACGTCCCCTCGACGAGCCCCTTCTCCAGCAACTCTTTGGCCGCGGCGACGATCTGTTCGGGTGCGTTCTCGATGAAGGTGGCCATGGCCCGATCGTAGCTCTCCTGCAGCGTCCCTGACATCGCTGTCAGGGAACCGCCGGGGGTACTGTCGCGCCCATGGGACTTCTCGACGGTCGGTCGGCGGTGGTGACGGGTGCGGGACGGGGCATCGGGCGCGACATCGCCCTGTGCCTCGCCTCGGAGGGGGCCAAGGTCGTGGTCAACGACGTGGGTGTGTCCCTCGGCGGTGAGGGCACCGGTGAGGATCCGGCCGCGCAGGTGTGCGCGGAGATCGAGGCGGCGGGCGGGCAGGCGGTGCCGAACCACGACTCGGTGAGCAACTTCGAGGGTGCGGGGCGAATCATCGCGGCGGCGGTCGAAGCCTTCGGCGCCATCGACATCGTGGTGAACAACGCCGGCATCGTGCGGGACCGGACCATCGTCAAGATGGACGAAGCCGACTACGACGCGGTCGTCGCCGTCCACCAGAAGGGCACCTTCAACACCGTCCGCCATGCCGCGCCCCTCATGAAGGAGGCCGGCTACGGCCGCATCGTGAACATCACCTCGTCGGCTGGACTGCGGGGCAACTTCGGGCAGACCAACTACGGCGCTGCCAAGGCCGCCATCATGGGCATGACGTTCGTGTGGGCCCTCGAGCTCGGCAAGTACGGCATCACCGTCAACGCGATGGCCCCGGCCGGGCACACTCGCATGACCGAGAACCTCTACGCCGGCTCGGAGCCGCCGGCCGACCAGGACCCCGCGTTGAACGCGCCGCTCGTGGCCTTCCTCGCCTCGGAGGGCGCCTCCTACGTGAACGGGCAGGTGCTCGGGCGGACCGGCTACGCGTACACCCTCTTCCAGACGCCGAGGCAGATCGCCAGCATGTGGCGGGAGGGAGGCTGGACACCCCAGGAGGTGTCCGAGCGCTTCCACGAGGTCCTCGGACAACATCTCCAGCCCGTCGGCATGGGCGAGCACCCGCTGCTCGGCAAGCGGGACTGAACCCCGAGGCTGAACCCCGAGGCTGAACCCCGAGGCTGAACCCCGAGGCTGAACCCCGGGACTGAACCCCGGAGTTCTTCACCCGGCCGTTCTGCCGGGGCCGACCAGCCGGGATGAACCTGGGAGGGCGGCCCCGGCTGGTACGATGGCTGCAACGCGTCCCGTGGTGCAGCGTGCACCACAGGCGACCGGTGGGTTCCGATCCTGAGGTTGCGGTGCGTGACCAAAGAACGGAGTTCCCCCTTGACTACCCCTACGCCGGGCGCTGACGTGCCCGCCTTCGCCGATCTCCCGCTGCCCGACGGCATCGTGCGGGCTCTCGCGACGCAGGGCATCACCACCCCCGTGGCCATTCAGGCCATGACCATCGACGATGCGCTGGCCGGCCGTGACATCTGCGCCAAGGCCCCGACCGGGTCCGGCAAGACGTTGGCCTTCGCCGTCCCGCTGGCGGCGACCGTCGAGCATTGCGCGCCGAAGAAGCCCCAGGGTCTCGTTCTCGCTCCCACCCGCGAGCTGGCCCAGCAGATCGCCGATGTCCTGGCGCCGCTGCTCAAGACACGCGGGCGGCGGGTCGGCATCGTCTACGGCGGCATCGGCTACGAGCGCCAGCGCAAGGACCTGCGCCGGGGTGTCGACGTCGTCGTGGCCTGCCCCGGCCGGCTCGAGGACCTGATGCAGGAAGGCACCATCCGCCTGTCGGAGGTCCGGACCGTCGTCCTCGACGAGGCGGACCGCATGGCGGACATGGGTTTCCTCCCGGCGGTGCGCCGGATCCTCGACGCCACCTCGCCCAGCCGCCAGACGCTGTTGTTCTCCGCCACGCTCGATGGCGACGTCGACACCGTGGTGCGTCGCTATCTGAACAACCCGGTGCGCCACGAGGTGGTCGACGACGCCGACGACCTGGCCCGGGTGACCCATAGCTTCCACCACGTGGCACACGCGGACCGCCCGGCGGCACTCGCCGAGCTGGCCGGCGCCACTCCCTCATCGATCGTGTTCGTCCGCACCAAGCACGGTGCGGACCGCGTGGCCACGCAGCTCGGCCGGGCCGGCATCGCCGCCCAGGCCATCCACGGGGGACGCTCCCAGTCCCAGCGCACGCGGACCCTGGCCGCCTTCCGGGCGGGGAGGGTCAACACCCTCGTGGCCACCGACGTCGCCGCCCGCGGCATCCATGTCGACGACGTCTCCACGGTCATCCACTACGACCTCCCCGAGAGCCACAAGGACTACGTGCACCGGTCGGGCCGGACGGCCCGGGCCGGCGCGGACGGACGTGTCATCGCCCTCGTCACCCCCGAGCAGCGCGGACAGGCCTCGTCACTGCTGCGAGCCCTCGGGTTGCCCGTGACCGATGCCGACGGGGCCCCGCTCACCGTGGGTCGGGCCGAGCACGGCACCGGTCGGCCGCCGGCCAGGCGCGCCGCGCCGCACCGGCAGGGGCAGCCTCAGGGTGCGGGTGCGCGCGCGGCCGCGGCGGGGCGAGGCCACCGCTCGGGGGAATGGCCGCGGGAACCCGACGCGCCGGGGCGCGGCGGTCCTCCAGGGCCCGCTGACCCTCGAAGTCCGGCGCAAGGGCACCGTTCCTGTCGGTAGGGTAGGCGGCGACGCGGCGAGTCCGCCGCGGCCGATCCGGGAGGGACCGTCATGGAAGTCCGA
Source organism: uncultured Acidimicrobiaceae bacterium (assembly GCA_963781955.1). Taxonomy (GTDB): domain Bacteria; phylum Actinomycetota; class Acidimicrobiia; order Acidimicrobiales; family RAAP-2; genus Bog-473. The sequence continues at coordinate 2,012,299 of CAWAHU010000001.1, forward strand.
GACACCATCTACATCAACGGGGCCTGGGTCCCGTCGACCGGCACGGGCACCTTGGAGGTCATCGACTCGGCCACCGAGGAGGTCTTCGGCACCATCCCCGAGGGCACGCCCGAGGACGTCGACAGGGCCGTCGAGGCCGCGGCAGCCGCCTTCCCCGGCTGGGCCGCCACCTCGATCGAGGAGCGGGCCAAGCTGCTGAACCGGGTCGGCGAGGCGCTGGCCGCCCGGACCGACGAGCTGGCCCAGGTCATCTCCCACGAGGTCGGCATGCCGATGACCCTCTCGGGCTCCATCCAGGTGGGCCTCCCGGCCGCGGCGTTCGCCGACGCCGCCAAGGCTGCCGAGACCTTCGCCTGGGAGGAGGAGGTCGGCAACTCGCTGGTCGTGCGCGAGCCGGTCGGCGTCGTCGGGGCCATCACGCCGTGGAACTACCCGCTGTACCAGATCGTCTTGAAGGTAGCCCCCGCGCTGGCCGCCGGCTGCACCGTCGTCCTCAAGCCCAGCGAAGTGGCGCCGATCAACGCCTTCGTCCTGGCCGACGTGATCCACGAGGTCGGCCTGCCGCCCGGCGTCTTCAACCTCGTCACCGGCGTGGGCCCCGTCGTCGGCGAGGCCATCGCCGCCCACCCGAAGGTCGACATGGTCTCGTTCACCGGGTCGACCCGGGCCGGGCGCCGCGTCATGGAGCTGGCCGCCGAGGGCATCAAGCGGGTCTCGCTCGAGCTCGGCGGCAAGTCGGCCAACATCCTGCTCGACGACGCCGACCTGGCCGCCGCCGTGCCGGCCGGCGTGTTCGGCTGCTACATGAACTCGGGGCAGACCTGCTCGGCCCTGACCCGCATGCTGGTCCCCCGGGACAAGCTGGCCGAGGTCGAGGAGCTGGCCGCCGGCGCCGCCGCCGGCTTCGCGCCCGGCGACCCCTTCGAGGCGGGCAAGCTGCTCGGCCCACTGGTCTCGGGCGTCCAGCGCGACCGGGTGCGCGGCTACATCAACAAGGGGATCGAGGAGGGGGCCAAGCTGGTGGCCGGGGGGGCCGAGCCGCCCGAGGGCCTCGACAAGGGCTTCTACGTCCAGCCGACCGTCTTCTCCGAGGTGACCCCGGACATGACGATCGCCAAGGAGGAGATCTTCGGGCCCGTCCTCTCGATCATCCCCTACGACACCGAGGAGGAGGCGATCGAGATCGCCAACGGCACCCCCTACGGGTTGGCCGGCGCCGTCTGGAGCGCCGACCCGGCTCGGGCCGAGCGGGTGGCCCGCCAGATGCGCACCGGCCAGGTCGACATCAACGGCGGCAACTTCAACCCGAGCGCGCCCTTCGGCGGCTACAAGCAGTCGGGCATCGGGCGCGAGCGGGGGAAGTACGGCCTCGAGGAGTTCGTCGAGACCAAGTCGATGCAGCGCTGAAGATGCTCCGCGCCGTGCCCTTGCAGCGCTGAGCCGGCACCGCAGAAGACGGGTCCGCCGCACCGGGGTGGTGGCGACGGTCGTCGTCGCCGTCGCCGTCGCCGTCGCGGCTTCGGTGACCCTCGTCGTCCTCCTGCTGCCCTCATCGTCACCCTCGTCACACGCCCGGACGGCGGTGCCTCCCACCGTGCCCACCCGCGCCACGACGTCCACCACCACCACCACGACGGCGCCGCCCACCACCACGACCACGGTTGACCCGGGCACCCTGCCCCAGACCGACCAGCTGCCCCCGGCGAACACTCCGCAGTTCACCGCCAACATGGCGGGCCTGTGGCAGGGCATCGTGGCCGGCTCGGCCACCCCGGCGCTGCCCGCCTTCTTCCCCCAGTCGGCCTACGTCCAGCTCAAGACCGGCATCGGCAACCCGGCCGGCGACTGGCAGAACCGGTTGGTGGCCGACTACGGGCTCGACATCGGGGCCGCCCACGACCTGCTCGGCCCCGACCCGGCGGGGGCCACGCTGGTCAGCGTGTCGGTGCCCGAGCAGTACGCCCACTGGATCCCATCGGGCGTGTGCGCCAACGGCATCGGGTACTACGAGGTGGCCAACGCTCGCATCGTCTACAGCGAAGGAGGCCAGACGCACTCGGTCGGGATCGCCTCGCTGATCTCGTGGCGCGGCGAGTGGTACGTCGTGCACCTCGGCGCCATCCTGCGCAGCGGTTCGGGCGGCGAGGTCGACCAGCCCGCCGTCGGGCCCGGCTACTCCGCCCCGTCACGCACCTGCTGAGGGCGCTGGGCGGGCCCGGTCACGGCACCGTCCGATGAGAGGATCGGCAGATCGCGGCGCGACGGGGGCGCCTCACCTCAACCCCCCGGGGACGACTGGCGGCCGCCCCGCCGGGGTCAGCACCTCGACCCCCGAGCCTGTGGCTTCCGAGGTGCTCCCCAGCCCCACGACCAGCGCGTCGCCGACGGTGGCGATGCCGGACCAGTTGAACTGGGGCAGCCCGACCTCGGCCACCAGCGTGCCGCTGGCCGCGTCCCGCACGTCGATGGTGTGCGCCAGGGCGAGGCCGTCGAACGTCATCCCACCGGCCACCGTGGTGGCCGAGAACGAGTAGGCACCGTCCGCCTGCCACAGCACGGCACCGCTACGGGAGCCCAAGGCGTGGGTCGTCGGGTTCTCGTTCTGCTCGTCGCGCCGGTCCGAGGGGTCGCACACGGGACGCACCCCCTGCTTGGTGGGCAGGAAGTCCCCCAAGCCGGTGGCGCCCAGGACACGTCGGCCGTCGTAGGCGGTGGTGCCGATGAAGCCGCCCGACGAGCCACCGAAGACCACGTTGGTGGCCCAACGCAGCCGGCCCGTCCGCGGAACGAGCGAGTAATAGGTCCCGTTCTTCGCGCCCAGTCCGACGAAGACGGTCCTCCCTGCGGTCACGCCGGCGTTGGCCGTCGCCCCGAAGTCGTCGTCACAGGCGGGGAACTGCGCCAGCGGGTGGTACCGCCAGGCCAGCATGCCGTCGCGGACGCGCAGGGCGATCACCGAGTCCGCGAAGGGCGCCGTGCCGGCGAATCCGCAGTCGGCCGTCCCGAACACCACCAGGCCGAGGTCGGGCAAGACGGTGCCCGACGACCACACGCTGCCGCAGCTGTCGTAGAGCACCTTGGTGCTCCCCCGCCGGGCCACGTCGGTCTGGAATTCCCACACCGGGTCACCGGTGGCCAGGCTGGCCGCCACGACGGAACCGGCCGAGCCGTCCTGCCCGTCCTCGTCGACGCCGAAGAGGACGCGGCCGGCCACCACCACCGGGGACGAGAAGATGCGGGTGCTGTCCTTGGCGGGGTCAGGCGTCCCGGGTGTCCCGGGATATTCGTGCGTCCAGTACACGGCGCCGGTGGCGGCGTTGAGGGCGTACAGCGTGTAACCCCCGGCGAAGATCACCAGGGCGGGCCGGCGGCCCGCCGCCGGCTGGAACCAGGCCGAGGAGGTGACGAGCCCGCCGTCGGACGTGACGTCCCGGGGGTGCTGCCCCGGGTAGGGAGTGATGCCGTCCTGCGAACGCAGGCGGACCTTCCACCGCACCGTGCCCGTCTGCAGGTTCAGCGCGTAGAAGTAGTCGTCCCAGGCTCCCACGTACACCGTCGTGCCGACCACGGTGGGGGTGGCCGTGACGGCGTCAGCGGTCGGGAAGAACCACGCCGGCCGGAGCGAGGAGACGTCCGACTCGGTCAGTGTCGTGCGGCCGTGGAAGGTGTGCTGGGCGTCGTGCCCGTAGGAGGGCCAGTCCCACCGGCCCACGCGGGCGGGCACGGCGGCGGACCGGCTCGGTGCGGCCGAGGACGCCGCCGGCGCAGCTCCGGCCGTCCCGGCGGAGCCCGTGCCGACCCACACGGCGGCGAGCGCCATGGCTGCTCGCACGGCCCACCCGGCCTGCGCCGCCCGCCAGGCCGGCGACGCCGGCCGCCCCGGCCCGCGCCGGGGCCTCGACGGGCGGGCCACTCAGCCGAAGCCGGCGTGCGCCGGGGTGTCGGACTGCGGTCCCTTGGCGGGGAGCGGGTTCTCGGAAGGCCCCGACAGCGGCGCGACGATCGTGCCGGTCGGGTACGGGCACGTCGTCTTGGCCGGCACGCAGACCGTCACGCTGGTGGGGAAGTCGAAGCCACCGGCCACCGTCACCGGTGTGCCCGGCTGGCCGTTCGTCACCGGGACGCGCATGATCCGCCCCCCGTAGTCGGCCGGGCCGCAACCGGTGAGCGGGCCCTTGCACGTGATGTGGATGTCGACGAAGTACAGCGTCCCGTCGGGGGCGACCGCGATGCCGAAGGGGTTGTACTGGTTCGGATCGGTCCCCATGGCGGCCAGAGGTGTCCCCGGCACCGTGCCGTAGCCGGGCTCGGGCTTCCCGGCCGCGGTCACCCACGTGATGGAGGGATTCCCGATGAAGCTGCTGACGGCGTAGCACCCGCACGCCGGGTCCTGGGTCACGCCGGCCGGGAACGACAGCCCACTCACGAAGTTCGACACCTGCACCTTGCTCCGCGGATACAGGCCGCCGGGACACTGGGCCGCACTCTTGGGCAACGACGAGGCAGCGAAGCGCAACACGCTCGACGTGCCCACGTTGGGGACGAGCAGGTCCCCGTTGGGGCCGAGCGCCATCGTCCCGGGCTGGGCCAGCCCGCCGGTCCCGTCGGTGTGGTGCGGGCCGTAGCCGCCCGACGTGGGCCCGTACACGATGCAGTAGGTGGCGTAGCGCGGCGCGAACCACTCCACCAGCCGCCCGCTGCTCGGCGGCGGGTAGTCGCCCTGGGCAGTGGCGATGTCGGCGCCGAAGACGTTCTGGTGCTTGTCGACGGCGCACCCGGTGTAGGTGGAGTTGTTGTTGAACACGCCGTCCGCCGTGGGCGGCGAGTCCTGTCCGACGGACTGGCCCTTCATCTTGTAGGGACCGGGCACGGAGAGGGTCTGCCCGGTGAAGGAGCCGTTCGGGTTGTCGAGCTCTTCCCCGTCGGCCGGCTCCTTGTACGGCTTGGGGCTCCCGAGGTTGTGCTGGGCGGGCAACGTCGGGTCGTAGCCACCCACGAACCGCCCGCCCGGCAGCACGCACATCTGGCCGTTGAGGTCCCAGGCGGGGAGCAGCTGGCCCTGGGCGCCCGAGGGCATGTGGAGGAAGTCGACCTCCTCGTTCTGGTCCCAGAAGACGAGGTAGCCGGGCTTGCCCTTGATCCCCCCGTCGGAATGCGAGACCGACGCCGTCGCCGGTCCTCCCCAGGCGGCCGCGCTCAGGAGCAGGAGCAGGGCCAAGCCGGCCAGCACCCCCGCACGCGTGGCCAGCGCCGCCTTCCGTCTCCCCATGTCCACCCCCGGTCGCCACTGACGCCGGCGTCATGGTAGGCCAGCCCGTCGGCGGCGGTCAGGGCGCGTCAGCCCACGCCAGAGTGCGTCAGGGCGCCGGACAAGATGCGGATGGGGACGCGTGGCGGTGCCTCAGGCCAGCGCGTCCCTCCAACCCGGCGACCCGGTCCGCGCCCCACCGGCCACCCGCAGCCCGATGAAGTTGCGCTGGGCCTCGACGGTCCCGGCCCCGAAACACAGGCCCCGGATGTCGCGATAGGCCCGTTCGAGGGGGTACTCGCGCGAATACCCGTAGCCGCCGTGGATCTGCATGGCCTCGTCGCACACGAACTTGGCGGCCAGGTTGGCCGCCGTCTTGGCCAGCGCCGTCTCGAGCGGCGGGGGCGTCCCCCTGGGGCCGGCCAGGCGCACGGCCCGGGCCAGCAACAGGCGAGCGCCCTCGAGCTGCACCGCCATGTCGGCCAGCTTCCACTGCAGGCCCTGGAGGTCTGCCAGCGGGCGCCCGCCGACGACACGCTCGTTCATGTAGCGCACCGCGTGCTCGAGCGCGCCCTGCGCCGCCCCGACACACATCGACGCGTTGCCGCAGCGCTCGTGGTTGAGGTGCGAGAGCAGCACCTTGAAGGCGTCGGTGTTGGCGGGGTCGCCGGCGATCAGGATGTCGTCGGCCGTGATCTCGACCCCGTCGAAGGCGAGCTCGGCCTCCGTGGCGGCGTGGATCCCCATCCCCTCGTGCCGCCCGGTGACCGCCACCCCCTCGCGGTCGGTCGGCACGATGACCGCCCCGATGCCCTTGGCCCCCTCGCCGCCGGGCCAGCGGCACCAGACGAGCACGGCGTCGGCCACATCGCCGAGCGTCGAGTAGTTCTTGTAGGCATTGAGGCGCCAGCGCCCCGGGCCGTCGGCCACGAGCGACGCCCGCATGTTCTGCACGGCGGAGCCGGCGTCGGGCTCGGTGATCCCGATGCTGATCAGCGCCTCACCGTCGGCCGCCGCCGGGAGCCAACGGTCCTTCATGGCCTCGGGCCCGAGATGCTCGATCCCCCGGGGAGGCCCGTTGAACGTCAGCTGGCAGCAGATGGCCGACGACACGTCGGCCCGGGCGATCTCCTCCAGGACGATGGACGCCTCCACGTCGCCCAGGCCCATGCCGCCCCACCGCTCCCCCACCGTGATGCGCAGCAGGTCGGACGCAGCGAGCGCCTTGCGCACCTCGGCCGGGACGAACCCTTCCTCATCGGCCTGGTGCGCCCGGGGCGCCACCTCGCGCTCGGCCACCTCGCGGGCCAGCTGGCGCAGCGAGGCCTGGTCCTCGGTCTCGGCCAGCAGGTCGGCGCCCGGCTCCCCGTGGCCGCCCTCGCTCGCGTGCCCGTCACCCGGTGCAGGCGCCATCAGCCGCGCTCGGTCCCCACGATGCCGACGAAGCTCACGCCCTCACCCGGCGCGCCGCCCAGGTTGTGCGTCAGCCCGAGGGTGCGGCCCGGGCCGACGGTGGAGATCTGGCGTTCCGGCGGCGCCTCGCCGCGCAGCTGGAGCCAGCACTCGAAGAGCATGCGCAGGCCCGAGGCGCCGATGGGGTGGCCGAAGGACTTGAGGCCGCCGTCGGGGTTCACCGGGAGCTCGCCGTCGCGGTCGAAGGTGCCGGCGAGCACCTCCTTCCAGGCGGTGCCGCGCTCGGCGAACCCCAGATCCTCCATGAGCACCAGCTCGGTCGGCGTGAAGCAGTCGTGCACCTCGGCCATGGCCAGCTGGGCCCGGGGGTCGCTGATGCCCGCCTGCGCATAGGCGTCCTCGGCCGTGCGGACCACCTCCTCGAACGTCGTGTAGTCGTAGCCGGGGTCGATCGGCCCCGCCGCGGGTCCGGCCACGAAGGAGAGCGCCTTGACGTAGAGCGGGTCGGCGCAGTAGCGGTGGGCCTCGTCGGCCCGACAGATGATGGCGGCGGCCGCCCCGTCACTCACCCCACTGCAGTCGAACACGCCCAGGTCGCCCGCCACCAGCGGCGCCTTCGCGATGGTCTCCATCGAGACCTCCTTGCGGAACTGGGCCCGCGGGTTGCGCGCCCCGTTCTGGTGGTTCTTGAAGGCGATCCTGCTCATGACCTCCTTCAGCTGTGCCCGGTCGACGCCGTACTTGTGGGCGTAGGAGGGGGCGAGAAAGGAGAAGGCCGCGGGCGAGGAGAGCCCCGGGTCGGTGCCGTCGCCCACCGGGCGGATCCCGGTGAGGCCCGAGTAGCCGGTGTCCTTGAGCTTCTCGACGCCGATGGCCATGGCCACGTCGTAGGCGCCCGAGGCCACGGCGTAGCAGGCGTTGCGGAACGCCTCCGAGCCGGTGGCGCAGTAGTTCTCCACCCGGGTCACCGGCTTGTAGTCGATCTTGAGCGGCCGCGACAGGGTCACGCCGCAGATGCCCGACGTCATGGTGCCGAGCCAGAAGGCGTCGATGTCGGCCAGCGGCACCCCGGCCGACGCGACGGCGTCGGTGGCCGCCTCGGTCAGCAGATCGTCGACACCCTTGTCCCAGAGCTCGCCGAAGCGGGTGCAACCCATGCCGATGACGGCCACCTGGTCCCGGATGCCCTTGCTGCCCATCGATCCTCCGATCCCGTCAGGCCCCGTCCGCCCCGCCGGGCCCCTCACCGGGGCGCCCCGCGGGACGAGCCTTCCAGAAGTAATTGTGCACGCCCTGCGCCGTCCAGACGCGCCGGAAGGTCATCGACACCCGGTCGCCGATGGACAGCTCGGGCGCGGTGACGTCGGTGATCTCGCAGCGGTAGCGTCCCCCACCGTCGAAGTCCACGATGACGCCGATCACCGGGGGCGAGAGGCTGAAGGCCAGGTGGTCGATGGTGAAGGTGGCCACCGTGCCGCCCACATCGGCCAGGCGCTCGGGCTGCATCTGGTCGATGGCGTGGCACGACAGGCAGGCCCGGGTGGGGGGCATGTGCCGGAAGCCGCAGACCTGGCAGCGGCTCCCCACGAAGCCGTACTTCCAGGCCTCGGAGCGATGGACGGTGGGGGCGCCGGGGCGCTCGGGGTCGGGCCGCCGCGGCGGCTCGCGGCGCAGCTGCCCGCGCCAGGTCAAGAAGCTGGCATAGGAGAGGTCGTCGCACCCCGCCGCCACCTGCTCGGCCACCGACGGGATCCCGGCCTCGGCCCGTGCCCGCTGGGCATCGGCCAGGGCCTCGGTGGCGCGCAGCACGAAGGCGTCCGCCCCGTCGGCCAGTGAGAGCACGGCGATCACCTGCCCCGGCACGGCGCGCTCGAGGACGTCGCAGAGGGCTACACCCGCGTGGGCGGCTCCCAGGTTGCCGATCGAGGAGACCAGGTCGGGGGCGAGCACCCCGTCGCGCACGCCGAGCCCCGCCGCAACGGCCTTCACGGCGCGCACGTGCAGTCCGGTCACGACCGCGTGGTCGACGTCACCCTCGGAGAGGCCGGCGTCCTTGAGCGCGGCGGCGAAGGCCTCGCGGGCCAGCGGCACGTAGAGCTCCTCGCCGAAGCGCTCCTCCCACACGTGCGAGTCGGCTTCGCCGGGCACGCGCCAGCGGTCGAGGAACTCGTCGCTGGCCGCTCCCCGCCCGACCAGCACCGCCACCGCCCCGTCGGGCGCGCACACGAACGCTGCTGCGCCGTCGCCGCTGTCGCGCTCCTCGGCGGAGCCCGAGAGGCCGGTGCGCAGGTCCGAGAGGACCGTGAGTGTGGTCCGGCCGCGGCCGGAGCCGGCCGCGTCGAGCGCCTGGAGCAACGTCCCCACGGCCGAGCGCGGCGACCCGGCGAAGTCGTAGGCCCCGCTGGCACGGCTGATCCCGAGTGCGGCGTGCACGGTCGTGGCGCTGGTCTTGTCCAGGTAGGCCGGGTCGGGCGTCGAGAGCCACAGGTCCTGTACGGCGCGGGCCTCCGGGCCGGTGGCCAGGGCTCGCCGTCCCGCCTCCACCCCCAGGGTGGTCGTGTCCTCGTCGAAGGATGCGACCGAGCGGGTCCCCTTGCCGCCCCCGCTGCCGAGCACGCCGGCGATGGCCGAACGCTGGAGCCGCCAGTAGGGCAGGTACGTGCCCCAGGCCGCGACGCCCCCGCTCACCGGCCGCCGCTCACGGACTGCCGCGCACCGACTGCCCTCATCCTGCCCTCATCGGCCGGGTCACCATGGCCAGATTCTCCCGCACACCTGCCCCGAGTGCCAACGGGCCTGTTACGCGGTGGCGACCACCACCATCTCCCAGCTGTCGAGCTCGAGGGACCCGCCCCCGCCGGCCCGGAACTGCACGTCGTGGAAGCCGGCATCGCCCAGCCACACGCGCCACTCGGGCGGGGTAGGCAGGCGCACGAAGTACGAGGCCCGGCGCACCGCGCCGTCGCGGTGGACGGTCCGCTCGATCACCATGCGTCCGCTGAGCGGGTCGAACCTCGAGAGCTCGACCATCGTGTCGTCGCCGCGGTGGACCACTACCCCGTCGGGCGCAGGCGTGAAGTGCCGCACCCCGCCGTCGTGGTGCATCGTGTCGATGGCCACGTTGCCACCCGGGCGAAGCACGCGGTGGAACTCGCGCAGGACGCGGTGGCAGTCCTCGTCGTCGTAGTAGCCGAACGAGTTCAGCCAGCACACCACGGCGTCGAACGGCCCGTCCACGGGCAGGTGGCGGAGGTCACCCTGCAGGTAGGCCACCGCCCCGGCTGGCAGCGCGGGGTCAGAGCGGGCCAGCTCGAGGTAGTCCGCGGTGATGTCGACCCCGGTCACGTCCATGCCGGCGGCGGCCAGGCGGCGGGCGATGCGTCCGTGTCCGCAGGGGGCGTCGAGGATCCTGGAGCCGGCCGGGAGCCCGAGCAGCGAGAGGATCTCCGCCGCGTCGGCATCCGAGTGCTGTTCGTCGATCGAATCCTCATAGAAGTAGAGGTAGTCGTCGCCGAAGGTGCCCTCCACGTCGAAGCGCATGGGGCCGGCACCCACCGGATCGGGGCGCACGGCGTCAGAGGACATGCGACATCATGTCCGCGGCGTCACGCTGCCCGCTCGCCCGACCCCACTTCCTGGTGCATCTCGTCGTCCCCGTCGTCGGCGTCGTGGCAGTCCCACGAGCAGTACCCGGCGATGCGCGGGGAGACCGGGTGGAAGGCGCACCGCCGGCAGAGGTCGCTGTCGCTGCGGGTCATCGTGGCTCCTCGCCCCTCGCTGACGTACGGGTCGTCGTGGTCATGGCTTTCGTAGCGGTCGTCGTAGGTGTCCCGCGTCATCTCGCTCATCTCGTTCTCGTGGCTCATCTCGTTCTCGTCGTTCGTGTCCATGTCGTCCTCCCCGTCTCCCGTCCCATGCCTCGCTCCCGGGATGCTCCGCCCTTCCGAACTGTCCACCCCCTCGGATCGCCCGGCGGGCCTCCCCGCCGGGACCAGGTTCCCCGCCCGATCCCAACGCCCGCTGGGACAGTGCTGCGGGCCCGCTGGGTTGTCGGGGTCAGGACCCGAGGAGCCCCCGAACGCAAAAGAGCCGCCTCCCTGAGGGAAGCGGCTCTGCGTCGTCGGGGACTGCATGACAGTCCTCCTTACGGCGTCAAAGCCACCTCCCGGGCGCTCAGCTTCGGGATGCCGCAGATCTGTACCTCGGCCATGGCCGCGCGCGCCGTGCCGAGCGAGCTCCCCCCGCTCTGACAAGGGGATACGACGCCGTGCGGCGTTGCGTTCAGCACTGGTTCGGTGGCGCTTCGGGCCTTCATGATTGGTCCAGTATACGGGCCGCTTGCACCAGATCCTGACAACCTGAGGGGCAACTGCCAACAGTTCACACGCCCGTCACACGGGAGCCGCACCCCGCCGTGCCTACGGCGGAGTGGAAACCCGGCAGCCCGGCGGCTCGGCGGCTCGGCGGCCCGATAGGACGTTGTCCCCTACAACGCAGCCGGCCCGCGGACGAGACTGGGTCGATGCGAAACCGGGTCGTCGCGGTGCTCGCGCTCATCGGGTGCATCGCCGTCTTCACGGGGCTCTTCGCGTACGTCGACGCTCGCCCGCACCCCTTGCGCATCGCGCTCTACGGCGACTCGCTCTCCATGCAGTCGGCTCAGGACTTCGAGTACATGGCGGCCGTGGGCGGGACACCGGTGCTGCTCGGCGCCTACAACGGCTGGGCCATCTGCGACGTGCTGCCGCGGCTGGCGAGCGACGCCACGACGTGGAAGCCGACGGTGGCCGTGATCGAGTTCTCGGGCAACAGCTTCACGCCGTGCATGAAGGGGTACACGCTCGGAACGCCCGCCTACTACGCCAAGTACCGGGCCGACGCGCAGGCGGCGATCGACATCCTCCGGCGCCACGGGATCCGCGTGCTGCTCATGGGCGTCCCCCTCGATGCGTGGCCCAGCATCAGCAACAATGTCGAACGCCTCAATGCCATGTACGCGGAGCTCGCCGCGGCCAACCCCGGCGTCGAGTACCACGACGCCGGCCAGGCCGTCATGGCCGACGGCCGCTTCACGTGGCAGCTCCCCTGCCTGCCCTTCGAGCCGTGCACCGGCCCGGCGGGGAACAACGTGGTGCGGTCGCCCGACGGCGTGCACTTCTGCCCCACCGGCAACACCCGGGTCGTCGGGCCCTATGACCTCTGCGACGTGTACTCCTCGGGTGCCTTCCGGTTCGCCTCGGCCATGCTCAGGCCGGCACTCAACGTGGAGAACCCGTCAGCTGGGCGCTGACGCGAGGCGGGCCCGCAGCTCCGGCTTGACCACCTTGCCCGTGGGGTTGCGCGGCAGGTGGTCGACGAAGACGTACCGGCGGGGCACCTTGTAATCGGCCAGCTGCTCGAGCCCGAATACCCGCAGCTCCTCCGGACCGACGGTGACACCGGGCTGGAGCACGACGAAAGCCACGACGTCCTCCCCGAGGACCGGATGCGGTGCCCCGACCACGGCCACCTCCTGGACCGCCTCGTGGCGTATCAGCACGTGCTCGACGTCCGTGGCGTGCACGTTGTTGCCGCCACGGATGATGACGTCCTTGGAGCGTCCCACGATGTAGAGGTAGCCGTCGGCATCGAGCTTCCCGAGGTCGCCGGTGATCAACCAGCCGTCGCGCCACATCTCGGCCGTCGCCTCGGGGTCGTTGTAGTACTCGCGCTGGCGGCCGGGCATGCGCAGCCGCACCTCGCCCACGACGTCAGGCGGGAGCGGTTGCTCCCTCTCGTCCACGATCTCGACCACCGCCGGGGCCGCGATCTGCCCGACCGAGCCGGGGCGCTTGACCGCCTCGCCCTTGGGCATGATGCAGTAGGCCGAACCGGCCTCCGTCATGCCGTAGTTGTTGGACACCAGGGCGTCGGGCATCTTCTCCTGCAGCCGCTCGAGCACGTAGGGCGCCAGCGGCGCGCTGCCCACCGAGCACATTTGGACACACGACAGATCGACCTCGTCGAAGCGGGGGTGGTCGATGAGCAGGTGCGCCATGGCAGGGACAAGGAACACGAAGACGGGCTGCTCCTCCTCCACCACTCGCAGCCAACGGTCGGCGTCGAAGCGCGGCTGGTACACGACCTGCATGCCCATCTTCATGGGCGTGTACACGAGGGAGATACCGGCGAAGGTGAACAGCGGGCTCGCGTGCAGCCAGCGGTTCCCGCTCCAGTTGGGCTCGACGGCGCCGATCATGGAGCCGTTGGAGTGGCGCACCGCCACCCCCTTGGGCCGTCCGGTCGTGCCCGAGGTGTAGAGGATGTCGGCCAGGTCGTTCTTCTCGCGGGGTGCCTGGAACTCTGAGCGCTCCCCGGCCACCACCTCCGGCCAGGCCAGGACGGGCGGTGACCCCGGCGGGAGCGCGGTCGTGCCCTCCGCGCCGGCGTCGACCAGGGCGACGAGGCGGTCACCCCCGGCGTCGGCGTCGCGGGCCAGCAGGTCGCCGGCACTCACCACGACGGAGGCCCCGGAGTGGTCGAGCACGTGGGCCACCTCGGCGGGGGCCAGACGCGGGTTCATCGGGACGGCCACCCCGCCGGCGCGGTGCGCCGCCGAGTACGACACCAGCCAGCGCAGCGCCAGCTCGGGGCGCAGGTGGAGGCCCACCCGCCCGCCGGGCTCGAGCCCGGCCTCGAGGAGACGCCGCGCCATGGAGTTGGCCGCCCCGTCCCACTCGGCGAACGTGATCGAGCCCTCGTCGACCACCGAGTAGGCGGTGCGGTCACCGAACTCGGCGGCCATTCGGGCCAGGTGTTCGTCCATCAGCACGGCAGTGCTCCCCCCACGAAGGCGCCCGACGCCCGCAGGCCGGCGTCGGTGTCAGAGTCGCTGCAGCTTGACTGACGCGCCCGCGGGGGTCAATCCGCCCGCACGTCGTCGGGCCCACCCAGCCCGGTGGACCGCTCGCACCACGCCCACAACCGGGCGCCTTCCTCGGCCGAGGAGGCACCGGTGCGCGTCCAGGGGAGGTGGTGCTCGCCCCGGCGCCGGCGGTCGAGGTAGAAGCCCTCGAGCGCCGGACGTGCTGCGCCGGCGGCCAGCCACACGGCGGTGTCGGCCCCCTGCTCGGAGTTCCTCAGCAACGGCCCGAGCTTGGTGAACGACGGTAGCCCGCTGTGCAGGCCGGGGGTGTCGACCCAGCCCGGGTGCATGGCGTAGCTGGCCACCCCGGCGGACCGCCAGCGGCGCGCCCACTCGTGCGACAGCACCACCTGAGCCCGCTTGGCCCGCGCGTAGGCCGTCGTCCCGCGATAGCCGTCGGGTCCCAGCTCGAGCTGCGCCAGATCGAAGCGCTGCGTGTACATGCCCCCGGAGGACACGGTCACGAGCGACGCGTCACCCGCGGCGCGCAGCGACGGTGCGAGCAGCCACGTGAGGCGGAACGGCGCCAGCACGGCAGTGGCCACGGTGAGCTCGGTCGCGTCGGCCGCCTGCCGGTACGTGGCGTTGAGCGCCCCGGCGCAGTGCACCAGGCCGTGCAGGTGGTCGTGCCGCTCGCCGAAGCTCCCGACGAACTCCTCGACGGCTCCAGCGTCGGTCACGTCGAGGACGACGGACTCGATCTCGGCCGGCTCGTCCCGCTGGCCCACCCTGGCGCCGGCCGCGGCTGCCACGCCGGCCGCGTCCACCGCGGCGGCGGCCCGGGCCTCGAGCGCGGCGTCGGCGGTGCGGGCACGGTCACGCCCGACGAGCCAGACCGAGGCACCGAGCCGGGCCAGGCCGACGGCGACGGCGCGGCCGATGCCCGAGGAGGCCCCGGTGACGATGAGGACCCGCCCCCGTTGCGGCGGCGGGTCGGTCCAGTGGCCGATCCGCGACCGGGCGTCGAACCCGAGGCGCGTGAAGCTGCCCGCCACCGTCGCCTCGAGCGCGGCGTCGACGAGCCTCACCACCTCACCCTCGCGCGCACGGCCGGCCGCCATGGGTGCTAGTTTAGTGCTAAATAAAGGAGAAGCATGCGCATCGCCATCATCGGGAGCGGCATCGCCGGCATGACCGCCGCCCACGTCCTGCGACGGGCCCACGACGTCCACCTCTTCGAGTCCGACGGCCGTCCCGGAGGGCACGCCAACACGGTGCCGGTGCACGTCGGCGGCCGGACCGTGGCCGCCGACACGGGCTTCCTGGTCTACAACGAGCGGACCTACCCCAACTTCATCAGGCTGCTCGACCAGCTCGGCGTGGCCAGCGAGCCCAGCGACATGAGCTTCAGCGTCACCGACGCCCGTACCGGCGTCCAATGGCGCGGGTCCTCGGCGAACACCGTCTTCGCCCAGCGCCGCAACGCGCTGCGTCCGGAGTTCTTGGCCATGCTGGTCGACGTCGCCCGGTTCAACCGCCTGGCCAAGGGCGTCCTGGACGACCCGGCGTCGCACCCGGGCAGCCTGGGGGACCTGCTCGGCGCCCACCGCTGGTCGCGGCGGTTCCTCGACTGGTACCTGATCCCGCTCGGCTCGGCCATCTGGTCGGCCGACCCGGAGACCTTCACCCGGATCCCCGCCGTGACGTTCGCCGAATTCTTCAGCCGCCACGGGCTACTCGGGCCCGGGCAACAGCCTTCCTGGCGGACGGTCACGGGCGGGTCGGTGCGCTACGTGGAGGCCGTCACCGAGCCGCTGCGGAGGCGGGGGCGACTCCACCTCACGTGCGGCGTGACCAAGGTGCGTCGGCTCAGCGACGTTGTCGAGGTGCTGACCGACGACGGCCCGGCGTACTTCGACCACGTCGTCATCGCCACCCACAGCGACCAGGCTCTCGGGCTGCTGGGTGACCCGACTCCCGACGAGCGCGCCGTGTTGGGTGCCATCCGCTACCAGCCCAACCGCGCCACGCTGCACACCGACGGGAGCCTCTTGCCATCGGCCCCCCGCGCCCGAGCGTCGTGGAACTACGTGCTGCCGGCTGAGCCGGCACGCCAGGCCACGCTGACCTACCGGCTCAATGCGCTCCAGAACCTGGCCACCGACGTCCCCGTGCTCGTGACGCTCAACCGCGACGACGCCATCGATCCGTCCAAGGTGCTGGCCAGCTTCGACTACGCCCACCCCGTGATCGACGAGGCCGCGGTGGCCGCCCAGGGGCGCCAGCTCGACATCGGCGGCGCCACCGTGTCGTTCTGCGGCGCCTACTGGGGGTATGGATTCCACGAGGACGGCGTCTGCAGCGCCCTCGCCGTCTGCAGGCGGTTCGGGTTGACGCTGTGAGCTTGCGCAGCAGCCTCTACGAGGGGACGGTGACCCACCACCGACCGGACCCGGCCCACCACTTCGCCCGCCAGGTCGCGCTCCCGCTCCTCTTCCTCGACGAGCTGCCGGCGCTCCACGACCTGCACCCGCTCGTCGACCTCGACCCGGCGCGCCGCGGGCGCCGCCCCGCGGTCATGCGCCTGCGCCGGGAAGACTTCCTGCCGGGGCCCGCCCCCACCCTCGAGGAGGCGGTCCGACAAGCCGTGGGCGACGCCGGGGGCGCCGTGCGCGGACCGATCGCCATGCTGGGCCACGTGCGGACGTGGGGGTGGCTCTTCAACCCGCTGGCGCTCTACTACTGCTTCGACCCACAGGGCCACACGGTCGAGTGGACCGTGCTCGAGGTCACCAACACTCCGTGGCACGAACGGACCACCTACGTCGTGGGCCCCCCGGGCGTGCACACCTTCGCCAAATCGCTGCACGTGTCCCCCTTCCTCCCCGCCGAGGGTGCCTACACCCTGCGCTACGGCGCGCCCGGCGAGCACCTCCGGGTGGACCTCGCCGTCAACGCCTGGAGCACCGTTGGTCGCACCGGCGCCGAGGCGACGGGTGCGGCCGAACCCACAGACGGCGACCGAGTGGAAGCCGCGCCGGACGTGGCGGCCTCGCTGGTGCTGCGCCGGCGGCCACTCGACCGCTCAGGCGTGCGCAGCCTGCTGTGGTCCCACGCGTTCATGACGACCCGGGTGTCCATCGCCATCTACACCCAGGCCGCCCGGCTGGCCCTGCGGGGCGCCGCGTTCCACCGCCACCCGGTGTCCCGGCGGGGCGCCGCCGAGCCCGAACCTGAACCCGTCGCCGCCGCGAAGCGCCACCAATCCCCCGCCGGAGTGGCACGATAAGTCCCGTGGCCGAGCTGGCCGATCTCGAACGACGGACGATGCTGAGCCTGATCGGGCGCACGGCGCGCCCCGGCGAGGGAACGCTGCGCCTCGAAGGCACCGCGTCGGGTGACGCGTCGGGCGGTGCGGGCGGACACGAGACGGGGTCGGGGGAGCCCGTCGTCACCGTCGGCGTGCACGACCCGCGCACGTTCGGCGCCGTGATGCGGCACGGCTCGGTCGGCCTGGCCGAGAGCTACATGGACGGATGGTGGGACACCGACGACCTCACGGGCGCGGTCCGCATCGCCTTCCGCCGCACGCGGACGATGCGCCGGGTCCTCGACGCCTCGGCTCGACGGTTCGGGCCGGTACCGGCGGCCCTCAAGCGGCTGCGCCCGCCGAACGTGTGGCACGACCGTCGCAACATCGCCGCGCACTACGACCTGTCCAACGAGCTCTTCGCACTGATGCTCGACCCGTCGATGACCTATTCGTGCGCCTACTTCGAGGGGCCCGAGACCACGCTGGAGGAGGCGCAACGTGCCAAGTACGACCGCCTGGCCTCCAAGCTCGACCTCGGACCTCGGGACCACGTCGCCGAGATCGGGACCGGCTGGGGCGGGTTCGCCGTGCACCTGGCCGAGCGGTACGGCTGCCACGTCACCACGACCACCATCTCAGAGGCTCAACGCTCGCTGGCCGAGAAGCGGGTGGCCGAGCACGGACTGAACGACCGGGTCACGGTGCTGGGCGCCGACTACCGCCAGCTGCGCGGGACGTTCGACGCCGTGGTGTCGATCGAGATGATCGAGGCGGTCGACTGGCGGCGGCACGACGAGTTCTTCGCCACCTGCGCGCGCCTGCTGAACGGGCACGGCCGCATGGGCCTGCAGGCCATCACGATCGCCGACGGAGCCTTCGAGCGGGCCAAGCTCCACACCGACTTCGTGCGTGCCATGGTCTTCCCCGGGGGGTGCCTGCCCTCGCTCAGCTCTATGTCGCGGTCGCTGGCCCGGACCTCGGACCTCCGCATCGTCGACCTCGAGGACATCGGCGCGCACTACCCCGAGACGCTCCGGCGCTGGCGGGCCAACTTGGGGTCGCACCGCCACGAGGTCGAGGAGCTCGGGTTCGACGCCCGCTTCTGGCGGTTCTGGAACCTGTACCTGTGCTACTGCGAAGCTGCATTCATGGAGCGTCACGTCTCGGACGTACAGGTGGTGCTGGCGCGACCCAGTGGACGGTGGGCGGCGAGGACGCGTGAGCCGGCGCGCATCTGGGGCCGTCCCGGCTGAACCGCCGGCTGGGAAATCAGCTGCGGTGCGGCTGGGCATCCGGTTCTGTTTCGTCCATCTCACCCTGCCGACCATTCCTCTGGTGGGGTGGAGCATCGGGTTCGGCTTGCAGGCCGCCGGCGAAGCCGCCGGCCGGCGTCGAGGAACGCCGGTCCTCTCAGCGCCGGGCGCCGGCGGCTAGTTCGTCGACCAGTTCCCCCAGCGTTCGGGCGTCGGGACCGGTCCAGCGCGCCCCGAGCCGTGCGGCGTGATCGGCGTCCGCAATCCCCGCACCCCCGACGAGCACAGGTACGCCGAGGCCCGACTTCCCCAGCTCGCGCACGATGGCTCGCACGGAGCGGTCGTGATCCCCGGCCGTGACGGCGACCGCCACGGCCAGCGGCCGCGACGCCTTGGCCACGGCGGCCGCGAAGGCCCTCGCCGGCACGTCGGCGCCGAGGTCGACGACCTCGTAGCCGCGCCCACGCAGCACGTTGGCCGCGATGGCGGTGGGGAGGCCGTGGAGCTCGCCTGGTGGCGTGCCGAGGAGGACCGTCGGGCGCTTGGGCCCCCGCCGAGGGAAGCGCGCGCCCAGGCGCGAGACGAGCCGCAGGGCCACCGCGGTGGCCACATGTTCGTCGTCGACGCTGTAGGTGCCCTCCTCCCAGTGCCGGCCGATGGCCTGCATGGCCGGGGAGATCCCCTCGACGAGCACATCGTCGGGACCGGCGCCAGAGCCCAGCGACGCCTCGACGACGGCCCAGGCTCCCGCTTCGTCGCCGGCCACCAGGCGGGACTCGAGCCGCCGGGGCAGCGTGGCGCGCGCGGGGCGGTTCACCGGGTCACGTGACTGGCGTCCGGCCGCACCGGCCGAACCGGACACGGCCGCGAGGTCCTTGGGGTCGACCATCCACTGCGAGCCGACCCGGTCGGCCGGCAGGCGCCCGGTCCGCACGTACCGGTAGGCGGTCATGTAGTGGACGCCCAGCCGGTCGGCTGCCTGCTGCAGGGTGATCGGGCTGGAGTCGGGCACTGCTCCCCTCTCGGAGGCCATGATTTACTGCTAAACAGTAGCCGACCAGAGCGCTTCCGGGTCACCCATTCCGTCACGCCTTGTCATCGCCCTCCTCGGCCATGTGGCCCTTGATGGAGTTGACGACGCTGGGGTCGAGCAGGGTGGTGACGTCGCCGAGCGGCCGGTCGTCGGCGACGTCACGCAGGAGCCGGCGCATGATCTTGCCGCTGCGAGTCTTCGGTAGCTCTGGGGTGAGCAGGATCTGTCGCGGCTTGGCGATGGGGCCGATCTCCTGCGCCACGTGCTCGCGTAGCTCGCGCACGAGCTGCTCCCCTGCCTCCCCCTCGGCTTCGCTCGCCCCCTTGACGGTGACGAAGGCCACGATGGCCTGGCCCGTGGTGGGGTCGTTGGCACCCACGACGGCCGCCTCCGCCACGGCGGGGTGGCCCACCAGCGCGTGCTCCACCTCGGTGGTCGAGATCCGATGCCCCGAGACGTTCATGACGTCGTCGACACGGCCGAGCAGCCACAGGTCACCGTCGAGGTCCTTCTTGGCTCCGTCACCGGCGAAGTAGAAGCCCGGGAAGCGGGACCAGTAGGTCTCCCTGTACCGCTCGTCGTCGCCGTAGATGCCCCGGAGCATCCCGGGCCACGGCTCGGTGAGGACGAGGAACCCGCCCTCACCGTTGCCCACGGACCTGCCGTCGTTGTCGATCACGTCCGCCGAGACGCCGGGGAAAGGGGTCATGGCCGCGCCCGGCTTGGTGGCCGTGATGCCCGGCAGCGGGGTGATGAGGATCCCGCCCGTCTCGGTCTGCCACCACGTGTCGACGATCGGGCAGCGCCCGCTGCCGATGTGGGTGCGGTACCAGATCCACGCCTCGGGGTTGATGGGCTCTCCCACCGAGCCGAGCAGGCGCAGGCTGGAAAGGTCGTGTGCGGCGGGGAGCTCCTCACCCCACTTCATGAAGGTGCGGATCGTGGTGGGCGCGGTGTAGAGGATGGTGACCTTGTAGCGCTCGACGATCTGCCACCAGCGGTCGCGGGTCGGCGTGTCGGGCGTCCCTTCGTACATCACCTGAGTCGCCCCGTTGGCCAAGGGGCCGTAGACGATGTAGCTGTGGCCGGTGACCCAGCCGATGTCGGCCGCGGTCCAGAACACATCGGTCTCCGCCTTGAGGTCGAAGATCAGGTGGTGGGTCGACGAGACGTGGGTGAGGTAGCCACCGCTCGTGTGCAGGATCCCCTTGGGCTTCGCCGTGGTGCCACTGGTGTACATGATGTACAGCGGGTGCTCGGCGTCGAACGCTTGCGCCTCGTGCGTCGTGGGCTGGCGGTCCACGACGTCGTGCCACCACGCGTCACGTGCGTCGTCCCAGTCCACGTCCTGGCCGGTGCGACGCACCACGAGCACCCGCTCGACATCGGGGCACTCGGCCACCGCTTCGTCGACGGACGGCTTGAGTGGGCTGGGCGCACCTCGGCGGTAGCCGCCGTCGGCCGTGATGACGAAGTGGGCGTCACAGTCCAGGATGCGGCTGCGCAGAGCGTCGGAGGAGAAGCCACCGAATACGACCGTGTGCGGGGCACCGAGCCGCGCACAGGCCAACATGGAGACCACGGCCTCGGGAATCATCGGCATGTAGATCGCCACCTTGTCGCCGGCCCGCACGCCGAGTTCAGTCAGCGCGTTGGCCGCCTGGCACACGGAGGCCAGCAGGTCGGCATAGGTGATGGTCCGGGTGTCGCCCGGCTCGCCTTCCCAGTGGAAGGCGACCCGGTCGCCCAAGCCGTCTGCCACGTGGCGGTCCACGCAGTTGACGGCGACGTTGAGCTTCCCGCCGACGAACCAGCGCGAGAAAGGCAGGTCCCACTGGAGCACCTCGGACCACGGCTCGGCCCAGGTGAGCCGCCTGGCCTGCGCCTCCCAGAAGCCCAACGGGTCGGCCTGCGCGTCGCCGTAGATCGTGGGCTGGGCGTTGGCCGCCGCGGCGAGCTCCTCGGGCGGTGGGAAGGTCCGGGTCTCGTGCAGGAGGGCCTCGAGCCCCTGGTCCTTGCTCTCGCTCATGTGGCCTCCTCGTGCATCCGGCAAGCCCATCCTGCCTAGCAGAAGGCACCGGCACCCGCCGACGGGTCAGCCCTCCCCCCTCAGCTCGAAGCCCTCAAAGCGGAAGGCCGGCGTCACGGTGGCGCCGACGAGCGCGAAGCGGCCCAGCGGCCGGGCCGACTGCCACACGTCGGCCTCGACGACCGCCTGCGGGGTGTGGCCCGACGCAACGTCGGGCCCCAGCACCCGCACCTCGACTGCCTCGCCGTCGCGTTCGAGCCTCAGCTCGAGCGGGTCCCCGGCGTAGAAGTGCCACAGCTCGACGGCGTCGATGCGGTGCGGTGCCGACACCTCCCCAGCCAGCAGGAGGTAGTAGATGGCGCTCCCGGCCGGCCGCTCACCCTCGGCGGACGTTGCCACCCAAGTGCGGCGGTACCACCCACCCTCGGGATGCGGCGCGAGGCCCAAGGCGTCGATCAGCTCCTCACCGGGTCGCACCGGGCCAGTCTGCCCGGGCCGGCGACCTACGGCGCGCCCGGGCCGGCGACCTACGGCGCGCCCGCGCCGCCGACGCCCATGGCACTCGCCACGGCCAACGAGTGCTGCGCTGCCCCTCCGAGCAGCGCTCCGTCGGTCTCGGCGCGCTTCACGAACAGGTGCGCATCGTGCTCCCAGGTGTAGCCGATCCCACCGAAGGTCTGGATCGCCTCGCGGCACACGTGCCGCTGGCAGTCGTCAGCGGCGGCCTTCGCCATCGCGACGGCCGTAGCCCGCTCGGGGGTGCCCTCGTCGATGGCGGCGACGGCGAAGTAGCACAGGGAGCGGGCGCGCTCGACGGCCAGGAACATGTCGCTCATCTTGTGCTTCACGGCCTGGAACGAGCCGATGGCGACGCCGAACTGCTGGCGCTCCTTCACGTAGGCCAGCAGCAGGTCGAAGAGGGCGTCACAGGCGCCGACGGTCTCGAGCGCCAACGCCAGCGTCGCCTCCTCCACGGCTCGGGTGACGCCGCGCGTCGCCACCGGGCTCCCCGGTTCCCCGAGCGCCCGGTTGGCGCCGACGTGCACCCGGTCGAGGGTGGCGCTGCACAAGGACCGGCTGGCGTCGAGCGCGTCGACCTGCGACAGGCCGGCCTCGGGCCCCGGGACGACGAATGCACCCAGCCCGTCGCCCACCCTGGCTACCACGGCGAGCTCCGTGCACGACGCGTCGGCGAGCACGGCGTGCTTGACGCCGTCGAGGACCCAACCGTCACCGTCCTGCCGTGCCGTCATGGTCACCTCGGCGAGGGTGCCGCCTCGGGGCCCGTCGGCCAGCGCCAGAGCACCAGTGAGGCGGCCCGCCGCCACTTCGGGGAGGAACCGCGCCTGCTGCTCGGGCGAGCCGACCTCGCGGACGAGCGGGGCGAACTGCGTCATGGTGGCCAGGAGCGGCCCGGGGGTGACGGCCCGGCCTAGCTCTTCGACCAGCACCGCCGTCTCGACGATTGACAAGCCCACGCCGCCGTGCTCCTCAGGGACGGCGAGGGCGGGCCAATCGAGGGCGACCATCGACTCCCAGAGGCCGTCGGGGCCCCGCCCGCTCTCGACCGTGGCGCGCACAACGGCCAAGGAGCACTCCTTGTCGAGGAATGAGCGCACCGAGGACCGAAGCTCCTCCTGGTCGCTGGTGAACTCGAGATCCACCGTCCTCCCTCCTCCGACCTCCGGTCCACGTGACGCGCGTCGGGACTGAGCCGCAGACGGCGGCGAGTGTACCCGGGCCAGGAGCGGCGACGGGAACGACGATGACAAGAGCCGTGATGACAGGAGGCGCGTCCGGCTGGCCTACACTCTCCGGTGCGCCTCTAGCTCAACGGCAGAGCAACGGACTCTTAATCCGCAGGTTGTGGGTTCAAATCCCACGGGGCGCACCAATAACCAGGACTTTCAGGGTAGTCGGCCTCTGGTCCACCGTCTGAAAACTACTCGGCGGCTACAATCGCCAGCATGAAGGGAACCAAGAACCAAGTCTCCCCGGGCACGTGGCGTCTCCGTGTGTACGTTGGCCGTCGACCGAACGGCACGCCCATCCAGGTGACCAAGACCGTGCGCGGTGGTGTGCGCACAGCGGACCGCGAGCTGGCGCAGATGGTCACGAAAGCGAGTAAAGGCAAGCTCGCCTCGTCGACGGCAACGGTCGCCACTGTCCTTGCCGACTACTTCGAACATTGTGAACTCGAGGGCCGCTCTCCGACCACCATGCGCGAGTACAAGCGCATCGCGGACAAGTCCTCGAGCCGCACCTCGGCCACATCCGGGCCGACAAGCTCTCAGTCAAGCAGTTAAACGCGCTCTACACCTCGTTGGTCGAGAAGGGGAACAAGGCAGCCACTGTCCGGCGGGTGCACGCGCTCATCAGTGCGGCGCTGACCTATGCGGCAAAGCAGGGCGTGGTCGAACGGAACGTTGCCCGCCTGGCGAGCCCACCCCGGCTGCAGCCCGCGCAGGTCGGGGCTCCGACCCCGGCGGATGTAAAGCGGATCATCGAGGCGGCGGAGAAGGACGACCCGATGCTTGCCACCGTCCTGCTTGTTGCCGCGCTCACGGGGGCCAGGCGGGGCGAGCTGTGTGCTCTGCGGTGGTCGGACATCGACTGGACGACCGAGACGCGTCACGATTGCCCGGTCGGTGTATGAGCCACCGAACGGGGGCTGGGCTGAGAAGGACACAAAGGGACACCAGGTTCGGCGCATTGGCCTGGACCCGGTTGCGGTCGAGGGACTCCGACGCCGCCGGGCCGCGGCCGAACAGCTGGCAGCCGACCTCGACTTGAGCATCCCCTCGGACGCGTTCGTGTTCTCGCTATCACCGACCGGCAGTGAGCCGATCAGGCCCGACTGGCTAACGAAGCACGCCGCGATCGCCGGCACCGCGGCCGGTGTGAAGACCCACCTGCACGAGCTGCGGCACTTCGCCGCAACGCAGGGAATCGCAGCAGGTTTCGACCCAGTAACGGTTGGACAGCGCCTCGGGCACCGCGACCCGTCCGTGACGCTTAGGGTTTACGGCCACGCCATCGAGCAGCGCTGACCGCGAGCTGGCTGCAAAGCTCGGCGAACAGCTCGCACTGACCTAGCCGACTGGCGGATCGAGCCCCGGCGCATCAGACCGACCGTGAGCGCCTCGTTAACAGATGCGGGAGTGGGGCCCCGTGGCGAGCGTTCGCCAATGCGCCACCACCCTCGCTCCCGTTGGCGGGGCGTCGACTGCGCCGACCTCCTCGGCGCAGTCGAGTCCCGTTCGGCCAACGCACCCACCAAACAGGTTCGCCTGGACTGGCGTCCGTAACGGCATGTGAATCCGTTGCGTATTTCCGAGCGCGGGCACACGCTCTATCTGAATCGCCAGAGCGTCTCGGGTGGGGCATCTCGGGAGGCCGGCCAACGACTCAACCCCGCACCGCCCTGTGAGGCCGAGTGAAACCTGGGCTCCTTTTTGAGGATTGCCGGCATCCCGGCATCCCAACGGGCATCTGTGGTGGCGTCGAGGAGATTGCCACCATGCGATTACGGAGACCGTCTGTCAGCAGGACGATCGTGTCGACCACCCCAGGACGCTGGTATCGAGACTCGCCTTGGTAGTGGAGCCTGAGCGTCGCTATACGTCACTTAATGACTGACTTAAGGAACGCAACTACTACCAGTCAGCAGGTTTGTGATCTCCGTAGGGATTGAGACGGTCTTATGGCCAACTGTGCACGAGGTCACATCGTCTGCGCCTATGGTCGTGCCGAAATTAAAGTGACTATAGGGGTCGTTTAATGCATTCTTGATCGTAATAGCGAAGCCTCCAAAAAAGCTGAGTGTTTGCAGAATATTCCCGCTCACAGAATAGGGTCGCTCGATTACGTACTGGTGAACATTGGCGGACTGAGGGTAGGGCAAGAATTGCGATCCACCCCAGGCATCCAGCTTATTCAGGCAATCATTGAGTTTGGTGGCGTCGTAGGCAAGGGGTCCATCGCCATCAAAGGCGGTACTGGCTTGAGCTTGGACGGGGGTTTGAGAAGCATAGAGCGGAGAGACATTGCCGTCGACAATCGATTGCCCTGCAGAAATTCTTTACAGAGAAGCTGTCGGCGTATATCCCATCGAATACGGCACTAGAGTTAGAGAAGCATCGCCCATTGTAAGCCGGTTGTGACTGGAACCATATATCATGATCATAGCAGAATGTATAGACGCTTATTCCTTGCGAAGTTAGCTGACTATAGAGGGCGTCATATTGACCATTGTTGGGTTGATCACATGACGAAATTTATGCCGTGAACAAAAACGACTACGGGTGGAGTGACCGTATAAGTGAACGCCTGGTTGGCTGGCGCGTTTGGCAGGCTGGATTGCCCATTCACTGTTGCAATCACGATGACTGTCCCTGAGCCAGGTGGAGTGATAGCAACACACGAGGTCGTTGAGGAGCAGACGCCTCTCGGGCGCTCCCAGAGGCCAATGGTGAACCTGTGGGGGACGTCTTCGACCGTCCACCCGATGAGCGCCGTCGAGTCGCGATTCTCCGAGCCATCGAAGCCCATGACGATGGTCGTTCCGTCGGCCGGGCGCAGGCCCGGCCGCTCGAGAACCTTGTGCTGGAGGGGATCGAAGAGGCGGTCGGCGCGCTGTGCGGGTTGGTTCAGCCAGTACCGGCGGTTGTCGGACTCGGTCTTGGTCGGGTCGTGGAACTCGGCCACGATCGCGTCGATGTTCGTCCACGGGGCCGCGGCGCCGTAGACGTACTCGAGCCCCTTGCGTAGTTCGTCATCGTTCGTGATGTCGAGGTCGGCCGGCGCCTCGCGGTGGTCCCACAAGAGCCCTTGCATCTTCTTGGCCTTGGCTGCGGCGTGGATTGACTCGGCCACCGAGCCCTCACCGGGGCCATACATGGTGCTGGTGGACATGAGCCAGCCATCAGCGATCCGGCGCTTGGTGATGTTGCGGGTAACGGTGGCGTAGAGGCTGTGCAGCTCGGGAGTCGTCCAGAGATGGACCTCATCGGCCACCACGAAGGTCTCCTTGCCGCCGTCCTTGGACCTGGCGGCCGCCGTTACCGGCTCGATGGAGCCTCCATCGGGCAGGTTGATCCGGGTGAGACCCACGTCGAGGTCTCGATATTCGTCTGCCACCGAGGCCCTGGTTCAGCATGTAGACGATGCCGTCGTACGTGTTGCCGGCCTGGCCTTCCTCGGTGGCGAGGCACTTGATGATCGGCGAGGTCACCGGGGTACCGATGGGTGTCTTTCCGCGCCAGCCGTCGAAGCGCACCGGCCCCAGCGCCTCCGCACAACTGAGCATCGCGGCCAACTCCGACTTCGCCCGGCCCTTTGGCCGACTGAGGAAGGCCCTCGGGTAGACACGCCGGCCCGCCCAGGGATGCTCGGGCGGATAGACCTCATAGGCGCTGTAGATGAAGCGGGTCCACTCCTCGTCGAGCTCGATGGCGGTTCCCTGCACGTCGCCAGGGCCGTGAACCAGGTATGTCTCGATCCACGCCACAACTTCGGGTCCCAATGTGGGGTTGAGTTTGGGGGTCATTAGATGACCTTGAGACGGGGATCGGACCTCGCCGGCCGTCGGATCGGAGCCTTGGCGGTGTTGGATTTGGACTCGTCGACCACGTTCCACTGCAAGCGTCGACGGTCGAGCGGTGCGAGGCCGTAGCACTGGCGCTGCAGTCGGATCTCGACGGCCAGTTTCGCCCTCAAGCCGGCATCCTCGGCCGTCCAGTAGTCCTCGACGAGTCGGGCAAGCAGGAAGAGGCCGTGGCGGTCGGACGCGAGCCATTCGCCGGCCATCTGCGACGACCAGATGTCGGTCCACCAGGTTTGCGTTGCCTCGCAGACGCTGAATGGAAGTTCGGGCACCGTAGGAGCGTCGGTGGCTCGCAGATTGGTCGAACCCTTGCCGGCATTGGGCCGGCGGCGCTGGTTAGCGGGCTTCGGTAGCGGTCCTGGCATCGTCAGTTCTCTCCTCTCGTGGCGTTGGTCGTGTTCTCAAACCCATTCGTGCGCGTTTCCTCCATCGCGTTCACACTGCGAAAACCGGCGTGCTGGGTCATCTGGCCTTGCCGCCACCGCTACGAGACCCGCCCCGGGTGCTGCCGACAGACGAGTTGCACCTGCGACACAGGGTCCTCAGTCCCTCGGCCGCCGTGCCTCCCACTGCCCGAGGTACTAAGTGGTCTGCCGTGAGGTCGGATGTGGCTCCACACGGCCCGGGGTGGACGCCGCAGCCCTGGCACTCGCAGTACGGCGTGCGCTTGATCTGAGCCCTGGCCTGCTTCTGCCACTTGCCTCCGAGACCACGCTCGGTGGTGGTGGCGCGGTTGAATGGGTGTGCAGGACAGCGGAACCCGCGGCTGAGCGTCCCGCACACCAAGCAGGGCTTCAGCACGGCGCCGCGACTGGGTTGGCTCGTCGCTTCCGTCGTACTTGGCCGGTCTTGAACTCAATGCGTCTCCGGGCGCGGGACTGAGCCTCGCGGCGTCTGCGATTCTTGGACGGTCATGCCGCTGTCGAACCCGCGGTCGGTCAACTCCCGGCCGATGGCCTGGGCACTCCACGGTCGCTCGCCCTGCTCCTCGCACCATGCGTCATAACCGGTACGCAAGTCCTTGGTCGTCACGTAGGCGTGGTCGTCGACCACGCAGCACTCGGCCAGGAACCGCCCGAGGTGGTCCTGGGACGACCTGTAGTTCGCTGTCGCTGCCTTGACCCGCTGAGGGACCTCGAGGCCCTGACGCTGCCACTCGAGGCAGCCCTCGACGGCCCATGCCAAGATCCCCGCCGCCTCGGCAGCCAGCTTGTCCGCGAGATGTCCGTCCTTGCGCGTGCCCTCGAAGACCTCGTCGAAGGGCACCAGGGCGATCCGTCGCCAGATCCCGTAGTCGGTGCCGCTGATGGCCGGCAGGTGGTTGCCCGCAAACCAGATGTGATGCGTCGGCTGGAACTCGAAGTAGTCGCAGCGCATCCGTCGAGCTCGAACCGCATCGCCTCCGGTGAGCTGCTTCACCAGCGCCTCGGCCAGACGCCGGCCCTGCTCTGTCTCGATGGTCGTCACCAGGCGGGCACCGCGCAGGTCCGTGAGCCCGGTCGGGTGCTGATCGTGGTTGCGGGCGGTGAGGACGGCCGGGTCGAGCTGGACCCCGTAGTCGCCGGCCAGGAGGCGCAGGGCGTTGAACATGGTCGACTTGCCGTTCGATCCGGTTCCGTGGCCGAAGATCAGCATCTGCTCGCGCTGGTCGCCTGTCAGCGAGTAGCCCGCGAACCGGTGGATAAACCCCATCAGCTCACGGTCGCCGGCGAACACCCCGTCAAGGAACCCCTCCCACTGGGGCGCCGGCGCCGTCGGGTCGTACTCGACCGGGACGAGCTTGGTATGTAGCTCGGCGGGGTCGTGGGGCCGCAGCTCCCCCGTCCTGAGGTCCACGATGCCGTTCTTGCAGTTGAGTGCCCAGGGGTCGGCGTCGAAGTCGGACATCCTCACCGGCACTCCGGGCTCGGTGGTGGCCAGCTCGACGACGGCCCGTATCCGGGCGGCCGTCTGGAACTTCAACCACGCCTTGATGAACTCGTCCCGCCGGCCGTTCGCGTACCTGGCCTCGATGTGCAACCGGTCGATGACCTTCTTGGCCAACCGGTGGGTATCGCCGGCGCCGATGTCCTCGCGGTAGCGGGTGTCGTCCCACACGAACCACGCCCGCACTTCGGGTGCGTAGCGGAACCGCCCCTTGGCCTCGGCCACCAATCGCCGGGCCAGACCCAACTCGGTGAGCGGGGCCTCGTTCGCGTGATCCTCCGCCACCAGTTCGTCGAAGGCCCGTTCCGTGGCTGGATCGACCTTGTCAGCGATGCTCTTGGCCTCCGCAGCCTGACCGCCATCACGACCGCTCAGGGTGCAGAGGACTTCCCACTTGTTGTCGACACTCATATGGTCGAAGATCACCGCGGCCTCGTTCTCCCGCGCCGACCACCCACGGGCGATCTCACGTTGCTGACCCGCAGGGAGCTCGACCCAGGACACGTCGCCCGGATGGTCGCCGTTCGAGGCGGTCACCGCTCGGACTCGCGGTGGGATCTCTGACCGCTGATCCGCGGCGGTGGTAAGGTGCTCATGGTTCTCCTGATTTGGTGAGGGTGAACTTCGGCAGCGGCCCAGCGGTGCTAACGCTGGGCCGTTTGCACGTCTTGGGGTTAGGCGCATCTCGAATCGATTAGGCGCTCTCCCCTAGTAACACTTTGGGACCGCCTACCTGCGCCGGTCGCTGTCGGGCGTCGACCAGATCCCAAGGATGCGGAAGATTTCGACCGCGGCTTGGGCGACGCGAGGGTCCGGCGTCGACGGGAAGTCGTCGGGGTGCACGGCTCGTTCCACGATGCGGTACACCCGCCCGTATTGCGCGTCGTTCGCGCACATGGTTGAGGTCTGGGTCACGACAATCTCCTGATTCTTTAGGCCGCTGGTGGCTCTTGGTGGATGGGTCCCCCCAGCACGTCGCTGAGTGCTTGTGGAGTCTTGGTCTTGGGGCGAAGTTCGGGTGCAAGAACAATCGAGGGCTTCTCGGCCCATTCGTGACGGCCCGAGAACCAGCTGCGCCTAGTAGACAGGTCGCCCTCGACGCGGACCGCACCGAGGTCCACCAGGTCACGTACGGCTCGGCTCACCCGCATTGTGTTCACATTCATCACTCGGGCCACTGTGGTGAGCGGTGCTTCGAGGACGCCGTCCGGGCCGACGTAGTTCGCCATAGCGGCGAGCACTTCCGTGTTGCGGCGGGCACAGTCGCTCCGCATGGACCAGTGCTTCACCATGAACTCATAGACGCCGCTGGGTGGCTCATGGTCGATGACGAGCAGGTCATCGAGCTGGCCTCCGGCGCCGATGAAGTCGTCCACACCCTTCGTCTTCGCTCTTCCCAAGGTCGGCGGGGGCGCGGCGACGTGGGTGTCCCTGACGGCGAACTGTCGCAAACGGTTCTCGCAGAGCCGCGCCTGGTTGATGACGGCGGCGTTGGATGTCCAATCCGCGTCGGGCACGATGACGACCGTCTTCCCGAACAGGTACTCGTTAGCGAACCGGCCCAGCTCGGCGCAGTCCCACTGGCCTACAGACGGGACCGAGAACACCGCCCCGCCCATCGGCAGGACTGCGTCGGCCTTGATGCACCCCTCGATCACGAAGAAGACGACCAAGGAACGGACCAGGAGGCCGACGGCTAACGGATGCACGTCGAGGCGCTTGGCCAGCGGTGGTGCCTCGGGATCCTTGACGCGCTCGCATGGACGTGTCGTCCCTGGGGTTCGCCGTCAGGATGGTGACGCTCGACGTGGGACCGTCGTCGCTCGGGGCGCTTCGCAGCAGCCACGCGCCGCCAGGTGTCGTCGTGGTCGTGCACGTAGGCCCCGTCCACCTTCGGCCCGGTGGCGAAGACGTACTTGGCGACCGCCTGGTGGCTGTGGACCTCGTCTGTATTGACAGTGTGGTGGTCGTCTTCGGCCTTCGAGCGGTCGATGTGGGCCTGCCAGTCCTTACGACTCCCAGGCATCCTCTGACCCCAGGTAAGTCCCTCGGGCTCCGGACCGTCGCCGTGCCAGTGCACGCGAGGCCCCCGGGTCTTGACGGGGTGCATTGGCCGAAGCTCGGGGTACACAGGCGGTCGCGCGACCGCCAAGGGCGGTGGATGGCGGGTAATGAGCCACCCGGGGCTCTGGCGCACCAGCTTCGACACGAAGGCTCGTTGTCCGCGCGTCAGATCGGCGAACGGCGACGTCGCCGGCTCGGGATTGTCCGGCGTCCACCACACGTACGGCCGCGCCCGCCGGATCTCCTCGGGGATGCCCCGCTCGGCAAAGAAGCGGGGATCGCCAGCAGAGCCGGCGTTCTCCTCTGCGGTCATGCGGCATCACCGCCGTGGACCTCGCGAAGGAACTTCGGCACGCTGATGCGGTACTGCGACCCGACCTTGAAGAGGCCGGGGATCTGGCCGACCGCTGCCAATCGGTAGGCCGTGGCCTTACTGATACCGAGCTGTTCCGCTGCCCACGGCAGCAGCTCCACGTCGGCGGGCAGGGTGTTTGGGTGGCGCCGCTCAGCAGCGATTGCGCGGGGCGGTTACTGCTGTTGGTTGGGCGCTCTTGCCCATCGTGGAATCTCACGATCTCCGACTCCATGGCGTACACGGAGGAGATGCGGGGGGAGCGCCGGTCGGCGGGAGGTTTAGACCGTGGAGTCGGTCAGGCGGCCATCGCCAGCCCGTCGACGCTCAGAGGCAGCGGCGATGCTGGCGGGCGGAGCGTGGGTAACGATGCACGAGGATGCCACCGCGTGGCCGGGTGGATCCAGTACATCAAGTTCCCGCATGAAGACGTCGTCTGCTTGGCGACTCTCTACGGTGCCGTCGACAAGACGCACAAGGCGGCGCCACAGGCTCCGCCGCAAGTCCGACGCCCGTTCGGCCACCATGGCGGCGAAGGACTCGCTTGCTGGCGGATCCGGGCAGCGGCTTGGGCAACGCAGCCCAGGTGCTCGCTGTCCTGGAAGTCGAAGTAGAGACGAGTCCAGGAGAAGGCTGGTTGCCAGTGGCGACTGAGATGCCGCTCAACGACACAACCCGTAAGGGGATCCCCGGTCAGGCGCACAGACCAGAGCACCTGGTCTCGCTTGGCGACGACGGCCCGGTATCGACGGACTCCCCGGCCGATACCCCTCCACCCGAGGACATAGAAGGCAACGACGGCAAGGACAGAGTCGACCATTCGAGCGGACCTCGCGGTGCCAATCTTGGTACATGACCACTACAACTACGGCGCCCCACACCATGACCGCGACGCTCCCCACCAGAGGTAGCCCGCTCTTCGGCAGCTGGCGCACCGGCAGCTGGGTCGTGGGGCCTTGGCGCCGGTCTTGCGGCCCGAGGTGTCGGGTGGCGGTTTCATCGTCGCCGTTCAAACTACATTGGTGTGGTCCCCATACGCAAACACGCGTTCGGTTGCTCAGGGGTTCCTTGATTACAGGGCAGAGCCGAGCGCCCCTTCTCCCCCATCGCTGCTGCCAGGTCTCGGCCCCGCTGCCTATGACGCTGCTGCGCAGGCAATGAAAACAGGCACGGCATCCAGGTGCCCCGACTAGTCCCGCGGCTACTCCGCGACTACAAATGCCGGCGAATCGCAGCGATGGATGATCACGGGTGAGAATGTTTCTGCTGGTAGAGGCGACAATCCGCTACAGGTGAAGAACCGTGAAACGCACACGAGCGCACTCTTAATCCGCAGGTTGTGGGTTCAAATCCCACGGGGCGCACCAAGGAGTGTTCATGAAACGCTGCCTTCGGTGTTCATGAAACTCTTCAGTTGGGGTCGGAGCCAGGACTTTGCTGAGCCTTAGAGCTCCTCACGCGGAACCGCCGGCCCTCAGGCCGGCGGTTCCGCGTGAGTCATTCTGAAGAACGGGCCAATTGGACGCGCTAGGGCAAGCGTCACCGCCATCTTCGTCAAAAGACCGAGACGCTCCCGCGACTCAGATCAGCCGGGCGGCGCCTTCGATCGGGCCTCGACCAAATGACCCCACGTGCCGGTCCGTCGCTTCGCTCGTCGTGACGGACGCCGAAGTTGGGAGGGAGAACCATCCATCTCGAGTCCGTGCTTGGAGCGGAAGGATCGGACCCGGTCGAGGTTGTAGGCGGCGACGGTGAAGCCGAGGAGGACCGTCATCTTCACTCGCCCGAACACCCGGAAGAACCCCCGGGCCAGGTCGACAAACGATCCTTTGAGCGCGGCATTGACCGACTCGACGACTTGGCGCCGCCCCATCGAGATCCGCCAGGCCGTGGTCCCGAAAGGGATCCGTTGGTGGAGTGCCAGCTCGGCGGGTACCGCGGAGAGGATTCCGCCACAGCATTGACCTTGTGTCTTGTCCACTTCGACCAGTGGAGCTCGACGGGAGCCTCGCATGGTCTTGGGGAACTGCCGGCTGCGCAGCAGACCGGCACAGAAAGGGCAGCGCCAGCGGGTGACGCCGTCGGCGTCGGGCCCGGCGTGGCGGACCAGACGCCAACGCGCCCGCTGGTTGAACTTGACCTCGTAGGTCCGCTTCTCCTCTTGTGACGCTCCTCGTAGTGGCGTGGGGAGGTCCCGAAGATCCTCTGGAAGATGGGGTGAGAACAGCTGACCGTCGATGAGGAGGGCATCGCCGGAGAAGGGCCTCCTCCCCCGCTGATAGTTGACGACCTGGAAGGTCTGGGCGATGCCGGCTTGAGCCAATGGATGGGCCGAGGACTCTGCTTTGCACAGCGAGTAGCCCGGGTCCCACACCACGTCGTCGATCTCGTGACCCGAACGCTTGGCCTCGATGAGGTTCGCCACGATGGCCCGGGCCCGGTGGCTCCCGGCGGGGACCAGGTTGAAGGTGGTGATCACGCCAGGCACCTCGGGATCGAGCGTGGTGCGGTCGTGGTAGTTCGTCCAGCGGACCTCTCTGGCCTGGACGGCCAGGTGGAGCTCGTAGCCCACATAGGGCCCAGCCGGCCGAGAGTTGGTCGCCGAGCGGTGACCGGCTCGGGCATCGGGATCCACCGTGTAGCACTTGCGACCGTCGGGACCCACTCCGAGCACCTTGGCCCGCCGTCCTGGTCGCTTGCTCTTGTGGGGCGGGCCTCCCTCGATGAACTGGGTCTCGACCGCCTCACCGTCGAGCTCGACACTCACCGCCTCGCCGTGCAACGCGCCCCAGGTCTCAACGTCGGTCCCGTCGACCGCTACTGCTCGGCTGGTCAGGAACTCCTTGGGCACGGCGGCGCGGGCCAACTGGTTGGCGAACCAGGTGGCGTCCACCCCGGCCTCCTCTGATTCGAGAACACCACAGAGCTTGGTGAAGATCCGGGTGACCCGGGGATAAGACTCGGCCGGGTCCCACGAACTGATGCCGAGGTCGCGGCGTTGTTGGTCACTCAGCGCATTGAGCGTGCGGGCGACCTGGACGAGGTGGCCCTGGTGGTGGCGCGCCAGGGCATTGAGCTGACAGGCGACCAGAAACCCGAGCAGGCTGAGGTGCCGTGGTCGCCCCACCTCGGCGTCGATAAACGGCTCGAGGACTGCGGCGATGCCCGAACGTTCAATCAGCTGGCGAGCCAGTGACAACTCGCTTGTGCTGGTTGGACGTCCTCCGCCCTCGTCGAGGGAGGCTCGCACTACTTCTCTGCAGCGCGCAATAGACGTTGCCGTTCGTCTTCGGCCAATGGCGGGACGAACGGGAGGAGGTCCGAAAGCATGGCGGTGCCTTGGAGCCCGGCGGCTCCAACCAACTCGGGCAGCCGCGTCCCGGCCCTCAGATGCCAGCACAGCCACGTCGAGCGCAGACGGGACAGCGAGAGCTTCGGGTGCCCTGGGGGAACCTCGAGCCTGGAGAGCAAGGCGCTGGCTCGGTTTCGAGACACCCCATGGCCCCCTACGAGGAACTCGTGACCAGCGGCGGCCGCCAGCTCGGCGATCTCTACTTCCCAATGGACCAGGACCGGCACGGTCCGGGCCGACGGTGGTCCGACACGCAGGAGCATTCCGTCGCCCTCGATCACCACGTCTCGTGCCCTGATCTCCATGGCCCAGCGACCATCGAGTCCGGCACCTGCCCCAAGCGCAATCAGGGCCCGAGCGGCCTGTCGCCTCTGCGGCGTCGCCTGGCGCATTGCATCGGAGCCGAGCACATCGAGTTCCGTCTCGGCGTACGGCGGCGCGACCGCCCGGCGTGACCACAGCGCGGCTCGAGGCTCCCACGGGGCCGTCGTGGTGAGGAGGGGTGCCACACGACGCAGTTCTGCTCGATAGGTGGCCCGAGAGGAGTTCTTGGCCGAGAGCCCCTCAACGACAAATCGCTCGACGGTGTCGGGGTCGAAGACCAGCTCGGCGTCGAGGGCCATCCCCTGCCCGAGCGCCCAGGCACTGAGCTGGGTCAAGAGGCTGAGCGTGCGGTTGGCGACTGGCCGGCCCTGAGGAGGCAACCGCCGTGCGCATTCGAGGACGAATGGCCGGACCTCCGCCCAGGTTGCTTCATCGACCGTTACGGGACGAAATGAGGCGATGCGCTGCTCTGTTTGCTCGTCAGCTGCCCGCGTAGGGGCGCGTCTCGTAGCCTTGGTCACGTCAGGACCTCCTAGAAAGGTCTTGGCCGGGCCCGGGGGTGTTAGCGCACCGCCCGGGCCACCTATTGCCAGTCGACAATAGCAGATAGATTGTCAGCCGTCAATAGCGATCTATAGTTTCGCGATGGGTGACGATCTTGTGGGAGTTGCCGAGATCGCCGCGATGCTTGGCCTTTCCCGCCAGCGAGTGAATCGGATGTTCCAGACTCACGCTGACTTCCCTGAACCAGTCGCAGAATTGGTTGCTGGCCGAATCTGGAGACGAATCGATATTGAGAGATGGGCCAAGAAACACTTCCGCGAGCTCAAGCAGTGAGCGGGTCTCCAGCAGTGCTCTCTCTCACCTGCTCGAACGTCAATACAGCCGTGCTCTCCTGACGCCCTCACCCGACCACATCAACGCCTGCCAAGTATCTGGATGATCTCAACGTCGAACCCCGGCGATCCAATTTGGGCGGTCAGTCGGAAGTTACCGCGAGCCTTCGAAGAATGTGGCTCTCACAGTGAACTGGGGAGCGTCACGTAAGGGAGGTTTTCAGCCTCCGGCCCGCAGCGGGCCTCGCGGCCAAAGCCAGACCCGTGCTTGCGATAGTTGCCTGCCCCATACCGAATCAGGCACAACGGTGGCACACACAGGCTCGGGGGGCTGTTTCGGGCAGATCCACTCTCCTCTCGGATTGTTCAGGCGCAGGACGCCTGCAGCTGGGGGACCTTCGCCTCTTACTGGCCTGAGCCGCCGGGGCCACGCTGGGAAATGTGGCCCCGGCCACTACAGATCCGGCACGCGCCCCAGTAGTCCGTGACCCGGACGGCTTCTCCGTCTTCCACTTCGCCGATGGTGACATTGCGGTAGAGGCGTTCGTCTCCGTAGTCACAGGTCCACTCGACCACGATGACATCGTCGATGCGTAACCGCCTGCCCACCTCGAGCGTGAGCTCGGGGAAGTTGCCCTCAATATCGGCGACGAGCTGCCTGGTGCGCACGACCTCGCCCATCTGCGGCCACTGGCGCACGACATCTTCCGCCAGCGGCACGCCGAGAATGTACGCGACCCGGGTCGCGCCATTGGAGTCCTGCGAGTTCTCCGCCATTCGGATTCCTCCCTTCATGCCGGACGCCCATCGGTGAATCACTCCACAGGGATAGAAACCAGGTTGTAGTCGTCGTCGAGCTTTGAAGCGAGTGGTCGATGGTTCATATCATGGCGGGGAATCACAACCACCGTGCGCGTTCGGATCTCAAGCCCGACACTGCTACTGGTCACGCGTTGCACTATCCAGGCACCAGGGCGCTGCACTACTCAATGTCATCGCACCATGTTGAACCCGAGGAACCCGTTTCGATTGTCGCTCCTTGCATGACCTTCGGATCGGAGGTCTACGACAACCCAAGTGTGGTCTACAAGGATGAGGAGGCTGCCGCCCGAACGGCCGCCACCACCTCCTCGTTGGAGGCACCCGGGCCGAGGACACCAGCCACCCCCTCGGCCTCGAGCAGCGGCACGTCGTCGGGCGGGACGATGCCGCCTACCACGACCGGTACGTCGAGGCCGGCGGCGTGCAGCGCCTGGACCACGGCCGGAGCCAACGTGAGGTGGGCGCCGTTGTGCATCGAGACCCCGACGACGTCCACGTCCTCCTGCGCGCTCATGGCCGCGATGGACTCGGGCGACTGGCGCAGCCCGGCGTAGACCACCTCGCACCCGGCGTCGCGCAGGATTCGGGCCACGACGCGCAGGCCCCGGTCGTGCCCGTCGAGGCCGACCTTGGCCATGAGGACCCGCAGGGGCCGCCCCCCATCCGCGTATGTCATCGATGCCCGCTCCGCCTCGCCGTCACACCTCAGGCCACGTGTCGCTCGGTGTAGGTCCCGAAGACCGACTCCATGGCACGCATGGTCTCGCCCACCGTCACGTGTGCGTGCGCCGCCTCAATGAACGCGGGCATGAGGTTGACGGCAGGATCGGCTGCCTCGGCGGCGATGCGGGCCAGGCTGCGGCGGACGACATCGTCGTCCCTCGCCTGCTTCACCGACGCCAGCGCGGCGAGCTGCCCCGATTCGACGGACGGGTCGATGCGCAGCGTCGAGGGTGTCACGCCGTCATCTTCGACGTACCCGTTGACCCCGACCTGGGTCCACTCCCCTCGGGCCAGCTTGGTCTGGAAGGCGTAGGCCGCATCGGCGATCTCACCGACGAACCACCCATCGTCGATGCAGGCGTAGACACCCTCGAGCACCGAGCCCGAGCCTGCCTCGAGCAGGTGGGCGAACACCTCCTCGGCCTGTCGCTCGAGCTCGTCGGTCAGCTCCTCGGCGAACCAAGATCCACCGAGCGGGTCGGCCACGTGCACCACGCCCGACTCCTCGGCGATGACCTGCTGGGTCCGGAGGGCCAGGCGCGCCGCATGCTCGGTCGGCAGCGCCAGGGCCTCGTCGAAGGCATCGGTGTGCAGGCTCTGGGTGCCCCCCAGGACGCCAGCCAGGGCCTCGATGGCCACCCGCACCAGGTTCACTTCGGGCTGCTGGGCGGTGAGCGACACCCCGGCCGTCTGGGTGTGGAACCGGAGCTGGGTCGATCGCCCGTCCGCAGCGCCGTAGCGGTCGCGCATCCACCGGGCCCAGATCCGGCGCGCCGCGCGGTACTTGGCGATCTCCTCGAAGAAGTCGCTGTGCGCGTTGAAGAAGAAGCTCAGCCGGGGAGCGAACTCGTCGACGCCCAGTCCACTGGCCAATGCCGCCTCCACGTAGGCGAAGCCGTTGGCGAGCGTGAAGGCGAGCTCCTGGGCTGCGGTCGATCCGGCTTCCCGGATGTGGTAGCCCGACACCGAGACAGGATGCCACCGGGGCAGTTCCGCCGCGCAGAAGCGCATGACGTCGGTCACCAGGCGCACCGAGGGCCGCGGCGGGAACACGTACTCCTTCTGTGCCTGGTACTCCTTCAAGATGTCGTTCTGGATCGTGCCCGACAACGCGGCCCGCTCGACGCCGGTCCGGTCGGCCACGCCCACGTACATGGCCAGCACGGGTGCCGCCGCCGAGTTGATGGTCATCGACGTGGACACCGTCCCCAGGTCGATCCCCAAGAACAGGGTCTCCATGTCGATCAGCGTGTCGACCGCCACACCGGCCCGGCCGACCTCGCCCCGGGCCAACGGGTCGTCCGAGTCGCGCCCGAGCAGGGTGGGCATGTCGAACGCCGTGGAGAGCCCGTCCCCGCCCGCCCGGAGCAGCTCCTTGAAGCGCCCGTTGGTGTCCGCCGCCGTCCCGAAGCCGGCGAATTGGCGCATGGTCCAGAGCCGGGACCGGTACATGGAGGCGTAGGGTCCCCGCGTGTAGGGGTACTGGCCGGGCAGCTCCTCTCCCTCGGGGCCGTAGACCGGCGCAAGGGGGATCCCCGACATGGTCTCGAAGCGGGCCAGCCGACGCGGCGAGCGGTCGAAGTCGTGTTGCCATTTTGCGCGGTCAGCCACCGGACTCGCTCTCCTCGTCATCTCGCTTGGACTGTCAGGCGTCACCCGTTGCTGTCGAATGCAACATGATCCTCAGTTGGCCCAGTGCTGACCCGCGCTGTCTACGCGGTCCAATTCAGCGAACCCCCCATCAGGGCCTACGAGGATGATGCCTTGGTTCCTGGGATATCCGTCCCGCAGAATGGTGTGCTCTGCGTTGGAACAAAGCCAGACTTCTCCGCACGGAGCGTCCACACGCAAGTGGTCAGATCATGTCCAAAGACCGTCGAGAAGTCGATGCTGTTTGCCAGAAGGCCGTTACCGTTGTAGTTCTTGATGCCGCGGATCGCCTTAATCACGCTCGAACGCGAGGCGTTTGCACCAGCTCCCTGGATTCCTTTGACCATGAGGTCGGCTCC
Organism: uncultured Acidimicrobiaceae bacterium; assembly: GCA_963781955.1. GTDB lineage: Bacteria > Actinomycetota > Acidimicrobiia > Acidimicrobiales > RAAP-2 > Bog-473. The sequence goes on from CAWAHU010000001.1 coordinate 2,051,445, forward strand.
CAGCCACACGTTGGATTCCGAGAAGTTCGGGAAATCGGTTGAGCTGTAATGAGCGTACTTTTCGAGCGCTGCCTGCATCTGCCTCGTACCGGCATTGGGGAGTTGGAAGGGATGGACCTCGCTTAGGAAGATCACACCTTGCAGCTCAGGCCAGGACGGAGAGTTGATCAGGCTCGGGCTCAGTCCGGCTGGCAGGACATCGACCTTCAGCTTGACACCAGCGTGCTCGTAGGCTTCCGTGAGTGCAACGTCACTGGCGGAATCGAGATTCGGCCAGAGCGCGTCCACACCCTTCTCCTTTGCGATCAGTGCTGCGCCGGTGAAGTCGACACTCCCAAACGGAACAGAAGTGTCGTTTATCAAGGTCTTGCCCCCGACACGGGCAAACGATTGCATGACATCAGAGTTGGCACGGACAGAGTCCGGGGAGATCCCGATGGCGTAGGTGGCGACTTTGGTACCCCCGAACTTCTTGAGCAACGTCCCATACAATGTGTTGGCCGGGTACTGAGGGTTCAAGCTGCCATAGACTGCGGCGAACATGTTCGTGTAGGGCTTTTGACCCCACTCGGGGCCGTCGGAGTCGTCTCCGGTCACGGGAACTCCTGCCTGCTGTGCGTACTTGGCGGCGAGGAAGAAGACGGGCGATTCCGAGACGATGCCGATGGCGCCGCGGGAAATCGCTTCTTGCACGTCCGTCGAGATCTGAGTCGGACTTGTCTGATCATCGAGCACCAGCGGCACGAGCTTGTGACCGTTCACTCCACCCCTGGCGTTCTGCATAGCGAGCCTGGCCTCAAACGCCTGGGCGGTACCGACGTCCTGTGGAGCCGCTGGGCCAGTCTCTGACGTGATGAGAGCGATGGTGTAGGGAGCCGGTGCAGCCGAGGCCGGCGGCGCTGCAATGACTGCGAGGCCCGGAGCCGTTGCTCCAACGGCCAAGGCCGCCGCCACCGTCCTTCGGAACTTGAACATGAATCCCCCTGTTGTGTTTGGATTTGATCCGCTTTGAACTGTCAATGATGTCGATGAGAAAACGACCTGGATCTGAGCCGAAGCGGCTCCGATGGGACGGGCTCCTTCACTCCAGAGATCGCATGCGCCGGATTGCCGGCGTCTGGCTCTCTTTGGCGTGCGCGTGGTGGACGCTCCGGTCGTTCACGGCCAACTGAGTCGGACGGGTCGTTCCTTGACGCATCCTTCCGTGTTGGGTCACGAGGAAGCTGGGATCGGCGACGGAGGCCACCGAGTTGCTGCCCTCGCACGGCGCACGCCGCACGATGCCGCGGCCCGCGACACCATCGTGAGCGGCACGGCTTTGCGGCTGCGTGACATCCATCTACCCCCCCAGGGCGCTGGGCGTGCCAACGGGACTCAACATGTGGCTCGGTGAATTCGGACCTGACTATAGTTCGTGTTGGCGAGGATATGACAGCGCCCTGTCACTTTATTGTTGGTGCGCATCGAGCCACTTTTCGCAACCCGCCAGGACCGGGTAATCCCTGTTCAGGGTGACCAAACGGAGGGACACACCGTTGAACAATCATCTCGAAGGGAAATCAGTCGTGGTCACTGGTGGAGGCCGGGGCATCGGTCGTGCTATCGCCCTGGCTGCAGCCCAAGAGGGGGCTGGTGTCGTCATCGCCGATTACGGCGGCGCGGTGGACCGCAACCAAGCGGGGACTTCTGAGGCAGCCGACGAGATCGTGGCGACGATCGCGGCCGCCGGAGGAAGGGCCGTGGCGGCCGCAGTCGACGTGTCCACGATGGAGGGAGGGCGAAGCGCGGTCGAGGCAGCCATGGACAGCTTCGGCCGTCTCGATGGCATGGTCTGCTGCGCCGGAATCACCGCACTCAAGTACCTGTGGGATATCTCCGAGCAGGAGTGGGACGACGTCATCAACGTCCACCTCAAAGGGCACTTCAGCTGTGCCAAGGCCGCAGCACGGGTGATGATCCCCCAACGCTCAGGCAGTCTCGTGTTCCTGTCGAGCGGCGCGCTCAACGGGATGCCCAACACCATCGCCTATTCCACGGCCAAGGCGGGAATCCTCGGCTTCACCTGGGCCACGGCCAACGGCCTCGGGCAATTCGGTATCAGGGCGAATTGCATGGTGCCGAGCGCGGCGACGCGCATGTCCGACCGCATCTACGGGAACGCCGGCAAGCTGACCGACCGGATGGGTGACGCCATGCGCAGTGAGTTGGCGACCGGCACCTACCGCGATCCGAGCAACGTGGCACCCTTCGCCGTGTATCTCCTGAGCGACGCCACCCGTGACATCAATGGACAGGTCTTCAGAGTCCAGGGGTACGAAGTCGGCCGCCTGAGCATGCTCCGCTACGCGCCGGTTATGACGAACCTCGGCAAATGGGACGTCGACCTCCTGGCCGAGCGCCTTCCCGCCGAGCTCGGCCCGGACCTCCAGCCACTGCCGATGCCCTGGCCGGAACCGGAGCACACTGGCGAGATCCGCTTCGTCGACTGACTGACCCGACCCGAACAACCCAATCTGCGAGAATGAAGGGACACGAGGATGGGACAGGACGTAAGTGTGCCGGTGGGCACGGGCACGATGAAGATCTACGTGACCGAGCCCGATACCAAACCTCGCGGCGCCGTCATCGTGCTGCAGGAGGCCTTCGGGGTGAACGACCATATCCGGGACCTCTGTCACCGTTTCGCTGACGCCGGGTACGTGGCCGTCGCGCCCCACCTGTTCCATCGGAGTGGCGACCCCGAGCTCGGCTATGAGGACATGCAGGAGGTGATGGTTCACATCATGCAACTCGAAGCCGACAAGCTCGAGGCCGACCTCGATGCCACCTTGAGGCTCCTCGCCTCGATCGGGTACGAGGGGAAGCAGGTCGCCGTGGTCGGCTTCTGCATGGGTGGCAGCATCTCCTTAGTGGCCGGCTGCTACTGGGAGCTGGGTGCTGCGGTCACGTTCTACGGTGGCGGGATCGCCCAAGGCCGCTTCGGGCTGCCACCGCTCTTTGACCTCGCCCCCACGCTGAAGACGCCATGGCTGGGCCTGTTCGGCGACCTCGACACCTCGATCCCGGTGAACGAGGTCGAAGGACTGCGTGGCGCTGTGGCAGATGCGCGTCCCGACACCGAGATCGTCCGCTACCCGGAGGCCAACCACGGCTTCCACTGCGACGCCCGCGCTTCCTATCACGAGCCCTCGGCTACCGATGGTTGGCGTAGGACGCTCGACTGGCTCGACCAGCACCTGGCCTGAGCGCAGTCGCCCGCGGCTGACTGATCGCTCAGCCGCCGTCTTCGCGGGACTGGAAGTTGACCAGTCCGTGCGCGTTGGCGTGGCCGAGCACGCCCAGGTCCAGGTCGAGCTCCGATACCACGGCGTCGACCACGGCGATATCCTTGGCCAGGAAGGGCCCGGCGGAGGCCGCCACCTTCTGGACCGAACCCCAACGGGCGACGACGTCCAGGGCATAACTCGCCCCACTCGACTGGAGGATGGCCGGTGCCACCGTCGACATGTCCACGCCGAAACCGGCTGCCACACGTTCCACCTCGCCAGCCAGCTGGACGTGGGCGGCGAAGAGGGCGTTGTTGAGCAGCTTCACCATCAGCGCGCTTCCCAGCGGACCGATCGCGATGATCGGGTCGCCGTAGGCGGCCACCAACTCGATGGCGTCTGCGACGTCGCCGGGTTCGCCACCGAGGAGAACGGTCACATGTCCCTCCTCGATGTCCTTCACCGAGCCGCTCACCGGTGCATCCACGACCCGGATCCCACGCTCGGCACCTTCCTCGGCCATTTGGCGGGCCAGGGCAGGACTCCCGGTGGTGTGGGTGACCAGCAGCGCCCCGGGCGCCATGGAACCGATGAAGCCGTCGGCTCCGAAGGCCAGCTCTCGGATCTGCGCGTCCGAGAACAGGCAGAGGACGACGGCGGCCGCGTCATGAACGGCGGCGTGGCGGTCGTCGGTGGCCACCGCGCCGGCCAGTTCACATTGGGAACGCGTCTCGGCGCGTCGCGCAAAGGCGGTGACGTCCCAGCTTCCGGCCACGAGGCGTGCCACCATGGGGAGGCCCATCTGACCTGCACCGATGAAGGCGATCCGTCGATTTGCGCTGCTCACCGAACATCCCCCTCAGGCCGAGGATGCCAGCTGCAGCCGGGCCACCTTGAGCTCGACCTGTGACTTGACCGTGGTGGCGGAGTCGAGGCCGCAGGGAGGCACCGGGAGCTCACGCCCCGGTTCCAACTCCACGTCGTAGGTGCCACGCTCGCCACTCGGTGCCTCGAAGTGCAGCTCGACACGGTTCGATCCGTTTTCCCCACCGTGCCGAGCGTAGGACAGCCACTCCCAACCGCGCTCCGCAAATACTGCCCCGTCGGCCGCCTGCAGGGTCGGTCCGAAGGCCGCGCAGCCGCGGAGGTGGGAGGTGGCGGTCGAAACCGGGAGGGAACGATCGACCAGTGCCCGGAGCAACTTCTCGTCGAGGTGGGCCCAACACGCGCCGTCGGGAAAGGTGATTGCCGTCGGCGCAAAGCGGTGGCCACCGGTGTGCGACGTCCGCCAGACCCGTATCGAATCGAGTCCCTGCCGTGTGGCCATCCAGAGACGAGTTCCGAGCGACCCACAGCAGCGATCTCGTGTTCCGTGTGTACAGATGAGGACATCGGTCACGTCCACCGTCGATGGCGAGGACCTGGGCCTCCTGATGAGGTCGGCAACGAGCTCGGCCAGACCGTCGACTGGAGCAGAGCCCTCGCTCCGGTCGTAGCCGGCGAAGGGCCCCCCTCCTCTATCGAACACGACGATCCGGCGCTCGGGCTGTTCGGGCCCGATTGCGGCGGCCTGGAGCCGCACCGTCTGTCCGTGGTCGAGCTGCTCGGCGGCGGTTCGGGCCAGACTGGCGAGGAGCGGGTCCGAGAGGACGTCGCGGGGCCACGGGAGTGGATGCTCCACGAGCACGAGAACGTCGAATTGCGGGGCCGTGCCCACCGGTTCGACACCCAGGTCGCGAGCCCAGGACGCGCAGGGTGACCCGGAGACGGGGTCGCTCACCGCGTTGCTTCCGCCGAGGTCTGCGTGTCGACGTAGACATCCCCGTCCTCGACCTTGAGGTCGTAGAGCTCAAGCGGGCAGGTCGGGGTCGTGATGCCCTTGCCTGTCGTGGCGTCGAAGGACCACATGTGGTTGGCGCAGGTGATGACCGTTCCGTCGAAGCCCCCCAGGGCTAATGAGAACTGCTCATGGGGACAGATCCCGTCCATGGCCCGCAGCATCCCCGAGGCGTCCCTCAGGACGAGCACCTCCTCATCGTCGATGAAGAAAGCAGTCATCTCGCCTGCTCCGATGTCGCTCTCGGCGCACAGCCGCTTGAAGGCCATCGCGACAGTGTACTGTCACTTCCTGAGGAGATCACCAGCTCCGAGGGGGGCGCCTGGGTCAGACTGGACGGCCGGCCGAAGAGTGGGGCACGGCAGAAAGCAGGTGACGCATGAGCGGGGAGCTCGACGGAAGGGTGGCCATCGTCACCGGAGGGTCGTCGGGTATCGGTCTCGGGACGGTCGAGCGGTTCCTCGCCGAAGGAGCCCGCGTGGTGGTGGCCGACATCGACCGGGACCGCGGCCAGGGCGTCGTGGCCGACCTCGGGAAAGAGGCTGCATTCGCTCACACCGACGTGGGCCAACCCGGCGAGGTCGTCGCCTTGGTGGCCTATGCCGTCGAGCGGTTCGGTGGTTTGGACATCATGATCAACAACGCCGGGATTTCGGGGGCACGCCATCCGACACTCTTCGACGACGACTTCTCGGACTTCCACCGCGTCATGGACGTCAACCTGCTCGGCGTCATGGTCGGTACCCGGGAAGCGGCTCGGCACATGGCGAAAGCCGCTGGTGGGTCGATCATCAACATCTCCTCGATCGGTGGCCTGCAGTTCGCCCCCAGCCTGTGGGCGTACCACCTGTCGAAATCAGGGGTGATCCACTTCAGCAAGGCGGCCGCGGTCGGGCTGGGCCAGCACGGGGTACGCGTGAACTGCATCGCCCCAGGGAATATCGAGACGCCGATTCTCGAGCAGACGATGGCCTCCCATCTGTCCGCAGCCGAGCGGGCCGAGGCCGTGCGCCGGATCCGCGAGTACATTCTCTCCCAACAGCCCCTAGCCACACAGGGGACCACCGATGACATGGCTGAAGCGGCCCTCTACTTCGCCAGTGACCGCTCGGCCTATGTAACCGGGACGGTGCTTCCGGTCGACGGCGGCCTGGTGGCTGGTAATCCGACTCGGACTGGTGGGATCAACCGCTTGAGCGGTAAGGACAACGGGGGCTGAGGACACTCGTGGACGACCTCAAGCGCCTGGTCGCTCGCGATGCCATCAGGGAACTCGCGCTCCGCTATGCCCTGGCCGTCGACGGCAAGGATCTCGACGCCCTGACCAGCCTCTTTGCCCCCGACGTTGACAATGGGCGCTTCGGTCAGGGCGCTGATGGGGTTCGACGCTTCTACGACAATGCCCTGCGCAAGTTCCACTGCTCCATTCACCTGGTGGCCAACCACATGATCGACCTCGACGATGCCGACCATGCTCGCGGGGTTGTCTACTGCCTGGCTCAACATCACGTGCTTGAGCCCGAGCACTGGTTCGACGAGGCGCTGGCCTATTGGGACACCTACGAACGGATCGGCGGAAGTTGGTGCTTCCGACGGCGCCGGCTGCGCTCCTGGTATCGGGGACATTCGGGCCACCCCGTGCATGGGGAGGTCCGGATCATCGCTCCCACCGAGGTGCGTGGGCCCAAGCGGGGTGGGCGCATGCCCGAGGCGTTTGAGACGTTCCAAGCCTTTTGGGACCGCCCACCCTTCGAGTCCTCGGACGAGTGATCCCGTAGGTCAGGCCGCCACCCGCAGGATTTGGGCCAGATTGCCTCCCATGACCGCGACGATGTCGTCCCTCGGCAGGCTAGCCAGCCGATCGATGTACGAGGTGGGTTCGGCCAGACCCTCGGGGTGCGGGTAGTCCGAGCCGAAGAGCACCCGCTCCGCGCCGATCAACCGGATGATGTCCATGGGGTCGTCCTCGTGGAAGGGGTGCACCCACACGTTGCGCTTGAAGGTGGCCACCGGATCGTCGCCGAACAGGTGGGGGTTGCGTTCGTAGGTGTGCGACAGGGCGTCCAAGAGCGGTCCCACCCATCGTGAGCCGTTCTCGACCGGCAGGACCCGCAGGGCTGGAAACCGGTCGAAGAGGCCGTGGCAGATCGCCGACCCCATGGCGTCCATGATCCCTCGGTGGTAGCTGCGGAACACCTCTTCGAAAGCGTTCTGGTTCCGAAAGGGGAGGTACTCCTGGCGGGGACCGTCCCAGAGAGCCAAGTACCGGGTCGACCCGTCGTCGGAGGCGTGCATACCGACCACCACGTCCGTCTCCACCACCTTCTCCCAGAAGGGGTCGAACTCGGGCAGGGCGAAGGAGCGGTAGCCCTCGTAACCGGGGACGGGAGCGGGCCGGATGAGGACGATCCTCGCCCCCCTGCTCACCACCCACTCCAGCTCTTCGATGGCCTTCTCCACGATGGGCAGGGTGATGACCGGCGTCGGGTAGATCCGGTCCTTGTAGTTGAACGTCCAGTGTTCGTGCATCCACTGGTTGAGCGCGTGGATGACCACGTGGGTTGCCTTGGGGTCGTCGTCGAGGCGCTCCTCTAAGAGGCTGGCCAGGGTCGGCCACATGATGGCCCGGTCGACGCCCAACTCGTCCATGCGGGCCAGCCGGGGTTCGGGGGCGAAAAAGGCCTCGTCGGCCTTCATGGCCTCACCGAGAATCTCGCGTCGGGACTTTCCTTCCTTGTTGCCCCGCAAGAAGTAGTCCTGTTGGGCCCCCGGCTTGGCCACGACCTCGAACGTGGGATTCGGGATGTAGTCCGAGATGACGTTCTTCACCGCGATCTTCGTCCGACCGCTCACCTGCACGTACTTGATGAGCCCTTCGTAGCCGCCGGGCAGGAACTTGGTGAACGCGTCCGTCGTCTCGTACATGTGGTGGTCGGCATCGTTGACCGGGAAGTCGGTCGGTGTACTGCTCATGGCTGCTCCTTGCTTCTCGTAGGAGTCCCCTCCTTCACTCACATGGAGAACGTGTAGCCACCGTTGAGTGCATACGTCTGTCCGGTGATCCACTCGGCGAGAGGGCTGGCCAGGTACGTGACGAGTCCGGCGACATCGTCGGGCTGCCCGCGACGACGGATCACGTACGGGCGCAGGAAGGCCCGTTCCCGCTCGTGCTCCTCGGGCGACTCGGGAGGCGGTGGCGCGGTCGCCGGGGTGGCAATGTTGCCGAGGCTGATGCAGTTGACGGTGATGGCATAGCGCCCCACCTCCCGGGCAATGGAGCGGCAGAACCCGGCCGCTCCCGCCTTGGCAGCCGCGTAGGAAGAGAGCTTGGCTTCGCCGTTGCGGGCCGCATCGGAGATGATCGTGATGATTCGCCCGGAGCCCGACTCGATCATCGAAGGCAACGCCGCCTTTGTGCAGTGCATAACCCCGAAGAGGTTGACGGCAAAGAAGCGCTGCCAGTCAGCCGGATCCGTGTCGACGAAGTCGACCAACTTGGTGAAGCCTTCGACCCCGGCGTTCCCCGCGTTGTTGACGAGAATGTCGACGTCGCCACAGCCACCGATGGCCGTCGAAACCTGGTCCCAGTCGGTGACGTCGAAGGGAAGGACCTCGGCCTTCCCCCCGTCTGACCGGATGAGGACCACCGCTTGGGCGGCCGCTTCTGCCCGAATGTCGTTGACGAGTACCTCGACACCCGCCTGGGCCAGGGTGCGAGACACGGCCAGTCCCACTCCCTGCCCAGCCCCGGTCACGATGGCCCGGCGCCCCCCGAGGTCAATCGAGAACGTCACGACGGTGCGACCTCGTAGGTCGGATTGGCCTCGTAACGGACCCGCCATTCGTTCCTCGACACGATCGAAGTGTCGACGTCAGCGGCTCGGGCGCGCAGCGCCCCGACGGTGGCCTGTTCACGAGGGATCACGGCGAAAGGGTCGTAGTCACAGAAGCGGGCCACGTTCTGCCAACTGACTTGGTGGATGGCCTCGTCGGACATCCCGGCGCCCACGCACTGGTCCTTCAGGACCTCTGGGGCGTCCGGCCACAACGAATCCGAGTGGGGGTAATCGGTCTCGAAGGCAATGATGTCGAGACCGATCTCGTGGTAGAGCTTCAGCGACGTGGGGTCATAGATGAAGCACGCCAGGGCATGCTCGCGAAACACCTCACTCGGGCGCTTCGATCCGAAGTCCTGACCGGTCCACTTCTGGTTCTCGTAGTGGCGGTCGACACGGTCCATGAGGAAGGGGATCCAGCCGATCCCACCCTCAGAGAAGGCCACCTTGAGTTCCGGGTACTTGCGCATAGCGGGACCCCAGAGCAGGTCCTGGACGGCCAGGACCGTCACCTGAGTCGACAGCACCATGAAGTTGTCCATGGAGAAGTCGGGTCCCATGTTGATCGCGTCGAGACCCATGCCGATGTGCAGGCATACCACTACCCCTTCGTCCGACACGACCTGGAAGAAGGGGTTCCAGTAGTCGCTGGCGTAGCTGGGTAGACCTTGTATGTGGGGCAGCTCGGGCATGGAGATGGCCCGGCAACCCTTGGCCGCCACCCGCCGGACCTCGGCCACCATGGCGTCCATGTCCCAGGTCGGGCCGATCGACAGGGGGATGAAGCGGCCCGGATGCGAGGCGCACCACTCGTCGATGTGCCAGTCGTTGTAGGCCCGGAGCATCACCAGGGCCAGGTCTTTGTCATCGGCCTCCTGGAACCGGCGGCCGCTGAACCCGGGCAGACTGGGGAAGCACATGGAGGCCAGCACGCCGTTGCGGTCCATGTCCCGCACGCGCTCGTCGACGAGATAGGCGGCCGGTCGCATCTCCGCCAGAGCGCTCGGGTTGAGGCCCCACTCCTCCTTGGGCCAGGACACGGTGGCGTTGAGGCCGAAGATGCCGAAGATCTTGCCCTCGAACTCCCAGTGCTCCTTGCCGTTGGGTTCACGCACGAGGCGCGGGGCTCGGTCGTGGTACTGGGCCGGCAGGTGGTGTTTGAACAGGCCCGGCGGCTCGACCACGTGGTCGTCGATGCTCAAGATGATCATGTCGTCGAGGTGCACGCGCTGCTCCTTGGTCGTCTCACTGGTCTCGTCGCAGGAGGATCACACCCCCGGGGGTCAGCCCGCCGCTGGTCACGATGGCCGTCGAGGCATCGGCCACCTGCCGTGGACCGGCTTCGCGACGCAATTGGACCACCGCTTCGTGGACCAGACCCATGCCATGGGTGCGGCCATGGGAAAGCTGCCCGCCGTTGGTGTTGAGGGGCAGAGCGCCGTCCCGGGCGATGGCCTTGCCACCGTCGAGGAAGTAGCGAGCCTCGCCGATCTCGCAGAAGCCGAGGGCCTCGATCCATGACAGGCAGTTGAAGGTGAAGCCGTCATAGAGTTCCGCCACGTCGACCCCCTCAGGCCGGACGTCGGTACGGGACCACACGTGGCGAGCAGGACCGAGGACGTGAGGCTCGTGGCTGAGCACGCCCTGGTCCCACTCCATGCGCTCCGTGATCTGCATCCCCACGGCTTCGACGGCCACCGGATGTGGGGTGTCGGCAGCGGCGTCGAGGGCTGAGACCACGACGGCAACGGCGCCGTCACAGAGCACGTCGCAGTCGTAGAGACCGAAGGGTGAACTGATGGACCGGGCCCCCAGGTAGTCGTCCATGGTGAGCGGGTCGCGGTAGATGGCCGTGGGGTTGAGCGCCGCGTTGGCGCGGGCGTTGAGGGCGATCCAACCCAGCGTCTCTCGGGTAGACCCGTAACGGGCCATGTGCTGCGAGGCAGCCATGGCGACGGCCTGCACGGCCTGTGCGCCGAATGGAGCCAGGTGCTCATCGGCGCCCGAGACGGGCCGCGGCCCCGATGGCGCGGGCGTCTCGCCCCGCCGGGCCAGCTCGGTGGCCGTCGACTGCCAGACCGTGCGAAAGCACACCACGTGGCGGCACAGTCCGGCAGCCACCGCCAACATGGCCGCGATGAGCGAGCCCGTGGCGCCCGGGGTCTCGTGGCCCCCGTTGTGCCAGGTGGGTCGTATGCCAAGGATCGACTCCACTGCGCTGATGCCGCCTTCGGCGTAGCCACCCTCGGCGCCCGTGCCCGGGTAGGTCGAGAGCCCGTCGATCTCCTCCATCGAGAGTTCGGCGTCGGCAACCGCCCGGCGAATGGCCTCGACGGTCAGCGACAGCGGCGGCACCATCAGCTTGCGCCCGATCTGCGACATGCCCACCCCAGTCAGAGCCACCCGGTCTTCGAACTTGTCCGTCCGGGCCATCGGGCGCACCGAACGGATGGCGTCGATGAGGTCGGCTTCGGCGACTAGCGCCACCGGATCCTCTCCGGTTGGCTCGAAGAGCGGGAACCACACCTCTCCTTGTTGTTCGAACACAACCCGAACGGGGAGACCGACCCGCACATCGTCGGGCGGGCAGCCCACAACGTTGGTGGTCAGCCGCACCCTTGGGTCCTCGTCAATGGCCACCACGGCGACCACATAGGGGTGGGGGTCGTCGGGGCGCCAGCGACTCTGCGTGATCGTGTGGCTCTGGACGACACCGCGTCCGGACACCTCGCGCACCTCGAGCGCGCCCGATCCACAATTCCGGCACACCGGCGTGGGCGGGTGCATCAAGCGATCGCAGCGACAGCAGTGCTGGAACCGCAGCTGACCGTCGCCACCCGAGGTCCAGTAGAAGCGGTTCCAGTCGCGCAGTACGGGCTGCGGCCGGGTCGCGGTGCCGGTACTCACCCTTGCCGGAGGACGGCCCCGGGTGTCGACTTGGTGGCCTTGCCCTCTTCGACCACGGGCACGCCGTTGACCAGGACCCACGGAATGCCGGTCGAGTCCTTGGTCATGCGCGTCCCACCGCCCGGGATGTCGTCGAGGGTCTGCAGGGCGAGGGGCTCGACGGTGGCGGGGTCGAACACCACCACGTCGGCGGCCATCCCGACCGTGAGGGTTCCCCGTTCTGTGAGTCCGAGGAAGCGGGCCACCCGCGAGGTCAACGCTGCCACGCCCTCCTCGAGGGAGAAGGACTGCTTCTCCCGGACCCAGTGGGCCAGGAAGTAGCTCGTGTAGTCCCCACCGGCAAAAGTTTGGAGATGGGCGCCACCGTCGGAGATGCCCACCAAGGAGGCCGGGCTCTTCAAGATCCGTTCGAGTCGAGACTCGTCGACGTTCACTGGTCCGGTGATGCGGAAGAACGTCTCCAGACTGTCGGCGATGGCGACGTCGAACATCACGTCAGCCGGCGTGCACCCGCGCTCTTCAGCGATGTCGACCAGTAACCGGCCCTCGAGGGGCTCGGTCTCCGGCGTGGCCGACCTCTCGACCGAGGCATTGGCCATGAACTTGGCCGTCTCCCAGAAGGCGGAGAGCTTGGCACGCCACTCCGGATCGGCCAGGGCGGCCAGCTTCTCGTTCCGGGTCCAAGCGGGAGAGGTCCACCCAGGCCTCCGAGTTGGCGAAGACGGCCGAGAGCTTCTTCAACGTGAAGCGCGTCTCGGCACGCTGGCAACGCGCCACAGCGTAGATCTGGCGACCGTTGGCGAGCTCGGCCTCCATGAATTCGAGGACGCTGTCGCCGTTGGGAGTGCCCAATCCGAAGTCGTTCCAAGAAACCACGGCTCCCGAGACATCGGCCAACTCGGCCAGGAAGGCCCGGTCCTCCTCGTTCAGGCCGTCACGTTTGGTGGCTGGATTGATCGAGAGCAGCCGGGCGCCCTTCCGGCGGACCGCTTCGGCCAGGGCCAGGGTCTCGGCTTTGTCGGCGAAGAAGGAGGGAATGTGCTCGCCATCCTCCCCCCGCTGGTGGGGTGCCTGGCTGCTGCTCAGTCCGGCCGCACCGGCGTCGATGGCCGCCTCGACGATGGCGGCCATCTCGGCCACCTCGTCCGCCGTGGCCGCCCGCTCGAGCGCGGCGTCCCCCATCACGAACCGACGCACCGCACTGTGACCTATCTGGGCGACGACGTTCAGCCCGACACGGCCCTCCATCGAATCGAGGAAGTCCGGAAAAGTCTCCCATGGGAAGGGGGCGAACAGCTGCAGCGCCTTCTTCGGGATCTCCTCGGCTGCGGCGAACAGCCCCATCAGGTAGTCCTGGTCGTCCCGCCGGACCGGGGCCAGGGTGTACCCACAGTTGCCCGTCAGGATGGTGGTGATCCCGTGCGCGGTCGACGGATTGGCCGTCGGGTCCCAGAGCAACTGGGCGTCGTAGTGGGTGTGGGCGTCGATGAATCCGGGCGCCACGACGTGACCCGCCGCATCGATGGTCCGCTCGGCCGGGCCGTCGACCTCGCCCACGCCGACGATCCGCCCCCCCTCGATGGCGACGTCACCGTCGAAGGCGGGCTCGCCCGTGCCGTCGACGATGCGACCGCCTTTGATCAGGACGTCATAGGCCACGATGTGATTCCTCCTGGTCGGGTTCAGTCACGCGCCGGCGACGCCAGCGCAGCCGCCAACTCACCCACATCGGCGAGCTCGTCGAGGCGAGCGGTCAACTCCGTGATCTTCTTACGCTGAGCGTCGCTGGCCAGGGTGCCGGCACACTCTCGAACTTTCCCGAGCCGCTCCTCCTCGCTGAGCGGGTCAGCCGGATTGCCGTGCGACCGGTTCACCGTCTCCTCGAAGCGGCTCTCCGTCGTTCAGGGTCACCACCACTCGGCTCTGGATCGGACCCTCCGTTGGGATCGTCTTGACCCTCTGCATCAGCCGCTGGGCTTCGGGTCGCTGGACGGCCTCGTCGGTGTACTGGTGGATACCCGCCCGCCCGTCGATGGCGATGACGGCCATGTCGTACTCGAGGCTGTACTTGGCCTGGAGTCCGCTCGCGGGCTCGTGGATGGGCACCATGTCGGTCAAGAAGGCCGGGATCTCGACCTCGATCGTTTCGATGTCCTCGGCGTTCACCCCTTTGGATCGCACGATGCGTTGCATGGCGTCCATGCTCCAGTGCGCAGCACCACAGCAGGCGTGAAGTCGGATCGTCGAACCTCGGCTGGCCAGGTCCCAGGTGCCGAGTCCATCGAGCACCCGCTGCGGATCGCCCTGCTCGAGCCCGAGGAGCCGGGCCACTCCGAGCTCGCCGTCGAGGATGTCGGGGTCCGCAGTGAACCCGAGGTCGGCCAGCTCGCCGGCCATGACGCCGTGCATGGCCGCGCTCCCAGCCGTGAATCCCTTGGTGTCGGTGCCCCGGTTCTTCATCATCCCGGCCATGGCCGAGGCAGCGTGGCCAAGGGCAGCCCGCGTCTGGTCGACGTCGAGACGCAAGAGGCGCGCCGCCAGGGCCGCCACACCGAGGGTCTCCTGGAATCCCTGGTTGAACCAGCCTCGATTGATCAGCTCGTTGCCCCGGGGCCCGATGCAGACCTTCATCGTCTGCGCCGTGACCTCCCAACCGATGGCCCAGGCCACGACGACGTCGCGGCCGCTCGAGCCCCTTGCCTGGCCCAGGGCCAGGCCCGCTGCGGTGAGAGGGCTGTTGGGGTGGCTGCAGAACGTGGCGATGTCGTCGTTCTCGAGCGCATGGGAGGCGGCGGCGTTGGCCAACGTGGCCAGCGCCGGGGTGGTTCGGAAGGCCTGCGCAGTGACGCTACAGATGGGCGAGCCCCCTTGTGCCTCCACCCAGCGGATCAGCCGAGCGCCGGTCGGAGCCGCCATGCCGGCGAACTGGTTGCCGATGGAGTCGAGGACGAGATGTCGGACACGATCGACGGCCGGGATCGGGACCTCATCAGCCTCCACCTCGACGATCCACCGGGCCACCTGCTCGGTGACCGACTGTGCACCTTGCGTCATCGATCGGTACCTCCTACCGGGCGGCCAGATAGCCCTGGGCGCGCAGCACGTCTTCGACCCCGCCGGCCGCCACCAGCTGCTGCAGTTGGGGAGGGATGGGGGCGCCTTGGAGGGTGGCGCCACTGGTGGTATTGCGCACCGCGCCGGCCCTCCAGTCGACCTCGGCCATGTCGCCCTCTTCGAACAGGTCGAGTGCACCCTCACAGGGCAGCGACGGCATGCCAACATTGATGCAGTTGCGCAAACCGAGCCCGTTGAATGACTCGGCCACGATCCCGGCGATCCCGAGGCCCCGGAAGACTGCTCCGATGTTGCGAGCGGATCCCACCCCGAAGTTCCGGCCGACGACGAGGACGTCACCGGCCCCCACTTCGCCGACCCACCCCGGCCGGTTGGCGCTGAAGCAGTGCGGGAGTTGCTCCTCCACGGACATGAGGACGGCGAAGTTGGGGATCACCAGGTCGGTGTTGATGTCGTGCCCGAACTTCCAAACCTTTCCGCTGAACGTGTTGGTCATGGCGCCTTTCCCCATCAGAGCCCCCGGGGATCGGCGATGTACCCGGCGAGGGCCGAGGCTGCCACCGTCGCTGGCGAGCCCATGTACACGCTGGCCTCGGGACTTCCCATCCGCCCTTTGAAGTTGCGGGTCGACGCGGTGATGCAGACCTCGCCGTCAGCCAGAAGGCCCATGTGCCCGCCAAAGCAGGCCCCGCAGGTCGAATTGGTGACGACAGCACCGGCATCCATCAACGTCTCGACGTACCCGAGGCGGATGGCCTCTTTCAAGATGTCCTGACTGCCCGGGGTGACGATCATCCGCGTCCCCGGTGCGATCGTCTTGCCCTCCAGGATCTCCGCCGCGATGGCGAAGTCGCTGATGCGGCCGTTGGCGCACGAACCGATGAAGGCTTGGTCAACCTTGATCCGATCGGCGGCCACCTCCCCCACTCCCCTCGTGTTCCAGGCCACCCGGTCCGGCAGGACGACCTGCGGTTCGAGGGCGGAGAGGTCGACGGTGATCGTCTGTTCGTAGCCGGCATCGTCATCAGGGAAAGCGGGCTCGAAAGGCCACCGGGCCCGGCCCTCCAGGTAAGAGGCCAACACATCGTCGAATGGGAAGAGCGAGAACTCGGCCGACAACTCGGCCGAAATCGTGGCCATGGTGAGGCGACCGTCCATGCCGATGGTGGACAATCCGTCGCCGTACCACTCGAGATTGCGACCGGCGAAATCGCCGTAGGTGCCAGGGATGAAGTGGATGATGTCCCTGGGGTAGACGCGCTCGGGCAGGGATCCCTCGAGCACCACCTTGGTGGTCGGTCCGACCAAGTACCAGGTCTGCCCCTTACACAAGATGTACAGCATCTCCGGTCCACCCATGCCCCGGGCCAGGCAGTTCATTGCCCCCGAGGAGCAGGTATGGGAGTCCGCGTTGACCAGGATCTGACCGGGGAGAGCGAATCCGTTCTCGGCCACGAGCACGTGGGAGATGCCGTGCTTGCCCACCGGGAAGTAGTTCTCGATGCCGAAGCGCTCGACGAAGTCCCGCATGCGCTTGGCGTTGTTGGCCGCCTGTACGGTCGGTGCCGGCACCACGTGGTCGTGCACCATGACGAGCTTCTCGGGGTTGGCGATCTTGAGAACGTCGGGGCGGGCGTGGTCGAACTGGACCGTTACGTCGACGTCGACCATGACGACGTCGCCGGGGCGGACCACATCCTGGTCGGAGTGGCGGGCCAGAATCGTCTCGATGGCGTTCATGGGCATCGGTTTGGCCACTTCTTCGGTCGGGTCACTTCGGGCTGAACAGCGTCGCGAGGTCGGCAACGTCGGACACGGCGCGGAGCTGCCGAGCCCCTCGGTACAGTTCGTCTGCTTGGTCGTAGCCAAGGACACGCTCGGCCATGTCCACGAACTTGCCCTTGAACTCGTCTTCGGTCATCGGGTTTGCCGGGTTGCCCTTGGGATAGAGCACTTCACCAGTCAGTTCCCGCCCGTCCACCGTCCTGACCGTCACCCGACCGGGCATCGAGTCGGTGACCTTCCGGTGGAGCTCCTCGTCCTGATGGACGACGGTGCGAGTCATGAGCTCCTGGACGACCGGATCGGCGATGGTCTCCTCGGTGAATTCATCGACGCCCAGTCGCTCACGGACCGCGGCAACAGCGAGGGCGAAGGGCAAACTGGCCTGTGCGCTCACGACCGTGGAGACCTGGCGCTTGGCCAAAAAGGGCTCGACCCGCTGCCAGGCGGCGTCGATCTCGACGATGTCCCGGTAATTCAGATCGTTCTCTCGCATGATTTGGAGCAATGCCTCAACAGGGGCGTGGAGCGTTGTGTTCATGGGGTAGCGCTTGATCCAGCGGCTCGTGATGAACCACGAATCCCCGAGGCCGTCGAGGAGGGCGCCGGGGTCCAGGTGTCCCCCCGTGTACATCTGGGCGAAGCCCTGCCTGCCTTCGAGACCGAGCTCAGTGGCCCGAAATCCCGATTCGGCCAACAGCGCCGCCGTCACGGCACGCTCACCGGCCATGCCCCCGTTGAGTGAGCGTTGCCAGGTGCCTTCCTCGTGACCTTGAAAGGTACCGCCGGTGAAGGCGCAGGCGAGCCCGAGGGCCAAGTTCGTCTCATGGCCCGACAGTTCGAGCATCCGGGCAGAGCCAGCGGCGCCAGCGATGGTGCCGTACACCGAGGGGACGTAGAAGGGAATGGTCTTTCCACGGACGAAGGTGGCATCGAACACCCTGCCCATGACCTCGTAGCCAATGACGATCGCCAGGGCCAGATCCTCTCCGCTGCGATGGCGGGACTCGGCCAGGGCGAGCGGGGCGGTGACTGCGAAGGGGTAAGGACGGCTGCCCGAGCCGAAGTCGGCGAACTCGAAGCCTAGGGCCATGGTGCCGTTGGCCAGCGCGGCCCGGGAGGCCAGCGTGCGCTCTCCGGTGGCAATGATGGTCGCCTCGGGCTGCCCTCCGCCGTCGTGCGCACAGAAGGTGGCGATCGCCTGGCCCCACGGCTTGGTCCCCCCGACAAACAGGCACTCGCCCAGGAAGTCGGCGAAGGACCGGCAGGCGTCGTCCAGCACCTCGTCGGGGACGGCGTCAGGCTTCAGGTCGGCGACCCACTCGGCCAGCTCCAGGGTGACCCTCCGGCCATCGGTGATGGTGTCGGCACTCCCGTCCACGCTGCTGCCCCCGTCCCTCTCTGCTGCGCGATGCGCCGCACCGCCTCCTCTGGCGTCACGAGTTGACAGTGGACTGTCACCTTAGGGAAGAATCGAGGGGATGTCAAGGCAGTCGGGTGCCACTCGCTATCGTCGTCACACCCCCTTGGACGACTTGGAGCCGCCTCGTACCGTGGCAGAAGAACCCGAACCGGAAGCACCGCCATCGAGGCGTCGGGCCCACAAGCTCCGGACCGAGCGTGCGCTTCAGCAAGCGGCCCTGAACCTGTTCGCCCAACAGGGTTATGACGCCACGACGACCGACGAGATCGCCGATCTGGCCGGCGTCTCGCACCGCACCTTCTTCCGGTACTTCCCCACCAAGGAGTCGGTCCTGTTTGTGGGCGAGTACGGCTGGTTCCAGTCGTTCACCAAGCACTTCCTGGCCCAACCAGCTGAGCTGAGCGACTTCGAGGCGGCCTGGGCCACGCTTCGAGTGCTGATCAAGGACCTGGCCAAGGGCCGCAAGGCTCTCGTCCTGTACGAGCGGGCCATCGCTTCCTCGACCACCCTCCGCGGGGTGCTGTTCGACCGGCAGCAGGACGACATCGCCACCGTGGCCAAGGCGATCGCCACCCGAAGGGGACTGCCCAAGCCAGACGAGTCCGGCACCGTGCTCGCCACCATCATTTTGATCATGCACCGGCGAGCCGTCATGCAGTGGTTGGCCGGACCCGCGTCGGTCGACCCTTCGAAGATTGCCGACGAGGTCTTCGACCTGCTCGTGGCCGGGATTAACACGCAGCCAGCGGGGCCCCGCCGGCGCGTGGTCGCCCGATCAGCAGCCAGTCGCTGACCTGGAGCAGTCTGGCGCCATGCGGTTCAGGTGCAGGCGCCCTCGAGCTTGAGCTCGAGAATCTCCTCCTCACTCTTGCCCAACTCGCGGAGGATCTCGTCGGTGTGCTCGGCAAACTGGGGGCCACGGATGAGTTCAGGTGGACGCTCGTCGAATTGGACCGGATTGGCAACCAATTTCCGCTCGACACCGTCGGCGTCGAGCACCGGCACGATGTAGCCGTTGGCTTCGACCTGCCGGTCCGCCACCACCTCGACGGGTTCTTGAGCCGGTGACCACGGACCTTCCAGGGTCTGCAACCGCTCGCGCCAATCGGCGAACGTTCGCTGTGCGAAGGCCTCGGTCAGGTGCTGACCGACCTCGGCAGCGTTAGCCATCAGGCCCTCGGCAGTCTGGAATCGTTCCTCTTCGAGCAGGTGCTCGAGACCGACGTGTCGACACAGGTCGGAGAAATAGCGACCGGGCTGGATCATCATGAGCGTGATGAAGCGTCCATCAGCAGTCTTGTAGCTGCCGATAGTCGGGTTGACGGCGATGTGCATCGGCGCCGTCGTTGGCAACGGTGGTGTCGACTCTCCCGTGAGCATGGCCGTCCCGAGCCAGAGAGCCATCGCCCACGCGCCCACACTCATGAGCGACACGTCGATGATGGACCCCTCGCCAGTCCGTTCCCGGGCGAAGAGGGCCGCGGCGACCCCACCGGCCATTATCGCTCCGCCCACGGAGTCACCAAACGCTCCCGACGGTTGCCCGAGCAAACGCCCACTGTCGGGTGGAGTCACGCCCCAGGCACATCCCATGCGCGACCAGAAGGTCGAACCGTCGTAACCGGGACGGTCGGCCTCTGGGCCGCGCTGGCCGTGCCCGCTGCCGCGCACATAGATGATGTTCGGGTTGATCGCTCTGATGTCCTCGGCATCGATGCCGAGCCGCTTGCGGGCATCGGGGAGGAAGTTGGTGAGAAAGACGTCCGACGTCCGGACCAGTTCCATCAGCACCTCGCGTCCACTCGGCACTTCGAGGGCCAGGCCGATGCTCCGCTTTCCCCGATTCGGGTGCTCCACGAGGGGCTGGAACGAACCGGCCGCCGCGCCCCCGCACCGATGGTGAGGCCACGCTGAGCGTCGCCGTACTCGGCGTGCTCGACCTTCACCACGTCGGCGCCCCAGTCGGCGAGCACCGCACCCGCCGACGGTGCGAAGGTGAACTGCGCCACCTCGAGCACCTTGACACCCTCCATCGGTCGCCACGCCACGAACCTCTCCTCTCAGCTGTGCTTCTCGTTGCGGCCGCCGAGAGCTTGGGCGGCCAACTGGGCTGCCCGGACCCGGTCGACCTTGTCGCGTGGGGTCAGGGGAACCTCTTCGATCATGAAGGTCTGCCGCGGAACCTTGTAGGGGGCGAGCCAACGCCGCAGCTCGTTCAGCAGTCCAGGTTCGTCCGCGTCGCCGGCCCAGACGATCCCGGCCACCGGCCGCTCCCCCAGCCGGTCGTCCGCCAGCCCGACCACGACGGCGTCCTCCACGAGCGAGGACCGGCGGGCGGCGTCCTCCACTTCGGCGGGGTAGACGTTGAATCCACCGACGATGATCTTCTCCTGCACCCGGCCGGTGACGTACAGGATGCTGTCGTCGAGCCGTCCCACGTCCCCGGTGGCGAACCAACCCTCGACGTCGACCGGCACGGGGGCTCCGCCGAAGAACTCGGTGGAGGCCTCGTCAGTGCGCACGAGGATCTCGCCCTCTCCGAGCGGCCGATCGTCGTCGAGGTGGCGGATCTTGACCTCGACGCCCGCAGCCAGTCGCCCGACCGATCCCGGACCCCGACGACCGGCCACGACGTCGTCGTAGCGCTCCTGGGCGACCGCACCGACCTCGGTCATGCCGTAGGCCTGCATGACGGGGATGCCAAAGCGCTTCTCGAAGCGGTCCCTCGTGTCGACCGACAGTGGTGCGGTCCCCGAGGTCACGTACTTCACTCCACCGAGGTCGAGGTCCTCGTCGCTGGTCGCCAGCATGTGGATCATGGTGGGGGTGAGCTGGAGGGTGTCCATCGGGAAGCGCTCGAGCAGGGCCTTGGTGGTGGCCACGCTGAACCGGGGAACGATGACCGTGGGCCGTCCGATCCACATGCGGAAGGCCAGGCGGCTGTAGCCGGCCATGTGGCCGAACGGGTTGAAGACCACCCCTGGCGGCAGATGGGCGGGGGCCGGCTCGGGTCGGTAGTCGCTGGTGCGGGCGTAGCCGGCGGCGACCCGGCGAGCGGCCGTCACGATGTCGCCGTGGGTGTGGGTGATGCCTTTCGGGGAACCCCGTGGTGGCGGAGGTGAAGATGACCAGGGCCAGGTCATCGGGCCTTGGGAGTGGCGTTCCTTCGATATCAATCGATTGGCCGACCGGGTCGGAGACGGCCGATCGGCCGACGGGATCCGACACGGAGCCTGCGTCGTCAACCGTGATCACCCTCGGCCCGGTTCCGAGGTCTGCCGCATCCTCGGCAGCGATCACAACGCTCGTCTCGGCCAAATCGAAGAGCGCCGTGGCCTCGGGGCCGGGGACCAGTGTGCCCACCGCCCCCACCACCGCTCCGTTGAGCCAGATGGCCAAGGAGGCCACGACCCAACTCGGCGAGTTCGAGAGGTAACAGCCGACGCGGTCGCCGCGTCTGACGCCGGCGGCCCGGAGGGCGGCGGACAGTCGAATGGCAGCCCCGAGCACGTCGCAGTACGTCACCGCTCGGAAGTCACCGCCGGTCGGGGTGAACAGCATCGGTGTGGACCGATCGCGTGAGGCCCGACGTACGGCGATGTCGAGGAGGCCGGTCGGTTGGTCCTCGCTCACGAGCGCCGGACCTGTGACCACGGGACGTCACGGTCGACCTCGCTGTCCTTGGGCAGTCCGAGGATCCGCTCACCGAGGATGTTGCGCTGGATCTCCGACGTCCCGCCCGCAATGGTCTTCGAACGGACCCGCAGGAACGACCAGGCGGTGCCCTGCGCCCAGCGATCGTCTTCCGACCAGGCCTGGCCGAGAGGCCCTTCGAGGTCGAGGGCGAGGGATTGGACCCGCTGCGTGTGTTCGCTGAAGAAGAGCTTCGAGACGGACCCCTCGGGACCGAGCGGCTGACCACGCCGTCGCCGCGCCGTTGCTCGCTGGTTGGTGAAGGAGACGAGACGATCCTCGATGTAGGCCTGAGCCAGCCGTTGGCGCATGATCGGATCGGTCACCGGTGCATGTCTCTTGATCAAAGCGCCGACCGAGCGACCGGTCACCGTCCCCGGCAGCGCAGCCCCACTGCCCGAGACCGCCTTGCGCTCGTTCATGAGCACCGAGGTGGCGACCCGCCATCCTTCGTCGACGGGGCCGAGGCGCAACGAGTCGTCGATGGTCACGTTGTCGAGGAAAACCTCACAGAACTCGGCGTCCCCGGTCAGCTGACGTAGCGGCCTCACCGTGATCCCCGGGGTGGCCATCGGGAGGATGAACGCGCTGATACCCCGATGCTTGGGCGCTTCTGGGTTCGTTCGGGCCAGCAGGATGCCGAAGGAGGCCACGTCGCCCAGGCTCGTCCAGACCTTCTGCCCGTTGAGCACCCAGGTGTCACCGTCGGCGATCGCTCGGGTGGCCAGCCCGGCCAGGTCAGAACCGGCTCCGGGCTCGGAGAACAGTTGGCACCAGATCTCCTGGTGACGGGCGATGCCCACGAGGTAGCGCGCCTTTTGTTTCTCGCTCCCCCAGCGCATCAGGGCGGGTCCGACCAGATCGACCCCTACCGGATTGCGGAAGGTCGGCATTCGGTAGCGGCCGAGGGTGCGGGAGATGGCTGCCGCGGTAGTGGGGGCGACTCCGAGTCCGCCGTACTCGACGTCCCAGGACGGGACCAGGTACCCACCTGCAGCGATGGTGGCCCACACCTCGTCGGGGTCAGAGGAGCGACGGACGGCCACCAGGTCGTCGAGATCGTCGCGGTCGACGGCGGCGACCCATCGATCCGGAAGCTGCGCCCGGAAGTACCGCTCCGCCGCGGCGACGACGGCGTCGAGGTCTTCCGGTGGTCCGGCTTCGGCCCGTGTCACTGCCAATTCGGCTCCCGCCTCTCGGCGAACGCGATCGGCCCCTCGATGCTGTCGGCGTGGTCCCGGTGTGCCAGCAGGAGCTCCCAACCGGCCTGCAACGCCTCTCTCAACGGCAGCTCCAAGGCACCTCGGATAGCCCGCTTGGACGCTTCGATGGCCGCCGGCGAACCGCTGGCCGCCTGTTCGGCCCGTTCGATAGCCCGCTCGAGCAGCACGTCGGGATCGACGACCTCGTCCACCATCCCGATCCGCAGCGCTTCGTCGGCCGAGATGCGACCGTGCCGTCCGAGCACCGTGAGGCGAAGGGTGCTCCCGAGTCCGATGCGGGTGAGGAGCGAGATGGGCTCGACGGCGGCCACCTGGCCGACGCTGACGTGCGTGTCGAGGAAGGAGGCGTTCGACGAGGCGATGACGACGTCGGCGTCGGACACGAAGTGGAGACCGGCCCCAGTGCACACCCCGTTGACGGCGGTGATGGTCGGCAACCACACGTCGCAGTGCAGCGGCGTCACCCGCAACTCCTCGTGGACGTCGGCCTTGACCGGCCTCGGCCCCCCACGCTCGGCGAAAGCCTTCAGGTCCATCCCCGTGCAAAAGGCCCGCTCTCCGGCCCCGGTCACGACGATCGAGCGTACCGAGGGGTCGCTGGCGGCCCGGGTCCACGCCTCCGCTAGCGCGTCGTAGATCTCCTGGTTCAGCGCGTTCATGCGCTCCTGACGGTCGATGGTGACGACCAGGACTGGACCGTGCTGCTCGACCCCGAGACCCTCACACATTAAGAAGCTCAGCTCGTCCGCCTCGCCTCGGCTCAGGCCCAGAAGCCGAAGCTGCGGAAGGCCAGATGGCCTGATCCGGGCGGCCGCTCCGAGACTGGATCGCTGTTCAGGTCCTCGTGGGTCGGTGCGTTGATCCGCGCCGCTACCTTCGTCAGGGCTTCGTGGTCGAGGTCGTACGCAGCCATGGCGTTCTGCCCGAGGAACCGGCGGACCGGGCCGTCGGGGAGCCCGGCGTAGTGAAATCGCCAGGCCGCCCACGTCATCGGCTCGCCGTTCGGGCCGGTGGCGTCGAACTGGTACGTCCCCTCGAAGTGCGGGTAGTCCGATCCCCAGATGACCCGGTCCGCATAGCCATTGGCCAGCGCGTCCTCTGCCTCGAAGCGGGCGTGGAAGCTGGCGCCGATGAACACCTGCTCGGCCGCATACTCGCTCGGCAGCCGGGGCACCCGCTCGCGCTCGGTCGGCCCGTAGCTCTTCGTGTCGGTGATGTAGATGCTGTCCATCTCCTTCAGCACGAAGTTCCACCACGTGCCGGGCGATTCGGTGAGGACCAATTTCAAGCGAGGGTGCCGTTCGAACACACCGCCGAAGATCAGCTGGTCCATCGGGCAGATGCGGGCCATCATCGAGATCTCGAACTTGGCGATCGACATGGCGCCGGGGTGGGCGCCACCGCTGGCGCCGGCGCCGCCGTGGTTGCACAGCGTCACCCCGAGGTCCTCACAAGCGGCGAAGAACGGGTCCCAGTTAGGCGAGTTGTACGGCTCAAGGAAGGTCTTCGGCGTCGGGAAATTGATCCCCTTCAGCCCGACCGAACGGGCCCACTGGAGCTCTTCGATGGCCGCATCGATGTCCCACATGGGTAGGTGCATCAAGCCGATGTGGCGCTCGGGCTCGATGGAGCACACGTCGGCCAGCCACTGGTTGTAGATCCGCTGGCCCGCGCGCAGCAGACCGAAGTCCTGGTCGATTTTGGCCGAACGCATCAGGAGCGTGTCGGTCTGGAACGGGATCGGCTCGCCGTTCTGGCTGTCGTGGAAGATGACCTCAGCGGCCACGCCGTCATCGTCGAAGTCCCGGATACGGGCGTGCATGTCGTAGTGTCCCGGCGTCTGCAGGTTGTCGAGCCGGACGCCCCAGTCGGCCCCCATCTGCTTGCCCGCGAACGACACCCGGCCCTTGGCCGCCGCCGCGGCCTCCCGGCGCTCTCGCAGATCCCCGGCGTAGGCGTCGAACTGCTCGAGCAGGTTCTTCGGACAGTAGGACCGCAGCTCTTCGTTGAGGCGCGGCCCGATGTGGGTGTCACACGACACCACGACGTAGGGGGCGGAGGTGGGCTGGCTGTCGATCTCGGAGTCAGTGGCGGTGACGGTCATGCGGGCTCTCCTCTGCTGGGGCCCCTTCTCGGAGCGGCAGAAAGCGACAGTACACTGTCAACTTTACGTTCGGTCCCACCCTGACGCAACCTACCCACGGCCGCTCCCACCGAGCAGTGGCGGTGGGCCGAGCGGCGGTGGCGATTGCCCGAACCGCCGCCAGGGGATCCCGACCAGGCGCCGGGTGCCCCACTCGGGATGGTCGACCGGTTCGAAGAACCCACGGGCCGTGAGCTGATCGTCCTCGGTCAGGGCCTTCGGGCCCACCACCGCCTCGGCCACCACCCCCTCCTCCCGCAATCGGGCCGCCAGCTCGGACGAACGGTGTGACCGCGTGGCCGTGCCCAACTGGGAGTCGAGTTCGTGACGTCGCTTCAGACGGTGCTTGGCTTGGGCGAAGGCAGGATCCAAGATCGCGCCGTCGATGACTTCGTTCAAACGGACGAACTCGCCGTCTTCCTTCACGCAGATGGCGATCCAGCCGTCGTCGGTCGGGTAGATCCCATGGGGAGCGAAGGGAAAGAGCTCGTTCGCTCGATCCGCGGAGTCGTCGCCGTAACCGAGGCTGGCCGCCGCCAGGTACTCGTTGAAGTGCGACACCACGAGATCGGTCATGGCAAAGTCCACTCCCGTGCCGGCATTCCCCCTGGGGCCCACCGCCCACGCCGCGATGACGGTCGCCAGGGCGTAGGCCGAGATGAGGTCGGCCCAGGCGATGTCGATCTCGGCGCTCTCCCCCGCCTCGTTGCGGGTCAGATAGCCCAGGGCACCCGATGCCTGCAGGTTGTAGGCGTAGGCGCGATACGTGGCGTGGGGTCCATCCTGCCCGAAGCCCGACGAGCTGACGGCCAGGAGCCCCGGGTGGCTCTTGGGCGCGACGGACGCCGCCATACCCAACTCGATGGCCCGTTTGGGACCGAGGTTCTCGATCACCACGTCCGCCGCCGAGATCAGGTTCTCGAGGCGCTGGGGGTCGCTGTCGATGTCGAAGGCCTCGCTGGCCTTGGAGTGGTTCACCAGGGCGAAGTAGGCCCCACGCTCTGGTCCCTGTTCGCCGTCGACGAAGGGACCTCGCCGGCGGTACATGTCGAGCCGCGGACAGATCCTCGAGCTTGCACACCTTGGCTCCGAGGGCACCGAGGATGGCCCCCGACAGCGGCACCGCCAGCACCCGGCTGGCCTCGAGGATCTTGAGGCCCTGTAACGACCGCCGGCGCCGGGGATTCTCCTCATCGGTGTTGCCTCCGCCCACCACGCGGAAGGGCAGCCCGACGATCGTGGCCTCACGACCGTCGCCCACCGGCAGTGGCCCGAAGGCTCGGCGATGCACCAGCTGGGGCGACTCGAGGATCTCCGCCGGGGAGTACACGGCTGTGGCCGGAACGCCGCTGGCCTGCAGCTCTTGCTCGGCCTCCATCTTGGTCCGGGTCCGGGTCCAGGCTTCGACATTCGAATCGACCCCGTCGGGATCGTCGATCCGGGCGTCCATGGTGGCGAACTGCTCGGCCCAGGAGGGCGAGCCCATGGCCGCGACGACACCGCGCCACTGATGGTCCTCCATGGCCGAGATGCGAATGAGGCCGTCCGCGCAGCGGTAGAAGCTGGCTGGGGCGCCGTAACGCTTGGCCCCGATGGCCCCACCGGTGTCCAGCAGGAGGGCGCCCACCTCGAGAAACGGGCCCATGGCCAGGGTTGCCTCCACAGCGGAGAGGTCGAGGTGAACCGGGTTGCCACCAGCGGCCAGATCGATGGCATGGCAGACGGCGAGAGCCGCGGACTGGCCGGTGTTGAGCAGCGACTGCTGTCCACCGAGCTTGAGCGGCTGGCCGGTGGCCTCGTCGCGCACAGCAGCGAGCATCCCACTGGCCGCGGCAACGGAGAGCTCCGTCCCCCTGTCACCCGCTCGGGGGCCGCTGAGCCCGAAGGCACTGACGGTGAGCCAGGCCCCCACGTTGTGTCGATCGACGAGCGCGAGGTACTCCTCGATGGAGCCGAGGAATCCGAGGGGCCCGCCAAAACCCCCCACCCGGTCTACGAGGACAACGTCGTAGGACTGGGCGAGCAATGCAGACAAGTCTGCGTCTGCCACCCGTACCAACGTCTTGCCACGATCGAGGCACGCGCCGAGCAGAGCCGAGCCGCTGTCGGTCGGGTCGACGCGGGGACGCCCGTGACGATGGAGACTCGCGGGGTCGACGACGGCGGTGACCTCGGCGCCCAGGGCGGCCAGGATGCCCGTCGCCGAGGCGCCGGCAACGCCATCACCGATCTCGAGGACCCGGAGGCCTGCCAGGAAGTCGACGTTCACGGTGCGGACGCCTCGGGCACTTGTGAGGGGTCGTAGGCGGGGATGCGCGCGTGGCCGCCACCTGGCGGCGGCGGGATAACCACGATCTGTGCATCGCAGGTCACCTCACCCCGCTGGTTCTCGCCCTCGACGTCGATGGTGACCGTACCGGCAGCGGCGTCGACAGCGCTGACGACGCCTGAGATCATGTGCAGGTCGCCCATGTAGTTGAACTTGCGTACGCTGGCCGTCAGCTTCCAGACCCATGCGTCGTCCCCCATCCAGTCGGTGACCAGGTGGACCATCCAATTCGTGCGCATGACGCCGTAGTCGTACGGGGCCGGGTGGCCCATGCGTTGCGCCCACTCGTCGTCCCAATGACAGCTTTGCGCCGAGTCCCAGAAGCCGTATTGGTTCTTCACGTAGAACTTCGGCACGCGGCGTCGGTTGGCGTAGGCGACGTGCGACGTCCCTCCTCCGTAGACGCCCCAGCCCACGCCAACGTGCCACGCCACGAGGTCGGTGGCGCTCAAGGGTCCCTTGGCAATGGGTCCGAGCTGCATGCCGACCGTCACCTCGGTAGTGGCTCGCGGCATGGAGCCCCGAACCTGCTGGGCTGCGTAGCAGGCATCGATGCGGCTCAGGTCTTCGTCCGTGTAGTGCGTGCGCTCGATACGGCGGTTCTTTCCGGCCTGGCGTGACTTTTCCCGATCGGCGTGCCAGAAGTCCAGGAACCGCAGCGCGAACGGATCACCGCCCTCGTCCTCCCACACATGGCGCTTCGACACCAGGGCGCCGGTCCCCCCACCGAAGGAGCTCCGACGCAGTTCGGCCGAATGGAGAGTCTCGGAATGCCAGAGCACGTCGCCGGCCCGCACCGGCTTCGGGAAGAGCCAGCGCTCGCCGCACATGTACTGGCCGATGCCGGCCAGCGGGTCACCCGACCTCAGGATCGCCCGTTGTTGGTCGGAGAGCTCGAAGGGCCGGTCGATTCCCGAGGCGAACGGATAGAGCGGTGGGGCGATCGACGACCGCCAAGACGAGGCGGAAGCGTATCGGGGATCACTGTAGAGCGGGTTGTCGTCGCCATAGGCCCGGGCGAAGTGGCGAAATGAGTCGGTCGACGAGACCTCGTTGTGGTTGCGAGGCGAGTAGTGGACCGGGATCCCGATTCGCCGCCGTACCTCTTCGATGGTGGCATCGTCGAGTTGGCGCGGCGTCTTCCCGGTCCAGGTGGAGGTCATTGGCGTCTCCTCAGCATCTTTGGGGTCACGTGTTCATGAAGGTGGGGAACACCGCGTCGGCCAGTCGTCGGCGGTGCCAGGACGGTCGACCGAACATCACTTCGTCGAGCTTTGCCCGCTTCATCTGCAGGTGGGTGTCGTGCTCCCAGGTGAAGCCGATACCGCCATGGACCCGCATGGCCAAGGCACACACCTCCGAGCAGGCCGGGCCCACGTAGGACGCGGTGATGGACGCCGTGATTGTCCACCCGGCCGGGTCGTCATCGAGCTCAGACGCAGCCGCCGTGGTCGTGGCACGGCTCGACTCGACGTTCACCGCCATGTTGGCGCAGTGGTGTTTGACCGCCTGGAAGGAACCGATCGGCTTTCCGAACTGCAGTCGCTCCTTGCCGTAGGCCACGGTGGCCTCGAGGGCTCGCTCGGCCACGCCCGTCGCATCGGCTGCTGCTGCAAACACCCCGAGAGCGAGCACCCGGTCGATCAACGTGGCCGCGGCGGAACCGGGCTGACACAACAGGTGGCTTGACGGCACCACCACGCCGTCGAAAGTCACGGAGAACATGCGGCGGGTCTGGTCGACGGTGGGGATCCTCTCACGACTCAGGCCGGGGTCGGAGGTCTCGACCACGACGACCGCAGGCTCGCCGTCGGTACCCCGCGCCGCCACCACAAGGAAGTCCGCCAGATCGGCGTCGAGCGCGAACCCCGAGACGCCCCGGAGGACGATGCCTTCGTCCGTGGAGACCCATCGGACGCTCAGGTCACCAACCTCGTAGCTCCCGTCGGCCGCTGCGAGGGCCACCGATCCGAGCGAGGAACCACTGGCCAAGGCGGCGAGATGGGATGCGCGAAGAGTGTTGTCGTCTGCAGCGACAAGAGCACCCGTCGCCAACACGGTGCTGGCCAGGAAGGGTGTCGGCCCCAGGGCCCGCCCGAGTTCGTGGAGGATCACGACCAGGTCGCGATATCCGCAACCCGCCCCCCCGTAGCGCTCCTCCACGTGGATGGCTGTCCATCCGAGGTCGACGATCTGCGTCCACAGCTCGGCGTCGAATCCGTCACCGTTCTCGATCACCTCCCGCACGCGCTCGGAGGAACAGCTGCGGGCGAGCACACTCCGAGAGGTGCTTCGCAGCTCCTCGCGCTCTTCGGCGGACAGGCCCATCCGTCCTACCTCGGCAATCCGAGCATCCGCTCGGCGATGACATTGCGCTGGATCTCGTTGGTGCCACCGCCGATGATCCACCCGAAGGCGTGTATGTAGTCGTTCATCCAGAACCCGGTCTCCCAGCCGGCGCAGGCGAGCACGCCGGCGTCGACCTGCCCGTTCAGTCCTTGCAGATCGGTCAAGGCCTGCATGACCCGGACCAGGAGCTCGGAATAGAGCACCTTGATCGTCGACGCGGTACCACCCACGTCGATGCCGCGGATGATGTCCTCGATCATCTGGTTGAGGGTGTGGCGGACGACATGAACCCCCGCGTAACACTCGGCCAACAGCTCTCGGACACCACCATCCTCGAGCACTGCTCCTCCGCCCTCGAGGTGCCAATTCCCGGCCTCTCGAATGGCCGCCTCGATCCCGTGGTACTTGAGCCGCTCCGCCATCTCCAAGATGGCCATGGCTCGCTCGGCTGCCAGAGTCCCCTGAGCGACCTGCCAACCCTCGTGCTCGGGACCGATGCGGTTGTCGACCGGCACGACCACGTCGTCGAAGAAGACCTCGTTGAAGTCGGCAGGGCCCCAGGCCTGCTTGATGGGGCGCACCTCGATGCCCGCCGAATGCATGTCGACCATCAGGCAGCTGATGCCTTTGTGCTTGGTCGTCGTTGGATCGGTACGGGCGAGGAGCATGCACCAGTCGGCCTCCCGAGCCCAGCTGGTCCAGAGCTTCTGGCCATTGACGACGTAGCGATCCCCGTCGCGCTCGGCGCGCGTCTGCAGGCTGGCCAGGTCGGAACCGGCATTGGGCTCGGAGTACCCCTGGCACCACACTTCGCCCGAGCGGATCCCCGGGAGGAAGCGTGCCCGCTGCTCGGAGGTGGCGTTGTGGAGCAGGGTCGGCGCCACGTTGAACACGGCGACGTGGAACAGGGCGTTTCGTGGCACATCCCCGCGTGCCAACTCCTCCGCGATCACGACCTGTTCCTCGATGCTGAACCCACCACCCCACTCACGGGGCCAATGCGGCGCCAGTAGTCCGGAGGGGCGCAGTTCGCCGCCCCACCAGCGCAGGAATGACACCAGTTCCTCATGGCTGACACCTCGGAGCTCTTGCCGCCAGCTCTTGGGGACGTGGGCCGAGCACCAGTCGCGTACACCGTCACGAAGATCGGCGAGGCTTCCCCCCGGCACCAGCATGGATCAGAGACTACTGTCAGGGGACTGTCAGTTCGTGATCGACCGGAAAGGGCTTCATGGCAGGAGCATGCGCAGGCATTCGGGTGCTCGAGTGCAGTCGAGGAGCGGCTGGCTCGCTGGCAACCATGGTGCTGGCGGATTTCGGCGCCGACGTCATCCGGCTCGAGCCCTCGGGCGGCGACACCGAGGTGACCCCGGCCGACCTGCTGTTGAACCGGGGGAAGCGCAGCGTCCTGTTCGACGCCTCCGACAGCACATATCGCCGGCGGCTCCTCGACCTGGTCGCCACCGCGGACGTCTTGGTCGAGGACTGGGAGCCCCACGTCACCCAAGGGTTGGGCGCGGGCGATGAGGTGCTGGTGGCCACCAACCCGGCCCTGGTCCATTGTTCCATCTCGGGCTTCGGCGCCAAGGGTCGGTTCGCGGGCGCTCCGGCCGACGATGCACTGGTCATGGCAAAGGCCGGCATCCTCCGCGACCAGCCCGGCTGGGAGCAGGGCAACAAGCGACCCATCTACCGCTCGTGTCCCGACGGCACCTACTTCGCCGGGATGCTCACCGCCCTCGGCGCGCTCGCCGCGCTCAGGGCCCGTGACCTGACCGGCCGGGGACAACGCGTGGACGCCAGCATGCTGCTCGGCATCACCTGCCGACAGAACCCGCAGGTGCGTTGGCTGCTTCGAGACGGGGAAGAGCTGCCGGACGACAAGGCCTCGTCGACCAAGACCGTCCCCGACGCCATCAACCCCCTGGCCCACCATCGCGATCCCCGCGAGGTGACCCTGACCGGGATGCTGGTGCAGTGTGCGGATGACCGCTGGATCATGCACTCGCTGTCCGAACCGCATTTCTTCCCGGCCTGGATCAAGACCATCGGGTTCGACTGGATCTGGGAGGAGGAACGCTTCAAGGGAGCACCATGGCGATTCCCCGACGATGACGCCAAGGTCGAACTGGTTCGGCTGCTCCAAAATCGCATGAAGGAGAAGTCCTCCGAAGAGTGGATGGAGGCCTACCTGGCCAACGGCAACGTCTGTGCCGACGTGATCCAGACCACCCAACAAGCTCTCCGTCACCGCCAACTACAGGCGACGGGGAATCTGGTCATGATCGATGACCCTCGAGTCGGCCCGATCCTCCAGATCGGACCGATCGCCAAGGTCTCGGGCGCTCCGGCCAGCGTGAGCCGCCCGGCACCCGTTCCCGGTGACCACAACGACGAAGTGTTGAGCGAGGCGCGGACACCCCAGTCCGTGCCGGGAGGCACCTGGAAATCGCTCCACGGCCCGCTCGAAGGGATCACTGTCGTCGAAGCGGCTTACTACTACGCCACCCCGTTCGCCACCGCCCTATTGGCCGAATTGGGAGCGCGGGTGATCAAGGTGGAACCACCGAAGGGCGATCCCTACCGGCTGCTCGGTCGCGGCAGCGGTGATCCCGTTACCGCGCTCGGTCAGAACAACATGGTGCGGGCCATGCAGGGCAAAGAATCGATCGCGATCGACCTGAAGGACCCTCGGGGCCGAGAGATCGTGCATCGGCTCGTTGAGCGGGCGGACGTGTTCGTCCACAGTTTCCGGGGCGACGTGCCCAATGAGCTCGGGATCGACGTGAAGACGCTGCGTTCCGTCAACCCTCGGCTCGTCTACCAATACGCCACATCGTACGGATCGACCGGACCCTACGCCCGCCAGCCGGCCATCGATCCGGTCGTGGCGGCGTTCGCCGGGCAGACCGCGCACCAGACCGGCGAGGGAAACCCTCCGTTGCGCGAGAGCGGGGCTGACCCGGTGGCCGCTGCGGGACATGCCCTGGCCCTCATGCTGGGCCTGTTCGCCGCTCACCGTACCGGCCAAGGCCAGGACGTGGAATCGTCGATGATCGTCTCGAACATGTACCTCAACTTCGAGGACGCCTTATCGTACGAGGGTAAGCCTCCTCGACCAGTCGTCGACCACCGCCAGTTCGGCATCAGCCCGACGCATCGCCTCTATGAGTGCGCGCCCGGTGCTTCTGCCACTGTCCCCCACGGAAACCCTGATCCGCGCTGGATCATGGTGGTCGCTGACGACGACGACGCCGTAGCCAGGCTCCTCCATGTCGTGGGTCGCGAGGATCTCGGCAAGGACGAGCGCTTCGTCACGGGGCGCCTCCGGGCGGAATACCGCACCGCCCTCGAAGACGAGCTGTCGGCGATCTTCCGCACACGGACGGGGCCCGAATGGGAGCGGCGGCTGCTCGAGGCAGGGGTCGGATGCACCATGGCCGACGCCGCTTCGCACTTCGCCTTCTGCTACGAGGACCCCCAGGCGGTCGCCACCAACATGATGGTGACGACGTCGCACCCCACCCTGGGCGGCGTCTACTGGCGTTACGCCCCCGTGCTCGGCTTGTCGGACACACCCAGCCAGGTGCTTCCCTTCTGCGACCTCGGCGAACACTCCCGCTCCCTCCTCCTCGAGCACGGCTACGCGAAAGGGCGCGTGGAGGAGCTGATCGGAGACGGCGTCGTCGTGGCACCGGCCGGCTGAGCCTGGGCGACTGGTGCCAGAAGGTGACATTACACTGTCACCTTCTCCCATCCTGCAGTACCATGAAGGCCGACCCAGCATGAACGGGAGGCACCGCGATGGCCGACTATCAACTGCGAGAATTGACGCCCCAGTTCGGGACTGAGATCACCGGGCTCGAGCCGGACGAGGCTCTGGCCGACGAGGCGACTCGCACGCGGCTCCAGCGACTCTTCGACGTCCGCGGGGTCCTCGTCTTCCGCGACCTCGACATCGACCAGACGCAACAGGCCAATCTCGTCCGGATGCTGATCGGTCTTGATGCCCTCGCTCCCGGAGAGTCATCGACCGGACGCGACGGCGACGAGCCCTTCTACGTCTCCAACAAGGAGGCCGGGGGCGGAGCGCCCTATGGTCGCCTGCTCTTCCACGCCGACATGATGTGGTCCGAGCACACCTTCCAGGTGCTCTCGCTCTACGGCGTCCACGTCGAGCAGCCGGCGACACCGACGGTCTTCGTGAGCGCCAACTGGGCCTGGGCGACGTTGCCCGACGAGCTGCGGACCAGGGTGGAACTCCTGTCTGCCACCCAGGGCCACGAAGAAGCCAGCCGGGCAGACGATCCCGACATCCTGGTGTCGAAGTTTGAGAACCTGCCCACTCGCTCCACGCCGGTGGGGATGAAGCATCCCCGGACCGGTGACACGGTGCTGTACGTCTCCCAACAAATGACGAAGGGCATCGACACGCTACCCAAGCCTGAGAGCGACGAGCTGCTCGAGGAGCTCTTCTCTCATCTGTACCGGAGCGAAGGCATCTACGAGCACGACTGGCGTGAGCGCGACCTCGTCGCTTGGGACAATATCGCCATCCAACACGCCCGTCCCAACGTCACCCTCGAGGGTCCGGCACGGACACTGCGGAAGATCTTCGCGCCTCTGCCTCCCCGCGGTGCGGTCAAGCGACCCACCTTCGCCTCGGCCAAGTGAGGTGGCGGCCTCGGAGCCCCTCGGTCAGCGGCGGAACCTCGTCGCCATGAACAAGATGTGCTCGCGTTCGTAGTCGTCGGCCATGTCCGGATGCCGGTCGGCCAGGTGAGCTTTCGCCACGTCCACGATGGAGTCCTCGCTGTCTCCTCTCAGTCGCTCGCCACAGGGACAATCGAGCACCCAGACGTAGTCCTGGTGCTCGGCAGCGACGGGGTCGTCAGTCATCGCCCCAGAGGAGCAGACCGATCTCCTCGTTCGCCCGCTCGAAACGGGCCCGGACCCGGAGTCCCTGGGCCAGCTCGGCTACCCCGACATATCGGCCCGGGATGAGGATGTCGTGCTGCTCGTCCAGCCGGACCAGGGCGACGGGGTACGGGGCAATCTCTGCCAACTCGGGCGCGTAGGCCTGGTGGGTCACCACCCAGCTGTACACCTCACCCTTCCCGGGCGACTCCGTCCACTCGAGCTCGTCACCGTGGCACTGCGAGCAGATCGGCCGGGCGGGCCACGTCCAGTGCCCACAGGCCCGACAGCTCTGAAGCAGGAAACGACTCCCGGCCAGGCCCCGCCAGTAGGGGGCCGAATCCCGGTCGGGTGTGGGCAGAGTCCGCCGCTCCTCGGGGGCGCTCATCCGCCAACCAGCACCGCGGCCGAGGAGTAACCGCTGACGTACCCGAGCTGACCGGTCACCAGGGCGACGTCGTGACGGGGTATCTGGCGGTGGGCCGCCTCACCCCGAATCTGTTGCACCGCCTCGTACACGTGATTCAGTCCGTGGAGATAGCCCTCCGAGAGAAGCCCACCGTGAGTGTTGATCGGCAGTGCTCCTCCCGAGCGCTCGAAGCGGCCGTCGCGCAGCATCTCGGGCACCCCCCCGGGCTCGGAGAACCCGTAGCCCTCGATCTGCGACAACACGTTGTACGTGAAGCAGTCGTAGAGCTCGGCGAAATCGATCTCCGAAGGTCCGAGACCGCGCTGCAGCGTAGAGGCGATCCGCGATCGGACGAGCTGGTGAGTCGGTCAGGTCATCCTGGCCGTTGTTGATCAGGTTGACACCTCCGCCCCACGCAGCCCCCTGCACGAGCACCGGACGATGCGGAAGGTCCTTGGCCCGGTCGACCCGGGTGAGGACGATGGCGACAGCTCCGTCGGTCTCCAAGCAGCAGTCGAAGAGGCGGAAGGGCTCGACGATCCAGCGACTGGCCAAATAGTCGTCCAGAGTCATGGCCTTTCGCATCATCGCCCGGTCATTGTCCAGGGCATTGGTGCGGCTCAGTACGGCGATCCGGCCGAAGTCCTCGGACCGGGTCCCGTACTTGAGCATGTGGGCACGGGCCACGAGGGCTATCTCCTGGGCCGGTGCCAGAATCCCGGCTGAATACTTGAATTGCATGTCCCAGGGCAGGCGCCCACCGCCGCCCCGACCCGAGCCGTTCAACCGCGTCCCTGAACGCCCATTGATGGCCCGGTAGCAGACCACGCAGTCGGCCACGCCGGCGGCCAGGGCCAAGCTGGCTTGACCGACCATGGTCAGAGCGACGCTTCCCCCGAAGAACTGGTCGACGTAGTAGCTGAGGCTCTTAATTCCGATGGCCTGGGCCAGGAGATTGGGCGGGATGGAGTCGTTGGGGCCGAAGGTGCACAGGCCGTCCACGTCAGCGAGCGTGAGTCCCGCGTCGGCGACGGCCGCCTTGACGGCCTCGGTGGCCAGGTTGAAGACGCTCACCCCCGAATCGCGGGAGTACTCGGTGCAGCCGATTCCCACGATGGCGGCCTCGCCTCGAGGGAATCGGGTGGGCTGTGCCATGGTCAGGCAGGCTCCGTCCCGTGCCCGATCCGGGCGATGAACCGACCGTCCTTCGCCGTCACGTGGAACTCTGCCGTATTGAAGGCGAACGATGCACCGTTGTCCCGCTGTTCGACCTGGATCCGTAGCTCGCTGAACACGTACCACTCTGTGGTGACCAGCTGGATGGATCGGGCCGAACGGACCTCGTACTTGGCCAACAGCTCGGCGTACCAGTGCCGGTGCACGTCCTTGCCGGTGAGCTCGATGAGGGTGCCGGTGTCGCCCACGTAGTCACGGATGGCCGAGGCCACTCCGTCGTGCAGCGGCTCGACGATGGCGTCGACGTCGTTGGACCGAAGTCCCTCCAAGTACTGGTGATAGCGGTTGAGAACGAGTCGTCGAGCATGGAGGTCGTCCTCGGCGACAACCTCCACATCGTCCGCCCAGCCGAGCTGCGACCGGGGCACACGTAGCCACACCAGCTCTCCCGTGATGCCCGGCTCCGCCCCCGAGGGGAAAAGCCCCAAGGTGTGTCGATCGTTGCGGACGTCGGTTCCGCTGGGACCGCCCACGGTGAGGGCGTCTTGGAACAGGTACCAGCTGCCGGTGATCTCGGTGAGTCCAGCCACTTCGTGGACGTCACTCATGCCCCGTACCAAGGCATAGGCCTCGGTGATCTCTTCGCGCGTAGAGAGCACCGGAAGCGAGATGGTGCCGTCAGGGAGAATCCTCGGCATGATCGTGTAGGCGTAGGGACCCTCAGGGGCAAGCGTCCCGATCAAAGCCGTGAGGTTGCTCGGATCCCGGGCCTTAATCTCCTCGTTCACATGCTTGACGGCCTTGTCGTAGGCCTCGCAGGCGGCGACTGCCGAGATCTCGAGGAGCTTGGGTTCGATATCGATGGGCATCTCAGAAGTGCACGAGCTGTTCGAACGAGGTGATGTCGCCCTCTGTGAACCCCTTCTCGAAACCGGGGAGCCGGTACAAGCGGGCGACATTGCCGGCGAGTAGGGAATGTCGATCGTCCGTCGATGCCGACTCTGTGACCCGCATTGCCTGCTGGCGGTTGTCGGGCCAATTCGAGTCCTCGTAGGGGAAGTGACTCCCCCACATCAGATGGACCCCACCCAGTCGGTGGAGGTTCTTCACCGCCGGCCGGTCTTGGTGGAAGGTGAACCAGACGTGCTTGCGGATGTAATCCGAAGGAACGGCCTCCATGTCCTCCAACGCGTACTCGGCCAGGTGCTTGTGACGGACGTAGTTGATGTCGAAGAACTCCATCCAGTGGAGGGCCCAGCCGGCGTCACCGTGGGCCAGCACGATCTTCGCCTCGGGGTAGCGGTCGAACAGGCCGGCAGCCACCATGGGGAGCAACGCGTCGGCCATGGGCGGCTTCATGCCCGGGACGATCCCGTATGGCGGTGCCGTGTCGGCGGCGGCGCCGAAGGCGTAGTGGAGGCTGATCGGGACCCCGAGGTCGTTGACTGTTTCCCAGAAGGGCTCGTCAGCCGGATTACCCCCGACCGGAGCCCCGCTCGGGAAGGCGTCGAGGATCGCCCCACGCAACCCAAGTTCGCTCACGCAGCGCACCAGCTCGACTCGGGCATCCTCCACGCTCGTGGTGGGCAGCTTGGCCAGACCGAAGAGCCGATCCGGGGCTTCACCGCAAAATCCGGCGATCCAGTCGTTGTAGGCCCTGGCCAGGGCTACCTTGAGCTGGGCATCGGGAAGCTGTCGGATGGCGTCCCACAACTCGGGCGTCGGGTAGAGGATCTCGGCGTCGATGCTGTCGTGCCATTGGGCCCGCGTGCGCTCGGCGGGGTCGTACAGCGCCGGCAGCACGGACTCCCAGCCCACCGACCGGCCCGATCGATTCCCATCCGCGGCGCGCAGCCAGCCGCTCCCGGTGGCCGTGGTCGGAGCGAGGGGGATCGGTTCGGCGCCCTCCACGACCCAGGCGGCCGCCCCCTCCAACGAGACCATCCGAGGAGCCCGATCCCGAAGGGAGGCTGGAACGGCATCGAACACATCGGGCGGCTCGACGATGTGGGACTCGGCCGACACCAATTCGTAGGCAGGCTGATCGGACATTCAGGCCGCCACGCCGACGGTGTCGGGCGACTCGTAAGGAAGTTTGTAGAGCTCGGCAGCGTTCCTCCACATGATCCGCTCGATCTCGCTCTCTGAGCACCCGGCCCGTTCGAGCACTTCTCGGCCCAGCTCATAGTCGACTGGCCAGGCCGAGGACGAGTGCGGGAAGTCCGGGCCCCACATGATG
Source organism: uncultured Acidimicrobiaceae bacterium (assembly GCA_963781955.1). Classification (GTDB taxonomy): domain Bacteria; phylum Actinomycetota; class Acidimicrobiia; order Acidimicrobiales; family RAAP-2; genus Bog-473. The sequence goes on from CAWAHU010000001.1 coordinate 2,090,049, forward strand.
TTGGCGACGCCGATGTCGTAGCGATTGTGGGCGCCGATCTCGTCGACGATGTACACGACCGACACGTTCCGGCGAAAGTACTCGCTCGGCAGCAGAGGCAGGTTCCATTCCCGCCGGTTCCGCAACACCGAGTCGTCGAAGCGTTCGAGGTAGTAGGGGATCCACCCGGTCTGTACCTCGGTCCCTACCAGAGCCAGGTCGGGGAAGCGCTCGAAGACGCCCGACTGGATCATCCGCCACAAGATGACGGGAAAGCTGCCGGCCTGGACGTCGATGCCCATCCTCCTTGCCCGCACCTCCTTGTCCCCCGCTCCCGCCGCGGTGATCTTCGAACCGAGATCGCCGGCCGGGAAGAAGAACTGGGTGTGGACGTTGATGGGCATTCCGAGCTCGACCGCTTCCGCCCAGAATCGATCGTCCTCAGGAGTCGGGTCGGTGAACGATCCGCTCGGGTACGACTCGAGCTGGACGGTTCGCAACCCCATCTGGGCACACCGATGGAGCTCTGATATCGCATCGTCGAGGCCGGTGGTCGGCAACGTCCCGTTACAGATGAACCGGTCGGGTGCATAGGCCTGGAAGCTGGCGATCCAGTCGTTGTAGACCTTGTAACAGGCCAGGGCGAGCTCCTTGTCAGGACAGAGCTTGATCCCGTTCCACACGGTGCCCACGCCATTGAAGATCACCTCGGCGTCGGTCTGGTCCTCGATGATCTCGCTCACCCGGGCCTTGGGGTCATACGAGCCGGGAAAGAGGTCCTCGTAGCGGACACCCCGATCTTTGATCTGCTTGAAGCCTTCGACGAGGGATGCCCGGTCGAACCGCTTCGACGACCGAAAGTACATGGACGAGAAGCCCATGACCGAGGGCCGCTTCTGGCCCTCCATGATCCAGGCGTGGCCCTTCGTCTTCGGAGTCTCGATCACTCGCGGCCCACGTTCACGAAACTTCTCTGGGAGGTTCTCCACCCAGAGGCTGGGCGGTTCGTTCACATGGCCATCGGCAGAGATCGCCTTGTACCGCATGGGTGTGCTCCTCGCACCTCGTGACTATCTGATGGACACCAATTTCGGGCTCGACATGCGGGCCATTGGCTCAAGTGTGACAGTCTACTGTCATCTTTTGCAAGCGCGCTGGGCACTCGGGGACCCGGAGACCAAGTCGACAGTCTACTGTCACCCTGAAAACGCATGGCGAGGCAGGAGGAGGCACCGTGGGACGACAGCTGACCAGGTTCGAGATAGACCTCGACGACCACGGGGTCGCCACGGTCACGATGGCCCGGCCGCCGGTGAACGCCGTCGACCTCACCATGTACCGGGAGTTGCGCGAGCTCTTCGCGGACATCGACCAGATCGGGCCGGGGGTCCGAGCGGTCGTCCTCACAGGTGCGGGCAAGCACTTCTGTGCCGGCAACGACCTCGATGACTTCGCCACCATGGACGGCGACAACGTGCGCGAACGCATGTTCCACGTCCGAGAGTCCTTCTTCGCCATCCAGGAATGTGCGGTACCGGTTGTCGGGGCTGTAGCCGGGGCCGCCCTCGGAACAGGGCTGTGCCTGGCCGCGTCGTGCGACTTCGTGGTGGCCAGCGACGACGCCTCCTTCGGGCTCCCCGAACTCAGCGTGGGGGTTCATGGAGGGGCGAGGCACCTCGGTCGGATGGTCAGCCAACCCGTTGTCCGGTGGATGTTCTTCACCGGACAACGGCTCTCGGCCACCGAGATGCAGTCGCTCGGCGCCGTCATCGCCGTGGTGCCGAAGATTGATCTCTTGTCTAGAGCGAGAACCGAAGCTACGAGGGTCGCCGCCTACAGCCCAACCGCGGTACGCATGGGCAAGCAGGGGCTCAACGACATCGAGTCCCTCGACGTGCGCCAGGGCTACGAGCTAGAGCAGGGCCTGACGGCCCGGATGATGGACTTCCCGGACGCCAAGATGGCGCTCAAGGCCAGCCGCGACGGGACGGTCGCGATCTATGACGACATCGTCCCGCGCTGACGCGGGGCCCTCGAGAGCCGGTCAGCCGATCTGCACCGGGAGGTAGTCCCACCCCCGGGTGTCGATGCCAGCGGTCAGCTGGGCGCCGCTGTGGTCGACCGTCCAGTTGGGGAAGCGCTTCAATATGGCCTCGACGGCCAACCGGGTCTCCAGCTTGGCCAGGTTGGCCCCGAGGCAGAAGTGCGGGCCGAATGAGAAGGTGAAGATCTGGCCCGGTACGCGGGTGACGTCGAACACGTCAGGATCGGAGACCCGACGCTCGTCACGATTGGCCGACCCGGGCAGGACAACGATGAGCGAGCCCTCCGCCAGCTTCTGGCCGTAGAACTCGACCTCGGTCGTCGTCGTGCGGCACATGTGGTAGGAGACCGACTCGTATCGGAGGACCTCCTCCACCGCGTTGGGGATCAGGCCCGGATCATTCAAGAGGAGGCGGCGCTGGTCAGCGTGGTCGCCGAGCAATTGGCCGGCCCAGCCGATGGCGTTGACCGTCGTGTCGCTGCCGGCCCCGGTGATCAGGACTAGGAAGTTGAGCAGCTCGTCGCGCCCCAGCATGCGGCGGGTACCCGTGTGGTCCTCGAACTCCAAGTGCAGGAGTTCGCTCATGAGATCATCGGTGGGGTTCTCCACTCGGTCATCGAGGTACTGGCTGAACCAGACCGCCGCTTCAGCGATGCCGCCCAGGGTGTCCACATTCTCCCCCGCCGTCCCCTCGTTCTGGGAGCGGTGGAAGGTGTCGCGCAGGGAGGCCAAGTCCGAGTCAGGGAGCCCAAGCAGCATGCCGATCACCTGAATGGGCAACATGTTGGCGAAGTCCTTCACGAAGTCGAATTGATCTCGACCCACCAGGGCCTCCGCAGCGCCTTCGAAGAGAACGCGGACGCGGTCCTCGATGGCGCCGATCGCCCGGGGGGTGAAGAGCCGCGAGACCAGCCGCCGGTGGACGGTGTGGAGGGGCGGATCCTCGAAGATGAAGAGTCCGGGGGGTAACTCGATCCCCGCCGTGGCGATCTGATAGACGCCGCCCTTGGCCGAACTGAAGGTGTCGCGATCGGTAAGGATCTTGGCGACGTCGTCGAATCGAGTCAGGGCCCAGAAGTCGTACTTCTCGTTCCGGTAGACAGGTGCCTCGTCGCGCATGCGCCGGTACATGGAGTACGGCGAGGCGTAGAGATCCCTGTCGTACATGTCGAAGTAAATGTCAGCCGACGTCATGGTCATGGCCAAGAATCCCCCTCGAGGGCACGAATCCCGATGTCTCGCGGGACGTGACAGCAGACTGACACAATAACATCAAGCCGACCGGCCCGAGATGGCCAAGAAGGGGGTTCGAAGTGCCAGGATTCGAAGGCAAGGTGGTCATCGTCACGGGAGCCGGTTCGGGCGGGCCGGGCTCGGCTCCAGGCATCGGGCACACCATCGCCCTCCTCTTCGCCGAGCGCGGTGCCGCCGTCCTGGTCGCCGACCGGGACGCCGAGCGGGCCGGGCATACCATGACGGAGCTCGAGGCCCTCGGGGGCCGAGGCCGCACTTTTGTGGGCGACATCACCAAAACTGCCGACTGCGCCGCCATGGTCAAAGCAGCAGTGGACACATTCGGCGGCCTCGACATCCTAGTCAACAACGCCGCCGTGACCAATCACGCGCCGATCACCGAGACGACCGAGGAGCTCTATGACGAGACATTGGCCGTCAACCTCAAGGGGACCTTCCTGGCCTGCCAGCAGGCGATCCCTGCCCTGATCGAGCGGGGTGGCGGCTCGATCGTCAACATCGGTTCGATCGTCGGCATCAGAGATGCCGGCACCGGCGAGACGGCCTATGCCGCCTCGAAGGCCGGGCAACTCGGACTTACGGTGGAGCTGGCCGGGGCCTACGGCCGGGACAACATCCGCGTCAACGCCGTTCTACCCGGGCTGATCGCCAGCGCCATGCTCCAGGCGGTGAGCTCCCGGGTAAACGACGTGCGTTCCAAGCTGAATCTGCTCGGTCGCATGGGTGAGGTCAAAGACGTGGCCAATGCGGTCTGCTTCTTGTGCAGCGACGAAGCCGCCTACATCACGGGGGTCACGCTCCCGGTGGACGGGGGCGCCACCATGGGCATGCCGGCCTCTACGTTTCGGAAGTCTCCGACATGAGCACTCCGACCGTCATGAGCTGGGCGGACTCCATGTCCAAGATCTGGTCGATGTGTTCGGCCACCAGCTCCGGCGAGAGCACCTCGGACGTGTAGCCGGTCGACTCCATAAGGGCGAGCCGCATGACCTGTCCCCCACCGGCGATCAGGAGCTCCCCGTTGAGCGGACAAGACTCGTGGGCCAGGTACACGGCGGCCGGCGTCACGAACTCGGCCGCGTACTGCGGCATCGATGCGCCGAAGGCTTCGGGCGGCGCGTCGTAGACGTGGGCCAGGATCTCGGCGGTGGACATTCGGGTCTGCGCCCGGGGGACGACCGCGTTGACCTGGATGCCGTAGCGGCTGGCGTCGATGGCGACAGCTCTCGTGAACCCGAGGACCGCTCCCTTGGCCGATCCGTAGCTCGAGTTCTTGGGTACCATGCCGAGCAGCCCTTCGGAGGTGGTGTTGACGATCCGCCCGTAGCCGCCGGCCACTAGGTGTGGCCATGCCGCCTTGGTCACATACACCGTGCCCAGATGGTGAACCTCGACCATCCGCCGGTAATCGGCCGAGGTGAGGTTCTCGATCCAGTCAAGCGGTGAGGCGATCCCTGCGTTGTTCACCACCACGTCGATCTGTCCGAAGTTGTCCATGGCCGTCGCAATGATGGAAGCGGCGCCCTCCTCCTCGGCCACCGACGCGTAGCAGGCCACGGCCTCCCCACCGGCCGCCGTAATCTCGGCCACCACCTCGTCGGCCGGACCGTGGGACGAGCCCGATCCGTCCAGCTCACCCCCGAGGTCGGCCACGACGACGCGAGCGCCCCGTTGAGCGAAGGACAGGGCGTGGCTGCGCCCGACACCTCGGCCGGCCCCCGTGACGATGACGGTACGTCCGTCGAACCGCAACTCATTCATTGGCATTCCTCTCTCTGGTCCTCACCACGTAATCGGGAGCGTCAACGCGCTGCGCAAGAAGGTCACGGACGACCACTGCACGTCCTCGGGAGCGACGGTTAGCTCGAGCCCGGGGAAGCGCCTCAACAGCTCACGCAGTGTGATTTCCAGCTCGAGATGGGCAAGTCGCGCTCCCAAGCAGCGATGTGGACCCCATG